>JADJPS010000023.1 GCA_016713105.1 Devosia sp. | reverse complement strand
CTAGTCTAGTTTCCGGTCCGCAAACGCGTTTTTTGGTTCACGCTCACCGAGTTATCGACGGTGGACGCTGGTTTTGGGACGCTCGGCAGTCGGCGGGGCGGGATTTTGGTGGGCAGCTGTGCCATTACGGGGGTGCCGTGGGCGTGGCGAAGCGGGCGGCTTGGCCGGCGCGGGTCATGGGGATACCTGGTCCGCTGTCAGGTTGGCTTGAGGCGGGTGATGGACGAGGCCCGAGTCGACGACCGAGACCAGACATAGGCCTTGAAGTGGTCGGGAGACCTCGCCAGGTGCAGCGAGCCAGGCCGTAGGCGCGCTTGAGGCATGAGATGCCCGCTTCGATGCCGGCCTGCTGCGCAGCCGCGCAGATAGGACCCACTTGTTGTGACCATGTCCTCGATGCTAAGGCTGCTTCTTGTAGCGGCCATGTCGCGAACGCCCAGGGTCTTGGCTGCGGTCAGGTTGGCGGGTGGCGAAGCCGCCATCGGCTGCCGCTTGCCGCGGCGCTTGCCCATACAGCTCGATATGGCGCTCCAGCATCGGCAGCAAGCGGTCACTGTCGGCTGGGTTGCCCGCCCTCGATCATCCAGGTCGAGGATCATGCCGCTTCTGGCCGGTAGTGTTGAGCTTGTGGCCGTACTCGGTGACACGGCTACCTTTGACGATGATATCAGGCGTGCTCTTCGAACAGGCTGACCAGCATCGCCGGCCGGGACTGCCCTCACCGGCCAACACCCGCCATCACTCTGTTTCGATGATGCGTTTCGACCAGCGGCCGATAGTGACGGACCTAGCGTGCCACGGCGCGATATGCGGATGGCTTGGCGTGGCCAATCCCTCGCTCGCCTGATCCAGATAGGCCAACGTGGCGCGGGCGATTGCGATCAGTTCCGCGGTAGAGTTGGACCCGATTGGACGACCGCGCGTGAACTGGATCCACGGGCGCTTCTTGGCGGCGCGGCAATGAGTCACGCGAGCCAGGCCGGTGCCAGCACTCAATGCGTCGGCCCGCTTCAGCAGGCGCACCACGACGCGTACGGCATCCCAAAGCAGGCTGCCGTCGCTCGGCCATGCGCGAGGGCCGAGGTCACGGTGCTGTCCAGCCGCATGACCGCACCGTCTTCGAGTTTGCCTGACGCGCGCCTTGCCAGCAGCGCTCGATTGATCTGTTCCCAGGTCTGGGGCGGATCGCACTGATCGTGTGTTGTAGCACTGACTCTGCGGGCTCCATGACCATGGCAAGCGGGCAAAGGCGCGAAACGAGGCCGAGTCCTCGAGGTGGGAACGCCAGCTCCTGATAGGTCAGTTGCCGATATTGCTTGAGCAGCGCACAGCGCAGCACTGCTCGGCCGACAGGCCTTGCCGCCCCGTCGCCTTGACGCCCACCCGGACCAGATCGCGCGCCACAAGGCCAGGCAGTTCGCCATGCTCGTCCAGCCATTGCGACATCGCCTTCAACTCACGGCCGATCTCGTGCCGCGAAAACATCGAATATACTGGCTTGGACGGTGCGTTCTTGGCGCATTGTCGGCTCCGGCGGTGGCGGGGACTTGGACTCAGTGGAATGATCCAAGATACCTGAAACCGCCGGGCCTTGCCCGCGAAAACACCGATTCACCAAACAAAATCAATCGCTTGCCGTTTGCGGACGGAAACTAGTCTAGAGCAACACAATCGGGCGCGAAGCAGACCTTCACAGCGCCAATGTAGCACGAGACCCGCAGCGTGATTCTGGTGGCTATCGGGTGGCTACCAGCGCGCAGGCAATTCGAACGCCGGCGACGCATGGCGGCAATTTGGTCATTTATTGTGAGGGTTAGTGGCGCACCCGACAGAATTCGAATCTGTGACCTCTGCCTTCGGAGGGCAAGGGTTTCTGTATTCTCGCGCGTTCCGAGTGCTTCTATGAAACGCCGAAGACCTTGCAATGCAACGGTTTTCGGCCATATGCTATTCTCACGGTTTCCGCGAATTCCCTTCGGCGTGTTACCCCGGTGTTACCCCGGTGTTACCCCAGCGGATCGAGCGGCGAAGATGGAGATAGAAAGTGGCAGCGGGTCGGATAACCAAGCGGACGGTTGATGCCCTTCAGGTGACGGGCAAGGACTACGTGCATTGGGATGGTGAGTTGATCGGGTTCGGTGTGCGCGTGCGCGCCACCGGCGCCAAGTCCTTCGTCGCGGTCTACCGCACGGGGGGACGCAACTCGCCGCAACGGCGCGTCACGATCGGCGCGGTGGGTAAGATCGAAGCCGACAAAGCGCGCGACGAAGCCAAGTCAATCATCCTGCAGGCCGAGTTGGGGCAGGACCGCGCGGCCGAGAAGGCCAAGCTCCGCGCCGAAATGACCTTCGACAAGGTCTGCGACCTCTACCTCAGGGAAGGCTGCGAGACCAAGAAGGCAAGCACCATCGCCACCGACACCGGGCTGATTGAGCGCCATATCAAGCCGTTACTCGGCAAGAAGCGGATCGGCGAAATCACCCGGACTGACGTCGAGAAATTCATGCGCGACGTGGCGAATGGCAAGACCGCTGCCGACGAGAAGACCAAACGTCACGGGCGCGCCATTGTCGAAGGCGGCAGGGGCACCTCGACGCGCACGGTGGGCCTGCTCGGCGGGATCATGACTTTCGCAGTGTCGCGCCAGCTTCGTACTGACAATCCGGTGCGCGGGGTCAAGCGCTACGCCGACAGGAAGGGCGAAACCTTCCTGTCGGCCGCTGAACTAGGCAAGGTTGGCGCCGCATTGACCGCGTTGGAAACCGAGGGAGCCAATCCGTCGGCGCTCGCGATTATCCGGCTGCTCGCCTTCACCGGCGCACGTAAGGCCGAAATAACGTCGCTGCGCTGGTCGGAAGTCGACCTTGAACGCGGCTACCTGCGGCTTGGCGACAGCAAGACTGGGGCAAAGGTAATCCCGATCGGCGCGCCTGCCTGCGAGGTGCTGGCGAGCGTTACGGCGATCGCGGGAAGCGCATTTGTGTTCCCGGCCGCCAGCGGCGACAGCCACTTTCAAGGCGTCGAGAAGGTTTGGCGGAAGGCGCGTACTGCCGCTGGCTTTCCGAACCTGCGGCTACACGACCTGCGGCATAGCTTCGCCTCGGTCGGGCTGGCGCGGGGCGACGCCTTGCCGGTGATCGGCGCCATCCTTGGCCATGCCGACGTCAAGACGACGAGCCGTTATGCGCACCTTGCAGACGATCCTGTTAAGCGGGCGGCGGATGACATCTCTCGGTCCGTGCATGCTGCTTTCGCCAGTCATCCCACGGCACAAGTCGTGCCGTTCCCGAACCAAGCGAAACCGGTCGGGCGCTAGACCTCGATGCCGAGCCTCCGAAGTTCGGCGGTGGGATCAAGCGGCATGCGTGGCGGAGCGGTGCGCCACATCAGCGCTACTTCCTCGGAGGTCAGACCGTAGGCGCCGTTCACCAGATCCGATAGCTTTCGCTCCAGCAACACGATCTCGGCGGCCGCCTCGCGGGCGGGGGCGACTGTCTCCGAGTACTCCGCCTTCAGCCGGGCAACTTCTGACACCGACCAGCGCCTCGATTTCGGTAGCGCTCCGCGCACCGCGGCGACGAACTCATCTGCATCGAGATCATGCGGCTGTTCGAGGGCTCGGCCAGGCTTTTGGACGCCAAACTCGTGATGGAGCCAGTCGAGGAGCGAGTTCGTAGAAGACCTTATTTGTTCGCCGAACGGAGACAGCTGGGAAATCAAGGCATCTGTCGCGTCAGCCTTGGCGGAATCAAAATCTGGAATGGGGTGGCTTTCGAGGTAGGCGATATCCATTGCGACCGCCTCGTCCTTCTTATGTGGATAGGACTTGAAGCATGTGTACCATCCAACCGGGGAATTCAGCGTTGCCATTGACGCGCCATTCTCAGTGGGGACAAGGACGGCCGAGTCGTTGACGAACGCCGGCTCTGTAGCAGAAGAAATACTTGCATAGAACGCGATGCGCTTGACCAGCAGGCGGGGTCTTGCGAATGCATCATAATAGGCGCACGGGCGCAGTTCCCACCAGAACCGGCCTTGGTCTTCCCGGTGTCTCAGCCCTTTGAGTTTTCCTGACGTAGGGTCGACCTCGGATTCCCAACGCTTCATGTGCCTAAAGAGCGATGGGTAGGTGACGGCAAATATCGCCTCGGCCTCGGCTTCATCTACGGCGTTTGACCACGGCCAAGAATGGTCGCTGCTAGATTTCATCACAATCATATGGAGACCCGAGGCAGGGGACCGCCATCGCCTAAGGTCCTGCCCGCGCAAATAGGGCTGAATAACCCCGGCGCAATTGGGGTCTTCTCGGACCATCTGATCGCGCTTCCCTTTGTCGATCAGGAAGGCCTCGTTTAGTCCCGTCTTTATCCCATAGAGTGGTTTCACCCCCGCATGTTCCACCAGCGGTAAACCGTTGCGCCTGATTTTATCGAGCAGGGCGACCACGTCGGGCGGTTCGAGGGTCCAGCTTTCGCGCGTAAAATGGGTGCGCGGCAGAGGGTAACTCGCCGCCGCCACTGCAACCGACAGCCCCTTTTCCGGCACCGCCTCGCGCGGTATGACGCAGACCTGCGTCTCGTCCTTCGGGGTGCCGGCACCGGGCTTGCGTACCACGATCACCGAGGGGAACACATCGGCATCGGGGAAGAAGTGCTTGGCGTGGCCGAAATCGGCGATGAACTCCAACTCGGCCCGGTTGGCGAACATCTCGCGTAACTGTTCGGCATAGCCGGCCTTCAGCCACTTGTTGGTGACCACGTAGCTCATCCGCCCGCCGGGCCGAAGCAGACGCAGGCCCTGCTCGTAGAAGTAAACATAGAGGTCGGCCATGCCGTCGAAGGTGGCATAGTCGGTCTTGAGCGCACGCTTGATCTCGTCGCCTAGCAGTTCCTGCCGCACGTAGGGCGGATTGCCGATCACCGCGTCGAACCCGCCTTTGGGCGCGGCGGACAGCAGGTTGGCCCAGACATTGGGAAAGCCGATCTCCCAATGGAAGAAGCGGTGCCTGGCGCTCAGTTGCAGCGCCCGTTCGATGAGCCGGTCGGCATCGAGCCGCCGCTGGCTGTCGGTGCTGAGCGAGGGGAACAGGCTGGCCTGTGCGTCGCCGACCGCGGCGGGGTCGCGGGCAGCCTGCTCGCGCAGTTCATCGGAGGCAACCCGGAGTGTGCCGCCGGCGATCTGCGTCGGATCGCCGAACGCCTCGCCGAGCACCATGTTGAGCGCCGAAGCCTCGGAGAAGGCCCGCGTCTGCTCGCGCCATTGCGCCGCCTGCCGCTCGGATTTGGCGACGAAGCGGTCGGCCGGGGTAGGCTCCTTTTTCGGCGCGGCATCGAACACCCCCATCAGCCGCTCCGCCGTCATAAGCGAGAACAGCCCGCTGAGCGGTCCCGTGGTCTGTTCGACCACATCGAAATCGGCCTTGGACGCCGTGACTTCGGAAATATCGGCGTCGGACTTTTCCTCGATGGTTTCCATCAAGCGAGACACCGCTTCGACGCTGGCGATGGTGCCGGGGTTGAAGAGCCCGCCATGCTGTTCGAGCCGCTCGACCGTCGGCCGCGCCCAGGCGCCGATCACGCTGTCGCCGGTCCTCAGGTGATGATCGAGGAAGGAGAGCGGCGCTCCGACCGTGAACGAGTGGAGCCACAGCGCCACCTTGGCGAGCTCCACCGCCATCGGGTTCTTGTCGACACCGTAGACGACCCGCTTCAGCACCATGCGGCGGACGATGTGGCGATCGTCAAGATTGGACTCGACCAGCGGCCAGTGGTTGGCCTTGGCCTCGCTCAGTATCCGCGCCCGAACCGAGGCAATGCGGTCCGACAGCGGCGAGATGTACTCATGCGGCAGGGCCCAGGCACTCGCATCCGCCATGGCTTCGAGCACACGGTCAGTCAGCCAATCAACGAGGCTGACGAGAAAGTGCCCCGAACCCATCGCGGGGTCGCAGATTTTCAGTTCGAGCAGGCGGCTGGCAGGATCAAGCGGCGACAGTCCGGCAAGGCGAGTCGAAGCGTCGGCGGTGACAAGTGCTTCCGCCCTTCCCGCAAAATCATCAATGCGCTCGTCGACCAGCGGCCCCACGGCGCGCTCGATGATGAGCCGCACCAGCTCCTCGGGGGTGTAGTAGCTGCCCGAGCCTTTGCGGGCGGCCGGGTCGTCGGCCGGCACGATTCGCCCATCGGCCACGGCAAACCCGTGCTCAAGTATCCGCTCGTAAACCGAGCCAAGCTGCTGCACCGACAGGTCGCGGTAGTTGATGTAGCGGGGCGGTCGGCCATCGCCGGTCTCAAGGTGCGACAGGCGAAAGATCACCTCGCCCATGACTGCGTCCGGCAGCTTGGCATCGCGCAGCAGCGGCGTCCGAGCCGGCTCAAAGAGACCGCCATTGTAGGCGGGAATGCCTAGGTCATTGTTGCCGTGGGCGATGGCGTCGAAGATGCCTTCGAGGCGAGCCCAGTAGACGCTCATCCTGTCCGAAAAAGCCTGGCCGCGGGCCTTCTTGTCGGCGATCTCACTTCGCAATCTCGTCAGCGAGTACTCGGCATAGGGGCCAGACTCGTCCGGCAGCAGGTTTCTGTCTTCGGCATACAGCACGAACAGCAACCGGTAGAGCAGCGTCAGGGCGGCTTCCCGCAGCCCTTCCAGGGCGCCACCATCGAGTTCTGCGACAACGCGCCCGTTGGCCTCTGCAAGGGCGGCTCCGAGGACTGGGAACACCTCGAAGACGACTGTCGACAGGTCGCTGGCGACCTTGGCTTCCCACTGCTTGCCTTCCCTGAGGGCCAACTGATGGAATGTCTCCTCGCGATCCGTCGGCAGGAATGCCTCGCGGCCAAACATCAGCACGAAGAGTCTGAGGACGTGCGCATCCCACTCCGCGTCCGTCGCGAACACATCTGGGCGGCGGTCGAGCAGGTCGCGCTCGCATCCGGGCAGCCGGAACAGCTTGCCTAGGTCGATTTCTAGGAAGTCCTCGGCAACCGATAGGGCGCCGCGGAAATACAGCCGCCAGTGCCGGCCATTGGTCAGGATGCCCCAGCGCAGCATGCCGCCCGTCACGTCGTCGACGCGCCGCAGGTAACGCAGCATCTGCGTGGAGGGCACGCCTTCACTGCCACGGCGACGCGCATCTTCGCGATCAAGCACACGATCCCAACGCTTGGCCTCGACGACGCACGCGCCATGCTGGAACCGCTTCCATGCCTCAAGGGGCATGGCCAGCGCTTTGGCCTCGGAACTGGGGAACAGCAGTGCATCCGGAACGTCGTCGCGCGCCTTGGCCGACAGGTTTTGCTGAACGGACATGTCGGACCAACCGATTTGCTCCAGCACCGGCCAGATCAGATCCTTTTCGGTCTCGGCCTCCGTCGGCGTCCTTTGCCCGGCCAGCGAGACCACCCGGGCCGCAACCTGCTCCCCGACATGCTGAGTTTGGGAATGCGTAAACGCCGCCCAAGCCTCCGTGTCTCGAACGCCCTCAACTAGGAAGTCGCGGGTGAATAGCCCGCCGCTAATCATTCGGATTGTTCAGGTACACTTCAAATCAATCGCTTGCCGACCCCAAGGGTGTGAGTATTCTCCCACTTCATGAGCGATCACAACCCTCGCAGCATGGTTTTCGAGCGACTTAAGACCCCTTCGTCACTCCTGCCCGCCGAGGGAGAAGCTAGCGTCTATGGCAGAGTGCAACTCACCGCCGAGGTGATCATCTGGTACTGCCGGGCGCTGGCGGCCGGCGACGCCGAGAGCGTGGCGCCCGAAGCGACAATCCTCCGAAACGCAAACTGGGGGGGTTAGCGGTCTTTGGGTGCCAAGAAACACATCCCTATAGTCGACTACCCCGGCGAACTGGGAGAGCCCCATGTGCGAGTGAAGGCCATAAGCGGCGGTCTGTTCAGCCTGCTCTTGGGCGAAAAAGATCAGTCTGCCGAGGGACTGGAGGCGCGGGCTACCAAGGCCAATCTGGACGCGTTGGGGAAGAAGCTTGTCCTTCTCGCCGAGCACTATAGCGCGGTCACGGACGACGACGACATTAACTGGAAGCAGTTGGCCATCGAACTGGCCTTTGCGCACGTGCCGGGTTTCACAACCGTTGAGGAGCGGCCGCGCAAGCGGGGGCGCCCGGGTCGAAGCTACTTCGACTTCGCCCTCTATGAAGCCGTACTGGGGGTACTCGACGAAGGCGAGCCATCGGTGGCAAATGCGTGCCGCACTCTGGCCAAACGACGCGGTGCTTGGAAAGGGAAGAACCCAGACACGCTAGAGACCCGGTTTCACGAGCAACGGCGCCGCGCCGCACAAATGGACCTTAGGCCGCACTTGCACAATTCTGACACCGGCCTTGCTGCGGCACTAGCAGACATCTCCCCGGCGCCGAGTGGCAAGTATCCGCCGGTGCCATTCAAAGGCCGTGGTCTGTTCGGAATCGGAGCTAGATCGCTCTATGACCACGAAAAATCGTAACGGTGTTTCTGTGGCGGAATCTGCCGTTACGCAAATTCGTCGCGCTTTTTTCGTAGTCCGGTAGCGCTCATTTTCTCGACTCAGCCGGGGTGTTCCCGGAATGGAGTTGAGACTATGCAGGCCACCTCAAGATACTTTCGTCGCGCCGACGCCGCTCACTATGTTCGCGAAACCTGGGGAATCCCATGTTCGGCCAAATGGCTGGCGAAGCTCGCCGTCGTCGGCGGTGGACCGATCTACCGCAAGGCCGGACGGTTCCCCATCTACGCGGCGCCCGACCTCGACGCCTGGGCTGAAGCCCGGATCGGTGCGCCGCGACGCTCGACGTCGGTCGAGGCGTGACCAGATGGCTCGTCGGCGACACAACCCGCGAAGGGCCAAGACTCACTACAGCTACACAATCGCCGAGGTCGCCGAGCTCTATGGCGTTCATCGCCAGACAGTTCGGAACTGGCTGGCCGACGGCCTGCAGCCGAATGAAGCCGCACGACCGTTCCTTATCCACGGCACCGAGCTCAACCGGTTTCATGACGCGCGACGGTCAGCCGGCAAGAGCCCATGCGGGCCGGGCGAACTCTATTGCTTCGGCTGCGGTGCCCCTCGCCGGCCTGCGGGTTCAATGGCCGACCTGGTGCTCGGTCCGGGCAACACAAGCAGTGTAGTCGGCATATGCCCGGTCTGCGATGGGCTGATGAACCAGCGGGTCGGCGCTGCCCGGCTCGCCGTCCATCGCGGGGAACTGGAGATCGTGACGAGGCCGCAGTCCGAACACCTAAAGGGGAGTTGAGATTGCAGTCTGAATTGTCACTTCAGGAAAGGTCCCATCGATGAAGCCGAATCCATCAAACGAGCGGGTCAAGCACCGCTATTTCCAGTGGCTGCGCAATGCGCGCCAGAAGAACGACAAGACCATTGACCAGGTAGCGGCAGCTCTTGATCGCTTCGAGGAGTTCAGCCGCAGGCGGGACTTTGGGAGCCTCAGAGTGGAGCAGGCCGGGCCATTCAAGAAGCACCTCGCCAGCCAGAACGCGGCGCGAAGCGGAACACGTCTCAGCAAGGCGACGATCACCTCGACACTCTACGCGATCCGGGACTTTGTGCGGTGGCTTGCCGAGCAGAAGGGCTTTCGCAATCGCATTCTGAAGACCGATGCTGACTACTTCAGCCCATCACTGCACGACGAGGCTATTGCGCGGGCGACACGACCGACAAGGGTGCCGACCTTGGGGGAACTGCAGTCAATGGTTGCGGCGATGCCTACAGGTACCCCAATTGACCGCCGCGACCGCGCCGTCGTGGCGTTGATCGCCATGTCCGCGGCGCGCGACGATGCGGTGGCGTCCCTTCAGGTGCAGGACTTTGACGTTGACGACAAGCAGCTGTTTCAGGACTCGCGCCACGTCCGGACCAAGTTTCGCAAGACCTTTCCGACATGGCTGAACGACTTCGATACCGGCTTTTTCGACATCGTCGCCGAATGGAAGAAGGAGTTGGTGGAGGACCACGGGTTCGGCCCCACCGACCCACTTTTTCCAAAGACCGACACGTCCTTTGGACCGGACGGTATTCGGATGCCGCCTCGACTGGCACGTGGCACGTGGGCGAATGCCGATGCGATCAGAAGGATTTTGAGCAAGGCATGCGCCGGGGCAGACGTGTCCGCCTTCAAACCGCACAGCATCAGGAAAACCATGACGCTGGTGGTGATGGAGTCGACGAACTCGATCGCGGCGATGAAGGCTTATTCTCAGAACCTCGGGCACGATGACCTGAAGACGACGATTTTCACCTATGGGAATGTACCGACCCATCGACAGCGTGAATTGGTGCTGGGGCTCAGGATCAAGACAGCCGAGCCCGAGCCTGCCGAATAGTGGGCATTGTCTACTGCGTGGAGCCGCATAAGGCAGAGCGCCACCGACGACTCAACCTCTGCCTACGGAAGGCAACCGTCCTCGTTGCGGCCAATGCCAGACCGAGCGGCTAAATGCCAGCGAAGCCACAACAAAATCTACTTGTCGTTGACACGCGGTACCATGCTCTTCGGCCGGGGTAACACCAGGGTAACACGAGAGGCCGCTTTTGGCCCGGAACAGACGCTGGCTTAAGCTGTGGTCACCATAGGCGTCATAGGCCTAAGTAAGAGTTCTTCCATCGCAATTTAGGCTCATTGATCAGGCGTGTAGCGCTATTGTGCGAGGGGTGTCGGCGTGCCTGGAAACAAGGTCGAGATTACCGCAGACCTGATTGCGGCGCTGTTGCGCGAACAACATCCCGATCTTGCTGGCTTGCCACTGTCTCTGGGCGCATTGGGCTGGGACAATCAATTGTGGCGGCTAGGGAACGACCTTGCAGTTCGCTTGCCCTGGGCCACTGATGACGCGGACGAATTGCTGCTCAAGGAACATCGCTTACTCCCAGGTTTAGCGTCCCGACTCCCACTCCCCATACCAGTCCCGAAAAGACTGGGCCTCCCCTCCGAACGTTTCCCCCGTAACTGGATCGTCACCACCTGGGTCCCCGGCGAACCTGCAGATCGCACTTTCGCGACCTATGGCGTTGCGGCGGCTGATGCTCTAGCCGCCTTCTTGTCTGCTCTCCATGATGTTGCTCCACCAAATGCGCCCGTCGGGCGCCACGGACGAGGCGGGTCGCTGTCAGCATCTGGCGGGGGCGTGACGCACTTTCTCAAGCTGGCCACCGATCGCGGCTTGATTACAACTGCTGACCAGGTGCTTGAGGTCTGGGAGGAAGCAGCGGCCGCCGCCGATTGGGCCGCTTCGGCGAGATGGATCCATGCAGACCTGCACCCCGCGAACGTCTTGATCAAGGATGGAAGCATCTGCGGGATAATCGACTTCGGCGACCTCTGTGCGGGCGACCCTGCCTGTGATCTAGGCGCGGCATGGCTATTGCTGCCTGACGGAGCTATCGACCGGTTCTATGCGCGATACGTTCCGCATGCTGACGAGGCGACAATGAAACGGGCTCGCGGTTGGGCGCTCCTCAAGGCTCTTGTTTGCTTGGTCATTGGCGATGATGGCGCCCACGGTCGACCAGGAGGTAAGGCGACGTGGGCACCGCCAGCTTTGGCTGCGATCCACCGCCTGACCGCTGCTACGTTCTGATAAATGGAGCGCAGGCGGCGCGGTCAACGACCGCTTGTGGCGCGAAACCGACCCTTCGTTTCGCGCCAACAACTAGAGCTCGATCTGCTCCGCGAGCCGAAGCGCGTCGTCTACTTCGACGCCAAGGTAGCGAACGGTTGTCTCGATCTTCGCGTGTCCGAGCAGCAGCTGTACCGCCCGTAGGTTGCCAGTCTTCCGATAGAGTTGGGCGACTTTGGTTCTACGCAACGAGTGAGTGCCAAACCCCCGGTCATCGAGCCCGATGTTGCCTATCCAGCGGTGAACAATACGAGCGTATTGCCGGGCGGAGATGTGAGCGCGCCCACGAGTACGGCTCCGGAACAGGTAGCCATCCGCTGATGGTTGGCTGGCCAACAATCGCTCGACCGATTGCCGAGTCACCTCCGTGATCTCGAATTGGACGGGGCGACCGGTCTTCTGCTGAATTACGACTCCGCGGTCGCGTACGACCCTGCCAGAACAGACGTCCTCAACCTTGAGCCGCACCAGGTCCGACGCTCGCAGCTTGCTGTCGATCGCAAGGTTGAACAGAGCGAGGTCCCGGACAGAGGCCGACATCTCCAGCCGAACGCGGATTGACCAAACTTGTCGTGGAAGGAGCGGGCGCTTCTGCCCAACAATAAGCCCCTTGTTCCAGGGCCGGCGAACCTGAGTGGCGGTGTCCATGGCAACATCCTTGCCATCCCGCCCACCGCTTCGCTCCCGCGAGCGGTCGACCGTACCTCAAGGGGCCGGTTTTTGGCCCAAAGCGGTCACTTGTCGGGAGGGTGAACGTGTGACAGCTACGCGCTCGGCCTCAGCCGTTCCGCAAGCCATGGCAATTTGCCTATAGCGCCGACCTCCGGCCAGGACCTCCCGGAGAACAACGTGGCAATGTTTTCCGGCGCCCAACTAGACCCGCAGTGCCCGCTGGCCGCCGGGGAGGCGCATCAGCAGGAAGAGCGAGATCATAGTCAGCACCAGGAGAATGGTCGAAAGTGCGGCCGCGGTGCCCAGTTGGCCGCGAATGACTTGCGCGTAGATTCCGAGCGACAGCGTCTGGGTCGAGGTGTTGTAAAGGAACAGAGTCGTACTGAGCTCGGTGATGATCGTGACCCAGCTCAGCACCGCTCCCGACAGGATGCCCGGGGCCAGCGCCGGCACGATGACTTGCACAAGGGTCCGGAACTTCGAGGCGCCCAAGCTGATTGCAGCCTCCTCGATGCTGGTGTTGAATTGGTGCATCAAGGCCGCGATCGAGCGTGCGGAGTAAGGGAGGCGGCGGATGGCGAGCGCGATCACCATGATTGCGAAGGTGCCGGTTAGGATGATCGGTCCTTGGCTGAAGGCGGTGACGAGGGCAATGCCGATGATCAGGCCCGGGACGACATAGGGCACCATGGTCATGGTATCGAGCGTCCCGCTCAGCGGGCCCCGGCGCCGCACAGTGACATAGGCGAGGAGGATGGCAACGACCACGAGGATCGCCAGTGCTGTCAGTCCGATGCTGAAGGTGTTGCCCACATAACGGAAGATATCGCGCTGTGCTCCGACATAGTTGCGCAACGAGTAGCCGTCGACGAACTGCCCGTACAGGGTGTTGCGGAACGAACTGATGACCACGACGATGAGCGGCGCCAGGGCCAGCGCCAGGAAGCCATAGACATAGGCGTGGATTGCGATGTTGCGCCATCCCGTGAGCCGCTTCGGCTCGATGGAGCGCATCGCCGTCATCGAAATTTTCTGCCTGTCGACCAGGTACTTCTGGAACAGGAACACCGCGAGGGTCACGATGATGACGATGACTGCTACGAACGCGGCAAAGCTCTTGTCGATGCTCACCTCGCCAACGAACGAACTATAAATCAGCACGGGAACGGTTCGATATCCCTGTCCGATCAGCATCGGCGTGCCGAAGTCGGCAAAGGCGCGCACGAACACCAATAGGCTGCCGCCCAGCACCGTCGGCCAGAGCAGGGGCGTGATCACCTGTACGGCGCGCCGCCAGCCGGTGATACCCATGCTTTCAGAGGCTTCGAGCAGCGACACATCCACCGTTCGCCACGCGCCCATCAGGTAGGTGAAGATCAGTGGCACCAACTGCAGCGTCAGCACCAGCACGATGCCGACGAAGCCGTAGATGCTCGGCGGCTTGAAGCCGAAAACATCCTGCACCAGCTGCGTGATCATGCCGTTGTTGCCCAGCAGCAGGATCCACGAATAGGCGCCAATGAACGGCGGCGACATCATCGATGCAAGGATCAGCACCTGCGCCATGCCATTGCCCATGACGCGGAACATCGTCATGAAGTAGGCGAGGGGAAAGGCGATCGCGAGCGACAGTAGCGTCACGCACACCGTCACCAGGATGCTGTTGATCAATGTGCCGTAGTAGAGGCGGGACGAGAAGAAGGTCTCGAACCCCGCAAGTGCGAAGGTCCCGCCGACAGCAACGCTGTTGATCAACACCAGGACCAGCGGCCAGATGATCATGAGGAGATAGCCGCCGGTCAGCGCTACGGCGACCGCCGTCCAGCCGTCGAAACGCCCCGTCTGGGCCGTCACTTCGACGCTCCGCGCATCACCGAGACGCCGTCCTCGGCGTCAAAGAAGGTGAGCATGCTCGTGTCCAGTTGCAGCGTTACCTTGTCGCCACGCTGCCAAAGCGACGCACGGTGCGAAAATTCGAGGAACTCGATGGTCTCGCCTGAGCTCAGCCGCGCCCGCACTTGCGAGTGCGAGCCGAGGAAGGTCTCGTCCACGACTTCGGCCTGGATGCCGCTGTCGGCGGCGCGGACCGCTTCGGGGCGAACCGAAATCTGCATCGTGCCGTCCGTTGTCTTGCCGACCACCTCAGTGATGTCGAGCGTCACGCCTTCGCCGAGTTCGACCACCAGCCTGCCATCACGCTGCAGTGCGTCTCGCTCTAGCAGGTTGGTCTTGCCGATGAACTCGGCAACAAACCGGTTGGCCGGGTTGCGGTAGATCTCGGCCGGGGTGCCGACCTGCTGCACGAGGCCGAGGTTCATGACGGCGATCCGGTCGGATACAGCCATCGCCTCTTCCTGATCGTGCGTCACATAAACGGTGGTGATGCCGGCTTCGCGCTGAGCCTGCCGGATCGTGTCGCGCATCTCGACACGCAGCTTGGCATCGAGGTTGGAAAGCGGCTCGTCCATCAGCAGCAAAGCCGGACTGATCACGAGCGCGCGCGCCAGTGCGACGCGCTGTTGTTGGCCTCCAGACAGCGCACCGGGAAGCCGGTCCTTGAGATGGTCCATATGGACCGAGTGCAGCGCCGCCTCGACCCGGCGCGCACTCTCCCCCTTGCCGATGTTCCGGGTCTGGAGACCGAACGCCACGTTTTTGGCAGCGGTCATCTGCGGGAACAGGGCATAGTTCTGGAACACCATGCCGATGTTGCGGGCTGCCGACGGCTTGTCGTTGATCACCACGCCGTCGAACGAGATGGTGCCGGCTTCGATCGAGTTGAAGCCAGCGATCATGCGAAGCAGGGTTGTCTTGCCGCACCCTGACGGACCCAGCAGGGTGAAGAACTCACCTTCGCGAATGTCCAGGTCGAGATCCGCGATCGCGATCTGGCCACCATACTCCTTCCGCAGGGAACGAAGCGCAATGGCTGTCATCGCGCCTCTCCGTCGGCTACCAGCGCCATCGCTTACTGCGCCTCTAGGATCTTGCGGTACTTCGCCACGATATCGTCGCGATGGGCAGACACGTAGGCACCATCTTCCTCGATCGTCGGGATCTCCGACAGCGCCGGCACACCCGGCTTGGTGACGCCCTCGCGGAGCGGACGACCTGCAGTTTGCTCGGCGATGATCGTCTGCCCTTCCTCCGAGATGACGAAGTCGATGAAGGCCTTGCCGGCCTCAGGGTTCGGCCCGCCCTTGATCAACTCGATGGTCGCCGGCAGGAAGGCTGCGCCCTCTTCCGGATAGACGATCTCGACAGGAGCGCCGCTCCTGACAAAGTTCAGCGAAAGGGGCTCGTAGGTGAGCCCGACGATATACTCCCCAGCCGCCACGTCCTTGGCGACCTGGCTGGAAGAGCCGATGGAAATGCCGTCGAGTTGCGTCACCAGCGCCTCCACGTAATCCCACGAGGCGTCGGATTCATAGTCGCCGCCGACAGCCTTGAGCATGTTGGTCAACTGGGCGAAAGCCGACGATGACGCAGTGGGGTCGCCGTAGGCGATCTTGCCCTTGAGTTCGGGCTTCAGCAGATCGGCGTAGCTGGTGATCTCCACTCCAGCGGCCGCTGCGGCCTCCTTGTTGACCAGCAGGTTCGAGCCGTCCGCCTGATAAGGGGTGTAGAAACCCGTCTTGTTCTTGCCGGCAGGAACCATCCCCGCATCCTCGGCCGAAGTGTACTCGGCCCACAGGTCGATATTGGCATTCGCCTGCGCCATGCCGCCGCCGAACATCACGTCGCCCTGCGGATTGGAGGCCTCGCTGTTGATACGCTGGTAGAGTTCGCCGGTGCCGGCGGTGATCAGTTGTACCGTAACGCCTGTCTCGCTTTCGAAGATCGGGACGAGGCTCTGCAACATGCCTTCTTCGTTGGGCGTGTAGACGACGAGTGTCGTGCCGGAGATGCCGTCTTGGGCGAAGGCACCGCCGGCGCCCGTCAGAGCAAGGGCAGCAACCGTCGTGGCTGCGGCGTGGAGGAAGGATTTACGGTTCATTTGTGTCTCCTGGTTGAGGTTGTCAGGCCAGTTGTGGGCAGTCTCAGGCGTTGATCACGCGTAGATTGGGCGGCAGGGGCATGTCGTTGCCGAGGCGGTCACGCATCTGCGGCACGGCATTGGAGATGAGGACGTCGACATGCCCGAGCGTCGTCACCACATGCGGGGCGCTGCGCCCGAATTTCTCCCCATGGGCCGCAAGGATGACCCGGCGCGACTGCGTCAGCACGTCCCGCACCAAGTCGACTTCCATGGGATCGAACTCGAGCACGGTGCCCTGGTCGTCGATGGCGCTGGCGCCGATCACGGCGATATCGAACTTGAAGCGCCTGCGGCTCTCGTCGCTCATCGTCAGCACTGATGAGTCCTTGTTCCGGACGTAGCCGCCATAGACATAGACCGTGGCGTCGGTGTTGAGCGCGCAGGTATGGGCGACCGTCAGGTTGGGCGTGGCGATGAGCAGGCCCGGATGCCGTGCCACCACCTCATAAAGCGTATCGAACGTGGTCCCGAGACCGACAAAGACCGTCGCGTCCGGCGTCAGGAACTCTTCCAGCGCCTGGACCAGCCGTCGCTTGACGTCAACCAGCGTGCCCTCGCGCTCGTTATGGCCATGGCGGGCCACGCCGGGCGAAGCGAATGCGGCGCCGAAGCCCTTCTGCAGCAACCCGAGCTCCTGCAGCAGTCGGAGGTCGCGGCGGATCGTCTGGTGCGTCACCTCGAACTGCGTGGCCAGGACGGACACCGACACGGCGCCCTGCGCCCTCACAGCCTCGATGATGGCGGACTGGCGCGCCGTGACGGCGGACGTCTCCTGCCGCGATCGCGCGGCGAACCTTGTGCCATTGCCGCCGGTCATCCGAACTTCACTCCGAGATAGGTGCGATCGTCGGTCAGGGCGACCGCCGTCGTCCCCTTGGTGCTGATATAGCGATCGATTTTGTGCGGGTCGGCCGCCTCGACGGCCCGGAACGACGCTTCCCACTCGGCCACACCAAAGCCCGCGGCAGGCGCGAAATAGCCGTCTGAAAAGAGTTCGATGGTATGGACATCGGCGCGTGCAAAGCTGCGATGCTCGATGAAGCGGTCGGGCACGTGAAAGCCGTCCAGCCCGCCGTAGCCGAGCGCCTTGTCGATGACGTTCTGAAACTCGCCCTGACCGTGCTCGATGCCGTGGCGGATGAGCTGCATGAGCTCGGCTTCCGGCACGTTCGGCAAGTGGGCGCGGCAGGCGGCGAACGCGCGCTGCTCGATCTCGGCGACCATGCCGGGATCGGCAGTTTCATCGCCTGCCAGCTGATGCTGCGTGCCGCGCCAGCACATGAAGCCGGCGAGGATGTCGCACCGCGCGGCCGGCAGGCCTTTGGCCTCGAAATAGCGCCAGGTTTCGCGGCGCAGAATGCTCGTCACGTCGTCGAGCGGCTTGAGCACCCACAGCATGTCGGAGCCGTTGATGCGGATGCCGCTATCGCCGACGGCGACCACTTCGAGCCGATCACCGATCTCGAGCGCGGCAACCACCGTACAGCCTGCTCGCAGCTTCCAGTCGGCCTCGACATCGCCCAGCACCCCGTGCTCGAGATAGGCGGTATGGAGCGCGGCCGTCAGATAATCGATGAAGGCGCGCGGGCCTTGGTAGCGGAACGCGGCCGACACTTCCGCTGACTTTTGCTCGAAGAGGAAGCGCTCGGTCGCGCGCTTGATGGTCCGCGAGGCGAACTGCCCGGACAGCATGCCCGCGTAGCGCGTGCCGTTGCGATCGGTGACTCCGTCGATCACGGCGTAGCCGGAGCCGGGTATGACGACGAAGCTGTCTTCGTTGACCTCCGGATGACCGAATTTCTTCCCTTGAGAGAGCGCTTCGAGAAGCATGATCCTGCCATCCGATGGGAGAGGCCGCGGGGCCAAGATGCCCCGCGACAGATATTCCGAGCTTACTCGCCGATGGCCTTGCGCCACTCTGCCAGCACAGCATCCGCACCGCCGAAATCGCTGAGCGGCTTGACCTCGACCAGCGTCAGGTCCGCAAGGTTGGGCGTACCAGCCGGACCGGCGACATCCGTGCGTACCGAGCGACGGCCGATGTCCATAGCCAGCTTTTCCTGCGTCGACTTGGACATGGCCCAGTCGATGAACGTCTTGCCGCCCTCGGGGTTGGGTGCACCCTTGACCAGAGCGACGCCGTCCGGCGTTGCCGCCGTGCCATCGCTCATGTGGACGATGGCGATCGGGGCGCCGCCCTGCACGTATTCGAGCGCGTTGTCCTCGAGCGTCAGGCCCATGGACGTCTCGCCATCGGCAACAAAGCGCGGCACGGCGCCGGAGGAGTCGGTGAAGACGAAGTTGGATGCGATCTGCTTGTACTTTTCCCAGCCCTCGTCGCCGAAGACGGTCAGCACGGTGGTCAGCTGCTGCATAGCCGAACCGGATCCGTCGGCACGCGCCGAGGCGATCTGATCGTCCCACTTGGGATCAGCGAGCTCGGCCCAGGTCTTGGGCGCCGTGTCGAGGGGCTGCATGTCGGTGTTCACCGCCAGCACGTAGACGACCGCCGTGTAGGGGGTCCAAGCCGGGTTCTTGATGAACTTGGGGTCGATCTTGTCAAATTCCGGCGGCGTGTAGGGCTCCAGCAGGTCGGCGAGCTCGGTGAGTGAGCTGCCCGAGATCGACCAGATCACGTCGGCGGGGTGCACCGGCCTCGGCCTGCACGCGTTTCATGATGTCGCCCGAGCCGAGCTTGACCACCTCGGCCTTGAGCCCGGTCTCTTGCTCGAAGATCGGCAGCAGCGTGTCGACGATGGACGACTTGTGGGCGGTGTAGATGGTCACAGTGCCGCCGTCCTGAGCCATGACGGGGGTCATTGCCGTGGCCGCGATGAGGCCGGCAGCGAGCCCCAGGAATGTCCGTTTGCTGATGTTCATTCTCGTCCTCCTGACCGTTTTCGATCATTCTATGGTCGAGTTGATAGTTGCGCGGTCAATTCGATGTTGCAATACGAAAATTCGACTGCTCTTGTACACTCTGGCCATGGCAAGGCAGGATGGGGGCATGAGCTATCTGACGGTCCAGAACGCGATCAAGCGCTTCGGCAATTTCGCGGCACTGAACGATGTGTCGATCGTGGTGGAGAAGGGGGAGTTCTTCACGTTGCTCGGACCGTCCGGCTGCGGCAAGACCACGTTGCTGCGCTCGATCGCGGGCTTCACCGATCTGACCTCGGGCACCATCACCCTCGACAACACCAACCTTCGGGCCGTGCCGCCGCACCGGCGCGATATCGGCATGGTCTTCCAAGATTACGCTATCTTTCCGCACCTCAGCGTCTTCGACAACGTCGCCTTCGGCCTGAAGCCGCGTAAGGTCCCGGCCGCGGAGATCAAGACCCGCGTGATGCAGGCCCTCGCGGCAGTACGCCTCGAGAGCATGGCGGAGCGCCTGCCGGCGGCCATGTCGGGCGGGCAGCAGCAGCGCATCGGCCTTGCCCGCGCCATGGTGATCAATCCACGCCTGCTGCTGATGGACGAGCCGCTTTCCAATCTCGACGCCAAGCTGCGGATCGAGCTGCGCGAGGAAATCCGCGACATCCAGAAGCAGGTCGACATCGCCACCATCTACGTCACGCATGACCAGGAGGAGGCGCTCGCCATCTCGGACCGCATCTGCGTGATGAGCGCCGGCCGGATCGAGCAGATCGGTACGCCGCAGGAAATCTACGGCGACCCGCAGACCCGCTTCGTCGCGGGCTTTGTCGGCACGCTCAATGCCCTCGAAGCCGGGAGCGCTACCGAGGGTCTGCTGACGCGCCTCGGCCTCTCGTCCGGGGCCGGCCTCACCTGGGCGGTCCGGCCAGAGAATATCGGACTCGCCGGTACAGGCATGACCGGCGAACAGCTGGCGGGAACGGTGAAGAAGTTCACCTATCTGGGGCGCGAGGCTCACCTCGAGGTTGAAACTCCTGTCGGCAGCCTCGTGGTGCACGTCGCCAATCCGTCCCGCAGCGAAATTCTGGCGCCCGGCGCGGCGACGACTGTAGTCGTCCCTCGGGAAAGCCTGATGGCCTTCGATGCCGAAGGACAGCGCACCGAAGCGGAGGCCTGAGCATGGCGCGGCCGAACTTCTGGACCCTCGTCTCCATCTTCACCTGGGCCCTGCTGATCCTGCTGCTCTTTATCCCGGTCGGCTCGGTGCTGTTTTCGAGCCTTTATGACCGGGCGGGCAATTTCAGCCTCGCCAACTATGCCACGTTCTTTTCCGAACCGCGCTTCTTCACCGCCTTCGTCAATACCCTCGTGGTGGGCGCTGGCGGCCTGTTCGGCGCGCTGCTGCTCGGCTCGATCATGGCGTTCTGCATCTCGCGCTTCCACATCGCGGGCGGACGCGTCGTGTCGCTGCTGGCGATCCTCGCGCTGGTCTCGCCGCCCTTCATCGGCGCCTATTCGTGGATCGTGCTGTTCGGCGCCGGTGGGCTGGTGCGCGGGATGTTGCGAGATGTCGGGGTGACCATGCCGCCGATCTACGGTCTTTCGGGCATCCTCATCGTCTTCTCGCTGAAGTTCTATCCTTACGTCTACCTGCTGGTGCTGGGCGCCCTCGCCAACGTCAACCGCTCGCTCGAGGAAGCAGCGGAAGGACTGGGTCTCACGCCATTGCAGCGGACGCTGCAGATTTCGTTTCCGCTGGTCTTCCCCGCGCTCTCGGCCGGCGGGCTGCTGGCGCTGATCCACGCCATCGCCGATTTCGGCACGCCTCGCCTGCTCGGTCGCGGCTACTCGACGCTGGCCACCGAGGCCTATGCCGCCTATTCGGCCGAGGTAGGCAGCAACATGTCGATGGGCACAACGATCAGTGTCATCCTCATCGCCGTGTCGATGATCTTTGTCCTGTTGCAGCGCTACATGTCACGCCGCAACGTCTATCACGGCAACCTCATCAACAAGCCGGTGAAGATCCGTCTCCGCGGCTGGCGCAATGTCCTCGCGCATGTCGCCGTCTACACAATCTCCCTCTGTGGGGCGATGCCGGTGATCGTTTCGGTGATCTACTCGTTCCGGCGCACCAGTGGTCCGGTGTTCCAGGACGGTTTCGCTCTGCAGAGCTACGAGCGCATCATCTTCAACCTTGGCGACGTGGTGCGGAACTCGCTGACCTTCTCTGCCACCTCGGTGCTGTTGATCGTCGTCGTCGGCACGCTGATCGGCACCCTCGTGGCACGGCGGACGACAATATCGACGTCGCTGCTCGATGGCGCCTTCATGATCCCCTACGTGATGCCGGGGATCGTCATCGGCATCGCCTATATTGCGGCCTTCAACACCGGGCCGATCGTTCTGACCGGCACGGCGTCGATCATCGTGCTCTCGATCTTCATTCGCCGGCTGCCCTACACGGTGCGAACCACCGCATCGGCCTTGCGGCAGATTTCGCCGAGCATGGAAGAAGCCGCGGTCTCGCTGGGCTATTCACCGTTCCGGGCCTTCCTACGGATCACGGTACCGCTCATCGTCCCGGGCATTATCGCCGGCGGCATGTTGAGCTTCGTCACTGCAATCAATGAGCTTTCGTCATCGCTGGTGCTCTATGTCGGCAGCACCATGACCATGCCGGTCCGCATCTACCTGCTGATTCTCGATGGCGATTTCGGTGTAGCGGCAGCCTTGGCCACAATCCTGCTCGCGATCAGTGGGCTGGCAGTCTATATCGCCTTCCGCTTCATCGGCCGGAATGAACAGGCGCTGCTTTAGGAAGACGTCACTTCCATAGGCCGCAAGTCGTCCGACCAGAGCACACCTCCGGGCGGCAGGGTCACGCCATGCGCGCGGGCAGCGTCGGCCAACGCGCGTCGCGGGTTGATCGATGCCATGCGGATCGCTTGCTCCGGCGTCGCGATGCCCCAGCGAACGAGATTGCGGATCGCCTGATCGAGTTCCAGGGCCGAGCCGGCGAGATGATTGGCCGCAGGTTGGCGTACCACGTCGGAAGCGTCCTTCTCCACCTCCATGCCGGCGAAGCGGTAGTGCCCCGGTGGCGCCGCGGCAGCGAGAACGGCATCGGTTACTAGGATGGATCGTTCGACGCCTTTGATGCGGAGCATGGCTGCCAGCACTTCGGGCGACAAGTGATTTCCGTCGGCAATCAGGCAGGCGGCCAGACCCGGTTCTGCCAGTTGGCCCAGCAGCGCGTTTTCGGTCTTGTGCAGCGTGTGCGGCAAGCCATTGCCAAGATGCGTCGAGAGGCTCAACCCGGCCGATGCTGCCTCGCGGATATGGCTGATGGACGCGTCGCTGTGGGCCATCGCAACGCAGATGCCGGCCGCATGCAGCGATCGAATGGCAGCCATTGCTCCGACTCGCTCGGGCGCCAGGGTGACAAGCAGGATTGGTCGTCTGAGCCCCTCTGACATCCGCCAATAAAGCGACGGGTCCGGATCACTCATTGCCTCCGCCGGATGACATCCCCGATAGCCGTCGGCAGGGTTCAGGAACGGGCCCTCGATATGGTACCCAGGCACCATCTGCAGCCCAAGCCGGCTTCCCGCGACGGCTGCATCGAGTGCATGATGCGATCACGCAACTCCGCCTCGTATCCGTTATCAGGGTGGCAGGCAAAGCGTGACGCCGGTCGCCCGCATGGCGGCGAGTGCCACGTCGAGGCGCGCGGGCGTGATCGCCGAGTCGTTGAAATCGACACCGGCAAAGCCGTTGACCTGCAGATCGAAGAGGCCGTCGCTGCGGATCACCGCCGCAGCCCTGCCGACGAGGCAAGGTCAAGATGCAGCGTCGCCCGCGGATGGCGCTGCAGGATGCTGGCCGGGCACATCGGCGTCACTGGTCCCTCCACGCTTGCAGCCACCGCCTCGGCCTTGCGCGCATCGGGAACTGACAACACGATCTGTCGCGACTTTAGGATCTGCTTGATGCCCATCGAAATCGCCTGGCGCGGCACCGCTTCGAAGCTGTCGAACCAGCCCTCGCCGAGTTGCTGCCGGCGGCAGGCGTCGTCGAGGCTTACGATGAGATAGGGCTGTTCCGTCTCGAAATCGGCCGGCGGGTCGTTGAATGCCAGATGCCCGTTCTCGCCGATCCCGGCAAAGCAGACATCGATAGGGTGCTGCTCGATCAGGGCGCCGAGCCGAGCGGTCTCCGCCAGAGGATCAAGCGCGTCGCCATTCACCTCGACAAAGCGCGGCTTGACCGGAAGCTGCGCCAGCAGCCGTTCGCGGAGATACTTCCGAAAGCTCGCAAGATGGCTCGCCGGCAAGCCAACATACTCGTCAGATGGAACACGGTTACGCGCGACCAGTCGATCTCCTCTCGGACCAGAGCATCCGAGCATCTCGAACTGGCTGGCGCCGGTGGCGAGGACAACATTGGCCTCTCCCTGCGCGTCGATAGCCTGCCGGATATGCCCACCACCTTCAGCCGCCGCCGAAACGCCGAGCAAGAGTTTATCGTTATATACCAGAACATCCACGGCCTGACTCACCCCGTTTTGCATCAACGCTGCCATGGTTGGCGTTCTTCATCGGAGACATCAAGTCGACATGTTCAGTGTCCTGCATTTCCGGCGATTTCGCCCGATGGACTTGGTCGGCTTTCTCGCTGGATGCTCAATTGCGCACGTCCGCTCCCGGCGTTGCGGGCCGTTGCGATTGGACCAAGTCAGTTCCCGCTGCTTGCGGGAAGCTGATGTGCGGCAGGGGCTGCTTTTGGCCGATAGTGTTGATTTAGTCGGCGATTTGGCTGCGTTCGGTCCTTCTGAGAGGCCCGTTCGTGCTGGATGAGCCCGCGGGCGGCGAAGGCGACACCGCCGGACGCCTGCTTGGCCTATGCGAGTGCGGTCATTGGTCTGAGTTTGGCGAGCTTTCTGAGGTTCTGGGCAGTGGCGGCGAGCAGAAACTCGTCGCGGGCGCCGCAGGGTCCGCGCAATCGGAGCCGACCGAGCCGAAGGATACGCTTGAGGTGGGCGAACAGCATCTCGACCTTCTTGCGCCGGTGCCGGGAACGTTCATAGGCCGGTGTCCCTGCCAGGGCACGCGCCCACGTCGCGGGCGTCCTCGTCGAGGTCGCGCGGGATCTTGCGAGCCGGGGTGTTGGGGCAGCATCTGGAAGCGAGAACGCAGCCATCGCAGTCGCGCTTGCTGGCGCGATAGAGCCGCGTGCCCTCCCCTGGTGATGCCGGAGCGCGGTGTGGCGTAAGTTCGGTGGAACTGCACCAGTTGCTTGCCCTCCGGGCACGTAGCGATCCTGCTCGGCATCGAAGACGAAGTCTGAGCGCGAGGAAGGTGCCATCGGTGCGGTTGGACTTGTCGAACACCGGGATATGCGGCGCGATCCCGCGCTGCTGACGAGAAGGCCGGGTTCTCGGCCGAGCCATAGGCACTGTCCGCGGCGAGGCTCTGGGCGCTGAGGCCGAAGCGCTCGGCGGTCCGGTCGAGCATGGTGCGCGGGCGCCGACCTCGGCCTGGCGGATGGCGCGGCTCGCCTCGACATCAAGGATGATCGCGTTGTCGGTATCGATCAGGTGGTTGGTGGCATAGGCGAAGAGCGTGGCCCTTGTGGGCGCCAGTCCACTGCGCGGCTGGGTCAGATCGCGAGATGAACTTCGGCGTGACCGGGCTCGCTGCGCCGAAGGCGGCATCGTCGAGGGTCGCCAGGTGCTCTGCACGGCCCGACCCGCATCGGCATCAACTCGCCACTCCTCTCCGGCACCGAGCGCTGCTTGTTGGCGTCGGCAGCGTCAGGCTGGCATCGACAGCAAAGCCTTCACCGCCCACCAGGCCTTCGCGCAGACACCGCGCTCGACTACCGTCCTCGAACAAGTGCCGGAGGATATCGCTCTCACGGATTCGGCCGTGCCGGTGCGCGCGAGAAGGTCGAGTGATCAGGCACCCTTGCCGTCGGACCCAGCCGGCAGAACCATCGATAGGCGAGGGTTGAGGTGCACTCCTCGCACAGCCGCCGCTCGAGCGGATGCCCATGCAGCTAGCCCCACGATGAGCATCCGCATCATCAGTTCCGGATCGATCGAGGGCCGACCGATGCTGCTGTAGAAGACTGCGCTCAGACCGCACGCTCTCAGGGTCGAGGAAGCGATCGATGCGCCGCAGCAGGTGATCGGCAGGCGCATGATCGTCGAGCCGGAACTCGTAGAACAGCTGCGCCGGCTCGACCTCGCATCCCCATCATCGTCGCGACCTCCGCCATCTCTGCAGAACGGAATCACGACCACGGCGCCCATCAACCGCCGACTAGTCTAGAGCACAATCGGCCCAAAGCGGACTGCGCGCTCGAATAGACGACTAGGGATGGGCGATGACCAGCAGGGGTGCGGGCGCGGCGGAAGGCGCAGTCGAGGCATAGGCGCAGGCTTTCGGGGTCGAGCGCGGCAAAGCTCTCGTCGAGGATGGTCAGTTCGGCATCCTGCAGCAGCGCGCGCGCCAGAAAGATCCGGCTGCGCTCGCCGTGAGAGAGCTGCCAGCCGGTTTCGCCCACCATCTGATTGAGCCCGCCGGGCATGCGGTCGATCACGTGGCCGAGCCCAAGTTCGTCGCAGATCTGGCGTGCGTCTGCGAGGTCGTCCGCCGTCGCCGGCCAACGCCGGCCCAGCAGCAGATTAAAGCCCAGACTGCCAGAAAGAATGTAGTTCTCGTGAAACTGCGGGGCTTCGGTGGCGAACTGGTGCCAGCTGGCGCCCAGCGTAAGGCGATCGTGCCCGCGCAACAGCACCTGGCCGGAGTCTGGGGTGCGAATGCCCACCAGAAGCGAGGCCAGCGTCGACTTGCCGCCACCTGAGGCCCCTTCCAGCAACAGGCGTTCGCCAGAATGGATGACGAGGTCGGCAGCGTCGAGCACCGGTCGGACGCCATAGCTGAACGAGACGCCAGACGCCTCCATCAGCGGCACGGCGCTGGCGCTTCCCTCTCGCAAGGCCGAGGGCGGCAGGAACGGCGGCGTTGGTTCGACTTCGGCGGCGGCCTTGAACATCGGCGCAATCTCGCGCCAGGCGATCACCGCGCGGCCGAGTGCGGCTAGGCTGGTGGTAACACTTCCAAGTGCGCGGCCGGCAAACAGAATACCGCCCAGCGCGATGGCGAGGAGGGTCGGATCGGGCACGCCGGGCAAGACGACGAGTAACAGTCCTGCAATGGCAAGCGCCAGCCATCCAGCGGGAATGCCGGCAACGAACGGCAGGGCGGCGCTGTCGACACCGACCGAGGTGGCTAGGTAGCCACTCATGTCGCGCCCCATCTCGTCGCGATGCGCAGCGCGCTCCTGTGCAAGGATGGTGCGATGGCCAACCATGCGCTCGATGGGCCGTGGGGTGAGATCGAGCCGCTTGCCGGTCCATCTGTCGAGGCGGCGGAAAAAGCGGAGACCGAGGGCAACCGCCAGTATCGTCCAAAGAGCCAGCAGCGCCACGAGGAGCGCGCCGCCTGCGCCGCTCGCCAGCAGCCAGAAGGCAAAGCCGAGCTCGATAACGGCGACCGCTGCAGAGAGACCGCCGGCAATCGCCAGTGCCTGGAAAGCCTGCGACTCCATAACTCTGGCAAGGAGGTGGCCAGCGCCTTGCCGGCGGGTGACTTCCGGATCGAGCCGCAGGGCCCCGGCCAACAGGCGCCCCTTGAGCAGGCTGCCGAAGTCCGCCGCCATCCGGGCATTGAGCCAGCCGGCGGCGGCGCGTAACGGCACCATCGACACCAGCAGCAGCGACCAGGCTGCCAAGGCACCGAAATCGAGCCTGCCCGCCAGAATGCTGCCGCCGATGATGCCCCAGGCAAAGATCTCAAGGCCATAGAGGGCGACCATGAGGGCAGTCACGCCGGCCAGTCGCAGCGGCAGCCGCAGGGCCTTGAGTTGAGCAACAAAGGGCGCGGAGGGCGGGCGCCGAAGGACCCAGATACCATTGACCGGCGTAGCCCCTAGCCGCGCACGCGCCATCGCCGCGCTGACGGACGGGCGGCGTCTGACGTCCACCCCGGCGACATCGAGCAGCTTGTCGATCTCGCGCTGCAGCGGCGCGGCATGGGGCGCGGTGAGCTTCTGCTCGCGCGTGGCAATCGGCACGCGTCGGCGCCGCAGGTCGGGCGCCAGCACGATAAGGTCGTTGCCACCACGTGCGACGACCAGCACAAACATCGGCCCCCGGACGCCGCGAACCTGGACGATAGCAGGGTAGGCAACTGCGAGGAGCGCGCCCACATCGGCGACGCCGGCCTCGATTTCCTCGACCTCGAGCGCAAGCTTGCCGCTCGCCCAGTCGAGCCAATGCTCCAATGCGTCGCTCGCACCCGTGAGCACGCTGGCGGGAACGCTCGGCAGCCTTGCATCAGCGTGCAGCGCCGTTGCCGATGCCAGCGCCGCGAGGCCATCACCCAGCCGCTGCAGCGACCATGTGAGGCTCACCAGCCCGTCGTCCGGACCGGGGCGATGACGTGCCCGAACCTCGGTGGCCGGATACGCGTCGGCGACGGTGACACTGTCAGCTGTCATCTCGGACACGGCCATCCTCCACCCTGAGGGCGCGCCAATGCCGGCCTTGCCAGAGGCTTTGCCGGGCGGTCTTCTCAGCTTCGAGCAGTTCGGCATAGCGCGACGGCGCTGCGGCCAGTCGTGCAGGATCGCCGTCCTCGACGATGCGGCCGTTTTCGATCACCAGCACACGGCCAAAGCTCAGCGTCTCGATAATGTCGTGCGTGGCGCAGAGCAGTGTCGCGCTGGCCCAATGGCGTCGCGCACTTCCGAGAGTCGCTGACGCTGCTCCCGATCTGTACCCCGGAAGGGCTCGTCGAGCAGAACCAGCCTGACATGTTCCTGGGCCATGGCGCGGGCAAGCCCGCACGCGCTGACCTCGCCGCCCGAGAGCAGGCTGCCGCCTTCGCCCAGTGATGTACGAAGCCCATCGGGCAGGCGCTGCACGACGGTGCGGAGGTCGGCGGCCGCCATTGCTGCTGCAAGCGGGGCGCTCTCGGGCGCTTCAGCACTGAAAGCCAGATTGTCGCCGAGCGAAGTATTCCAGAGTTGCACCGCAGGATCGACCCAGGCGGTGTGGCGGCGTAGCTGGGCCAGCCCTTCATTCTCAAGTGACATGCCGTCGACCAGCAGCTCACCATCGGCAAAGGCTATGCCAGCCGAGCAGCAGACCGAGCAGCGACGACTTGCCGGCGCCTGAGGGGCCGACAATGGCCACATGCTCGCCCGCCTCGATTGTGAGATCGATGTCTTCGAGAACGACGTGCCCGCCCGCCTTGACGCTGCCACCGGTGATCTCGATGCGGGTCGGCGCGGAGGGACGCAATGGGGCTAGGAACGAGGCGTCTGCGCCGGAGTCGGGCGCCGCGAGTGGCTCAAGCAGGCGCAACAGCACATTGCGCTGCGCCGGGTACTGGTGCGCAAGCAACATTAGCGCCTGCCCGGCCACGGGAAGCTTGAGCAACCAGTAGACCAGCAGCAGGTCGGACGCCGCAATGCCGGCTGCACGCCCGAAATGCTCGAACAACACCAGGCTGAGGAGGCCGAGGGCCAACGCCTGTTGCAGGCTCTCGATCAGCAGCGTGGTCCGGCTCAGCCGCAATAGCGCCCGGGCCCAGTCGACCAGCAGGCCTTCGTGCCGCCGGCGGACTGCTCGCTGGGCGCGATGGACACGGACCGGAACGGCGCCGAACAACGCATCCAGCGAAAAGCCATGCAGTGCTCCGGAATGACTGCGCACCCGCAGGTCGGCCTCGCTGACCAGCGGCTGCAGCAGCCAGGCAAGGCCCATCAGCAAGCCGACGACGATCACACTGAGCAGGGCGGTGTGAGTATCGATCAGCGCGATGCCGCCGAGCATCAGGCAGAGTTCGGCAATGGTCTGGACAAGTGCACGCCCATGCCCGGCACGGCGCGACTGAGATGCAGAGAATGGCTGCGATCGGCCATGTCGGAGATCGGTCGGCTCTGGAAGTAGCGATCGCTGAGGCGCGGCAGTTTGTCGAGCAGCGCCATACGGAGGCGCAGTTCCACGGCCCGCCCCATCCGCAAGGCTTCGCGCACAACGCCGAGCCGGATGGCGAGTGCCGCCGACATGAGCAACAGCAGTGCCGCGGCCCCGCCCATCCGCTGTGCGCCGGGCGAGAGCAGCCCGCCGACATCCACCAATGCCCGCAGGCCAAGCACCTCGATGATCATCAACAGACTGGCGAGACCGATGGCGCCTAGAAGGGCGAGTGGCGATAGCAGGCCGTCGGCAAGCAGCAGCTTCAGCAAAACTGAAAACGGACGCGGCGCTTTCTCCGCGAGGGCAGCGGCAAGTTCGGGCGGCAGCGGCAGGTCGTCTGGTACCTCGGCCGGCGGCTTGGCGCGACCCGCTACGCGGACCAGGACGGCGCCCTTGACCAGCACTCGGCGCTCCCCGAGGGCGGCGCTCTCGGGATCCGGCGCCACTAGCCAGCAGTCCGGTGGCAGGATGGCGTAGATGTCGTCGGGGCTGGCGACAGTGCGCTGAAACAGAGTGTCGACGATACGCAGCCCCTCGTCCCCGGTAACCAGCCCGCCGGCATCGAGCAGGTTGCCCGCCATGCGGATGGTCGCGTCGAGTGCCGCGAGCGGATACCAGCCCGGGTCGGCAGTGGCGATAGCTACAAGCCGCGCGAAGTCCGCATCGCTGCCGCCAAGTCCAGCGAAGCGCTCGGCCAGAGGTACAAGAAAGCTCTCCGATGTGGCCCAGTCACGCCAGGCTGCGGCCGGCACGCTGGCCTCATGGCGCAAGAGGTCGTTGGCGAGCGCCGCAGCCTTGACCCAGCGACGGCCAAGGCTGGGGTCCATAACCTGCAGCCATTCGCCATGCCGGCTCCAGACCACTACGAAATGAGTGGCGCCATCGCCGAGCCGCACGACGACGATTGCGGGGAAGACCGTCTGGCGTTCGAGGAACAAATGGTCGACCGGCAGGAGCGACTGCGTGGCGCTGACGCCGAGGCGATTGGCGACCTCTTCGAGCGTGTCGATCGACGTGCCGTCGATGCCGGTCTGGCAGGCCTCGCGCAGGCGGCCATAGCTTACCGGAATGCGAAACCCCTCAAGCACGCATTTGAGTGTCGCCGGGCCGCAGTCCATGCTCGACGTCTGCACAACTTCGGGCGCGAACCAGCGTCGGGTGGACGCAAACGCGCTCATCGCCCGACAACCAGACCGGTGACGCGCATAATGAGGCCGGCAGGCGTCGTGTCTTCCACCGCGATCTCGAGCGCACCGGGTTGGCCGTGCTGTAGTGCCGCGACACCGGGGATGCCTCGGTCCATGGTGAGCTCGACGCGGATGGCGTTGTCGCGCACCTCGCTTGCGACCGCGGACACTGCGGCAGGAACGGCCTGGACGTCATGCAGGCCGACGCCATCGAGATGAAACGTGGCAGGCTGGCCCAAGCGGATGCGACCGAGGGCCTCGGACGGGGCAAAGGTCGCCGCAATGATCACCACGCCATCGGGCACGATGGTGGCGAGTCGTTCGCCGATGGCCACGAAACCGCCTGGCCTCAGGCTGCCGACGTCGCCGATACGCCCCGCAATGGGCGCGCGAATGATATGCCGCGCCACTTCCCGCTCGGTCAGCGCGATGGTGGTCTTGGCGGTATCGATATCGGCCGCAATCGCCGCGCGATCATTGCTCAGTCCCTCGATCTCTGCGGCGGCCTGCGCGTCACGGGCATTTGCATCGAGGCGGATCCGCAGGACTTCGGATACCCAGCCTTTCTGCGTTGCCGTGAGCGCGTCGACTTCGGCGGTGGCCTTGAGTACGTCGGCAGCCGATGTGCCACCAGCCTTGGCCAGCTGTCCGAGCCGCTCGGAGCGACCGCGGGCAAACTCGAGCGCGGCGATGGCTTCGTCATTGTGGGTCTCGGCCACAGCGGCCGCGGCTTCGGCGGAAGCCAGTTCATTCTGCCGCTGCGACTGCCGGGCCTCGATCTGGCGGCCCAGGTGCTCAAACTTGGATTCCAGCCCAGACAGAGCAGCCTGCGCTTCCGCCAACCGAAGTCGCACCTCCGTCGCGTCCAGCTCAGCGATGACATCGCCTGGCTGCACGGCCAACCCGAGAGCAGCGCGGAGCGACAGCAGCTCGCCTGCCATCGGCACGTCGATGGCGTGGGCGGCGCCAAGCGCCTCGACATGAGCAGACTGCGAAGAGGCATAGAGCGTCAGCGGCGCCGTGAAGAACCAGATCGACCAGGCAGCAATGCCGACTGCCGCAGCGGCCCAGACGAGGTGGACCTGCCGCGGGCGGTCGTTGGAAAGGGCCACCATCGTGTGAGAAAAGTGCGCCGTCATGACCTTCGCTCCGGTGCGCGCACAGACTCTAGTGCGGCGCGTGCACGAGGTTTTGCGGGCGGGGGAGGACTGGGTGCAACAGTGGGGCAAATGCCCCACTTGGGCGGGTCACCCACCCCGATGCCCCATCATCCAACATGCGTCGATCCCTCCTGGTCCATGCGGTAAGCAATTGGATAAACTGGTCTATTCGATCCCAAGAGGCGCTTCCCGCCCAACTGGCACGCCGGTTGCAATTGAGTTGGCAACGCCGGCCCAGCCGGTTGGGACCACTGTGATGCATCAGAGTTTCGACAGTCCGGAAATCGTCCGCGCCCATTGCCCGATGCACTCGGCTGTGGCCGAGGGACTGCAGCCGAGCGACGAGCTGGTGCTGCCGATGTCGCGCCGCATGGTGGTACAGCAGACGAGGAACGACGACGGACTGCCCGAACTGGTCCTCTACTATGAGGACAAGGAAATCTCTTTCGACGAACCGCACCTCTTTGCCTTCGGCGAGGCGCTGGCGCGCCAGAGTCGCTTCCGGGCGGACTCAGCCACACGCTGGGGTGACGGCTACGAGTGGGTCGCGGTCAAGGGTTTGCTCGAAAGCCTGATCAAGGCCGGCATCCTGGAGTCCGGCACGGCCGAGACGGCTGTGCGGTCTGCAAGCCACGCTCGACCCTCGCCGCTGCCGTCGGCCCCACTACGGTGGCCCGCAGCTGGGAAGACTGCGCCGACATTACCCACGAGCTCGCCGGTCGCGCTATCGATCCCGGACATCTCGAACTCATCGTGCCGATGTTCCGGGTGGCACATATCGCCCTCGATACCGATGGCCGGCAGGTGGGCGAAGCCAATGTCTTTCCCCGTCCGCTGCGGCTCGATACGCCGACTGAGTGGATGGCCTGTCCGTTCCCTGGTACCCGCTACATGGCCGACCGGCCAATGAATACCAGCGCGCTCAAGGCCATGCGCAATCACTGGCAGCAGATGATGGCGGCGCTCAAGCTGATCCGGGCACGGTTTCTCGAACGCTTCCCCGCGGCAGCCGATCGCTGGACGCTGGCGCATGTCGAACGTCTGGCAGCGCTGGTTCTCGCAGTACCGACCTATCAACTGGTTCGTAAAGGCGCCGACGCTGCCCCCCTCCATCCGGCACTTTCCTCGCTTTTCCGCGTCACCGACGGGCTGCGCATGGCGACCCATCAGATGATGTTCATTCCGGTCGGGGAACCCGTACTGCCGCCTGACAGTCCGATCACCGCTGAGGCGATCTTCGACTATGCGGAGCGCAACTACTCTTTCCATTCGAGACCGGTGCGTGCGCGGACCGAGCCACATGGTGCGCGAGTTCCTCGATGCCGTGCTGGACGGCGAGGAAGATCGACTTCGCATTCGATGCGGAAGTGGCCTCGGCGCTCCGCGATATCGACGCCGCGTTCGACTACGGCCTGCACGCCCTGCAGGCTCACGCCGCGCTGTTCCGTTTCTGGCCGGTCATGGCCGCGCCTATGAACGGCTTGCCGGCGTCGCCGCAACCGCGCATGCCGCGGGGGAGGCAAGTTACGCCGACCTGTCGGATCGCCTGACGGCACATGTTTCCAACATGCAGCGCGTCACGCTGCTCGGTACTGAGGAGCGTCGGACGAGCCGAGAGCGCGCCTATGCCGGGATCTTCGACCAGTGCGGCCTCGGCCTGCGCGTTGCCTACGATGGTCTTGAGGAGCGGCTCGCCGCATCGCACGCCGACAAACACAGGGTGCTGTCGGAAGAACTCCTGGTGCCACTCCATCCGGCCCTTGGCGTATCCCCGTATACATCGGCGTTCGCCGCGGAGCTGGCAGACTTCGCGCTCGACACGCAGGCGATCATTGCCGTCTCCGAACGCTGCCAGGACGCGGTCAATGCTAGTATCGGTAGGGCATCGCCGGCCCGCGCCTTCACCGTCGCCGACATAGCCGTCCACGGCCGCCTGCTTGGCAACGTCCCCCAGCGTCTACCCTTCCTCACCGAGGAACTGGCCGAGGCGATCGGGTGCCTTCTTTCCATCGACGCCAACGGCATCGCCGTAACCACGTCGTCCGACATTCCCAGTTCGGCGGACATCCGCTGAAAACCGCGCAGTTGCGCTTAACCCGAGAGACTCATGAACATCAAAACCAACGTCCGCGCCGGCGGCCAGAAGCGCAAGCAGGGCAGCTCGACCGACTCGAGCTCGGTCGAGACCGAAGTCTATGTGCCGCCCGTGAGCCGCTGCGTCGGTATCTGACGCAAAGAATACCTCGCCGGATGGGGGCAGGTCCCCCATCCGGTCGGCGATTTCACCATGACATTTTCAACGGCCGGGTCGCGGCTTGCCAAGCATTTGTTGGCCTCCTATCAGTTTCTATCTGCCTCCGACGCCGCATTAAGCGCGCGGCGAGACGGCTCGCGACAGGGCCACATGCCGAAAGCTACGTTTAATATCCGGCTCTGGTTTGCCATTGGTAGTTTGGGCAGCATCGTCCTGATCTGCTCGGCTGCTGCGTTCTGGCTCAACAGTTACCTTACGGACAGCCTGATTGATCGCGAAAGCCAGGTCTCTCAGGAGTTTCTCGAGACGATCACTGCGGTGAACGGCGCACAGATGTTTGCCGACGATGGCGCCGCCATACCGCACCAGAGCGAGGAACTGCTCGACTTCGTCAAGCATGCACTCAACATTCCCGGCATCCTGCGGGTCAATATCTATACGACCACCCGGCGCATCCTCTGGTCCACGGAAGACAAGCTCGTCGGTCAAACCTTCAACGACAACGAGGAGCTTGATCGCGCCTTGGGTGGCGAGATCGTAGCTGACATGAGCTACCTTACCGACGCCAACAAGGCCGAGCATGTCGCCCTTGGCAATGTAGATCACTATATCGAGGCCTACATGCCGCTGCATGGAAGGTCAGAGGGCAGGCCTGTCGTCGCGGTCATGGAATTCTACCGGCTGCCGCTGCGGCTCGACGACCGACTCATGGCCGGCAGTACGGCGATCTGGTCGGGCGCGGTTGCCGCGGCCCTGCTCCTGTTTGCCGTGCTCTACTGGATCGTGCAGCGCGGCGCGCAGATCATCGAGCGCCAGCAGCGCGAACTCGCCAGTGTTGCGGCCTTTGCTGCCGTGGGGCAGATGTCAAGCGCCGTTGCACACAGCCTCCGCAACCCAATGGCCGCAATCCGTTCGTCCGCTGAGCTGGCGCGGTCAGCTGCCGTTGGAAAACCAGGACATCGCCGACGACATCATGCGAGACGTCGACCGGATGGATTCCTATGTGCGTGATCTGCTCGCCTATGCACGCCCCGAGCCTTATGACCTGCAGGTCATCGATCCGCACAGCGTTCTGACCGGGATCGTCGAGAGACACCGGCATGCCGCCGGTCGAAGCGGCATGATCATTACCCTCAGCGACGCTTTCGAGGGTAAGTCTCGCATCAAGGCAGACTTCAAACTCCTTGAGCAGGCGCTGACAACCGTCGTCACCAACGCCATCGAAGCGATGGGCGAAGGGGGGCAGCTCGCCATTGCTATCAGCCGCTCGCCGGCCCGCGGCATGATCCGCCTCAGCTTTGGCGACACCGGGAGAGGCATCGCGCCAGACGTGCTGCAGCATGTTTCTTCGCGCTATTTCACCACCAAGCCCGGCGGGCTCGGATTGGGCCTCGTGCTAACACGCGGCATTATCGAGCGGTTCGGCGGTACCTTCAGCATTGCTAGCACGCGCGACGTCGGTACCACCGTCACCATCGACGTTCCGGTGGCATGATGGGCGGAACGGTCCTGATCGTCGAGGACGAACCGCTGCTCGGCCGCAACATGAAGATATTCCTGACCCGACAAGGTTTCGTGGCCGAGCATGCCGAGACCCTAGCCGACGGCCTTCGGCTATACGAGACGTTACAGCCCGATCTGGTCCTCGTGGACCATAACCTGCCAGATGGCACCGGTCTGTCGCTGATTGAGACCATCCGCGCTGCCGATCGCTGGACCAAGCTTGTGATGGTCACCGCCCATGGCGGGGTGGAGCTCGCCGTTGCGGCCATGAAAGCCGGGGCGAACGACTACCTCACCAAGCCGGTGTCGCTCAGCGAACTCGGACTGCTAGCCGGTCGGCTCCTGGCGCAGTCGCGCATGGAAGGCACCTCAGCTACCTCACCGCGCGTGAACGTTCTCGCAGCGGTGTCGACCGTATTGTTGGGACGTCGCCCGCCATCCTGGAACTGAAGCGCCGCATCCGTTTCCTCACCGCCGCCGAGAGCAAAGCCTCCCCCGATGGAGCCGAGGCAGGGCCTCCAGTGCTGATCCTGGGCGAAACCGGCACCGGCAAGGAACTGGTGGCGCGGGCATTGCACTTTGATGGACCGCGGGCCGAGCGACCCTTCATTGCGGTCAACTGCGCGGCACTCCCCGAGCAACTGGTCGAGTCCGAACTGTTCGGGCACGAGCGTGGTGCCTTCACCGGCGCTACGGAAAAAAAGGTCGGCCTCTTTCAGGCCGCCGAGGGCGGCACGCTGTTTCTCGACGAGATCGGCGAACTGCCGCTGGCGCAGCAGGGCAAACTGCTCAAGGCCATTGAAGACAGGGTCGTGCGCCCGGTGGGCAGTGTCCGCGACCGCCCGGTCAACATCCGCTTCGTCGCCGCCACCAATGCCGCCATCGAAGAGCGCTCCCGGCAGGGCGAGTTCCGGAGCGATCTGCTCTATCGGTTGAACACTATCACCGCAGAGGTACCGCCGCTGCGCCAGCGCGGCGACGACATCCTGGCGATCGCACAAACCTTCGTCACCGAATTCGAACGTCGCTATGGCCGTTCGCGCCTTGAGTTCACCTCGGCCGCCCGCCACGCTCTGCTGCAGCACCCCTGGCCCGGCAACATCCGTGAGCTGCGCAACGTCGTCGAGCAGGCGAGCCTCATGTGCGCGCGCGACCAGATCGACGTCGCCGATCTCAATCTGCGAGATGTACCAAGTCTGGCGCCATCAGTTGGCGCTGCGACAGAGGCGAGGGAGTCCAAGCTTGCCGACACCGAGCGCGCCATGATCATCGGTGCCCTGCGCCAAACCAACGGCAACGTCACTCTCGCCGCCCGCGCCCTCGGCATCTCCCGCGACACACTCCGCTACCGCATGGAAAAGAACCGGCTTAGGCGCGAGCATTACAGCTGAGGCGGCTGGCATGACGCAGCCTCAGTGACCGCTCCTGGCGGATAGTGTTGATTTAGTCGGCGATTTGGCTGCGTTCGGTCCTTCTGAGAGGCCCGTTCGTGCTGGATGAGCCCGCGGGCGGCGGGGGCGACACCGCCGGACGCCTGCTTGGCCTATGCGAGCGCGGTCATTGGTCTGAGTTTGGCGAGCTTTCTGAGGTTCTGGGCAGTGGCGGCGAGCAGAAACTCGTCGCGGGCGCCGCAGGGTCCGCGCAATCGGAGCCGACCGAGCCGAAGGATACGCTTGAGGTGGGCGAACAGCATCTCGACCTTCTTGCGCCGGTGCCGGGAACGTTCATAGGCCGGTGTCCCTGCCAGGGCACGCGCCACGTCGCGGGCGTCCTCGTCGAGGTCGCGCGGGATCTTGCGAGCCGGGGTGTTGGGGCAGCATCTGGGCTTGAGAACGCAGCCATCGCAGTCGCGCTTGCTGGCGCGATAGAGCCGCGTGCCCTCCTTGGTGATGCCGGAGCGCGGTGTGGCGTAAGTTCGGTGGAACTGCACCAGTTGCTTGCCCTCCGGGCACGTGTAGCGATCCTGCTCGGCATCGAAGACGAAGTCTGAGCGCGAGAAGGTGCCATCGGTGCGGTTGGACTTGTCGAACACCGGGATATGCGGCGCGATCCCGCGCTGCTTGACGAGGAAGGCCAGGTTCTCGGCCGAGCCATAGGCACTGTCCGCGGCGAGGCTCTGGGGCTTGAGGCCGAAGCGCTCGGCGGTCCGGTCGAGCATGGTGCGCGAGGCGCCGACCTCGGCCTGGCGGATGGCGCGGCTCGCCTCGACATCAAGGATGATCGCGTTGTCGGTATCGATCAGGTAGTTGGTGGCATAGGCGAAGAAGGCGTGGCCCTTGTGGGCGCCGGTCCACTGCGCGGCTGGGTCAGATCGCGAGATGAACTTCGGCGTGACCGGGCTCGCTGCGCCGAAGGCGGCATCGTCGAGGGTCGCCAGGTACTCCTGCACGGCCCGACCCGCATCGGCATCAGCTCGCCACTCCTCTCCCGGCACCGAGCGCTGCTTGTTGGCGTCGGCAGCGATCAGGCTGGCATCGACAGCAAAGCCTTCACCGCCCACCAGGCCTTCGCGCAGACATCGCTCGACTACCGTCTCGAACAAGTGCCGGAGGATATCGCTCTCACGGAACCGGCCGTGCCGGTTGCGCGAGAAGGTCGAGTGATCAGGCACCTTGCCGTCGAGACCCAGCCGGCAGAACCATCGATAGGCGAGGTTGAGGTGCACCTCCTCGCACAGCCGCCGCTCCGAGCGGATGCCCATGCAGTAGCCCACGATGAGCATCCGCATCATCAGTTCCGGATCGATCGAGGGCCGACCGATGCTGCTGTAGAATGGCTTCAGCTCAGACCGCACGCTCTCAAGGTCGAGGAAGCGATCGATGCGCCGCAGCAGGTGATCGGCAGGCACGTGATCGTCGAGCCGGAACTCGTAGAACAACTGCGCCGGCTCGACCTGCATCCCCATCATCGTCGCGACCTCCTGCATCTCTGCAGAACGGAATCACGACCACGGCGCCCGATCAACCGCCGACTAGTCTAGAGCAACACAATCGGCCAGAAACCGGCCCCTGTCCTAGGTCGGTTTCGCGACGACAGAAGCGGTCATTGCCCGACATGAAACCGATGATCAGCCGACCGGGGCGTCTTGCCGGAGGAGCCCCAGTTGCTTGAGTTCGGCCCACAGCTCGGCCGGCACCGGGTGCCGCATGGCGCCGACGTTCTGCGCGATCTGGGCAGGACTGAGCGCGCCCGGGATGACGGAAGCGACGAGAGGGTGGTGCAGGGGGAACTGCAACGCCGCGGCGGCGAGGGAAACGCCGTGCCGGCCGCAAGCCGCGGCAATGCCCGCGACGCGCCCGATCTCGGCCGCGCTGGGATCCCGGTAGTTGTACCGTGCACCTGGTACGGGCCCGGTCGCCAGAATTCCCGAGGCGAACACGCCACCGATCACGATGCCCACCCCACGCTTCTCGCAGAGCGGAAACTCGAGATCCAGGACGGGCTGCTCGCCCAACGTGTAGGGCAGTGTAACCAGGAAGAAGTCAAGGTCGAGGGTGTCCAGAAAGCGGGGAATCGTGCCGAGCCGGTTGACGCCGGCCCCGATCGCTCCCACCAGCCCGGCCGCCCTGAGGTCCGCGAGTGCCCTCATGCCGCCGGTGGCCAGCTGTGCGAAATGGGCATCTACCAGGGCGTCCGACCCCAGGTTCGCGAGATCGAGGTCGTGGATCAGCAGCATGTCGATCCTGTTCATGCCCAGTCGCTGCAGGCTGTCCTCGTAGGCTCGCATCACCCCGGCGTAGCTGTAGTCGTGGTGATGCTCGAACTGCAGCCCCGCGGGCCAGGCGCGGCTGCTGGCGGCAATGCAGCTGCGTCGGGCGGTGCCCTGAACACCCGGCCCACCTTGGTGGACAGGCGCAGCTCCTGCCTCGGCTGGCGCAGGAGATAGCTGCCCATGCGTCGTTCGCTCAGCCCGCGCCCGTACCATGGCGAGGTATCGTAGTAGCGTATGCCGAGATCCCAGGCCGCCGCCATGGTCGCCTCGACTTCGGTATCGCTGATCGGCACGAACAGATTGCCGAAAGGCGCGCCGCCAAGCCCCAGGCGGGGCAGCATCACCTTCGTGCGCCCGAGCGGACGCTGCTCGAAGGGGTCCATGACCTCAGCTTCCGGCCTTTCCAAAGGCAACCGGCTCGGGAACGAGCTGAGCCAGCAGGACCTCGATCTCGCGCGCGGTCACCGGATCGATCCTGGTGGTGGGGTTGCGGACGAGCGCCGACCGGATGACACCCCGGCGGACCAGCAGCTGCTTGTGCAGCGCGTAGAAGATGTCGCCACCCTGTGCGCCCAGGCGGTTGATGGCCATGATCGTAGCGTCGAACCGTTGCCGCGCCGCAGCCTCGTCGCCCCGACGGAAAGCGTTCCACACGGCCACGAAGTCCTCGGGCTGGCTGGCGAACGGCATCGTACCCAGGGCGCCGCGCCGGAGTTCCTCAATGAAGTAGCTTCCGCCGGCTCCACCGAAGATGGTCAGTCGATCGCCGGCCTCGGCCGACATCGCCGCCACCTTGCTGGTCACCGGCAGCGTCTCGACCTTGATGTAGCGGACGTTGCGGCAGGCATCGGCAAGCTTCAACGCCAGGCCCGGTGAAATCGGACCCTGCGGCACGTCCTGCAGGATGATCGGGATGCCGACCCGCCTGTCGATCGACACGTAGTAGTCGAAGATTTCCTCGGCGCTGACGGGCGAAGGTCGGCGGAATGACCATCAGTGCGTCGGCTCCCGCCGCCTCCGCCAGTCGTGAGTAGTGGATGGCCAGGTCCGTTCCCGCGGCGCCCGTGTTGATCACGATCGGCACGCGCCGGCGCGCTGCCGCGACCACGCATCGGGTGACCTGCGCCCGCTCCGCTTCGTTGAACTTGAAGATCTCGCTGCCCAGCGCCACGCCCAGCCCGTGGACACCGACCGCAATGTTGAACTCGACCAGGCTGGCAAGACTCTCCTCGTCCAGTCGGCCATCGTTGTGGAACGGGGTCAGCAGGATCGGCACGACGCCGTGCAGCGGGGGCAAGGACATGTCGGGGCTCACGGCTTGGGATCCTGCTTGTCAGTCGGCATGGAAGACCTCCTCGAGCGGTTCCTGCCAGGGCGAGAAATCCGGGTTTGTCTCCATAGGGCGCCATCATCTCCCACCACTTCCAGACGATCGGTGCGATCGGTTCACCCGGCACCGGCGGTGTGGCCCGCTCCTGATAGGCAAAGAGCAGCAGCCCGTAGCGGTAGATCGAGAAGTTCCGCGTCCCGTTGCGCTGCATGAGGTCGAGCATCTCGGGCCAGATCTCGTCGTGCTTCTGCTTGTAGATGTCTTCGCATCCCGGCTTGAGCTGCATCACCCATGCTACCCTCATTGCAGATCCTTAAGCGCGACGCCGGACGGACTTTTTCCGCCACGCCGACCAGCGGCCAGACGCCTCGGTAGCCCAGACGCCTACTGACCGTCCCACAGGCCTCGTTCAGCATCTCCACGAGTGGTTGAACCGACGACCCCGGCGCTTTTGGCGAAACGCCGGTAATGCTGAGGGCGCCCACTACCCGAGCATTGTTGTCGAGTATCGGAACAGCGACGCAATAGACGCCCGTCACGACTTCCTGGTCATCGATCGAGTAGCCGCGTGCCCGGATCCGGACGAGTTCCTGGCGCAATGTGGCGGCATCGGTGATGGTGCGCGGCGTATGGGCCGGCAGCGGACCTGCCAGAACCCGCTGCTGGTCGTCCTCCCCCATATACGCCAGCATGGCCTTGCCCCCGCCACCGCAGTGCAGCGAACCTCGCGAGCCTATCCGCATATCGAGCTGCATGCCCTCGCTGCCGCGCACCTTGTCGACACAGACGCCGTGCAGGCCGCTCAGCGCGTTGACATTGACCGTCTCCCGTGTCGCTTCCGCGATCCGTTCGGCGAACGGTCGACAGAGCGCCGGCAACTGGATCCGCTCAAGCTGCACTCCGGTGATCTCGAGCAACCGGAACGACAGCTCCCACTCTGCCGAGGAGTTCCTCTCCACGATGCCTTCCTGTTCGAGATCGAGCAGCAGACGGTGCACCGAGCCCAGCGGCAGCCCGAGCTGGCCGGCGATGGCTCGCACGCCCATCGGGCTCCTTCGGGCCAGCAGATCCATGACCTGCACACTGCGCCTGATGCTCGACATGGACTCTCCCGTCCCTCACTACCAGAACTTCTTTTCGAGGGACGTCGGATCGATGAGGTTGTCGTCGATGTAGTCCCACACGATCTCGTAGCCCATGCCTGGTCCCGTCGGCATGTGCACATAGCCCTGGGCGTCGATCTTGTCGCAGGTATTCTTGAGGTAGGGGTGCGGAGCATCGTAGTCGACGCCGGGTGCCAGCAGTCCTTTCTCATAGTATTCCGAGGTATCCTCTGACGTCGCGCCGATGACCTGGAGATTGCCCCAGCCGGCCATGTGCATCTCGCAACGCAGGCCATAGGCCTCGCAGACGATCGCCGTCTTGCGCGCCCCGGTTATGCCGCCGCGCACCACGTCGATCCGGCTCATGTCGCCGGCGCCGCGCAGGATCCATTCCGCCCGGCTGAACACCCCGCCTGCGACGATCTCGGGCGACAGAATCGGAATCGTCAGTTCGCGGCTGAGCCTTACGTAGCTCTCCACGCGGTACTCGGGCATCGGGTGCTCGTACCAGTAGTAGTTGAGCTTTTCGAGTTCACGGCCGACCTGGATGGCCTCCTCCATGGTCATGTACGTGCCCCAAGGGTCATACATGAGCACGTAGTCCGGCCCGACCGCCTCGCGCACCAGGTGGATGGTTTCGATGTCCGCCTTGATGTTGGATGGCCGTCCCGGGGTCGGCTGGCCGGTCTCCGGGTTCCAGAAATAGTGCGGATGGATCTTGTAGGCGACGTAGCCCTCGGCCTTGCAGGCGAGTGCGTGCTCGGCATAGACGCGCGGTACGCCGATGTTCGGATAGGTCGAGGCATAGGCCTTCACCTTCTGGCGCCCGGCTCCGCCCATCAGCTTGTAGACGGGGGTGTTGAAAGCCCGACCCGCAAGGTCCCACAATGCGTTGTCGATGACGCTCGCAACGTTCTCGGGGATGTTGGCGACCCACATCCACTTCCACACCATCTCGCGATCGAGGGGATCCTGGCCTCTGAGCAGCGGCAGAATTCGACCCCGGATCATCTGCTGGTCGACGAAGTTGAGGCCCTCGGCGTCGCCATGCGAACCGCCGCCGAAGTAGTAGCCGGTGACCCCCTCGTCGGTCTCGATCGCCAGCACCGTCTGCAGCAGGTCCGCCCTGGGAACGGGCAAGGCATGCCCGATGTCCCAGCGGTCGGCATAGGTCCTGAAGGTCTTAATGCGAATATCGGAAATCTTCACGGCTCTGGCCTCATCAGGGTGGGATCATTCATAGGAGTCGCCGCCACGCACGCGGTCGAGAAGCACGGCCGCCAGCAGCAGCAGGCCGACGATGATGTTGACGTAGTAGGGGCTGATCGCCTTGAGATCGAGGATGTTCGACACGCCCGCCACGGCCAGCAGCCCGAGCGCTCCGCCGACCGGGTTGCCGACGCCGCCTCGCAGGATCGAATAGCCCCCGATCATCAGCGCGGCATACACCTGAAACTCAAGTCCGAACCCGGTCGCCCCCGCTGCGCTGCCGAGTTGACCGACATAGATCAGGCCCCCGATTCCCGCACCGAAGGCGGACAGCAGCAGCGCCAGGGTCCGCACCCCGGCAACCGATATGCCGGCGCGTGCCGCGGCCCGGTCGTCGCCGCCCACTGCCCGAACGTGGCGCCCGATGCGCGTCTTGGTGACGATGACGGTGGCCAGCAACGTCAACGCGATGGCGATCAGGAAGAACAGCGGCAGGCCGAGCACCTTCATGTTCACCAGGTTGAACCAGCCCATGTCAAAGGCAGGAATCATCCGCTGGTTGCCGGCGAGGACCCAGCTGATGCCGCGCAGCGCCGTCAGCATGCCGAGGGTTGCCGCAATCGGATCGGCACCGAAGCGCACGATCACCAGCGCATTGATGCCCTGATGCCCAGGCAGATGGCCAGCGTCACCACCGCCGCCGGAGGGACGCCCCAGCCATGTGGCGATGAGGTAGGCAAAGATGGCCGACGAGATGCCGACGATGGAGCCGATCGAGAGATCCACCACGCCCGCCAGAAGCGCGAAGCCGGAGAAGGCGCCGATGATCAGGGGCACGATCAGGAACGCGCCGATGATCGAGACATTTCCGGCGGACAGGTATTTCGGCCCGACCCAGATCAGTCCCACGGCCACCACGGCAACGAAGGTGAAAGCGATCGAGGCGACCGAGGAGGTCAGCGCCGCCCGGATCGGGTGGTGCGAGACCGCCGGGCCGGCGAGGGGCCGGCCGGCGCCAAGGCGGGCGTCGCTCACGGCGTTCCCCTTCTGGACCGATAGCCATCGGCTGCGACTGCGACCATGAGCAACACCCCCTGGAAGATCGACTGCGTGTCCGAGGACAGCCCGAAGAAAACCAATGCCGTTGGAATGGTCGAGAGAAAGCCGACACTGAGCAGCAGCAGCCAGAAGTTGCCGCGTCCTCCTGCCAGGGAGATGCCGGCGAGGATGACAGCGGCAATGACGTTGAGCTGCAGCGTGCTGGCCGAACTTGGATTGAAAGGGCCCGCGGCCGAAGCGAACAGCACGGCGGCAAATCCGACCAGGCCGCCAGCCGCCCGCGCGCAGCGAGATACCGCGGGCCTTCGCAGCGCTGCGATTGCCGCCGACGGCGGTGATACGTCGACCATAGCGGGTTGATCGCATCAGGAACCCCACGACCAGGATGATCGCCAGCATCGGCCACCAGATCGCGGGCAGGCCGAAAAGGCTCGCCCGACCAAGATGGTAGATCTCGCTGTCGTTGGGCACCTGGGCGAGCTGGAACACCAGGTACAGCGCCGCCAACCCGATAAAGTTGGTGGCCAGCGTCACGATCACCGGGTTGAGACGTGCGAAGACCACGATGGCGGCGTTCAGCGCTCCCCAGGCCATGCCGGCGAGCACCGCCCCCACAGCGACAAGCCCCAGAGGCCAGCCGAGTTCGGACAGCCGCACGGCCACGAGGCCGGCCAGGATCAGGCCCGCGGGCTGGCTGAGGTCGATGAAGCCGCCAGAGATGGCGACGATACCTTGCCCGACGGCCAGGACGCCAACCACGGCCATAGTGAAGGATACCGCCAGAAGGGTCTGGTGGGACAAAAAATCCGGACGATAGAACGCAGTAGCAGCGACCAGCACCACCCACGCCGCGACGAGCAGGGCAGCGGTACCCCAACTTCCGAGGCTCGCGCGCAGCGGCGCTGTCGATTGCGGCGTCTGGGTTGCGGTGTCAAGAGCCATGGCCTGTTCCGGTCTTGTCTGCCTGAGAGCCTGTCCGGGCAGCAGCCCGCCCGGACAGGTCACGCCTCGTCAGCCCTTGTTCGGGCAGAACAGCTCGTAGGCGGTGGTCCCGGCCGGGGCGGCCAGCAGCTGCGTCACACGCTCGGGCATGTCGGGAACAGCCTTGGCCTGTTCCGCGCTGACCGGGCATGGCTCGACGCGCGACGCCGGATCGCCGGCATCGGCCTTGAGGGGCACTTCCTTGCCTTCCGCGATCGGCTTGATCACATCGCGGATGGCGTAGACCGCATAGCCCTCGAGGAAGTAGAATACCGACCCTGCAAGATGCGGGTTCACGTTGTCGCCGGTGATGAACGCGCCGTCCTGGCCCCAGCCGATGACTTCGTCGGCGCGACCCAGTTGCTCCGCCGCGTTGATCAGGCCGGGAACACCACCGTCATTGATTCCGACCACCGCCATCCTGACGGCATTCGGGTTTGCCGCAAGCAGGTCTCGCGCCGGCTGCAGGGCGACCGCAGCATCGCCGCTGCCCTCGAACGACACGAACCTTTCCGCGGGAATGTCCGGGCAGATGTTCTTGACGCCGGTTCGCATGCCCCCGGTACGCCATTCGTTTACAATGCCCGCACCCGCGCCCTCGGACGAGATCACGAGGTCCGGCTGGCAGTTCCACTTCTCCTTGAGGATCTGTCCCAGCGCCTCGCCGCCGGCAATTCCCCGCCGCGAGGTTGTCAATACCAACGAAGTACATTCCCGGATCGGCGATGTCGTAGGTCACAATCGATCCCGGCAGCATTCAGGACCTGAGAGATCGCCGGGTTGGACGACGGCTGACCATTGAACTGGATGACCGCGTCAACGCCCTCCTGCACGAAGATCTGGGCGTTCTTCAGCGCGGTTGCCGGATCGTTGTTGTTGGAGAGCTCGACATAGTCCCAACCCTCCTTCTCGGCCAGCGCTCGGGCCACGTCGCCCTGTGCCTTCATCCACTCGCAGCAGGTATTGCCGCCCACCGCCATGCCGAGCTTGAACTTGTCCTGTGCGTCGGCGATCCCGACAACACCGATAACCGCCGGTACTGACAGCGCCAGTGCGGCAAGTACATTCAACGTGTTACGCAACTTGGGTCTCCTCCCTGCTGTGAGTTCGAAGTCTCCTCCGGGTCGGCGGCCCTATGGCTGCCGTCCGCCCCTTTGCTCAGGCGGCACTCTGAGCCTCCTGCTGTGCGAGAGCCTCGGCGGAGTCGCCGGGGATGGCCCCGGTGATCAGGCCGACGATCTCGGACACCTGCGTGTCCCTGACGGTACGGGTGGCAATCGAGCGGCCCAGGCGCATCACGGTGATGCGGTCGGCCACGCTCATCAGTTGCTGCATGTTGTGGCTGAAGACGATCACGCTCACATCGTGCCTGCGCAGGTCCCGGATCACCTCGAGAACCTGCTCGGTCTCCCGCACTCCCAGCGCTGCCGTCGGCTCGTCGAGAACAACGATACGCCGCCCCACAGCAGCGCTCTGGCAATCGCGAGGCACTGCCGCTGTCCGCCGGACATGCCTTTGACCGACACATTGATCGAGGGGATCTTCACGGCCAGGGAGTCGAGGACCTCGCGGGCCCTGGCCCTCATTCTGCGGTCGTCCACGAGGTTGAAGAAGCGGGCGAGCGGGTTGGCCGACAGCTCCTCGCGACCAAGGTAGACGTTCTGGTAGGCCGACATCGTGTCGACCAGCGCAAGGTCCTGGTAGACGGTCTCGATGCCGGCATCCATGGCGTCCTGGGCGCGCTTGATGCACCGGGTGGCCGTCAATGAGCACCTCGCCGCTCGAGGCGTTGATCACCCCCGAGAGGATCTTGAGCAACGTAGACTTGCCGGCCCCGTTGTCGCCGACGAGGCCGAGCACCTCGTTGCGCCGCAACTGCAGCGAGGCATCGGCCAAGGCAATGACAGCGCCGAAATGCCGTGTGATGTGACGCGCTTCCAGCACGATCTGGGTCGCTGACTGGTTCGGCATGTTCACCTCATTCGTTCCAAATGTGGAACGATTGTCCCATATACAGAACGCTACCTAGTAGGGTCGTGCGCTGTCAAGTTCGCGACGAGGCGACCTAGCTGCCGTGGAGATGTGCTCGAGGCTCGGGTCGCCACAGAGGCCAGGGTGATTCTTCCCCTGGAACCTGCGTTCGTCCTGTCTTGGGGTCGGAGCCGGCGTCAGTACTCAACCTTTCAGTCGATGCCGAGGATCTCGTCCACAGGCCCCGGCGGGTTGAGGCAAGCCGCGCCCCTGTCACTGGGCCCGCCGGTGCAGGCACAAGCGCCGCACCAATGCGCTTCCCGTCGCGGTCGTCCGTCCGTATCTTGTGTTACCTTCGGGGTCGTGAACCGACGCGGAGGCCGAGGGGGAGCGCCACATGAAGATCACCAAAGTCACGCCCATCCTGGTCAAGGAATGGCGGACGATGCTGTTTGTGAAGATCGAGACCGACGAGGGCATCACCGGTGTCGGCGAAGCCGGACTAACGTCCCGCGAGAAGGCCGTCGCCGGCATGGTCGACGCGCTTGGCCCGCTGGTGATCGGCCAGGATCCTTTCCGCTCGGAGCACCTGTGGCAACTGATGTGGCGCGGCGGTTTCCATCCCTCTGGCCAGGCCCTCTCCTCGGCCATCGCGGCGATCGACATCGCCCTGTGGGACATCAAGGGCAAGGCGCTGGGTGTCCCGGTATACCAGCTGCTCGGTGGCCGGGTTCGCGACAAGGTGGACTGCTACTGCCATATCGGTGGTGCCACGCCCGCGGCCCTGCTGGAAGCCGCCCGCCTCCGGCGCGCGGAGGGCTGGAACTGCCTGCGGTGGTCCAGCCACTCGCGACAGGACGGGCTCTACGAGCCGATCAAGGCGATTTCGGAGACGGTGGAGGGTTACCGCCTGCTGCGCGGCGAGCTGGGACCGGAGGTCGAGCTCTGTTTCGACGCCCATACTAGGATGAGCGTGCCGGACGCGGTACGCCTGTGCCGCCAGTTGGAACCGTACCGGCCGATGTTCGTCGAAGACCCGCTGCGCGTCGAAAACCCGGAATCGTATCGCCGGCTGCGCGACCAGACGGCCGTTCCGATCGCCGCCGGCGAGCAGCTCGGGACCAAGTGGCAGTTCCGCTCGCTGATCGAGGAGGAACTGATCGACTACGCCCGCGTCGACATGTGCATCGCCGGCGGCTTCACCGAGGCCCACAAGATCGCGGGGTGGTGCGAGACCCACTTCATCGATCTGGCAGTGCACAACCCGATCGGACCGGTTTCAACGGCCGCCTGCCTGCACCTGAACCTAGCGACGCCCAACATGCTGGTCCAGGAGCTGCCTCGCCGGCCGGGCGAGAGCCTCGCCGACGTCATCGTCAGTGAGCATCGCTGGGAGGGCGGCTGGCTCGTCGCCTCGGACGCGCCGGGGCTCGGTCTCGAGGTCGATTGGGAGGGTCTCGAGCGCTACCCGTTTGTGCATGAAAACCTGCCGATCTACCATCGCGAGGATGGCTCGTTCACCAACTGGTAGTGCCGGAACCGGGTGGCCAGTCGACGCCGACCCAGAGGAGCTGCGCGTGACGCGACACAACCTGAAAGAGATGACCCGGAGGCGCGACGTCAAACTCGGCCACCTCGTCATGGAGTTCGCCACACCCGGGATAGGGCATATTCTGAAGGCTGCGGGGTGTGACTTCGCCTTCCTTGATCTCGAGCATTCCGGGTTCGGCTACGAGACAGCCAAGAGCGCACTGCGCTATTTCGAGGCGGCGGCCCTGCCGACGCTCGTTCGCGTTCCTGCCAAGGATTACCAGTTCATCGCGCGGGCCTGCGACATCGGGGCCGAAGGCATCATGGTGCCGATGGTCGGCACCGCGGCGGAAGCGCAGGCCATCGTCCGGGCGATGAAATACGTCCCGGCGGGCGCCCGGGGGGTGGCACTGGGCATCGCCCACGACAACTTCGCCTCCCGGCCCGCCGAGTCGGCAATGGCCGAGGCCAATGCCCGCACCACGCTCTTTTGCCTGATCGAGACGGCGGAGGGCGTCACCAATGCCGACGAGATCGCGGCGGTCGACGGCGTCGACTGCCTGTGGATCGGCCACTTCGATCTCTCTTCGTCGCTGGGGATCCCCGGCCAGTTCGGCCATCCGCGCTTTCTCGATGCCGTCGGAACGATCGTTGCGGCGGCCAAGCGACACGACAAATCGCTGGGCCGCCTGGTGCTGAGCGTCGAGGAGGGCGCGAGACTGTTCGGCGAGGGCTTCGACTTCTGCTGCTATTCGGGCGACGTCTGGGTGCTGCGCGATGCCCTCGGCAGCGCCGTCAGCCGGCTGCGCGAGGCCTGCAAGCCATGAGCCGCCTGTTCCGCGTGGCGCTGTCCGGCGACTTTCGGAAGAGCGACGGCAGCCCAACCTTTGCCGATTTCGATCTGGCACCGCTCAGTTCGGCCCCGGGGGTCGAGATGGCGTTCCTAGAGGCCCGGAGCCCGCTGGAAGCCGAGCAGCTCGAGGACTTCGACGCCCTCATCCTTCTCGCCCATCGCTTCAGCGCCGCGAGTGTTCCGAGGAGCGGACGGCTCTCGGTGATCGCGCGGTTCGGCGTCGGCTACGACAGCGTCGACGTTGCCGCCTGCACCGCGGGCGACATCGCGCTGGTCATCACCCCCGACGGGGTGAGGCGCCCGGTCGCCGTCTCGATCATGACCCTGATGCTGGCCCTGACCAGCAAGCTGATGGTCAAGGACAGGCTTGCCCGGCTCGGTGCGGCGGGCTTTGCAGCGCGAGGCGAGCACATGGGCGTCGGCCTGGTCGGCAAGACCCTGGGCTCGATCGGCGTCGGCAATATCGGGGCGGAGCTGTTTCGCCTGGCGCGCCCCTTCGGCATGCACTTCGCCGCGCACGATCCGTTCGCCGACGCGGCGATCGCCGCCGAACTGGGGATCGAACTGGTGTCACTCGAGGAGCTGTTCACGCGCTCCGACGTCCTCGCCGTCAATTGTCCGCTGACCCCGGCCACGCATCACCTCGTCAATGCGGAGCGCCTCAAGCTGATGAAGCCGTCGGCCTATTTCATCAACACGGCGCGGGGGGGCATCGTCGACCAGGAGGCGCTCACCCGGGTGCTCAGGGAAGGACGGATTGCGGGAGCCGGACTCGATGTGCTCGAGGTCGAGCCCCCAAGTCCCGATGACCCGCTGCTGCAGCTCGACAACGTCATCCTGTCGCCGCATGCCCTGTGCTGGACGGACCAGTGCTTCGCCGGCAATGGCGCCGCCGATGTCCGGGCGGTCCTCGACGTCCAGCAGGGCAGGGTGCCATCCGGCATCGTCAACCGCGAGGTGATCAACCGTCCGGCTTCGCCGGCAAGTTGCATAGGTACGCCGCCGATCGGGCATAGTCGCGCCGTCGCCTATGATTTCATTGCCCGCTCGCGGTCTATTGGCTGCCCCGGTCGGAATGGTGTGGCAGGCTCTCGGGCTCTCCGCGACGCCAAATGGCCACAGCAGGGCGTCGGTCACCAGTCGAGCGGTGATCCACGCGCTCATCGACGGGCCCACTGTACCCTCGGCTCGGCTGACCCACCCCGACCGGATATGCAGCCATCTGAGCCGTCGATCCAGTCCAGGCTTCGCGTCCGCTGTCGCGCTTTCGCGTGACACCGACCTGGTCGCGACGGTTTCCGAGCGTCACACGGAGGGATTGCTGCGTGGCGTCAGTGCTTTCGCACTGCCTTTTTGCGATAGCTGGCTTCAAAATCTCGATGCTCTGGCACCCACGAATGGACGGAGATCTGGCGCATCGGTGGCCGCGCTCTTGCGTGCTTGGCGCGTGTTCACTGCGCAAGACGCAGTGACAACTTGCCAGAGTCGGGTACGTCGCACCGTAACGGTGCTTCCTCACCACATGTGGTGATCCGGCCTCACCATGCCACCTGCGATGGTCCCGATCGCGGACGCCGTTCGCGCCGGCTTGCCGCTGGCCTTCCAACCGATCCCACGAGGACACCAGATGACGACCATCGACAATACGAAACCAGCGGGCGTTCCTGTTACCGGGCCTGCGCCAGCGCGCATCCAGCTTATCCGGCCGATGCAGTTGAATACGTACAAATCCATCGTGCGCTTCAGTGCGCTCTACGACCTGATCGTGACGACTCCATTCATGACCCCCTGGACCCTCACGATCGTCCTCGGCGTGATCGACATGACGTTGCCCCCAACTTCTATCCAGCGTGACGTAGACTCGGGCGGTTGAGTTGGCCGCTCTGGCCGTGGTGAGCGACGGGGGCTGGTGCGGAGCCTTGCATTGAGCGCAGCGCCAGATCCCGTCGCGGTTTGAAGGTGCCGGCATATTCAGCAGGCGTCAGCCAGCCGAGCCGCGAGTGTGGGCGGTTGAGGTTGTAGTCGGCCCGCCACGACGCCACTGTGGCCCCAACCTGCGTCAGCGATGGAACAGGGTCTCGTTGAGCAGTTCGTCCCGCAGCCGACCGTTGAAGCTCTCGATGAAGGCGTTCTGGATCGGCTTGCCCGGAGCGATGTAGTGCCAGTCGATCCGCTGCCGGTCGGCGAAGCCGAGGATGGCGTTCGAGGTGAACTCGGTGCCGTTGTCGGAGACGATCATCCTGGGCCGACCACGGCCGGCGATGAGGGCCTCGAGTTCCCGTGCCACCCGCAGCCCGGACAGTGACGTGTCGGCGACCAGGGCCAGGCACTCGCGGGTGCAGTCGTCGACCACCGTCAGCACCCGGAACCGCCGCCCATCGGTGAGCTGATCGGAGACGAAGTCCAGCGACCACCGATCATTGGGCAGCATGGGGATCAGCATCGGTGCCCTTGTGCCCATGGCCCGCTTGCGGCCACCACGCCGGCGCACCGTCAACTGCTCTTCCCGATAGATGCGGAACAGCCGCTTGTGGTTGACCAGATGGCCCTCGCGCCTGAGCAGCACATGCAGCCGGCGATAGCCGAACCGTCGACGCTCATGGGCAATGGCCTTCATCCGCTCCCGCAGTGCGACGTCATCGGTGCGAAGCGCCTGATAGCGCATCGTCATTCGACAACAGCCCAGAACTCGGCACGCCCGCCGCTCGCTCATTCCAAACGCAGTCTGGAGATGGGCGACGGCATCTCGCTCGGCAGCGGGCGTCACCATTAATGGGATGACCAGCCCCACCCTCAGGTCCAGGGTGTTGACTGCAACCGGAAGAAGGAGACCAACCATGCATCGCAATGCACCTCGGGCGTCGTCCGTCTATGGCGTCGATCTGGGCAAGAACCTGTTCCACGTCGTTGGGCTCGACGAGCGAGGCGCCGTTGTCCAGCGCGTGAAGTTTCGGCGCGAGACCGTCCTCACGTTCTTTACTCGCGCGTCACCGAGTCTTGTGGGCATGGAAGCATGCCCTGGATCGCAGTGGCTGGCGCAAAGCTCCAGGCGATGGGCCACAGTCCGGATCGTGCCGGCGCAGTTCGTCAAGCCGTTCGTGAAGTCGCAGAAGAATGACACGATCGATGCCGAGGCAATCGCCGAGGCGGTGACGCGACCAACGATGCGCTTCACCCAGGTCCGGACGACCGAACAGATCGATCTGCAGGCCCTGCACAGGATCAGGGACCAACTGGTCAGCAGCCGCACCCGACTGATCAACCAGGCGCGGGCATTCTGCCTCGAGTACGGCGTAACGATCCGCCAGGGCACCGGCGTCTTCCGTTCCGATCTGCCGCGGGTCATCGCCGACGATACCAACGACATGAGCGCCGCAATGCGGGTGATGCTCAGCGAGATCTTCGAGGACGTCGCGCGGGTAGATCAGCGCATCAACTCGGTAACGCGCCAGATTGAGGCGCTGGCGGATCGCGAAGACAAGGCGCGACGGCTCATGACGATCCCCGGAATCGGCCCGTTGGCCGCAACGGCCATACTTGCCGCCGTTGGAGATGGGCGACAGTTCCGACGCGCCCGAGATATGGCTGCCTGGCTCGGGCTGGTGCCACGCGAGCACTCGACGGGCGGCAAGACCACCTTGCTGGGGATCAGCAAGCGAGGCAACCGCTACGTCAGGAAGCTACTGGTGCACGGGGCCCGATCCTGCGTCACCCACCTTAACCGCAGCAGAGATCGGATCGGGAGCTGGCTCGATGCGCTGCAGAACCGCATGCACGTTAACAAGGTGACGGTGGCTCTGGCTGCCAAGATCGCCCGCATCGCTTGGGCTGTTCTCACCAGGCCGGGCGCTACCTACGAACGCCAGGATCCGGTTGTCGCCCTATAGCGACAACCGGCGGAAAGCGAGGTTCGGGAACGTGATAACGAAACAGTCGATCAGCGCATCGTAAGCTCTGTGCAAAAAAGAGTGCTCCTGCACGAACCACTTACTGAGAACCATGCGCGCGGATCTCATCAAGGCCTGGTTGCAACAGCGGTCTACTCGCGAGAGGCCGGATACATTTAGGCGGACTGCCGTCGTCAGAACGAAATCGATCCTTGCCCGGGCGGGGCTGGTCATACGTTTTTTTCCGAGGAGGTCCTTCAGCGCCGAGTTGTCCAGCATGGCATCCGCCAGCAGCTTCTTGAGCCGGGCATTCTCATCCTCGAGCGCCTTCGGCTTTCTGGCCTCGCTGACGTCCATGCCGCCATACTTGGCCTTCCAGTTGTAGAGGCTGGCATTGCTCACGCCATGCTTGCGGCAGAGCTCGGCAACCGGAACGCCCGCCTCATGCTCCTTCAGTATCCCGATGATCTGCTCTTCACTGAACCTGCTGCGCTTCATCTCTGGTCCTTGTCGTGGGGCCAGAGCCTACTTCAAACTGGATTAGCTCAAGGGGGCAACGTCACAGGACCTGATCTATCCGGCTTCCCTCACCGCCTTCAACATCCAGCACCAAGACCCCGATCGGCGCCTTCCGGCCCTCCGGGACAAGGATCCAGTCTTCGGAGTTTCGGAAGATTGGCACGGAGTACACCACCGACACGTTTTCGGCCGAAGGGCGTGCTCGAACTTGTAGTGGGGATGCCGCCGGGCACGGTCGCCGATATCCTTAACGCGGGCGACCACAGGTTGCTTTAGGCTGAAGCACTTGCCAGGTCCGTCCGAGAGTTTCCATATGCGCAGCCGATCGTCAGCGTCGTTGTGGGAGCAGTACGCCACTTTTGCGACATCGTCGCCCACTGATAGGACGATACTTGCACGCACCGACAGGCCCCGCTCGGAGCGGGCCTCGACCGTGCCTTTGAAGAAATTGGCGACGATGCGAAGAACGATCCGCATCACGTCGGGATCCCGCGGGCCGAGCTCGCGATCAAAGAACTCGATCGAGGTCTTGTAGCCCTGGTCGAAAAGTTCTCTGGACCGATGAGCCAGACTCTCGAATTCGAGAGTGCTGATGTCTGTCCGGAGTTCGACGACATGGCAATCGTCGATGCCGCGAGTCTTGAGGACCTTTCCTCCCGAGAGCCACGTGTTCACTTTGAGCGTGCCTGGTACGTCCTCTGCCACCCCGACCAGCGCGTGGCGCCGCGAATTTCCGCATTCATAGATTTCGTCGTGGAGGAGTTGCCCACGCTAAGGAAGGTCCTTGGCGGCTAGATGTCATTGCCAAGTAGGTTGTTCAGTCTTTGGAATGGGCTGAGGCCAGCGATGCCGGCGTGGGGGCGGATGAGGTTGTAGTCGTTGTTCCATTCTGCTGCGGCGTAGGATCGTTGCGTCGAGGACTGGTAGGGTCTGGCATAGGCCCATTCGCGCAGGCATGACTGGATGAAGCGCTCGGCCTTGCCGTTGGTGCGCGGGGTGTAGGGCCGTGTGCGGATGTGACGGGCTCCCGCCTGTTTGAGTGCAGCCGCAAAGAGCCTTGAGCGGTAGGCCGAGCCATTGTCGGTCATCGCCCGCTCGACGGTGACGCCGAGCCTGCCGAACCAACCCAGGGCCCGATTGAGGAAGGCAGTGGTGTCCACCTGGCCCTCGGATGGCAGGATCTCGGTATAGGCGAGGCGGGAGGCGTCATCGACGGCGACGTGCAGGAAGTCCCAGCCATGCCCCTTGTTGGCGTGCATGCCAGGGCCGCGTGGCAGGAAGCGATGTCCGATGCCATTGATCTTGCCCAGCTTCTTGATATCGAGATGGATCATCTCGCCCGGCCGCTCCCGCTCATAGCGGATCACCGGCGGCTTCGGCTCGAGCAAGGCCAGGCGGTTGAGGCCAAGCCGCCGCAGCACCAATCCCACCGTTGAACGGGCCAGGCCAAGAGCCTTTGCAATGGCCGGTCCCGTCAGCCGCTGCCGGCGAAGTTGCGCGATCCGCTCGATTTGCGCCGCCGCCAGCCGGTGCGGGCAGCGCCGCGGAGCCGAGCTGCGGTCTGCCAACTGCCGGTCGCCAGTCCGATACCGCCCCAGCCAGCGATAGCCCGTCCGCATTGACACGCCGCCAGCCTCCGCAGCCCGAGCCATGGACCAGCCCTGATCGATCCGCTGCACCAAAAGCACTCGACCTGCAGGCGTCAGACGCGCATTCTTGTGGACGTTCATTCGAGGAGCTCCGCTGAAGGTTGGTTGGTGTCGCAACCCCAGCTTCTCAGCCCTTCCTCGAATGAACAACCTTCATAGCTTCGACAGCTAGTCGGTGCCACATCGAATGTCTCCTTCTGGCGGATTGTGTTGAAAAAGCAGGACGAAGGCGCTGCCTAGGCCATTCCGGGCGACAAGCTCGGAATGAGATTCCCCGGCCGGCGCCCTACTAGTCTAGAATGACATTGTCGTCGGCAGCCCCGCCGGCGGCTACTGACGCAAGATCATTGTCAAACGGCGTGCAAGTTTCACGCCGAAACACAATGGAAAGCGGGGCGTTGGTTGCCAGAGCCGGTGACGAGCATCCTGGACGTTCTTCTCGACCTGTCCCTTCTCCCAGCCCGATGCCGGATTGCAGAACTCGAGCTCGAACAGGTAGTGGCTGGCCATGGCCAGGAAGCGGGTGTTGATGTCCCGCTCCTTGCCGCGACCGACCTTGTCGATGGCGGTCTTGTTCGGCAGGCAATCGATTCACCGGATCGATTGCTTTCCCGCCTCACTGTCGTAGATGCCGCGTCGGGGAACACCACCCAGCACCCGGAAGGCGTGATTGTGGGCATCGAACAGCATCTCATGGGTCTGCAGCAGATAGGCCCGCACGATGAAGGCCCGGCTGTGCGACAGCTTGGTGTGGGCCACCTGCAGCTTGGTGCGTTCATTGCCGATGATGGCCCAGTCTTCCGACCAGTCGAACTGGAAGGCTTCCCCTGGTTCGAACGTCAGTGGCACGAAGGTCCCGCGCCCCGCCGTGTTCATCTCCCGCTGCCGATCGGCCTTCCACTCCCGGGCAAAGGCCGCCACCCGGTTGTAGGAACCGCCATAGCCCAGGCTCACCAGGTCGGCGTGCAGCTGCAGGATGGTCCGCTTCTGCTTGCGGGGCTTGTTCGCCTCCGTCTTCAGCCAAGCCGACAATCGGTCCGCAAACCGATCAAGCTTGCTCGGTCGCTCCGGGACCTTGAACGCCGGCTCGACCGCGTCGCTGCGCAGATACTTGCGGATGGTGTTCCGGGACAGGCCGGTCCTGCGGCAGATCTCCCGGATCGATAGATGCTCTCGAAAATGCCAGCGTCGGATAACGCTCAACAATGCCATGTCGATCACTCCAGAGCCCCCGCTCAAACCTCGAGGGGCAAGGGTCACACATGGGTCAAATCTCGATGGAAATATCCCAGCCTACTGGGTCAGTTCTCAGTGGCAATCAACAGCAGGAACTGCGATGTGAGCCCCGCGGCGTCCATTACGTCGCCGATGACGTCGGGGAAGAGACGCTCCCGAATGGTCGCGATCAGTTCGTCGCCGGTCATGCCTAGCCTTTCATGGCCCCGGCGGTCATTCCGGAGATGAACTGTCGCTGCAGAACGACGAACAGCAACACCGGGATCACGCTGACCAGGATCGAAGCCGCGGCAATGCCGGTGTAGTCCAGCGTGTATTCCGTCTGGAGTCGCCACAGGCCCTGGTTGACCACGCCGATGCCGGTGACCTTGACGAGGGTCTGCGCCATGATGAACTCGTGGAAGACGCTTACCACGGTGAGGACGGCGACCGCACCGACTCCCGGGAGCGCCAGGGGCAGCACGATGCGCCATATGATTCCGATCCGCGAGCAGCCGTCGATCAGCGCCGCTTCCTCGACCTCCGAAGGCAGCGAGAGAACGTAAGCGCGCATCAACCAGACCGACAGCGGCAGGGAAGAGGCGGAGTAGAGCAGGACCAGCGAAAGCGGATTGTTGATGAGCTTTGCCATGCTGAAGACCTGATAGACCGCGAGAAGATTTACGAGTCCTGGTATGGTGAGCGAGAACATGAAGAGGAACAACAGCGTCGCGCGGCCGATGAAGGCGAAGCGGGCCAGCGCGTAGCCGCTTATCAGCCCGAGCGGCAGCACAATGGCACAAGTGAGGAGCGCGATGATGCTGGTGCTGATCGTGTAAGAGATGAGCGAGCCCTGGACGATCGCCCGACTGAAATTGGCGAAGGTGAACTCTGCGATCGACACGACGCTCGAGAACACCAATGACTCCGGTTGCACGGCCTTGAGCAGGATCCAGCAGATGGGCAACGTAAAGACCACCAGCACGATGACCCAGGTCAGCACGGAGGCGAGATCCCAGCGCGACGGCTCGCGGCTGACAGCGGGACTCCCGTTCATGTGACTGCCCCCTTTCCTCTTTGCAGAAGAACGAAACACCCCATCGCGATGACATTGACGATCGACATCAGGATAGAAAGGGAGGCGCCATAGCCGATCTGGAAGTACTGGAACGACTTCTGGTACATCAGCAGGGCCGTCGTCGTAGTGGCCGATATGGGGCCACCGGCAGTCAGCGCCATGATCAGGGTGACGAGGTTGAAGTTGCCGATCATCAGCAGGATCGCGACAACCAGGAGGGTTGGGCTCACCAGCGGCAACGTGATGAGCCAGGTGATGCGCCACGCTCCGGCACCATCCACCTTGGCGGCCTCATAGAGCGATTCATCGACTGACTGCAGCGCTGCCAGGGTCATGACCATGGCGAAGCCGACGCTGCGCCACGTCTCGACGAGAATAAGGGAGACGAACGCACCGCTTGCACTGCGGAGCGGTCCTCCGAAGATCAGCCCCAATGGAGCGTCGGGCTGCAGCAGGATCATCCAGAACACGCCCGTTGCAAGCTCGCTGATGACCCACGGAACAATCACCAATGCACGGACGATCCCCTTGCCCGGCAGGTTGCGGTTCAGCGCGACGGCCAGCAGAAACCCGATCAGGGTCGAGAGAAAGGTTACGCTGAGCACGAACGTCGACGAGCGCGCGAAGGACGCGAGCAACTCGGCGTCCTTGAAGGCACGTGCGTAGTTGCCGAGCCCGATGAACGATGTCACGCGCCGCGAGACATCCCAGTCCGTCAGGCTCGCAACTCCCGTGAAGAGGAGCGCAAGGACCGTGAAGCTGCCCACGAGGATCGTAGCTGGCAGGAGCAGGAGATACGGAAACGCATCGAACCGTCTCCTGCCCCGCTCCACCTGCTGCACTCCGGAAGCTGCTGCAATTGCCGCCATCAGCCCAGACTCAATTCGAACACGAGCGCCGACAGTCCCCGCATGTCTCCGCTCAGCGTGACCTTGCCGCCGGCGACCGCGACGCCGTCGGATGTACTCCGGACGGCACCTGAGATCCCCAACTCGCTCAGAGCGAAACTGTACGAGAAGGCCTTGTCGGTCGACGACCGGTTGAAGGCCACGATCACGGCTGACTTGCCGTCATCGAGGACGTGCCCATGCACGTTGAGATCAAGACCGACAAAACGCCCTGCGGTGAAATGCGGCTTTAGCCGCAGGTAGGTCTTCATGGCGGCGACATGACTATCCCAGATGGCGTCGCCCGGCTTGAGGCCACCGATGCCTAGGTGCCGGCACGTCGACGCGTACCACCAGAAGGCGAGAGCATTGTCGTTGTCGAACCTGAGGTTGATGTGAAGATAGAGCGGGATGTCGTAGGCGAGGTTGTATTCGTAGAGCGAAAGGGCCTTTCCCGAGAGGAGATCCATGTAGGGGTTCCACATGAATTCGAAGCCCCAGTGCTCATCGAAGGTCGGCCCATCGACATTGTGCTCGTAGTAGAGCGGCAAGTAGTCCTGCGCGCCGGCCGCAATACGGTCGTGCGCCTCGATGATGAGGTTGGGAAACTCGCGCTTCACAAGGCGCATCACGTTGATCAGGCCGTCGGAATGTTCCTCCAGTTGCATCGGAAGCGCGTGGCCGTGGGTCGGATCCCAGCAGGGCTCGCATTCCGACAGGTTGTGGACGCCAGCCTTGGTTCCATCGATGGCGTACTCGCAGAAATCGAACATGAAGAACTCGACTCCGGCGCGTGCCAAGGTCAGCAGCCGCTCGGTCTTGATGTCCTGCCATGCCTTGGTGGCGCAGCACGCATAGCCGCCCGTATAGTGCCGGCTGTTCCAGGGGATGATCTCGCCCTGTTTGTCGCGCCGGAAGATCCGCGGATCGTCCTCGACTGACTTGGTATTCATCATCAGATGCAGCGACGTGCTGAGCCCGTACTCGCTCTTCATGCGCGATACGAAATCCGTCAGCGGCCCGAGCCGCGCTTCGTCCCAGATCGAGCTGCCTTCGAAGATGTCCCACACCGGATCGAAGTAGAACGCCTCGGCACCCATCTTGCGCGCATTGTCCGCCTCGGCCCAGAGCTCGGGCAGTTCCTGCAGCGGCGCGTTGGTGCCGCCCCGCCAGCTCAGGGCATAGAGCTCGTTCCAATGCACCAGGGGGATTGAAGCCCCTGGGAACCACATGGCCACGCTCGCGCAGGAATGCGCCATACTTGCGATGGCCCTCCTCCCACCCACCTTCGAACGGCAGGATGGTGCTGGTGCCGAAACGGAAGGCGCGCGACTTGGCGTCAATCATCACCGGCATGCCGGGAGCACCATTGGTGCGCCCCGCGCCGCCGAAGCGCAGGCAGACGTCGCCGACGGCCGCGCGCCATGTGAGACCGCTCAGCCCGGCTGCAGAGGGCGGCGTATAGAACTCGCCGTCGACCAGCGCGAACTCGATGTGATCCTGTGTGTACTTCGAGAAACAGAAGCCCGTGGAGCCGTTCTGCCAGCTCCAGGCTTCAGACTGACGGTCTGGAAGATTGTTGCCATCCCAATTGGCCGGGACCAGATCGGCCGCCGAGTAGTCCTCCTTGAGGAAGTCCTTGGCCTGGCCGCGTCGGCGGCGGAAGGGAATGGCGCCGAGCCGATAGTCGTCGGCGTGACCGAGCCAGCTCGCGCTGCCCGCATCGAACAGCCGCTTGCGGAACGCGAAACGATAGTTCTCGACCACGTGAGTGTCGTGGCCGTAGCGATGGACGAGCGAGATCTGCTCGTCAAATTGGTCCTTGTCAGCGAACACCGTGAAGCTGTGTTCGATGATGATGTCCGTCGGTCCAGCGCGACCAAAATCGAGCCGGCCTACGATGGTCAGTGTCGCACTGCCGTTTCCGGCGTCCTCGGCCACCCGCCACTCGATGAGCCGGGCGGCGCGAGCCGAAGGCGCGCCGGCGTTGAAGCCGGACGTGTGGTGGCTCGCGGAGGCGAGATCGACCTCGTAGCAGTAGTTCTCGTCGGCGAGCACGTGGCCTGTCTTCAGATGCGTGAGCTCGCGTGGGTTGATGTAGGGACCGAGATCGGCTCGCAGCAGCCAGAAGTTATTGCCGAAGGAGAGGACGTCATTGCCCCCTTCCGATCGCGCGATAGTGGCCTGCGCGATCGGACCGATGTGTGTAGTGGTCATGTCGTCCTCAGCTTACCTGGGAGTTGTAGGCGTCCTGGGCCGCGGTCAGTGCCTCGGCCGCTGTCGCCTCGCCGGTCAGGTAGCGCTGGAACGCGGTTCTCATCTGGTCGAACAGCAGCGTGCCGTCAGCGGCGGGTGGCATGCCGCGCCCGGCTTCTCCGGCGTAGGCCGCCTGGAAGCGCCATGCATCGTCCTTTGCCGCGGCCTGCGGCGAGTCCGCCGCCTTGACGCGCGTCGGCAGTTGGCCATCGGTCTGCTCGAGAATCAGCGCCTGGCTCTCGGCGCTGGACATGTGGATGGCGAACTCGGCTGCGAGTTCCTGCTGGGCATCGCTGACACCCGTGCGCGCCGGAAGTTCCCAACCCCAGAAGCCGGACAACGTGACGTCCTTGGCGTCGGCGGAGGGCCGTGGCGTGCGGAAGTAGCCGACCTCCGATGCCTTGCCGGCGGCGACGACGTTCTGCCAGATCCAGGCGCCATTCTTGGACGCAGCTACCTTGTGGCTGACGATCTGGTCGGCAAAGGTGCCGCTGTCGGGAATAGCGATAAGGTCCGGGCTCGACACCTTCTTGTCGTTCATCAGCGTGCCGTAATAGCCCATCACTTCGATCAGTTCGGGCGTATTGAGGTTGGCGCGGCCATCGGCGTCGAGCACATCGCCGCCAAGCATCCACAGAGGCGCGAGCAGTGACTGCGTCGGCGTGTGAACCGAGTTGCTGGCGAAGAACGCATATGGCACCGCGACACCCGAATCCTTGAGCGCCACCAGCTGGTCGATGAACTGGGCCTGGGTGCCGGCAGGCTGCGCGATGCCGGCCTTCTCGAAGTCCGACTTCCAGTACATTTCGTGGCGGCAGTCGGTCATCCACGGGGCCGCGTAGATCTTGCCCTCGAACGAGGCGATGCCGCGCAGGATCGTCTGGTTGTATTCGTCCCACTGTCCGTCGAAATCGTCCATCGGCAGCAGAAAGCCGCCGCGAGCGAGCTTGGGGATATTGAGGTCGTTGACTGTGACGACATCGGCCTGGGTCCCGCCCTGGGCCGCTAGGATCACGGCCTGCGTTGCATCGGTAGGCGCGAATTCCTCGATCTGCAGCTCGACGTCCGGGTGCCTGGCCTTCCAGGTCTGCAGGACGCCCCAGGTCGCGCGCAGATAGGTCGCATCGCGAGTTGGAGCCTCGGTCAGCTTCCAGGCATCGGCAAGCTTGTAGGCGTTCGACGACATCACTTTGAGCGTGCTCGTTGCGGCCATCGGCTTGGTACCGAACACGGCCGGCATCGACAGAACCGCGCCACCCGCCATCGCGCCCTTAAGGAGCGTGCGGCTGGACAAGCCGGTACTGCTTCAGGGTCTTCAGTTTGATCGGCATGATAGTCCCCTCCCGTTATTGGTCTGTTGTCATGGTGGTCTGACCATTTAGCTCGCACGAGTGCCTGAGAGTGTCAAGCTGGCGAAGTTGGTACTCTTGCGCCCTGCCGCTCGGATCAGTGGCGCTGGCTCTGCGGACGGCTAGATGCCGAGGCGACGCGACGAGTTCTGCAGATGCGCACGCATTGCGGCTGCCGCACCCGCTGGATCCCGGGCCTTTATCGCCTCGTAGATCACCCTATGTTCCCGGATAGAGGTCGCGGTAGTCGACCTGAAGTCGAGCTTCTGAAGGGCCACGAAGATGCTCTCCTGCAGCTTCAGATCGACGAAGGAGATGAACATTGCGACGAAAGGATTACGCGTTGCCGCGGCAACCGCGCGATGGAAGGCGATATCGAGCCCGACATAGGCCGCGTGATCCTCGGCGACATTCTCCATCGCTTCGATGCTGTTGCCGATGGCCACGAGATCTTCCGGCTCGCAGTTGTGTGCTGCCATTTCGGCCGCTCCGCCCTCGAGCACAAGACGGAGCTCGTAGAGCTGTCTGAAGTCCTGCGGCTGGGACAGTCGCTTCTGGTCGAGAACCAGTGACGTGGCCTGCGCCGGCGAGGCGACGAAAGCCCCAACCCCTTGCCTCGAGGTGACCAACCCTTCGTGGAGGAGCTTCGCAACCGCCTCGCGGATAACCGCGCGGCTTACCCCGTGCTGAAGCGCCATTTCTCTCTCGGTCGGCAGGCGGTCCCCCGGATTGAGGGTGCCCTGGACAATCTGCTTGCGCACGAAATTGGCAACCTGGGCCGGCAGACCCTCGCGATTGACGACCTCGAAAACCTTGTCAGCCATGCGGACCTCTTTTGGGTCAAATGCCCGTTTTCGGGCCTTTGCCAGATTTCAAACACCAAGCTGCGCGCGGAGACCGCCGTCGACCGGATAGTCCCCGCCCGTACAGAAGCCAGAGCGGGGACCGGCCAGAAAAGCCACCAATTCGGCGACTTCCTCGATCGTTCCAATGCGTCCGATCGGGTGCGAGTTGCCGAAGCCCCGCAGAGTCTCATCGATTGACCCGCCAGGCGGTGTCAATGCGCGAGCCGCAAACTCCAGCATCGCGGTATGGATAGAGCCGGGGGAAACGGAGTTCACGCGAACTCCGTCGCGCGCGCAGTCCACCGCCATCGCCCGCGTCAGTGCATGAATGGCGCCCTTGGAGGTCGCATAGGCCATGACATCGCGCTGATTGCAGTGCCCCTGAACGGACGCGAGGTGGACGATGGACGCGTTCGGTCGACCCTTCATCCAAGGGTAGAGCGTGTGGGACATGAGGTAGCAGGACTTCAAGTTGACCCTCATGACCATATCCCAGGTGTCCGGTGTCGTCGTCTCGATGTTGCCGTAGGGCTGGATCGCAGCAGCATTCACCAGGACATGAACATCGGACACTCGACTGGCAAGGCGCCGAACAAATCCGACCACCTGCCCTTCGTCGCCGACGTCGACATCTTCGATCTCGATGGATTGATCTGCCGTCTCTGCGCGCGCCCGTGAATTGTGGTCGGGGTCATTTCCACAGACAAATACTTTGGCACCGAGACCGGCCAGCTTGCGGGCCACTCCCAGCCCGATGCCGCTGCTGCCCGTAACCACGGCAGCACGCCCCGAAAATTCTTGGTTCACGGTAATTGCCTTACGCCTCGTTGACAGCCAAAAACTCGTACCATAGGTTCAGTCACCTGACAAGTTAACGTGAGCGACCGGGTTGTCGGACGCGATGCTGTCGGACGAGGGGGCGCTACGACCATGGCCGACGCGATCAGGTGCATCCAGCAGGCCAACGCCATCCTCGGGGAAGGTCCGGTATGGGACTGGCGCAGCGACGATGTGTACTGGGTCGATATCCGTCGCATGCAGGTGTTCCGACACGCGCTGTCTACTGGCACGCAGACGGGCCAGTGGGTCTTTCCGGACCGCGTCGGCTTCGTAGCGCTGACGACCAGCCCCAACTGGCTGGCGGTCGGATCGGGACTTCGCGTCCTGCTCCTCGATACCAGGACCGGCCGGACCGTCCCCCTGGCTGATCTCGACTCGGGCCGGCAGGGCCACCGCATCAACGATGCCTCGGTCGACGCCGGTGGCCGGCTGTGGGTCGGCACCATGATGGACGATTTTTTCGGCCCCGCGGCGTTCACCGACGGGCGACTCTACAGGGTGGACCCGGATGGAGAAGTGCATCGCCAGGCCGACGGCTACCTGCTCCCCAACGGCATCGGATGGTCGCCCGATAACACCACCATGTACATCAACGATTCTGTGGCGGGGGTAACCTACGCGCTCGACTTCGACCTGGCCGGCGGCAGGATCGACAATCGCCGTCCTATCTTCTCGCCGACCGAGGGCAGCGGACTCCCCGACGGCCTGTCGGTCGACGCGGGTGGCAACATCTGGTGCGCGATGTGGGATGGCTGGGCCATCCTCCAGCTCGCGCCTGACGGATCGATCCTGGCCCGGCACCAGATGCCGGTGCGACGGCCATCCAGCGCGACATTCGGCGGACCGGCGCTCGACCAGTTGTTGATCACCTCCGCCACAGTCGGCTTCACGAGCGATGACTTTGCTTTGAGCCCCCAGGCCGGCGGGCTATTCCAAATGAACGCCGGGAGCGTCGGGCAGCGAGCAAACCTGTTCGCCCTTTCCGGTGGTGCTGTTTCACAGGCCATGAGCAATTGACGGCCAGGTCCTGGGATATCGGCTGGGATCGCGGCTCCGCGACCGTGCTGCAAGACGGCGCCATGATCGGACCCGCGCATATGCTCCTCGGTGACGGGCGCACGATCCAGCCCTTCGCCATTGCGCCATGGGCGGACGACAGCGGGCCCGAGCACGCCACGCTGCCTCCCGTGCTCAGGCGGCTGCGAGGCGAGTGGCCCTGTGTCCCGTACGGAATGCCGGATCCGCCGGCCACGCTTCCCGATGAGTGGCAACCGCCGCGCCCCTGCGGCGCGAAGACGAGACGTTCCATGGCTACTGCTCCAATGCGGCGTGGACACTGCGGTCGGGAACGCCCAGTTCACTCGAACTGGAGCTCGCTTATCCATCGTCGCACCCGGTGCGGCGCGTGCGGCGCCGCATTGAGGGAGTTCCCGGTCGCGCCCAACTGATGCTCGATCTCGACATCGAAACCCGAACCGACATCAGCCTGCCGATTGGGCTGCATCCAACCTTTCGCCTCCCCGCAGAACCGGGAACCGCCTCGGTGGCGTTCGACGGCGAGGTGCGCGTCTTTACCTATCCGATCGACGCCGAGCCGGGCGTGTCGCACTTGCAGCCGGACGCGCGCGAACAGTCGCTCGGCCGCGTCGCCTGCAAGGATGGATCGTTCGCCGACCTCGGCCGCCAACCGCTCCCCTACGCCACCGAGGAACTCGTCCTGGTCACGGGGCACCAGGGTGGCGCAACGCTCACCAACATGGCCGAGGGCTACGTTGTCAGGCTGCACTGGGATGCTGATGCCTTTCCCTCCTGCATGATGTGGATCTCGAACAGGGGGCGGTCCGCCTACCCGTGGAACTCGCGATTCCAGGCCCTCGCCCTCGAGCCGGTCATGGCGCCGTTCGACCTTGGAACCGACGTCGCACGCGTCGCGACCACCCCCCTCCGACGCGTCGGCATACCGACGGCCAGGTCGTTCACCGCGAACATCCAATGGGCGACCCGCTACTCGATTGAGGTCACCTCGCTCTATGCATAAAACGGCGATCGTCTGCGTCGAGGATCTGAGGCGGCTGGCGCAGCGGCGCGTGCCGAGGATGTTCTACGACTATGTCGACGGCGGCTCGTGGACCGAACAGACCCTTCGTGAGAATCGTGCCGATCTCTCGGAGATCCACTTCCGCCAGCGCGTCGCCGTAAATGTAGAAAGCCGCTCTACCGCCACGACGATGGTCGGCCAGAACGTCCGGATGCCCGTCGCCATCGCGCCGACCGGCCTCACCGGCATGGTGCACGCCGATGGAGAGATTCTCGCGGCACGGGCGGCGCAGAAGTTCGGTGTACCATTCACCCTTTCGACCGTCAGCATCTGTTCACTCGAGGATGTCGCGGACCATGTCGAGCAGCCGTTCTGGTTCCAGCTCTATGTCCTGCGCGATCGTGCGTTCGTTGACCGCTTGATCGACCGCGCCAAGGCGGTCGAGTGCTCGGCGCTGGTGCTCACGCTCGACCTGCAGATCTCCTCACAACGCAACAAGGATCTGCGCAACGGGTTGTCGTCGCCGCCCCGGCCCACGCTACGGAACATCGCGAACCTCGCGACGAAGCCGCACTGGTGTCTCAAGATGCTGGGAACCCGCCGACATACGTTCGGGAACCTCGCCGGCCACACCGCAGGACCAGAAGGGACCATGTCGCTCGCGAACTGGACCAACAGCCAGTACGATCCGACGCTCACCTGGGACGATGTGCGCCGCATCCGCGACCGCTGGCCGGGCAAGCTCATCATGAAGGGCATTACGGACGCTGCCGACGCCATCGAAGCCGTGGCCTGCGGCGCAGATGCCATCATCGTGTCCAATCACGGCGGACGACAGCTCGACGGAGCGATCTCCTCGATCTCCGCCCTCCCAGCGATCGTTGCGAGTGCGGGTGACAGGACCGAAGTGCACGTCGACGGCGGGATGCGGTCAGGTCAGGACGTCTACAAGGCGATCGCGCTGGGTGCCAGGGGCACCTATATCGGCCGCGCCATGCTCTACGGGCTGGGCGCACTCGGTGAGGACGGCGTCACGCGCGCCCTCACCATGATCCACAACGAACTTCACGCCACGATGGGGCTGACCGGGACCAATAGCATTGCCGACATCGGGCGCGACAACCTCGTTTTTGGCACTTCGCGCGAACGCCTCCAGCAGAGCGCGTAACCTCCCTACAGGACCTCCCATGATTGCCGACATCTATCTCGTTCCGCACAGCCACACCGACATCGGCTACACGCACCCGCAGCCGATCGTGCTGGAACTCCATCGCCGCTTCCTCGATCAGGCAATGGACCTGGCCGATGCGACGGCGCATCACAGCGACGGCAGCGCGTTCCGCTGGATGGTCGAGGTGAGCGGCACCGCCGAGGACTGGTGGCGGCATGCGAGCAGCACACAGCGCGACCGCTTCGTCGCAGCTGCGCAGGCCGGTCGCATCGAGGTGGCTGGCATGCGCTGGAACCAGACCCAGCTCTCCGACCACCACATGCTCATCGAGGCGATGGGGGCGATCAAGGAGCTTCGCGCAGCCGGCGTGCCCATCCGCTCGGCGATGAACTCTGACGTCAACGGCGTCAACTGGGGCGTCATCGACGTCATGCTCGACCACGGCATCGAGAATTTCTCGATGGCGATCAACGAGCATTTCGGCCACGCCATCCGGCCACGGCCACAGGCGTTCAACTGGGTCTCGCCGACCGGGCGCAGACTGCTCGTCCACAACGGGCTGATGTACGGCTCCACGGTCAGCGGCTGGCTCGGCGTTCCCGGCGACCTGGAAAAGACGCGCCGCGCCGTGCCCCAGCTCGCCAACCTCCTCGAGCAGCGCGGTTATCCGCACAGCGTGCTCATCATGCAGGCGACCAACATCTATTACCACGACAACGCCACCCCCAACGCCGCCCTGCCGGGCCATGTGCGGGCCTTCAACGCCGAGGGCGGGCCGATCCGCCTCCGCATCTCGACACTGAGCGAAGCGTTCGACCGGCTGCGCCGCGACGACCTGAGCGGCATTCCGGAAATGCGTGGGGACTGGCCAGACTGGTGGAGCTTTGGCGCGGGTGGAACGACGCGCGAAACGGGCATCCTCCTGGCCGGGCAGCGCGCCCTGCGAGACGCCCAGCAGCTGGCGAGCTGGTCGAGCCAGCGGCTGCCGCGCAGTGCCGTGCAGGAGAAGACCGCCGGCGACGCCCTGGCGCTCTTCGTCGAGCACACCTTCACCGCCGACCGCGGCGCACGGCGCCCCGATTCCTCCGACGCCGACACTCAGATCCACTGGAAGAAGGCCCGGGCCTATGAGGGCTACAGCCTCGCTCGCATGTTGCGTCGCGACGGAATGGCTGCCCTCGCAAGTCACCACGCCGGCGATGAGGTGGGCGCGCTCGTCTACAATCCGCTGCCCGTTCCCGTAACGCGCCCGTTGCGTATACCAAAGGTCGGTCTGACCAAGAACTTGCTCGATCCGTCGTCGCACGTCGTGCAGCGGCAGGACAGCGAGTTCAGCGACTACCCCGACGACGACATGATGATGGTGGAGGTCGACCTGCCACCCCTCGGCTACGTGGTCAGTCCGTACGAGGACCTGCGACCCGCGACCGGTGTGGTTCAGGCGAGTGACACCGTCCTCGACAACGGCATTGTCAGACTCCGGCTCGACCCACGGGCTGGCGGGCTGGCCTCGCTCGAGCGCGACGGCGTCGAGCGCATCGATGCGGACTGGGCGTTCGGCTTCGGCGTACCGGTTCTCGAGAGCCCGATCCCGGCCCTGCGCAGTGCCCTGTTCACGCCGCCGGTGTTCGTCGACATGGACACGGCATTCGACCTGCATGCCCAGTGGCATCCCGACTGGGTTGCTCAACGCGAGGCGGGGCGGCTCACTGCTACCAAGGTGCGGCGCGGCACGGGATATGCCGATGTCGTCCAGACTTTTGCCTTCTCCACCGGTGAGATGGTGACCGTCGCCTACCGGCTCGCGGCGGGAGACGAGGCGCTCGCCATCGAGGTCGTCGTCGACAAGAAGCGCATCGCCATGCCGCATGCCTACTACTTCCCGATGCCGATGGCGCACGATGGGAGGTGGTCGACCCACTACGAAACCGCGGGCGCGATGGTGGAGCTGGATCGCGAGATTCTCGCGGGAGGCAATCGCCACTTCCTGACGACACAAAGGCTAGTCCGACTCCAGGGACAAAGCCGTGGCGCAACTGTCGCCTCGCCGGATCTGCCCCTCTTTCAGGTCGGCGGGTTCACGTTCGGCCGACACGATCGCGGCGAGGTTGCTCGAGAGGCCCCAGTGTTGCTGGCGTGGCTCAACAACAATTACTGGGACGTCAACTTCGAGGTCACGCAGGCCGGCCCGCTTCGGACGCGCTTCCATCTCCTGACGCATGCGGCCGAGACCGTCGGCCGCTCCCTCCGCCGCGCCCTGCCCTATGTCGCCGAACCGCAACTGCACATGCTGCGGTCGGCCGGCCGGGCGCGCGTGTCGATGTTCGACATCGAGGCGGACGATCTGCTCATCACAGGCTTCGAGCGCGACGGCGACGCGGTGCGGCTCTACTTGCTCAACCCCGATCCGGTGGCGCACACTCTCCAGCTCTCGAGCGCGGCACTGCAGGTCATCTCGGCCACGATGATCAATCTCGACGGCAGCCTATGCGGCCCATGTTCCGTGAGCGAAGGCACGCTGTCCTTGACGATCCCCGCCCGCGCCTGGAGCGGCCTGCAGGTGCAGACGGCATGAGGCGAGCGCGCCTGGACCCCGATCGCGTGCCACTCGGCATCCAGTACAACCGCGCTCCCTCGCCGCCCGAGGACGAGTGGGCGCGGGACCTCGCGCATATCCGGCAGCTCGGGCTCGATCACATCTACATCTGGGTCATGTGGTGCGATGTGGAACGGGAGCCCGGTCAGTACAGCTTCGACGCAATCGAGCGACTTGTCGACCTCGCTGCGCTGCATGGGCTCGATGTCGTTCTGAACCTCGAGCCTTGGGCGTTACCGAGCTGGGCAGAGCGGGACGCTTTTCGTGTCGTGCGACTCGACGGCACACCGCGCCCCTTTCAAAGCAGCGTCATTCATAGCCTGCATGCGGGACGGCCTTGCCTCGACAAACCGGGCCTGCGCAGCCTGCTCGAACCGTTCTTCCGGGCGGCTGTCTCCCGCTTCAAGGGCAAGCCCAACCTGCTCGTGTGGAAGGTCTGGAACGAGCCCGACGTCGACAATTGTGCGTGCGCGGAGTCGAGCGCCAAGTACCAGGCCTGGCTCAAGCGGAAGTTCGGGACGTTGGCGGCCGTCTCGGACCACCTCAAGCGCCACTACCGGACCTGGGAGGATATCCGGCCGCCCCTTCTCATCGGCGATACACCGGCCAAGCTGCTCTACACCGAGTTCCGCGCATGGTCGGCCACGGAGACCGCCAGCTGGGCAATCGAAATCGTGCGCGACGCCGACCCCGACCACCTCATCCTCTCGGATACGCGCAGCACCGGGACTGCCTGTCTCGACCTGCTTGCGGATCGCATGTGGAACGACTGGGATCTGGCCCCGGTGCCCGACATCTATGGCGGACATCTGCATTCGGCCGTCGGTCCTCGCATCGTTCCCCGCTCGACTATGCGCGGCCTATCGTCGACCTCGAGTGCAAGCGCTCTGCGAGTCGCGACAGTCCCCACAGGTTCTGGGCGACCGAGATCCCGGGCGGCACGGCGCGCGCCCTCGGAGGCCAGGGCATGCACGAGAACCTGCTGCCGGGCGAGATGCGGCTCAACCTGTGGACGACGATTGCGCATGGCGCCGCCTCGGTGTCCCCCTGGCAGTTCAAGCCCGAACGCATTGGCCCCGAAGCGGGCGGCTGGGGTACTGTGCAGATGGACGGGACACCAACCTATCGCAGCGAGGAGCTCGCCGCCTTCGTCGACGACATCCGGCGCAATGAGACCTTGTGGGCGAATGCCCGTCCCGTTGCGTCGAACACCGCCATCCTGTTCAGCGCCGAGTCCAGCGTGACGGTCTCCTCGCTTAGCCCATTCGCCTATGGGGACGCGATGCAAGGGGTCGTCGCGGCGCTATGGGCCGCGAGCATCCAGTTCGACATCGTTCGCGATACCTCAGCGCTATTGCGATACAAGACGGTCTACCTGCCGATGCCCTGGCTGATCCCGACCGCAGATTTGCGCAACCTGCGGAGCTATGTCGAAGACGGCGGCACAGTCTGTGCCGAGGCAGGATTTGCCAGCCACGACGACAATGGCTGGCTCGCGCCCGTCGTGCCGAGGCTACAAGGGCTCGGCTATCGCGAACGCGACATCCTCGCGACAACCGAGGGGCGCATTGTGACGTCCGCGGGCATGCTGTACGGCTCGGGCGAAGTGCGACCGATCTCGCTTGATGGCGCGGAAGCAATCGGCCACTGGCCCGATGGCTCGCCCGCTGCCACGAGCCGGGCGATCGGCAAGGGGCGGTTCATCTACGTTGGGACTTATCCGTCGTTGTACTGGCGGACGGCCGCCACCAGCGCCGGCGTCGCCACGTTCCTCGCCCTCGCCGGCATCACCCCGGACGTAACGGTTCTGAGCAACCTCCCGGTCACCGCACGGTTGTTGGCCGCAGGCAGCGACCGCATCGTCTTCGTGTTCAACCACGCCCGCGAGGCCGGCACGGCGCGTGTGCTCCTCCCGCTCGACCGCAAGGTTGCACAGTGGCTTTCGAGGAGCCCCGGCTCGAGCTGCGTGGGAACCTCGAGCGGCCAGATCGACCTGCAGCTTGAGGCCAAAGGGGTCGCCGTTGCCCTTCTGAACTGAATTGAAGAAGCGGCCTGGCGCGGTCGACGGTGCGACGAATACTCGCGCACGACTGCGCGGCTGTTCATGACGCGCAACCGCACTGCGCCACACTGGATCAGGGCTTGTCCAGAAGCGGCATGCCGGCCTTGTGATGCTTCAACGGTCCGCATTCGCCGATCGGGTCTCGGCACCACCAGCTGGGGGCGCTCAGGGCAGAAACCGCCCGCTGAGGTTGCGATCGACCGCTCGCGTGAGCGAAGCGGTGGGCGGGATGGCAGGGATGTCTGGCATGGATGCCACTATTCAGGTTCGTCAGCCTTGGAAAAGAGGACTCATGGTCGGGCAGAGTGGCCGCTGTTGCCGAGGCAAGTATGGTCGATCCGAGTTCGCCTCGAGATGTCTGCCTCTGCACGGCGACTTAGCGCTGTTCGACCTTGCGATCGACAGCAGGCTGCGCGCATCGGACTTCTCTCGGCTGATCTGAGAGCCGATTCGGAGCCGGACAAGCAGTATCACCGACAAGCTCATGGCATCCTAGCGAGTTCGGGCGGCTCCATCGCGTCGACCCCCGCGACGGCACCGTCGAAGCCGTCATCACCGACCTCATCCGTCCCAACGGCCTCGCCTTCTCGCTCGATGAGAGACGACGCGGGGCCTCAGCACCGGCAGGTTCAGCTTGGTGGCAACGAGCGGCATGGCCATGTTGCCACTGTTCTGGGCCCGCCCCGTTCCCGGAGCAAGCGGGCAAACGAGCGAAAGGGAGGGCCCGGGCCCTCCCTTTCCAGTCATGAGATCGGCGATGTCCCGCTACGACGAGACGCGACATCGCTGGCCGTCGGAGGTTGGATGTCGTTCGGCCGACCTCACGCCTGCCGGGCATCGAGGGCGGCGAGCGCAACGGGATTGAACCCGCGAACCAGCAGCCAGATGCCAAGCAGCAATTCCCAGAAGGAGTACTTGAGCCGGGGCGCGAAACGCCGATGGGAGCGCGGATATGCCAGAGCGGAGCGTTGGCATGCCGGCACCAGCTTGCACCATCGTGCCAATCCGACGCCATGACACAAATCGTGACGCGGCATCGGTAGTGGCCAAGACATCACTGTTCGCACGGACGCCGCTTCCTCTATCGGAATACAACTTGCAGCACTCTCCGGGCTGGAGATAGGTATTCGTGCGCGGTGGTCCGTCTCGATCTCCCGCCGATTGGTCGCGATGAGGGGTCCGATGACCGAGTCCGCTCCCCGCCCAGACTGGGGTCATAGCTCCCACGCGCGGCCATTGCCGCCGTTTCAATTGCGCGAATGCGCTTTCCTGATGGTCGGTGCGCAGTTTGACCGTCCCCTGGCGCAATCGCTACTCCCGCCAGGCCTTGAGGCTGCCGACGAGGGCAGCGGCGGATTTTACATGTATACAGCTCCGAAGGGACGGGCGGCACCCTTCACCGCGACATTGGCCTGGATCGATGTGAAGGGATTTGACTCCTCTGACGGCTCGCGAGGTCGGTTTCAGACGGTGTCACACTACTCCGAGCCCTTTTCGTCGCTGGCCCATGGTTGGAACAGGCTTGCACAGACCGGATATTCGGAACTGACGCAGCAAGGTGCAGTGCTTTCCGGCCGTGGTGGCCCCGACGGCGAGGTGCACCTGAGGGCGAGCATTCAAAGCAGCGGGGGCGCGAGCACAGCCGTCGCCGGCACGCACTACTATGTGATGGTCAACGACAAGGGGGACCTGCAGCAGGTTCCGGTTGCCTACTGCTACGACTATCTGCCGGCCAGCGTGTTGCGCTTCGAAAACGTTGCGCCAGCGTCGTCAAATCTTGGCCGGATGGTGCCAAAGCGCCTGCACTGGGCGGCGGCCCTGTTCGACGCCGTCATCACGATCGGCGCTCCGTTGCCCATCGCTCGCAATGCCGAAGCTGCGGGAATGCAGGTGGTGCATCTCAATCTGCTGGCCCAGCATGGTCGCGGTGCCGTCGTTGTGGGGCCGGACGGCCGCATTCTCTTTCACAACGATGCCGTGACGGCCATGGCGGGCCGTCATTTTTCCATCGAAACCGGCCATCTGCACTGCGCAGACGCCGCGCTCGAAAGTCAGCTCCTCGGCCAGATCGAGCACATGCTCCGCGGGGGAAAGGGAACGGATCCGATTGCGGTCGCTCGCGGCACTGATCGTCGACCCATCTTCGTGCAGCCGATCCTCCTCGATAGTGGCGGCGCGGCACAACCGGGCGAAGGGTCTGTGCTGCTGCTGGTGACGGACCTAGAGCTTCCGCTCGAACGCGACGCCTTAGGGGCCCTGCAAATACTCGGACTGTCGCCGGCGGAGGCCAGGATCGCCGACCTTGTCGGCTCCGGACAACCGCCGAAGGAAGCGGCACGGCGCCTCGGCAATACCGAAGGCACCGTGCGCTTTTCGCTCCACCAGATCTATCGCAAGCTCGGCATCAGCCGCCAGAGTGAACTGGCCCGCCTGGTCGCGCGCATTCAGGCGATAGGCATCTAGCTAGTTTCCGTCCGCAAACGCGTTTTTTGGTTCACGCTCAATGAGTTTTCGCCGGGGGACGCTGGTTTTGGGACGCTCGGCAGCGGCGGGGGGGGTTTGGGGCAGCTGTGCCGGGGGCGGGGGGGGGGGGGGCGGGGCGGCCGGCGGGGGCGGCGGGGGGCGGGGGGGGGGCCCGCCCGCCGGCGGGGGGGCGGGGGGGGGGGGGGCGGGGGGGGGGCCCCCCGGCGGGGGGGGCGGGCCCTGGGGGGCGGGCCCCGCCGGGGGCGGCGGCCGGGCCGGGGGCGCGCGGGGGGCGGGGGGGCCCGCCCCCGGGCCGGCCCCGCGGGGCGGCGGGGCGCCCGCGGGCCCCCCCGCCGCGTGCCGCCCCCGGGCCGGGGCCGCCCCCTGGGGGGGGCCGGCGCGGCGCCCGGGCCGTGGGGGGGGCGGGGGGGGGGGGGGGGCGGGTGCCGCCGGCGGCCGCGCGCCGGGGCGCCCGCCCGCGGCCCCGGGGGGCGCCCCGGCGCGCGCGGGCGGGCGCCGGCGGCGGGGCCGCCCCGCCCCGGCGCCGGGGCGGGGGCGGGCCGCCGGCCGGGGGGGGGGGGGGGCGTGCGGCCGCCCCGGGGGCGCGGCCCCCCGCGGGTGCGGCTGCCCCCCGCGGGCGGCCCGCCCGGCGCCGGCCGGCCGCCCCCCCGGCCCCCCCCGCCGCCCCCCCCGCCCGGGTGCCCGCCGGCGGCCGGGGGGGCGGCCGGGCGGCCCGGCGCGGGGGGTGGGGGGGGGGCCCGCGCCCGCCCGCCCGCCCGGGGGGCCGGCGGGGCGCGGGGGGCGCGCCGGGCGCGGGGGGGTTGCGCGGGGGGGCGGCCGCGCGGGCCGCCCTGGGGGCGCGGCCCCGGGGGGCGCGGCGGGGCGCGCCGGCCGGGCCGGGGCCGGCCCCGCGCGGCGGCCCGCCCCGGCGGGCGCGCCGGGGCGCGGGCGCGGCCCCCGGGGCGGGCGGCCGGCGCCCGCCCGCGCGGGCGGGCCGGGGGCGCGGGGCCGCCCGGCCGCGGGGCCGCCCCGCCCCCGGCCCTGCCGGGCGCGCGCCCGCCGGCGGCGCCCGTTGTCGGGTGCGGGGGCGGCCGCCGCCCCGCCGTGTGGTGCGCCCGCCCCGCGGGCCCCGGCCGGCGGGGGGGGGGGGGCGCGGGGGGGCCGGGCCGGGGGGGGGCGCCCGCCCTGGGGCTGGTTGCCGTTTGTTTGGCGCGCCGCGCGGCCCCCCTGCCCGGCCGGCCCTCCCGCCCCGCCGCCTTGCCGCCCCCCCGGCCGGGCCGCGCGCCGCGGGGCCCGGCGTCTGCCTGCCCGGCCGGCCTTGCGGCGGCGCCCTCGGCGGGGGGGGGGTCTGGGGCGCGGGGGGGGGGGTTGGGGGTTTGGGGGTGTGTTGTGGGGGGGTTGGGGGCGGGGGGGGGGGGGGGGGGCCGGGGGGGGGGCGGGGGCCCGGGGGCCGGGGGCCCTGCCCGCGCGAACCCCGTTCATCAGTTCGCTGGCGCCTCCAGCGGAGCCGTTGGCCCGAGCACAATGGCGCCATCGGTATCATACTCTGCCCAGGGGGTTGAGGTCGGCCTGAACGCCATCAGCGCAGGTGAAAGCTCGACCGCGACCACTTCTGCGGTGCACCGCTGATAGGCATAGGGGACCACGAACATGAAGGTGGCAGCGCCATCGGCGCCGGGCGGGGCCACATAGTTGTGCACACCCGCTTCTGGAGCGCATTGGCTCGATGATGGACGAAGCGACAGCGTGATGGCGGGCTCGCCGCCAATGGAGCCAGTCGCGGTCACGACTCCTTCTGTCTCTTCTTCCGAGGTCGTGCCCTCGACCGTTCCAAGATCCTTGAGCAGTTCAAAGGCCTTGTCGGAGTAGAAGGCGGCGACCTGGTAACGCGCGGGGCCGCTGGCAGTATCGTGTCCCTTGACATCGACCCAGATATAGCCCGCCGAGAACGGCGCCAGTCCCCAACCCTCCGGCGCGATGTAGAGGTTGATACCGCCCGTCACGTTGTCGGTATGCTCGAGGTTCTTGGGCAAGGCTATTCGGACGGCTTCTGCATCAAAGGTGGCGCCCACGACGCTGAAGGTGGCATCGCGCAGTTGGTATGGTCCGGCGGGAAGCGCGTCGGCGAGGACCAAAGTCGGCAGAAAGGAGAGCATGGCCGCCAAGACCGCCGTACTCTTGACCCGGAACGAGTGCATCTTTTCAATCCTCCATGAAATTCGCCGGCAAAGTGTCTTCGTTTCGAAGCCGTTCGCCATCTATCAATCGATAGGAGGACATGGACTTACGGACCCAGCCCGATGCAGTCCGTGGCGGCCACCCCCGGGGGCCGGCTCGATCCCCAGCTGCCACGATCCGCGCTGCAACAGTTCACGGGCCTTCGCCGACGCGTGCACATCGCCGTCGATCCGATCCGGGCCCGCTTCGCCCCGCCGGCCTGCCACGGCGCCCCTCGCAGCGAATTTGCAGAACTCTCCCCACGCTACCGTGATCACTGCCATTCGGTCCCGCGGCGCAGAGCAGACTCCCGATTGCGCGCGGTCGCTCGCGGTTTCGCTTACAAGGTGCTTTTCGATTTGTTTGGTCTGTGGTTTGTGGCGTTCTTCAGCGTGAAAGCCGCTACAAGGGTCCGACGCCGTTGCCAGTTCATGTGTTTCACGGGGTGCTGGCCGACTGGAAGGCCGATAGCCGGCAGGACCGGCTCTACGTTCCGCGCGAGGCGTTCTCCGATTTCCTCGACACGCTTGCGAGCCGGTATGTGCCGGTCGAGGCCTGCGGACCGGACGACATGGCGCTGACTGTCGACGACTCGACCATGGCGGCCGCAGCGGCGTGCCTGCTCGCCAGAGAGCGCGGTCACGAGGTCACGCTCTATCTCAACCCATATCAGATCGTGGCCCGGACCCCGTATTTCTTCACGATCCTCAACCTCGCCATCGATCGGCTGGTGGAACGGGCACGGCAAACCGAACCCGGAGCACGATGGCGCGCGCCGCGCTTCATGCAACTGCGGCAGGAGGTGCGCGCGCGATTGGCTCCGCTGCAGGGTCAGGCGCTCGACGCCGCAGTCCTCGCATTTCTCGACGAGTGGCAACTCGACATGCCGGAGGTACCGCCGGAGGCAGGACCGATCGACATGCAGGCCCTTTCGGGCCTGGTGGCGGCCGGTGTCCAGATCGGCAACCACGGATGGTCACATGCAGACATCGCCGCAATGTCTGCCGAGGCGCTCTGGGACGACATCTCGAGGGCGCAACGCTGGCTGATGGACGCAACCGGTCAGCGGATTGACACTTTCGCGGTCCCCTTCGGTATCGCGATACCTCCGCCGGAGGTTCTCGGACGGCTACCGGGGATCTGCATGCTGGTGGACGGCGCGCGGCCGATTGGGGAACTTGCTCCTGGGCTCGTGAACCGTCTGGACATTACCGACCGGATCGTGGCCGGTGCTCGCCTGCGCCACGCAGGCGGTGAAACCGCACTCCCCGACGAAAAGCGAGGCTGGCGCACCATAGCGGCGAGGTTGCTCAGGCGATTGAGGGCATAGGGCCAAATGACGGCGAAGCTGGCCAACTCCCTGACCGTCCTTGCGGCAACGCGCAACGGCGAAGCGGTTCTCCGACAGACACTCGCGGCGTTTGCCGCCGCCGAGCCACCTGACACGCCATGGCAGATGGTGGTGGTGGACAATGGCAGTACGGACACGACCCGGAAGATCCTGGACGAACATGCGGCGCGGCTGCCGTTGCGCGTCGTGACCCAGCCCACTCCCGGCAAGAACGCGGCGCTGAATGCAGCACTGGACGCCTGCGACGGCGACCTCATCGTCATCGTGGACGACGACGTTCTGCCGGACCGGAACTTCCTCCGAGCCTGGAGCCGGTACCTGCAGGAACGGACCGAGCATGCGCTGCTCGGCGGCCGCATCACCCCCTATTTCGAGGTGCCGCCACCGGGCTGGCTGCTCAAGGACCGGCGACATCACGCGCTGATGTTCAGCGAAAGGGACCTGCCGGAAGGACCGACCGAAGCCGGGGAAATCTATGGTTGCAACATGGCGGTGCGCCGGACGGTATTCGACAGCGGATTCCGCTTCGACGAGGCGATAGGACCCAATCGCGACACTCCCAGTTATCGCATGGGCAGCGAGACCGAGTTCCTCCGGCGCGTCGAGCGCGCTGGCGCCACGGCATGGTTTGCGCAGCAGCCGCTGGTTCACCATATCGTCCGGGAGCGCCAGTGGTCCGAGCAGGCCTGGATAGACCGCGCCTATCGCAACGGCCTGGGGCGCGCCCACTTGATGCTGAAGGAAGGCCGGCAGATGCGGCCGCCGCAGGTCACCCTTGCCGATCGTTTGAGAGCGCTTTCGCCGTTCGCGGCACATCGCCTGCCCGCGCTCAGCGCGCTGCACCTGGCACGCGGCTTTGCCGACGAGATTGCCGCGGCTAGGCCGAAATAGGCCCGGGGCGGGCAATGCCGTAGTGCTCTATGGTCTTTTCCACCATCGCGTCGAGATCGAACCGTTCGGCCACCAAGCGCGGCCCATCTTGCCGAAGTCGCGCCCGCCAGGCGTCGTCATCGAGCAGCCGGATGACGGCCGACGCCAGGTGCAGGACGTCCCGCGGACGGGCGATCAGGCCGGTGACACCCTCGGCCAGCGCCTCGGCGGCACCGCCGACGTCGGGTGCAACCACCGGACGGCCGGCCGCCTGAGCCTCGATCATGACATTGGGAACGCCCTCGATTGCGGATGTCAGCAGCACCACGTCAATGGCCGAGTAGACGAGGCCGACATCCTCCACCGCACCAGCAAAGTGAATGCGATCGCCAATGCCCAGTCGCGCGGCGTTGGCTTTCGTGGCTTCCGCCAGCGGCCCGTAGCCAGCGAAAAGGAAGCGGACGTCCGGGCGCTGCTCTCGGATCCTTGCCGCTGTCGCAAGCCAGAGGTCCGGATCCTTTACCGCGACGATCCGGGTGATGGTGCCCACGACGGGCGTGTCCGCACTCCATCCCAGTGACGCCTTGTACTGCGCCGTCTCCTCCGCACTCACCGGCCGAACGGTGCCGGGAAGCAGCCCATTGTAGCGAACCCCGACGCTGCCGCGCGGAAGTCCGATCCACTGCTCGTTGTCGAGGGCGCCGGCCAGGCTGTTGTTGATCATCGTCACCCCGGCCCTGCCGGCCAGAACCGCATAGACGTTGCGGATCAGGGCACTCCCCGGATGTCCCCGCCGAAAGATCGCCATACTGCCCTGCTGCACGACGATCTGCCTGACCCCGCGTGTGCCGGCAGCGAGCAGCGCCGCGCTGCCCGGACCGTCCCCCCAGGCATGGACGACCTCGGGGCCCCAGGTCACCAGAAGGCGGCTGAGCGCGGCCATCCGGTCGCGCATCCATCTCGGGAGGCGGGCGGCATCCTCCGGTCGGACGCAGCCAGGCGTGCTGGGCAGGTACCGGCGGCTGGTGGAGGGCTCGCCCATGCCATGGGTCACCTCGATCCCGAGGCGACGCAGATCGCCCTCATAACTTGGAACGCCGGCATCGAAATCGGCGAAGCTCAGGACCTTCACGTCATAGCCGCGGCGCTGCAGTCCTTCGGCGACAGCGAGGAGCTGACGTTCGGCTCCGCCGCGGCCGAGAGATTCCGCAACCATCAGTACACGGCCCTCCGTCGCCTGGTACGGTCGCAGTGGGGGTGCCAGCATCCGCCGGATGAACCGCATCGGCAGCGATTGCTGCATGCCGGACTTGCCGGCCCGAACGCGATCGAGAAGCCCATCCAGCAGCGCCCCCGGCAAGGATACGCGGTGGGCGCCGAACGGGCCCGGCACATGGGCCTGCAGGTAGCCCCTGCGCAGCAGGTCGAGACACCAGAACAGTCCCGTCACCCTTTCGGCGTCTGTGCAGACGATACTGCCAAAGAGCCGGAAGGGAACGTCGATACGGGGTCGCCCCGCCGCGTCGGTGCGATTGGCGACGGGGCTCGTGCCTCGAAACGATCCCGCCGAATATACGAACTCCATTCCGACCGATGGGGCCATCACAAAGCGCTCGAGGCCGACCTGCCGTGCGTATTCGAACACCTCGGCGAGCGGCAGTTCCGGCTGTTCCACGGCCGTTGCCGCCTGCGGTTGCCCGGTCTGGCGGAAAAACTTCTCCAGGCGATCGAAGTCGCGCTGCGGGTCGCCGCCGGTGACAAAGCCGCGGCACAGCCCAAGCTTCAGCAGCAGCGACAGCTCGTCGTCCGGAAGGCGCTCGAGCGACTCCAGCGCCTCGCGGAAGATGCGGGCGTCCGATTGCTCGGCGGCATTGCGACCGCGTTGCCACTCAGCAAAGAAGCAATCACGGAGCGTGCCCCTCGCACGCTTCGCAGAGGCGGCGCCGGACGGCCTGTCCGAGCTTGCCAGGGCGGCGACGACGCTGTCGAAGCCACTGGGCGTTTCTCGCCCCAGGGCGTCCCCGGCGGGCGCATCGAGGAACCCCGCGGCAAGGGCGACGCGCGCCAGAACTGCATTCGGATGGGAACTGCGCGTCAACTGAGCAAGCTGCCAGCGCAGTCCGCCCAAGGCGGAGCGATGGTAGTAGCGTTGCCCCTCCATCAAAAACTTCCGGAAGACGTAGTGCGGCTGATACTCGGGGGCATGCACGCCAAAGGTTCGCGGACCGTGCTTTCCGCGGTCGTGCTGATTTCCGACGTAGACTGTCCGCCACCCGGCCTGTCCGATCGCTTCGACAAAATCGGTGTCCGGCGAGATCGAATCCGGAAACATGGCGACTTCGAAGCAAGCCTTGCGGAACAGCTTGACGCCAACCACGGTTCCCATCATCGCGTCCCGCAACCGGCCTACGGCAATTCCGACGTCGCTGCGCATGGCCCGTCGCAAGGCCCCGATGCAATCCGGGTCGAGCAGCATATCGGCGTCGACCTGCACGAAATACGGCGTCGTGACCAGGGAGGCGCCCTGGTTGAGCGCCTTGTGAAACGGATGGATGTCCCGCACCACGACGATATCGAAGACCGGCGCATCCTGCCCGCGGATGCACGCGATCGCCGATGCGGTCGTTGCCTCGCCGGTGGTCAGGACAATCGCCGTGACGTCGGCGGCCCGGTGTTTGCGCCGCATGCTCAACCCTGCCGCCTACTCGCCATCGCCGGAAACGTGGGTGGACCCATCCCTGAACTTCCCGAGGCGGCGGGCCAGGCCCAGAAGGGTCGGGCTGGGCAGGATGACGCGCCGGGCAAGCGCCCATTTCAGTGTCTCGAGCGGACCGAGCCGAGCATCGGCGCTCTGGCGGCCGATCCCGAGGGCGGCAAGGACCGCAGCCAGAAAGGCGCGACGGGTTGGAAACAGCTCGCGGGCCAGCAGGAGGTTGCTGGTGCTCAACCGGCGATAGAGCCCCAGATCGGGTGGCAGCCGTGTAAGCAGGGCAATGGCAACCGCCGCGGCCTCCACGCGAAAGCGGGCGAGAACAGCATTCCTGTCCACGAAGTCTTCGCGCCACTTGTTCCAGACGGACAGCCGCTGATTGAGCACCAGTTCCGGATCGTGCCGCATGGCGCCGCCATAGGCCCCGCGGGGGTGCTTGCGTACGCCGACCAGCGTTTCCGAATTGCAGTCGACCTCGGCTCGCCGCGCCAGGGCAAGGCAAAGGTCGCGGTCTTCCGCCTGAGACATGGACTCGTCGAAGCCGCCGACGTCGATCAACAGGGATCGGCGGGCGACAATGGTGGGCAGCGCAATGCCATGGAACCGCTCGAGGATGTCATGGAAGATTTCTCCGCGCCGCTCGGGCCGGACCTGGCACCCGTCCACCAGGTCGTTTCCGGCGGCGTCGAGTTCGCAGAAGCCACAATAGACGAAGCCGGTCCTGGGTCGTCCGCGAAACAGCGCGACCTGGCGCTCCAGCATGGTGGGAAGCCAGAGGTCGTCATCGTCGTTGAAGGCGACCAGATCGGATGTCGACCGGCTGATGCCGATGTTGCGGGCCGCCGAAACGCCGCGCTGCGACACCGAGATTGCAGTGAGGTTCGGCCAGTCCCCGGCCAGCCCTTCCAGCGCAGCTCGCGTGTCGTCCGTGGAGCCATCGTCGACGACGATCACCCGACGCGGCTGGAGAGTCTGGCCGCGGATGCTGGCCAGGCACTGCTCGAGAAAACGCCTGCGGTTGCGCGTGGCGATCACCACGTCGACGGTGAGTTCCCCGGTTGCAGCAACGTTACTCACTGCCGGCTCTCCAATCCGGTCCCGGCAGTCCCTGGGGCCGGCCGGCCATGTCCTGCCGCGAACGATAGGGCCGGTTCTCTCGATGCGACAGGGCGAGATCTTCGTAGATGGCCGAAAGTTCGGTCACGGTCCGCCGGACATCGAAGCTGGTCTCGGCGACGGCCCGCCCCGCCAGCCCCATGGCGGTCCGTCTGTCGCGGGCTCGGGCCAGATCGACGATGGCACGCGACAGCGCCTCGTGGTCCCGGGCCGCCACCAGCAGCCCGGTCTCGCCGTCCTCGACGAGTTCTGGGATGCCGCCGACCGCGGTTCCGATCACGGGGAGCCTCGCGAACATTGCTTCGATGATGTTGTTGGGAAGTCCCTCGGAGTGGGAGGCCGTGACGTGCAGGTCCGCCGCGCTGAGGATCAGTGAAATGTCGGAACGCGGCCCGAGGAACCGGATGTTTCGCTCGAGCCCCTGCAGCCGGGCGACCTCCTGCAATCGCGCGAGGTTGCCGTCGCGGTCAGAGCCGGCGATGAGCAGGTACCATTCGTCCGGAAGCCGGGGCGCGGCCAGCGAGAGTGCACCGATCAGATCGTCATAGCCCTTGTAGCGATGGAGGTTGGCGACCGCACTCAGCACGAGCGCCTGCCGCGGCAGCAGGAGCTGCTGTCGGGCGGTGTCCCGATCTACCAGCGAGGCGTCGAACTGCCCGACGTCGAGGCCGTTCCGGAGCAGCGAGAGCTTGTCGTCCCTGATGCCCTCGGCGCGCAACTCGTCAACGATGCCGAAGGCATTGCCGATTGCCGCCGACGCCATCCGATGCAACATCTGCCGCTCGATGAACCCGAACAGCGGGTGGTTGGCCTGATACCAGTTCTGCGAAAGTCGGCTCATCAGCACACGACCGCGCAGGGCCATGGCTGAGGCGAGCACCGCAATGAGGTAGCTGCTCGGCAGCACCGCATGGACGACGTCATAGTTCCCGGCCCTCAGCAGCCTGGCGCCCGCGGCCGCCTTGCCCAATAGCCGCGCCAGGGCTCTGAGCCGCTGCGTGGCGGCGCCACCAGGAGGCGGGGCGGCGGCCGTCGGGTTCGATGGATCCGGAGCAATGACCCTGATGCCCGCTGCACTCATCCGGCCGGCCAGTTCGCCGGTTTCCTGGAAGGTCCAGACGTCGACCTGGAACTTCGCGCGGTCTATCCGCGGCAAGACCCTCAGCAGATCCATCTCGGCACCGCCAACCGCAAGCGACGGGATAACAACGAGGACCTTCAATGCTGCTGGCGCCGGCCGCACTGGCTAGAGACCCATCTGTAGGATCAGCCGGGTGTCGAAGGAACTGCTGTTGAACTGTTCCTCCGATATAGCGCGACTCTCCCGACCCATTGCGACGATCAGTTCCGGCTTGGCGATGAACTCCAGCATGGCGGCGGCCAGAGCCCTGGCGTCACGCGGCTGAACCAATACGCCACTTCGCCCGCCTATCACGGTGTCCCTGCAACCGGGCACATCGGTTGTGATGACGGCGCGGCCAACGGCCATGGCCTCCTGCGTGCTGCGCGGAAATCCTTCCCGGTACGAGGGCAGAACGAAGACGCTTGACTGGTCCAGCCAGGGTCGAACGGGGACGTGCCCCGTCCACTCGACGACACCCTCGCGCACCCATCCCTCAACGGCCTGGCGACCCACCGCATCATGCCCGTCCTCAAGGCCGCCGACGAGCAGGAAGCGAACGGCGGGATTGTCTTTCTTGACCGACCGGGCGGCGGCAATGAATTCCTCCACGCCCTTTTGACGCAACAGACGTCCCACGAAGATGAAGGTCACAGGATCCAGCACCGGCCTGGACTCCGGCCATTCATCCAGATTCACACCGGTAGCACCCAGCAGCATGGCGCGCTCCGGCCTGACGACCTTCCAGGACACGAAATCCGCCAGGTCGCTCCGGTTCAGGAAGAAGCAACTCGAGGCCACGCCAATGGCCGTGCGGTACAGGAGGCGGACCATGGGAGCCAGCAGACGCGAGGCGCCTCCGGCACCGATGGTAAGGGGATGACCCAGTCCCTCCACCAGCGCGAAGCGTCGTCGAACACCCGCAAGGACGGCGGCCGGCAGTCCATAGATGATGGGCTTGGCCGTATAGGCAAGGACCACATCGGGCGTCGCGCGCCACAGGACATGCAGCATCCGTGCGAACAGAACCGCGTCACCGACCGGATTGGTGCTCCGCCGCGACAATGGAAGCGAGATCGGTCGCGCTCCGAGTTGCCGGATACGATGGCCGTAGTCACCGTCAAGATCCGGCGCCATGGCCAGTACCTCATGTCCGCGGGCGACGAGCGCGGCAATCAGAGAGCTGCGGAAATTCAGGAGCGCGAAAGCCTGGCTGCCGATTATGGCGACGCGCCTGCCGGAACCCCGCCCGTCGTCGACCCGCTCGGATGGCCACCGCGTTCCTGCATCGTCTATCGGCAACAGGTTCTGCATCCCCAGGCGCAAACCAACGGCAACGGTGATCTAGCACAGGTCTGCGCCGGTTTTCAGCGCATTTGCATCCGAATTCAATGGGAGGGCCAGCTGCGTGCCGCCCCAGTGAGGCTGTGCCCTGCCATGCCTGAGCTGGTCACCCTCGCTCGGTGTCCTTGAGGCTCACCGGGTGGTTCTCAGGTGCCACTCCAGTGGGCGAGCGAGCCCGGGTGGCGGTCGCGGGGCGAGGGTTCGGCAGTCGGGGTGCCAATGGCGACGAAGCCGACCAGGTGCTCGCTTCCGGTCGGCGCGAAGGCCGCCTGCAGCAACCGGCTCTGCACCTTGCGGCCGCTGACTATCATGGCACGGAAGCCGAGATCCTCGGCCGCGAGAAGGACGTTCTGGACTGCGGCGCCGACCGAAATCCATTGCTCGTGCGCGGGGGCAACAGGGTTCGCGTCATCAATCCTTGCCACCACGGCGAGGAGACATGGCGCGTGATGGGCCTTTTCGGCCTCCCGGTCCGCCAGCTCCGGGCCTGCCTGAGGTTCCATCTGCGACGCCGCCTGGCGGAACAGCTGGGCCAGGGTCGCGCGGCCCGCGTCGGCGATCTGGACGAACCGGACCGGATGCAGGCGTCCATGGTCGGGCGCCGCGGCCGCTGCCGAAATCAGCAGCTCCAGCTGCGATGCATCGGGACCCGGCGCCACCAGCTTGCGCGGCGCCAGCGAGCGCCGCCGGAGGATCGCTTCGATGACCCCTTTGCCGCCAGCCACCAGCTCAGCCATCGCCAAGGGACTGGAACGACAGCAGGTCACCCGGTGCGATCAACTCGGCATCGGGCGGCAGCAGCGCCACGCCGTCGGCCAGCGCCAGCGCCGAGAGATTTGCCGATGAGCCGCGGCTGAGCATCTCCAGCACCGGGCGCCCGTGGTGGTCGCGGCCCGTCTCGCGGACCGGGACGAATTCGGTTCGCCCCGCCGGCTTGGCGTAGTCGAACCCGGATACCGCCGACATCCAGGGGAGGCCCGCGACACGCAGTCCGGCGAGCCTCCGGATGGCCGGGAGGGCAATCTGCTGGAATGTCACCAGCGTGGCGTTCGGATTGCCCGGCAGGCCGGCAAACAGCACGTCGCCAAGGCGGCCGATCTTCAGGGGCTTGCCGGGACGCATCGCGACCTTGACGACATCGAGAACGCCGCCGGCCTGATCCAGCGCGGTGACGACATGATCCTCGTCGCCGGCCGAGGCGCCGCCGGTGCTGATGACGACATCGCAGCAGCGGGCGGCCTCACCGAAGACTGTAGCCAGATCGCCCGGCCGGTCCGCGACGATGCCGAAATCGATGACAGCGGCCCAGCCAAGGGCAGCGAGCATCGCGCCGAGCAGCACGCGGTTCGAGTTGTAGATCTGGCCGGGTGCGAGGGGCTCTCCCGGATTGCGGAGCTCGGTCCCGGTCGACACCAGCCCGATCCGGACCTTGCGCAGCACCTCGACCTCGGACAGCCCGAGCCCGGCCAGCAGGGCCAGTCCCAGGGGTCTCAGCACGTCTCCCGGCTGGAGCACCGATTGCCCCTGCCGGACATCCTCGCCGGACCGGCGGATGTTCTCGCCGTGCCGCGGTCGCGCCCTCAGCACGATGCGATTGCCATCGCGGACGCACCGCTCCTGCATGACCACCGCATCGCAATCGGAGGGGACGGGTGCACCGGTGAAGATGCGCAGGCAGGTGCCGGGCGCCAGTTGCGTTGCAGCGGGTCCGTCGCCGGCGGCGAGGCGTCCGCCGATCTCGAGCTCCCACGGGCCATCGCCAGCAAGATCGGCCAGTCGCAAAGCGTAGCCGTCCATTGCCGAATTATCAAATACCGGCAGGCAGCCGGGTGCGCGGATCGCCCGCGCAAGAACGCGCCCTCGCGCCGCAAAGAGGGGCACGTGCTCGGTCTCGCGCACCGGCCGGGCGATGGACAGTGCCTTGGCCGCAGCGATGTCGACGGCGATGACGCGGCCCTGCGGAGCCGCAGGACGCAGGTCGAGGTTCGGCGCACTCGTTGCGGCCATGTCCATTTTCCGCTCCCCGGCAACAGAGTGGCCGAGCGCGCTTCACGAACAAGCGTCGACGGCCAGGGCTGGCGTCCGCCGCGGCCGATGGGCCGCGGCGACCAGGTTCGAGGCCTAGCCGGCCCAGTACTCCATGGACTTGAAGGTCAGGTGCTTCACGCCCTCGGGAGCGCCGGAGATCTTGCGGATATTGGCCCAGGTCTGCTTGTAGTTGGGGATCACCAGCTCGTTCACCCCGTCATTGATGACGTTGCCCTGCACCCCGGTCGGGAAGCCGAACAGCATGAAGGTTTCCCCCTTCCTCGCGGTCGGCGTCGGATAGACCATGGCCTGGGTCGAACCGTCGTCGTTGTACACTTCGACGAGGTCGCCCGCGCCCAGCCCCAGTTCGGCCATGTCGTCGGGACTGACCTGGATATAAGGGTACGGCATCCGATCCATGACGAACTCGTTCTGCTGGTCGAGGAAGGCATTCTGCCAGACCAGGTTCGCCCGCCCGTTGTTGATCAGGTACTTGAACTTGGCCTTCTGCTCCTCCTTGCCGGCGGCCTGCAGTCCGCGCCATGGCGCGTCCATGAAGCTGGCCTTGCCGCCCTCTCCCGAGAACACGCCGTCGGCATAGAGCCGCTTGGTGCCGACGATCTTGCCATCGGCGAAACCGACGGCCGGCTCCTGGAAGCCGTTGTTGCCCATGGCCCGCAGGCGTTCGTAGGCGACATGTTCGCCACCACCTGCATTGAGGTGGTAGCCGTCCATGAAGGCGTCCTCCTCGGTCTGCCAGTCGTAGCCTTTGAACTGGTCGGCAAGGCTGTCGTCGCCCATCTCGCGCAGCACCTTTTCCATGTGCTGGGCCAGCCCGGCGGCGATCAGGCAGTCGGGTTTGGCGTCGCCCGGCGGGTCCATGTAGCGCTCGACCAGGCGCATGCGGCGCTCGCCGTTCATCGAGGTCAGGTTCATCTCGCCCGATTCCGCCGCCGGCAGCCAGACGTGACTCGCCGCGCCGATCTTGGACGGGATGATATCGACGTCGACGGAGAACAGGCCGCCGGCATTGATCGCCTCGACGATCGCGGCAACCAGCGCCTCGCGGTCGCCATAGGGCACCGCGTTCATCGCATCCTTCACCATGTCGGTGCGCTTCTTGTAGGTGCGGTTGAACTCGTGGGCATTGAGCGTCGTCTTGTAGTGGTCGCAGGCCCAGATGTGGTGGACACCACCATTGCCTTCGATCAGCAGCTTGTCGACATAGGCGGCCGGACGCCCGACATGCGCGTCGGACGGGCGTACATAGCCCTCCTGGTGGCCGCCGAGGCGGACCACGCCGCCGCCCTCGCGTCCGATATTGCCGGTCGCGAGCGCGATGTTCACCAGCGCGCCGTTGGTGCGGTAGTTGTCGTTGCCCCAGATCAGCCCCTTCTCGTAGCCGATCATGGTGCGCCGGCGGCTGCCATCCGATTTCGGCTTCGCGATCCACTCGGCAGCCTTGACGATATCCTCGGCCCTGAGCCCGGTGATCGCCACGGCCTCCTCGAGGGATACCCTGCAGCCCTCGACGGCACCGGCGAAATTGGTGAGGTGCCCGGGCTTGCCGTCTGCCTCGCCGCGCGCAGGATAGAGGGCCGGTCGGGCCGCGCCCGCAGCGGCGGTGCTGTTGGCAATGAAGTCGGCGTCGATCCATCCCTGCTCGGCAATGTAGGTGAACAGGGCATTGAACAGGGCCAGGTCGGTGCCCGAGTTGAGCGCCAGGTGCAGCACATTGTCCGGGCCGGCCTCCGCCTCGCAGGCATTGACCGTGACCGTGCGCCGCGGATCGACGATGATGATCCGCCCCGCCTCGTGCACCTCGTTCGGCATCAGCTGCTGCTTCTTGCCGAGCGAGGTACCACGCAGGTTCGGAACCCAGTGATTGAGGAAGTAGTTGCTCTGCGTCTCCAGCGGATTGGTACCAACCGCCAGGATCGTATCGGCGAGTTCGGCGTCCTCGTAGCAGTTGTTGAGTTCGCCGACGCCCATGTCGCGCGTGGCATGGACTTCGGAATTATAGGCCGGCCGGTTGTGGATGCGGACGTTCTTGACCTTCATCGACCCGAAGTAGAGCTTTCCCGTCCCCCAGGTGTTCTCGTATCCGCCGGCCGAGCCGCCATGGTCGAACATCGAAACGAAGAGTTCGTCCTCGCCCTTTTCCTTGATCACCGTGGCAGTGACGCGGGCGACAAGGTCCAGCGCATCGTCCCAGGAGGTGGGTTGCATCTGCCCGTAGCGCCACACCATCGGGCTGGTGAGCCTCTGCATCTGGGTACCTCGGGCCGTACTGTACCGGGTTTCACCCATTCTCGCCCCGCGGACCGAACCGAGCCCCGAATTCACTTCGCAGTCGTGGTCGGGCATGATGACCAGATTGACGTCCTGCCCGTCCTGCTTGACCACGTTGTACATCGAGGGGGAATACCAGGCGGCGGTCTCGGGCGGCTGCTGCTCCGCCAGATCGACGCCGAAGACGTTGGCACCGGGATCGGTGCCGCCCTGCTTGGTGGCCGGCCACGTATAGGCATGGTAGCCGCATCCGACGATGCAGTAGTGACAGGTGACGTTGTGTTTCCTGTCTCCGTCGACAGCCTCGATGCCGGCGCCTATCGCCGGATCACCCGGGGAGGCGAACTGAGCGTCGTGCTGGCCGGTATCGCGGCGGCCCGCGACGCCGGGCTGGAGGTCAAGATCAATGCCGTTGCCCTCAAGGGCGTAAACGAATTCGCGCTCGACCAGATGATCGGCTGGGCCCATGGGGACGGCATGGACCTCACCCTGATCGAGACCATGCCGCTCGGGGATATCGATGGCGACCGGACCGAGCAGTTCCTGCCGCTGTCGGTGGTGCGGGATCGGCTGGCGCGGACCTGGACCCTCGAAGACATCCCTTTCACCACCGGCGGCCCGGCGCGCTACGTCCGTGTCCGCGAGACCGGGGGTCGGATCGGCTTCATCACGCCGCTGACCCATAATTTCTGCGAGACCTGCAATCGGGTGCGCGTTACCTGTACGGGCACACTCTATATGTGCCTGGGGCAGGAGGACGCGACTGATCTGCGGGCGCCGCTGCGCAGTTCGGAAAGCGATGAACCGCTGTACCGGGCCATCGAAGACGCGATTTCGCGCAAGCCGAAGGGTCATGATTTCGCGATCGGCAGGCTCGCTTCAACGCCCGCCATCGGCCGTCACATGAGCGTCACCGGTGGCTGACGGGACCCTGGTTCGTCGACGTCGATTGCCAATCCGACCCGTTCGTCAGTATCAACAGCCGGACGATCGCGAAACCGCCGGTCGGCCCGTTTCGACGCAGGGTCCAGGTGCGCCCTGATCGGCGCGTCGTGACTCGCCCCCTGGCCAGACTGGAGGCAGCCTGATGCCCGCCTATGCCGCGGCCGACTTTCTGCTGGCGGGCCTGATGCTGGTCGGTGCCGCGCTATACACCTCAGTAGGTCATGCCGGCGCGTCGTCCTACATCGCGCTCATGGCGCTCTTCGGGCTGTCCCCCGCCGTCATGCGGCCCACCGCATTGGTGCTCAACATCCTGGCTGCCGGCTTCACCTCATTTCGGTTTGTGCGGGCAGGCCTGTTCAGTTGGCGGACCCTGTGGCCATTCCTGATCGGGGCGGTGCCGATGGCCTTCCTGGGCGGAGCGATCCAGTTGCCGGGCCAGTACTACCGGCCGCTTGTCGGCGTCGTGCTGCTGCTCGCCGCGATACGGCTCTTGTGGCCATCGAGGTTCAGGGCGTTCGACGAAGCACGGGAGGTGCCGGTCGCAATTGGTGTCATGGCCGGACTCTGCATCGGATTGCTGTCGGGCCTGACGGGCACCGGTGGTGGCATATTCCTCTCGCCGCTGCTGTTGTTGATGGGCTGGTCGGAGCCTCGGACCGCCTCCGGTGTCGCGGCGGTGTTCATCCTGTGCAATTCGGTTTCGGGACTCCTGGGCAACTTCAGCCAGGTCGGACAGTTGCCGGCGCAACTGCCCCTGTTTGCCGCCGCCGTGCTGCTTGGCGCAGTGATCGGGACCACGCTGGGAATCCATCGCTTCGCCAACGCCCAGATACTCAAGGCGCTCGGACTGGTTCTCCTGGTGGCGAGCGCCAAGCTGATCGGCATTTATTGACACGGCGGCACGAGCCCGCGGCCCGTGGGTCTCCCACCTGACGCCGGACAGGCGGCAGGCCAGCGCGAGCCCTTCCCCGCTCACGGCTCGCTGCGGGCCATCATCATTGCGCCCTTGCGCCCCGCCCCTGCATCAGCATATCCGATACAGAGGTCAGCGACGGGCCCTGCCGGCCTCCTGCATCAGCCGAACCGATCCATGGACCTCGACCAGATCAGAACCTTCGACCGCATCGCGCAGGACCTGAGCTTCACCAGGGCCGCCGCGCGGCTCAATGTCACGCAGGCGACGGTGTCGATGCGCATGCGGGCGCTCGAGGAACTGCTGGGCGTGCAGCTGTTCCACCGCGGCCGCACCATCTCGCTCACCGACCAGGGCATGACCTTCCTGCCCTATGCGCGGCGCATCCTGTCGGCGGCGCAGGAGGCGAAGGAAGCGCTGCGGCGGGTGGAGCGCGGCCGCGTCTCGATCGGCTCGCTGAGGAGCCTCGTGTCGCCGCTCATCACCGAGTCGCTGCTGCGCTTCCAGGCGAAGTACCCGTCGGTCGACGTGGTGATCAACGAGGGTCGGCAGAACCAGATCGCCGCCATGCTGCGCGAGCGCGAAATCGAGCTGGGGATCCTGTGCTGGCCCAATCTGGACCCGCTGATCACCGACCTCGAGCCGCTGCTGGTCATGCGCGAGCGCGTGCCGATGGTGACCACCCCGGCCATCGCTGCCGAACTGGGCCCCGACCCCCACATGGATGACGTGTTGCGGCGCGTGCCGCGGCTGATCTCGATCAACTGGTGGCAGGTCTATCCGGATGCCGCGCTGGCGCTGTTCCGCCGCGCCCCGGTTTCGGTCGAGCTGCCCACCGGCCCGGCCCGCCGCATCGCCATCAAGGGCGAGGGCGTCGGCTTCTTCGTGCACTCGGCCGTCAGGGACGACATCGCCGAGGGGCGGCTCGCCGAGATCACCCCGTCGGACGTCGACCCGGTGCATCGGGACATTGCCATGGTGGTCCGCAATGCCGGGGTGCTGGAGCGCGAGATGCTGGCCGACTTCGCCGCCGAGATCGCGGCCGAATGCGCCGGGGTCGGAACCGTTCTCGAGTCCCGCCTCGCCCGATGAGGCAGGGCTACAGCTGGACCAGCAGGGTCACTCCGGCGAGGAACAGCCCCACGACCACCAGTGCGTCGTAGCCCATGTGCAGCACCGTGCGGTTGCGCCGCTCCAGCAGGCCCACGAGAAACACCCCGATCAGCACCGCCCCCAGGAGCGACGAGATCACCTCGAACCGCCCCAGTTCGTTGATCACCGGGCCGCCGGAGAACACCAGGTCGGCGACGAGGATCATCGAGATGTTGACGAGATTGGTGCCCAGCACCTGCCCGAAGGCCAGTTCGAAGCGGCGGCGGCGCAGGGCTTCCACCACGGTGCTCAGTTCCGGCATCGACGTGACGGCCCCGATCAGCAGGAAACCGACGAGGCCGCTGCCGAGGCCGGTCTGCCGGGCGATCGCCTCGCCCGTGTGGGAGAGCACGATACCGGCAACGAAGATCACCGCCCCGCTGACCACGATGGCGAGGACGAGGCGTCGGACCGAGCGCTGGCGTGCCGCTTCGCCGCTCCCCTCGTCCTCGGCAGGCGTGTCGCCGGGGCGCAGCACGCCCCACGGGCTGCGGGCGCCGTAGCCGGCGGCGAGCCAGAAGGCACCGAGGCTGACGAGCGCGATCGCCAGGCCCCAGGCGCCGACGCCGAACACCGGCACATCGCCGGTGACGACGGCGACTGCAACCAGGATGCGCACCAGCATGCCGAGCACGCTCAGCATCAGCGTCGAGGGCTTGGCGACCACCGATGTCAGGGCCTCGCGGCCGACGAGGGCGTCGCTGAGGGCGAGCAGAAAGATGGTGATGGAGGCGGCGCCCAGCAGGTTGTTGACGGCCAGCGCCGGATCGCCGAGCGCCGAGGCGGTGATCGCATTGGCGAGTTCGGGCAGCGAGGTGATCACCCCCAGCAGCAGCATGCCGGCAAAGGCCTGCCCCATCCCGGTGCGGATACTGAGGTGATCGACATACCCGGTGAGGCGGGTGCCGCCGATCCACACCACCACCGCCGCGACGGCGAAGGCGATGAGATTGAGCCAGAGCGGGTAGGTATGGGCGTCCGAGAGAAACGGCATCGCTGGCGGTCGAGTCACCACGTGAGGGAAGAAGCGGGAGGATCACCGCGGTGCGGCTACCTTGGCAAGCGCGGGCCGCCGCCACAAGCCGTTATCGACCGGTGCCGCGACGGGATGGGTGCGTACCGGGGATAGATTCGGGCGCCGCACCTCTGCCACTTCGTGGACTGCTCGAAGCTATTGATATCTATGGTGCGGGTGACTTTTCCGGACATATTGTGGCCACGATGCTGAACGGGGTTGTCCCCGCCGGGGAGGCTCTGGCCCCCGCCTGCGGCATCGCAGCTGCTGGATGACGGGCGGACTTGCCGCGGCGGCGTCGCCGCCGCCATACTGGGCGCATGAAGCCCGCCGACCTGCAGCGCCAGTTCTTCGAGATGCTGATGGAGAGCCAGTACTGGTCGCCGGCGGCGCTGATCGACTATCAGCGCAGCCAGCTCGCCCAATTGCTGCGCCATGCCAGAAAGCATGTGCCGTTCTATGAACGCCGGCTCGATCCGGTGTTCACCGCCACCGGCGACATCGACTGGGACCGCTGGCACGAGATTCCCATCGTCACGCGCGCCGACATGGCGGACCATCGCGAGGCCATGCTGGCGCGCGAGCTGCCGCCCGGCCACGGCGCGACGGGGACCGTCGAGACCTCGGGCTCGACCGGCCGGCCGATCCGGATCACCACCAACCGGCTGACCGCCATCGCCGCCAATGCCAATCGCTGGCGGGCGCATCGCACCTATGAGCTCGACTGGTCCCGGACCTACACCGCCCGGGACGGCTACGCGGTCGCAGCCGAATGGCCGCACGGCCAGCCGTTGGGGCCGTGGGGACCGGGCTGGGACGCGCACGGGGCGCGGGGGACGAGCTATCGCATTTCGCGCGCCACCGGGGTCGAACAGATGCTCGAGTTCATCGAGCGCACCGATTCGGCCTATCTCTCGACCGGCCCGAAGATCCTGCACGTCTATGCGCTGGAAGCGGAGCGACTGGGCCTCGAGGTTCGTCTTGCCTGCGTGCTGACGCATGGCGAAGGGGCCAACGCGGCGGACCGGGCCGCCGTCAAGCGCGTCTTCGGCGCAGCGATGATGGAGACCTACAGTTCCAAGGAGGCCGGTCAGATCGGCTATCCCTGCCGTCTCGGCCATGGCCTGCATGTCAATGCCGAGAGCGTGTTCGTCGAGATCGTCGACGAACAAGGCCGTGCCGTCGGTCCCGGACAGTCGGGGCGCATCGTGGTGACCCCCTTCGTCAGCACCGCCCAGCCGCTGATCCGCTACGCGCAGGGTGACCTTGCCCGCGCCGGCGGCTCCTGCCTGTGCGGGCGGAGCCTGCCGATGATCGGGGCCGTGGAAGGCCGCACCACGGCCATCTTCGTTCATCCCGACGGGCGCAGCGTCTCACGCATGCTCAACGAGTCGGGACGCGATCTGCTCAGGTGCACATTCTGGCAGATCGCCCAGGTCGGACCGCTCGATTTCGAGCTGCGCTACGTGCCGAGTGACTGGGATGCGCCCGGGGACGAGGCGGCAGCAGAGGCGCTGTTTCGCAGCACCTTCTTTCCTGATTCCCGCCTGCGCTTCTGCCGCGTACGGGAAATCCCCCTGACGCCCGGCGGCAAGTTCCTCGAGTATGTCAACGAGTGGGCGACCGGCCGTTGAACCGGATCGGATTATGTCCGTCTATAGCCAAGTCACCTTGGCGGGAACCAACTCCGGACCAAGTTTGCCTGGGCATCGATGCCGAACTTATTCCTCGATCTCGCAGTTCCACCCGCCCAGGCCGTCCGGAACAGCAACCTCATTGTCCAGACACTCCGGGGGCGGCTCGCCTTCCGCCAGGGCATAGAGCAGGCTTCCCGCTCCGGCGAACAGGTCGAGCACGCGGTTATGCGGATCGTCCTGGCGGTGGCGGTCGATCAGGCTCTTGTCGGGGGCGCCGAAATAGCCCTTGATGCCGATCTTGGCCGAATAGGCGCCGGTATCGTAGGCACGCAATTCGCCGGTGCCGGAGAATGGCAGGCCGAATTCGGCGAACTGGTACTCGGTCGCGAACCTCAGCGACTGGCGGCCCAGGATGGAGGCGCCGCCGACGCTCAGGCGCCAGTCGTCGGTCGGATACCAGGCAAGGTCGCCGATGATGAAGATGCCGCTCTCGTCGGTCAGCATCGGGTCCTCGTATTCGAGCGCGGCCCAGCCGGCCCAGCCTTCGAGGCTGAGGCGGTCGAGGTAGAGCTCGGCCTCCGGACCGATGGCGGCCAGCCAGGCGCCCTCCGCCACCACGATCCCGGCGGTGACGCCGAGCAGGTAGGACGAGGGATCGCGGGTGAAGGCATGCAGTGCGCCGCCCATGGCCCAGTCACCGCCGACGCTGCCGATCGCGGCATCGGCCTGGATGCCGAACATGTCGCCCACCGGCAGCGAGACCGAGCCCGCCGCCCGGAAAGTGGCGTTGTCGGGGTCGGTGACCATGCCGAGATCGAGTTCCAGCTTGCCGTTCGGCCCGGAGACCGCCGGCAGGACGAAGTCGACGTTCTGATCGGACACCCGCTCGGGCGACAGGATCAGCAGGTTCGCGGCGACCGCGGCAAAACTCAGGGGCAGGGAGAACACGCTGGCCAGCAGCGTCGCCTTGCTCAATCGCAGTATCGACATGATCTCAATCCCCAGCCTCCGTCGAGCCTGCACTCAATGGACAATGTCGGCAAGATGTTCGGCGGTCTTGTGCCCGCATTAGTTCAGTCATGTTGCCGAAGTGCTGCAGCGCCGGCATCGACGAGAGCGGTCAGGCGTTGCCAATCAGTATGCCTGCCGCGAACACCAGCGAACCGCCGAGCACGACCTGCAGCACGGCGCGCCAGAACGGGGTCTGCATGTAGCGCTGCTGGATGAAGGCGATGGCCCACAGTTCCACCACCACCACCAGCCCGGCCACGATCGTCGCTATCCAGAAGTCGTGGATCAGGTAGGGCAGCGCATGGCCGAGCCCGCCGACCGTCGTCATCACCCCGGCGGCGAGGCCGCGCTTGACCGGCGAGCCGCGCCCGGTGAGCTTGCCGTCGTCGGCGGCCGCCTCGGTGAAGCCCATCGAAATGCCGGCGCCCACCGCGGCGGCGAGGCCGACGAGGAAGGTCTGCCAGGTGTCGCCGGTGGCAAACGCGGCGGCAAAGACCGGCGCCAGCGTCGAGACCGAGCCGTCCATCAGCCCGGCGAGGCCCGGCTGCACATAGGTGAGGACGAACTGGCGGTGCTCCTCGCTCTTTTCGGTTGCCCGCTCCTCGGGTCCGAGCGCGGCGCTCTCCAGCCGGTCGGCGAGATCAGCGTGCTTGCGCTCGTCGGCGGCGAGATCGCCGAGCAGCTTGCGGACCGCGACATCGGTCGAGCGGGCCGCCGCCGCCTCGTAGAAGCGCACCGCCCCCTCTTCCATCTCCCAGGCGAGCTGGCGCACCTGCTCGAGACTCATCGCCTGCATCAGCCAGACTGGCCGGCGCGAAATGAAGCCGCGCACATGCTCGCGCCGGATCGGCACCAGGCGCGGGCCGAATTTCTCGGTGTACAGATCGAGCAGGCGCCGCCGGTGTTCGTCCTCCTCGGCCGCCATGCCCTCGAACACCCTGGCCGAGGCCGGATAGGTACCGCTGAGGCGGGTGGCGATCTCGGCATAGATGGCGCCGTCCTCCTCTTCCGCCGCGACCGCCAGGGAGAGGATCTCGCGTTCGTCGAGACTGTCGAAGTCGCGGCGGTTCTGGTGCAGAAGTCGTGTCAGCATGATGGTGGCCTGGCCTCATAGATTAGAACTATTCTAATCTACTGTCCGGCCGCCGGCAAGCGCCTCCGCTTCACCTGGGCCACGTAGCCCTCGGCCGAATCCGGCACTTCGGCGCGCAGCCAGTCGCGGAACAGCCGGGTCTTCTTCGGCTCCCGCCGCCCCGCGCGGGTGACGAACCAGTAGCCCAGATCACTCTCGAGGGAGATCGCGAAGGGCCGCATCAGCCGGCCGTCGCTCACCGCATCGGCCGACATCATGTCGACCGCCAGCAGCACGCCCTGCTCCGAGATCGCCGCATCGAAGGCGAGCGCCGGATCGTCGTAGCGCGGTCCGGCGATGTCGAGCGGCGCGATGCCCGCCGCCGCGCACCAGTCGGTCCAGCTCAGCATCGAGGCGGTGTCGCGGATGATCGGCACCAGCGCCAGGTCGGCCGGGGTCTCGAGCCGCGCGGCGATCGGCGGGGCGGCCACCGGGCTGAAGCGGGCACCGCCGATCCGCTCGGCGCCGACCCCCGGCCAGTTGCCGCGGCCGAAGCGGATGGCGCAGTCGATGTCGGAATGGGCGAGTTCGATCATCTGGCCGGTGACCACCAGCCGCACCTCGATCTCGGGATGGAGCGCGGAGAACTTGCCCAGCCGCCACACCAGCCAGCGCGAGGCGAAGACGCTGCCCACGGTCAGCGTCAGCACGTGCTCGTCACCCTGGCGGAGCGTGGCGAGCGCATCGGCCAGCTGCGTGAACCCGGCACTCAGTTGCGGCAGGATCTGGCGCAGGGCCGGGGTCGGTCTCAACCCCTGCGGCGTGCGCTCGAACAGCTCGTGCCCGAGCCGCTCCTCGGCGCGGCGCAGGTGCTGGCTGACCGCCCCCGGCGTCACGCCCAGTTCCTCGGCAGCCGGCGCCAGCGCGCCGCGCCGCGCCACGGTCTCGATGGCGCGGATGGCATTGAGGGGGATGGGGAAGACGCTGGGCATGTAGATAATCTATATCGCGAGCCACCTCTTGTCGATTGTCAGCCACTGTCGTTTCGCCGATAACCAGCTCAATTCAAGCAGGAAAGGAGCAACCGAGATGGACAAAATCTTCACCTGGCTCCGGTCCGTCCTCTCCGCCTTCGTCGTCGAAGCGCCCGACGTGGCCGATCCGATCGGCCGGATGAGCGCCCGCGACCTGGCCGACCTGCCGGTCTGGCACCCGTGCTGCGAGGACGGCGCCGCGCCGCGGCCGCTCAACTCCCGTTAACCAACTGGTGCGATTGGGGTTTCCGCCGCATCGCGTTCAGTTCCGGTTCACGGCCCGACGGCAATTCTGCTCCCACGCCGCCCGATCCGGCACCCGAGGAGAGTTGCTATGCGTCACGCCCTGCCCATCCTGGCCCTCGTCGCCAGCCTGCTTGCCGCCCCGCTGCCCGCACAGGCCGCGGACAGCGAGTTCCACACCTGCCCCGACAATGCCGAGGCGCGGGTCAGCCACACCGGCAGTTCCGAGTGGATCGCCACCACGCAGTCCTCGCGCCCGCGCGAGCTCCGGATCGAGGTCATCGGCCGCAATCCGGCGCTGGTCTGCGTCTACCGCATGTTCGGCACCGACTACTGGATCTACCGCTACCCTTCGGCGCACCACCCCAACTGCACCGTCAGTTCGGGCGGCGGAGTCCCCGGCTTCTACTGCCTGCGCTGACGGTTAACCGCCGATAAACCATCTACCCCGGGGGGCAAGGCTCTGCTATCAGCCGGCTGTCGGCGCAGCGCGCGCGAACTCCCGGAAGATGCATGGCCGTTCCCCTCGATCACATCCGCAATTTCTCCATCGTCGCCCATATCGACCATGGCAAGTCGACCCTCGCCGACCGGCTGATCCAGCTGACCGGCGGGCTCGAGGCGCGCGAGATGAAGGAGCAGGTGCTCGACTCGATGGATATCGAGCGCGAGCGCGGCATCACCATCAAGGCGCAGACGGTGCGGCTCAACTACACCGCGCAGAACGGCGAGACCTACGTCCTCAACCTCATCGACACGCCCGGCCACGTGGACTTCGCCTATGAGGTGAACCGCTCGCTCGCCGCCGTCGAGGGCAGCCTGCTGGTCGTCGATGCGAGCCAGGGGGTCGAGGCGCAGACCCTCGCCAATGTCTACCACGCCATGGAGGTCGATCACGAGATCGTCCCCGTGCTCAACAAGGTGGATCTTCCCGCCGCCGACATCGGCCGCGTCAAGCAGCAGATCGAGGACGTCATCGGGCTCGATGCCTCGGACGCGCTCGAGATCAGCGCCAAGACCGGGCTCGGCATCGACACCGTGCTCGAGGCGATCGTGCATCGCCTGCCGGCGCCCAAGGGCGACATCCAGGCGCCGCTCAAGGCGCTGCTGGTCGACAGCTGGTACGACACCTATCTGGGCGTCGTGGTGCTGATCCGCGTCGTCGATGGCACCGTGCGCAAGGGCCAGAAGATCCGGATGATGAATGCCAATGCCACCTACGAGCTCGACCGGGTGGGCGTGTTCACGCCCAAGCTGGTCGATGTCGCCGAACTCGGGCCGGGCGAGATCGGCTTCTTCACCGCCTCGATCAAGCAGGTGGCCGATACCAATGTCGGCGATACCATCACCGACGACCGGCGCCCCACCGCCACCGCACTCGCCGGCTTCCGCCCGGCGCAGCCGGTGGTGTTCTGCGGCCTGTTCCCGGTCGATGCTTCCGATTTCGAGGCGCTGCGCGAGGCGATGGGCAAGCTCAGGCTCAACGATGCCTCGTTCAGCTTCGAGATGGAGACCTCGGCGGCGCTCGGCTTCGGCTTCCGTTGCGGGTTCCTGGGGCTGCTCCACCTCGAGATCATCCAGGAGCGGCTGGCGCGCGAGTTCGATCTCGATCTGATCGCCACCGCCCCTTCGGTGGTGTACGAGGTGCACCTGACCAATGGCGAGATGGCGCTGCTGCACAATCCGGCCGACCTGCCGGACGTGGTGCGCATCGACCACATCGCCGAGCCCTGGATCAAGGCGACCATCCTCACCCCGGACGAGTACCTGGGCTCGATCCTCAAGCTCTGCCAGGACCGGCGCGGCATCCAGCGCAACATGACCTATGTCGGCAACCGCGCGATGATCGAATACGATCTGCCGCTCAACGAAGTGGTGTTCGATTTCTACGACCGGCTGAAATCGATGTCGAAGGGCTATGCCAGCTTCGACTACACGCTGGGCGATTATCGCGAAGGCGACCTGGTCAAGCTCACCATCCTCGTCAATGCCGAGCCGGTCGACGCGCTATCCATGCTGGTGCACCGCAACGCCGCCGAAAGCCGCGGCCGGCAGATGTGCGAAAAGCTCAAGGAGCTGATCCCGCCGCACCTGTTCGTCATCCCCATCCAGGCCGCCATCGGCGGCAAGATCATCGCCCGGGAAACCGTGCGCGCCATGCGCAAGGACGTGACGGCCAAGTGCTATGGCGGCGATGCGACGCGCAAGCGCAAGCTGCTCGAAAAGCAGAAGGCCGGCAAGAAGCGCATGCGCCAGTTCGGCAGCGTCGAGATCCCGCAGGAAGCGTTCATCCAGGCGCTGAAGATGGGGGACGAGTAGCGGACGGGTCGCACTCGCAGCAGCGGGTACCTCAGTCGCCGGCCTGTTGATGACTCCCCTCTCTCAGGCGCCCCCGCCTCCCTATCGACGCCGTCGAGCGGCGTGGACAGTCGCAGTCGCAGTCGCGGCGCTGCTGAAGGCGCTTGCCCGGCGACCGGGGGTCGGTGTCGTCGGCGCCACGCGCAAACCGGATGCCCGTCGTCATGAGGGACCGCACGGGCATCCGGCGCAGCCTCCGGACCTCGCGATTGAATTTGGGAATGCAGCCGGGGGAGCGGAAGCTTACTGATGATACTGTCATGGTTCGGAATTAATTCAATATCAAATAATGGCGAGAGCACCGCTGTACTCGCCGGGAACCATCGCCGGCCTGCTGCGCCGCAGTCGCCGGGCCGTTCGCGCCAGTCGTCGCCGCGCGCCGCGGGCGTCGCGGGCCCTGTCCGGCGCGTCATCACGGCGCCGTTACTTGCCGGTTGTCGGGGACCGAAGGACCGCAACTTGCCCCGAGTTATCCCCGCCGCGCCGGGCTGTGCGATACTGCTTCGGTTCCCGGCACAGGCGCGGTCGCGTACGGACGGCTGGCCGGGACGTTCGGGGGTCGTTCATAAACTGCGGACTACCCGCGTGGCCAAACCGCGCCGGACCCGCCCAACTGCCCCGAATTCCGGCGCCGCGTGGCGGCCGGACGCCATCGCACGCCCGCTGTCCGGTCCGGATGGCGCACCGAGCTCTGGTTCGGTCAACACTGGGGAGACAGTCCTGGTCGCCGCGGCAGACCGATCGACGGATCAGTGCCGCGCGGCGGGAATTGGTGGAGCCAATCGGAATCGAACCGACGACCTCTTGAATGCCATTCAAGCGCTCTCCCAACTGAGCTATGGCCCCAGCCAGACCCATAGGGTCACGTCCGGTGGCACGGTCCCCCGTGCCTTGGGATTGTTGCGCTGCGGCGGGCGAACCCGTCGAGGCGCGGTGCTGTCTACCCACTTGGCCCCGCGCATGCAAGGGGCATTTTCGTGAGTGCCGCGGTCTCGCGGGGTTTACCGCTCGTCGCCGCTGCCGACGTCGAAATCGAGGTCCTCGTCTTCGTCCTCGTCTTCCTCGAGGAAGACGTCGGCGTCGTCGTCACCGAGATCCTCGACGTCCTCGATTTCCTCGACGTCGGGGATCACCTCGCCTTCGGCACCGGCTTCCTCGGCATCCGCGTCCTCGAGCGAGACGATCTCGGGAGCGCCCGGCTGGGCGGCTTCCTCGACCTCGACTTCCTCGTCGTCCTCGTCAGGCTCGGGCGCCGCCTTGATCTTGGCGAGCACGGTCTGATCGAAATAGGAGCGCGGATAGGATTTGCCGGTATAGGGCGAAACGATCGGATCCTTGTTCAGGTCGTAGAACTTCTTGCCGGTATCGGGGTCTTCCCGCTTGCTACCGCGTTCGTCCTTGGCCAATTGCTTCCTCATTGGAAACGCGGGGGCTCCCCCGCTGGGAACCGTCCGGTTAGGAGGAAAGCCCGGTCCTGTCAAACCCAAAATGCGGCGATGCGCGCACCGGTCGGCGGGGGTGGCGGGACGGGGTGCTGGCGGCGGCGGAATGCTCCATGATAGGCAAGCCGGCAGAGATGGAGAACGGCATGATCATCGCGGTGGATGGCCCGGCGGCCTCCGGCAAGGGGACGCTGGCGGCGGGTCTCGCGCGGCACTACGGCCTGCCGCACCTCGACACGGGCCTGCTGTACCGTGCAGTCGGCAGGTCGGTCGCGGCCCTCGAGGGGCAGCCCGGGTTCGAGGCCGCGGCGATCCGGGCCGCGCGCGCCATCAGCGGCACGGGGTTCGATGGCACCGAGTTGTCCGGGGCCGAGATCGGGGTGCTCGCCAGCAAGGTGGCGGTCATCGCCGAGGTACGGTCAGCGCTGTTCGACCTGCAGCGCCGCTTCGCGCTGCAGCCGGGGGGCGCAGTGCTCGACGGGCGCGACATCGGAACCCGCATCGCCCCCGAAGCCGACGTGAAGCTGTTCATCGTGGCCGACTCCAAGGCGCGCATGGAGCGGCGGGCCCGCCAGCTCGAGGCGCGCGGCCTGCCGGTCGACCGCTATGCCCTCTATCACCAGATCGAGGAGCGGGATGCCCGCGACATGGCCAACCCCAATGGCGGCTTCTACCCGGCGCCCGATGCCCACTTGCTGGACACAACGCTTCTCGATATAGAGGCCGCACTCCGCGCAGCCGTCGCCATTGTCGACGGGGTCATGGCGCGCAAGGCGTAGCTTGGTGCCCGGTCGGCAGAAGTCCTGAGACTTCGGCGGTCGGGCGACGATCAAAGACCAGGCTGCTAAACCAAACCTTGCGGCTACAGTCCCCCGGCATGTTCCAAGAGCCGGCAGCGGAAAACCATCTCATCATTCTTGGCTCGCGCGCCAGCGCACCGGATCGCCTTTGACGGCGATTGCCAGCGGGCCATTCAACACCAGCCACCGGGCGCAACTGGAGAAGTAGTTTGGCAGTTCAGTCTGTTTCCATGGAAGATTTCGAATCCCTGCTGATGGACTCGTTCCTCGAGAACGAGCCGCTGGAAGGGACCGTGGTCAAGGGCACCGTCGTCGCCATCGAGAAGGATCTGGCGATCATCGATGTGGGCCTCAAGACCGAGGGGCGCATCGCGCTCAAGGAGTTCGGCGCCGCCGGCCGTGACGGCACCATCAAGGTCGGCTCGACCGTCGAAGTCTATGTCGACCGCGTCGAGAACGCCGTCGGCGAGGCGGTGCTCAGCCGCGAGAAGGCCCGCCGCGAAGAGAGCTGGGTCAAGCTCGAAGAGATGTACAACGCCAACCAGCGGGTCGAAGGCATCATCTTCAACCAGGTCAAGGGCGGCTTCACCGTCGACCTCGACGGCGCCGTCGCCTTCCTGCCGCGCAGCCAGGTGGACATCCGCCCGATCCGCGACATCGGCCCGCTGATGAACGTGCCGCAGCCGTTCCAGATCCTCAAGATGGACAAGCGCCGCGGCAATATCGTCGTGTCGCGCCGCGCCATTCTCGAGGAGAGCCGCGCCGAGCAGCGTTCCGAGATCGTCCAGCAGCTCGAAGAGGGCCAGGTGGTCGACGGCGTGGTCAAGAACATCACCGACTACGGTGCGTTCGTCGACCTGGGCGGCATCGACGGCCTGCTGCACGTCACCGACATTGCATGGCGCCGTGTCAACCATCCGTCCGAGGTGCTCAACATCGGCGAGACCATCAAGGTCCAGATCATCCGCATCAACCATGAGAGCCACCGCATCAGCCTCGGCATGAAGCAGCTCCAGGCCGATCCGTGGGATGGCATCGCCGTGAAGTACCCGGTCGGGGCCAAGTTCACCGGCCGCGTCACCAACATCACCGACTACGGCGCGTTCGTCGAGCTGGAGCCGGGCATCGAAGGCCTGATCCACGTCTCGGAAATGAGCTGGACCAAGAAGAACGTCCATCCGGGCAAGATCGTCTCCACCTCGCAGGAAGTGGAAGTCATGGTGCTCGAGGTCGATCCCGAGAAGCGCCGCATCTCGCTGGGCCTCAAGCAGACCCTTGCCAATCCGTGGGAAACCTTCGCCGACAAGTTCCCGGTGGGCACCACGGTGGAGGGCGAGGTCAAGAACAAGACCGAGTTCGGCCTGTTCATCGGCCTCGACGGCGATGTCGACGGCATGGTCCACCTGTCCGATCTCGACTGGCAGAAGCCGGGCGAACAGGCGCTCGAGACCTACAACCGTGGCGACATGGTGCAGGCCAAGGTGCTGGACGTCGACGTCGAGAAGGAACGCATCTCGCTGGGCATCAAGCAACTGGCGGTCGGCGACGTGGCCGATACCGGCGGCGACGGCATCCGCAAGGGTTCGGTCGTCACCGGCACCGTGACCGAGGTCAACGATGGCGGCATCGAAGTGCGCATCGCGGATTCGGAAATGACCGCGTTCATCCGCCGCGCGGATCTCAGCCGCGACCGCAACGACCAGCGCCCCGAGCGGTTCAGCAAGGGCGAGAAGGTCGACGCACGCGTCACCCAGTACGATCGCAAGACCCAGCGCATCCAGCTTTCCATCAAGGCGCTCGAGATCGCCGAGGAAAAGGAAGCCGTCGCCGCCTATGGCTCGTCGGACTCGGGCGCTTCGCTCGGCGACATCCTGGGCGCTGCGCTCAAGGGCCGCGGCGACAACTGAGTTCGCAGCGCTGCTGGTGCTCTTCGGGGCTCGCGCCATCCGGTGCGGGCCCTCTTTTCGGGGGGATACCTCATGCTCAGGGATGTCGCCTGGCGGGCGCTGACCGCCTACGACCTGCCGGCCGTACAGGGCATCGCCGACGCGGTACACATCGACTTGTACGAGAGCGGCGAGGTGCTCGCCGAGCGCCAGCGGCTCTATCGCAACGGCTGCTACCTGCTCGAGATCGGCGAAAAGCCGGTCGGCTACGTGCTCAGCCACCCCTGGCGCTACGGCGCGCTGCCGCCGCTCAACAGTCTGCTCGGGCGGCTGCCCGAGGAGCCCGATACCTACTACCTGCATGACCTGGCGCTGCTGCCGGTCGCCCGCCGCATCGGAGCGGCGAGCCAGATCGTCTCGGCGCTGCTCAAGCATGCCCGCGTCGAGGGGTATCGCACCATGACGCTGGTGGCGGTCAACGGCTCGGTCCCCTTCTGGGAGCGCCACGGCTTCGAGGTGACCGAAGCTGCCGAACTCTACGGCAAGCTGCTGGCCTACGAGGCCGCTGCCCGCTACATGGTCAAGCACCTCGACTGAGCGGGCGCCTTGCAATTGCCGCGCACCGCCGCTACCTCGGCTCATCCTGTCGGAGGCGCGAGGCGACGATGAGCGAATTATCCGGAGATCCGGCCCATCTGATTCCGGCCAATGCCAGGCTCCGGCGCTCGCGGCGGCTGTGGCGGGTGCTGTTCATCCTCGCCGCGATCGTCGCCGTGCTTGCCATCGCCGGGAGGGTCGCGATCGAGACGGCCGGCCCGGGGCAGCGCATTGCGCGCGTCGGGATCGTCGGCACCATCGCCACCGATCCGGCCCGACTCAAGGTCCTCAACGACCTGGCCGACGACGAGGGCGTCAAGGCCGTGATCGTCGACATCAATTCGCCGGGCGGCACCACGGCGGGCGGCGAGGAGCTCTACGAGGCGCTTGCGGCGCTGCGGGCGAAGAAACCCGTGGTGGCGGTGGTGCGCGAACTGGGGGCGTCGGCCGCCTACATGACCGCCATCGCCGCCGACCGCATCTTTGCCCGGCGCCTGTCGATCGTGGGCTCGATCGGGGTGCTCTACCAGCATGTCGACGCGGGCAAGTTGCTGGCCACCATCGGGGTGGACTTCGACAAGGTGCAGACCGGGCCGCTCAAGGCCGAACCGGACATCGGCGAGCCGATGCAGGGCGAGGTGCGAGCCAGCCTGCAACGCCTGGTCGACGATTCGTTCGCCTGGTTCGTGGACGTCGTCGCCGAGCGCCGCGGCATCGACCGGCCGGCGGCGCTGGCCCTTGCCGATGGCCGGATCCTGACCGGCCGGCAGGGGATGGAGAGCGGGCTGATCGACGCGCTCGGCGGGGAAGCCGAAGCGATCGCCTGGCTCGAAGGCGAAAAGGCGCTCCCCCCCGATCTGCCGGTGCTCGACTACTTCCCGTTGCCCGATCAGGGCTGGTTCAGTCCGTCGCGCTGGCTCGGCCAGGGCGCACGTGCCGCACTCGGGCTGCCCGCCAGCGGACCGATCGCGCTTGACGGGCTGGTCTCGCTTTGGCAGGCTGCGCCGGTGATGTGAAGACCATCGATCCTAGTGGAGGAGCGCCGGGGGCGGGTATGATCAAGTCCGAGCTCGTGCAGAAACTGGCCGACGAGAATCCGCATCTGTTCCAGCGCGATATCGAGAACATCGTGAATGCCATCCTTGATGAGGTCGGCGACGCGATGGCCCGGGGCGACCGGGTGGAACTGCGTGGTTTTGGAGCTTTCTCGGTCAAGAACCGTCCGGCCCGCGTGGGGCGCAACCCGCGGACCGGTGAAACCGTGGATGTGGGCGAGAAATATGTGCCCCAGTTCAAGGCCGGCAAGGAGATCCGGGAACGGATCAACCGCGCTGGCTGACCTGAAGCGAGTTACATGATCAAACGAGTCGTGGGCTGGGTCGTGCTGGTGCCGCTGTGCGCGGTCATGATCGTCTTTGCGCTCGCGAACCGGCAGCTGGTGGTGGTCAATTTCAATCCGCTGGCGCCTCCCGAGGCCCTTGCGACGCCGGGTGTCGGCGTGCCGATGTTCCTCGTGCTGTTTGCCGTGCTGCTGGCGGGCGTTGTGCTGGGCGGCATCGCCACCTGGTTCGCGCAGGGGCCGCACCGCCGCGATGAGCGCCACTTCCGGCGCGAAACCGAGCGGCTGCACCGCGAACTCGAGGTGGCGCGCCGCGCCCCGGACAATGCCCTTCTCCGCCCCGACGAATTCGCCCCAACCACCTAGCAAGAGCCGATGGCCGACCCCCTCATCGTCAAGATCTGCGGCATCAAGACTCCCCGGATCCTGGAAGCCGCCATCGAGGCCGGCGCGGATATGGTCGGGTTCATGCACTTCGAGCGCAGCCCCCGGCACGTCGATCTCGAGATGCTGCAGGAGCTGATCTCGGCCGCACGCGGTCGGATCGAGACCTGCGTGGTGCTCGTCAACCCCAACAATTCCTGCGTCATGGAGGTGGCGGCGCTGTCCCCCGACTGGATCCAGTTGCACGGTCCCGAGACGCCGCACCGGGTGGAGGCCATCCGTGACGAGGCGGGCATCGCCATCCTCAAGGCGCTGTCCATCGGCGGCGCCGACGATGTCGCGGGCGTTGCCGCCTATGCCGATGTCGCCGACCGGCTGCTGCTCGATGCCAAGCCGCCCAAGGGCGCCGACCGACCCGGGGGCCTCGGCGTTCCCTTCGACTGGACCCTGCTCAAGGCGCTTGACCCCGGGCTTGCCTTCATGCTCTCCGGGGGCCTGTCGCCGCAGACCGTGGGCGAGGCGATCGGGATGGTCCGACCGCAGGGTGTGGACGTATCATCGGGCGTGGAGACGGCACCGGGCGTCAAGGATGCCGGCCTGATCCGGGAATTCATCGAGAAGGCGCGCGCCGCGCCGCTATAGGAGTTGAGTGACGTGACAGCGACCGGGGCCAATTCCCTGCGCAACGGCCCCGACGACCATGGTCGTTTCGGGCTCTATGGCGGCCGTTTCGTCGCCGAGACGCTGATGCCGCTGATCCTTGATCTCGAGGCCGCCTATCGCAAGGCGCAGGTCGATCCCGAGTTCCAGGCCGAACTCAGGGACCTGGGCGAGCACTATACCGGCCGGCCGTCGCCGCTCTATTTCGCCGAGCGTCTGACCCGGCACCTGGGCGGTGCGAAGGTCTACTTCAAGCGCGAGGAACTCAACCACACCGGCTCGCACAAGCTCAACAACTGCGTCGGCCAGATCCTGCTGGCGCAGCGGATGGGCAAGACCCGCATCATTGCCGAAACCGGCGCCGGCCAGCACGGCGTCGCCACCGCGACGGTCTGCGCCCGCTTCGGGCTGCCCTGCACCGTCTTCATGGGCGCCACCGACGTCAAGCGGCAATGGCCGAACGTGCTGCGCATGAAGATGCTCGGCGCCGAGGTCCGCCCGGTTACCGCCGGCGCCGGCACGCTCAAGGACGCCATGAACGAGGCGCTGCGCGACTGGGTCACCAATGTCGAGACCACCTACTACCTGATCGGCACCGCGGCCGGCCCGCACCCCTATCCCGAGATGGTGCGCAACTTCCAGTCGGTGATCGGCGAGGAGATCAAGCTCCAGCACCAGCAGGCCGAAGGCAGGCTGCCGGACGCCGTGGTCGCCTGCGTCGGCGGCGGCTCGAACGCCATCGGCGCCTTCCACGCCTTCCTCGATGACCCTTCGGTGAAGCTCTACGGTGCCGAAGCAGGCGGCCACGGCATCGAGGTCGAGAACGGCCACGCCGCCTCGATGACGGGCGGCCGTCCGGGCGTGCTGCACGGCAACCGCACCTATCTGCTCCAGGATGCCGACGGGCAGATTCTCGAGGGCCACTCGATCTCGGCCGGCCTCGACTATCCCGGCGTCGGCCCCGAGCACTCGTTCCTGCACGACACCAGGCGCGTCACCTATGTGCCGATCACCGACAACGAGGCGCTGGAGGCCTTCCAGCTCTGCACCAGGCTCGAGGGCATCATCCCCGCGCTCGAAAGCGCGCACGCGATTGCCGAGGTGCTCAAGCTCGCCCCGACCATGGGTAAGGACGAGACCATAGTGCTGTGCCTCTCGGGCCGTGGCGACAAGGACGTCGAGAGTGTCGGCCGCTACCTGGGATTGATCGAGTAATGACCACCCGCATCCCCGCCCGCTTTGCTGCCTGTGCCGCGGCGAACCGCCCCGCGCTCGTCACCTTCGTGATGGCCGGCGATCCCGATCTCGCTACGGCGCAGGCGATCCTCGCGGCGCTCCCGGCGGCCGGCGCCGACATCATCGAGCTCGGCATGCCGTTCTCCGATCCGATGGCCGACGGTCCGGGCATCCAGCTCGCCGGCCAGCGGGCGCTGGCCGCCGGGCAGACGCTGAAGAAGACCCTCGCCATGGTCGCCGAGTTTCGCAAGGGCGACGACGCTACCCCGATCGTGCTGATGGGCTACTACAATCCCATCTACATCTTCGGCGTCGAGGCGTTCATCGCCGCCGCCAGGCAGGCCGGGGTTGACGGGCTGATCGTCGTCGACCTGCCGCCCGAGGAAGACGAGGAACTGTGCATCCCGGCACTCGCTGCCGGCCTCAACTTCATCCGCTTGACCACCCCCACCACCGACGACAGGCGCCTGCCGGCGGTGCTGAAGAACACTTCCGGCTTCGTCTACTACGTATCGATGACCGGCATCACCGGCGCCACCATCAAGAGCCACGCCGCCGTCGGCGAGGCCGTCAAGCGCATCAAGTCGCATACCGACCTGCCGGTCGCGGTCGGCTTCGGCATCAAGACCGCAGAGGACGCTGCCCTGATCGGCCGCGATGCCGACGGCGTCGTGGTCGGCACGGCGCTGTGCAACGCGCTGGGGGATTCCCTCGTCGATGGCAAGCCCACCCCGGGCACCGTCAGCGCCGTCACCGGCCTTGTCGCCTCCTCGCCGAGGGGGTCAGGCGGGCAAAGGCCTGAGCTCCGCGGGGCCTCCCTCCCCCTTGCGGGAGGGCTGTCGCACAGGGCTTTGTCAGCACGCGGCCATCGGTGCCATATGCGGTGGGCAAACCCCGCGGCCCGCCCTTAACCACGTCCCCCTAACCTGATAACATTCGCCACAATCACCCTGTAGCTCCGCGGCCGGAGCGCCATCGGCGTCGGCAAAGCGGGCAGTGAGGCTCAAAGCAGATGAACTGGATCAACAACGTCGTCCGTCCCCGCATCCGCTCCTTCCTCAAGCCGAAGGACACCGGATCGGAGAACCTCTGGGTCAAGGACCCGGAGTCGGGCGAGATGGTGTTCTACCGTGACCTCGAGGCCAACATGTGGGTGGTGCCCAATTCCGGCTACCACATGAAGATCAAGGCCACCGACCGGCTGTCGACTTTCCTCGACGAGGGACGCTACCAGAGCGTGCCGCTGCCGGCAGCAGCGCAGGACCCGCTGAAGTTCCGCGACTCCAAGCGCTATACGGACCGGCTGAAGGACCAGCGGCTGAAGACCGGCATGGAGGATTCGGTGCTGGTCGCCACCGGCGAGCTGTTCGGCACCGCGGTCACCGTCGGGGTGCAGGACTTCGATTTCCTCGGCGGTTCGCTCGGCATGGCCGCCGGTTCGGCGATCATCACCGGGCTCGAGACGGCGGTGCGCAACCGGACGGCCTTCATCCTGTTCGTGGCTTCGGGTGGCGCACGCATGCAGGAGGGCATCCTGTCGCTGATGCAGCTGCCGCGCACGACCGTGGCGGTGCTGCGTCTGCGCGAGGCGGGCCTGCCGTTCATCGTCGTGCTCACCAACCCGACAACCGGCGGCGTCACGGCCTCCTACGCGATGCTGGGCGACGTGCACATTGCCGAGCCCGGGGCGCTGATCGGCTTTGCCGGGGCGCGCGTCATCGAGCAGACGATTCGCGAAAAGCTCCCCAAGGGTTTCCAGCGCTCGGAATACCTATACGAACACGGCATGGTCGACATGGTGGTGCACCGGCACAACCTGCGCGAGACCATCGGTTCGCTCGTCGGTATCCTGACCCGTGCCGAAGCCCGCGAGGAGCTGAGCGCCACCGCTCCGGCCCGGCTCGCCACCCCGATCAGCGCCACCTCGGGCGAGGACCTGCCGCAGATGGCCGAGGCCGCGCACGCCGAATAGCCTGTCACTCAGGGACAAGTCCCTCGCGACCAACCAGGGGTCTGGAGCGAGCCCGATTCCATCGGGCCGACAAATGCTCTAGAAGCGCGCCGTGCTGCTGTTCGAGAATCTCGTCCCCGTGTCCCGTACCGACGCCATCCTGAAGCGCCTCCTGGCGCTGCATCCAAAGCTCATCGATCTCAGTCTGGATCGCATGGAGCGGTTGCTCGCGCGGATCGGGCACCCCGAGGACCGGCTGCCGCCGGTCATTCACGTCGCCGGCACCAACGGCAAGGGCTCGACCATCGCCTACCTCCGCGCCTTCCTCGAGGCGGCGGGAAAGACCGTGCATGTGATGACCTCGCCGCATCTGGTGCGCTTCAACGAGCGCATCCGGCTTGCCGGCAAGCTGGTCTCGTCCCGCAAGCTCAACCGGACGCTCGAGTTCTGCGAACAGGCCAATGGCGGCGAGCCGATCACTTTTTTCGAGATCACCACCGTCGCCGCCTTCAAGCTCTTCTCCGAGGTCAAGGCCGACTATCTGCTGCTCGAAACCGGCATGGGCGGCAGCTACGACTCGTCAAACGTCGTCAAGCACCCGCTCGGCGTGGTGATCACGCCGGTGGATTTCGACCATCAGGCGTTCCTCGGCAACACCATCGCCGAAATCGCCGTCAGCAAGGCCGGCATCCTCAAGCGCGGCTCGGAGGCGGTGTTCGGTCGCCAGCGCGACGAAGGCCGCGCCGTGCTGGTTCGCCAGGCGGCGCGCCTCGGCATCACCCCCCTGATCATGGGCGAGGATTTCGACAGCCGCCCCGAGGACGGCAGGCTGGTCTACCAGGACGAGCAGGGCCTTCTCGACCTGCCGCCGCCGGCGCTGGCCGGTCCGCACCAGTTCGACAATGCCGGCCTCGCCATCGCCGCCGCCCGGCATTTCCGCCTGCCGGTCAGCGAGGCCCAGATCGCGACGGGCCTGAGGCAGGTGCAATGGCCGGCCCGCCTCATGCCGCTGCCGGGCAAGCTCCTCGACGTGCTGCCCGCCGGCTCCGAACTGTGGATCGACGGTGGACACAATGCCCATGGCGCGGCCGCACTGGCGCTGGCGCTGCGTGACATGCAGCACCGCCGTCCGCTGCCGCTGGTGCTGGTGATGGGGCTGATGAGCCCGCGCAACCCCGCCGACTTCCTCGCCCCGTTCGCCGGCCTCGTCGACGCCGTCTATCCGCTCGCCATCCCCGGCGAGCCCAATGCCCACAAAGCGTCGGCCATCGCCGCCGCGTCCCGCGCTGCGGGCTTTGAAACCGTCGAGGCGAAGTCCATCCTGAAGGCCATCGAGCGCGCCGCCGGCATCGGCCGACCGATCCGCCTGGTCTTTGCCGGTTCGCTCTACCTCGCCGGCCACGTCCTCCACCTCAACGGCACCCCGCCGACCTGAGACGTGTGGGGTCGGGGAGGGCCATCGAGGTAGTAGCGCTGTCAGCCGACCCCGGAAGGACGGCCGACACGTGGTGGAACGGCGCCGGGCCTTCCAGCAACCCCGACAAGGCCCTCATGATGAGCCTGTCGAACCACGAGCGCCGAGCCCCCTATCGTCCCGGCCTGCCGTTGACCAGGCCCCCTGCCGCCGCCGCGTCGATCGCCGCGATTTCACCCTCCTCGAGCTCGAGATTGTCGAGCACCCCGAGGCAGTCCTTGAGCTGTTCGAGCGTCCGCACGCCGATCAGCGCCGAAGTCATCTCCTTGCGCCTGAGCACCCAGGCGAGGGCCAGTTGCACCATCGATTGCCGTCGGGCTGCGGCAATCTCGCCCAGTTGCTCGACCGCCTCCAGCACCCGCGATTCGAGCCGGCCGGCGTTGAGCGAGTAGTTCTCGGAGGCGCGGGTGCCGGAGAGGTCGCCCTGCAGCCGATTGTACTTGCCGCTGAGGATGCCCTGCTGCAGCGGCGAAAACGCGATGATGCCGATCCCCAGCTCGCCGCAGGCTCCGATGGTGTCGTCTTCCTCGATCCAGCGATTGAGGATCGAGTAGCTCGGCTGGTGGATCAGGCACGGAACGCCCATTTCCCCGAGGATCCGGTACGCCTCGCGCGTCTGCTGCTCGGGGTAGGACGAGATGCCGACATAGAGCGCCTTGCCCTGCCGGTGCAGCTGTGCCAGCGCCCCCATGGTCTCCTCGAGCGGCGTATTGGGGTCGTAGCGATGCGAGTAGAAAATATCGACATAGTCGAGCCCCATGCGCTTGAGGCTCTGGTCGGCCGAGGCGATGAGGTATTTGCGTGAACCGCGGTCGCCATAGGGGCCCGGCCACATTTCCCAGCCGGCCTTGGACGAGATGATCATCTCGTCGCGATAGGGGCGGAAATCGCGTGCCATCATGTCGCCGAACAGTTCCTCGGCGGCGCCAGGCGGCGGGCCGTAATTGTTGGCGAGGTCGAAATGCGTGACGCCCTTGTCGAAGGCGTAGCTCAGGATCTCGAAGGCGGAGGGATAGTCGCGGGTGCCGCCGAAATTCTGCCACAGCCCCAGGCTGATCACCGGCAGCTTCAGCCCCGAGCGTCCGGTGTACCGATACTGCATGTTGCCGCCATAGCGCGCGTCACTGGCCCGATAGGTCATCCTGTCCTCCTGAACTGTCCGATTTGCCCGCAGGGGCCGGCGAGTGCTACACCCGCCCCGCCATGATCGAGCCTTCTGATTTCGCCGCCAACCTGCCCCAAAGCCCGGCCCCCTACAAGGTTCTGGCGCTCTACAAGTTCGCCGATCTTGCCGATTGCGCGGCGCTCAAGCCCGAACTGGCGCTGTTCTGCTGCGCCCGCAACATCCGCGGCACTTTCATCCTCGCGCCCGAAGGCATCAACGGCACCGTCGCCGGCGCGCCCGAGGCCATCGACGACCTCACGGCCTGGTTCGAGACCGCAGCGCTCTGGGCCGGCCGGCTCGCCGGCGCCGAAGCCAAGTTCTCCGGCGCCGCCACCATGCCGTTCCACCGCATGAGGGTGCGGCTGAAGCCCGAAATCGTCACCCTGCGCGCGCCCGAAGCCAACCCGGCGCTGCGGGTCGGTACCTATGTCGAGCCGGCCGACTGGAACCGGCTGATCTCGGCCAACGACGTGACGGTCATCGATACGCGCAACGCCTACGAGGTGAGACTCGGCAGCTTCGACAAGGCGCGCGATCCGGGCACCGCGAGCTTTTCCGCGTTCAAGGACTATGTGGCCACCCTCGATCCGGCCCGCCACCCGAAGGTCGCCATGTTCTGCACCGGCGGCATCCGCTGCGAGAAGGCCTCGAGCTACATGCTGGCGCAGGGATTCGAGCAGGTGTTCCATCTCAAGGGCGGCATCCTCAAGTACCTCGAGGCGGTCCCCGGAGGCGAAAGCCGCTTCCATGGCGAGTGCTTCGTCTTCGACGAGCGCGTCTCGCTCACGCATGGCCTCGTCGAGGGCGAAGCCGTCCTCTGCCGCGCCTGCCGCAACCCGTTTCTGCCCGACCAGATGGTCGGCCCGCTCTGCCCCGCCTGCGCAGCTGCCAGTTCGGACGGTGTTCGCGAGCGCGAACGCCAGATCGCCCTCGCCCGCGCCCGTGGCGAAGCGCATCTCGGCGATGACGCCGCAGAGGCGGCGGCACGGAACCGGGCCAGGAAGCTGGGGCAGCGGCGCGTGCGAGGGCTCTCCGGCCCCCACCCTGTCCCGCTGTGAGCCTCGCCAAGCCCGGCAGGCAGGCCGGGGAGTGCAGGACGGCGCTGGCCAATGGCAACGACCCCGGACGCCTCGGGACCAAATGAGGAACCAACGTTCAAAGGACTGCGTGAACGGCTTGTCGTCGGCGTTGTCCGCGACGACGTGAAGAGCGGCGCATGCGAAACATGCCGCGCACGTCTGAATCCTCGCGCCTCTGCGCCGCTATCTGGCGGAGTGCGCGGGCAGAGCTGCCGGCGACGCCGCTACCGAACGGCAGCCCGGCCCATGCCGCAGCGGCGTCGACAGATCGCTGCGGCGTGGATAGTGTTCCCGCCCGGAGGAGTGCGCCGGCGCGCCGGCTTCGGTCCGCGGCCCGGCCGGCATTCGGCCGCCGGGCCGGGCGAGGCGTGGCCCAGGCGAACGCGAGACAGGGGGAATCCGAGACGCGATGCACTACATGCGACCAGGCTCAGTGGCCGAAGCGATGGATATCCTGGCCGCGGCGGGCGGAAACGCCTCGCTGATGGCGGGTGGCACCGATCTGCTGGTCCGGATGAAGGGGGGGTTCGTCGAGCCCGAGGTGATCGTCGACCTCAAGGCGATCGCGGAACTCGGCGGCATCACCGAGACGCGCGACGGGTTCGAGATCGGCGCGACGGTTCCCTGTGCGGCGCTCGGCGAGACGGCGGCGCTGCGGGCCGCCTGGCCGGGGGTGGTGGAGGCCGCCGGCCTGATCGGCTCCAAGCAGATCCAGGGACGCTGCACCATTGCGGGCAACGTGTGCAATGCCTCGCCGGCCGCCGACAGCGTGCCGGCGCTGGTCGCCGCCGGGGCGCGGGCGATGATCGTCGGTCCCGGAGGCCGGCGCGAGGCGAGTGTCGAGGACATTCCCGCTGCGCCGGGCAGGACGACGCTGGGCCGCGGCGAGATCATCGCGGCGATCCGGCTCGCGAAGCCGGCGCCGCGCTCGGCCGACGCTTATCTGAGGTTCACCCCGCGCACCGAGATGGACATCGCCGTGGTCGGCATCGGGATCAGCCTGACGCTCGATGCGGACGGCCGGATCGCGGTCGCGCGCGTCGCGATGGGCGCCGTGGCGCCGACCGTCCTCCTCGTCGCCGAGGCCGCCCGGGCCATCGTCGGCACCCGGCTGGACGAGACCGCGCTCGCCGATCTGGCCGCAGCGTGCTCCGGCGCCTGCCGTCCGATCGACGACAAGCGGGGCACGATCGCATTCAGGACGAAGATCGCGGGTGTGCTGGCACGGCGCGCCGCCGTGATCGCATATGGCCGGGCGGAGGCGAGGTAATGTCGGGCATAGCTGTTTCAACCATCGTCAACGGCGATCGCGTCGAGTTTCTCTGCCAGCCCGAGGAGACGCTGCTCGATGTGCTGCGCGACCGGCTGGGCCTGACCGGGGCCAAGGAAGGCTGCGGCACCGGAGATTGCGGCGCCTGCAGCGTCATCCTCGACGGGCGCCTCGTCTGCGCCTGCCTCGTGCTCGGCGCCGAGCTCGAGGGCCGCCGCGTCGAGACCGTCGAGGGCCTGGCAGAGGGCGGCCGGCTGCATCCGCTGCAGGAGAAGTTCCTCGAGCATGCGGCCCTGCAATGCGGCATCTGCACG
>JADJPS010000022.1 GCA_016713105.1 Devosia sp. | reverse complement strand
CTCGAACAGGTGCCGCACGGCGAATCCTGCCGGCCAGGCGGCTGAGTGATGCCGGAGGTAAAGTGACGGGCTTTACCCGTGTCTCACACGGACGGGACTCCGGAAGAAGCCATCCGAATGGACATGGAACACGATGTGAGGGGAGCATCCTATCTCCGGCCACTGGTATAAACAGGGTCTCGATCTCGGTCCATGCCCGCGCCCCTGCTTCCAGCGGACCCGATCCAGGGCGGTAAGGCACGAATCCCAGTTCCACTGGAATGGATAGAGCCTTGGTCGGCACTGTGTAGGTCCCCTGGCTGTTCTCCCGAGGACCTCGAGGTGTGATTTAGCCTGGCCGCATCGGCGGTCATCGGGTTGTCCTCTGCACTTCTTGAGGTGGTGTGCCGGTTTCAAGACTTCGCGACCGGCACGGCGCTGGAGGTCTCGGGTCGAACCAGCGGATGGGGTCGGGCTTTGGGGACGAGGCTCAGTTCGTCCTGGAGCGATCCTGAGGTCACTGTCGAGCACCGCCCGGGAAGACTGCGCCATCCACTTCGCAGGTTACCAGCGGGGGGTCCCCGAGGGGCTCGACGACGCGAACGGCCGCCCTCCAGCCACCGGGGGGGTCGATCCTCCGGGCGAATGGCAAACCTGCCGAGCCGCGGGCCAGCCGTTATGGACCGTCGAGATCGAGGCCTGCTATTCGGATAGCGGCCGTCGCTTGCCGCTTCGGTGGCAGCGATAGTTCATCGGCGGATTGCCGACGAAGCCGCCGACGAAGGTCGTCGCCGGCTAGCGGTAGATCGCCATCGGCGACGTCGCATTGCTCGATGACGCCGCCATGCATGACCGCGATGCGGTCGGCGAGGCCATCGCCTCGGTCTGGTCGTGGGTGACATAGATCGTCGTGGTGCCGGCCTGCTGCAGCACGCCTTTGAGCTCGGCGCGCATCTCCAGGCGCAGCAGCGCGTCGAGATTGGAGAGCGGCTCGTCCATGAGCAGCAGCGCCGGCTCGACCGCGAGCGCGCGCGCCAGCGCGACGCGCTGGCGCTGGCCGCCCGAGAGCTGCGCCGGATAGCGCTGCAGAAGCTTCTCGATGTGCATCAGGTTTGCGGTCGTCTCGACGCGGGTCTTGACGCGCGCGTCGTCGGCCTTGGCCATGCGCAGGCCGAAGGCGACGTTCTCGAACACGGTGAGATGCGGGAACACCGCGTAGTTCTGGAACACCATCGCCAGGCCGCGGGCGCGCGGCGGCAGCGCGCTCACGCCGGCCGCCGACGACCACGCGGCCCGAGGTCTGCTGCACGAAGCCGGCGATGATGCGAAGCAGCGTGGTCTTGCCGCAGCCCGAGGGCCCAGCAGCGCCACGAACTCGCCGTCCGCGCAGGTCGATGGAGTGCAGCGCCTGGTGGCACGGTAAGCCCTGGCGGACGTTCTCGATCACGATTTCGGCCATGGGCTCCTCAGCGGTTGGCGATGCCCCACATCGAGAACAGGTACTTGCGCACCGCGAAGATGAAGACCAGCGAGGGGACGATCAGGCGGCACCGCCGGCGAAGCGGAGATGCAGCGGCGACACATTGAGGCACTGGAGCAGAAAGGCGGTCAGCGTCCGGTCCTGCACGGTCAGCACCGAGGCCGCGAAGACCTCGTTCCACGAGATCACGAAGGCGAAGATCGCCGAGGCGGAGGCCGGGCGGCGCGATCGGCAGCACGACCTTGAAGAAGCGCCTGGGGCCGGCTGCAGCCGAGCGCCCAGGCCGCCTCCTCGAGCTCGCGCGGGATGCCCATGAACAGGCTCGAGGTGATCAGCGCCGCGAAGGGCAAGGCCAGCGCGGTGTGGACCAGCCAGCCCGATGGGCGTGTCGTAGAGTCCGACCTGGATGAACAGCACCGTGAGCGGCAAGGCGAGCAGCGCCAGCGGGAAGGCGCGGGTCAGCAGCACGAGCAGGCGGAAGGCGCCCTTGCCCGAAGGCGAAGCGCGCGAGCGCGTAGCCGGCCGGGGCGCCGAGCCCGATCGAGAAGATCATCGTCAGCACTGCGACCAGCACGGAGTTCCACAACGGGCGCCGACACCAGCGAACTGCGGAAAGAACTGCAGGAGCCCAGGTTGAAGGACGGCAGGCCGGTCTTGGGGAAGCCGGTCACCTCCTGCGGCGAGGACAGTCCGTGTTGACGAGCAGCAGGTAGATCGGGACCAGCACCCAGGCGCATAACAGCACCACCCGGCGATGAACAGGAAACGTCCGGCAGCGGTGATGTCCGAGACCGGCCGCGGCACGTCGACGGAGCGCGCTTCGGTCATGGCGTTGTTCTGGGAGTCCTCTCAGCAGCCTGAGGAACACCAGCGTTGCAGCGATCGAGATGGCGAGGATGACCAGCGCTGTTGCCGCCGCGACGTTGCTGTCCTGCAGGTTGCAACTGCCAGTCGAACGTCTGCCCGACCAGCACCGGCAGCGTTTGTGCCGCCGAGCGCCACGACCACCGCGAAGACCTCGAACGCGGCGATGGTGCGGAGGATGAGGGCCGTTGCAGGCTGGGCGCAACATCGGCAGCGTCACCTTGAGGAAGCGCTTCCAGGGTCCGGCGCCGAATACCTCGGCGGCCTCGTAGTATTCCCTGGGGGATCAGCCCCATGCCGGAAACCAGGATGACCATCACGATGGCGGTCGCGCGCGCCAGAGTTCGGCCAGGATCACCGCAATGAAGATCACCCAGATTCTGGTAGCCGAGGAACAGCATTCGGCCCGGTCCACTGACCCAGCCCGACGAGCATCGAACTCAGAAAGCCCGACTGCTCGAAGATCGCCAGCCAGATGATGCCGGCGGCAAGATCGGACAGGCCCAGGGGGATGGTGAAGATATAGAGGATGGAGTTGCGGCCCGGTCTTGGAGCTTGGCGACGATCGAGGCCATGGAGCGCCATCACAAGCTGCAGCGGCACGACGATGGCCGCGAGGATGATGGTGTTCCAGAAGGTGGGCCAGAACTTCCAGTTGGTGGCCATCTTGTCGAAGTGCTGCAGGGTGAAACCCTGTTCAGCCGTGAAGGCCTGCACGGCGATCTGGCAAACGGATAGACGAAGAACACGGCCAGGAACAAGGTTGCCGGGAGCAGCAGCAGATACGGCAGCGATTTGTTGTTCATCGGCATTGGCCCCGCCTGAGCCGCAAGCTGGATGTCGCCCGGAGCCGAAGCCCCGGGCGATCGGGAGGAGGCTTATTCGACGGGGCACGGTCCCTCGGAAACCGCATCCGGAATCCAGCACGGGCCTTGGCTTCCACCATCAGCGCCCGCAGCGCTCGGCCTGCTGATCGAGCACCTGCCGGATGTCCTGGTTGGCGAGGACGATGCGCTCGAACGTATCGACATAGACCTGGTTGAACTGGCCCCCCTTGTCGCCCAGCCCCACCGGCAGCAGTGCCGGCAGCGCATCGGGGGCGCTGGTCATGGCCGTGACGGCCGGCCCCAGCGCCTGGGCGGCGGCGGGCAGGTCCTCAGGCAGCTGCGCGTCGGTCACCGGGAAGAAGTTGGTGGCCCGGCAGCGTCGCAACCTGCTGGGCCGGCTGCATCATGTACTTGACCAGCGCCTTGGCCTGCTCCGGATCGGGCGTGTTCGCCGGGATGGCAAGGCCGGCCAGGACCGGCATGAAGGCGCGTCCCTTGGGACCGGCCGGCGCCGGGAAGGCGACGAACTCGTCCGGCTTCTGATTGAAGGCCTCGGCCAGGCGGGCAATGTGATCGAAGGCCAGCCAGACGTCGCCGCTCAGCAGCGGCCCTGCATGAAGTCATAGTTGGTCGATGCCGGGTTGGTGTACTGCCACAGCTCCTGAACTTGCCCCAGGCCTGCTCTGCTTCCGCCGAACGGAACTTGGTGACTTCCGAGCCGGTGAACGCGGGAAGCAGGAAACCCTGGAAGAAGCGGTGCTTGAGCCTCGGGCCGGCCGGGAAGCCGAACTTCGGCGAGCCGGTCTGTTCGGCGAGATTGCCGGCCCAGGCGATGACCTGGTCGTAGGTCAGCGCGTTGATGTCCGCCCCTCAGGCAGGTAGGGCAGCGCCTGCTTGCTCGCAGCCATCACGTAGGTTGCCTGCATCCAGGGCAGGTACTTCTGCTCCGGACTCCCGAGCTTGCCGAGTTCCATGAAGGCGGGGCTCGGCTTCACCGCCCCAGGTCGATGTCGGAGAGGTCCATCCAGTTTGCCGCAAAGCTCGAGAGGTCGCCATGAAGCGAACCAACCACGCCGATCGTCCCCTTGCCGGCCTCGGCTTCGGCCTGGATGCGGGTGATGAACGGGCCTGGGTCCTGCGGCTGGAAGTCGGCGCCGCCGGGAAATCCTTGAGCACCTGTTCGCGCATCTTCTGCGCCTCCTCAACCGGAACGGCCTGGTTGGACCAGAACAGCACCTGGGCCTGGACGGTCTGCCCTCCCAGCGCCAACGCGAGCGTGGTGCCCACTATCGTCGAGACTAGTCTTTTCACTTCTACCTCCCTTGTTGATCTCACAGTCGGCGTGGCTCGTCCGGCACCGGCCCGTGACTGGCCCTCGCGACCAGCTTGGGCCGGATCAGCCGGTGCAGCGGCTCGGCCGGACGCTTTCGATGACCTCGACAAGCATCCCGGCGATGGCACGGGCGGATTCGCGGGTGTTCGCCTCGAATGTGGTCAGGCCCGGCGGCGCATAGGCGGCCGCCGTGATGTTGTCGAAGCCGACGACCGACAGGTCACGCGGAACCGAGAGTCCGGCCAGGCGGCTTCCTCGAGGATGGTGAGTGCCAACTCGTCGAACAACCCGATGATGGCTGTCGGTCGCCTTTGGTGAGGAACTCGCCCAGATAGGCGTCGATGAAGTTGGGACCACGGACCGGCATGACGAAGCCAACAAAGCCGGAGCGACCCGACACCAGCTGGCGCGCCGCGACATTGGGCACGTAGCCGTAGGCATTGGCCGCTTCGGCCACGCGCTCCCGCGTCTTCGTCGCAATCGCGGAATCGCCGGCGGGGCCCGCGACACGGTCGCGACCGAGACACCCAGTTTGCTCGCCAGTTCACGGAGAGTCAGGCCGGCCATTCAGCTCCTCCCAAAGCCTGATGCCACTTTTAAACGTTTGAATTGCGATTGCAAACGATTAAATCCCGCTGTCCTGTGGATTGCACCCTATCTTGCGGTCTGCGCCCAGGCGGCGCCTGAGGACTGATGTCCCGACGGAACCCCGGGGCCCGCGCGGCCGGCTGGCGCGATCGCGAAGCACATGCGTCAAAATCAATATCCTTTATTGTCTATGTCTATATTCACACCGCGTCCCGCCACTGAAAGTGTGCCCCGCAGCACCGATAAAGGGTACCGGGAGGTCGCGAAAATGCAGGGCGTCGCGCAATTGGTGAGCGCGCCCATCGAGCAGGTGCGCAGGCGCATCCGGGGGCATCGCGTGCTGATCGCTGCAAGCCTCGCGGTGATCATCGCTGCCGCCACGGCGTACGCCGGCGCGGCCCCAGGCGAAATCCTGCCGGTGGTCTTTGCGTTTTCGGCTGTCGTCGTCGCCGGGACGATGATGTCCCTTTCGGCTTGCCCTCCGACCTGACCGTGGCCCGCCGGCTCGACCGCCGCCTCCGGCTCGGTGAACGGCTGAGCACGGCCGTCGAGTTGCTGGCGACGGACCGCCGTCCAGGAAGCGTTGCCGCCTGCAGATGCAGGATGCAGCCCGGATGGCCAGCCGGGTTGACGTGCGGAAGGTTGCACCCGTGGTGTCACCCCTCGTCGCCGCCCTGGCGGTTCTGGCCCTGGGCTGCGTCGGCCTCGCCGTGTGGCTGCCACAGGAGCCGTTGTTGCCGACCGGGCCGGAGACGACGACCGGGACCCTGGCGGTCGCAGACGGCGAGGACATCGCGAAGCTGGCCGAACTCGTGGCGCAGGATGCCGAGTCCCGCGATGATCGATACCTTGCCGCCATCGCCAAGGCACTCTCCGAACTCGCCGGCATGACCCTCGCCGAGCCTGAGCGGGGCGAGCGCCTCGCGGAACTGGTCGAACAAGCCCGCGGCATCTACGGCGACCAGTTGCCCGCCTGGTTCCCGTCATCGGACGGACCGCCCGGACCCCTGCGTGGTGCTGGCGCTGTCGACGCCGAGACAACACGGCGAGCGGCAGCAGATTCCACCGAAACCATGTCGGCGCGCGAGATGTACTCGGCCGATGCCGGCCAGGAGGCACGGGCCGCGGCGGCCGATGCGGCAGCGGCGGATGCGGCAGCGCGCGCCGCCGAGGACGCTGACCTGCCCAAGCCCGGAGGGCCGTCGGAACCCCGACTGATGGAGGACCAACCTCTGCAGTCCATCGGGCTGCGACCGGCCGGCGCGGCCGCCGACTCGGGAAAGGACGGCGGCAACGCCGCAGGCCTCGGTTCGCAGCCCCTCGCGGGAGACCCGGATCAGGGTGCCAGCGAAACGGGCTCGCGGGAGGACGTCGTGCTTGCGGCCGACGACAAGGAGGCCGGCGCCGGGCTGCTGGAGCGGGTCGCGCCGCGCGTCAACCTGGTCGCGGTCGACGGCAGCGTTGCCGATACCGGCGACGACTGGGCGCGCCAGCGGGCCGAGACCGTTTCACGCGAACCCGTGGGCGCCGCGGCGGCAGCTGTCGTTTCACGCTATTTCACGCCACAATCGCCTTGAGTACGTTCGGGCTCCTCGTACCGGCCTTCCTGGCGGTGGGGCGCTTGCCCTGGCTGTCGTTTGATGCACATGCGCCGAAGGTCCTCGCGGACTGTGCCCAGTGTGTTGATCTGGCAGCAGATTGCGGCCGCGGCCAGCTCGACCAGCCCACGGCTGCAATGGCCGCGACCGAGCGTCCTGCTGGCGCTGCAGGTGGCGATTGTGCTGCTCGGCGCCCTCGCCCTGGCGCAGCCGATCCTCGGCGGTTCGACACAGCGCGAGCACTGGATCGTGGTGGTCGACCGCACCATTGCAGGTACCGAGGCTCAGCCCCGCCTCGAGGCCGGCATCGATGGCGCGCGGCGCCTGCTGAGCCGTCGTGCTCCCGACATCGAACGGATCACGGTCATCGCGGTCGGCAAGATGTCGCCCACAACGAGCGTCGCCACCAGTTCAGCTGCCGATGCCGTCGCCGAAGACGCGGCGCTCGAACGCGTGCTGCGGGCCCTCGGCTCGACACGCGACGCGATCTCCGGCGTCCTGCTCGGCCAGGACAAGGTGGTCGGGCAGTTGCTGCGCGTCGCACTGATCGCAGGCGGGCACGTCCTGCTCGAAGGACCGCCCGGGGTGGGCAAGACGCTGCTGGTCAAGACGCTCGGACAGGTCACCGGGCTCAGCTTCGCCTGAATTCAGTTCACCCCCGACCTGATGCCGGCGGACATCACTGGGTCCATGGTCCTGGTCCCCGGCGAGGACGGTCGCAGCCGTCTCGAGTTCCAGAAGGGCCCGGTCTTTACCCAGCTGCTGCTGGCGGACGAGATCAACCGCTCGACGCCACGCACGCAGTCGGCGCTGCTCGAGGCGATGCAGGAGCGCACGATCAGCGCCGCGGGGCGCTCGATGCCGCTACCGCAGCCCTTCTTTCGTCCTGGCGACGCAGAACCCGATCGAGATGGAGGGCACCTATAGCCTGCCGGAAGCGCAGATCGACCGATTCCTGTTCCGCATCGACATCGCCTACCCCTCGGAAGACACCCTCGAAAGGATACTCTCGGCCACGACCGGGTCTTCACAGCAGGAAGTGGCGCAGGCCTTGCGGCCCGATGACATCCTCGACCTGCAGCGCATCGTGCGGAGCGTCCCGGTGGCCGAGCACGTGCGACGCTCGGTGGCCCGCCTCGGGCTGGCGACCCAGCCCGGTTCGGACACCGCATCGGCATCGGTCAAGCGCTTCCTCCGCTTCGGGCTGAGCCCACGCGGCGCCCAGGCCATCATGATGTCGGCCAAGGCCAATGCCCTGTTCGCCGGCCGCTACAATGTGGCGTTCGACGACCTGCGCGCCGTGCTGCTGCCCGCCACCCGGCATCGCATCCATCTCAACTATGAGGGGATCGCCGAGGGAGTCTCCCTTGATGGGCTCATCCTCGAAGTGTTCGAGCAATGCGCAAGGGGGGTATCGTGACCGAACCCGCCTCGCCTTCGCCGGTCCTGCTGGAGCGACTTGCGACATCCCGCTTCCTCGCCGGTCATGCGCGTCCTCGGTCGGCACCGGCGAGCGGCGCAGCTCCGACAAGGGGCGCCGGCATGGAGTTCGCCGACCATCGCCCCTACGCCAGCGGCGACGATGTCCGGCACGTCGATGCGAGAGTCCTGGCCCGGCTCGGACAACCCTATATCCGGCAGTACTCGGTTGACCGGCAGTTGCCGATCCTCGTCGTGCTCGATGCCACGCTCTCCATGGCACATGGCGAGCCGGACAAGCTTCGGATTCGCCCTGACCTCGCGCGCACCCTCGCCTTCGTCGGACTTGCGGGCGGCGATCTGGTGCAGGGATGCGTATTCCGCAGGCGGACGGCTGCACTATTCGCCCGTGTCCAGGGCACGTCGCGGGCGCCGCAACTGTTCGACTGGTTCCGGCAGTTCCGGCCCGAGGGGCGCACCTCGTTCGCCGAGGACTGGTCAAGGCCCCTGCCGCACGCGCGCCGGCGCAGCCTGGTCATCGTCATCAGTGACTTCCTTTTCGAGGGCATAGACGACGTGCTGCGCAAGGCCGGCGGCGCCCGGGATCTCGAGATCCTCGCGGTGCACGTCGCCTCGCCCGACGAGCTGGACCCGGCCCTGGTCGGGAGCGGCCCGGTCTATCTTGTCGACGCGGAGACCGGGGCCGAGATCGAGATCACCCTCGATGAGGCCACCCGCACATCCTATCGCGACATGTTCGGCCGCTGGCAGGACACGATCCGGAGCGCGGTCCGGCGGCGCTTCGGCCGCTACCACTGCTTCAGCACGACGACCGGTCTCGAGCAGGTTTTTCTCCACGAGTTCCGGCGAACCGGGTGATCACATGAACACCGATCCCGATCCCTATGTCATCAAGGTCGAGAACCTGAGCAAGCGGTACGGACGCAAGCTGGCGCTCGACGGGGTCAGCCTCAAGGTCCCCCGAAAACAGCCTGTTCGCATTGCTCGGGCCGAACGGAGCGGGCAAGACCAGCTTGCTCAACATCCTGTGCACCCTGCTGCCGCCCGACTCCGGCACGGCCACCATTGCCGGCTACGATGTCGTCAGGCATCGCTGCGCGCCGGAGCCAGATCGGTGTGGTGTTCCAGGAGCCGAGCCTCGACGACCGGCTGTCGGCGGCCGAGAACCTCGAGTTCCACGGCCTGGTCTACGGCATGCCACCGTCGACAGTGCGGCGGGGCATTACCGACCTGCTGGACCTGGTTGAGCTGACCGACTGGCGGCACGCGCTGGTTCGCACCTTCTCGGCCGGCATGAAGCGACGCCTCGAGATTGCACGAGCGCTGCTCCATAACCCCGGATCCTGTTCCTCGACGAACCCACGGTCGGCCTCGACGCCCAGACGCGACAGCGCATGTGGGCCTATCTCGAACAGCTGCGCCGCAAGCGCGAACTCACCGTGGTGGTGACGACCCACTACATCGAGGAAGTCGAGGAGTGCGACACGGTCTGCATCATCGACCATGGCAGGGTGCTCGCGAGTGGCACGCCGGACAAGCTGAAGCAGCAGTTCGGAAGCGAACTGGTCAAGGTCGTCCCCCGCGATCCGCAGGCTGCCGTGGACCTGCTTGCCGCCTACCCGGATGCGACCGAGCGCGACCCCAATATTCTGGTCATCCCGGCGGTGGGTCCAGACTTCTCGGACCAGCTGATGGCGCGTTTTGGCCAGCGAACCGGCAGCTTTCCTTTGTCACCCCAAGTCTCGAGAGCGTCTTCATCTCGCTGACCGGGGATGACCTGCGCGACCAGGCCAGCAACGATCGCGAACGAACCCTCTCGTTCGCCAAGTCCGGTGGCGAACACACGCGATGAACGCGATCGGCATCCTCAGGGAATCTATGCGATCTGGCTGCGCGAAGTGAAACGCGCGCTGCGCGACCGCGGCCAGTTGATCGGCGGCCTCAGCCGCCCGTTGCTGTGGGTGCTGGTGATGGGCATCGGCCTCAATCCGTATTTCCGGGGCGAGGTGTTCGCGGAGGTGCGCTTTGTCGTGCCCTACACCTACCTGCAGTTCATCTTCCCCGCGATCGTGATGCTGAACATCCTCTACACCTCGGTGCAGACGGCTGTTTCGGTGATCTGGGACCGCCAGTTCGGCTTCCTGCGCGAAGTGCTGGTCTCGCCCCTGCCGCGCAGCGCGGTTCCTGCTGGGCAAGGTGCTTGGTGGCGCGACGATGCCATGCTGCACGGATCCCTGGTGCTGGTGCTGGCGCGTTTCGTCGGCGTCGCGTTCTCGATGACCGACCTCCTGGCGGGGCTGGCGCAGATGTTCGTGCTGGCGTTCGGCCTCACCTCGTTCGGGATCATCATCGCAAACCGGATCCGCAGCTTCGAGGGGTTCGGCGTGTTTTCGAACGCCGTCATCCTGCCGCTCTACTTCACCTCGAGTTCGATCTTCCCGCTCGATCCGGCGCTGACCAGGGCACAGACGGTGGTGGTCTACCCGGAATGGCTGGTCATCGTGATCGAGATCAACCCCTGACCTATGCGGTCGACGCCCTGCGCGGCAGCTTCATCGCCTTCCATCAGTTCGATGCCTGGATGGGCAATGCCGTGATTGCCGGTATGGCCGTGTTGTTCTTTGCCGTGGCGCTTTGGGACTTCAGGAAGGCTTGAGATGCGCAGGCCAAAGGACACCATGCCCCCGGGGCTGGCCCGCACCGGCCGCCCCGCGCATGGGGCGACCTCGGCGTGGTGGCCCTGATGCTCGCCATCATGGGGTCGGTGTATCTGCTGGAGGCCGATACCTCGCTGAGCGAAGTGCGGCGGATCGGACGGCTCACGGTGTGCATGCCGCCTGAGTACCCGCCGCTGGTGACAGGCGACGCGCAGGCTCCCGGATTCGACGTGGAACTGGCCGGGGAGGTCGCCCGGCGGATGGGGGTGGGCCTGACCATCCAGAGCAACGCGGCCATGACGCGGGACTTCAACCCTCGCAGCTGGAGGATCACCCGTGCACAGTGCCAGGTCCTCGCTGGTGGCGTGGTCAGTTCCGAGATCACCCGTTCCTTCCTCGATACCACGCCGCCGCACCTCGAGACGGGCTGGGCCCTGATCAGCACGACACCTGTGGCCGACCTCAACGGCAAGGCCGTCGCCTTCCTTGCCGGGCCTGCCGGCCTCGATCGCATCAGTCTCAGCCGGTTTCTGCGCACTGCCGGCGCTGCGACCGTCATCGTCGGAACGCGCGCGGAACTGGTCGAGGGTCTGGCCTCGGGCCGGCTCGATGCCGGCGTCAGCGAGGCCCTGATGTTGGGCCAGCTCGCTGCAGATCAAGGCTGGGTCTTCCGCGCACTCGACACCGGGGACGGGGTCTTCCCGGTGAGCCTGGGGCTGTGGAAGGGCGACCTGACGCTGAAGGAGCGGATCGTCACCATCCTCGCCGACATGCGGAGGGACGGCTTCATCGCGGCGCTGGCCGATCGCTACGGGGTTGTCGCGCTCATCGAGTGACCACCGGCCGCCGCACTCAGGAAGGGCGGCACCGCGCCGACCGCGAGATGGCGGCAGCGCGTCCCAACGACCCTGAGCGCCTCGACCAGCGCCGTGATCGCCGGATCGTGCCGATGCTCCTCGAGAAACACCGCAACCAGCGGGCGCTCGGCCGCGAGCTCGGTCGCATACAAACGGACGCCGCTCAGCCTGTTGCCGTCCGATCCGCTGGACATTGCCGGCGCAAAGACAGATGCCGAGGCCGGCGCCGACGAGGGCGACCGCCGCCTCGAAGCTGCGGCACTCGGCAACGACCCGTTGCCCCAGGGAGCGCGAACGGTACCAGTTCTCCATTCGCGTATCTCTGCGCGAGCCGAACACGAAGCGCACCGAGCGCGACAGCATCTGCCGCTGCTCCGGTGCAAGGTCGGCCAAAGCTGCAACTCCGTCCAGTTCAAGGGCCTGGGGCACGACGAGGACGTAGGGATCATTCATCAGCGGCACCTGCAGCAGGCCCGCGCCGGAACCGTCGAGGGCGGTGGCGGCGACCAGACCTACGGCCACCCGCCGCGCATCGAGCATCTCGACCACGTCGGCGGGCGAGCCCTCGTGAATGTCAAAGGCCAGTTCCGGCATCGCTGCCTGCACCTCATGGAGGGCGGGCGGCAGCAATAGCCGCACCATCGATCCGATGCCGGCGATCCTCAGGGTCCGCGTCCAGCCCGCGCCCCCTGCCAGCCCCTCCTCGAGGCGCTGCATCTCGCGCAGGACCCGGAGCGCGTGCTGGACAAGCGTCATGCCCTCGGTTGTCGGGACCATCCGCGCCATCCGGCGATCGAACAGCCGCACGCCAACCAGCGCTTCCAGCTTGGCCAGGTGCTGAGAGATGGTGGGTTGCGACAGGTTGAGCAGCTTGGCTGCCTTGCTGACCGTCTTCGCATGCCACACGGCCCAGAGCACTCGCAACTGCTGAAGCGTGATCTCGGAGTAGGTGGCGGTGTTCTTGGCCGGTACGTCGTCAGCCGGGCCGGACTGCGGTTCGCTCATTGCCCTCACGCCCTGTCTGGTTCAGACAGGTTCAGTAGCACAGCGCCCGCGGCAGGTAAGGCGCGCTCTGCTGGTCTCCGGCCAAACCGCTCGATAGGCCCAGCCTATGCCAGCAGGCGCGGCAGGTAAGGTGCGCCCAGCACAAAGGCGACCGCGAGCCCGATCCGCGACCAGGGCAACAGGGTGCGCAGCCGGGGCTCGAGCGCCGGTACCAGGGCAAGCAGAACGTGCCCGCCCGAGAGCGGAGGAACGGGGAGCAGGTTGGCAACCGCATACCAGACGGAGACATCGAGGACATAGCCGATGGCGTTGCTCGCCTGCAGCGCAGTGCCGGGGGGGAACCAGGCGATGATCGGCCCCCTGGCGAACTGCAGCATGCCGGCCGCGAGCAGCGGCACGACGAGGCTGCCGACGACGAGGACCAGGAACGCCCGCAAGACCGAGGCGCAGGGCGGCGGTACTCGACCGGCATCCAGGTAATCCAGCCGCAGCGTGCCAGGACTCCGGAGACCAGGCCGAGGACATCGAGGTGCACGAACGGGTTCAGGGTCAGCCGGCCGTCCTGGCGCGGGCCGGGGTCGCCCAACGCCTGGGCGATAGCCGCCATGGCATAGCCATGAACCCCGACGATCAGCACCAGGGCGACCAGTCGGAACAGCAATTGCGTCAGGCTGAGGTCGAACATGGCGGCACCGATCCTCGGGTGGTCAGTCGCTGCCCGGCGGCTTCAGCAGGTGCTGCTCCATCAGCGACTGGATGGTGCCATCCGCCTGGAGCTCGGTGATGGCATCGCCGAGCAGCTGGTTGAGATAGGTGTTCTCCGCCCGCGTGCCGATGCCGGTCTGCAGCGGGCGCACCGGGAACGGCAGCTCGGGCAGCTGCCCCTGGCCGGTCTCGTTCAGCGCCTCCAGCATCACGTCCCAGACCCCCGACAACGTCCAGCGACGGAACTGGCGATAGACGCTGTCCCACTTGCAAAGTGGTCGTGCAGGTCCCGCCAGGTCGACCCCGTCCGGGCGATCCAGAACGCCCCATCCAGCACCAGCCGATGATTGCGAGGCCGCCGTCCACGCCTGGGTCCCGTCTCGATCACGAACGGCTCGAAGAACGCCCACTCCTCATCCGACATCAATCCCCGAACCAAGGCTGCTCTCCGCAAAGAACAGCCCTGAATCAGCGATCAGCCGATTTGGGAATCCACTTCGTCCACAAAGCCTAGTGTACGGCGCCTGCCTGAACACCGGCGCGGCGGCATCGCACCCGCTAACCGCACACTCAGAACCAGTGTGATGGTGCGGATCCTGTTGTCAGGTCAGTGTGCATCGTCCTTCGCCGGCCCTGGCTCAAGGTAGCAATGCGCGATCAGCCAATCCCGAAGGATCATTGCGATGGCCTCCGACAGATCGCGCGCGGAAGCCGAAGGCGCCGTGGACGAGCTCAATACTCAAGCGGCCGCAGACTGGCCACTGATACGACAAGGCAGCCGACAGCTACATCGGTTTCGTGCTCGTTGCCGCCAACCGTCTATGGGTGAGGCACTTCGTCAACAGAACCTGGAGGATAGGGCCGCAACCACCAATGCCGCATTCTGGCTCCTCTTCTCCGCCGCCCGAGTTGTCGCCTCCGCCAGGCTCTTCAGCCGTGCCGCCGCGATGGACGTTGTCGCCGTTTTGCAGGATGCCGATCAGAGTGAGCCTGCTCGTGGGTTTGTCGGGCATGCCTCCGAAACACTTTCCCTCGGTGCACAGAATGAGACACGTCGTGCGGCCCGGCACAGGTCTTGTTAAGGCACCTGCATGCAAGCGTTCGCTACTGCTATACTGAGCACTAGGAACCTTGCTACAGGCGCTTTCGAGCCTGGCACTGTTCACCAGGCTGATGCCGAAGAGATCACTCCGGTCAATGATGCTGCCCGGGTCAAACACGCCCTCGTCTGGCATGTTCGTCTGGCCGGGCGACGACCCACTTGCCTGCGGGTGAGGGAAACCGGTGCACTGAGACCAACTGTCAGCACAACCGCCGATGCACAATTCATAGCTCAGGTTTGCACTAAAGGTGTCTTTAGTGAATTTCAGGGCACAGACGGTATAGCAGAGGTCTGCAGCGGCATCGCAGGCGGATTTCACACGGCCCAAACCGGGGCTGCATTCGCTGTAGAACCTAAGGGCGAGGACAGTTGCTAGAACGGCGCAAAGTCAGTCTCAACATGGCTGCTCCCTTCCGAGGAGCACCACGCTCCCGCCGCCAGAGCGTACTCTCGATCGGCTCCCGACGATATCACTTCGGCGGCGGGCACAAGCCGCGCAACACCCGTGTGATCAGGTTGTTCACACCAAGCGGCATCCCACCGCCGCATTTCCTCGAACGCCCCGACGACTGTGAAACAGCGAGGCCTCGCTCTGTGATCGCTGTCGCCTGCAGCGCCAGCGCGTGCTGCGGGTTGGTCTCGGCGACCTCGACCAAGTCGCCAAGGGGTGCACGCCGCGGGCATCGGAGTCGTCCCGGCGGTGGACCTTGGCCACCTTGAGCGTCGGCGACGACCGCCTGAACGAGGCAGCCTGCCGCAACCTGCTCTGCGCCGGGTTCGAGATGGAGGTGCGCCTTGAACGGCAGGGTCGCGCCGACTGCGTCAGTTCAACCCACGCCATCGAAGTCGAGTGGGCGGACAAGTGGAAGGAAGGCGTAGGGCAGGCGTT
>JADJPS010000021.1 GCA_016713105.1 Devosia sp. | reverse complement strand
TTGTACGTCACCTTGTGGTTGTTGACGCTGTCGGGGCCCAGCCGCCTGATCTTGTCCTGCTCGTAGTCCTGGAAGTTGCCTTCGAACCACTCGAAGTGCGAATCTCCCTCGTAGGCCAGCATGTGGGTGGCCAGCCGGTCGAGGAACATGCGGTCGTGGCTGATGATGACCGCGCAGCCGGCGAATTCCTCGAGCGCCTCTTCCAGCGCGGCGAGGGTCTCGGTGTCGAGGTCGTTGGTCGGCTCGTCGAGGAGGAGGACGTTGGCGCCGCTCTTCAGCATCTTGGCGAGGTGCACGCGGTTGCGCTGGCCGCCGGAGAGATTGCCGACCTTCTGCTGCTGGTCGGCGCCCTTGAAGTTGAACGCCGAGGTGTAGGCGCGGCTGTTCATCTCGCGCTTGCCCAGCATCAGGATGTCGTTGCCGCCCGAAATCTCCTCCCACACGGTCTTGTTTGGGGCGAGGCTGTCGCGGCTCTGGTCGACATAGCCCAGGTGCACGTTCTCGGCGATGCTGATCGCGCCCGAATCCGGCGTCTCCTGCCCGGTCAGCATGCGGAACAGCGTGGTCTTGCCCGCCCCGTTCGGCCCGATGATGCCGACGATGCCGCCCGGCGGCAGCTTGAAGCTGAGGTTGTCGATCAGGAGCCGATCGCCATAGCTCTTCGAGATGCCCTCGACGGTGATGACGTTCTGGCCCAGCCGCTCGCCCGGCGGGATGATGATCTGCGCGGTGTTGGACTGGGTGCGCGCCTCGTTGACCTTGACCAGCTCGTCATAGGCGCGGATACGCGCCTTCGATTTCGCCATGCGCGCCTGCGGTGAAGCGCCCATCCACTCGCGCTCGCGCTCCAGCACCTTGGCGCGCGCCGCGTCCTCGCTCTGCTCCTGCGCAAAGCGCTTCGACTTGGCGGCGAGGTAGGCCGAGTAATTGCCCTCGTAGGGAATGCCGCGGCCGCGGTCGAGCTCGAGGATCCAGCCGGTGACGTTGTCGAGGAAATAGCGGTCGTGGGTGATGATCAGCACCGCCCCCTCGAACTCGCGCAGGTGCCGCTCGAGCCAGGCCGTGGTCTCGGCATCGAGGTGGTTGGTCGGCTCGTCGAGCAGCAGCAGGTCGGGCTTGCTCAGCAGCAGCGCGCACAGCGCGACGCGGCGCTTCTCGCCGCCCGAGAGCTTGTCCACCGAGGCATCGCCCGGCGGGCAGCCGAGCGCCTCCATGGCGACCTCGACCTGCGATTCGAGATCCCACAGGTTCTGGCTGTCGATGATGTCCTGCAGCCGCGTCGCCTCGTCGGCGGTGTCGTCGGAATAGTTCATCATCAGCTCGTTGTAGCGATCGATGATGTCCTTTTTCTCCTTGACCCCGGTCATGACGTTGCCCAGGACGTCCAGCGCCTCGTCGAGCTGCGGCTCCTGCGCCAGGTAGCCGATCCGCGCGCCATCGGCCGCCCAGGCCTCGCCGGTGAACTCGGTGTCGATCCCGGCCATGATCCTGCAGCAGCGTCGACTTGCCCGAGCCGTTGGGGCCTAGAATGCCGATCTTGGCGTCCGGGTAGAAGCTCAGGTGCACGTTATCGAGCACCTTCTTGCCGCCGGCATAGGCCTTGGAGAGGCCGTGCATGTGATAGATGAACTGACGCGCCATGAAGCGATTGTCCTGCCGCTGAAAACCGGGAAATTGGGGCCGTATGTAGGGGAACTGCCGGCCGGGGGCAAGCTTGCGCCCCCGCTGCCCGGCCCCCGGCCGAAAGCGCCTAGCCAAGCGGTTGGATTATCGTTAATACGGTATCCGGACCAGTTGAGGAGATCGCCGCATGTCATCGAGCATGTCATCCAGACCCGCCTTTGCGCGCCGCGGGCGCGCGCTCCTGCCAGGGCAGCGCTCGGAGCTGACGGTGATCAATGCCGACGGCACCGGCCGGCGGGTGGTCCTCGTCGCCGACGAGATCATCGAGGCCCCGAACTGGACGGCCGACGGCCTGCTGATCTTCAATGCCGGCGGCCAGCTCTGGCGCATCCCAGCCGAGGGCGGCACCGAGCCGGTGCCGATCGACACCGCCCCGCTCGCCGACCTCAACAACGACCACGTGCTCGCGCCCGACGGCCGCTCCATCTACGTGAGCTCGGACGATTCCCACCTCTACGTGCTGCCGATCGGCGGCGGCACGCCGAAGCGGATCTCGAACGCGCATCCCGAGCGGCATCACTACTACCTGCACGGGGTGTCGCCCGACGGGCGGACGCTGGTCTATACCGGCGTCAACACCCGCGACGGCAACCGCTGGGGCTATGTCAACATCTGGACCATCCCGGCCGCCGGCGGGCCGGACACCCAGCTCACCGATTCCACCCGCCCCGACGATGGCGCCGAGTATTCGCCGGACGGGCAGTGGATCTGGTTCAACTCCGAGCTGGCCTCGCCCGGCCACGCGCAGATCTTCCGCATGCGGCCGGATGGCTCGGAAGTGACGCAGGTGACGACAGACGAGCAGGTCAACTGGTTCCCGCATTTTTCGCCCGACGGGCAGTCGATCGTCTACCTGAGCTACCCCGAGGGCACGCAGGGCCACCCGCCCGACAAGGCGGTGATCCTGCGCTTCATGCGGCCCGACGGCACTGGCCGGCGCGACGTCGTCGCCTTCAACGGCGGCCAGGGCACGATCAACGTCAATTCCTGGGCTCCGGACAGCCAGCGCTTCGCCTATGTGGCCTATCCGATCGGCTGAGCGGTCGCCCAAAGCAGGACTGGCCAGTGCCTGCCACCCTCGGCTATGATCTTGCGCATTGAATCGGGTGGCAGGGGGTTTCGTGCGCATTGAGCTTCTGGCCGCGACTGCCCTCGGGACGACGCTGCTCTTCGCCGTGCCGGGTGTCGCCGTCGCCCAGCCGGCGTATGACTGGTCAGGCTTTTATGCCGGCATTTCCGTCGGCCAGGTGTCGACCACCAGCGACATCGGCTTCACCTACGACCCGTCGACCAGCGGACCGGCCACCGCCGATTTCGGCACCGTCGGGGCGCTCCTGGCGCTCAACATCGGCTACAACGTCCAGGTCGGCAACGCGGTCGCCGGTGTCGAGGCGGATGCCGCCCTGACGACGGTCGATGGCACCGTCGAGGAGCCGGCGAGCTACGTGGTCGACGAGCGGCTCGAGTCGCTGCTCACGCTCAGGACGCGCTTCGGCGTCACCAATGGTCCGGTCTTCGCCTATGGCACCATGGGTCTCGCGGCGGGACAGGCCGACTACTCCGCCATGGTCGATTCCGGCTATGGCGATCCGGTCGCAGCGAGCGGATCAGGCCTTGTCGTCGGCATGGTCGGCGGGGCCGGCGTCGAGGTGGCGGTCAACGAGACGATATCGGTCAGGACCGAGGGACTGATGTACCAGTTGGCGCCCCTCTCCGCCTCGGGCGACACGGGCAAGGGCCCGTTCGACAGCGAGTTCACGCCATCGGGCCTGGTCGTCCGCTCCGGCGTCAACGTCCACTTCTGAGCCGCAAGTGCAGCTGGTCAAGGCCATCGTCCACCAGGCGCGTCGCTCGCAGGAGGAGCCGGCCATCGCCTTTGGCGGCGGCGTTGTCAGCTTCCGCGCGCTGATGGGCGCGACCGCGGCGGCGGTCGAGGCGATCCGCCTGCTCGGCCTGCCGAAGCGGGGCCTCGTCATCCTCGATATCCGCAATCCGGTGCACCACACCGCGGCCATCTACGCACTGGCGCTGCTCGGCCACCCCAGCGCCTCGGTGGGAACGGCCTGGGTCACGCAGCAGTCGGGCCCGCGCCCTGCCCTGCTGCTGACCGATGTCGACGGCGTCGACGTGCCGGGCCTCGCCGTCAGCAGGGTCGACGCGCGCTGGTTCGCCTTCGACGAGAGCCGCCAGGTGGACTTCGCCGCGCTGATGGCGATGCCGGGCCTGCCCGACGCCGACGACGTGGTGCGCTATCTCTATTCCTCCGGTACCACCGGCCGGCCCAAATGCGTCGCGGTCACCAACCACGTGCTCGAACTGCGGGTGGCGCATGCCTTCGAGACCCTGCCGCAGCGGGCCCTCTCGGGCGCCACGCTCAACATGATGGGGTTCTCGACCCTTGCCGGCACCATCATGCCCTTGACCTCGCATGTCGGGGGCTCGCTGCTCTGCTTTGCCGCCGGCTACGCCGAGGCGCTGCAGCTCTGCCGCGTCTTCGGCATCACCTGGCTGATGGCGGCGGTGGTGCAGATCGAGGGCATCCTCAAGGCGCTCGGCCCTGCGCCGCCGCCGGCGAGCCTGCGCTGCGTGCTGGTCGCCGGCTCGAAACTGCCGCACCGGCTGCTCGCCGAAATCCGCTCGCGGCTGTCGAGCTACGTGCTGGGCGGCTACGGCTCGACCGAACTGGGCCTCGTCGCGTTCTCGACCGCCGCCGATTTCGAGCGGCACGAGGGTTCGGCCGGACACCTGACGCCCTGGGCAGCGGCCGAGGCCGTGGATGACGACGGACGGCCCCTGCCGGCGGGGCGCGATGGCGTGCTGCGCTTCCGCAGCGACGAGCTCGCGGTCTATGTGGACGAGACGGGACAGCCGCTCCCCACCCTCGAGGACGGCTGGTTCTATCCCGGCGACTATGGCCGGATCGAGCCGGACGGACTGCTGATCGTCACCGGCCGGACCGGTGACGTGATCAACCGCGGCGGCGTGGTGGTGGCCCCGGAACTGATCGAGGAGGAGCTGCGCCGCGATCCATCCATCACCGACCTGGCCGTGGTCGGGGCGGCTGCCGCCAGCGGCATCGAGGAGATCTGGGCCGCCATCGTCTCGCCCGCCCCGATCGATGGCGAGCGCCTGCTCCGCGCCGCCCGCATGCGGCTCGCCGAGCGCGTCCCGGACCGCCTGTTCCAGGTCGACGCCATCCCGCGCAACGAACACGGCAAGGTCATGCGCAACCTGCTGCGCGAGCAATTGCGCCGGATGCTGGGCTAGGGCAGTTCACCGTTTCGTTGAATCGATGACCTGCTCCAAGTCCTTGATTCGTCGCGCTTACGAACCGGAAAACCGTCGCCACTCTTCCTGGAAGCGCTCTAGAAATCGAGCGGCGCGCCGTCGACGACCTCCTTCATCACGAAGAACGTCCGGGTCTGCCGCACGCCGGGCAGCGCGATCAGCTGCGTGCCGTGCAGCCGGTTGAAGTCGGCCATGTCGCGCACCCGGATCTTGAGGAAGTAGTCGAAGTCGCCCGCCACGAGGTGACAGTCGATGACGAATTTCAGCCTTGTGGCGGCCGCCTCGAAGGCCGCGAAGCTCTCGGGGGTCGACCGATCGAGGACCACGCCGACCAGCACCAGCGTTCCAAGCTCGATCCGGGAAGGATCGGGCACGGCGCGGAAGCCCGTCACGAAGCCCGCCTCGATCAGCCGCTGCGTGCGGCGATGGCAGGTGGCGGCACTGACCCCCACCCTGTCGGCCAGCTCCGCGTTGCTGATCCGGCCGTCGCGCTGCAGGAGGCGCAGCATCCTGAGGTCGATGCGGTCCAGTGTCGCGGAAGATTCTTCCATCATTTGGCTCTGAACCGGCTGAAATGAGACACATGATGTGCCACTTGGCACTCCTGTTAGCTCAACCAGGCCGCACATTGAAAGCACCTTCGGGCCGCCCCCTGCTAGCTTCTCAGCCATCACCCGCTACAGGACGCCGCCATGCTCGAGAATTTCGACCGCTACCCCCTCACCTTCGGCCCCACCCCGATCGAGAAACTGTCCCGCCTCAGCGCGCATCTCGGCGGCGCCGTGGAGATCTTTGCCAAGCGCGAGGACTGCAACTCGGGCCTCGCCTTCGGCGGCAACAAGCTGCGCAAGCTCGAGTACATCATTCCCGATGCCATCGCGTCCGGCGCCGATACGCTGGTCTCGATCGGCGGCGTGCAATCCAATCACACACGCATGGTGGCGGCGGTGGCAGCCAAGATCGGCTTCAAGTGCCGGCTGGTGCAGGAGGCCTGGGTGCCGCACGAGGATGCCGTCTACGACCGGGTCGGCAACATCATGCTCAGCCGCATCATGGGGGCGGACGTGCAACTGGTCGACGACGGCTTCGACATCGGCATCCGCGACAGCTGGAAGCACGCCATCGCCGAGGTCGAGGCGGCCGGCGGCAAGCCCTACCCGATCCCCGCCGGGGCCTCGGTGCACAAGTTCGGCGGCCTCGGCTATGTCGGCTTTGCCGAAGAGGTGCGGGCGCAGGAAGCCGAACTCGGCATCCGGTTCGACTACATCGTGGTGTGCACCGTTACCGGCTCGACCCATGCCGGCATGCTCGTCGGCTTCGCCGCCGACGGCCGCGCGAGGAACGTCATCGGCATCGATGCCTCCTGTACGCCCGCCCAGACCCGGGCCCAGGTGCTCGAGATCGCCCGCAACACCGCCGCACTGGTCGAACTCGGGCGGGACATCACCGACGACGACGTGGTGCTGAACGAGGCCTACGCCTACCCGATCTACGGCGTCCCCTCGCAGGAAACCAAGGAGGCGATCCGCCTTGTCGGCCGGCTGGAGGGCATGATCACCGATCCGGTCTACGAGGGCAAATCCATGCAGGGGATGATCGACCTGGTGCAGAAGGGCTTCTTCCCCGAGGGCTCGAAGGTGCTTTATGCCCATCTGGGTGGCGCCCCGGCCCTCAACGGCTACGGCTACACCTTCCGGAACGGCTGAGCCGGACTACTCCGCCACTTCCGCAAGGAGCCAGCGACCGATCGGCCAGGTGGCGCGGAAGTGGCCGAGGCACAGATCGGCAAAGCCGGACGCATAGGCCGCCTCGGCCGGCAGGTCGATGCCGGCCGTCAGCCCTTCGTAGAGCAGGTATTCGGCCCGGGCCGGATCGACCTCATAGCCCCTGGGCATCAGCTTGCGGGTCTTCTCGCCGATCCAGTAGTCCCCCGCCGCCCTGACCTCCTCGATCGCCGCGACCAGCGCCTTGCCCGAGCGCGGGTGGATCACCGATTGCCGGAAGCGCTCCAGCTGATCCTTCTCGAACATGTGGATACCCGTGCCGAGCATCACCTTTCCGGCCGTGATGCGGAACCAGAAGCCCGGCTTGTCCCAGCTCCTGGTGTCACCGTGCCAGAACCACAGATCGAGATGGTCCTTGTAGGGACGCTTGTCCTTGGAGAAGCGGATGTCGCGGTTGACCCGCGTGATCGAGCCGTTGACCTTCGCATCGAACTTCACTCCGGGTGACAAGACCGCCAGCTTCGGCCCGAGTGCCGAGACGAATGCCTTGCCGGCGTCGACGTAGCCCGCCTCGTACAGACCCCGGTTCGCTTCGAACCAGCCCTTGTCGTTGTGCTCTCCGATCCCCTTGAGGAATTCCAGCGTCGCTGCCGGGAAGCTCGAGAACGCCATGCCTTGCCCCTATTCAGTGAAGTCCTTGATACGCTTGACGCGATAGAGCTGGCGATCCTCCGGCCAGCCGGTCAGCCACAGCTCGAACGTGCGCGGATGATCGCTGAGGTCGGCGCGGCTGACCGGCGCGATCTCGTAGCGGTCGGCGGCGAACGGCTCGGTCACCTCGTCCAGGTAGGCGATGAAGTCGGCACGATCGGTGATCACCCCATCGAGTTCCACCGCCTTGAGATCGGCCCCCTCGAACTTCACATCGGCCAGCGCCGCGTTGCGGAACGTGGCGCCGGTCAGCGTGGAATCGGTGAAATCGTGCCGCACCAGCAGGGCCTCGTCGAAACTGGCAGCCATCAGGTGGCTACCGCTCATCCTGACGTCGAACATCTGCGTGGCATTGAAGTCGGCGCCGGTGGCCTGCGTCCGGTAGACCCAGTCATCGCTCCGCCGGAAAGGCCCGTTGGCCTGGTTCGCCGGTACCGCGGTGAAGTCGCAATTATCGAACACCGAGCGGCGGAAGCGGGCGTTCTCGAGATAGGCGCCCCTGAAGCTCACGCTGTCGAAGTCGGTTCCGGAAAAATCGGAAAAGCGCAGCGAGGCATGGTTGAGCGACATCACCTTGAGCGTGTCCATCCGCACGTGCGCGAACGAGAAATCGGCGCCGCGGAAGGTCAACTCCTCGGTGTCGGTGATGAACGCGTTGGCGAGCAGGATGAGCAATTGCCCGCGCTCGGGACTGGCGATGCGGTCGATGAGTTCTCCGGCCGCGTTTTTCGGCGTGGAGGCAGCGACCGAGGCGCGCGCTTCCTCCGACAGCAGTTCGGTGCGCCGGCCGAGAGCCATCCGGTACAGGTCCGCATCGTTGATCTCGAGCAGCCCCGCATTGAGGAACCGATAGGGGCGCGCCATGTTGGTGGCGGCGATGATCCGCCCCTTCAGACCGAAGCTCAGCCGTTCGACCGGCGTCCCCTCCGTCGGGTCGGGCAGCCCCAGTGCCTCGATCTCGGCACCGAGCTGCGCCGAGATGTTGAATATCTCCGAAACAATGGCCGCGCTGCGCTGTGCCTCGCCGAGTTCGATCTGCGATTCGAGCAGCTTGTTCTGCTCGGTCAGCCGATCCGTCTGCTGCGTCATCAGCGCGCTCTGGTCGGCCAGCAGGCGGTTCTGCTGGAACAGCAGTGCGGAGCCGGCGAGCGCGGCGATGGCGGCGATCAGAGCGGTGATCGTCGCGATCAGCCAGCGCCGGGTCGAGACCCAGGCGTAGCGCGCCAGCACCAGTTCGGCGAGGTCGCGCGCCGCGCCGGTCGCCTCGTCCACCCGCTTTTCGGCGGCAAAGCGGGCGACGTCGGAGAGCGGGCGGGCGAAGCGCTCCATCTCGAACTCGGCGCGCCGGAACACGGCGCCCCAGATCTGCCGCCGGAACAGGCCCACCAGTCCGGCCACGAGCAGGATGACGAGGAAGACGCCGAACAGAATGGCGAAGACCTCGCGGGTATAGCGCAGCAGCACGTCGGCGCCGAAATTGGCAATCGGGATGCCGACGATGATCCCGAGGATGAACACGAGGATCGCCGTACCGACCAGCCCGATGCCGTGATTGCCGATGCCATCGCGCTGCTTGCGGACCGGGTCCGGTTCGGCACCCGCCTCATGAACCTCGTCCAAACCCATCCCCCGCCGTCCGCCGCAGGAGATTAGCCGAGCCGCAGACGGCGACAATCCCCCCGCGGATCACGAAACCGGGCGCCGCAGGGCGGCACCCGGTCCATGCGACGGGTGGATGTCGGGATCAGCCGAGCACCCTGCGGGCAGCGGCCATCGCATTTTCCTGCAGCACCGCGTCGCGGCGCGCCGGCGTCACGCACACCATGTCGCCGCGGAACGCCTCGCGCCAGACATAGCCGACGACGCAGGTGAACGGCCCGTAGGCACCGGCCGGATCGATCCGCGACAGGGCGGCGGCATTCTCGCTGGCGGCGCGGTTGCGCGAGGTCGGTGTCACGCAGGTGTGGTCGCCCGGAGCGGCATCACGCCACACGAAGCCGTCGCGGCAGGTATCCGGACCATATGCGAGCGCCAGGCGCGAGGGGCCGAGACGGTTCTCGTTGGCCACCGCGTCGCGACGATCGGGGGTCACGCAGACCATGTCGCCCGAGAACGCTTCGCGCCAGACGAAGCCGGCGACGCAGGTCAACGGCCCGTAGGCGCCGGTCGGATCGACGCGGGACGCGGCCAGCGCATTCTCCTCGGCGGCGCGCTGCCGGCCGGGCGGCTTGACGCAGACATGATCGCCCGGCGCCGCATCGCGCCAGACAAAGCCCTCGGCACAGGTGCCGGGACCGTAGCGCAGCGGCTCGGCCTGTACGGCGGGAGCCACGGAGAACGCGGAAACGACGAGGGCGGCGGCGAGGAGAGTCTTGGAAGTGAGGTTCATTTTCGGGGTCCTTCTGGTTCAACCGGAAATGCCGCTGCCCTGGCATCTTGGGGACACAATGCGGCCGGAAGGATGTACTGTTGCTGAGCCGCGTCTTCAGGCACCGTTCATCTGCCGGACGGGTGGCGGCATGCTGTTTCGGAGCTTCCCATGTGCGATGCCTGTTCCATGAGCGACCCCTTCGAGCTCGTAGCCCGCAGCGACAATCCGGGCCTCGAGGCGGCACTGGCCGTGGAGCCGGCGCGGGCCGGCGCCCGCAACGCCGCCGGGGCATCGCTCGTCGCCTGGGCGGTCTACGTGGGAAACCGGCAGGCCGTTGCCATTATCCGCCCCCTGCTCGATGGGCTCGATCCGCACGAGGCGATCATCCTGGGCGATGCGGCCGGTCTCGAGGACGCCATCGCAGCCGGATGGGATCCCGAAACGCTCTCGCCGGACGGCTTCGGCCCGCTGGCCCTCGCGGCCTTCTTCGGCAACGAGGCGGCGTTTGCGCGGTTGTTGCCGCTGACGCGCGATCTCGACCGTCGCGCCGAGAACGCGCAGCAGGTGGCCGCCATCCATGCCGCCGTCGCGCGCCGCAGTCCCGGCATGGTGGAGCGCCTGCTGCGTGCCGGCGCCGATCCGAACCTGACGCAGGCCGACGGTTTCACACCGCTGCATGCCGCCGCGCACCATGGCGATGCGCCGTCGGCCGGCCTGCTGCTGCTCTTCGGAGCGGACCGCCTGGCGCGCAACGCCCGGGGGCAGGACGCCGCCGAACTTGCCCGGAGCGCCGGGCATGACTGGCTCGCCATCCGGCTGCAGTAGCGCCCCACAACGGATTGTTACGGCAAATTAATGTGCGTCGCCGGATGCCGATGCTAGCTTTCCGCGCGTTCGCCCGGCCCTCCCCCGCGGCCGGCCCTGCATCAGAAGGCCTTCGCGTGCTGAGACAGATCCTGATCTCGCTGCTTGTCATCGCCGTCTCGGCTGCGATCTACGTGTTCTTCGTCCCCGGCAGTACGGAGACGCTGGCGCGCTTCGGCATCACCCTGCCTCTGCCCGCCGGCGAGCCCGCCACTGCGCCGCAGCCGGGTGGCGGACCGGCAGCCGGCGGAAGCCAGCCGCAGGGCGGGGCGCAGCTCGGCGGGCAAGGCGGCGGCCAGGCAGCGGGCCAGCGTCAGGGCGGCCGGGGCGCCGGCCGCGCCATGGTCGTGGTCACCTCGCCCGTGGTGATGGGCACCATCAACGACAAACTGACGGCGATCGGCGAGGGCACGGCGGCAAGCTCGGTCACCGTGGTCTCCCCGGCCAACGGCACGCTTGCCGAACTGCTGGTTCGGCCCGGAGACATCGTCATCGCCGGCGCCACCATCGGCCATCTTGATTCGGAAGCCGAAAGGATCGCCTTCGAACGCGCGCAGCTGGCGTTCGACGATGCGCGGACCGCACTCGAGCGCACGCGCGAACTGGCTGGCGCCAACAACGCCACCACGGTGCAGGTGAAGGCCGCCGATCTGGCCTTCAACAACGCCCGGCTCGCATTGCAGAACGCCGACCTCGATCTCAGGCGACGCACCATCTCCACCCCGTTCGGTGGCGCCGTCGGCCTGTTCCAGGTCAGCCCCGGCAATACCGTCACCACCCAGACCGTGGTGACCACGGTCGAGGACACATCGGAACTGGTGATCAGCTTCTGGGTGCCGGAGCGCTACGCCGGCGCCATCACGCCCGGCATGCCGGTGAATGCCAGTGCCGTCGCCCTCCCCGGCGTCGACATCAGCGGCCTGGTGAGCGCCGTCGACAACCGCATCGATTCCACCAGCCGCACCCTCAAGGTGGAGGCGCGCGTCGACAATGCAGCGGGCCGGCTCAGGCCGGGCATGAGCTTTTCGGTGACGATGAGCTTTGCCGGCGAGGCCTTCCCAACCGTCGATCCCCTGGCAATCCAGTGGTCCTCGGCCGGCGCCTTCCTCTGGCGCTATGCCGACGAAACGGTGGAACGCGTCCCGGTCGAGATCATCCAGCGCAACTCGGACGGGGTGCTGGTGAAGGCCGACCTGTCTGCCGGCGACCAGGTGGTGACGCAGGGAGTCCAGCAACTCACGGCCGGCTCCACCGTGCGCCTGCTCGACGCGCCGGCCGCGAGCGGCCCCGGCGGCAGTCAGGGCGGGGAACGGGCCGGCAACCGGCAGTCGGGAAATCCCTCCTAGGCAACGCGGAAGGCGACGCAGATGAGCATAACGTCCCAGAACGAACGCGGTGGCGCCATTGCCGGACTGTTCGTGCGGCGGCCCGTCCTCGCGATCGTGGTTTCCGCCCTGATCATCGTGGCCGGCCTCGCCGCCTTCTTCGGCGTCGAGGTGCGGGAACTGCCCAGCGTCGAGCGCCCCACCCTGTCCATCTCGACCAGCTTCCCGGGAGCCTCCGCCGAAACCGTCGACCGCGAGATCACCTCGGCGATCGAAGGTGCGGTGGCGCGGGTCCAGGGAGTTGCCTCGATCTCGTCGGACTCCTCGTACGGACGCAGCCGGGTCTCGCTGACCTTCACCGACGGCACCAACCTGGACAACGCCACCTCCGATATCCGCGATGCCCTCGGCCGCATCACCAACCGGCTGCCCGACGGCGCCGACGCCCCGACCATCATCAAGGCAGACTCCAACGCCCAGGCGGTGATCCAGCTCTCGGTGACCTCGGACACCCTGACCCGCAGCCGGCTGACCGAACTGGTCGAGGACGTGATCTCCGAGCGGCTGGCCGCCGTCCAGGGCGTGGCCGAGGTGCAGGTCAACGGCAGCCAGCAGCGCGTCTTCGAGGTCGACGTGGACCAGGTGAAGCTCGCGAGCCTCGGCCTCACCGTCGGGGATGTTCGGAATGCCCTCTCCACCATGGCGTTCGACAGTCCGGCCGGCTCGCTCAACGGCGCCAACCAGAACATCGCGATCCGCGCCGTGGCCGAGGTCAACACCCCCGAGCAGTTCGAGAACCTGATCATCCGCGACAGGATACGCATCGGCGACGTGGCCAGCGTGGTGTTCAGCCCCGGCGCCTCCAACTCCGGCCTGCGCGCCGACGGCAAGTCCGGCATCGGGCTGGGCATCGTCCGGCAGGCCCAGTCCAACACGGTCCAGATCTCGGAGGGCATCCACCGGGCCGTCGAAGGCCTGCGGGACTCGCTTCCACCCGGCGTCGACATCCGCATCAACTCCGATGAATCGGTATTCATCGACGGCGCCATCCACGAGGTCGAGCGCTCGCTGCTGATCGCGGTGCTCGGCGTCATCGCCATCATCTTCATTTTCCTGCTCGATTGGCGGGCGACCATCATCCCGGCCGTCACCATGCCGGTGGCGCTGATCGGCACCGTCGCCGGACTCTATGCCTTCGGATTCTCGCTCAACATCCTGACCCTGCTGGCACTTGTCATCGCCACCGGACTGGTCGTCGACGACGCGATCGTGGTGCTGGAAAACATCACCCGCCGCCGCGCGATGGGACTTGGCCCGCGTGCCGCGGCGGTGCTGGGGACGCAGGAGGTGTTCTTCGCAGTCGTCGCCACCACCGTGACGCTCGCCGCGGTGTTCATCCCGATCTCGTTCCTGCCGGGCCAGACCGGCCGGCTGTTCCGCGAGTTCGGCTTCACGCTCGCCATCTCGGTGGGACTCTCCGCCGTCGTGGCGCTGTCGCTCGCCCCGATGCTGGCCTCGCGCCTGCTGAAGCCGCATGTCGAGCGGCCACCGAACCCGCTGGAGCGCTTCGGTGGCGCCCTGGCCGGCCTCTACCGCGTGACCTTGCGTCTCGCCCTCGACAACCCGCTGGTGGTGCTCGTCGTCGCGCTGCTGTTTGCCGGGCTCCGCCTGCGTGGTGTTCGGCACGCTCAGGCAGGAGCTGACGCCGCCCGAGGACCGCTCGGTCATCGCCATCAATGTCAGCGCGCCCAACACCGTCAGCCTCGATTTCACCCGCACCCAGATGCAGAAGATCGAGGACCTCGTGGCCCCCTACAAGGCGAGCGGCGAGGCGACCAGCGTCTTCTCGATCTCCGGCTTCGGCTCGAACACGAACTCCGGCTTCATCATCCTGACGCTGGCGCCCTGGGAAGAGCGCGCCCGCAGCCAGCAGCAGATCACCGCCGAGATCAATGGGCTGCTCACCCAGGTTCCGGGTGTCCGCGCCTCGATCCGGCAGGGCAACAGCCTCGGCGTCCGCGGCGGCGGGTCGGGCCTGCAGTTCGCGCTCGTCGGCGACAACTACCAGACCCTCGCCGATGCGGCACAACGGGTGAAGTCCGCACTGGAGACCGACGAGAAATGGGGTCGCGTCAGCGTCAACTACGAGACCACGCAGCCGCAGATGACGCTCACCATCGACCGCGAACGGGCCGCGCAGATCGGCATCGACATCAACGGTCTCGCCACCACGATGCAGGCAATGATCGACGGCGCCGACATCGGAACCGTGTTCATCAACGACCAGAGCTACTCGGTGCGCATGCTGTCGACCTCGAGTCCGGTCAATGACCCGGGCGATCTCGAGTCGATCTTCCTCAAGACCTCCGATGGCCGCTACGTGCCGATGTCGACCATCGCTTCGCTCGCGGAAGCCCCGATCGCCCCCTCGCTCGGCCGCGAGGAGCAGCGCCGCGCCGTCACCGTGACGGCCGCCCTGACCGACGGCTTTGCCCTCGGCGACGCCTATGCGGAGGCGGTGCGGATCGCCCAGCCGTTGCTGCCAGACGGGGCCGGGATCATCCCGATGGCCGAGGCCAGGACCATCGGCGACAGCAATAACGGCCTTGCCATCACCTTCGGCTTCGCCCCTGGTAGTGATCCTGCTGGTCCTCGCCGCGCAGTTCGAGAGCGTGTGGAGCGCCATCATCGTCATGACGACCGTGCCCTTCGGGCTCGCCTGCGCGGTCTTCGCCATGCTCGTGACCGGCGTGACGCTCAACGTCTACAGCCAGATCGGGCTGATCCTCGTCGTCGGGATCATGGCCAAGAACGGCATCCTGATCGTCGAGTTCGCCAACCAGCTGCGCGATCGCGGCCAGTCGGTGCGCGACGCGGTGGAGAACTCGTCCAACATCCGGCTGCGGCCGGTGGTGATGACGATGATCGCGACCGTGCTGGGCGGCGTACCGCTGATCCTGGCCGGCGGCGCCGGTTCCGAGGCTCGCGCGGCACTGGGCTGGATCATGGTGGGAGGGCTGAGCTTTGCGGCCATCGCCACGCTCTACCTCACCCCGGTCGCCTATCTGCTGCTGGCCCGCTTCTCGAGGCCCAAGGCCGAGGAGGAGGCGCGGCTCGAGCGCGAACTCGCCCTCGCGCAGCAGGCCGAGGCGGCGCCCGCGCCGGCCGAGTAGATCAGGGCCCGAGCAGGGCCCGGATCTCGGCCTGGACGGCCTCGATCCGCCCCACCTCCTCCGGGGTGGGATCGATGTCGATGCTGGCCGCCCTCGAGCGCTGGTCGTGACCCTCGATCGATTTCGGCTCCGCGAGGGGGGACGCCACCAGGTAGTCGAGGGGGCCGCGGCCGCCGTCATCCCGACGCAGGCGATCGGCGCCGGCCTCGAGCAGCCGGCGCACGATGCCGGGCTGCCCCTCGCCGACCGCAATCATCAGGGCCGTCGTGCCCGATGCATCGGCCGCGTCGGGGTCCGCGCCGGCGACCAGCAACTGGGCCGCATTCGATTCCTGTTGCGACAGCACCGCGAGCATCAGCGGCGTGTAGCCATCGCTGTCGCGCGCCTCCCTTGCCGTGTCGGCGGCCAGCAGCAACCTGACCAGGTCCGGTTCGCCGAACCGCGCTGCAAAGTGCAGCGGAGTCTCGTACAGCACCGAGGTTATGGTGTTGGGATTGGCTCCGGCGGCCATGAGCCGCTCGGCGACGGCGGTCGCGCCGCCCCAGGCGGCATGGTGCAAAGCGGTCATGCCGGTCTGGTCGAACAGGTGGACGTCGGCTCCCGCGGCGAGCAGCAAGTCGACGAGCACGACGTTGCGTGCGAATGCCGCCTGCATCAAGGGAGTCCGGCCGTAAGGATCGTCCGCGCTGTCGGGCGGCGAGCCCGCTTCCAGCAGCAATCGCGCTGCCTCGGCATGCCCGCGGCGCGTCGCCCAGAGCAGGGCCCGGTCACCATTGTGATCGCGATACTCGGTCCGCGCCCCGGCCCTGAGCAGCGCCGCCACCGCCTCCGCGTCCCCGGCTTCCGCCGCAAACTGCAGCGGCGAGTAGCCGTCGTGATAGCTCGGCGGATTGGGATCGTCCCCGGCCTTGAGCAGGTCGAGCAGCATCGCCCTGTCCCCGAGGCGGGATGCCGCGAGCAGGCCATCGAAATCCGCCCGCGCCGAACCCGCAAGGACAATGAGCGACACCACCAGCAGCAGTCTCATCGGCTTTCCCCCGTCCGCCTTCGAGCTTCGGCGGGAGAACCGGCGGAATTGCGGCAACCCATAGACATGGAGGAGGGACGCGGAACCGAAGCTCCGCGTCCCATCGGCTCGACAACGAGGGAGCGTCAGCCCTCACCATTTCGCCGACTCGGTGCCGCCTCGTGCGGAGCCTTCGACTCACAGTCGGAACGCACGGATGGCGGGATGGTTGCGGGAGGGGCGAGGGAATTCTCATCGACAGCAGAAGGCCCCGCCTCCCTGCGGAGAGCGGGGCCCGAGGTGTCGGTGCAAACAACCTCTGCCGGAAGCGAACTTCCGGTGCAGCAATTCTAGCAGGAGCGGCCCGGACTTTCACGGGATATCCCGCTCGCCATGCACCGCCATTGCCACCCTGCTTAAATATTGATCACACGCCGATGCGCCTGCATACAGAACCGGCAATTACGGGGGCGAACAGCCGTCCTGCATACAGTCGTTGCACCCGCAACGGGAGGCATAGTCAGCAGAATCAAGGAGTTGGCACCCATTCCACGTCGTGGCACGGCGATTGCAAATCTTCCGGCGGTGCAAACAACCAAACTGTCGGAGGTAATATGACAGACGTTCGCCGCATGCTGGCCGGTCTCGGCCTGGGAGTTGCGATGACTGTCGGGGCGCTCGCCCCGGTGACGGCCTATGCCCAGGACGAGACGATCAAGGTCGGCATCCTGCACTCGCTGTCGGGCACGATGGCGATCTCGGAGACCACCCTCAAGGACACCATGCTCTTCCTCATCGACGAGCAGAACAAGAAGGGCGGGCTGCTCGGCAAGCAGCTCGAGGCCGTGGTGGTCGACCCGGCGTCCGACTGGCCGCTGTTCGCCGAAAAGGCCCGCGAACTGATCGAAGTGAACAAGGTCGCCGCCGTCTTCGGCTGCTGGACCTCGGTCAGCCGCAAGTCGGTGCTGCCGGTGTTCAAGGAGCTGAACTCGATCCTCTTCTACCCGGTGCAGTACGAGGGTGAAGAGTCCGAGAAGAACGTGTTCTACACCGGCGCCGCGCCGAACCAGCAGGCCATCCCGGCCGTCGACTACCTGATGAGCGAAGAAGGCGGTTCGGTGAAGCGCTGGGTTCTCGCCGGTACCGACTACGTCTACCCGCAGACGACCAACAAGATCCTCGAGCAGTATCTCAAGGACAAGGGCGTCGCGCCCGAAGACATCATGATCAACTACACGCCGTTCGGTCATTCCGACTGGCAGACCATCGTCTCCGACATCAAGGCCTTCGGCTCGGCCGGCAAGAAGACCGCCGTGGTCTCGACCATCAACGGCGACGCCAACGTGCCGTTCTACAAGGAACTCGCCAACCAGGGCATCAAGGCCGAGGACATCCCGGTCGTCGCCTTCTCGGTCGGTGAGGAAGAGCTCGCCGGCTTCGACACCGGCCCGCTGGTCGGCCACCTTGCCGCCTGGAACTACTTCCAGTCGGTCGATACGCCCGAGAACGCCGCCTTCATCGACGCCTGGCGCGCCTTCATCGGCAATCCCGAGCGCGTCACCAACGACCCGATGGAAGCGCACGTGATCGGCTTCAATCTCTGGGTCCAGGCGGTCGAGAAGGCCGGCACCACCGATACCGACCCGGTGCTCGACGCCATCGTCGGCCTCGAGACGCCGAACCTCACGGGCGGCATCGCCAAGATGCTCCCGAACCATCACATCACCAAGCCGGTGCTCATCGGCGAGATCCAGGCGGACGGCCAGTTCGACGTGGTGTGGGAGACCGAAGCGGAAGTCCCGGGCGACGCCTGGACCGACTTCCTGCCCGAATCCAAGGTGCTCGAGGCCGATTGGGTCGACCTCAAGTGCGGCAACTACAACACCGAGACCAAGACCTGCGGCGCCAACTGTAACGCCGCTCCTTCCGGCGAGGGCGGCTCACCGCCCTCGCCTCTTCCCTGGATAGACGACCCGAGGCCGACGATGAACGCGATGCGACTGTTCCAGCTGATTGCGCTCCTCCTTGCCCTCGTGCTTCCGGGTCCCGCCCTCGCCCAGGTGGATGATGCCACCTTCGCGCCGCTCGTCGACGCGCTGGCTCCCGGCAATTTCAAGGACCGCGAGACCGCGCCGCCGCGCTCGCCGCCACCGAGGATCCGCGCGCCGTGCTGGTCCTGCAGACCCTGCTCGACGGCGACTCTATGCGTCGGGAAGCCGGCAAGGTCGTCTCTGCTGGGCGCCGGCTACGCGCTGACGACCCCGTGACCGGCGAAGCGGCCGCCGAGACCGGAAAGGCCGACCCGAAAGGTCAAGGTCAACAACGGCCTGCGGCGGGCGCTGCGCACCCTCATCGGACAGCTGACCCTGATGAGCGACGACCGCGGAACGCGGCTCAGCGCCGCCCGCTCGGTGCTGCGCGACGCCAACCCGGACAATCTCGAACTGCTCGATACCGCCCTTGCCGCCGAGACCGATCCGGAGGTCAAGGGCACCATGGAAACGGCGCGTGCCGCGATCGTGCTCAAGTCCGATGCGACGTGCGGAAGAGCGGCCGCCGTCGAGACCCTCGTCGCGCGGCGGCCGCGACTCGATCACCCTGCTGACCACCGTGCTGGCGACCTCGCCGGACGCGCTGAAGCCGCAGATCCAGGCCGCAATCGATGCGCTCAACCAGACCCAGGCCGCCTGGAGCGTGGCGCAGAACATCTGGTACGGGGTCTCGCTCGGCTCGGTCCTGCTGCTCGCCGCCATCGGGCTCGCCATCACCTTCGGCGTCATGGGGGTCATCAACATGGCGCATGGCGAGATGGTGATGCTGGGCGCCTACACCACCTTCACCGTCCAGGAAATCATCCGTCGCAGCTTCCCCGCCATGCTCGACTGGTCGCTCGCCATCGCGCTGCCGCTTGCCTTCTTGGTGACCGCGCTGATCGGCATCGCCATCGAGCGCGGCATCATCCGCTGGCTCTACGGCCGGGCGCTCGAGACCCTGCTCGCCACCTGGGGCCTGTCGCTGATCCTGCAGCAGGCCATCCGCACCACCTACGGGCCGACCAACAAGGAGGTCGCCAACCCGACCTGGATGTCGGGCAGCTTCGATCTCGGCGGCCTCGCGATCACCTGGAACCGGTTCTGGATCGTGATCTTCGCCGTCGTCGTGTTCTTCGCGCTGCTCGCGGTGCTGAAGCGCACCCGCTGGGCCTGCAGATGCGCGCCGTCACCCAGAACCGCCGCATGGCCTCGGCCATGGGCATCCGCACCCCCTTCGTCGACGCCATGACCTTCGGCCTCGGCTCGGGCATCGCCGGTCTCGCCGGCGTGGCGCTCAGCCAGATCGACAACGTCTCGCCCAACCTGGGACAGAACTACATCATCGACAGCTTCATGGTGGTCGTGTTCGGCGGCGTCGGGAACCTCTGGGGCACGCTGGTCGGAGCGCTCTCCATCGGGGTCGCCAACAAGTTCCTCGAACCCTATGCCGGCGCGGTGGTCGGCAAGATCCTGATCCTCGTCCTCATCATCCTGTTCATCCAGCGCCGCCCGCGCGGCCTGTTCGCCCTCAAGGGCCGGGCGGTGGAACAGTGAGCTACGGCCCGTGCCCGGCGCCCATGATCACCCGGATGCTCTTCCGCGCCCTCGACAGGAAGGCGATCTGGCTGGTCGCCATCCTGGTCGCCGTCGCCATTGCGGTGCCGGCGCTGAACCTGCTGGTGCCGCCGGGCCAGTTCGGCCACGTCCCCGGATACGCCGTCACCCTGTTCGGCAAGTACCTGTGCTACGCCATGCTGGCGCTCGCCCTCGACCTGGTCTGGGGCTATGTCGGCATCCTGTCGCTCGGCCACGGCGCCTTCTTCGCGCTCGGCGGCTACGCCATGGGGATGTACCTGATGCGCCAGATCGGCTCGCGCGGCGTCTATGCCAACCCGATCCTGCCCGACTTCATGGTGTTCCTGAACTACAAGGACCTGCCCTGGTACTGGCTGGGCTTCGACATGTTCTGGTTCGCCATGATCATGGTGATCCTGGTACCGGGCCTGCTCGCCTTCGTGTTCGGCTGGTTCGCCTTCAGGAGCCGCGTCACCGGCGTCTACCTGTCGATCATCACCCAGGCGATGACCTTCGCCCTGCTGCTGGCCTTCTTCCGCAACGATTTCGGCTTCGGCGGCAACAACGGCCTCACCGACTTCAAGGACATCTTCGGCTTTTCCATCCAGGCCCCGGCGACCCGCGCCGCCTGTTCGGGCTCAGCGCGCTGTTCCTGGCGCTGTTCGTGTTCATCTGCTCGATGATCGTCAATTCCAAGCTCGGCAAGGTGATGGTGGCAGTGCGCGACGCCGAGAGCCGCACCCGCTTCCTCGGCTGGCGGCCGGAAAACGTGAAGCTCTTCGCCTTCGCCGTTTCCGCAGTGATGGCCGGCATTGCCGGCGCCCTTTACGTGCCGCAGGTCGGCATCATCAACCCGGGTGAATTCGCCCCCGAGAACTCGATCGAAGCCGTGATCTGGGTCGCCGTCGGCGGCCGCGGCACCATCATCGGGCCGATCATCGGCGCCATCCTCGTCAATGTCGGCAAGAGCTATTTCACCGGCGCCCTGCCGGAGTACTGGCTGTTCGCGCTCGGCGGCCTGTTCGTCTTCGTGACGCTGTTCCTGCCCAAGGGCATCGTCGGCCTCGTCGGCCAGATCCGCGCCGGCACCGCCCGGCGCAATTCGACCAGGCTGGACCGCCAGAGCGCCGCTGCCGAAGCGGGCGAAGACCCATCGACCATCGACGCCAAGCCCGCCGCGGAGCCTGCCGAATGACCATCCCCGACAAGTCCGGCACCATGCTCTATCTCAACGGCGTCTCGGTCGCATTCGACGGATTCAAGGCGCTGAACGCGCTGTCGATCATCGTCCACCCCCGGGAAATGCTGGCGATCATCGGGCCCAACGGGGCCGGCAAGACCACCATGATGGATATCATCACCGGCAAGACCCGTCCGGACGACGGCGAAGTCTTCTTCGACGGCCGCACCGACCTGACCCGCCTCGACGAGGCCGATATCGCCAGCCTCGGCATCGGCCGCAAGTTCCAGAAGCCCACCGTGTTCGAGAGCCATACCGTGTGGGACAACCTCGTGCTGGCGCTCAAGAAGCCGCGCAGCGTATTTGCCGCGCTGCTCTACGCCCCCAGTGCCGAGGACAATGCGCGGATCGAGGACATCCTCGCCACGGTGCGCCTCACCGCCCGGAAGGACGAGCTTGCGGCCGACCTCAGCCACGGCCAGAAACAGTGGCTGGAAATCGGCATGCTGCTCGCCCAGGACCCGGCTCCTGCTGGTCGACGAACCGGTCGCCGGGATGACCGATACCGAGACGGTCGAGACCGCCAAGCTGCTCAAGGACATCGCCGTGACCCGCTCCGTCGTTGTCGTCGAGCACGACATGAGCTTCGTGCGCGAACTGGGCACCCGCGTCACCTGCCTCGCCGAGGGCTCGGTACTGGCCGAAGGCACGCTCGACCAGGTGAGCGCCAACCCGGTGGTGATCGAAAGGTACCTGGGCAGATGAGACCCGTGGAGTTGGTTCCGGCGGCACCCCCCCCACCCCCCCCCCCCCCCCCCCCCCACAGCGCTCCCCCCCCACCCCCCGGCCGCCCTCCCCTGGGTGGCTCCCTCGCTGGCCAAGGGAGCAACACCATGACCACCCTCACCATCCGCGCGATCGACCTGCACTACGGCGCCGCCCAGGCGCTGCGCAACATCACGATCGAGTGCAGGCCCGGCCGCATCACCGCCGTGCTCGGACGCAACGGGGTGGGCAAATCCTCCACGTTGCGCGCCGTCACCGGCATCAACAACGTCTCGGCGGGAGAAATCAGCTTCGACAACGAGGTGCTGAAGAAGGCGCCGCCCTACAGGCGCGCCCGCATGGGGCTCGGCTACGTGCCGCAGGGCCGCGAGATCTTCCCGCTGCTCACGGTCAAGGAGAACCTCGAGACCGGCTATGCCGGCCTCAAGCTCGGCGAGCGCAACGTGCCCCCCTACATCTTCGAGCTGTTCCCCATCCTCAAGTCGATGCTCGGCCGGCGCGGCGGCGACCTGTCGGGCGGCCAGCAGCAGCAACTGGCCATCGGTCGGGCATTGGTGACCCGCCCGAAGGTCCTGGTGCTGGACGAGCCCACCGAGGGCATCCAGCCCTCGATCATCAAGGACATCGGCCGCGCCCTGCAGTTCCTCAGGAACGAGAAGGGCATGACCATCCTGCTCGTCGAGCAGTATCTGGACTTCTGCCGCGAGATCGCCGACGACATCTACATCATGGATCGCGGTGAGATCATGCATGCCGGCCCCGCCGCCGACCTCGACCTGCCCGAGGTGCGGCGACATCTGATGGTGTGATGGTGGACTCGACCGCGCCAGCGGTGCCTGTCGCCACCCCCCTCCCGTCCTCCCCCACAAGGGGGGAGGTGAAGGGGAGCATTTCGCACGATCCAGCCAGACTCTGTGAGCGGCACCTCCCCCCTTGTGGGGGAGGCTGGGAGGGGGGGCCCTCGGCTTGACTGCCCTCGCCCTCCCCCGCCACCAGCGCGCCCGCGGCACCGGCCGCATCACCACGCATCTGCGCGACGGACGCACCCGGCTCTCGACGCTCTTCCAGGAGGGCTGCGCCAAGATCCGGCTGCCGCACACCCATGATGCCGGCCTGCAGGCGGTGCTGATCAACACGGCCGGCGGCCTCACCGGCGGCGACGAGGTGAACTGGCAGGTCGACGCGGCGCCCGGGAGCCGACTGGTGCTCACCACCCAGGCCTGCGAGCGCGTCTACCGCTCGCTCGGCGACGACGCCACTGTCCGCACCCGCATCGAGGTCGGCGCCGGCGCGCATCTCGACTGGCTGCCGCAGGAGACCATCCTCTTCGAAGGCGCGCGGCTGAACCGCGGCCTCGAGGTCGACCTCGCGCCGGATGCAAGCTTCTTCGCCATCGAGGCGATCCTGCTCGGTCGCGAGGCCATGGGCGAAGCAGCCCGCGGCGCCCGCCTTGTCGACAACTGGCGCATCCGCCGCAACGGCCGGTTGCTGCACGCCGAGGCGACGCGGCTGGGCGGCGCTGACCTCGAACGCGACGGCATCTCGCTGCTCGCCGGCGCCAACGCCTTTGCCACGCTGCTCCATGTCGGCGCCGACGCCGAACGACGGCTGGATCGCATACGACCGCTCCTCTGCGGCCAATCGAGCGCCAGTGTCATCGGCGAGCGTCTCGTCATACGCGCCATGGCCCCATCCGGGCTTGCGCTCCGCCGCATCATCACGCCAATAATTGCCCACCTCTCCGGCGCGGGCGCCCTGCCCCGCCTCTGGCACCTCTAGGACCGACGCATGAACCTGACGCCCCGCGAGAAAGACAAGCTCCTGATCTCGATGGCCGCCATCGTCGCGCGCAGGCGCCTCGAGCGCGGCGTGAAGCTCAACCACCCCGAGGCGATCGCGCTGATCTCCGACTATGTGGTCGAGGGCGCCCGCGACGGCCGCTCCGTCGCCGACCTGATGGAGGCCGGTGCGCATGTCGTCACCCGCGCCCAGGTGATGGACGGCATCGCCGAGATGATCCACGACGTGCAGGTCGAAGCCACCTTCCCCGACGGCACCAAGCTCGTGACCGTGCACGAACCGATCCGCTAGGTCGCGCCATGCTGGAACTGCGTCCCAACTGTGAATGTTGCGGCAAGGATCTGCCGCCCGCGGCACTCGACGCCATGATCTGCAGTTTCGAATGCACGTACTGCGCCAATTGCGCCCAGAGCGTGCTCAAGGGCACCTGCCCCAATTGCGGCGGCACCCTGGTGCCCCGTCCGATCCGCCCGGCGAGCAAGCTCGCCAACAACCCGGCGTCGGCCGTCCGCGTTCTCAAGACGCATGGCTGCGCCACCGCCCCGGTCCGGGCGGCGTGAGGAGACCCACATGATCCCCGGCGAAATCATCACCCTGCCCGGCGATATCGAGCTCAACCAGGGCGCGCCGCGCACCACCATCGAGGTCGCCAACACCGGCGACCGGCCGATCCAGGTCGGCTCGCACTACCATTTTTTCGAGACCAATGCCGGCCTCCGCTTCGACCGCGACAAGGCGCGCGGCATGCGCCTCGACATCGCCGCCGGCACCGCCGTGCGCTTCGAGCCCGGCCAGACCCGCGAGGTCAGCCTGGTGCCGCTCTCGGGCAAGCGTGAGGTCTACGGCTTCCGCCAGCAGGTCATGGGCAAGCTCTAGGCACCCGACCGCCGGCATTGTCTTAAAATGCGCGTTGGCGTCTTAGCGATTTGCTGTGACGGCAGGTGCTCATGCTCACCGAGACCCTGCATTCGAGTGGCGGAGGACGGTGCATGATAACGATCTCAACGCTGCTGCTGACCATGTACCTCGCGCGGCGCCGGCTCAAGGCCGCGGCGCGCCCGGCGTCGGTCAGCGCCGACTAGAGATCGTCCGCGTAGAGCACCCCGCCCCCGTCGCCCGCGATCTCGGCCGATACGATGTCCTCGATCTCGAGACCCGCGTTGCGGATCGCGATCCGGGCCACCGGATTGAGCGCCAGGCTCTCCTGCAGTTCCCGCACGGCCCGCCGCTGCAGCACGACGCTGGTGTGCAGGCGATCGGCGCTGCGCGCCGCTGCCGCAAGGCTCGACAGGCGGACGACGCGCAGCCCGGACGCCGACGCGGCCCGCTCCGCCATCCGGTAGTACTTCACCGTCCCGATCTCGGAGATGATGGTGTTGATGTCCATGAACTGCGCCAACGCGGCCCCGGACGGCATCGACAGCGCCAGCGCCAGCGCGACGGCAACAAACCTGTGTCTCATCGGGCACTCCGATCATCCGGGCGACACCACAACCCGGGGTATCCGGGCTGTGCGTGCCGCTTCGGTTTGGCATTCATGTGAGATATCGGCTACGGATGCGCCGGTTTCAATCTCGCGAGCAGGACGATGGGCACCAAGGAAGAGGACTTCAAGGAGCGTTTCGTCGCTCTGATGCGCGATCTGCGCGAGAACGCCACCAAGGACCCCGAGGCCACCTGGCTGATCGGCAGCCTGGCAGGGCGCTTGATCGACCTTTACAAGCTCAAGACCTGGGGGCAGTTCAAGGCGGCGTTGACGCCGCCGGCCTTCAACAAGCTGCTCAAGGACTTCGAGAACGAGGGCAACGCCTTTCACCGGCAGGGCAAGACCAAGGCGGCCTACGCGGTGCAGGTCCTGGCGGTATCGCTGATCGCTCGGACCCAGACCGATGAACAGGTCAAGGCCGGCGACAGCCTGCTCGACGAGATGATCCAGGCCATGGTGGTGGTCTATCGCGGCGCCAGCGCACGGAAGAAGCGCCCCGCCTGATGGACGGGACGCCCCAGCGTGTCAGCCCTTGGGCGGCAGCGACCGCAGGTAGAGGATGATGGCGCTCACATCGTCGGACTTCAGGTCGGCGGGTCGGTCGACACTGGACTGCCGCCTCGGCAAGCGATTGAGATGACGCGGGAATGTCGATCGAGAGGACCATCGTGGCACCCAGCCCACGACACGCGACGGCGATCAGCCTGCTCATCGCCGTTCTGGCCATAGCGCTGCTGCTGGTGCCGCGCCCGGTCGGCAGCGGTCCGTCGACGCCGGGCAACTAGCACGATCAGTCGGTCTTCCTCGAGGCGGTCACCGCTACCGACCACGGGCTGCCCAGCGAACGATTGCGTGCCAAGGTCGGCCCCGGCTACATCGCCGTCACCCGGATGCTTTCCCGGGTCGTCGGTCTGGGGCCGGCCGAAAGCCTCATCATTCTGAGCCGACTGACCTTCTTCGCCTGCGCGCTTCTCATGCTGACGGTGGCCCTGCGGCAGCGCGCGGGCGCAGGCATCGCCTTTCAGGCTGCCCTCGCCGCCGTGGCGGTGCTGGCCCTCGTCAGCAGCGTCTGGCTCCCCTTCACCGACATCCCCTGGACACATTTCGTGGCCGCTGCCCTGCTCGGCGCCATCGTGGTCGTCGGGATGTCGGGACTCTCGCTGCGCTGGCGTTCGGCACTGATCGGCGCGCTGGCCATCGCCCTGGCGCAGACTCGGCAGTTCGAGGCCATGGTCGCGCTGGTCGCCGCCATGCTTGTCGCCCCGCTCGCGCTCGCTCGACATTGGCAGGTGCTGCGCGCGCGGCCGGTCATTGCCCTTCGCGACCTGGCGCTGCCGCTTGCCGCGGGCGCCGTCGCGGCGTTCGTCGTCATCGGCGTGTTCAGCCACAACTGGAGCTTCTTCCGGCAGTATCAGAACGGATCCGGCATGGTCCTGACACCTCAGCTGGCGCCCACCAAGGCCATCCAGCTGTTCTGGGACACCTGCTACGCCACCTTGTGCGATCTGACCGCGGCCCCGACCACCGGCTTCATCGCCGACAGCTACAACAGCTGGAAGCAGCCCCTGCTGCTGCAACTGCCCGGCCTGGCAGGCGCAGTGGCCGGCCTTGCAGCCCTGGTGGCCCTCCGCCCCCGGCACATCCCGAGGCTTCCGATCGGCATCGTGTTTGCCTGCGTCACCGGCGGCGGCCTGGTCCTTGCCTATGTTTCGGGGGCCCCCTCCGGCTCGCCGCACCTCAGATACGGCTTCTTCCGGGACTTCATACCGCCCCTGGTGCTGCTGACCACCGCCTTTGTCGGCGTCCTCGCGGTCTGGCGGGACGAGATGCGGCGCTCCACCGTCCCGCTGGTCGCCGCACTCGCGGTGTTCTTCGTCACCACCCTGCTGTTCACCGGTTTGCGCACCGTCGGCCTGCCGCGTATCGGCGGGCCCGACATTGCGCGCTTCGAGACCATCTCGTCGTGCATCGGGGGGAAGTGCGCGTTCGAGTTGCGGGTCCTCGACGCTGCCGGGCAGGCAACGGCCTATGACGATCTGGCCCTGGTCATCTGCACGGGCTCGCGGCAACCGGAGGTCGTGCGCATTTCCGCCCTCTCCGTGGACGCCACCGAATGCGCCAGCCTCGTTGCCTATCCCCTGGCGAGCGGGCTGCTCTACACCCCGCTGGGCAAGGGCTTCGAACGCGATGCCCTGGACCTGACCCTGCCATCCGACACATCCTCGGTGCCATGAGGCACTTCCTGCTGCCGCAGCACCCGCCTACCTGCGGACAGCGCGTCACTTCTGCCGATCTTTCCGGCAGATCACTGGACAGCCCGAAAAATAGGCGGTGAAATAGAAACCTACGCGTCGCCGGAAAGGACTGCCCATGCCCGCTCGTATCTCCCGTGCCACCTACGCCCAGATGTACGGCCCGACCACCGGCGACAAGGTGCGGCTGGCCGATACGGAGCTGTTCATCGAGGTGGAGAAGGACTTCACCACCTACGGCGAGGAGGTGAAGTTCGGCGGCGGCAAGGTCATCCGCGACGGCATGGGCCAATCGCAGGCGACCCGCGTCCAGGGGGCGGTCGACACCGTCATCACCAACGCCCTCGTCGTCGACCATACCGGCATCTACAAGGCCGATATCGGCCTGAAGGACGGCCGCATCGCCGGCATCGGCAAGGCCGGCAATCCGGATACCCAGCCCGGCGTCACCATCATCGTCGGCCCGTCCACCGAAGCGATCGCCGGCGAAGGCAGGATCCTCACCGCCGGCGGCTTCGACAGCCACATCCATTTCATCGCGCCGCAGCAGATCGAGGAGGCGCTGATGAGCGGCGTCACCACCATGCTCGGCGGCGGCACCGGCCCGGCCCACGGCACGCTGGCGACGACCTGCACCGGCGCCTGGCATATCGAGCGCATGATCGAGAGCTTCGATGCGTTCCCGATGAACCTCGCCCTCGCCGGCAAGGGCAACAGCTTCCCTGCCCGCACCGCTGCTCGAGATGATCGAGGCCGGCGCTGCTGCCCTCAAGCTGCACGAGGACTGGGGCACGACGCCCGCAAGCGATCGACAACTGCCTTGTCCGTCGCCGACGACCTCGACGTGCAGGTGATGATCCACACCGACACGCTCAACGAGATCGGGCTTCGTCGAGGACACGGTCGCGGCCTTCAAGGGCCGCACCATCCACGCCTTCCACACCGAGGGCGCCGGCGGCGGCCACGCGCCCGACATCATCAAGGTCTGCGGCCTGCCCAACGTCATTCCGTCGTCCACCAACCCGACACGGCCCTATACGGCCAACACCATCGCCGAGCATCTCGACATGCTGATGGTGTGCCACCACCTGTCGCCGTCGATCCCTGAGGACGTCGCCTTCGCCGAGAGCCGCATCCGCAAGGAAACCATCGCGGCCGAGGACATCCTCCACGACATGGGCGCCTTCTCGATCATCTCCTCGGACAGCCAGGCCATGGGCCGCGTCGGCGAGGTGATCATCCGCACCTGGCAGACCGCCGACAAGATGAAGCGCCAGCGCGGACCGCTGCCCGAGGAGACCGGCGACAACGACAATTTCCGCGTGAAGCGCTATATTGCCAAATATACCATCAACCCGGCGATCACGCATGGCATGAGCCGGCATATCGGCTCGATCGAGGTCGGCAAGCGCGCCGATCTCGTGCTCTGGAACCCGGCCTTTTTCGGCGTGAAGCCGGAAATGATCCTGATCGGCGGCTCGATCGCGGCGGCCCCGATGGGCGATCCCAACGCCTCGATCCCGACCCCGCAGCCGATGCACTACCGGCCGATGTTCGGCGCCTACGGCAAGCTCAGGACCAACTCCTCGGTGACCTTCGTGTCGCGGCTCGCCTACGAGAACGGCCTGCAGGCCCGCCTCGGCGTCGCCAAGGCCATGCTGCCGGTCGAAAACACCCGCGGCGGCATCGGCAAGGCCGCCATGATCCACAACTCGGCGACTCCGCACATCGATGTCGACCCGGAAACCTACGTGGTCCACGCCGACGGCGAACTGCTCACCTGCGAGCCGGCGACGGTGCTGCCGATGGCACAGCGGTATTTCCTGTTCTGAGGGATGATTTGCACCCCGCCCGGCTCGGGGGCATAATGCCGACATGAACAAGCTCGATCCCGCACAGCTCGCCGGCTATGAGGACGACTTCGCGCTGTGGAGCGCGGAGCAGGCTGTGCTCATCCGCGCCGGCAAGTTCGATCGCGTCGATCTGGAGAATGTCGCCGAGGAGTTGGAGAGCTTGGGACGGGGGGACAAGTACCAGATCGACAGCCGCATGGAGGTGCTCCTCGCGCATCTGCTGAAATGGGAGTTTCAACCTGGCCAGCGTTCGAGCAGCTGGAAGGCGACATTGTTCGAGCAGCGCTACCGTATCGGGCGCCTGCTCAAGGAAAGCCCGAGTCTCAGGGGTCGCCCCGGCGAGATGCTGGACGGCTCATATGTGATCGGTCGGTTTGAGGCCATCAAGGAAACGAAACTGCCCGAAGCGGTCTTCCCCGAAACCTGCCCCTACACGATCGAGCAGATCCTCGATCCCGATTTCCTGCCGGGCCAACTCTAGCCACAGAATCAGCTACCCTCCCGCCACTGCTCGCGCGGAGGGAACCGCCGATGGAAGCTCTGGCCACCGCCGCCATGCTCGGCAATGTCGATGTCTCGGCCCAGGTGGTGCTGAGCCTGTCGGGCAGTTTCGAGCGCAATATCGTCCAGTACCACTGCGAGGGTCTCGATCCCTTCACGGTGGACTTCGTCAACGCCTCGCCCAACTTCCTGGCCATCGTTCCGCTCGGTCCGCAGAAGCTGGTCTTCGTCAACGTCATGTCTGCCTCTGGCGCCAAATATGTGTCGGGCCAGTTCGAGTTCTGGACCAAGGGCAGCGAGGCGACGCTCACCGACCTGCAGGTCACTGACGGCGGTACGCTCGCCTGCAGCGAAATCAGCGACACGCCCTGACCGCTGTTCGGCCTTTACAGCCGGCCGCAAGCGGCTAGTCTCGGCTGGACAGGTTGGGAAGCCTCGACAGACAACTGGACTGACCATGCCGCAGATCTTTCGCGCGGTGGCCTATGTGCCGCCTGCCGAAGCTGGAACCGCCTTCGACCTTGCCGTCCTTCCCCATGACGAACGTCGCGTCCGGCGCCGTCTCATCACGCTCGTGCACGGCGATCAGGTGCTCGTCGACTTCCCGCAACCCGTCACGCTCGAGGATCGCAGTGCCCTCCGGCTCGAGGACGGACGGCTCGCCGAGATCATTGCCGGGGAGGAATGGCTCTACGATGTGCGCGGGCGCGATCCGGCGCACCTGCTTCGCCTCGCCTGGCACCTCGGCAACCGCCACCTCAAGGCCCAGGTCGAGGCCGACCGCATCCTGATCCTGCGCGACCATGTCATCCGCACCATGCTGCTCGGACTGGGTGCCACCGTCACCGAGATCTCCGAGCCGTTTCACCCGGAGGAAGGGGCATATGCGCACGCACATGCAGAACCGGCGCACGCCCTGCTCAACCGATGACCGCGCCCGCCGCCCTGCAGAAACTGATCACCTGGCTGTCGCCCGCCTTTCCCGTGGGCGCCTTCGCCTGGTCGGCCGGACTTGAGACGGCGATCGCAGATCGTCGCGTAACCGATTCCGAACGCTTGCTGAACTGGATCGAGGGCGCGCTTTCGAGCGGCGGGATCAAGACCGACGCGATATTGCTTGCGGAGGCGTGGCGGGTGGTTCGCGGCATCGCGCCCGTGGTCACCCCCCTCCCAACCTCCCCCACAAGGGGGGAGGTGCCGGCCGGTGACTCTGGCACAGATCAAGCCAGCAACTCGCTGCACACCTCCCCCCTTGTGGGGGAGGTTGGGAGGGGGGAAGCCACACGCGCCGCCCTCTCGGACCTCGCCGACCTGAGCCTTGCCCTCACCCCCAGCCGCGAGCGCTGGCTGGAAACGACGATCACCGGCGACAGCTATGTCCGCGCCGTGCAGCACTGGCCGGCTGCGACGCCGGCTCGGCTGCCCGAGCCCTGCCCCTACCCCGTCGCGGTCGGCGCTATCGCGGCGGCGCATCACATCGAGCTCATCGAGACCCTGCTCGCCTTCCTCACCGCGACCGTGCACGGCCAGGTCTCGGTTGCCGTCCGCCTCGTCCCCCTCGGCCAGACCGATGGCCTGCGCGTCATGTCCGCGCTCGAGCCCCGCGTCGCCGCACTGGCGCAGGCCGCGGCGTCCGCGACCCTTGCCGATCTGGGCAGCATCGCCTATGCCGCCGACATCGCGCAGATGCGCCACGAGACGCTGGCTACGAGGATATTCCGGTCATGAGCATGGGCATTGCCTCGCTGGTCTTCGTGCTGCTGCTCACCGTGGCACTGGCCCATTTCCTCTGGGCCCTGGGCAGCCCGTGGCCGATCCGCGATCCGGTGCTGCTGGCGCGGGCGGTGATCGGTCGCCCCGGCGTCACCCGCGTGCCCCGACTGGGCGCCCTGCTGGTCGCTATCCTGGTGCTGGCGGCCGGGATCGTCGCGCTGTCGGTCGCGGACCACTCGGCCGGCGGCCTCGGACTGTCTCTCCTGGGCCTCGCGGTCGGCCTTGCCTTCATCGTTCGCGGCGTTGCCGGCTATACCGCCTGGTGGCGCACCCGCTTCCCCGAGGAGCCGTTTGCTACCCTCGACCGCAGGAACTACTCCCCGCTCTGCCTGCTGGTCGGCGCAGGTTTCTTCGTCCTCGTGCTCATGAGGTTCATGTGAAATCCTCCAACGGACCCATCCGCATCGGCATCGGCGGCCCGGTCGGCTCCGGCAAGACCACCCTGTGCGAAATGCTGCTGAAAGCCATGCGCGACCGCTACTCGATGGCGGTCGTCACCAATGACATCTACACCAAGGAGGACGCGCTCATCCTCAACCGGGTGCAGGCCATCTCCGAGGATCGCATCGTCGGGGTCGAGACCGGTGGCTGCCCGCATACCGCCATCCGCGAGGACGCCTCGCTCAACCTCGCGGCCATCGACGAGCTCAATCGCACGTTTCCCCGACCTCGACATCATCCTCATCGAATCGGGTGGCGACAACCTGGCTGCGACCTTCTCGCCCGATCTCGCCGACATCACGCTCTATGTCATCTCGGTGGCGCAGGGGGAAAAGATCCCGCGCAAGGGCGGCCCCGCCATCTCGCGCTCGGACCTGCTGATCATCACCCACACCGACCTCGCGCCCCACGTCAATGCCAGCCTCGAGGTGATGGAAGCCGACACCATCAAGGTCCGCGACGGCCGCCCCTACGTCTTCACCGACCTGCTGCGCCGCACCGATCTCGACCGGATCATCGCCTTCATCGAGAAGATGGGGGGCTTCGCAGCGGCCCAGGCCGCGGAGTAGCCTCCCCGGGCGAGCACCCGATGAGATCCCCACGTCCCCCGAAGTCACGCTTCGCCCGCCGGTTCGAACGGCCGCCTGCCCCGGCCGGCACGGCGCTGCCGCCGCCCGCATCGCATCCCACCGGGCGCACGGAGGGCTACCTGCTGCTGCGCCGCCCCATCGTGGCGCCGTCCCCCGGCATATCGCTGCCGGAAGGCGTCACTCTCGTTCCGCTCGACGCCGCCGACGCGCCCCTCGTCCACCGCCTGCTCAAGGCCGCCTATGCCAGCGGCTTCGGCACGGTGCCGGAAAGCGTGCTGGCCTGGTGGAAACTCGTCACCACCGACAGCGAGTTCGACCGCAACCTCGCCACTGTCGCCAGGGCCGGCGATGAAGTCATCGGCTTCTGCCTGTGCTGGACGTCGGGTTTCGTCAAGGACCTCGCGGTCGACGCCCGCTGGCGCCATCGCGGCATTGCCTCCGCGCTCCTCGCCAACGCCATCGAGTCGCTGGCCCGACGGGGGTGCGAGGAGGTGGCACTCAAGGTCGACATCTACAATGCGCCGGCCCAGCGGCTGTACCGGCGCTTCGGATTCGAGCCGTAGCCCCTACTCTTCCGGTGTCGCCTCGCCCGGCTTGATGTCTGGCAGTTCCGCCGGCGCCTTGCCGGGCAACTCGTCCGGCTGTGGCTCGGGGCTGGGCTCGGGCTGCGGCGCGGGCACTTCCTGCGGTTCGCCGGGCGGCGTCTCGATCGGCCGCTCCGGTGGGATCTGTCCCTTGACCAAAGCCACCACGGAACGCGGCGGCAGGGTCGCGGCGCGGTCGGCCAGCGGCAGCACCGCCTTGTCATCGGAGACCAGGCCGACCGTCCAGTACCCCTCGGGGAGCCTGGCCACCGGCTCGATCCGTCTGTTGAACCACACGATCAGGTCCTCCCCGCCATGCTGCAGCCGCATGCCCAGTACCGAGGCGGCGGCATCATTCCAATCCGCACCGGACATCTCCCGTCCATCCGGATGCAGCCAGGTCACGTCGCGCACCCCGCCCCGGGCATGCCCGGTGAGGAAATGGTCGCGCGTCAGTACCGGGTGCAGCTTGCGGAATTCGCTCAGCGCCGAGACGAAGTCGACCAGCGCACCGTCGGCATTGTCCCAGTCGAGCCAGGTGATCTCGTTGTCCTGGGCATAGGCGTTGTTGTTGCCCCGCTGTGTCCGCCCGAATTCGTCGCCCTGCTGGATCAGCGGCAGGCCACGGCTGACAAACAGCGTGGCGAGCAGCGCCCGCACGTCGCGCCGTCGCGCCGCGTTGATCGCCGCATCGTCGGTGGGGCCCTCTTTGCCGCAGTTCCAGGACTGGTTGTTATTGTGTCCGTCGCGATTGTCCTCGCCGTTCGCCTCGTTGTGCTTGTCGAGGTAGGAGACCAGATCGGCAAGCGTGAAGCCGTCATGCACGGCGAGCAGGTTCACCCCGGCGCTCGGCCGCCGGCCGGCGAAGTTGAAGATCTCCGCCGAGCCGGACACCTTGCCCGCCAGCGCCCCGATCTTGCCCTTGTCGCCGCGCCAGAACGAGCGCACGTCGTCGCGGTAGGTGTCGTTCCACTCACGGAACTCCTTGCCGAACTGACCAAGCTGATAGCCGCCCGGACCCGGGTCCCACGGCTCGGCGACGAGGATCGCCTTGCCCAGCACCGGATCCGACTTGATCATCTTCAGCATCTGCGCATTCGGGTTGAACCCCGGCTCGCGCCCGAGCACCGGTGCGAGGTCGAAGCGGAACCCCGAGACACCCATCTCCTCGACCCAGTATCGCAGGCTCTCGAGCACCAGCCGCTGCGTCGCCGGATGGTCGCAGCGCAAGGTGTTGCCGGTGCCGGTATCGTTGACGAGGTGCTGCTTTCCTTCCGCCTCGACGTGCCGGTAGTAGGAGCGGGCGTCGAGCCCCTTGAGGCTGAGGATGGGCCCGTTGGCGTCGCCCTCCCCGGTGTGGTTGTAGACCACGTCGAGAATCACCGAGATGCCCGCCTTGCGGTAGACATCGGTCATGTTCCGCAGTTCCTGCGGGCCGCGCGGCGCGAGGCGCGGATCGACCGCGAAGTAGCTCACCGGGTTGTAGCCCCAGGCGTTGGTCAGCCCGAGTGCCGGCAGATGCCCGTCGTCGATGAAGGCGGCAATCGGCATCAGTTCGACCGCGTCGACGCCAAGGTAGCGCAGGTGGTCGACCACCCGCCGCGTGGTGAGCCCCGCCAGGGTGCCGCGCAACGGGCCCTGCACGGAGGGGTGGCGCATCGTGTAGCCGCGCACGTTCAGTTCGTAGAACAGGGTCGGCGGCTTGCGCCGCGGCATCGCCCGATCGTTGCTCGCCCCGCCGACGATTGCCTTGGGGATCAGCGGCGCGGTGTCCACCGCGGCCTCGCGGGGCAAGCGCAGCCGAGGCGAGCGCACATACACCCGGTCGAGCCGCCTGGCGTAGGGATCAACCAGCAGCTTGTTCGGATCGAAATAGAACCCCTGTTCGGGATCGTAGCGGCCATCGGCGCGAAAGCCGTAGCGTGTCCCGGCGCCAAGACCGGCCACGAGGCCATGGTGAACATGGTCGTCATGCCCATCGAGCTCGATCCGGCCGACCTCATGGTCGAGTTCGTCGTAGATCGACACCCAGAGCGCCGTCGCGGTCTCCGAATAGACGGCGAAGTTGATCCCCTCCGCGGTGATGTTGGCGCCAAGCCTGTCGGCACTGCCGCCGCCGCGCACCAGTTCCGGTTTCAACGCAAACGATTCCTCAGGTGATGACGCTCGGCGCCTCGCGGCCGGTGCGCGCAGCAATCCCGGCGACGCTGTCGGCGATTCCGATGAGAGGAGCGAGGGCCAACTGGGTATCGAGGTCGTGCTGTCCATGCGGGGGCTCGTAGCGTTCGATGTAGACCCGCAACGTGGCCCCCACGGTCCCGGTTCCACTGAGCCGGACCACGATCCGGCTGCCGTCGGTGAAGCCGATCCGGATGCCCTGCTTGCTGCTGGTCGAACCGTCGACCGGATCGAGATAGGCGAAGTCGTCCGCATAGGAGACCTCACGCCCCTCGAGCCGCTGCCCGACGAGCGTCGGCAGCCTTGCCCGCAGGTCGTCCATCAGCGCGTTGGCCGCAGCGGCATCGACTTCGTCATAGTCGTGCCGGGTGTAGTAGTTGCGCCCGTAGGTCGCCCAATGGTCGGTGACGATGGCGTCGACGCTCTGGCCGCGGGCCGCGAGGATGTTGAGCCACAGCAACACGGCCCACAGCCCATCCTTCTCTCGCACATGGCTGGAGCCGGTTCCGGCGCTCTCCTCGCCGCAGATGGTGACCCGTCCAGCGTCGAGCAGGTTGCCGAAGAACTTCCAGCCGGTTGGCGTCTCGTGCATCTCGATGCCGAGCTTTGCGGCCACCCGGTCGGCAGCTCCACTGGTCGGCATCGAGCGCGCGATGCCGGCGATGCCCGCGACGTAGCCGGGGGCGTATGAGGCGTTGGCGGCAAGGATCGCGAGCGAATCCGAGGGGGTCACGAAGCGGCCGCGGCCGATGATCAGGTTGCGGTCGCCGTCGCCATCCGAGGCGGCCCCGAAATCCGGGGCATCGGGCCCCATCATCAGGTCGAACAGCGGCCTGGCATAGACGAGGTTGGGATCGGGGTGGCCACCGCCGAAATCCGGCGACGGCGTGCCATTGATCACCGTACCGGCCGGCGCTTCGAGCAGCTCCTCGAAGATCCGGTGCGCATAGGGCCCGGTCACCGCGTGCATGGCATCGAACCGCATCGTGAAGCCCGTAGCGAACATCGCCCGGATGCGGTCGAAATCGAACAGCGTCTGCATCAGCGCGGCATAGTCGGCGACCGGGTCGATCACCTCGACCACCATCCCCGCCGAGTGATGCGTGCCGATGACGGCGAGGTCGACATCGGGGGCATCGACCGTCAGGTAGCGCTCGATGGTCCTGGTCCGCGCAAACACCGCATCGGTGAGCTTCTCCGGCGCCGGACCGCCATTGCCGACATTGTACTTGATGCCGAAATCCCCGTCCGGCCCGCCCGGATTGTGGCTGGCGCTGAGGATGATGCCGCCAAACGCCTTGTGGTGGCGGATCACGTGGCTCGCCGCCGGTGTCGACAGGATCCCGCCCTGCCCCACCAGCACGGCGCCGAAGCCGTTGGCCGAGGCGATGCGGATGATCTGCTGGATGGCGACGTCGTTGAAATAGCGCCCGTCGCCGCCCACCACCAGCGTCCTGCCCTGAACCCTTCGAGGCTGTCGAAGATCGACTGGACGAAGTTCTCGAGATAGTGCGCCTGCATGAACACCGGCATGCGCTTGCGCAGCCCCGAGGTGCCCGGTTTCTGGTCCAGAAACGGCGTGGTTTCAATCGTCAGTATCGTCATCGCGCTTCAGCCCCAGGAGTGACGCGTAGAGGTCCGCATATTTCTCGGCGCTCAGTTCCCACGAGACATCCGACTTCATCCCCCGGCGCTGCATCTTGTGCCACACCTTGGGGCGGTGAAACAGCGCGATGGCGCGCCGGATGCCTTCCCCGAACGCCTCCTCGGTCGCCGGCGAGAAGACGATTCCAGTGGCCACGCCGGCCTCGACTGCCACCTCGTTGGCATCGATCACCGTGTCCGCCAGCCCGCCGACGCGGCTCACCAGCGGTACGCAGCCATAGCGCAAGCCATAGAGTTGGGTGAGGCCGCACGGCTCGAAGCGCGACGGCATCACCATCACGTCGGCACCGCCCTGGATCAGGTGGCTGAGCGCCTCGTCGTAGCCCACCACCACCCCGACGCGACCCGGATGACGCATCGCCGCGCCCCTGAGCCCATTCTCGATCTCGGCATCGCCCGAGCCGAGCACCACGAGGCGTCCGCCGCGGGCCACCAGTTCGTCGCAGAGCGGCACCAGCATGTCGAGACCCTTCTGCCAGGTCAGCCGGCTGACCACCGCAAAGATCGGCCCGTCGCCGGCCTCGAGGCCGAAGCGCTGCTCCACCGCCCGCTTGTTGCCGGCCCGGTCGACGATCGTGCTGGCTGTGAAGTTCTGCGCCAGTGCCGGATCGCGCCCCGGATCCCAGGCCTCGGCGTCGATGCCGTTGAGAATGCCGTGCACCACTTCGGCTCGTGCCTGCAACAGGCCCTCGAGCCCCATGCCGTAGGCGACGGTGCGGATTTCGTGCGCATAGGTCGGCGACACCGTGGTGATGGCATCGGCGCACTGCAGCCCGGCCTTGAGGTAGCCGATGCCGCCGAAATACTCTATCGCACCGTCCGCCGCCGCGCGGTGGTCAAGCCGCAGGGCGTTGAAGATGTCCCAGCTGTAGCGCCCCTGGAAGGCGATGTTGTGCACCGTCAGGACCGTCCTGACCGGCACTGGCGCATTGTAGCGCACGTAGGCAGGGACGAGACCCGCCTGCCAGTCGTGGCAATGCAGCACCTGCGGCTGGTACCCCTCGACCACTCCGCGGGCCAGTTCGTACCCGGCAAAGGCGAGCGCCGCAAAGCGCTGCCAGTTGTCCGGCCAGTCGACGCCCTCCGCCGTCACGTACGGGTTGCCCGGACGGTCGTAGAGGTGCCCCGCCTCCAGCACGATCACGTCGGGCCCGTCGACCCGCCCGGCGATCAGGCGGGCCGGTCCGCCGAAAAAGTCCGACCAGCCCGCGACTTCGCGGCCGCCCCCCATCCTGGCCATCACCTTGGGGTAGCCCGGCAGCAGCACGCGCATCGACACCCCGTGCGGCGCCAGCGCCGCCGGCAGGGCGCCGACCACATCGGCCAACCCGCCGGTCTTGATCAGCGGGTAGGCCTCCGAGGCGATCGAGAGGACGTCGATCATGGGCAACCGCCCCTGTTCATCGTGATGCGAGATAGCGATCGACCATCGGCTGGGTCACCAGCGTCACGCCCTCCGGCGTCAGACGGAACCATTGGGCGTCGAACTCCGGGTCCTCGCCCACCACCAGTCCCTCGGGTATCGACACCCCACGATCCAGTACCACCTTCTTCAGCCGTGCGCCGCGCCCGATGGTGCAGTAGGGCAGCACCACCGCCTCGTGCAGTTCCGAATAGGAGTGCACCCGGCTGCCGGTCGAGAGCAGCGTGCGCGTCAGTTGCCCGCCCGAAACGATGCAATCGCCCGAGACCAGCGAGTTGACCGCCTGCCCGCGCCGGCCGTCGAAATCGTGCACGAACTTGGCCGGCGGGGTGATCTCGGCAAAGGTCCAGATCGGCCAGTCGCGATCGTACAGGTCGAGTTGCGGGGTGACGTCGGTCAGGTCGATATTGGCCTTCCAGTAGGCATCCACCGTCCCCACGTCGCGCCAGTAGGCGGCTTCCTCGTTGGGCGAGCGCACGCAGGAGCGCGGGAAGCGGTGCGCCCAGGCCGAACCGTTCTTGACGATATAGGGGATGATATCCTTGCCGAAGTCGCGGCTCGAGCCCTCGGTGGCCGCGTCGCGCCGGAGCTGCTCCATGAGGAAGCGGGTCTCGAACACGTAGATGCCCATCGAGGCCAGCGCGAAGTCCGGCTTGTCGGGGATCCCTGGCGGGTCCTTCGGCTTTTCGACGAAGTCGACGATCCGATCGCGCCCGTCGACATGCATCACGCCGAACCCGGTGGCCTCCATGCGCGGCACCTCGAGGCAGCCGATGGTCACATCCGCGCCCGTATCCACATGCTGGCGCAGCATGATTTCGTAGTCCATCTTGTAGATGTGGTCGCCCGCCAGGAGCACGATGTAGCGCGGACCGTAATCCTCGATGATGTCCATGTTCTGGTAGACGGCGTCGGCGGTGCCCTCGTACCACTGCGTCTCCGAGACGCGCTGGCTTGCCGGCAGGATGTCGAAACTCTCGTTTCGCTCGGTCCTGAGGAAGTTCCAGCCGCGTTGCAGGTGCCGGATCAGCGAATGCGCCTGGTATTGCGTCGCCACCGAGATGCGACGGATGCCCGAATTCAGCGCGTTCGACAGGGCGAAGTCGATGATGCGCGACTTGCCGCCGAAGTACACCGCGGGCTTGGCTCGCCGATCCGTCAGTTCGAACAGGCGGGTGCCGCGCCCCCCCGCCAAGACATAGGCCATCGCTTCGCGCGCCAGCGGCGATGGAGTCCGATAGTCAGCCATGCTTCCCTCCCCATGGAGCGTGATCGGGAAAAGCTGCGGACTCTTCTGCTACGACCACGCGACGTTCCTAAGGCTGCCCCGCTTAGGCGGGGTCGTGTTTGAGATAGAGCGTAGACAGGGGCGGCAGGTAGAGATCGGCGTATGGACCGAGCCCTTCCACGTCGCTCCTGCGGGCCACCACCATCCCCTGGTTGCCCTTGTTCGTGCCGCCATACCAGCCCGCATCGGTATTGAGGCGCTCGACCCAGTTGCCGGCAAGCGGCAGAGGCACGCGATAATCCTCGCGCGGCACCGGGGTCATGTTCGAGATCACCACTACCGGGCTTTCCCCGGAGCCCGCCGCACGAACGCGAACACCGAGTTCTGATGGTCGTTGCCGATCAGCCACTCGAAGCCCTCGGGCTCGTTGTCGCGGGCGTTGAGGGCCGGCAGTTCGCGGTAGACCGCGTTGAGATCGGCGATCAGCCGGCGTACGCCCTCGTGCGATGGCGCATCGAGCAGGTACCAGTCCAGACTCCTGGCCTCGTTCCATTCCTCGCGCTGGGCGAATTCCTGACCCATGAACAGCAGCTTCTTGCCCGGCCAGCCCCACATGAAGCCGTAATAGGCCCGGAGCCCGGCAAACTGCTGCCAGTCGTCGCCGCCCATCTTCGAAAGCAGCGAACCCTTGCCGTGCACCACCTCGTCATGGCTGAGCGGCAGGATGAAGTTCTCCGCATAGGCGTAGAGCGCCGCGAAGGTCAGGTCGTTGTGATGGTAGCGGCGATGAATCGGATTGCGGCTCATGTAGCGCAGGGTGTCGTTCATGAACCCCATGTTCCACTTGAAGCCGAAGCCCAGCCCGCCCGCATGCACGGGCGCGCTGACCCCGCTCCACGAGGTCGATTCCTCGGCGATCATCATCACCCCGGGATGCAGCCGGTACGCCTCGGCATTGACGCGGCGCAGGAACTCCACCGCCTCGAGATTGTGGTTGCCGCCGAACTGGTTGGGCACCCACTCCCCGGCCTTGCGCGAATAATCGAGGTAGAGCATCGAGGCCACCGCATCGACGCGCAGCCCGTCGATGTGGAACCGCTCGAGCCAGAAGAGCGCGTTGTTGACGAGGTAGCTCACCACCTCCTTGCGCCCGAAATTGTAGATCGCCGTGTTCCAGTCCGGATGGTAGCCCTTGCGCGGATCGAGGTGCTCGTAGAGCGCCGTGCCGTCGAAGCGGGCAAGTCCGTGCTCGTCGGTGGGGAAATGCGCCGGCACCCAGTCGAGGATCACCCCCAGCCCGGCGGCATGGGCCTGATCCACGAACCGCGCAAAGCCCTCCGGATCGCCGAACCGCGCCGTCGGGGCATAGAGCCCGGTCGGCTGGTAGCCCCAGCTGGGATCGAACGGATGCTCGCTGATCGGCAGCAGCTCGATATGGGTGAACCCCTGGTCGGCGGCATAGGGGATGAGCTGCTCGGCCAGTTGGTCGTAGCTCATGAACCCGCCGTCGGCGCGCCGCCGCCACGACCCCAGATGCACCTCGTAGATCGATACCGGCACGCGGCGCCAGTCGACACTCGCGCGCTGCTCGAGATAGGCGGCATCGGTCCAGGTGAACGGTCGCGGGTCCGGCACGACCGACGCCGTGCGCGGCCGCAGTTCCGATTGGCGCGCGAACGGATCCGCCTTCAGCGGCCTCAGCTTGCCGTTCTGTCCGACGATCTCGAACTTGTAGACCTCACCGGGGCCGACTTGCGGACGAAGACCTCCCAGATGCCGGTGTTCAGGCGCACCCGCATCGGGTGTCGCCGCCCGTCCCAGTCGTTGAACGGCCCGACCACGCTGACGCGCTGCGCATTGGGTGCCCACACGGCGAAATGCGTGCCGGGACGCCCTCGAACTCCATGGCGTGGGCGCCGAGCTTGTCGAACAGCCTCAGGTGCGAGCCTTCCCCGATGTAGTAGTCGTCCATCGGGCCGAGCACCGGGCCGAAGCTGTAGGGGTCGAGGACGTCCCACTCCCCGCCCGCATTGCGCGCGTGGTAGCTGATCGGCATGCGCTGGCCGATCGCGACCTCGCCTTCGAAGAAGCCGGCCGGGTCGCGCTGGGTGAGTTCACCGAGGATGCGATTGTCGATCGTGCGCGCCGACACCGATTCCGCGTGCGGGATGAAGGCCCGGGCGATCCACTTGCCGCCCGCTTCGTGCAGTCCCAGCACGCCGAACGGATCGGCATGGCGACCCGCGACGATCGCCCTGACGTCGCTGTCGTCTGCCTGCCACCCGGGTCTGGTCACGCACTACCCCCGACCGTCGGAACCGACCAGACATCCCGCGCATACTGCCGGATCGTCCGGTCCGAGGAAAAGAACGACACGTGCGCAGTGTTCCGGATGGCGATGGAATACCATTTCCGTGGCTTGATCCAGAGCGCATCAACCGCCCGCTGGGCCTTCGCATAGGCGTCGAAATCGCGCGCCACCATGAACCAGTCGTGGTCGTAGAGCCCCCCGATCAGGTCGCGGTAACGGTGCGGATCGTCCGGAGAGAACACCCCGGTGGCGATGGCTTCGAGCGCTTCCCGCAACACCGGCGAGGCGTCGATGGCGGAGCGCGGCACCTCGCTGCGGGCCCGCTTCTCGGCAACCTGGTCGGCGGTCAGCCCGAAGATCAGCATGTTGTCGGGACCGACCTCCTCCAGCATCTCGACATTGGCGCCGTCCAGCGTGCCGATGGTCAGGGCGCCGTTGGCCATGAACTTCATGTTGCCTGTGCCCGAGGCCTCCATGCCGGCCGTCGAGATCTGCTCGGAAAGGTCCGCCGCCGGGATGATCTGCTCGGCGAGGCTGACATTGTAGTTGGGCAGGAACACCACCTTGAGCAGACCGCGCACCGCCGGATCGTTGTTGACCACCCTGGCCACGTCGTTGATCAACTTGATGATCAGCTTTGCGTTCCAGTAGCCCGGCGCGGCCTTGCCGGCGAACACCTTGACCCGCGGGGCCCAGTCCTTCTCAGGGTGCGAGCGGATCATCGAGTATTGCGCCACCGCCTCGATGATGTTGAGCAACTGCCGCTTGTACTCGTGGATGCGCTTGGTCTGCACGTCGAACATGGCATCGGGCGACACCGCGATCCCGAGCCTGTCCTTGATGACCTGTGCCAGCACCACCTTGTTGGCGCGCTTGACCGCCTTGAACTGATCCTGGAACCCAGGGTCGTCGGCGTGCTTGTCGAGATTGGCGATCAGTTCGAAGTCGTCGAGGAACTCGGGCCCAATCCGCTCGCTCACCAGCCTGGTGAGCCCCGGATTGCACTGCATCAGCCAGCGCCGCTGCGTGACGCCGTTGGTCTTGTTGTTGATTCGCCCCGGGTAGAGCCGGTTAAGGTCGGCGAACAGCGTCTTCTTCAGCAGGTCGGAATGGAGAGCCGAGACGCCGTTGATCGAGTGCGAGCCCACGAAGGCCAGCTGCCCCATGCGCACGCGGCGATGGCCGTTCTCGTCGATCAGAGACAGGTTGGCGATCTGGCCGTCGGTGAAGCCGCCCAGGGCGCGCGCTTCGGTCAGCACCTCGGCATTGATCGCGTAGATGATCTGCATCTGGCGCGGCAGCATCCGCTCCAGCAGCGCCACCGGCCAGGTTTCGAGCGCCTCGGGCAGCAATGTGTGATTGGTGTAGCCGAAGGTCGCCTTGGTCAGCTTCCAGGCGGCTGCCCACTTCATGCCGTGGATGTCGATCAGGATGCGCATCAGTTCGGGGATCGCGATCGCCGGGTGCGTGTCGTTGAGCTGGATCGCCACCTTGTCGCTGAGCGATCCGAGGTCGCCATATTGCTGCAGGTGCCGCCGGACGATGTCCTGCAGCGACGCCGAGGAAAAGAAGAATTCCTGCCTCAGCCGCAGTTCCTGCCCGGCCGGAGTTGAATCGGCAGGATAGAGAACCCGCGTAATCGCCTCGGCCCGCGAGCTTTCCTCGAGTGCCCCGATGTGGTCGCCGGAATTGAACTTGTCGAGCAGGATCGGGTCGATCGGCTGTGCCGACCAGAGCCGGAGCGTGTTCACCCGGTTGGCGCGCCAGCCGACGATCGGGGTATCGAACGCCACCGCCAGCACATGCTCGGCCGGGCGCCACTCGAGCCGGGTCGAGCCGTCCGGCTCCTGCACCGGCGCCACGTGACCGCCGAAGCCGATCTCGTAGGAACTCTCGCGTCGCTCGAATTCCCACGGGTTGCCGTGCGCCAGCCAGTCCTCCGGCAGTTCGACCTGCCAGCCCTCGCTCATCTCCTGCCGGAACAGCCCGTGCACATAGCGGATGCCGTAGCCATAGGCGGGGATGTTCACCGTCGACATCGACTCGAGGAAACACGCCGCCAGGCGCCCGAGACCACCATTGCCGAGCGCCGCGTCGGGCTCGAGGTTGAGCATCTCCTTGAGGTCGACGTTGAAGTTCTTGAGCGCCGCCTGCACGACGTCCATCAGCCCCAGATTGCTCATCGAATCCCGCATCAGCCGGCCGATGAGGAATTCGAGGCTCAGGTAGTAGACGCGCTTGTTCCCGGTCCGCCAGGTTTCCCGGCTCGACTCCATCCAGCGGTCGATGATGCGGTCGCGCACCGCATAGATCGTCGCCTTGAGCCAGTCGTGCGGACGGGCAACGATCGGGTCCTTGCCGATGAAGTAGGTGAGTTTCTCGAGGATTTCCGCCTGCAGCGCCTCAGCGGTCAGCGCACGCTTCTGCGGAGTGGGGGCATCCAATACGATGGGCTTTTGCGGCATTGCTGCAATCCAGGCATCATGACGATGTATTCCCCTCTGTCGGTCACTGTTGCATTGAATCGACACCGGGGGAAGGCCCCGCGGTCGGCCGGTCCTAAACCCTGGCTCCGCCGTCCGACTGCAGCAGCACCGGCTCGGAAGGTGCCGCGACCACCCCGCTCTCGCGCGCCTGGTCCTCCGCGTTGGAGATCAGCAGGTCGCGGCCCGCCTGGATGCCGCCCACGACCTGTGCCGAAAAGCGCTGGCGATCGCGCTCGCGGGCCTCGGCGACGAGGATCCCGATCTCGTCCTCCCCCGCCCCCAGTCCGCGCAGCGTCGCTGCCCCGAAGGTCAGCGCCGATTCGAACACCTCGCGGATCTGGTAGTCGACGCCGCGCTTGACCAGTTCGATCGCGTGGCCGCGATCGTAGGCGCGCACATGCAGTTTCGCGAGCGGGAACTCGGACTTGACCAGTTCGACGATCCTGAGTGCCGCCTCCTTGTCGTCGACACAGACGAGGATCGCCGCAGCGGTCCCGGCGCCCGCCGCCCTCAGGATATCCAGCCGCGTGCCATCGCCGTAATAGACCTTCATGCCGAACTGCCCCGCGGCGCGGATCATGTCGGTGTCGTTGTCGATGATCGCCACCCGGTACCCCTTGGCGAGCAGTGGCTGGCTCGCAATCTGCCCGAAGCGGCCGAAGCCGATCACCAGAACGGTGCCGTCGAGCCCGTCGGCGAGGTCCACCCCGTCCATCGACGGTTCCGGCTCCGGCACCAGCCTGAGCAGCATCATGGTGGCCGGCGTGAGCGCCATCGAGATGATCACCGTCGCCGTCAGCATGGCATTGAGTTCGGCCCCGATGAGTCCACCCGCCGCCGCGGTGGTGTAGAGCACGAACGCGAATTCCCCGCCCTGCGCCATCAGCACCGCCCGCTCCAGTGCCTCGGGCTTCCGGGCGCCCAGTACCCGAGCGAGTGCATAGATCGCGCCGCCCTTCACCGCCATGTAGCAGATGACCGTCAGCGCCACGGTGCCCCAGTTGGCCGCCACCACGACGAGGTCGAGCGACATGCCCACGGCGAGAAAGAACAGCCCCAGCAGGATGCCGCGGAACGGCTCGACATCGGCCTCGAGCTGGTGCCGGAAGGTCGAGGTCGACAGCAGCACACCGGCGAGGAACGCCCCCATCGCCATCGACAGTCCACCGAGCTGCATGATCAGCGCCGCGCCGAGCACCACGAGCAGCGCTGCCGCCGTCATCACCTCGCGGGCCTTGGCTGCCGCGAGGAGACGGAACACCGGGTTCAGGACCCAGCGCCCGGCGAACACCACCGCCACCACGGACGCCGCCGCTACCCCGATGCTGATCCAGCGCGACAGAGCGTCTCCACCCTCCCCGCTCCCCGGCACCAGCAGCGCGATGAGCGCGAGCAGCGGCACGATCGCGAGGTCCTCGAGCAGGAGGATCGAGACGATCTTCTGTCCGCCCGGCGAGGCCAGGTCGCCCCGTTCGGTCAGCAACTGCATGACGATGGCGGTCGAGGTCAGGACGAACCCCATGCCCGCGACGAACGCCACCGCCGGTGCCCACCCCAGGAGGATGCCGACCCCCGTCAGCAGCGCCCCGCAGGCGAGCACCTGCAGCACGCCGAGCCCGAAGATCTGCTTGCGCAGCGCCCACAGCCTGCTGGGCTCCATCTCGAGCCCGACGATGAACAGGAACATCACGACGCCCAGTTCGGCCGCGTGCAGCACCGCCTGCGGGTCGCTCACCAGTCGCAGCCCGAACGGTCCCACCGCGAGCCCTGCCGCAAGATAGCCGAGCACCGAACCCAGCCCCAGCCGCTTGAACACCGGCACCGCGACCACCCCGGCGGCGAGCAGCGCCACCACCTGCACGAGGTCCACCCCGCCATGCGCCGCGGCCTCGGCCACGTGCGCGACTTCCCCGGCCATTTCTGCACCTCGCCCGCAAGTACTCCCTCTAGCCTTGCGCCGCGACCTGCCAGCGTCAAGGCTGCCGGAACGGGCAGCTTGCGGACGGCCCCCCGGGCGCGCCGGCCGGCGTTGACGGCGCGTTACGCATGTCCTTCCGCTCACATCGACGGCGCGCTCGGCTCCCCCTATGATGCGGCCGGAATCAATTCTTTCGGGAACCCGGTCAAGTCCATGCCGCGCAAGATCATTATCGACACCGACCCGGGTCAGGACGATGCCGTCGCCATCCTTCTGGCGCTGGCGTCACCGGAGGACTTCGACGTGCTGGGCATCGTTGCTGTGGCCGGGAACGTCCCGCTGGCCCAGAACGCCCGCAATGCCCTCAAGGTCGTCGAACTCTCCGGCCGCACCGAGGTGCCGGTCTTTGCAGGCTGCGAACGGCCGATGCGGCGGCATCTCGTCACTGCCGAATACGTGCATGGCGACACCGGTCTCGACGGCCCGGACCTGCCGGCGCCCAGGCTCGAGCTGCAGCCGCAGCACGGCGTCGACTTCCTGGTCGACATGCTGATGGAACACCCCCCCGGGACGGTGACGCTGTGCTGCCTCGGCCCGCTCACCAACATCGCCATGGCCATGGTCAAGCAGCCCGCCATCGTCGATCGCATCAAGGAGATCGTCATGATGGGCGGCGGGTGCTTCGAGGGCGGCAACGTCACCCCCGCGGCCGAGTTCAACATCTATGTCGACCCCGAGGCGGCCGACGTCGTCCTGCGCTCCGGCGTCCACATCGTCATGGCGCCGCTCGACCTGACCCACATGATGCAGGCGACCCACGAGCGGCTCGACCGCATCCGTGCGCTCGGCAACCGGGCCGGACAGGCCGTCTTCGAGATGCTCAGCTTCTCCGAGCGCTTCGATCTGCAGAAGTACGGCAGCCAGGGGGCCCCCCTGCACGATCCCTGCGTTATCGCCTACCTGATCGAACCCGGGCTGTTCCAGGGTCGCCACATCAACGTCACCGTCGAGACCGCCTCCGAGCTCACCATGGGCATGACCGTCGCCGACTACTGGGGCGTGACCGGGCGGGCCCGCAATGTGCACTTCCTGCGCTCAGGCGATGCGGCAGGGTTCTACCGGCTGATCACCGAGCGGCTGGCCCGGTTGCCGTAAGTCGTCTCACTCCTCCGAGGCCGGGCGGTGGGTCGGCAGGTCCGCCCAGTCGCGCGGGCTGAACGAGGCGGTCGGGTCGCGGCATCCAGCAGCCAACGCGCGGTACGGTGGCGAAAAACGCCTGTCCGTCCAGTGACTTGCCCAGCTCATTGCTCAGCGTCGCGATCCGTACCTGGTCGACGAACAGGCCCGGCTACGCCGTGCCATCAAGTTGCGGCAAAGTCCGCCGACGAACACCATCACGCCCCCCTGCGACCGCACCGTGCTTGTCAATCGGCACCGCTTGCTAGAAGCCGGCGCTGCTGAACCGACCCCCGCCATGGACCTCGTTACCCTCACCGCCTTCACCATCGCCTATGCCATCGCGGTGATCGTGCCCGGTCCCGGCGTCGCCGCGGTTGTCGCCCGCGCACTCGGCGGCGGTTTCGGCGCCGCCTTCCCGATGGTGCTCGGCATTCTCGTCGGTGACCTCATCTACCTGGTGTTCGCGCTCTTCGGCCTCGCTGCCATCGCCACCTGGTTCGGGCCGGTCTTCGTCGTCATTCGCTGGGCCGGAGCGCTCTACCTGCTCTACATCGCCTGGCAGTTCTGGAGCGCACGCCCCGGTTCCGAACAGATCGGCGCCAAGCGCGACGGCAGCGCGTGGAAGACCTTTCTCTCGGGTTTTGCGCTCACCATGGGCAACCCCAAGACCATCGTCTTCTACCTGGCACTGCTGCCCACCGTGGTCCCGCTCGACCGGCCCATCACCGTGCTCGGCTTCTCGGAATTGACGCTCATCGTGATCGTGGTCCTGCTGATCATCGGCAGCGCCTATGCCGGCCTCGCTGCGGCGGCGCGGGATTTCTTCCAGTCGACGCGTGCCATCCGCAACCTCAACCGGACCGCCGGCGTGATCATGGCCAGTGCCGCGGTCTTCGTGGTGGCGCGGGAATAGGGCCTACCGCACCAGGGCCGCGGCAGCCCCGAGCCCCCAGGCGAGCAATTCGGCGGCACGCTCGGACGTCACGCCCTCGACATAGCACCTGAGCTCGGGCGCATTGCCGGAGGCCCGATAGTGCACCGTATCGCCGGAGGCGAGCGAGAAGCGCGGCCCGTCGATGGTCGACACCCGCTCGACCTCGCCCACCGGCGCAAAGTACGATGCCGCGAACCCGGGTTCCTCGACCAGCCGGCGCAGGAACGGCGCGCTTCGCTCGCCCGGCACGTCTGCCAGGCGATCCGAGACCGCCGCCCGCACCGGCAGGGCACCGACCAGTTCGGCGAGGCTCCGCCCCTCGCGCGCGGCAAGTCCGAGCGCCGCAAGGATCGGCAGCACCGCATCACGCGTCGGCAGCGCGGTGAGCACCCGCCCCTCGATTTCGACATTGCTTCCCAGCAGCGTACCGCCATTGGCCTCGAAGCCGACGATCGGCCCGCCGGGCTGGCCGGCCAGGGCCTCCATCCCCGCGATCACGAAGGGCGATCCCACCCGGGTTCGCAGGACCTCGGCAAACCAGCCAACCCCCTCGATGGCGGAATTCGAGGTCACCGGCGTCACCACCCTGCCCGCCCCGACGAAACGCCCGGCAAGCATCCCCAGCACATCACCGCGGATGAACGCGCCCGTGGCATCGACGACCAGCGGTCGGTCGCCGTCGCCGTCGGTCGAAACCACGGCGTCGAGCTGGTGCTGTGCGAGCCACACCGGCACTTGGGCGAAGATCGGGTCGGCGAACGCCTCGGTATCGACCGGCACGAAGCTCTCGGTGCGGCCGAGCCGGACGGCGTCCGCCCCGGCCCGCGTCAGCAGCGAGACCAGCAGGTCGCGCGCCACCGAAGCGTGCTCGAACACCCCATCCGCCAGCCTCCGAGCGCTCCGGCCGGCAGCAGGTGGCGGTAGCGTTGCCGGTAGCGATCGCCCGCAGCCGCAAATCCATCCGTCGGGTGTGCGAGCCCATCGACCACCACCTCGGTCAGCGCCGCGGTGATCCCCGCCTCGTCCGACTTGGTTATCTCGCCCGATGGCGTGTAGAATTTCAGCCCGTTGCGATCGGCCGGGATGTGGCTCCCGGTCACCATGATCGCCGGCGCGCCAAGTGCCATCGCATGCAGCGCCAGGGCCGGCGTCGGCAAGGCGCCGCAGTCCACCGCCTCCAGCCCGGCCGCCGCGATGGCCGCCGCACACCCCGAAGCAATCTCCGCGCTCGATCCCCGCAGGTCCCGGCCGAGGTACACCCGTCCCGGTCCGAGGGCGGCAGTCGCCCTCAGGTGGGCAATGAACGCGCTGGTATAGCGCCGCGCCGCCGGACCGGCCAGTTCCACCGCCAAGCCCCGGAGGCCGCTGGTCCCGAACTTCAGCGAGTCGTTCATTGAGATCTCCCTCGGCTTGTCCTCTCACACCCCGTGGCCGGCGGGCAAGCCGTTAAGGTTTCGTTCATCTCCGTTCAGCACAGTACCGCAATGCAGATCGTCAAGCGCACGATGAACTGGATTCAGCGCCCTTCCATGTTCGAGGAGGCCGAGACGGCACGTCTCAAGCGCAAGGCGTATGCCCAGTCCGACATCGCCAAGAACAGCACCCTCAGTTCCGGCCTGATCGGCTCCGGCATTTCCTCGACGACCGAGGCGGTCAATCTCACCTTGCGCATCGCCGCCGCGCGCGTGCAATCCGGCGTCAACGTCAAGAAATCCTAGGTTGCCGCCCGGCCGCCAGATGCGGCATCACTTCGGCCATGGCCGCCATGCCCGTTGACCTGCAGCGTTTTTTCGACCGCGACGTCGTCCTCGTCGCCCGCCAGCTTCTCGGCGCTCGGATCTTCGTCGATGGCGTCGGCGGCATCATCACCGAGACCGAGGCCTATCACCCCTCGGAGCCGGCCTCGCACGCCCACCGCGGCCCCACTGCCCGCAATGCGGCGATGTTCCTCGGCCCCGGCCATGTCTATATCTACCGCATCTACGGGCTGCACTGGTGCCTCAATTTCGTCTGCTCCGACGCAGCCGCAGTGCTGATCCGCGCCATCGAGCCCACCGCCGGCATCTCCACGATGATCGCGCGACGCCGGCTCAGCGCCCCTCGCGAGCTCTGCTCCGGACCGGGAAAACTCTGCGATGCCATGGGCTTGAGCAAACTCGAGGACGGCCGCTCGCTGGCCGATCCGCCCTTCGCGTTTCACCCCGCCGCAGCGGAGGCGCCCGTCGTCGTCGGTCCGCGCATCGGGATCACCAGGGCGGCCGACCTGCCCTGGCGCTTCGGCATCGCCGGCTCGGCCTTCCTCAGCCGGAGCTTCCCGCGCCCCCCGTGAGGACGACGCGGAACGGGTTCCCTCCCGCCCATCCTTTGGATAGGGTGCGCGCCGAATGATCCAAGGAGACCTCCACGTGCCGATCGACGCGCTGATCAAGGAATTGCTGCAAAGCGGCAGCATGAACGAGGACACCACCGCCGATCTCAACCGCATGCTCGCCGAGTTCGACTCAGGCGCCCTGCATCCGGACGATGCGGACTACATCACGGCCCTCCACGCCCGCCTGACCGGTGCCCCGCCGCCGGAGGCCGCGCCCCCGTCCGAGCCGGGCCTGCTCGACGGCCTCAGCATCGAGGGCTGGCGCGAGCGCGCCCTGCGGGCCGAGGCCGAACTGGCACAGCTCAAGGACGACGCGTCCGCCCCCGCCACCTGAACCGCCTTCCCACCCGGCATCGGTCTTGCTAAGAGGCCGGTCGAGGGCCCATAGCTCAATGGTTAGAGCCGACCGCTCATAACGGTCTGGTTCCAGGTTCGAGTCCTGGTGGGCCATGGTGGCCCCTTCGTCGCCACCCTGGTGCTTCGCGCGCGAGTGCGCGCGCCGCGCCCGTTTGCGCCGCTGGACCATTGGCTACCTGTAGGCGCTCTGACCCGCTCGAGGAGAGGCCGGGGCCGATCCGAACCGATCCCGTCTTAGCCCCTCAGCCCCCTCAGGGAAGCGGGAATGCCCCTTCTGCCCCGGATCGTGACCTTGGGTGTTGCCCATCCTTGCCGACGGCGATGGACGGACGCCCCCCCACCGAGTTGCTCGACCACCTGCGCGGTGGTCGTCAGTTCGCGGTCCCTCCTCGCTCGGCTTCGGCAGTGCTCGGCCGGATGCCCACGCTTGACTTTCTGCCCGACGGCCCCGCCCTTCCCGCGCCGGCGGGACGGTCCGCCCGGGGCGTCGAAGGCGTCGAGCGACCGCCAGGTGCTCCCCCGTCGACAGCCGTGATCGTACCCTCAGAAAGTTCATCCCGTAGCGGCGAACCGGAAGTGAACCCACGGCGACAAACTGGTTGTCAGGATCGTCGTCGAGGTCGATCGGACCGCCTGCTGCTCGATCCGACCGGAGCGCGGCGACGACGATCCCGTCCGCAAAGCTTCATCGCCTCGACGGTCGTGGGGTCACGGTAGGCCATGGTGGCGCCCAGTTGCTGTTGCAGCTTGGCGAGTCTCGGTCGCATCTGGCTGCGCAACTCCGCATCGAGGTTGGAAAGCGGTTCGTCGAACAGGAAGGCCCTGGGCTGGCGCACGATGGCCCGGCCGATGGCGACGCGCTGGCGCTGCCCACCGGAGAGCTGTCGCGGCTTGCGATCCAGCAGCTCGGTGAGTTCGAGTATCCGCGCCGCCTCGGTGACGCGTGCCGCAACCTGCTCCTTCGGCATCCCGCCCATCCTGAGCCCGAAGCCCAGATTCTGCTCGACCGTCATGTGCGGATAGAGCGCATAGGACTGGAACACCATGGCGACGCCGCGCTCGGAGGGATCGAATTCGGTAACGTCCTCGCCCCCGATCAGCACCTGCCCCTCACTCAATTCACTCCAGGCCGGAACGTCAATTCCAGGACCGCGTCGACTTTTCCGCACCCCCGACGGGTCGACGAAGACCTCGAACTCCCCATCGTTGACGTCGAGATCCACGTCGTGGATCACCTTGACGGCACCGAAGCTCTTGTTGATGCCTCGAAGTTTCAGCTCGGCCATCGTGTTCTCCTCTCGATGCTCAGCGCGCTGCCCAGAGGGCGCCGCGTTCGAAGATCGTCCGCATCTGCGGCACCTTGAACTCGTCGACCACGTGACCGAGCGACGAGTAGAACACCCGTCCCCTGCCGAAGCGCCGCTTCCAGACGACCGGCATGACCACGCCTTCGATCTCGTCGAGGATATCGCCGTTGAAGGTCGTGGTGGCGAGCACCTCGACGCTGGGATCGAAGTGCATGTAGTACTGTTCCGAGCGATACGGAAAATCGCCGATGCCGGCCATCACCGCGTCGTCCGGCCGCGCGATGTTCACCGTGTAGTCGATGATGTTGCCCGGATGCGCCACCCATTGGCCGCCGGTCATGAACTGATAATCCGGCTCGTTGCGAAAGCTGTCGCACATCAGGCCGTGAAAGCCGGCGAGCCCGGTGCCGGCGCGCACGGTGGCCAGCAGGTTCTTGAGTTCCTCGCGCTCGATGCGCGACATGGTGACCACCGGAATGATCAGGTCGTAGTCGCCGAGCCCCTCGTCGGCGAACGCCTCGGTAGTCGGTTCAATGTCGACCTTGAAGCCGTGCGTCTCGGAGCATGCCGCCAACCAGCCGGGCACTCTGCTCGGGTGTGTCCGTCCAGCCTCCCCAGACGATAAGGGCGGTCTTGGTCATTTGTCTGTCCTCCTGCTCAGGCCGGTGTCCACGGGGCACTGTAGATATCGCGCAGCATCAGGGCGGCAGCGCCACGCGCCCAGAGCTGGTCGTCCGGCGTATGAAAGATCAGCTCGGTCGAAGCGTGGTGTGCCCGGAAGCTGTTGGCCGCCGCCGCCGCCTTGAGCGCCGGCGCGAGCAGCTCGCAGTAGCGCGGGAATCGAGCGCTATGATGATCTTCTCGGGATTGATCAGGTTGATGACATGCGAGATCCCGATGCCGAGCCGCTCCCCGTGGCCTTCAATCAGGGCAGCGGCCGCGACGTCGCCGGCGTCGGCGGCTGCCGCCAGGGCACCGGGCAGATCCGTCCTGGCCGCAGGGCTTTCGACAAATCCGGCGCCGAACAGCGCTACCGCCTGCCGGCGCATTGCCGACTGGCTGACGTGGGCATTCAGGCAGTCCTTCTGCCCGCACTCGCACACCACCCCTCCCCCGCCAACCTTGATGTGACCGAACGTGGGACCAAGCGTGCTGGCACCCCTGTGCAGGTCGGAATCCACCCACAGGCCGAGGCTGGCCGTCTGGTCGAGAGCGACCACGGCGAAGCTCTTTTCGCGCTGGGCATACCCGAACCAACTCTCGGCCAGCGCCAGCAGGTTGGCCGGCTTCTCCAGCTTGACGGGCAGGCCGGTCCGTTCTCCTAGCATGGTGGCGAGCGGAATCTCCCGCTCTCCGAACACCGAACTCGAGTAGCTCTTGCCCGATCGGGGATCGACCAGTCCCGGCACCCCCACCCCGACGCCCCGAATGCGCGCCCGGTCTATGCCCGCCTTGTTCACGCACTCATCCATGGCGTCTTCGATCAGGTCGGCGATCACCTCGGCAGGCTGGCGCGCCATCCGAACCGGCAATTGCAGCAACGACACCAGTTCGCCGCGGAAATCGACCAGCGTCACGGTGGTCATTGCGTCCGATATCCGGATGCCCAGCACATAGGCCGCATCGCGCACGAGCCCGAGCAGCACCCTGGGCCGGCCGCGCTGCGCCTCGCCATTGGGCTGGGTGTGGATGGCCTCGATCAGCCCCTCCTCGATCAGCGCTCCGGTAATGGCCGACACCGTGGTGCCGCTCAGCAACGTCCTCTCGGAGATCTCGACGCGCGAGATCTGGCCATGGCACCGGATCGTCTCCAGCACATGGTACTTGTTGATTTCGCGCATCAGCAGCGGATCGGCAATCTTCACGGCCAAGGTGTCGCGCTCCGGAGGGGGTTCGGGTGACGAATTTAGTTTGCTTCCTGTAGCAAAAAAGTCCGTCTCCGCCATCCAACTGCGTCCACGAAGTAGGGTTGATCACCAAGAACCGCTCAATTTCAGTAGGTTATCGCTGCACCGCCCGCCCCGCCACGACACATGTGCGCCGTGAGGTACGCACCTCTTGCGTCTTTAATAAGGGATGCGTAAAAAGTAGCAAGTGGGAGTTGGTTCAAGGGACTGCCTCACCGCTGCGGCCAGGGAGGCTCTCGAAACCGGGTACGGTGGCCGCCGTCAGGACAGGAGGAAATCATGAAGCGTATCGCGCTCGCCGCAATGCTGGGTCTGGCCTTATTTTGCCGGTACAGGCCCAGACCGTCGTCAGGCATCTGCATAACGTCCATCCGCAGGAACTGGAGCTGCTGAACCAGGCCGTGGCCGAGTTCGAGGCCGCCAATCCCGGCATCAAGGTCGAGTTGCCGTTCCTCGAGAACGAAGCGTTCAAGGCCAAGCTGACCACCCTGCTCCAGTCCGCCGACGCACCGGACGTCTTCCACTCCTGGGGTGGCGGCGTATTCTACGAGCAGGCAGCGGCCGGCGTTCTCCGCCCGGTCGAGGACGTGGTTACGGCAGCGGCCAAGGAGGCCACCGGCACGGCCGGCGTCTCTGCCTTCACTGCTCCTGACGGCCACCTCTATGGCCTGGCGCGGGACGTTGGCGAAGTCGTTCTGTGGTACAACAAGAGCCTCTTCGAGCAGGCCGGCGTCGATCCGGCCAGCATGCAGACCTGGGAAGGTTTCCTGGCCGGGGTTCAGGCATTCAAGGCCGCCGGCATCACTCCGCTTGCCGTCGGCGCCAAGGACAAGTGGCCCGCCCACTTCTGGTGGTCGAAGCTCGTCGTGCGGCTGGCGGGGAAGGACGGCTTCGAAGCCGCCGCGCGCGGCGACGGCGATGGCTTTGCCGGCGAGGACTTCGTCAAGGCCGGCGAGTACTTCCTGCAGCTGGCCGCCCTCGAGCCGTGGCAGGAAGGCTTCCTTACCGCCTCGTATGGCGACGCTTCCGGCTACTTTGGCGATGGCAAAGCCGCGATGCACCTGATGGGTGACTGGGACTACGGCGTGATGAAGGACAATTCCGCCTCCAAGCAGGGTATCCCCGACGACCAGCTGGGCATCCTGCCGTTCCCCACGATCGAAGGTGGCAAGGGTGATCCGACCGATACCCTGGGCGGCCTGTCTGGCTACCTGTTCAGCAAGAATGCCTCGGATGCCGCCGTGAAGTGGGTGGAGTACTTCAACTCGGCCGAAGTGCAGTCGCGCTTCGCCAATGCCGGCTTCTACATCCCGATCGCCAAGGGTGCGGCCGACAACATGACCAACCCGTTCAAGGTGCAGGTGGCCCAGAACATCGGCAATGCCCACTGGCATGCCCTGTTCTTCGACCAGGCCCTCGGACCGAACGTCGGCGGCGTCGTGAACGACATCTCCGCCGAGCTTGCCGCGAACGCCATGAGCGCCGAAGAGGCGGCCGAGCTCATCAAGGAAGCCGTGGACGACTCCTGTAGGTCCTGACGGCGTCAATCCGACGGGCGGCACACTGTCGTCCGTCGGATCCGTGGGGTGATCCCGCGATGCAAGCACGATCGGCCGTGGTGCCGGGGGAACAGAGTATGGGCAGCATGGCAACCGGGGGTTCGGGCACGGCGACAGTGCCGCGCCGGCAGCGCTACATGGATCGCAAGAGCCTTGTCCCGCTGCTGCTCTTCCTGCCGCCGACGCTGGTGCTGTTCACGCTGTTCGTCGTGCTGCCGATGGTCGACGCGGCGACCTTTTCCTTCTTCGACTGGAACGGGTACGGTCCGATCACCGATTTTGTCGGACTGAAGAACTACGACGATGTCATCACCCACCGCAATTTCGGCACGGCCGTCCGCAACAGCCTGATCGTCGTGGCGGTGTCGCTGCTGGTGCAACTGCCACTCGCCATGTGGTGTGCCATTGCGCTCGCCGAGCGCTCGGTCAACATCAACATCCTGCGCACGCTGTTCTTCCTGCCCTTCATGCTGGCCGAGGTCGCCGCGGGGCTGATCTGGAAGTTCGTCTATGACGGCAACTACGGCCTGCTCCCGGTCGTCGGGGATGCCATTGGCGTCAAGATGCCCTTCGTCCTCGGCGACAAGCTGTGGGTCATTCCAGCCATCATGCTGGTCATCACCTGGAAGTATTTCGGCTTCCACATGATGATCTACATCGCCGGGCTGCAATCCATCCCGTCCGAGGTGATCGAGGCGGCCCGCCTCGACGGCGTACGCCGCTGGCAGATCGTGCGGCACATCAAGATCCCGATGATCCGTTCGGCCATCGTCATCTCGGTGTTCTTCGCCATCACCGGGGCACTGCAGTTGTTCGACCTGATCATCCCGCTGTCCAATGGCGGCCCGTCGCACTCCAGCCACACCATCGTCACCTTCCTCTACCAGTTCGGAATTCTGCGCATGAAGCTGGGGTTTGGTGGCGCGGTCAGCGTGCTGCTGTTCGTCGCCTGCGTCATCGTCGCGCTCGCCTACCGCCGCATCCTCTTCAAGGTGGAGCAGAACTGATGGCTGCCGGATCCCGGAAGCGCCGCCCGATCATCTCGCCCCTGCAGTGGTCTCGCTGCTGATCGTTGCCGGCTTTGTCATCGTGCCGTTCTATACGACCGCTCTCGGCGGCTTCAAGGAGATCGGCGAGCTGCGCGTCAACCCGTTCGGGATGCCGGCAAGCTGGGACCCGACGCGCTTTGCCGAGATTCTCGGCGGTCCTCGCTACTTCTCTTCGCTGTGGAACTCGTTCCTGATCGCCGGCGGCACTGTGGTCCTGTCGACCATCGTCGCCTCGATGACCGCCTTCGCCCTGGCTCACATCAGGTTCTTCGGCAGGCGCTTCGTCATGGGCTACCTGATGCTGGGCCTGTTGTTTCCGAGCGCCACGGGCATCCTGCCGCTGTTCATCAAGATGCGCGACCTGGGCATTCTTGACAGGCACTGGGGCATCATCATTCTCCAGGTTGCCTTCAGCGCGTCCTTTTCCGTCCTGCTCTTCCACAACTGCTTCAAGGAGATGCCCAAAGAACTGATCGCCGCCGCGCGCATGGACAACTGCGGCTACGTCGCATCTACTGGTACATCACGCTGCCGCTCTGCCTGCCCATCATCGCGACGGTCGGCGTCTTCAACTTCGTTGGCAGCTGGAACAGCTTCCTCCTGCCGCTGATCGTCCTCAACTCCGAGGCCAAGTACACCTGGCCGCTCGGCATCATGCAGTTCCAGGGCCAGTATGGCTCGGACTGGCCCAGGATCCTGGCCTTCCTGACGCTGTCCATCCTGCCCGCCATTGCGTTCTTCCTGCTCGCCCAGCGCTATGTCATCTCCGGCCTCACCGGCGGTGCGGTCAAAGGCTGACGGCGGGATCGGACTGCCCCGTTCACGGGTTTGACCAACGAACCATGTTATCATAGTAATATGCTCACTATGGTATAGGGGTAGCGGATTTGAGCAAGAACGTGCTGCTTGGCGGCCTGTTTCATGAGACCCACACATTTCTCAGGCAGCCGACCCGCATCGCCGATTTCGAGGACTCGGCGCTGCATGTCGGCCAGGACATCATCGATCGGAACCTCGGCAATGCCTCGCCGATGGACGGCTTTCTCAGCTACGCGCTGGCGCGTGGCTGGAACATCATCCCGACCATCCACATGGCGGCGATGCCGGGCGGCATGGTGGAGCGCGCCGCAGTCTCGCTGTTCCGACTGACCTTCTTCCCCATCCTGGAAGCACGGATCGATGAACTCGACGGAATCTTCCTGATCCTGCACGGAGCCATGGTCAGTGAAGGGAGCGACGATCCCGAAGGCGAACTGTTGCGCGAAATCAGCCACTATCTGCAGATGCGTGGCGTGCACATCCCGGTCGTGGGGGTGCTCGACCTGCACGCCAACGTCTCGCAGGCGATGATCGACAACTCGAGCGCACTGGTTGCCTATCGCGAAAATCCCCACAATGATGCCCGAGACACCGCGGTGCGGGCCGCACGGCTGTTCGAGGCGTTGATGGACGATCCGCGCGTCGCGCAGGTCCATCTGGCTACCCGGTTCGTCCTCCCCCCGACCGGGGTCGGCACGGCCGATGACCCCATGCGGGCGGTGCTCGCCGCCGCCCGTGCCATCGAGGCGCGCGACCCGGAAATCCTCAACATCAATGTCATGGCCGGCTACGCCTACGCCGATGTGCCCGACTGCGGCTTCAGCCTCAGCGCGGCAACCCGTGGCGACCCGGCGCGCGCGGCCGCCTACCTCGAGGACCTCAAGGCGGTCCTCGTTGCCAACATCGCCAAGGGCTACCCAAGGGAGTCCCTGCTCGATGACGTGCTGCGCCAGGTCGACGCCCTGCCGCCCGGCCGCGGACCGGTACTGCTGGTCGAGCCGGCCGACAATATCGGCGGCGGCACGCCGGGAGACGCCACCGACATCCTCGGGCCGCTACTTGCCACCGGCCGACGCGGCATCGTCGCCGTGCTCGCCGATCCCGAGGCGGTTGCCGAGTGCGTCGCCGCCGGCCTCGGCGCCACCGTTTCCCTCAGTGTCGGAGGCAAGACCGACGAACACCACGGGGCACCGATACCGCTGACCGGCCGCGTGCGAAACCTGACCGACGGCGCCTTCGAACTCGAGAACAAGAAATCGCACCTGGCCTCGATGCTAGGCTCGCACGCCGAGATGGGCCCCTCGGCCGTGCTCGAGACGGACCAGGCTCTGATCCTGCTGACAAGCCGGAAGATGCCGCCGATGGACCTGGGGCAGTTGCACTCGCAGGGCATTCGGCCGGAGGATGCGGAGTATGTCATCGTCAAGGCCGCGGTCTCGCACCGCGATGCGTACTGGCCGATCATGCGGGCGACCTTCAATGTCGACAGCGCAGGACTGTGCACCAGCAATCTCGGCCGCCTGCCGTACCGCAAGCTGACGGACAAGGTCATTGCGCGCCCGTAGGCGTGCCACCCGCATCGGAACGATGGTGCGGCCGCTGCGGCTGCGGCTGCACCATCTCCGCCACTGCCTGCTAGATCTTGTCGGCGGCCTTGAGGTCGGCGTCGAGTTTGGCCTGGTAGGCCCGCTTCGCGACCTCGTCCGGCCTGGCGCTATCGCCGAAAAAGACAAACCCCAGCGCCCGCCGCGAACGGGTCGGCGACCGATTGGGGCTGGCCCAGTGCACGGTCTTGCAGTGGTGCATCAAGAGCATCCCGGCGTCGCCCGGCATGGTGACGGTGTTGGCGACATCGTCCGGAGTCCCGAAATCGGTGATGCCCTGCGAAAAGCCGAGAATCTGCGAGCGGCCGTGCGGGCGCCAGCCCTCGCCCCGGTGCGAGCCGCGGACATAGTTGAGGCAGCCGTTCTCGTCATCGACCGGCTCGAGCGCCAGCCAGCCGGTGACCGCCTGCGGCGGCGCGATCATGAAATAGTACCCGTCCTGATGCGGCGGCGTCTGCTTGCCGATCCCCGGTGGCTTGTTGAAATACTCCATGTTCTGCGCAATGGCGGGCTCGCCAAGGACCTCCTCGGCCAGCGCATGGACCTCGCTGCTCTTGAGCAACTCGGCGAAGTAGCCGTCGTATCGCTCGAGGAACATCATCTGCTTGACCGTGGCGCGGTTGGACTTGTCCTCGTAATAGACCTCGGTGTCCTTCATCTGCGGCACGCAGTCGGCGAGATACCGGTCGAGTTCACGGTTGATCTCGATCATGCGGGCGGCGCTGAAGAACGGTCGGATCGCAACGTAGCCGTCGCGGTCGAACGCCTCCCTGTGGCTGGTGGCGGTCCCGGTGCTCATGGCAGCGCTCATCTGAAACTCCTTCAAGGTTGCCGTCGATCATCCGGGGCCATGAGAAGCCATCGCGGGGACGCCGTCACCTGTCGCGTTCGGCGAACCGTTGTGAATTCCGATGCCCGGGCAGACGTGGCGCTGGCACAAATCCATGGGACATGAGATCGACCCTCCCCGGCTGGTGCTGTTCGATCACCGGTTCGGCCGCATCAACCGCCGCATGCCGATCGGGCCCGCAAGATGGACCTTCCACGACCTGTTCTGGATCCACGAGGGCGAGGTCGTGCTCGAGTTCCCCGAGCTCTCCGCCCGACTCGACCTGATCGCGCCGGCCGGCGTCCTGATCCTGCCGGGGACGCTGTTTCGCGGCACGACCGTGGGGGCCTTCGCCACGGCATCGATCTGTCACTTCTCGATCCAGGATCAGGCATCGCCAACCGGCTTCCTGCTGCCGCGACCCGGCGAAGCCCTGCACCTGCAGAACCTGCTGCGGCTCGCTATGCAGCTGGCCCGGCGGGAAGATGCTGCGGACCTGCCGCGCCGGCATCGTCTGCTGCTCGCGCTGCTCGACGGCTTTGCCACCGAGGCATCCCCGGCGCCCGGCGCCGACGAGGATCGACTGAGCGCCGCCTGGCGCCAGGCCGAGCAGAACCTTCACCGCATGCGCACGCTCGCCGACGTAGCCGCACTTCTCGGGATCTCGGAAAGCACGCTGCGCGCCATGCACCGCAAGACCTGGCACAACTCGGCTGGCGAACACCTTCGCGAGTTGCGCCTGACGCGGGCGGAGGAACTGCTGGTGGGCACCGCCAAGTCCCTGAGCGAGATCGCCAAGGCCGTCGGCTACAGCCACGCCGCCACACTCAGCGCCGCATTTCGCGTCCGCCGCGGCAAGACGCCCGGCCAGTATCGCCACTGGTCCAACCCGTTTGCATGAAGGATCGTCTCCCATGAAGTTCCTCGAAGAGTTCACGATCTACCAGAACCCCGATCCGCTGCTGGTCAGTCGGCAGGCGACTTTTCCGGGCATCGTCCAGATGCCGGACGGCGACCTGATCGCCGTCTTCTCGATCGGGCAGGCCTTCGATGCGGCAGATACCCGGGCGCATGTCAGCCGCAGCACGGATAACGGCCATACCTGGTCGGCGCCGGTGCGGCTCAGCCGGCACGAGGCCGTGCCCGAGGAATCCGAGAGCTTCAAGCCGCTGCTGCTCGCCGACGGAACCCTGATCGCCACCGGCTATGTCTTCGTTCGCCCCGCCGCACTCGTCCCGATAGTCGATCCGGAAAGCTTCGCGCTGCTCCGCTTGCGCAACAAGGTCAGCACGTCGCGCGATGGCGGCCGCAGCTGGAGCGTGCCGGACTACTTCGACGTGCAGGGCCAGCCGCTCGAGCTCTCCGGCCCCTGCATCCAGCTTGCCTCCGGTCGGATCATCGGTGCGACAACGCCCTTCCACCTGGGAAAGGACGATCACGCCGGATGGATCATTGCGAGCGACGACCGCGGCCGAACCTGGCGAAAACTCTCCGAATTCTATCGGGCGCCAGGTGGCAACGTCTCCACCTGGGAGTGCCGGCTGTGCGAGATGTCTCCAGGGCGGGTCGCCGTGATCTTCTGGGCCTACGACAATGCCGGTGGCACGAACCTCAACAATCACCTCGTGATATCCGATGATGGCGGCGAGACCTTCGGTCCGGCGCGTGATACCGGTGTGCGGGGCCAGGCTGCGAATCTGATGCCGCTCGGAGGCGACAGGCTGCTCACGATCCATGCGCATCGCGAAGCGCCGGTGGGCCTCGTGGTGCGGCGGGTGGATGTCTCGAACGGGGGCTTCGCGGTGGAAGAGGCGCTGGACCTTTTCCGGGATGAAGCGATGGGCAGCGATTCGGCTGACATCAAGAAGCAGTTCGGAAGCCTCAAGTTCGGGCAGCCCTCGCTGCTGAGGCTTCAGGACGGCAACGTGCTCGCCGCCTGCTGGAGCTTCGAGAACAGCCAGTACGTCATCAAGGGCTACAGACTGGCGCTCTAGCGCCACGGGGGGATCGGCGGCCATGTCGTCGCGAGACGAGGCGATCGGCAGCAGCGGCGGCCACGAGGTGCAGTCGGACTACGACAAGCTCCGGCGCCTGCCGTATCTCTACACGTTCAACGTGCTCAACACGGCGGCGCTGCTGTGCACCGTGTCGACGCCGCTGGCGCTCTATGCGGCCGAGCTCGGCGTCCCCAAGGACCGCATCGGGCTGCTGGGCGGCATCATGCCGTTCGCGCAGGTGCTGTGCATCGCCTTCCTGCCGCTGGTCATGCAGTTCAGCCAACGCATCACCTCCGCCCTGGCCTATGGCGGACGCTACCTGTTCCTGCTGCCCTGGCTGGCGGCGCCGCTGTTCCTGGGCACCCCGGACATCGTCTTCTGGATCCTGTTCGGATCGATGACGCTGTTCTCGATCAGCCGTACCGTTGCCGAAACGGCACTGTGGCCGTGGTCGCAGGAATATACCCCCAAGCAGGTGCGCGGCCGCATCAGCGGCATCACCTCGCTGCTGGTGCTGCCGGCAGCACTGCTCGGGTCGTTGGCGATCCAGCTCTGGCTCGACAGCCGCACCGGCATCGACCGCTTCTTCCCGGTCATCGTCATCGGCGTGATGCTGGGGCTGGTCAGCGCCTTCACCCTGCTCGGGCTGGGCGGCGGCAAGCCGCGGCCGGGCTCGGCCCGCGGCCTCGACGCGATCAAGGCGATGCGCACCCCGATCCGCGACGGCAATTTCTGGCTCTACCTGTATTCGTCGGGCACGCAGTTCTTCGTCTACACCGTGGTGAACCTGTTCCTCGTGCTCTACTTCCGCGAGCGGCTGGGGATCAGCTCGGGACAGCTGGTGCTGATGGCCGCCTTCATTCCGGTTGGCGGCGCGGCCGGCGCGCTGATCAGCGGCTGGTTCGTCGATCGCTACGGCACGCGCGCCATCCGCATAACATTGCAGGGGCTGCAGGTGGTGCTGCTGTTCTGCCTGCTGCTGGTCAACGACCGCCTGCCGGGCGTCCACGTGATCGCCGGCGCGATCTTCTTCCTGTTCGGACTGCTGTTCCAATCCAGCATCTCGGTGGGCGGCATCTACATGCTGAACTACGTGCCGCCGGCGCAGAAGGAAAACTACATGACGCTGGCCTATGCCACCGATGGCATCATCGGCGGCGGCGTCACCTTCCTCGCCGGCATGCTGCTGAACTTCCTCGAGGTGCAGCCGGTGACGCTGTTCGGCACCACGCTGGGCAGCTACGAGACGCTGTTCGTCGTCAGCGCCGTGGCGGTGGTCAGTTCGGCCATCGCCTTCGGCCTGCTGAAGGAGGAAGGCGCCACCGGGGTGCGCGACTTCTTCGGCCAGTTCCGCCGCGGCAGCCCGATCCGGGCGCTGCTCAGCATCCACCGCTATGGCGCCCTGACCTCCGAGGAACGACGCCGCGAACTGACCTATGGCTTCGGCGGCACCCGCAGCGCCCTGGTCAAGGAGGAACTGATCGCGGCGCTCAGCGACCCCAGCTTCGACGTTCGGCACGAGGCCATCCAGTCGCTCGGCCACCTGCCGCCCAGCCCGGCGGTCATCCGTGCCCTCGAATCCATGCTCACCTATGAAGGACTGGTGGAGCTGCAGTACGCCGCCCTCGCCTCGCTCGGGCGAATCAAGTCGCGCGACAGCGGTCATCGCGTCGCCCACTTCCTCGACAGTCCCAATCCCCTGCTCCGGGCCCGTGCCATGCGCACCCTGGGCGACATCCGCGACGACACGTGGCTGCCGCGCATCCGCACCCTGCTGCTCGATGACCCGGAGATCGATTGTCGCCTCGCCGCCGTCTCGGCCCTGGGCAAGTTTCGCGATCATCGCAGCATCGATGGGCTGCTCGGGATCTACCGGCAGTTGGCGGGCGACGACGCCGGCCTGTCGGGCGAGCCACGCAGCAAGGTCGTGCTGCTCGCCCTCGCCAAGATCCTCGATCTCGAGGAGAGTTTCTCACGTGAGTGGCGGCGCGAGGAGAAGGTCGTCGGCTATCGCCTTCCCAACCTGCTCGACCGCCTGCGCAACGCCCTGCGCCGGCGCTCCACCGAGGAATCCGAGCAGCATTCCAGATTGCTCACGAAAGCCGCGGTTGCGCTCAGCACCGGCAGCACGGGGGAGGCCTTTGCGGCGCTGCAGAGCCTGAGGTCCTACGTCGCGGCCAGCGGTCATGCGGCAGCGCCGTCCGTCCTGCAGATCATGGATGGCACGCGCGATATCGCGCAGCCGCATCGGGCGCTGCTGATCCTGCTGTCGCTGGCGCTCCGTCCGGTGCTCAGCGCCTAGTCTACCGGCGCAGCCGCGCCCAGCGGACATCAAGCGCTCCGGTCTCGCCGGCATAGTAGACGACCAGCGCGTCGCCATCCGGCAGTGCCGTCGCGGACGGCAGCCCGAAGTTCCACAGCCCCATGCTGGACAGCATCTCCCCGGTACCGGCGCTCGTTGCCTCCGGTTGCGGATGTGCGTAGACAACCACCTCGTCACCGAGCGGCGCAGCAATGTCGGCTGCATGGCGCGCACGGATCGATCGGCTGCCGAAGCTATCCACCCAGGCGAGCACCATCGAACCGTCGGCGAAGATCGCCGGGCGCGCTGCCTGGTCGGCGACCCCGATGTCCTCCGGACCTGCCCAGGACAGGCCCCCGTCGTCGCTGACCCGGCGGTTGATGTTGAGATATGAGGTGGTCCGGCTGTCGTAGGTCCATGCGAAGGAGACAATCCTGCCATCCGGGGCCACGCCGCACCGCAGGTCCCAGTTGAAGATGCGGCCCTCCGGATCCTCGGCCACGGTCGTCGGGGTCGACCAGGTTACTCCCTCGTCGTCCGAAAGCAGGAAGACGGCCCGCTGCCGCCATCTGGAACGATCGAGGTAGGTCTTGTTGGTCTCGATGCTCATCGCCAGCCGCCCGTCACGCAGTCGAAGGAGCGGGCTGGTAAGGCTGGGCGGGCCGATTTCCTCGGGCATCGGCACCTGTCGCCAGGCCGACCAGGTTGCGCCATTGTCGTCCGAGTTCGAGAGCAGGATCGCCATCGGCAGGCATCCCTCGGTCTCGGCATTGAACAGGGGCTTGCCGGGAAAGCTGGTGCGGTCCACCCACATCGCCGCGGCCACAAGACGTCCGGGGGCCAGCTCGGTGATGTAGCACAGCTTCAGCGAGCCTGAGCGACCCTGCAGTTCCGGTGCCACGAACGGATGCGTCGGCCCGACCCAGTTGGCGCCGCCATCGACGGAGGAATAGGCCTCGATGCCCTCGCGCGCCGAGTCCTTCTCGTCTCCCGCCCGCAAGGTGGCCAACAGCCTCCCGTCGGCAAGGGCGGTGACTGAAGGAAAGGTCAGGCAGGCCCTGTCCGTTCCCGGTGCGGCACGGCCCAGTATTCCCGAAGCAACAACCTGCATGACTCCGGCTCCCTCAGACCAGCGACACTGGCATTCCGGCCCGCGACGACTGCCAGGCCGCCTCGACCAGCGCCACGGCAGCCCGCCCCTCGGCCCCCGACACAGTCGGAGGACGGCCATCCAGCACGTTGTCGACGAATGCCTGGGTCTGGGAGAAGAACGCCTCGAGACGCACCGGATCGAGCGGCCGGTTCACATAGTCGATGGGCGGCTGTTCCCACACTGTCGACCACTTGCCGTCACGGGCCAGCTGCACCTTGCCGTAGGCGTCGACGTCAATCATGCCGCGCTCGCCCACAATGACGTAGCGGTGCTCCGAGTTGGGCAGGCTGGGGTCCGGTATCTGGTAGCTCATCCAGTGCTGCGCCATCGCCCCGCTGGGAAAGCCCAGTTGCGTCATGGCATTGAGACCCGCGTAGGGCGTCGCGCCGAAGGTGCGCACGGTCGCGCAAAGCGTGTCGGGATCCTCTCCGGTAAGAAATCGCATCAGGTCGAAGAAATGCACGCCGGTATCGAGGAACGCTCCGCCATGCGCGTCCTCGCCCGCCCAGGGGCTGGAATCGACGACATAGCCGGTGAACAGCGACCTGCCCTGTAGCATCCGCACCGCCCCGATCTCGCCATCGGCGATGAGCTTGCGCGTCCGCCACATGGCGCCCCGGAAGCGCTGCGTCTGGATGACCTCCAGATGCACGCCGGCCGCCTCGCAGGCCTCGATCATCCGGGTGCAGTCGGCGACGCTCGTTGCCATCGGCTTCTCCACCAGCACGTGCTTGCCGGATGCCGCGGCCGCGATGACCTGGCCGCAATGATCGGCGTGGGGCGTGGCGATGAGCACGGCGTCGACGTCCGGGCGGCGGAGCAGTGCCTCATAGCTCGGCTCGCAGTCCACCCCATAGTCCTTGGCAAGCCCCGGCGCACGACGGCCACCGGCAACCGCCACCAGCCTGGCCCGCCCGACATGCTTCGTGATGCATTCGGCGTGGGTGCGGCCCATGTAGCCCGAGCCGAGTATGCCGATGCGCAGTCCGGCCATGAAATCCCCCCTTGAATGACAGCACGAGCGCGGCCGGTCGGCCTAGCCCTGCTTCACCGGATGCCCCGGCCAGCCCATCAGCAGCCGCACGTCCTTTTCGGCCTCGCGGGCCTTCGCCTCGTCCTTGAAGACCTGCATGCGGCACTGCGGCTTGGTGCGGTCGATGACATCGTAGACGAGGTGATAGCCGGTCTTGTCCATGATCGGTCCGATCCAGCCGGCACAGTGATCGCAGTAGCGCCCCCAGGTCTGGGCGTCGTTGTCCTGCACCTTGGTCAGGCTGGGACAGAGGTGCATCCGGATCTCGAACCTGTCCTCGTCGTAGCCGAGGTCGAGATCGCAGTTCTCCTCGTCGCGGATCACCGACCAGTATTCCAGCATGCCCTCGAAGCCCTTCTCGCGGATGAGGTCGAGAATGTGCTTTTCCTGGTTCTTGCTGATCTCGAGGAAGTAGCTCTCGAGGGCCGCCTCGCCCTGGCTCTCGAGGAACTTGAACACCTCGTTGTAGAACCGGGTGAAATGGTCCGAAGGGATCATGCGCGCCTCCTGATCACCTGCCGGCAGGCACCCGGACCGGTGACAACGGTCTCGATGGCGAACGGCGTGCCTTCGGCCATCGCGGCGTTGGTCACGATGGTCTGGTCGCAAAAGTGCGGCGACACCCTGCCCGCGATCTCGAGCACGTGGTGCCACGCCGGACACCGGCGCACGGTGAGCACGACCTCGTCGTCACTGACCGCAATGTCGTAGTCGCCGGCCTCGCGATCGAAGAAGTGCCGCCAGTGCCGTACCAGCTCGTCGCGATCGCCCGCCATCAGGTGGCGCCGGAGGTCCTGGTAGACGTCCTCGCCCACCTTGCGAAAGATCTCGTGCATCGCCTCGATGCCGAAGCGGTCGACGATGAAGTCGATCGTCGTGTTCGCCGCCCCATGGAAATCCATGTGGACATTGCCGCCTTCGTTGTAGCGCAGCGGTTTGGGGACGAACTCGCTCATGCGGCCCTCCTGTAGAGCGCCTCGCCGCCAACATAGGTCTGCTCGACCTCGAGCGACAATGGGTCGAGCACGGCGAAGTCAGCAAGCTTGCCAACCTCGAGACTGCCCAGATCCTTGTCCATCCCCAGCACCCTGGCAGGCACCAGGCTGGTGGCGTGTGCCGCCCGCGTGAGGTCAGCGCCCACGATCCGAATATAGTTGCGCATCGCCTCGTCCGGCGTCAGCGACGACCCGCACAGACCGCCATTGCGGTCGAGCACGGCCTTTCCCGGGGCGCTGCGCACCCAGTAGCCGGGGTAGAACTCGAACTCCGTCTCCACAGCTCCCGCAAACTTGTTTGCGTCGGTCTCCAGAAACACCCGGTCCTCCGGCAATTGGGCGAGGATCTGCATCAGCTTGGGATGGACATGGATGCCGTCGCAGATCAGGCCCAGCGCCAGGTGCCGCTCGGCCATCAGCGCATCCGGCAGCGAGAAGGTGTGCAGCCCCATGTTGCCCGGCGAGAGCGTCGGCATGACGTTGTACATATGAGTGACCGCATCGATCCCCCACGAGACATAGCGCGACACGTCTTCCGGCCCGGCCTGGCTGTGGCCCAGGTGAATGCTGACACGGTCCTGCTTCAGCCGCTTGATGAAGCCCTCCGCGCCCGGCAATTCCGGGGCGACGGTTACCGCCTTGAGCCGCCCATCGGCGGCCGCGAGCATGCGTTCGGCCAGTTCGACGCTCGGCATCTGGATGTTCGCCAGATTGTGTGCGCCCGGCAGAGCAAAGCACGGACCCTCGCTGTGGATGCCCAGTGCCCGCGCGCCACGGGCCTTGGCGACTTCGGCCGACAGGCCGCTGAGCACGCCCTCCATCGTGGGCGGCGGCAGGCAGGATATCGACGGCAGGAACCCCGTCACCCCGCGCCTCAGCAGCAACAGCGAATTGTCGGCGACTCCGTCGGGGACCACGTCATTGTACAGATGGACGTCGAACCCATGCTGCAGCAGATCGATGATGCCCGGATAGAGCAGCTTGCCGTCCGCCGCCTCGCTCCGGAAGTCTTCGCTGCTGCTGTCCTCCCGCCCGAGAATTCCGACGATCCGACCAGCCTCGACGAGCAGATCCCGCTCGACCGCTCCTGTCGGGGTGACCAGCGTGGCATTGCGCCATCTTTGCTTCACTTGCTACGCCCATGCCCTTATAGTATATTGTCATGATAACCGGTTAACATAAGAACTCAAGGGGAAAAGCGGAAATGAGCGGGCCGGGATCAGACGTGTCGGGCCTTGCTCGCACTCTGACGAATCGCTATGTGGCGCTCGCGTCAAGCGGTGCCTCGGGCGGTTTGGCGGTCGGTGCAGAACAGTTCTTGTTCGCGTTTCCCGCCGCGCAGACGTCCGTCAGGTCAACTCTTGATGCGGGCCTGTGGAAATCGGGCCGAGCCGGCAGCTTCTGCACCCAACCATTGGCCGCTTCCGTGTGCGAAGCAGTATGTGTGTTGGAGGCGGAGTAGTCGCCGAACTACTGGCATGGGAAGATCCACCTTGAACATAGATCTGTCGCCGCGGCACCTGCAATTGCGGGAGATCCTCTTCCGCCGCTGGAAGACGAATGGGGTCAGGATCGGGGACAAGATCGAGTCCCAGAACGAGATCGTGCAGTTCTGCGACTTCTCCCTCATCACGGTCATCAAGACACTCAAAGACCTCGAGGCCGAGGGCGTGATCCGCCGCCAGGTCGGCAAGGGGTCGTTTCTGGTCCGCGCCCCATGGGCCGAAGCACACCACCGTGTCGGCTTCTTCTACAACCGCGACATCGTCGGCGGCGGCATCTTCAACAACGACTTCTATACCAAGCTGGTGGTCGCCTTCGAAAAGGGCGTGGTGTCGGACGGCCATGAGTTCATTCTCGGCAGCTTCACGCACAAGAGCATGCCGATCCACCTGTGGGACGCGCTCGATGTCGTGGTGTTGACCGGCATCACCAAGGAGACCCGCCTCGACAAGCTCGCCGACACGTCGAGCCAGGTGGCCATCATGGACCTCGTCATCGAGGGACTGCCCTACCACGCCTACCGCCTCGACTTCGAACCTGCCTTCAAGCAGATGTTCGCCCAGCACGACGGCGAAACGCACAAGTACCTCTACCTCAATTCCTCCATCGCCTCGAGCGAGCAGGCCGTGCGCCTCGAGGCTTTCCAGCGCGCCTGCACTGCGTGCAAGACGCCGCAGGAACTGAAGGTGATCACGGTCGACCAGGAAACAGGCGAGGGCGCCGCCGAGCTCGAGGCCGTTCTCGACGCCTACCGGCCGGACTTCGTCTGCGGCTACGTCAACCGCAACTGGCTGCCGATGATCTCAACCCGGGCCAGGGCCTACCCCTACAAGCTCGACAGCGACCGCCCGAGCTTCCACGTCGACTCGTCGGAGTGGATGCAGCAGGTGCTCGCCGACATCTACTCCAACCTCGAGGACCGCCGCCCCGGCGCCATGGTCTTCAGCTTCCCCGCCTCCTTCCACCCCTGACGGCCGGTCACATGCCCCATCTCAAGATCATCGACGCAGGCGCCCGCTCGCACCTGCCCTTCTCGCCCGGCATCATCGCCGGCGACTTCATGTACGTGTCCGGCCAGGCCTCGGTGGACGCCGCGACCGGCGCCATCATCCCGGACACCTTCGAGGGCGAGATGCGCCGCTCGATCGCCAACCTCAAGGCCATCCTCGAGGCCGGCGGGCTGAGCCTCGACCACGTGATCAACGTCAAGTCGTACCTCGCCGACGAAGCCGACGGGGCGCTCTACAACCGCATCTACCCCGAGTATTTCGGCCACCCTACCCCCACCCGCAGCACCATCGTCGGGGTCCTGGGAACCAAGCTGAAGTTCGAGCTCGATTGCGTCGCCTACCGCCACGCAACGCGGCAGCAGGCGACCTGAGCGTTCAGCCGAGCGCCTTGTCGAAGGCCGCCATCGACTCGTCGGCATAGGTGGCGAGCGCGATGACGTCGGCGCCGACCGACAGCAGGTTGTAGCCCATGTCGACATACTCCCCGATCAGGTCGCGGTTGACGACGGTCGCGGCGATCTTGCCGTGCTTGCGTGCCACCTCGGCGATGCGCTTGCGCACCGCCTTGACGTCGGGGTGCTGGATCTGGCCGGGAATGCCGGTCGCGACCGAGTAGTCGCCCGGGCCGAAGAACAGGCAATCGACCCCATCCATTTCGGCAATGGCCTCGAGATGCTCGAGCGCTTCGGGGTCCTCGATCTGGTAGCACGCAAACCGCTCGCGATTGGCGCTCTCGAGATAGTCGAGAAAACCGACGCGGGTGAACTGCGCATCGTTGTTGCCGCCATCCACCGCGCGCTTGCCGATCGGCGCGAACTTGGTGATGTCGCGCACCCGCCGGGCGTCCTCGGCGTTCATCACATGCGGCACGATCAGGCCGGCCGCATCCATCTCGTAGCCGCGGATATAGTCGCTGTAGCTGCCGCGCGACACGCGCAGCAGCGTGTCGACATCGTAGAGCTTGGCGGCCCGGATCTGGTTCTCGATCTGCTCCCAGGTGGCCGAGGTGTGCTCCATGCACACCCAGATCGCGTCCGGCTGGGCCGCCGCGAAGATCTCTGCCACCTTGGCGTCGGCGGTGTTGAGCTTGAGCACGCGCGCGACGCCACCCTCGCGGATGGTACGGAGCACGCGGCTCGGCCGCAAGCGGAAGCGTGAGGCGGGCGTCGCGGCATAGGGCTGCGGCTGGGACAAGGCGGTCTCTCCTCGAAAGCGGTTGGTCGTCTACTTGGCGGTGTAGCCGCCATCGATCGGGATATTGGTGCCGGTGACGTAGACCGAGGCATCGGAGGCGAGGAACACGATCGCCCCCTTGAGGTCGGTGTCGTTGGCCATCCGCCCCAGCTGGGTGCGCTCGGAATAGGCTTTGACGAACGGCGCCGGCTGGTTGTTGAAGAAACCGCCGGGCGACAGGCAGTTCACCCGCACATTGTCGGCGCCCAGGATGCTCGCCGCCCAGCGGGTGAAGTTGAGCATCCCGCCCTTTTCGTAGTGGTAGATCGGCGACGGGTTCGGCGTCATGTCGGTGCCGGCATAGTTGGCCATCTCCACCCCGACCATGCCCATCATCGAGCCGATATTGATCACCGAGCCGGATTTCTGCGCCCTCATGGTGGTGCCGAACAGGTGGGTGATCTTGAACAGCGCCGAAGCATTGACCCTCAGGCTCTTGTCGAAGGCGTCGAGGTCGTTGCCCCAGCCATCGAGCGCCGAGCGGGTGACGGCGTTGTTGACCAGGATGTCGCAGCGTCCTCCTGCCCGGGCCAGCACCTCGCGATGCAGCGCCTCGATCGAGGCGTCGAGCGACAGGTCGAGCGGCAGGGCCGTGACGTCGAAGCCGCGGGCCCGTTCCTCCGCCGCCACGGCCTCGAGCTTGGCGACGTCGCGCGCCGCGATGAAGGTCTTCGCCCCGGCCTCGGCCAGCGCCGCGACGATCTGCCGGCCGTAGAGCCCGGCCCCGCCAGTGACCACGGCGACCTTGCCGGCGAGCGAGAAGCTCTCGAGAACGCCCATTACAACTGCTCCAGTTCGCTGAGATACACCTTGCGCCCGCCCTGCTCGCGGCTCTCGATGCCGGCGATGACCAGCTGCATCAGTTCGCGCGTTTCCGCCCAGGGTACCGGCGGCACCCCGGTGCGCAGGTAGTCGACGAAGCCGACGAGCTGCGTCTTGAACGCGTGGTACGTGTCGCTGAACCTGAGCTGCAGGCCGGCCGACGTCCCCGCCAGCGTCAGCATGCCGAAGGCGCCGTACATGTCCTTGGTGACCTGGATGACCACGTCGATACCGTCGCGGTGCCTGAGGTGGACGACATTGCTCTCCGCGTCCCCGACATTCTGCACCGAGACATAGCCCGGCCCGGTGATCGGATAGACCGATTCCAACGCATGGATGCCGTAGGCCTCCCAGGACTTGGCCATCGACACCCCGACATGCCGGAGCTGGCCCAGCGCATGCGTGGCGCGGTGATAGGGCACGTACTCCTTGGCAAAGCGCATCGCCGAGGAGCTGATCAGCGGCTTGCCCGCCTTCACCCAGCGGTCGAAGGTCGCGAGGTCGGCCCGGTTGTCGCAGAGCGGCTTGTCGATGAACACCGGGATGCCGGCCTCGATGAACGGCCGGGCGCGCTCGACATGCTCGAAGCCCTTGTCGGTCGCGACCAGCACCGCATCGACCTCGCCGATCACATCCTCGGCGCGCTTGGCGACATGCGGAATCAGCGCCACCCTGGCCACCGAAATGGCGTCGGCCGGATCGTCCGTCCACACATGGGTGACCCTGGCGCCGGGTATGCCGAGCGTCCCGGGCGGCTGCTTCACGATGTAGTCGCGGATGCCGGGATAGGGACAGGCATCCAGTGCGTCGCGGTCGTAGCCGCCGTTGAAGATGATGCTCCACGAATAGGGATGGCCGTTGCCCTCCACCATGCCCAGCATGGCAAGGCGCAGATCGGGCTTGTTCAGCGGAAAGTTGCGCATCGGTGATCCTACCAGGCGGTCCAGCCGCCATCGACGGTCAGCACATGCCCCGTCACGTAACTCGAAGCCGGCGACAAGAGGAACGCTGTCGGCCCGGCGGTCTCGTGCTGTGCCCCGATCCGCCCCAGCATGGTCGCACGCTCGAGGTTGCCGATGAACTCGGGGTTGGCGGCAACCGTCGCCGGATGCGGAAACGGTCCGGGCACGATGGCATTCACCCTGATGCCGCTGCGGCCATAATGCGCCGCGAGATACTTCACCATCTGCACGATGCCGGCCTTGCCCGCGCCGTACTCGATCGGGTTGGGCGGCATCGGCGGCGGATAGTTGGCCATCACCGGCGCGACGACGCCATACATCGAGGAATAGAGCACGATGCTGCCACCGGGGGCCATCTGGCGCGCGGCCTCCCGCGCCAGCAGGAACGTGCCGGTCAGGTTGATGCGGTTGGCGCGGTCGAAATCCTCGGCTGTCAGGTCGTCGAGGGCCTTGCCGGAGGCACCGGAGGTCGACATGACGACCCCGCCCAGGTTGCCGCGTACTGCCGCCTGCCGGACCACCGCGAGAATCGAGACCTCGTCGGCGATGTCGATCGAGAGGCCCGATACCTCTCCCTTGCCGCCCACCGCCCGGATCGTCGCGACGGCGGCTTCCGTCCTCTCGGCGCTGATGTCGGCGACGACGACGTCGCCCCCCAGCCGCGCGATCAATTCACCGGTCGGAGTCCCCAGATAGCCGGCGCCGCCGACCACCAGAATGGCTCTGCCGCTGAGGTCGAAGGCAGGGATCATGCGAGGCTCACGATCCGCTTCTCCAGCCACGACTGCTTTGCCGCGAGCGCCACCCTGAGGTTGTCGCGGGCCTCGTCGAGCGTCGCCAGCCAGCACGGCTTGCCTTCGATCGCGTCGAGCATGGCATTGGCCTGCAGCCTGAAGCGCGCCTGGTGCGCCTCGACCGGCACCAGCCCATCCATGTAGTCGTGCTGTTCCTGCCACTGCCCGCTGTCATCGTCGGCGAATTTCAGCGTGGAGTGATCGACCATCAGGTTGCCCCTGGTGCCGATGAACTCGAACTGCGCCACGTTGCGCTTCTGGAACTGGTTCATCTGCACGTTGGCCATGGCGCCGCTCTCGAAGCGGATCGAGACCAGGCAGGTGTCCTCGGTATCGGTGCCTTCCAGCACCAGACGGTCGAACATGCAGGTGACGTGCGTCGGCTTGCCCATCAGCCAGATCAGCATGTCGAACAGGTGACTGGCGCCGTCGAGGATGGCGCCGCCGCCCATCTCCGGTCGGGCGTAATAGGTGCGCTGGAAGTCCGGGCGGTATTTCGGAAACTCCTGCGAGGAGTTGAGATAGGCAAGCCGCAGCGTCCCGATCTTGCCCGCGAGGATCTGCTGTCTGAGTTCGATCACCTCTTCGGCGACCCGGCGCACATAGCCGACCCGCGCGACGATCCCCTTGCCGGCAACCAGCGCCAGGGCCGCATCGACGCCCTCCATCGTCACCGCCAGCGGCTTTTCCACCATGAAGGCGAGCCCGACCTCGGCGCAGCGCTGCATCAGCGCGACATGGTGGTTCGCCGGAGCGCAGATCACCGCCAGGTCGAAGCTCGGGAGGTCGGCATCGGCGATGCTGTCATAGGCCTCGGTAAGGCCGAACATCGCCATCGCCTCGGCCTTCCGGCCGGCATCCGGCTCGACGATCGCCAGAGCCGCCCGCCCGGTCTGGCCATAGCCCTTCAGGTGACGGCGACCGATGCCTCCGCTGCCTATGATGAGGACCTTCTTCACCGGCCAAGCCCCTGCAATTCAAGGCAACCCGGGCGCAAACGGCGGCTTCCGGCTTGACTTCCACAACTAGTATGTTGTCATGTTAATGGTATATTTGAACCTGTCAATCGCGAGGCGATCGAGGTGACGGAAAAACCCCGCGTTCTCATCACCGGCGCCAGCGGCCTGATCGGCCGCCTGGTTCTGCGCGATCTCTCCGACCGCTATGCATTCAGCGGTCTCAGCCGCCGGCCGGTCGACGGTATTCCCCACACCGTCGCCGATATCACCGACCTCGACGCGGTGCGGTGGGCCATGCGGGGCGTGGACATGGTGGTGCACCTCGCCGCCGAGACCGAAGACTACAACGATTGGGAGAAGGTGCAGCGGATCACCATGGGCGGCACGCTCAACATGTTCCGCGCGGCCCAGGAGGCCGGCGTCAGGCGCGTCGTCTTCGCCAGCGCCGGCAGCACCATGATCGGCTACGAATGGTACGCGGGCTCGCCCACGGCCGGCTCGCCGCCGGCAAACTCGATCGCCTGCCGGAAGGCGAGCGGATGCTGCTCCACACCGATCCACCGCGGCCCGACACCTTCTACAGCGTCGGCAAGCTGTTCGGCGAGCACACCGGCCGGCTGTTCTCCGATCGGTACGGCATGTCGGTGCTGGTCATCCGCGTCGGCGCCGTGCTGCCCGACGACAAGCCGACGCTGGTGCGAGAACTGCCCGGCTATCTCTCCCATCGCGACCTGGTCAGCATGATCGACAAGTGCCTCGCGGCGCCGCCGGAGCTGAAATTCGACATCTTCCACGCCGTCTCCGACAATTCCCGGCGCTGGCGCGATACTGACCACGCGAGGCAGGTCCTGGGCTGGACGCCGGTGGATTCCTCGGATGTGTTCGATCCGAAGGCCCTCGCCTAGAGGGCGATGCGGAAGCCCTTGATGATGTACTGGTGGTTCTCGAAGCTCCAGCAATAGGCGAGCAGGTCGCCATTTCGGAGCCGCAGCAGCGATGGCTGACCGAACTTGAGATTGCCGAACTGCTGCTTCATGTCGATCGTCGTGCTGGCCATCGTCGGGTCGGCGAACAGTTCCAGTTCCTCCTCGATCCGGAAGCCGTCACCGGCAACATCCACCCGCCTGACGATCAGGCCGGCCGGCTCCTCGCGATGCGTGTGGATGGTCAGCAGCGTCTCGCCCTCGAGGTGGATGAGGCTCGACGACTGTCCCTTGACGCCGGTGCCGATCGCCGGTCCGAAACGCGCCCCGCCATCGCTCGAAAAGGCGATGTGGTTGTCGAGATTGACCTCCCGCGTGTGGTCATAGGCCCACCAAAGCGCCGCCACCCTGCCCTCGCCCCAGGCGACGAGGCGGCTCTCGAACGCATGGATGTCGCTGCCCGGGGCTCGGAAGAACTCACTCAGCTTGAACCAGTTCTCTCCGCCGTCGTCGCTCGCGACCACCCAGCCGGCATGCCCGGTCCGCCGCAGATGGAACGGCGAACCCGGCGCGATGATGCGGCCGGTCGGCAGTTGCGTCGCCGGACCCGACAGTTCCAGCGGTTCACCCCCGATATTGATCGGCCGGGTCGCGGTCCAGATTGCGCCCCCGTCCCGCGACGTGCTGAGCTTGGGAACCAGGCGCGGCAGGGCCAGCGTCACCGGATCGACGATCGGCTGCAGCGGATCGGGACGCTCGAACACGTAGCCGGTGGCGAGCAGCATGCCGTTCCGGAGCAGCAGCGGCTTGAAGCTCTCCTGTTCGGGCGGCGTCGACTCGTTCGAGTTGAGACGGCGCGGCGCCGACCAGGTTCGCCCCTCGTCCGAACTGCGGCTGACGAACGAGCGCATGTCGGCGGCGTCGAACGCCTGGCCGATCGAGAACAGCGCCAGCAGTTCGCCGTCCGGCAACTGGATAATGCCCGGAAACAGCGCCTGCCGGCTCACCAGCAGCGGGTCAGGATTCTCGTAGATCGCGAATGCCTCGAGCCTCTGCATGGGCTGCCCCCTCCGTCCGGACGTCAGCTTGACTCCTAGTCAAGCATGTTATTATGTTAACCGAATATTCTTGCTGTCAATGTGAGGGAGAGCATTCGGATGGTTGATCGGCCCAGGGTTCTTGTCACCGGTGCAAGCGGCCTCATCGGCGGCCTCGTCATCCGCGATCTCTCGAGCAAGTACGAATTCAGCGGCCTCAGCCGCCGCCCCGTGCCGGGCATCCCGCACACCGCCGCCGACATCACCGACCCGGTGGCGATCCGCAAGGCGATGGCCGGCATGGACATGGTGCTGCACCTCGCCGCCGAGACCCAGGACTACGACGACTGGGACAAGGTGATGGAGATCACCATCGGCGGCACGCTCAACATGTATCGCGCCGCCCAGGAGGCCGGTGTGAAGCGGTTGTGTTCATGTCCACCGGCAGCACGATGTGCGGCTACGAATGGTACGAGGGGCTCGCCCTACGGCAAGCTGGCCGCCAACGAGCTGCAGTCGCTTCCGGCAGACGAGAAGATGCTCACCCACCTCGATCCGCCCCGTCCTGACAGCTTCTACGGCGTGGGCAAGCTGTTCGGCGAGAACACCGGGCGACTGTTCTCCGACAAGTATGGCATGTCGGTGATCGCCATCCGCCTCGGCGCCGTTCTCCCCGACGACAGGCCCGGGATGGTCCGGCACTTCCCCGGATATCTCGCTCAGGCCGATGCCGTGCAGATGGTCGACAAGTGCCTCTCCGCGCCCGAGAGCATCCGCTTCGATATCTTCGACGCCATCTCCGACAATGCCCGCCGCTGGCGCGACACCAGCCATGCCAAGGAAGTGATCGGCTGGCGCCCCACCGGTTCGTCGGACAACTACGATCCCGCCGAACTGTCGGCCTGATCTCGCCGAGGCGCCGGCGCGCCCCCTGCGCAGCACGTTGGTGCCGCGCCGGGCAGCGGTGTCCGGCAGCGTGCCCTACCATTCATCGCCGCGGTCCCGTCCAGTGCGCGTGCTCAGCCAAAGGACCTTGCAAAGAACCTCGCTTGACTCACCAATCTGGTATGTTGTTATGTTAACGACATATGCAGGGGGATGCATCGAACGGTGACTGGACAGGGACATGTTAGCTGGCCGGTAGCGCGGACACCGCGCTCGGTCGCACTTGGCCACCGTCTCCCCCGGGACAGAGATGTTTCCAGGCACCCCGGGCAGGGGCGCTGCCGATGATTTTGCTCTGAACAGACCACCAATCGTTCGGGTGGTGGACAACCGGAGCAGATCTCCGGAAGCACACACCTGGCGAACATCACGACGGAGAGCAGGGCGGGGGAAGTCCTGCTCCGAGTCAGCAAGACGCAGGTCGCAACACCAGAAGGAGACGTGAATGAACAGGTTCTTGGCCACAGCTGCAGTGGCGCTACTCCTGCAGACAAGTGCGCTGGGCGTAGCTCACGCCCAGGCCCTCAACGGCAATCCCCTATCCGATGTTCGCGTTCGCCAGGCCCTGGCCTATGCCATTGACAGGCAGCTGATCGTCGACGCCGTCTTCGGCGGCTACGCGATTGCGGCCGACGGCCTGCTCCCGAACGGCCCCTTCAAGAGCCCGAACCTCAACGCCTATCCGTACGACCCTGAAAAGGCCAAGGCACTGCTCGCCGAGGCCGGCTGGGATTCGAGCCGCCAGCTCGAAATGGTCTTCTACTACGACGACCAGATCACTGCCGACCTGATGGCCGTGCTGCAGGCCCAGCTGGCCGAGGTCGGGGTCGACATGACCTATCACCTGATCGTCGGCGACGTCGCCAAGACGCTCAACTCGATCCCCGAGGACCCCAAGGGCAAGTCGGTCGTGACCTGGGACCTCGCCTACGGCGCCCGCGCCGCCATGGCGATGCAGGAATACTTCAACGACTACGTTACCGGCAAGGCCAGCGCCGATGGCTTCCCCGGCGCATCGGAGCTCGATGAACTGATCGCGGCGTCCAATTCATCTACCGATCCGGACGCCAACAAGGCGACGTTGATGAAGATCGACGAGTATCTCAACACCAACGTCCTCACCATCCCGCTCTACTACCAGCAGCTCTACTCGGTCGAGAGCAAGCGCCTCAACCGCAATGGCGAGCCGCACGGCAACGACCAGTTCAACTACGACTGGAACATCCAGAACTGGACGGTCGAGCCGGACGCAAATGGCAAGGCGGTGATGTACACCAATGCCGCCCCGATCGACTACTTCGAGCAGCCCTGGGTCAATCTCGGCCTGTGGGCAGGCAACAAGCTGATCTGGGCGCACATGCTGTCGGCCAAGCCGTTCCTCGATGGCGTGGCGGGCGGCGACCTCGCCGAGTCCTACGTCATGAGCGATGACGGCAAGACCCTGACGATGACCCTGCGTGACGGCATCAAGTGGCACGATGGCGATCCGATCACGGTCGACGACGTGACCTTCAGCCTCGAATTCGCGCTGAAGACGCCGAACCTGCACGGCGTCGTGGCCAGCACCCTCAACTCGATCGAGGGCGCCGCGGAATACGTCGCCGGCACCGCCGAACACGTCGCGGGCATCTCTGCGGATGGCAACACGATCACCATCAAGTTCGCCAAGGTGAATGCCAACGTGCTGCTCAGCTTCACCCAGTGGGGTCCTTTCCCCAAGAAGTACTTCGAGGGTGTCGACCCCACGCTCGTGCAGCAGGCCGAGTTCTGGCAGAAGCCGATCGGCTCCGGCCCGTTCATGGTGGAAGAGGCCAAGTTCGGCGACTTCTCGTCCTTCGTTCCGTTCGCCGACTACTACGAAGGCAAGCCCAAGATCGACCAGGTCATCGCCTGGGCCAGCGCCGACGGCGACGTGAACATGGTCAAGAATGCCGCGGCCAACCGTATCGACTTCGCGATCACCAAGGTCGTGAGCGACATCGAGGCGATCAAGGCGCTGGACTTCATGCAGCTGACGCCCCTGGATATCCCCTATACCCGCATGATGTGGATCAACCAGTACGACAAGTAAGGCAGTTCCTGCCCCTGGACGCCGCGGCTGCGGTCGCGGCGTCCGCCTCGCTCTCCATCGTCGATCTGTCGGGACACCTGGATGCTGACTTATATCGTCCGACGTCTGCTCATCATTGTCCCGATGGCGATCGGAATCAGTTTTCTCGTCTATCTCGCTCTCGACCTGTCGCCCGGCGACGCCGTTTCCCGGATGCTCAGTCCCGAACGGACGGTCGATCCGGCCAAGCTCGCCGAACTCCGCAAGGCGCTGGGTCTTGACGCTCCGCTGCTGGTCCGCTTCTGGATCTGGTTCAGCGGCGTGCTGCAGGGCAATTTCGGCCGCACCCTGACCGGCGGCGTCCCCATCTCCCGCATCCTCATGGAGCGCCTGCCGGCGACGCTCGAGCTATCGGTGATCGCGCTGGTGCTCTCCAGCATCTTCGGAGCCATCCTCGGCACGATCAGCGCGCTGCGGCGGCGCGGCACGACAACCGACAACGTCCTGACCGTTGCCGGCATGATCGGCGTCTCGATCCCCGAGTTCTTCTTTGGCCTCGTCGCCATCGTGGTCTTTGCCCTCAACCTGCAGTGGCTGCCAGTCGGGGGACGATTGCTCCCGAGCTACACCAGCTACTGGGACCACATCCCCAATCTCGTCATGCCGGCGCTCGTGCTCTCCATCATGATGACCGCCGGCGTGATGCGCTATGCGCGCTCCGCCATGCTCGACGCGCTCAGCCGCGAGTTCATCAAGACCGCCCGCTCCAAGGGCCTGCCGGAGTGGCGGGTGAATCTGCTGCACGGCTTCCGCGTGGCGCTGACCCCGGTCATCGTGCTGATCGGCTTCCGCCTCCCGATCCTGATCGGCGGCTCGGTGATCGTCGAACAGGTCTTCCAGTGGCCGGGGCTCGGCAGCCTGTTCGTGATGGCCGTCCGCAACAAGGACCTGCCGGTGGTCATGACCATCGCGCTCCTCACGGTCATCCTGGTGCTGGTCGTCAGCCTCATCGTCGACATCCTGACCGCAATCATCGACCCGCGCGTGCGGCTGGGGAACTGACCATGGCGCTCTCGGACATCGCGCGACACCGCTCCTATCTCGATCGCCGCTTCGACCGCATCCGCGCCCTCGAGGAGGCCGGCCAGCTGAAAACGCCGAGCGGCAGCCGGGTCGTCCGCAAGTTCATGAACAACCGCCTCGCGGTCATCGGCCTCGTGGTCTTCACCATCATCCTCTTGGCCTCGATCTTCGCGCCGCTCCTCACCCCTTGGGACCCCACCAAGATCAACCTGCGCGCCATCAGCCAGCCGCCCTCGTGGGAACACTGGTTCGGCACCGACAAGACCGGGCGCGACGTGTTTTCCCGGGTTCTGTACGGCGGCCGCGTCTCGATCCTCGTCGGCCTCGGCAGCGCGCTGATCTCGGCGGCCATCGGCGTGATCATCGGCTGCTATGCCGGCTATGTCGGCGGCTGGCTCGACGCCATCATGATGCGCATCTCCGAGGCCATCATGGCCTTCCCCGAGATCATCCTGGTGCTGATGCTGGTCTCGATCCTCGGCCAGTCCCTGGTCAACATCATGGCCATCTTCATCCTCGGGGGCTGGTGCGGCATCTACCGACTGGTGCGCGCCCGCATGCTGTCGCTGCGCGAGGAGGAGTACGTGCAGGCGCTGCGCAGCTTCGGCCTCAACCGCGCCCTCATCAGCTTCAAGCACATGCTGCCCAATGCGCTGGGCCCGGTGATGGTCAACATCACGCTGTCGACGGCCGCCTTCATCCTGCAGGAGGCCGGTCTGAGTTTCCTCGGCCTGGGCGTGCCGCTTGCCATCCCCACCTGGGGCAACATCCTCAACGTCGCGCAGGATCTCAACGTGCTGCAGAACAGCTGGTGGCTCTGGCTGCCCGTCGGCACCGTCATCTCGCTCTTCGTGCTGAGCGTCAACTTCATCGGCGACGGCCTGCGCGACGCCACCGATCCGACGCAGCAGGGATGACGTCATGACCACCTCCGACGTCGCCCTGAGCGTCAAGAACCTCAAGACCTTCTTTTATACCAACAACCGCTGCAACAAGGCGGTCAACGGCGTCTCCTTCGAGATCCGTCGCGGCAAGACGCTGTGCGTGGTCGGCGAAAGCGGTAGCGGCAAGAGCGTCACCGCCGCCTCGATCATGCAATTGCTGCCCACGCTCAGCCGCATCGAGGACGGCGAGATCATCTACCACAGCGAGCGCGGCGACATCCGCATCGACACCCTGCCCCGCAACGGCAGCCGCATGCGGTCCATCCGCGGCTCCGAGATCTCGATGATCTTCCAGGATCCGATGACGGCGCTGAACCCGGTGTTCACCGTCGGCTTCCAGATCATCGAGAACCTCTACTACCACACCGCCATGCGGGGCCGGCAGCTGAAGGACAAGGCGATCGACCTGCTGCGCGCCATGGGCATTCCATTGCCCGAACGGCGCGTCGACCAGTTCCCGCACCAGTATTCGGGCGGCATGCGCCAGCGCGCCATGATCGCCATGGCGATGGCGTGCAACCCCAAGATCCTCATTGCCGACGAGCCGACAACGGCGCTCGACGTGACCATCCAGGCCCAGATCTTCGATCTGATGTCGACGCTCAGGCGCGAGCACGGCACCGCCATCCTGCTCATCACCCACGACATGGGCGTCGTCGCCGAACTCGCCGACGACGTGGCCGTCATGTACATGGGCAACATCGTCGAGGCCGGCACGGTGGAGGATGTGCTGCGCCATCCCACCCACCCCTACACGCGGGCCCTGCTCGACTCGATCCCGGTGCTCGGCCGCGGCAGGAACCAGTCGGTCCGCGCCATCCCCGGCGCCACCCCCGATCCGCTCAATCGACCGGTCGGCTGCCAGTTCGCCGATCGCTGCACCCATCGCATCGACAGATGCGACCGGATGCCGGAAGAAACGCAGATGACCGCGACGCACCGGGTCATGTGCTGGCGCCACGAGGAGCTCGCCAATGCCCCCCGCTGAAGCCGAAATCATCCTCAGCCTCAAGGGCGTCAAGGCGCACTTTCCGGTCAAGGCCGGCGTGTTCAAGCGGACCGTCGGCCACGTCAAGGCGGTCGACGGGGTCGACATCGACATCCATCGCGGCGAGGTCCTCGGCCTTGTCGGCGAGAGCGGCTGCGGCAAGACCACGCTGGGCAAGACCATCCTGCAGCTGGTGCGCGCCACTGCGGGCGAGATCGTCTACAACTCCAAGACCGAGGCGGCCGACCTCACCCAGCTCAGTGACCGCGAGCTCGACCCCTATCGCAAGCGCTTGCAGATCGTCTTCCAGGATCCGCATTCCTCGCTCAAGCCGTCCTTCACCATCTTCGGCTCGCTCGAGGATGCGCTGAAGAAATTCGGGGTCCGCACCCACGCGGAACGTCGCAAGCTGGTCGGCGACCTGCTCGAGGCGGTGAACATGCGGCCCGAATACATGGACCGCTATCCGCACGAGTTCTCGGGCGGCCAGCGCCAGCGCATCGGCATCGCCCGCGCGCTCAGCGTCGGGCCCGAACTGATCGTCTGCGACGAGGCGGTGAGCGCGCTCGACGTGTCGATCCGCGCCCAGGTGCTCGAACTGCTGATGCAATTGAAGCGCGAGCGCAACCTCACCTACGTTTTCATCACCCACGACCTGAGCGTGACCGAGTACATCTGCGACCGCATCGCGGTGATGTACCTGGGCCGGATCGTCGAGCTCTGCCGCTCCGAGGACCTCTACGCGCGGCGCCTGCACCCCTATACCCAGGCCCTGCTCTCGGCCATCCCGGTCGCCGATCTCGACCGGCGCAGCCAGCGCGTCGTGCTCGAAGGCGACGTCCCGAGCCCGGTCAACCCGCCGTCCGGCTGCCCCTTCCACCCCCGCTGCCGTTTCCGCCAGGACATCTGCAAGACGGCGGTGCCGCAGCTCAAGCGCTATGCCATCGACGGCCGCGACGACCACTTCGCGGCCTGCCACCTCATCGACGCACCCGAGGCCGCCGCGACGGCGGCCTGACCCTTTCACGGAGCCATCCATGCCTGTCTTCGATATCAAGTCCGTCACGGGCGTCATTCCCGCGATGGTGACCCCGTTCGACGAGAACGAGGCGCTCGACGAGGGCCGGCTGCGCGCCATCGTCAACTTCCTCATCGAGCGCAAGCTGGAGGGGCTCTACATCACCGGCTCGACCGGGGAGTCGTTCCTGATGTCGCCCGAGGAGCGCAAGCGCGTCGTCGAGATCACCGTCGACGAGACGCGGGGCCGCATCCCGGTGATCGCCCATATCGGTGCCATCGGCACCCGCACCTCGATCGATCTCGCCCAGCACGCCGCGGCCGCCGGCGTCGACGCCATCTCGTCGGTGCCGCCCTTTTACTGGGGGTTCTCGGCCGACCAGATCGTCGGCTACTACACCGACATCACCAACTCGACCAAGCTGCCGATGATCGCCTACAACGTGCCGATGGCGGCACTCGGCTTCGATGTGATCAAGCGCCTGGCCGGCATCGAGGGTGTGGTCGGCGTCAAGTACACCGCGTCCACCCATCACGAGATCATCCGCATCAAGGACGAGATCCGCAAGGACTTCATCGTCTATTCGGGGTCCGACGAGATGGCGATGTCCGGGCTCGCCTTCGGTGCCGACGGCATCATCGGCTCGTTCTACAACAGCATGCCGGAAATCTGGCAGCAAATCCGCAACGCCGTCGCCGCCGGCAATCTCGCCGAGGCCAAGCGCCTGCAGGAGATCGGCAACGCCGTGATCTTCTTCTCGCTCAGTCGCGGCGGGGTGGCGATGATCAAGCGCGCCATGGCCTGGATGGGATGCGATGCCGGCTATGTCCGCCGGCCGCTCGGTGGCTATATCGACAAGCCGGCCGAGGAAAAGCTGAAGGATGAGTTCCGCAGGCTCCGCGACGAGCGCGAGCTGAGTGGCGTCGCCTTCCTCGACATGCTCTGAGAGCCCTGGCCATGGCCGCGACGCTGCGCAATGTCCTGACGCTGAATGCCGATCGCTCGATCCGCAGCGGCAGCACCACAGCCCTCGTCGACGCCATCCGCCGCGGTGCGGACCTGCGCATCGGCACCGCCTTCCGCCACAACGAGCACATCGACACGGCCTCCTCCAGCAACGAACTGATCGAGGAGGTCGCCGAGTTCCGCCAGACGCTGCTGCTCGATGATCGCTGGGCCGCCGGCATCATGACGCTGCGGATGCCGGTCGAACTGCCCGAGGGCTTCGGTCCACGGCCCTCCATGTCGTTCTTTCTCTACAACCAGGATGGTACGCAGGCGATTGCCCGCCCCTATCTCGACGGAGAGCCGCCGACGGCGGCGCCCGGCCCCTCCCCCGTCGAGCCGTATCCGGACATGCCGCGCTACCACCAGTTCGACAGCTTCGATGCGGGCACCAACGCGCCCTCGCACAACTTCGTCTACGATTTCGACCACTACAGCTTTCTCGTCAACGACCGCTGGCGCGAGGTGCTGGCGCATGACCACAGCGGGCGGCCGACCTCGGGCTCGCTCGCGGCCCTGACCGACGCCTTCCTGCGCGGCTCGCCGGTCAAGGTGGCGATAGCGAAGTTCTGCGTCGGCCTCGTGCCGGCCGGCGAGACCGCGCCGGAGCACGAGGCCTTCATCCACGCCGGCTCCTGCTACTACTATACCGAGCGCCAGCTGTTCATCACCGGGACCCACCCGGCGGTGCGGGTCAAGCCGGCGATCCCACTGCGCTACGGCACCGGTGGCTGGGATTTCTGCTGGCTGGTTGCACGCACCGACGGTCAGGTCGAGCGCTGGCGCTGCGATCCCTACACGCTGCAGTTCGACCGCAGCACGCATCGCTACGACATGCGCTGGTTCGTCCTCGGAGATTGAGATGGTCCGCCTCGACCGCATGCTGACGGTGGACGACTTCAAGCGCGTGGCCGAGCGGCGGGTCCCGCGCATGTTCTTCCAGTATGCGGACTCAGGCGCCTATACCGAGAGCACCTATCGGGCCAACAGCGCCGATTTCGACAAGATCACGCTGGAACAGCGGATCGGCGTCGACATCACCACCCGCAACCTCGCGACCACCATTCTGGGCCAGCCGGTGACGATGCCCTTCGCGCTCGCACCCACCGGCGCCGCCGGCATGCAGACCGCCGACGGCGAGATCAAGGCGGCGCTGGCTGCCGAGAAGTTCGGCATCCCGTTCACGCTCTCGACGGTCAGCATCTGCTCGATCGAGGATGTCGCGGCGGCCACCACGCGCCCGTTCTGGTTCCAGCTCTATGTCAGGAAGGACCGCGAGTTCACCGGGCGACTGATCGACCGGGCCAAGGCCGCGGGTTGCGCCGCCATCGTCGTCACCATGGACTGCCAGCATTACGGACAGCGCCACAAGGACGTCCGCAACGGCCTCACCGTGCCGCTGAAGTTCACCCCCCGCTTCGTCGCCGAGCTGGCCCTGAAGCCGCGCTGGGCGCTCGCCATGCTGCAGACGCCGCGCCGCACCTTCGGCAACTTCGCCGGCCACGTTCCCGGCGCCAACACCGTGCAGGAACTCACCGCCTGGATGAGCCAGCAGGACGATCTGACCCTGGGCTGGCCGGATATCGCATGGGTGAAGCAGCGTTTCGGCGGCCCCGTCGTGGTCAAGGGCGTGCTGCATCCGGACGATGCGCGCGCCGCCCTGGCCCATGGCGCCGATGCGATCATCGTCTCCAACCATGGCGGCCGCCAGCTCGATGGCGCGCCATCGACCATCCGCGTCCTGCCGCGCATCGTCGAGGCGGTGAACGGACGCTGCGAGGTCTACCTCGACAGCGGCGTCCGCTCCGGCCACGACATGCTGAAGGCGGTGGCGCTCGGGGCGCGCGCCGTGTTCATCGGCCGGCCCTTCCTCTACGCGCTGGGCGTCGCCGGTGAGGCAGGCGTCACCCGGCTGCTCGAGATCCTCAGGGCCGAAGCCGACTCCGCCCTGGGCCTGATGGGCGAATCCGATGTGCGGACGCTCGGCGCCCGCAACATCCATTCCAACGAGCTGTTGCCCCGGACCTGACGGACGCCTCAGGCGAACGGCGAAACGGAATCGACCAGCGCCCGCGCCGTGCCGTAGAACAGCGCCTCGCGCTGCGCGTTCGAAAGTCCAATCTGCCGCGCCCCGCGCTTCATGGCGCGCAACTGCTCGTAGCGGATATAGGTCATGCGCGGGTCGCAGTGCGCGAGGCTCATGGCGTGATTGGTCGGCGACAGGTACGACCACGCCTTGCCGAAGGCCACGTACTTGCCGCGCATCGGCCCGATCATGTCGTCCGAGCCGTACATCACCCGGTCGATCCCGACGCCGGTGTAGAGCGCATCGAGCGCATCGGACTCGCACACGGTCGAAGTGTCGTACCAAACATTCGGCAGGTCCCGGATCTCGGCCGCCGCCTGCTCGATCGCCCAGGCTGAATAGCTGCGGGCGCAATGGGCGAGGATCCACTTGGCGCGCGGATACTTCGCACTCAGCCACTTGATGTCGTCGATGTTCTCCCGGTCGGCGATCGCGTCGCGCTTGCTGATGTGCATCAGGATGATCAGGCCGTACCGGTCGGCGATCGCGATCTGGTGCTCGGGCATGAAGTCGGTGATCCGGCATTGCACGGCGTCGCCCGTCGTCGAATAGAAGCGATAGGGCTTGAAGCCGATATGCCCGGTGCGCCTCAGCGTCGCCTCGATCTCGCCGGCCCCCATGCCCGGATGCACCAGCATCAGCCCTGCCGAGTTCCTGCCCTTGGCCACTTCACGCGCGAGGTAGTCGTTGGAGCCGTCGAAGTCGCAGGGGTGCGGGAACGGGAACGGGAAGGCCAGCCGCTCCATTTGCCGCCCCGGCATCAGCGTCGCATCCACCTGATCGGCCAGTTCCCAGGTCACCTCGGGGAAGAACCTGCCGATATTGTCGGCGAACGGGCCGGTCACCTTGTTCGGGTCGAGGTCGAAGGCCCACCGGTAAATGTGCGTGTGCACATCGAAGACCCTGTCGGGCACGAAGTCGGCGAGTTCTTCGTTCCAGATGCGGGTATCGAGTTCGGTCGGGTCGATGTCGGCAAGGTCGATGGCGGCCATGGCAGGTCCCTCAGTGGCGGCGTCGCGCGGCATTCCGCTGCGGCACGGTGGAGGCGAGATAGTCGGCGGTCTCGGCGGCTCCGAACCGGTCCGGCGAGAAGGCGCCGAGATCGATCGAGGTCCGGCCATTGGCGACGAACTCGGCGAGGTAGTAGCCGGAGGCCGGGTTGTAGCTGAAGCCGCCCGAATGGAAGCAGACGCCGACGAACAGGCCGGCGACCTTTCCGAATGGCCCCAGGATCGGCTCGCCATCCATGGAGAAGGACAGCAGGCCCACCTTGCGACTCTCCCACTCGACGCCCTCGAGCGCCGGCACGAAATCGCCGAAGCGCTCCAGTACCGCTGGCAGCACGGCGGGGTCGTCGGTGATCTCGTCGAGCCTGAAACCGAACTGCTTGACCTTCATGTCGTCCCGGTCCGGCGTCTCCGCCCCGATCAGGATGCGGTTGCCCTCCGCCGGGCGGACGTAACCCCCGAATGGATCGGCATTGACCGGCGGGGCGACAAATGGGACGGTCATCGGTCGCGTCACATAGCGCTGGTGGACGAAGGTCTTGGCCGGCAGCGCGATGCCCGCGCTGGCGAGCAGCGGCAGGATCCAGGCGTAGTTGGCGACCACCACCGCATCGGCGGTGACCACCCCGCGCGACGTGGCGACGCCGGTCACCCGATCGCCGGCGAGCACCAGTTCATCCACCGTCGCCCCCTCGATGAGGCGGACGCCGAGTTGCAGGACCCTGCGGGTCAAAGCCGCGAGGTACTCCGGTGGCTCGCTGTAGCCGCCGAGGGGATCGAGCACGCCCAGATGGTCGGACGGCGGATTGAGCGCGGGCCAGCGCCGCCTGATCTCGGCGGCAGAGAGCACCTGGTAGGGCACATCGAACGCGTCATAGAGCGGCAGCAACGCCTCGCGCCCCGGCCAGAGTTCGGGACTGAACAGCCCCAGGCACCCGTGCTCGTTGTGAAAGGTGTAGCCGTCGAGTTCGCGGCTCATTTCGCGAAAGCGGCGGAGCGCGGTCTTGCGTGCGAGGACGCCCGTTTCGGTCCACAGCAGGCCGGTCGAAATCCCGGCCGCCCGGCTGCTCGATCCGGCCCCGATACCGTCCTTTTCGAACAGCGTCACCTCGCCATAGCCGAGGCGCTTGAGGTGATAGGCGGTGGAAAGTCCGGTGACCCCGCCCCCGATGATGATCGCATGCCTCTCGGTCACCCAGCGCCCCCGCAGCTTGACACTCTGCGCTTGTTATAATGATAAGATAATATTCCGAGCAAGCGCGAAGAGGCGGCCATGACGAGCTATGTGGAAGACTTCGACGATGGTCCCGGCGGCTGGATGCGGGTGGTCGACAACCACAGCATGCCCGGCCGCCTGCCGATCGAGAATGGCGCGGTGCGCTGCCAGGGGCCCTGGTGGGTCGACTATAACCATGCCCCGCCGGGGGCGGGATACCTGCAGCTGCTGATGGCGATGGCCACAAGCGGTGCGCCGGGAGAGGCGCTACGCGAGGTCGCCGGCGCCAACCGCTTCATTGCCGGGGGCTTTCCGACCGATTTCACCGATGCGCGGATCACCGTGCGCTGCCGCGGCGAGCTCGAGGCGGCCGGCACGGGCTTTCCTGTGCTGCTGCAGGGGTCGAAGGACGGCATCACCTCGGGCTGGCTGCTGAGCGGGCAGCCGATCGCCGTCAACCCGGACTGGACGGAGACGACCGTCGTCTGCGTGCCGGAGCCGAGCCAGTGGACGAGCCTAGGGTCCCGCCACGACCGCACCGACACCTATGGCGAAAAGCCGCTGCTCGCGGTGCTCGGCAACGTCAATGTCAACATCCACCTGCTGCGCTTCCCGGTGAAGCCGCGGCCGATGGGGCCGCTCGCGGGCGATCCGCACCGGCTGCGCGCCGGCCGCGACTACCCGATCTGGCCCTCTTCGATCGCCCAGGGCTATGTCGAGGTCGACCGCGTGCAGATCGATTTCGCTCATGAGGCCTCCCGATGAGCCGCTATCCCCGCACCGTCCTCGGCACCGTCTGCCTGCCCTGGCGCGACGATGGCAGCCTCGACGAGCCGATCTTCCGCCGTACCATCGGCAACCTCGTCGCCGCCGGCCTGCCGGACCTCTATGTCTTCGGCACTGCCGGCGAGGGCTACGCCGTCACCGAGGCGACATTCCGGCAGGTGGCGACCGTCTTTGCCGAGACCATGCGCGAGGCGGGCGGCGCGGCCCCGATGGTCGGCGTGGTCAGTCTCTCCCTCGCCACCGTGATCGAGCGCATCGCCTTCTGCCGCACGCTCGGCATCGACACCTTCCAGTTCTCGCTGCCCAACTGGGCCGCGACCTCCGATACCGAGATGCGCCGCGTCTTTGCCGAGATCTGCGACAGCTTTCCGGATTGCCGGTTCCTCCACTACAACCTGATGCGTTCGGGGCGGCTGGTGCGCCCGCGCGACTATGCCGAACTCGCCGAGCGCCACCCCAACCTCGTCGCCACCAAGTATGGCGGCGGCGACCCGTTCATGATCTCGGGGCTGATGACGCACGCCCCGCAGCTCAGGCACTTCCTCACCGAGCAGGGCTACTATATCGGTGCCCCGCTCGGCGACTGCGCGTTGCTGGGCTCGATCTCGACCAGCAACCCGGCCCGGGCGCGGCAATATCTCGAGGCCGGGGCGAGCGGCGATGCCGTCCGCTTCGCCCAGCTTTATCGCGAGCTGTGCGGCGTGCTGCACGCCCTGCTCGACGCGGCGGGCACCGGCTTCATCGACGGCGCCTACGACAAGGCGATCCACAAGCTGAGCGAGCCGGACTTCCCGCTCGCCCTGCTGCCGCCCTACGAGAGCACGACGGAGGCGATCTTCGCGCAATACCGCGACAGGCTTGTGGAGCGCTATCCGGAGTGGCTGCCGGACAGGTAGCGACGGCGGAAGCCTCCAGGGCGACCGACTGCGAATGGAGGCTCCGACCCCTTCTCCCCTTGCGGGAGAAGGTGGCGCGAAGCGCCGGATGAGGGGGCCGCGATGGTCAGGAGACACCCCCTCATCCGCCCTTCGGGCACCTTCTCCCGCAAGGGGAGAAGGCGGTCCCGACGTCTGCCGGTGCCGAGAGGTGGTCTTCCAGCGCCAAGGATGGACCCGCGACCTCAGCTGCCGAGGGCGCTGGCGATGCGCCAGACGCCCTGGGCGTCGCAGGCGGCATAGTACATGCGCCAGCGTCCATCGCCGGGATCGATCAGCGACATGTCCTCGGCATGCACGGCGTCGATCTCCACTCCGCCATAGCCATCGCCTTCGATGACGACGTGCCCGGGCCACCAGTCGACGCCATTGTCCGAACGGGCCTCGAGGATGCGCGAGCGGTAACCGGACATGTCGGCCGCGATCGAAGCGGCAGCGAAGTCGGCGCTGAGGCCGCTCGCGACCGCGTCCCTGTCCAGGCTGGGATGCGGCGGAGCGGGCACGCCGGCCGGCCGGTCCTGCCAGGCGGAGTAGTACACCGTCGAGGGCCGGCCCGGCAGCACTTCGGCGGCGGTGATGCCGGCGCTGTCGAGTTCGCCCTGGCGATCCGCAAGGCGCAAACCCGGCTCGAAACGGAAGTCGAGGCCATCTTCGGTCAGGGCACTCACCACCGGCGTGCCGATCCGCACGCCGCCCGCCCGTCCCCCCGGCCCGTAGTCGGAGCGGAAGCAGAGGAGCCGCCCCCTGCCCCCACCTAGCGGCAGGTAGCGCGGCGCCCCGACGCCGCCCGCACTCGCGAGCCGGATGCCCGGCTCGATGGTCCAGTCGAGCTGGTCGTCGGAGAGAGCGCTGCAGATCGCGGTCGGGATGTCGGCCGGACCGCGCGCCTCGAAATACATCCGCCAGCCCCCGCCGGGGAGCTGCACCAGGCTCGGCGCCAGGACGCGGAGCGACATCTGCGCCACCCCCGGATCGGGCGCGACGCGGATCCCGGGCTCAGGCCGGAAGGCGAGCCCGTCATCGGACACGGCGCTGAGGATATAGCCCTGACAATCGGGAAAAGGCTTGCCGGGACCAACCGCGGTGTAGAACAGTCGATAACCGCCCTCGGGTGCCCGGGCTATGCACGGTGCCTGCACTTTCGAGCGGTCCAGATCGCGGCTGCCGGCGATCCTCGCCCCGGCCTCCTTGTGCCAGCACAGCGCGCCCCTCATAACCTTTACTCCATCGGATCAGTGGCTTAGCAAGCTTGACGGATATCGGGTTATTCTTATAACAATATAGCATTGCGTCAATGGCGGTGAGCATCTCCCGCCGCGAGGGGGATAGTTTTCATGGGCAAGGGGCAGGACCTCTGGAAGGTGGCCAAGACCGTCATTCCGGGGGGGAACATGCTGCTCTCCAAGCGCCCCGAAATGTTCCTGCCCGACCTCTGGCCGGCCTATTTCTCCAGGGCCGCCGGCTGCCAGGTCTGGGATCTCGACGGTCGAGTATACACCGACATGTCGATCATGGGGATCGGCTGCAACACGCTCGGCTACGGCCGGCCGGAAGTGGACGAGGCGGTCAAGCGCACGGTCGACCTGGGCAACATGGCGACCCTCAACGCCCCCGAGGAAGTCGAGCTCGCCCAGCGCCTGATCGCGCTCCACCCCTGGGCCGACATGGCCCGCTTCGCCCGCACCGGCGGCGAGGCCAACGCGATTTCCATCCGCATCGCCCGCGCCGCCTCGGGCCGCGACGGCGTGGCGCTCTGCGGCTACCACGGCTGGCACGACTGGTATCTCGCCGCCAACCTCGGCAACGAGGAGAAGCTCGCCGGGCACCTGCTCCCCGGCCTCAGCCCGAACGGCGTACCGAAATCGCTGCGCGGCTCGGTCTTTCCCTTTGCCTATAACGACTACGACCGCCTCGAAGACCTGGTGCGCACCGAGGATATCGGCGTCATCAAGATGGAGGTGTCGCGCAACTACGAGCCCGAGGGCGATTTCCTGCGCCGCGTCCGGCAACTGGCCGACGAGCGCGGGCTGATCCTCATCTTTGACGAATGCACCTCGGGCTTCCGCCAGGCCTATGGCGGCCTGCACAAGATCTATGGCGTCGAGCCCGACATGGCGGTGTTCGGCAAGGCGCTGGGCAATGGCTATGCGGTCACCGCGGTGCTGGGCAAGCGCGACATCATGCAGGCGGCGCAGAACACCTTCATCTCCTCAACCTTCTGGACCGAACGCATCGGCTCGGTCGCCGGGCTCGCCACGCTCGAGGTCATGGGCCGCGAGCAATCCTGGGAGACGATCACGGCGACCGGCAGGGACATCACGGCGCGCTGGCAGGCGCTGGGGAACAAGTACGGCCTGCCGCTCACCACCGCCGGCGTACCGGCGCTGACCGCCTTCAGCATCAAGGGTCCGAACTGGCTCGCCTACAAGACGCTGATCACCCAGGAGATGCTGGAGAAGGGCTATCTCGCCGGCAACAGCGTCTACACCTGCACCGAGCACACCCCGGCGATCGTCGATGGCTATTTCGAGGCGCTCGAGCCGGTCTTCGCGCTGATCCGCGAGTGCGAGGACGGACGCGATATCAAGACGCTGCTCAAGGGCCCGATCGCCCATGGCGGCTTTTCCCGCCTCAACTGAGAGAGCCCGATGTCCCTGCCCCCGCTCACTGCCGAGGCCCTCGCCCCCTTCGCGACCCTGCTCAAGGCGAAGGACGGCAAGTTCACCGACGTCCCCGAAGTGCTGGAGAGGGGCGACACGCCCGGCCGCCACGCGTTCGCCATCCTCTGCCCGCGGCCCGCGAGCGGACCGACGGTGTCGATCGGCGGCCTCGAGCGACACCCGCACTCGACCCAGAGCTTCGTGCCGCTGAAGGCGGGCCGCTGGATCGTGCTGGTCGCCCCCACCCTGCCCGACGGTGCGCCCGATGTGGCCAATGCCCGGGCCTTCGTCGCCGGTCCCGAGGACGCCATCTGCATCGGCCGCAATGTCTGGCATGCCGGTCTCACCGTGCTCGACCGCCCGGCCGAGTTCGGCATGATGATGTGGCGCGCCGATGCCGGCGACGACGGCATCGTCCACGAACTGGCGACGCCGATCACGCTATCCATCGACTAGCATCAGGGGGACGACATGGCACGACAGGTCTATATCTCGGGCAGGATGGTCCCCGAGGCCGAGGCGAAGATCTCGATCTTCGACAGCGCCATCATGCTCGCCGACACGGTGACGGAATCGACCCGCACCTTCCGGCACATCCCGTTCAAGCTCGAGCAGCATATCGAGCGGCTCTACCTGTCGCTCAAGCTGACCCGGATCGATCCGGGGATGAGCGCCGCCGAGATGCTGCGCACCACGCTCGACGTGTTCGAGGCCAATCTCGACAACTACGCCGCGCACGAAGACTGCTGGATCGTCCACAACATCTCGCGCGGCCTCGCCATTGCCGGCGCCGACCCGACCGTGCAGGTCGGCAAGGCGACGGTGATGATCTTCACCCAGTTCATGGATCTGAAGCCCTGGGCGCGCTTCTACAAGGACGGCTGCCACGGCGTGACCCCGGTCTCGCGCATGGTGCCGAGCCAGTCGCTCGACCCGCGCATCAAGAACCGCAGCCGGCTCGCCTATACGCTGGCCGAGATGGAAGCCAAGCAGGTCGACCCCGCGGCACAGAGCGTCATCCTCGACCTCAACGGCCATGTCGCCGAAAACAAGGGCGGCAACATCTTCTGCATTTCCAAGGGCGTGCTGAAGACTCCCAGCACCGTCAACTGCCTCGCCGGCGTCAGCCGCGCCACCGTGCTCGAACTGGCGAGGAAGCTCGGCATCCCGACCGAGGAGACGGTGGTGCAGCCCTATGACCTCGCGACCGCCGACGAGATGTTCTTCACCTCGACGCCCTACTGCATCATGCCGGCGACGAGGTTCAACACCCTCCCGGTCGGCGACGGCAAGGTCGGGCCGATCACCAAGCGCCTGCTCGCGGCCTGGAGCGAACTGGTCGGCATGGACATCGTCGCCCAGGCCGAGGCGCAGATCAACTGAGGGAACGGTCGAGCGGAGCCGGCAGATGAGCAGGGGGACCGTCGTTACCGTCACCGGCGAGATCGACGGCGCGGCGCTCGGTCCCACGCTCGCGCACGAGCACCTCTACTGCGATATCTCCGTGCACTCGGGGCGTGCCGACAACCGGGTCACCGATACAGCGCTGGTGAGCGATGAACTCGGCGCCTTCCTCAGGGCGGGCGGGCGGTCGATCATCGAGCTCACTCCGGTGGGCATCGGCCGCGATCCGGTCCGGCTGCGCGAGATCAGCGAGCGCTCCGGCGTGCAGATCGTCAGCGGCATCGCCTTTTACGACGAGAGCACCTATCCCGATTGGGTCCGGGCGGCCACGATCGACCAGATCGCCGACTATTTCGTGCGCGAGATCGAGGACGGTACCGAGGGTGTCCGCGCCGGACTGATCGGCGAACTGGCGAGCCACAACGAACCGGTCGCGAACCCCGCCGGCTATCGCCTGCGCGAAGCCGAGGAGCGCGTCTTCATCGCTGCGGCCCGGGCGCAGCGGCGGACCGGGGTGGCGATCTCCACCCACGCGGCGCTCGGCCGGGGCGGCCACGCCCAGCTCGACGTGCTCGAGCGCCACGGCGCCGACCTGACGCGCGTGGTCATCGGCCACTGCGATGCGCACTGGCACCCCGATATCGAGACCGACCTCGCCTACTACCTGCCGATCCTGGCGCGCGGCGCCTATTGCGAATTCGACATGGTCGGCTGGACCGAACTGGCGCCCGATCCGGTGCGGGCCGAGCGGGTCGCCGCGCTCGTCGGCATGGGCCACGAGCGCAAGATCACGCTCGCGACCGATACCTGCCGGCTGTCGCAGATGCACCGCAACGGCGGACGCGGCTACGACCACCTGTGGTCCTCGTTCCTGCCCGAGCTCAGGGCGCGCGGCGTCAGCGAGGCGCAGATCCTCAGCATGCTGGTGGATGCGCCCCGCACTGCCCTCTCCGGATCGTAGGAGGCGGACCGTGCAGGTGACCATTCTCGACGATGTGGCCGTCTCGCCGGCCGAACAGCTGGGCCAGCGCTGGGCCTTTGCGTTCCCGACCGCCTGCCGGCTGCGTGACGGCACGATCCTCAGCGCCTGCCGCCGCGGCAGGGAGAAGCACTCGCGCGACGGGGTGTTCATCGTCCAGCGCTCGGACGATGGCGGGCGCAGCTGGGATGCCCCGGTCACGATCCATGACGGAATGAGCGGCCCGGCGCCGGAATCGGTGCACGCGGGAACCATCGTCGAGGCCAGCGACGGCAGCGTGATCGCCATGTTCACCGCCGTCGAGACGGGCCATGCCCCCGAGGCCTACATCTTCAGCGAGACCGGCCGGCATCTCGAGCAGCGCTTCCAGGTGGCCCGCAGCACCGATGGCGGCCGCAGCTGGACTCCGGCATCCGTCGCTGCGCTGCCCGGCACGCCGCCGCTGCGCTACATCAACAGCCGCCCGCTGCCGCTCGACGATGGCACGCTGCTCGTCCCGGTCGAGGTGACGACCGAGGCCAGGCTGCAGGCCGTCATGGTCGGTCGCTTCGATCCGGCGAGCGACCGGTTCTCGACATTCCAGACGGTCGCCAGCGACGCGACTGGCCGGCTGAGCTTCGGTGATCCCAAGCTGCTGCGCCGCCCCGACGGATCGCTTCTCATGTGGCTGTGGGCCTTCGTCAACGCCACCGAGGAGACGGTCGCCGCCCACGTCTGCGTGTCGCGCGACGATGGCGCCAGCTGGAGCACACCGGCACCGGTGCCGATCACCTGCCAGGCCGCGGCCCTGCTCGGCCTGGCCGATGGACGCGCGATCGTCGCGGGCAATGTGCGTATCCCGCCCGAGGGGATCCGGCTCTGGGCCTCGGACAATGGCGGCGCCGACTGGAGCGATTCCGCGCCGCTCCAGATGTGGGACGCGCGCAGCCACCGGATGCTGGGTGTTCCCATGGCGGCGCGGGCCGAGGCGGCACGCGACCCGAGCGACGGGAGCCTCTGGGCCTCGCTGCCCGGGTTCACCTTCGGCTCTCCCGATCTGGTCGCGGCCGAGGGCTCGGTGAGCGTTCTGACCTACTATGTCGTCCAGGATGGCTTCTCGGAGGTGCGTGCATACCGTTTCGTGACGTTCTGACACCCGGGCGTTCTCCTGCGGTGGAGCTGCGCCGATGACCGAAGCCGGTGCCTATCTCTATGGAACCCAGTACTTCCGGCCGCCCAATCCGCCACGGCACGAGCACGCCTTCCACCTGCGCAAGATCAAGCACGAACTCGGCTTCGACATCGTCCGGCTGCGCATCCAGTGGAACGCCATCCATCGCACTCCCGGCCGGTTCGACTGGAGCGAGTACGACGAGATCGCCGACATCTGCGAGGAGATCGGTCTCGGCTTCCTGATCGAGACCAACCTCGAATCGGCGCCCTACTGGCTGGAGCGGGCGCATCCCGAGGCGCGCTATGTCAGCGCCAACGGGCAGGCAATCGAACTGGGGCCATATGATTCGACGCAGCTGGGCGGGTATCCCGGCCTGTGTTTCCACCATCACCCCGTCGAGGAGCACGGGCGGGCCTTCCTCTCGGCCCTCGTCGGGCACTTCAGGGACCGCAAGGGCCTCGTCGGCTACGACTGCTGGAACGAACCGCACCTCGAGCCCGCCTGGATCTGCAACTACTGGGGCAATACCGGCGACCGGCTGTTCTGCTATTGCGGCGAGACGCGCCGCGCCTTCCGGGGCTGGCTCGCGGCCAAGTACGGCGATGTCGAGGTGCTCAACGCGACCTGGGGCCGCGCCTATGGCGAGTGGGACGACATCAGCCCGCCCAACCGACATGGTACCTATGCCGACTGGCTCGACTGGGGTCGCTTCTGGTTCGACTGGCTGCAGGACCACATGCAGTGGCGCTACGACACCATCAAGGCCGCCGACGCATCGCGCTTCGTGATGAGCCACAGTGGCGCCGTGCCACCGTTCCTGCCACGGGCCAACGCCTTCATCCACAACTGGAAGCTCGCCGCGCCCGTCGACATGTGGGGCACGAGCTTTGCGCCCAAGTACCACAACTGGTCGCTGAGCGAATGCGCCGGCACCATGGACGCAACGCGCAGCGCGGCGCGCGGCAAGCCGTTCTGGATCAGCGAGATGAGCGGCGGCTCGACCTATATCCGCGCCTTCAACAAGACGCCGCTGACCCGGCCGAAGGACTATCGCGCCTGGAACTGGCTCGCCGCCGCCTACGGCGCCTACGATACGCTCGACGATCTCGACGGCCTGAAGATCCTCTTCGTGCCGATGTGCCTGACGCTGCCCGAGGCGGTGACGGAACGGATCGCGGCGTTCGTGCGCGGTGGTGGCGTCCTCGTCGCCGAGGCCCGCACCGGGCTCTTCGACGAACGCGGCTACAACCGGCCGAACCTGCCTGCCGGCCGGCTGGCCGAGGTGGTCGGCGCGATCGAACTGGAAGCGCTCTGCAGCGACCCCGACAACCGCCCGCCGCTCAACAACCCGACCGGCGAAGGCTGGCCGGACCCGATCTACAACGGCCCGCCCATCGAGATCACCGATCCGCTGGCGGCGACGCTGCGCGCCCACGGCTACCTGGTGCCCCTCAAGGTGACCACCGGCACGCCGATCGCCGATTGCCTCGGCCATTGCGTCGGCGTGAAGCACGGCTATGGGCGAGGGACGGCATATTACTTCGGCACCTACCTCGGCCTCGCGCAGTCCAAGGGGGTGGCTCGCGAGGCCAACCTGATCGCCGCGCTGATCCGCAGGCACGCACCGCCGCCCGTCTTCGGGACGGCGCTGCGCCCGCGGCTGATGACCAGCGACGCTGGAACGCTGCTCGCGGTCTTCAACGACGATCGGCACCAGCGTCACGCGGAGGCGATCGCCCTGCCCGACGGAGTCGGCTCGGCGGTGGATGTCCAGACCGGCGAGTTGATGCCTGTCGAGGCCGGCACCATCCGCTTCGACGTCGATGCCGAGGATGTCTGCGTGGTGCGGCTGCGATGAGGCAGAACGCACGACCGATGGCGGCTCAGGCGGCGAGGCGCTCGAGGGGGTAGCCGGGCGCGTCGTACAGGGCGCGCAAGGCATTGCCTTCGAGCCGCAGGTTGTTGACCTCGAGGACCGTTCCCGGCTGCTGGTTGCCCGGCATCTCCTCGATGACGTAGCGGATGGCGTCGGCGGCGCTAGTGAAGCGCCGGTAGCGCGCCTGCTGCGTCTTGGCGTAGCGCCGGCTGGGATAGAGTTCGGCGCTCGCGCCGTAGTCGAAATTGTCCATTTGCTGATCCTCTTCTGGAGTTGGTGGGCGCAGCCCGCGCCGCGTTTCGGCGCGGCAGCGGGTAGTGGTGACTGTGATAGAGCGCCGCGAGCTCGGCGCCGGTGTACCTGGCGCCGGCGACTTCGAGGCTGGCGCCGTGGAGGCTGACCGGAGCCACCTCCTCGAGTGCGAACCGAAGGGCCCTGGCGGCCGTCCTGAAGCTGCGCGGCCCCTGGGCGGCGGCGGTTTCGATGTCGCGGCCAAGATAGAGCTCGGCGCGGTCGTCATAGTTCAGATGTGTCATATGCTGTTGTTCGACGGCCAGTTCGTGATGCTGGCCTCTTGTGGCGCCTCGACCGGCGCGGCCCTCCGGGCTGCGTCCGGTGCGCGCAGATCGCGGCGGACCGCGAGTCATTGCCTTCCGATTGTACAGGGTCGCTGAAGATGCGACCGGTTACCCCGAGCGCAACGTGCGTCGGGGGTGAAAACGTTCGCGAAAACTAACGAGGAAGCGCGACCCGTTCAGGTCACGGCAGGCCGCGAGGGCGGAAACGTGAGTCTCATATGGTCGCCGAATGCGCCAAGAGCAAGGCCCCGCACGGATTCGGCGGGATCTATGGCATGAGCTGGCCGCCATTGACCTCGATCGTCTGGCCGATGATGTAGCCCGAGAGCTGCGCCGAGGCGAGGAACAGGTAGGCGCCGACGCAGTCGTCGACCACGCCGAGCCGGGCCTGCGGGATGGTCGCCAGCATGGCCTTGAGCTGTGCTTCGGTGGAGTAGCGCTCGTGGAACGGCGTCTCGATCACGCCCGGCGCCACCGCGTTGACCCGGATGCCCGACGCGATCAGCTCCTTGGCCATCCCGCGCGTCACGTTCGAGACGAACGCCTTGGAGGAGCCGTAGAGCCCTGCCCCGGGCCCCGCCCCGTTGCGGGCGGCGATCGAGGTGGTGTTGATGATGAAGCCGCCCTGGACCTTCAGATGCGGGATCGCCGCCCGGCTCGCCGCGATCACGGAACGGGCGTTGAGGTCCATCACCGCGTCGTAATAGGCATCGTCCATGTCGACATAGGCGCGACGCCCCACCATGCCGCCGGCGTTGTTGATGAGCCCGTCGAGCCGGCCGAAGGCTGCCTGCGTCTCGGCCACGGCGCGCTCGAGCTGCGCCGATTCGGTGGCATCTGCCCTGACCAGCACCACCGTGCCACCGGCCGCCCTGATCCCGGCAGCGACAGCCTCGGCCTTGTCGGCACTGGCATTGTAGTGCAGCCCGACCAGCGCTCCCTGCGCGGCAAAGGCGGCGGCGAGACCGGCACCGATGCCGGTCGAGGCGCCGGTGATCAGCACCGCCTTTCCGGCAAGATCGGGGATGACGAGACTGGTCTCGGCCATGACGAATTCCTCCAGCGTGTTCTTGGGCTTGGCTTGCTTGCGTCTGGCCCGAGTGTGCCCGGTTGCGGAGCGTACTTCAATGCCCGTGCCCGGTTGCCGGTCGCCGGAATGCCGCGCTCCGGGCCGCCACATTCCGGTCACGATGCTGAACGGGGTTATCCCGCATCGTTCCTGACAAAACCCCGTTACATCAACTGGTTACCGGAACTGTCCCCGGCTGTGCGTCGAGCTTTGCAGGTGACGTGCTGCCCGGGTCATTCTAGCCCAGGACGCGCCCCTCGGGGACAACATTGCCGGCGGGCACGACCCGCCGCGCGCCCGGATCGCGGCGCGGCGCGGCAGCCTGCATGCAGACTGTCGACAAGACCGATTGCGGCGCGGACCGACAATGCGTTAGCTGATGCGCGCCAGGAGGATTCTGCTGATGCGCTGGTCGAAAACCGTCACGCTGGTCGAGGCCCATGCCGAGGGCGAGGTCGGCGGCATCGTCACCGGCGGCGTCATCGACGTGCCGGGGGCCTCCATTGCCGACAAGCTCAGGCATCTCAACGAGGTGGACGACAGCCTGCGCCGCTTCCTGGTGTTCGAGCCGCGGGCCGCGGCGCAGATGAGCACCTGCCTGATCTTCCCCCCGACCCGGCCCGACGCCGATATCGGCTTCATCATCCTGCAGGGCGACAAGGCCCACGCCATGAGCGGCTCGAACAGCATCTGCCTCACCACGGTGCTGCTCGAAACCGGCATGCTGGAAATGAAAGAGCCCGAAACGATCGTGCGGATCGACACCGCCTCGGGCCTCGTCACCGCCCGCGCCAGCTGCCGCAACGGCAAGTGCGAGCGGGTGACGCTGACCATGAACCCCTCCTGGGCCGAGCGGCTCGACGCGGTGGTCGAGGTCGAGGGCTACGGCCGCGTCACCCTCGACATCGGCTATGGCGGCATCTTCTATGCGCTGATCGACCCTGCCCAGCTCGGGCTCGAGATCCGACCGGACGAGGCGCGCAAACTGGTCGCCGCCGGCAGCGCCATCCATCGCGCCGTCAATGCCCAGCTCGATATCGCGCATCCCGAGATCGCGGCGATCAAGGGGATCAGCTACACCATGTTCGTCAGCCACAACGCGGCCGGGGAACTGAAGGGCGCGACCATCATGCCGCCCGGACGCATCGACCGCTCGCCCTGCGGCACCGGCAATTCGGCCCGCCTCGCGGTGGCGGCGGCGCGCGGCCTCGCCCGGCCCGGCGACCGCTTTACCGCCCGCTCGATCATCGATTCGAGCTTCGAGGTCACGTACGCCCACGATACCACCGCGGCGGGACGCCCGGCGGTGCAGCCGATCATCTCGGGTCGCGGCTGGATCCACGGCATCCACCAGATCGGCATCGATCCAACCGACCCCTATCCCCTCGGGTATTCGGTCTCCGATACCTGGGGCGATGCCTTCGACCTCATGAACTGACGCGACCAACCGACATGGCCAACCGCCCGCTCCCCCTCGGCTCCAGCATCGCCATCATCGGCGCCGGCATCATCGGCGCCAGCGCCGCCTTCGTCCTCGCCGAACGCGGCTATCGGGTAACCCTGATCGATCGCGACGAGCCCGGGCTCACCGGCCCCAGCTGGGGCAATGCCGGCCATGTCGTCGGCTCCGGCATCTTCCCGCTGGCCGAGCCCGGTATCGGCTTTACCGGCCTCAGGATGCTCGCCGACCCCGACGCGCCCTTGAAGGTACCGGCCGAATACCTGCCGGCCATCATGCCCTGGCTGTGGCGCTTCTGGCGCGCGAGCTATGGCGATGCCTACGAAACCGCGCTCAAGGCGTTGATTTCATTCAATCGCGCCGCAGTCGAGGAGAGCATCGCGCTGTTCCAGCGCGCCGGCATGCCGGAGCGCATCCGGCACGACCCGGCACTCTACCTGTACGAGAGTGAAGCCAGCTACCGGGCCGCGCTGCCGCACTGGAAGAAACGCCAGCAGGTCGACCTGCACTCCACCCATGTCGACGCGGACGAGATCGCCCGGCTCGAGCCGGACCTCGCGCCGATCTTTACGCGCGGCGTCATCAGCCACGAGTGGGCCATCGTCACCGACCCCTACGAGGTGGTGCTGGGCTATGTCGAGGCGGCGCGCGAGCGCGGCGTCTCTGTCGAACGCGGCCGCGTCGATGCCGTAACCGGCCGCAGCGGCGGCGTGTCGGTGACCGTCGGCGGCGAGGCTCGCGCCTTCGATGCGGCGCTGATCGCCGCCGGCGTCTGGTCGCGCGAGCTGGCGCAGGGCCTGGGCGAACAGCTGCCGGTCGAGGCCGAGCGCGGCTACAACCTCACCTATCCCGCACCGAAGGCGACGGTCCGGCGCCCGCTGGTCCTCGCCGATCGCGGCGTGGTGGTGACGGCGCTCAAGCCCGGCCTGCGGCTGGGCGGCTGGACCGAACTGGGCGGCACCAGGATGCCGCCGAACCCCTCGCGCTGGGCCAAGATGCGCGAGATCACCGACACCGTGCTCCCCGGCCTCGAGGGCGAGCCGGCGACCGAATGGATGGGCCACCGGCCATCGATGCCGGACTCGGTGCCGGTGGTTTCGCGCTCCGGCAAGCACCCCGCTATCTTCTACGCCGTCGGGCACGGCCACTACGGGCTCAGCTGGTCGGCCAAGACCGCCCGGGTGGTGGGCGAACTGATCGGGGACTCCGCCGACCAGCGCTACGCAGCACTGTCGATCAGGCGGTTCGGCAGGTAGGGCTCGGTCGCCTTCTCCCCTCGCGGGGAGAGGGTCACGGTGGTCCGAGGACCTCATCCGCCCTTCGGGCTCCCCAGGAAGAAGGCGGTCCCGACCCGCCTTCCCCCCTCACCCCGCCGCGGTGTAGGCCGTCTTCACCTGGGTGAAGAACTCGGCGGCGTATTTGCCCTGCTCCTTGGGGCCGTAGCTCGAGCCCTTGCGGCCGCCGAAGGGGACGTGGAAATCGACGCCGGCCGTCGGCACGTTCACCATCACCATGCCGGCTTCGGCATTGCGCTTGAAGTGCGTGGCGTACTTGAGCGAGGTGGTGACTATGCCCGCCGAGAGCCCGAACTCGGTGTCGTTGGCGACCGACAGCGCCTCCTCGTAGTCCTTGACGCGGATCACCGCGGCGACCGGCCCGAAGATCTCCTCGCGGGCGATGCGCATGTTGTTGTGCACCTCGGTGAACAGCGCCGGCTGCAGGAAGAAGCCCTCGGTCTCGCGGTTGAGGCGCTGGCCGCCGACCCGGAGCCTGGCGCCCTCGGCCTGGCCGATATCGATATAGTCCATGTCCTGCTTGAGCTGGCCGGCATCGACCACCGGGCCGATCTCGGTGTCCTTGGCCAGGGCATCGCCGACACGCAGGTTCTTGGTGCGCTCGCACAGCGCATCGACGAAAGCGTCATGGATGCCATCGGTGACGATGACGCGCGAGGTGGCGGTGCAGCGCTGCCCGGTCGAGAAGAACGCCGACTGCGCCACGGTTTCGACCGCGACCTTGAGGTCGGCGTCGTCGAGGACGATCGTCGGGTTCTTGCCGCCCATTTCGAGCTGGAACTTGCGCATGTGCCTGACGCTCGATTCCGCCACCCGCCGCCCGGTGCCGACCGAGCCGGTGAAGGTCATGGCCGCGATGTCGCGGCTGTCGAGCATGGTCTGGCCGACTACCGAGCCCTTGCCCATGACGAGGTTGAGCACGCCCTTGGGCAACCCTGCGCGCTGCAGGATGTCGACGATCGCCCAGGTGCAGCCGGGGACCAGATCGGCCGGCTTGATCACCACCGTGTTGCCGTAGCAGAGCGCCGGCGCGATCTTCCAGGCCGGGATCGCGATCGGGAAGTTCCACGGCGTGATGATGCCGACAACGCCCATCGGCTCGCGCGTCATCTCGACGCCGACGCCGGGACGCACCGACGGCACGCTCTCGCCCAGAGCCGCAGCGCCTCGCCGGCGAAGAACTCGAAAATCTGCCCGGCGCGCGTCACCTCGCCAATGCCTTCGGGGAGCGTCTTGCCCTCTTCCCGGCTCAGCAATGCGCCCAGCTCGGCCTTCCGCGCGAAGATCTCGTGCGCGGTTTTCGAAAGAGTTTCCCAGCGCTGCAGGATGCCCGAGCGCGACCAGGCCGGGAATGCCGCCCTCGCCGCCGCGATGGCGTTCTGCGTGTCCTCGACCGAGGCGCGTGCGTACAGCCCGACGATCTCGGCGGTGTTGGACGGGTTGATGTTCTCGGCGCCCTCCCCGCCCACCCACTCGCCGTCGATGAGGTTCTTGTGCAGTTCGGTCATTGCGTCATCCTTCGTTTGGGCGTCAAGCCCACGATGTCATTCCGGCGAAGGCCGGAATCCATACCGCCACCAGCGCCAGAGGAGAGATGGATCCGGCCTTCGCCGGGATGACATCCAGTGAACTACAGCAGCCCGGCTTGCGCCGGGTCGCATGGTTGGTGGTCGTTCCCTATGCCTCTATGTACTCGGCGATGGCACTGGGTTCCGGTGCCACCAATCCATCTTCCTCAAGACCTTCGACGTGCAGCCGAATGGCCTCGCCGATCTCGGCCTCGACCTCGGCGACGGTCGCGCCTGTGGCGATGCACCACCGATAGGTTAGGCACGTAGGCGGGTCGTTCTCTCTTGGCTTTTTCGAAAACCACCGGCACAGCGAAAAGCATCTAAACGGGCTCCTTCGCGGGCCCGAGTTTGAGAATGCTGTTCAGCGTCCCGGCGCCACGTCGTCGCCGGGCTTACCTGCGACCGTGACCCGCCCGTCCTTGTCTGCATGCTTGAACTGGCGATGGCTGCCGCGCACTGCAACCAAGTGCCAGCCATCGGCCTCCAGCATCGCCAATATGTCCCTGACCTTGGGCGGCCTCGGTGGCGAGGCGGACGGTGTTGGAGAGCGTGCCGAGCGACGGCGTCGAGATCGAGACCACGTCCCCCGGCTTGTGGGTGAAGCCCTTGCCGGCGCCGCCGCGATCCTTCACCGGCGCGAACATGGTGCCGCAATAGAGCACCAGGCCGTCCGGATACTGGTGGTGCCGGCCGATGGCCGAGGCGACCAGCGATTCCGGCGAGCGCGAAATCTGGCTCATCGAGCTCAGCCCGGCGAGCTCGAACCCATCCTGGCCCTTCACCTCGAGCGCGATATCGGCGGACTTGACCGTCTCGATCGTGAACGCGCCGTCGAACAGCCGGATGAACGGCCCCAATGAACCCGAGGCATTGTTGTCCTTGGCCTTGCCGAGCAGCAGCGCCGAGCGCCCCTCGACGTCGCGCAGGTTGACGTCGTTGCCGAGCGTGGCGCCGACGATGGCGCCCGAAGACGCGACGACGATCGACGACCTCGGGCTCGGGATTGTTCCACTCCGAGATCGGCAGCACGCCGACATCGGCGCCATAGCCCACCGTCGCCATCGGCTGGCTCTTGGTGAAGATTTCCGGGTCCGGGCCGATGCCGACCTCGAGATACTGGCTCCACACCCCGCGCGAGATCAGCGTCTGCTTGACCTTCATGGCTGCGTCCGAGCCGGGCACCAGCTGGCTGAGATCGGTGCCGATCAGGGCGAGGATGTCCTTGCGCAGCTCGTCCGCCCTGGCCTTGTCGCCCCGCGCCTGCTCCTCGATCACCCGCTCGAGCAGCGAGACGACGAAGGTCACGCCCGCAGCCTTGACCGCCTGCAGGTCGATCGGCGACAGCAGCGAAGCGGCAGCCGGATCGGACGTGGCCGACCAGGAATTGGCGAGCACGGCATCGAGCGCGCCGACGGCCGTGCCCGGGGCGCTCGCCACATAGGCGGCGGGATCGGGGAGTTCGGCCACGTCGCGCGACGTCGGCGCGGACTTTGCGGTGATATCGATCACCTGGCCATCCCGCACCGTGACGACGCGCGGATAGGTAAAGCCGGGCACACGGGCGCGCCCGAGCAGGATCCCTTCGTTCGGTACGATCGGATTGGCCACCACACGCTCCCCCTGTTGCGACGCGCTACCTAACCCGCAGCGCCTGCCCCTGTCCAGACGAGCACGAGGTACGTACGTCGTGCTTTCGGGCCAAGCGCGACCAAGCTCGGGTGCGGCAGCGGCGTCCAACCCTCAGGCGGCAATGTGCAACGCCCGTTCGGAGCTCGCCGCAATAACACCCCATTCGGCCCGGCTATGTGCCGGCCGTCACGACCAAGGAGACTCCCATGCGCCCGTTCGCCGCCCTCGCCCCCCTGCTGCTCGTCGTCGGGCTCACCGCCCCTGCCCTCGCCGCCGAAGAGGCCATCGTTTCGATCAGTGGCGTGGGCGAAGTGACCGCCGCCCCGGATACCGCCCTCGTCACCTCCGGCGTCACCACGCAGGGCGCCAGCGCCCGCGAGGCGCTCGATGCCAACACCGCCGCCATGACGCAGCTGATCGACACCCTCAAGGCCGCCGGCATCGCGGAGCGCGACATCCAGACCTCGGGCTTTTCGGTCAATCCGAACTACGTCTACTCGGATGCGCGCGATGCCAATGGCTATTCGCTGCCGCCGCGGATCAACGGCTATGTCGTTTCCAACACGGTGAGCGTGCGGGTCCGCGAGCTCGCGAGGCTCGGCACCATCCTCGACCAGGCGGTGACAGTGGGCGCCAACACCATCAACGGTGTCAGCTTCTCGGTCGCCGATCCGTCCGCCCTCTACGAGACGGCCCGCAAGGCGGCCTTCGCCGATGCCAGGCAGAAGGCCGAGCTCTACGCCGAGGCGGCCGGCGAGGAACTGGCGGGCGTGCGCTCGATCTCCGAACAGCAGTCCTATGGGCAGCCCGAACCCTACATGATGAAGACCATGGCGGCCGACGTCGCTTCCGCACCGGTGCCGGTCGCCGGTGGCGAGCTGAGCTTCGTCATCAACGTGCAGGTCACCTGGGCCTTCGAGTAGCCGCAGGAAGCCTCCCGACCCTCATCGCCGCCGCCGGGTGCAACGCTGCCCGCCGGCGGCGCTGCAACGATCCCATCGCGCGCGGCGCCCCACTCACGCCACGATTCGCGCTTCCTTTCGGTCCGGGCGGAACCGCCAGCGGGGTCGGGGCGTTGAGTGGCCGTCGGGGAGCGTGGCGGGCCGCACCCGACGGGGCCGGTCGTTCAGCCCCGGTTCAGAAACCTCGCGTCACTTCTCGACAAACTGACTTCAAAGAAGGAAACACCCCATGCGCCTACGGAACTGGCTCCTGACTGGCACCAGTCTCGCGGTCCTCGCTTTTACCCCGAGTGCGGCCCTGGCGCAGGATGCCGAGCTGTCCGCTGCCTTCGAGGCGTATGTCGCGGCCCAGACCTCCGGTGACGCCGCCGCCACCGAAGCGGCCCTGCAGGGATTGACCGAGGCCTGCATCGTCGCCGGTTTCCCCAGCATCGAGGATTGCGTCGCAGCGCTGCAGGCGGGCGGCAATGGCATCGAGGACGCTGACGCCGCCGCGGCGCAGGCCGCGGCTGAGGCCGAAGCACAGGCCGCCGCGGAAGCCCAGGCCGCCGCCGAGGCAGAAGCCGCGGCGCAGGCTGCCGCAGAGGCGCAGGCTGCCGCTGAGGCTCAGGCTGCCGCTGAGGCTCAGGCTGCCGCAGAGGCCCAGGCTGCGGCCGACGCCGCGGCCGAGGCCGCAGCGGCGGAAGCCGCGGCCCAGGCGGCCGCCGAAGCCGAAGCGCAGGCAGCGGCCGAGGCCGCGGCCGCCGAACAGGCGCAGGCCGCGGCCGACGCGCAGGCCAAGTTCATCGCCGATCTCAACGCCGCCATCGCCGACTACCAGTCGGCCCTCGACCAGGCGGCCGCCGGCGACTATGCAGGCGCCAAGCCGCTGGCCGACGATGCCGAGGCGCGCATGCTGGCGCTCTGCACCGCCAACGGCTACCCGGACATCAAGTCCTGCATCGGGCAGGACCTGCCGCCGCTGCCGGTACCGCCAGCACCTGCCGAGCAGCCCGCCGAACAGCCGGCGGAACAACCGGCGGAACAACCGGCCGAGCAGCCCGCTGAGCAGCCCGCTGAGCAGCCGGCCGAGCAGCCGGCTGAGCAACCCGCGGACCAGCCGTCCGAGCAACCCACGGACCAGCCGGGCGAGCAGCCGGAAGCCAACGCCAATGCCGAACTCGAAGCCCAGTTGATGACGGCTGTCGAGCTCTACAATGTCGGCGTCAACCAGCTCGACAGCGGTGATGCGGCCGGCAAGTCGACCGTCGACGCGGCCAACACCCAGTTCGCCCAGATTTGCGCTGCGCTCGGCTTCAGCGACGTCGCCGCCTGCCATGCCCAGTACGGCATCGAGCTGCCGCCCCTGCCCGCGACTCCGGTGCAGCCGGCAACTCCGGCCGAGACTCCGGTCAACCAGTTGCCGGGCGCCGACGAGGCCGTGACCCCGGAAGCCACCGAGGTGCTGCCCGAATCGGTCGCGCCAGAAACCGCAGCGCCGGTACTCGACAGTGCCAAGGACGCCACGGACGGCGCTCCCCCGGACGAGCCGGTCGCCGAGGAGCCCGCGGCCCCGCCGCCGGCCGACGACGCCGCGGCCCAGGCCGACATCGCGCCGACCGAGCCGATCACGCCGCTCGCGGATGTGAAGGGCGAGGCGGTCGAGTCCTTCGACCTGCCGGACTTCGTCGTGCCGCAAGACGTCACGATCATCAACAACGTCACCAGCATCACCAACAACACCACCATCAACAATGGCGATGGCGGCCAGCCGGCAAAGCCGAACTACACGAATTCGGGCTTCATCTTCCAGATCGGCGTCAACCTGGTGATCTCGAACCCCGGCCAGGATTCCGACCGGATCAGCGACGACGACGAGGACGAGGTCTATTACGAGCGGCTCGCCAATGGCCGCGTCAAGGAGACCATCGTGCGCCCCAACGGGGTGCAGATCGTCACCATCCGCAATCGCTACGGCGAGGTTCTGAAGCGCTCGCGCATCATGCCCGATGGCCGCGAGTACATCCTCGCCTGGTACGAGGAGGATGAGGACGAGGACGATTTCTTCGACTGGCGCGACCCGGGCCTGGACCTGCCGCCGCTGCGCCTCACCATCCCGATCCGCGACTATGTGCTCGATGCCGACGACGCGGACGAGGACGAGGTCGAACTGTTCTTCCGCGAACCGCCGGTGGAACGCGTCCGCCAGATCTACTCGATCGACGACGTCAAGCGCTCCGCCCGCATCCGCGACTCGGTGCGCCGCATCGAGGTCGGGGGGCTGACCTTCGACTCCGGCGCTGCGACCATCTCGCGCAGCCAGGTCGGTGCCCTGAGCAAGGTGGCCAACGCCATGCTCAAGATGCTCGACGACAATCCGGCCGAAACCTTCCTGATCGAAGGCCACACCGATGCCGTCGGCTCGGATCGTGCCAACCTGGTGCTGTCGGATGCCCGCGCGGCGACCGTCGCCCGCATCCTCACCGACTTCTACGGCGTGCCGCCGGAGAACCTCGTGACCCAGGGCTATGGCGAGCGCTACCTCAAGGTGGAGACCGAGGCGGCCGAACGACTCAACCGCCGGGTCTCGATCAAGCGCATCACGCCGCTGATCACGCTTTCCGTTCGAGACTGACGCCGTCTCGATCGGTGACATGCGGGCGGGCCGGGGTCACTCCCCGGCCCGTTCGCTTGCGGCCTGGGCGAACAGCGCCTTGACGAAGCTGCCGATCTCGTCGATCGCCTGCCGCGCCTCGGGAATGCCGGTGCCCGCGGCATGGAAGACGTGCCACATGCCCTCGAAGATCTTGAAGCTGACGGCCACCCCCGCCTCGCGCCCCCGCTGCGCCAGGACGCGGCTGTCGTCGAGCATCACCTCGTCGCCCCCGACATGGATGAGCATTGGCGGCAGCCCGGAGAGGTCGGCGAACAGCGGCGATAGCATCGGGTCGGCCGGGTCGCGCTCGCCGGCATACTCGAGCCCCGCCGCGCGCAGCGCCTCGCGGCTGATGATCGGATCGAACTTGCGCAGCCGGCTGTAGCTGCCGCCCGAGCAGGTGAGATCGGTCCACGGCGCCAGCAGCACCGCGCCCAGCGGCAGTGCCGCCCCCGCCTCGCGCAGCGCCAGCAGCAACGACAGGGCCAGCCCGCCCCCCGCCGAATCCCCCGCCGACAACGATCCGGTCGGCGCCGATCCCCTGCCGGATCAGCCAGCCATAGGCGACCAGCGCGTCCTTGAGCGCGGCCGGATACGGATGCTCCGGTGCCAGCCGGTACTCCGGAGTGAGCACCCGCATGTGGGTGGCGCGTCCCAGGTCGGCGGCGAGCCGGCGGTGCGTGCGGGGCGAGCCGTTGTGATAGCCGCCGCCATGCAGCAGCAGGAACACCCGGTCGGGCCAGACATGCGGCATCTGCATCCACTCGGCCGGCACTTCGTCCGCCGACGCCGGGGTGAAGCGCGAACCGCGCGGCAGCACCTGCGCCCGCGCCTCGAGCTCCCAGTCGCGGCGGCGCTGCGCCAGCGGCCGCTCGGGCTTGCGTTCGCTGAACATGCGCGCGAGTTCGTCCCGCGCTTCCTGGCTGATCATCGTTGTCGTCTCCCGGCGCGCGCCTATCTGGACCAAACCTGCGACCCGGCGCAATGGCGGCGCAGGGTGCCGCGCCGCTCTTGCCTCGCCCGTGAATTCGGGTATCCCTCGGGGATCGACCGACCAGGAGCCAGCATGCCCAAGCGCCTCGAACTCGTCATCGAAGCCGTGATCCTCGCCTCGCGCTGGCTGCTGGTGGTATTCTACCTGGGCCTCGCCGTCGCCCTCGCCATCTATGCCCTCACCTTCGGGGTGAAGCTGTGGGACTTCGTCAGCCATGCCTTCGACATCGACGAGGCCGATGCCATCCTCAAGATGCTCGGGCTGATCGACGCGGCACTGGTCGCCAGCCTCGTCGTCATGGTGATCATCTCCGGCTACGAGAACTACGTCTCCCGCTTCGACAACGAGGGTTCGGTGCACTGGCTGGGCGAGATCGACGCCGGCTCGCTCAAGATCAAGGTAGCCTCGACCATCGTCGCCATTTCCTCGATCCACCTGCTGCAGGTGTTCCTCAACGTGGGCACACACACGACCGGGCAGTTGATGTGGTACACGTTGATCCACCTCGCTTTCGTCGTCTCGGCGCTCTTCCTCGCCTATATCGACCGCATATCGGCCCAGACCAAGTCGATCGGCAAGGCGAACCGATCGGCGTCAGCCGGCAAGCAGCCGCCCGCGACCGAACCGCCGGCATTCGCTCAGTCAGAGTAAAACTCCAGCATTCCAACAGCTTGGGAAGATCGGCGGAATCGATCCGACAAGCGTCCGCTGGGCGGGGAACTCAATCCCCGCGGGCAGCGTTCTTGCGCCATGTGGTTCTCAGACAAAGGAGCTGACCATGGCTGTCCCCGAACGCGATACCATCTATTCCAGCGACGGTACCACCCGCACCAGCTACACGCGTGAGTCGAACGCGACCGGCTGGTTCGTCGGCATCATCGTCGCCCTGGCGCTGCTTGCCATCGGCTACCTGGTGTTCTCGGCGAACTCGGGTCCGTCGACGACCGATCTCAACAACACCCCCGTGATCGTCAACCCGACCATCGATCCCAATACCGCGCCGATGACCGAGGCGCCGCCGGCGGCTGTCGAACCGGCTCCGATGAGCGGAACGCCGGTGGCCCCGGCCGAGACGGCGCCCGCCCCCGTGGAAACCGCTCCGGTCGTCCCCGCCGATGCAGCTCCGGCCACCGAAACCCCGGCCGCACCGGCCCAGTAAGAACCGGATCGATCCGGCACCCGCGCTTCGGCCCGACCTCTGAAGCGGGCCTCGGCCCCGGCATTCCCCCGTGCCGGGGCCTGTCTATTGCAGCGGCACCTCGATGCGGCAGGTATCCTTGGGCGAGGACAGCACGATCTGCGTTTCGGTGCGCTGCAGCCCCGGAACTTCCTTCAGCACCCTGGCGAGGAAACTCTCGAGGTCGCGGGTGGTCCTGAGGCGGACCTTCATCAGGTAGTTCCATCCGCCCGTCACGTGATGCGCCTCGAGCACCTGCGGCGACCGCGCGACAGCGGCAAGGAAGCGCTCCTCGGTGGCGGGATCGCTCCATCCCACGAACACGAAGGCCAGCAGGTCGAGCCCGACCTTGTCGGGGTCCACCCGGGCGTGAAAGCCGGTGATCACGCCGAGCTTGACCAGCCGGCGGATGCGATCGTTGAGCGTCGACGGCGCCACGCCGAGGATCTTGCCCAATTCCGCCACCGGCAGCCGATCATCGTCCTGCAGCAGGCCGAGCAGCCTGTGGTCGATCTCGTCCAGTCCCGCCGCCATCCGTCCGCTCTCCATTGCTGCCCACCCGAGCCTACCGACCGCGTCGCGAAAGGCAACCCGTCGCACCCCTTGCAGCGGGTCCCCGCGCTCACCACCTTGCCGCCCGTACGCCCCCTCACACCGGAGCCCCGCGCATGTTCAACATCGACGGCATCATCAAGGCCCTGCAGACCGATCCGAATACCCAGCGCACCGCCATGACCGGCGCCGCCGGCCTCGCGGCCGGCATGCTGCTGAGCGGCGGGGGGCTCGGCAAGCTGGTCGGCAATGCCGCCAAGCTTGGTGCCGTCGCCGCCATCGGCGGCCTCGCCTACTCGGCCTGGCAGAACTACCAGAAGCAGCAGGGCGGCCCGGAATCGGGCCCCGAGGCCTTCACCCCGCCGCCGCAGGCCGGCGCCGCCGCCGAGGAGCTGGGCAAGACGCTGGTGCGTGCCATGATCGCGGCCGCCAAGGCCGACGGCCAGATCGACGCCGAGGAGAAGGATCGCATCTTCCGGCGGCTCGAGACCATGCCGCTCTCGTCCGAGGAGAAGGCCTTCGTGTTCGACGAGCTCTCGGCGCCGCTGAACCTCGACGCCGTGGTCGCCGGTGCCGATACCCCGGAGCACGCCGCCGAGATCTACGCCGCCTCGCTGGTCGCGATGCACCCCGACACCGAGACCGAGCGCAACTACCTCACGACGCTCGCCAACCGCCTGCGTCTCGACTCCGGCCTCGTCGCCGAGATTCATCGCACGGCCGGCCACCCGCCGCTGGCATCGGCGGACCTGACCTCGTCCAGCAACGTCTAGGCGAGACGGCGGAAACGGCCGCCGCCCGGGTTTCAACCCGGCGCGTTCCGGCACGACGGCCGGCGACGCCGCTTGCGTCGTGGCAGACGCCACGCCATTGAGGGCCGGGGAGGTCCGCGACTCATGCTGCCGATCTACTACGTGAATTCCGCCGCCCGGCCCGATCGGCGGACCTTCGCGGAGGATCAGTTCGCCCGGCTCGGGCTGTCGCCGACCCGGATCGAAGCGCTCACGCCGGCACAGATAGCGCCGGAAGTCATCGACCGTCACTGCGGCGCCCGGCAACCCGATCAGTTCAGCCCCGTCCAGCTGGCCTGCAACCTGAGCCATCAGGCGGCCTGGCGCGCGTTCCTCGCTGGCGGCGCCCCGGCCGGGGTGTTCCTCGAGGACGACGGCATCCTGTCTTCGCAACTGCCGCAGTTTCTCGGACTGCTGGAGGCCGGCTTTCCCCCGGGGACCGATCTCGTGCGGTTCGAGACGTTCCTGCGGCCGGTTCGCCTCGGCTCGAAGCCGGTACGGTTCGGGCCATTCGAGCTGCGGCGGATGATCGGGGGTGACGTCGGCACCTGCGGCTACGCCATGACGCGGCCTATGACCGAGCGGCTGCTGGCCGATCCCCGCCTGAACCAGCAGGTCATCGACGGCTACCTGTTCTCGCGCACCGGGACGCTCATCTACCGCCACCGCGTCCTGCAACTGCTCCCGGCGCTGGCCATTCAGGTGTCGATCGCCGACGCGGAAGCCGGCAGCGTTGCCGTCAGCGACCTGGACGCGGCGCGCAGCGCGACCTGGCGCAGCCGCCCCGCATCGAGGTGGCACCGACTGACCGGCAACCTCCGGCAGGCGGCACGCGACGCCCGCTACTTCGCCGGCGACCTGACGGGGCTGCTCGGGCCGCGGGTCGTCGTGCCGTTCGCGCCCTGAGCCCCCCACATTCCCCTTGCCGCCGCGGCCTCGTCGCGGCAAAGCTGGCCCGAACCAGCGCAGGTCGCCCGTGCTTCCGATCTACTTCATCAACACTGCACGCCGCACCGATCGCCGCGAGTTCATGGAGCGCCAGTTCGCCGCCTTGGGCCTCGTGGCGACACGGATCGAGGCGGTCACTCCCGAAACGATCGATGCCGCGGTGCTCAATCGCTTCTGCAATCCATCCCGCGGGCATCGCGTCCGACCGAAGGAACTCGCCAACAACCTGTCGCACCAGGCGGCCTGGCGGGACTTCCTGGCGGCGGGGGCGTCGGTAGGCGTGGTGTTCGAGGATGACGGCCGCCTCTCGGAGCGCCTGCCCGAGTTTCTTGCCCTCGTGTCGGATGGCGTGCCTGACGGAGTTGACGTCATCAAACTCGAGACTATGGGACGGCGGCCATTGAGGCTCAGCCACCGCCACCCGGTTGCCCTCGGGGCCTTCACGCTCAGGCGCATGCTCAGCACGCATTTCGGCGCCTGCGGCTACGTGATCACGAAGCGCCTGGCCGAAGCGGCTCTGGCCGACCCGTTCCTCAACACGCTGGTCAATGACGCCTACCTGTTTTCGCGCCACGGACCGATCCTGTATCGGCGGCAGGTCTATCAGTGCCTTCCGGCCCTCTCCATCCAGCTCGATCAGGATGGCAACGGCCGGCAGTCGCCGGTGGCACGAAGCGACGTCCGGGACGACAACCCGGTTCCCAAGCCCCGCCTGCGGCGCGTCACCGAGAACCTCCGAGCAGCCTCGCGCGACGCGCGCTATTTCGGCCGCGAGTGGCGCGGCCTGCTCGGGCCGCGCCACCCCATCCCGTTCGCGGACGACTGACCGATGCTGCCCGTCTTCTACATCAACCTGGCGCGGCGGACCGACCGGCGGGTGTTCATGGAGCGTCAGTTCGCGGCGCTGGGCATCCGCGCCGAGCGGATCGAGGCGACGACGCCCGACGACCTGACCGCCGAGCAGCGGGCGGTGCTGCCGGCCTCGGCCTGGGGCCAAGGGCCTAGCGACATGGCCTGCGTCCTCAGCCATCGGGCGGCCTGGACGCACATGGTTCGCCGCCGCCTCCCTGCAGCGGTGATCCTCGAGGACGATGTGGTGCTGGGGCGCGGCTTTGCGGCCTGCCTCGCCGAGGACATCCTCGACCGGAGCGGATACGGGCTGATCCATCTCGAGGCCCTGCCGCGACCGATACTGCTCGGCAGCCGGTCGCGGCCGCTCGCCGGCGATATCGTGCTGCGCACCATGATCACCACGCTCAACGGCGCGGGCGCCTACCTCATCTCGGCAGCGATCGCCGCCGCCGCCGCCGCCGATGCCGCAGCGCCGCTGATGGAGGTGGACCGCTACCTGTTCGGCCGGGGCGGCCGCTGGCTCACCGAAATCGAGGTGGGACAGGCGGTGCCGGCGCCGTGCCTGCAGCTGGAATTCATCGATCGCGCCAAGACCGGTGCGGCGGCGAGCGATCTCAGCGCCGGGCGTCGCGAGCGCACGTCGAACCCCTCACCCGCCGCCCGGCGCGAGCGCAACCGCGCCAACCTGCGCTACTCGCTGGCCGTGCTGGCCCGCCGACTGCGGGACCCGGCGACGTTCTTCTCCCGACGGGTCGAAATCGGCTTCTCGGGCCCCGCGTCAACGGCCTGACTACTTGCCGCTGCGCCGGATCGACTTGATCGCCAGTGGCGGCAGTCCCGACTTCTCGGCAATGGCGCGATCCTGCTCCATGATGGCGCCGCGTGCCGCCTCGTCGCCGTCGAGGCCGCCGAGCAGGCTGGCATCCACCTTGCGGTTGGACCGCTGGCTGCCGTCCTCGTAGACGACGTCGAAGAACACGAATTCCGTGCGCGCGGTGGGCTTCCTGGCCATTTCGGCTAACTCCGGTTGGCGCACCGTCGACCGGGCACCCGCATTGATGGGGTCCGGCCTGACTCGGCGCGGATCGCTGAAGCAGTGGTCAGCGGTAGATGCCGTCGCCCTGCTCGTCGATGATCTGGCGGCCCTTGGCAAGCGCGAAGCCCACCATGTCGTCCCTGGACGAGAACCGGTCGGCGCGCACGAACTTGTAGCTCTTCGGTTCGCCGTCGACGGTCTTCTCGATCAGCCCGGCCAGCTGGAACTCGCTCCCCGCCGGCATGATCAGCGCCTTGACCAGGTAGCCCTTGTAGTTTTCCTCGCCCGCCACGCCCGGCTCGGCCGATTTCTGGTCCGCATTGCCACCGCCGCCGCCGAACAGGTTCTTCCAGAAAGACATCGCCCGCGTTCCCGTCATCGCAACCAAGGTGGGTCTGGATTAGGCCGCCCCGCGGCGTTTGTCCACCCGTTCAGGCCCGCCGTACCGGCTGCCGGATCACCGTCCTGAGCTTGTCGGGCGCGGTGCGGCGCGGATCGCCGAGGTAGATTTCGTGGTGGTGCCCGGTTTCGACGAGGCCGTTGGCCGGCAGGTACTCCGCATGCAACCGGGCGATGGTCGCCGCTTCGTCGGCATAGGGCCCGACATGCATGATCTGGACGCTGAGCCCCTCTTCGAGGTCCTCGAGCCTGAGGCTCGCGGGCGGCTCGCCGAGCTTGCCGCGGGTCTTGGCGACGGCCCGCTCGAACTGGTCTGGCCCGATCCAGGCGGGCTGCATGATCATCGCGGTCCAATGCCACTGGTCCTTGCCGAGCGCGGCGAAGTGCTTCATGTCCCGAGCCCACCACAGCCCCTCGAGCGGGGCGACGCCATAGTCCTTCGCGAGGTCGGCCTTCGACATGAACTTGAGCGCATAGCTCACCCCGTAGAGCCACTGCACCGCCCGCTGGTAGTCCTCGGACGTGTTGGGGTCCCCCACCCCGTCGATCATCACATAGCGGAACTTCGGCACCTCGATCAGCGAGAACACCCCCGCCGCCGGCTGCCAGTAGGGCTTCATCAGCTTCTTGAAGTCGAGCTTGTCCATGCGTTGGCTCTCCCCTCCCAGCGCATAAAATAGGGTGCCGGCCGGCCCGAGCCTTGACGCCGATCAAGTTGGTCGCGTGGGGGCGAGCCGACCTGTCGCTCTACTCCGCCGCCGCCGCGGGCCGAGGCTCGCCGGCCGCCAGCATCTCGCGGCGCAGCGAAGGGTGCCTGAGCTCTCGAAGGCTATGAACTCAATCCAGTCGATGCACTTGCGAGTCGCAGGCGCCGCCGCTCGGTCAGCAGGGCTTCAGCCCAAGTTCGGTGAGGCGGACGGTCACCTCGGGCACCAGCGCCCCGGCCAGGGTATCGTCCGGCGCGACCTCGAGGCGCTCGCGGTACCCCTCGGAGCCGAGCTTGCGGAACACGTGGGTGAGCAGCGCCCCGGCCTCGATCACCCACACCTCGGGGATGCCCCAGGCGGCGTAGATGCCGATCTTGCGGCCGAGATCGTAGCGCAAGCTCGTGTCGGCCACCTCGATCGCGAGCAGCACGTGGTACCCGCGCAAATCCTCGAACGGCACCGTGCGCGGAAACACGATGAAGTCCGGTTCGAGGAAGGACTTGTCGTCGAGCCGGAGCGTGGTCTCCGGCACGATACGCAGTTGCGTCAGGCCGAGCCGCTGGAGGTGCTCGTTCAGGTCGACCTTCACCATTTCATGGCGCGCGCCCTTGGGCGACATCGGCACCACCTCCCCACCGATGAGCTCGAACCGCTCATGCCTGTCGATGATACCGGCAGCAACCATTGCCTCGATCTCGGCGATCGTCCACGGACGACGGGGCATGCCGTCTGCCGCCTGCGTCGTCTCGGGCCCGAAGTGCCCAGGATGGAAAGCCTCGTTCATGTCTCCACCATAGCACAACGCGCCGGCCTTCGAAGCACCCTCACACACCGCCCCGAAACGACAAGGCCCGGATCGCTCCGGGCCTTCCGAACTCAGTTGTCGAGGAAGCTCCTGAGCTTCCGGCTGCGGCTCGGATGCTTGAGCTTCCGGAGCGCCTTGGCCTCGATCTGCCGGATGCGCTCGCGGGTGACGCTGAACTGCTGGCCGACCTCTTCCAGCGTGTGGTCGGTGTTCATGCCGATGCCGAAGCGCATGCGCAGCACGCGCTCCTCGCGCGGCGTCAGCGAGGCGAGCACCCGCGTCGTGGTTTCGCGCAGATTGCTCTGGATCGCCGCATCGATCGGCTGGATGGCGTTCACGTCCGGGATGAAATCACCGAGGTTGGAATCCTCCTCGTCGCCGATCGGCGTCTCGAGGCTGATCGGCTCCTTGGCGATCTTGAGGACCTTGCGGACCTTGTCGAGGGGCATCTGCAGCTTTTCGCTGAGCTCCTCCGGCGTCGGCTCGCGGCCGATCTCGTGCAGCATCTGGCGGCTGGTCCGGACGATCTTGTTGATCGTCTCGATCATGTGCACCGGAATGCGGATGGTCCTTGCCTGGTCGGCAATGCTGCGGGTGATCGCCTGCCGGATCCACCAGGTGGCATAGGTCGAGAACTTGTAGCCGCGGCGGTACTCGAACTTGTCCACCGCCTTCATCAGCCCGATATTGCCTTCCTGAATGAGATCAAGGAACTGCAGCCCGCGGTTCGTGTACTTCTTGGCGATCGAGATGACGAGGCGCAGGTTGGCCTCCACCATCTCCTTTTTGGCGATGGCCGCCTCGCGTTCGCCCTTCTGCACCTTGTGCACGATGCGGCGGTATTCGCCGATATCGAGGCCGGTCTCGGTGGCGAGCGTGTGGATCTCGTTGCGGATGTCGGGCACCGTGTCGGCCTCGCGGCGGGCGAATTCCGCCCAGCCCTTGCCGTCGCGGTCCGCCACCGCCTCGATCCAGTTCTGCTCGAGCTCGCTGCCATAATAGGCCTCGAGGAACTTCTCCCGCTTGACCCCATAGCTTTCGGCCAGCCGCAGCAGCCGCCCCTCGAGCCGCACCAGGCGCTTGTTGATGTCGTAGAGCTGCTCGACGAGGCTCTCGATGCGCGAGGTGTTGAGCGACAGCGACTTGACGTCGGCGATCACTTCGGACCGCAGCGCCTCGAGTTGCCTCAGATCGGCGTCAGAGGCCGGCGCGTTCCCCGCGAGGCGATCCTCGGTGTGCCGGTCCTGCATCCGGCGCATCTTGCCGTAGGCCTCCGCGATGCGGTCGAAGGTCTCGACCACCTGCGGCTTGAGTTCGGCCTCCATGGCGCTGAGCGACAGCGAATTCTCGAAGTCGTCGTCCTCTTCCTCGACCGGGTCCTGCGGCGCCTCGGGCTCCTCGGGCACGTAGTCGTCCTCGTCGTCGCCAGAGGCGGACTTCGGCTTGGGCGCCGGCCTGGGTTTGGCAGCGGCCCGGGGATCCTCGCGGCGCTCGGCCGGGCGTTCGATCTCGGACGGCATGACCGGGGCCGCCTGCTTGGCGTCGGGGCCGGCATAGGTCGCCTCGAGGTCGATGATGTCGCGCAAGAGGATTTCTGCGTTGGCCAGCTGGTCGCGCCAGATGATGATGGCCTGGAAGGTCAGCGGGCTTTCGCACAGCCCTTCGATCATGGTCTCGCGACCGGCCTCGATGCGCTTGGCGATGGCGATCTCGCCCTCGCGGCTCAGCAGTTCCACCGAGCCCATTTCGCGCAGGTACATGCGCACCGGATCATCGGTGCGGTCGCTGCCCTCGCGCGTGTTGGACTTCGAGGCCACGGCGGTGCCGGTGCGCTCCGCGAGTTCCGTCGATTCCTCTTCCGGCGTATCCGGCTCGGCTTCCTCGACCTCGTCCTCGTCGACGACATTGATGCCCATGTCGGAGAACATCGCCATGATGTCCTCGATCTGCTCGGAGGTGACTTCCTCCGAGGGCAGCACAGCGTTCAGCTCTTCATAGGTGACGTAACCGCGCTTCTTGGCGGTCTTGATCAGCTTCTTGACCGCCGCATCGGACAGGTCGAGCAGCGGGCTGTCGGGCGCCTCGGTCGCTGCACCGGCCTCCGGCTTCTCGGTCTCTTTGGCTTTGGTCTGCGTTGCTGCCTTGGTGGCCATCTAGCTCGCTACTCCGTGGTCCCGGCATCGAACGGGCACCGATCGTGTTACGTGGTCATGGCTTGAGACGAGGTAAAGGGAACGAAGGCTCCATCGGAGCCTTCACATGTCCGTCATCGCGCACCGGGCCAGGTGATTCGCCCATATGCGAAATCGCACGTACCCGCTGCCCCATCAGAAGCTGCGTGTCGCACGTCCCGATAACGAACCAAACCCTTCGATCAATGCCTCTGTGCCATCGACGGTGGTGATCTGGTTCTGAATGTCGCGCAGCCGTTCGAAGGTTTCTTCGCTCGGGTCGTCGCCCAGCGCCAGTTCGGCTGCTTTCAGAGCCTTATTTAGCTCAACCGATTTGTAATGCAAGGCCAGCGCGTGCCGCAAACCGATCTCGGCATCGGGATCGGCGATCTCGGCGCTGCTTTGCCACACCCCCTGGCGGGCCAGGACGTCGTGCATCCGCTCGATCGCGGCCCCGAAGCCGCGTGCCCCCAGCGCCGCCCTGAGCGCCTCCGCGGCGATATCGTGATCGCGCGTCACGAGGTCGAGCAGCGCCCCCAGCAGGGCCCGCGCCGCCGGCGAGGCGAGGTCCAGCGAGGCCAGCGATTCGAGCCGGCTCTCGGCCAGCTGCGGGTGATTGACCAGCGTCATCAGGATCGCCGCCTCGCGCGGCGTCGCCTCGGCCGCCTTGCCCGGCTTCACCAGCCGCGAATTCCTCAGCGTGTCCGACACCACCACCCGCGGCGAGGCCCGTCCGCCCGCCGCGAAGTTCCGCCCCTGCCCGCGCCCGCCGTCCCGCCGTCCCTCGAAGCGCGACGGACGGATCGGCGCGAAGAAGGCCGCGAGCTTTTCGTCGAAGGCCTGCATGTAGTGCCGCTTCACCGAGGCGTCGCCGATCGCGTTGGCCCGCGCCCGCAACCGCGCCTCGAGCGCCGCGCGGGCCTCGGGTGTCTCGGGCACGATGCCGCCTTCGGTCTCGAGGCTCCAGATCACGTCGGAGAGCGAACGCGCCCGCTCGATCACGTCGGCGAAGGCCGCGCGGCCCTCGGCCTTGATCAGGTCGTCCGGATCCTGCCCTTCGGGCAGCGTCGCGATGCGGATGCTGCGCCCGGGCGCAAGCTGCGGCAGCACCAGTTCGGCCGCCCGCGCCGCCGCCCGCTGGCCGGCGCCGTCGCCGTCAAAGCAGAGGATCGGCATCTCGCTCATCCGCCACAGCAGTTGCAGGTGCTCCTCGGTCAGCGCCGTCCCCAGCGGCGCCACCGTGCCCTCGAACCCCGCCATCACCGCCGAGATCACGTCGAGATAGCCCTCGACCACGATCACCGGCTTGCCGGCCCGCGCCGCCTCGCGCGCCGACTGGCCGTTGTAGAGCGTCATGCGCTTGTGAAACAGCTCGGTCTCGGGCGAGTTGAGATACTTGGCCGGCACGTCCGCCGACAGCGCCCGCCCGCCGAAGGCGATGACCTTGCCGCGGAAATCGGTGATCGGGAACATCACCCGGTTGCGAAAGCGGTCATAGGGCAGCGGCTGCTCCTCGCGCACCACCACGAGGCCGGCATCCACCATCTCCTGCGCCGTCACGCCATTGGCGGCGAGGTGCTCCTTCAATCCGTTGGCGCTGTCGGGCGCATAGCCGATGCGGAAGCGCGTCTGCGCCGCGGCACTGACGCCGCGCTCGTGCAGGTAGCCGCGCGCCCGCGCCCCGATATTGTGGCTGAGCCCCGCCTCGAAATACTGCGTGGCCAGTTCCATCACGTCGTGGAGCGAGCGCCGCGCCTCTTGCCGCTGCTCCTCGCGCTCGTCGCGCGCCGGCATCGGCACCCCGGCCATGCCGGCGAGCTTTTCCACCGCCTCGGGGAAGCTCATCCCGGCCTTCTCGGTGAGGAAGCGGAAATGGTCGCCCGTCACCCCGCAGCCGAAGCAGTGATAGATGCCCTTCCTGTCATCGGCGTGAAAGCTCGGCGTCTTCTCGCCGTGGAACGGGCAGCACGCCCACATGTCGCCGCGCTGCGGCTGGCTCTTGCGTTTGTCCCAGATGACGTGCTCGCCCACCACCTGCGAAATCGGCAGGCGCTGGCGGATTTCATCGAGGAAGCCGTCGGAGAAGCGCATGGGGCATAGGTAGACACGGGCGGCTCCGTTGTCACCGACCTTCTGCCGATGCGGGCCGCACAGATCGGCGCCGGCGTTTGTCATCGACACCGTCGTCGATACCCGCCAAGGTGAACGACAATTCTCTGGTCTGCGCCGCGCCACCCCTTATACCTGCCGCACCGCTCCCCGTGCCGCCCGGGCCACACACATGCATGAACCGCGTTTTCGCGACACCCTCGTCCTGCCGCTGCTCTGCGTGGCCTGGTTCCTGGTCTTCGCCATCCAGATCGTGGTGACGCTGCCGCCCTTCCAGGGGGCGGACGAGGCCGCGCACCTCTATCGCGTCGAGGCGTTTGCGCAGGGCACTCCCATCCCCTACCGCGTCACCGAAGGCATGCTGGGCGGGCCGGTCGACCCCGGCCTCAGGGAAGCCGCCCAGCTCTTCGAGGACATCAAGTTCGCGCAAGGCGTCAAGGTGAGCGCGGCCCGGCTGGCGGAGGCGGAGGCCCGCGCCTGGTCGGGACAGCCCGTGGCGATTCCATTCACCAGTTCCTCGCTCTACTCCCCGGCCCTCTATGCCCCCATGGCCGGCGCCCTGGCCATCGCCAAACAGCTCGACCTGGGCATCCTCGATTCGACCAAGCTGGTGCGGCTGAGCAATGCCCTCTGTTCGGCGGGGCTGCTGCTGCTCGCCATGCTGCTGCTCGAACGCGGGCGGACCCTCGCATTCGCCATCGCGCTGCTGCCGATGACGGTGTTCGTCTCGGCCTACGCGACGCAGGACGGGCCGATCTTCGCGCTCTCGATGCTGGTGGTGGCCATCCTGTCGCGCGCCTGGAACGAGAAGCGCCCGCTTGGTCTCGCCGAACTGGCGGCCGCGACGCTGATCCTCGTCTGTCTCGCCACCAGCAAGCCGCCCGGTCTCGCCTTCGCCGGGCTGCTGCTGGGGTATACCCGCAACCCCCTGCCGATCCGGCTGCTGGCGGTGGCGCTGGTCGGCGCGGCGTTCGCCGGCTGGAACGCACTGGTCTATGCGGGCGGTTCCCTGCACCTCAATGCCGTGGCCGATCCGGCGGCGCAGCTCGCCTTCCTCCTCGCCGATCCGCTGCGCGTGATCGAGATCGCAGGCACCACGCTGATGACCTGGGGCCGCTTCTACGTCGAATCATTCGTCGGCCAATTGGGCTGGCTCGATGTATTCCTGCCGCCCTGGTACCACCTCGCGACGCAGGCCATGCTGGGGCTCGCCGCCCTCGGCGTCGTGGCCGGCGGGGTGCGCCTCGTCCGCAGCGGCGAGAGCCTGGCGCTCGCCACCGCGCTGCTGGTGCTGCTCGCCGGCTCCGGCATGCTCTTCGGCTCGCTCTACCTGGGCTGGACGGAGGTCGGCAAGCTGATCGTCAACGGCGTACAGGGGCGCTACTTCCTGCCGTTCGCAACGCTGCTGGTGCTGATCGCCGACCGGCGCGGCGAGCCGATCTCCCCGCTCGACGGCTGGATCGGCGGGGCGATCCGGATCGTGGTCGTCGCCTGGCCGCTGCTCAGCATCCCGATCGTCCTCAGGGCCCTGACCTGGCGCTACTACATCGGCTGACGGCGGCTTGCGCCCTCGCCGCGCGCGTGATCCTCTCCGCCCCGTTTCATCACCAGCCGGGATTCTCATGCCGATTGCGATCTATGCCCTGGCGCTGGCTGCCTTTGCCGTCGGCACGGCCGAGTTCGTGATCTCCGGCATCCTGCCGCAGCTTGCGGCGGATCTGGCGGTCAACATCCCGGTGGCCGGCCTGCTGGTCACGGCCTATGCGGTCGGGGTGGCTGTCGGCGGCCCGGTGATCACCGTGCTCACTGCCCGCTTCTCGCAGCGGGCGGTGCTGATCGGGCTGATGCTGACCTTCGCGGCCTCGCAGGTGCTCTGCGCCATCGCCCCCGACTACGGCCTGCTGCTGGCGGCACGGCTGGTCTCGGCCTGCGCCCACGGCACCTTCTTCGGCGCCGGCAATGTCGTCGTCGCCAACCTCGTGCCGCCGGAGCGACGCGGCGGCGCCTTCTCGCTGTTCATCTCCGGCATCACCGTCGCCAACCTGCTCGGCCTGCCCGGCGGAACGGCAATCGGCGTCGCCTTCGGCTGGCGCGTGACCTTTCTCGTCGTCGGCGGGCTCGGTCTCGTCGCCGCCCTGGTCCTCGTCTGGCAATTGCCCCGCACCACGCGAACCGAAGCCCGGCGCGCCACCTTCGGCGAGCAATGGCGCGAACTCCGCCACCAGCAGGTCTGGCTCTCCTACATCACCATAGCGCTGGTCATGGTCGGCGCACTCGCCTTCGGCACCTTCCAGGTGCCGATCATGCTCAATGTCACCGGGCTGTCGCCCGACATCATCCCCATCTACCTGCTGGTGGGCGGCCTCGGATCGATGCTGGGCATCTGGGCCGGTGGCCGCGGCACCGACTGGAAGCCGATGCCGACGCTGATCGCGGTGCTGCTGCTGCAGGCGCTGCTCTACTTCACCATGCTGTTCGCCATGCACGACAAGGTGTGGATGACGGTCAACCTGTTCGCGACCTCGATCCTCGGCTTCGCGTTCTCGACGCCGCTGCAGGCCCGCGTCATCGGCGCGGCGCACAAGGCGCCCAACCTCGCCTCGTCGCTGATCTCGACCGCCTTCAACATCGGCATTGCCGCCGGCGCCGCCATCGGCGCCGGCCTGCTCAGCGCCGGGGTCTCGTATGCCGACATCCCGGCGGTCGGGATCGTCACCAGCCTGCTCGCGGCCGGAACGGCGATGCTGTCGTTCCGGCTCGAGCGGCGCGCCGGCCTCAGGCCCGCTTGACCGGGCAGGTCGAGAGTCCGAGGATCGAGTAGATCGGGCACGAGCCCATCAGCGCCGTGGCCAGCGGCACGATGCCGATCAGCAGCCACCAGCGCCACCCGGCATCGGGCACGAGGAAGAAGGCGACGAGCGCGGCGATGCCGATAACGGCGCGGATGATCCGATCGATGCTGCCGACATTGTTCTTGAACATGGCGATTCTCCTGTGGCTCGGACCGGGTCGGCCCGCTGATGGGAGGATGCATGCCATATCGGGCGCAGGCCGGTCGGTGACTAGGTCACGCGGGATCGGGAAATTCCGCCATGTCCAGCAGACCGCGCCGGTCGACGATCCGGACCTGTCCGCGCTCGAGCGCCAGCAATTGCTGCCTGGAGAGCACCTCGAGCCGGCGCGACACCACTTCCCGCGCCGAGCCGATCGCCGCCGCCAGTTCCTGGTGCGTCACCACCGCGACGCCGTCCGGCCCGGCACGGCGCAGCAGTTCCTGCGCCAGCCGCGATTCGATCTTCACGAACGCCACCTGCTCGAGCACGGCGGTCACATCGGCCAGTCGATTGCCGAGCGAGCGGAAGACATAGTCCCGGAAGCCCGCCGACTCGGCCAGCAGCCGATGAAACAGCGGCTTGGGCACGATCACGATCTCGATCCCGGTCCGCGCCACCGCCTCGGCCGAGTAGCCGACATGGCCGAGCAGGCACAGCGTCGTCTGCACGCAGGTCTCTCCCGGCGCCACCTCGTAGAGCGCGATCTCGCGCCCCGACCGGCCGGTGAGGTGGACCGCGATGCTGCCGTCGAGCACCAGCACGAACCCCGCCGCATCGTCGCCCGGCCGGAACAGCACGGTGCCGTCGTCGAGGCGACGGCGCGGCAGCCGGGCCAGCTCTGCATAGGTCGCCGGCTCCAGCCCCGGCACCAGCGCGTCGAAGCGATCGGGCATCGCCACGGCTCAGCCGAGCGCCGCCTTGACCCGGGCCGAGGCCTTGCCGAAATCGATGCGGCCCGGATACTCGGCCTTGAGCGCCGCGATCACCTTGCCCATGTCCTTGCCACCCGATGCCCCCGTGGCCGCGATCGCCGCGAGGATCGCCGCCTCGACCTCCGCCTCGCTCAGCCCCCTGGGCACGAACTCGTTGAGGATCGCCAGTTCCTCGCGCTCGACCGAAGCGAGGTCCTCCCGCCCGGCCTTCTCGTAGATGCCCAGCGACTCCTCGCGCTGCTTGATCATCTTCTGCATCAGCGCCAGGATCTCACCCTCGCCCAGGGCCTGCCTGCCCTGCCCGCGGGCCTCGATGTCCTTGTCCTTGATCGCAGCATTGATCGACCGCAGCGTCGCCGTGCGGCGCTTGTCGCCGGCCTTCATGGCGGCCTTGTACCCTTCGCTGATCGTCTCGCGCATGCCTTGCGTCTCTCTTGCGGTGTGGCTGTGAGCCTCCATATAGCGCAATATCGCCCGGGCGCCACTTGCGCTTGCAACGGCCCCCTTCTATGGAGAGGCCTCAACCGACATCGTACCGAACCCTTGGAGACCCCCGCCATGACCGGCTGGCAGCAGAAGCCCGCGACTGCCCTGTTGATCCTCGACGACGGTACCCGCCTCGAGGGCCACGGCATCGGCGCGGTCGGCCATTCGGCCGGCGAGGTCTGCTTCAACACGGCGATGACCGGCTACCAGGAGATCCTCACCGATCCCTCCTATGCCGGCCAGATCATCACCTTCACCTTCCCCCATATCGGCAATGTCGGCACCAACGACGAGGATATCGAGACGGTCAACATGGCCGCCCTCTCGGGCGTGCGCGGCTGCGTGCTGCGTGCCGACATCACCAATCCGTCGAACTACCGGGCGACCGAGAAGCTCGACGCCTGGCTGAAGAAGCGCAACATCATCGGCATCGCCGGCGTCGACACGCGGGCGCTGACCGCCCGCATCCGGGAAAAGGGCATGCCGAACGGGGTCATCGCGCATGCCCCCGACGGCTATTTCCACGAGCCCTCGATGGTCGCCGAACTCAAGGCCTTTCCCGGCCTTGAGGGGCTCGATCTCGCCAAGGAAGTCACCACCGCCCAGACCTACCACTGGGACCAGACGCCGTGGACCCGGACGGGCGGCTACGGCAAGCTCGAGAGCCCCGAATTCCACGTCGTCGCCATCGACTACGGTGCCAAGCGCAATATCCTGCGCCAGCTGGCGCACCAGGGTGCGCGGGTCACCGTGGTCCCGGCGACGGCCACCGCCCGCGACGTGCTCTCGCACAATCCGGACGGCATCTTCCTCTCCAACGGCCCCGGCGACCCGGCGGCGACCGGCAAGTACGCGGTCCCCACCATCCGCACGCTGATGGAGACGGGCAAGCCGATGTTCGGCATCTGCCTCGGCCACCAGCTGCTCGGCCTCGCCGTCGGCGGCAGGACCGAAAAGATGCACCAGGGCCACCATGGGGCCAATCATCCGGTCAAGGACCTGACCACCGGCAAGGTGGAGATCACCTCGATGAACCACGGCTTTGCCGTCGATACCGACAGCCTGCCGGCCGGGATCACCCAGACGCATGTCTCGCTGTTCGATGGCTCGAATGCCGGCCTGTCCGTCGACGGCAAGCCGATCTTTTCGGTGCAGTACCACCCCGAGGCCAGCCCCGGCCCGCATGACAGCCACTACCTGTTCACGCGCTTCCTCAACCTCGTGCGCGAGCAGAAGGGGCTGCCGGCCGCTCCCGAGCACCAGAAGCCGGAATGAGCGAGGGCAAGGCCCCAGCGCCACGCTGGGTCCTCCCCGCGCTGATCGTGCTGTCGCTCGCGACCGCCGCGATCATGGCGGTCGTGCTCGCCACCACCTTCGTGCGCATCCCGCTGATCTCGAACGAGGGCTGGAGCGCCATCCATGCCCGCCATGCGCTGGCGGGCGTCAACCTCTATACGCCCAACGGCTACGGCAATTTCCCGAACTACCCTCCCCTCGCCTTCTATTCCGTCGCCTGGCTCGGGGCGCTGATCGGCGACATGGTCTATTCGGGCCGGGCGCTGGCGATCACCGGCATGCTGATCGTCGCGCTCAATGTCGGCATCCTCAGCCGCCGGCTCGGGGCGAGCGCACCGGTGGCGGTGCTGGGCGCGGTGATGTACGTGCTGCTGACCCTGACCGTTGGCCGCTTCTATGCCGGCGTCAGCGATCCGCAGTTCTCCGGCCACGCCCTGCAGACGCTGGGGCTGGTCCTGCTGACCCGGACGCTGCCGAAGCCGTCCGTTCCGACGCTGGTGTCGGCGGCCCTGCTGATGGTGCTGGGCGGACTGTTCAAGAACAACCTCGTCGTCCTGCCGCTCGCCATCACCCTCTGGCTGGCCATGCTCGACCGGCGCGCGCTGCTCGTCTGGATCGCGGCCGGAGCAGCCTGGCTCGGGCTGGCCTTGGCAGTGTGCTACGCGGTCTTCGGCGAGGCCGTCTTCGCTCAGGTCCTGGGGCATGAGCGCATCTACGATCCCGGCATCATTCCAGCGAGCTTCCGCTGGATGACGGCGTACCTGCTGATGGCAGCCATCGGCATTCCCAGCGCGCTGCGGCTCGGCACCCCGCTGGCGCGCCTGATGCTGATCTATTTCGCCGTCGCCGTGGCGATCGGCCTGGCGTTTGCCGGCGGGGTCGGGGTCAACCTCAATACTTATTTCGACGTGGCCATCGCCGCCGTCCCGCTCGCCACCACGGTGGTGCCGGCGTTGCCGCGAATGCGCCGGGCCTGGCGCATCGCCGTCTATGTCGTCGCCATCGGGACGCCGCTCTACATGGTGGTGTTCACCGCCAGGCCATTCCTCGCCCGGCTCGAGAACGTCTGGAACGTCGACAAATACGATGCAGCCCTCGCCATGATCGCGGCGGCCGATGGACCGGTCTATTGCCGGGAGCCGACCTGGTGCTACTGGGCGGGGCGGGACAACCACATCGATTATTCCAACGCCGGCCAGAAGCTCTCGGCCGGACCCGAGGCGGTCGCCGCGTTCCAGGCCTGGGTGGCCGCCAACCCTCCCGTCCTGATGCAGGTTCCCGAGGGCGACGGCGGCTTCATCGTCCGTTCGATGGGGGCGTTCACGGCCAACTATGTCGAGGTGATGAGCTCGCCGATGCGACTGCTGGCGCTGAGGCCCGCCCCCTGACGCGACGGCCGGCGCAGGATCGTCAGTTCAGCCCCTCGGCGGCGATCTTTTCGAGCTTGCAGCTGCCCGGCGCCGGGATGGCATAGCCCCTGGAGTACCAGAAGCTCCGCGCCGCGACACTGGCCGGAGTGAGCACCTCGGGGACGGTGGCGGAGCATGTGAAGGCTGGGAACTGAAGACTGGCGCGACTGCGCGGTTCGCGCTAGATTTTCGTGGTGGATCACACCATTACCATCACGGTGACCGAGGACGAGGCGCGACGCATTGAAGAGCGCGTCGCCACTGGCGACTTTGTTTCGCCCGCCGATCTCGTTCACGCGGCCGTCGTCAGCTACATCGACCACAACGACGACTCCGCTCTGGACGATGCCCGGCTGCGACAGCTGATCGCCGAGGCCGAGGCCGACGACCGTCCCGATGTGGACGCGAAGGAAGCATTCGCCTCGATATATGCATACATCTCCGAGGTAGCGGCCAAGCGCGATGCCGGGCCGTGAGCTGCGGCTCACCAGCACGGCACGTGACGACCTGGGGCGGTTGGCGGCGTACATCATCGCCACGGCGGGGATGCCGGCGACGGCGGCCAACTACATCCGCCGGATCGAGGCGCGCTGCGTTCATCTTTGCGACTTCCCGGCAGTGGGCAGGAGCCGTTCCGACATCAGCGCTGGCCTGAGGGTCGTCCCATTTGAGGGAGTGATCATCGCGTTCAAGGCGACCGATTCCCTCGTACGAGTTCTGCGAATCTACGGACAGCGCCAGGACTATGAGCGAAAGCTCAGCCGCGACAGCCGTGAAAGTTGACTGGACGAAAGCCGCCCGTTGCCGGCCGGCCCCAGTTGCGGCCACGGCTGGCCCGATGCTCACTGTGCGGCGGGAACCGGCGGGGTCGCCACGTAGGCGTCGAATTCGGCCTGATTCAGCACTCTTGTCGGTGTCCGCCCCCAACCGGCGGGAACGGGGCCGACCCGGGACCTTTTGTGGGCCATTTTCCGCCCTCGGCAGAACAGGCCATGAACCGGAACCGTGTGTCGCCAGAAGGCGAGCCGCAGACCGTTGACCCGACCAGGCATGGCCTCAGTTCAGCCCCTCGGCGGCGATCTTTTCGAGCTTGCAGCTGCCCGGCGCCGGGATGGCATAGCCCCTGGAGTACCAGAAGCTCCGCGCCGCGACACTGGCCGGGGTGAGCACCTCCGGGACGACCCGGCCGAGCGGCAGATCGATGATCGCCCGCTGCCGGTTGGCCTCGACCTGGTCGAGAGCGGCCATCACCGCAGCGTTGTCGTCGAGTTCGTCGATCCCGGCGGTGATCGCCCACATCGCGGCGTAGCAGGCGGCCTGCTGGTCGATCTGGCGTTCGAGCGTGACAACCGCCTCCTGATCCTTCAGCGACTGCAGCGCGACCAGATCGGTGAAGACACCCAGCGTCCACTGCACGTGATGGCCGTAGGCCTCCGCGACAAGGTGGGCGACCGCATAGTCCGCCCCCAGCGGAAACCTGGTTCGAAGTCGCTCATAGGCCTCGGTGTCGACATAGACGGTGCGATTGTCCGGGCAGTAGAACACCGTCAGGTCCTTGCCGGCCATCGCACAGCCGAACCGGGCATTGTCGGGCAGGACAGACAGGCTGATGCGCGGATAGCGCAGCGCCGTCTGCCAGAACATCCGGCGCCACATCAGTTCGGCCTCGCCGGCCACTACCGGTGGGTAGGCGGCGAGCTGCGCGGCGGTGGCCGTGGAGGCCGGCACTCCGGTGATCGAGGTCGGCGGAGGCGGTGGCGAGACCTGCCCGCTGATCAGAGTGATCGGATTGACCCCGGCGAGCATCGCGATCACCACCACGACCGCCGCGACGCCGGACCACCCGAACCGCTTCACATGCGGCGCCAGACCCGCCGGTATCAACTGCATCTCGCTCTCCCCGTCCGCCAGCCTATATCGCGCCGGCAAACGTGTCGCACTGTCCCACATCGCCGGTGGTCATGCCACGCTTCAACCAGCGCATGCGCTGCTCGGAACTGCCGTGCGTGTAGTTGCGCTCGGTCACCTGGCCGCGCGTCAGCGTGTCGTCGCCGATGGCATTGGCGGCGTTGATGGCCTCCTCGACATCGCCCTGCTCCAGGTAGTTCTGCTGCTTGGCGAAGTTGGCCCAGACCCCCGCATAGCAGTCTGCCTGCAGCTCGACGCGAACCGAATAGGCGTTCTGCTGGTCCTGGCTCATCGAACTCCGCTGCCGGTTGAACTCGGGCAGCACGCCCGTGAGGTTCTGCACGTGGTGCCCGATCTCGTGGGCGATGACATAGGCCTGCGCGAAATCGCCCGGTGCGCCGAACTGTCGGCGCAACTGCTCGTAGAAGCTGAGATCGATATAGACCTTCTGGTCGTTCGGACAATAGAACGGCCCGGAACTGGCGTCCGCCACGCCGCACCCGGACTGGGTCTGCCCGGTGAACAGCACCACCTTGGGTGGAACATAGGTCATGTCGTTCTGCCGGAACACCTCGCCCCACAGGTCCTCGGTGTCCTTGACCACGACGCCGATGAACGCGGCGAGCTGATCCTCGTCGGCATTGCTGGCGGGAAGCGCCCACTGGCTGGTGCTCGGCGACGATGTCCCCGCGCCGCCATTGGTCAGCACGTCGATGGGGTTGAGCCCCAGCATCCAGAGAACCCCGAAGATCACGATGACCGCGACGATGCCCATGCCGCCGCCGGCCGCGCGCCCCGTCGGGATTCGGCGCCCCCCGATCGGCGGGAAGCCCCCGCCCGATCCGCCGCCAAGGCTGCCGCCGGGTGTGCTGCCGCGGCTGCGCCGATCCTCGATGTTCGAACTGCGCTCACGTCCCTGCCACTTCATCGCATCACTCCCGCATCGGCAGGCTGCTTGTAGCGCCACTGCCCCCACAACCGCAAATTTGACCAGATGGTACAAAAGCGCCACTCTGGGGCGCCGCCGTCATTGCAGCGTCACCTCGAGGCGGCATCTGAGGCCACCCGTCATCCGCGACTGCGAACACCCGGCTGGGCGATTCCGTTGCCGCCGGTGACGCCCATAAAGGTTGCAGGAGACGTCAATGAGCTACACTTACTCGATTTCCCGTCGTGCTTTCCTCGCCGGAACCGCAGGTGTCGGCGCCGCCATCGTGCTCCACCCGTTCGCGGTGCAGGCTGCCGCCGGGCAGGCCCATCTGCGCATCATGGAGACCACCGACCTGCATGTCGCGGTGTTTCCCTACGACTACTACGCCGACGCCGCCAACGACACGCTCGGCCTCGCCCGCACCGCCGCGCTGATCGATTCGATCCGCGCCGAGGCCGGCAACTCGCTGCTCGTCGACAATGGCGACGTCATCCAGGGCAACCCGATGGGCGACTACATCGCCTACGAAAAGGGCCTCGGCAGCGCCCCGCACCCGGTCATCGCTGCCATGAACACGCTCGGCTACGAGGTGGGTACGCTCGGCAACCACGAGTTCAACTACGGGCTCGAGTTCCTCGACGCCGCCCTCGCCGGTGCGAACTTCCCGATCGTCTCGGCCAACCTGGTCAGGGGCGAGCTCGCCGCCGACCCGCTGTCGGACACCACGTACGTCAAGCCCTATGTCATCGTCGAAAGGCAACTGGTCGACGGCGCCGGCACCAGCCACACCATCAAGCTGGGCTTCATCGGCTTCCTGCCGCCCCAGATCATGACCTGGGACTCGACCCACCTCGCCGGCAAGGTCAACACCCGCGACATCGTCGCGACGGCGGCAGCCTATGTGCCGAAGATGAAGGCCGAGGGTGCCGACCTGATCATCGCGCTCTCCCACTCCGGCATTGCGGCCGAGATCGGCATCGGCGAGAACGCCTCGCTGCAACTCGCCGGCATCGCCGGCATCGACGTGGTCTTCACCGGCCACCAGCACCTGGTCTTCCCCAACTCCAAGGACTTCGAGGGCGTCGCCGGCGCCGACACTGCGGCCGGAACGCTCAACGGCAAGCCGGCAGTGATGGCCGGATTCTGGGGCTCGCACCTGGGTCTGATCGACCTGCTGCTCGAGAAGGCCGATGACGGCAAGTGGTCGATCGTCTCGCATACCGCCGAGGCCCGGCCGATCTACGAGCGCGTCGAGGGCAAGGTGCAGCCGCTGGTCGAAAGCGTCGGGACCGTCCTCGCCGCGGCCCAGGCCGACCACGACGAGACCCTCGCCTATGTCCGTCGCGCCGTCGGCGAGACCGCCGCGCCGCTCCACTCCTACTTCGCCCTCGTTGCCGACGATCCGAGCGTGCAGATCGTCAACATCGCGCAGAAGTGGTACCTCACGCAGATGCAGAAAGGCACGCCCTGGGACGGGCTGCCGATCCTGTCGGCGGCGGCCCCCTTCAAGGCCGGCGGCCGCGGTGGTCCGGACTACTACACCGACGTGCCGGTCGGCCCGGTGGCGATCAAGAACGTCGCCGATCTCTACCTCTATCCCAACACCATCCAGGCCGTGGTCATCACCGGCGAGGACGTGCGGAACTGGCTCGACCGCTCGGCCGGTATCTTCAACCAGGTGGCCCCGGGGGCCGTCGACCAGCCGCTGATCAACCCCGACTTCCCGTCCTACAACTACGATGTCATCGACGGCGTGACCTACCGGATCGATATCTCGAGGCCATCGAAATACGGCCCCAAGGGCGAAGACCTCGGCAATACCGAGAGCCGCATTGTCGACCTGATGTTCGAGGGCAAGCCGATCGACCCGGCGCAGAAGTTCGTCGTCGCCTCCAACAACTACCGCGCCGGCGGCGGCGGCAGCTTCCCCGGCATCGGCCCCGACAAGATCGTCTTCAAGGGTCCCGACACCAATCGCGACCTGATCGTGCGCTACATCGTCGAGCAAAAGACCATCGAGCCGGCCGCCGACAGCAACTGGTCGCTGGCCCCGATCGGCGCCACCGTGCTGTTCGAGACCGGTCCCAAGGGTGCCGATCACCTCGCCGACGTGACCGCGGTCAAGATCGAGGCCACCGGCCAGACGACCGAAGCCGGCTTCGGCATCTATCGCATCACGCTCTGAGCTGAAAACCCGGCCGCCCTGCCAGTACGGGGCGGCCGCTGGGCGGCTTTAGTGTTGTTCAGGCCAAATTGCTTTTTGAACGACGAGGTGCTTTGCTGGTTCTTAGTTAGTTCCACCAGTAATGAAGTCCTCCCCCCAAGATGACGCCCGGCAAGCCGCCCTTCGCTCTCGATACGGAAGCCGAAAAGCGGTTGGTCGCCGCTTGCAGGGTGGGCGGCGTTGCGCATGTCGCCGAGTTACATCCGGCCGAGCGGGCAGTGCACCCCCGGTTGATCCGCTGGCTGTGCGAGCAATCGGCAAACCGGGACATCGTCTCGGTCCGCGGCATTCGCCTGGATGGGGCCCGCATCGACGGTGACCTCGACCTGGACGGGCTCGATATTGCCACCCCACTTTGGCTAGACAACTGCCAGATCGGCCGTATCGACCTGCAGGCAGCGACAATAGCCGGCGACATCAGCATGGACGGGTCTTCGTTCACCGGCGTGGACGCGGACCGGGCACGGATCGGCGGTCGATGGTTCATGAACGGCGCCAAGGTCAAGGGTCGCCTCAACATCAACTCGGCCGTCCTCAACGGCCAGTTCAACGCCAACGGAGCATCGTTCGACAACGCAGAAGGCGATGCCATCCACGCGCATGACGTCAAGGCCGCCGCCTGGTTCATGAATGGCGCCAAGGTCAAGGGTCGCCTCAACATCAACTCTGCCGTCCTCGACGGTCCGTTCAGCGCCAACGGAGCAACATTCGACAACGAGGAAGGCGACGCCATCCGCGCGCATGACGTCAAGGCCGCCGCCTGGTTCATGAACGACGCCAAGGTCAAGGGTCGCCTCAACATCAACTCGGCCGTCCTCAACGGCCAGTTCAACGCCAACGGAGCAACATTCGACAACGAGGAAGGCGACGCCATCCGCGCGCAAGGCGTCAAGGCCGCCGCCTGGTTCATGAACGGCGTCAAGGTCCGGGGTCGACTCGCTATCAACTCGGCGGTCCTCAACGGCCAGTTCAACGCCAACGGAGCAACATTCGACAACGTGGGAGGCGACGCCATCCTCGCGCAAGGGGTCAAGGCCGCCGCCTGGTTCGTGCGCGACGCCAAGGTCAAGGGTCGCCTCGCCATCAACTCTGCCGTCCTCGACGGTCCGTTCAGCGCCAGCGGAGCATCGTTCGACAACGTGGGAGGCGACGCCATCTATGCGCAAGGCGCCAGGGCCGCCGACTGGTTCATGAACGACGCCAAGGTCCGGGGTCGACTCGCTATCAACTCGGCGGTCCTCGACGGCCAGTTCAACGCCAACGGAGCAACGTTCGACAACGCGGAAGGTGACGCCATCCATGCGCAAGACGCCAAGTCCACCGGCTGGTTCATGGACGACGCCAAGGTCAAGGGTCGCCTCAACATCAACTCGGCCGTCCTCAACGGCCAGTTCAACGCCAACGGAGCAACGTTCGACAACGCGGAAGGTGACGCCATCCATGCGCAAGGCGCCAAGTCCACCGGCTGGTTCATGCGGGCGACAGTGCTCAAGGGGACCTTTGCATTCTTTGGCGGGCAATGCGACTACGTCGACCTCACGACCTCTAGGCTGGCCTCGCCAGCCTCAAAGCTCAGCATCATTTGCGTCCACGCGAAGATCGGCCGGCTTTGCCTTCCGAACACACCACCACAGGGTGGGATCGACTTGAGTCGCGCGACGATCGACACCATCGAGGATCACCGCAGCGGGTGGCCTGCCCCCTGTGAACCGGGAGAGCCCGACGGACACCGGGCGCGTCTCATCCTTGACGGCACCACCTATGAAAACCTCGAGTTTCCGGATGGAGACGACGAAAGGAACGGCGTTTCCGACGCCCGCGAACGCGAGTGGGGAGACGCTCCGCGGCCACCTCGATCTTGTCCGGGACAGGGAATGGTTTCGGGTGTGGTGGCGAAATCTCCGCCTGGATTGCGGGGGGAGATCTGGCAGCGACGCGTGCGATGGCTGATGAGCCAGGGCCCCGATGAATTGCACCATCGCTTCAATCCCCAGCCCTGGAAGCAACTGGAACGCACCCTCGTGAAGATGGGCTACGAACAGGATGCGCGTCACATCGCGGTAGAGCGACATGCCATGCAACGCCGGGCCGACCACCACGGGTTGCGCCGGAGCTTCAGTTTGCTGCTGCACATTCTGGCTGACTACGGCTTCAACCCATGGAAGACTGTCGGCTGGTCGCTGGCCATGATCCTGCTCTGCGGCTTTCTGTTCGCATCGATGGGCGGTTGCGGCTGGAACTGCACGATTCAGGATGGGTCCAGCGTCGGCGATTTCTTCGCAGTAGGCGCTGGCAATGTATTCTACGATGCGCCCGCGCAGAAGACCTACCCGAGTTCAACGGCTGGCTCTATTCGCTCGATCAGTTCATCCCATCCTCAACCTTGGAATGGACGATTTCTGGCGGCCGCGCAGCGGGTGGCTGTACCTGATCACCGTGATCGAGCAGTTCGTCGGTGCCTTCCTTGTCGCGCTCTCGGTGTCGGGGTTTGCCGGACTGCTGACGCGGGATGAACGGAGCAGCACTTGACAGCACCGCCCCGGCGATAAAATCCTCGGCCCATTGCTACTGATGACTTTCGAACCCCGATGGGCGCCACGCCGCAACTGGAGCGCCTCCTTGCGGAGGCCGATATCACCGTCAACGGCTCCCGTCCCTGGGACCTTCAGATCCATTCCGACCAGTTCTGGACCCGGCTCTACGCCCAGGGCACGCTCGGCCTCGGGGAAGCCTACATGGACGGGCTGTGGGACGCAGAAGACCTCGCCGAGTTCTTCAACAAGGTGCTGGCGGGCGACGTGGCACGGGCCCTCAGGCCCACGGCCAACCTGATCTGGCAGGTGCTGCAGGCCCGCCTGCTCAACATGCAGGACCTGCGGCGCGCGCAGCGCGTCGCCCGCATGCACTATAGCCTCACCGAGGCCTACCGGGCCTCGCTCGACAGCCGCATGACCGGCTCGTGCGGCTACTGGCCCGACGGGGTCGCCGACCTCGATGCCGCCCAGGAGGCCAAGCTCGACCTCGTTTGCCGCAAGATCGGGCTGAGGCCCGGGCAATTGGTCTGGGACATCGGCTGCGGCTGGGGCGCCTTCATGGGCTTTGCTGCGGAAAGGTACGGCGCCCGCTGCGTCGGCGTCACCGTCTCGCCCGACCAGGCCGCCTATGGGCGCGAGCGCTACGGGCACCTGCCGATCGAATTCCAGGTCAAGGACTATCGCCTGTTCGAGGGACAGGCCGACCATGTGGTCTCGATGGGCATGTTCGAGCACGTGGGACACAAGAACTACCGGACCTATTTCGAGAAGGCGCGCAGCGTGATCCGGGACGACGGCCTGTTCATGCTCCACACCATCGGTGCGCAATGGACCACCGAGACCATCGAGGCCTGGCTCGAGAAATACATCTTCCCGGGCGGCGTCATCCCCTCCATGGCCCAGATCGGCAGAGCCATCGACGGGCTGTTTACCGTCATCGACCTGCACAATATCGGCCCGCACTACGATCGGACGCTGGTGGCCTGGTACGAGAATTTCGAGCGCAACTGGAAGACGGATCGCACGCCCGAGGAGGAGCGCTTCTTCCGCATGTGGAAATACTACCTGCTGTGCTGCGCCGGCGGCTTCCGCGCGCGCTGGCTGCAGGTCTGGCAATTCGTGCTGGCAACGAAAGGCGTTCCGGACGGGTACGTGACGCAGCGCTAGCGGCGGGAAACCTTCCGAACGTCCCGCCAGCGAACGACCACCTCCCTCAGGATCAGACGGAAAAACGCGCGGCTGAAGCTCCCCATAACGGCGTCGGGATTGAGGTGGTAGGAGCGGCCCAGAGCAACCTGGTTGGTTTCATCCAGGTCGCTAAATTGTCAACGGTCTGGTGAACTGGTATAGGATGCGCACCATATGACCACTGCAACCCTAACCTGGAGGCGCCCATGGCTATCAAGTCACATGCATTCGGCCGCGTGACGCTCACCGAGCAGGACGCGAAGAAATTCCAAGCGCAGGTTACCTACGGTAAGCCGAAAGCTGCCGCTAAGGAATCTGCTAAGCGCGGTGTTGAAATGTCGCGCAGCATGGCCGCGAACGGCGGCCGCCTGACAATCAAGCTGCAACCAGCCGAGTAAGCTAGTTGGTCGATTTGCTCATTAGGCAGCTAGAGGCCGGTGACACTGTCACCGGCCTTTCTCTTGGTCATGCGGACTTCGAACCTCTCAAACGGTATCTCAGGCAAGACGCGAAGAAGCACCACGAACAAAGCCTGGCCCGCACTTACGCGGTGTTCCTGGACGATGCGCCCAACAAGATACAAGCCTACGTTACCTTGGTGTGCGGCGAGATCGCCTCAGACCCCGGCGAAAACGGAAATGGAAATGGACTAGTTCAGGGCGAAGGCTTGCACTACCCGTACCGACAGTACCCTGCAGTCAAGATAGCGAGGCTGGCGGTTGACCGCCGCCTTAAGGAGCGCAACCTCAAGATCGGCAGCAAGCTGGTTGAACTGTCCATTGGTATATCGAAGGACCAGATCAGCCCGTCTGTGGGATGCCGGTTCATCGTGGTTGACGCCAAGAGGCAGTCTGTTGGTTTCTACGAGAAGTGCGGGTTTACCGCGCTCGACACCGAAGAGAACCTGGCCCGCGATGAGCCGGTGATGTTCATCGATCTACATAAGGTCGCCTAGCCCTGTTTCACTCCCGTTCCGCGCACCCATGTGCCCAGAACGCGCCGTAAGTCGCGGAAAAGCCATTTCAAACTGAGACACTACCTGACAACGCACCCGCTGACGATCTCCGCCCGGCTCACTCGACCGGATCCGGTTCGGCGAGGTAGGCATCGACCGCGTCCTGCAGCCCATCGAGTTCGCTGCCGGTGAGGTCTCCAATGCGCAGCGTCCGCCTCGGATCGGCGCGACCGCGCATCTCCTCGTAGTCGTGGTAGTTCATCACCACCAGCCGCGGCTTGTTGCGCTGCGTGATGGTCACCGGATGCCTCAGCGCCTCGGCGATCACGTCGCCGGAGCGCCGGGACAGATCGCTGGTCGTGTACCGTCGCTCGCTCATGCCACACCTCATCATACAGGATTTGCAGCATATGTGGATTTGTCGGATTTATCAATAATCCCGTAAGCTACCGTAATACTGTAAATGCTGTATCTCCGTCACAGGTGACACCATCCCCAAACGCTGCTGAACTCTCCGCCATGAACAGCCGATTCCTGCTGCTGATGGTTGTGGTCTTTCTCGCCGGGGCGGGGCTGGTGCTGTGGCTGCGGCCGGCGGCCCCGCCGCCGCCTGCGGCACGGGCCCCGCCGCCGGCAACGACGGAGGTCGCGCCGGCGCCCGCGGCGGCTCCGGCCGAAGGGCCTCGGGCCACGGCGCCGCGGCAGTTCCTGATCCTCGCCGCGAGCTGGCAGCCGGCCTTCTGCGAGACCGCCCCCGGCAAGCCGGAATGCCGGACGCTCGGGGCAGAGCGCCATGACGCCAGCCACTTCGCCCTGCACGGGCTGTGGCCGCGGGACGACTACTGCGACGTTGCGGCGACGCATCGCGCGGCCGACGAGGCGGGACGCTGGTCGGCCCTGCCCCCGGTCGAGCTCACCGCCGCGCTTCGCACGGCCCTCGACCAGGCCATGCCGGGCACCCGCTCGCAACTCGAGCGGCACGAATGGATCAAGCACGGCACCTGCTTCGGCACTGACGCGGAGACCTACTACGCTGCCTCGGTCGCGCTCCTCGACACCCTGAACCGCTCGGCCGTCCGCGACCTCTTCGCCGCCCGCATCGGCCGCGAGATCAGCGCCGAGCAGGTTCGCGACGCCTTCGACGACGCCTTCGGGGCCGGCGCCGGGGACAGCGTCAAGCTCGCCTGCGCCGAGGACGGTGCGCGCCGCATCGTCACCGAGATCACCCTCGGCCTCTATGGAGAGGTGGACGCGACACCTGACCTCCGATCCCTGCTGCGCGCCGCCAACCCGACCTCGCCGGGCTGCCGCCGCGGCATCGTCGATCCGGTCGGGGCGCAGTAGTTCAGGCTTTGTTTACCGGACCGGTTGAGCCGGCCCTAACCGGTCCCGACTAGTGTTTCGCGGTCTCACCGGAGTCCGCCATGACCACCGCCCCGCTTGCCCTCGACATCTCAGGCCTCAGAAAGAGCTTTGACCGCCCCGTGGTGGTCGATCTCGAGCTCAAGGTGCGGGCCGGCGAGTTCTATGCCCTGCTCGGCCCCAACGGCGCCGGCAAGACCACCATCCTGAGGATGGTCGCCGGGCTGCTGCGCCAGGATGCGGGCTCGATCGCCATCTGCGGCATCGACACGGCGCGCGACCCGATCGCCGCCAAGTCGATCGTCGCCTGGGTGTCCGACGAGCCGATGGTCTACGACCGACTGACCCCGCTCGAGTATCTCGAGTTCGTCGCCGGGCTGTGGCGCGTCGACGCCCGCGAGGCCGAGCGCCATTCGAACGAGCTGATCGACTGGCTCGGTCTGCGCCCGCACGCCAACGAACGTTGCGGCGGCTTTTCCAAGGGCATGCTGCAGAAGGTCGCCCTCGCCGGCGCCCTGGTCCACGACCCGCGCCTCATCATCCTCGACGAACCGCTCACCGGCCTCGATGCCGGTTCGGCGCGCCAGGTCAAGGACGTGCTGAAGCAGAAGGTGGCCGAGGGTGTCACCGTCATCATGACCACCCATATCCTCGAGGTCGCCGAACGGATGGCCGAGCGCATCGGCGTCATCAACCACGGACGACTTGCCGCCGAGGGTACCCTGGCCGAACTGCGCGCCCGGATCGGGCGGGAGACGACGCTGGAAGAAATCTTCCTCGATCTCGTGGCGCAGAAGGAAGCCGACACGGCCGACCTCGTCGGGGTCGCCGCTGCATGATGTCGCCATCCACGCTTCCCTGGTTCGCCGCGCACGAAGTTCGTCTCGCCTGGCGCGACTGGCTCGCCATGACCACCGGCGGCAAGAAGGTCCGCGGCATCGTGCTCTTCGGCGTCCTGGGCGCCTTCTATCTGGGCCTGCACGCGCTCGCCAACGCCCTGATGGCCCCGTGGATCGCGTCGGGCATCGAGCCGGACAAGCAGACCCTGGTTCTCGTCACCAGCACCGGCTTCCTGTTCTGGACGGTGATGCTGAGCCAGGCGCTCGAATCGGTAACGCGCGCCTACTATTCCCGCTCCGATCTCGACCTGATCCTCTCCTCCCCTGCCCCCGCCGAGCGGCTGTTCGCCGTGCGGACCGGTGCCACCGCGTTCGGCTCGATCGTGCTCGCATGCCTGCTCGCGAGCCCGATGATCAATGTCCTCGTCGCCCACGAGGGACCGCGCTGGCTCGCCGCCTACGGCGTTCTCGCCGGCCTCGGGGCAGTAGCAGCAGCGCTGTCGGTGCTCGTCACCATCGGCCTGTTCCGGCTCGCCGGGCCGGCCCGCACCCGGCTCATCGCCCAGATCATTGCCGGCATCGTCGGCGCCGGCTTCATCATCGGCATCCAGGCGGTCGCCATCCTGAGCTTTGGCGACATGAACCGCTTCTCGGTGCTGCAATCGCCCGAATTCGTGGCCGCCGCCCCCGACCTCGTGAGCCTCATCTGGCTGCCGGCACGCCGCGCCATGGGCGATCTGGGCGCCATGCTCGTCGTCGCCGTGGCCGGCTTCGGCGCCCTTGCCCTCGTCATCCGTCTCACCTCGGCCAGCTTCGCCAGCCGCGCCATTGCCGCCGCGGGCGTCTCCCAGACGCGTGTGCAGCAGAGCGCCGCCGCCCGCCCGTTCCGTCCGATGAGCCAGCGCCATGCCCTGAGGGTCAAGGAATGGAAGCTGCTGCGGCGCGATCCATGGCTGCTCAGCCAGTCGCTGATGCAGATCCTCTACCTGTTCCCGCCCGCGCTGTTCCTCTGGGTCTCCTACGGCCAGAGCGCCGGCACCTACGTCGTCGTCATCCCGGTGATCGTCATGGCGGCCGGACAATTGGCCGGTGGCCTCAGCTGGCTTGCCATTTCGGGCGAGGACGCGCACGATCTCGTCGTCACCGCGCCGATCCACCCGCGCGCCGTGCTGATCGCCAAGATCGAGGCTGTGCTGTGCGCCATCGGCGTGGTCTTCGCCCCGGTGCTGGCGATGGTGTGGATCGCCTCGTGGGACCTCGCCTGGGTGACCGCGCTCTTCGTGGCCCTCTCGGCCGGCTCGGCAACGGCGATCCAGCTGTGGTTCAGGACCCCGATGCGCCGCGCCATGTTCCGGCGCCGCCAGGTCGCCTCGCGCGCCGCGACGATCTCGGAGGCGCTGAGTTCGATCATGTGGGCCGGCACCGCGGTCCTCGCGGCCGGCGAGGAGTGGCTCGCCCTGCTCCCCGGCATCCTCGCCGTCGTCGTGCTGATCGTGGCCTGGAGCCTGAGCCCCAAGGGGCAAACGGGTCTAGGCGGGACGTTCCGGAGCGAACACCGTGACCACCATGGCCGCGACCGCCACGGCGGCGCCGACCCAGCCCAGGCTCGCCACGCCCAGCTGTTCGAGCGCGACGCCGCCCGCCAGGGCCGAGAGCGCTCCACCCAGATTCATCGCCGTGAGGTTGAGGGAAGCGGCCAGCGGCACCGAGGCCGGGGCGAGGACCGCCAGCCGGCTGATCTGCGATGGAAAGTAGGCCCAGGTCACCACGCCGAAGACCGCCATGTGGACGAGGTAGACCGGCAGCGCGACGGGGGCCGGCAGCAGGGCGACCAGGTCGATGGCAGCCAGTTCGAAGATCATGCCGCCCAGGATCACCATCATGGTCGGCTTGGCACCGATCCGGTCGACGAGGTAGCCGCCGAGGAAGTTGCCGCCCAACGCCCCGATCCCGAAGGCGAACAGCACCACCGGCATCATCGCCTGCTCGAGGCCGATCATCTGCGTGGTGATCGGCGCCAGGTAGGTGAGCACCACGAACATGGCGAAGGCGCCGAGCGCCGAGCTGAGCAGCGTCATCGGCACCCCGCGGATACCCAGCAGCGCCAGCCGCTCCCTGAGGGAGCGCTTGTCGCCGTGGATATCGTGCGGCAGCTTCAGCCACATGGTGGCCGAGGCGAACACCGCGATCAGCCCGAGCCCGACATAGGCCACCCGCCAGCCATAGAGTTCTGCCACCAGCGCGCCGAGCGGCGCACCGAGCGCCACGGCGATCGAACCGCCCATCACCACCGTCGAGACGGCCCGGCCACGACGACCGGGCTCGGCCAGAGCCACCGCCGTCGACTGCGCCGTCGAGGTGAAGAGGCCCGCCCCGAGGGCCAGCATGGTCCGGGCAACGAGGATCAGCGCGAAACCCGGCAGCAGGCCGAAGAGGATGGCCGCGAGCCCGAACAGCAGTTCAGCGCCTGCCACCACGCGCCGCCGGTCCAGGGACCCGAACAGCGTGGTGAGCAGCGGCGTGCCGATGCCATAGGCTATGGAGTAGAAGACCACGACGTAGCCCGCCTGGGCGATGCTGACCCCGGTCTCGGCGCTGATCGCGGGGAGGACGCTGACAATCAGCGAGCTTTCGACGCTGCCGGCGAACGCCCCCAGCGCCAACCACAGCAACCTGACGTCCATGAAAGGTGTATCCTCGCCCCGCACGAGGAGTATTGGGCGGCGTTGCGGCGGTCAATGACCGGCGCGCGGCTTCCCCGACTCGCCGCACCGCATTATCCGGGCAGCATCGGAGAGAGCCCTGACATGACGCTGCTGTTTCGCGACGCAACCGAGGCCGATCTCGGCTTCATCGTTCGCCTGATCGCCGAGGACGCCGTGGTCCCCGCGGGGGACCTGGCCGATCAGCCGGACCATCCGCGCTATCGCGCGGCCCTCGCCGAGATCTCGGCCGATCCCAACCAGCGCCTGATCGTCGCCACGGAGGCCGGTCGGCCGGTGGGCACCCTGCAGTTGACCTTCATTCCCGGAATCGCCGGCCTGGGGATGCGGCGCTGCCTGGTGGAGGCCGTCCACGTCGACCCGGCCTGTCGCAATCGCGGCCACGGCTCCCGCCTGATGCGGTTTGCGATTGCGGAGGCGCAGCACCGCGGCTGCGGCATGGTGCAGCTCACGTCCAACAAGAAACGGCTGGACGCCCATCGCTTCTATACCCGACTGGGCTTTGTCGGCAGCCACGAAGGCTTCAAGCTGCGGTTCTAGTCGCGGACGCGTACCACCACGGCGAGGACATCGGCACGCTCGCCATGTGCCGGCACCTCATGCGGCCCGAAGCCATCAGCGTCATTGACATTGAGGCGCACCGGCGTCTTGCGGAAACCGAGCACCTCATCGAGCCCGCCAAACTCTCCGGCGATCAGCACGGGCGCAGTGGCGTCGAATGTCCGCAACATGGCAATGACATCACCGACCGTGAGGCCGCCGCGCGTCTGAATCACCGAGGCAGCTTGCTTTTCGAGAGTGTCCAGCATCGCAGTTCCATCCTGGATCAGTACATGTCGAGTGCAATACTGCAGCGCCCCCAGCATGTCCGCACCCCACAAATGCGGGGCGCAACCGAAGAACCGCCCAAGCTTACCGCTAGAAGTGCTGCAGTCTGGCCACCAGGTGGCCCAGCTCCGACTGCTTGCGGATGCCCAGCTTGTCATAGATGGTCTTCATCGTGGAACGGGCAGTGTGCTCGGTGATGCTGAGCTCGGCCGCGGCCGCGCGGGGCGCAACGCCCGTACCCACCAGCGCCGCGAGCCGGGCCTCGGCCCCGGTCAGGCCGAACAGTTGCAGCAGCTGGCCCGCATCGCGCCGCTCCGGTCCATGCGGGTCGGTCATCAGCACCAGGGCGGCATCGGCGCTGTGTTCCCCATGTTCCAGCGGCAGCACATAGGCGACAAGATGCCCACCGCCCGACCTGGCGAGGGCGATCGGATCGGAGACTCGCGGTCCGGTCCGGGCCACGCTGTGGCGCAGCGCCGCGCCCAGAGCCTGGCGCTCCGCCACGGTACCGCCCAGGAGTTGCTCCCCCGGCCTCGCGCGAATGCCGAGCAGTTGCCTGCCGCTGCTGTTCGTCGCGATCAGCGTGCCGTCCTGCCGAACGATCGCCGCAGCCCTGCCGGCATCCTCGACAATGCCGAGGAACATCTGCGCGGCATCGCCCACCGCACTGTTGCCGACCACGCGGGGCTCGCTCCAGATCGAGCTCACCCGCGCCGCGTGCAGCCCGAACACGAAGCCGGTCGGTCGCATGGCCTGCATGATCGCGGGGGCTGCGTCGGTGATCTCGACCGAGATGATCTCGGCGTCCTCGAGATCGGAGACGTTGGAATCCGCGTAGGCCACCAGTCCGGCCTCCGTCACGCCCAGGAACGTATCCACGCCGCACATGTCGCGGCGCTTGTCGCCGCCGGGCCGGATGGTGGCCCGCAGCCATTCCTCGTCGCCGACGCTCGCCGTGCCGCGCAGCAAGGCACCGTCCTGCCAGGTGCGCGCGGACCCGACAAAAGTATTGCCCGAGTAAAGGCGCCTCAGCCGCGAAGCGCCAGGTTCATCGATGATGTCGGCGAGGACCAGCATGCCCTCCGGTACGTCGGTCCCTGGCTGACCGTTCACCGAGATTCCCACCATGCCACGCGTGTAGGGGGCGAGGCCGAAGCCTGTGTGCGCCTGGTAGATCCCCAGGATGCCGACGCTGCTCTCGGTCAGCAGCACGCCATCAGGCAGAAATGGACGCACCGCCTCATGGTTGAACTGAAACGCCACCCAGACCACGCCCGTGGCGACCTTGTGGTACGGCGGCACGGGTTCGGACCCTACGACACGGGCCTCTGCCGACACCGGAATCGGCGTCAGCGATCTTTGAACGGCGTCACGAAGCATGAGCCAAAACCTGAACCGTAATGGTCCGGATACGCTTAAGTACCATCAACGAACCCGCTATATCAGGTCGCTCGAAGAAGGCCAGTAATCGATTGCATTGCCGAACCCGATCCCCATCAGTCCATCGCTCCGAGCAGCAGCAGGACTTCCGGCGGAATCCCGTAGATGCGGATCACCTCCTTCTGGTCGCGCAACCCGCACAATTCGCGCTGCACGAAGAAGGCCCACACCTGCCGGGCCGCCGCCTTGACCAGGCCGCGCCGGACCACGTCCTCGCCGCCCGCTGCATCATGGTCCCGCAGGGCCCGCATGGCCTTTTCGACCTGCCGCCCCTGGTGTCCCAGCGAGGACGCCTGCTCTGCCGCAATTTCGCTTGCGAGCGAATCAAAGCCGCTGTCGAGGCGCATGCGCAGCGCGAGAAGGTCGGACCTGGCTATCGACATGCTGCGCGGTTTCCGTTTTCCGACAAGGTAGTAGCGGATGCCCCCGGCTTCAACCTGCCCCATCGTCGCTGCGCCATTGGCATCACGTCGGGCGCAGGCTAGAAGCCCCTGATGACCCCCCTCTCCCGTTCGTCCGCCACGCTGGTCGGCTTTTCCGCCGTGCTGCTCTGGTCGCTTCTGGCCTTCCTGACGGCAGCGAGCGGCGCCATGCCGGCGCTGCAACTCACCGCCATCACCTTCGGCATCGGGGGAGTGAGCCTGCTGATCCTGCGACCGTCCTCGATCGGCGCGATGCGACAGCCGCCGCAGGTCTGGCTGCTCGGCGTGGGCGGGCTGTTCGGGTACCACTTCTGCTACTTCTTCGCCCTGCGCAGCGCCCCGCCGGTCGAGGCCGGGCTGATCAACTACCTGTGGCCGCTGCTGATCGTGGTGTTCTCGGCGACACTGCCCGGCGAGCGACTGAAGTGGCAGCATGTCGCAGGCGTGCTGCTGGCCCTCGCCGGTGCCGGACTCGTCGTCACCAAGGGGCGCGGCCTGAGCTTCGACCCGGCCTACGCCCCGGGCTACTTCGCGGCGTTGTGCGCCGCTTTCGCCTGGTCGGGCTACTCGGTCCTCTCCCGCCGCTTCGCCGCCGTGCCGAGCGAGGCCATCACCGGCTTCTGCCTCGCCACGGCCATCCTGTCGGCAGCATGTCACCTCGCCCTCGAAACGACCGTGTGGCCGGATAATCCGTGGCAGTGGGCCGCCATTGTCGGGCTGGGCCTCGGCCCGGTGGGACTGGCGTTCTACGTCTGGGACATCGGGGTCAAGCGCGGCGACATCCAGGTGCTGGGCGCGGTATCCTACTCGGCGCCGCTGCTTTCGACCTTCATGCTGGTGGTCACCGGCTATGCCGAGTACAGCCACCTGTTGCTGGTAGCGGCACTCCTGATCACCCTGGGCGCCGTGCTGGCGGCCAAGGACATGTTGTTTCGGCGCACGACGTGACCCCACCACCACCCCGCCCAAAACTCCGAAGATGACAGCAGGTACGAGATGGCAAAGGTCAAGATCCGGGACGGCGCGATCTAGATAAGGCACATTGAAGGAGATACCCGTCTTCGGGACAGAATTGCTGGACTGACGGAAAACCAGATCATCGACCTGGAAGTTGATGGCATTGTCGGTCGTTGGCAGAAGATGCGCGTCGGTCGGGATGGCCGGCCCACCTCCGGGATCAGGCCGATCGAGGCCATGAGGGGTGTCTGGGCACGCTTTCGGCGCGAGCCAGGCCGCATTGTCGATGTTCGAGAGGTGCGGACTGCCGACAGCAATCCGGCGCTGGTGCAGTCGACCTTGTCCGAGTGGGACTCTCCGGAAGACGAGGCGGCGTATCGTGATCTGCCAGTCCGGTGACGTTGTCGTCATCCCCCCTGCCAGGATCGGCCGCCTGTCGCTGGCCGACCGGGATGGGGTGGTCCTGGCCAGTGCTCCGTCCTTGCGTTCTAGCTAGAACAGGAACGCCGCCGTTGCAGGGTCGGCGCCGACGCGCCCGGCGCTTCCGCGATCGAGGGCCTGCAGCTTCTGCATGTCGTCGGCGTCGAGTTCGAAGCCGAACACGTCGAGATTCTCGACCATGCGTTCCTTGTGCGTTGTCTTGGGAATGACGATCAGCCCCTGCTGCAGGTGCCAGCGAATGATCGTCTGGGCGATCGACCTGCCGTGCTTGCGGCCGATTCCGGCAATCGTCGGATCATCGAGCAGCCGGCCCGACCCCAGGGGACTCCAGCTCTCGATGCGGATCCCGCGGCCGGCATGGAAGTCGCGCTTGTCGCGCTGCTGGAAACGCGGATGCAGTTCGATCTGGTTGACGACCGGTGTCTCGCCGGTTTCCCCGATGATCCGCTCGAGGTGGTTCACGTCGAAATTCGAGACACCGATCGAACGGACCCGGCCCTGCTCCTTGAGTTCCACCAGCGTGCGCCACGCCTCCACATACCTGTCCTGGCTGGGGACCGGCCAGTGGATGAGGAACAGGTCGAGCTGCTCGAGGCCGAGCCTCGCCATGGTCTCGTCGAAGCTCCTGAGCGCCAGGTCGCGCGCGTGCCCGCCATTGCGCAGCTTGGAGGTGATGAACAACTCGCCGTGCGGGATCCCGGCGTGGCGGATGGCGTCCCCCACCCCTCCTCGTTCTGGTACCCCTCGGCTGTGTCGATGGCCCGATAGCCGGCGGAGATGGCATCGCCAACGACCCGCGCCGTCATCTCGGGATCGACCTGCCACACCCCGAGCCCGAGCTGCGGAATGCTGCGGCCGTCATTGAGGCTGAACGCCGGTATTGCCTGTGCCATTGCGAAACCTCCGGGAGCTGGACGAAGCGGGCAGGCCGCCGTCCGGCTGGCCCGGTGCACAATGCCCATCCCGCTCAAAGGTTCAACCTGCAGCAGGCGCCCTGCATCGACCGTTCCCCCAAAGACAATTGTGCCGCGGGCGGATTGGGGGCGCCCACGGCACTACGGCTCGATGGTCCGCGATCCACCTCAGCCCGGGAACAGATCCTCGAGCGAGACGATGGCGATGAGCCGATCCTCGTGATGCACCATGCCGCGTATCTGGCCGACATTGGTGCTGACGGCACCTGCGTCGGGCACCGGCATCAGGGTTTCCGCACCGACCTGAATGATGTCGGAAACCGAATCCACCAGAATGCCTATGGTGCAGCTATCGAGGGCAAGCACCAGCACGACATTGCCGCGAGCCACTTCCAGCGGCGGGCCGCCCAGCACCTGCGACAGGTCGAACACCTCGACGACCTGCCCCCGGATATCCAGCACGCCGCGGGCGCCTGGGCTTCGTCCCGGCAGCTGGGTCGTCGGCTGCCAGCTGCGGATCTCGCGCACCGCCATGATGTCGACGCCGTAGTGCGCGCCGTTGCTGATGAAGGTGACGTACTGCTCGGTAGCCCGTGCCTGGTCGCCTGTAATGGCGCCATTGGCGCGACTGGGGCTCGGAGCCCCCGACTGTGAGGCGTGCATCAGAACTCACTCCTATCGGTGACGCGACAGTGCCCGGGCCGACGAAGCGGTCGATCGACCGCGATGATCCGTCCTGCGACCATGGTCGCCTCCTGGCGCTGCTGCTGCATTTCCAAAATCTCTGTGCCCATCCGGCAAGGTGCGCGCCATGTACCCGCTACCCGAGGCTTATTTGTAAATGCAAAAAAGTTAATTTTAGTAGAGCCTCGGACGCGAGCACTGGCCCGCGACCAGATCAGCGCCCGATGGTCGGAAACGTGCTACGATCACCGCAATGCTCAACACGCCATCCCGCATGGCCGGTTCCGTCACGACGCCACGCCTTCGGACGCGGCGAGAGGTGGCACGTCCGCCACTGCACAAGGTCATCCTCGTGAACGACGACTTCACGCCGCGCGAGTTCGTGGTGCGGGTCCTCAAGGCAGAGTTTCGCATCTCCGAGGATCAGGCCCACCGCATCATGATCACCGCACACACCAAGGGGGCCTGCGTCGTGGCTGTGTTTACCCGCGAGGTCGCCGAGAGCAAGGCAACGCGGGCCACCGAGATGGCCCGCGCCGAAGGGTTTCCACTGCTGTTCACCACCGAACCCGAGGCCTAGACGTCGAAGCTAGAAGGTGTTCATTCGACCCGGCGGCCCGCGCCCCCCGCGGGCCCCGCCCCCCCCCCCCCCCCCCCCCCCCCGGCCCCCCCCCCCCGCCGGGGGGGCCCCCCCCCCGGCGGCGCGGCCCCCCCCCCCGCCCCCCCCCGCGCCCCCCCCCCCCCCCCCCCCCCCCCCCCCCCCCCCCCCCCCCCCCCCCCCCCCCCCCCCCCCCCCCCCCCCCCCCCCCCCCCCCCCCCCCCCCCCCCCCCCCCCCCCCCCCCCCGGGCCCCCCCCCCCCCCCCCCCCCCCCCCCCCCCGGCCCGCCCCCGGCCCCCCCCCCCCCCCCCCCCCCCCCCCGGCCCCCCGCGCCGGGCCCACGGCCCAGGCGACGGCCCGGAGCAGATGCCCCGGGCCGCCGGAAGTCGGATGTCCGACGGGCTCAGTTGGCCCAGGTGCCGTAGCCGATCTTCATCGTGGTGCCCACGAAGCCGTTGACGCGGAACTGCGAGATCCGGTTCTGGTTGGTCTTGACGCACACATAGGTGCCCGGCGGGATGTCGGCCAGCGGGATCGAGTCGTTGGTCAGGTCCATGGTCGAGCAGCCCGCATAGCCCGAGCCGTTGCCGACGGCCATCAGCGCACCGTTGCGGGGCGTGATGTACTTCTCGAAGGCGGTCACCGCCTGATACCAGATGTCGGCCCCCGCAGCGCCACCGGTGGTGCCATTGTCGAGATTGGCCGTCCACGTCTGCTGCAGGTCGATCAGCCCGGTCGAGAACATCGCCGGGATCGCCGGAGCCGGCTCGGGCTCGGGCGCCGGCGGCGCGCCGACATAGACGATCAGCGAGGACGCCTTGTCGTTGATCTGCGGCACCAGCGGCGAGGTGTCGGAGTTCACGTTGCGGCAGTAGCCGGTCAGGTTGGGGCCGTCGCACAGCCGCGCCTTGGCGCCGCCGAACAGCTCGACCGACGAGATCTTGTTGTTGAACGTGGCGTTGAGCACGTTGCGCGTGCCGACGCCCATGCAGAAGGTCTGGCCGTTGAAGGCGCCGCCGACATAGAAGCAGGCCTGCGGATCCTCGTCGTCATCGGCCGGCGGCGGCGGCGGAGCCGGCGGCGGCGCATCGCCGCAATTGATCGAGAGGCTCGGACCGCCCGGTCCCATGGTGAAGCCGAACGAGCAATCCGGATTGCTGCCGCCCCCGTCCTCCATCTCGGGTTCGTCTTCTTCCTCCGGCGCGGTGAGGTAGCTGGCGCTCACCCACCCGTCCGGCCCGTCGTGCTCGACAAAGCACCAGCCCGACGGCGCGCACTCGGTGATGTCGACCACTTCGCCGGCCGTGAGCTGGTCCACGATGCCGAAACCGGTTCCCGGTCCGGTACGCACATTCACGGCCGACTTGGCCATGGCCTCGACGGCGAGCGCGTTGCCCGTCGCCAGCAGAATTGCGGCGGTGCCAAGCACCAGTGCCGCACTTGTCCGGATCATTCTCATCGTTCCCACCCCTCGTTCCTGCGCGACCCTTCGCGCTTGTGCCCATAATGCAACACAATCGCCTGAACCTATGCTGAACGAAATGTCGAGACTGTGACGCACAAGCACGGGAGCCCTCTCCCGCTGCGGGAGTTGTTGCATTAGTCTTCCAGCGAACCAAAGAACCGGAGAAGTCGCCCTTGCGCCTTTTGCATCACCTGAAGGTCGCCGCGCTCTGCGTCGCCGTCGCCCTGTCCGTCACCTCCCCCGTCTCCGCCGGCCAGGCGGAAAGCGCCTTGCTGCAGAAGTACGCCGGCTCCTGGAAAGGCACGGGCAAGGTCACCGGCCCCGATCCCGGCACCGTCAGTTGCCGCCTGACCATGAAGGGAACGACCCCCGGCAAGCTGACCTACACCGGCCGTTGCTCGTTCACCGCCGGCGCCGCAAGCTTCCGGGGCGGCATCGTCTACAACGATGCCAACAAGCGCTTCGAGGCTTCCTCCTCGGCCCAGGGGGTCGCCACGACCACCGTCGGCAAGCGGTCGGGCGGTGGCGTGGTGTTTTCCACCTCCGGCATGGAGACCCGCTACGGCACCGCCTCGTCGTCGCTCTCGCTCACCGGCGGCAGCATCAAGATGAGCTTCAAGCTGGTCGACAAGGACGGCGAGACGATGGCCTCGAGCATCACCTTCGGCAAGAACTGAGGGCCGCTCGGGGTTCACCCGTAGCGCAGCCGCGCGCGCTCCCGGGCCTTGGCCGCGACCACGTCGCGGTCCCTGGCCGGGGCGCTGGTCTCCAGTTGCGCGAGCAGGCGCTTCACCACCGTCTCGATATCCTCGACCGCCGCCGCGAAGGCGGCTTCATTCGCCCTGGACGGATGGGTGAACCCCGAGATCTTGCGCACGAACTGCAGCGCGGCATCGTGCACCTCGTTGCGGGTGGCGGGCGGCTCGAAGTTGAACAGCGGGCGAATGTTCCGGCACATGGCACTCTCCGGTCGGCCAAGACGATCGGACCACGGTCGCACCCCGAGGGGACGGAGACAAGCCTTTGATCTGGCTCAACGCGGGCGGCCGGCACGGGCATAGTATCGAACGCGGATTTCGCGAGACTGCGATGCGCATCTATCTCCTGCTTGCCCACCCGGACCTTGACAGCTTCAACGGCCGTCTCGCCGCGGCCTATGCCGACAAGGCGCGGGCCCTTGGTCACGAAGTGCGTCGCCAGAACCTTGGTGAGATGCACTTCGACCCGGTTCTCTGGCACGGCTATCGGCAAATCCAACCGCTCGAGCCGGATCTCGCAAAAGCGCAGGAAAACATCACCTGGTGCGAGAAGTGGGTGATCCTCTACCCGATCTGGTGGGGCTCTGTCCCTGCCCTCCTCAAGGGTTTTTTCGACCGTACCCTCTATTCGGATTTCGCCTATCGGTACCACGACAAGGACCCGTTCTGGGACAAGCTGCTCAAAGGGCGGTCGGCCCACGTCATAACCACCAGCGATGCTCCTACCCCATGGATTTGGTGGCAGTACCGCAACAGCGACATCAACGCCGTGCGTCGCGCCACCCTTGAGTTCTGCGGCTTCAAGCCGGTGCGGGTCACACGCATCGACCGGATGAAGGATCTCACCGACGCTCAAAAGCTCGGGCGGATCGAACACGCCCTGAACACCATCTGATCAACCCGGGTTCTGAAATGTCCATCAACATCTGCCGCCCCCTCATTGCCGCCGCCGGCCTCGTCGGCGCCATCGGCGTCGCGACCGCCGCCTATGCCAGCCACGGCGGCAATGAAATGCTGGCGATCGCGGCCAACTTCCTGCTGTTCCACGCCGCGGCGCTGGTCGCCATCGGCATCCTCCCGGGCCGGCCGCTCCGGGTGTCGGGCGGCGTGATCTTCCTCGGCGTTGCGCTGTTTGCCGGCGATCTCGCCATGGCGGCGCTGCAGGGGCACTCGCTGTTTCCGTTCGCCGCCCCCACCGGCGGCACGCTGATGATTCTCGGCTGGCTCGGCCTCTCCGTCGCCGCGGTGCTGCGCCGGACGCCCGCCGCCTCGTAACGGCTGCGTGATCGGGCCTTGCGGCCAGCGCTCGACGCTCCGATCTGACCGAACGCGGACCGGGCCCCTCTGACGATGTCCATCGTGATGTCGGACCGCATCGGAGCAATCGATGCCGGGCCCGACTTCCACGCTCTATGCGCCCCGCATCGCGTGCTCCTCGGCCAAACACGCGAGGAGAACATGGACTTCAGCTTCACTGCCCCATTCCTGGGCCAGCCCATCTGGATGTGGCTCACCTTCATCGGCCTCGTCGGCCTGCTGCTCGCCTTCGACCTGGGTGTGCTGCACCGCGACGGCAAGGAGATCGGCGTCCGGGAGAGCCTGCTGCTCTCCGGCTTCTACATCACCCTGGGGCTCGCCTTCGGCGCCTTCGTCTGGCTCAACGCCGGCGCCCAGGCCGGCGTCGAGTACCTGACCGGCTTCGTCGTCGAGAAGAGCCTCGCCGTCGACAACATCTTCGTCATCGCCATGATCTTCGGGGCGCTCGCCATCCCGCGCGCCTACCAGCACCGCGTGCTGTTCTGGGGTATCCTCGGCGTCATCGTCCTGCGGGCGGTGATGATCGGATTCGGCGCGACACTGGTCGCCGAATATGGCTGGCTGCTCTACGTCTTCGCCGCCTTCCTGATCTTCACCGGCATCCGCATGCTGGTCGCCACCGACCACGCGCCGGACCTCGAGAACAACCGGCTGCTCAAGTACATGCGCCGGCGATTTCGCATCACGCCGGGGCTCGAGGGCAGCAGGTTCCTGGTCGTCAGGCCGCATCCGAACTCGGGCAAGCCCGTGCTGTGGCTGACCCCGCTCTTTCTTGCCCTCGTGCTCATCGAGATCGCCGACGTCATCTTTGCCGTCGACTCGGTACCGGCGATCTTCGCCATCACCACCGACGCCTACGTGATCTACACCTCCAACATCTTCGCCATCCTGGGCCTGCGCGCACTCTACTTCGCGCTCGCCGCCATCCTGCACCGCTTCGCCTACCTCAAGCAGGCTCTCGCCGTGCTGCTGGTCTTCATCGGCGGCAAGGTCTTCGTCGCCGACCTGCTCGGCTGGACCAAGTTCCCGGCCGAATGGTCGCTGGGCGTGACATTCGTGATCCTCGCCAGCGGCGTCGCCTACTCGCTGTGGCGCACCCGTCGCCCGCCGAATACGGCGGTACCCGCCAGCGACTGAACCGATCTCGTCGTCCCGCGCGGCATGCCCAATCTGCCGCGCGGGCTTCCCTTCCCCGGCGCCTTCGGCTGAGCAGCCGCCTTAACCTAAAGATCCGCCGCCAGATCCCGCGCTGACACGCGTCTTTCGGCGCGCGCCCGGAACCAAGAGCCCACGATGCCCAAACGCACCGACATCAAATCGATCCTCATCATCGGTGCCGGGCCGATCGTCATCGGGCAGGCCTGCGAGTTCGACTATTCCGGCACCCAGGCCTGCAAGGCGCTCAAGGACGAGGGCTACCGGATCATCCTGGTCAACTCCAATCCGGCGACGATCATGACCGATCCCGATCTGGCCGATGCCACCTACATGGAGCCGATCACCCCCGAGATCGTCGCCAAGATCATCGAAAAGGAACGGCCGGATGCGCTGCTGCCCACCATGGGCGGACAGACCGCGCTCAACTGCGCGCTGTCGCTCAGGAAGATGGGCGTGCTCGAGAAATTCGGCGTCGAGATGATCGGCGCCGATGCCGAGGCCATCGACAAGGCCGAGGATCGCGAACTGTTCCGCGACGCGATGAAGAAGATCGGGCTCGAGACCCCGCGCTCGATGCTGGCCCACAACACCATCGAGGCGCTGCAGGCGCTCGAGGTGATCGGGCTCCCCTGCATCATCCGCCCCTCGTTCACGCTGGGCGGCACCGGCGGCGGCATTGCCTACAACAAGGAAGAGTACCTGGCCATCGTCGAGACCGGCATCGACGCCTCGCCCACCGACGAGGTGCTGATCGAGGAGAGCGTGCTCGGCTGGAAAGAGTACGAGATGGAGGTCGTGCGGGACCGCAACGACAACTGCATCATCATCTGCTCGATCGAGAACCTCGATCCGATGGGCGTCCACACCGGCGATTCGATCACCGTCGCGCCGGCGCTGACGCTGACCGACAAGGAATACCAGATCATGCGCGACGCCAGCATCGCGGTGCTGCGCGAGATCGGCGTCGAGACCGGCGGCTCCAACGTGCAGTTCGCCATCAACCCGGCCGACGGCCGGATGGTCGTGATCGAGATGAACCCGCGCGTCTCGCGCTCGTCGGCCCTCGCTTCGAAGGCCACCGGCTTCCCGATCGCCAAGGTCGCCGCCCGCCTCGCCGTCGGCTACACGCTGGATGAGCTGGAGAACGACATCACCGGCGGCGCGACGCCCGCGCGTTCGAGCCGACCATCGACTATGTGGTCACGAAGATCCCGCGCTTCGCCTTCGAGAAGTTCCCCGGCGCCGAGCCGACGCCTCACCACCTCGATGAAGTCGGTCGGCGAGGCCATGGCCATCGGCCGCACCTTCCAGGAGTCGCTGCAGAAGGCGCTGCGCTCGCTGGAGACAGGTCTCACCGGCCTCAACGAGATCGGCATTCCCGGCTACGATGCCGGTGCCGGCGAGGACGATCGCGAGAATGCCGTCTTCGCCGCCGTCTCCACCCCTACCCCGGAGCGCCTGCTGCATGTCGCCGAGGCCATGCGGCTCGGCTTCAGCCTCGAGGACATCTTCGATGCCTCCAAGATCGACCCCTGGTTCCTCGAGCAGATCAAGGGCATCGTCGACACCGAACGGAAGGTCCGCGAGTACGGCCTGCCCGCCGATGCGCCAACCTTGCGCGGCCTGAAGGCCATGGGCTTTTCCGACCGCCGCCTCGCCGATCTCGCCGGCAAGCCGGCCAAGGAGGTTCGCGCCCTGCGCAAGGCGCTCGGCGTCCGTCCGGTCTATAAGCGCATCGACACCTCGGCGGCCGAGTTCGCCTCCCCCACCGCCTATATGTACTCGACCTACGAGGCGCCCTTTGCCGGCCCCGTTGAAGACGAGGCCCGCCCGTCCGACCGCAAGAAGGTCGTGATCCTCGGCGGCGGCCCCAACCGCATCGGCCAGGGCATCGAGTTCGACTATTGCTGCTGCCACGCCTGCTTCGCGCTGTCCGACGCCGGCTACGAGACCATCATGGTCAACTGCAACCCCGAGACCGTCTCGACCGACTACGACACCTCCGACCGGCTCTATTTCGAGCCGCTGACCGAGGAAGACGTGATCGAGATCCTCGAGACCGAGAAGTCTAACGGCACGCTGCACGGCGTCATCGTGCAGTTCGGTGGCCAGACCCCGCTCAACCTGGCTGACGCGGTGGAGCGCGCCGGCGTGCCGATCCTCGGCACCCAGCCTGCCTCGATCGACCTGGCCGAGGACCGCGACCTGTTCTCCAAGCTGATCTCGCGGCTCGAACTGACCCAGCCCAAGAACGGCATCGCCTATTCGCTCGAGCAGGCGCGCATCGTCGCCGAGCGCCTCGGCTACCCGCTGGTCATCCGTCCCAGCTACGTGCTGGGCGGCCGCGCCATGCAGATCGTCCACACGCCCAGCGAGTTCGAGGGCTACATCCAGAACACCCTCACCTCGCTGGTGCCGCCCGACATCCTGATCCGCTATCCCAACGACAAGACCGGCCAGATCAACTCCGTTCTCTCCGACAACCCGCTGCTGTTCGACGGCTACCTGAGCCGCGCCATCGAGATCGATGTCGACTGCCTGTCGGACGGCAGGGACGTCTTCGTCTGCGGCATCATGGAGCATATCGAGGAAGCCGGCATCCACTCGGGCGACAGTGCCTGCTCGCTGCCGCCGATGCACCTCTCCGACGCAGTGATCGCCGAACTGAAGCGGCAGACCACCGAACTGGCGCTGTCGCTCAAGGTCGGCGGGCTGATGAACGTGCAGTACGCGCTGAAGGACGGCACCATCTACATCCTCGAGGTCAATCCGCGCGCCTCGCGCACCGTGCCCTTCGTCGCCAAGGTCATCGGCGAGCCGATCGCCAAGATCGCCTCCCGCATCATGGCCGGCGAGAGCCTGCAGAGCTTCAACCTCGCCGAAAAGCAGCTCGGACACATCGCCGTCAAGGAAGCAGTCTTCCCGTTCAACCGCTTCCCCGGCGTCGACACCGTCCTCGGCCCCGAGATGAAGTCGACCGGCGAGGTCATCGGGCTGGACACCAACTACGCCATGGCCTTTGCCAAGTCGCAGCTCGGCGCCGGCTCCAAGGTGCCCCGCGAAGGCACGGTGTTCGTCTCGGTCCGCGACGACGACAAGCCGCTGATCCTGGCGTTCTGCCGCCACCTCGAACATGCCGGCTTCAGGATCGTCGCGACCTCCGGCACCCACAAGTACCTCGTCGAGAACGGTATCGCCTCCACCAAGGTGAACAAGGTGCTCGAAGGCCGCCCGCACATCGTCGACTCGATGAAGAATGGCGGCGTGCAGCTGGTGATCAACACCACCGACGGCGCCAAGTCGATCGCCGACAGCCGCGATATCCGCCGCACCGCGCTGATGGGCAGGATCCCCTACTACACCACCATCCCCGGCGCGGCCGCCGCCGTCGAGGGCATCATCGGCTACCGCGAGGGCAACCTGCAGGTCCGCCCGCTGCAGAGCTATTTCGCGGCCTGAACCCGCTGACGGCAGGCCCACCCATCGGGCCCGGCCCGCTGCCGCATGCCGATGCACGGCATTTGCGCTGCGCCATTAGCCGTTTCTAGACGACCGGCCTGCGATAGACCCGACATGCAGTGGTGGATCGACCTTCTCGCCCCTTTCGCTGCCGGCCTGGTCTTCGCCGCGGCCGGAGCGGCCGCCGCACGCATCCTGACCAGTCCACCTCCCGGCCGAGACTGGAAACGCATCCGACCGGGCGGCCTGCACTGGTCGGCTGTCATCCTCGGCAGCGGCCTCGTCGGACTGATGCTCTACGTCCGCCTCTTCGTCGGTTCGGATCGCGCCGATGCGGAAGCACAGATGCAGATCCTCGTGCTGATCCTCGTTGCCTTCGCCCTCTGCACCGCACTCTGCCTGCGCCAGATGCGCGCCATCACCGTCGCCGATATCAGCTGGCGTGGCCGGCGGCTCGAGCACTCCGGCGTCGACGGCAGCCGCATCGCCCGGGATCTCGGCGACGTCGTCGGCATGCGGCGGCGCTGGACCGGCGAGATCGAGGTTGCCTTCACGGATGGCCACGTCATCCGCCTCGACAGCCAGGCGGCAGGCGTTCCGGAACTGTGCGAGCGCATCATCGGTCTGGACGGCGAACTGGCTGCCGGCCTGCCGCTCTGACACTCGTCAGGCGCCCGAGCCAGGATCGCGCGCGGCAGCAGGATTGCGTGAGGGCGGATTGACGGATGGGCTCAATCGGCTAGGCTGCACGGCACCATGATGATGATCCGCTCTTTCGCCGCGGTCCTCCGCCTCGCCTGATCCCGCGAGACTGACCGAGCCTTTCCAGCGAACCGGCACGCCGCCGCCTGGGTGCGCGTGCGCAAAGACGGACACCACCATGCCTTCAGCCCATCTGCAGCTCAGCGCGGCCCAGGTCGATTCCTTCATCGCCGACGGCGTCGTCCGCATCGACAACGCCTTCCCCTCCGACCTCGCGGCGCAATGCCGGGCCATCCTGTGGACCCTGTCGGGCTGCGCTCCCGACGATCCGTCCACCTGGACGCGGCCGGTCGTCCGGCTCGGCGACATCCCTGCCGCCCCGTTCCGCGCGGCTGCCAACACGCCGGTCCTGCACCAGGCCTTCGACCGGCTGGTCGGTGCGGGTCGCTGGCAGCCGCGCGGCAGCCTCGGCACCTTTCCGCTGCGGTTCCCCTCCGCCGACGATCCGGGCGATGCCGGCTGGCACGTCGACATGAGCTTCGGCTGGGAGGAGACCGACGACTTCATGGCCTGGCGGGCCAACATCGAGTCGCGCGGGCGGGCGCTGCTGATGCTGTTCCTGTTTTCCGAAGTGGGCGAGACCGATGCGCCGACGCGCATCCGGCTCGGCTCGCACCGGCAGATCGCGCGCCAACTCTCCCCCTTCGGAGGGGCCGGCCTGAGCCTGCGGGACCTGGCGGCCGACGGGTTCGCCTCGACCGCCCATTGCCCGCAGGTCCTGGCCACCGGCTCGCCCGGCACGGTCTATCTGTGTCACCCGTTCCTCGTTCATGCCGCCCAGCCGCATCGCGGACGGATCCCGCGCTTCATGGCCCAGCCGGCGCTGCTGCCGCAGGGCGGCCTCGATCTGCGGCGCCCCGTCTCGGCCGTCGAAACCGCAATCGCACAGGCCCTGCAATGAGCCCGGCCGGCGCCGCGAGGGGCGACGCCGGCCCCACTGCACCCCCAATCGCCGCGCAACGATTTTGCTTCATCCGCCCGCTTCGGGACAAATCATCCCACTGACAACGCTGGCCATCCCCGCTCCGCGCCACTAGCTTCCTCCGGCAACGGGCGGGGGGCGCTCCGGGGGCGTCCTTGGTCTTTGGCATCGATCCACTCTACTCGCTGTCCGGATTCGTGGTCGGCTTCATCGTCGGCATGACCGGCGTCGGCGGCGGATCGCTGATGACACCGATGCTGATCCTGCTGTTCGGCGTCCATCCCGCCACCGCCGTCGGCACCGACCTGCTCTTTGCCGCAATCACCAAGGCGGCCGGGACTCTGGTCCATGGCGCCAATCGCAATGTCGACTGGAAGGTCGTGCTGACCCTGGGGTTCGGCAGCGTCATCTCGGCCGCGATCGTGCTCTGGTTCCTGTCGCAACTGGGGGGATCGTCGCCCGAGGTTGCGCGCATCGTCGGCTCGGTCCTCGGGGTCATGCTGGTGCTGACGGCGTTCACCCTGCTGTTTCGGCGCTCGCTGCTGGCGATCGCGCACGCGCCCGGCGAGATGCGGCCCGCAACCCAGCTGGCGCTCACTATCGGCGTAGGCGCCCTCATGGGTGCTCTGGTCTCGATCTCGTCGGTCGGCGCGGGCGCCATCGGGGTCACGGCGCTGATGCTGCTCTACCCGAGATTGCCGCTGCTGCGTGTCGTCGCGACCGATGTCGCGCATGCAGTTCCCCTCACGCTCGTGGCGGGTCTGGGACATTGGGCGATCGGCAATGTGGAGTGGCCCCTGCTGCTTTCGCTGCTCGTCGGATCGATCCCGGGCATTCTGCTCGCCAGCGCGTTCGCCCCCCGGGTTCCGGAGGTCTGGCTGCGCCTGCTGCTCGCGGCCATTCTGGCCGTTGTCGGTGTCAAGCTCCTGCTCGGCTAGGTCCCGGCGAGGACAACCAGCAGCCCGGCCACCGGCTCGCCCCGATCGTACCTGAGCGTTGCCGCCCGGGTCGCCAGCACCGCGTAGCCGGCCTCCCGGCACGCGCCCAGTGCCGCATCCGTGTGGTGCGCGAAGCGCAGGCTGGTTCTGAGGACCTCGGGCTCCGGGCCGCCATGAGTTTCCAGCGAGAAGGCGAAGCGCCCCCCCGGGCTCAGCACCGGTCGCACCGCGGCAAGCACCGGCGGCAGGGGCCCGGTGTAGTTGAGCACATCGGCGGCGGCCGCGAGATCCACCCCCTGGACGCCGCCCAGGAAATCGAACAGGTCGGCCCGCGTCAGCCTGTCGTAGATGCCCTTGCGCCGCGCCTCGGCCAGCATGGCCTGCGAGAGATCGACCCCTTCCAGCCGGTCGACGAGCGGACGCAGCCGCACGCCCATCAGGCCCGTACCGCACCCCAGGTCGACCGGCCGTGCGCCGGCGGGACGCCCGGTCGCCACGATCATGTCTGCCAGCGCCTCGGGGACCCGGTAGCCGAGCCGATCCACCAGCGACATCTCGAAGCGACCCGCATAGTCGTCGAACAGCGTCTCCGCATAGGCCGACATCCCCCTGGCCCCACCGACGCCGTGCGCTGCCAGTTTCAGAGCTGCCCCGTAGCGCCCTGCGGGATCGAGTTCGGCCGACCTCTGCCAGGCCGCGATCGCCCTGTCGATGCTGCCGCTCCCCTCGTAGTGGCGGCCCAGGCTGTTCCATCCCGCCGCCCAGTCGGGGGCGAGCTCCAGCGCCTGCGCCATCACCTCGGCGGCCTCCGCATACGCGTGCTCGCTCGACAGCGCCTCTGCGTAGGCGCCGCGACGGTCGACGATCGGATTTCCTGAGGAATGGGTGTGGCGGGACATCGGCTGCGTTCGGCGCGCCAAGCCACTAGCGCATGCCGGCGCCGTGCAGAAGTGAATGAATCAGCTGTTTTTCACTTTGCCGGAATGGCTCCGCAGGCATAGGATCACACACATCGCGGCTTGCTGCCGGGGCATGGCCAGTTGCAGTCCTGGTTGGACCCCCGTCGCAATAGGTGCCTGCTCCTCTGCGGCACGAAGATGGTTTTGTTGGCAAGAGCTTGCGCCCGACACACCCAGGTGTGTTGGGCTTTAGTCGTGATTCCGCCATATTGATAGACCGGTCGTTTCCCGCTACAGTCTGGCGTCGAATATTGCGGCCGACACTTCGTGCCTGGCGTGCTTGCGCCTGCTGAGGTCATTCCAAGAATTCGATTGGCAAAGGCCGCCAACGGGGTGGTGGCCGCCACGGCAGCCTGCGAGAGGGACTTATATGGCAACCGGTACTGTTAAGTGGTTCAACGGCCAGAAAGGCTACGGTTTCATTCAGCCCGACGAGGGTGGGGCTGACGTGTTCGTGCATATCTCCGCCGTCCAGCGTTCAGGCCTCAACGGCCTCGATGAGGGGCAGAAGGTCAGCTACGAGATCGTGAAGGACAAGCGGACCGGCAAGAACGCCGCTGATAACCTGACGCCCGCCTGACCCGTTCCGAGTGTGACACAATTCAGGGCGCGGTCCATTGGCCGCGCCCTTCTGTTTGGTTCGGCATCGTCGCGCCTGCCTGGCAGGCGGTCCGTGGCAGGTAGGATGGGTGCGACTTGACCCGCGTCGCCGACGCAGGCAGTCTGGCACTCGACGCTTCCCCCAAATCGCCGCGGATTGCCGGCGCCGTTTGGCAGGGAAGCTTATGTTTTGAATGGAGACCGGCCATGGACAAGATCCCGATGACTCCCGGCGGCCACAAGGCCCTCTCCGAGGAGTACCGCCGCCGCACCGCGGAGGACCGTCCGGCCATCATCGCCGCAATTTCCGAGGCGCGGGCCCATGGCGATCTCAGCGAGAACGCCGAGTACCATGCCGCCAAGGAGCAGCAGAGCCTGAACGAGGGGCGCATCAAGGAACTCGAGACCATCCTGGCGCTGGCCGACATCGTCGATGTCACCAAGCTCTCCGGCTCCACCGTCAAGTTCGGCGCCACCGTGCGCTTCGTCGACGAAGACACCGAGAAGGAGAACTCCTACCAGATCGTGGGCGACCCCGAGGCCGACGCCAGCAAGGGGGCGCATCTCGATCTCCTCCCCCATCGCCCGCGCCATGATCGGCAAGGCGATGGGCGATTCGTTCGAGGTCGCCGCCCCAGGGGGCTCGCGCAACTACGAGATCGTCGACGTCAAGTACGTCTGATGCGGCCGGCGGGCGGCCGCCGTCCATTGACCGGGGCCGTGCTTTGGATCGCCCTATGGAACGGTGCTTCCTCGGGTCAGCTGTGCGCTATTTGATGCCCGACGTGCACGCCGGGACGCCTGCACCAGGTCGTTGAGGAACGTGACCCAGAACCCGGCGTAGACCAACCAGATGATCGTGTAGGCCCCGAACATGAGGGCGCTGCCGTCCATGTCTCTGACGACGCTCGCGCTCACGATCGACCTGATGGCGTCGTCCCTCGCCCGCAACTGCTCCAACCGGGCCGGAACGCACGATGACACAAGGGACTTGTCCAGCTGAATGCCCTCGTCAGTTTCATCGCCCCCAACGGTTCGCCTTGATATCTCTCCGTCCTGTTCTTCCACTTCCAGCTCGTACACAACGCTGCAGGATGACCAGAAATCTCCGTCCGCCTCACGGATTTGGCCGGACGAGTGCACTACCACCAACATGACGACACTCATTATGATCGATACCTGCAGTACCGACCTGCGTCGCGAAAAGTGAAGGCGGTTGTACAGGAGCGAATACAGCAAGAACGTCAGCAAGTGACCAACGACCATCATGTAGGCGAGCATCGCGGCTCCCTGGGAATGGTCTACACCGCTATTCCAGGTATTCCAGATCATATAGAACCCGACCAGGGCACAGGACACGGCAACGGCCCGGGCAAACCGAAACTGGCCGTTCAACTCTATCTTGAGGTCGTTGCGATCCGCCACGGATGCGAGCAGACGATCCCGGAAACGCAGAGACAGCGCTACAAAGAAGGCGGTCGCAAGGGTCACGGGAACAAGGAACATTAGCTCCCATACGTAACTATCCGGATCGGGACTGTCCTTGAACATGAACAACACCACGGCAGCTACGATGACACCGAGCATGTAGGGCGATCGACTCGGGTTCATGTAGTCGAAGAAGTGAGATATCGTTCCAATAAGTGAAGATACTGGATCCATAGCGCCGTCCCCCCCCGTAGAAACAATCTATATTGGAGCCCTATTTCGCCTGCAAGAGCGAACGCCGAATGGGGACTGCTGACAGCTCGGCGTCCGGAGGACGCATCGGCTATGCCCTGCGGGAGGACGAGGTTTGTACGCACTGCCAACCGCTGCACCGGAAGATTTCGGTGAGTACGCGCCCTTCGCCTGCCCCCGATGACGGATGCGGCCTTGAACCGGGCGCCCCAAGCCCTATCTTGCCTTCGAGAACAGGATCAGCGTTTCGGAGCGTCGCCGTGCACGCCAAAGTCGTCATCATCGGGTCCGGCCCGGCGGGATACACCGCCGCCATCTATGCCGCCCGCGCCATGCTCGAGCCGGTGATGATCGCCGGGCTGCAGCCCGGCGGCCAGCTCACCATCACCACCGATGTCGAGAACTATCCCGGCTTCGCCGACGTCATCCAGGGCCCCTGGCTGATGGAGCAGATGAAGGCGCAGGCCGAGCATGTCGGCACGAAATTCGTCAACGACATCATCGTCGAGGTCGAGTTCGACACGCGCCCGTTCGTGCTGGTGGGCGATAGCGGCACGCGCTACACCGCCGATGCGGTGATCGTCGCCACCGGCGCCCAGGCGCGCTGGCTCGGCCTCGAGAGCGAGCAGAAATTCCAGGGCTTCGGCGTCTCCGCCTGCGCCACCTGCGACGGGTTCTTCTATCGGGGCAAGGAAGTGGTTGTGGTCGGCGGTGGCAATACCGCCGTCGAGGAAGCCCTGTTCCTCACCAATTTCGCCAGCAAGGTCACCGTCGTGCACCGCCGCGGCGAGTTCCGTGCCGAGCGCATCCTGCAGGAGCGGCTGTTCAGGAACCCCAAGGTCGAGGTGATCTGGAACGCCGAGATCGAGGACGTCTACGGCGACGACATGCCGCGTTCGGTCAGGGGCGTGAAGATCCGCGACACCGTCACCGGCAAGGTGACCGAGAAGTCGGTGGACGGCGTCTTCATCGCCATCGGCCATGCGCCGGCCACCTCGATCTTTCGGGCAAGCTCGACATGAAGCCCGGTGGCTATCTCAAGGTCGCCCCGGGCGGCACCGCCACCAACATCCCGGGCGTCTTCGCCGCCGGCGATGTCACCGATGACGTCTACCGCCAGGCGGTCACTGCCGCCGGCATGGGCTGCATGGCGGCCCTCGATGCAGAGGAATTCCTGGCGGCCCACCAGCTCGCCGAAGCGGCGGAATAGCCGATGCTGGATTGGGACAAGCTCCGCATCTTTCACACAGCCGCCGAATCCGGGAGTTTCACGCACGCCGCCGAGCGGCTCAACATGAGCCAGTCGGCGGTGAGCCGCCAGATTTCCGCGCTGGAAGAAGACCTCGGGCTCAAGCTGTTCATCCGCCACGCCCGGGGCCTGGTGCTCACGGAGGTCGGCGAGCAGCTGTTCCGCACCGCGCACCGCATGCACTGGGAACTGCAGCAGGTCGAGACCCAGATGTCCGAGAGCCAGGCGGTGCCGACCGGCCCCCTGCTCGTCACCACCACCGTGGGCATCGGTTCGACCTGGCTGTCCTCCCGCATCCACGAGTTCCTGATCCTTTATCCCGAAATCCAGATCGAGATTAAGCTCAACGACTCCGAACTCGATCTCGCCATGCGCGAGGCCGACGTCGCCATCCGCCTGCACCGGCCCAACCAGTCCGAGATGATCCAGCGCAAGCTGTTCACCGTGCACAACCACTTCTACGCCTCGCGCAGCTACATCGAGGAATATGGCGAGCCGGCAACGGTGGAGGACATCGACAAGCACCGCATCATCTCGTTCGGCGAGCCGGTGCCGTCCTACCTGGGCGACATCAACTACCTCGAGCGTCTCGGCCGCCCCGATTCGTCCCCGCGCCGTGCTGCCATGAAGGTCAACGCCATCAACGGCATGATGCAGGCCGCGCGGGCCGGCATCGGCATCGCCATGCTGCCCGACTACGTCACCGAGAACGAGGACAAGCTGGTCCGCGTCCTCCCCGGCATCGAACTGCCCGCCTACGAAGCCTATTTCGTCTACCCGCCCGCCCTCAAGAATTCGAAGCGCGTCGGCGTGTTCCGCGATTTCCTCGTCGGCAAGGCCCGGGAGTGGTCGTTCTAGGCCGACCAGGGTGTGACCTCCGGGGCGTGGCGCCGGGCGAGTCCGCCGGCATGGGCCCTGCGGGAATGGCAGGAACAGGGCGCGCTCCAAACCGGGTTGTCGAGCTGCGCCATCTCGATCATCGTTGCCTCCAGTGGCCCTGCGCCGGGCTGGCGTTCATCGGCAATTCAGCGATGCAGGGCTAGCAAGCTACCGACCATGGGGGAGTTCTGATGCGCCGACTGCAGTTCGCTACAGCTGTTTCGTTCGTCCTGCTCGCTGCCATTCCGGCGCATGCCGAGCCCATTACCCTCACCCCCGAACAGGTGGGGCAGATCTTCTGCATTTCCCGGGTCGGCAACGACATGGCGCCAGTCGAGGGCCTGCTGACGGCCGAACTTGCGTCCGCCATTGCGGAAGCGGAAGCGGTCGACGCCGCGTGGGCAGCGGCGAACCCGGGGGAAAAGCCCCCACTGGGTGACGGCATTCCGTGGCAGAGCTACCAGGACTACGCTGCCATCTGCACGGCCGGGGCGGCGACACTGATGATGGACGAGGCCAGCGTGCCGATCACCTACGCGTTTCCCGAGTGGCCAGACGCGGGCTTCACCGACTATCTGCGGCTGCGGCTGGTCGACACCGGCGTGATCGGCTACCGGGTCTGGCGCATCGACAACCTCGCCTATGGCACCGACGGCGACCTGCGGAGCTCCCTCAGGCTGGCTTTCATGCCCTGATCGCGGTCCGGGCTCCGCGTGATCACAAAATACATGAGTTCTTCCATCGGGTTATAAGCCATGCGTCTAGCGCATGGCGCGTATGCCTGTCGCTCGATTGATGGGTCAGCAACACCGACCTATATCCCGGGTCGACAGCAGTCGAGCGCTTCTCCCTCCTCCTCCTCGCGCTTGCTGTTTGTTCCTCCTTGCAGTCATTTCGATGTCTGCAACTTCGGCCCCGCTCTCCCCTCGAGCGGGGCCTTGTTTTTTCCTGTAGGCTGCCGACCAGCGTATTCCGGTAGGGGAACGGCCACTGTGCGTTCAACTAATCGTGCGAAAAACGCATAGCTGACATGACCTGGACCGCATTGCTGACCAATCGGTCAAAGTCCATATTGTCAGTGTCGATGTGAGCCGCACCGTATCCTCCTCCCTCGGTCCCGCTCAGCGACACCCGGATTGAAGTCGTTTCCTCCTCCCTCGACGGAGATCCAACCGGCAGATGGCGTATTCTCCTCCCTCGTCCATTTGCCATTACTTTCGATTTGGACTTCGGTCCGATCATCAGGCTCCATCTTCGGATGGAGCCTTTTTTCTTGCCCGGAGGATCTGGATGTGGACGCGCTGACACTGTTCGGCCTGTTCGCGGTGACCGGCATGGTGGTCTGCTATGCCCTGGAGGCGCGGGGACGGGCCTTCGTCCTCGCCTTTGCCGGGTTCTGCGTGCTGGGATCGGCATACGGCTTCCTGCAGGGCGCCTGGCCGTTCGGACTTGTGGAACTCGTCTGGTCGGTGATCGCGGCGCGTCGCTGGCGGAAAACCTCCCCCGCCTGATGCATGGCTGCCGTTCCGACTCTGCGTTTGTCCCCACGCCCTCACACAGCGATACTGTTGCTCAAGAGATAGCGGCCTCTCCTCCTCCCTGGTCGCTTCTCAGAGATTGCAGCCTTCCTCCTCCCTGGCTGCGTTCTCGACCGGTCAGGCGTTTCGGCGCTTGACCCTTAAGGCCCCGCTCATCCCCTCGAGCGGGGCCTTTTCTTTACGTGATGACCTCGTCCAGTGCCGCCCGGATGGCCTCGGCCATGCCGGCATCCGCGTTCGAGTGCCCGGCATTGTCGACCACCACCAGCCGCGCCCCCGGCCAGGCCCGGGCCAGTTCCACGGCGGTGACCATCGGTCCCTGCAGATCGAGCCGTCCCTGCACCAGCACCGCGTCGATGCCGCCCAGCCGGTGCGCGGCGGCAAGCAGTTGCCCGTCATCGAGCCAGGCCCCGTTGCAGAAGTAGTGCGTCACGATTCGGCCCCGCGCCAGCAGATGCTCCGGCGCAACGCCATCCGAGGGGCGCCCGGCCCGGTGCGTGGTCGAGGCGCTGGCATTGTCCCAGTCGTGGAAGTCGCGGGCCGCCCGCATCCGGACCTCGGGATCGGCGTCGAACAGCAGTTGCGCATAGGCCGGGAGCAGGTCCTCCACCGCCGTTCCCGCCGGGGCTCCGGCGACAAACCGCTCCCACTCGAGGGGAAACAGCGGCGCGACACCGCGGTAGAGCCAGTCGATCTCGCGCCGCCGCGTCGTCGTCACTCCGGCAAAGACGACGGCGCGCACCCGCTCGGGATGAGCCTCGGCGTAGGCGAGACCCAGCGTCGTTCCCCATGAGTGGCCGTACAGCACCCAGCGCTCGACGCCGAAGTGCTGCCGCAGCCGCTCGATATCGGCAACGAGGTGCTGCGTGGTGTTGGCCGACAGGTCGGCATCGGGCTCCGCAGCGCTGGGCCGGCTCCGTCCGGCATTGCGCTGGTCGAAGCCGATGATCCGGTAGCGCGTCGAGTCGAAGAACCGACGGGCCGCCGGCGAGAACCCCGATCCCGGCCCGCCATGCAGGATCAGCGCCGGCACGCCATCGGGATTCCCCGCCTCCTCCCAGTACAGTTCGTGCCCGTCTCCGACTGCGAGCCATCCGCTCTCGCGGACCCTCGCCAGACCGACGTCCACGCCCTGGATGGCCTGCACCGGCGCGAAGACCGCAACTTCCAGTTTCAGCGGATTGGCCGCGATTCCGGCATCCCACCCGGCGTGCGCAATGGCCAGCGCGCGTCCCGCGTCACCGGAAACCTGGAGCGTCAGGTGCGGCGTCCATGCCCCGGGGCGATAGTGCGGATGGATGCGTTCGAGGGGCACCAACCGCGCCGCCGCCTCATGCAGCGCGACGAGGTCGCCCAGGCACTCGATCCAGACCACCGAGGTGTGCGGGAACTGCCGCGCCTGTCCCAGCTCCAGCGTACCGGGAACGAGGGGAGCCAGCTGGGGCAGCCCCGACACCAGCCGATCGGCGAGCGACTCGTCCTCGATGACCAGCAGCGTCACATGCGGCGGATAGCCCAGCTCGAGCATGTCGCGGCTGACCCCGCGTCGGCCAGTGCCGCCCAGATGCCCCGCACCGCCCGGGATGCATTCGTATCGAAGTGGAGCGACAGCGCGAGCGCCATCACCTGACCTTGGCGCAGAAGTCCTGGATCCGGCCCACGGCATCCTCGAGCTGGGCATTCGAGGCCGCATAGCTGAGCCGCATGTGGCCGGCCAGCCCGAAGGCCGTGCCATGCACCAGCGCCACGCCGGTCTCGGCGAGCAGGGCCAGGACGAAATCCTCGTCGGTCTGCAGCACCCGCCCGCCGCCGGAGGTGCGGCCGAGCAGGCGCTTGACCGACGGGAATACGTAGAACGCCCCTTCCGGCGTCAGGCAGTCGAGCCCGGTATTGGCGTTCAGCCCCTTCACCACCAGGTCGCGCCGCCCCTGGAACACCTGCCGCCAGTCCCTGAGAAAGTCCTGCGGACCGTTCAGCGCCTCGACCGCTGCCCATTGCGAGATCGAGGACGGATTGGTGGTCGACTGGCTCTGCAGCTTCAGCATGGCGCCGAGCAACGGCTTCGGCCCGGTGCAGTAGCCGATGCGCCAGCCGGTCATGGCGTGCGACTTCGAGACGCCGTTCATCGTCAGCGTCCGCTCGCGGAGCTTCGGCTCCACCCCGGCGATCGTCGCGAAGCTGCCGCCGTCATAGACCAGCACTTCGTAGATGTCGTCGGTGAGGACGTGCACCTGCGGGTGCCTGAGCAGCACGTCGGCGAGCCCGCGCAGTTCGGCCGCGGTGTAGGCGGCGCCGGTCGGGTTCGACGGGGTGTTGAGGATCAGCCACTTGGTCCTCGGACCGATGGCCCGCTCCAGCGTCTCGGGCGAGAGCTTGAAGCCAGTCGAGGCGTCGGCCACCGCGTAGACCGGGTTGGCATCGCACAGCCTGACGATCTCGGGATAGCTCACCCAGTAGGGCACCGGGATCACCACCTCGTCGCCGGGATTCAGCGTCGCCAGCAGCGCGTTGAAGATGATCTGCTTGCCGCCCGCCGCAACGAAACAGTCGGCGGCGGTGACGTCGAGCCCGTTGTCGCGCCGGAATTTCTCCGCCACCGCTTCCTTCAGTTCGGGAATGCCGTCGACCGCGGTGTAGCGCGTCTTGCCCGAATTGATCGCCCGGATCGCGGCCTCGCGGACATTGAGAGGGGTATCGAAATCCGGTTCTCCGGCCGCGAGCGAGATCACGTCTTCGCCGGCTCGCTTCATCTCGGCCGCCTTGGAGTTGATGGCGACGGTAGCAGATGGCTGGATACGGTTCAGGGCATCTGAAAGGAAGGCCATTGGAGGTGCTCCGGGTCGGGGTCCGGCGAGACTGATAGTCCGCCAGGTGTCCCACCGCAATGACCTCAAAAGACGAGGGGCCAGCTTTCGCCGGCCCCTCGCCAGACTGCGATGTATCGGCTCACTGGGCCGGCATGTAGCAGCGATAGCCGACGGTGCCGTCATCGCCGATCTGCCGGATCGGCTGGCCGCCGGCCTCGAGACAGGCGGCGCGCGGGTCGATCTCGGCGACGAACGGATTGAACTCCTCGCCCACCGTCGCATTGCTGCCGCCATTGCCCAGCTTGAGCACGAAGCCCGGCACGTACTTGATGCTGAGGGCCGAGGCGGAGCCGACCACCGCGACGGAGGCGACGGCGGCGAGGACGGCGATCTGGATGAACTTGTGCATTTGCTGGTCTCCATGAGGTGTGTTGTCGATGCCCACAGCAATGACAGCATCGCCCTGAAGCCAGCGTGACGACCTCGTTCACCCACAATTCAGGCGGCCATACACCCAACATTCCGCCGAACATACGGAATTGTCGGCAGGTATCCGGCATCACACCGCATCACGACATGGCGGCCGAACCCTACACGCCCATACCCGGACGCCTCGTCAACTGCACGCCCTGGACGCGCCAGCCTGCCGGCTCCTCGGCCAATTGGTAGAGCGCTTCGTACAGGCTCTGGTCCTTGCCCACCAGGGTCACTGCCTGCAGCACCGACTTGTCGTCCACCATCCTGAAGCCGCCGAAGCTGTGCGACTGCGACTCCATGATCGGCGAGTATCCCGACCCCACGATCGTGAGGAAGAAAGCCTCGGCCGACGGAAAGCTCACCTGGAAGGCCGCACCGGCATACTGGAAGGCCCCGGCGGCATCCATGTGCCTGAATGCCTCGATCTGCCCGGTGATCGTATCCTGCCAGAGGGGCGTGACCTCCTGGGCACGGGCGGGAAGGGCGAGGGAAGTCACGAGCAGCATCGCCAGCACAACGACGCCCCTGGCCCACACGAACGGTCTCACTTTCGACCTCCTGGATCGCAGCGCTGCAGCTCCCGCCACAGCAATGCCGCCAAATCGTACCCGCTTTTCCTCCACAGCAACGAGACAAACGCGCATTCGGATGGCCCCTTCACCGCGTTGTGATGTTGTGGAGTAACCGCGTTGTCCCCCCTCGATCCTGCCCCCAAGGCCCGTCGCGGCCACCCTCTCCTGGTCGCGGCGGCGATCTCGTTCTCCCTGACCTTCGTCGGTGCCGGCGTCGCGCTGCAGCTGGACCTCGTACCATGGCGCCCCCTGCCCGGCCTGATGGATACCGAGACCAGCATGATTCTGCTGCTCGTGCCGCTCTGTGCGCTGCTCCTCGCTTTGCTGGTGGAAGTGATGCGCACCGTCGTCGCAGGCGGCCTCGACGAGCGCCCCGCTCCTCATCCAGATCCGCTGTCGGCATGGCGGCCCGGCAGCGGTGAAGGCTGATTTGTCGTGCGTTGTTCATTTTGCCGACAGCTTTGCTGTGAGACAATTGCTTGAATCGGTGTGCGTACGGCCGCTCTCGCCCGTCGCCAGCACCGCCCGCGCCTCACCAAGGCGCCGATGCTCATTGTGACTGGGGAACTGCACACATGGTCTTTGCCACCCGCCCGATCCTCCGCCGGCACCTGCTGCGCGCCCTGCTGTTCGGCTCCGCACTCGCCGGCCTGCCGGCGGGCGGTGCGCTGGCCGAAACACTCACCGTAACCGACATCGCCATCCCCCTCGGCGTGCCGTTCGCCGCCACCGTGCCGAGTATCGAGATCGTCGACGGCAACCTCGACGAAGCGACCGTGCGGGCCATCTTCACCGGCAGCGAGGCCGCCATCGCCAGGCTGGCCGATCTGGATGCCGTTTCCCTGGTCATTCCCGAAATCACGCTGGTGACCAGCATGGGCGTGCCGGACGCCGACAGCACCACGATCTATCGCAATGTCAGGCTCGAGGATGTCGTCGACGGCGTCGCCGCCCGCGTCGTCGTCGAGAGCACGGAGTCACGTGGCGCCTACGGCTTCACCGTGAATTTCGGCGAGATGTCGGCCGCCCGCTTCGACATCGCCGGACTGCTCGGCTTCTACGGCTTTGCCCCGCCGTCCGCCTCGACCGAGATGAAGGAAGTCTATGGCGACTTCTACTTCGCCGGCGGCTATCTCGGCTCGCCCCTTTTCAGTTGCACCTTCGGGGAGTCGACCGGCGGCAACTTCAGTGCCCGGCCGCTGCAGCAGCCCTGGTCCGCGGCCTACGCCACGATCCAGGACCTCGCCGCCCTCGAGTCCTCCGGGGACAAGCCGACGCCCGAGCAGATCCGCCAGGTGATCGATTTCTACCTCGACATCCTGACGGCCTTCTCGACCACGCCGATGGAACTGACCAGTTTCGCCTGCAGCGGCGAGGACGACAAGGGCGAGGCCTTCGCGCTTTCCTTCGGGCCGGTCCGCGCCGGCGGTTTCGAACCCGGCATCTACCCCGATTTCGGGCTCGATGCGCTGTCCGTCACGGGCCCCGACGCGACCAGCGTCGAACTCGACAACTTCACCTGGAAGCGCATGGACTTCAGCGGCGCCATCGAGGCACTGCGGCACGCAGCAGCGCTCGACGAGGCCTGGTTCGAGGCCAACTGGCGACGGCTTGTCCCGGCGATGGACGGGTTTTCGTTCGATGGCCTGCGTATCGATGCGCCCAACCCCGAAAGCCGCGGGGAGCGCATCGCCGCCAGCGTCGGCGGCTTCGACGCGACGCTCGGCAAGTATGTCAACGGCATGCCGTCGGACGTCTCCCTGACCCTGGATGGCCTCGTGGTCCCGGTCACCGCCGACATGGCCGAACCGCCGGTCAGCGAACTCCTTGCCTATGGCGTCAGTCAGCTGACGCTGGGGCTCGCGACAAAGCTCCACTGGAACGAGGCCGACAGCACCATTGTCGTCGATGAACTGCTGGTCGACGCCGGCGAACTCGGCCGCGTCTCCGTCTCGGGCGTGTTGGGGAACGCCACCTCGGTGCTGTTCGGCGACGATGTCGAGGCCGCGGCGCTGGCCGCGCAGATGCTGACCGTCAAGCAGATCACCGTCGAGATCAAGGACCGCGGCATCGGGCCGATCCTGTTCGCCGCCGGCGCCAGGGAGTCCGGCCAGCCGGAGCCGAGCTTCCGCACCGCAATCTCCGGCATGGCACAGGGCATGACGCTGGCGATGCTGGGCAATACCGACGAGGCGCTGCAGGCCGCACAGGCGCTCGGCGCCTTCCTCGGCGGCGCGTCCGAACTGAAGCTCACCCTGACATCGGTCGATCCGGCCGGCCTCGGCATCATCGACTTCGCTGCGGCCGAGGCCGATCCCACCGCACTTGCCGGCAAGTTCACCGTGGCGGCGGAGGCCGGGGGCGAGCCGGCACCCGTGCTCGAACGCGTCGAGCCGGCGCCTGAGCCTGAGCCGCAGCCGGAACCGGAGCCTGAACTGCAGCCCGAACCGGCGCCGGCCGATGAACTGCCCTCGCTGCAGGAGCAGAAGCGCGACCTGAAGGCTGCCGCGCCGCGCCGCTGATCCAGTGGGCCCGGCCGCCGGCCGGCCGGGTCCCCCTCCTTTCGTCCCCTTGCTCCCCCCTCCCCTTTGGCGCACACTGGCAGCCTGAGAGGAGGACTGCGATGCAAGTCGAACATATCCTTCAATCCAAGGGCCGGACCGTGCACACGGTCGAGGCCGGTGCGCCGCTCTCGGAAGCCGTGCGCGTGCTCAACAGCCACAAGATCGGTGCCGTGGTCGTCGTCGACGCCAAGGGCAAGGTGGCGGGGATCCTGAGCGAGCGCGACATCGTCCGGCATCTGGACGGCGACCCGGTCAAGGTGCTGGCCTCGCCAGTGCGCTCGGCGATGACGGCCAAGGTCATCTCCACCGGTACCGGAGCGTCGGTGTCGGAACTGATGGAAGTGATGACCCGCCATCGCATCCGCCACATCCCCGTGCTCGACAACGGCAACCTGGTCGGCATCGTGTCGATCGGCGACGTGGTCAAGCGCAAGATCGAGGAGGCCGAGCAGGAGGCCATGGCGCTCAAGGAGTACATCGCCTCCTGAGTCGGCGCCGCTGGCACGGTCCCGGACCGATCGTCGGCGGCGGCGGTCGCGCGAGTTGGCTGCGCCAGCGTCGCGTCAGGGATCGCCGATGATCTCCGCGAACGCTCCCGGAATTCGCCTGCCATTGGCGGCCGGGAACTCTCCTCCGAAGAAACTACGCATGTCGTCGATGACGGAAATGACCCGCCGCCGGCTGCTGGAATAGGTGATGGGTTCGGCGGCGTCGGGCAGCGATGTGCACAGATTGAGGCATCCCACCGACGCAAGGAAGCCGATACCCGGGTGAATCAGAATCTCGCTGCGTTCCCCGGTGCCCTTGAGTTCGATCCCCGGCCGGGGAATGTGCGCGGAGTTCATCGAGTTGCGGTAGTTCAGGGTGACATACTTGGAACCCGCCTGCGTCCAGAGCGGATACCGTCCCGGCTCGACCCGCCGCCCGTTGCCGGCAGGCGCATTGGCCCCGGGGCCGCGGGACTCGGCCACCGTGCCGGTCATGTCGGCCCCGGTCTGCGCGACGCCATCGTGAAAGACCTGGTACCTGCCCACCGTCCGGCGCTTGCCATCCGAGGCGCGACGCTGCTCATTCATCCGTTCGATCCTGATCACCCACTCGGCCATGCTCTCCTCCCTCCGATGTCCCGGCAAGTGAGAGCGGGTAAGGGGTTCGCGTCAACTCGCGCAAATACGCACACGCGGGCTGCCGGCCCTGCCTCAACCCTGGACCGACAGATCGCCCCGGCTGCCCGCACACGCGACGACACGGCAACCGACGCTCGCCCCCAACCTTTCCAACCTGTCCGCGAATTCATGCGGCGGCAAACTTGGCGCAAGCCGGCAGCTGCTAATTCGTTCGGTGTCGGCAGAAACTGGCCGGCACGGACCCAACCAGCCAGGGAGCCTCCCCTATGACCCCCACTCGCGCTGCGGCCATCGCCGCTCTCATCGCCTCTGTCAGCCTCGCCGCAATGACCCCAGCCCTCGCCGACAACATGCGCGGCGGCGACCGTGGCGACATGCGTCAGCACCGCGTGCACGACATGCGCGAAGCCGGCCCCGGTGGCCGCATGACGCTCGTCGACTTCCGCTGCGGAACCCAGGCCGCCGACCGTCTCGACAACCGTTTCGACCGCATGGCCGAGCGGCTCGACCTGACGCCCGACCAGCAGAAGCTCTACGATGCCTTCGTCGCGTCGGCCCTCACCGCCCAGACCGGTTTCGCCGACACCTGCTCCACCCTGACCCCCGACAAGACCGCGTCTGCCGACAGGCCCGACCTGGTCGAACGCATGGAAACCCGCCTCAAGATCGACGAGGCCCGTCTCGCGGCGCTCAACACGGTGCTGCCCGACTTCAAGGCCTTCTATGCCAGCCTCAGCGACGAGCAGAAGCAGGACCTCGGTCCGGGCGCCGGCCGCGGGCCCGGCATGGGTCGCGGCGACATGCAGCACGACCATCGCGGCATGAAGGGTAAGGGCCCCGGAATGAACGGCTGAACACCCCTCCCCGACGGGGTCGCGGCCGCAACCCGAGACCCCGCACGTTCGCCGTTTGGAAGCCCCGGCCGCCCTCAGCCGGGGCTTCCCTCGTTCTGCGCAACGGTTGCGATGGCCCTTCGGCTCGGCTAACCAGTCCTGTCCCCACCTGCCGAGCCCCCGATGAGCGCCCTCCCCCTCGACCCAGCCCTGATCCGCGCCGAGTTCCCTGCCTTCCGCGAGCCCAGCCTCGAGGGCTGGGCCTTCTTCGAGAACGCCGGCGGCTCCTACACCTCGCGCCATGTGCTGGAGCGGCTCGACCGCTATTATCGCGCCACCAAGGTGCAGCCCTATGGCTTCTACCCGGCCTCGCGCGAGGCCGGCCAGGCAATGGACGAGGCGCACCGCCGCATCGGGCAGGCCCTCAATGTCGGCGCCGACTGGATCCATTTCGGACCCTCGACCTCGGCCAATACCTACACCCTCGGGCACGCCTTTGCCGGCTGGCTGAAGCCCGGCGAGGCCATCGTCGTCACCAACCAGGACCACGAGGCCAATTCGGGCGCCTGGCGCCGCCTCGCCGACCGCGGCATCGTGGTGCGCGAGTGGCGCGTCGATCCTGAGACGGGGCACCTCGACACGGCCGACCTCGACAAGCTCCTCGATTCGAGGGTCCGCGCCGTCTGCTTCCCGCACGCCTCCAACATCGTCGGCGAGATCAACCCGGTGGCCGAGATCGCGCAGAAGGCCAAGAGCTATGGCGCCGTCACGGTGGTCGACGGGGTCTCCTACGCCCCGCACGGGCTGCCCGACCTGCTCGCGCTGGGCTGCGACGTCTACCTGTTCTCCGCCTACAAGGTGTACGGCCCGCACCAGGGCATCATGGCGATCCGGCCCTCGCCCGCCGCCGAGCTGCCCAACCAGGGGCACTTCTTCAACGACACCCAGCCGCGCAAGCGGCTCGTGCCGGCCGGTCCGGACCACGCGCAGATCGCCGCCTCCGCCGGCATCGCCGACTATCTCGAGCGCGTCGCCGAACTCGCCGGCGACGGCGTCGAGGGCGCAACGCCCTTCCGCAGGGCCCATGCGGCCATGCGCAGCCAGGAAGTCGCGTTGCTGGCCCCGCTGCTCGACTATCTGCGCACGCGCAACACCGTCCGCCTCATCGGCCCCACCGATCCCTCGCAGCGGGCCCCCACCGTGTCTCTCGCGCTCTCCGAACTCGCAGTCACCGCCGCCGACCGGCTGGCGAAACACAAGATCATGGCCGGCGGCGGGCACTTCTACGCCTGGCGCCTGCTCGAGGGCCTCGGTATCAGCCCCGGCCACGGTGTGCTCCGCCTGTCGTTCACGCACTACACCACGCCCGAAGAGGTCGACCGCCTGATCCGGGCCCTCGACGAAGAGCTGAAGTAGTGGAGCCGCGCCCCATGCCCCGCGTGAATGCCAACGGCTACGGCCTCGCGCCCGGCACCTACCGGGCCCGCCGCGCGACGGCGTCGATCCGGCCCGATGGCCGTGCCGACGGTCCGGCCTGGGCCGCGGCCGAACGGACGCCCCGCTTTGTCGACATGCTCACCGGCGATCCCGCCCCGCTCACCACCACTTCGGCGATCCTGTGGGATGACCGGGCCCTCTACATCGCCTTCTGGGCCGACGAACCCAACCTCGTCGCCACCATGACCGAGCGCGACTCGCTGCTGTTCTTCGAGAACGACCTCGAGATCTTCATCGATGGCGGCGACAGCTATTACGAACTCGAATTCAACGCGCTGGGCACCCTCTACGAGGTCTTCTACATCTGGCGCGACGCCTACACCCGGGGCAGCAGGTGGGATGTCCCCCGCTTCGACGTTCTCGGCCCCGCCGCCCGTACCTTCGGCGGCGACTTCGTGCCGGGGCGCAAGTCCTTCTGGACCGGCAACCACCCGCGCGGTCCGCGCTGGGCCTTCCTCGACTACGACCTTCCCGGCCTCGAGGTGCACGTTCATGTCGACGGCACTCCGAACGACCCGGCCACACTCGACCGAGGCTGGAGCGCCGAGATCGTCTTGCCGTGGTCGGGTCTGGCCGACCTGTCGGCCGGCCGTGCCCTGCCGCCGAAGCCGGGCGACACCTGGGGCATCTTCATGGGACGCTTCGAGCAGTTGCGAACCCGCGGCCCCGCCGAAACCGCAACCGCCGGCTGGTCGGCACATCGCTTCGGCGTCGCCGATACGCATGTTCCCGAGTGCTTCACCCAGGTGACCTTCCTCGACTGACGGACGGCCCTTCCCCGCGAGGGCGCGCTCGGCTACAGACCCGGCCATGACCCGCCCCCTCGCCGTGTTCGCCCTGCTCGTCGCCACCCTGCTCTGGGGGTTTGCGTTCGTCGCCCAGAAATCGGCGATGGACCACATGGGGCCGCTTACCTTTTCGGCCGTGCGCTACGCGCTGGGCAGCCTGGTCACCCTGCCGTTCGCCTTGATGGAACTGCGTCGCCGAAAGGTGCACCTCACCCGGCGCCAGTGGCTGCTCACCGTCCTGCTGAGCCTTGCCTTCTTCCTGGGGGTCTGGCTGCAGCAGGTGGGCATTTCCCTCACCACGGTCACCAATTCGGGCTTTCTCACCTCGCTCTACGTGCTGTTCGTGCCCGCCATCGCCTTCCTCGCCATACGGCTCAGGCCGCACCCGGTCATCTATGTCGGCGCGCCGCTGGCGCTGATCCGCATCTACCTGCTGAACGGCGCGCGGCTCGACGCGCTCAACATCGGCGATGGCCTCGTCGTTGCCGGCGCGCTGTTCTGGGGCATTCAGGTGTTTCTGATCGGCCACCTGGCGCGCGAAACCGGGCTGCCGGTGTTTCTCTCGGTGATCAGCTTCATCGCCGTCGCCATCCTGTCGGCGTTGCTGGCCCCGGTGATCGAGGCGCCCGACCTCACCGGCATCGCCAACGGCTGGATCGAGATCGCCTATGCCGGCATCCTGTCGACCGCGGTGGCGTTCACGCTGCAGGCCGTGGGCCAGCAGCACGTGCCGGCCGCCAACGCCGCCATCATCCTCTCGGCCGAAAGCCTGTTCGCGGCGCTGGGCGGTGCACTGCTGCTCGGCGAGCGGCTGAGCCTGATCGGCTACGGCGGCGCCGCTCTGATCTTCTTCGCCATTGTCATGGTCGAGTCGTTTCCGGCGCTGCAGCGGCGCCTGGCCGGAAGCGCGCCCTGACGCCTCGGGGAGACGCCGGCAGACGTCGCCCGGCGACTGGCGTGATCGGGAACCCGCCGGCCCGCTTCTAGTCCGCGCGCGCCAGTTCCATGTCCTTGCAGATCACCACATAGACGCAACCGTGCAGCAGCAGCGTGTTCTCGTTCTTGAGCGAGATCGTGGTGTCGGCCGTCTGGCCGAACAGGTTCAGCTTGCCCTTCCAGCGCTGGTTTCCGGAGGGCTTGGCCTTGTCGATGATGTTGGCACCCAGGTAGAGGCGGTTCTTCGGCGTATCCATGCCGCCCGACAGCCGCGTCACCGTCAGGCAGAAGGCCTTGCCGTCGGCGCCGCAGAAGCTGCCGGCATAGGCGGAGTCCTTGCCGACCACCCAGTTTCCGACCACCGAGCCGGGTTCCGCCAGCGTCGGCGCCGTCATCGCCAACCCCAGCGCCAGCGCCATGCCCAATCCAACGATCTGCCTCATCTGACTCTCCAGTTGCCGCCCGCCCCTGCCGTTTGGGGGACGATCGTGACATCAGTATGATGACCCGACGTCACATGCATGTCATGTCGGTTCAATAGCTTGCGCGTGTACCGGCTTCGTCCCCCAACTTGTACCGGTGCAACCGTCGGCTGTCCCGCCAACCCGACAGCCGGCAGACTTCATCGCAGCGGGGTGTGCCGCCAACCCTCACCCCGTGCCGAACCCCGATCGGCATCTATCGGCCGCCTCCGCCAGGCGGCCGATTTTTTGTTGAGACCGTGCGATTGGTCTCGCCGCCGCGCCCCGCCTGATGCATCTAGGGCGCATCATGGCCAAGCTCTACTTTTCCTACTCGACGATGAATGCCGGCAAGTCGACGATGCTGCTGCAGGCCTCGTACAACTACCTCGAGCGCGGCATGCGGACCCTGCTGTTCACCTCCTCGCTCTATGCGGAGGGGGATGTCGGCGTCATCACCTCGCGCATCGGCATCTCGTCGCCGGCCGAGATGTTCGGCTCCGACGACGACCTTTACCAGCGCGTCAACGATCACCTGCAGGAAGCCAAGGTCGACTGCGTCTTCGTCGACGAGGCCCAGTTCCTCACCGCCGAGCAGGTCTGGCAGCTGGCCCGCGTCTCGGACCGGCTCGACGTTCCGGTGATGTGCTTCGGACTGCGCACCGACTTCCAGGGGAGGCTCTTCCCCGGCTCGTCGGAACTGCTCGCCATTGCCGACGAGTTGCGCGAAATCCGCACCATCTGCCATTGCGGCCGCAAGGCCACGATGGTGGTGCGCCAGAGTGCCGATGGCGGCGTTCTCACCGAGGGCAACCAGGTCTCGATCGAGAAATCGGTCTATGTTTCGCTCTGTCGCCGCCACTGGGAAGAAGAAATCGGGCGCTGGCCGCCCAAGGGACCTCGCCTCCATGACCACTGAGACCAATGCTGCCGAACCGCTCGGCACCCTCACCATCCGCACCCTCGCCATGCCGGCCGACACCAATCCGTCGGGCGACATCTTCGGCGGCTGGGTGATGAGCCAGATGGACATCGCCGGCGCCATCGCCGCCGTCGAGGTGGCCAAGGGGCGCGTGGTCACGGTCGCCGTCGAGGCGATGAGCTTCATCGCGCCGGTCAAGGTCGGCGACATCCTGTGCGTCTACACCAGCATCGAGCGGGTCGGGACCACCTCGATCAGCGTCGGCATCGAAGCCTGGGCCCGCCGCAACCGCAACGCCGACCGGGTCAAGGTCACCGATGGGCGCTTCATCTACGTGGCTCTCGACGAAACCGGCAACAAGCGCCGCGTGCTCGGCTGAGCGGGGATCTTATCCCGATAAATCTCGGCTCTGTTGCCGCGGCGCCCTTTCGTCCTCGCCGCGCGCGCGATAGCGTCGGCTCCGAACCAGTCCCAGATGCGATCGAGCCATGCGCGCCCTTTTCAAGCTGATCCTCACTGCCACCCTGCTCGTCCTCGGCGCCCACTCCGCCCAGGCGCTCGAAACCGGCACTCCGGCCTGGACCACGCGCGCCGTGACGCTGCTGGAGGGGCCGGGCGCCGCCTACGACAAGGTGGGGGACATCGCGGCCGAGACCCGCATCTATGTCGAACGCTGCTCCGAGCTCTGGTGCCGGGTCCGCTCCGGCGGTCAGCGCGGCTGGGCCGACATGGCCGGGCTGACCTTTGGCCAGGACCCCAATCCGCCGCTCAGCGGCGCGCGGCTCGGCTACAAGTCCGGTGGTCCGGGCACGGTTTGCCTCTACGAAGGCCATGACTTCACCGGCGCCTCGATCTGCGGCAGCTCCGGCTACGTGATCCGCGACCTGCTGACCTACCGTGCCGACAACCGCTTCTCGTCGGTCTCGATCGAGGGCAACGTCTCGGTCACGCTGTGCCGGGACCGCGATTTCCGCAGCCATTGCGAGCGCATCAACGAGAGCCAGTCCGCCCTCGACGGCTTTCTCGACAACGCAGTGAGTTCGGTACGGGTCTACTGATCGGCCGGGATCGAATCTGCGTCGATTTTGTCGCCGATTGCGCGTAATCCTTGAGGCGTGCGGCACTGCCGCCCCAGGGGATCTTCAATCATGAACCGCATGCGTCAGATCACGCTCGCCGCACTGGCGGTGCTCGGCACTCTTGCCGTCACGCCCGCCTTCGCTGCACCCAATGCCTACGCCACCGCCGATGCGCCGCTCTACAAGAACGCCTCGTCCAATTCCGCCGAGGTCAACTATGTCGACGCCGGCCAACTGGTGACCGTGCTCGATTGCCAGCCCAACTACTGCCTGCTTGACGTGCCCGGCCCCAATGGCTGGATTCGGAAGAACCGGCTGGGCGCCCTCAGCAAGGGCAAGCCGGCCAACAATGCCCCCCTTCAGCTTCAGCCTCGGCATCGGCGCCGACGGCAAGCCGTCCTTCTCCATCGGCATCGGCAATGCCGCCCCGGAGGTGATCGAGGAGGATCCCGAGGTCTGCTTCTTCAAGTCGAAGAACTACGCCGGCGCCAGCCTCTGCGTCGAAGTGGGCGACAGCGACGACTCGCTTCCCGGCAGCTGGGACAACTCCATTTCCTCGATCAGGATCACGGGGGAAGCCGAAGTGGTGGTCTGCACGGGTGACGACCTGACCGGTGTCTGCGCCTCGATCTCGTCATCCAAGAAGTCGCTGCCCAGCCAGCTCGACAACAAGATCTCCTCCTTCGAGGTCGAATAGCCCTGGACGCCGGGACGCCGCCGATCATCGACGGCGTCCCGACAGTCCGGAACCTCTTGCGCACTGGTGCGTTTCTTCATGTCGGGCCAACCTGGACAAGGAAGAAACCACCCATGAGTATCTCTCGGATCGTCGCGCTCGGTGCCGTGCTGTTCGGCGCCGCGCTGGTTCCCACCTTCGCTGCGGCTGCTACCGCCACCGCGACCGTCAATGTGCGCAATGCTCCGGTCAATGGCGCCGTCATTGACGTGCTGCGCCCAGGCCAGCAGGTCGAGATCGATCGCTGCGTGTCCAGCGGTTGGTGCTATGTGGTCAAGCCAGGCCCCGACGGCTGGGTCTCGGCCAGATACCTGAGCGACGACGACGCCGATGCGCGTCCATCCCGCCCGCAGCGTCCCGACGTGGACGTGAGCATCGGCTTCTCGCTGCCCGGCTTCAGCTTCCAGATCGGCAATGGCGGATTCGACATGCGGCCGGATCGCCCTGGCCGGCCGGGCAGCAGCCGCGACCGTGTCTGTTTCTACGAGCACGTCAATTTCGGCGGCAGCAGCTTCTGCGCGCGTCCGGGCGAGCGCCTGGCGCGACTTGGCGGCTGGAACGATCGCATCTCCTCGATCGATGTCCGCGGCGACGCCGAGGCTCTGGTCTGTGACGATGCCAACTTCCGCGGACGGTGCGTCGTGGTCTCGCGCGACCTGCGCGACCTTGGCCGCCGCGGCAATGACCGTATCAGTTCGATCCGGGTTCGCTGACCCGACGCCGGACCTCGCGCCTCTCGAGCCAGCACCCCGGGAGAGGGGCGCGAGGTGGTCTGCTCGGAATTGGTTCTGTACATGAACGAAATCCCTCGTCGGGCATTCAGGACGACTTCAACTGCCGCGTGATCCGGTTAGGCATCGGTGGCGTCGCCACCGAGTTGCGCCAACCCAAGGGAATTCACCCATGTCTCGCTCCGCTCGCCGCGTCGTCCTCGGCGTCGTCTTGATCCTGTCCTCCATTGCACCGGCCCTCGCGACCCCTGCCCGCATCACGGTCGACTCGCCCTGGCGCGACGGTCCTGGCAAGGAATACGCGGCGTTGGGCAATCTCGAACCGGGCACCCGGGTCGACCTGATCTGGTGCGGCACCAAGGCCAACTACTGCCTGGTCGAACGCCACGGCAAAAAGGGCTGGGTGCCCTTCGAGGCGCTGAACCTGCGCCCCGGCGGCGGCGGCAAGACCGAAGACGTCGCCAGCAAGGACGGCAAGATCGTGCCCGGCAAGCCCCCTGCGGCAGTCGCGACCGAAATCGCGCCCTACTCTCCGCCCGGTGGCGGACCGAGGTTCACCGAGGTCGAGCATCCGAGCCTCATCAAGAAGTACTAGCGAGCCTGGCACCGCCGGCCACCAGGGCCGGCGGTGCCGCCAGCGTGCCGGCATGCTAGGCTCTGGCGCATCATTGCCACCTGGAGCCTTGCCATTCCCGACGACCTGCACATCGGCGGCGCCACCTGGGTACCGCTTTCCGCCCTCGAGATCAGCTACGTCCGCAGCCCCGGGCCGGGGGGACAGAACGTCAACAAGGTGGCGACCGCCGCCCAGTTGCGCTTCGACCTCCAGGGCTCGCCGGTCCTGAGCGACGCGGTCAAGGCCCGCGCCGCCGTGCTGGCCGGCAGCCGTCTCACCACCGAGGGCACCATCGTGATCTTCGCCAGCCGCTTCCGCTCGCAGCAGCAGAACCGCGACGACGCCATCGACCGGCTGGTTGAAATCCTGAAGCACGCGCTTGTACCACCCCGGCCGCGACGGGCCACCCGCCCTACCCTGGGCTCGCAGCGTCGGCGCCTCGACAGCAAGGTCAAGCGGGGTGAAACCAAGCGGCTGAGGAGCTCGAAACCGCCCCTGATCTAGAGCGCCGGGACCTTCGAGACCATGTTGCCCACCACCATCAGGACGGCGAGCAGCGACAGAAATCCGGCGCCGAACGCGATGGTCCGGGCATAGCGCATCGGTGCCGCCGGGACGGCGCCCTGGGGCAGGTTCGAGGGCATGGGGAGCAACCTTCCGGTTCGCTGGCGCATTGATGCGCCGGACCACCCTATACCCTTTCCGCCGCGAAACTGCGGAAATCGGCGCCGGGGCGGGCCGATGCCTCGGAAGTGATCCGGGCAGTCGCTCGCTACTGCGCCGCCTCCGTCACCAGCCGACCACCGCGCCGGCTGAGCGCCCACAGCCCGGCAAAGCACAGCGTGCTCGCGAGGCCCACTCCGGCCACGGCCGTGACGCTCAACTGCGGCGTCGTCACCGCCGTCACCAGGGCGAACACGAACGGCGCCACGCTCGACACCACCAGCCGGGCAGAGCTGATCAGGCCCAGCCGCCGCCCGTAGCCGGCCGTGCCGAACAGTGCCAGCGGCAGCGTCCCCGACACGATGCTCGACAGCCCCGAACCCAGCCCGAACAGGATGGCGAACAGGGCCGCGCCTGGGGCCCAGGGCGCACTCAGCACCAGCAGCACAAGCCCCGTCGGCATCGCCGCCGCCGCGATCACCGCCAGTGCCGGCTGCGACAGGCTGCGCCCGAACTGCATGTTGACCAGCCGGCTCAGCACCTGCGCCGGCCCGAACAGCGTCGTCACCAGAACGCCCGTGGCACCAAGCCCGAGCGCTGCCAGCATCGGCACCATGTGGACGAGGATCGCTGACGATGCGAACCCGAGCAGTGCGAAGGCCAGAAGCATCAGCACCTGCACCCGTGCGGCCTCCGCGCCGACGACCAGCGGCGCGACCGCGGTCCGCCCGCTCGTCGTCGTCATTGCCTGCCGCTGCCGCGACACCCGCGCCAGCCACAGGTGCACCGGCAGGCAGACCAAGAGGTTGAGCCCGGCAAACACCAGGTACACCTGCCGCCATCCCAGCGCCGCCTCCAGCATCGCCGTCAACGGCCAGAACAGCGTCGAGGCGAACCCGGCGATCAGCGTCAGGTGCGTGATGCTGCGCTGCGCCCCCAGCGGATTGACCTGCGCCAGCGCCGCGAAGCGCCGTGGCATAGAGGACGAACGCCGAGGCGATCTCCATGCCTGCGAGCCCCAGGGCAAAGCTGATCCTCTCGGGCGCCAGCGCCGTCGCCACCAGCGCCAGTGCCGCGCCGACCGAGCCGAAGCTCATGATCCGCGCGGCACCGAACCGATCGGCCGCGGCCCCGGCGATCGGCGCGATCAGCCCGCCGATCAGCAGTGACGCCGACAGCACGCCGTACACCCACGCCTCGGACCAGCCGAACGAACGCGCCATCTCCGGCACCAGCGTCGCGAACGCGTAGTAGAGCGTGCCGTAGCCGACGATCTGCGTCAGTCCGAGCGCAAGGACCACCGGCATCATGCGCGCCGCCGCCGGTGCCGCTGTCGTCATGTTATCCGCTCTTTCGTCACGCCGGTTCGGCGACGTTCGCATTCCGCGGCGCCGTCCCGCAACCGCAGCCTTCGGCACCAGCGGCCTTTGCCACCTCATCGGCAACACAGCACGACGCGGTCGTCGCTGCCGGACCGCCGCAGCAGCCACCGGCCGTCCCCAAGGCGAGATCAGACGAGCACACGCCGGTTTCGGGCAGCACCAGGTGCACCTGCCGCGCTGCGACCGCATCGCCGGCGAGTTCGGCGACGATCGAGCGCGCCTGCTCGTAGCCGGTGGCCATCAGAAAGGTCGGCGCCCGGCCGTAGGATTTCGCGCCCACGATATAGAAGCCCGGCTCCGGCTGGGTCAGTTCCACCACCCCGTGCGGTGGCACCGTGCCGCACGAATGCAGGTTCGGATCGATCAGCGGCGACAGCGCCGGCGGCGCCTCGGTCGCCGGGTCCACCGCCACCCGCAGCTCCGACACCAGCGAAAGGTCCGGCCGGAAGCCGGTAGCGACCACGATCCGGTCGACGCTGAACCGCGTCGCGAGCCGCCCGACGCTGCCCTCGACCTCGAGTCGGTCGCCCGACCGCGTCACCCGGCTCGCCGCGAACGGCGCCAGCACCTCGAGCCGGCCCGCGTCGATCGCCGCCTTGGCCCGGAGGCCGAGCGCCCCGCGCTCCGGCAACTGGTCGTTGAGCCCGCCGCCGAGCAGCTTCTCGATCCGGCCTCGCCGCAGCCCCCACAGCACCGCCGTCTCCGGCGCATCGCGCTGCAGCTCGAGCAGCGCCAGCACCGTATTGATCGCAGAGTGCCCGCTGCCGACCACCAGCACGGTCTTCCCCGCATAGTCTTCACGCCCCGCTCCCAGCACATCCGGGATGCCATAGGCGATCCGCTCGCCTGCCGCCCGCTCTCCCGGTACCGGCAGGCCATCGATCCCCATCGGGTTGGGCTGGCCCCAGGTGCCCGAGGCATCGATCACCGCCCGCGCCAGGGTCCGCTGCTCGACGCCGTCCGCATCGATCCAGCGGATCTCGAACGGCGCCGCCGAGCGCCCGCGGTCCGACACCTTGTCGAACCCCTGTCGCGTCACTGCCGTCACCCTGGCACCGAGCCTGAGATTGGCCGCGATCTCCGGCAGTCCTGCCAGCGGTTCGAGGTAGCGCGAAACGATTTCCCCGCCCGTCGGCACCTCCGTCACCTCCGGCGCATCCCAGCCGGCGGCCTCGAGCAAGCGCCGAGCCGCCCCGGCGATGTTGTACTCCCATGGCGAGAACACCCGCACATGCGCCCATTCCCGCAGCGCCGCGCCGACCCCCGCGCCGCGCTCCAGCACCACCGGCACCAACCCACGTCCGACAATCTCGGCCGCCGCCGCCAGCCCCACCGGGCCAGCCCCGATCACCGCAACTGGAAGGTCATTCGTCATCTCGGTCTCCATATTCCGTATTTCTAGAAATTCCGAATATCTCTGCAAATCAAGGCTCACGCCGCCGTCGCTTCGGCATCGCTCGCACAGGCCGCATCGGCGCAGCACTCGTCCGCCAGGTAGCCGATCAGCGCATTCATCGCCGGATAATTGGCCCGGCAGATCAGCGTCGTCGCCTGCCGCTCCTGCGTCACCAGCGCCACGTCCATCAGCTTCTTCAGGTGGTGCGACAGCGTCGATGCCGGGATATCGAGCTTCAGCTGCAGCTTGCCCACCGGCAGCCCGTTTCCCCCCGCCCGTACCAGGGTACGATAGATCCCCAGCCGGGTCGGGTTGCCCAACGCTTCCATCTGCGATGCTGCTGCTTCGATGTTCATGGAAATAGCATACGCCCTTCCGTCCCGCCGTCAACACTGTTTCGACAGTCATGGAAATATCGCAACCGACCACCGTCATCAAAGCGTCGCGATGCATCGATATTCCTCGATATATGGAATCATCCTCCGCCACCGAAATCTTCGCCGCGCTCGCCCAGCCCACCCGCCTGGCGGCCTTCCGCCTGATCATGCGCCACGAACCGGGCGGCCTGCCGGCCGGCGATATCGCCCGCCGCCTCGACGTGCCGCAGAACACCCTGTCCACCCACCTTGCCATCCTCGCCCGCGCCGGCCTCGTCTCTGCCGAACGGCAAAGCCGCAGCATCGTCTATCGCGCCGAGATCAGCCGGGTGCGCGAGATCGCGAGCTATCTCGTCAATGACTGCTGTGGCGGCCGCCCCGAGCTCTGCGCGCCGCTCATCGCCGAATTCACCCCCCGCTGCACGCCCGAGGAGGCGTCCGATGTCTGCTGCTGATCGCGTCTACAACGTGCTGTTCCTGCGCACCGGGAACTCCGCCCGCTCCGTCCTCGGAGAGGTGCTGCTCAACCACTTCGGCCAGGGTCGCTTCCGCGCCTATTCCGCCGGCAGCACCCCCAAGGGCGAGGTGCACCCGATGACCATCGAGGTCCTCACGAACGCCGGCCTCCCCACCGAGGGCCTGCGCTCCAAGAGCTGGGACGAGTTCGCCGGCCCCCGACGCCCCGGAGATGGATTTCGTCTTCACCGTCTGCGACAACGCCGCCAACGAGACCTGCCCGGTGTGGCCCGGCCAGCCGCTGACGGCGCACTGGGGCATCGAGGACCCCGCCGCCATCGAGGCCGGCTTCAAGCAGCGCGCCGCCTTCGAGGACGCGCTGCGCTTCATGCGCAACCGCATCACCGCTTTCGTCAACCTGCCGATCCGGAGTATCGATCGCATGACGCTGGGCGCGCGCCTCAAGGGCATCGGCGCCATGGAAGGCGCCACCGGCCAGTCCGGCGGCAAGTCGGGCGGCAAGTCGGGCGGCGCCGCCTGATGGATCTCTCCCGCCGCCTCGCCGCCGAGGCCCTGGGCACCGCGCTGCTCGTTGCCACCGTCGTCGGCTCCGGCATCATGGCCGAGAGCCTGACGACCGACACCGCGCTCGCGCTGCTCGGCAACACGCTCCCCACCGGCGCCATCCTCGTGGTGCTGATCACCATCCTCGGCCCCATCTCGGGGGCGCATTTCAACCCGGCCGTGACCCTGGTCTTCGCGCTCCGTCGCGACCTCACGCCCCGCGACGCCGCGCTCTATACGCTCGCCCAGGTCGCGGGCGGCATCGCCGGCACCGTCGTCGCCCACCTGATGTTCGGCGAGGCGCCGCTGCAGCTTTCCGAGCACATCCGCACCGGCGGCCCGCAATGGTTCGCCGAGGCCGTCGCCGCTTTCGGCCTCGTCGCCGTCATCCTCGCCGGCCTCGTCCACGCCCGGAACGCCATCCCCTGGCTCGTCGGCCTCTACATCACCGCCGCCTACTGGTTCACCGCCTCCACCAGCTTTGCCAATCCCGCCGTCACCCTCGCCCGCGCGCTCACCGACAGCTTCTCCGGCATCCGCCCGCTCGACGCCCCGGCTTCATCGCCGCCCAGCTCGCCGGCGCGCTTGTCGCCCTAGCCTTCTGCGGCTGGCTCCTCGCTCCCCAAAAGGCCACAAGATGACCGTCACCATCTACCACAACCCCGATTGCGCCACCTCGCGCAACACCCTCGCCATGATCCGCCAGGGCGGCGTCGAGCCCGTCGTCATCGAGTACCTCAAGGACCCCGCCCACCCGCGCCCGCATCCTTGAACTCGTCGCCGCCGCCGGCCTCACCCTGCGCGACGCCATCCGCAGCAAGGACACCCCCTACGCCGAACTGGGCCTCGCCGACCCCACCCTCACCGACGCCGCCCTCCTCGACGCCATCGAAGCCCACCCCATCCTCCTCAACCGCCCCTTCGTCGAAACGGAGAAAGGCACCCGCCTCTGCCGCCCCTCGGAACTGGTCCTAGACCTCCTCGACAACCCCGACATCGGCCCGTTCGTGAAGGAAGACGGCGAAGTGGTGATCGACGCGGCGGGCAAGCGGGTGGCGTGAACGGGACAGCCGACGGCGCCAATGGCACCGAGCGAACACCTGCCCTTGCGTGATTTTGGAATCGCCGCAGAGCATCACAGGGTACCAAATCTGCAGTCACCACCAAAGGCGTCAACAAGATTTCGAATGAAATAGGCTACACATGGGCTATTTCGAACTTGGAAAGTCCCATGACAAGGGGCCATATTCCGTAGTGGCGCAGCGGTGACCGAAGGTCTCCCTCCGATCACCGCCCGGGTGCGCCACTGAAGTCGGCTGGCGGCTGCGTCTTGCGTCAAACGATTCGCACCCGCTGCCGCTTCAGACTTCCGATATTCCGCTTAACCGACTGCTTCGCAACCGGGCATTTTTGCTTTCCGGGGGTTGACTCGCGAGTCCGGAAAAAACGTTCCAACGCACGATATTCGTACGAGACCTTTGCCGACCCACCGAGAGGATCGGCGTTTTTGTTGTCAAGAGACTTTGCGCTACTAGTCTAGCGAACAACTTTCCTGCATATCTTGGCTTGCCGCCTGAGAGCTCGGCCCTGAGGTAGGCTCCAAACCGGCGGTGGTGATCGATGCGGCGGGGAAGCGGGTGGGATGGGTGGCGCTAGGACGGGCTTCAGCCTGACAAGCTACTCTCTCTGCTTCCTGGAAGCCCCAAACCGCAACGCAAAGACCCTTTCGATTTCCTTCTCTAGCTCTGGGCTTGGGCTCAACTGGGACCAACCGATAAGAACCATTCCCCACGCCTCTAGCGCGTCCAGGAAGTCGGGGGCGATCTCGGTCGCAAGGCGGAACTTCTCTACCGCCTGCCCGTACAGCGATGCATTACGCTTCAGGTCCCCCAAGCCCGCCAGCGCAGTGCCCAGAACAGTGAGGGTCCTCACGTCACCTGGCGCAAGATCTGCAGCCCGCTGAAGCTTCTCGATCGCTTGCGCCCAATGCTCCACGCTAGTCTTCTTTGCTGCCAACACCGCAAGCTCTCTACCCCAACTGCTGAACGCCTGAGCATAGTCTGGCCGCAACTCCGTTGCTCGCCGGAGCTTCTCTAGTGCCTGCCGTGAAAGGGCATCATCCCTCCGGAGCGCGCCCAGCGCCCCCAACGCTATGCCCCAGGCGCGCATGGTCCTGGCGTCGTTGGGAACTATCTCCAGAATGCGGCGATACAGATCAATCGCCTGCTGGATGACTGGCTGAAGGTCCCGCTGTATTCCCTTGGTGGCGAGTGCCCACCCAAAATTTTACATGACTTCAGTGTCATCATTTTGAATGGCCAGTGCCTTCCGGTACTTGTCGAACGCTAGATTCTCCAGCTCACCGGAGGCACCATGCGTCCTCATCAGCTCAGCGATTGCTTGTCCGCAGCTGTTCAGAACACTAACGCGACCGCGGTCGCCGTCCGCTGTGTCGCTGCACAGCGCAAGCTCCTCATCGCATCTTCTTTCTATCTCAAGGAGAAGCTGATCTCTTTCTTGCCTTCGCAGATTCACCCCGTAGATACTCTTTCCGATGAGTTCTGGCCTTGGACGACGCTAACAGACCTGCCGCGCGCCGGAGACGCCACCCCCCGCCCCAATCCCGCCACCATCCGCGCGCCAACTTGGTTTGCATCACAAACCGAGTCCTCCGATGACCGACCTCGACCGCGCCCTCGCCGACATCGTCGAAATCCGCAGCCGGATGGCGCAGTCCAGCACCTTTCTGGGCTTGGGTCCGGCGGCGCTGGCCGGGTCGGGCGTGCTGGCCTTCTGCGTGGCCCTGGCGCAGTCGCTGCTGCCCGGCGCCACCGATCCGCTGGCGTTTTTCGCCGCCTGGGTGGCGACCGCCATCGCCTCCTGTGCCCTGATCGGCGGCGAGATGTTGCGGCGGGCCGAGCGCCATCACGGCGGGCTGGCCGACCAGATGATCCGCGAGGCGGTGCTGCATTTCGTCCCCGCCGGGGTGGCCGGCGCCGCGCTCCTCGCCTTCTTCGCCCGCTTCGCGCCCGAGCAGATCTGGATGCTGCCCGGCCTCTGGCTCATCCTTGTCAGCCTCGGCATCTTTGCCGCCTCGCGCTCGCTGCCGCGCGCCATGCCGCTCGCCGGCGCCTGGTATTTCGTCTGCGGCTTCGCCGTGCTGCTGGCCGCCGCCGGGGACCACGCGCTGTCGCCCTGGCTGATGGGCCTGCCCTTCACCCTCGGCCAGTTCTGCGTCGCCTATGTCGTCCACCGCGCCTCGGAAGACGACCATGCCCGCTGACAGCGCCCCCTTCGCCTATGAAGGGCTCGATCGCACCATCCACGAAAAGGCCCGCCTCGGCATTCTCACCTCGCTGGTCAGCCAGCCCGACGGCCTCGCCTTCAACGACCTCATCCGGCTCTGCGGCCTCACCCAGGGCAATCTCAGCCGCCATCTGAGCGTGCTCGAGGAAGCGGGCCTCGTCGCCATCGAGAAGGGCTACGAGGCCAAACGCCCGCGCACCGATATCCACCTCACCCGCCTGGGACGCCAGCGCTTCCTCGACTATCTCGGCGTCCTCGAACGCGTCGTCCGCGATGCCCAGTCGCAGTCGCCTTCCGTCGCCCAGGACCGCCCCCCGGACAACCCGCGCCGCCGCCCCCGCCCCGCCTGACCCCGGGCACGGCCCAGACGCACCTCTCACTCCCGACTCCCCACTCCCCACTGCCGACTGCCGACTGCCGACTGCCGACTGCCGACTGCCGACTGCCGACTGCCGACTGCCGACTGCCGACTGCCCTACCCCAACCCACGAGGTTTGCAATGCAAACTAATCTCCAACCAAAACTCCACGTCGCCATCATCATGGACGGCAATGGCCGCTGGGCCGAGGCGCGCGGCCTGCCGCGTCCCGCCGGCCACGAGGCCGGCGCCGACAGCGTCCGCGCCGTCGTCCGTGCCGCCGTCGAGCATCAGGTCACCGCCCTCAGCCTGTATGCCTTCTCGACCTACAACTGGCGCCGCCCGCCCGCCGAGGTCGCCGGGCTGATGGGCCTGCTGCGCCATTTCCTGATGATCGAGGTGCCCTGGCTGCGCGATTTCGGCGTGCGCATCAGCGTACTCGGGCGCCGCGACCGGCTGCCGCTCGGCCTTGCCAGGGCCATCGGCCACGCCGAACGGAGCACGCGCGACGGCCGCCGCCTGCACCTCAGGATCGCCATCGACTATTCCGCCCGCGACGCCATCCTCGCCGCCGCGGCCGATCACCTCACGGCCGAAGCCCTGGCCGAGCGGCTGGCCACCGAGGATGTCGACCTGATGATCCGCACCGGCGGCGACCAGCGCCTTTCCGATTTCCTGCTCTGGGAGAGCGCCTATGCCGAATTCTACTTCACCGAGGTGAAATGGCCCGATTTCGGCCCCGACGAGTTCGCCGCCGCGCTTGCGGACTATCGGAGCCGCACCCGCAGCTTCGGCGGCGTGCGCCCCTCCCCGGCCGGTCTCACCAGTGCCGGAAATAGCCCATCAGCATGAGGTTCACCGCCACCAGCACGGCGAACACCCCGGCCCAGAACCACAGCCCGGAGGCCACCAGCCCCACCGTCGCCACCGCGAACATGCCGATCTTGAACCACATCAGCATCGGCATCTTCAGCCGCCGCTTCGAGCGCGGCGCGGCGAACACCGCCCACAGCCCGACGAACGCCGCCACCGCCACTGCCCCGCCGACCAGCCGCAGCCAGCTGTCCGGCAGCAATGTCGCCAGCAGCGCGAAACCGGCCAGCGCCACCAGCTCCAGGAGGAACGCCAGCGCCAGGTTCGCCATCTCGTAGCGCGAGCGGGGACGGGAATGAGCCATGCGACTACTCTTCGCACGAACCGCGCGCCGGGGAAATCCCGCCCGCGCCGCCCCGTTCCCATTCCGTTCCCGGCGTGCTAGCCTTCGCTGATTGTATCATCCCTGCTGACAGAGTCCGACACGACACCTATCTATGGTGCCGTCGCCGCTCCTTCGCCGCCCGAGATCATCATGGCCGCCGACAAGAAATCCACCCGCGAACCCGCCTCCTTTTCCATCGACGATTTCCTCGGCGAGATCGAGAAGGCCGAGGCAGCCGAGCTCAACAAGCGCCTGCCGCAGGAGCGGCTGAAAAACAAGCGGGCGCTCGATAACGCCGCCCGTCGCGCCGCCGAGGCCGCCGGCACCGGCATCCAGCCGATCGTGCCGCAGCCCCTGGAAAAACCCAGGAAATCCGCCCGCAGCGCGGCGACGGGCATGGCGCTGAAGGCCCCCAAGTCGAAGGCCAACTCCGTCGATCGCCCGGATTTCGGCGGGCTCGGCGAATCCGACCAGGCCGGCTTCGGCCACCTGCCGTCCGGCCGCGTCACCGCCCGCGACATCTCGCGCGAGGCGGCCAAGAACCCCGAGGTGCTGGAGACGCTGCGCGGCGCCCTGGCCACCGCGGTGCAGGGCGCTCCGCAGACAGAGGCCACCGGCAAGGCCAAAGTCCCCGGCAGTTCCGGCAGGAAGAAGGTGGCCCTGCCCGGCCAGAGCCTCGCCGGCGCGCAGACCGTCGGCATCTCGGCCACGGTCAAGGCGCTCGAGGACATCATCCTGCACGGCCGCAAGGAGGTGGAGGGCAATACCGAGTGGAAGCCGCACCGCCCGCTGCCGCGCGAGAAATCCGAAGGTGGTATCCCGTTCCGGCTGGTCACCCCCTACGAGCCGGCCGGCGACCAGCCCACCGCCATCGCTGAACTGGTCGAGGGCGTCGACAACGGCGAGGCCGACCAGGTGCTGCTCGGCGTCACCGGCTCGGGCAAGACCTTCACCATGGCGCAGACCATCATGCGCACGCAGCGCCCGGCGCTGATCCTCGCCCCCAACAAGACGCTGGCGGCGCAGCTCTACGGCGAGATGAAGTCGTTCTTCCCCGACAACGCCGTCGAATACTTCGTCTCCTACTACGACTACTACCAGCCCGAAGCCTACGTGCCGCGCACCGACACCTATATCGAGAAGGAATCCACCATCAACGAGCAGATCGACCGCATGCGCCACTCGGCGACGCGGGCGCTGCTCGAGCGCGACGACGTCATCATCGTCGCCTCGGTTTCCTGCATCTACGGCATCGGCTCGGTGGAAGACTACACCGCCATGACCTTCGATCTGCGCAAGGGCCAGAAGGTCGACCAGCAGCAATTGCTGCGCTCGCTCGCCCAGTTGCAGTACAAGCGCGGCGACACCGGCTTCGTGCGCGGCACTTTCCGGGTGCGCGGCGACACCATCGAGCTGTTCCCCGCCCACTACGAGGATGCCGCCTGGCGCATCACGCTGTTCGGCAACGAGATCGAGCAGATCGCCGAGTTCGACCCGCTCACCGGCAAGAAGAGCTCCGACCTCACCTATGTGCGCATCTTCGCCAATTCCCACTACGTGACGCCGCGCGCCACCCTCACCGGCGCCATCAAGGAAATCCGCAAGGAACTCGCCGCGCGCCTCCAGGAGCTCAACGGCGCCGGCCGCTTCCTCGAGGCGCAAAGACTCGAACAGCGAACGCTCTTTGATCTCGAGATGATGGAAGCCACCGGCTCCTGCGCCGGCATCGAGAACTACTCGCGCTATTTCTCCGGCCGGAAGCCCGGCGAGCCGCCGCCGACGCTGTTCGAATATCTCCCCGACCACGCGCTGGTGTTCATCGACGAGAGCCACGTCACCGTCGGCCAGCTCGGCGCCATGTATCGCGGCGACCTCCGCCGCAAGGCCACCCTCGCCGAATACGGCTTCCGCCTGCCCTCGGCCATGGACAACCGCCCGCTCCGCTTCGAGGAGTGGAACGCCATGCGCCCGCAGACCATCTACGTCTCGGCCACCCCCGGCGCCTGGGAGATGGAGCAGGCCGGCGGCGTCTTCGCCGAGCAGGTCATCCGCCCCACCGGGCTGATCGACCCGCCGGTGGAAATCCGGCCCGCCAAGAACCAGGTCGACGACGTCGTCGACGAGATCCGCCAGGTGAGCAAGGCCGGCTACCGCACGCTGGTCACCGTGCTCACCAAGCGCATGGCCGAGGATTTGACCGAATACCTGCACGAGCAGGGCATCCGCGTGCGCTACATGCACTCCGACATCGACACCATCGAGCGCATCGAGATCATCCGCGATCTCCGCCTCGGCGGCTTCGACGTCCTCGTCGGCATCAACCTCCTCCGCGAAGGCCTCGACATCCCCGAATGCGCCCTCGTCGCCATCCTCGATGCCGACAAGGAAGGGTTCCTCCGCTCCGAGACCAGCCTGATCCAGACCATCGGCCGCGCCGCCCGCAACGTCGACGGCAAGGTCATCCTCTACGCCGACCACGTCACCGGCTCCATGGACCGCGCCATGGCCGAAACCAGCCGCCGCCGCGAAAAGCAGGTCGCCTACAACCTCGCCAAAGGCATCACCCCGCAAAGCGTCAAGTCCAACATCCAGAACATCGTCGACTCGGTCTACGAGCAGGACCACGTCACCGTCTCGATCGGCAAGGACAAGTCCGGCCGCGAAAAAGTCCAGGCCGGCGCCAACCTCGCCGCCGTGCTCAAGGACCTCGAACGCGAAATGCGCGAAGCCGCGACGAACCTGGAATTCGAAAAGGCGGCAAGGCTCAGGGACGAGATCAAGCGGCTCAGGGAGATGGAGTTGGATGTCCTGGAGGGCTCAGTCGACTGACGCGCCTAGGCACAACCGCCGCAGTCGTCGCTCCCTCCTGGCCAAAGGCCGGGAGGGAGGACCATGCGCAGCATGGTGGGTGGGCCCGCGCCACCCTCGCCCACCCCCACCCCACCCACCGCCCTACCGGGCGGTCCCCCCTCCCCGCCATCCCGGCGAGGAGGGAGCGCCAACTGAAACGCCGGCGGCAGCCACGCCGAACCATCAGCGCGCCAACCGCCGCAGTCGTCGCTCCTCCCGCGCGCAGCCGGAGGGGGACCAGCGAAGCTGGTGGGTGGGCCTTGACTGGCTTCCGGACCATGCCAAGCTCGGCTTGTGCACGCGCATCACGGAGCACCCGATGAGCCTCGCCCGCGCCCGCTCCCTCCGCCGCAGCATGTCGCCCGCCGAGGCGCGGCTGTGGAACGCGCTGCGCAGCGGCGACCTCAAGCCCTGGCACTTCCGCCGCCAGGTCGGCGTCGGCCCCTACTACGCCGATTTCGCCTCGCTCGGCGCCGCCCTCATCGTCGAGGTCGATGGCTCGGGCCACTTCACCGACGATGGCCTCGCCTACGACGCGCGCCGCGACGCCGTCCTCCGCTCGAAAGGCTTCCGCGTCCTGCGCGTCACCACCTCGGACGTGCTCAACCGCCTCGACAGCGTCTACGCCGCCATCCTCGCCGCCCTGCCCTGAGCCACCGCTCCCCGCAGTCGTCGCTCCCTCCTGGCCAAAGGCCGGGAGGGGGGACCAGCGAAGCTGGTGGGTGGGCCGGCGCCACCCTCGCCCATCCCCACCCCACCCACCGCCCTCCGGGCGGTCCCCCCTCCCCACCGTCCCGGCGAGGAGGGAGCGCCGACTGAAACGCCGCAGCCCGCACAAATGCCGCAGTCATCGCTCCCTCTCGGCCAAAGGCCGGGAGGGGGGACCAGCGAAGCTGGTGGGTGGGCCGGCGCCAACCTCGCCCATCCCACCCCACCCACCGCCCTCCGGGCGGTCCCCCCTCCCCGCCGTCCCGGCGAGGAGGGCGCGCCGACTGAGACGCCGCAGCGCGCACCGATGCCGCAGTCGTCGCTCCCTCCTGGCCGAAGGCCGGGAGGGGGGACCAGCGAAGCTGGTGGGTGGGCCGGCGCCAACCTCGCCCTCCACCCCACCCACCGCCCTACCGGACGGTCCCCCCTCCCCGCCGTCCCGGCAAGGAGGGAGCGCCGACTGAAACGCCGCAGCGCGCCCAGATGCCGCAGTCATCGCTCCCTCCTGGCCAAAGGCCGGGAGGGGGGACCATGCGCAGCATGGTGGGTGGGCCCGCGCCTCGGGAGGCATCGCGGGATGGGCCCCGGCCTCGGCAGGGGTGCGGTGGGGGTGGCAGAATGGGGCCCCGATGCCTCCCGGGCTGGCCTCCCCGGTTGGGCCCTGCGAGCGGGGCTCGCTCCTCCCGTCTCCCGCAAGGGGAGAAGGGGGTCACCTGCAGCCCGGCGCCCTCCCCAATCCCCCCGCCCCCGATATGGCCGCATACTGCCTCGCCCACGAGGAGAGCCGCCGTGCCTGTTCCGCCCATCGATCCGCCCCGCCGCGAGACCGGCCCGCAGCCGCAGCCCGCGGCCCTGCCGCACACCACCCGCGAGAAGGCGGCGCTCCATGACGTCCTCGCGCCGCATGTCGCCGGGCTCGCCGATGAGCTCTGGACCCTCGCGTCCAAAACCCCCGGCCGCGCCGCCGAGCCGCCCGTCGCGCCGGAGATCGTCGCGCAGGCCGCCGCCCTCCTCGCCGATGCCCGCCGCCTGCTGCGTCGCGAGCCCGAGGCGCATCTCGCGGCGCTGCGCTTCGCCCCGCCGATAGGGCTCCACGCCCTGGCGCTCGGCCTGCGCCAGTTGGCCCGCGCCGTCGCCGCCTTCCGCGCGCGCTATTATGGGCATGATCCGGTGAGCGGGCTGGCCGGCTGGGCGGTCGCCGCCGCCGATGGCCGGCCCGCGCCGCGCTGGATCGGGCCGCCCGTCCCGGCCAGCCTCGATACCGAGATCGGCGAGCTCAACCAGCTGACCGCGAGCCTCCTGCGCCAGCAGTTCCTCCAGCTCGCCGAACACACCCGGACGCCGCTGCCGCCGTCCCTGCGGCCGCCGGACCCGGCCGGGCCGCCCGCCGCACCGATCGTCGAAGCCGCCCCGCCGGCGCTGCCGTCCCGCCACGATGCGCGGCGCCGCGCCCGCCGCCTGGTGCGACAGGCGGCCGGAATCGCCACCGGCGGCGCCGCCCGCCCGGTCCGGCCCGTCGATCCGCCACACCTGAGGGAGTTTCCGCACCGAACTTGTCCCCGCTCCGCGCGGCGCGTGTAGACTGCTCGCCACCTCCCCGCGCTGGACGGGATCGCGAGCGAACGGTTTGCGGGGAGGGATCGGGTGAAGTGGTGTCGCGCCATTTCGGGCCCAAACTCCGGCCGGCCGGGCTGACAACAGCCAAGCCGCTCGAAACGCCGTGCCGCCCGTGTCGGGCGGCGAGAGACCAGGGGGGCCGGACACACGGCGCCCGGAGCTGCCTTGCGTGGAAACGTCCGGGCCATGCGCCCGCGGATCTGGCCCGGCAGGCCGCTCCAGGTCGGGCGATGCGGCATCGGGGCGTCCCGAAGTCCGCCGGAGCCAAGCCGAAAACCTCGATCGCGTCGGCGAGCCCTGGGCTCAACACACTGCGGACTACCCGCGTCGAGCCTGGGGCTCGCCGGCGCCGTCCTCCTGCCGCCCGACCCGGACGCCGCAAGGCCGGCCGGCGCCCTCGCCTGCCCGCCGCATTGCCGCCCGCATGTTGGCGTTGTCTTCCGCCACCCCGTTCCGGAGCCCCTAGGCCATGCGCAAGACCCTCCTCGCCCTCTGTGCCCTTGCCCTCCTCCAGCCGCTGCCGGCGCTCGCCGAGAGCCGCGCCACCGCCCGCGCCTCGGGCGATGTGCCGCTGCGCGCCGGGCCGGGGGCGTTCTACCGCATCGTCGGCAAGCTTGCCGACGGCACGCGCGTCCATCTCGAGCGCTGCACGGTGACGCAGAACTGGTGCCTCGTGCTCATCGACGGCGAGCCGGCCGGCTGGGCCCGCGGTTCCTACCTCGTCGGTTCGCCCGCCAAGCTCGAGGTCACCCCGCACCGCTTCCTCGGCTTCAACCCGCTCGACCCGATCCCGTGAGCCGGGTGGAGGCGCCGCCACGAAGATGAACGAAACCTGACGGACGCGCCAAATTATTCTAGATTAACGCTGGTTTCAGCTTCGGTTCAGGCAGGTTCTTCTAGCTTCACGGTCAAGGCAGTGATGCCACCACCCAAAGCAAGGAAGCACCCGATGTTCACCAGGACCCTCAAGACCGCCGCCCTCGCCACTCTCGTCGTCGTCGCCACCGCCGGCGCCTCGATGGCCGCCCAGTATGCCTGGGTCGACTATGACGCCAACGTCAAGAAGAAGCACCACAACATCTCGCAGACCGTCAACCAGGTCTGGGAAGGCCAGAAGGTCAAGATCATCGGCCAGTGGAACAACTGGTACAAGATCCAGGTCCCGGGCCCCGATGGCTGGGTGAAGGCGGGCGTGCTCGACTTCGCGCCGTTCCCGGGCCCGTTCCCCGGCTACGGCTATGGCGGCGGCTCGTTCTGCGTCAACGGCCAGAACGCCCAGTTCTGCCTCAGCGCCGGCTACTGACCCCGCCATCGCCCTCCGGCCAACCTCCGCGCCCCCGGTTAACAGCCGGGGGCGCGTTGCCTCGAGCGGGTTCATCCTGCGTTCAGGTGGGCCGCGCTAACGTCTCCAGCAACGGGCCACAGACGGCCTCCACCAGCAGAAGGATACCTCCGATGCTCGCTCGCACCCTCAAGACCACCGCCCTCGCCGCCGCAGTGGTGATCGCCACCGCCGGCGCCTCCATGGCCGCCACCTGGGCCTGGGTCGATCAGGACTCTAAGGTCCGCGCCAACCATCACCTCGCCTCGCCCACCGTCAACTGGGTCGAAGACGGCCAGAAGGTGCAGGTCATCGCCAAGTGGAACAACTGGTACAAGCTCAAGATCCCGGGCCCCGATGGCTGGGTGCGCCGCACCGTGCTGGACTTCGATCCGCCGTACAAGCCGGGCAAGCCGGGCTTCGGCAGTTCGTTCTGCCTCAATGGCGACAACGCCCAGTTCTGCCTCGGCTTCAGCAACTGACCGCCTGACGGCCGGATCGTCCCCACGATCGCAGCGCGCCCCGGATCCTCCCCCGGGGCGCGCTGTTCATTTGCCGTTCAGAAAGCGCGGCGCAGGCTCTTTTCCCGTCGGGGTCGGGTTCGGTCGACAGCAAGCTGAGGAGCCTCCCATGCATCTGAAATCCCTTGTCATTTCGTTCGCGATACTGGCCATCGGCACCGCCGCGGCCAGCGCCGCCACCGCCTACGCCACCACCACCGTCAACCTGCGCTCCGGCGGCGGCACCGGCTACGCCGTGCTCGACGTGCTGCGCCCCGGCGAGCGCGTCGAGGTCGAGTATTGCAGGGGCGCCTGGTGCTTCGTCGAAAAACCCGGTCCGGACGGCTGGGTCAACGCCAACTACCTGTCGGCCGATCGCTACGGCGACGATGACGACGACTATTTCGACGATGACGATGACGACGACTATGTCATCATCCGGCCGCGCCCGCGGGTCCAGTACTCCCCCTGGTATCGCAGCCAGGTGTGCACCGGCGGCAGTAATTTCAGCTTCTGCATCGGCAACTGACAGCCCCTTGAAGCGGCACCGGGCGAGGCCTAACTAGGCCTCGTCCAGCGTCCGGAGCCGCCATGAAGCCCTACGTCAAGCTCGCCTCTACCCTCGTCACGCTGGGCATCGGCATCTTCGCGCTCGAGCGCTTCGGCTTGGCCGAACTGCGCGGCGCCGCCGGCGCGGTGCACCTCGACGGTACGCTGCTCTCCATCCTGGTGCTGGCGCCGTTCCTGCTGATCATCGCCGGCGCCGCCATCTTCATGGTCGGACGCATGCGCCGGCTCTGAACTCATTCGACCCGCAGCCGCTCGGCGTCGATGCCGCGCTTCTGCAACGGCTCCTTCATGCGCCGGCCAAAATACTCGTTGAGACCGTAAAGCACCGCCGCGCCGACCAGCATCGCAACGCCGAAGCCGCGCGTCCCCTCCTCGGTTCCCACCATGATGGCGGCAAGGAACGCCACCACGCCCCCGCCCACCAGCAGGTACCACTTGCGCTCCGACTGCACCCTGAGGTTCCGCGCGCTCGACAGCAGCAGTTCCTTGAGCTCCGCATCGCTCATCGCCAGCAACTCGGCGTTGCTGCCCTCGCGGCGGATGGTCTGCATGTAGGCCTCGACCCGGCTCTCGGTCAGTGCCTGCCGCTGCGCCTCGCGGCGCCCCCGGAACAGGTAGCTCACTGCCAGCCCGACGACGCCGACGACCAAGAGGATTTCGAGAACGATCACCATCCGAGCCTCCATCCGGGCGCATGCGCCAACCGCGCACAAATGCCCATCCCGGGGTCACGATTCAAGGGAGCGAGAGTGATCCGGCACGCTCCCAACGCGTTACACTAGATGAATCCTGCGCGGCGAGGCCAAATTGACCAAATACCTGATCCTGTTCGCGGCCTGCGCCGCGGTGTTCTTCCCGCTCGACTTCGTCTGGCTGTCACTGACCGGCAAGAACTTCTACCGGCGGGAATTGGGCGACCTGCTGCTCGAACAGCCCAACCTGCTCATCGCCGCCGGTTTCTACCTCGCCTACGTGGCGGGTCTCGTCATCCTCGTCGCCGCTCCGGCCGAGGGCGATGTGCTGAAAGCCCTGCTGATGGGCGCCGTCCTCGGCCTCGTCGCCTACGGCACCTATGACCTCACCAATCTCTCGACCCTGCGCGGCTTCACCCCCACCGTCGCCCTGGTCGACATGGCCTGGGGCACGCTGCTGACTGCCGCCTCCGCCGCCGGCGGCGTCTGGCTCGCCAGCCGCTTCGGGTAGCGCGGCCCGATCAGTGCGTCGGCGATTCCTCGGCGGGAACCACAGGCACCTTGCGCCCCTGCCGGGAGAGGTGCCGCTCGCGCGCCATCACCACGAGGCCGGCACCGACGATCACCGCGCCGCCCAGCAGTGCCACCGGGTCGATCAGGTGGCCGAAGACCACATAACTGAGCGCAATGCCGAGCGGCAGCGACATGTAGTTGAACGGCTGCAAGGTGCTGGCCGGCGCGCGCGCCAGTGCCACCATCATCAGCCCGTGCGCGGCCGTCGAGGTCAGCATCACCGCCCCGACCAGCAGCAGCGAGCCGGGCTCGAGCGGCGCCCAGAAGAACACTCCGACCGCGCTCGTCAGCGCCAGCCCGACAATGCCGACATAGACCATGCTGGTCGCCGTCGAATCGTGCCGCGATACCTTGCGGGTCAGCGCAATGTAGACCGCGTAGCAGACGGCAGAGCCGATCCCCGCCAGCACGCCCCAGTCGATCGGCAGTCCCCCGGGCCGGACGATCACCAGCGCCCCCATGAACCCGATGCCGACTGCGACGAAGCGGAACAGGCCCACCTTCTCGCCCAGGATCGGGATGGCGAACAGCGTCGCGAGCAGCGGATAGACCAGTACGATCGCCTGGAGTTCCGCCAGCGGCACGTCGATCAGCGCAATGGCGAACAGCCAGATGTCGAGCACCAGCAGCACTGCGCGCGCCACCTGCAGCCAGGGATGTCGCGACCGGAACGCCTGTCTCAACGGCGCCTGCCGCGCCACCAGCACCAACGAGAACGCCGCAAAGGCCCAGAACCTCATCATCGCCAGTTGGAAGGGGGAAATGCCCTGCACGAGCAGCTTGGCCATGGCGTCCTGCACCCCGAAGATCAGGATGGCAAGGAGGCTGAGCCCGATGCCAAGGGCGACATTGTCGACCCGCGCTCGGGGCGATGCGGCATCACTCACTGCTGGACTCGCGATCTTGAGGGCACTCCGCGCAGAGCAATGGGCCCGGGAGCGCCCCGATGCAAGGCCGCAGGCACCCGGCGGGGCTGGATTGCCGCCCCAGAAGGTGGCGGCTGCTGCCACCTTCTGGCACCCTGACGGCTTGAATTGAAGCTCGCGGGCGAAGGCCCTATCTTGCAGGCGACTCATGACCTCCGCATCGCCAGATCACCATATCGCCACCGAGGGCGCCGCGCCCGGGGTAGCCCTCGTCACCGGCGCCGCCGACCGCGTCGGCGCCGCCATTGCCAACCGCCTGGCCGCGGCCGGCTGGGCGGTGCTCGTCCACTACCGCAGTTCTGCGGCGAAGGCAGAGGCGACCGCAGCAGCGATCCGCGCCGCCGGAGGTCGGGCGGCGACGGTCGGCGCCGACCTTGCCGACCGTGCGCAGCGCGCCGGGCTGATGGCCGCGGCCGCCCGCCCGTTCGGGCCCCTCACCGTGCTCGTCAACAACGCCTCGATCTTCGAGCGAGACGCCGTTTTCGACCTCGACGAAGCCCTCTGGGACGCGCACTTCACCGTCCACGCCGAGGCGCCGGCCTTCCTGTCGCGCGACTTCGCTGCCCAGCTGCCTGAAGGGATTGCGGGCAACATCATCAACATCATCGACGAGCGCATCCTCGATCTGTCGCCCGCCTATTTCACCTACACGCTGAGCAAGTCCGTGCTCTGGACCATGACGCGCACGCTGGCCCAGTCGCTGGCGCCACACATCCGCGTCAACGCCATCGCCCCCGGTCCCACCGTGCCGCCGCCGCACGTGACGCCCGAGGCGCACGCGCGGCGCCTCACCGAACTGCCGCTCGGCACCAGCGCCGACGAAGCCGGGATCGCCGATGGCGTCATGGCCATCCTCGCCCTCCCAGCGATGACCGGCCAGATGATCGCCCTCGATGGTGGCGAGCACCTCGAGTTCCCGGCCCGCCGCGGCCCCACCCCGCGGCGAACATGACCGACCCGGTGCCCGCCTCCGGCCCGGAGGTCATCCGCAATTTCGTCAAGACCCTGCCGGCCTCGCCCGGCGTCTACCGCATGTTCGATGCGGCAGGCGAGGTCATCTATGTCGGCAAGGCGCGCAGCCTCAAGGCGCGTGTCACCAACTACACGCGGCCAGAGGGCCTCGACATCCGGATCCAGCGGATGGTCGCCGCCACCGCCAACATGGAGTTCGTCCGCACCGAGACCGAGGCCGAGGCGCTGCTGCTCGAGGCCAACCTGATCAAGCGGTTGAAGCCCCGCTTCAACGTGCTGCTGCGCGACGACAAGAGCTTTCCCTACATCCTCATCGCCACCGAGCACCCGGCGCCCGAACTCAGGAAGCATCGCGGCAGCCGGCGCATCAAGGGCCACTATTTCGGCCCCTTCGCCTCGGCGCTGGCCGTCAAGCGCACCATCAACTCGCTGCAGAAGGCGTTCCTCCTGCGCACCTGCTCGGACAGCTTCTACAAGGGGCGCACCCGCCCCTGCATGCTGCACCAGATCAAACGCTGCTCGGCCCCCTGCACCGGAGTGATCTCGCTTCCCGACTATGCAGAACTGGTCGAGGAGGCCCGCCAGTTCCTCTCCGGCAAGTCCCGCTCGGTGCAGGATCACCTCGCTGCCGAAATGAATGCCGCCGCCGAAGCCCTTGATTTCGAACGCGCTGCTCTGCTGCGCGACCGCATCTCCGCCCTCGCCCAGGTGCAGGGCGGCAGCGACGCGGCAGCAAAGACTGTCGAGGAAGCCGACATCTTCGCCATCGCCCACGAGGCCGGGCAGTTCTGCGTCCAGGTGTTCTTCTTCCGCGCCTACCAGAACTGGGGCAACCATGCCTTCCGGCCGCGCGCCGATGCCTCGCTTTCCGATGCCGAGGTGCTCGAGGCCTTCCTCTCCCAGTTCTACGAGGACCGCCCCCCGCCCCGCCAGATCCTGCTCTCGCACGACCTCGTCGAGCGCGAGCTGATCGAGGAGGCGCTCTCCGCCCGGGCCGGCCACAAGGTCACCGTGCTCACCCCGCAGCGTGGCGAGAAGCGCGAACTCGCCGCCCACGCGCTCAACAATGCGCGCGAGGCGTTGGGCCGGCAGCTCGCCGAAGGCGCGACGCAGAAGACGCTGCTCGAGGGCGTCGCCAACCTGTTCGGCCTCGACGAACCGCCGCGCCGCATCGAGGTCTACGACAACTCGCACATTTCCGGCACCAACGCCGTCGGCGCCATGATCGTTGCCGGCGAGGACGGCCTGAGCAAGAAGCACTACCGGACCTACAACATCAAATCGACCGAGATCACCCCGGGCGACGATTTCGGCATGATGCGCGAGGTGCTGACCCGCCGCTTCACGCGCCTCGCCAATGAGAGCGGCGGCCCCGAAATCGAGGACGAGGAAGAGGGCATGCCTGACTGGCCCGACGTGGTGTTCATCGATGGCGGCGCCGGCCAGCTCAACGCCGTGCGCGAGGTGATCGCCGGCCTCGACCTGCCGCGCGAGGTCACCTTCATTGGCATCGCCAAGGGCGAGGAGCGCGATGCCGGCCGCGAAAAGTTCTTCATGGAAGGCCGAGAGGCCTTCATGCTGCCGCACCGCGACCCCGTGCTCTACTACGTGCAGCGCCTGCGCGACGAAGCCCACCGCTTCGCCATCGGCACCCACCGCGCCCGCAGGAAGAAAGACGCCATCACGAACCCGCTCGATGAGATCGAAGGCATCGGCCCCACGAGAAAGCGCGCCCTGCTGCAACGCTTCGGCTCCGCCAAGGCGGTCAGCCGCGCTGCCCTCGCCGACCTCACCACCGTCCCTGGCGTCTCCGACCAGTTGGCCCAACAGATCTACGACCACTTCAACAGCAGCTGAGGCACGGCCGCGCCGATCGTCCCGCTCATGGCTTGCGGAGCGGCAAAGCCGGAAGGAGTGGCAAACCCCTATCCCCAAGCCCACGAGAATCGCCTATCCTTGGTGCTTTTGAGGGATTGCGATGTCGGCGATCATTACCGTCAGCGGTGTCACCAAGACCTTCCGCCAGGCTCGGCGCCGGCCAGGCCTCGTCGGATCGATCCGCAGCCTGTTCAGCGGCGAGTTCACCACGGTGAACGCGGTGCGCGATGTCTCGTTCTCGATCGCCGCGGGCGAAGCGGTCGGCTATCTCGGCCCCAACGGCGCCGGCAAATCCACCATGATCAAGATGATGACGGGCATTCTGGTGCCCAGCGCCGGCCGCCTCAGCGTGCTCGGCCGCGAGCCGCACAGCCACCGCATCGTCAATGCCGCCCAGATCGGCGTGGTGTTCGGCCAGCGCAGCCAGCTCTGGTGGGATCTGCCGGTGCGCGACAGCTTTGCCCTGCACCGCCACATCTACGATATCCCCGAGCCCCGCTACGCCGAGAACCTCGCCTTCCTCAGCGACATGCTGGCAATGAGCGACTACCTCGATCGCCCGGTGCGCCAGCTCAGCCTGGGCCAGCGCATGCGCGCCGAAATCGCCATGGCGCTGCTGCATGACCCGAAGATCCTGTTCCTCGACGAACCCACCATCGGACTCGACGTCGTCGCCAAGGACGCTACGCGGAAATTCCTCGCCCGCGTCAATCGCGAGCGCGGCACCACCATCATCCTGACCACCCACGACCTGCAGGATATCGAGGAGATCTGCCCGCGCCTGATCATGGTCGATGACGGCCGGCTGCTGTTCGATGGAGAACTGGGGCAACTGCGTTCGGCGCTCGGCGCGCGCCGCCGCCTGAGGCTCGAGTTCGGCAGCGATCCCGGCCCATTGAACCTCACTACGGCGCGGCTCGTCCGCGATGACGGCGCCGCCAAGCACTTCCTGCTCGATCGCGAGGACGTCTCTATTCTCGACGTGCTGACCGAACTGGGCAGCGGCTACGACCTCAAGGACGTGGCGCTCGACGAGCCGGCAATCGAGGAGGTGATTCGCACCTTCTACCAGCAGAAGCCGAACCTGGCGGGCGCAGCGTGAGAAGCGCGGCCTACGCGGCCTTCACCGTCAGGACCTTCCAGACCCGACTTGCCTATCGCAATGCCGTGTGGGCCGCGGCGTTCGGCGATCTGGTGTTCATCTTCGCTCGCATCGCCATCTGGATCTCGGTCTATGGCGCGGCGTCCGGCGCCACCGTCGATGGCGTCTCGCTGCCCGAGGCGATCACCTACGCGGTGCTGGCAGGACCCGTGCTGTACTGGGATTTCTCGCGCCTCATCAATGAAGTGGGGAACGCCGTCCAGACCGGGGACGTCACCGTCATGCTGCTGAGGCCGCTGCACTATCCGGCCTACCTGCTGGCCAGCCATTTCGGCAATTTCGCCTTCCAGCTGCTGCTCATCGTGCTGCCGATCACCGTCATCGTCGGCCTCACCTACGGGCTGGTGGCCCCGGCCAGCCTGTTTCACGGCCTCGCCTTCCTTGCCTTCTGGGCGCTGTCCTTTGCCATGCTGTTCACCCTGGCGACTCTGGCCGGCCTTCTCGCCTTCTGGCTGATGACCGTCTTCGCCCTCGAGTGGTTCCTGATGAGCCTGATGACCCTGCTGTCGGGCGGGCTGGTGCCGCTCTGGCTGTTCCCCGGCTGGCTCGCCGCCATCGCGGGCCACCTGCCTTTCGCCTGGGTGAGCTACTATCCCTCGGCGATCTACCTCGGCAGGCTCGACGCGATCCAGGCGCTGATCTACTTCGGCATCGGCCTTGGCTGGCTGGCCGTGCTGCTGGCCGGTCTCGCCTGGCTGTGGTCGCGTGCCCGTCACCGCCTTATCGTGCAGGGGGGCTGAGAGTGACCCGCACCCTGCGCCTAATCCCCCGTCTGGTCGCCATGTTCGTGCGCACCAGACTGGAGTATCCGGGCGCCATGCTCCTCGCCTGGGTCTCGCAGGTGGCGTCCTACGGCGCCATGTACACCGCCATTGCCCTGATCGTGAGCCGCTTCGGTACGCTCGCCGGCTGGACCTGGCCGGACATGGCGCTGCTGCTGAGCTTCCACCTCCTCGCCTACTCCCTGGGGGCCTCATTCAGCTTCACCCAGTTTCGCGTCATGGAAGACCTCGTCCGGCAAGGCAGCATGGATGCCATCCTGGTGAAGCCTGTCAGCCCATGGGCCTACCTGGTCTTCTCAGGCCTCAACATCGGCTATACCGGACACATCGTTCTGGCCATCGGCCTCATGGGGTGGGCGCTGACCCAGGTTGATATCGCCTGGTCGCTGCCGGCATCCCTGTTCTTCCTTGCCACTCTGGTCAGCGGCGCGCTGGTGGTCTGCGCCCTGATGACCATGATCGGCGCCAGCGCCATGGTGTGGGTGCGTTCGCGCCACCTCTATTCGGTCTTCTTCGGATTCTGGGAACTGGCCCGCTACCCCGTCGCCATCTTCCCCTTGCCCATCCAGTTCATGCTGCTCACCGTCGTGCCGCTGGGCTTCATCAGCACCGTCCCCGTCGCGGTGCTGCTCGACAAGCCGGTACCCCTGCTGGGCGACTGGGCCGGTGCCGCCTGCCTGCTCGCCGGGCCGGCCATGGCACTGCTGGCCACATTGCACTGGCGCTGGTGCCTGCGAAACTATCAGGGCGCCGGGGGCTGACGCCGCGGGAGCAGGAGAGGCCCGACTGTCGGTTCAGGACGCTGACGCGAAATCCGTCCCCCTCGTCCGGCCCCCGATGGGCCAGAGACACAAGAGGCGCCCGCGGGGGCGCCTCTCGGGTAGCCGGTTCTGCAGAACCGCTCAGTTGACCGCGGTACGGGCCACGTTGCGGATACCGTCGCGGGTAATGCCGAGGTCGCGCAGCTGGATGTTGCTGAGCGAGCTCAGCTCGCGCACGGTGCGGTTGTAGGCGATGATCTGCGAGAGCTTCTGGCGGATGTTCATCTGGTTTCCCCTTCTGTTTGATGACGCTGAAATAGTGCTACTTACCCGACTCGACCAGTAGTGTAATCTGCACCGGAGCCATGCCCCCTGTGCAAGCCGGGTTAACCGCCGTTAAGTTCTGCTCGCCTCGTCGCCGGCCCGCGCGAAGCACGTAGTGCCTCGGTCGAACTCCGTTCACCTCCGTAACTTCCTGACGGCTGTTGCCCTGCGGCGTCGAAATGTGGTTCCTCCCGGGCGATACCCCTGCGCGCCCCGCATGGCGCGCCGCAACCGGAGGCGGTCCAGCATGCCCGATGGCCCTCTGCGCGACTTGACGCGGGAACTGGTGCTCGCCGGGCGCCTGTGGCGCAAGATGGCCCGCCAGGCCGCCTCGCGTCACGGGGTGTCGGAGGCGGCCTCCGCGCCGCTCGTCTGGATCGAGCGGCTGGGCGACAATGTCCGCCAGAACGCACTAGCCGAGGCGGTGGGCATCGAGGGCGCCTCGATGGTCCGCCTGATCGACGAACTCGAGGCCTCCGGGCTGGTACGCCGCGAGCCCGATCCCTCCGACCGGCGCGCCAACGTCGTCTCCTATACGCAGGAGGGCCGCCGCGTCGTCGGTGCAGTCAACGAGGCCCTGATGGCGGTGCGCCGCGAGGTGTTCTCCGAACTCGCCGACGCCGATATCGACGCCGCCTTGCGCGTCTTCGCTGCCATCCGGGCGGCCGCGACCGGGAGCGACGATCAACCCGCGTGACAAGTCGGCCGGCCTACGCTACAGACTCGGCCCATGAACCTCCGCGCCACCTACTTCTATTGGTATTTTAGCAACGGAAGCCGCTGGCAGCCGGAGGGGCGCGTTTGAACTAGAAGCCAAACGACAGAGTACCCGAAGAGCCGCCAGCACCTGGCGGCTTTTTTGTCGCCGGGGCACCCAACCGAGGAGCCGACGACATGCCGAGATCCACCGACAACCTGCGCATTCGCGAAATCCGCGAACTCCGAACCCCCGAAGAGGTCGAGCGCGAGTTCCCCCGCACGGACGCGGCGACGCGTACCGTCCTGAGCGCCCGCCATGCGCTGCACAACATCCTGCACGGCACCGACGACCGCCTCGCCGTCGTCGTCGGACCCTGCTCGATCCACGACCCGGCAGCCGCCCTCGACTATGCCCGCCGCCTTGCCGATCTGCGCCCCCGGCTTGCCGGCGCACTCGAGATCGTCATGCGCGTCTACTTCGAGAAGCCTCGCACCACCGTGGGCTGGAAGGGACTGATCAACGACCCCAATCTCGACGGCAGCTTCGATATCGACAACGGTCTGCGCCTCGCCCGCTCGATGCTGCTCGAGGTCAACAATCTCGGCCTGCCCGCTGGCTGCGAGTTCCTCGACATGACTATCCCGCAGTATTTCGCCGACCTGGTGTCCTGGGGTGCCATCGGCGCCCGCACCACCGAGAGCCAGGTGCACCGCGAGCTCGCCTCCGGCCTCAGCTGCCCGGTCGGCTTCAAGAACGGCACCGACGGCAATGTCCGTATCGCGCTCGATGCGGTGAAGTCGGCGAGCCAGCCTCACCATTTCCTTGCCGTCACAAAGTCCGGCCATTCCGCCATCGCCGCAACCACCGGCAATGACGACTGCCACATCATCCTGCGCGGCGGCAAAACCACCAACTACGATGCCGCAGCAGTCGAAGCCGCCTGTCGGGAGGCCGAGAAGTCTGGCATCCGGCCCGCCATCATGATCGATGCCAGTCACGCCAACTCGTCCAAGAACCCCGAGAACCAGCCCCGCGTCCTCGACGAGGTCGGCGCTCAACTCGCCGCCGGAGATCGACGCATCATCGGCGTCATGATCGAGAGCAATCTCGTTGCCGGGCGGCAGGACCTGGTTGCCGGCAAGGAACTCGTCTATGGCCAGTCGATCACCGATGGCTGCATCGACTGGGACACCACCGTTGCAGCGCTCGAGCGGCTCGCCGCTGCCGTCGAGCAACGCCGCCGCGTCACCGCGCAACTGGTGGCGTGACGCGCCTGCGATGCAGGCAGGGCCGGTCGAGGGATCGGTCCGCCTGCCGTGCGCCCTGCGCCCGTGTCGTCTGCTCTGCTTTGCCGGAACCCCTGCGCGTTCCGCTTGACCGACCGGCGCGTTGCTGTGAGTCTGTTCTCCATGCAGATTCATCCGCAACTCCTCACGCTTCCCAACCAGTTGACCATCGGCCGTATCCTCGCGGTGCCGGTGATCTGCCTGCTGCTCGTCATCGGCTGGGAGTGGCTGCGCTGGCTGGCGCTGCTGCTCTACATCGCCGCCGCCGTCAGCGACTGGCTGGACGGGTTCCTCGCCCGCCGCATGAAGCTCAATTCCGCGCTCGGTAGGATGTTGGACCCGATCGCCGACAAGCTCCTTGTCGGCGCGCTGCTGGTCACCTTCGCCTTCACCCGCGATCTCAACGCCTTCGACCTGATCCCCGCCATCGCTATTCTCTTGCGCGAGATCTTCGTCTCCGGCCTCCGCGAGTATCTGGGCAATCGCTCGATCGAAGTGCCCGTGACGCTCCTCGCCAAGTGGAAGACCACCACGCAACTGGTGGCGCTGGCCCTCGTCATGGCCGCACCGATGCTGCTCGGACTGGCGTTCATCAGCCACGTCGCACTGTGGATCGCCGGAATCCTGACCGTCTGGACCGGGTGGGAATACCTGCGCTCGGCCTGGCCGCACCTCGCGGGGCCCGAGCTATGAAGATCCGCTATTTCGCCTGGCTGCGCGAACGGCTCAATCGCGGCGAGGAGGAGGTCGACCTGCCAGTTGAGGTGGTGACCGTCGCCGATCTGATTCAGTGGCTAAGGAGTCGCGACGAAGCGGCTGATCTTGCACTGCAGAAGCCCAGCCTGATCAAGGCAGCACTGGACACAGAGATCGTTCCGCATTCGACCCCGATCGGCAATGCCAAGGTCGTCGCGCTGTTCCCGCCGATGACAGGTGGGTGACATGGCGACGCCCGCGTCCGCCCCACCCTTCTCCCTCGTCGGCATCGATCACGTGGTCTTTCTCGTCGATGACATCGGGCGGGCGGTGCAATGGTATGCCGACGTACTCGGCTGTCAGCCGGGCTATTCCTACCCGACACTCGGCATGGAGCAGGTCTGGTGCGGCGCCGCCCTGATCGTCTTGTGGGACATCACGCATCCCGGCGCCGCCTCCGCCATTCCGCCGGTCAGCGGTGGTCGCAACGTCGACCACGTCTGTATCGCGCTGAGCCCGTTCGACGAGGACCGGATGCGGGCACACCTCGCAGCCCATGGCATAGCCATCGAGCGCGAGGCCTTCCACGGCGGCGCTCGTGGCAAGGGCAACTCGTTCTACATACTCGATCCCTGGGGCAACAAGCTGGAGTTGAAGGGGCCGGCGGTCTATCCCGATGGCCGCGACTGGGGGAAGCAGCAATGAACGACACCGACCTGATGCATCTTGTCCGTGCCGTCGACCTCGCCGAGGCGGCCCTCGCGAGCGACAACGACCCGTTCGGCTCGGTGCTGGTTGGCGTAGACGGTCGGGTGCTGTTCGAGGACCACAACTGGACCTCGACCGGTGACGAAACACGACATCCAGAGATCGACATCGCCAAGTGGGCCGCGGCCAACATGTCTGTCAGTGAGAGGGCCGCAGCCACGGTCTACACCTCGGGCGAGCACTGCCCCATGTGCGCGGCGGCACACGCGTGGGTGGGCCTGGGCCGCATCATCTACGCGGGATCGTCCGCGCAACTGAGCGTGTGGCTGTCCGAGGTTGGCGCCCCCCCGCCGCCCGTTGCGACTTTGCCGATCAGCACGATCGCACCGGGATTGCCGGTGGAAGGCCCCGAGTTGTCCCTTAGCGCTCGACTGCGGGACCTGCACCATCGCCGGGCGGCCCGGAAGGCCGGGCGCTAGGCCGGAGCCGGAAGCCAGGAAGGGTCCACCCCGAGGCGTACCCCGAAGTCCAGCCACGATTCGCGGCCGTCTTCGGCCCCGGCGGCTAGTAGCCGGCCATGTTGAACAGCCTCAGATTGCGCACCGCACGCGACTGCTGTCGGTCGAAGGGCGCCTGCCGCGCCTCGCAACTGCGCTTGCTCTCGCTGAACATCTGCCTGACCTCGGATCTCAGTTCGCCGCATGTCGTAGCGGTGGTGGCGCGGGCCTTGGCCACGAAGGCACGAGCGCACGAGAGGTAGGACTGCATGTGCCTCTCCTCGTGCAGGCGCGCGAACTTGGCGAAATCGTCCCAGGCCGAGCGCACCTTGCCGCTCATGCGCGCGCGATCGGCGGCAACGGGCAAAGTGACAACGAAACGAATGCTGACCCCGACGTCTTCGACCCGGCAGAGCCTGCCCCTGTCAGCGACATCGAGGCTCAGGCGGTAGTGCGGGCGGATATTGGCAAAGGCACCTCCGTGGTCGCCCGGAAACGGATGCCGCAGCATATGGTTGACCACGGCCCGCGCTGTCGTGCCGGGCACACGGTGGGTCCGGTTCTCGACGCTCGACAAAACCTCAGCCAGCGCCGGGCTCAGCACGGCGACCAGGCACACTGCAATGGCCGACGTCCGGCGCAACCATGTCAGCAACGTGCCCAACACGCCCCCTCCCGCGCTTGCACAGGCGCACTAGACTGCGCCGCGTCTGGGAGGGTGACAACCCGCCGTCAAACACATAGCCCCGCCTTGGGCGGGGCTCGTGCTTGCCATGACGGTCCGATCAGCTACTCCGCCGCAACCTTCTTCGGCGTCACTGCCGCAGTATAGGCGTTGATCAGTGTCGTGCAGGCCTTGCCGGGCTTGAACCGGAACTCGCCGACCTGGCTGACTGGCGTCACTTCCGCCGCCGTGCCCGTGAGGAAGCACTCATCGAATCCGGACAGTTCCTCGGGCTTCATGTGCCGCTCGATCACGTTGAAGCCGTTCTCGCGCGCCAGTTGCACCAGCGTCTGCCGGGTGATGCCGTTGAGGAAGCAATCCGGCGTCGGCGTGTGGATTTCATCGCCCTTGATGAAGAACACGTTGGCACCCGTCGCTTCGGCCACGAGCCCGCGATAGTCGAGCATCAGCGCATCGGCGAAGCCGTTGGCCATCGCGGCATCCTTGCTGAGCGTGCAGATCATGTAGAGGCCAGCCGCCTTGGCCGTGCACGGAATCGTTTCGGGGCTGGGGCGCTTCCATTTGCTCCATTCCAGCCGGATGCCCTTGAGCTTCTCGTCCACCGAGAAATAGCTCGGCCACACCCAGCTCGCGATGGCGAGATGGACCTTGTTGTTGCGACCCGGCACCGAAAGCTCTTCCGAGCCGCGCCAGGCGACCGGCCGCACATAGGCGTCGGTCAGCCCGTTCCTCTCCAGCACCAGGCGCTTGGCCGCTTCGATCTCGTCGACCGAATAGGGAATGGTGAAGTCCAGCGTCTTGCCCGACTGGATCAGCCGCTCAGTATGCTGGCGCGACTTGAAGACTTCGCCACCGTAGGCCCGCTCGCCCTCGAACACGCAGCTGGCGTAATGCAGCCCGTGCGTCAGCACGTGGATCTTGGCATCCTTCCAGGGGACCATCTCGCCATCGAACCAGATCCAGCCGTCACGCTGGTCCATCGGCACGCCTGCCATTCGCTTCTCCCACTCGTTTCGGAGCGGCCTTCCCCGGGCCACTGCTGTTGCGCGCAATCCTGCCCCAGCGGCTCGCCCTTGGCAAACCGGAATGGCTTTGGGATAAGGCTGGAACTGCGTTTCTCGATGGAGGGATGATGGCATCGGGCAAAATAAATGTCAACATGGCTGACATAAATTTGGCAAGACCCAATGGCGGTCCCTTGCCGCTCGACGTCATGGGCCTGTTCTTCTTTGCTTACCGCGACTTCGTCGGCGATGCGGACGCCCTGCTCGAGCGCCAGGGGTTCGGCAGGGCCCACCACCGGGTGCTGTATTTCGTGAACCTCAAGCCCGGCATGCCGGTCGCCGATCTCCTCGACATCCTCAAGATCACCAAGCAGAGCCTTGCACGGGTGCTGCGTCAACTTGTCGACAACGGCTACGTGGAGCAGAAGACCGGCGACACCGACCGTCGCCAGCGCCTGCTCTATGCCACCGAGAAGGGCCGGGACTTCTTCGAGACCCTGTCCGCCACGCAGACGAGCCGCATCGAGGCGGCCATCGCGGCGCTCCCCCCCGAGGGCAAGCGGACCGTTCTCAAGTTCTTCGTCGGCATGGTGGAGCCAAGCGATCGCGGCGTGCTGGATCGACTCAAGCTGACCAGCGAAATCTAGCTACATCAGTTTCCGCCCGTTCGGCACGGAACGCTCTACGGCGGCCAGCACGATCGCTCCGTCGGCATCCTCGAACCCGAGCGTGAGCACCTCGCTGCGTACCGGTCCGATTTGGCGCGGCGGGAAGTTCACCACAGCCAGCACCTGACGTCCGACAAGGACCTCCGGCGCATAGTGCACAGTAATCTGCGCCGAGCTCTTTCTGATCCCGATCTCGGGCCCGAAATCGATCAGGAGGATGTAGGCGGGCTTCCGGGCCTCCGGGAACGCCCGCACCTCGATGATGGTCCCGGAGCGAATATCGACCTTCTCGAAGTCCGCATAGCTGATCTCGACCATCTACGCCCGCCCCAGTTCCTCCGACCGACGGCGCGCCGCCATCACGGCGCGGTCCATCAGTTGCGTCAGCCCGTCGCTGGCCATCAGCACCTCGAGCGCCGCGGCGGTGGTCCCCTTGGGGGAAGTGACGTTGATCCGAAGCTGGGTTGCCGTGGTGCCAGGTTCGGCATCTAGGAGTGCTGCCGCTCCGGTCACCGTCGCCCGCGCCAGTTGCATGGCCTCCTCGGGGCCGAAGCCCTGCCTCTCGGCGGCGGCCGCCAGTGCTTCGACCATGTGGAAAACATACGCCGGCCCGGACCCCGACACTGCCGTCACCGCGTCAATGCTGGCCTCATTGCGGAACCAGAGCACCTGCCCTGCTGCCCGCAGCAGCGCATCGGCAACCTGCTCGTCCTCCTCCGAAATCGACAGGCCCACGGCGCCACTGATGCCCCGGCCAATCTGTGCCGGCGTGTTCGGCATGGTACGCACGACCCGCTGCGTTCCGAGCGCATCCGCGATGGCATCCAGCGCAATGCCCGCCGCGATCGAGATCACCAGCGTTTGCCCGCCGACAACCGGACGTATCTGGGCCATCACGTCGTATATGACCTGAGGCTTAACGGCCAGCACCAGCACATGGGTGAAGACGCCCAGCGGACTGGCCAGAAGCCGCAGCCCGTGATCGGCAGCAAACGCCAGCGCGGCCTCGTTCGGCTGTGGGTCGCACATCACAAGCCGGTCCGGCGGCAGGCCGCCATTGATCCAGCCCCGCGCCAGCGCAACACCCATCTTGCCGGCCCCGACCAGCACGACCGGGCCGATATCGGATAGATTCAAGCTTCGCCTACTGTTTCGAACATCACCTGGCTGAGTGCATCGGATGCGCTCTTGCCAGCCCATATCACGAACTGAAAGGCCTGGTAGTAAAGATCGCACGCATCGGTCGCAGACCGCAGCAGCGCCTCGCACTGCTGCGGGCTGACCTCGGCACCACCGGTCAACAGGTGCGAGTTGCGGAACAGCACTACACCTTCGCCGTTCCACATGTCGAAATGGCCGATCCAGAGTTGCTCGTTGATCATCGCAATCAACTGACGGATCTCGCTGCGCCGCGGCTCAGGTACCTTGAGATCGAAGGCGGCCGCGATGTGAAGCGACTCGAGGTCCTCCATCCAGTTGAAGGAAACGTGGTAGTCCGCCCACGCACCACGCACCGAGATGGAGATCTCATCGGCGTCCTGCCGCTCGAAGTTCCAGTCATTGATCGAGGCGATGTGCTCGATGATGTCGACCGGGTGCACGTTGCGGTCCGGTTCGAATTCCAGAATCTGTGCCATTGGCTGAGCGTCCCGTTGGGCGAAGCGTTGATCCTGGCCGGAAACTCCCGGCCTACGCGCTACTCGAAGAACTGCCGCACGCGGAAAGCCCACGAATCGTCCTGTTGGAAGCACGCTACACGCCGCCCCCCGATTCCGGGCATTGCGAGGCCACGACTTCCAAGGCTTTCTTCTGTGGATGATCCCGGTCAAAGGGTTAACAGACTGTTAACCGCGCGAGTCTGTGCACAACCGCCGCGAGCAATTTAGGGGCACCCGGACCCGTCCGACTCATCTACCCTTCCATCCGCAGATGACAGGACCGTCATGTGGCCCGGGCGGACCGCAACGCCGTTACCGGAACAGTTCCCCGGGTCCCGCCCAGCCCGTCGTCAGGGCCTCGCCCCAGTACTCGAAATCGTGGTCACTCGCCTGCCGGGCCGCACCCGCGCAATCGTAGGGAACGGCCCTGAGGCTTGCCGCCCAGACCCCGGCCCGCCGCTCGATGATCGCGTAGCGCGCGTCCGGCGAACCGTGGTTGATCTGCAGCCCGACCGCACCCGGATTGACGATCAGTCGGCCATCGCGGAGCCGCACCATCCGGGAGATGTGGGTGTGTCCGCACAGCAGCACCGGATGGTCGAGACCTTCCGCCACAAGTGAGACGGCAGCCTCGTCCGGCAAGGTCGTGTCGCGTCCGCGCCACCAGTTGTCCAGCCAGGGGATGGTGTCGCTGGTCGGCGTTCCATGGCAGAGGAAGATGTCGCCATCGATGACGCGGGTAGCGGGCAATGCACGCAGCCATTCGCGTTGCCCCGCATCGAGCTGGTTCGCTACGAAGCGGTCGACCGTATCCATGGCGTCGGGGGGCCTCTCGACCAGCCAGCGGTCATGGTTCCCCATGATCGTCGGATAGTCCCGCGCCTGCAGCAGCTCGAGCGTCCCCAGCGGATCGAGCGGCCCGCTCAGCAGATCGCCCAGATTGAGCGTGGCATCGACACCCACATGAGCGATGTCGGCCTCGACCGCTTCGAGGGCCAGACGATTGCCGTGAATATCGGAGATCACTGCCAGTCGCATCGCATCAGCATCCCTGACAAATGCGGCGAGCGCATGGACGGCTGGCTAGAGGTCCCGCGGCAGCGGCCAGCCGGTCGCGACGGCAATCGCCCAGTTCTCATAGCCATGGCTACGGGCCTGCCGGGCTGCCGCTTCATGATCGTAGGGTATGGCCCGCAGGCTGACCGACCAGTCGTCACCCAGTCTCTCGACAATTGCGTAGCGCGCATCGGTGGAGCCCATCGCCATCGGCAGCCCGACGCTCCCGGGATTGACGACCAGCCGCCCGTCGGCGAGCCTCAGCGTCCGCGGAATGTGACTGTGGCCGCACAGCAGCACCGGGTAGTCGAACCCGCTTGCCTCGGCCTCGATCGACTCGCGGGATCGGTGGAAGACCTTGCCGTCCTCGCCCACCCCGTCCAGCCACAGGGTATTGTCGTCGCGCGGCGTGCCATGACAGAGGAGCACCTCGGCGCCCAGCGTCGCCGTTGCCGGCACCGCCGCCAGCCACGCCGTCTGGCGCACGTCGAGCAGGCTGCGCGCCAGCGCGTCGATGACCCAGTCATCCCTGCGTCCATCGGTGATGAACCGGTCGTGATTGCCTCGCACGGACACCAGGCCGAGCTCGATGAACCGGTCTGCCACGCCGCGCGGATCGAACGGACCGCTGACGAAATCGCCCAGCGCCACGGTTTGTGCGACACCCTGGCGCGCAACATCCTCGAGCACGGCGTCCAGCGCGTGCAGGTTCCCGTGGACGTCGGAGATGACAGCGAGCTTCACTTCGACTTGAGCGCCTCGATAGCCGTCTTCAGGTCCTTGATCTCGACGCTCTGTGCCATGACCAGTTCCCGCAACGCGTCGTAGTCCTCCCGCTTGACCAGGTCCATGTCGTTGACCAGCCGTTCGAGCTGCGACTTCACCACCGTCTCGATCTCGCGACGCACGCCATCCGCTACGCCGGCGGCGTTGTTCATGAGTTTGCCCAACTCATCGAAGAGCTTGCTGCCCTGGGTCATCGAAGGTCCTCGCTGTTGCGTGTGGCAGCTATTTAGGCCGCGCCACCCGGCTTGACCAGAGCAGGCGTCGGCCTAAAAGGTCACAGCCACAGATGGAGCGTCGGCGTGCCCTTCCCCAACATCGATCCAGTCGCGCTCGCCATCGGCCCGCTCGTCGTGCGCTGGTACTCGCTCGCCTATATTGCCGGCGTCCTGCTCGGGGCAGCCTATGCGACGACCGTGCTGCGCCGCCACGCCCTCTGGAAGGACAACCGCACGCCCTTCCCGCCGGCGGCGATCTGGGACTTTGCCTTCTGGGCGGTACTCGGCATCGTGGTCGGCGGACGCCTCGGCTATGTCGTGTTCTACAACCTGCCGCACTATCTGTCCGACCCCGGCCAGATCGTGGCGCTCTGGGACGGGGGAATGAGCTACCACGGCGGCATGATCGGCATCATGCTTGCGATGGCCCTGTTCACCCGTTACCACAAGGGCAGCATACTGTCGGGCATGGATCTGCTGGGCGCCATCGCTACCATCGGTCTGTTTCTCGGCCGCATCGCCAACTTCATCAATGCCGAGCTCTACGGGGCGCCGACCACCCTGCCCTGGGGCGTCGTCTTTCCCACCGATCCCGAGCAGGTCCCCCCGTCATCCGAGCCAGCTCTACGAGGCCGCGCTGGAGGGCATCCTGCTCTTTGCGCTGCTGCACTTCGCCACCAACCACACGCGGGCCCTCAAGCACCCCGGCCTCGTCGCCGGCCTCTTCGGCATCGGCTATGCGGCATCGCGCATCCTGGTCGAGTTCTTCCGCCTGCCGGACACACACATCGGCTACCTCTACGGGGGGTGGCTCACCATGGGGATGGTGCTGAGCCTGCCTGTTCTGCTCGCCGGTATTGCGCTCGTCGTCTTCGCCTTGAGGCCTCCCCGTTGACCGATTCCATCCCCCTCGGCGACCTCATCGACATGCAGATCCGGCAGCAGGGGCCGATGTCGGTCGCCACCTTCATGGGTCTCTGCCTGACCCATCCGCGTTCCGGGTACTACTCAGGAGCCGACCCGTTGGGCGCCGAGGGCGACTTCGTCACCGCCCCGGAGATCAGCCAGATGTTCGGCGAACTGATCGGCTTCTTCGTCGTCAATCTCTGGCAGCAACTGGGAGCGCCGAAGAGCTTCACGCTGCTCGAACTCGGCCCTGGGCGCGGTACCCTGATGCAGGATGCGCTGCGCGTCGCCGCCCGCGCCGAAGGCTTCCTCGATGCCTGCCATCTGCAGCTGTTCGAGGCCAATCCGGTTCTGCGCGCGCTCCAGCATGAGCGCCTCGGCCAGCACAACCCCTATTGGGCCGACGAGGTCGACGCCGTTGCGGACGATCCCGTCCTTGTCATCGCCAACGAATTCTTCGACGCGCTACCAATCCGCCAGTTCATCAGGATCCGCGAGAGTTGGCACGAGCGTCAGGTTGGCCTCATCGACGGCAAGCGTGCCTTTGGCCTCTCGCCGACCCCGCTGCCGGATGCCGCGATGCCGGAGGCCGTGCGCGGCGCTCCGCAGGGAGCCGTGTACGAGGCCAATCTAGCGGCCGCCGAAGTCGTGCAACGGCTCGGACGCCGCATTGCAGCCCAGCGCGGCGCAATGCTCGCCATTGACTATGGCTATGATCGCACCCAGACCGGTGAGACCCTGCAGGCCGTGAGCCATCACGCCTACGCCGACCCGCTGGCGGATCCGGGCGCGGTCGACCTTTCGGCCCATGTCGACTTCGCCGCGCTCGGCCGAGTCGCCGCTGCCCAAGGCCTTGCCGTTGCTCCGGTGACCACGCAGCGCGACTTTCTAGGTCGCCTGGGGATCGTCGAGCGGGCCACAGCCCTTGCCCGCGCCAATCCGAGCCAGACCGATGCGCTCGCCACTGCCTTGCGCCGACTGACCGACTCCGACGAAATGGGGACCTTGTTCAAGGTCTTCTGCACCCATTCTGGTGAACTCGAGCCCATCGGATTCCGCTGAACATGTCGATTCCCTTCGAGCAAAGCCGCGCCCTTGGACGGCTTCCCGGCATTCGCCACGGATTTTTTGGCAGGCGCGGCGGCAACTCCACCGGACTCTTCGCGTCGCTCAACGCATCGGAGTCGAACGATGACAAACCCGCCAACGTGGCGCAGAACCGCGCCGACATCGTCGGACTGCTCGGCTTCGCCCCCGATTGCCTGGTCGGCCTGAAGCAGGTTCATTCCGTCACGGTGCTCGAGGTCACCCGTCGCCCCGATGCTTACAGCCGCCCCGAGGCAGATGCCGTCGTCACCCGAGTTGCGGGCCTCGCCCTCGGTATCCTGACCGCCGATTGCACACCTATCCTTTTTGCCGATGCCGAAGCCGGAGTGGTGGGTGCCGCGCACGCCGGCTGGAAGGGCGCCGTCGGTGGAATCGCCGAGGCGACTGTTGCCGCCATGGTGGATCTCGGGGCCGACCCGAATCGGATAGTTGCCGCCATCGGACCGACGATTTCACTTGCCAACTACGAGGTCGGCCCGGAATTCGCGGCGAACCTGCTGTATGACCATCGTGATGCGGCCAATCGAATCGCCCGGCCCCACGGCGGCCGCGAGCACTTCGACCTCCCTGGCTTCGTGTTCGACCATCTGATGGCCGCCGGCGTCGGCGTCGTCGACGATCTGAAGCTGTGCACCTACGCAGAACCCAAGAAGTACTACTCGCATCGGTTCGCCACACACCAGGGCACGATCGCGGGTCGACAGCTGAGCGTCATCGGCCTTACGTCAACCTAGCACCTAGAATCCTTCACCCATCCCCCACAAGGCGCATTGCGTCCAGCGGCGGCGACCGCTAAAGACCCGCCAACAGGAGCCCGCGCCTTCCGCGCCGGCCCGCTGCGGAGCGCGCTTGTGAAACTCGTCACCGGCAATTCCAATCCCGCCCTTGCCGAAGCCGTCGCCAGCTACCTCGAGGTCCCGCTCACCGATTGCACGGTCAAGCGCTTCAACGACAAGGAGATCTTTGTCGAGATCCACGAGAACGTGCGCGGCGAGGATGTCTTCATCCTGCAGTCCACTTCGTTCCCCGCCAATGACAACCTGATGGAATTGCTGATCCTCTCCGATGCATTGCGCCGATCCTCGGCGCGCCGCATCACGGCGGTGATCCCGTATTTCGGCTACGCCCGGCAGGATCGGAAGTCGGCCTCGCGGACCCCGATTTCGGCCAAGCTGGTGGCCAATCTCATCACCGAGGCCGGCGTCAACCGCGTCATCACTCTCGATCTGCACGCCGCACAGATTCAGGGGTTCTTCGATATCCCGACCGACAACCTGTACGGCGCCCCGGTGATGGTGCGCGACATCCAGGACCGCTACACTAACGGCGTCATGATCGTGTCGCCAGACGTTGGAGGAGTGGCCCGCGCCCGTGCCACGGCCCAGCGCATCAATGCCGATCTCGCCATCGTCGACAAACGCCGTCCGCGTGCCGGCGTATCCGAGGTGATGAACATCATCGGCGATGTTTCCGGTCACGCCTGCATTCTGATTGACGACATCGTTGATTCCGGCGGTACCCTGGTCAATGCGGCCGAGGCCTTGCTCAAGGCAGGAGCCACCGAGGTTTCGGCCTACATCACGCATGGCGTGCTCTCCGACGGCGCCGCAGAGCGGATCGCTCGGAGCAAACTCAAGGAACTGGTGATCAGCGACTCGATCGCTCTCACCGATGCGGTGAAGAGCGCCCCGAATATCCGTCGCATCTCGATCGCCCCGCTGATGGGTGAGGCCATCGCGCGCACTGCCAGCGAACAGAGCGTTTCCAGTCTTCTCGACTGACCTGTCACGGCCCATACTGACGGTATTCTGCCGTGCCGCATCCACTTGGGGTGTTGCCAGCGCATTCTGATACTGCCCCGTCCTGCTGATACCTGCGGATCCCGATGTCTGATCATTATTCCAGCCTGCTGCTGAGCTTCCTGACGGCCCCCTCCCTGCTTGTCGGTGGTTCCGTCGGCGTTCTGACGATCCTGCCCAGCATCGCGCTGCTCCTCCTCGTGGGCGGCGTTGCTCTGGCCATCGTCTGGCGTGAAAAACAGGCCTTCTGGCTGTTGCCCCCCTTGCTCGCATCGCTGGCCGCACCGCTGGTGCTGGAGTTCGCCGATGGCTCGATGGGCTGGTTCGGTATGCTCTTTGCCCTCGTGATCGGCCTGGTTGGCCTTCTCGTCTGGGTCGGCATGGTGGCAGGCAATGCAACCCGCCGAACACCGGTGGTCCTTGCCGGTTTGTCCCTTCTCGCGTTCCCCGCCTATGCCGGACTGATCCGCGTGGCGGTGACCTGGGGCGGCGTCTGAGCCGCGTCCCGCACTCGGGGGGGCACGATCCGGCCGCCCTCATCCGCGCACGTCTCCGGCTCGAACCAGCACCGGGCTTCACCGACATCCGGCTATACCGTGCACATTCCGGCAGCCGCCTGGGCGACTTGGGCCTCGGGCCCGCGCCATACTGGGCCTACGTCTGGTCGGGAGGCGCCGTACTGGCACGCTACCTATCCGAACGCCCCGATATCGTCGCCGGACGGCGTGTTCTCGACCATGGATGCGGGTCCGGCCTCGTCGCCATCGCCGCTGCCCGCGCTGGCGCAACGGTCTTGGCAACGGATATCGACCCCCTTGCCCGCGCCGCAACGGGACTGAATGCCATCGCGAATGATGTCTTCGTCACGGTCATCGCCCCCGGCGATCCAATGCCCTTGCCTGACCTCGTCCTGGCCGGGGATGTCTTCTACGACCAGAAGGCGGCACGCGAGTCCCTTGCGGCCCTCGAGCGCTACCATGCGGCAGGTGCCAAGGTGCTGATCGGCGATCCAGGGCGGCGCGACCTGCCTCTGCACCGGCTCATGCCGGTCGCCACCTACGACGTTCCAGAGTTTGCCGCCAGCGCGGGCTCGGAGATACCTGCGGTCGTCTACGCGTTGCAGCCTTGAGCTTGCCGGCAGCGCCGCCGTTGACGTATACGTCAATGATCATGAATCCAGTCACCGCAGATCGCCGTCACTTCGAGGACCTTGCCTTGGGGGAGCGAATTGAGTTCGCCGCGATCACCGTGACCAAGGAAATGATCATCGAGTTCGCCACCGAGTTCGACCCGTTCCCATTTCATCTCGACGAAGATGCGGCGCGCAAGTCGCTGCTCGGCGGCCTCGCTTCCTCGGGCTGGCAGACGGCCGGGTTGTCGCTGCGCATGGTCACCGATGCGTTCCTGTCACGCGTGGCTTCGGCTGGCGGTCTGGGTTTTTCCGACCTGAAGTGGAAGCGGCCGGTGATGAAGGGCGATACGATTTCCGGCTCCGCCACCATTGCCGAATTGCGCCGCTCCCGCAGCCACCCGCAATGGGGCATCGTCCTTGTCGACTTCGACGTCCGCAACCAGAAGGGTCAGCCGGTGATGAGCATGCGCCTTGCCAACCTCGTCGAGACGCGCGACCCGCAGGCCGGCACCATGCAGACGCCGATGCAACCCTATGACGTGGAGCATGGCGGTGGTGCCGGATGACCCGCTGGTTCGAGGACATCACCGTCGACGAGGCCTTTCCGCTCGGCAGTCACACCTTTGAAGCCGACGAGATCGTGCGGTTTGCCCGCCAGTACGATCCCCAGTACTTCCACCTCGATGCGGATGGGGCAGCACACAGCCATTTTCGCGGCCTCGTGGCGTCCGGCTGGCACACCGTCGTCATCGGCCACCGCAAGATGGTCGATGCGCTGGGTGCAGAAGAGGAACGGTTGCGCGGCCTGGGTCAGGAGCCGGGGGTCTCCGGCCCCTCGCCCGGCGTGAACCGCATGGACTTCAAGGCGCCGGTGCGCCCTGGCGATACGGTGACCTACACGCTCACGGTCACAGGCAAGCGGCCATCCAACTCCATCCCGGGCTGGGGGCTCCTGTTCAACAGCCTCGATGCGGTGAACCAACACGGCGAGACCGTCTATCACGCCGAACTGGTCGGGTTCTCCAAGCTGCGCGACTACCGGAAGCCACTGAGGCTGCGACTGCTCGAGGCGTTGACCAAAATCCCCGGATTGGGGAAGTTGCTGGCTCAACGGAGCTGAGTCCATGATGCGCTGTGCTGTTGCTCTTGCCGCACTTCTCGTCGCCACCCCTGCTTCAGCGCAGTCGCTGACCGGTGTCGGCGTCGAGGGCAACTGGGGATGCCGCGCCAATATCGACGGGACCCGCGCCGGACTCCTGACGATCTATGCCGGATCCTACGGCTACGCCTCGGCCAACTTCGGCAGTGCTGCCTCCGGCACCGGGACCGTGGAGATGGCGAGCAACGGCGTTACGTTCCTCGACGGCAACCTGCTGACAGGCGCGGGAATCACCATGGCCATACTGGCTTTCGACGAGCAGGGACGCGACGTACTGCAGTTGTACACGCCTGAAAAGAATGTGCTGACTTGCACCGCGAGAGGCTGAGCCCGGACTGAAAAAGGCCCCGCGCTTCGGAGCCTCATTCAGTGCGCAGCACTCCACCCGGCACTCAATGGTGGGCCATCTCGCGGCGGTGATAGAATGCGGGACTTTGAAGCTTCTCGAGTTCCCTCTCGAGCCGCTCCCCCTCGTCGTACTCGATGCGTCCAAACCTGAACGCCAAGACTATTTCGGACACCCGCGCCGACCGTCGCCGGAACTCCATGTCCCCCTCGCCGTCGAAGCGGCGGCAATTCACCGGAGGCCAACCATCCATCACGTTTGTCCTGCGCTGCGTCAATACCAGCAGGATAGGCAACTGAAGTTAGCTGCGGTTGAGTGCTTGAATAGAATTCGGAGAGAGCGCTACAGGCTCTCGCGCCGGGACCTTCCGATCATGTACCCGACACCTCGAATGGTCTGGATCAGCGACGGTTCGCCCGGAAGATCGATCTTGGCCCGCAGGTATCGCACATAGACATCCACGATCTTGGTGCCGGGATCATACCCGTAATCCCAAACGCCATTCAGCAGGCGCTGCCGGCTGACCACCTTATCGGCGTTTGCCATCAGGAACCGCAGGAGTTCGAACTCGCGGGCTGTCAGCGCAATGGCCCTGCCGTCCCTGCTGACCCGGCGTGACTGCGGGTCGAGCACAAGCCCTCCGATCCGCAACTCAGCCTCCGCATCGGGCGCAGCATGCCGACGCTGCAAAGCGTGAAGCCTCGCAAGCAGTTCCTCGAAAGCGAACGGCTTGGTAAGGTAGTCGTCTGCCCCCCCTCGCAGACCCTCAACCTTGTCCCTCAGCGAGTCCTTGGCAGTCAGCATCAGGATCTTCGCAGGCGAGTGCTCCTCGCCCCGTCAGGCCGCGATCCAGAAATGCCGCGATCCGCCGATCGTCTTCGATGACCAGGGTCTTCACTTCACAGATGCCTCTCCGCAGGGCAGGACCATCGTCAAGACCGCCCCACCTTCCGGCCGGTTCCTGAGGGTCACGCGGCCACCGTGTTGCTCGACGATCTCGCGCGCAATCGGCAGTCCGATTCCGATCCCTCGATTCTGCATTTCCTTCTCCGCCCGGCCACGGAAGAACCGTTCAAAGACGTGCGGCAGTTCGTCTTCCGGCACCCCGGGACCATCGTCGAGGATCGCTATCGCGACGCTGTCGCCTTGGCGCTCGGCCGAGAGCGTGAGCCGACCACCGGGCGGAGAGTGCTTGATGGCATTGTCGATCCCGATCAGCAGTGCGCGCTTCAGCCGACGTCCATCCCCGTTGACCAGCATGGCCCCTGACCTGAGCTGCGTGGCAATAGCGACTTCGCGTGGTTCGGCCAGTACCGCCCCCTCCTCGGCGGTGGCCTCGATCAGTTCATCGATCCGCAAGGCTGTGGGAGAGAATGGCACCTCGTCCAGGTCCATGCGGGCGAGCGCGGTCATGTCTTCGAGCAGTTCGGCCAACTCCTCCGCCTGACCCTGCACGCGTTCGAGAGCGAGGCGCAAGTCCGCGGGATCCCCGTCGGCGCGTAACGCCACGTCTGCTTCGCCCCTGAGAATGGTCAGAGGCGTCCGCAGTTCGTGGCTGACATCGGTGAGGAATTGTATGTGTCGGACTTCCGTCTCGCCCAGGCGCTGCTCGGCAACACGAAGGGCCTCAGAGGCGGCATCAGCCTGCCTTGCCACCTCCGTCGCCGCGCGGCGGGAGGCCCAACCAAGCGCGATTCCCAGCGAACCGGCAGCGATGAGCCCTCCAATTCCAAGCCCCCCTCCAAGCAGCATGAAGCCCTGTCGGCTCTCCGACGCGGCCGCAACAACCTGCGCGGTCTGGTTGCGTTCGCTGATGATGTCGGCATCGATCAATGGCTGCAACTCGTTTGTCAGCCTGAAGGCCACGTCCGTTCTGAACGTTGCGATTGCCTCCTCAGGCTTGCCGTCGCGGAGCGACACAGAAGCCCGCGCCGTCGACCTGTCGATAGCGTGATACAGCTCCGTCATTCGCCGTGCATTGTCGAGAGTACGCAGTTCGTCATCGACTCCCCCCTGCCCGGATAGTCTCTCGATTTCGGCGCGCGTCACCTGGGACAGACGGGCAAAATGTCGCTCCAGGCTGACCCGCGTCGACTGCAGATCGGCAAGGTCCTCCCGGCCGGTGAGAAGCACGATCGCCACCTGCTCGCCGTAGTGGTTGGCCACACCGTCGATGGCCGCCAGCACCTCCAGTCGTCGTTGCAGCCCGTCCAGCCGCTCGGCCAGTCGCTGCGACTCGGTCAAGGCCGCAAAGGCGAGCGCAGCACCGGCGAGCACCGCCAGAACGGCAACCGCTGTCAACGCACCTACTAGCCACCGAAACCCTGTCACGCAGCTACTCCTTGCGACTGACCCTAGCACCAATTGCGTCTCGGGGAAGACGAACGCTCCCTGGACACACCACAGCTTGTCCAGAGTTTTTTGTTTCGCTGTGTTTCTGCCGGCGGGGCGGCAACGCCGGGACAAGCCCCCGCGTGGGGATTAATGCGCAGTTAACGAACTGCTGGCGACCTGACACTCGCGGCCGGTGTTCGGCCGAACCATGGAGGTTATCATGTCGATCAATGGGGTGGGCAGTGGCGCGATGCCAATGCGTGCATTCCAGCCGCCCAGCTTCAGCGCCATCGACAGCGACACGAGCGGCGGCATCTCCCTCGAAGAGCTGAAGGCAAGTGGGCCACCGGACCGCTCGGGCGCACAGAGCACGGAACGTGCCGAAAGGCTCTTTCTGTCGATGGACAAGGACGGAAACGGATCCGTCACCAGCGAGGAGAAGGACGCGTTCGACAGCAAGGTCGCCGACCAGCGCCAGGCCATGCAGTTCATGACCCAACTGATGTCGGGCGGCAGCCGGCCGCCGAGCAACGCGGATATCTTCTCTGCGACTGACACCGACGGATCCGGCGCCGTTTCGTTCGAGGAATTCGCCGCCAGCGACGGAGCCGAGACTATTTCCGACGAGGACCTGCAGGCACTGTTCTCCAGCCTCGACGCCGACGGCGATCGCAGCATATCCGAAACCGAATCCTCCGACTTCCTCGATAGCCTGAAGACGGCCCTCACCGAAGCCGGACCGGAAGGTCCCGCCGGCAGGCCGGGCGGCCCTCCGCCGGACGGCAACAGCGGCGGCAGCGAGGACGACGACTCCGACACCCTGGCGCTGGACCTGCTGGCCGCCGCGCAGGCTGCCTATGCCAGCACCACGCAGTCGGAGGACCTGCTCTCCATGCTATCGAAGATGTTCGACAGCGCCGCCTAGGGCCGGTATCCAGTTCGGGCCAGCGGGGCGGCTGCGGCCGCCCCTCAGTCACCGAGCGGTGCGAGTCTCAGCCGCACCACCTGCAGCAGCCCGCCTTCCGGACGATTGCTGATCATGATGCTGCCACCGAAGCGCTCGACAATTTCCCGAGCGATCGCCAGCCCGAGTCCCGCTCCCTTTGACACCTGCATGCGCCCCGGATTGGCGCGAAAGAAAGGCTCGAAGACCTGCGAGAGCATCTCCTCCGGAATACCGGGCCCCTTGTCGCTGATGCTGACCCTTGCCTCGGTCGCGTCCGCATCGAGGAATACCTCGGCCCCGCCGCCATGCGTCGCGGCATTGATCAGGAGATTGCGCAGCGCCCGCCTCAACCCGAGCGGCCCGGCAATCACCTTGGCCGGCACGCTCGACACCAGCCGGGTCGAAAGCCCGGCCGCCTCGAGTTCGGCAACGGTCTCGCTCAGCAGGCTGTCGAGCGGCACCGCCCCCCGGTCTTCGCCGGCGCCTTCCTCCTTGACCAGGCGGATAGCGCTGTCGGCAATGGCATCCAGTTCATCAAGGTCATCGAGCCAGGCTTGGCGGTCTTCGTCTGAAAGGAACTCCATCCGCAGCCGCATCCGCGTCATCGGCGTCCTGAGGTCGTGTCCGGCCGCCGCCACCAGGCGCATCCGGCTTTCCATCGCCGAACGCAACCGGTCGGATAGCGCGTTGAGCGCCATGGCAGTCTGCCGCGCCTCGCCGGAGCCGACCTCCGGCGTATGCGGCAGGACGCCATCCGGCCCCACCGAGGCAATGGCACGCTCGAGCAGGGCAAATGGCCGGGTCACCCGCTGGGCCATCCACAGGGCAACTACCACCACACCAGCCACCACCAGGGACAGCCATGCACCGAGCGCAAACCAGAGCTCTCGCGGTGGACCATTCGACTTCGGAAATGGAAACAACAAATAACGGCCATCCTGCAGAGACAGAGCGGCTACGGGGTCGCCCGATCCCGGATCGATTACTCTCACCTGCCGGAACTCGCCTTCCTTCGCCAACGCTCGCTGCAACGCCTCGGTGAGATCGTCCCTCTGCGTCCCAGTTGGAGGCTCCGTCGCGAAATCCGGGCGAGGCGCCTGCGGCGGGGGCGACAGCCCACCGACATCGCCATCACCACGAAACCGATCGGCACCGCCATTGGCCAGAAAGGAGCTGGTGAGCGCCACGTGGCGCGCCATGGGCGCCATCAACCGGTCTCTTTCCCCGGCGGCCAGCATAACGGTGGTGGCAATGGTCGCGACGACGACCACAGCAATGATTGAGACCACCAGGATTGCAGCGATTTTCAGCCCGAGGCTGCGCATCTAGGCCGGCTTGTCACGTTGCACGGCAACCGCGAACTGATAGCCGCCGTTGCGCACCGTCTTGAACAGGACCTCGTCGGTTGCCGCGCCGAGCTTGCGACGAAGCCGGCTCACCAGCACGTCGATCGACCGGTCGAGCGGTCCCGCCTCCCTGCCCTGCGAATGGTCGAGCAACTGTTCGCGCGACAACACCCTACCGGGTCGGTCCAGAAAGACCCGCAGCAGTTCGAACTCCGCCCCGGTCAGGTCGACATCGACGCCACCGGGCGATGTGATCCGCCGGGAGGCGGAATCGGCGGTGAACCCGGCGAAGCGGTATACCGCGCCAAGCCCTGCAGACACTCCCTTGGCAGGCCCCGAACGGCGAAGCACTGCGCGCAATCGCGCCAGCAGTTCACGCGGATTGAACGGCTTGCCGAGATAGTCGTCGGCGCCGATTTCGAGACCGATGATCCGGTCGACCTCCTCCTTGAGCGCCGTGACCAGCACGACCGGGACATGCGGCACCCGCTGCCTCAGCAGACGACACAGGTCAAGCCCCGAACCATCTGGAAGCAGGACGTCAAGGACCACGATATCCAGCCTCTCGGTCGCCAGACGCTCGAGAAACTCCTGCTTCGAACCGGCGAGCGAGACCCGGAACCCCTGCTCCCTGAGGTAGCGGCCGAGGAGCTTCCGGATTTCCAGGTCGTCGTCAACGACGAGGACGTGAGGTGAGGTCAACATAGGGCGAACATCCCCCGCGGACGGGACAGAGGCAAGCTCGCCGCCTCGTGCTTATTGCTGCCGAAGCTCGCTGGCGAGGCTCCGGCAACGTTCGGCAATGGAGTGCCTCTTCTCAGTGTCCTTCGAAGTCGATCAGTTTGAACACTTCGACACCAACGTGGCGCAGCTTCTCAGCGCCCCCAAGGTCGAACAGGTCGATGACGAAACCGCTGTGGGACACTTCCGCTCCGGTGCGCCGAAGCAGGGCAACCGCAGCCAGGGCCGTTCCGCCCGTGGCGATGAGATCGTCCACCAGCAGCACCTTGTCGCCGGGTCCCACGACATCGGCATGGATCTCGATGGTATCGACGCCGTACTCAAGGGCATAGTTCTGCCCGATCGTCTCGCCGGGGAGCTTGCCCTTCTTGCGCACCGGGATGAAACCAACACCCAGAGCAATCGCGACACCCGCGCCGAAGATGAACCCGCGTGCCTCGATGCCGGCAACATGTGTGATGCCCATGTGCCGGTGTGCCTCGGCCAGGCGCCCCACACTCTCGCGAAACCCTGCAGGGTCTTCGATCAGGGTGGTGATATCGCGAAACAGGATGCCCTTCTTGGGGTAGTCTGGTATCGCGCGAACGAGCGCCTTGAGATCGAGCATTCGATTCCGCCCCGGTTACCGGCGGAGGTGAGCGGAGATTGTGCCCGGGGTCAAGACCGATCCGACCTGACCGCCATCCGCGCCTTGTCGACGATCGTGCGTGCCACGCGTCCCGCGTCATAGGCTGTCGAAAGAGCCGCGTCCCTGGCCTTGGCCCGCACCGCTGGTGACAGCAACACCGGTGCCAGGGCGACGCCGGCCCGCACGGCGGGGCTCCTGGCCATCGCCTTGGCGATGTTCGCCGCCGCGACGGCGGTTCGCAGGATTGACATCGTTACACCTCCGGGCACTCGGTCAGTATTTCTCGTTTCGACGGTGTCGGCAAGCCATCGCGGCGTCCACCGGGATAGCCTCCCAATGGCAGAGGGGGCCAATGGCCCCCTCACGATCCAGTCAATGGAAACTTGAGCGACTAGTGCTCGATCTTGGCCCACAGGCGCCGCTTGACCGCATACATGAGGCCAGCGAACAAGATCAGGAAGACGATGATCTGCAGGCCAGCTTCCTTGCGCGCGACCAGGTGCGGCTCCGCCACCCACATCAAAAACGCTGCCACGTCGCGGGAGTATTGATCAACCGTCTCAGGGACAACAACGCCCCCCTCGGACTCTCCATAAGTCACGACGCCGTCGCTGAGTGGCGGCGCCATCCCGATGGCATGGCCGGGGAAGTAGTCGTTGTAGTACTTGCCTTCCGGCAGCTCGAACGGCTTGCCCTCGGAATCCACAGCACCCTCGGGGACTTCCTCGTGGTAGCCCGTCAGCAACGCATGGATGTAGTCCGGGCCGCCCTCGGCGTAGGGCGTCACGTAGTTCAGTATCCACCATGGGAACGGCTGCGAAGTGTTGCGCCCCTTGGCCACCGCCGAAAAATCCGGCGGCAGAATGCCAAAGGTCGCAATCATATCAGCGTTGCTCTGTCCCGTGCCGAGCCAGCGATCAGCCGCGACGCCGGGGCGGACTCCACTCTCAACTTCCGCGTCAGCGACCTCGTACTCGGCAGCGAGAGCTTTCACCTGGGCCTCGGAGAACTCCGGGCCACCTGACTCGCCGAGGTTGCGGAAGGCCATCAGCCGCGCCCCGTGACACCCCGCGCACACTTCCCGGAACACCTGGAAGCCACGCTGCAACTGGTTCTTGTCGTAGGTGCCGAAGACCGGCGAAACTCCACGCCTGCTTCTGGATCTCGGGGGTCGAATGCCCCTCCGCCGCCGCGGCTGGCGCAACGGTTAGGAGGATGGCTGTCGCCAGTGCGCCGAACAGGCTTGTTATCTTGATCATGGTCGTGCGGCCCCGGGATATCAGTGCGCTGCGGCGGCAGAAGACCCGCCGGCCGACTTCTTGAGAACAGCTTCGGAGATCGACTCCGGCAGCGAACGCGGCGTTTCCAGGCGACCGAGCAGCGGCAGGATGACCAGGAAGTAGAGGAAGTAGTACGCGGTGCAGAGCTTCGAGAAGTCGGCAACCGAGAGCCCCAGAACGCTGGAGTCGGCTGCCGAGGCACCCAGATACGCGAGCATCACGAAGTTCACCACGAACAGCCAGAAGAACCACTTGAAGATCGGGCGGAACGTTCCGGAGCGTACCTTCGAGGTATCGAGCCAAGGCAGGAAGAACAGGATCAGGATGGAGCCGCCGAAGAAGATGACGCCGCCCAGCTTGCTGTCGATGAACAGGATGTTGAAGTCGATGGCGCGCAGGATGGCGTAGAACGGCAGGAAGTACCACTCCGGCACGATGTGGGCCGGCGTCACGAGGCTGTTGGCCTGGATGTAGTTGTCCGAGTGCCCAAGAATGTCCGGAGCAAAGAACACGAACCATGCGAACGGGATGAAGAACACGATGATCGCGAACAGATCTTTCATCGTGTAGTACGGATGGAACGGCACCGTGTCGCGGCTCGACTTCACCTCGACGCCGATCGGGTTGTTGTTGCCCGGCACGTGCAGCGCCCAGATATGCAGCGCCACCACGGCCGCGATCACGAACGGCAGCAGGTAGTGCAGCGAGAAGAAGCGGTTGAGCGTCGCATTGTCGACGGTGAAGCCACCGCGCAGCAACAGCAGGATCGGCTCACCCACGATCGGGATGGCTGCGAAGATATTGGTGATCACCTGCGCCGCCCAGTAGCTCATCTGGCCCCAGGGCAGCACGTAGCCCATGAAGGCCGTGGCCATCATCAGCACGAAGATGAGCACGCCGAGGATCCACAGGATCTCGCGCGGCGCCTTGTAGGAGCCGAAATAGAGCCCGCGGAAAATGTGCAGGTACACCGCCGCGAAGAACATCGAAGCGCCCACGGCATGTACCGCCTGAATGATGCGGCCGCCGCTGACATCGCGGCGAATGTGCTCGAGAGAGTCGAACGCCAGCGCCACGTTTGGCGCATAGTGCATCGCCAGCACGATGCCGGTGACGATCTGCACCACCAGCATCACTGCCAGGATGCCGCCAAAGGTCCACCAGTAGTTGAGGTTCTTCGGAGTCGGGTAGTCCATCAGGTGCTCCTTGGAGAACCTGATGATCGGGAGGCGATCGTCGAGCCACTTCTCGACGGGGTTGCCGGGGGTATAGCTGGATTCGTGGCTGGCCATTCTCAGTTGCCCCTCAGCCGATCTTCACTTGCGTGTCGGAAATGAACTCATAGGGCGGCAATACCAGATTGGTGGGCGCCGGACCCTTGCGGATGCGCCCCGCGGTGTCGAACTGGGAGCCGTGGCACGGGCAGAACCAGCCGCCGAACTCGCCCGACTCGCCCACCGGGATACACCCGAGGTGCGTGCAGGTGGCGATCATGATCAGCCATTGCTCGTGACCTTCCTTGACCCGCTGGGCGTCAGTCTGCGGATCCTTGAGGTCCGAAAGCGGCACTGCCTTCGCCTCCTCGATCTCCGTGGCGGTTCGGTGCCGAATGAACACCGGCATGCCGCGCCACTTCACCGTGAGCGACTGGCCTTCCTCGACCGCCGACAGATCGAACTCGGCACTCGCCAGCGCCAGTACCGAGGCGTCGGGATTGAGCTGGTTGATCAGTGGCCAGACCGCGCCGGCCACGCCCACCGCGCCAACGGCGCCCGCCGCAACATAGAGGAAGTCGCGCCGCCCCGGATTTGGGGCGTCCTGATGTGCCGTACTGGATTGCGTCGCCACGGTAAGGTTCCGTCTCTTGTGTCTTGATCACGGCCCGAGAGCCAACCGGCAGCCGCTTGCGCAACCATAGCCGGCCCCGCCCTTAGCGGCGCGTGATTTGGCCGCTCTTTTGGCACTCTCCACCGTGCTTGTCCAGCCGCGCGCAAGGTGACTTTCCCCCGCTGCGACACTATAGCAGGCAAGGAACAGACCCAGCCGGAGGGTGGACCAGAATCGCTATCGAACTCGCCCTCTACCAGCCCGACATTGCTCAGAACACCGGCACTCTGCTGCGACTAGGCGCCTGCCTCGGAGTGACCCTGCACATCATACATCCCACTGGCTTTCCGTTCTCGGCGCGAACCGTCAAGCGGGGCGCGCTCGACTACCTGGAGCACGCGCGCTTCAGCGAGCACGACAGCTACTCCCACTTCGATGCCTGGCGACGGCAGACGGGTCGGCGACTCGTCCTGCTCACTACCAAGGCCGGTCTGTCGGCCTACGATGCCCGCTACCTCGGCGACGACGTGATCATGCTGGGACGCGAGAGCGCCGGTGTGCCCGATGCCGTCGCAGACGGCGCAGACCTCAGGGTCCGGATTCCGATGCGACAAGAAATGCGCTCGCTCAACGTGGCGGTCGCCGGCAGCCTCGTGATAGGGGAAGCGCTCCGCCAAACCAACGTTTTCGCAGCCCTGACATGACCTTGCCCGCCGACATTGAATCGAACAAGCAGCGCGCCGCTGCGTGGTTCCGCGACCTCCGCACCCAGTTGTGCCATGCTCTCGAAGACATGGAAGACGAGGTCCGGGGCCCGCATGCCGATCGCCCCGCCGGCCGCTTCCAGATCACGCCCTGGGACCGGGAGACGGGTGGCGGTGGCGAGATGGGCATGCTGCACGGACGAGTGTTCGAAAAGGCCGGCGTGCACGTCTCCGTCGTCCACGGCCAGTTCAGCGAGGAGTTCGCCAAGCAGATGCCCCACACCGAGGCCGGCGCCGACTTCTGGAGCGCCGGCGTCTCGGTCATCATCCACCCCTGGAACCCCAACGTTCCCGCGGCGCACATGAACACGCGCATGATCGTCACCGGAAAGTGGTGGTTCGGCGGCGGCGGCGACCTGACGCCGGTGCTCGACCGGCGACGGACCCAACAGGACCGGGACTCCGTTGAATTCCATGCCGCCTATCGGGCAGCCTGCGAAGTCCACGGCGCCGACTATCCGCGTTACCGCAAATGGTGTGACGACTACTTCTACCTTCCGCACCGGCAGGAGCCGCGCGGCATCGGAGGCATCTTCTACGACAACTACAACTCCGGGGACTGGGAGGCCGATTTCGCCTTCACCCAGGCGGTTGGACGCGCCTTTCTTGACGTCTACCCGCGACTGGTCAAGCGCAACTTCGAAACGCCCTGGACCGATGCCGACCGCGAGGAGCAGTTGATCCGTCGCGGCCGCTATGTCGAATTCAACTTGCTGTACGATCGGGGTACGACATTCGGTCTGAAGACGGGAGGCAACGTCACCTCGATCCTCTCCTCGATGCCGCCGGCGGTGAAATGGCCGTGAGAGAGTGTGCCTTGTCCGTGCCCCATTGTGCTGAGATCGTCGGCCAGCAGGCCAAACGAGGACAAAGCCATGAAGACCTTCGCATGTGGGACACTGGTTCCGGGTTGCACCTGGCATACGTCAGCCGAGGAAACGGCCGAGGTTGTCCGCAGGGCCGCCGAACACCTGCGAACCGCCCATGAAGAAGAGCAGGTGCGGCCCAATCTCGTTGAGCAGATCAAGGCTCGCGTCGAGGACCTCGACACCGTCCAGCGCTAGTCGGTTCTGCGTATCGCCGTGAGCAGGGCGTCCCGATCGAGGCTGAAGGCACTTTCGATCCACATCCGCTCGAGACGCTCGAGTTCGCTGCCGAGTAGCGGGCCAGGCCGTATCCCACGTTCGATGAGATCGGCACCGCCGATCGGGAAGCGCTGCACCTCGACGCGCTCCAGTTGCTCGCGGACGGCGAGTCGCCCCGCCTCGGTCCATTGGTGCAGAACCGCCGCAACTTCCACCGCGTCCGAGAGGGCCGCCGGGTACCTGTAGGCGGCCTCGTTGAGGCTGAAGTCCGCTAGCAGGCCGGCGGCGGCCTGGATTGCTGCAGCCACGCGCAGGTCCTCATTGGGCAGCCGCCAACGCTCGCGCAGCCAGGCAGTATCGGTCTGGGCAAGTATGATTGCCAGGCGAGCCGAGTATTCCGGCCGCCGCACCCGCCGTTCATAGACATGCAGCCTGTCAAGAGTGGTCGCCGGGAGATCGAGAATCGATGCCGACTTCATCGCCGTGAGGGTCTTGGCCACTCGCGGCAGCGCCAGCATTCGCCGCATCTCGGTCCCGACCCGTTCGGCCGCCAGATTATCGAGAGTGCCAGCCGCCGCGACGCAGGCCCTCAGCCCGGCGACGTCAAACCGCTCCGCGGCGTGGCTCGCGCTGAACCGGAAGAACCTGTAGACCCGCAACCGGTCTTCCTCGATCCGTTGCTCCGGGCGACCGATGAACCGGACCCTGCGGGCAAGACAGTCTGCCACCCCCCCGAGTGGATCGAACAGGCCTCCGTCCATCTCGGCGTATAGCGCATTGAGCGTGAAATCGCGGCGCGCAGCATCCTCGTGCCAGTCGGTGCCGAATGCGACCACGGCGCGACGACCATCCGTTTCGATATCACGGCGCAACGTCGTCACCTCGGCAACCAGGTTGTCGAGCCTCAGCGTGAGGGTGCCGTGCTCGATACCGGTTGGATGCACCGCCGCCCCGCCCCGCGAGGCACGATGCGCCACTTCATCGGGTGTAAGTTCCGTGGCGAAGTCAACGTCGTTTCCCTGGTGCGCAACCCCCAGCAGAGTGTCGCGGACGATGCCCCCCACCGCCCGAGTGCGTCGCTGCGCCCCGTCCAGCATCGCAAGCAGACGCTGCGTTTCGGGACGCATCAGCCACTCGGCGCTGCGCAGTTGCTCATTGATGGTACGCTGCGGGCTCAACCGGCCTCCGGCCCGAGGGCAATGTCGTGGAAGCAGCGCGTAAGGTTGGCCGTAATCCCCCAGATAACAAGCCCAGAGTGATTGATCTGCCAGGTGCTGTGCTCCTGGTCTCCGCGCCGCACGCTGAACGTCGAGAAACTGCCGGGGGCCCGCAGATATTCGAGCGGCACCTCGAACACTGAGCGCACCTCACCGGGGTTCGGGATGAACGGGGCATGGGGCGTCACGACAGCCACTACTGGGGTGATCAGGTAGTTGGTACCCGTGTAGTAGAGCGGCAGGTATCCCAAAACCTGGGCTTCCTCTCGCACCAGCGCGACTTCCTCTTCGGCCTCGCGCAAGGCAGCATCGGCCGCGTCGCGGTCGGTCGGATCAATCTTGCCGCCCGGAAAGGCTATTTGGCCCGAGTGCGAGCGCAATGTCGGGGAGCGCTCGGTATAAAGGATGGAGACCCCCCCAGGCCGGCGAACCAGGGCGATCAGCACGGCCGCGGGCACCGGTGGCCGGCTGTGCGCCTCGTCCGGATGCCAGTCCGGAGTCACTGGATTGGAGACGTCGAACTCCTGTGGTTCGCGCAGCAGGCGTCTCCCGATCCTTGCGATGAGTTCGTCGTCCACTGACAGGTGTCGCTCCGGGTTCAGGAACGCCTGCCTGCTCCGAACGCCTTGATCGGGCCGGAAAGCCGGGCGGCGATGTTCCGATCGTCAGAATAGACCAGCACGCGGGTGGGGTCGACTGGCCCGGGAAACACGATAGCACCCGGGGTAGTTGGAACCCACCCCAATGGGCAATAGTAGTCCTGATCGCCGACAAGCAGCACGAAGCTACCCTCTCCTCGTTCGAGGGCGATGCGCGTCACTTCTCGGGCAAGCAGCTTGCCGGCACCACGCTTGCGGAAACTGGGGTGGGTGGCGAGCGGCCCAAGGAGGTAGCCGTCGATCCCACCGATACTGATCGGGGTCATCCACACCGAACCGCAGGGCACGCCGCCAACTTCCGCGATCAGGCTCAGCGACGTGTCGATCGGAAACCGCTCGCGCACCCGAAACGCCGTTCGCGCAAATCGCCCAGGACCGAAGGCCGTGGCCTGAAGGTTCTCGACAAAGGGAGCATCCGCCGGAGTGGCGACGCGAACAGTCGGAACAACCGCGTGAACAGGTGCTGCCTCGGCAGCAGAGGAAACGGCAATCATGAGACGGGGTCCAGGAGCAGGAGACGAGGACATGCGCGCCAGCCCAATCAGGCCGGCTTCCGACCGGTTAGGGTCGTCGTGTCATGTGATATGCCTTCACCATCCTGGACGCCTCCCGACGTCTGTTTTTCGCAATAGCACCACGACGGCCAACGCGTCCATCGGAAATCACGATTGACGGCGCGGACATCCAGGCCGCCCGAGACTGTCGCGAGCGACCGCAGTGCACTGGCGATCGCTTACCAGCGGTAGCCAGTGCTCGTCGCCCCAGCGATCTCGCCGAGGCGGCGGGCCGTGCCCGGTTCCACTCCCACCGGCAGAACAGCAGTGTCGAACCAGGCCATCTCGGCTATCTCGGCGTTTCGCTTTGCGTCACGCTCCCGGCGAAAGGACCGGCAGACGAAGAACGCCAGATGATCCCGGTTCGTCGCCTCATGCACGTTATGATAGAATCCGAACAGTTCGAGTGGTACGGAAGGCACGAGGCCCGTCTCCTCCGCCATTTCCCGTGCCGCCGCCTCGGCTGCTGCCTCGCCCGGTTCAACCCCGCCGCCCGGGAAATGCCATCACGGAAGGTAGGTGTGCCGGATCAGAAGTACTTTGCTGCCGTCGAGGATCGCTACGCGCGTACCCAGCACCATTCTGCGGCGCAGGCCGACCAAGAAGAGATGTGCGAAAGTGCGGAACCGCTGCCAGCGCGACATGGTGAGTTGGCTCTGCGGGGAACCGGACCGATTCGGAGCTATGGGCATTTACACCATTTTCTTGCCGCTTCCCTCGTGGCATTAGGCCGGTAGATGATCACCCTCGCTCACCTCTCCGATGTCCACCTTGCGCCGCTGCCACCGGTACGGCTGCGCGATCTCGCGAGCAAGCGGATTACCGGCTACCTGAACTGGAAGATCAAGCGAGAGCACACGCTGGCCGGCGACGGCCTGGTCAAGCTGGTGCGACACATGCGCGCCCAGTCCCCCGATTTCACCGCAATCACGGGGGATCTGGTCAACCTGGCCCTCGACGCCGAGATCAACACCGCCCACAACTGGCTCGAGACTGTGGGCCCTCCAGAGCAGGTGTGCGTGTCTCCTGGCAACCACGACGCCTATGTCCGCGGCCAACTCGAGAAAGCCATGGCGCGGTGGGGCGCCTACACGCAGGGCGAGACTCTCGACGCCGCGCCCTTTCCTTTCGTTCGTCGCGTCGGCGAAGTCGCCATCGTCAGTTGCAGCAGTGCGGTACCGACCGCGCCCGGCATGGCCCTTGGTCGCTTCGACACCGAGCAGGCCGAAAGGCTAGGCCGGATCCTGCGACTGCTCGGCGACGGTGGCTACTTCCGAGTCGTCATGATTCACCATCCACCGAACCAGGAACAGGCGCATCCGCGCCTCGGCCTGTACGGTGCCCGGTTGTTCCGGGCTGCAGTGGCCGCGAACGGTGCCGAGTTGATCCTGCACGGGCACACTCACCAGTCCACCATCTATGCGGTGCCGGGACCGCATGGCGACGTGCCTGTCGTCGGCGTTGCGGCGGCAGGCGCAGCCCAGGGCGGCGACACAGGGGGCCACGATCCGGCGCGCTACAACCTGTTCAGCATACAGCGCCTCGGAACCGCCTGGCAATGTACGCTCCGCGAGTTTGGCTTTCAGCGGCTCTCCACCGATATCGTGTTGCGATTGAGCCTGAGGATCTACTGAGTCGTGGACGAGTCGTTCCTTATCGAACATCCGGCCTTCGACGCCACGCGCGGTGTCGCTCGGTTCGGCTACCGCCTCGGCGACCTCTGCTTCGCAGAGACGCTGACCTTTCCGGCCGGCTTCAGCGCAGCGGCGGCGGTCTCTCCATCCTTTCAGCGGCTGCTCGGCCTGACTGCGGTGGTCCTGGGCGTCAGCTACTACAAGCTGCAGGCCCCCCTTGTCATCACCACGCCGGTGGCGCTGACTCCCCATGAGCGAAAGCTCATGCTCGACATCTACGAGAACGGTCTTGGCGAGTTCTACGCCCGAAATGAACTGCGGCGCTTTGGCCGGATCCGCATCGAGGCTGGTGCAGCGCCGGAGGCGCCGATCGAGCCCCCCCGGCTAGCCGACCGAGTCCTGCTTCCGATTGGCGGCGGCAAGGACTCTCTGGTCAGTTTCCAGTTGCTGGAGGCCGCCGGGATCGAGCTCACCCCCTTCGCCGTTAACCCCAAGGGACCAATCCTGGGCTCGGTCGATCGCATCGGACGCGTCCCGCTCTATGTCACGCGCAAGCTCGACCCCGAGATGATCCGGCTCGGCAAGCTGCCGGGTTATTACAACGGCCACGTGCCCTCGACGGCCATCAACTCGATGATCGCCGCGCTCACCGCCCTGCTCTTTTCCTACAACCGCATCGTGCTCTCCAACGAGCGGTCGGCCAACGAGGGCAATGTCGCGTTTGATGGACGCGAAGCAAACCACCAGCACTCCAAGTCGCTGGCCTTCGAGCGGCTGATCGCCGAGGCGCTTGCTGCCGCAACCGGGGGCGCACTGAGCTACTTCTCCCTGCTCCGTCCCTACTCGGAGGCCCGGATCGCAGCTCTCTTCGCGCGCCAGACCCGCTTCGACCGGGTGTTTTCGAGTTGCAACGAGAACTTCAAGCTCGCCGGTAACGACGGCCCGCTATGGTGCGGGCGATGCCCCAAGTGCCATTTCGTCTTCCTGATCTTCGCCCCGGTGATGGACAGGGAGCGGCTGGTCGGAATCTTCGGCAAGGACCTGCTGGCCCAGCCCGCCCACGAGCGCTCGTTTCGCGAACTCACCGGTCTCGCCGGCCAGAAGCCCTGGGAGTGCGTCGGCGAGATCGAGGAGGCCGCGGCTTGCCTTCATGCCCTGACGAACATGCCGGAATGGGCCGCCGAACCGATCGTCACCAGCCTCAGGCCCGACCTCCTGGCCCAATATGGAGCGCCGCGACTCGAGGCCGCGCTTGCCGAACTGAACCGGGATGCGACAGAACATCTGATCCCGAATGACATCGCCGCGCGAGTCGCTCCCCATGCGCTTTGAAGATCCTGTCCTGCTCTATGGCGCCGGCCGCGAGGCCCGCTCGACCCGGGCCTTCATTCGGGCGCGCTCGCCGGACACGAAGGTCTTCGTGACTGTCGACAGCGGGGACGCCAATATCGAGGACGCGGAGTTCATCGCCCCCGCCGACCTGGCACTCGCGCTGGAACAGCGCCGCTTTTCGACCATCGTGAAGAGTCCAGGCGTCTCGCGCTATCGTCCGATCTTCGCGATGGCGCGTGAGGCCGGCATCGTAGTCACGTCGAACCTGAACCTTTGGGGCGAGACCTATCGCGAGGGCCGCAAGGTCATCGCCATCTCCGGCACCAAGGGCAAGTCCACTACCGCGACTCTGGTTCACCTGATGCTGGTGGAATCGGGGGTGGATGCCGGGCTGGCCGGCAATGTCGGGCTCGCGCCGCTCGACATCGCCGACAAGCACGCCGTCGTGGTCTTCGAGTTGTCGAGCTATCAGACAGCCGACATGGCATTCACACCCGATCTCGCCGCGATCACCAATCTGACACCGGAGCACACCGACTGGCATCGAACCATCGAGCGGTACTACGGCGACAAGCTCAACCTGATCGACCGCGACGCTCCCTTTCCGGTGGGTCTTGGTGTCGGGGCGCTGGACAATCCGCTGGTAATGGCGGCGCTGCGCGATACCCGGCGCCTGATACCTCCGCTGGCACCTTTCCTGCGCGACCGGATCACCACTGCAGTGCGGCGCTCCAGGCTGAGAGGAGACCACAACCTCGACAATGCACTGCTGGCGGCGCAGGTGGCGATAAGGGCGGGGGGCGACATCGAGGCGGTCATACGCGGTATCGGTCAGTTCCATCCGCTGCCGCATCGGCTCGAGGAGCACAATGTCGGCGGGATCACCATAGTCGATGACTCGATTTCGACGACGCCGGAGGCGACCAAGGCGGCGCTCGCTGCATACGAGGGCGGACGCCTTGCCCTGATCGCGGGCGGCCATGAGCGCCACCAGGACTATGCCGAACTGGCGCGACTCCTTGCGCCGCGCGGCGTCACGGTGCTGGTCTGCCTGCCGGTCACCGGGGACCGGCTCGCGACCCTGACATATGCCGCTGCGCCCGCCATCGAGGTCGTTGAGGCCGGAACGCTGGATGATGCCATCAAGGCGCTCGCCAGCCGTACCGAAAAGTTCGACACGGTCATCCTGTCTCCCGGTGCCCCGAGCTACGGCCAGCTTGAGGCCGCGGGCAAACCCTTCAGGAATTTCGAGGAACGCGGAGACGCCTTCGTCCGGCTCGCCGAGGCCTACTTCGGCAACTGAACCTACGTGGGAAGTTCCCGTGGGTTGACGATCACCCGCCCCGCGATGCCGCCATTGAGCATCGTCTCGGCCATTCCGGGAAGATCCGCCAGCCGTGCCTCGCTGACCAAGGGCTCGTAGGTGGCCGGGGTAAACAGCATGGTCAATCGATCCCATGCCGCCTGGCGGGCGGCGAAGGGCTGCATTACCGTATCGATACCAAGCAGCGAGATATTGCGCAGGATGAAGGGGATGACGCTGGCGTCCCAGTTGCGTCCCGTGGCGTTTCCGACGGCCGCGACGGCGCCTCCATAGCGAACCTTCTTGAGCACCTCGCCCAGTAGCGGCCCTCCCACATTGTCAATGGCCGCACTCCAGGTTTCCTTGTCGAGCACCCTGCCGGAGGGAGCCAGGACCTCTTCGCGAGAGACGATTCGGCTGGCCCCCAGCCGGCTCAATCGGTCGCCGAGGTGCGGGCGCCCCGTCAGGGCCGCCACCTTGTACCCAAGCCGCGCCAGCAGCAGCACCGCGATACTTCCGACGCCGCCGCCCGCTCCGGTCACCAGCACCTCCCCATCGCCGGCCTTGCTGCCTTCCGCCTGCAGCCGGTTGATGGCAAGCATCGCCGCGAGTCCAGCGGTGCCCAGGATCATCGAGGTGCGGGTGGAGAAGCGCTTGGGCAGGGGCACCAGCCAGTCGGCGTCGACCCGCGCCCGCTGCGCCAAACCTCCCCAGCGGGCTTCCCCGACCCGCCAGCCGGTGAGCACCACGCCCTGTCCGGGGTGATACCGAGCATCAGAACTCTCTACGACTCGACCCGCGAAATCCACCCCGCCCACATGCGGATAGGCTTTGACCAGGTTGCCAAGGCCACTGAGGCAAAGCGCATCCTTGTAGTTCAGTCCGGCCCACTCGATCGCAACCAGCACGTTTCCGGGCGGGAGCATGCTGTCGTCCAGAGCTTCAACAGAATTGCTGATCGTTCCTTCGGTCGGCTTGCGGGTGACGAGGGCACTGAAGACCATGCTGACTCCGGGGCTGGGCCGCAGACTAGAAGCGGCCACTGAGTGCGGCGAGTGTCACCCCCGCAGCCTCGAGTTCCTTGCCGATCTGGTCGACGAGCACGGTATCGCGGATTCGCTGACGCAACACCGGCAGGATACCGAAGCGACGAAAGCGCGTCACGTCCAGCAACTGCACGAAGTGGCGATTGAGGACGTCCTTGGCATCGATCCGATGCGCTGCCACGGTTGCTACAACAGTGCCCAATTCTGCGTCGGTGACGGCAAGCTGCTCTCCGTAGGCAATGGCGCTGTAGTTGTCCCCGCTGCGCAAGGCCTCCATGGCGGGCGCAGCGAAGTACCATGCTGGCGGGCCGAGTGCGGACTCGATTGCATTGCGCGCCAGAGAAATGCCCTTGGCCGAGCGACCGGCAAGCACGAGCATCCGGGCATAGCCTGCCGCGGCGTCGAGGTTGGCCGGGTTCAACTGCCCGGCGGAACCGTAGGCGGCGTCAGCCTCGCTGAACCGCCCTGAATTCTCGAGCATGTGCGCGTAGAGTTCCCAGACCAGACTCGATGTCGCGTCTGCCGCAAGCGCGCGCTCGAACAGTCTAGCCGCCTGCTGCATCGGTTCGGGATCGAAGTTGCCAGGCGCCTGAATGGCGCGAAGATCATCTACGAGGAGAGCCCCGCTCATTGCCAGCAGCAGCGCGGAATCGGGTTCCCGCTGCAGCAGGTTCGACACGCAGTCGCGTGCTCGCGCCGCGTCGTCGATCCGTCCGCTCGCGCGATACGATCCGAAGAGCAGCGCGCACAGGTACTCTGTCTCGTTTCCGGCCAGATCGGGGTGCAATTCAAGCCAGTGAAGTCCGTCCTGGTGCAATGGACCACGCAGCGACCCCAGTTGCTCCGAGAAGGTGCGTGAGGTCTCGTCTATGCTTTGCTCCCCCTCGCCGACCTTCAGTTCCAGAGTCTTGGTCCACAGTGCAGGATCGGACCCACTGCGTCTCAGGCTGGCTGTGACCCTCGTAAGGCCACTCTCCGCCCTCGCGATTCCGGTCAGCTGGAAACCGGCAAGTGGAGCCCCATCGAAGGTCGCCGATGTTCCCTGCCAGTAGACCGCGTCGAGGTTTTCGAAGAGCCGGAGGTCGGTAACCAGTTCAATCGCCAACCCGGCGACACTTCTCGGCCCGGTATCATCCTCGGAGACCACGACGAACTCCGAAACCGCGATCGAGGGTCGCTCTGGCACGTCCAGGCGCGCCGGGCGAGGCTGCAGCACCTGCCCCAGAGTGAGCACGATCGCGAGCGCCACCGCCGCGAACACAACCACCAACAACGCTTCGCCCAGCCGGCCTGAACGCGGGGATATCCCACCTTCAGGTACGCTTGCGTCGGTTTCGGCGGTGCGCGGTGCCTGCGAATCCGTCGGGACAGGGGCGGGACGATGGCTTCCGGGAAGGAACTCAGGGACGTAACGTCCCACCGGCAGGTGCAGGCTTACCGGGCTCGCCCCCCTTCTCCCCGATAGTACTCCGCAAGTGCCGCTCGCAGGCGACCAGCCTGCACGCGGACAATCGGATCGGACTGGGGATCAAACGTCTGAGGCCGCCCGAAAACATCCACGGCAATTGAGTAGGCCTTGATCGAACCTTCGTCGCCGCGCAGCTTAGCCTGAACTATGTAATTGAGAAACTTGGAGAGTTGAGGCGAACGAGCGAGGCCAGGCCAGTTCAGCACCTCGGCCAGGGCAGCTTCGACGGCCTCCCGGGATGGCTCTCCTCCCGCCACTTCGCATCCCCATCCCAACCGCGGAAATGCTCGCTGATTTACATGTTAAACGCAAGCGACGTTACGGCGCAGTAACGCGCGGTTGCCTTTTCCCCTGAGCATATCGGCGCCATATGCCCGGTTGTCGCAGCACAGCGCCTGCTTTCGGGATCGTTCCCGAAACTTGGGATCCGTACCACATCGGGTTCGAGGCGCTTCAGGGCCCGCGGCCATACTAGTTCCAAGTACGGGTCTGTTGCCGCGCGGCGCGGCTGAAGGAGCCACCTCATGAACGCGTTTGGTGCTGGCCAGCCCTTTATGGCGTTGGTCGACGATGACTCCCATTCCGCCCGGCTGATGATCCGGATGCTGCTGGCTCACGGCGCGCCCTCTGTCAGCTGGCTGGACACCGAGTTGAGCGGTGCTGCGCAGATCGGTGCCCTGCTCGACGACGAGCGCGCCGCACTGCCGGGGCTGGTCATTGTCGACCTGAAATCCTCATCGACGGCTACGCACGACTTCATCGCGCGGCTGCGAGGCATGCGGGATGGCCACACGCTGCTGATCGCGGCAATGGCTCCCTCGCTCGAAAAGGAGGTCCGCGACCGTTTGATCGAGGCTGGCGCGGATGCGGTGTTCGAGCGCCATTCCGAAGTGACTGCATATCGTCGCGAAGCCGCGGCGATCGTGAGTTTCTGGGTGCGTAACCAGCACCTGGAGGCGGTTGGCACGTAACTACTGCGTCCACAGGTACGTGCCGGCGGGGAGCGCGTTGCTCTAGGCAGGCCACTGCCGATTGCATTCCCAAACGCGCTCCCCGTACCCCCGGGGCATGCACGCCACCGCCAGAGTACAGAGTTCCGTTCGGTGCCGTTTCCCTGCGGCTTCCGTGCGGACGGACCGGCACCCCAAGTCTGCCGGTCCTCCCTGCCGGTCGCCGCGTCCCTCCCGTGGCGGCCGGCAATAGCTGCAGGACGGGGCGATCCTCCCGACGCCCCGTCCTCTGGCGTTCGTCGGCTGGGTCGATCCGGCGCCCGCCACCATTTTCGGCTTGATCAGTTTGGCCGGCAACGCCATGATTCAGACCGTTGCCGGAGGACACAACGTGTTGGGACGGTTCCTGTTTCTGCTCGCCAGTTGCCTGTTCCTTCAGCCGGCAGCGGCTCAGGATGGCGACGGCGTCGACAGTTTCGTGCTCCCGGCGTTCAACGGTATCGCCGTCTCCCAGGCACCGGAAGCCGGGCTGGGTGTGTGTTTCGGCCAGTTCGCCGATGATGCGCTGGCCTGCGCTGTAACACAGTGCATGGAGCAGAGCGGGTTGGGCGAAGAGAATTGCGCGCCAAACCTGTGGTGCTATCCGCATGGGTGGGTCGCCGACATCTTCATGCAACACGCCGAGGGACCGCACTGGCACAAGTTTGTCTGCGACCAACCGGACGAATCCAGCCTGGCTGCCGCCGTAGCACTGGAGTGTGACAAGGAATACCTCATCGCGTGCGATGCGGTCAGAACCTGGAACGGCGACGGGCAGCAAGTCACTGGAGAGGGTGCAGACCCTCAACTGCCCTCGCTCGAGGCCATCGAAGACTGAGCATATTCCGACCTGCGAGCCGGCAGAACCTTGCGCTTCGCTGCGGAGAAGTCGTCCTGCTGCGGAGGTTCCCCAATCAGCCCCTGTAGCTGTCGCGCCCGGCGCGCAGCAGGCGACGCGGTCCACTCCCCTCCTCCGCCAGCCTGTCGCTTGGATTGATCAGCGGGCAGCCTTGCGTGGAAAGACAGCCGCATCCGATGCAGCCATTGAGTTCATCCCGCAAGCGGGTCATCAGCACGATACGGCGGTCGAGGCGATCGTACCAGACCTGCGACAGCGACCGCCAATCCTCGGCAGATGGAGTCTGGCCGTCGGGCACCCGCGCGAGTGCCTCGCCGATCTCGGCGAGCGTGATGCCCAGTTCCTGGCCCATCCGGATGATCGCCAGCCGCCTCAGCACGTCCCGCTCATAGCGGCGCTGGTTGCCGGCGTTGCGATAGCTGCGGATCAATCCCTTCCGTTCGTAGAAGTGCAGCGCCGAGACCGCAAGACCGCTGCGCCGCGCGACCTGACCCACTGTCAGTTCGCGAGCGATGGCTGCGTTTTGTCTCTTTACCTCAACCATGATTGAGGTTGTAGGCCACGCACCACAATGGCGCAAGCCGCACCACGCATGGAGTAGCGAATGGCCAACAGACCCAGCCCGGACGGATGGCGCGAACTGTTTTCCAACGGTCGAGGGCTCGCTGTGGCGGTGTTCGCCGGCGGTGTGGGACTGCAGGCGCTGGAGACCTTCATCGGCTCCACCCTCCTGCCATCCGTCGTGCGCGAGATCGGTGGGCTCGAGCTGTTCGCCTGGAACACCACCGTGTTCATCGTGGCCTCGATCATCGCCGCGATTTTTGCCGCGGTACGGCCGTTTGGCATCGGTCCACGCGGCAGCTACGTCTTTGCGGCGCTCGGGTTCGCAGTCGGCAGCCTCGTGTGTGGGGCAGCGCCGAACATGGAGACCATGCTCGTCGGTCGCGCCGTTCAAGGGTTCGGCGCGGGACTGCTGACAGCCATGAGCTACGCGATGATCCGACAGGTCTTCCCGCAGGCCCTTTGGGGCCGCGCCTTCGCTCTGATCTCGAGCGTCTGGGGAGTAGCTACACTGATCGGACCGGCGGTGGGCGGCGCATTCGCCCTGCTGGACGCATGGCGCTGGGCTTTCTGGCTCCTGGTCCCGGCCGCCGGAGTGCTCGGCCTCGTCGCCTACCGGGTCATCCCGGCAAGGAGCGACGAACGAGGTATGGCGCGCGTCCCGGTCCTGCAAATCCTGCTGCTGACAGGCGCCGTGCTCGCCGTGTCGGTTGCCTCAATCCTGACCGGCAGCGTCTTGCTGCCTGCGCTGCTGGTCGGGCTCGCGGTGCTGGCGATCCTCGCGCTGGGCGTGATCGACCAGCACCGCGAAACGCGCCTGTTTCCGCGCGGGACCTTCTCGTTGACCTCTCCCCTGTCACCGCTCTTTGCCGCGATGCTGCTGCTCAACCTCGCCATCGTCTGTGACATGTTCGTGCCGCTGTTCGTGCAGGGCCTGCACGGCCAAAGCCCGCTCGTCGCCGGCTACATGGTGGCGTTGGTCGCGGTCGGCTGGAGTTCCGGCTCGGTCCTCACATCAAGCTGGACCGGACCCCGTGCCCGGGCGGTGATGCTCGCCGGCCCGATGCTGCAGGCCATCGCCATCTTCGGCCTGGCGCTGTTTCTCGGCCGCAGCAATCCCGCCGGCGACCTGCTCCCGCTCGTCCCGGTCGGGATCGCGCTGGTACTGCTCGGCCTCGGCATCGGCATCTCGTGGCCACATGTCTCGGCTCGGCTGCTGCGGGCGGCACCGACCGGCGAAGGCGACCTCACGACGGCCTCGATCTCGATGGTGCAGTTGTTTGCGAGCGGTCTTGGTGCCGCGATCGCCGGTGTGATCGTCAACGGCGCCGGCCTAGCTGCAGGCCAGACGGAGGCAACCACGATTGCAGCATCCAATTGGCTCTACGGACTTTTCGTCGTGGTGCCGCTGGCCGCTGTTCCCATCCTGTGGCAAATCGCCCGGAGCACCCGACACCGCATTGTCGAGCAGCCGGCCGAATAGGCCTACACTGTCCGGAGCCAGCCGCCATCGACGAAGTAGGTCGAGCCGGTCGAGTAGCTGGCCTTGTCCGAGCAGAGGAAGACAAAGAAGCTGGCGAGTTCCTCCGGCGTGGCGAAGCGCTTCATGCCCCCGGCCTCGTCGGCGACGCCCTGGAGGTGCGCTTCCCAGCCGGCCTCGCCAGCGATCTGCTTGGCGGTCTTGATCCAGTCGGGCGTCAGAATGAGTCCCGGGTTGATGGTGTTGACGCGGATATTGTCGCCGACCACCTCGTTGGCGAGGGTCTTGGAAAACATCATCAGCGCCGCCTTGGTGGTATTGTAGATCGGCTCGTACCACAGCGGCTGCACGGCACAGATCGAGGCATTGTGGATGATGGCGCCGCCGCCACGCGCCTTCATCTGCGGCACGAGACCCCGGCCGAGGCGCACCGCAGCCATGACGTGCAGGTCCCAGTAGTACTGCCACTTGGTGTCGTCCGCCTCGGCGATGGTCTCGTTGGAGCCGGTCCCGGCATTGTTGATGAGGATGTCGGCGCCGCCCATGCCCTGTGCCGCGGCGATAACCGCGTCGCAGCCGGCGGCGGTGGCCACGTCCGCCGCGACACCCAGCGCCCTGACACCGAACGTCCTGGCGATGTCTGCGGCCGCGGCCTCGACCCGATCCCTGCCGCGTGCCGTGAGCAGCACACTGGCGCCCTCGGCGGCAAAACCCTCCGCCACCGCCAGCCCGATGCCGACGCTGCCGCCGGTGATGACGGCGAGTTTGTTGGCCAGCCCCAGATCCATCTTGTACTTCCCCTCACCCTAGCCCCTTCCCCAGAGGGGGAGGGGACGCAAGCACCGCAGTGCCACCCCACCCGCTGCGGGTGAGGGATGTTGCGTGTCCTATGCGTCCATCAATATCTGCAGCTTCACATCGGTCGGCCGCCCCTCGACGGCACGGTCGAAGGCCTTGATCGACTCCTCGAAGCTGAAGGTCTCCGAGATCAGCGGCCTCAGGTCGACGCGACCCGACGCCATCAGCGCGATGGCGCGCTCGTACTGGTGCGCATAGCGGAACACCGAAGCGATGGTGATTTCCTTCACCGACAGCGAGGCGATGTCGAAGTTCACCGGTTCGACCGGCAGCCCGACGATCACGATGGTGCCGCCGGGGCGCACCACCTCGACAATGCCCTGCCAGGCCCGCGGCGAGCCCGAGCACTCGAACACCACGTCGGCGCCCCAATTGTCGGTCAGCCGGTTGATTTCGGCCAGCAGGTTCGCCTCACGAATATTGACCGGGATGATCCCCTGGTACTGCCCGGCAATGTCGAGCTTGGGCTGCGCCAGGTCGGTGATGATCACCCGCGAGCAGCCGCCGGCGAGCGCCGCCAGCGCTACCATTGTGCCGATCGGGCCGGCGCCCATGACGATTGCCGTGTCGCCGGGCGCGATCCGCGCCTTGGTCGCCGCCTGCATGCCGACCGCGAACGGCTCGACCATGGCGCCCTCGGCAAAGCTCACATTGTCGGGCAGCTTGAAGGTGTAGTTGGCCGGATGAACCACGTACGGCGTCAGGACCCCGTGGACTGGCGGAGTTGCCCAGAACGTCACTGCCGGATCGATATTGTACATGCCGAGCCGGCTCGCCTTCGAGTCGGGATCCGGAACGCCCGGTTCCATGCAGACGCGGTCCCCGACCTTGAGACCGGCCACCCCGGTTCCGATCTCGACAATCGTCCCGGCCGCCTCATGACCCAGCACCATCGGCGCCTTCACCACGAATGGCCCGATATGGCCGTGCGTGTAGTAGTGCACGTCTGAACCACAAACGCCGACCGTATGTAGCTTGATCTTGACCTGCCCCGGGCCGACCTGCAGCGGCAGGTCGATGTCGCGCAGACTGAGTTCGTGCTGTTTTTCGAGCACGAGTGCACGCATCTTCGTCATTGGACCTGCGGGGCCTCCTGGCCGGTGTAGTGAATGGCCGGCCCGGTGGCGCCCTCGACCGGAGGCTTCATTGCCCCGGTCATGATCGCCACCGCGTCCGACATGGAATACTCCTTCGGGTCGATGATCGCTATCCGCTTGCCCAGCCGATGGATGTGGATTCGGTCGGCGACCTCGAAAACGTGCGGCATGTTGTGTGAGATGAGGACTATCGGCAAGCCGCGCTTCTTCACATCCAGCATCAGTTCCAGGACGCGCCGGCTCTCCTTGACACCGAGCGCCGCGGTCGGTTCGTCCATGATCACCACGCGCGACCCGAAGGCGGCGGCCCGCGCCACCGCGACGCCCTGACGCTGCCCGCCCGAGAGCGTTTCCACCGACTGGTGGATGTTCTGGATGGTGAGCAGGCCAAGCTCGCTCAGCTTCTCCCTCGCGATGGCCGCCATCCTGGCACGGTCGAGACGACGGAAGATGGTGCCTGTCCACCCGGCTTTTCGGATCTCGCGACCGAGGAACATGTTGTCCGCGATCGACAGCGCCGGCGATAGCGCCAGGTTCTGGTACACCGTCTCGATCCCGGCCTCGCGGGCATCCATCGGCGAGCGGAAATTCACGTTCCGGCCATCAAGCTGGATTTCGCCGGAGTCCGGGATGACTGCACCGCAGAGTGCTTTGATCAGGGTTGACTTGCCCGCGCCATTGTCACCGATCACCGCCAGGATCTCATTGCGCCTGAGATCGAAGTCGGCACCGTCCAGGGCAATGACCCGACCGTAGCGCTTGTAGAGCCCGCGTGCCTGCAGGATGACGTCACTCTCGCTCATGACGAAATCTTCCGGATCCATTGGTCGATGGTAACGGCAACAATGATCAGTACCCCGACCGCGAAGTCCTGCCAGAGCAGTGCCAGCCCCGAGAGTGCCAGCCCGTTGCGAAAGACGCCAACGATCAGGGCGCCGAACAGCGTGCCGACAATCGAACCGCGTCCTCCGAACAGGCTGGTGCCACCGATCACCACCGCGGTAATCGAATCGAGGTTGGCGGTCTGCCCCGCTTGCGGGCTGACGCCGCCGATGCGACCGATCAGTACCCACGCGGCGATGGCACAGATAAGGCCAGCGAGCGCATACACCGAAATCAGCACGCGGGTGGTGTTGATGCCGGAAAGCCGAGCCGCATCCGGATCGTCGCCGGTCGCGTAGACATGCCGGCCAAAGGCGGTCCGCGACAGCAGATAGGAGAGAACGATCGCCAGAACGATCATCAGGATCGAGCCATAGGTGACCACCCAACCCTTGAGCCACGGAAGGTCCATGCCAAGAAACAGCCCGATGTCGTAGAGCTTGAACAGCTTTCCCAGCCACAGCAGGAACGGCGCCGCCGCTTCCATGTCCTGCGACCTGATCGTCTCGCTGTTGGAATAGAAGGTGTTGAGCGCCCCGAATATGCTCCATGTTCCCAATGTCACGATGAACGGCGGGAGCCTCAGCATGGTGATGATCACCCCATTGAGGAAGCCGCAGGCCACCCCGGCCGCAAGCCCGAGAGGGAACGCGATTTCCACGGGCACGCCGAACACCACCGCCGTCCGCCCCATCACGACAGAGGCGAGGATCATGATCAGACCGACACTGAGATCGATCCCGGCAGTGAGGATCACCAGGGTCTGCGCCATCCCCAGGATCGCCACGATCGTCACCTGCTGGAGCACCACCGAAAGGTTGAGAGGCGACAGGAACTTTCCGGGGGCCGCGACCGAGAAGATGACCACGCCGATCAGAAGCACGATCAGCGGAATGGAGGTCGGGTACTGGTGGAGGAAGCCCTGGATGCGCCGCAACAGGCTCGGGCGCTCTTCCTCGAAACTGGCAACATCCGTGGCGCTGCCCCTCAGTCCCCGCTCAGCCGCAGCCGAGCCGGTCGCATCGTCGCTCATGGGCGCTCCCCTCTCCCCAAAGGAACGAGACTGCTGTTCATCCCCATGCCGAGCCTGGCCCGGCATGGGGATGCTGACCCAGTTCAGGCTTGACGATCAACCCCAGCAGAGGTCCGCGCCCTTGGCGGTGTCGATCGAATCGACTCCGGCCACAGGCTTGTCGGTCACCAGTGTGGCGCCGGTGTCGAAGAAGCCCACGGCCGGGTCGATCGCAGGCAGTTCGCCCTTGGCGATCGCCTCAAGGGCCATCGACGCCATGAGCAGCGGATACTGCTGGCTGGTGGCGCCGATCACGCCCGACTTGACGTTTGCGACGCCGGGGCAACCGCCGTCGACCGAGATGATCAGCACCGAACCGTCATCCTTGCCGACTGCCTTCAGCGCTTCCCACGCGCCGGCCGCTGCCGGCTCATTGATGGTGTAGACCACATTGACGTTCGGGCACTTCTGCAGCGCGTTTTCCATAGCGGTACGACCTTTTTCCTGGTCGCCCTGGCTGATCTCGTGCGTGCAGATGCGCGGATCGTCCTCGTCTCCATACTTGTTGGGATCCTTCACATCGATGCCGAACCCGGCCATGAAGCCCTGATCGCGCAGGTAGTCCACCGTCGGCTGGTTCGTGGCTAGGTCGAGCAGCACGATGGACGCATCCTTAGCCTTGTCACCAAGCGTCCCCGCCGCCCACTGGCCGATCAACATGCCCGCCTTGCGGTTGTCGGTGGCAAAGGTGGCGGTCGCGGCATCCATCGGATCGAGCGGCGTGTCGAGCACGATCACCATGAGCCCGGCGTCGCGCGCCTTCTGGATGGTCGGCACGATGGCCTTCGAATCCGACGGCACGATCGCAAATCCCTTGGCGCCGGCCGAAATCAGGTTCTCGATGGCGGCGACCTGGGCGTCGTTGTCGCCGTCGAACTTGCCGGCGGCGGTGATCAGCTTGAGGCCGAGTTCCTTGGCCTTGGCCTCGGCGCCTTCACGCATCTTCACAAAGAACGGGTTGGTTTCCGTCTTTGTGATCAGACCGACCGTGATGTCCTGCGCCACCGCCGTAGCACCGGCGAGGGCGCCGACGATCAGCGTGCCCGCGAGCGCGAGCCGAAGAAACCTGAGTTTTCCCATACTGTCCTCCCAATGGGTTGTTAGGCGTGCCCGCCTTCGGGGTCGCCCCGACGGCAGATCACGAGGCAAGGGCCGGCGTGATGCCACGCTGTCCTCCCCGAGCCGACCCCGATATCAACTCAACGCCGTCACCCTGTCAATTAGTTAGTCCATGTGATTTATTAATTGACATGCTGCTGACGGCTGTGGGACTCTGACCGGTAGAGGGGAAGGAACCCTCTGAAATCGATTGCCAATATCTGGCGGACGTGGCTTGACTGCCCACGTCCGGGAGCAATTGAGTTGTCAGTAGAAGCGGTCGCAAGAAAGTCCCGAGCGGTGGCCACCCGCGCCACCCATCGCAGGCAGAAGGGTGACTATCCGGCAGCCGCCGTTCGAGGCACGAACCAGTCGGGCGTGCGCCTGTACAACGAGCGCCTCGTGCTGTCGCTGATCCGGAGTCATGGCGCGCTGCCAAAGGCCGACATCGCACGCGTGACGGGGCTCTCGCCGCAGACCATCTCGATCATCACCAATCAGCTTGAGGCTGATGGCCTGTTGATCAAGGGCAGTCCCCTGCGCGGCAAGGTTGGCCAGCCACTAGTTCCCTATTCCCTCAATCCCGAAGGCGCCCTGAGCTTCGGGCTGAAGGTCGGCCGACGCTCAGTTGATCTCTATCTGATCAACTTCACGGGCGAGATCCTTCGGCTCCTGCACAAGACCTATGCCTATCCCACCCCGGACGGCATCCGTGAGTTCGCCAAGACCGGGATCGACGCCCTGCTCGACGGCATCGCGCCGACGCTCCGCGGCCGGATCGCCGGCCTCGGAATAGCGGCTCCATACGAGATGTGGACCTGGCACGAGGAGATCGGCGCACCAAAGGCCGAGATCGACGCCTGGCGTGAAGTCGACATGCGCGCCATGATCGCCGGGATATGCTCTTGGCCGGTGTATTTTGCCAACGACATCACTGCCGCCTGCGCCGCCGAACTGATGTTCGGTTCGGGTGACGAGTACATCGACTACCTGTATGTCTTCATCGGTTCGTTCATCGGTGGCGGCCTCGTGCTCAATGGCCACCTCTTCCCCGGCAGGACCCAGAATGCCGGAGCCCTTGGCTCCATGCCTGCCCGGTCTGGCGCGGGCGGCCGCCCCCCGCAACTGATGAATGTCGCCTCGATCTACGTTCTCGAACGCAAGCTGTTGGCACAGGGACGAAATCCCGAGGTTCTGTGGCAATCGCCCGACGATTGGGGATCTCGGTCCGGTACTGGACGAATGGATCGGTGAAGTCGCCGAAAGTCTGGCTTTTCGATCGTCGCTGCCATTGCAGTAATCGATGTCGAGACGGTGGTGCTGGACGGAGCCTTCCCGACCCACGTGCGTTCGCGCATCATCCAGCATACCGAGAAGGCACTCGCAGGGGTCAACCTCCGGGGCCTGTCGCATTTCCGGCTGGTTGCGGGCACCATCGGAAACGCCGCCCGTGCCATGGGTGGCGCGTCATTGCCGCTGCTCGCCAATTTCACCCAGGATCGGGAGGTGTTGTTCAAGGACAACGCTTAGCGGTGGCTGAGTCCCAGCGATATCCGCGCTTCACTCCCGAGCAGTAACGACTTCGAAAAGCCTGGCAAGGGATGGTGACTGACCATCCGTTGTTGCCAGGACCAATGCCCCACGACCGCAGCATCAGATCTGGTCGGACATTCACGATGACGGCACTCGCCTCGGTGCTGGCCACATTCGTGGTGACGGCGACTCTCCTCGCAGGCTTTCTGATCTGGACCGCGGTGCGGATAGATGAGGAGGCGCTGGAGCGGCAGCGCGGTCGCGTTGCCCACGTCATCGATGCTCAACTCGAAGCGCTGCCGCGTGAGCAGCAGAGCGTCGCCATCTGGGACGACACACTCATCGCTATCCGTGGCGGCGACCAGGACTGGCTCAGCGTCAACGTGGGCGCGTGGGACTTCAGCTATTTCGGGCACGACGAAACCTACATCATTCTCGGCGTCGATACGATTGCCCATGCCTGGGCTGGTGGCGCGTCCCAACCGGGCACCGAGTACGTCCGACGTACCCGCGCCCTGGCTCCCATGCTGGCGGACCTGCGCGACCGCACCAGGGTGGGCTATGCCGATGAGCCGCCGCATTTGGCGGACTATGTTCTACTGGATGGTCGACCAGCAATTGCCAGCATCATGCCCGTCGTCTCCGACAGCGGCCGGCTGCATGACGACCCGGGAACAGAACCGCTCCTAGTCAGCATCTCCTGGCTCGACCTCGACCTCGAGCTCAAGCTCATGGACCAGTACCTTTTGGAGGTCGGCCGCTTCACCACGACTGCCGCCCATCCAGAAATGCCGATCCTGCCAGTGACAAATCGGTCGGGGCGAATCGTTGCCTTCTACGAGTGGTTTCCATATCAGCCCGGTGGGCAATTGCTGTCGGCCGCGGCGCCCGGTCTGGTAGCGGCGGTAGCGGTCTTCGGGCTGGTCCTCCTCGTGCTCATGCAAAGCTTGTGGCTGTCCTCCCGTGAACTGGAAGGCCAGCAACGCGAAGTCGAGCGTCAGGCGACCGAGGACCCGCTGACCGGTCTACCCAACCGCCCGAGCTTCGAGGCTCGCTTCGAGCGGTTGCTGGAGGCCGACCATCTGGACCGGCCGGTTGCCCTGATGATGCTCGATCTCGACCGGTTCAAGCAGGTCAACGACACCTTGGGCCACCACGCCGGTGACACCTTGATCGCGGCCGTTGGCCAACGCTTGCGCACTGTAAGCGGTGGCGCCTCAATCCTGGCTCGCCTCGGCGGCGACGAATTCGCCATCCTACTCCGGAACTGCGCAGATGAGGCCGCACTGCTGGCCTTGGCCCAGCGCATCATCGACGCCATCGCCCAGCCGTTTCATATCGAAGGCGTCGACGCCTTCGTCGGCGTCAGCATCGGCATCGTGATTGCCGGGGCCAGGGATCGCGATCGGCGTGAACTGACCCGCAAGGCCGATATCGCCCTCTACGAGGCCAAGGCAGCCGGCCGCAATCGCGCCTGCTTCTATGAAGCGTCGATGGACGAAGCCTTGCAGGGGCGACACACAATCGAGGCCGAACTGCGCGAGGCCCTGACCGGAAGTGACCAGCTCTGGGTAGCATATCAGCCGCTGCTCGGCCGCGACCGCGCCACACTTGGCGCCGAGGCGCTGATCCGCTGGACCCATCCGCGCCTGGGCTACGTATCGCCGGCCAACTTCGTCCCCGTGGCGGAGACGTCCGGTCTGATAGAGCCGCTCGGTCAATTCGTGCTGCGCAGCGCATGCGAACTCGGCGCCAGTTGGCCGGGACGTTTCATCGCGGTCAACATCTCACCGGTACAACTGCGCAATCCGAGTTTTGCCGACTATCTGCTGGGCCTGCTCGAGCAGACCGGCATGCGACCGCACGATCTCGAGATCGAGATCACCGAGGGTATCCTGCTTGATGACGAGACGACTGCGGCAATGGCCATCAGGCGGCTCCGCGACGCCGGCGTTCGCATCGCACTCGATGATTTCGGCACCGGCTACTCTTCCCTGAACTACCTCAAGAGGTACCCCGTCGACCGCATCAAGGTCGACCGCAGCTTCATCTCTCAGCTTCAGCATGCGGGCGCGTCGGCGGCGATCGTTGAGGCCATGGTGCGGCTGGCCCACGCTCTGGGTATCATGGTCACCGCCGAGGGGGTGGAGACGGCCGAACAGCATCGCCTGCTGCTCGGCATGGGCTGCGACACCTTCCAGGGCTTCCTGTTCTCGCCGCCACTCGCCGCCAGCGAAATCGCCACGGTGTTTGCGGCCGTGCCGGAGGCGCCGGCTCGCGTCGCCTGACACCGATCTCTTGACCAAGCGTGTCGATTCCCTGCTTCGGTAACCGGCGGTTGGGTCGCTGCCGGCTAGCCTGCGGTCTCCAACCTCGGGAGCTTCGCATGCGCCGGAACTGGCGGTTTTCCTACAAGGTCCTGGTCCCGGTCCTGCTCGCCGTCGTCGTGACGTTTGGTGCGGCAGTGGGGTTCATCCTGTGGTCCACAAGTCGCAGCGATGACCGGGCACTCGAGCGCCAGACGCGCTTAGTCGGCCACATGCTGGCGCGTGCGCATGGCGACATCGCCGATCAGCAGCAGGATATTACCGGCTGGGACGAGGCGGTCCATGCACTGCGCAACAAGCCGGACCTGACCTGGATCGATCGGAATCTCGGGGCCAGCACGTTTGCCGACTACCAGCACAACCGCATCTACGTTCTCGACCCGCAACTGAACCCGATCTACGCAATGCGCGACGGCGGCGGGGTTCCCCCGGCGACCTTCGAGCCCGATCGCGCCAGCATCGCTCCGCTCGTGGATCGGCTGCGGAGCGTCGACGGAGACGCCGCCATTGCCTCGTATAACAATGGCTTCGGCGACATTCCCGGCATTACCGACTTCGGGCTCGTTGGCGACCGGCCGGCCCTTGTCAGCGCCGTTCCGATCCTGTCGGAAAGCGAAGAACTCAACGTCGCTCCCGGGAGCGCATTCTTCCATGTTGCCGTGCGTTTTCTCGACGATGCCCTGGCAGATGAACTGACCGACCAGTTCATGCTGGAGAATGCCCACTTCTCGGCGTCCCCCATGCCCGCGGCAGGTGAGGCCGTGCTTCCCATCCTCGATAGCTCGGGCGCTGCCGTCGCCTGGTTCAAGTGGACGCCGGAGCGACCCGGCAGCGAGATTCTGGCCGACACGATCCCCGCCCTGCTTGGCGTGCTCGCTGCAGCGGGCGTTGTCATCGCCTTCCTGATCCGCCGCCTGCGACGCTCCTCCGCGGAGCTCGAGGAAGCCCGCGCCGATGCCCAGCATCGCGCCCAGCACGACCCATTGACTGGCCTTGCCAATCGCAGCCTCTTCCAGGAGCGGCTGACCCATGCACTCGAGGGGTTGAGCCGGGGCGGAGACCCGATCGCCCTGCTGGCGCTCGACCTCGATCGCTTCAAGCAGGTCAACGATACGCTCGGTCACGAGGCCGGCGACCAGTTGCTCCGGCAGGTGGCGGAGCGCCTGAAGGGGCTACTTCGCGATACCGACACGCTGGCGCGGCTCGGAGGCGACGAGTTCGTGATCCTCCAGGCAACTCTGCGCACGGTGGCAGAGGCCCGGGCCCTCTCCGAGCGGATCATCTCGCGGATATCGGAGCCCTACCCCCTGGCCGGCCAGGATGTCCGTATCGGCGTCAGCATCGGCGTGGCGGTAGCCATCGACGCCGCCCGTGACGGCCTCGATTTGCCGGCACGCGCGGATTTCGCGCTCTATCAGGCTAAGGAGGCCGGTCGCAACCAGGTGAGGCTCTATGACGAATCGCGTGATCGTCGGGCAAGCGAGGCAGCGGCCTGACCGATGGCGAGCGGAGCCTGCGCGCGGCTAGATCGGGCCGGCAACCGGAGCCGGTGCGAGCACGAAGAACGCCAACAAGATGAGAACGGAGGCCACGACGACTCCGACAGTAGACCAGACCAGGACGCGCATGTTCATTGTGTGGCGGCTACCCTGGAGCACCTCAGGTGTCGTCTTGTGGGGATCGTAGGTTTGCACGACATGGCCCTCATGACTGCGGGCATCTCAAACGCACTCAAGGCCATCAACGGTTCCGGTTTCCCTTGACCTCCCGTCGACGAGAAGAGACGGTGCGGCAACCGGAACCCGGCAATGAAATGATCACTCCCGAACTGCTCACCCGCATGATCAAGGCCGGCGCCGGCGAGGTCCCGGCCGACGTGGTGATCAAGAACGTGCGGCTGCTCGATGTCATAACGGGCACAGTGACCCACACCGATATCGCCATCGTCGCAGACCGCATCGTGGGTACCTACGGCTACTATCACGGCGCGCGCCTGATCGAGGGCGACAACCGCTATGCCGTGCCCGGCTTCATCGACACGCACCTGCACATAGAATCCTCGCTGGTGACGCCCTTCGAGTTCGACCGCTGCGTGCTGCCGCACGGTGTCACGACTGCGATCTGCGATCCGCACGAGATCGCGAACGTCCTTGGTGCCGAGGGTATCCGCTACTTCCTCGAGTGTGCCGAACGCACGGTGATGGACGTCAAGGTCAATCTCTCGTCGTGCGTTCCGGCGACACCGCACGAGACGTCAGGAGCGTGCCTCGAGATCGCCGACCTCGAGAAGTTCCGTCACCACCCGCATGTCATTGGCCTTGCCGAGATGATGAACTTCCCTGGCGTGCTAGCGGGGGACCCGGGCATCATCGCGAAGCTGGTGGCCTTTCAGGGTGTCCACATCGACGGTCATGCCCCATTGCTGACGGATCTCGCGCTCAACGGTTACCTCGCCGCCGGCATTCGCACCGATCACGAGGCAACCACGGCAGTCGAAGCTCGCGAGAAGCTGAGCAAGGGCATGGCCATCCTCATTCGTGAGGGTTCCGTCAGCAAGGACCTCGAGGCCCTCGCCGAAATCCTCGACGCGAATACCTCGGCCTACGTGGCGCTGTGCACCGACGACCGGAACCCGCTCGACATCCTCGAGGAGGGGCATCTGGACAGTTCCATCCGCAGGCTGATCGCCCGGGGTCGGCCGCTGCACCACGTCTACCGTGCGGCCTCGCATTCTGCCGCGCGCATTTTCGGGCTCAAGGACCGCGGGCTGGTCGCGCCGGGCTACCGGGCGGACGTCGTGCTTGTCGACAGCCTCGAGCAGTGTCGCGTGAGCGACGTGGTCAGCGCCGGTCGCCTGGTGCGGCCGGAACTGTTCGAGGCCCGCCAGCCGGTTCCCCCCGTCGGTCTCGCCTCGATGAAGGCGAAGCGCGTCCGACCCACCACCTTCATGGTTCCGGCCAACCCGCAGCGCAACGAAACACCTGTCATCGCAGTGCGCCCCGGGCTCATCCTCACCTACCGCGAGACGGCAACGCTCGAGATCAGCGAACGCGGCGTGCTGCCCGACCTCGACGCCGACATCATCAAGATCGCGGTGATCGAGCGGCACGGCATTAACGGCAACGTGGCGCTGAGCTTCGCCAAGGGCTTCGGGCTCAAGCGGGGCGCAATCGCCTCGTCGGTTGGTCACGACAGCCACAACATCACGGTGGTCGGAGCGACGGACGAGGACATGGCCGCGGCCGTGAATCGACTGATCGAACTTGGCGGCGGCTTCGTCGTCGCCGACGGTGGCCGCGCGGTCGCCGAGCTGGCCCTTCCGATCGCGGGATTGATGAGCCTGCTGAGCTTCGAGGCCGTTGCCGACAAGCTGCACAAGTTGCGCGACGCGGCCTACGGACTGGGATGCACCCTGCCCGAACCCTTCCTGCAGGTGGCATTCCTCGCCCTGCCGGTGATCCCGCACCTGAAGCTGACCGACAAGGGCCTGTTCGACGTGGACAAGTTCGCGTTCGTGGAATGAGCCTGTCCAGCCGCTTCGTCGCCGACCTCTACAAGCTGCCCAAGCGCAAGTGCCGCATTGTCAGGACGCGCCGCATCATGGTGCCGATGCGCGATGGGGTGGAACTGGCCACCGAGCACTTTGCCCCTCGGCTTGCCGGCAAGCACCCGACGATCCTGATGCGCGAGCCCTATGGGCTCTCGGGATTTGCCACCATTGGCGAGGTCTACGCCGAACGCGGCTATCACGTCGTTCTCCAGGCCTGCCGCGGCACCGAAAGGTCCGGAGGCGTCTTCGATCCGTTCGGCCACGAGCGCGATGACGGCCTCGACACCATCGAGTGGATCAAACGGCAACCCTGGTTCGATGGGCGCCTCGGCACATCCGGCCCGAGTTACCTCGGGTACGCCCAATGGGCCATCTGCGATGCCCTGCCCCGTCAATCGGCGATGGCCGTCAAGGTGACGAGCGCGGAATTTCGCTCGGTCGTCTTTCCGGGCGGCACGCTCGCAGTCGGCCTCTGGCTGAGCTGGCTGCAAACGATCGAGGGACTGCGCGGCAATCCGCTGCGGACCGCTCAGCGCATGTTCACCGGAGGCATTGACCGCGCCACGCTGCGCGCCACGATGAAGTTGCCGCTTCGCGACGCCGACAAGCGGGTCACGGGTAGCGAGGTCCCCTTCTGGCGCCGCTGGATGGATGAGGCGATCGGCAACGATGCGTTCTGGCAACCGCTCGACCATACCCACCGTATCGGGGTCCGCACCCCGCCGACAAGCTTCGTGTCAGGCTGGTATGACTTCATGCTGGACCAGTTGCTGCGCGATTATGCCATGCTCGTTGATGCCGGCCAGACGCCGCAGCTGACCATCGGGCCGTGGTTCCATGTGAGTCCGGACCTGCAGAGAGAAAGCGTTCGCCAGACGCTGAGCTGGATGGATGAGAAATTGCTCGGCGAACCCTCCGACGTCCGGGCCCGCCCGGTGCGGCTGCACATTTCCGGACTCGCGGAGTGGCACGAGTTCGAGGCCTACCCGCCCGGTGCGCCGGATATCCAGATCTGGCACGTTCACCCCGACGGCGTGCTGTCGCAACGCCCCGTCCGCGCCTCGCCGCCCGACACCTATCGCTACGACCCGCGCCACCCCACGCCCGCCGTCGGCGGCGCCATGTTCGCGTTCGTGGGCGCGGGACCGGTCGATCAGGCTCCGCTCGAGCGGCGAGATGACGTCCTGGTCTACACCTCGGAGCCGCTGTTCAATCCCGTCACCATCATCGGGCAGGTGCGGGCTACCATCTACGCCCGCTCCAGCCTGACCAACACCGATCTCTTCGTGCGGCTGTGCGATGTCGATGAGAACGGGATATCGATCAACATCTGCGACGGCATCGTGCGCAAGACGTCCGCCGATCCGGCGGTGCCGGACGATATCTGGAAGCTCAACATCCGCCTGCACGCCACCGCACATTGCTTCCGTCGCGACCACCGGCTACGGCTCGTCATCGCCTCCGGCCAGCACCCGCGATACGCGAGGAACACCGGAACGGACGAGCCGCTGGGGGATGCGACGCAGTTGGTCGCTGCAGATGTCGAGATCTTCCACGACCCGCAGCACCCCAGCACCCTTCACCTGCCGGTATTCGAGATAGACGCGGCGAGTCGCCTTCAGTCGTAGAACCCCGCTGCGCGACAGTCGGCAATTGTCAGGGTATTGAGGTCGATCGCGGCAAGAGCCGCGTCCATGCCATCCGCATGTTCGGCCCAGAAGCTCGCCGGATCGCTGACGATCTCACCGGCGGGCGGTTCCTCAGGTGGGTTGGAGGCGAGCGACTGCGACTGCCGGAAGCGCAATGCGTCGCATTGCCGGTCTACCCGCGCTGCGTCGGTGGCGGAGAGCTGAACGCCGCGGATGCTCGACTGCGCCAGGCCTGGCGCGGTCGACGTCGCGAGAAGCAGAATTGTCAGCAGAATGCGCATTTGCGACTCCATTTGTAGGACGTTCGGACTGAACCGGCACCAAGAAAAAGGCGCGGTGTTGTCATCGCGCTTTCGGCTCGTGGTACAGACCACCGCCCGCGCACCGGCCCTATTCTGGCGACGCCTTGGCGCGTTCGCGTGCGGCGTGCAGGATCGGCTCGGTATAGCCGGAGGGCTCCGTCGCTCCCTTCAGCGCAAGGTCCAGCGCCGCCTGGTAGGCAACGGACGTATCGAAGTGACCGGCCATCTGCCGGTAGAGGGGATCGCCCGCGTTCTGCTCGTCCACCACCGCTGCCATTTTTTCGAAGGCTGCCCGGACGTCGGACGCACTCACCACTCCGTGGGTCAGCCAGTTGGCCACCGCCTGCGACGAGATGCGACAGGTGGCGCGATCCTCCATCAGGCCCACATCGTTGATGTCCGGCACCTTCGAGCAGCCCACGCCCTGGTCGATCCAGCGCACCACGTAGCCCAGGATGCCCTGGGCATTGTTCTCGAGTTCGCGGGTAGTCTGGTCTCGCGGCAACCGCGACACGTCAAGAACCGGCATCGAGAACAACTCCGCCAGCCCCGGCGTCGGCTGGTTGTGCCGTCGCTTCTGCGCCTCAAACACATCGACCTGATGGTAGTGCAGGGCATGCAGCGTGGCCGCCGTCGGCGAGGGCACCCAGGCCGTATTTGCTCCGGCACTGGGGTGGCCGATCTTGGCCCGCATCATCGCCGCCATGTCATCCGGCCGCGCCCACATGCCCTTGCCGATCTGCGCCCGTCCCGAGAACCCGGCGGCGAGCCCGATCAGCACATTGCGATCCTCGTAGGCCTGGATCCACTTCTCCGACTTGACATCGTCCTTGCGCAGCACGGGGCCGGCCTGCATCGAGGTGTGGATCTCGTCGCCGGTGCGGTCGAGGAAACCCGTGTTGATGAAGAATACGCGGTTGCGCGCCGCATGAATGCAAGCCTTGAGATTGGCCGAAGTACGCCGCTCCTCATCCATGATGCCGATCTTGATGGTGTTCGGCCTGAGCCCGAGCATCGTCTCGACTGCCCCGAAGACCTCGCAGGCGAACGCGACCTCGTCCGGCCCATGCATCTTGGGCTTGACGATGTAGACGGCGCCTGTGGTGGAGTTGACCTTGTCCGACAGCGCGCAGAGCACGGTGATGGCGGCATCCATCAGGCCCTCGCCGATCGGCTGTCCGGACGGGTCCAGCACGGCCTTGGTCGTCATCAGGTGTCCGACATTGCGCACCAGCAGCAGCGCCCGGCCCTTCAGCGTCAACGGTCGGCCGTCGACTCCGGTGTAGCGGCGATCGGCATTCAGCCTGCGGGTCAGGCTCTTGCCGCCTTTCTCGAAGGTCTCCTCAAGCGTGCCGTTCATCAGACCGAGCCAGTTGCGATAGACTCCGACCTTGTCCTCGGCGTCGACTGCCGCGACGGAGTCCTCGCAGTCCTGGATGGTCGTCAGGGCCGCCTCGATGATGGCGTCAGCGAGGTGGGCCGGATGGTCCTTGCCCACCGGATGGGACGGGTCGATCACCAGCTCGACATGCAGGCCGTTGTGCCGCAAGAGGATGGCGAGGTGCCCGCGATCGTCCGCGTAGCCCCTGAGTTGCCCGGGATCGGCGAGGCCCACCTGCCCGTCGAGCGTGTCGACGACCAGCGTGCCCTCGTCGGAGACCGAGTAGCCGGTCGCCTCGCGATGGCTGCCGAGCGCCAGGGGGAAGGCCTGGTCGAGAAACTCTGCCGCGGCGGCGAACACCGCTGCCCCGCGCCTGGGGTTGTAACCACGACCCGGCGCAAGGTCGCCATCGCGCGCAATGGCATCGGTGCCGTAGAGGGCGTCGTAGAGCGACCCCCAGCGCGCATTGGCAGCATTGAGGGCATAGCGCGCGTTCGACACCGGCACCACCAGTTGCGGGCCGCAAGTCGTGGAGATCTCGGGATCGAGCCCTTCGGTTTCGATGACGAAATCGTCGGGTTCCGGCACCAGGTATCCGATCTGCCGGAGAAAGGTCTCATAGCCCACCGGATCGTTCGCCACCGGGCCGTTGGCCCTGTGCCAATCGTCGATCTGGCTCTGCATCCTGTCGCGGATGGCGAGGAGGTCGCGGTTCCTCGCAGCGAAGTCGCGCACCAGTCCGGCCAGCCCGTCCCAGAACAGGCTTGCCCCGATGCCCGTCCCCGGCAGGGCCTCGCGTTCGACGAAATCAGCAATCAGGCCATCGACCCTGAGGCCGATCCGCTCAACGTAAGTCATCTCGATCCCTGTCAAAGAGCTCCGGCGGGCCTGCGCCCGCCGGAGGATCAGTGCTCGAACCCTAGCGCCCGCGACGGACGACGGGAAGCCCGGAACGCCGGGCTTTCGCCTAGAACTGCGCGGTTTCGGTGGAGTGCTCCATGGCCGTCGTGGCGCTCTTGCCGCCGCTGACCGCCATCGCGACGGCGTCGAAGTAGGACGTGCCCACCTCGCGCTGGTGCCGGATCGCGGTGAAGCCCTGGGCCTCTGCGGCAAACTCCTTCTGCTGCAGGCGGGAATAGGCCGCCATGCCTTCGGCCTTGTAGCCACGTGCCAGTTCGAACGTGGTGAGGCTCAGGTTGTGGAAGCCGGCCAGCGTGATGAACTGGTACTTGTAGCCCATGGCGCCCAGTTCGCGCTGGAACTTCGCCATGTCCGCCTCGCCCATGTGCTTGGCCCAGTTGAACGAGGGCGAGCAGTTGTAGGCCAGCATCTGGTCCGGGTGCTCCTTGCGGATCGCCTCGGCGAAGCGCCTGGCATCCTCAAGGCTCGGATTTGAGGTCTCGCACCAGATCAGGTCCGCATAGGGTGCATAGGCGAGGCCACGGGCGATAGCGCACTCGAAGCCGCCCTTCAGCACGTAGAAGCCCTCCTCGGTCCGCTCGCCGGTGACGAACGGTGCATCGTACTCGTCGATGTCCGAGGTGATCAGCCGCGCCGCTTCCGCATCGGTGCGCGCCATGATCAGCGTCGGAACGCCCATCACATCGGCCGCGAGCCGAGCCGAATTGAGCGTGCGCACAAATGTCCGGGTGGGAACCAGGACCTTGCCACCAAGGTGACCGCACTTCTTCTCGGACGCCAGTTGGTCCTCGAAATGCACGGCCGCCGCGCCGGCCTCGATCATGGCCTTCATCAGTTCGAAGACGTTGAGCGCGCCACCGAACCCTGCTTCCGCGTCGGCAATGATCGGTGCATACCAGTCAGTCATCGCGGTGCTGGCGCCGCTCAGTCGCTCCATAGTCTCGATCTGGTCGGCCCGCTGCAGCGCCTTGTTGATGCGCTTGACCACCGCCGGAACGCTGTCCACCGGATAGAGGCTCTGGTCGGGATACATGTTGCCCGAAGAATTGGCGTCGGCCGCCACCTGCCAGCCGCTGAGATAGATGGCCTTCAGCCCGGCCTTCACCTGCTGCACCGCCTGGTTGCCGGTGAACGTGCCGAGGGTCGGCACGAAGTCTTCGGTATGCAGCAGTTCCCACAGCCGGCGCGCACCGTTTTCCGCGAGCGTGTGCTGGATCGGCAGGGAGCCGGCCAGTTGCTGCACCTCCTCGTATGTGTAGTCCCGGCTGATGCTCTGCCAGCGATCCGGCGCCCAGCTCGGCGTCGGGAATGGCGTGGGCATGGGGCTGTTGGGGCTGCGATCGAGCATGTCGGGTCCTCCCTGGAAATGGCTCAGTGCGTGCGGGCAAAGGTGGCCGCGACCATCAGGGCGCCGGCGAACAGCGGCTCGTGGCCGAGCGTGAACTGCTGCCGCCGGGCGGGCCCGACGATGACGTAGCCAGCCTCGGCGAGACGACGCTGGTGAAACTGCGCCATGACCTCCTCGATGGTGTTAGCGACGATCGTCAGCGTGTCCGTTGCCTGCGTGGTATATGCGGTCATTTGTCATGTCCTCCGTTGAGGTAAAGATTTGACAATTGACGGCTGGAAGCAAGATATAACCGGAAGATCGGCGGAAAACGCTGTAAACCTCGGCAAACCGATCGCTGTGAATTTGTAAAGTCCTGTAAAGGAGGAGGCTGATGGAAGAGCCGCAAGTCGGCGGGAAAGTGCGGCGCCTGCGGCGCCAGCGACACCTCGCGCAGGCCGATCTCGCCGAGGCCGTCGGTATCTCGGCGAGCTACCTGAACCTGATCGAGCACAATCGTCGGAAGGTGACGGTACCGCTGCTGTTCAAGCTCGCCGGCTATTTCGGACTGGAACCGGGCGAACTGGTCGAGAGCGACGAGACACAGATCGCCGGCGACCTTATGGAGGCTTTCAGCGACGAACTCTTCGCCGACGACGACATCACCAACCAGGAAATCCGCGATCTCGCCTTTTCCAACCCGGTGGCCGCCCGCGCCGTGCTGCGCCTCTTCGACCGCTACCAGCAGCTCGCGCGCGCGCCGGCTACCTCGGGCGAGGCCGCGTCAGAGGAGGGACCCAACCATCCGGCCACAGAGGCCGTGTCGGACTTCATCCAGGAGAATGCCAACCATTTCCCCGACCTCGAGGCGGCGGCCGAGCGCGTGCGGGCCGAAATCGACTCCCCCGGCGAGGGCCTCGAGGCCGGCCTGCGCATCTACCTGCGCAACATCCTCGGCATCGAGTGGGAGTTAGCCTCGCTACCGCACCATATGGCCCGCCGCCTGACATCCGACGGCCTGACCCTGCAGGTTTCCGACATCCTGCCCCCCGAGACTGCCGTCTTCAACGTCGTGCACTTCCTCGCCTCGCGCGTCGCGGTGACCGAGATGGACGCCATCATCGCTGCCTCGCGCCTGCCCCAGGCCGACGCGCCGGTACTTGTCCGCAATGTCCTCGCCTCGTACTTCGCCGCCGCCGTGGTAATGCCCTACCAGCCCTTCCTGGCTGCGGCGCGGGAGAACCGCTACGACGTCGAGCGGCTCGCCCGCCGCTTCGGCGCGAGCTTCGAGCAGGTCTGCCACCGGCTGACGACTCTGCAGCGGCCCGGCGCGCAGGGCATCCCGCTGCACCTGGTGCGCACCGACATCGCCGGCAACATCTCCAAGCGCTTCTCGCTTTCGGGCATCTCGATCCCGCGCCACACCGGCGCCTGCCCGCGCTGGAACGTCTATTCGGCCTTCCTCCGCCCCGGCGAGATCAATGTACAGATCTCGCAGACGCCGGACGGGGAGACCTATTTCTGCATCGCCCGAAGCCTGACCAAGGGTGACTACCGCCACAACGCGCCGCGCCGACACTTCTCCATCGGACTCGGCTGCCGGCTCGAGCGCGCCAGGGAGATGGTCTATTCTGACGGCATCGACCTTGCCAACGTCACCCAAGTGGTTCCGGTCGGCACCGGCTGTCGCATCTGCCCGCGGCTCGACTGCGGGCAACGCGCCCACCCGCCCGCCAACCACCGCTTCCAGCTCGACCCGGCGATGCGGGCCGACAGCATCTACTCACGCATGGGGTAGTGGCGCCTCGGGCCATCCTTCGACAGGCTCAGGATGAGGGCCGGTGGGCAGTCGTGCACTGGTGTCGTGCGCCATGGCCGGCGCCCTCATGGTGAGCCTGTCGAACCACGAGGGCGTGGCTCCAACGGGTCTCGCTGTCGCTAGCCCAGCCGACTCTTCAGCCCCTGCCCCTTGACGTAAGTCTCGACTACCGCGCGATCGTCGCCGCAGGTCTGGAGCAGGAACAGCTCCTGCTCGAGCGTATCGACAGTCTCCATCCGGAGCTTCATCTGCGGAGTCGAGGCGGCATCGAGAACGACGATGTCGGCCTCCATGCCGAGGGCGAGGGAGCCGATCCGATGGTCTAGGCTCATCGCCCGGGCATTGCCCAGCGTCAGGTGGTAGAACGAGCGAAGCGGTGTCAGCCGCTGCCCCCTGAGCTGCATCACCTTGTAGCCTTCGTCCATCGTCCTCAGCATCGAGTAGGAGCTGCCGCCGCCGACATCGGTGGCCGTCGCGATGCGCACCCCGTGCTGATGCTGGCGCTCGTAGTCGAACAGGCCCGAGCCGATGAACAGGTTCGAGGTCGGGCAAAACACCGCCACCGAGCGGGTGTTCGCGATCACCTGGGTTTCGCGATGGCTCAAATGGATGCAGTGGCCGAGCAGCGTCTTGGGGCCGAGCAGGTGGAACTTCTCGTAGATCCCGACATAGTCGCCATAGTTCGGGAACAGCTCGTTGGCGAAGGCGATTTCCGCGAGGTTTTCGCTGACATGGGTCTGGATGTGGAGATCCGGGAACTCGCGTGCCAGCGCCTCGGCCATCGCCATCTGCTCGTGCGTCGAGGTGATGGCAAAGCGCGGTGTGATGGCGTAGTGCGCCCTGCCCCTGCCGTGCCACCTCTCGATCCCCGCCTTGGTATCGTCATAGCCCGATTGCGGCGTATCGCGCAGCGCCTCGGGCGCATTGCGGTCCATCATCACCTTGCCGCCAACCATGAGCATATTGCGCTTTTCGGCCTCCGCAAAGAACGCATCGACCGATTGCGGGTGCACCGAGCAATAGGCGGCGGCGGTGGTGGTGCCGTGTCGGATCAGTTCGTCGAAGAAGCGCGAGGCGATCCGCGTCGCGTGGTCGGTGTCGCCGAACTTCTGCTCCTCGACGAAGGTGTAGGTGTTGAGCCACTCGAGCAGCGCGCCGGCATAGGCGCCGATCACCTGCATCTGCGGGAAATGGATATGGGGATCGATGAAGCCCGGCCATGATTAGGTTCGGCCGGTGGTCGACGATCTCATGCCCGGCCATGCGGCCGGCATCGAAATCCTCGACCGAGACGATCACCCCATCCTCGCCGATGGTGATCGCACCATCGGAGAGGAAGCGATAGGACGAGGTATCGTCCCGCCCCTGTGGCTCATCGAGAAATGTCAGGACCCGCCCGCGCAGGACCTTCATCGGCTGCTGCCCTCGCGGTACCAGGCGACAAGCACCGCCCGCTCATCGTCGGTCATCTCGGTGACGTTGCCTGGCGGCATAGCGTGGCTGTAGCCGGCCTGGATGGCCACTTGCTCGGCATGGTTGGCGATCGCCACGGGATTGTCGAGGATGACGTTCTTGGGCGCCTGCCAAACTCCTTCCCACACCGGCTCGGCAGTGTGGCACATCGAGCAGCGCGACAGCACCGTATCCGCCACCGCATCGAAATGCGGGCTGTCCATGAAGGCCTGCGACGAAGGAGCCGCCACCGTGTCCGCTCCGCCGGCGAGCTTGGGGCCGCTCGACAGCCAGGCAATCAGGAAGAAGATCGAGATCGCAAAGGCCCAGGTCCAGTAGGGATTGCCCTTACGGGCGTGGCGGGTGTTGAAGAAGTGCCGGATCAGCACACCCTCGAGAAAGATCAGGGCTGCAATCAGCCAGTTCCACTCAGTCGCGAAGGCGAGCGGATAGTGGCTGGACAGCATGAAGAAGATAACCGGCAGGGTGAGATAGTTGTTGTGCAGCGAGCGCTGCTTCGCGATCTTGCCGTACTTGGCGTCGGGGACGCGGCCGGCCTTGAGGTCCGCGACCACGATCTTCTGGTTCGGGATGATGATCATGAAGACGTTGGCGCTCATGATCGTCGCGGTGAACGCGCCCATGTGCAGCATGGCGGCACGACCGGTGAACAGCTGCGTATAGCCCCAGGCCATCGCCACCAGGATCGCGAACAGCACCCCCATCAGGCCATAGGTCGAGTTGCCGAGCGGCGACTTGCACAGCGTATCGTAGAGTAGCCAGCCGAGCCCGATCGAGGCCATCGAGATCAGGATCGCGCCCCATTGCGGCACGTCGAGCACGTTGCGGTCGATCAGGTAGAGATCGGCACCGACATAGTAGACCACCACGAGGAGGGAGAACCCACTGAGCCAGGTGGCATAGCTCTCCCACTTGAACCAGGTCAGGTGCTCGGGGAGGAAATCTGGCGCCACGAGGTATTTCTGGATGTGGTAGAAGCCGCCGCCATGCACCTGCCACTCCTCGCCATGCGCGAGCGGCGGCAGGCTGGGGGTCTTCCGCAGCCCCAGGTCGAGCGCGATGAAATAGAAGCTCGAGCCGATCCAGGCGATGGCCGTGATCACGTGCGTCCAGCGCACCGCGAAACTCAGCCACTCCCAGAAGATTGCATAGTCGGTCATTCGGCTGCCCCCGTGGCGACTGGCGTCGCGGACCCTCATCCGCCGACACGGAACGAGAAAGGGGCGGACTCACGCCCGCCCCTCCACGCATACCTCGCGTTAGGCGGCGCTTTCGACGCCCTTGACGAACCAGTCGATCACGGCGAGCTGGTCGAGCGTCATGGTCTCGCCCTCGGCAACCTTGAGATTGCCGTCCTGATCGTAGATCGGGCCGGTGAAGATGTCGTAGGTGCCCGCGATGTAGCCCTCCTTGACCTTGTCAGCCTCGGCGGCCACGTCGGCGGGTACGTTCTTGTTGTACGGCGACATCACCACCGTGCCGTCGATCATGCCGTCCCACATGTTCTCCGACTTCCAGGTGCCCTCCAGAAGCGCCTTGGCGCGCGCGATGTAGTGTGGGCCCCAGATGTCCTCGATGGCGGTCAGGTGGGCATTCGGAGCAAAGCTCGACATGTCCGCACCCTGCCCGAAGCCGTAGAGCCCGCGCTGCTCGAGAGATCTGCAGTGCCGCCGGCGAGTCGGTGTGGGTGGTGACGATGTCGGCGCCCAGGTTGAGCAGCGTCTCGGTGGCGGCGGCCTCCTTGGGAGGATCGAACCAGCTGTCGATGAACACCAGCTTGAGCTTCGCATCGGGGTTCTTCTTCTGCGCGGCGAGCAGGAACGAGTTCACGCCCAGCACCACCTCGGGCACCTTGTAGGAGCCGAGATAGCCGAGCGTGCCGGTCTTGCTCATCATGCCGGCGATCGTGCCCAGCACGGCGCGGCCCTCATGGAAGCGCGAGTTGTAGACCGAGACGTTGTCGGCGAGCTTGAAGCCGGTGCAGTGCTCGAACTTCACGTCGGGGAACTCGGACGCGACCTGGATGGTCTGATCCATGTAGCCGTAGGACGTGGTGAAGATCAGCTTGCAGCCCTGCTGCGCCAGATCGCGCATCACGGGGATGGCCGAGGCGTCTTCGGCGACGTTCTCGACATAGACGGTCTCGACCTGGCCGCCGAGTTCGGCTTCCAGCGCCTCGCGGCCCTTGTTGTGGGCCCAGGTCCAGCCGTAGTCGCCGATCGGCCCGAGGAACACGAAGCCGATCTTGAGCTTTTCCTGCGCGAAGGCGCGGGACCCGATGAGCGGCAGCGCCGCGGCAGCGACACCGGTCTTGATGAGGGTGCGGCGATTGAGAATTGCCATTGACGTCTCCTGTTGGATTTCTCGGCGGTTCTAGGTTGCGGGGAGGAAGGGCTTGCCGAGGCAAGCTGGCGCGTTTAGCCCGGCCCGATTGCGCATGGAAATCAGGGTGAGGACCACAACGGTCATGACGTAGGGCATCGCTGCCCAGAATTGCGACGGAATGGCTTGGGCACCCGGGATGAAGGACAGTCCACCGGCCTTGGCGTTGAGTTCGAGCCACATCAGGATGCCGAAGAAGTACGCGCCGGCCAGGAGCCGCGGCGCTTTCCAGCTCGCGAACACCACTAGCGCCAGGGCGATCCAGCCACGGCCGGCGGTCATCCGCTCGGCCCACATCGGGGTGATCACCAGCGAGAAGTACGCCCCGCCGATTCCCGCCATCGCGCCGCCAAAGGCAATTGCCGCGTAGCGCACGCCGATGACGTTGTAGCCGATCGAGTGCGCCGAAAGGTCGTTCTCGCCCACGGCGCGCAGGATCAGCCCGGATCGGGTCGACTTCAGGAACCAGGCGACCAGCACCACCATCAGCAGCGCGAAATAGACGATCGGCGAATAGCCGAACACCACCTTCAGCACCGGGTCGCGGGCCAGTTCGGGCGGAAACACCGAGCCGAACTGCGGAACGATCCTCCCCACGAAGCTCAAACCGATCAGAGAGCTCAGCCCCGTGCCGAAAATCGTGAGCGCCAGCCCGGTCGCCACCTGGTTCGAACGCAGCGTCAGAACGAAGAACCCGAACAGCAGTCCGGACAACGCTCCTGCACCGGCTGCCCCCGCCACACCCACCCAGGGGTTGCCGCTGTAGACATTGATGGCAAACCCCGAGATGGCGCCCACCAGCATCATCCCCTCGACCCCGAGATTGAGGATGCCGGACTTTTCCACCACCAGCTCGCCAAGCCCGGCGAGCAGGATCGGCGTCGAAATTCCGACAATCGTGATGATCGCAAGGATAAGGAAATCCCAGTTCATCATCACTCTCCCCCCGCCGTTTGCGAGGCCGCCTGTCCCGAACCCGCCCTGGGCGAGCGCACGAAGCGGATTCGGTTGCGCACAAGCACGTCGCTGGCGAGGATGAAGAAGAGCATCAACGCCTGGAAGATGCCGGCCGTGGCATTGGGAATCTTCACGGTCGTCTGCGCCACCTGTCCGCCGACATAGGTGATGGCGAGCACAATGCCAGCAATCAGCACACCGATCGGGTGCAGCCGGCCGAGGAAAGCCACGATGATCGCCGTGAAGCCGTAGCCTGAGGGAAAGCCCAGATTGATGGCCTTGAGCGCCCCGGCAAACTCGAGTGCGCCGGCCAGCCCCGCCATCGCCCCGCCGATCAGCATCGACAGCCACACCGTCTGGTCGCTGTCGAAGCCGCCATGCCGGGCAGCGTTGGGCGCCGAGCCCACCACCCGGATCTGATAACCGAACACCGAGCGCGCCATGATCAGCCAGAACACGAAAGGCAGGACCAGCGCAATGGCGATCCCGAGATGGACCGTGGTGCCGGGAATGAGGATAGGCAGCGTCTGCTCGGGCTGCAGCGGCGCCGTGGCCGGGAAGTTGCGACCGTTGGGGTCCTTCCACGGTCCGCCGACGAGGTAGCTCAGCAACTGCACCGCCACATAGGTGAGCATCAGGCTGGAGAGGATCTCGTTGACGCCGAAACGCGTCTTGAGCCCCGCCGGCACGCTGGCCCAGGCGGTGCCGCCGGCCATGCCGGCGAGCAGCATCATCAGGATAATGATCGGCCCGCCCGTTGTTCCCGCCGCGATGCCGATGCCGGCAGCGCAGAGCGCACCGATGATGTACTGGCCCTCGGCGCCGATGTTCCAGACATTGGCCCGATTGCCGATCGAGAGCCCGAGCGCGATGATGATGAGAGGGGCAGCCTTTACTGCTACGTCCTGCCACTTGTAGCTCAGAAGGATCGGCGACACGAAGATGTCGATGACGGCCCGGAAACCGTCAATGCCGAGCAGGTCGAAGACGATGACGCCGATTGCCATGGTCAGCAGGACCGAGGCAATCGGGGTGACGACCAACATCAGCCGACTGGGTTCGGGACGCTTTTCGAGCTTAACCTGCAATCGCCGCCTCCCGCGCCGGGGCCGACGCCTGCTCCCCGTGAATACCGCCCATCAGCAGCCCGATCTCGTGCACGTCCGCCTCCGCGACCTGCATCGCCCGCGACAGCCGACCCTCGTTGATCACTGCCAGGGTGTCGCATAGCGACAGCAGTTCATCGAGGTCCTGGCTGATCACCACGATCGCGGAACCCGCCGCCGCGAGGTCGACAATCGCCTGGTGGATGGCGGCGGCCGCGCCGGCGTCGACGCCCCAGGTCGGCTGACTCACCACCAGAACCGAGGGCTTCTGCAGGATTTCCCGCCCCATGATGTACTTCTGCAGGTTCCCTCCCGACAGCGAGCCCGCCATGGACGCCGGTCCCTGCGCCTTGACAGCAAATGAGGCGATTACCTCGCCCGCATAGGTGCTGGCGGCACCCGTTCGGATCAGCCCCGCAGAAACCATTCCGAGCCGATCGCGGGCTGTCAGGATCGTGTTGTCCGAGAGTGTGAAATCCGGCACCGCCGCATGCCCGTTGCGCTCCTCGGGCACGCTCGCCATGCCCCTGAGCCGGCGCTGCTTGGCGCTCAACTGCCCGACCGGCGCGCCATCGACGGTGATGGCCTCCGAGTCCTCGCTCGACTCCTCGCCCGAAAGCGCCAGTAGCAAGGCGTTCTGGCCATTGCCGGCGACGCCGGCAATGCCGAAGATTTCGCCGGCCCGGACGGTGAAGCTGATGTCCTTGAGCGCGGTGCCGAAATGCCCGATCGCCGCCATGGAGAGGCGATTGACCACCAGCCTGGCATCCCCGAGGGCCCGGCTCGCCGGCTTCGAGATCTCCTTGAGCCCCGCCCCGATCATCTTCTCGGCCATCGAGCGGCTGGTTTCGGTTCTTGGGTCGCAGGTATCGACCAGCCTTCCGCCCCTCAGGATCGTCGCGGTGTCGCAGAGCGCCTTGATCTCGTGCAGCTTGTGCGAGATGTAGAGGATCGAACAGCCTTCCGTGGCCAGCTGCCGCAGCACCACGAACAGCTGCTCCACCTCCTGCGGCGTCAGCACCGACGTCGGCTCATCCATGATCAGCAGCCTGGGGTTGAGCAGCAGCGCGCGCACGATCTCGATGCGCTGCCGCTCCCCTACTGAAAGCGTGGAGACGGTGCGGTGCGGATCGAGCTTCAGCCCATACTGCTCCATCACCTGCCGGATGCTGGACTCGAGCTCACGACCGGGGATCCTCGCATCCATGCCCAGCGCGATGTTCTCGAGCACCGTCATCGCCTCGAACAGCGAGAAGTGCTGAAACACCATGCCGATGCCGAGGCGGCGGGCCGCCTTGGGATTGGCGACCCGGATCACCTGACCGTCCCAGCGGATTTCGCCGGCGTCGGGCTGCATGATCCCGTAGATCATCTTGACCAGCGTCGACTTGCCGGCCCCGTTCTCGCCCAGAAGCGCGTGAATTTCGCCCGGCCGCACCGAGAACGATACGTTGTCGTTGGCGAGCACGCCGGGAAAGCGCTTGGTGATACCGCTCAGGGCGAGGCGTGGTGCCAGTTCAGTGTCCAACGACGGCTCCCGACTGCAGCGCGGTGACCGGCCGTATACCCAGTTCGACTTCCCGGCCGAGAGTGTGAACCAAAATCTCCGCTGCCGCCAGCGCGGCAATCACCTCGGGGCGTTTGTCCCCAGGCCCGGACACAAAGGCCTTGCCGCCGATCGGCAGCATCAGATGCGCAAGTTCGGCGACCGGATGGCCCTCGGCGGCATACCAGCTCTGGAAGCGGGCGCGCTTGGTCTTCGATCCGACCATGCCGACATAGGGCGCATCGCGGCGCTGCAGCGCTTCGGCCCCGATCAGGAAGTCGAGCGCATGATCGTGGGTGAGGATGGCGTAGGAACTACCGGGCGGCGCCCGACGCACCATCGCCTCCGGCATCGGCACGGCGTGCGTCGCGACAAGGTCGGGCAGACCGGACAGCTCCGGCGGGCGCGTATCGACGACGTGCACATGCAGCGGCAGCGGCGCGAGGGCATGCGCCAGGGCCCGGCCGACATGTCCGGCGCCAAAAAGGAAGACGTGCGGACGGGCCGCTACCTCCGCCTCGATGCGACCGATCAGCCGCGCGACCGCCAATTCGTCCAGCCGCCGCAGCGAGACATCGACGCGCCCCCCGCAGCACTGACCGATCTCCGGACCGAGCGGAATGTCGAGATCGTCGCCGGACCCGCCCGCCCTCAGCACCTGCCGGGCCCGGTCGATCACCATGTATTCCAGCGCCCCCCCGCCGATGGTGCCGATCTGCCCGGCAGCTGAAATCAGCATGAAGGCCCCGGTCTCGCGAGGTGAAGAGCCCCGAACCGCGCTGAGCTCGGCAACAATGGTCGCCGGATGGGCGCCGAGGAAGGCACGGAGGGCCTGGCCGGAGAGCGTCATGTCGCTGCCCCTTCCCGCCGCATCCGCTCGACCGCGAAGAGCACGCGCTCCGGGGTCGCGGGCATGTCGAGCCGGGGTGCGATACGGTAATCGGCGACCGATGCCACCGCCATCGACAGCGCCTCGACGACCGCATAGCCGAGAACGAGCGGCGGCTCGCCGACCGCCTTCGAGCGGCCGATCGCCGGCTTGCTGTTGGTGCTCCACTCGGCGAGCCGGACGTTGAAGACCCGCGGCACGTCGGAGGCAAGCGGGATCTTGTAGGTAGACGGAGCGTGGGTCCTGAGTTGCCCCTTCTGATCCCACCAGAGCTCCTCGGTGGTGAGCCAACCCATGCCCTGGACGAAGGCCCCCTCCACCTGCCCGATGTCGATCGCCGGGTTGAGCGAGCGGCCCACATCTTCGAGCAGGTCGGCGCGATCCACCTGGTACTCACCGGTCAGCGTGTCGATGGTGGCCTCCGCGCAGGCCGCTCCGTAGGCGAAATAGTAGAAGGGCCGCCCCCGTCCGGTCGAGCGATCCCAGTAGATCTCGGGGGTCATGTAGAAGCCGGCCGCCGACAGCTGAACGCGGTGCATCCAGCACGAGGTGGCGAGTTCGTCGAAGCGCATCAGCTTGGCCCCGACGCGGATGCCGCCGGACTGCCAGACGACCTCCGCCGGATCGACGCCGTGCAGCCGGGCCGCATGAGTACCCATCCGCGCCTTGATCTGGTTGGCGCCATCGAGCGCCGCCATACCGTTGAGATCGGTGCCCGAGGAGGCCGCCGTGGCGGACGTGTTCGGCACCTTGCCGGTATTGCTGGCTGTAATCTTCACCCATTCCAGCGGTATGCCGAAGGCATCGGCAAGCACCTGCGCCACCTTGGTATGGAGCCCCTGCCCCATCTCCGTGCCACCATGGCTCAGGTGCACCGAACCATCGCGATAAACATGCACCAGCGCCCCGGCCTGATTATGCCAGGTCGCCGTGAACGAGATGCCGAACTTGACCGGCACTAGCGCGATACCCTTTCTCAGCACCTTGCTCTTCCGGTTGAACGCGAGGATCGCGCGCCGACGTGCCTGGTAGTCGGAACTCTGCTCGAGCTCGTCCACGACACGGTGGATGACATTGTCCTCGACCACCTGGTGATAGGGGGTGATGTTGTTGCTGTCGGTACCGTAGAAATTGGCCTTGCGGATATCGAGCGGGTCCTTGCCCAGCGCGTAGGCGATATCCTCTATCCAGCGCTCGGCCGCGACGATCCCCTGCGGACCACCGAAACCGCGGAAGGCGGTGTTCGAGACAGTATTGGTCTTGAGTGGCTGTGACTGCACCCGGACGGCGGGGTACCAGTAGGCATTGTCGGCGTGAAACAGGGCCCGGTCGGTCACTGGACCGGAGAGGTCGGCGGAGTATCCCGAGCGGGCGGCATAGGTCGCCGTCACCGCCTGGATGCGCCCATCGCCATTGTAGCCGACCTCGTAGTCGACGACGAAATCGTGCCGTTTGCCGGTGATCGAAAAGTCGTCGTCGCGATCAGGGCGGAGCTTCACCGCCCGGCGGAACTTGCGAGCGGCGACTGCGGCGACGCAGGCGAACAGGTTTCCCTGCGTTTCCTTGCCACCGAACCCGCCCCCCATGCGGCGCATGTTCACCGTCACCGCCGCGTGCGGAATCCCCAGCACCTGAGCCACCATAACCTGGATCTCGGTGGGGTGCTGGGTAGAGGCCTGGATGGTGATCTCGTCGTCCTCGCCGGGGATGGCGAGTGCGACCTGGCTCTCGAGGTAGAAATGCTCCTGCCCGCCGATCGTCACCGTGCCCTTGACACGGCGCTGCGATGCGGCGAACCCCGCCTCGACATCGCCACGTTCGAGCTTGAGCGGCTCGGTCACCAACTGGCCGCCCGCCGCCCGGGCGGCGGCGATATCGGTGATGTGCGGCAGGTCCCGGTATTCGATGCGGGCGAGCCGGGCGGCACGCCGCGCCGCTTCCCGGTCCACGGCGACCACCGCGAAGATCGCCTGGCCATGGTGCTCCACCACGCGATGGGCGAAGACCGGCTCGTCGTGCTTGTGGACCGTGCTGATATCGTTCTCGGCGGGGATGTCCCCGGCGGTCAAGACGCCGACGACCCCTGGCGCGACACGCACCGCGTCGAGATCGATCGCGACGATCTCGGCATGTGCTCTGCTGGACAGCCCCAGATAGGCGTGCAGGGTGCCCTCGGGCTCAGGCAGGTCGTCGACATAGTCGGCGCGCCCCGCCACCTGCTTGATGGCGGAGTCGTGCGGCACGGAGACGTGCAGCGGCGAGGCGGTGATGGCGGACTGCTTGTTCATGCCACCTCCCGCGTCAGCCGTTGGCCCCCGCCCGTCGTCTCGAGGTGAAACCGCCGCAGCAGGTTCTGCGCGGCGAGCAGCCGATAGCCGGCCGAGGCCCGCATGTCGGTCAGCGGCTGGAAATCGGTGGCAAAGGCCGGCAGCGCCGCCTCGATCGTCGTCTCGGTCCAGGCCTGCCCAAGCAGGGCGGCTTCGACCGACGTCGCGCGCTTGGGGGTTGCCGCCATGCCGCCGAAGGCAATGCGCACCGACCCGACGTGGCCCCGCGCATCGAGCGCCACCCGGAAGGCGCCGCAGAGTGCTGAAATGTCCTCGTCGCGTCGCTTGGAGATCTTGTAGCAGGCGAACCGCTCACCGGCCGGCAGCAGCGGCACCTGGACGCTCTCGACGAACTCGCCGGGCTGCCGATCCTGCTTGCCGTAGGCGATGAAGAAGTTCTCGAGCGGCAGAGTGCGCCGTGCGCCCCCCCTGCGCAGCGTGACCGTGGCCTCGAGCGCGATCAGCGGCGGTGGCGTGTCGCCGATCGGCGAGCCGTTGGCGATATTGGCGCCGATGGTGCCCATGTTGCGCACCTGCGTCCCGCCGATCCGGCCCCAGAGTTCCGCCAGTTGCGGAAAGCGCGAGACCATAGCATCCGCGGCCTCGGCGTAGGTGACGGCAGCCCCGATCACGAGGGCGCCCTCCGCTTCGACAATTCCACGCAACTCGTCGATCTCGCCCACGAAGATCAGCGGCCCGATATCACGCATGAACTTGGTGACCCAGAGCCCAACGTCGGTGGCGCCAGAAACCAGCGTCGCCTCCGGATTGTCGAGATAGGCGGACGCCAGGTCATCGGCCGAGGCGGGAACGATGATCCGGTCCCGACCCTGGCCGACCTCGACGCGGCGCCCGCCCCCGAGGGTGGCGAGCCGCGCCTTGATCCTGGCCCGCTCGGCGACCAGCGGATCGACGGCGGGCGCGCCATATTGAGAGATCGCCTGGCCGGCCCGGATGATCGGCGCATAGCCGGTGCAGCGGCAAAGGTTCCCCTGCAACGCCGTTTCGACCTGACTGGTGGACGGATCCGGGCTGGTCATCCACAGCCCATAGAGCGACATGACGATGCCCGGGGTGCAGAAGCCGCATTGGCTGCCGTGATGATCGACCATCGCCTGCTGCACCGGGTGCAGCGGTCCATCGGGGGCGCTGAGATGCTCGATGGTCACCACGTGTGCGCCGTCGAGCGAACCGACGAAGCAGATACAGGCATTGACGCTGCGATAGATGAGTTCGCCGTTGCGCAGCCGCCCGACCAGCACCGTGCAGGCACCGCAATCGCCCTCGGCGCAGCCCTCCTTGGAGCCCTTCAGGCGCCGCTCCAGCCTCAGATAATCGAGCAGCGTGCGCGTGGCCGGGACGCTGTCGAGGGCGACGTCCTCGTCGTTGAGGATGAACCGGATCGCCGCGCGTACCTCGCCCATTCAGCTGCCCCGATAGGTCGAATAGCCGTAGGGCGAGACCAGCAGCGGCACGTGATAGTGCGCCATCTCGCTCATCTCGAACCGCACCGGGACGAGATCGAGGAACGGCGTCGCCAGTTCGAGCCCCATCCGCTCGAAATACTGGCCGACATGGAACACCAGTTCATAGCCGCCGAGGTGGAAGTGCTCACCCTCGAGCAGCGGCTTGTCCACGCGCCCGTCGGCATTGGTGAAGGTCGAGAGCAAATGGTGGGTATGGTCGCCATGCACCATCAGCAGGTCGATGTTCAGCCCGACGGCCGGCCGGCCATGCGTGGTGTCGAGCACATGCGTCGTCAGGCGTGCAGTCCCCGCCATCCATCCGGTCCTTTTGCCCCTGCCCCGCCGGAGCCGCGCCGCATCATCATGAGGCAACGGTTCCGGGTTGCCCGACTATTGAGCATATTCGTCGGGCTTCCAAGAGGTATCGCGCGGTTTTTTACCAACTGGTCCACTTTTGACGATCTTGCGCCCGGGGACCCGGCGCGGCAATAACCTTCGACACGTCCGATGAGGTGCCTTCATGCGCTATCCCCGCAACCTGCAGGGCTACGGCCCAAACCCACCCGACGCACAGTGGCCGGGAGGCGCCCGCATCGCGGTGCAGTTCGTCCTCAACTATGAAGAGGGGGGCGAGAACAACGTCCTGCACGGCGATCAGGCCTCCGAGGCCTTCCTGGTCGATGTCATCGGCGCCGTGCCGTGGCCGGGCAAGCGCCACTGGAACGTCGAGTCGATGTACGAGTACGGCGCCCGTGCCGGCTTCTGGCGGCTGCACCGGCTGTTCACCGGCCTCGACCTGCCGGTGACCGTCTACGGCGTCGCGACCGCCCTGCAGCGCTCACCAACGCAGGTGAAGGCCATGCTCGACGCCGGCTGGGAGATCGCCAGCCACGGCCTCAAGTGGATCGACTACCGCGACCACGACATCGAGCACGAGCGGCGCGACCTGCACGATGCGATCCGCGTCCATACCGAGGTGACCGGCACCCGGCCCACTGGCTGGTACTGCGGCCGGACCTCGGTGAACACCGTGGACCTCGCCTCCGAGGAGGGCGGCTTCACCTATGTCTCGGACACCTATGACGACGACCTGCCCTACTACCGCGAGCATTTCGGCGCCCCGCAGCTCATCATCCCCTATTCGCTCGCCACCAACGACATGCGCTTCACCACCGCATCCGGCTTCGCCAATGGCGAGGAGTATTTCCAGATGCTCAAGGACAGCTTCGACGTCCTCTACGAGGAGGGCGAGGCGGGCAGCGCCAAGATGATGTCGATCGGACTGCACTGCCGGCTCGTCGGCATGCCCGGCCGCTTTGCCGGGCTCAGGCGCTTCGTTGACTACATCCGCGCCAAGGAGCGGGTCTGGATCGCCAAGCGCATCGACATTGCCGAGCACTGGCTGCGCACGCACCCCTACCAGAAACCAGAGATCGTCCCCAGCCAGCTGGCCTATGACGACTTCGCCCAGCTGTTCGGCGGCGTCTTCGAGCATTCCGAGTGGGTCGCCGAACGCGCCTTCAGGCGCGAGATGGGCCCGGCGCACGATACGGCGACGGGCCTGCACGCCCTGATGTGCCAGGTGTTCCGCGTGGCATCCACCGAGGAACGCCTCGGTGTGCTGCGGGCGCATCCGGACCTTGCAGGCAAGCTCGCGGCGGCCAGACGCCTGACGGCGCCCTCCGAGGCCGAGCAGGCTTCCGCCGGGCTCGACGCGCTGACCGACGAGGAGCGGGCGCGCTTCTCCGAGCTCAACGCGGCCTACGTCGAGAAGTTCGGGTTCCCCTTCATCATCGCCGTGCGCGACAACACCAAGGCTCAGATCCTCGCCGCGTTCGCGCGCCGCATCGCCAGGGATCACGAGACGGAGTTCGCGACGGCATGCCGTCAGGTCGAACGCATCGCCGAGCTTCGGGTGCGGCAAGTCCTCGGCGGTTAAGCGACACGCTGCCGGGGGTGAGTAGCGCCCCCATCACCGGCCTGCGGGGGAGGATCCCGAGAGCCAGACCAGCAGAGGCGACACATGTGCTGTGCTTGACACCCTCGGCATTCGACTATAACCATTTCGTTATATAGATATCCGGTTATGAAATGCCCTCGACACCTCACCAGCTCGACCTGACCTTTGCGGCCCTTGCCGATCCGACGCGCAGGGCCATCCTCGCCCGCCTCACCCAGGGTGAGGCATCGGTACTCGAACTGGCCGAGCCGTTCGCCATGAGCCAGCCGGCGATCTCCCGACACATCAAGGTGCTCGAGCATGCCGGTCTCGTCAGCCGCGGTCGCGACGCGCAACGCCGTCCGGTGCGCATCGAGGCCGGCCCGCTGGCTGAGGCCGTCGGCTGGCTCGAGGCCTATCGCCGATTCTGGGAGCACAGCTATGGCCGCCTTGACGGCCTGCTTGCCGCGCTCCAGAGCGTCACCCCCGACCGCAGGCAGTAGGAGACACGATGTTCAGGCCGCTCTCCATCAGCATGCCCTCCGACCGCGAGATCGTCGTCACCCGGGACTTCGCCGCCCCGCCCGATCTGGTGTTCGACTGCTGGACCATTCCGGCTCTCATCCGTCGCTGGCTCGGCCCCGCCGACTGGGTGATGACCGTGTGCGAGTTCGATGCCCGCGTGGGAGGCAAATGGCGCTTCTTCTCCCGCGGCCCCGACGGCTTCGAGGTGGGCCATGGCGGCACCATCCTCGAACTCGACCGCCCGCGCTGGATCAAGTCGTCCGAGCGCTATGACATGGACTGGACCGGAGGGGAAACCCTCAACAGCAATGCCTTCACCGCCATCGAGACGGGCACGCGCTCGGTGCTGACGGTGCTTTACGCCAGCAAGGAAGCGCGCGACGGCGCCGCCGCCACGCCGATGGCCGAGGGGATGGAGGCCGGCTTCGGCCGCCTCGACGCGCTGCTTCTCGGCATGCCCAGCGGCTGACCCGCCAAGCGGGCCTGCGATTTCAGCCTTCGACTGCCCCGGCCTGCGAAGCGTTGCGCTTCGGGGATCGGACACCTCAACCCCGAGCAAAGGACGACAGAAATGCCCAAGATCATGCCCTGCCTGTGGATCGACGACCGTATTGAAGAGATGGTGGACTTCTATGTGGCGACGTTCAAGGACGCCGAGATCCACTCCCGGACGCCCGGCCCCGACGGCGGCGTCCTGACCATGCACTTCCGGTTGAGGGATCAGGAATTCATGGCGCTGAACGGCGGCCCGGGCCCGCTGTTCAAGTTCAACGAGTCCGTCTCGTTCAGCGTCGACTGCGAGGACCAGGCCGAGATCGACCGCTATTGGAGCACGCTGACGGCCGACGGCGGCGAGGAATCGATGTGCGGCTGGCTCAAGGACAAATATGGCCTGAGCTGGCAGATCGTCCCCAACAACGTCATGGGTCTCGTCTGGGATCCGAAGAACCCCGAGGGCGCCGCCCGCGCCCAGCAGGCGATGTTCAAGATGCGCAGACTGGTCATCGCCGACCTTGAGAAAGCGTATGCAGGCCATTGAGTTGGTAGCGTTTTCGGTGGGGAGGCGTCAGTCTCCCCCGTCGTCGCCGCCGTCGCCATCACCATCGCTGAAACCGCCACCGCTGCTGCCGCCATCGGCCGGACGCTGGGCGAAGCGATCCGAGGTGAACCAGCTGATTCCGATCGCCCCGACCAGCAGCAGACCCGGCCAATAGTCTGATATGAAAGCGAATACCGGCTCTCGGAAGGACTGCTGGAAATCGCGCAGCCAATCCAACGGCTAGTGCTCCAGCGGCGCCATGCGGCCGGAATCGGACTCCCCGTCTTCCCAGGCGATGGAGGTGTCGGTCTCCGCCGGCTGCTGTGCGAGCAGGCCATCGAGCCATCGACGAAGGGCGCGTCCCGCCTGTTCGAACAGCAGCGGGTCGATAAGGGGGCGCGGATGGATGTCGTGACGCTCGTCCATGCGCCCAGATTGCGCCGCAAAGCTAAACGTTTCCTGACTGCCGATGAACGTATTCTGACTCCTTACTTGTAGAAGCCTTCGCGCAGATTGATCCCGTGTTCGACGTACACCTTCAGCTCCCCCCCCCCGCGCCCCCCCCCCCCCCCCCCCCGCCCCCCCCCCCCCCGCCCCCCCCCCCCCCCCCCCCCCCCCCCTCCCCCCCCCCCCCCCCCCCCCGCCCCCCCCCCCCCCCCCCCCCTTCCCCCCCCCCCCGCCCCCCCCCCCCCCCCCCCCCCCCTCGCCCCCCCCCCCGCCCCAGAATACATCAAGTCGAACGCGCGGGGATAAACCGGGCGGATCCGATCACGCCGCTGCCGCCGGGGAGAAACAGCGCCGCCCCTGTGCGGGCTCCGGCATCTGCGCTAAGAGGTCTGATCGACCACCAACAGACCGCGTAAAATGGCCCCCCCCACCTACGCCAGCCCGATGGCGGGCCTCCCCGACCAGACAGCGCTCCATACTGGCCGCGCCGTGTTCACCGAGGCCTATGCGCTGATCCCGCACGGGGTGATGCGCGACATCGTGACGAGCTACCTGCCGCACTGGACGCAGACCCGCGCCTGGGTCATCGCGCGGCCGATGACCGGCTTTGCCGAGACCTTCTCGCAGTACATCGTCGAGGTTTTCCCCGGTGGCGGCAGCGAGCGGCCGGAACCCGAGGCCGGCGTCGAGGGCGTGCTGTTCGTGGTCGAGGGCCAGGCCACGGTGACTCTCGGCGGCAAGTCGCACCTGCTGAAGCCCGGTGGCTATGCCTTCCTGCCACCCGGCAGCACGTGGACGCTTGCCAACAAGGGAACCGTTCCGACCCGCTTCCACTGGATCCGCAAGCGCTACGAGCAGGTTGAGGGCATCGACATCCCGGCCGGCTTCGTCGCCAACGAGCAGGACGAGCCGATCATCTGGATGCCCGATACCGCCAACCGCTGGGGCACGACCCGCTTTGTCGATCCCACCGATCTCCGCCACGACATGCACGTCAACATCGTCACCCTCGAGCCGGGCGCGGTGATCCCGTTCGAAGAGACGCATGTCATGGAACACGGGCTCTACGTGCTCGAGGGCAAGGCGGTCTACCGGCTCAACCGCGACTGGGTCGAGGTCGAGGCCGGCGATTTCATGTGGCTGCGCGCGTTCTGCCCGCAGGCCTGCTATGCCGGCCCGAGCCGCTTCCGCTACCTGCTGTACAAGGACGTCAACCGTCACATGAAACTCACGCTCTAGGAGGGGCAGCGATGCAGCAGATCGTCATCGAGCCGCTGAGCCGCGCCGCCTTTGCGCCGTTCGGGCAGGTGATCGACACCGCGGAGGCGAGCCACTACCCGATCAACGGGGGGATGACGGAGCGTTTTCATGATCTCGCCCGGGTCGAACTGGGCGGCGTTCATGCGCGCCCGCTGATCTCGATCTTCCGCGGTCGCCCCTATGTGCTGCCGCTGGTACTGAAGCTCGTCGAACGTCACCCGCTCGGCAGCCAGGCCTTCTTTCCGCTCGCGCCCCACCCCTGGCTGTCGATCGTCGCTCCGGACGATCACGGCGTCCCGGGGATGCCCCGTGCTTTCCTGATTCCTGCCGGCACCGGCGTGAACATCGCCATGAACACCTGGCACGGCGTGCTGACGCCGCTCGAGCAGGAGTGCGAATTCCTCGTCGTCGATCGCGGCGGCGACGGCAACAACCTCGAAGAGCATCTGTTTGCCGAGCCCTTCCTCGTCGTCGCCGGCTAGACCTGCGAGAGTCTTCGCTATTGTCGGCAGCGCCGTTGCATTTCTTCCATATTTCTGGGTGAAGCTGCCGATCGACAGAAGTGGAGGGCTCGATGTTCCGCATCCATCTTGCGCTGGCGGCGATGACCGCCCTGATGCTGGCTCTGGCGGCTCCAGCTATGGCGGCGAAGCTGACCATCAGCGGCGACGTCACCTACCGCGAGCGCATCGCGCTCCCCGCCGGCGCGGCCCTCTCGGTCGCCCTGGTCGACCTGCAGTCGCCTCAGGCCGAACGCGTGTCGGCGACCGCGCCAATTGCCGCGCGCGGCCAGGTGCCGCTGACCTTCACCCTCAACGTCGACGATGGCGTAATCGAGCCCGGCCGCTTCTACGGGCTGATCGCCGAGATCGTCGCCAGTGACGGCGCCGTCTGGTTCCGCAGCCCCTCGCCCTACCCGCTCGACCTCGCGGACCTCGCAGCCCCGATCCTGATCACCGTCAACTTCGCCGGCCGCATCGAGACACCCGAACCCGCCCCGCCGCCGATCCTCGACGTCACCTGGCAGGCCGAGGTCCTGGCCGGAAAGCCGGTGCTGCGTGGCCCCGCACCATCGTTGTCGATCGCCAGGGACCAGCGCGCGGGCGGCCGCGGCGGCTGCAACTCGTGGTTCGCGCAGGCCGCAATGAACGGCGAGGCGCTCGCCTTTAGTGCCGTCGCGGCAACCCGCATGGCCTGCCTCTCCGATGAGATGAACGCGCAGGAGCAGAGCTTCTTCGCCGCGCTCGCCGCGACACGCTTCTGGAAGCTGCGCGACGACAGGCTGGTGCTGGTCGACGCGGCCGGCGCCGAGCTGGCGGTGTTCGGCAAGTCGCGCTTCTAGTAGAGGTTGACGGCGCCGCGCAGGCCGGTGAGGTTCGCGGTAACGAACCGGAGCCGCCGATGGATACGCCCGCCTTCATCTCCCGCCTGCTCGATGTCATCGAGACCGACCTCGTACCGCTGACCCGGCGCGGCGTCGCGGGCGGCAACAAGCTGTTCGGCGCGGCGATCCTCAGGAAATCCGACCTCTCGGTGGTGATCGCCGAGACCAACAACGAGACCGAGAACCCGCTCTGGCATGGCGAGATGCACGCTATCAAGCGCTTCTACGAACTGCCGCCGGAGGACCGGCCAGCGCCGCAGGACTGCCTGTTCCTCGCCACCCACGAGCCGTGCTCGCTGTGCCTTTCCGGCATCACCTGGTCGGGCTTCGACAATTTCTACTATCTGTTCAGCTATGAAGAGACGCGCGACGCCTTCGGCATCCCGCACGACATCCGCATCCTCAAGGAGGTCTATGCCGTGCCGGACCCGGACCGCGACGCGGTAATGGAGGGGCGCCCGCTCTACAACCGGCGGAACGCCTTCTTTCAGAGCCACGATATCCAGCAGATGATCGCCGGGCTCGACCGCTCCTCCAAGGAGCGGCTGGTGGCGCGGGTCGACGACCTCAACGCCGTCTACAACGACCTCTCGGCCGCGTACCAGAAGGACAAGGGTGGCAAGGGAATCCCGCTCAGTTGAAAGCTCCCTGCCGAGCCTGCGCCCGGTCCTTCGGCAGGCCGGGGCGAGGCTGCGGTGCGGCTGGCCCGCAACAGCCCTCGAGCAGGGCTTTCGGAAGCTCTATGGCCTGCTACACCAGCACGATGCTGGCGGCGGCGAAGGTGATGACCGCAAGGGTCAACGCGAACAGCACGAACAGCAGGATCTGCAGGGAGGGGCTCACGGGCGCGCGCTCGGGCATCATCCGGCACCCTGCTCAGTTGAGCAGTTCGGCTTGCGCGGGCGCCGTCTCGGGGCCCACCGGAATGGCGGAAGCGGCGACGGTCAGCGTGGCCATCGCCAGGGCGAAGAGCGCGATCAGCGCGAGCTTGAGCATTTGATCCCCCGGGTCTGCGCGGCCCCGCCGGCCGCATCGCTTATCGATGCGGCCACCCTGCGACGTGACGCTTGAATGAGACCGGAACCCGGCGTTCATCCAACGTTCAGCGGCCTTTTCGGGTCAGCCCGCGACGCGCGTGCGGTCGGAGTCGGCACGGCGCGAGCGGCCGGCGTCCTTCTGCTGCTTGTTCCAGCGGGCCTTGGGCGGAGGCGAGCCCGAACCCGTCGGCTTCTCCCACCAGGCCCCTGCCGCGGCCGGAGCGCCGCCGTTGCGCGAGACATTGCTGGCTGCCCCGGCCCCGCCACGGGCCTGCTGGGCATTGCCGCCAGCGGCGGGCTTGCCCTCGCCGCCGCCATTGGTGCGCTTGCGGCCATCGACGATCGCCGCCTTCTTGGCGCCGGAGAAATGCCGGCCGGCATTGGCCTGCTTGCGCTGGCCATCGGGACGCGGCGCGGACGGACGCGGCGCCTGACGCTGCGCCCGAAGCTGGGCGGCATCGACCACTTCGCCGCCATTGCCCTTGATCTCGCCGGTGGTCGGCAGGGTGCGGCGGATCAGCCGCTCGACATCGCGCAGCTTGCCGCGCTCGGTGCCGTCGCAGAGCGTGATCGCAAAGCCCGAAGCGCCGTTGCGGGCGGTGCGGCCGATGCGGTGCACATAGTTTTCCGGATCGTCGGGCAGTTCGTAGTTGATGACGTGGCTGATCGCCTGCACGTCGATGCCGCGCGCCGCGATATCGGTGGCAACAAGGATGCGCACCTCGCCGGTGGCAAAGCCCCTGAGCGCCGCCTGGCGGGCATTGTTGGACTTGTTGCCGTGGATGGCGGCGGCCTGGTGGCCGTCGATGGCGAGGTTCTTGGTGACGCGATCCGCGCCGTGCTTGGTGCGCGAGAAGATGATGACGCGGTTCAGCGTCTCGTCCTTCAGCAAGTCATTGAGAACGGAGCGCTTCTCCTTCGAGCCGGAGAGGATGACGCGCTGGTCGATGGTGCCGACGGTGGTGGCGGGCAGCGCGGCTTCGACGCGCACCGGATCGTTGAGCAGGCCCTTGGCCAGATCGGCGATCTCCGGCGCCATGGTGGCCGAGAACATCGCGGTCTGCCGGCGCGGGCCGATGGCCCTGGCGATCTCCTTGACGGCGTTGATGAAACCCATGTCGAGCATGCGGTCGGCCTCATCGAGCACCAGCCAGCGGGTCTCGTTGAGCTTGAGCTTGCGGTCGTCGACCAGGTCCTTGAGGCGACCGGGGTGGCAATGACCACGTCGACGCCTCGGGCGATCTTCTGGATCTGGCTGGAGCGGGAGGCGCCGCCGAGGACGAGCACGGTGCTGAGCCGGCCGGCCGAGAGCTTGTGCAGCACTTCGTCGATCTGCACCGCGAGCTCGCGGGTCGGCGCGAGGATCAGGGCGCGGGTGGTCATCGGGCTGGCGCGGCCCGGAAGCTGGGCGAGGCCGGCGAGGATCGGCAGGCAGAAGGCGGCGGTCTTGCCCGAACCGGTCTGGGCGATGCCCATGATGTCGCGGCGCTCGAGCTGCGGCGGGATGGCCTTGGCCTGGATCGGGGTGGGGGTGGTGAAGCCGGCGGCAGTCAGCGCGCTGACGAGCTGCGCGGACAGGCCGAGTTCGGTAAACGTCTGGGTCAAAAGAAAAACTCACGTTGGCGCGCACCGGGCCAGCCGGCGACGCGGAGGGTCGCCGAAGCCCTTCCGGGCACGGCGAATGGATCGATGCAATGGCGACGGGATTGCCGCACGGTTGCGCTGTCTCCCGGTGGTCTCACCCTTTCGGGGACCGCATCCGGGGCACTTCGCCGCTCACCGTAACTGGCCGATAAGAAGAGAAGTCCATCACCACTATACGCCCGGTTCCTCAATGCGAGGATAACCCGGACCGGTGACTAAGCGGGGATATGGGGGATACGGCCCGAATATGCAAGGCCTTTCGTCTACCGGCCCCGCAGGGAGCCATGCGGGGGGAGCGGGCGGGCGGCGGGGATAGGCCGGCCGCATCCCGGTTCCGCCACAATGATGAACGCGCGAATGACTCGATACGCTTCGGTTTCCGTCCCCGCCGCCACATTGCTGTCACGCTGCTGAATGGCGTTATCCCCGATCGGGGGGCTTTCACGCCCCTCTTCACCCGCAGCGCTCGAGCACCTTGCCGATGGCGGCGGACGAGCCGGCGGCGCCGAAGCTGTTGGGGTCGAAGACCTCGAGCTTGCCGCCGGTGGTTCTGCGGACATAGGCGACGCGCAGGGTGTCCTGCGCGCGCTGCGCGATGCGGGCCCATTGCCGGGCGACCGGACCGCGGACGATCATCGAGGTGCCATCGATGTGGATGAGCGGCATGTCCTGGGCGAAGCTGGTGCCGGGGTGGCGGAGACCGCGGACCCCGGCGCCGGATCGGGGGTCAGCGCGAGGTTCATCGCACCGGCGCCCGCCACCTGCCGGTGCGGCGCCCGCACCCAGAAGCCCATGGCGAGGTCGCCGCCGCGGCAGGCGAACTGGAACTGCGCCACCCCGTTATCGGCATAGGCGATGGGCACCCCGAGATTTTCGTAGAACCAGTCGGCGGCCGCCGCAGGCGTCGCGAGGAAGAGGACGAGAAGGACGAGCGGGAGCCTGGGCATGCAGAGGTCACCTCATGGCGCGGGGATTCGGACATCGATGGGCCGATTGTCGCCGCGCGGGGTGATCGAACGGTAAAGGCGGCGCACTTCGCCGCCTCAGAACAGCGGGTCGAGGCGGCGCTTCCTGACGATGTTCTTGTAGTCCCACTGGATGCTCCGCGCCTCCGTGAGCCAGCGGCCGAGACGCTCGGCGTCGATCTCGGAGAGCGCTGAGTAACCGATATCGGCTGCCTTGAAGCTCCCCTCGGGCGTGAGGCCGGGCGTGGTGAAGGACTGCCCGCTCCAGAACAGCACGCGAATACCGCGCTTCAGCCGGCTATAGCCGACGATCGGATTGCCGTCGAGGAACCACACCGGATGGGCGTGCCAGATCTTGCTCTCGGCCTCGGGCAGGTGCCGGTCGAAGAGCGCCCTGAGCCGATCGCAGATCGCCGGATCGTCGCCCGCCTGGGCGCGGTTGTAAGCCTCGATCGTGGTGGGCTTGGTGGGGGTCAATCGCGGGGCACTCCTCGACAGCGCTGGTCGGAGACTACATCGCTTGGCGGCCGCGTCGAGGGGTTTGGATGCGACACGCGTCTGCCGCCGGCGCCCGCCGCCCCCTCCACCTGCTAGAGGTGACTGGGGGCACCATTGTGCCACCCCACCGCTGTTACCCCGGCGCAGGCCGGGGCCTATCCTGAGATGCATCCCAGTCACGGCGGCTGTGCAAAGTGCTGTGTCCCGGCCTGCGCCGGGATGACATCGAGCCTGCGGCACCGGCAGGGCGCCCCCACCCCGACCTCGTTGGTGGGTGCGGGCACCCCACCCACCGGCTTCGCCGGTCCCCCCTCCCCGCCTCCGGCGAGGAGGGAGCGACGACTGCGCCGCCAAGGTTGAACCCATCAGTCGCCCCCTATCCCTCCCGGCCGAAGGCGGGGAGGGGGGACCATGCGCAGCATGGTGGGTGGGCTGGGCCCCAACGCCCCGGCCTTGTTGGGGGCATCATCGTGCCACCCGCCCCGGCGCAGGCCGGGGCCGATCCTGCGATGCATCGCAATCAGGGCCCCTGTGCAAAGTGCTGTGTCCCGGCCTGCGCCGGGATGACATCGAGCCTGCGGCACCGGCAGGGCGCCCCCCACCCCGACCTCTTTGGTGGGTGCGCGCACCCCACCCACCGGCTTCGCCGGTCCCCCCTCCCCGCCTTCGGCGAGGAGGGAGCGACGACTGCGCCGCCAAGGTTGAACCCATCAGTCGCCCTCCTCCCGGCCGAAGGCGGGAGGGGGACCAGCGCCAAGCCGTGCACTGCCGCGCGCCCCCCGCCCCCCGGCCCCTGCAAAGTGCTGGTCCCGGCCTGCGCCGGGATGACATCGAGCCTGCGGCACCGGCAGGGCCACCCCCACCCCGACCCCATTTGTCGGTGCGCGCACCCCACCCACCGGCTTCGCCGGTCCCCCCTCCCCGCCTTCGGCGAGGAGGGAGCGACGACTGCGCCGCCGTGAGCCGGGCTAGATGCCGCCGTACCAGTCGTAGCCGTGGTCCTCCCAGTAGCCGCCCTGCCCCAGGCCGTACTGGGCGAAGCTCTCGACCAGTTCGATGGTGTGGACGTATTTGGGCTGCTTGTAGCCGAGCGCTCGTTCGATGCGGATGCGGACGGGCGCGCCGTTCTCGACCGGCAGCGGGCCGGTGTTGAGGCCGTAGGCGCAGATGGTCTGGGGGTGGAAGGCGTCGATCAGGTCCGAGCTCTCGTAATAGGCCTCGGGAGCGCTCAGGCCGCCGCCCAGCCGGTCGTAGCAGTGATAGACGACGAACTTCGCCGCGGGCTTCACCCCCGCCTCGTCGAGCAGGCGCGCGAGCGGCACGCCGGTCCACCTGGCGATGCAGCTCCAGCCCTCGACGCAATCGTGCCGGGTGATCTGGCTGCGGGACGGCATGTTCATCAGCTCGGCGAGCGTGTAGCTCTTCTCGGTCTCGACGAGGCCGGTGACCCGGAGCCGGTAGCCGGCAAAGCCGCTCTCGACCAGCGCCCGGTATTCCTCGACGTTCTGGCGCGGGTCGGTGGAGCCATTGGGGCGCTGGCCCTGCCGAATCTCGCTCTCGGCGAACTCGCGGGCCAGCACCTGGTCGCCCACCAGCGCGCGCTGCGCCGAATAGGTGAGCTGGTTGGCGCGCTCGAGGAAATCGCGCACCGGATCGTTGCGGCGGGCGAGGAAATCGAACTGGTTGCAGCCGGCGAGCAGCAGCGAGGAGGCCCCGGCGGCGGACAGCCCGATCAGCCGGCGGCGGTTGAGGATCAGGTCAGCCATTTGAGCGGCCTTTCGGGGTGTCGGGTTCGGTGCCGGGGCTGGCCCGGTAGTAGCCGGTCAGCATCGAGCGCAACTCGTTGAAGGGGCCGGCGAGCAGCACCATGGCGATGTGCACGACGAAGAACAGCACCAGCCCGAGCATGGCGACGAAATGCAGGGTGCGAGCCGTCTGCCGGCCGCCGAACACCTCGATCAGCCAGGGCCAGCCGGCATTCATCGTCGGCGACATGGCGAGGCCGGTGAGAATGACCAGCGGGAGCAGCACGACGAGGACGATGAAGTAGGCGAGCTTCTGCAGCGGCGTGTAGCTGCGGCCATGCCGGAAACGGAAGCGCAGGTGGGCCCAGAGGTCGCGCGGCAGGTCGCGGAGGTCGCGCGGCTTGAGGATGATGTCGCGCCACAGGTGGCCGTTGACGAGGCTGGCGAGAAGCCAGACGGCGAGCGTGCCGACGAGGATCCAGCCGAAGAAGAAATGCACCACCCGGCCGGTCGCGAGGTCGCGCACCGAGGGGATGGTGGCCCAGCCGGGAAAGCCGACATAGTCCGGCCGGGCAGCGGACCCGCTCATCCCCAGCACCCCGGTCGTATCGAACTTTTGCCCGAAGAGGATGGTGTAACCCCTTGGTCCGGCGTCGGTATTCTCCGCACCAATGCGCAGGACGGCGTTGTCGAACTCGAACCCGGACTGCTGGCCGATGTAGAGCGCCGGATGCGCGTTCCAGATCTGCAGGCCGCTGAGCAGCAGGAAGAACAAGGCGAGGACCCAGACCCAGTGGGTCAGCCGGGTGAAGACCGACTGCCGGTAGATCAGCGGCCCCTTCGGCTGCTGCGGCGGCGCCGCAGCGGCGGCATCGATCGGCTGGTCAGTCATGGTCTCGTTCCTCGGTCCGGCACAGTCTCGCACAGCAACGGCAGCGCAGCGAGCGATAGGCGCCGATCACGGAGAGTTCATCGGCGCGGGCGCGCATCGGGCACGCTCATAGCCCAGTTCGCGGCCGAACGGGGCGCGGTTACCGCCGCTCACCGGCTCGTGACGCGGGCAGGCCCCGCGACATTCCTGCTCCGAGCGTGTAACCTTTCGCCAGGATGCAACGAACCGGGAATCGATGAGCGTCGCGGCAGACACGGAAGCTCGGCTTCGAGGCCAGATGCTCGCGGCGCTCGGCGGGGACGCTGCGGCGTATCGCCGGCTGCTCGACGAACTGGGCCGACTGCTCAAGGCTTATTTCGCCCGACGCCTCGGCGCTGCGCTGGCGGCCAACCGCGACGACCTGGTGCAGGAAACCCTGATGGCCATCCATACGCGGCGGCTGACCTACGATCCGACCCAGCGCTTCACCGCCTGGGCCTACGCGATCGCGCGCTACAAGCTGATCGACCACTACCGGCGCAGCCGCATCCGCTACACCGTGCCGCTCGAGGACGATGCCGCGCTGTTCGCCCGCGACGAGGCCGGCGATACCGCGGCGCGGATGGATGTCGAGGTGGCGCTCGCGACGCTTCCCGCCCGCCCGGCGGACCTGATCCGGCAGGTCCGGCTCGAGGGCGCCTCGATCGCCGAAGCAGCGCGCAAGGTCGGGATGACGGAAACGGCGGCGAAGGTCTCCATCCACCGCGGCCTCAAGGCGCTGGCGGCGCGCTTTGCACCGGGAGACCGCGATGACCGATGAGTTGATCGCCCGGCTGGCCGACGACATCCGACCGGTGCGGCGCGGCGCGCTGCCGCGCCGGCTGCTGCTGGCGCTCGGCATCGGGGCGGCGCTCGCCTTTGCCGTCATGCTGCCCTGGATCGGGCTGCGCGCCGACCTGCCGGCGGCGTTCGGCCAGTGGACCTACTGGTCGAAATTCGGCTTCACGCTCGGCTTCGCGGTGCTGGGATTCGTTGCGGCCATGCGCCTCGCCCGCCCGGGCGGCAACCTGCGCCGGCCCGTCCTTGGCGTCGTCGCACTGGTGGTGCTGCTCGGCATCGGCGGCATCCTCCAGATCCTCGCCGCCCCGCCCGAGGCGGTGCGCGAGCTGCTGCTCGGCGGCACCGCCCTGGTCTGTCCGATCTACATCGTGGTGCTGTCGGTGCCGATCCATGCCGCGCTGGCGCTAGCGATGCGCCGGCTGGCGCCGACCAACCTGCCGCTCGCCGGCTTCGCCACCGGCCTTGCCGCCGGCGGCGCCAGCGCCTGGGTCTACGCCTTCCACTGCGGCGAGAGCGGCCTGCCCTTCATCACCATCTGGTACACGCTGGGGATCCTGATCTCGGCACTGGCGGGAGCGGCGCTGGGACGGTGGGTGCTGAGGTGGCGGTGACGCCGCGGTGCAATGGCCTGTGCGTGCGGCACCCCCACCCTTGATCCCTCCCCACAAGAGGGAGGGAGACGCCAACTGCCATGGCAGTGCCGGAGCCGCGCGACAACGGGCTGACGGCAGGGACTTACTCCGCTCGTGCCGCCCAGTTGATGCCGCGGCGGAGGATGGTGGCCATGTTGGGGTTCTCGAACTCGCTGGCGCGATGCCCCAGCGTCGAGTGGAAGACGCGGCCGGCGCCGTACAGCCGCTTCCACACCACCGGCATCACCACGCCCTTCGTCCAGGGCGCGTACTGTCCGGAAAAGGTGGTGGTGGCCAGCACTTCGACCGAGGGGTCCATGTGCATGTAGTACTGCTCGGACGTGTAGGGGAACGCGGCGGGAATGCCCTGCATGATCGGATCGTCCGGCCGGGTGACGTCGACGGTGTAGTCGATGATGTTGCCCGGATGGGCGACCCACTGCCCGCCGACGACGAACTGGTAGTCGACCGCCTCGCGGAACGCATCGCTCATGCCGCCGTGATGCCCGGCGAGGCCGACACCGCCTTCGATCGCCTTGACCAGGTTGGCCAGCGGCTCCTTGTCGATGCGGCTCATGGTGTAGATCGGGACGATGAGACTCAGCTCGAGAATGGCCGGATCGGCAAACACCCCGAGATCCGGCTCGACGCGCCCCGCGTATCCGTCCTCGTGCAGCCAGCGCCGGTAGATTGCCGCGCATTCCTCCGGATCGTGCCCGTTCCAACCACCCCAGACGATCAGTGCGCTGCGCATCGCGTGTACTCCACGCAAAAACCGGCGGAGAGTAGCCGAAAGCGGACTCGACGCCAGCGGTATTTGTCGGGCGGCCGCCGGCTGGCGAGACCGGCGACAAGGCGTACCCTTTCGTCGCCCGGCGAACTGTTGTTAACTCCCTGCCGTCACCGGAGTTGCGAAGGGGTGGACGGGTGCCGCGACGCTGTAACGCGGGCGTCGCACGGCAGTGAGAGAAGAATCCGGATCACTCGGATTCCACAGAAAAGGACAGGGATATGAAACGACTTCTGTTTGGCGCCTCGGCGCTGGCACTCGCAGCCGGGTTCTCCGGCGCGGCCTATGCGGACTTCTCGCTGACGCTGCTGCACTTCAACGATTTCCACTCCCGATTCGAGTCGATCACCGGATCGGACTCGAACTGCAACGCCGATGGCGAAGCCAAGGGCGAGTGCTTCGGCGGCATCGCGCGCCTCAAGACCGCGATCGACACGCAGCGCGACGCCGCAAAGGCCGCCGGCGAGAACGTCGTCGTGTTCTCGGCCGGTGACGAGTTCCAGGGCTCGCTGTTCTACACCCAGTACAAGTCCTCGATCATCGCCGACTTCTTCAACGACCTCGACATCGACCTTGCGGCGACCGGCAACCATGAGTTCGACGACGGGCCCGAGGAGTTCGCCAAGTACATCGAAGCGGTCGAGCACCCCATCATCGGCGGCAATTTCGACGTCAGCAACGAGCCGCTGCTGGCCGGCAAGATCACCGGCGTCACGGTGCTCACTGTCGGCGGCGAGAAGATCGGCGTGATCGGCGCGCTGGCCGAGGACACCGTCGAGACCTCCTCGCCGGGCGACAATGTCAGGTTCGAGAGCGCCATCGACTATGCCCGCGGCGCGGCGCAGGCGCTCAACGATGCCGGCATCACCAAGGTCATCCTGCTCAGCCACCTCGGCCTGCCCACCGACCTCAAGGTCGCCGCGGCGGTGTCGGGCGTCGACCTGATCGTCGGCGGACACTCGCATACGCTGCTCTCCAACACCGACGAGAAGGCGGCCGGCCCCTACCCGACGCTGGTGGCCAATCCGGACGGCGTGGATGTGCCGATCGTGCAGGCCGGTGCCTATGCCAAGTACCTGGGCCAGCTCAAGATCACCTGGGACGATGCCGGCAACATCACCAAGGCGGAAGGCAACCCGATCATCCTCGATGCCGCGGTGACCCCGGATGCCGGCTTCCTCGAGCGCGTCGCGACCGCCGCGGCCCCGCTCGAGGCGCTGAAGGCCGAGGTGGTGGGCTCCGCCACCGCCGAGATCGTCGGTGACCGCAATGTGTGCCGTGTCATGGAGTGCGGCATGGGCAACCTCGTCGCCGACGCCCAGCTCGACCGCGTCGCCGACCAGGGCGTGACCATCTCGATCGCCAACTCGGGCGGCCTGCGCGCCAATATCGATGCGGGCGAGATCACCATGGGCGAAGTGCTGACCGTGCTGCCCTTCTCCAACACGCTCGCGACGTTCCAGATCAGCGGCGCCGACATCGTCGCCGCGCTCGAGAACGGCGCCAGCCAGATCGAGGAAGTCGCCGGCCGCTTTCCGCAGGTCGCCGGCCTCAAGTACACCTTCGACAAGTCCAAGCCGGCCGGCTCGCGCATCAGCGACGTGCTGGTCAAGGAGGGTGATGCCTGGGTGCCGATCGACCCGGCCAAGACCTATGGCGCGGTAACCAACAACTACGTCCGTGGCGGCGGCGACGGCTACGAGATGTTCGCGACCAATTCCGTGAACGCCTACGATTTCGGGCCGCCGCTCGAGCGCGTCGTGGCCGACTACATCGCCAAGCTCGGCGGCGCCTATACGCCCTATACCGACGGCCGCATCACCGACGCCACCCCGGCACCGGAACCCGAGCCGGCACCGGCGGAAGCTCCGGCAGCCGAGGCTCCGGCAGCCAATGCGATGGATGCCCCGGCCATGCAGGCTCCGGCCATGGAGGCTCCGGCCATGCAGGCTCCGGCAATGGAAGCTCCTGCCATGGAGGCGCCGGCGATGCAGGCGCCCGCCGCCGAAACCCCGGCGGCGCCCGCCGCGCAGTAGGCCGACGACAGCAATGGCAAGGGGCGCCCTGGTGGCGCCCCTTCGCTATTTCGCCCGGGCCTCTTGCTTCGACAAGCGCGGGACGAGGTCGCATCGCCGCCCGAGCGCCCTCATGGCGAGCCTGTCGCAGCAGGAGCGCAGGGTCTGCGATCGCGCCGGGGACGCCCCCCTCCCCCGTTCCCTCCCCGCAACGGGGAGGGAGACGATGGGCAGCCAGTTTCAGGGGTTGCGGGGCGCCGAAGGGCGTCAGCCCGGGCGGCGCTCGAAGATCACGACGGGGCTGTCGAAGTAGCTGGTGCGGGCGCGTTCGGAAAAGCCCAGCCGGCCCGCGACGCGGACGGAGGGCAGGTTGTCCGGGTTGATGATGCAGGTCATCGGGCGCCCGGGAAAGGCGCCGGCGGCCCAGCCGATGGCCGCGCCCATCGCCTCGGTGTCATAGCCCCAGCCCTGGCCGCCGGAGGCCAGCGCCCAACCCGCCTCGAGCGTGCCTTCGAGGCTGGGTTCGATGTTGCGCCTGAGATCGTGAAAACCCGCCTCGCCGACGAAATTGCCGGTCTCCTTCTCCTCGATGGCGAAGAAGCCGAAGCCGAGCAGCTGCCAGACGCCGAAATGGCGCAGGAACCGCGACCACGAGGATTCGCGATCGAACGGCTTGCCGCCGATGAAGCGGACCACATCCGGATCGGCCCACATTTCGACATAGGCGTCGAAATCGGCAAGCCGGTGCGGGCGGAGGATCAGGCGTTCGGTCGTAAGGGTCGGAATCATGACCGTGAGGTTAGCGCAAGGCCGGCCTGCAATGAATCGGAACCTTTGCGGACGTCAGCGCGGGCGGGCCAGCTGGCGCCAGGCGATCAGGATGATCACCGCGCCGACCAGCGCGCCGAAGAAGCCGGCACTCTCGCCCGACTGGTAGAGGCCGATGGCCTGGCCGAGCCAGGTGGCGAGCAGCGCCCCGACGATGCCCAAGACCGTGGTGAGGATGAAGCCGCGCGGCTTCGGATCGCCCGGCGTGATCAGCTTGGCGAGGATGCCGACGACGAACCCGATGAGGATGGCGCCGAGAATGCCCATGGGGGTGCTCCGCTGGTGACGGGAGCATAGGTGGAGCGGATGGGGGCGGGATGCAATGGGGGGTCTCTCGCACCAGCGCGCCGCAGCTGCATGGGCAGGCCCCCATCTCCTAGCTCATTCGTCGGTGCGCGCACCCCACCCACCGGCTTCGCCGGTCCCCCCTCCCCGCCTTCGGCGAGGAGGGAGCGACGACTGCGCCGCCAAGGTTGAACCCATCAGTCGCCCCCTATCCCTCCCGGCCGAAGGCGGGGAGGGGGGACCATGCGCAGCATGGTGGGTGGGTTGGGCCCCCACGCCCCGGCCCCGTTGGGGGGGGCACCATCGTGCCACCCGCCCCAGCACAGGCCGGGGCCCATCCTGAGATGCACCCCGATCACGGTGCGTGCGCAAAGTGCTGGGTCCCGGCCTTCGCCGGGATGACATCGAGCCTGCGGTACTGAGAGGGCACCCCCTACCTGACCTCGTTGGTGGGTGGTGCGCGCACCCCACCCACCGGCTTCGCCGGTCCCCCCTCCCCGCCGTTGGCGGGGAGGGAGCTCCGACTGCGCCGCCAACGCCCAGCCCATCAGTCGCCCCCCTCCCGGCCAAGGCGGGGAGGGGGACCTGCGCAGGTGGGTTGGGCCCCGGGAGGCCCTGCCTCAGTGCGTCGGCAGTTCCTTGCGTTCGCGTTCGGTGACCAGCGCCAGGTCGAGGACCTTTTGCAGTTCCGCGGCGTGGCGGAAGCTCGGTTCCTGCATCTTGCCGGTCCTGACCGCCTCGGCGAAGCGCTGGTAATTGGTGGGGACGGACGGGACCTCGACGTCCTGCCAGCTGCCGTTCTCGACATCGGCGCCGAGCGAGACGCGGAGCTTGGACCAATCGTGCCGATGCTGCACCTCGACCGCGCCCTTGTCGCCATAGACGCGCAGGCGCAGTTCGTTCATGTGGCCGGTGGCCCAGCGGCTGGCGTGGATGACACCGAGCGCGCCGTTGTCGAAATCGACCGCCATGGTGAAGCTGTCATTGGCATCGAGATCGTATTCGCCGATCTTGTTGCCGGGCGCCTTGTCGAAGGTCTTCAGCCGCGCGAACACGTGCTCGATCTCGAGGCCCGAGCCGTAGGAGGCGAAATCGAGGATATGGACGCCGATATCGCCGAGCACGCCGTTGCTGCCGTGCTTCTGCGACAGCCGCCACAGCCACTGCGACTCGGTGCGCCAGTCGCCCCAGGCCTTCGACACCAGCCAGCTCTGCAGGTAGCTCGCCTCGACATGCTTGACCGAACCGATCTGGCCCGAGAGCACGATCTCGCGCGCCTTCTGCAGCTGCGCAACGTTCCGGTAGGTGAGGTTGACCATGTTGATCAGCCCCGAAGCCTCGGCGACTTCGACCATTTCGAAGGCCTTGATCGCGTCGGTGGCGAGGGGCTTTTCGCAGAACACGTGCTTGCCCGCCTTGAGCGCGGCGATCGAGGTCGCGTGGTGGATGGAGTCCGGGGTGACGTTGGCCACCGCGTCGAACTCGCCCCAGGCGATGGCGGCATCGAGCGAGGCGAAGCCGTTCGGGATGCCGTGCGTGGCGTTGAACTTTTCGAGCCGGACCGGATCGACATCGACGCCGGCAACGACGGAAACGCCGTCGATGGCGGCAAAATGCCTGGCGTGCTGGGCGGCCATGCCGCCGGTGCCGAGGATGAGTATGCGCATTGTCTGTTCCTTCAAAAAGGGTCCGGAGGGGGGCCCGGAGCCTGATTCAAACCTGGTGTTCGCGGCGGTCGAGATCGGCGACAAGCGCCAGATCGAGCACCTTCTGCAGCCCGGCCGCATGGCGGAACCCGGGCTCGGACTGGATGCCGGTGCGCACCGCCTCGGCGAAGCGCTGGTAGTTGGTGGGCACGGGATCGGCGCTGACCTCGCGCCAAGTGGAGGTCGCGACATCCTCCCCGGCGCAGACCCGCAGCAGCGTGCCCCAGTGGCCGTGGCTGAGTTCCAGGCCGCCCTTGTTGCCGTATACGCGCAGCCGCTGGTCGTTGGAGTGGCCCGAGGCCCAGCGCGAGGAGTGGATGACGCCGATGGCGCCGTTGCCGAACTCGGCACTGATGATGAAGCTGTCATTGGCATCGAGCACATAATCGCCGATGCGGTCGCCCGGCACCTTGTGGAAGGTCTGCAGCCGGCAGTTCATCGCGACGATCGGCTGCCCGGTGGCAAAGCTGGTGAAATCGAGGATGTGGATGCCGATATCGCCCAGCGTGCCGTTCGAGCCATGGCCTTTCGACAGACGCCACAGCCAGGTGCCGGCGAGTCCCGCTGTGTCGTTGAAGTCGCGCAGCGCCAGCCAGTGCTGCAGGTACGAGGCCTCGATGTGCTTGACCTCGCCGATGGTGCCGGCGGCGATCAGCTCGCGCGCCTTGTGCAGTTCGGCGACGTTCCGGTAGGTCAGGTTGACCATGTTGACGAGGCCGGCCGCTTCGGCCGCCTCGACCATCTCCATCGCCTTGTCGTGGCTGATGGCGAGCGGCTTCTCGCAGAACACGTGCTTGCCGGCCCGGAGCGCGGCGAGCGTCGTCGGGTGGTGGATGGAATCGGGCGTGATGTTGTCGACCGCGTCGAACTCGCCCCAGGCGAGCGCCGCCTCGAGCGAGGCGAAACGGCGAGGGATGCCGTAGGTGTCGCAGAAGCCGGCAAGCGCGGCGGGGTCAGTGTCCACCGCGCCGACCATCTCGACGCCGTCGATGGTGGCGAAGGCCTTGGCGTGGCTGTTGGCCATGCGGCCGGCACCGAGGATCAGGAGGCGCATTCAGGATACCGTGGGGTGAGGTGGTTGATGGGATCGGTACGCGGGATGGCGGTCTGAGGACACCCTCCCCCGGCGCCCCCTCCACCGCCTGCGGCGGTCCCCCTCCCCCGTGAACGGGGGAGGATAGCTGTGGCACGATCTCGCCTGGTCCTCCCCTGCGAAGCGGGGGAGGGGAGCAGCGAATCTGGTGGACGGGGGCGCGGGGACGCGCTGGTCATCGGTAGCGCCCTGCCCTCAGCTCACTTGGGGTGGTGCGTCAGCCTGGCGCCGCGCTCGACGATGTGCTCGATCGCCTTGTCCACCGGGGTGTTGGGCGCCTTCAGCAGGTGCGCATGGTTCTGCGCGTTGTAGGCCCAGTTGACGGCGTTGCGCAGCACCTGCCCGACGGTCTTGTCGTGATAGGTCGGATAGGTCTCGTGGCCGGGACGGAAATAGAAGATGTTGCCGGCGCCGCGACGATAGGTGAGGCCCGAGCGGAACACTTCGCCGCCCTGGAACCAGGAGACGAATACCGTCTCGAGCGGCTCGGGCACCGAGAAGGGCTCGCCGTACATCTCTTCGTTCTCGAGCTCGAAATAGGCCGGCAGGCCCCTGGCGATCGGATGGCCGGGATTGACCACCCAGATGCGCTCGCGCTCGCCGGCCTCGCGCCAGTGCAGGTTGGCGGGCGTTCCCATCAGCCGCTTGAACACCTTGGAATGGTGGCCCGAGTGCAGGACGATCAGGCCCATGCCCTCCCAGACGCGCTGCACCACGCGCTCGACGATCTCGTCCTTGACCTCGCCATGCGCGGCATGGCCCCACCAGATCAGCACGTCGGTCTCTGCAAGCTTTTCGACGGTGAGGCCGTGCTCGGGATCCTGCAGCGTCACCGTCGATACCGACAGGTTCTTGTCCTCGATCAGCAGCGAGGCAATCTGCCCGTGCATGCCCCTGGGATAGTTCTCGGCCACGGACTTGTTCTTCTGTTCGTGGACATTCTCACCCCATACGAGGGTCCTGATCGTCATCGTCGTCTCCTTGGTGTTCGTGACAAGGGCCGGACATCGGCGCCGGCCCCCGTGATCTCCACAATGTCCGCCGGGGCTGCCGCCCGCGCGCGGTCAGCGCTGCATCGGCTTGCCCGACTTGTCGAAGCGGTGCACCTTGTCGGGGAACGGCGCAATGGCAATCGCATCGCCAGGCTTGTGGTGGCTGGTGCCTTCCTCGCGCACGATCACCGGCTCGTCGCCGCCGATGTCGACATAGACATAGCTGTCCGAGCCCAGGTTCTCGGAGTGGACCACGCTGCCCTTCCAGGCGCCGTCGCGTTCGCCGATCTCGATGTGCTCGGAGCGGATGCCGATGGTCGAGGCGCCCCACTTCGACGCGATCTCGCCATTGAGGAAGTTCATCTTGGGCGAACCGATGAACCCGGCGACGAACAGCGACTGCGGGTTCTCGTAGAGCTCGAGCGGCGTGCCGACCTGCTCGACGAGGCCATCGCGCAGCACGCAGATGCGATCGGCCAGCGTCATCGCCTCGACCTGATCGTGCGTGACGTAGACCATGGTGGCGGTGTGCATCTGGTGGTGCAGCTTGGCGATCTCGAGCCGGGTGGCGACGCGGAGGGCCGCATCGAGGTTGGAGAGCGGCTCGTCGAACAGGAACACCTTGGGATCGCGCACGATGGCCCGGCCGATGGCGACGCGCTGGCGCTGGCCGCCCGAGAGCTGCTTGGGCAGCCGCTCGAGATAGGGCGTGATCTGCAGCATCTCGGCGGCCTGGTGCACGCGCTGCTTGATCGCCTCGGGGCCCGACTTGGCGAGCTGCATGCCGAAGGCCATGTTCTCGTACACCGTCATGTGCGGGTACAGCGCATAGGACTGGAACACCATGGCGATGCCGCGCCGGGACGGCGCCAGGGCATTCACCAGCTGACCGTCGAACAGCATCTCGCCCGACGTGATGTCCTCGAGCCCCGCCATCAGGCGCAGCAGCGTGGACTTGCCGCAGCCGGACGGCCCGACCAGCACCATGAATTCGCCGGAGCGGATGTCGAGGTCGACCCCCTTGATGACGTCCACCAGCCCGAAGGACTTGCGGATGTTCTTGAGCTCGATATGCGCCATGGTTGTTAGCCCTTTACGCCGCCGGCGGTGAGGCCGGAAATGATCTTGCGCTGGAAGACGAGGACGAGGATGACGAGCGGTATGGTGACGATCACCGACGCTGCCATGATATTGCCCCACGGGATTTCGTACTGGCTGCCGCCCGACAGCAGCGCGATGGCTACCGGTACGGTGCGGGTGGCGTTGGACGAGGTAAAGGTCAGGGCGAACAGGAACTCGTTCCAGGCCCCAATGAAGGCGAGGAGCCCCGTCGTCACCAGCGCCGGCCACATCAGCGGCATGAACACCCGGGTGATGATGATCCAGGGCGTGGCCCCGTCGACGATTGCCGCCTCCTCGATCTCGATCGGCAGATCGCGCATGAAGGTGGTGAGCACCCACACGGTAAAGGGCAGCGTGAAGATGGTGTAGGAAAAGATCAGTGCCCACGGCGTGTTGTAGATGCCGAGGAAGCGGATCACCTCGAACAGGCCGGCGAGCACCGCGATCTGCGGGAACATCGAGACCGCGAGGATGGTCATCAGCAGCAGCCCGCGGCCGCGGAAGCGCACCCGGCTCAGCGCGAACGAGGCCGTGACCGCGAGGAACAGCGCCAGCAGCACCGTGACGCCCGCCACGAACACCGAGTTCAGGAGGTTCTGCGGGAAGCTGCCCGAATTCAGCACGCTGAGGTAATTGGCAAACGACAGCGAGGTCGGCCAGTAGGTGACGCGGAACAGATCCGTGCCGGATTTGAAGCTGGTGAGAATGGCATAGTAGAATGGGAACACCGCCACGACGACGATGAACACCACCAGCGCGTAGAAGCCGGTCTTCTTGGCAAGCGACCAGACCATCAGCGGTCTCCCCCGTCGAAGCGGACCTTGCCCAGCCAGATGTAGAGGGCAGTCATGACGGCAATGATCAGGAACAGCAGCGTTGACTGGGCCGAGCCGTAGGCGAACTTGTCGAAGTCGAACAGGTTCTCGCGGCTGATCACGCTCATCGTCTTGGTCGCCGAACTGTTGGGCGTCAGCACGTAGATGAGGTCGAAGATGCGCATCGCATCGAGCAGGCGGAAGATCACCGCCACCATCAGCGCCGGCTGCACCAGTGGCAGCGTCACCCGGAAGAACACCTTGACCGGATGCACGCCATCGATGCGCGCCGCCTCGTAGACGTCCTTGGGCACCATCTGCAGGCCGGCCAGGATGAGCAGCGCCATGAATGGCGTGGTCTTCCAGATGTCGACGATCAGCACCGCCGTCATGGCGGTATCGACGCTGGCGGTCCAGGCGATCTTCTGGCTGATCAGGCCCAGGTTGAGGAACAAATCGTTGATGATGCCGAACTGGTCGTTCAGCATCCAGGACCACATCTTGGCCGACACGATCGTCGGGATGGCCCAGGGAATGAGGATGGCGGCGCGGACGATGCCGCGGCCCTTGAACTCGGCATTGAGCACCAGCGCCACGATCATGCCGATGACCGTCTCCAGCGACACCGAGACGACGGCGAAGCGCACGGTGTTCCACACCGCGTTCCACCACGCCGGATCGACCAGCAGACCGGAAAAGATGGTGCGACCACTCTTCAGCGTGGTCCAGCTGAGGTAGTTCTTGAACCCGACAAATTCGGCGCCGTAGAGGTCGGTCAGCGAGGCGTTGGTGAACGAGAAATAGATCGTCCGCAGCAGCGGCCAGCCGGCGACGACCGCCAGCGCAGCCAGCATCGGAATGAGGAACCACATCGCCGAGGCGACGCGGGACTTCATCAGTTCGGACTCGATCTTCCGCGTCAGGACGACCGGTGTACTGGGGACTGCCGCATCAGTGGTCATCGGAACTTCCTGCTGCACAAGTGACACGGCGGCGCGGACGACGAGGGGTGTCGTCCGCGCCGCGTGGAGGTCTACGACCTTACCAGCTGTCGCCGCCCTTGAGCTCGGTCAGCTTGGCTTCCAGCAGTTCGAGGTTCTCGGCAGCGGTGCCGTTGCCCGAGAGCGTGTCGTGCACGGCCGACCAGAACAGCGAGGAGACCTCGTTGTACTTGACCTTGGTCGGAGCCGACGGACGCGGCACGGCGTTGAGGAACACGTCCTTCCAGCGCGGGATGATCGGCTGGCCGGCCGCGATGTCCGCATCGTCATAGAGCGAGACGATGGTGGGCAGGTTGGACTGCTTGAGGGCACGTTCCTTCTGCACGTCGACCGAGGACAGGAACAGGGCGAGCTTGATCGCCTCGTCCGGGGACTTGGAGTACTTGGAAACGGCGATGTTCCAGCCGCCCAGCGTCGCCGCCGAACGCGCACCTTCGCCTTCGCCCATCGGCAGCGGGGCCACGTCGAACAGGCCCTTCACGGCCGAACCGTCGCCATTGCCGAGCTGGAAGGCATACGGCCAGTTGCGCATGAACACGGCATTGCCGAGCTGCCACACGCCGCGGCTTTCTTCTTCCTGGTAGGCCAGCACGCCCTGCGGCGCGATGGTGCCGACCCAGCTCTTGGCCATCTCGAGCGCGGCCGCGGCCTGCGCGTTGTTGATCGAGATCGTGCCATCGGGCTCGACGATCTGGCCACCGCCATAGGACTTGACCCACTCGAGGGCGTCGCAGGTCAGGCCTTCATAGGCATTGCCCTGGAACACGAAGCCCTGCATGTCGGCCTTGCCGGCAGCGCGCTCGGCATCCTGGATCTCCTTGGCGGTCGCCGCCAGCTCGGACCAGGTGGTCGGAACGGACTTGCCGTACTTCTCCAGCAGGTCCTTGCGGTAGTAGAGCGCCGGAGCATCGGTGAACGCCGGCAGCGCGACGAGCTTGCCGTTGGCGGTCTGCGACTCGATGATCGAGGGGAAGTGGTTCCCGACCACGTCCTTGGCGGCATCGGTCAGATCGAGGAACTGATCGGCAAGCTGCGGGGCCCAGATCACGTCGGTCTGGTAGACGTCGATATCGGAATTGCCGGCGGCAAGCCACAGACGGTACTGGCCGAACTGGTCGGTCGTCGACGACGGCATCGGGACCACGGTGACCTTGTTGCCGGTTTCGGCCTCGAAGCGATCGAGCTGCGAGCGCAGGAACTCGAGGCCGTTGCCGGTGTCGCCCGAAACAATGGCGAGATCGGCAGCCTGGGCCGCCATTACGCCGAGCGTGGCGCTGGCAAGCAGGCCCGCGATCAGGGACTTCAATTTCATGGTATACCTCCCAAGGGACTTGTTGACCGGGAGGCAGACGAGTGAAGGACGGCACCCGTCAGGGCGTCGGCCGGCACCAGATCTCCTCCCTCAAAACGCCCTGACCCGAACACGGTTCAGTCCGGAAAAATATCTTCAAAGCGCTTTGAGAAGGAAATTAGTCTTCAGGACGAAACACTGTCAAGCGGGATTCGGACGAATTTGCGGCGTCGGTCAGGCAGTATCTGAGATAACTGTTTATCTACAGCATGTTAGATGCATTTCTTCGGCGTCATGTCAGAATTGCTGACGCATCTGGTGAGGATCGTACCTCAGAAATTGCCGGTCCGAAGCCCCCCTTGCGCTCGGCTTCCAAATCGCTTTGAATGGCAGCCTCGAGGAGGAGGACACGCGCAGTCGGCTTGCAGGGCCGCTGCGGGCGTGTTTGTGTCACACCCGCCACAGCGGCGGCCGACACGCATGGGTGCAATTGACTTTGGCTATGAAACTCAAAGACTTGGCTGCCGAGCTCGGACTGTCACAAACGACCGTCAGTCGTGCCCTGAACGGCTTTCCGGAAGTCAACGAGGCGACCCGGCAGCGCGTCAGCGAGGCGGCGCGGCGGCTGGGCTACCGGGCCAATGTCGCGGCCCGGCGTCTCGCCACCGGCCGCTCGGGCGCCATCGGCGTCGCCCTGCCGCTGCAACGCTCGATGCATTTCGGCCCGCACGTCTCCGAATTCCTGTCCGGCATCTCGGAACGCCTGGCCCAGAACGAGATCGATCTCGTTGTCGCCCCGATCGAGGAAGACGACGAACTGCCGGTCTACCGCCGCCTTGCCGCCAGCAAGCGGGTCGACGCGGTGGTGATCTCGGCGCCCACCCCGAACGATGCGCGCATCGCGGAGCTGACCGAACTGGGGCTGCCGTTCCTGCTGCACGGGCGCACCGACGTGAACATTCCGCACGCCTTCCTCGACATCGACAACGAGGGCGCCTTCCGGCGCGCCACCAGCCACCTGATCGACCTCGGGCACCGGCACATCGCCATGATCAACGGGCCGGAGGAGCAGACCTTCGCCATCCACCGCGACCGCGGCTACAAGAGCGCCATGCTGGCGCGCGGCCTCGCGCCCGATCCGCAACTGATCGGCGGCGGCCGCTTCACCGACGAGAACGGCTTCCGCCTCGCCCAGGCCTTCCTCGAGCGCCGTCCCCGCCCCACCGCCTTCCTCGCCGGCTCGATGATGACCGCGCTCGGCGTCTTCCGCGCCCTGCGGCTGGCCGGGCTCGAACTCGGCCGCGACGTCTCGATGATCGCCCATGACGACGTGTTTCCGTACCTCAACGCCGACAACATGGTGCCGTCGATGTCGACGACGCGCTCCTCGATCCGCGCCGCCGGAGCCCGCATCGCTGATCTGATCCTGCTGATGCAGGACGGCAAGGACCCCGGCTCCATCCACGAGGTCTGGCCGGTGGAACTGGTGCTGCGGGAGTCGACGGCACCGGCACCGGGTTGAGACGGAGGCGGATCTGTCAGTCGACGGTACGCCCGTTGGCATAGCGCCAGACCGGCAGCCATTGCAGGACCGAAACCAGCAGCGGAAAGCCGATCGCAACGGCGAGACCGGCGGCATCGGCCGAGTGCCCGCGCGTGAACAACGGCCAGGCGGACAGGCCGTTGGCGACCATGCCGAAGGCGAGCCAGGCGGCGTAGGCGAGAGCAAAGGGGAACCAGAACCTCTGGCCAAGGATCGACCAGCCGAAGGCATAGGCGAACAGCCCGACGAGCCCGATGCTCGAAAATCCCAATCCTAGCCAGTGGCGCGGCTCCAGCGGCCCCACCAGTAGATCTGGAATGCCGCTGACGGTGATCAGGGCAAGAACAACTGCCAATATCTTCCAAAACATGCGTTACTCCACCTGAAAACGGGCGAAGTGGAGCATAAGCCGGTTGAGGGATTGTTGATCCGGTGTGGGTAATTGTTGGGTGGAACGCCTGCTCGCCGCGCCGAGGCGCCTACACCGGCTTCAGTCGCCGCAGGTGATTGTCGAAATTCAGTTCGAACGTCGTCGGCGGGGCGGCGGAGCCGGCGAGGCCGGCGAGGTGGCCGGTGCCGCTCGAGGCGAGGAGGCCGGCGCGGTCGGGGGCGATGCCGCAGCCGTTCTCGAGGCCGAGCGTCGCCACCACGGCACCCGTGTCCGGATCGAGGGCGAGGATGGTGTTGCCCTCGGGCGAGGAGACGCCGACGAGGCGGCCATCGGCAGAGACGGCGACCGAGCCGATGTAGTTGCGCAGGGCGGCGAGGGGACCTGCGGGGAGTTCGACCAGCCGGATGTCGCCGTCGCGGGTGGCATAGCCGACCAGTTGCGGACGATCGGCGGCGGGGCCGCGGAACTGGCAGCCGAACCAGACGCGGTCGCGGTGATCGACCGCCAGGTGCCGGATCGACAGCTGGTGCAGGTCGGCATCGAGCCGGAGCTGGCCGACGAGATCGCCGCTGCGCCGATCGATGAAGGCGAGCGAAGGGTCCATGGTCGCGAGGTTGAGCTCGGCGCGGCCGTAGTCCGGGTGGGTCTCGATGCCGCCATTGGCGACGACGAGAGTCTCGCCGTCGGGCAAGAGCAGCATTTCGTGCGGGCCGGTACCGAACGTGTCGAACTCGCTGATCCGCGCGTAGCCGCCCGCGACATCGTAGATGCCGATGACGCCGCGCGCGACCTCGAAATCGTTCTCGGTGGCATAGAGCAGCCGCCCGTCGGGCGAGAAGGCGCCGTGACCGAAGAAGTGCCGGCCCTCGCTGCTGGCGAGCGTGCGAGGTGCCACCGCCCCACCGGGATCGAAGACCAGCGCGAATGTGCCCGGCTGGCGGGCGAACACCACCGCCTGCCCGGTGGCGGGCGAGACGGCGATATCGTGGCCGCGCTCGGGGAGGTTGATGCTGGCGATCAGCGCGCCGCGCTCGCTGACAAGAGCCGCCGCATAGCCGCCGGCGCGCTTCTGGATGGCGGAGGCGAAGACCAGTTCCGACCGCTCCAGCGCCTCGACGCGACGCGGCAGGAGGGTCGCGGCGAAGCCCGCTCCCGCCGCCCTGAGGAAGGCGCGGCGCTGCCACATCTCAGTCTCCGTCCAGCGAGGAGAAGCCGACCGAAAGCCCGAGCGCCGCCGCGAGGTTCTCGCCGAGCAGCGTATCGAGCGAGCGGCTGACGATCACGAGGTAGTCGAGCGCCTGCTTCTGGCGCGGATCGGCGAGCGCCGCTTCGACCGGATCGGTGACGAGCGCGGCGGCGCGGGCCGCATTGGAGAACTCGAAGCCGGCGCCATTGCCGACCCAGAGGTTCTCGGCGGCAGTCGCCTCGGCGAGACGGGAGCGCTGCAGCAGATCGGCGAGGCCGGCGAAATTGGCGGCGATCGAGGGCACGGTCATGCCGGAGCGCCAGAACAGCGCCGATTTCGGCTTCGGCGCCGCACCGTCGCGCCCGAGGAAGGGGAGCAGGCGCTGGTCGCGGATCAGTTCGACCCCGTGCGCGAGGAGCCCGGTCAGTTCCTCGGCCACCTCGCGGTAGCTGCGATACTCGGGATCGGTGTCCGATGGCGCGAGCAGGCGCTGCGAGATGCCGGCGGGATCGGCCCACTCGGCGGCCATGGCCGCCGCGGTCCCCTGCTGCAGCGTGGCGATGGCGAGGGCGTAGCGGCAGCGGTACTCGTCACCGGTCGCGAGTGCCTCCGCGCCGTTGCCGAAGAGGATGAATTCGAGCGCGCCAAACCCCTGCATGGCAACGCTTTTCCTGACCAGCGTGGTGGCGGACGCCGCCGTTTCGTCGTGCTGCACGAGCGCCGCCTGCACCTGCTTGAGCGCGATCCCCTTGCGGTCCGGCCAGAACAGGATGGCCTCGGCACGATTGTTCTCGAGCAGCGGGCCGAGCCGATAGAGCTCGATGCGCGACCAGGCGATGACGGTGGCCCCGAACGCCTCCCGGGCAGCGGCAAGGGTAGCGTCGGACGGTGCCGCGCAGGCCGCGCCGACCGCCGTCGCGAGATCGGCCGTGGCCGCGGCGTAGCCGTCAAAGCCGGGGCGGATCGCCTCGCTGATGGCGAGCGAGACGACCTGTTCGGCGGTGGGTGCGGCGCCCCCTCCACCAGGCTGCGCCTGGTCCCCCTCCCCCGCTGCGCAGGGGAGGATCAGCGCGGCAAGCATCGCAGCGAGGGGAATCAGCAGCCGGCGCATCAGAGCGAAACGAGGAAGGCGAGGAGGTTGTCGCGCTCCGTCTTCGTGAGCCCCGCATAGCCGTCGCGCGCCGCCTGGGCCTCGCCGCCATGCCACAGGATCGCCTCCTCGAGGTTGCGGGCCCGGCCATCGTGGAGAAACTGGGTGTGCCCCGAGACGGTCTGGGTGAGGCCGATGCCCCACAGCGGCGCGGTGCGCCACTCGTAGCCGTCGGCCAGGGCCTCCGGGCGATGGTCGGCAAGCCCCTCGCCCATATCGTGCAGGAGGAGATCCGAATAGGGCCAGATCAGCTGAAAGCGGTGCGCCTCGAGCTCGGCGTCGCGCGAGGTGACGAACTTGGGGGTGTGGCAGGCGACGCAACCGAGCGTGTAGAACGTCGCCTTGCCGGCCAGCACGGCCGCATCGCCGACCTTGCGGCGCTGCGGCACGCCCAGGTTCTGCGAATAGAAGGTGACGAGGTCGAGCACCGGATCGGGCGCCTCGGAGGGCCCGAGGCGCTCCTGCTCGCCGGTCGGGGCGGCGAGGCACACCGCCTGGGCCGCGGTGCAATCGCCATGCGGCTGCATGACCAGCGGCGTCGCGATGCCGATATCGCCGGCAAAGGCATCGGCCGACTGCGCCCGGATGGTCGCCGCACCGGCCTTCCAGCCGAAGCGCCCGAGTTCGACCGTGCCGGTGACCGGATCGATGGCGCGGTTGGGCCGGCCCGAGATGCCGTCGCCATCGGCATCGTCTGGATCGGCCCGCGCGAGGATGTCCTCGGCCGGCACCTGCTCGATCAGGCCCAGCCCGATCATCTGCGGCGCAACGCGCGGGGACAGCATGACGTCTGCTGCCATCGATCCGTAGCCGAGGTCGGCGACCGCATAGGCCGGCCGGCGCAGGGTGACGACCGTGCCGTCACCCAGCGTCACCGGCTCGTCGGTGTAGGAGACGACCATGCGGCCCTCGGCGAGGAGGCCCGGCACGGCAAAGTTCTGCAGCTGTCCGCCATAGGTGGGCTCGGGGATGACCTTGGCGGAGAGGTCGACGAGCGCCGCCCGTTCGGCTTCGGTGCGGGCCGGCACGGAAAGGCGGAGGAACATCGAGACGGCATCCTCCCCCTCGGCCGGGACGTGCCCGCGCCCGTCCTTGAGGTGGCAGTTCTGGCAGCCGCGCGCATTGAACAGCGGGCCGAGCCCGTCGGAGGCTTCGGTCGAGGCGGGCGAGGAGACCCAGAGCTTGCGGAACAGCGCATTGCCGAGCTTGAAGCGTTCCTCGTCGGCGAAGCTGAGATTGGCCGACGAGAACGAGAAGATGTCCTGGTTGACCCGCTTCCGGACGGTCGCTGCGCCACCCGGCAGCTGCTCGAAGTTCTCGGGGCGCGCGAAATCGCCGGTTGGCGCGGTGACCGCCAGGACCCGCTTCAGATCGGCCGGGGTGAGGTCGGTGCGGGTCCCGCCATCGTTCGCGACGGCGAGACCCGCGACAAGAGTTATGACCAGGAACACGGTCAAGCGCATGTGCATGTCAGGCACCCTAGCACTCCCGGTCACAAGCCGGGAGAAAAGCAGCGTCGCAGCTTTTGTCCATCCGCGACGACAAGAAAGCTTGGGAAAACCGCGCGTTACTGGAACACTGCGTCCGGATTGCTCAGGCTGTCGGACCCCTCGATGGCAACAGACTCGCCCAGTTCGAGCAGCGCCACCGCCCGCTCGATGCCGCGCGTCTGCGCGATCAGGCCATCGATCGCCGCCTGCACCACGGCATTGCCCTCGTCATTGCCCTCGGCGATCATCTGGTCGTATTTCTCGACCGTCTCGCCGCGCGCCGCCATGACCTGCATCCTGGCGACCGTATCGGCGAGCAGCGTCCGGATTTCGGCATCGAGCGCCGCGTCCCGCACCGCGATCAGGTCCGACAGTGACGCTCCCTCGACGATCGAGCCATCCACCCTGGCATACCTGCCCAGATAGACGTTCTGGACGCCGATGGCATCGTGAAGGTGCGAATTGTAGGTGTTGTCGGAAAAGCAGTCGTGCTCCTCTTCCGGATCGTGCAGCAGCAGGCCGAGCTTCATGCGCTCGCCCGCAAGCTCGCCATAGGAGAGCGAGCCCATGCCGGTGAGGATGGTGGCAAGGCCGGACTCGCCGAGGGCGGCACGCGCCGCGCCGCCCTGCTGCCAGTTGGCAACCATCTCCTCCAGATCGGTGACCAGGAGGTCCGTTGCGGCATCGAGATACTGGGCCCGCCGCGCCGCATTGGCTTCGGTCGCATAGTCGGTGAACGGCCGGTTGCCGGCGCCCGGCCCGGTGCCGTTGAGATCCTGCCCCCAGAGCAGGAACTCGATGGCGTGGTAGCCGGTCGCGACATTGGCTTCGATGCCACCGGCCTCCTGCAGGATATCCTCAAGGAACGCCGGCGTGATGGCGGAAGCGTCCACCGCGGCGCCGTCGATGGTCAGCGCGGGATTGGCGATGACATTGGCGGTGTAGAGGCCGTTCTCGTCGCTCTCGCCGCCATAGGAGGCATCGACATAGTCGATGAGCCCTTCATCCAGCGGCCAGGCATTCACCCTGCCCTCCCATGCGTCGACAATGGCATTGCCGAAGCGGAACGCCTCCGTCTGCTGGTAGGATGGGCGGGCAGCGACCCACGCGGTGCGGGCCGCCGCCAGCGTCGCTTCGCTCGGCGCGGCGATCAGCGCATCGGTCGCCGCATCGAGCGCCCTCGCCGTTGCCAGCGCGTCCTCGTAGCCGGCCAGCGCGATATCGGCGTAAGTCTCGAGGATCGCCCCGGCCGTGGGCTCGGCCGCAAGGACCGGGCTCGTCAGCAAGGCAATGGTGAGAGCCAGCGGGCTGATCGACTTCATGGCGCTTCTCCGGAGGAATGTCGTCACGCGGCCTATCAAAGTGGATACGACGTATCAAGTAATATCCGCCAACCCTGGAACGGCTCTAAACTGCGGCAACCGGACTGCGTTTCGGCATCTCGACTCGCTCGTGCAAAACGGGCACTGTCACAATTGTCACAATTGACCCCAGAGGAGCCGCGGGCCCGCCTCACCACAATCGCCTCAGTTCCGTGCCACCCGGTGCGGACGGGTGGCCTGCGTTGCCCATGGGGGCTGTCACGTGGCTGTCACATGGCGCAAATAGGTGAGTCGCGGCTTTAGGGGCTCCTGCCGAGTCAATTGCAGAAGCCATATCCAGGGAGACGCACAATGAATCTGAAGAACGCGTTTGCCGCCTCGGTTTCGGTCACGGCGCTGGTCGCCTCGACCCTTTCCGTCTCGGCGCAGACCGACCTGAACGCGCTGTACGAGGCCGCCAAGGCCGAGGGGCAACTGACCACAATCGCGCTGCCTCACGACTGGTGCGGCTACGGCGCCGTGATCGACACCTTCAAGGCCAAGTATCCCGGCATCACCATCAACGAGCTGAACCCCGACGCCGGCTCCGCCGACGAGATCGAGGCGATCAAGGCCAACAAGGGCAATACCGGCCCTCAGGCGCCGGACGTCATCGACGTGGGTCTCAGCTTCGGCCCGTCCTCCAAGGCCGAAGGCCTGATCCAGCCCTACAAGGTCGCGACCTGGGACAGGATTCCCGATTCCGCCAAGGATGCCGAGGGCTACTGGTACGGCGACTATTACGGCGTGCTGTCGTTCCTCGTGAACACCGACCTGGTCTCCAAGGTTCCGACCTCGTGGGCCGACCTGAAGGGGGCCGACTACGCCAATTCAGTGGCGCTCGCCGGTGATCCGCGTGCCTCCAACCAGGCGATCCAGGGCGTCTACGGTGCCGGCCTCGCTTCCGGTGCCACCGACGCCGCAGCCGCCGGCGAAGCGGGCCTCGCCTACTTCGCCGAACTGAACAAGGCCGGCAATTTCGTGCCGGTGATCGGCAAGGCCGCCGCCGTTGCGCAGGGCACGACTCCGATCGTGGTGGCCTGGGACTACAACGCACTGGCCTGGCGCGACGGCTTTGCCGGCAACCCGGCCGCCCAGGTGGTGGTGCCGACCGACAGTGTCGTCGCCGGCGTCTACATCCAGGCGATCTCGGCCTATGCCCCGCACCCGAATGCGGCCAAGCTGTGGATGGAGTACCTGTACTCGGACGAAGGCCAGCTCGGCTTCCTCGCCGGCTACTGCCATCCGATCCGCTTCAACGACATGGCGGCCCGTGGCGTGATCCCGCAGGATCTGCTCGACAAGCTGCCGCCGGCCGAGGCCTATGCCAAGGCGGTCTTCCCGACTCTCGACGAACAGGCGGCTGCCAAGGGCGTGATCACCACGCAGTGGGACGCCGTGGTCGGCGCCAACGTCCAGTAACATGGCTGACGTCAGCCTCGCCGCTGACAAGGCAACCGGCCCGGGCACTCCCGGGCCGGTTGTTTCGCGCTGGCGGTCGCAGCACCTGGGCGCCTGGCTCGGCGTGCTGCCGTTCATCGCCTTCGCGCTGCTGTTCCTGATCATCCCGACGCTGTTCCTGATCGGCACCGCCTTTGTCGATCGCGACGGCAATCTCACCCTGCAGAACCTGATCGACCTCGGCACCGACCAGGTAATGAGCGCCTTCTCGATCTCGATCCGGGTGTCCGCCGCCTCGGCCCTGTTCGGCGCCGCCATCGGCCTCGCCATCGCGCTGGCGGTGATCCGCGGCCGGCTGCCCAATGCCATCCGCTCGACGGTGATGACCTTTTCGGGTGTCGCCTCGAACTTTGCCGGCCTGCCGCTGGCCTTTGCCTTCATCGCCACGCTCGGCCGGCTCGGGCTCGTCACGGTGATCCTGAGGACCGTGTTCGGCTTCGACATCTACAAGTCCGGCTTCAACCTGCTGAGCTTCACCGGGCTGACGCTCACCTATCTCTATTTCCAGATTCCGCTGATGGTGCTGATCATCGCGCCGGCCATCGACGGGCTGAAGCGCGAGTGGAGCGAGGCGGCACAGACGCTGGGCGCCAGCCGCCTGCAGTTCTGGCTGCATATCGGCTTCCCGGTGCTGTGGCCGAACCTGCTCGGCACGCTGTCGCTGCTGTTCGCCAATGCGTTCGGCGCCATCGCCACCGCCTATGCGCTGACCGGCTCCTCGCTCAACATCGTCCCCATCCTGCTCTACGCGCAGATCCGCGGCGACGTGCTGCACAATCCCGGCCTCGGGGCGGCACTGGCGCTCGGCATGATCGCCATCACCGCGCTCGCCAATGTCATCTACATCGTGGTGCGGGTGCGGGCCGAGAGGTGGCTGAAGTGAAGTCACGCCGCCTCTGGTCCTGGATCGTGTTCGGGCTCGGTGCGGCCTATTTCCTGCTGCCGCTGCTCGCCACCTTCGTGTTCTCGATGCAGATGCGGCGCGGCCAGCTGACCTTCGATGCCTACCTGTCGGTGTTCTCGGACAACCGCTTCCAGTCGACCTTCACCTACTCGCTGCTGTGCGCGGTGTTCGCCATCGTCATCGGCGTGGTGATCGTGGTGCCGGCGGCCTATTTCGTGCGGCTCAGGCTGCAATGGCTCAGGCCGGTGATGGAGTTCATCACGCTCCTGCCGCTGATCGTGCCGCCGATCATCCTGGTGTTCGGCCACATCAGGCTGTTCAACTCGTCCTCGATCCTGCCGCTGACCAACTCGACCTTCGGCACCGACCTGCTGCTGACCTGCGGCTATGTCACGCTCGCCCTGCCCTACATGTACCGGGCGATCGACACGGGCCTCAGGACCATCGACGTGCAGACGCTGACCGAGGCGGCGACCAGCCTCGGCTCGGGACCGATCCGGATCATGGCGCAGGTGATCTTTCCCAATATCTTCGTGGCGGTGCTCTCGGGCGCCTTCCTGACCTTTGCCATCGTCATCGGCGAGTTCGTGCTGGCGAGCCTGCTCAACCGGCCGGCCTTCGGCGTCTACATGCAGAACATCGGCGCCAACCGGGCCTACGAGCCATCGGCGCTGGCGATCATCTCGTTCGCGCTGACCTGGGGCGCCATGGGCGTGATCCAGCTGCTCGACCGCTTCGCGCCCAAGCAGGCCAGAAGAGACTAGACGGAGGACTGGACCATGGCCGAGGAATTCCTCCGCATCGACAGGTTGGTGAAGGCGTTCGGGACCACCCAGGTGGTCAAGGGCGTGAACCTGGGCTTCAACCGGGGCGAGTTCGTCTCGCTGCTCGGCCCCTCGGGCTGCGGCAAGACCACGATCCTGAGGATGATTGCCGGCTTCGAGCAGCCGACCTCGGGCAGATCCTGGTCGAGGGCAAGGACATCACCGGCGTCGCGCCGAACCAGCGCAAGATCGGCATGGTGTTCCAGGCCTACGCCCTGTTCCCCAACATGAACGTCGCCGGCAATATCGGCTTCGGGCTGAAGATCAAGGGCATGGGCGCGGCCGAGCGCGAGGCGCGGGTCGAGGAGATGCTGAAGCTGATCGGGCTCTCGGGCTACGAAAAGCGCTTCCCGTTCGAGCTGTCGGGCGGCCAGCAGCAGCGCGTGGCGCTGGCCCGGGCGCTGGCAATCGAACCGCAGGTGCTGCTGCTCGACGAGCCGCTGTCGGCGCTCGACGCCAAGATCCGCGTGTCGCTGCGCGACCAGATCCGCGAGATTCAGCGCGAACTCGGGGTCACCACGGTGTTCGTCACCCACGACCAGGAAGAGGCGCTGTCGATCTCGGATCGCATCGTGGTGCTCAACGCCGGCAATGTCGAGCAGTTCGACGAGCCGTTCGCCATTTACAACCGGCCCACCACCAAGTTCGTCGCGACCTTCGTGGGTACGCTCAACACGCTCTCCGCCACGGTGGCCGATGCGGCGCGCAAGAGCGTGACGATCGGCGGCACGGATGTGACCATCCCTGCACTGCCCGCGACGGCGCGAAATGGCGAGGCCATCTCGCTGACCATGCGCCCCGAGGCCGTGACGCTGAGCGCCGACCGCGACATCGTGCTCGAGGGCACCGTGCATGAGGTCAGCTTCCTCGGCTCGGTGATCCGCCTCAAGGTCGACCTGGGCGGCAATGCGCTGGAACTCGACACCTTCAACGACCAGCGCACCCCACCGCCGGCGCACGGCGCGCGGGTCAAGGTGGGGATCGCGGCGAGCGACGTGCTGGTGCTGGGGGAGTAGAGGGGTGAATGGTGAATGGTGAATGGTGAATGGTGAGGTGGTGCCAGACCACCGAAATCGGTGCCAGAGCGCCCCTGAGACCTCCCTACCATTCACCATTCACCATTCACCATTCGCCATTCGCCATTCCCGATCAGCACGCCGGCTGAGGCTCCGCCATGAATATCCTGCTCATCACCGCCGACCAGTGGCGCGGCGACTGCACCGGCTATTCCGGGCATCGGCTGGTGAAGACCCCTCACCTTGATGCGCTCGCCGCCGACGGGGTAGCGTTCCTCAACCACTACGCGCAGGCGGCCCCCTGCTCGCCGGCGCGGGCCGGGCTCTATACCGGGCTCTACCAGATGAACAACCGGGTCTGCCGCAACGGCAGCCCGCTCGCCGACCGCTTCGACAACATTGCCAGGGCCGCCCGGCGAGCGGGGTACGATCCGACGCTGTTCGGCTACACCGACGTGTCGCCCGACCCCACCGGCAAGGCCCCGGACGACCCCGACAATCTCACCTATGAGGGCGTGCTGCCCGGATTCACGGCGCGCGTGAAGCTGCCCGAGCACGAAAAGCCCTGGCTCAGCTGGCTGCGCAGCCAGGGGCTGGAACTGCATGACCATGCGCGGGCCCACCTGCCGGTCGGCGTGCCGCCCGGCACGGTCAGCGCGGCACCGCCAGCCTATTCAGCCGACCAGACGCAGACGGCGTTCCTCACCGGCGAGTTCATCCGCTGGCTCGGCGAGCAGGACGGCGACCGGCCGTGGTTCGCGCACGTGTCCTACCTGCGGCCGCACCCGCCCTTCATCGTGCCGGCGCCGTACAACACCCTGGTCTCGCCGGACGAGGTGGGCGGCTTCGTCCGGGCCGCCTCGCCCGAGGCAGAGGCCGCAGGACATCCGCTGCTCGATTTCGCCCTGCGCTTCACCGGCAAGGACCACTTCATTGCCGGCGCCGAGGGCCTGGTGCGCGACTTCACCGAGGCCGAGTTCCGCCAGATCAAGGCGACCTATCTCGGCATGATCGCCGAGGTCGACGCCCAGCTGGGCCGGCTGTTCGACGCCGTCAAGGCGCGCGGCGCGTGGGACGAGACGCTGGTCGTCTTCACCTCCGACCATGCCGAAATGCTGGGCGACCATTTCAGCTTCGGCAAGGGCGGCTATTTCGACGGCAGCCAGCACATCCCGCTGATCATCCGCGACCCGCGACAGGGCGCGCGGGGTGCGCGGGTCGAGGCCTTCACCGAAGCCATCGACATCTTCCCGACGCTGCTCGAGGCGATGGATGTGGCCTCGGCGCATCATCCCGACGGGCGCTCGCTCGAAGGCTTCCTGCTAGGGGCGCCCCCGACCGACTGGCGCGACGCGGTGCACTGGGAGTTCGATTTCCGCGACGTTGCGGGACAATCGACGGAGCGCTGGTTCGGGCTGCGCTCAACGCAGCTGAACCTGGCGGTGATCCGCACCGCGCGGTGGAAATATGTTCACTTCGCTGCCCTGCCCCCGCTGCTCTTCGACCTCGCGACGGACCCCGGCAATCTGCGCAATCTCGCGGGCGACCCGGCTTGTGCCGCGGTGCGGATCGAGATGGCGGAGCGGCTGCTGGGCTGGCGCGCCGAGCATCTGGACCAGACGCTGGCGCTGACGGAACTGACGGCGGATGGGGTGGTGAGCAGGAGGGGCTGAGACTGGACCGCAAGCGGCGGCCCCCTCCCGGCCTCCCCCGCGAGGGGGGAGGTGAAGAGCCGAGGCTGTGGCGCGATGGTGCCCGACACACCGGCGAGCACCTCCCCCCTTGTGGGGGAGGCCGGGAGGGGGGTAGCAGTTGGCGCCGCAATATCGAGGGCTCCGATGACCGATCCGTTCGTTTCCACTGACTGGCTTGCCGACCATCTCGCCGACCCCGACCTGGCGGTCGTCGACGGCAGCTGGTACCTGCCGGCGGCGCAGCGCGACGCGCACGCCGAGTACCTCGCCGGCCACATTCCCGGTGCGATCTGGTTCGACCTCGACGGCTATGCCGACAAGAGCAGCGCCCTGCCGCACATGCTGATGCAGTCCGGCCCGTTCGGCGAGCTCGTGGGGCGGCTGGGGATCGGGGACGGGATGAGGATCGTCGTCTATGACGGCGTGGGACTGTTTTCGGCGCCGCGCGTGCGCTGGACCTTTGCGGTGATGGGGGCGCCGGACGTGGTGATCCTCGAGGGCGGGCTGCCGAAATGGCGCGCCGAAGGCCGGCCGCTGGAGCCCGGCGAGACGCGCCGCGCGCCGCGGACGTTCACGCCGCATTTCGATACCGCGCGCGTTGCCGATCTCGCGCGCATGCGCGATTTCGTCGAATGCCTTGGCGGCCGGCAGATCGCCGATGCGCGGCCGGGGGCGCGTTTTCGCGGAGAGGTGGCCGAACCGCGGCCGGGGCTCAAGTCGGGGCACATGCCGGGGGCCATCAGCGCCCCGGCCGACACGCTGGTCGAGAACGGCCGGCTGAAGGCGCCGGAGGTGCTGCGGGCCCAGTTCGCCGCGGCCGGGATCGACCTCGACAAGCCGATCGTCACCACCTGCGGCTCCGGCGTCACGGCGGCGACGCTGAAGCTCGCGCTCGAACAGGCGGGCGCCAGGGACGTGATCCTCTATGACGGCTCATGGGCCGAATGGGGCGGGCGGGACGATGTCGAGGTGGTGACCGGGTAACGGACGTCGCTGAGACACCCCCCTCCCGTCCTCCCCCACAAGGGGGGAAGTGTTCGCCGGTGTGTCGGGCACCATCGCGCCGCAGCCTCCACACTTCACCTCCCCTTGTGGGGAGGCCGGGAGGGGGTTTCGCCAGCGCCCCTACCCCCCGCGAAATCCGCCAGGTCCGCACTTCGAACGGCCGCAACTCCGCGCCTTCGCCGCGGTCCATCGGCTCTTCAAGGATGGAGAGGCTGCCGCCGGCCTTCCAGCCGTCGGGGACCTTGAGGGCGAAATCGCCGCGCCGGCCAGCGGGTTCGTAGACGCGGAAGATCAGGCCGTTGCCGTCCTCGGCCGGCTTGAAGCCGGACAGCGCCGCCGGGATGCCGTCCGTGCCGACCGGCTCGAGCGTCAGATGCGCGACACCACTGGCGGTGGCGGCCAGCAGCGGCTGGTTGAGGTCTTCCGCCTCCTCGCGCACCCGGCCCTCGTACCAGTCGCCGGCATGCGGATAGAGCGCGTAGGTGAAACGCTGGCCGCCCTCGTCGGCGAGGGGATCGGGATAGACCGGCGAGCGCACGAGGCTGAGGCCGAGGACGTTGCCCTTGGCGCTGTGGCCGTACTTGGCGTCGTTGAGCAGCGCCACCCCGAAGCCCGGCTCGCTCATGTCGACGAAGCGGTGACCCGGCACCTCGAACTGCGCCTGGTCCCAGCTGGTGTTGTCGTGGGTGGTACGGCGGACGACGCCATTGGCATGCTCGAACGTGGCGTGCGTGGTGCGCACCGACACCGGCGTGACGGTGCGCAGCAGGCAATGCCGGTCGTGCCAGTCGATCTCGGTGACGATGTCGAGCCGGCTGCCATTGGCTTCGAGCGCGTAGGTCTGGGTGACGGTCGAGGCGCGGAAACGACGGACGACGCGGATGGCGGCGCGGGCCGGCCCGCTCTCGATGACCTTGATGCTCTCCGGCCGATTGAGCTCGATGCCCTTCCTGGCATAGTCGTCCTCGATGTCCCAGGCGTCCCAGTTGCGCGGCTTGTCGACCGGATAGACCCAGAGCTGGTTGCCGCGCCCGGCCAGCGCCTCGCGGCCGGTCGCCTTGTGGACTAGGCTCGAGATCGTGCCGTCGAGCCCGATCATGGCGCGGATGTGGGCATTCTCGATGTGGGCCTCGCTGACCGAGAGCCCCGGTTGCGGGTCGAGCGAGATGCGCGAGAACACCCTTATGCCGAGCGGCGGCATGATGTCGGTCGATGCGAAGTGCGCCCCGTCGGTGGTGGTGACCCGCACCGGGCGCCGGCTGAGCGAGGGATTGACGACGACGACCGCATCGTCGATGTCGCCGTCCGGCAGCTTGCCGACAATGGTCGAGAGCGCCATCTGCTGGCGCGCCAGCGCCCGGCCGCAGGCGTCGTTGAGCTCCCGCTCGGCATCGTCGTACACCTCGGCGATCGAGGAGCCGGGCAGGATGTCGTGGAACTCGTTCTTCAGCACCACGCGCCAGATGTGCTCGAGGCTCTCGGGCTGCTCGGCGCCGAGCAGCGCGGCGAGCGCACCCAGCGTCTCGGCGGTGATCAGCGCCCGCTCCGCCTGCCGATGGGCGCGCTTGACCGCACTCTGGCTGGTGAGCGTCGCCCGATGCAGCTCGAGGTAGATGTCGCCCTGCCAGACCGGCAGCTGCGCCTTGCGCGCCGTGTCGTGCGCTCCGGCGAAGAAGTCCTCGACCCGGCCCCAGCGGGCCGCCGGCAGCGCCGGGAAATCCCTGAGCTGCATCTCGCGCTCGACATATTCCGGGGTGACGCCACCGCCGCCATCGCCATATCCGACCGCGAGGAGGGAGGCCGGATGCACGGTCTTCTGCTTGAAGTTCTTCCAGGTGCTGGCGATGCAGAGCGGGTTCACCGCCCCATTGTAGCCGTGCCAGGGGTTCTCGAACGTGTGGGCCAGCACGCGGCTGCCGTCGATCCCTTCCCACCAGAACAGGTCGCCGGGGATGGTGTTGGTCTCGTTCCAGTTCACCTTGATGGTGAAGAAGGAATCGATGCCGCCCTGGCGCAGCAGCTGCGGCAGGCCGCCCGAGAAGCCGAAGCAGTCTGGGAGCCAGCAGACGCGGTGCCGCACGCCGAACTTCTGCTCGAAATAGCGCTGCCCGTAGAGGATCTGCCGGGTGAGGCTCTCGCCGGTCGGCATGTTGGTGTCCGGCTCGACCCACATGCCGCCGACCGTCTCCCAGCCGCCCGCCTTGACCTTGGCCCGGATCCGCTCGAACAGGGCCGGATCGTCCTCCTCGATCTGCGCGTAGTACTGGGCGGTCGACTGGTTGAAGCGGAAGCCGGAGCGCGCCAGGTACTCGTTGCTGCCCTCCATCAGCGACACGGCGGTCGAGAAGGTGCGGCGCATCTTGCGGCGGGTCTCGGCATAGGGCCAGAGCCAGGCGAGGTCGATATGGGCATGGCCGGTGAGGACGATCTCCCCCTGCGGCGGGAACCGCTTCTGCAGCGCGCGCAGCCGATCGATGAGAAACATGTCCGCCCTCATGACGCTGGTGCGCTGATCCTCGGTGAGGCCGGCGGGCCTGTCCTTGAGCGGCGGCAGCTGCCAGATGCGCTGCTGCCCCTCCTCCGGCGCGAAGCGGGCAATGTAGTCCTGCGTGCCCGATGGCCAGTCGAGCATGTAGAACGCCTCCTCGGCGGCCGCGACGAGGTGCGGCACCACATCGTGCCCCTCGAGGATCTGCGCGGTCTCGACGATGAGCCTCAGCCGCAGCTGCAGGCTGGAAATCGCCGGATCGATCCAGGCGAGGCGGGCGACATTGAGGTGCGGACTGCGGACCGGCTCGCCGAAGGGCAGCCGCGCCACCGCCTCGGCCTCGATGCCGAAGCTGTGGGCACGGACCTGGAATTCCTTGTGATAGGGATCGTTGCCGAGGCTGACCACCTCATCGGCATAGCGCAGCGAAACCAGCGCCTCGCCGCCCAGGTCGAGCAGCAGGCGGGTTTCCCCGAGCGGCCAGTGGCCGGGCACCCCGGCGAGGGCGGCGAAGCCCTGCACGCCATCGCGTCCCGGCCAGGGCGCACCGACGGCGATCGGCACCCCGTTGATGGTCCAGCCGCCGATCTCCACGGTTTCGCGCTCGCGCCAGTAGCCCAGTTCCTCCAGCCGGACTTCGATGCGATCGATTCTCTGCTCGATATTGAGAGCCATGTTGTGCCGGTCCCTGCCCTGCGCCGTCCAACCCCCAGGTGCGGGCGGGAGTAACCACCCCGGTTATGGGGGGGAGGGGGCGGGTGAGAGGGGGCGGCCCCCCCCCGACGGCGGCCCGGCCCCGGGACCTGGCGGCGGCGGCCGCCGTGGGTTGATGGAGCGTGGCGGGGGGCGGTGTAGTCCTCGAGCGCATACACGCTCATGTCCTTGCCGTAGCCGGACTGCTTGAGGCCGCCATGCGGCATCTCGTTGGTCAGCATGAAGTGGGTGTTGATCCAGGTGCAGCCATATTGGAGCCGCGCCGCCGTCTGCATCGCCCTGTCGATGTCCTTGGTCCAGACCGACGAGGCGAGCCCGTAGTCGCTGTCATTGGCCCAGGCGATGGCGTCCTCGGGATCGGTGAAGCGGGTCACCGAAACCACCGGCCCGAACACCTCGCGACGCACGATCTCGTCGCTCTGCAGCGCGCCCGCGATCACCGTGGGCTCGTAGTAGAAGCCCTTGTCCCCGGCCATGTGGCCGCCGGTGGTGATCCGGATGTGCGGCAGTTCCGAGGCGCGCTCGACAAAGCTCGCGACGCGGTCGCGCTGGCGCCTGGAGATCAGCGGCCCGATCTCGTTCTGGGTGTCGTCCTGCTGGTTGTAGCGGATGGTCGAGACGGCGGAACTGAGTTCATCGACCAGCCGGTCGTGGATCTTCGGCCCGGCATAGATGCGGCAGGCGGCGGTGCAGTCCTGCCCGGCATTGTAGTAACCGAAGGCCTTGAGGCCGTCGACCACGGCATCGACATCGGCATCGTCGAAGACGATCACCGGCGCCTTGCCGCCGAGCTCGAGATGGGTGCGCTTGACCGACCGGGCGGCCGCCTGCAGCACCTTCTTGCCGGTCGCGACATCGCCGGTGATCGAGATCATCGACACCTTGGGATGGTTGATCAGCGTGTTGCCGACGCTCTCGCCGCGCCCCAGCACGACATTGACCACGCCCTCGGGCAGGACGTCGGCGAGGATCTTCGCCAGCTTGAGCGCCGTCAGCGGGGTCTGCTCGGACGGCTTGAACACCACCGTGTTGCCGCCAGCGATGGCCGGAGCGAGCTTCCAGGCCATCATCATCAGCGGATAGTTCCACGGCGCGATGGAGGCGACGATGCCGATCGGATCGCGCCGGATCATCGAGGTGTGGCCGGGCAGGTATTCTCCGGCGACAGTGCCGTGCATGTTGCGGATGGCGCCGGCAAAGAAGCGCCAGCAATCGACGATGGCGGGAATCTCGTCGTTCCTGACCGCATTGATCGGCTTGCCGCAGTTCAGCGCCTCGAGGGCGGCGAAGCCGTCGGCATCGTCCTCGATCGCCTGCGCGATCCTGAGCAGGTAGTTCGAGCGCTGCGCCGGCGTGGTCCGCGACCACCCCGCGAAGGCGCGCCCGGCGGCATTGACCGCGTCGTCGATCTGCATCGGGGAGGCCTCGGGGATGGCCAGGATCAGCCTGCCCGTCCGGGGATTGAGGACCTGCTCCTCGGTTTCGGTGCCCGCCTCGAAGCGGGAGCCGATCAGCATTTCGGTATTCATTGGTGTCTCCCAGGCGTCAGTGTTTTGCCCCCCCCCCGCACTGCGTCGCCATCCCGGCGGTCTGCACCGCCGCGGCTGAGGATGGCGAGAGGATGGTGACGACCACCACGACGACCATGGCGACGACATTGGTGACCGGGCGCTGGCGCGGCCGGATCAGCTCCTCGAGCATCCACAGCGGCAGCGTCTGCTGCTGGCCGGCGGTGAAGGTGGTGACGATGACCTCGTCGAAGCTGAGCGCGAAGGCCAGCATGCCGCCCGCCAGCAGCGCCGTGCCGATGTTGGGCAGGATGACGTGCCGGAAGGTCTGGAACTTGTCGGCGCCCAGGTCCATCGCCGCCTCGATCATCGAACCGGAGGTACGGCGGAAGCGGGCGACGGCATTGTTGTAGACCACGACGATGCAGAAGGTGGCGTGCCCCAGGATGATGGTCCACATCGAGAACGGGATATCCATCAGGCTGAAGGCCGAGCGCAGCGAGATGCCGGTGATGATGCCGGGCAGCGCGATCGGCAGGATGACCAGCAGCGAGATCGCCTCGCGGCCGAAGAACTTCGTGCCGGAGATGGCGGCGGCGCACAGCGTGCCGAGCACCAGCGCGATAGCGGTCGAAATGGACGCGACCTGCACCGACAGCGTCAGCGCCTGCCAGACGTCCGGGCGATTCCAGGTGACTTCGAGCCACTTGAGCGTCAGGCCCGGCGGCGGCCACTGGTAGGTCCGCTCCTCGGTGGAGAAGGCATAAAGGAAGATCAGCGCGATCGGCGCGAGGAGGAAGAACAGCCCTGCCCCGGCAGCGAGCTTCAGCGGAGGCGGCGGGCGTCAGAGCCCCCCGGGGGCCGGGCCCCCCCGCATCGAAGGCCCCCATGCGCCTCGCGCCCCACAGGTAGAAGCCCATGATGACGATCGGCACCACGGTGAAGGCGGCGGCGAGCGGGATGTTGCCGGCCGTACCCTGGTGCGAATAGACCGCCTGGCCGATGAAGAAGGCCGAGGTACCGATGATCTGAGGTATGATGTAGTCGCCCAGCGTCAGCGAGAAGGTGAAGATCGAGCCCGCGACGATCCCCGGCAGGGTCAGCGGGAAGATGACTTTCCAGAATGTCTGCAAGGGGTTGGCGCCGAGATCGGAGGCGGCGTCGAGCAGGTTCGTCGGCACCCGCTCGATCGAGGCCTGGATCGGCAGGATCATGTACGGCATCCACACATAGACGAAGACGATGAACGTCCCGGTCATGCTGATCGAGAGCGAATTACCGCCCACGATCGGCAGCGCCAGCCACGCCTCGAGCAGCCAGGTGAGATGCACCTGCCCCAGCAGCCAGTTGAAGATGCCTTCCTTGGCCAGGATCAGCTTCCACGCATAGACCTTGACCAGGTAGCTCGACCACAGCGGCAGCATGATGCCGAGATAGAACAGCGCCTTCCAGCGGCCGCGGGCATAGCGGGCGGCGAAGTAGGCGATCGGGAAGGCGACGACCGCGGAGGCCAGCGTCACCGCAGCCGCCATGGTCACCGTACGCAGAATCACGTCGAGGTTCTGCGGCCGCAGCAGTTCGGCATAGGTCTTGAGCGTGAACTCGCGGGTAACAAGCCCGGTGAATTCGTCGATCGAATAGAAGCTCTGCAGCAGCAGGGCAAACAGCGAGCCGATATAGACGATACCCAGCCAGAGCAGCGCCGGCAGCAGCAGCAGGAAGACCCACAGTCTCGGCCGACGCCAGAAGGCGTCGCTGAGCGCACCGAGCCAGCCCCGCCGGTTGGCGAGAATGGCGCCGGCTCCTGCCGAAGCCGCGCCGCTCATGTCTCGTCGTCCAGATAGTGCAGGGCATCCTTGGGAAAGCCCAGGGTCACCCGGTCGCCTTCCGACGGAGCCCCGTCGGCCGACGGAAGGACCGCGTGGATCATCGTACCCGACATGTCGATGGCCAGCCGGATGGTGGCACCGAGAAACGAGCGGGCAACCACCGTGCCGGTGAGCCGCGAGATGCCCTCCCCGGCGCGGATGACGTGGATCGCCTCGGGCCGCAGCGAGGCCCAGCGCCGCTCGCCGGTGACGCCATTGACGAAATCGGGGCCAAGCACATTGGACGAGCCGACGAAATCGGCGACGAAGCGGGAGTTCGGCCGGCGGTAGATCTCCTCGGGCGTGCCGACCTGAACCAGCCGGCCATGGTTGAAGACCGCGACCCGGTCGGCCATCGAGAGCGCCTCGCCCTGGTCATGGGTCACGAAGACGAAGGTGATGCCCAGCGTGCGCTGCAGCGCCTTGAGCTCTTCCTGCATCTGCTCGCGCAGCTTGAGGTCGAGCGCGCCGAGCGGCTCGTCGAGCAGCAGCACCTTGGGCTTGTTGACGATGGCGCGGGCCAGCGCCACGCGCTGGCGCTGCCCGCCGGACAGCTGGCCGGGTCGCCGATCGCCGTAATCGGCGAGCTTGACCATCGCCAGCGCCGCCTCCGCCTCGCGGCGCCGGGTCGGCTTGTCGACCTTGCGCAGCATCAGCGAGAATTCGACGTTCTCGCGCACGTTCAGGTGCGGGAACAGCGCGTAGTCCTGGAACACCGTGTTGACGTTGCGCCGATAGGGCGGAACACCCTCCACCGCTTCCCCGAAGATGCGGACGTGGCCCGACGTCGGCTGTTCGAACCCCGCGATGAGCCTGAGGCAGGTGGTCTTGCCCGACCCCGACGGACCGAGCATGGCGAAGAACTCGCCCTCCACCACCTCGAGGTCGATCTGGTCCAGGGCCCGGACGGCCCCGAAGTGCCGGGAGACGGACTGGAGCGATACGGCGGAACTGGGGGCCACGGCGGTCAACCTGAACTGGATGTCGTCCCTGCCTGGACAGGGACCCATGGTGAAGCCCGCGCAAGCGGAAAGGTGGATCCCGGCTTTCGCCGGGATGACACCGGGAGGTGCTGAAGAGCGGGTGAGGACAGGCCCTCACCCTGCTCCCGATCAGCGGCCGCCGATCACGCCGACGTAGTCCGACACCCAGCGGTAGTACGGCACGCACTCGCCGGCCTCGCACTTGGCGACGGGGGTCCGCCAGAAGCGGATCTTGTCGAAATTGTCGAAGCCGTTGGTGGCGCAGCCCTGCTCGCCCAGCAGTTCGTTGCCCGTGCAGGCGGCGGGAACCGACGGGACCGTGCCGAACCAGGCCGAAACATCGCCCTGGACCTTCGGCGACAGCGAATGCTCCATCCACATGTAGGCGCAGTTCGGATGGGCGCTCTCGGCGTGCAGCATCGTGGTGTCGGCCCAGCCGGTGATGCCCTCCTTGGGGAACACCGAGCCGACCGGCGCGCCGCCGGCCTTCAGCACGTTCACCTGGAACGGCCACGAACCGGAAGCGACCACGCCCTCGTTGGTGAAGTCGTCCATCTGGATGAACGCGTCGTGCCAGTAGCGGCCGACCAGCCCGCGCTGCTGGCGCAACAGGTCGAGGGCCGCCTGGTACTGGTCCTCGGTCAGCTCATAGGGGTCCTTGATGCCCAGTTCGGGCTTGGGCTCATCAGGTAGAGCGCCGCGTCCGCCACGTAGATCGGGCCGTCATAGGCCTGCACGCGCCCCTTGTTGGACTTGCCGTCGGGGAGAGTGGTCTCCTCGAACACCACGTTCCAGCTGTCCGGCGGCGTGTCGCCGAACACCTCGGTATTGTACATCAGGACGTTGGCACCCCAGACATAGGGCGTGCCGTAGTGGACGCCGTCGACGGTGTGCCACGGCGCGTTCTGCAGCCGCTCGTCGATGCTCGACCAGGACGGGATCAGCGCGGTGTTGATCGGCTGCACGCGCTTGCCGGCGACCAGCCGGAGCGAGGCGTCGCCCGAGGCGGTGACGAGGTCGAAGCCGCCCTCGTTCATCAGCGCCACCATCTCGTCGGAGGTGGCGGCGGTCTTGACCGACACCTTGCAGCCGGTATCCGCCTCGAACTTGGTCACCCAGTCGAAGGCCTTGTCGGTCTCGCCGCGCTCGATATAGCCGGCCCAGGCGACGATCGACACCTCGCCCTCGCCCGGCCCGAGCGCCTGCAGCATCTCCTGCGCCATCGTCTGCCCACCAAGGGTTGCCACCATGGTCAAGGCCGTACACGTCTTGAGAATGGACTTCATCGCTTTCTCCCTGCTCGGGCCGGCGTTCCCATCGGCAGCCTGCCCCTCACCTGACCTTACCGGGCGCGTTAACAATCGCAAACGCATTCGTCCGTGGGGAGATATCGGAAATATCGATAGCAGATTCGAAGATGGCAGCCTTGGTGGGTCGACAGGCTCACCAAGCGGGCCGCAGACATTCGGCGCAAGCTCGCCCGGCGCGCTGCCGGCATCCGGCGCATTGTCCGGAAGGCCCAGCCTGAGCCTGTCGAAGGACAAGGCGCGGGCGCGCTATCCTGGTCGGCCACGCGACACTGTTGTTGCGCGAGGCCGATGAAGTCGCGCGCCGCCTGCGTCAGCTGGCTGCCACGGCGCCAGACCATGCCCACCTGCACCACCGGCAAGGCGCCGGAAATGTCCCGGCTCTCGATCCGGTCGCCTTCCAGCGACCACGGCCGATAGACCAGATCGGGCAGCAGCGCGATGCCGGCACCGGTGGCGACGAGGCTGCGCACCGCCTCGACCGAGCGGGTGCGGAAGGCGACGTGCGGCCTGGCGCCGAGAAGGCGGCGAGCAGCTTGCCGGTATTCTCCTCGGTCTCGTCGACGGTGAGCATGATCAGCGGCTCGGGCACGATGTCGGAGACCGAGATAATGTCGGCGCCGGCGAGCCGATGGCCGAGCGGCAGCCACAGCCGGTAGGGCGAGCTTTCCAGGATTTCCGCCTGCAGCGCCATCCGGTCGCGCAGGTTGGAGATCACCATCACCGCGATGTCGAGCTCGCCGCCGACCAGCAGATGTTCGAGATAATCGCCATTGTCCTCGATCGCGGACACCGTGACATCGGGGTTGGCGCGGCGGTAGCGGGCGAGAAGGTCGGACAGCACATAGCCGGCGACCAGCGAGGTGACGCCCAGCTGCAGCGTGCCGCCGGCAGGTGTCGCCGCATCGGCAAAGCTGCGCCGGGCATCCGAGACGCTGGCGAGAATGCGGGTGGCGTGCCGGTAGAACTGGTGGCCCTTGTGGGTGATCGACAGACCCCGCCGGTGCCGCTCGAACAGCGTCACCCCCAGGTCTGTCTCAAGCTCCTTGATCGCCTCGGTGACCGCCGACTGGCTGATCGACAGCGACTGCGCGGCGCCCGACACCGTCCCCTCTTCGGCGACGGAAATGAAATACTGCAGCTGCCGCAGGGTGAAGGCCATGACCAAGTTAAGCACCGCACGGCAGCGCGCTCAACCGGACGAAGGCCCTTGTTCTCTGCGACAGCCGCGCTATTTGAGGACATCTGATCCGGGATACGATCAATGAGCAGCCGCGCCCACACCCTCGTCGCCATGGAACGCCGCGTCCGCCGCCTCGGCCGCCCCTTCGGGGTGAGCCTGCTGGTGGCGCAGAAGCGCAATCCCAAGATCGAGGCGCATGGCGGCTACATGCTGCGCGACGACGAGACATCCGCAATCGTTTTCGGCAACAAGGGCTACGAGTTCTCGGCCAGCCTCGACGAGGTCGAGGCCTTCCTCAACGAATCCCGCGACGCCATGCACGCCGAGCGCAGGAAGAAGTAGCTGCCGGCACCGGGCCGCAGCGCGTGTCGGCGCTGGCGGCGGCGAGCAACAGTCGCTATCGTTCCCACCGGGAAGCCCTGTGTCAAAGAGTGAGCGACTGGCTGCATGTCGATCAAAGCCGCGATCTATCACCTGACGCACTACAAGTATGACCGCCCGGTCGTTCTCCAGCCCCAGATCATCCGGCTGCAACCGGCGCCGCAGTCCAAGACCAAGGTGCTGAGCCACTCGCTGCGCGTTTCGCCCGGCGGCCACTTCATCAACCTGCAGCAGGACCCTTACGGCAACTACCTGAGCCGTCACGTGTTTCCCGATCCGGTCATGGAATTCAAGATCGAGGTCGACCTGGTCGCGGACATGACGGTCTACAATCCCTTCGACTTCTTCGTCGAGGAGCGTGCCGAGATCTGGCCGTTCGCATACCCCGAGGAACTCCGGGAGGACCTGTCGATCTACATGAAGCCGCAGCCGGCGGGGCCGCTGCTGCAGAAATTCCTGTCGGGCGTCGACCGCACGCCGATGAACACGGTGAACTTCGTCACCGCGCTCAATGCCCGGGTACAGCGCGAGATCGGCTACATCGTGCGGCTCGAGACTGGCGTGTTCGAACCCGACGAGACGCTCAACCGGGCCCAGGGCTCATGCCGGGATTCGAGCTGGCTGCTGGTGCAGGCGCTGCGACATCTGGGCTTTGCCGCGCGCTTCGTCTCCGGCTACCTGATCCAGCTCAAGCCCGACCTCGTCGCGCTCGACGGGCCGTCCGGAACGGATCACGATTTCACCGACCTGCATGCCTGGTGCGAGGTCTACCTGCCGGGTGCCGGCTGGGTCGGCCTTGATCCGACCTCGGGCCTGCTGACCGGGGAAAGCCACATCCCGCTGGCGGCCACCCCGCACTACCGCAACGCCGCCCCGATCACCGGATACACCAGCTTCGCCAATGTCGAGTTCGCCTTCGACATGAAGGTGAGCCGCGTCGCAGAACACCCGAGAATCACCAAGCCTTTCTCCGATGCCAGCTGGGAGCGGCTGAACGCACTCGGGCGACGCGTGGACGAGGAACTGAAGTCCGCCGATGTGCGCCTCACCATGGGCGGCGAGCCGACCTTCGTGTCGATCGACGACTTCGAGGCCGGCGAGTGGAATGCCGACGCGGTCGGGCCGACCAAGCGCGCCAAGGCCGATGCGCTGATCCGCCGGCTCAGGGAGCGCTTCGCGCCGGGCGGCCTGCTGCACTACGGGCAGGGCAAGTGGTACCCCGGCGAGACCCTGCCGCGCTGGACCTTCTCGCTCTACTGGCGGCGCGACGGCAAGCCAGTCTGGCAGCGCGAGGACCTCGTCGCCCGCGAAGGCGTCGTCACCCCGGCCAAGCCCGGCGACGACAGGCGGCTGCTCGATGCCATCGCCACCAATCTCGGCCTCGGAACGGAGACCATCGACCCCGCCTATGAGGATCCCGGCGACTGGCTGGTGAAGGAAGCCCGGCTGCCTCCCAATGTCGACCCGGCGAACCCCGAACTCGCCGACCCCGAGGCGCGGGCCCGCATGGCGAAGGTGTTCGACCACGGGTTGAACAATGCCACCGGCTACGTGCTGCCGGTGCAGCGCTGGAACGCCCTGCCCGACAAGTCGCGCTGGATCACCGAGAAATGGAAGACGCGGCGCGGCAAGCTGTTTCTCGCCGCGGGCGACTCGCCAGTGGGCTATCGGCTGCCGCTCAGTGCCCTGCGGCACCTCAAGCCGACGGCCTATCCGCATGTGGTACCCCGCGACCCGCTGGTGGCAGTGGCGGACCTCCCCGAGATCGACGAGTTGCTGCACCAGCCGGTAGAGGTGCGGATCGGACACCATGCCCAGCCCTCGACCTTCACGGCCGACCCCACCGTCTCGCAACAGATCAACGAGCAGGTGCTGGACGAGATCGACAGCGCAGTGCGCACCGCCATCACGGTGGAACTGCGCGAGGGGCGGCTCTGCGTGTTCCTGCCGCCAGTCTCGACGGTGGAGGACTATCTCGAACTCATTGCCGCTGCCGAACAGGCGGCCAGGAGCATCGATCTGCCGATTCATGTCGAGGGCTACGCCCCGCCCTACGATCCCCGGCTCAACGTCATCCGCGTCGCCCCCGACCCGGGCGTCATCGAGGTCAACATCCACCCGGCCTCGAGCTGGGAGGAGTGCGTGGCGACCACTACGGCAGTCTACGAGGAGGCGCGGCTGGCCCGGCTCGGGGCCGACAAGTTCATGATCGACGGCAAGCACACGGGCACCGGCGGCGGCAACCACGTGGTGGTCGGCGGCGCGACCCCGTCGGACTCGCCGTTCCTGCGCCGGCCCGACCTGCTCAGGAGCCTGGTGCTGCACTGGCAGCGCCACCCCTCGCTCTCCTACCTGTTTTCCGGGCTGTTCATCGGCCCGACCTCGCAGGCTCCCCGTGTCGACGAAGCGCGGCATGACAGCCTCTATGAACTCGAGATTGCCATGCGGCAGGTGCCCGCGCCGGAGGAAGGCCCGGCGCCGCTCCCCTGGCTGGTCGACCGGCTGTTCCGCAACCTGCTCGTCGACGTCACCGGCAACACGCACCGCTCCGAGATCTGCATCGACAAGCTCTATTCGCCGGACGGTCCGACCGGCCGGCTGGGACTGATCGAATTTCGCGGCTTCGAGATGCCGCCCAATGCGCGGATGAACCTGGCTCAGCAACTGCTGGTTCGGGCGCTGATCGCACGCTTCTGGAAGGCACCGCAGCAGGGCGGCTTCACCCGCTGGGGGACGGCGCTGCACGACCGCTTCATGCTGCCGCACTTCGTCTGGGCCGACTTCCTCGATGTGCTCACCGACCTGAGGGAGCACGGTTTCGACCTCGAGCCGGAGTGGTTCGCCGCGCAGCTCGAATTCCGCTTCCCGTTCTGCGGGGAGGTGGAGGTCGAAGGCATGAAGCTCACCCTCAACCAGGCGCTCGAGCCCTGGCACGTCATGGGCGAGCAGGGCGCCATCGGCGGCACCGTGCGCTTCGTCGATTCCTCGGTCGAACGACTGCAGGTCAAGCTCGAGGGCAGCAACCCCGACCGCTACCGCGTCGCCTGCAACGGCCGGCTGGTGCCGCTGGCGGCGACCGGACAGAACGGGGCAGCGGTCGCCGGCGTCCGCTTCAAGGCCTGGCAGCCCGCGTCCGGCATGCACCCTGCCCTGCCCGTCAACGCACCGCTGCATTTCGATATCTACGACACCTGGTCGGGCCGCGCGATCGGCGGCTGCACCTACCACGCGGCCCATCCGGGGGGGCGGAACTACGAGACCTTCCCGGTCAACGGCAACGAGGCCGAGGCCCGGCGCCTCTCCCGGTTCGTGCCGTCCGGCCATCGGCCGGGGGCCTACGCCCCGCCCGCCGAGGCCGGCTCTCAGGAGTTCCCGCTCACTCTTGACCTGCGGCGACCGCCGCAATGACGGCGACGCCCCGCCGGGGCTTTTTTGACCAAACAGTCGAAAGTCCACTTGCGATTTCCGACGTCTCAGATAGCGCTATCTGCCCATGGAGAAGCGGAATCAACGCCAGTCGGCGAAGAAGCGGGGTGTTCCCGGCCTGATCGCCGGCTACCACCTGCTTCCCGGCGTTCCCGATGAGATGATCGATCCTTCCGGGGCCATCCGGCCAGTCTGGGAGGGCCTGATCGCGGCGCTCGACGACCTGGGGACAGAAGAGGTCTCCGCCCGCTTCGAGCGCGCCGACCAGTACCTGCGCGACGCGGGCGTCTACTACCGGAAATACGACGGTGCCGAGGGCAAGGAACGCGCCTGGCCGCTGGCGCACGTCCCGCTGATCATCGACGAGGCGGACTGGGTCGGCATTTCACGCGGGCTGGCGCAGCGGGCCGAACTGCTCGAGAAGATCGTCGCCGACATCCATGGCGACAACACGCTGGTGAAGAGCGGCCTGCTGCCGCCCGAACTGATTGCCCGCAATGCCGAATTCCTAAGGCCGGTGGTCGGCATCAAGCCGGCGAGCGGCCACTTCCTGCACTTCTGCGCGTTCGAACTGGGACGCGGCCCAGACGGCGGCTGGTGGGTGCTCGGCGACCGCACCCAGGCCCCCTCAGGCGCCGGCTTCGCGCTCGAGAACCGCGTCGCGACCACAAGGGCGCTCTCCGACATCTACGGCAAGATGCACGTGCATCGGCTGGCCGGCTTTTTCCGCGACTTCCGCGACGCGCTCAACGGCATCGCCCGCTCCGGCGACGGGCGCGTCGGCATCCTCACTCCCGGCCAGCACAACGAGACCTATTTCGAGCACGCCTACATCGCGCGCTATCTCGGATTCATGCTGCTCGAGGGCGAGGACCTGATCGTCGAGGGCGGCCAGGTGATGGTTCGGACAGTGGCAGGCCTGAAGCCGATCAGCGTCCTCTGGCGCCGCCTCGACGCCAGCTTCGCCGATCCGCTCGAGCTGCGCTACGACAGCCATATCGGCACGCCCGGCATGACCGAGGCGCTGCGGCAGGGATCGGTCGCAATCGTCAATGCGCTCGGCTCCGGCATCCTCGAGACACGGGCACTCGCCGCCTTCATCCCCAATCTCTGCCGCGCCCTGCTGAACGAGGACCTGATGCTGCCCACCATCGCCACCTGGTGGTGCGGCCAGGCGGCGGAGCGCCGCCACGTCGTCGAGAACTTCGACACCATGATGGTCGGCCCGGCCTTCGCCACCGGTCTTGCCATTGACGATCCGCATGGGACGGTGCTGGGCGCCCAACTGGCCAGGCCACAGCGGGAGGCGTTGCTCGCCGAACTGGTGCACAGCGGCGGCGACTTCGTCGGGCAGGAACCGGTGCGGCTGTCGACGGCGCCGGTCTACCTGGGCGGCAGGCTGCAGCCACGGCCGATCACGCTGCGCGTCTATGCGGCGCGCACCAGGGATGGCTGGACCATCATGCCGGGAGGTTTCGCCCGCGTCGGCTCGACCCCCGATACCGCCGCCATCGCGATGCAGCGTGGCGGCCAGGCGGCCGACGTCTGGGTAGTCAGTGCAAAGCCGGTCGAGCGCGTCTCCCTGCTGCCCCAGGAAGGCGAGAAGCTGGTGCGGGTCTCGGCCGGGAGCCTGCCGAGCCGGGCGGCCGACAACCTGATCTGGCTGGGCCGCTACGCCGAACGCTGCGAGGCGACGGTCCGCATCCTGCGCGCCTACAACGCCCGGCTTGCCGAAATCTCGAACCCCGGCCAGGCCCTGCTCAAGGACATCCGCACCTATCTCGGCGGCCTCGGGGTCGACGCCACCAAGGCGCTTCCCCCGGGGCTGCTCGCTGCCATCGACAGCGCAGCGAACAGTGCCAGCCAGATCCGCGACCGCTTCTCGCCGGATGGCTGGCTGGCGCTCGCCGACCTGCGCAAGACCGCCCGCAGCTTCGCCCAGCGCGTCGAACCGGGCGACGACGCGACCCGCGCCATGACCGTGCTGCTGCGCAAGCTCGCCGGCTTCTCGGGCCTGGTGCACGAGAACATGTATCGCTTCGCCGGCTGGCGCTTCCTCGAGGTCGGACGGCGGCTCGAACGGGCGATCCAGATTGCCGGCGTCGTCGCCTGGTGTACAAGGAAAGGCGCGCCGGAAGGCTCGCTCGACATGCTGCTCGAGATCGGGGACAGCGTGATGACGCACCGGCGGCGCTACGCCGTCAGTGCCGGCGTCAACTCCTATATCGACCTGCTGGTGCTCGATCCGCTCAATCCGCGCTCGGTCGCCTTCCAGATCGCCGAGCTGCGCAGCCAGATCGAGCAATTGCCCGGCGGCATCGAGGAGGGGCACCTCTCGCTCGCCGCCAAAGCGGGACTGGCGCTGCACACCGACCTCAGGATCACCGAACCCGAGGACATGACGACGGCCAAGCTCAATCGTCTCGCCGCGGACATCGGCCGGCTCGCCGGCCTTATCGCCGACGCCTACTTCGTCTAGGGGGACGCGGACATGCTCTACGACGTCCGGCTGGAGCTCCACTACGACTACATCGCCTCGGTGCACGGCGATCGCCACCTGGTGCGGGTGACGCCGATCTCGATCCCCGGCGTGCAGCGCGTGATCGCCTCATCGCTGTCGTTCTCGCCGCGTCCCGAGCAGGAGACCACCTTCAGCGACTTCTTCGGCAACATCGTCACCACCATCGCCTACACCGGCTATCACCATCACCTCGACGTGAAGCTCACGGCGCGGGTTCAGATAGAGGACCAGCCGGCGGCCGCCGACCTGTCGCCGACCCTGCCGCGCCTGCAGGAGGAAATCGCGGCGCTATGGTCGCTGGCCGCCGACTCGCCGCACCACTTCCTCGCGGCGTCGCCGCGGGTGCCGCTCGACACCGCGATCACCGCCTATGCCCGGGACATCGCGTCGCGGACCGGGTCGGTCCGGGCCGCGGCGATGGAGCTGTGCTTCGCCATCCACCGCGACTTCAGGTACGACAAGGACGCGACCAAGGTCGACACCGGGCCGTCCGAGGCCTTCGCCCTCAGGCGCGGCGTCTGCCAGGACTTTGCCCACGTCATGATTGCCGGACTGCGCGGCATCGGCATCCCCGCGGGCTATGTCTCGGGGTTCCTCCGTACCATTCCGCCCAAGGGCAAGCCGCGCCTGGCCGGCGCCGACGCCATGCACGCCTGGGTCCGGGTGTGGTGCGGCGTGCATGCCGGCTGGGTCGAGTTCGACCCCACCAACGCGATGCTCGCAGGCCCCGACCACATCACCATCGGCCATGGACGGGACTATTCCGATGTGTCGCCGATCGTGGGGGTGCTGCGCACCAGCGGCGGCCATCACGCCAAGCAATCGGTCGACGTCATCCGCGTCGAATAGACCGGCGCGGAACATCCTCGTCTGGCGGAACCAAACGGGTGCCTCCCCGTTATCGGACCAGAAGCGCCGCCATGGGCGCAAGCCGGTGCCGAAGCCGGCAGACCGAGGAAACAGCCCGATGACCCAGATCGAGACCGCCAACCCGGAACACGCCGTCCGCACGGTCCTCGCGTGGATGCCGGAGAGCCATGACGGACGGACCCACTACGTGCCCGTGCTGCTCGCGCTCGGCTGCGCGGCAGGCATCCTCCTTGCCGCGTCAGTCGTACTGACACTGCTCTAGGAACCGGCCATGACCCTTGGAACCATCATCATCATCCTGCTGATCCTGCTTCTGATCGGCGCCGTGCCGGCCTGGCCCTACTCTCGCTCGTGGGGGGCCTATCCCTCCGGCATCCTCGGAGTCGTGCTCGTGATCTTCATCGTCCTTGTGTTGATGAGGGTCCTCTGAGCCCCCAGCGGGCCCAAGGTCGCCCCCCTTCCGGCCCGCTTTCCGCACCCCGGTTCCCCCTGAGCCGGGGTGCATCTTTTTTGATCCAGCGCAACCCCGCGGCGCGTGCATCTGCCTAGACTGGAACCAGTATTTGGCATGACGCGTTGGCTACTGCGTACAGCAACAGGAGCGCCCAGATGGCAGCCACTACCGACATGGCCCCCCAATCGCGCGGGGACACCCGCGAACCGCGCCGCAAGCGGAGCGCGGCGACGGTCGCGTTCGGCCCCGGCGACGAACCGGGAGGACGAACTGGCCGAGCAGATCAAGCAGTTGCAGTCCGATCTCAAGTCGATCGCGGCAACGCTGGCCACCCTGGCCGAGGACAAGGTCAGCGAGGCGCAGTCGATCGCAAAGCGCGAGGTGAAGCACCTCGCCAAGTCCGGCAAGCAGGCGGTCGACGAGGTGCAGGACGAGTTCGGCGAACTCGAGAAGCAGCTCAAGGACACCATCCGGGAAAAACCTCTGACCGCGGTGGCGGGAGCCATCGCGCTGGGTTTCGTCCTCGCCGTCGTATCAAGGTAGGGATGATGCAGTTCCTTTCGCCGATAGCCTCGCTGCTCGGCATCGAGGTGGAGGAACTGATGGAGCGGCTGAAGAGCGGCGCCGTCGCCTATGGAGCGGTGGCGGCGTTCGCGCTGATTGCCGTGGCATTCCTGCTGGTGGCGCTGAACGCCTGGCTCACCCTGCTGTGGGGACCGATCGTCGCCCCAGGCTGCTGATCGCGGCCGGGGCCCTGCTCCTCGCCCTCGCGGCCTACGCCCTCAAGGCGATGGCCGATGCCGCAGCGCACCGGCGCGCCCTCGAACGCCAGCGCAGTGCCGAAAAGACGGCCCTGATCACCACGGCAGCGGTCACGGCCTTGCCGCTGCTGATGAAATCGGACCTGATGAGGCGTGTCGGCATCCCGCTGGGCGGCGCCCTTGCGGCCGCCTACCTGCTCAGCAAGCCAACCGGTTCGCATCGCGAAGAGGAGCCCGAGGAGGACGCTTGACCCGCTGCAACCAACTCTCTGGTGCCGCGTTCTCGACGGACCGCCGTCCTTGCGGCGCCGACGGAAACGAGAACTTCGAGGAGTTGAGCCATGTCTCACATCAAGCGGAAGATCGTGACCATCCTGACTGACGAGCGCCTGCCCGCGGCCGACAAGATCACCCTACTGCGTGAACTCGAGGCGGACACACTCTCCAAGGAGCGCAGCGCCACCGAGGGGATGACACCCGTCGACGGCGATGACGGCGAGAACCTCAAGGCGATCGAGAATGCGCTGCGGCGGCTTGGCCAGCAGCCCGTCGAGGCAGGAGCCGCAAGCCTCTAGCCGGCCGCAATTCACCGCCATCGACGCCCGCTCGGCAACGACCGGGCGGGCGCTTGTCGTTTCACGCCGTTGCAGCCGCATCGACGCCGGCAGTTGCCGGTGCACCGCGCTGCGGGACCAGCACCTTGAGTGCGCCGGCATGGATGCGCAGGTCGACGCGGGCTTCGAGCGGGACCAGTTCACCGTCGATCACGGCGCTGGCCGAGGCCTTGCGGCGCAGAAACCGCAGCGACACCTCGTTGACCTCCTTTTCCGACACCAGCGGATGCCGCTTCCAGGTGCCGAACAGCAGTGAAATCAGCAGCCGGGCGAGTTCCGCCGGCGGCATGGGCCTGACCACGTAGACGCCGAGGACACCGCGATCGACGGCCTCGGCGTAGGGCACGTGCCCCTCACCCAGGACATTGTTCGACACCGAAATGGCGGCGGCCCGGCGGGTCTCCGTCCGTTGCGGCATGCGGATCTCGGCCTCGAACACCAGCGGTCGGGACAGGGCTTCCCCACTGCCCGCACACTCGCCAGCATCTTGCCCCAGCGGCTCTTGTAGGGCAGGCCTTCCCGTATCCGGACGAGCCGGGAGTGCAGCCCGACGGAGAACTGATGCACGAACGGGCGGCCGTTGGCGGTGGCGATATCGACCGGCACGATCTCGCCCCCGGCCAGTGCTTCGAGAGCTGCATCGAGATCGAGGGGAATGCGCAGCGAGCGGGCGAACAGGTTCATCGTGCCGCCCGGCAGTACCCCCAGCGGCATGCCGTGCCTGAAGCAGATGCCCGCCGCCGCCGAAATGGTACCGTCACCGCCTCCCGCGATCAGCCCGTCCGAGCCCGGGTCCCGCGCGGCGGCCTCGAGTGCCCCCAGGAGGTCGTCGCCATCGACGATGCTGCACGACAACTGGTGACCATGCGCGGCGAACACGGATCCGGCCGCGGCGACGAAGCGCTCGAGGTCCATGGTCCGGAACGTCCCGCCGCTCCTGTTGATCACACCGATATACTGCATGTTGCTCCTCGGCCGTACGACGTGTCGCCGCCCCTACCCCGAGACGATCTCGAGCCCCGGCAGCAGCACCATCACCACGGTGCCGCCTCCATCGCGCTCTGCATATTCGACAGCACCCCCGAACTGCCGGGCCAACTGACTGACGATGACCGCGCCCAGTCCGGGTTCGGAGTCCGGGTGCGCGACGCGGGTCAGGCCCCGTCCGTTGTCCTCGACGACGAAGCGCGCCGTGCCAGCGGCGGCACGGTCGAGCCGGACCCATATGCTTCCCCCGGCGCCCTCCCCGAACGCATGCTTGAGGGCATTGGTGACGAGTTCGGCAAGCACAATTCCCAGTGTCGTGGCGTCTCTGGCCGAAATGACCATCGGCTGCAGCGCACAGTGAACCTCAACATTGCGGTCCTCGGGAATCGACTCCTCGATGTCGGCGACCACCGCCTGCAGCAGGTCTGCCGCATCCGTCGTCTCCAGGTCGGCGCCCAATCGCAGGCGGCGGTGGCTGGAGGCGACGGCGTGAACGCGCGCCTGGGCCGCCTCGAGTGCCTCCCGCACCTCGGCCGACTGGCTGCGCCCGAGCTGCAGCCCGAGCAGCGACGAGACGGTGGCGAGCGAATTGCCGATCCGATGGTTGGTGTCCTGCAGCAGGGTCTCGAGACGCTCCCGCTCCCGCTCGGCTCTGGCACGGGACTCCTCCGCCTCTGCCGTGCGCGCCAGCACGCGCGCCTCCAGGTCTTCGTTCGCCGACCGGAGGGCCGAGTGCGACTGCGCCAGCGCCGTAACCTGCCGCTGCGTGCGGGCGAACAGCGCATAGGCGAGAGCCGCCGCCGCGCCCAGCGCCGCAACGATCGCCGCCACCAGCCACTGCCGGTTGGCCTCCATCTGCCGGTTGCGATCGACCAGAGCGGCGTCCTCGTCGGCGATGAAGCTGTTGACCACCTGCCTCAGCCGCGCCATCAGCTCCGCGCCGGCGTTCGATCTGACAACGGCCAGCGCGGCCTCGGGGTTGCCGCCCGATGCCAGATCGATCGTCCGCGTCAGCTCGTCGCGCTTGCGCTCGAGATCGTCCGCGATGACCGCTATCCGGTCGCGCCGCGCGGCGGTGCCGTCGACCAGTTCAAGCAGCCGCCGATAGGTATCGTCCATCGTGGCGATCGCCCGATTGTAGGGATCGAGATACCTGGCATCGCGTGTCAGCAGATAGCCGCGCTGCCCGGTTTCTGCATCCACCACCGCAAGCAGCAGATCACGCGCCTGGCGGCGGACCTCATAGGCGCCCGCGATATCGTCGAGCTGGCTGTCGACGGTGCGGACGAGAAACAGGGACGCCGACGCGGCCACCACGATCAGGAGGAGCGAGACCACGATGGCAACGCGGCGCAGCGGCCCAAGACGGACGGGCTGACGCACTCCAGCTTGGATCATGTCGGTCATGATTGAACCGCCTGAGGTGATATGAAGCCTATCCCGGCGTCGCCGGCCGCACCATTGCGTTTCGGGCCACGATATGGCCGAGCGACGTGGCGGCATTTGGACCTCGGAACAACGACCGCGACCTCCCCGCAAGGCCCTTGCCGCTGCGACCTCGCGAGGCGTCGACGATCAACAGGCCCCAGCATCTAGCTGCTGCCGGGCGGTCGGCCAGGCGCGGCAGACATCACCTGGACGGCCGTCCAGGCCGACACCGCCTGCCTCGCTTACCTGACGTTGGGCCCGCTGGTGACCTGGGCCGACACCGCATCGGGGCCATAGTCCGACTCGCCCGTCACCTGCAGCAGGTCCTGCAGCCGCGTGCGCGCCCGGCTGACCCGGCTCTTCATGGTGCCAACCGCGCAATGGCAGATTTCGGCGGCCTCCTCGTACGAGAAGCCGGACGCGCCGATCAGGATGATCGCCTCGCGCTGGTCGTCGGGCAGCCGGTCGAGCGCCTTCTTGAAGTCGCCCAGGTCCATGATGCCATATTGCGACGGATGCACCGACAGGCGCTCGGTGAAGACGCCGTCGGAATCCTGCACCTCGCGGCCACGCTTGCGCATCTGGCTGTAGAATTCGTTGCGCAGGATCGTGAACAGCCAGGCCTTGATGTTGGTGCCGAGCTCGAAGCTCGCCTGCTTGGCCCAGGCCTTCATCACCGTATCCTGCACCAGATCGTCCGCCTTGTCGGAACGCCGACACAGCGAGACGGCAAAGGCCCGCAGGCTGGGCAGCGTGGTAAGCAGTTCGTGCTTGAAGCTGGGCGGCTGGTCCGTCATCGGCTCAATCCGTTGGGGGCTTTGCAGCCCGCTGTTCGGCTTCGTCGAGCCGATCGAGCAACTCAAGGAGCTTGGGCGGGATGCCTTCCTCCTGAACGGCGCCGTAGAGGGCCCGCAGCTTGTTGCCGATATCGGAGTTCGGACCGAGCTCCTCGTCCCGTCGCCGCCCGACAGATCCCATTGCATTCATCAGCTTGTTGTCTCGCATCACCTTACCTGCACCCTGCAGCGCCGCCAGACGGCACCCCCGCTGCACCGTGTTCAATTCCCGGCCGTCGAAAAAGTTCCGGCCTGCCGGAACCTTTGTTTCGCCGGTCCGTTCCTGCAACCGTAAGCCCATGAAAGCGTCAAGGGAGATGCCGATGACTCTGTCCATGCGGATCGCACCGCACCTGCCGTACTTGCGCCGTTTCTCCCGTGCGGTAACCGGCTCCCAGACTTCCGGAGACGCCTATGTTGCGGCGGCGCTGGAGGCCCTGATCGCCGATCTGTCGATCTTCCCACCAGCGTCGAATGACCGGATCTCGCTCTACAAGCTGTTCTCCAAGCTGTTCTCCTCCTCGGCCGTCAGAGTGCCGGAACCCAGTTCCACCTTCCCCTGGGAGACTCGGGCGGCCGCCAACCTGGCAAATCTGTCCCCCAGGTCGCGCCAGGCGTTCCTCCTGGTTGCCGTGGAGGGCTTTTCCCACATCGAGGCCGCCGAAATCCTCGAGGTGACGCCGCAGGCCTTCGAAAGTCTGCTCGCCCAGGCCGGACAGGAGATCTCGAGGCAGGTGGCGACCGACATCCTGATCATCGAGGATGAGCCGCTGATTGCCATGGACATCGAGCATATGGTGACCGGCCTGGGCCACCGGGTGGTCGGCGTCGCGCGCACCCACAAGGAAGCCGTGGCGCTTTGCAGCAGGACCCGCCCGCGCATGGTGCTTGCCGATATCCAGCTGGCCGACGGTTCGTCCGGCATCGATGCCGTCAACGACATCCTGCACACGCACCCGATCCCGGTCATCTTCATTACCGCCTTCCCCGAGAGACTGCTGACCGGCGAGCGTCCCGAGCCGACCTTCCTCGTCACCAAGCCGTTCAATCCCGAGATGGTGAAGGCGCTGATCAGCCAGGCGCTGTTCTTCGACGAAGGCTCGCGCGCCGCGGCCTGACCCAACTCGTCCGCGCCCTCCGAGGAGCCGGTCCAGGTGACCGGCCCCTCGGGGCATTTCTGGAACCGAAGTCCCGCTGTGCCGTTTTCACTCCATCGACAGCGACAATCGGAGTGACCCAGATGCTGCACTACGCCCTGCTCTTTCTCGTCATCGCCATCGTCGCCGGCGTACTCGGCTTCGGCGGCATTGCCGGCGCCGCCTCGGGGATCGCGCAACTCCTGTTCCTGCTGTTCCTCGCCCTGCTGGTTGTGTCGCTGCTCGCGGTGCTGTTCAAGCGGCGCACCTGAGCCGAAATCTCGGACCGTCCCTGCCGGGTCCGCGGTTCGACGATGCGACGGCCCCGCCCCAGGGTGGGGCCGTCTGCATTTCGCGGCAGCAAAAAGCCCCGCCGGAGCGGGGCTTCCAGTCCGACCTGCGGGACTCAGTTCATGCGCCCGTACCAGTCATCGATCTCGCGCTCCGCGTCCTCCTGCGCCTTGCCGTAGCGCTCGTGGATCTTGCCGGCCAGTTCCTTGCGACGGCCCTTGATTAGGCTGAGGTCGTCGTTGGTGAGCTTGCCCCATTGCATCTGGACCTTGCCCTTGAGCTGTTCCCAGTTGCCTTCCATCTCGTTCCAGTTCATCGAAAACTCCTCTTCGGCTTGTCAACGGGACGCGTCGGACGACGTGTCCTTGAACTCCCAACGCCTTCGCCGGGAGCACGGTTCCACCAAACCGCTTGCCAGCCGGGCCGGCATTGGCTCTTCTGAGCCGATGCAGCCAGAACACCCCGCTCCAACCGTCATCGAGATCACCGACCTCAGAAAATCCTACGGCGACCTTCACGTCCTGAAGGGCGTTTCCATCGCCGCCCGCCAGGGCGAGGTCGTGGCGCTGATCGGCTCGTCCGGTTCCGGAAAGTCGACCCTGCTGCGCTGCATCAACATGCTCGAAGTGCCCGAAAGCGGCACGATCAAGGTGGCCGACGAGGAAATCCGCCTCGCTGGAAAGCCACCGGATCGCCATCCGGCCGACGAGGCGCAGATCCGGCGGATACGCTCGGAGCTCGGCATGGTGTTCCAGTCGTTCAACCTGTGGAGCCACATGTCGGTGCTGGGCAACGTCATGGAAGCGCCGCTCAAGGTGCAAGGGCGCGACCGGGCGGAAGTCCGTGCCGCAGCGCTCGAGATGCTCGCCAAGGTGGGCATTCGCGACAAGGCCGACGCCTACCCCGGCCAGCTTTCCGGCGGCCAGCAACAGCGCGCCGCAATCGCCCGGGCGCTGTGCATCAACCCCAAGGTGATGCTGTTCGACGAGCCGACCTCGGCGCTCGACCCCGAACTGCAGGTGGAAGTGACCCGGGTGATCAAGCTGCTCGCCGACGAGGGCCGGACCATGATCCTCGTCACCCACGACATGGGCCTTGCCCGCTCGATCTCCGACCGGGTGATCTTCCTGCACCAGGGCGTCATCGAGGAGGAAGGCACGGCCGACGAGATCTTCGACGCCACCCGCTCGCCGCGCCTCAAGCAGTTCCTCGCGGCGGCAAACTGAGCTTGCGCCATCGGCTCGGGCCCGCACGGGCGCAGCGTGCCAGCGCGACATGATGCAGCGCCGGATCACGCAATGTTGACCAACCGGTAAAATCGGCTAGCGTGCAGCCATTGCCCGCCAAGCGGGCCGGCACCGGATCGAGACAGGTCCGGGCGACTGACAGGAGAAGCGAATGAAGACACTCATCATCGCGGCGGCAGCCCTGGCGATGCTCGCGACCGGGGCCCAGGCCCAGACGGTGCGCATTGCCACCGAAGGCGCCTACGCTCCATGGAACTTCCTTGACGACTCCGGCAAGCCTGCCGGCTTCGAGATCGACCTGGGCAATGAACTGTGCGCGCGTGCGGCACTTGATTGCACGTTCCAGACCAATGAATGGGATTCGATCATCCCCAACCTCATCGCCGGCAACTACGATGCCATCATGGCGGGCATGTCGATCACCGACGAGCGCAAGCAGAGCATCGACTTTTCCGACAACTACTTCCCGCCCGATCCGTCCAAGTACATTGTCCGCGCCGGCACTACCCTCGATTTTGGCGCCTTGAGCGGCAAGAGCGTCGGCGTGCAGGGGGCGACCATCCAGGCCGCCTATGCCGAGGCGACCTTCGGCGCGACCAACACCATCAAGGCGTTCGGGACGGCCGACCAGGCACTCGCCGACCTCAATGCCGGCAATGTCGACGTCATCCTGGCCGACGGCTCCTACCTGTCCGAGATCGTTGCGGGCTCCTCGGGCTCACTCGAGCTGACCGGCCCCGACGTGATGATCGGCGGCGGGGTGGGGGTCGGCCTCAGGAAGGCCGACGACGACCTGGAGGGCAAGCTCAACGCGGCCATCGGCGAGATGAAGAAGGACGGCTCGCTCGATGCACTGATCATCAAGTGGTTCCCCGACAAGGCGCCGGGCCCGATCTTCGCCGGCGGATGACCGCTGCTTCGGGGCGGACCGGTACCTCGGTCCGCCCCGTTCCTCCCCCGGGGACTCCGGATGCTCGACATCCTGCCACAGTGGATGAAGGACGGGATCGGCGACGACCTGCTGTTCTGGCTCGGCTACTTCACCAACGGCAAGCACCTGACCTGGTATGCGAGCGTGCAGTACACACTCGCCGCCGCCCTGTTTGGCGCCCTCACCGCCCTGGTCATGGGACTGGCCGGGGCGGCATTGCGCAACGCCCGCTTCGGCCCGGCGCGGCTCGTCGGCGCGCTCTACATCAACATGGTCCGGGGCGTGCCGGACGTGCTGTTCTTCCTGTTCTTCCCGCTCGCCTTCGAGCAGCTCGTCGAACTCATCCGCGCCCAGGCCGTCTGCACGCCGGAAGGTCTCGCGGCCAATGCCGGCCAGTGGCCCCCCTGCGACGCGGCGAACTGGTTCCTCGGTACGCCTGAATACCTGGCGCTGGCCTGTGTATCGCTCGGCATCGTCTATGGCGCGTTCGCCGCCAGCGTGATCTCCGGCGCGATGAATGCCGTGCCGCGCGGCCAGCTCGAGGCGGCCCGCGCCTTCGGCTTTTCGCGCGCCCAGGTGCTGTGGCGCTTCCACATCCGGCAGATGTGGATCTATGCCCTTCCCGGCCTCTCCAACGTGTGGATGCTGATCATCAAGGCGACCTCGCTGCTCTCGCTGCTGCAGATCGCCGACATCGTGCTCTGGGCCGACCGGCTTGGCGCGCCGAACTTCACCCGGTCCGCCGGCCTCGTGCATCCGGACTGGCGCTGGGGCTACTATCTGGTGCTGCTGGTCTTTTACATCCTCGTCACCTTCCTTTCCGAGAAGGTCTTTGCTGCCGTCACCCGCTGGGCCGGTCGCGGCATGTCGGTGGCGAACCCGGCATGACGGATCTCTTTGCGCCCCTGCTGAACGACCTCGCCATCCTCGCGCGGCCGGCACTGTTCAACATCTACTTCGCCTTCGCCTCGATCCCGATCGGCTTCGTGCTCGCCATCTTCATGGCGCTGGGCAAGGCGTCGCGGAATGCCCTGGTCTCGAGCCTGTGCCGCGGCTACATCTATGCCTTCCGCGGCTCGCCCTTCTTCATCCAGCTGTTCATGTTCTATTCCCTGGCCCTGGCCTTCAACCTGAGCCTGTGGAAACCGCTCGGCATCGACGGCATCGTGCTCAACCCCCTGGTGCTCGGACCGGCGATCCTGGCGCTCAACACCACGGCCTATTCGGCCGAGATCTTCTACGGTGCGCTGATGACCGTCCCCAGAGGCGAGGTCGAAGCAGCGCGGGCGTTCGGGATGACGCGCAGCCAGCAGTTTCGCTCGGTGGTCTGGCCGCACCTGATCCGGCTCGCCTGGCCAGCCTACACCAACGAGGTGGTATTCCTGTTCCACGCCACCGCCCTGGTCTATTTCACGCTGCCGGTGATCGATGACCAGAAGGACCTGATGAACATGGCGGGCGAACTGTTCGAGAAGGACTACAACGCCGTGCTGCACTTCTCGGCGGCGGCGCTGTATTTCCTCGCCATCTCGCTCGCGATATTCCTGGTCTTCGGACTGGTATACCGCCACCTGACGCGGCACATGCCAGGTGCCGTACCGTTACGCTTCAGAATGAACCGGTCGTGAGGATGAGGTGAGCTTTCAGCGAAAGGTCGTGCCGCTGCGCGGCGACACGCCGGGTGAGGTGACCGAGTTCACCTACTACAGCGTCGGGCCGGAGAACGCGCCGGAAAGGTGCACCTGCAGGCGGCGCTGCATGCCGACGAGCACCCCGGCACCATGCTGCTGCACCACCTGCTCCCCATGCTGCGGGACGCCGACGAGCAGGGAGTGCTGCGGGCCCGTTTCACGGTCATGCCGCTCGTCAACCCGCTCGGCATGGCCAACCGGACATTGCGCCATCATGTCGGCCGCTACGACACCAATACGGGCATCAACTACAATCGACGCTGGCCCGACCTGTTCGCAGCGATCCGCAGCCAGATCTCGGGACGGCTGAGCGAGGACGAGGTGTTCAACGTGAACCTGATCCGCAAGGCGGTTGCCCAGTGGATCGACGCCCAGCAGCCGCGCAGCGCTGCCGAACAGCTGCGGCTGATCGTGCTCCGGGAAGCCCATGACGCCGAATTCGTCCTCGACCTGCACTGCGACGACGACTCGCTGATCCACATCTTCACCTCGCCCGAACTGATGCCGGAATTGCAGGACCTCGCCGACTGGATGGGCGCCGCGGCGACCCTGACCGCTGCCGACAGCGGCGGCGGATCGTTCGACGAGGTGCTGCCCCAGCTCTACCGCAAGGTGGCGCAGGCCAATCCGGGTAAGCCCGTGCCGATGGCCAGCGCCACCGCGACGCTCGAGTATCGCGGACGGGCCGATGTCTTCGACCACTTCGGCGCCGCCGACGCCCGCCGGCTGTGGGGTTTCCTCGCCGGCCGGAACCTCATCGATGCCGATCCGGGCGCCGTCCCCCCGGCAATGCCCGGCGGCACGCCGTTCGAGGCGACCGAGATCGTCAGGGTCGACCGGCCGGGCCTTGTCGCCTACCGGGTGGAGCTGGGCGAACGCGTCAGCAAGGGCCAGCCGCTCGCCGATCTCATCGCCCTCGACGGCCCCGAGGCCTTCATGGCGCGCACGCCGATCCTTGCCGGCACCGACGGCTTCGTGCTGTCGCGGGTGAGCGAGAAATACGTGCAGCGCGGCGGCGCCATCATGAAGATCGTCGGCACGACGCCGCTGCCGGGCCGCAAGGGCGCGTATCTGCTGGAGGACTGAGGTCTACGTCCCCTCACCCGCCCTTCGGGCCCCCTCTCCCTCAAGGGGAGAGGGGGAGTTGCGGCGCGATCTGGCATCTTCCTTCCCTCTCTCCTTGATGGAGAGGGTGGCCGCGACAGCGGCCGGGTGAGGGGAAGGACTCAGCGCAGGCCATATTCCCGGTGCCCCAGCGCCGTTATCACGCCGCGCAGTTCGGCAAGACCCTTTAGCCGGCCGATGGTGGGGTAGCCCGGCTGGGCGCGGCGCTCGAGGTCGTCGAGAATGTCCTGCCCGTGGTCGGGACGCATCGGGATCTGCGCGTCGGCGCGCCCCTCGGCCTTGCGGCGGGACTCCTCGCGGACGATCGCGGCGATCAGCGCCACCATGTCGGTATCGCCCGCCAGGTGCTCCGCCTCGAAGAACGAGCCGGCAATCGCATCGGTGTCGCGCTTGACGTTTCGCAGGTGCAGGAAATGCACCTTGGGCCCGAACTCGTCCATCATCGCAGGCACGTCATTGTCCGGCCGTGCGCCGAGCGAGCCCGAGCACAGCGTCATGCCGTTCGACGGGCTGTCGACGGCATCGAGGATGTACCGGTAGTCGGCCGCCGTCGACATGATGCGCGGCAGCCCGAGCAGCGGGAACGGCGGATCGTCCGGATGGCAGCAGAGCCGCACCCCGACCTCCTCGGCGACGGGGACGACCTCAGAGAGGAAGTCGACGAAATGCTGCCGCAGCCGGTCGGGCGAAATGCCGGCATACTCGGCGAGATGTGCCCGCACATCCTCGAGCGTCATGCTCTCGGTCGAGCCGGGCAGCCCCATGGTGACGTTGCGCGCCAGTTGCTTCCGGCCGGCGTCGTCGAACGCAGCGTGGCGGCGTGCAGCCTCCTCCACCACCTCCGGGCCGAAGGCCTCGCTCGCCCCGGGGCGCTCGAGGATATGGATCTCGAAGGCGGCGAAATCGTTGATGTCGAAACGCATGCAGGAGGCGCCGTTCGGCAGCGGCCAGCGCAGGTCCGTCCGCGTCCAGTCGAGCACCGGCATGAAGTTGTAGCAGACGACGTCGAGCCCGGCGGCCGCGACGTTCCTGAGGCTCTGCTGGTAGTTGGCGATGTGCTCGCGCCAGTTGCCCTTCTGCTTCTTGATGTCCTCCGAAACCGGCAGGCTTTCGATCACCTGCCACTCGATGCCGGACGGACGGCCGTCGGTCATCAGGCGGATCTGCTGCTGGCGCTCGCCGATTTCCTCGGGCGACCAGACCACGCCATTGGGCACATGGTGGAGGGCCGAGACGATGCCGGTGGCGCCGGCCTGCACCACGTCGTCGATCTTGGCGAGATCTGCCGGACCGAACCAGCGCCAGGTTTGCTTCATGATCGGTGGTCTCCCCGCCCCAGCATGTCGTGACAGCCCGGAGCTATGCCGCGCCGACCGGACAAGTCAACCGTCACCCCATGGCCGTGGCGAGGAGCGCGCGATAATCCGCCGCCGCGGCGACGCGCGGGTTGGTGGCGTGGCTGTGATCGGCCAGGGCCCGCTCGACGACCCAGTCGAAGTGATCTTCGCGCACCCCCATCACCCTCAGGCCGGCCGGAATCCCGAGCCGGCGGTTGAGCGCATCGAGCTCGCCGGCGAGATCGGCCTCGGCCGGCAGGCCCATCGCCGCAAGCAGGCGGATGGATTTCTCCCCGATCTGGGGGGCGTTGAAGCGCAGCACCGGCGGCATCAGCACGGCGTTGAGCGTACCATGGTGCAAAGAGACGTCCTTGAGGCCGCCAAGCGCATGGCTGAGCGCGTGCACCGCCCCGAGGCCCTTCTGGAAGGCGAGCCCGCCCATCAGCGCCCCCATCAGCATCTCGCTGCGCGCCGAAAGATTGCGGCCGTCGGCGAAGGCCACCGCGAGATTGCGCCAGATCCGCCCCGCCCCGTCGAGCGCGATCGCTTCGGCCGGCGGGTTGAAGCGCGGCGAGCACAGCGTCTCGATGCAGTGGCTCAAGGCATCGAGCCCGGTGGCGGCGGTGAGGCCCGGCGGCAGCCCAAGCGTCAGCTCCGGATCGGAAATGGCGCGCCGGGGGATGAGGTGGGGCGAGATGAAGCCGAGCTTGCGGCCGTCATCCAGAGTGAGGAGCGCCGCCCGGCCCACCTCGGCGCCGGTGCCGGCAGTCGTCGGAATGGCGATCAGCGGCGCCACCGGGCCGATGCGGTCGAGGCCGCCATAGATCATCGCGTATTGCTCGAGCGGCGCCGCGTGGGTGACGAGCAGCGCCACGCCCTTGGCAAGATCGATCGGCGAGCCGCCACCGATGGCGACGATGCCGTCGCAGCCATCCGCGCGGTACTGCGCCGCGGCGGCCATTACCGCCGCCTCGGTCGGGTTGGGCGGGGTCTCGAGAAAAAGGGGCGTGCCGGCGGGGAGGTGTTTGAGGGCCCTCGCGACGAGCCCCGCTGCCAGCACGCCCTGATCGGCGACCAGCAATGGCCGCCGCATGCCGAACTCGCCGATGGCATCGGCGAGGCTCGCGATCGCGCCTGGACCGAATTCGATGCCGGTGAGATAGGCAATTCTGCTCATTGGCGTTTCCTCCCTGGGATTGGCACCAACGATACTATGCGCGTTTCCGCCGGGCGATACCCCGGCGCGCGACGATCCTCACGGCCACCCATGACGCTCGAAGACCTCGGTGACGTCACCGCCATTGCGAATCTCCTCGCGTACCCGGTCTTCGAGCCCGCCGACTTCCTCGGCCCGGCGCAGTACCTCTTCGACGCGGCCGGCAGGGATGGCCAGCACGCCATCCATATCGCCGAAGATCCAGTCACCCGGATTGACCCGGACCTGCGCCGTCAGCGCACCGGCGATCGCGATCGGCTCCTCGATTGCCCGGATGCGGGTCCGACCCCGCGACTCGATCGGGCTGAGGTAGCGGGTGAAGACCGGCCAATCGTCCATCTGCAGCAGCAGGGCGCCATCGCGCACGCCACCATCGACCACGACGCCGGCCGCACCATGCGACTGGGCCGACAGGCTGGTCAGTTCCCCCCAGTGACCGGCGCGGTTCTCGCCGCCCGACGACACTAGGATCACGCAGCCGCGATACATGCGCCGGAAGAAGGTGCGGCGCGTCACCTCGTCATTGTCGTATTCCCAGTCGACCCGCACGTCGGCGGCGCAGGCGATGGTGAACGCCGGTCCGGCGAGCTTCATCGAAGGCTCGAGCGGCTTGATGCCGAGTTCGAGGCACTGGTTGGGCAGCCCCAGCTCGTCGAGGATGTCGTGCACCGCAGGTGTGTAGAGCAGCTTGAGGCGCTCGGCCGTGTCGGCGAGACGCGTCTCGGCGTGGTTCATCCCTCCCCCCTTCCGACAGTCCGCCATGTCGCGCGCTGTCGACGCCTTGTTCACATATGAACTTTACTTGTTCAATAATGCATGATAGTGATCGAGCCTTGCGAAAGTCAACCGGGGGGCTGGGGACATTTGACGGCCAGGACGAACAGCGCCGACGCGGCCCTCAAGCACCGCATTCCGGTGATCGACCGCATGATGGAGGTGCTCGGACAACTCGAGCATCGCGAGGGCGGCGCCACGATCCGCGACCTGGTGAGCGCCCTCGAGTTGCCGCGCACCACCATCTACCGCATCCTCAACACGCTGCAGCTGCACGACATGGTGCGCCGCGACGAAACCGGCGCCTATCAGCTGGGCAGCCGCCTGATGGCGCTGGCGGCCCATGTGGCGACTGGTGGCAGCCAGATCGACGTCGTCGCCATCGCCCAGCCGCTGCTCGACCGACTCTCCAGCGAACTGGGCGAGGCGTGCAAGCTGTCGGTGATGGATGGCGACGCGACGCTGGTGATCGCCACCTCCCCCGGCCGGCGCGAATACGCGCTCTCGGTGGCACCCGGCCAGCGCCTGCCCTGCCACGCGGGAGCCGCCGGGAAGCTGCTGCTCGCTCACCTCGACGAGCCGGCGCGACAGGCTGCCCTCGCCCGCCCGCTGATCGGCTATACGGCGAAGACGCTCACCGACCCCAGGCGACTCCTCGCCGAGCTGGCAAGGATCCGCCGGCAGGGCTGGTCGCAGGACAAGGGCGAAGGACTGCCGAGCGTGCTGGCCTACGCCGCCCCCGTCTTCGACACCCGCAACCACATGGTTGCGGCGCTTTCGGTGCCATTCCTCGCCGGCACCGAAGCGGGCCGGATGGAGGGCATCCGGCTGGCCGCGATTGCCGCGGCGCAGGCGATCAGCGCCGCCATCCCCGGGCCGGTGACACGCTAGCCGTTGGCGATCTCGATCAACACATCGGCGTGGCAGGGCGTGCCCGGCTTGCACCAGCACGCCAGGTTGCACCCGCCCAGTTCGGCGCGGATCGCTTCGAGCGAAGGGGGCGGCCCCGGCGACAGCGCCGGGTCGAGCGCCCCGATCAGCCATTGCGTGCACATGTCCACCGCCCTCGACTGCGCCGCTGCCCGATCGAGGTCGTAGCGGGCAGCAACCTGCTCGATCGAGAACGGGTTGCCCCACTTCCCGGGCCTCGTGACCCGCCTTGCCGGCAGGCCATTGAGCGCCATCGAGGTGGCCTGCAGGTCGAAGCCCCGCCGGCGCGCCAGCTGCAGCCGCTGTGGCCGGGGGCTCACCTGATGTCCTTGTCGTAGACGAACTTGGGCATTTCGAGCTTGAACACGATAGCCGCCACGCGCAGTGCGAAACCGATGAGGACGACGCCGACGATCAGCGCGTCCTGGACGATGCCGAACTGCAGCCCATAGGTGTAGAGCAGCCCGGCAACGATGGCGACGGTGGCATAGAGCTCAGAGGAGAACACCAGCGGCACGTCGTTGCAGAGCACATCGCGCAGGATGCCGCCGACGATGCCGGTGACCAGCCCGGAGACGATGACGATGATCGTCGGCTGGCCCATCTCCAGCGCCACGTTGCAGCCGATGATGGTGAACACCACCAGGCCCAGCGCGTCGAGCAGCAGGAAGGGCCAGCGCAGCGCCGCCATGAAGCGGGCCAGCGCGATGGTCGCCAGTGCCGCGGCGCAGCAGATCACCAGCAGCCACGGATCCGCCACCCAGGTCAGCGGATAATGCCCGAGGAAGGTGTCTCGCATCGTGCCGCCGCCGAGCGCAGTGACGCAGGCGAGGACGCAGACCCCGAACCAGTCCATCTTGCGACGCCCGGCCGCCAGCGCGGCGGTCATCGCTTCGGCAACGACGGCAACATAGAAGATGATCTGCAGCATCAGCCTTGCTCCGGGGATCGGCCTATTCTCTCGTCGACTGGATGGCGAGAATCTTCACATCGAAGCTGTCGCAGGCGGCATCGTTGCACAGCCCGCCGATCCAGACCTCGCCATTGCCGAACATTACCCCCTCGGAGTTGACGAACAGCGTCGTGTAGGTCTGCGCGACCACCGCCTCGACCACGTCCGGGGTGAAGATCTCGCCATAGGCCGCGACGAACGCATCGGCGTCGGGGAAGACCCGGGATTGCCCGTTGACCGTGATCGGCTCGCCGAACGGAATATACTCGGCCAAGGCTATTGCATCGCCGGCGACCACCGCCGCCTGGATCGCCTCGAAGGCCGCCCTGAACGCCATGTGGTCGCCCATCTCCAGATCGAGCGTCGCATCGGTACCGGCATCGGTCTGCGCCATGACCGGCACGATCAGCAGGGCAAGGGCGGCAAGGGCAAGCAGGAGCGGGCGCATGGGAATCCGTGAAAAGCGGGTGTCATCGGCCGCGCTTGTAGCGCACACCGGTGCAGGCAGGAATGGAGTTCGAAGATGCGCAGGCCACGCAGCGTGAAGGCCCTCGAGGAGCTTGGCCGGGTGCGACTCAGCGAGAGCTTCTTCATGCGCGATTTCCTCCACTCCGAGATCGCGAGCGTTCACGGGATGGCCAACATTCCCGACGATCCCGACCTGGCCATCGCCGCCGGCAAGCAACTGTGCGCCGCGGTGCTCGAGCCGCTGCGGGCCCGCTTCGGGCGCATTTCCATCCGCTCGGCCTACCGCTCAGCCGAGGTGAACGGCTTCGGCAATGCCAACGGCTTCAATTGCGGGCGCAACGAGACCAATTTCGGCGGCCACATCTGGGACCGGCGCGACGCCCACGGCGCCATGGGCGCGACGGCCTGCGTGATCGTACATGCGCTCATCCCCTACTACGAGGCGACCGGTCGCTGGGAGGCGCTGGCCTGGTGGATCCACGACCATCTCGAGTATGACGAACTCGAGTTCTTCCCGCGCTTTGCTGCGCTCAACATCAACTGGCGGGAACGGTCGCGCCGCCGCATCCACTCCTTCATCCCGCCGCGCCGGGGCGTGCTGACCAAGCCTGGCATGGCCAACTTCGCCGGGCGGCACGAGAACGAGTACACCGGGTGGCTCCAGTCGCTCTCGCCCTGATGACAAGCCGCCTGTCAGCCGCTACGCATGCAGCTGGAGGGAATCCCATGACCACACACCGCTTTGTCGCCACCGAGTGGCACAATGTGCTGGGCACTTTGCCGCCGGCCATCCGCGTTGCATCCGGCGACACCGTGATCACCGAGACGCTCGACGCCTGGGGCATCGACAAGGACGACATCAAGCGCCGTCCCGGCCCCAACCCGATGAACGGCCCGATCTTCGTTGCAGGCGCCGAACCGGGCGACGCGCTTAGGGTCGAGATCGTCCGCATGACGCCGAACCGGGCAACCGGCTGGACCCGCTCCTCGCTCGCCGGCAATGTCGTCGACCCCGAGGCGGTGCGCGAACTGCCCTCGCGTGAGCCCGTCACCTGGGCCATCGACCGGCAGGCCGGCACTGCTCAGCTCAGGGACCCGGTCGCCGGCCTCGAGCACCTGGTGCTGCCGCTCGCGCCGATGATCGGCTGCTTCGGGGTGGCACCCGCCATGGGCCAGGCGTTTTCGACGGCGACCAGCGCCGAGAACGGCGGCAACATGGACTATCGCGGCTTCGGCCCCGGAGCGACCGTGTGGTTCCCGGTGGCGGTCGAGGGCGCGCTGTTCTTTCTGGGCGACTGCCACGCCGTCCAGGGCGATGGCGAGATCGTCGGTACCGGCATCGAGACCAGCTACGAGGTCGAGGTGCGTCTGACGGTGGAGAAGGGCCGCCAACTGGTGGCCGCGCGGCGAGAGCGCCGACGAGATCTTCTCGGTCGGCAATGCCCGCCCCCTCGACCAGGCGCTGCAGCACGCCACCACCGACATGTTCAACTGGCTGAAGTCGGATTTCGGACTGTCGAGCACCGCAGCGAGCCACCTGATGGGCCAGGTGGTGCGCTATGAGGTCGGCAATGTCTACGATCCGGCCTACACCATGGTGTGCAAGATCGAAAAGAAGTGGCTGCCGGCCCGCTGAGGCCGGCAATTCTGCCCATCACCACCCCTTCCCTCTCCAGCCCTGCCTGCGGACAAACCGATGACCGATACCCCCCTTCACCCGCGCCCCCGCCTGACCCGGGAGCGCTGGACCGACCTATGCGGCACCTGGCAGTTCGCCCATGACGACGCCGATATCGGCCGCGACGCGCGCTGGTTCTCAGACCCGGCTTCGTTCACGCGCCAGATCCAGGTCCCCTTCCCGCCCGAGAGCGAGCTCTCCGGCATCAACGACAAGAGCTTCCACCCGGTGGTCTGGTACCGGCGCAGCTTCGCCGCGACAGCCGTGGAGGGTGAGCGGCTGCTGCTGCATTTCGGCGCCGTCGATTACCGGGCCGAAGTGTGGGTGAACGGCGCGCTGGTCGCGACGCACGAGGGCGGGCACACCCCGTTTGTCGCCGACATCACCGGCGAGCTCGATCCGGGCGGCGAGCAGTTCGTGGTGGTACGCGCCGAGGACAAGCCGAAGGACGGCACCATGCCGCGCGGCAAGCAGGATTGGGAACTGACGCCGCACGTCATCTGGTACGATCGCACGACCGGCATCTGGCAGCCGGTCTGGCTCGAACCGGTGCCGGCAACCTACCTGACGACGCTGCACTTTGCCCCGGATCTCCCCAGCGCCACGGTGACCGTCGAGGCACGGCTCAACCGCAGCCATCGCGGCTGGCTGGCGCTGAGTCTGGGCAAGGGCGAGGAGGTGCTGGCGGTGCAGCAGGTCTTCGTCGACGGCGACAGCATATCGACGTCGGTGACCATCCCGCGCGCCCGCGACGGGCAGCGCCGCGGCGACCTGTACTGGACCCCGAGCGCCCCAACCTGATCGCGGTCACCGCGACGCTTCTCGACGAGCAGGGCACCCCGATCGATGCCGTGCAGAGCTATTTCGGGCTGCGCAGCTGCGGCATCGACAATGGCCGGTTCCTGCTCAACGACCAGCCCTATTTCGTCCGCTCGGTGCTGGAGCAGGGTTTCTGGCCGAAATCGCACCTCGCGGCTCCGGGCCCCGATGCGCTGCGCGAGGAGGTGGAGCTGATCAAGGCGCTCGGCTTCAACGCCTGCCGCGTGCACCAGAAGGTCGAGGACCCACGTTTCCTCTACTGGGCCGATCACCTGGGCCTGCTGGTCTGGGGCGAGATGGCGAATGCGTACGAGTTCAGCCCCAACGCGGTCGACCGCTTCACGCGCGAGTGGCTGAGCGTGGTGGAGCGGGACCGCTCCAATCCGTGCATCGTCACCTGGACCCCGCTCAATGAGAGCTGGGGGGTGACCGAGATCGCCCACTCGGCGGCGCAGCGGGCCTATGCCAGTGCGCTCTACCATCTCACCAAGGCGCTCGACCCAACCCGCCCCGTGATCTCCAACGAGGGCTGGGAACACACCCACTCCGATATCCTGGGCGTCCACGACTACACCCAGCACGGCAGCCAGCTGACCGATCGCTTCGGCACGCGCGAGGCGATCGAGGAGACGCTGGCCGGCATGAAGCCGAACCGGCGCAAGCAATTGCTCAATCCGGAGGACCGGCGCGGCCAGCCGGTGATGCTCACCGAGTTCGGCGGCATCTCTTTCCACCCGGCAAAGGGCGAGAACTGGATGGGCTACGCCACGGTCGAGACCGAGGCACAATACCTCAAGATCCTCGAGGACCTGTTCGGCGCCATCTATCGCAGCACGGAGCTGGCCGGCTTCTGCTACACCCAGATCACCGACACGCAGCAGGAAAAGAACGGGCTCTACGACGAGAACCGCAAGCCCAAGCTGCCCGTCGACAAGCTGCGCCAGATCATCTGGCAGCCGAGCGATGCGGTGCCGACCGAGTATCTCGACATCGCCCGGCGCAAGGCCCTGGCGACCAGCAGCGCGAAGGAATAGAGTCGGCATCCCTCCCCGACCGGGAGAGGGAGCGAACTGGCGCAGGTAGGCGGCGATCAGGCGATGGTCTTGCCGTCCCGGCCGAACAGGAAGGCGCGGCCGGGCTGGATGCTGAGTCTCAGCGGCTGGTCGACGGCCACGTCATGCTCGGGCGGCAGCGTCACAGTCAGCAGCGTCTCGTCGGGCAGCGCCGCGTAGGCGTAGGAGATCGAGCCGAGGTTCTCGACCGAGCGCACGGTGCCGACCAGCGGGCCCTCCGGATCGGGATGGAGGTGCTCGGGCCGGACGCCGACGGTTTCAGCGCCCTTGAGCTCGAGACCGCTCACCTCAGCGACCGGAATGAAGTTCATCCTGGGCGAGCCGATGAAGCCGGCAACGAAGCGGTTGGCGGGCCGGTGGTAGAGATCGAGCGGCGCGCCGACCTGCTCGATGACGCCCGCGCGCAGCACCACGATGGTGTCGGCCAGCGTCATCGCCTCGACCTGGTCGTGCGTCACATAGACGAAGGTTGCCCCGAGCCGGCGGCGGAGCTGGGCGATCTGCAGCCGCATCTCGACCCGAAGTTCCGCGTCGAGATTGCTGAGCGGCTCGTCGAACAGGAACACCTTCGGCTCGCGCACGATGGCGCGCCCGATGGCGACGCGCTGCCGCTGCCCGCCCGAGAGCGCGGCGGGCTTCCGCTCGAGATACTCGGTGAGGCGCAGCAACTCGGCGACGTCACGGACCTTCCGGTCCGCCTCCGCCTTGTCGGTCCTGGCCACCGAGAGCGGGAAGGCGATGTTCTCGGCCACGCTCATCTGCGGGTAGAGCGCGTAGGACTGGAACACCATGGCGACGTCGCGGTCGACCGGCGCGTCGTCGGAGATGTCGCGGCCATCGAGCGCGATGCTGCCCGATTCCTTCTCCTCGAGCCCGGCAATGGTCCGCAGCAACGTGGACTTGCCGCAGCCGGACGGCCCGACGAAGACCACGAAGGAATTGTCGGCGATGTCGAGGTCGATATCGTGCAGTACGCGCTGCTTGCCGTAGGCCTTGTTGAGGCTGCGGATGGTGATGGCGGCCATGGTGCTATTCCTTGACTCCGCCCTGGGTGAGCCCGGCGATGAACTGCCGCGACGCCAGCAGGAAGGCGACTATGGTGGGGATGAGCATGATGAGGATGCCGGCGAACATCAGGTGCCATTGCACATCGAACTGCAGGCGGAACTGCGCGATGCCGAGCGTGATCGGGAAGTTGGTCTCGGTCCGGAGGAAGATCAGCGGCAGGAAATACTCGTTCCAGGCCGAAACGAAGGTGAGGAGCGCCACCGTCGCCAGCGCCGGCCGGATCAGCGGCAGCACCACGCGCCAGAAGATCTCGAACGGCAGGGCCCCGTCCATGCGGCTGCCTCCTCGAGCTCTGCCGGTACCGACCTGAGGAAGGCGGTGAGGATGAAGACGGCGACCGGCATCATCGAGGCCGACTGCACGAGGATGATGCCGAGGAGGCTGTCGAGCAGGCCCAGCGTCTTGACGATGACGAACAGCGGCGCCAGCGCCAGGCGGATCGGGATGACGACGCCCAGCATGAAGCACGCAAACAGGAAGGCCGAGCCCTTGAAGGGCATCCGCACCAGCACGAAGGCGGTGGTTGCGGCACCGAAGCAGACGAGCAGCACCGAGGCGCCCGAGATCACCACCGAATTGAGGAAGTAGGCCTGGAAGTTCGCCCCGACCCAGGCCTCGGCGAAGTTGTCCAAGCTCCAGACCGAGGGCAGCGCGAAAGGCGCCTTGTAGACCTCGCCGAGATTGGGCTTCAGCGAATTGAGCACCGCGGTGCCGATGGGGAACAGCACCACCACGGTCCAGGCGAGGAGGATGAGCTGGACGACGGCCTGTTCGAGGGGCTTGAGGCGGAAGAGCTTATCCATGGCGTGCCTCGGCGACAGGGTGCCTGGCCACCCCCCTCCCGGCCTCCCCCACAAGGGGGGAGGTGAAGAAGGGCTGTGGCGATCGTGCCATACCGGCTGGCACCTCCCCTTGTGGGGAGGGGAGGGGGACCAGCCTCGAGACCATCACCTCTCCTTGCGCATGTTGCGCAGCGCCAGGAACAGCGCGGCGGGGAGGATGACGAGGGCAGTAACAAGGCCGATGGTGGCGCTCATGCCGAAATTGACGTTGACCGAGGTGGCCGAGCCGCCAAAGGCCGAGCGGAACAGGAAGGTACCCATGATGTCGGTAGCGCGCGCCGGCGCGCCTTCCGGACCCATCAGGATCAGGGTGTAGTCGGCATTGTTGAACACATCGACCATGACGATGACGGTGATGAGCACGAAGGCCGGGGCCAGCACCGGCAACACCACGGCCTTGAGCGTCTGCCGACGATTGGCGCCATCGAGCATGGCCGCCTCGAGCAGGTGCACCCGCACGGCGACGACCGCGGAGAGGATGAGGATCACGGCAAAGCTCATCCGGTGCCAGGAATAGAAGCTGGCGAGCGTCGCGAGCGCGAGGTTGGGATCGCCGAGAAAACCGATCGGGCTCTCGAACAGCCCGGTGGTCTTGGTGAGGAGCACGTTGAGCGGACCGCGGGTGCGCACGATGAGTTCGAGGAGGAACGCCACGGCCGCCCCGGCCAGCGGATAGGGCAGGAAGAAGATGGAGCGGTAGACGTTGCGCCCCCAGGTGCCGAAGCTCAGCAGCAGCGCAAGGAAGGTGCCGAGGATCAGCATCGACGCGATGATGATCACAAAGAAGACGAGGTTCTGCCCGAAGGCGCGGAACAACTGCTCGCGATAGTAATCGTTGCCGAAGAGCTTGGCGAAATTGTCGAGCCCGACGAACCGCATCGGCCCGATTCCGGGCCAGTCGACCAGCGCCAGCCCGAACAGGCCGAGCAGCGGCGCGAAGTTGAAGATGCCGTACAGTGCGACACCGGGCGTCAGGAGCGCGATGCGCTGCAGGTTGGCCTTCTGCTTGTAGTTGAGTCTGGCCATGGTTCCTCGCTCTCTTCCCTCTCCCCTTGAGGGAGAGCGTGCCCGAAGGGCGGGTGAGGGGCCGGTCAGAAGACGGTGCAGGTGGCTTACCCCTCATCCGTCTCGCTGCGCGAGCCACCTTCTTCACCTTTGCCCGCTCCACTGGAGCGAGCAATCGCTGCGCGACCGGCTCGAAGTCCCTCAAGGGGAGAAGGAAGGCTGCGTAGTAATCCTGCCCCCGAAGAAGAACGCAGCGGCGGTGGTCTGCCGCTGCGCCAGTCGGGTCCGGTGCAACCGAACCCGGGAGGAACCTACTTGCAGTTGGCGGCGCCGACATAGCCCCAGGAGTTGAGCCCGTCCTGGATCTTCCTTGCGAGGTCGGCCGGCGAAATCTGGCCGGAAAGCATGGCCTGATAGCCCTCCGCGACCAGCGTACCGTAGCTCGGCTCGCCCTTGTTGAGGGCATAGGCGAAGAACGGCGTCGGGGCGGCGGAGTTGGTGGCGATCAGGTTGGCAACCTCCTTGAGGCGCGGATCCTCGACCGTGTAGTCGCCGCCATAGGCGGGCAGTTCGCCGACATGCTGGACGAACAGCTCGGCGAACGCCCTGGTGGCGGTGAAATCGAGCACCTTCTGCGCCGCCTCGAGGTTCTTCGAACTGGCGTTGACCTGATAGGTGCCGTCGCCGAAAGCGTAGACCTTGCCATTCTGTCCGGGGACCGGGAAGAAGCCCATCCTGAGGTCCGGGTCGATCTCGTACATCGGCGAGGCCGGGCCGGTGGACCAGACGCCGTCGATCATCATCGCGCTTTCGCCCAGCGCCAGCGAGGTACGCATGGCGCCGTAGTCGTCGGCCATGGCGGAGCTGTTGAGAAAGCCCGCGTCCTGCCAACCCTTCACCGTCTCGAGGGTCGCAACGAAGGTCGGGTCGGTGAAGCAGGCCTCGCCGGTGACCAGCCTGGCGGCGAAGTCGTCGGACACCATGCCGGCCGTCATGGACTCGCCGACCACCTGATTCAGCCACCAGCCGGAGCGGGCACCGAAATTGATCGGGGTGATGCCGGCGGCCTTGAGCTTTTCGGAGGCCGCATCCAGCTCGTCGAGCGTGCTCGGAACGGCGATGCCGTTATCGGCGAACACCTTGGTGTTGTAGATGAACGACTCCATCTGGATGGCGAAGGGCACGCCATAGAGCTGGCCGTCCGGGCCGCGTGCGGCGTCGAGCGCGCCGGGGGCGATGCCCGACAGATCGGAGGTCACCGGCTTGATGATGCCCGCATCGATGAACGATGCCAGCCAGGCCGCGCCGGCTCGTCCCTGGAACAGATCGACGCCCTCGGACTGCAGGTCGATGCGGATCTTGGAATCGTAGTTGTCCGACTGGACCTGCACGGCCTTGACGTCGATGTCGCCGAGCACGTCGTTGTCCGAGATGTACTGCCAGAGCGGCAGCTCCTGCTCGCGCCAAGTGTAGAGGTTGATCGTAACCGCGTAGGCGGAGCTGGTCATCAGCGCGCCGCAAAGAGCGGTCGACGCCAGCAAAGTGGAAAAGCGCATCCCTGTTCTCCCAATCCGGAACTGGCATTCCAGTTCAATACCGAAGCAATGCCACTTTAGAACCAATTTTGCAGATTGCAACGGTCTTGTGGCACAGAATGGTATTAGTCAGCAGGCAACCGCGACCGTGGCGCCAGGCACCAGACGGGATGATCTCTCTCTAAGCGACTGTAATTGTTTTGCTTTCTGACGCCGCCAAGGCGGCCAAAGACCACGCCCAAGTGGTTTCAGATTGGACTTATCCACCGGTCTGTGACGGGGGTGGTGCCGCCATGCTGCCTGGAATCGACCCGCCCTTCGACAGGCCCAGGGCGATGGGGGCCGGGCACCGCTTCAGCCTCATGCCGAGCCAGTCGAGGCAAGCATGGCGCCACGGGGCGCCATCGGGGTTCGGATCAGCCGAGCTTGCCGCCCAGTTCGTCCTCAATGTGGATGCGGATGATCTCGTCGAAGGTCTTTTCCGCCCTGAAGCCAAGCGCCGCGGCGCGCCTGGTGTCGAAATTGCGCGGCCAGCCGGCGACCATCGAGATGATGCGCGGATCGGGCACCTCGCGGATGAGCGCCACGGCCTTGTCGCCGGCCACGCGGCGCAGTGCCTCGATTTCTTCGCCGACGGTGGCCGAAAGGCCAGGCGCCGAGATAGTCCGGCGCCAGCCGAGCTTCTCGGTATCGAGTTCGGCCGCGTGGGTCAGGAAGCCCACCGCGGCGCGTGGGCTGGCGAACCAGTGCCGGACATCCTTCGATACCGGCAGCACAGCCTCCTGCCCGACCAGCGGTTCGCGCAGGATGTTGGAGAAGAAGCCCGAGGCGGCGGCATTGGGCCGTCCCGGCCGGATGACGATGGTGGGGAGCCGGATGCCGACGCCATCGAGGAAGCCGCGGCGCGAATAGTCGTTGAGCAGCAGCTCGCCAATGGCCTTCTGCGTGCCGTAGCTGGTGAGCGGCGTGTTGAAGAACTCGTCGCCGATCGCCTCCGGGAACGGCGCGCCGAACACCGCGATCGACGAGGTGAAGACCACCCGCGGCTTGTAGGGCGACTTCAGCCCCTCCTGGCGGATGGCCTCGAGCAGGTAGCGCGTGCCATCGAGGTTGATGCGGTAGCCCTTGTCGAAATCCGCCTCGGCCTCGCCCGAGACGATGGCCGCGAGGTGGAAGATCAGGTCGGGACGACGCGCGATCATGCTGACGGCTTCGCCCGGAACCGACAGATCGGCGACCTTGGTCTTGACCTCACCGCTAAACGGGATGGCCTCGGGCAGCACTACGTCCGCGAGGGTGAGCCTGGTGATCTCCTTGCCACCGATCCGCCCGGCCCTGACCAGCGCGGACGTGAGCTTGCGGCCGACCATGCCGGCCGCCCCGATGATCAGGATATGCATGGGATTTCCTCGCTTGATTTTGTGCCGGAGATTAGCGCCCGCGTGGCTCGGCGCAAGCCAATCTTTGGAACGAGTGCGGCCTCAGCACACCGTCCCGAACCGTTCGACGCAGGTCCGGACCACCTCGTCGCCAGGGCGCTTCCACCAGGTGTCGCGCGAGAAGATCTCGACCTCCTGCGGGCCGTGGTAGCCGGCCGCCTCGATCATGGCGCGGATGGCCCGGAGGTCGATGACCCCGTCACCCATCATGCCGCGATCGAGCAGCAGGTCGGTGGTGGGCACCAGCCAGTCGCAGATGTGGTGGGCAAGGATGCAACCCATGCGACCGGCCCGCGCGATGGCGGCGGCGAGGCCAGGATCCCACCAGACGTGGTAGACGTCGATGGCGACGCCGACCCCCTCCCCAGTTCGGCGCAGATATCGAGCGCCTGGTCCAGTGTGTTCACGCAGGCGCGGTCGGCCGCGTACATCGGGTGCAGGGGCTCGATGGCGAGCGGCACGCCGGCGGCGCGCGCGGCGGGAAGCATGGCGGCGATGCCGTCGAACACCATCTGCCGGGCGCCGGGCAGGTCGCGGCTCGGCCCGGGGAGCCCGCCGACGACCAGCACCAGGCAGTCGGCGCCCAGTGTCGCAGCCTCCTCGATGGCCCGGAAATTGTCGTCGATGGCCTGCTGCCGGCCCGCCGCCGTCTCGGCGGGAAACATGCCGCCGCGGCAAAGCCCGGTGACGCGCAGGTTGTTGGAGCGAATGATCCTTGCGGCCTCGGCAAGTCCGACAGCGGCGACCTGGTCGCGCCAGGGCGAAATCGCGGTAACCCCGTGGCGGAGGCAATCGTCTACCATCTGCGCGAAGCTGGAGCCGTTGCGCAGGGTGGCGAGGTTCATGGAGAGCTGTGACATCAACGGACGTCCCGCACCTGCGGCACCCCCCTCCCGGCCTCCCCCACAAGGGGGGAGGTGAAGAAGGAATGTGCGGCAGCGACGACCGTTCCACCGGCGCCGGCCTGCACCTCCCCCCTTGTGGGGGAGGCTGGGAGGGGGGTGTTCACGATCGCCACCTCACGCCACCCCGTGGACCGCCAGCACCCGCTTCATCCGGTCCACCGCCAGCGATGGATCGATCAGCACGCGCGCCTGGTCGGCGAGGCGGAAAAGCTGGCTCAGATGCTGCAGCGAGCGGGCCGACTGCTGGCCGCCGACCATGGCGAAGTGATCCTGCAAGCCATTGAGATATGCGAGGAAGACGACGCCGGTCTTGTAGAAGCGGGTGGGCGCCGCGAAGATATGGCGGCTGAGCGGCACGGTGGGCTCGAGCAACTCGAAGAACTCGTTCTGGCTGCCGCGGCCGAGTGCGGCGAGGGCAGCCGAAGCCGCCGGTGCAATCGCGTCGAAGATGCCGAGCAGCGCATCGGAATGCCCCTCGGAGTCCCCGGCGATGAGTTCGGCGTAGTTGAAATCGTCGCCGGTATACATGCGGACGCCGGCCGGAAGGCGGCGGCGCATGGCAATCTCCTTGTCCTTCGAAAGCAGGGAGATCTTGATGCCGTCGACCTTTTCCGCGTTGGCGGCAATGACGTCGAGGCAGACATCCATCGCCCGGTCGTGATCGGCATGCCCCAGTAGCCGGCGAGCGCGGGGTCGAACATCTCGCCCAGCCAGTGCAGGATCACCGGCTGCCGCACTTGGGCCAGGATGCGGCCGTAGACGCGGGCATAGTCGTCCGGCGAGGCGGCCGCCACCACCAGCGCCCGCGAAGCCATCAGGATCACCCGTCCGCCCTGCGCCTCGACGAAGCCGACCTGCTCCTCGTAGGCGCGGATCACGTCGTCGAGGCTGACCTCGGGGCCGGGGAGCAGGTGGTCGGTGCCGGCGCCATAGGCGATGAGCGCGTCGCTACGGCTCCGCGCCTCGGCCTGCGACCGCCGGATCAGGTCCTGCGCCTCGCCCCAGGTGAGGCCCATGCCGCGCTGCGCCGTGTCCATGGCCTCGGCAATCCCGAGACCAAGGTCCCAGAGCCGGTGACGGAACCGCAGCGTCGTGTCCCAGTCGATGGCCGGGACCAGCCAGGGATCGTGCGACGCGAGGGGATCAGCGACGACGTGTGCGGCGGCGTAGGCAATGCGGGGGAAATCGGCAGCGGCGTGCTTTTCGAAGGGGATCGGCGTGCCGGTGAGACGGTAGGCGGTGAGGGAGCGGTCGGGATTGGGGAGGAGGAGTTCAGGCATCTGGCACCTCCATCGTGCCCGGGGCTCCCCCCACCCCTGTCCCCTCCCCGCGAGGGGGAGGGAGACGCCAGCACACCGGTTGGTGCGTGACGAGGACTTGTGAGCACAGGTCACCTCCCCCCTTGCGGGGGAGGGACAGGGTGGGAGGGAGAGCCGGGCGCCGCTTCATCCGTCTCGCCTCAAATCCCCAGCGCCGGGACATCGAGCCAGCGCCGTTCCTTCCAGCTCTGCAGCCCGAGCATGGCAAGCTGCACGCCCTTGGCCCCCTGTTCGAGGCCGTAGGGCCAGGGTGCATCGTCGGCGACATGGCGCAGGAACATCTCCCATTGCGCCTTGAAGCCATTGTCGGCCGGCACGTTGCCGGGGACTTCCTCCCAGTTGTCGAAGAACTCGATGGTCTGCGGCTGGTCCGGGTTCCACACCGGCTTGGGCGTGTTGACCCGGTGCTGGGTGAAGCACTTGTGCAGGCCCGCGACGGCCGAACCATGGGTGCCGTCCACCTGGAAGGTCACCAGGTCGTCGCGTCGCACGCGCACGTCCCAACTGGAGTTGATGTGGGCGACGATGCCGCCCTCGAGCTCGAACGTGGCATAGGCGGCGTCGTCGGCATCAGCGGTGTAGGTGCGCCCGTGCTCATCGACGCGGCTGGGAATATGCGTGGCGCCAAGACAGCTTACAGCCTTGACCTCGCCGAAGAGGTTATCCAGCACGTAGCGCCAGTGGCAGAGCATGTCGAGGATGATGCCGCCGCCGTCGGCCTTGCGGTAGTTCCACGAGGGACGCTGCGCCGGCTGGCCCCAGTCGCCCTCGAATACCCAGTAGCCGAACTCGCCGCGGACCGACAGGATACGGCCGAAGAAGCCCGCGTCCTTGAGCATCCTGATCTTGAGAAGGCCCGGCAGGAACAGCTTGTCCTGCACCACGCCATGCCTGATGCCGGCCGACTTCGCCTTCTTCGCCAGCGCAACAGCAGAGTCGAGATCGTCCGAGACCGGCTTTTCGCAGTAAACGTGCTTGCCGGCGTCGATGGCGCGGGAGAGCAGTTCGGCGCGCATCTGCGTGGTACCGGCGTCAAAGAACAGCTGGTCGTCGGGGCTGGCCAGCGCCGCATCGAGGTCAGTGGTCCAGCGCGCGATCCCGTGTCGATCGGCAAGCCTTTGGATTTTCTCGCGATCCCGACCGACAAGGATCGGATCGAGGAGCAGCCTGTCACCGTTGGCAAGGACGATGCCGCCCTGCTCGCGGATCGCGAGGACCGAGCGCACCAGGTGCTGGTTGTACCCCATCCGACCGGTCACGCCGTGCATGATCAGTCCCAGCCGCCGCTCAGCCATATCTCCCCTCCACCCACAAATTTTGTAACTACTTGGTTACTTGGATACACAAGGCTAGGATGGACCGTCAAGAGGCGGCGCAGGCGGGCGGCGCAGATTGAACAAAGTTCGACGGACCACCCGCCGCACGACGTCTGCCGCACGTGCTAAGCGGTCAGCGCGGACGAACCGGAACAGCACGGCCCAGGTGGCGGCGAGGGGGATTGATGGCAAGCGATGTGGTGGTGGCGAAGAAGCGGCGGGTGACGGCCGCAGCCCTGCCCGCACGGCCTCGCGACGCCGAAAAGACCAAGGCCTCGATCCTCAAGGCAGCGCGCGACGAGTTCTGCGAGGAAGGCTTCAAGGGCGCCCGGGTGGACGCCATCGCGGATCGCGCCAAGGCCAACAAGCGGCTGCTGTACCACTATTTCGGCAACAAGGAAGCGCTCTACGAGGCCGTACTGCTCGACTCCTCCACGGAGATCCGCCGCGGCGAGCGCGAACTGCGCATCAGCCAGTACGATCCGGTGGAAGCCGTGGACCGGATCATCCGCTTCACCTTCCGGCACTTTCTCGCCAATCCCTGGTTTCCGCGCCTGCTCTCTGTGGAAAACCTGCAGAACGCCCGCTTTGTCAGGAAGATCCGGAATGTCGACGAGATCCGCTCGCCCATCGTGGGCGAGCTTCAGGAGATCGTGAAGCGCGGGCACGAACTGGGTATCTTCCGCACCGATGTCGACCCGATGCAGCTGTACATTTCGATCATCTCGCTGTGCTACTTCTATGTCTCCAACATGCAGACGCTGTCGGTGGTTTTCGGCAAGGATCTGAGCCAGTTCGCGCTGATTCAGGACCGCGAGGCGCAGGCCGTGCAGATGGTGCTCGACTATCTCCGGACCAAGCGCGCCTGAACGAGTCGCCCGCGCAACAGGGCTCGGGAACCGACATCTCTGAGCATGGATGCACGGCGCCCGACCGCGCCGCAATCGTTTCTCATCCGGGATTGACACCGCCGGCCTGCCAGCCCATGGTTGTAACCAACTGGTTATTTAGGTCCGGAAGGAGCACAATGCCCCCGGCCCCGAATGGCAGTAATTGGGAGGAAGCCATGACCATCAGACTAGACCGACGCCAGTTTCTGCTCGGCTCGACGGCGCTCGCCGCCGCTGCCGGGATTTCGCCCGCCTTCGCCCAGCAGGCGCTGCGGCTGATCTTCTGGGGCAGCCAGGCCCGCGCCGACCGCACCTACGGGGTGACGGACCTCTACGCCCAGGCGGGCGGCCCGGAGATCGAGGGTGAGTTTCTCGCCTGGAACGACTACTGGCCCAAGCTCGCGACGCAGACTGCCGGCGGCAATGCCCCGGACGTCATCCAGATGGACTACCGCTACATCGTCGAGTACGCGACGCGCCAAGCCATCGCCCCGCTGGACGAGTTCGTCGGCGGCGCACTGCAGCTCGCTGATTTCGACCAGGACCAGCTCGACGGCGGCAAGGTCGACGGCAAGCTCTACGGCATCAGCCTGGGCGCCAATTCGGTGGCGCTGATGATCAATACCGCCGACTTCGAGAAGGCCGGCGTCCCGGTCCCGGGGCCGACCACCACCTATGCCGACTTCGAGGCGATGGCCGATGCCTTCGCCGCCGCCGGCGTTGGCAAGAAGGTGCTGGCCGACGGTTCCGGTTCCGAGCCGATGTTCGAGAACTGGCTGCGCCAGCGCGGCAAGGCGCTCTACACCGCCGAGGGCGGGCTCGCCTGGGAAGAGGGCGATGCCATCGACTGGTTCACCATGTGGGCCGGCCTGCGCGACAAGGGCGTGTGCGTCAATGCCGAGGACCAGGCCCTCGACACGGGCCCGCTCGAGACCACCATGCTGACGCTGAACAAGGCCTCTGTGATCCCGTCCAACTCCAACCAGCTGGTGGCCTTCCAGGCGATCAACCAGGACAGGATCACCATCTCGAACTTCCCGCGCATCGCCACCGACGCGCCCGGCGGCCACTACCGCAAGCCCTCGATGTTCTTCTCGGTGGCCGGCGGCTCGGGCAACAAGGAAGAAGCGGCCAAGTTCGTCAGCTACTTCGTCAACAGCCCCGATGCCAGCAAGGTGCTCGGCGTCGAGCGCGGCATTCCCTGCTCGAAGTCCGTGCGCGAGGCGCTGGCCCCGACCCTCGACGAACAGAGCCAGATCGCGCTCAATTTCGTTGCCAATCTCGGGCCGCTCCTCGGTGCGCTGCCGCCCTCCCCGCCTGCCAAGGCCGGCGAGATCGACGCCTCGCTGTTCCGGGTGATCAGCCGGGAAGTCGGCTTCGGCGCCCGCTCGGCCGAGGATGCCGGCAAGGCGCTGTTCAGCGGCGCCAACGACATCCTGTCACGCGCCAGCTGACCGGATGTCCGCGCCCGGAATGGTGGCCGAAGCGGGCACGACCCGGCGCGCGGTCGATAGCGGCTGGTGGTCGAGGGCATTGGCGAACAATGCCCCCGGCTACCTCTTCCTGCTGCCGTGGCTGATCGGCTTTCTCGGCCTGACGATCGGCCCGATCGTCACCTCGCTCTACCTGAGCTTCACCAATTTCGACCTGCTGACGGCACCGCGCTGGGTCGGGGCGGACAACTACATCCGCATGTTCACCAACGATGCCAAGTTCCTCGCCTCGATGCGGGTGACGCTGTTCTTCGTGATCTTCTCGGTACCGCTGAAGCTCGCCTTCGCGCTGGGCGTGGCCCTGCTGCTCAACCGCGGCATGAAGGGGCTGCCGGTCTACCGGGCACTGTTCTACCTGCCCTCGCTGCTCGGCGCCTCGGTCGCCATCGCCATCCTGTGGCGCCAGCTGTTTGCTGGCGACGGCGTGGTCAACCAGTTTCTCGCTCCGCTCGGCATTGTCGGGCCCAGCTGGATTTCCAACCCGCGCTACTCGCTGTGGACGCTGATCATCCTCAGCATCTGGCAGTTCGGCTCGCCGATGATCATTTTTCTCGCCGGCCTCAGGCAGATCCCGCAGGACATGTACGAGGCCGCGAGCCTCGAGGGCGCCAGCAAGTGGCGCGTGTTCTGGAGGATCACGCTGCCCATGCTGACCCCGGTGGTGTTCTTCAACGCCATCATCCAGACCATCGAGGCGTTCAAGAGCTTCACGCCGGCCTTCATTATTTCGGCCGGCACCGGCAACCCGATCAACTCGACGTTGTTCTATACGCTCTACCTCTACCAGGAAGCGTTCGGGTTCTTCCGCATGGGCTATGCCTCGGCGCTCGCGTGGTTCCTGCTGCTGCTGGTCGCCTGCTTCACCGCCTTCTCGTTCCTGACCAGCAAGTACTGGGTGCACTATGACGACTGATGCATCCGGTGCCCGCGACCGCCCCCTCCACCGGCTTTGCCGGTCCCCCTCCCCCGCGTCGCAGGGGAGGGTCACCCCTCATCCGGCGCGCGGCGGAGATCCGCCCATGAGCGTGTTTTCGGACGCCCACAAGCTGACCGTCGTCACCGAGGACAGCCCGGCCAAGCGGCTGCGCAAGCGCATCTACGGCGTGCTCGCCCATGTCGCGCTGATCGCTGCCTCGATCGCCATGCTCTATCCGCTGTTGTGGATGCTCTCGGCCTCGTTCCGGCCGGAGAACGAGATCTTCTCGGGCACGCTCATTCCCTCGAGCTGGAGCCTCGGCAGCTATTTCCGCGGCTGGGACGGTTTGCGCGTCAGCTTCGGCACCTTCTTCTGGAATTCCCTGGTCATCTCGGTCACCTGCGTCATCGGCAATCTCATCGCCTGCTCGATGGCCGCCTTCGCCTTTGCCCGGCTCAGGTTCAAGGGAAGGAGCTTCTGGTTCGCCATGATGCTGATGACGCTCATGCTGCCGAGCCAGGTGACGCTGATCCCGCAATATGTGCTGTTCCGCGAACTGGGCTGGGTGAACACCATCCTGCCGCTGGTGGCGCCGAAGTTCCTCGCCGTGGATGCCTTCTTCGTCTTCCTGATGGTGCAGTTCTTCCGCGGCATCCCGCGCGAACTCGACGAAGCGGCGATGATGGATGGCTGCTCGGCCTGGCGCATCTACTGGAAGGTGATGCTGCCGCTGTCACTGCCGGTGCTGGCGACGGCGGCGATCTTCACCTTCATCTGGACCTGGGACGATTTCTTCGCGCCCCTCATCTACCTCAACGAGATGAAGCAATACACCGTGATGCTGGGGCTGAGGACCTTCACGGACTCGACCGGCGAGAGCGACTTCGGCGGCCTGTTTGCGATGAGCGTGCTCAGCCTCGTGCCGATCTTCGTGTTCTTCCTATTCTTCCAGCGGCTGCTGATCGAGGGGATTGCGACGACGGGGATGAAGCGGTGACGATTTCCACTGCGGCATCGAGTTTGTGGCTCCAACCCCTCCCGGCCTCCCCCATCAAGGGGGAGGTGTGGGGCCGGTGGATTTCGCTGGATTGTGCCCAACTCACTGAACGGCACCTCCCCCCTTGTGGGGGAGGCTGGGAGGGGGGTGCGCGGTGAACACCGAAGTCGAGAAGAAGCTTCGCGCCAATTCCACTGCGCCTGAGCGAAAGCTGTGGCGCCTCATCTATCCACTGCGCACCGGCGACTACCATTTCCGCAAGCAGGAGCAGATTGGTCCCTATTATGTCGATTTCGTTTGCCACCATGCCAACCTGATCGTCGAACTCGATGGCGAAACCCACTACGTGGCAGGGGCGCAAGATCGGGACGAACAGCGTGACGCCTTCCTGCGCGGCGAAGGCTACTCCGTCCTGCGTTTCACCAATCTCGACGTAATGAGCAATCCGGATGGCGTCTATCGGGTCATTTCGGAGCAGTTGGCAGGTCGCCCGAAACGCCGTACCCGTGGCCTCCCCCCTCCCGGCCTCCCCCACCAGGGGGGAGGTGAAGAGGCGGCTTTGCCGCCGCTCGATTCCACCAATAGAGCCCTGCAATGACCATCCGCTTCGCCGCCATCGGCCTCAATCATTCCCACATCTACGGTCAGGTGAACCTGCTGCTGCGCGAGGGCGCCGAGTTCGTGGCCTTCTGCGCGCCCGAGGACGAGTTGGCCGTCCCGTTCGGCGAGAAATATCCGCAGGCGCGACGGGTGGCCGACCGGCGGGCGATCCTCGAGGATGCTTCGATCCACCTGGTGCTGACGGCAGCGGTGCTGAACGAACGTGCCGCGCTCTCGATCGAGGTCATGCGGCACGGCAAGGACGTGATGAGCGACAAGCCGGGGATGACGACGCTTGCGCAACTGGCCGAACTGCGGCGCGCCCAGGCCGAGACCGGCCGCATCTATTCGGTCTGCTACTCCGAGCATTTCGAGACGCGCTCGACGGTAAGGGCCGGAGAACTGGTCGCCGCCGGCGCGATCGGCAGGGTGGTGCACACCCTTGGGCTCGGTCCGCACCAGATCCGCAACAACCAGCGGCCGGACTGGTTCTACGACCGGCCCCGCTATGGCGGCATTCTCTGTGACATCGGCAGCCACCAGTGCGAGCAGTTCCTGTTCTTCTCCGGCAGCGATACCGAGGCCGAGGTGATTTCGGCGACCGTCAACAACCGCGGCAATCCGGGCCGGCCCGGACTGCAGGACGTGGGTGACATGCACCTGAAGTCGCCCACGACGACGGGCTATGTGCGGGTCGACTGGTTCACGCCCGACGGGCTCGGCACCTGGGGCGACGGGCGACTGGTGATCCTGGGCACCGAAGGCTATATCGAGTGCCGCAAGTATATCGACATCGCCGGCCGGCCGGGCACCGACCACCTGTTCCTCGTCGACAAGGCGGGCACCCGGCACATCGACTGTGCGACGCAGGAGCTGCCCTATGGACGGCAGCTGATCGCCGACATCCACGATCGGACGGAAACGGCGATGCCGCAGGCGCGAGCCTTCAAGGCGATGGAACTGGCACTGACGGCGCAGCAAATGGCCGAAATCGGAACGGTGTGGCAGCAATGAACAGGATCTACACGGTCGCGGTGGTCGGCGGTGGCATCGGCCGCGCCCACATCATGGACGGCTACGAGACCAACAAGGACCGCTTCCGGGTGCTCGCCATCTGCGATCTCGATTCGGGTCGCCGCAACGGGCTCGCCGACGAGTTCGGCATCGAGCGGCGTGTCGAAAGGTTTGACGACCTGCTGGCGATGGACGATCTCGACATCATCGACATCTGCACCCCGCCCATGCTGCACCACCCCATGGTGATTGCGGCGCTCAGGGCCGGCAAGCACGTAATCTGCGAAAAGCCGCTGGTCGGCAGCCTGGCGCAGGTCGACGAGGTGATCGCCGAGGAGAAGCGCTCGACGGGCCGGCTCATGCCGGTGTTCCAGTACCGCTTCGGCAACGGCATCGGCCAGGCCAAGGCGATCATCGACGCCGGCATCGCCGGGAAACCCTTCGTGGGGACGGTCGAGACGCTGTGGCGGCGCGAGGCGGACTACTATGCCGTGCCCTGGCGCGGCAAGTGGAGGACCGAGCTGGGCGGGGTGCTGATGACCCACGCCATCCACCCGCACGACATCTTCACCTATCTGATGGGCGAACCGAAATCCCTGTTCGGCCGGGTGACGACGCGGGTCAACCCGATCGAGGTCGAGGACTGCATCTCCGCCTCGGTGGAAATGGCCTCGGGCGCACTGGCGAGCTTCACCGCGACGCTCGGCTCGGCCGACGAAATCAGCCGCATCCGCATCGCCTTCGAGAACGTCACCTTCGAAAGCGACCATGCCCCCTACAATCCGGGCGGCGCGCTCTGGAAGATCCTGCCGCGCAACGAGGCGACGAGGCTGAGGATCGACGACTTGCTGAAGGACTGGCAGGACACCCCGCCGCGCTTCGAAACGCAGATGCGGCTGTTCTGGGATGCGCTCGAGGGGCTTGGGCCACTGCCGGTGACCAGCGCGGATTCGCGGCGGGCGCTGGAAATCGTCACCGCCTTCTACCACTCGAGCGAAACGCACGAGGACGTGCGCTTCCCGATCGGCCCGGAGCATCCGAAATACCGCAGCTGGCTGCCGGAGGGGTTTCGGTGAGCATGAGACCCCTTGGCCCAGTCGCCCACCGCCTTCCTTCTCCCCTTGCGGGACTTCGAGCCGGTCGCGCAGCGATCGATCGCTCCAGTGGAGCGATTGAAGGCGAGAAGGTGCCCGAAGGGCGGATGAGGGGTATGCCTCCGCCATCGCGTCCCCCTCATCCGGCGCTTCGCGCCACCTTCTCCCGCAAGGGGAGAAGGGAGACCGACGGCCTTCGAGGAGACCCAACTGATGTCCACCAGCGTCGTTCTCGACAACGTGCTCAAGCGCTATGGCGACGTGGAGGTGATCCACGGCATCGACCTCGCGATCGATCCGGGCGAGTTCACCGTGTTCGTCGGCCCCTCGGGCTGCGGCAAGTCCACGCTGCTCAGAATGATCGCCGGCCTCGAGCCGATCACCGGCGGCGACATGCTGATCGACGGGGTGCGCATGAACGAGGTGCCCGCAGCCAAGCGCGGCATCGCCATGGTGTTCCAGTCCTACGCGCTCTACCCGCACATGAACGTCTACCAGAACCTCGCCTTCGGGCTGGAGACGGCGCGGGTGCCGAAGGCCGAGATCCGGGAACGGGTGAACAGGGCCGCGGAAATCCTCAGGATCGAGCCGTTGCTGAAGCGCAAGCCCCGGCAGCTTTCGGGCGGCCAGCGCCAGCGCGTCGCCATCGGCCGCGCCATCGTGCGCGAACCCAAGATCTTCCTGTTCGACGAGCCGCTGTCGAACCTCGACGCGGAACTCAGGGTGCAGATGCGGGTGGAGATCGCCAAGCTCCACAACGACCTGGGCAACACCATGATCTACGTCACGCACGACCAGGTCGAGGCGATGACCATGGCCGACAAGATCGTGGTGCTGCAGGCCGGGATCGTCGAACAGGTGGGCGCGCCGCTCGATCTCTACAACAAGCCGCGCAACAAGTTCGTCGCCGGCTTCATCGGCTCGCCCAAGATGAACTTCCTCGCCGCAACGGTGGAGGCCACGGACGGTACCGGAGCCAGGCTCAGGGCCGGTGGCAGTGACATCGCCCTGCCCCGCCCGCTCGGCACCAATGGCGGTTCGGTGACCTTCGGGGTCCGCCCCGAGCATATCGGCATCACCGAAGGCTCGGGTGTGCCGCTCGCCAGTGTGAAGGTGGACCTCGTCGAGCAGCTGGGCGGCCAGACCATGGTCTATGCGACCACCGCCGACGGCCAGCCGCTGACCATCGCCGTGGACGGCCAGCGCCAGCTTGGACTGGGATCCTCGCTCACCGCCTATGTCGACCCGGCGCGCTACCACGTGTTTGCCGAGGACGGGCGCGCGATCTAGCCTAGGCGAGCAGGGCCTGGGCGATGCCGCTGCGGCGCGCAATCGCCCCCGCACTGTTTGCGGGCCGCTCGAAATCCCGCACGAAGATGGCGACGGCGTCATGCAGCGACACGGTGTTGCGGAACGCCTTGTCGGCGGAGAGACTGGCCATGTAGGCCAGCATGATCGCGATGTTCTGTTCCGGATCGGTGAGGACGGCAACGCTGTGGCCGGTCCCCACGCCGCCCGCCTGGTTGAGCTGGAACAGCCCGTAGGATGGCTCGTTGCCGGCGGCCTTGATTGTGGGATCGAGCCCGGATTCGCCGATGGCATTGGCAATGGCGGCCACCTGCTGGATGACCCCATAGCCGGCATCGGCGAAGCGCATTGCGATGAGCTCGGCCATGTCGCGCCGGCCGGCAGGAATCTCCGGGGAATCGAAGTCGATCCGACCTCCTGCCGGGCCGGCCGGCGCGAGCACGGTACTGCCGTCGGCGATGAGCTGGTCGCCGGCCTTGAGCATCGCCTCACGGGTCTCGGCAAAGGCCGCGGTGAGTGCCGCAGAAATCGACGTCAGCGCATCGCCGACACTGCCGGTCCCGAGGAGGCGAGCATCGCGTCCGGTCAGGTTGGCGACGTCGATCCCCTCGGCGAGGGCCGCCGCCCCGTCGATGGCGGCGACGAGATCGGCCACGGGCTGCGCCCTATCCTGCAGCCCCGCCACGAGAGCCCGGCTGCCGACCATCTGTGCGAAGTACTGTTCCGTCGCCGTCGGCTGGCTGCCGAGGAGCGAGGCGACGCGCACCTGCATCAGCCGCGCCATGATGGCGAAGACCGCAACCTGCAGGCTCCACGACCCGATTGCCGCTGCGGGTGCGGCGAGCTGAAACTGCGGCTGGGTGGCGTTCGCCGTCCACTCGGCAGCGGTGAACCGGTACGGACCGGTGGTGCCATCGTCCCCGACACCGTCGATCATGTTGCTGCGCAACGCTGCGATGGCGGCGAGATAGTGCGCGCTGACCCCGAAGATCGCCGCATGCCAGTGGCTTTCGAGCGCGAACACCTGCTTGTCGAGGGGCCCGAGCGTGTCGGCGGCGAGATCCACTGCGGCCGCGCTCACCCAGCCTTTCGGCTGATCCGGGTGATCGACCAGCGTCACCTCGATCCATGCGCCGAGCGTGGCGCCGACGGTAACCCGCGTGCCGCCCGGCACCTGCAGGATGACGGCGCCGCCCGGGGCGTCCCGCAGACTGCGGCTGTCCTTGAGTACGGCCATGCGATCCTCCTATCCTGCCAATTGTCCGGCCTCGCGCGGGCCGCTGATGCCGCGCTCGGCGCAACTGCGGCCGTTCGCATCGCGGACCGCCCGGCGCAGCAGGTCCATCTGTTCGGGCCCGATGCCGCGGGTGGTGATACCCGGATCCGGCGCACCGACGCCTTCGAAGAACTCGGCCAGTGCCCGATGCGTCGCTTCGCCCGGGTCGCCATCGACCCGCGCGCAGATGGCGCCCTGAACCACGCGCCACTGCGCGGCGCTGATGCCGCGTTCGTAGTCGTTCTTGCCGGGACCACCGGGCGGCGGCGTGAACACCTCGGGGAGCCGGACATCGGGATTCGAGATCAGGTCGCTCGGCCGGACGGAGCGGGTGGCCACCTCGATATTGGTGGCGTTGCCATCCGGCCTGGCCTCGGCAACGGCATCGCTGATGTGCTCGATCAACTGCCCCTCGATGGTCACCGGCAGGCAGAGATTGAGGTAGCCGCGCACGGTACCGTAGGCCGAGGCCCGGCTGTTGATGCTGCGGCGCTCGTCGGCAGCCTTCTTCTTGTAGGCGCCCATCACCTTTTCGACGAACTTCTTGGTGTTGGCCGGCGGCAGTTCGTAGAGAAAGGTGCCGGCGACCACGTCGGTCATGGCGCTCGCCAGCCCGAAGGCCTGCGCGATGATGGCCATCGTCGCACTGGCGGCGCCGGTGATCTCGAGGATGGCATTGGTGGTCTGCCCGAAGGCGGAAAGGGCCGACTTGGTTGCACTGGTGCGCCGGTTGAAGGCAAACAGCGAGTCGAAATAGACCGCGCACTGGTCATCGACGTAGTTGAAGCCGGCAAGCGCCACCTCGTACCAGTCGGCGCTCTCGTAGCCCATGACCTCGGCATCGGCCTGCAGCGCGCCGATCAGCTTCTGGTGTTCGGTGACCGACCGGGCGACGGCATCGCCGTCGAGCGTCGGCGACACCAGTTGCGGGGTGACCCCGGCGCAGCCGGTCAGCGCCACGACGCTCAGCACGGCAATGGAGGTGCGGACGCCGGGCAGGCGCCGGCGCGCGAAGGTCAACAGCATGATATCGGCCCCTCAGCCCCACCCGGCGCGACGAACTCGCCGACGCCGACCCCGCCATGGTTACCACTCCGGCGCGGCAGGACATGTTGGGAGGACTACGCTCAGGACGGGCTTCTACCTGGGGGAATGTCCGATCGGGCTTACCCCTGCCCCGACAGCAACTCCGCATTGCCGCCCGAGGCCGTGGTGTCGATGCACACGTGCCGCTCGGTGATCAGCCGCTCGGCATCGGAGGCCCGGGTGATGAGCGGGACGATACCGCCCTCGCGACGGGCAAGGGCCTGCCGCCAGGGCTTCAGTTCCGCGTCGGTGCCGAAATGCATGACCGCATCGACCTGCAGGCCCGCCTCAATGGCGGCGGGTGCCAGCTTCTTGTCGACACCACCGATCGGCTCGCCATCGGCGCCCAGTTCAGCTGCGATCTTCTGCGCGCCCGGAGCCACCACCAGCACGCCGTTGCCCTGCTCGAGCGCCAGACGCGCCTGCTGCGCGGCACTCGCCGTATCTGGCCCGAGGCAGAGCACCACGCCGCGCGGCCAGGTGAAGAGCGTGTTGGATTCGCCCGTCGGACCCGGCAGGTGCTGCTCGGCCGGAATGATGCCGACCTGCTCCACCGCAGTCCGCACCTGGTCGACCGCTGCGATGGCATAGCCGATGGAGAGGCCCTGCAGCGGATTGACGCCGGTGGACGGCACATGACGCTCGGCCGGGCGCCAGAAACGCTTGAGATAGTTCGGCCCCCCCGCCTTCGGACCGGTGCCAGAAAGGCCCTCGCCGCCGAAAGGCTGCGAGCCGACCACGGCACCGATCTGGTTGCGGTTGACATAGATGTTGCCGGCGCGGACGCGCGAGGCGATGTCCTCGACCCGCCCGTCGATGCGGGTGTGGAGGCCGAAGGTGAGACCGTAGCCCGAGGCATTGATGGCGGCGATCACCGCATCGAGGTCCTCGGCTTTGAACGTCGCGACGTGCAGCACCGGTCCGAAGATCTCCTCGGGCATCTCGGCGATACCGGAGACCTTGAGCACCGCCGGGGCGACGAAGCTGCCGGTCTCGGGAGTCGGCAGGCGGTGCAGCACCGCATCGCGGGCGGCGAAGGCCTCGACATAGGCCTCGAAGCGGCCCTTGGCCCTGCGGTCGATCACCGGGCCAAGGTCGGTGGCGAGCGCCCAGGGGTCGCCGAGCTGGAGTTCGTCCATGGCGCCGAAGAGCATCTCGAGAGTGCGCGCCGCGGCCTCCTCCTGGACGTAGAGCAGCCGCAGTGCCGAACAGCGCTGGCCGGCGGACTGGAAGGCGGACGAGAGGATGTCGCGCACCGCCTGTTCGGGCAGCGCAGTCGAATCGACGATCATGGCATTGAGACCGCCGGTCTCGGCGATCAGCGGCGCGCCGGGGGCGAGGTGATCGGCCATGGCGGCATCGATCGCCTTGGCGGTCTTCAGCGAGCCGGTGAAGCAGACGCCGTCGACGCGCGGATCGGAGGCGAGCGCGGCGCCGACCACCGGGCCGGTGCCGGGGAGCAACTGGATCACCTCCTCGGGAATGCCGGCCTGGACCATCAGCCGAACTGCAAGCGCTGCGATCAGCGGCGTCGCCTCGGCGGGCTTGGCGAGCACGGCATTACCGGTCACCAGCGCCGCCGCGATCTGCCCGGTGAAAATGGCGAGAGGAAAGTTCCACGGCGAGATGCAGGTGAACACCCCGAGCGGTTGCCTTTCCTCGGACGCTTCCGCCTCGGCGGCATAATAGCGCAGGAAATCAACGGATTCCCGGACTTCGCCGACAGCATCGTTGAGGGTCTTGCCGGCCTCCCGAGCACACAGCGCATAGAACTCGGCGGCATTCTCCTCATAGAGGTCGGCGACCTGGCGGAGCAGCAGCGCCCGCTCCATGACCGGGCGCGAGGCCCAGTCCGCGGCCGCATCGCGCGCGGTGGCGACGGCAAGATCAATGGTCTCGGGGCCGGCACAAATGGCGTCCCCCACCACTTCGCCGGTCGCGGGACTGAAGATGGTGACTGTCTCGTTCTGCCCGTGGCTGACGAGCGACGCCGGCACCGCATGCCAGCGCTTCTCGCCTTCACGGAAACGGCCGCGGTCGGCCAGGATGTATGCGACCTCGAGCGGGTCGGCGAGGTCGCGACCGCGCGAGTTGCCGCGGTGCGGCGCGAACAGGGCGGACGGCTCGCGCACCCGGCGCGGTGCCGTTTCCACCGCGGCGAACGGATCCGCCACCACATCCGTCGCCGGAACGGCACGGTCGGCGATCATGTTGACGAACGAGCCGTTGGCGCCGTTCTCGAGCAGGCGGCGGACGAGATAGGCGAGCAGATCGGCGTGCCGGCCCACCGGCGCGTAGATGCGGGTGCGGGTACCGTGCTCAGTCGCAAGGATCTGGTGCAGCCGCTCGCCCATGCCGTGCAGGCGCTGGAACTCGAAGGCGGCCTTGTCCACCCCCAGCGTTTCGGCGAGATGCAGCACGGCGGCGACGCTGTGCGCGTTGTGGGTGGCGAATTGCGGGTAGAGGCGATGCGTCTTCGACAGCAGCCGGTGCGCACTGGCGATGTAGCTGACATCGGTGGCGGCCTTGCGGGTAAAAACCGGGAAGCCGTCGAGGCCGAGCACCTGGGCGCGCTTGATCTCGCCGTCCCAGTAGGCGCCCTTGACCAGCCGCACCATCAGGCGGCGGTCGAGCTTGTCGGCGAGCGCCTCGAGCCAGTCGATGACGTGGCTGGCGCGCTGGCCATAGGCCTGCACCACCACCCCGAAGCCGTCCCAGCCGCTGAGCCGGTCGTCGGCGAGCACGGCGGCGATGACATCGAGGCTGAGGTCGAGCCGGTCGGCTTCCTCCGCATCGATGTTGAAGCCCATGTTGGCGCCGCGCGCCATCAGCGCGAGGGCGAGGGTGCGCTCGACCAGTTCGTCCATCACCCGCTCGCGCTTCATGAACTCATAGCGCGGATGCAGCGCCGAGAGCTTCACCGAGACGCCAGGATTGTCGCGCACCGAGCCGGCGGTGGAGCGGGTGGCGAGCACGGCGATAGCCTCGGCATAGGCGGCGCGGTAGCGCTTGGCGTCGGCCTCGGTGCGGGCCGCCTCGCCCAGCATGTCGTACGAATAGGTGAAGCCGTCCCGTTCGGCACGGCGGGCGACTTTCGTCGCCTCCTCGATGTCGCGGCCGAGCACGAACTGGCCCCCGAGGATCTTCATCGCCTGCATGACGGCGGAACGGATCACCGGCTCGCCGATGCGCTGCACGAACCCCTTGATGATGCCGGCTATGCCGGCGCCGCTGTCGCGCAGCACCTCGCCGGTGAGCGTCAGCGCCAGGGTGGAGACGTTGACCAGCGGGGAGTTGGCACGATCGAGGTGCTCGGCCCAGCGGGACGGCGCGATCTTGTCCTCGATCAGGTCATCGATGGTGCGATTGTCCGGCACGCGCAGCAGCGCCTCGGCAAGACACATCAGCGCCACGCCCTCCTGGGTGGAGAGCGAATATTCGGCGAGGAAGGACTCGAGCATCCCGGCCGACTGGCCGGCGCGGACCTTTTCGACGAGCGACGCGGCGCGGCCGCCGATCTCGGCGCGGGCAGCCTCGTCAAGCGCAGCCTCAGCCACGAGGCGGGCCACCACCCCGGCCTCGTCGGCGAGGATCGCCGAACGCATGCGGTCGCGGATGTCGTCGAGCTCAGCCATGATCGCCCCCGTGCTCAATAATGTGGCACGGGGTCGCTGATTTGTGTGGGGAAAATGTGATGATCTGTCCCCCGATACCCTGTCGACTCAGCCGACCGGCCGCATGCCATAGTCCGGCAATGAAATATCATCTCGATCGCGACACCCTGCTGATGGTCGGCGTCCACGCCCTGCCTCTGCTCGGCGTCTGGTTCGTCGGCTGGAGCGCGCCGGCACTGCTGATCCTGTACTGGCTGGAAACCCTTGTCATCGGCGTCGGGACGGTCGTCATGGTGGCGCTGGCGCGCGACCAGCCGATCGCCCTGCTGTCGTCCCCTGCGCATCCGGCCCGGACCGGCATTGGCATGGCACTGTTCGTGCTGGCGCATGCCGGCATCTTCATGGGAATACACCTGTTCATGCTCACCATGGCCTTCGAGCTGACCCCCGGAAGCGCCCCGTCGGTCCTCGAGAGCCTGCCGGCCCTGCTGTTCGAGAAGGGGCTGTGGCTGCCGGTTGTCGGTATCTGCATGATCCGCGCCCTGGTCACCATGCGGGCGCTGCAGCGGCGCGAGAGCATCGACCGCTACCTGATCGGCTTCTACTTCCGGATCGTCGTCATGCAGCTTGCCGTGATCGGCGGCGGCTTCCTGCTGGTCTTCACCGGAGCCCAGGGGGCCCTGGTGGTGCTCGTCGCAGCTCGACTCGCCTTCGAGTTTGCCGTTCCGAGCGTCGAAGACTATGTCGAGGAGCACATCGCCCGGCTGCACCGGAGGTCGACCGGGGGCACGGGCGGATAGCGCTCAGGTCGCCTTCCCCACCCCCGCCGCCGCAGCATCCTCGGCATTCTCGGGCAGGTCGTCGAAGCTCGAGTAGTTCATTGTGTAGAGCCGGCTGTAGAGGCCGCGCTTCTCCATCAGCTGGTCGTGGTTGCCCTGCTCGAGCAGTTCGCCGTTCTGCAGCACGATGATGCGGTCGGCGCCGCGGATGGTGGCGAGGCGGTGCGCGATCACCAGCCCGGTGCGGCCTTCGAGCAGGCGCTTCAGTGCTTTCTGGATCAGCATCTCGGTGTAGCTGTCGATATTGGCCGTCGCCTCGTCGAGGACGAGGATCTTCGCATCCGCCACGAGCGCGCGGGCAAAGCTGATCAACTGGCGCTGGCCGAGCGACAGATTGCCGCCGCGCTGCTCGATCTTGGTGTCGTAGCCCTCGGCCAGAGAGACGATGAAGTCGTGCGCGCCAACCGCCCTGGCAGCCTCGATCACCTGCTCCCGGCTGGCCTCGGTCTTGTGGTAGCGGATGTTCTCGAGCACGGTGCCGGTGAACAGGAACGGCTCCTGCAGCACCATCGCCACCTCGGCGCCGAGCGAATCCTGGGTGAGATCGCGTACGTCGTGACCTCCGACGGTGACCGAACCCTCCCACACGTCGTAGAAGCGGTGCACCAGCGACATGCAGCTCGACTTGCCCGAGCCGGTGGGGCCGACCAGCGCGACGGTCTCGCCCGGATTGACCCGGAAGCTGACCTTCTTGAGGACCGGCAGGTTCTTGCGATAGCCGAAGGTCACATCCCTGAACTCGACCGAACCATCCATGTCCCCCGTGATGGCGATGGCATCGGGCTTGTCGGCGATGGTGACCGGAACGTCGAGCACCTCGGTGATGCGCTGACCCGAGCTCATGGCGCGCTGGAACACCGAATACTGCATGGTGAGCGAGCGGATCGGATCGAAGAAGCGCTGGATGTAGAACAGGAACGCCACCATCACGCCGACATCGAGCGTCTTGCCCAGGACCATCTGACCGCCGACGACGATGACAGTCGCCATCGAGATGCCGGTCAGCGTGTCGACGATCGGCACCATCACCTGCGCGAACTTGGCGGCACGCAGATGGCTGACGAGGTTGGCGCGGGCCTTCTCCTCGTAGAGGTCGAAATTGACCTTCTGCCGGTCGAGGCTCTGCACGGTGCGCACGCCATTGATCCCCTCGGCCAGGGCGCCATTGGCGGCGGAGTTGGTGTGGTGGGCGTCCATGAAGCTCTTCTTGGCCGGCGGCAGCCAGAACAGGCGGACGATGAACAGGATCGGCATGGTCGCCATGGTGATCAGGCCGAGCATGGGATCGAGCCAGAGCAACACCCCGACAATGCCGAACAGGAGGACGATGTCACCAACGGAAAGTACAGAAGTTTCAAGGAACTCCTGCATGGAATTGACGTCGCCCATGAGGCGCGACATCAGCCGTCCGACCTCGGTCTTGTCCATCCAGCTCAACGATACGCGCTGCAGGTGCGCGATCATGGCCCGGCGCATGTCGAACAGGACGTTCTCGGCCGCCTTGCCGACCACCGTCTCCTGCACCCAGCTGGCGCCGAAATTGAGAACGATGGTCGCTGCGAACCCGGCAATGGTCCAGAGCAGCACGACGCGCCCACCACCCCCGGCCGCCATGCCGTGGTCGATGGCAAAGCGGATGATCAGCGGCAGCGCGAGTTGGGTCAGGGTGAACACCAGCACCGCCGCAACCGAGATGTAGATCTGGCGCCGGTAGGGCTTCGCGAACGCCCAGATACGCCTGACGATCTTCGGATCGTAGGCCTTGCCGAAGATCTCCTCCTCCTTGTCGAGGCTGGAGCCGACCACGGCGCGCGGCGGCCGGCGACGGCGGTCTTCGCTTTCGTCGCCCTCGGGGATCACGGCATCACTCATTGGGCGGCCTCCTGCTGATCGTCGCCGGGGCGGACTTGCAGGTCGTAGAGCGCCCGGTAGCGCCCTCCCAGCGCGAGCAACTCCTCGTGCGTGCCGCGCTCGACGATGCGCCCCTCGTCGACGAACAGGATCTGGTCGGCATGCATCAGCGAACTCAGTCTGTGCGAGATGACAAGGGTGACGCGATCCTTGGCGAACCGCTTCATGGCGGTGCGGATGCGCTGCTCGGTGCCGGCATCGACCGCAGCGGTGGAGTCGTCGAACACCATGATGGTGGGGCGCAGCATCAGCGAGCGGGCAATGTTGAGCCGCTGCCGCTGACCGCCCGAGAGCGACACGCCCCGCTCGCCCACGATGGTATCGTAGCCGGTAGGAAGCCCGATGATGCAGTTGTGCAGCTGCGCGAACTGAGCCGAGCGCGCGATCCGCGTCTCCTTGGCCCAGGGGTCGCCATAGGCGATGTTGTTCTCGATATTGGTGGTGAACAGGAAGCTGTCCTGCTGCACCACGGCAACGGCCTGCCGCAGGCTGGCGAGCGTCAGGGCCCGCACATCCTGCCCATCGATGGTCACGCGTCCGCCGGTCACGTCGTAGAAGCGCGGGATGAGATGCGCGATGGTCGACTTGCCCGAGCCGGGCGGACCGACGATGCCGATCGTCTGGCCCTTCCTTGCCTCGAAGCTGACCCCGGTCAGCACCGGGCGGAAGGGCGCGCTGGGATAGGCGAAATCGACATTCTCGAAGCGCAGCGTGCCTTCGGCGAGCTTCAGGTCCTGCGCCCCCGGCTCGTCCTTGATCTCGATCTCGAGGTCGAGGAAGGCGAACAGGCGATTGCCGCAGGTGGAGGCGCGGGCGAAGGAATTGACCAGCAGTCCGAGCTGGCGCACCGGCATCTGCAGAATGGTCATGAAGGTAAGGAACGAGGCCAGCGTGCCGACCGTCATCTCCCCCGCGATCACCTTTTCACCGCCCACCCAGAGCACGAGGCACATGGCGGCGAGGAACGAGAAGTTCATTGCCGAAGTCGAGTTGACGCGGATATCGACACGCCGATGCGCGAGCTTCAGCGCCGCGTCGGAGGCGGCGTCGAACTTGGCCATCTCGTGGTTCTGGCCAGCGAAGGCGCGGACCACGCGAATGCCGCCCAGGTTCTCCTCGAGCACGCGCGAGACGTTCTGCAGCAATTCCTGCAGCCTGAGCCAGGTGGCGCGCAGCCTGAGTTGCGCCACCGAGGAACTCCAGGCGACGAACGGCACGAAGCTGAGCGCCAGCAGCCCGAGCAGCCAATCGGTGGTGATCAGCATGTAGGCGCCGACGCCGATCAGGATACCGAGCAGCACCACGCGCAGCACGCCGGTGGCAAAGAACATCCGGACGCCTTCGAGATCGATCATGCCCACGGTGATCAGGTCACCGGTATGGACCCTGTCGTGGTAGGAAAAGCTCAGCCGCTGGATCTTCTCGTAGACCGCCATGCGCAGTTCGTAGGCCGTGTGGTGACCGACAGCCTCGCCCCAGTAGTTGTGCAGCATGGTGAAGATGCCACGCCCGATCGATACCACGAGCAGCAGGAGCGCCGTCCCCCACAGCGCCTCGGTCGTCCCCGCGCCACCGTCGAGAACGCCCTCCGCCTGATCGACGGCTTGGCCGAGCAGCCTCGGCACCATGAGCTGCAGCGCGCAGGCGACCACCGTGGCGCCGACCGTAACCCACATCTGGACCGGATGGCGCTGTGTCAGCACCAGGATGCGCCACAGGGCCCCCAGCCCCCTTCCCGAATGCACTGCCGCCACATGTGACATCGCCTCGCCGGCCAGACGGGCGCTTCGCGGAGCACGAGAGCTCAATTTTCCGATCCAGACATGTGAGTAGGGCCTGCCCTCGCCGGAGGCGGCAGACTCGGCCCGCAAGAACCATAGGAAGGCGCTATCTGTTACGCCGATTTGCGACTGGTTCAAGGCAGATATGCAGAAAAACCAGGGTCCGATCTCAACATCGTCGGATCGCGGGAGCAGACTGTGCAGTGCAACCCCGGTTCGCAGTCGGGCGTTTCAGCGGCCGCAACGGCCGACTGGAGCAGGGATGGGCGTGACAGGATGAAAGCCGACGAGGAAGATGAAGCCTTCCGCGCCGCCGTACGGCGAACGGCATACTTCCTCTGGGAGCAGGACGGCCGCCCGCAAGGTCGGCAGGAGGCGCTCTATCTCAGGGCCCTCGACATGCACCGGCGCGCCCGCACCTATGACGGCTGGCTGGAAGACAGGCCCGCGGGAGACTGAAGGGTGTCGTGCGGGGGGCACGCCGAGGGTCGGCCACGGGCCATTCCGCCGGTCTCGTGGCTAGAAACGCGCGGTGACAAGCCGATCGAGTGTGTCGCGGTGCCTGACGATCCAGCCTGCGCTGCGGGCCCGCCAGGTCACACCCCACAGCGCGGCCGCATCCGTGGTCTGGGCGGTGACCCTGGCCTCGATTGCTTCGTTTGCGGCGCTGAGGATGGCGAAGTCCCTGATGAGATCAACGAGACCAGCCCTCTGCGAACGTGGCAGGCGGTAGCCGTCGAGCAGCAGCCTCACCTGCCGGCCCCTGGCCTCCACCGAACCCAGTCCGAGAGCCTCCCCCAGGTCGTCGTCGAACAGCAGTGCATTCAGCCAGCAGGCCTGGGCCAGCTCGGTCATGGGATCGACCGGTCCGGCCTGCTCCCAGTCGATGAGGGCAACCGGCAGCCCGTCCCGCGCGATGATGTTCCAGGCGCCCGTGTCGCAATGACCGATCACCCCTGGCTGGCCAAGCGTGCGCCCGAACCACGGTCGCCACACGGCATCGATCGGAGGTACGAAGGAAGCGGAGGCAAGGTGCAGCTTGCCGAGCATTTCGCCCAGTAGACGAAGTGCATCCTCGTTCCACGGAAACGGATGGACGCTCTCGCCCGCAATGTAGGTGAGGACTTCTCGTCCTCCCTCGTCGAAGCCGCTGCCGACAACACGTGGAGAATACTCGAAGCCTTCCAGTTCCAGATGGCGCAACAAGGCCAGCGTGGTTGCGGACCACGGCGCGGACTGTCGGAACACAGCTTCGCCGCGCCTGGCCACGATGGACCGCCCCCCAACCAGAGGCGTTTCGGTTGCGTGATCATCCAGATCTGTCATGGCGTGCATTGTGAGGCGCTCCACCCGAAGATCAAGTGCTCCTGAGCGTCGTCTGGCGCCCGGAATGGAGCCCCTGACCCACCCTCGGCCTGCCTCGGGGTTCAAGGCCACGCCGATAACGGCAAACTGAGTTCCGCCCTCTCCCAATGTGCGGAATTGCCCGCTATGTGTACCAGTGGGGAGAAATCATGGATTCTCGGGTGTTCTGGCTGGCGGTGGCGGCCTTTGTCGGCGCCATCGAAGGCGGGCTGATTGCCGGAATTCTGCCGCTGATCAGTGCAGACCTGGGGGTGAGCCTGGGACAGGCCGGGCAACTGGTGCTGTTCTACTCGCTCGCCTATGCGTTCGGGCCGCCCACGCTGGCACTGTTGCTGGGCGGGGTGGGGCGGCGGCGGATCCTGGCCTGGTCGGAGTTTGCGCTGGCCGTCTGCGCGCTGGTGATCGTCCTGATGCCGTTCTTCGAGGGGCTGGTGCTGGTGCGCACGCTGCTGGCGGTCGCGGCGGGAACCTATACCGGGACGGCGATGGCGACGGCGGCGATGATCGCGCCTGCGGGGCAGCGCGGCCGCTACATGCAGGTGATCAGCATGGGCCAGGCCATCGCCTCGCTGGCCGGCGTGCCGCTCGGTGCCTTGCTGGCGGCCCATCTGGGCTGGCGCTTCGAGTATATCGCGCTGGCAATCATGGCGTCGCTGGCGGCGCTGGCGCTCTATGTCAGGCTGCCGCGCGGCATGCCGGGCGACACGATGACCATTGGCGAACGGCTGCGGGTACTGCGCAACCCGGGGGTTGGCACGGCGCTGCTGTCGACGCTGATCTTCATGATCGGCTCTGCGCCGCTGATGGTCTACATCAGCGCGCTGCTGACGGCGGCCCATGTCGGCTACGAGGCGCTGCCGCTGGTGCTTCTGGCGGGCGGCATCGGGGCGATTGCCTGCAGTGCAACCGCCGGGCTGATGTCCGACCGGTTCGGCAGCAAGCGAACGGCAACGATCGCCGGACTGGCGGTGATCGCCGTGATGGCGGTCTTTGTCGTGCTGCCACAGGTGCCGACCGAGCTGGCACTCCCGGCGCTGATGCTGACGGTCGGGGCGCAGGGCTTCGTGGTGCGGACCTATTCGATCGCGGTGGCGAGCCACATGGCGCAGATCGCGCCCAGCGCGGTGCCCGTTGCGATTTCACTCAACATGTCGGCGTTCCAGATCGGCATGGCCATCGCCGCGGCGGTGGGCGGCGTCGTCCTGGACAGTCTCGGCGCGATGACACTGCCGCTGATCGGCGCGCCGCTGGTGGCGCTCTCACTCCTGATCTGGCGACTGGTGCCGATGGGGGAGGCCGAACGCTTGCCCTAGCCTCCGCGCTGCTGCGAGCGCCTCGGGACCGGGGCCCTGCCCGTCCTACCCCGCTCGTCGCGCTACGATCCGGTACCACAGCCGGTTCGCCACCAGCCCGCTCGCAGTGCCGACACCCCCGCCGATGAGCTTGATGCCCATGTCCGGAAGGCGGGCGTGGCGGGTGGATTGCAGTGCCTGCAGGAGTTCGAAGCCGACCGCGGCCGCCAGCACCACCGCGATGATCAGTACCAGGTGCCTCGGATAGGCGAGAGCGAAGGCGAACCCGACAAGACCGAAGGTCAGAAAGCGCTCGGCATTGGCCGACAGCGTCGTCACCGGCCTCAGCCCGATCGGCGCGATGGTGACAACGGCCACAGCGGCGAGGAGCAGCCAGGCGAAGATCGGGAGGAACCGCGAGGTCATCGTCAACGCATAGCCGGTTTCAGACGGCGTTGCGACGGGTTTTCGGCGAGAAGACGGTGAGGATCACGATCCAGCAGTCGAAGAAGATCGACCAGTTGTCGATGTAGTAGAGGTCGTGCACCGTTCGGCCCTCGATCTGCTCGAAGGTGGTCGTCTCGCCGCGATAGCCGTTGACCTGGGCCCAGCCGGTAATGCCCGGCTTAATGCGCTGGCGATGCGCATAGCTGGCCAGTTGTTCGCCCAGTTCGTCGTCGTGCACGAGTGCATGCGGACGCGGTCCGACCAGACTCATCTCGCCGCGCAGGACGTTGAAAAGCTGCGGCAACTCGTCGATCGAAGTCTTGCGGATAACGGCGCCGACCCGGGTGATACGCCGATCGCCGACGCGCACCTGCGTCATCTTGCGGCCGGACTCGGTGACCGTCATCGAACGGAACTTCCAGATGAAGAAGATCTCGCCGTTGAAGCCGCGCCGCTCCTGCCGGTAGAAAACCGGGCCGCGGCTGTCGAGCGTGATGAGGATGGCGACAACCAGCAGCACCGGCGCCAGCAGCGCCAGCCCGAAGCTCGCCCCGAGAAGGTCGAAGGCCCGCTTCAGCAGCACCGCGCCGTCGCTCATCGGTTTCTTCAGGAAACGCAGCGCGTTGTTGGGCCCGATCGGCACCACGTCGAGGAACTTGAAACTGGTATTGCTGGTGGCCGGCGCGCAGACGACGTTGATGGCGAAGCGCTTGAGTTCGCCGACGATGCGCTCGAGCCCGTCAATATCACCCAGTTCACCGACGAACACGATGTTCTCCGAACCGCGCGCCAGCCAGTGCTGGGCGAACTCGACGATGGCACCGCTCGGGATGCGGCCCTCGGGTCCGCGCAGATCGTCGACATAGAGCGTACCCGCCAGCTGGTAGCCCGACTTCCAGAGGTTGCCATTGAGCAGGAAGCGCACCACATCGCCGCGCGCCCCGATCACCGAGACCTTCTGGTACTGCAGCCGGCCTGCGCTGATGCGGGCACCGAGCCGGGCATAGGCCGTGTTGCGCGCAAACAGCAGCACCGGAACGCCGACGAGGTAGGCCGAGCTCAGCGAAACGCGCGACAGGTCGCCGGCGAGCCCGGCGAGGAAGGCACCGAACAGCGCGATGGCAAAGGCAGCAGTCCAGCCCAGAGCGGCATCGGCGACGATACTATGCCGGCGCTCGGCGCGAGTGAGGAACCGTGAGGCAGAGGCGGCCGAAAAAGTACCGTAGAGGACGCCGACGAGGGTGGAGTAGGCTCCGTAGAGCTCGAACGGTACCTCGTGCGGCGGCACGCGCAGCAGCACGGCGTGATAGAGCAGCGCCGGGACGAGCATGGTGAGGCTGGCCAGCGCACCCTCCAGCAGCCCAAGCGCCCAGCACAGGATCTGATGGCTGGACGTGTGGCGCGGAACGCTCCGCCGCTCGATCCGATGCCCCAGTCCGAACTCTTCCTGCGCCACGACGATTTGCCTCAAATTGCTGGCATTGCAGGCATTTTCGCCCCTGCCGTTCACGGTGGCCTTAGCACGGACTGCGTCCACTCCCCAATCGCAGGGTTAAGGCAGGGTTAACTGCGGGATCTGAACCGTTGACCCGCTGGGACAAGTTCCCGATAGGACTACCAGTCTTTGTCGCCGAACCGGAGAACGCTGCTTGCTGAGCTTCATGGGTATTGGCGCCCAGAAATGCGGGACAACATGGCTGTATCACTGGCTGTCCCGACATCCGCTGGTGGCCTTCCCGCTCGGCAAGGAAGTGCATTTCTGGGATAGACGCGACACTCGGTCGATCGAGTCCTATCTGGGTGCCTTCAGCGGCGATCGAGTGGAAGGCGATATCACGCCCGCCTATGGATTCCAGCCGCCGGAGACCATCGCGGAAGTCCGTGCCTTACTGCCAGCGCTCCGATTGGTGTACCTCTATCGCAATCCGATCGAGCGGGCATGGTCACACGCCCGCATGGATCTTCGCGTCGCAGGCGGAACCGTCGGCTCGACACCCGATTCCTGGTTCATCGGACACTTCAACGGTACGGATTCCCTGCTGCGCGGCGATTACCTCACCTGTATACGGAACTGGCGCGACGCCTATGACGGACAATTGTTGGTGTTGCCGACGGAAGATCTGAGCCGGGATGCACGAACCGCCCTGACCCGGTGCTGCAACCACATCGGCATCAGCGCCGAGGCCTACGCTGCCATCTCCGACGATGAGCTCGCCGCCCCCATCTTCCGTGGCGATGACGTGCCGCTGCGTCCGAGCCTGTATCCGGTTCTGCACGCACTCTACTGCGAAAAGATCAGCCGCCTGAGCGACTACCTCGGCGCCGACCTGTCTGGTTGGCTGCAGGCCTGAGCCGGGGCGCAACCTAACCTGCTGCGTCCTGCGACCTGCTCAAGCGCCTGACTGGCGGCACCGCCTGAAGGTAGGCGACGATCAGCACCAGGATCACGGTCACGGCCGCCGTCTTCTGGCTCAGGGTGTTGTTGGAGAGCGCAACCGTGAAGAAGACCCCGGTACCGATCCAGGCGGTGCGCGGCTGGTGGCGCAGCAGACGCAGCACCAGCCAGATGACCAGCAGCGCAAACGGTACGGCCAGAGTCAGGCCGAGCTGAAAAGTGAGATCGACCGGTGTCGACTCGATGAACGGCAGGTGCAGCTTGTCATTGGCAATCTTGATGAGCTCGACGGCATCCTTGCCGAACATCACCTCCTGCCAGGTGACGTGATCGAAGATCTGGTAGATATCGGTGCGTGCAAAGAAGTTCTGGTCGACCACGCCCTCCGCGAAGCGGGACAGCAGGCCGCCGGAAGCGAGCGCGCCGATCAGGACGGCGCCGCCCGCCAGAACCATGACCAGCACCGCCAGCTTGGCCTTCCTCTCGGTGGCGCGGGTCAGCGAAGTCCAAGGGACGAAAAGCACCAGCGCCAGAACTTCCACGGAAGCCACGATCAGCGCGAAGCGCGCACCTGCCGCGGCAGTGCCGACGAAGAGCAGCAGCATGGCGGCGATCTTGATCCAGAGGCGCCAGGCGGTGAGGGGCACGAAGGCCATGGTGGAGGCGCAGATGAGGCCGAGCATCAGCGGGTGACCGGCAAGGCCGGTAGGCCGGAACGCGGCTTCTCCCTCCACAAAGGGGAAGAAGCGGATGTGGGTCACCGCCTCGAACATCCCCATCGCCGCGCTGAGCAGGCAGACCAGCAGCACCGCGTCGCCCAGCAGGCGTCGATAGGACGGGTTCTGCGCCAGCAGGACCAGGCCCGCAGTTCCTGCGGCGAGGTAGGTGTCGACGAGATTACCTATCGAGCCGGCCCTGCCGGTCCCGACCAGAAAGGCGACCAGCAGCGCCAGCAGACCAACGAAACGCACCAGATCGCGAAAAGCGCCGATCTCCCGGCCGCTGAGGAACACCGGGCGGGTGAACAGCGCAATCGGCAGCAACAGCACCAGCAGGTAGGTGCCGAGGTGAATCTTCTCGTAGAAGGCGCCGCCTTCGCTGACGTAGTTGTAGAGGGTGTCGAGGGTGGCCGGCGGCACGCAGATGCGGATCGCGAGTGCAACCAGGATCGCGAGGAACAGCGCGAGCGAGACGGCATTGGCCTGTCGCGCACTATCTGCGGTGGTACCGGATCCGACGGCCGAATGGCTCAAGCCTCGCCCTCTCACTGAGCACGGTGCCGCGATCGCGGCGCGGCGGGCGGCCGCAGCCGGACGGCAACCCTAGCCGCTCGCCATAGCATGCCTGCCCCTGCACGGCGCGCTGGACCTGGCCTTATCCTTAACCGTCGCCGCCGAGGGCGCAGCGATCCGCCGCGACCGCCCCGCATTAAGCATCCGGGCAGTTGGCGTTGGTTGAATGGACCGGGCCCGAATAGGTTGGGGCGACTTCCAGTACTCGACCGACCATGTCCCAGTCCATCCATAGTCACCTGTCAACCATCGTCCCGGACCAACTGACCGGCACGAGATCCAACCCCGCCGACGCACTGTCCTTCCAGGCCGTCACCGACCCATCGCAATGGGAGCATCTGCTCGAGCGGGCCGACCGCCCGCACAGCGTGCAGGCATTCGGGTATGGTGAGGCGAAGGCGGCCACTGGCTGGCATGTCAGCAGACAGCTGATCACGCACGGCGGCCGTCCCGTGGCCATGGTGCAGGCACTCGAAAAGCGCATCCTGGGACTGCGGGTGGTGACGCGGATCAACCGCGGTCCGATGCTGCTGGCACCCGACGCGTCCGCAGGCCTTGTCACCGCCGTGTATCGCGCCGTGCGCAACCGCTGGGGCCGCCTTCCCTTCGGCATCCTGCTGCTGGCGCCCGCCCTGCTGGAGACACCCGAGAATCGCGAGATCATGACGCGGGCAGGCTTTCGGCCACGCCAGAGCAATGGCTGGGGCTCGGCCCGGCTCGATCTCACCCAGCCCGTGGACGCGGTCTTCCAGGGTTTCGAGCACAGTTGGCGCAAGGCCATCCGCGCCGCCGACAAGGCCGGGGTGACGGTCCGCGTCGTCGACAGCGAAGCCGACCACCAATGGATGATCGATCGCCACCTCCAGAACATGGCCGAGAAGGGCTTCACCGGCCACGACGCCGAGTTTCTCCGCGGGTTGCGGGCGAGTTCCGGGGCCAGCTACGTTCTGCTGCAGGCGATGCACGAAGGTGCGCCGGTGGCAGGCCTTGTCATGCTGAAGTTCGGCGGCGTCGCCGACTCGATTGTCGCCTGGTTCGGTGACGCCGGCCGCAAGGTGAAGGCCGGCAATGCCATCACCTGGGCCGCAATTCAGGAAATGCAGCGACGGGGGTGCCGCTCCTACGATGTCGGAGGCATCAACAGTGACAAGGGTTTCTCCAGCTTCAAGAGCGGGATGAACGGAACAGAGTACTTCCTGCTCGGTGAGTATATCGGTTTGTAGAGGTCAGGCAGAATGACACCCACTGCGCTCACCATCGCCTATTGCGGCCCGATTGCAGCTTCGGGCGAACCGGCGCGCGGTGGCTTCGAGGCCGCCAATCGCCGGCTGATCGATGACCTTGCCCGCGCCGGGCTCGACGTCGTCGAACTGGCCTACGCGCCCGAACGCAAGCCGGCCTGGCGGAAGCTGCTCGCCTACGGCCTCGGCTTTGCCGGCCTCGCCTGGCGCATTGCGACGGTTTCGGAGCGTTGGGACGTATTCCACATCACCCCGCTCCGAAGGCAGTTCATGCTCGCCGAGTTCGTGCTCTGCCATCTGGCCCGGCGCCGCGGCGCGAGACTGGTCGTTGACTTGCGCGCCGGTGCGATTGCCGAGGATGTGGCGAGCCCGAGCCGCCTCCGCCGGGCGGCGCTGAAGAGCATCCTCAACGCTGCCGAACTCATCTGCGTCGAGGGCGAGACCTATCTCGAACTGGCCGAGGTCCGTGGCAAGAACGCGCTGTATCTCCCCAACTACGTCGATGCAGGCACGGTAGGAGAATGCCCCGCCGCACCGACCGAACGTATCAACCTGGCGTTCCTCGGTCGCATCGTGCCGGAGAAGGGCATCGAGGTCGCAATCGACTGCGTGCGCGTGCTGCACGCGAAGGGGCGGCAGGTGCAACTCAAGGTGATTGGGCGCGGCGATGAAGGCTACATCGCGCGACTGAAATCAGAATCGGTGGGACTGCCCGTGCTGTGGCTTGGAGCGGTGCCTCATCCCGAGGTTCCCGCCCAGCTCAGGGACGGGCACTTCTTTGTCTTTCCCACCCGTCATCGCGGCGAAGGCCACTCCAATGCGCTGACCGAGGCAATGAGCCAGGGGCTGGTACCGATCGTCGCGGACAACGGCTTCAACCGGCAGGTGATCGCGGACTCAGGTGTCGTCCTCGACATGGCGGCCTCGGGGGAGGACTATGCGACCGCCATCGAGATGATCCTCGCCCGGGGCGACTGGAACCGGCTGTCCACGGCGGCCCGCCAGCGCGTTCTCGACCAGTTCACCGGAGAGCGCCTGTTGCCGGCCCTGGTGGAGCGCTACCGCGATCTGGCCGGCGCCGACGCCCGACGGCCATCGGGTCCCGCCCCCGCAAGGACCCCGCTGCAGCGAGAAGCCACAGTCGCCGGCCGCAGCTGATACCGACCTAAACCGCTTCGAGCCGGCGAACGAGCATGCCCTGCTCAGCAACGGGCGCCAGCCTTACGGCGACACTGCGCCCGGACTTGCCGACCACACCGCTCCAGACGATGCGAGTGGCCAGCTGTTTCGTGCCGAAAGCGGGAGAGACCCAGCCGCCGCCCACCGCCTCGCCACCATGCTCGACGCTGATCTCACCTGTCTCAAAGGCGAGGGCAAGGACGATGGCGTCACCGCGCCGGACCGCAACCGTCAGTCCCTCAACCTCCGCCGAAAGATCGGGGGCAAGCTGAAGGCTCAGTTGCGCGGTTCGACCCGGCCCACCGAGCAACTGGTCCTTGATGGAAAAGCCGTCCTCGGTGCGCTCCAGGGTGCGCCGGTGCAGCAGACCGAAACGCCTGCGATAGCCGTCGTGACTGCCGGTGAGGCTCCAGCGCGCGCCGGTCTCGTAGCGCTCGAGCCGCGCCCGCGCCTTGTGCGACCAGTTGAACGCGCCGGATATCGTGCTCTGGTCAGCACCGGACACACACAGCGTGTTGTGCGCTGCAGTGCCGCGGAACCAGTCCCGCCAGGCCCCACCCGAGTGATAGAGGTAGGTGCCCGGGTCGACCAGCACCGGCCGGCCGTCTACCGCCAGCGTGATCGCCAGCGCGTCGGCATGCCCGTGGGCGGCAATGGAGAGGTAGCCAAGTGGCCCGTGATCGAACACCAGGCCAATCTGGCGACCGCCGATCTTCTCGTTGACGACCGAGTAGCCACCGGTCGAGAACACCCGCTGACCCTGCGGTTGCGCGAGCAGCCGGGCCCCGCGGCCCAGCAGGATGCCACGAAGGTCAGACGGAGCCGCCGTGGGCGCTCCCTGCCCCAGGAAGCCGGCAACGGCATTGGCGACCGAACCAGGATAGACGGGATCTGCAGTGCCCAGCGTCAGCACGCGTCCTTCGTCATCGTCGCCGATGGCGGGGACGGTTCCATCCGCAAGAGCGAGCCAGCCGACGAACCCGGCAAACGCGCCCAGGCGCTCTGCAACGGCTTCCGGCAGCGGCTGGCCGACATCGCGGGCAACCGCCGCACAGAGCAAGAGGAACTCGGCAGTGAAGGCGCCGTAAGTGGGTGACTGCTCGGCAGGCACGCCGTCGGGAAGAATCTGGCAGGTCGCCTCGTCCGCCAAACGGAGGCGCGCAGCAGCCGCGACTTCGGCTGCCATGGGCAACCGGGGCACGGCGAGCCCGATGAGGTATTCCCCGGCCAGCTCTGCGACCAGATGGTTGTTGGCAGAAGAGAACCGCGACGGGTAGCGCTGCAGCCAGGCTGCGCTGGCGTGCAGGATCGAGCCAATCTGGAGGCGACAGCGGGTGGACAGTTGCTCGCCCACCAGCGAGATGGCCACCAGCAGGGAGATCGCCCGAAGCGCCACTTCGATCCCGGAGTTCCAGCCGAGGCCGCGGAACGGCGGATTGGCCGCGTGCCAACTGCCGATGGCCGCCTCGATGGCAACCAAGCTTCCTGCATCGGACTCGAGCAAAGCGTGTGCCGCGAGCGGCTGCAGGAACTGCAGGCGGTTGAACTCCCAGACATACTTGACGTCGCCGAGCTGTCGTTCGTGCCGATAGGCAATATCGAAGCAATAGGCCTCGGAGCCCGGCCACAGGCCGCCGGTCACCGGATCGAGCCGCCAGACATCACCAGGAAACAGGTCGTCGGGCCGACGCTGCGGCCAGTCGACGCCGAGGGCGGAGTAGCGGCCGGCAAGCAGAGCCTCGGCGGCTCGCCGGATCCCCTGCCGCAGCTCGGCGGGAGCGGCGAGGAGACGCTCCCGCAGGCCGGGCAACGGCAGAACATCCGCCCCCGGATAGCGCGCCCAGCCTTCGAGCCGGACGCGCGCCCGCTCCTTCTTGAGTTTTTCACCGAGCCGATGGACAAGTTCGCCCATGCTCATGGCGCGCAGCCGATGGATATGCCAGGCCAGAGACATGGCTCACTTCCCCGATAGAGCCCGCTGGTAAGCGGCGATCAGCGGACGCAGCTGGTGGTTCCAGCTGAAGCGATCCTGCACCCGGTCACGACCGAGCCGGCCCATCCGGGCGCAGCGGGCCGGGTCCGCCAGCAGTTCGACGATCCTGGCGGCCATGTCGACCGGATCGTTCGGCTTCGCGTAGAGCGACGCCTCGCCGGCCGAATAGCGCCCCTCGGTAACCTCGAACTGCACGATGGGTTTGCCGAACGCCATGTACTCGAGGATCTTGTTCATCGTGGACTTGTCGTTCATCGGGTTGACGCGGTCCGGATTGACGCAGACGTCGGCCGTGGAGAGCATCTCGAAAAGCTCGGCGTCGCTGATGCGGCCGGGCATGGTGACGAAGTCCGACAGGCCGAGCGCCACAACCCGGGCCCGCAGTTGGTCGAGTTCCGGCCCGCTGCCGGCAATGCAGAACTGGATGTCGCTGCGCCCCTGCCCGACGACGATGTCGTGCACTGCTTCGAGCAGCAGGTCGATCCCCTCCTGCGCGCCCATGACTCCGACATAGCCAACGAGGTGCTTCCGCTCCCGCTTCCAGCGTGGATTGGGGGCGACCGGCTTGATCTTGCCCAGATCTGGCCCGCTGCGCACCACGAAGACGTTGTCGGGCCGCATGCCGCCACGCTCGAGCGCGATATCGCGATAGCTGTGGTTGGTGGCGATCGAGACGTCGGCGACCGCGAAGGTCAGCCGCTCGAGCAGCACCATCAGTCGCCAGAACAGGTCGCGCCGGCCGAACTTGGCTTCGTAGAGCTCGGGGTTGATGTCGTGGTGGTCGAAAACGAACCGCTTGCCGAACGGCTTGAACAGCAGCGCGACGAGGAAGATCAGGTCGGGCGGGTTGCAGGCATGGATGACATCGAATCCGCGCTCGCGCAGGACCCTGAAGGCCAGCACCGACTCCCAGAACAGGGCGGCACCATACTCCCTCAGATAACCGATTGGGCCCCTGCCCTCGGCGGGCAGCGGGTGGCGATAGACGTGGATGCCATCGATCAGTTCATAGCGCTTGGAGTAGCCCTTCGCGATGGGGCAGATCACGCTGACCAGGGCCCCGGCCCTGCTCAGGGTGGTTGCCTCGAGCCAGACGCGGCGATCGAATGGCACCGGCAGGTTCTCGACGATGATGAGAACCTTCCTGCCGGCCAGTGGGGCTTCGGCGAGGATGTCGCTGTCACTTCTGGCGACGATCGCTGCCGGCGAGAGAGCAGCGATCGCGTTCATGGGATAGTGCTCACGTCGATGACATTGCTCGAGCGCAACGAGAGCCCGCGCTGCAGGCCGTTGGCGGCGACCACCAGGTCGAAATCGCCGCTTTCCGCCTCTTCGCGATCGATCAGCAACTCGCCGATCTTGGGTAGTTGCGAGTAGGCATAGCCGAGATTCTGGCCGACCAGCTTGCGTGCATCGAGCCCCGAATCGTAGATCGAGACGGCGTAGCCCGCGGTGATCAGGCGCCGGGCCAGATCGACATTCGGGCTTTCGCGCAGGTCGTCGGTATTGGCCTTGAAGGCGAGGCCGAGCATCAGAACCTTCGCACCCTTGGGAAGCTGACGGACGATCGAGTCGAACTGATAGTGCTTGTGCGCCTCGTTGGTGCGCAGCACCGCATCCAGCAGGTGCGTGTTGGCGCCGACATCGTTGGAAATATGCTGCAGCGCCCGCACATCCTTGGGCAGGCACGAGCCGCCGAAGGCTCCCCCTGGCCGCGTGTAGTATGGGGAGATGTTGAGCTTGGTGTCGGACACGAAGATCTCGTGCACCTTGGTGGCACTGATATCGAGCTGCTGGCAGATGCGGCCGATCTCGTTGGCGAATGCGATCTTGACCGCGTGCCAGGAGTTGTCGACGAACTTGGTCAGCTCGGCCTCGCGGTAGCCGACATGGAAAGTCTGGGCCTGCAAGCCCTCGTGCATGCGGTCCATGGTTGGGGAGGGCAGCCCGTCGACGGTGCCGACGACGATCTTGGGAGGGTTGAAGAAGTCAGAGATCGCCGAGGATTCGCGCAAGAATTCGGGATTGTAGACCAGTTCGATCAGATCGCCGAAGTTCTCGCCCAGCACCGCCCGGAAGATCGGCGCGATCAGCCCGTCGATGGTGCCCGGCCGGATGGTCGAGCGAAACGCCACGGTGAGCCGGCGCTTGCGATCACGACGGACGCCCGTCGCGATCTGGCGGGAGAGCTCGGCGATGTGGCTGAGGTTGTGCGAGCCATCGAGAGCACTGGGCGTACCGACACAGACGAGGGCCAGATCGGCATCGTCCAGCAGGCCGTCGACCACGGTCGAGCCCCGCAGCAATCCTCGATCGCGGGCCGCGGCGAGAAACTCGTCCAGACCAGGCTCGAGAACCGGCGGAATGCCGGCCTCGAAATCGCGGACCTTGCTCTCGCTGATATCGATACCGATGATCTCGTGACCTCGACTGGCCAGGCACCCGGCAGTAGTACTACCGACATAGCCAAGCCCAAAAACCGCAATCTTCATGGAACGCACCGCAGACGAGTTAGGTAGCTGAGCCCCGATGCAGCAGAGTAGTTCAGCCGCTGGCAGCTCACTTTGACCTGTGGATCATGGGTTTACCGGACGCCGCCGTGGTTCACACCCTGAACCAAGCGTTAATCCTAATACGTAAACTTGAGTCTATTTCGTCTCCGGCTTAACCAACAATGTGCATTCCGCGGTCCGCAGGCCTGCCGTGGGGTATAAGGACGGCATCACACAGGCCACCCCAGCTAGCGAGATGCTCACGCCATGTCCGATGTCACCGACAGGCCAGTCTCAGACACCTCCCATTCCGGCGCGCGCGCCTTCGCGCGGCTGGGCAGCGATGACACAGGGTCTCGGCGCGATCCGGTGACGGCGAGGCTGCATGTCGCGCGACACGCTGCGGCAAGGCTCGATGCACCGCAGGTCGCACCACCTCCCCGGCTGCCGCGGTCACCGATGCGGTGCCGGTGGAGACGGTGACCCTCAACAAGATCGGCGACTTCCTGGAACTCGATTTCGGCCGGCTGTTCGCCTGGATGGGACGCGGCCGAATGCTGGCATTCGGATTGGCGCTGGTCGGCGCCGTTGCGGGCGGCCTCTATGGCGTGTTCGGCACGCCCAAGTTCACCGTCGCCACCGACATCATGATCGACCCGGCCAGTCTGCAGGTGGTATCGGACGACTTGTTCCAGCAGCCCGGCCAAGGCGATGCGGCGCTGCTGACCGCCGCGAGCAAGCTGCGCGTGTTGACCTCGGGCAATGTGCTGCTGCGCGTTGTCGATGAACTCGATCTCGTTACGGACGCGGAGTTCTACGATCCTCGGCCCGGATTCTCGCTCTCTGCGCTGATCCCGTTTGGCGGCGACAAGGCCGCGCCCGACCCGCGCCTGGCGGCGCTCGCCGCCCTCGGCAGGAAAGTCAGTACCAAGGCGGACGAGAAGAGCTTCGTTGCGACCTTGCTCGTCTCCTCCGAGGCGGCGCCGAAGTCGGTGAGGATCGCCGAGACCATCGTCGCCGCATTCCAGGAAGAGCTGGCACTGGCGGAATCGGCAAGCGCGTCGCGTGCCGGCGAGGCCCTGAACCAGCGGCTCGACGAGTTGAAGGCGGACGTCAAGGAGGCCGAAGAACGGGTCGAGGCGTACAAGCGTGCCAACAACCTGTCGTCCAGCGCCGGCGAACTGATGAGCAACCAGACTCTGGCGCAACTCAACGCCCAGGTCGCGGAGGCACAATCACGCGTGATCGCGGCCCAATCCGCGTACGATGAACTGGTCGCGGCGGGTGACAGTGCGTCGACGGCGGATACCCAGGCCTCCGCGGCCCTCACCAGCATTCGGGCGCGCATCTCCGACGTGCGAGCCCAGCTCGACAGCCAATCGACGATCTACGGTCCGCGCCACCCCACCATCGTCAAGCTCAATGCCGAACTCGCCGTGGCACAGTCCGAACTCGCTGACGAGATCGACCGGGTGGTGACCGCCGCCAGGGTAACCCTCGACGAGGCGACCTCGGGCCTGCGGGCCCTCACTGCCAGGGCAGATTCCCTCAAGACCAGCGTCTTCTCGGACAATGAGGCACTGGTGGCCCTGCGCGAACTCGAGCGCGACGCGCTGAGCAAGACCACGATCTACGAGGCGTTCCTCAGTCGCGCCAAACAGGTGGCCGAGCGCGAACAGATCGACACCACGAACGTGCGGGTGATCTCCCCGGCGGTGCCGCCATCGGATCGCTCCTGGCCACCCAAGACGCTGATCCTCCTCGCCGCCGGCGCCGTGGCAGGTTTCGCCCTCGGCATGCTGATCGCAGTGGTGCTCGGTATCTGGCGGGATCTGAGGGGCCCGTCTCGGCCGCGCCGCTCCACGGCTTCCGTTGCCACCTGACCCGGCAATGCTCAGCAAGCGCATCGTATTCCACGTTCCCAGCCTGAGAGGGGGCGGCGCCGAGCGAGTCTGGGTGCTGATGGCCAATGAGCTCGCGGCCCGCGGCCACGAAGTGACGCTCTTTGTCTGGAACGGCGAAGGACCGAACGCCTCACTGCGCTCTGATGCCGTGCAGCTCATGGACCTCGGCATGCCGATCAGCAAGGGGGGGCGCTTCGGCAAGGCACTGACCATCCGGGGCCTGTTGCGCAGCGCCGCCTTCTATCGGCGGCTGCAGCCCGATGCCGTCTTCAGCGGACCCGACTTCGCCAACCTGATCACCGCGCTGGCCCTGTACCTGTCGCTGAGCGGCGCCAGGTTCTTTCCCAGTTTTCACGCGGCCGCCGCACTGCCCACCAAGGACCTGGGGTCGAGAATCGCCGGTGTGACCGGTTCGGTGGTCGCAGCGCGCGCCACCAAAGGCATTGCAGTCTCGGCCGGCGTCGGCGAGGACCTTGTCCAGCGCGGCGCGGCGCGCGAGCGGATCGCCGTGATCCACAATCCGCTGCCGCCAGCCGGGGCGACGCCGACGCGAACCTATCCCTGGCAGGCCGAGCTTGACGCCTTGGGCTCGGGACCGGTGATCGTCACTGCCGGCCGCCTGACCCGGGTGAAGGATCAGTCGACCCTGCTGCGTGCCTTCGCCCAACTCGTTGCGACGCGCCCTGCCCGGCTGGTGATCTTCGGCGAAGGGCCATTGCTCGAGCCGCTCAGGTCCGAAGCACGGGCACTGGGCATAGCCGATCGGGTTCTCTTTCCCGGCTACGTCAACGACCCGGCGGCCTGCTACGCCGTGGCCGACCTGTTCGCCCTGAGTTCGACCAGCGAGGGCTTTGGCAACGTCCTGATCGAGGCGATGGCCGCCGGCGTTCCAGTCGTATCGACCGATGCGCCCTATGGTCCGCGCGAGATTCTCGAGAATGGCCGGCTGGGCCCGCTGGTGCCGGTTGGCGATGCAGCGGCACTGGCCGATGCGATGGCGCGTGTGCTGGTCGATCCGGTGCCGATGGAACGCCTGCGGGCGCGGGCGTCGGATTTCGCCCTGCCGATCGTCGGCGACGCCTATGAGGCGCTGCTGGCCTAACGCCGCTCGCGGCCTTCACCGAACAGCGGGATGACATTGCCGGACCGGACCGGCGCGGCGGCTGCGCCCTCGAACGGGCGCCGGGACTGACCCGAAGCGGCTGCCACGGCACGGCGGGTCTCGAACAACGCCTCGACGGTCGCGAGCAGCAGGCCTGGCGTCACCGGCTTCAGCAGCACCCGATCGATACCGGCGGCATAGAGTGGCTTGTGGAACGGGGGTCGGCGTGCGGGTGAGCGCGACAATGTGGAGATCCGGATTCGCGAGCCGCACATGCTGGCGCAGCCCGCGCGCAATATCGAGGGCGGGCGCGCCCGGCAACTCGGTATCAAGAACGACGACGTCGGCCGGCGAAATGCGCAGGTAGGTGGTGAGGGCTTCGATGCCTTCGAAGCTGGCCACCTGGTGCCCTCCATCTTCCTGGAGCGCGCGCCCCAGGATGCCGCCGAAGGCCGGATTGGCGGTCAGCATGGCGATGCCAAGACTGCGCGAAATCATCAGAAGCGGCCTCTCTGCCTGGGTTAACAAGGGCTTAACATGCGCACCCGGCGAAGGCGCGGGGGAACTGGCACTATCCTTAATCGGCGAGGTTACCGTCCGGGCTGGCGCTCATGCGATGCCCAGTCGGGCCTTGACCTTGCCGGCCAGATCACGAGTCTCGTCGGGATAGAGCAAGGCGGTCAGCCCCAGAAAGACCAGCCCGCCCGCAGTGCCGCCGACGGCCAGCCTGAACACCGGCCAGACCGTGCCAAGCAGGCTGCTGGCGATGTAGGCCGCCACTCCGGTGGCAGCCGCGATGCCGACCGAAGTGGCGAGATCGCGCCAGGCGACCGGAATGGGAGTCAGCCTGTGCGAAACGACGATGGCTGTCGCGAGGTTGGCAAGCATGCCGCCCGCCAGTGCCAGTGCTGCTCCGACCTCGGCAAGTGGGGGGATGACCAGCAGGGAGAGAACGACCGTGACGATCGAACCCGGCGCAGCAACGACGATCAGCAGCCAGGGCCGCTTGTGGGCATGGATCACGTTCTGGAACACGAAGGTCGAGACATTGCCGGCCATCACCGCGATGGCGATCAGCGGGAACAGTTGCCCCACTGCGCCCTGGTAGCCGGCGGGGAGCACGAGGTCGCCGATGTCGGTACTGAGCGCAACCAGCATTGCGGCGACGGGAAAACTCAACCGCGCGAGCAGCGACAACTGGTGCGACAGGAAGGCCGCGGCCGCACCCGCACCCTCGCGGTCGAAGCGGCTGACCATTTCGGGGAAACCGCCCATGTTGATGGCGTTGGCAATGGTGTCGATCGGCTGCCGCGCCAGGGCATAGCTGGCGGCAAAGACCGCCACGGCGCCGGCATCATAGTAGAACTTGAGCAGCACCCGCTCGGCACTGTTGAGCCCCGGAAGCCGACGACGGCAAGCACGATCAACGGAATGCCGAGCGCGAACAACTCGCCTGAGGTGAAACGTGCCGGTCCGCCCACCGTGCCCGAAAGCGCCAGGCGAAGCCCGATGAGACCGGCCAGCAGCGTGGCCACCGAGGACGCGAGCGAGACGACGAGGAAACTGTGCGGCGCCAGCATGACGGCGGCGACCGGTAGCACCAGTTGCAGCGCGGCGCGCACGAACTCGAGCAGCGAGTAAGCGCCATGACGCTGCTGCATCTGCAGCACGGTGAGCGCGAAGCGACTCACGGCGCCGACGACCAGATACGTGCACACGGCGATCGCGAACTCGGCCCAGCGCTCCGGGGCTACAAGCCCGGAGGCCAGAATTGAAACCACGAGGCCGATCCCCGTCGTGACGGCAAGAACCCGCGCCGCGAGCCAGAGGCTGCCGCGACTGACCTCTCCCTTGCCACCCAGCCGCAGCAGCGCGATTCGCAGCCAGTTGGTGACGGCTGAATCGGTGAGTTCGCCGACGGTGACGACCAGCGCCAGCAACCCGTATTCGGTCTGGTCGATCAACCGTGTCGCAATGACCAGCAGCAGCAGCGCCGAGATGCGCGTCAGCAGGATCGCCGGGGCGTAGATAAGGGTGGAACGCAGCAGCACGGGCACCTCGACAAGCAGGGGTGGCCCCCTATCGAAGGGTCTACGCCCCCGGCCGCCGAGCGAATAGTTAATTGAACCTATACGGTGAATAGAGACAATTATATCGAACGCGGCGCGCACTGCAGGTCATCATCTTTCGTGTGACTCCAGAATCCAGGCCAAGGGACTGACATCCCTGTTCTGCGCCGCCGCACATTAACACTGAATCAACCTTTCGGTTCTGACAGGGCACGCAAACTTCTATCGATAGATTCGAGACTGGCGACAGGGCCAGGGGTACTTTCATGGCATTCGACGTTGCCCAGACCATTCCGCCGCAGACCGCCGCCGAACCGCGGCAGGTGACGGGTATCGAGGTGCGCTGCAGCACCAGCGAGGCGGAGTGGCGCGAGTTGATGGCCGCGGCGCCGACCGGTCATCTGCCACAGGACTACGGCTTTGCTGCGGGCAAGCACGCGAGCGGCTGGCCGTCGCGGCGCCTGGTACTGTCGTCTGGCGGGCAGCCGGTAGCTTTCGCGGTCGTGCTGCAGTTCCATCGCGCCGGTATCAAGCTGTTCAACCGCATCAACCGTGGACCGATCCTGCTCGACGCCACGCCATCGGACGAGCACGTGCTGGACGTCTTTCGCGCCATCCGCCACAGCGTGGGCCGGATCTGGACCCTGCCGCTGCTGATTGCCCCCGCCCTGCCCCGCACCGAGCGCAACGTCGCGCTGCTGCGCGAGGCCGGCTACATCCGCCGCCATGCCGATTCCTGGCGATCGGGCCGCATCGACATCTCGGTGAGCGAGGAGCAGCTGTGGAAGAGTTTCAGCTCGACGTTCCGCAACCGCGCCCGCGCCGCCGAGCGAGCCGCGGCGCAATTGCGCGTCGCCGACGACGCGGCGAGCTATGAGTGGATGATTGCCCGTCACATCGAGAACATGAAGGCCAAGAACTTCACTGCGGCCAAACCCAGCCTGCTGCGCGGCCTGCGCGAGGCAGCTCCCGGCAATGTCCTGGTGTTTCAGCTGCTGCTCGCGGGACAGCCAGTGGCAGGCATGTCGGTGGTCCGCTTCGGTCACATCGCCGAATACCATGTCGGCTGGTTCGGTCCGGATGGGCGCAAGGTCAATGCGGGCAACTTCCTGATGTGGAACGTCATGCGCGAGATGAAACGCCGCGGCGTCCGGACCTTCGATGTCGGCGGACTCCGCACGGGCGATGGCTACACCCAGTTCAAGCGGACGATGAAGCCGGTCGAATACGAACTCGCCGGTGAGTGGATCAGCCTATGAGGAGGCAGCGATGAGCATTCTGGACGTAGCCCGCGGCGCCTACACCCGGGCGCCCCGTCTTGTTCGCAAGTCGCTGGCGCCGCTGGTGTCGCTGGTGCCGACCGGCGCAAAATACGGCCGTTCCTACCAGCACTGGCGCCAGCGTATCGCGACCCTGGCCGCGAACCCCGCGTCCGCCCATGCGGCGCACCTGGACGCCCTGCGCGGCCTGCTTGGCAAGGCGCACGACCACAGTCCGTTCTACCGGGAGCTGCTTGATCGCCACCTGGGCAGCGGCTTCGACTACAACGGCGCCATGCCCGAGGACCTGCGCCGCCTCCCCATCCTGAAGAAGTGGGACCTCGAGGCTGCGGGCGACGCCGTGCTGACCGTACCGCGTGCCAGCGTCGACCGCGCCGACACCAGCGGATCCAACGCAGAGCGACCCTTCGGCTTCTACCTGGACCGCGACCGCAGCCCGCGCGAGCAGGCCTTCGTCATGGACAGCTGGAGCCGCGCCGGCTTCTCCGAGACCGACAGCAAGATCGTGCTGCGCGGCGTCGGGCTCGACCGGAGGGGGCGCGTCAGCTCGGAGTGGGAACCGGCGCTGCGTGAGCTCCGCCTCTCGGTGTTCCCGATGAGCCGCGACGATGTCGCGCGCTACGCCGACCTCATCGACCACCACGGCGTGCGCTACCTGTACGGATACCCCTCGGCGATCGTGCTGATGGCGAGCCACCTGATCCGGCTCGGCCGCTCGCTGCAGCTGCCGCTCAAGGGGATACTGCCGATCTCCGAGCCGCTGCTGCCGCATCAACGCGCGATCATCGCGGCCGCCTTCGGCGACGCGCCCATCGCCAACTTCTACGGGCTCAGCGAGAAGGTGCTGTTCGCCAACGAGAGCATGACGCAGCCGGGGCACTACACCTTCCAGCCGCTCTATGGTCTTGCCGAACTTGTCGACGAGGACGACCGGCCCGTTACCGAACCGGGACGCGAGGGCCGGCTGATCGGCACCGGGTTCCTGTCGACCAGCATGCCCTTCATCCGCTATGATACCCATGATCGGGCTACCTTGGTCGAACTGCCGTCCGAAGCCAACGGCCAGCGCATGCAGGTGTCCAGCATCTTGCCGCGGCGCAAGCCCGACTACCTGATCGCCGCCGACGGCGGCCGCATCGTCTCCATCGACCTGACGCCCGAAAAGCCGCGCTTCTTCACCGGTGTCGAGGAGTTCCAGTTTGTCCAGCACGAGCCGGGCAAGGTGACGATGCGGTACGTGCCGGCACCGGGCGGCACCGAACAGGACGCGCTGAACATCGTCGCCGACCTCGAGGAGCGGGTGCTCCACCGCCTGTCCTTCACGGTGCAGCAGGTCGAACAGATCGCCAGCGGTCGCGGCGGCAAGCGCACCTTTATCGATCAGCGGCTGGACATGGGCAAGTACTGAGGCGCCGCTGACTACAGCCCCAACGCCCCAAGCATGGCAGTGTCCGGCAGCGCCGGACCGGTGGGGAAGATGACGCTCATCCCCCATGGATTGGCATATTCCCATACCGCCCAGGGGATGCCATGCGCCTCCGCGAGGCTGCGGGCCGCTCCGAGATAGCGTAACCGGTCGGCATCGAAGGCGCCCATGCGACCGTCATCGGACATGGCCAGAACCCCGAACTCGCCCATGAACAGCCGATTGGTCGGGATGTCGTTGCTGCGGGCCCACGCAAGCACCAGTTCGAAACCCTCGGCCATCTGCCGCGCCTCCCAGCCCTCGGCGAAGTACTGCGCGATGTGGGGTTTGAGGGCGAGCAGGGTGCGTACCTGCTCGGCCTCGTCGATCCCCGCAGCGGCCATGCGGGCCCTGAGCATTTCGATGACCGCGCCGGGCGAGCCGGCGCTGGCCGGCCAGGGCAGCCCCGAGGCAAAGCCACCCTCCTCAGCTGAGCGCTGGTGGGTGAACAGGTGCGGGTCGTACATATGAAAGCTGTAGTACAGGTTCGGATCGTCGAAGGTTGGCCGGAGATCGGCAAGCCCGATGACATCGCCACCGCAGGCGCCGGTGGCGATGACCGTGAGTTCGTCGGCGACCGCACGGATCGCCGTCATCGTCTGCGCCATGATCCGCTGCCATTGCCCATCCCCCCGGCCCTCGCACGGATAGTGCTGCGGTTCATTGAAGGGTTCGAAGGCAACCGTGCCGGCACCGAACGCGGCGAGCATCGACGCCACGTCCGCCGTCATCTGCACATAGTGCGCAATGCTCACGCTTCCGGCCGGCTGCTCGATGACCGCCTCGCCGCCATAGGCTGGCACCTGGCTCACGATGTGGAGGTTGAGCACCACCTTGAGCCCGCTCTTGGTCAACCGTCGCACGCCATCGGCGAGCACCGCCAGCGCCTCACTGCGACGCTCACCCTCGCTGGCGAGCAGCGGGCCGGGATCGACGGTCAGCCGGACGAAGTCGAAGCCGAGCGAGCGGATGCGATCGAACGGATCGCCGGCCGGCCAGTCCGTCAGCGGCCTGTAGCGCCCGAGCCACTCGTCCGTGCTCTGGTAGGGCGGCCAGCGGTAGGAGCCATCAGCCGCCAGCGGGGACCAGTTCAGCCATTCATGGACATTGACGCCACGATGGAGTTCGAGCGGCGCAGCCGCCGCCGGAGCGGCGAACAGCGTCAACAGAGCAAGGACGACGAAACGCATGGGGCCTCCAGTGATGCCGAGGACAATACGCTCAGCCGCTGAACCAGGCATCGCCGCCAACCGGCTATCGCGCCCTATGGTGTATGGAACGTCATCCGCGGCCGGCCCTAACGTCCGCTTGACACACCCCCCGGCCAAACCTAATAAGGCGCCGCGCCCCCCAGGCGCCCGCCGGCCCCCCAGGCCCGCGCATCCTCGGGGCGGAGTAGCTCAGTTGGTTAGAGCAGCGGAATCATAATCCGTGTGTCGGGGGTTCAAATCCCTCCTCCGCTACCAAAATTCTCTTTTATAGTCAGTATCTTAACCGACAGCAAGTTTCCCGCGGCCCGGCGAGCTCGTGCCTTGGGGTAACACATGGGTTTCGCTGCGTCCGCTTGGCGCCGATTGTGCTGGATCTAGCCTGGCGGTTGATCGGGCGCCGTGGTCGTGGATCCTGTTCTGCAGAGATGGCAGGAGGTCGCGACGATGATGGGGATGGTAATAGAGCCGGTGCAGCTGTTCTACGAGTTCTGCTCGACGATCACGTGCCTGCTGATCACCTGTTGCGTCGCATTGATCGCTTCCTCGACCTTGAGAGCGTGCGGTCTGAGCTGAAGAGCCATTCTACAGCAGCATCGGTCGGCCTGATCGGTCCGGGAACTGATGATGCGGATGCCAACGGTGGGCTACTGCATGGGCATCCGCTCGGAGTAGCGGCTGTGGGAGGAGGGGTGGCACCTCAACCTCGCCTATCGATGGTTCTGCTGGTTGGGTCTCGACGGCAAGGTGCCTGATCACTGACCTTCTCGCGCAACCGGCACGGCCGGTTCCAGGAGAGCGATATCCTCCGGTACTTGTTCGGTATTGCGCTCGAGCGGCGTCTGCGCGAAGGCCTGGTGGGCGGTGAAGGCTTTGCTGTCGATGCCAGCTCGGATCGCTGCCGACGCCAACAAGCAGCGCTCGGTGCCGGGAGAGGAGTGGCGCCATGATGCGCCGATGCGGGTCGGGCTGCAGGAGTACCTGGCGACCTCGACGATGCCGCCTTCGGCGCAGCGAGCCCGGTCACGCCGGGAAGTTCATCTCGCGATCTGACCCAGCTGCGCAGGTGGACCGGCGCCCACAAGGGCCACGCCTTCTTCGCCTATGCCACCAACTACCCGATCGATACCGACAACGCGATCATCTCTGATGTCGAGGCGAGCCGCGCCATCCGCCAGGCCGGAGGTCGGCGCCCTCGCGCACCATGCTCGACCGGGACCGCCGAGCGCTTCGGCCTCAAGCCCCGCAGAGCCTCGCTGCGATTAAAGCGGTTTACGCTCGGCCGAGAACGGACCAGTCTCGTCGGGCAGCGCGGGATCGCGCCGCATATCCCGGGTGTTCGACAAGTCCAACCGCGTTCGATGGCATTCTTCGCGCTCAGACTTCTGCTCCTCGATGCCGAGCAGGATCGCTAAGACGGTCCCGGAGGGCAAGCAACCGGTGCAGTTCCACCGGAACTTTACGCCACACCGCGCTCCGGCATCACCAAGGAGGGCATCGCGGCTCTATCGCGCCAGCAAGCGCGACTGGTGATGGCTGCGTTCTCAAGCCCAGATGCTGCCCCAACACCCCGGCTCGCAAGATCCCGCGCGACCTCGGGACGAGGATCGTGCCTGCGACGTGGCGCGCGGCCTGGCAGGACACACCGGCCTATGAACGTTCCTGGCACCGGCGCAAGAAGGTCGAGATGCTGTTCGCCCACCTCAAGCGTATCCTTCGGCTCGGTCGGCTCCGATTGCGCGGACCAAGGGTCGCCTGCGACGAGTTCC
>JADJPS010000020.1 GCA_016713105.1 Devosia sp. | reverse complement strand
GAAAGGAGGCCGTGTTGGCGATTTAGGAGGGTCCAGCCCAACGATCCGCCCTGGCTGGTCGAGGCGTTCTAGCTGCTCGGGCTCACCGAGGGGAGCGGGCCCGGCCAACAATCCCGAGATGCTCGCGCTCTATGCCGAGGCCGGGTTTGCCGGGATCAAGGCAGCCAGCGTCGCGTGGTGCGCCGCCTTCAAAGGCGCCATGCTGCGCCGGGCTGGCTACCAGGGCAGCGGCTCGTTGGCCGCCCGCTCCTACCTCGACTATGGCGAGGTGATCGAACCGAACAACGCCAAGCGCGGCGACATCGCCATCTTCAAGCGCGGCACCGCCGGTGGCAGGGCCACGTGGCCAACGTCCCAAGGATCGACAACACCACCATATGGGTCATCGGCGGCAACCAGTCCCTCAAGGGGACCGATGGCGCCGTGACGATCTCGGCCCAGCCCCGCAGGTCTTTGTTGGGCATTAGGCGGCCCACGGCGGCCGAAAAGCTGCCCGGCGGTACGGTGGTCACCCCGGCCAAACCCCGGAAGGCCGCCACAGCCCCCTCCCCGGCGCCGGTAAATACATCGCTGGTAGCGGCAGTTCAGCGGGCCCTCATCGACAAGGGCTACCACGAAGTGGGCGAGCCGGATGGCAAGGCGGGGCCCAAGACCCGCGGCGCCATCCTCGCCTTCGAGGCGGACAACGAGCTCGACCTCGTCGGCAAGTCATCGCCGGAGCTCCTCGCCGCGATCCTCGCGTCCGATCCACGGCCGGTGGCCGAGACGCGGGCCGAGGGCATCCCGGCCGACAACCGGGTGGTGAAGGACGCTGGCGCCCTCAAGACCATCGGCGGCGTCCTGACCGGCGGCTCGATCCTCGGTGGCGTCGGCCCGATCATCGAGAAGATCGAGGGCGGCGCCGGGATGATCACCCGGCTCCGGACGGTCATCGAGCCGCTGGTTGACTTGTGGCCGCTCCTTGCGGTCGCGGCCGGGGTCGCGGTGTTCTGGTACGCCACCCGGGCCCGGGCTCAGGTCGTCGAGGACTACCAGTCCGGCAAGCTTGCCCGCTGACCATGATCCCGCTGTTCAAGGCGTGGGATTCAGGCTCGCCCATCGGGGGCGGGCCTCGAAGGTCCGGCTGATCGCCATCTTGGCGCTCGGCTACGCCTACATGAAGGGCGCGGAAAGCGGCCGGGCGGACAGCCAGGAGGCCGCCCTCCGCGCGCAGATCGAAACCCTCCGGGAGGACCTCCGCATCACCATGCGAGCGGCGGAACAGGCGGCCGCCCAACAGGCCGCCGCAAAGGCCCGTGAAGCCAACCTCAATGAAAGGCTCAAGACCTATGAAAGCGCCCTTGCCCAGCCACCTGCTGACAGCGGGTTTCCTGCTGATGACGTGCGCGGCCTGCGCGAGGCTCACGCGTTGAGCCCACGCCGGTCGTCGCCCGCAGCCTCCCGATCCCGTCCTACGTGGCCCCGGTGAAGGCGCCGGAGCCCACGGTCGGGGCCGATCCCGAGTCGTTCGCCGGGCAGGCGCCTGGTGGCGCTCGACAAGGCCAACGGCCGCTTTGCGGCCTGCCCGCGCATGGTACGAGGGCGTTGCCCAAGACTACGCCGCGACCGCCGGGGGGATCCGCCGTTGACCGACCCGACCCCCTACATTTTCGGCGTCAAGGTCTCGACGCTTGTCGCTTCGGCGGTGATGGGCATCATCGCGGTTCTGCTTCGACATCAAGCGGCACTCGGTGCTGACGGGGCATCTCGCTGTCGCGGCCGGGATGGGCGTCGCCGTCCTCGGAACCGATCCAATCGTGTCCGGGCTGCACCTCGAAGGCACGTGGAGCCACGCCGTCGCGGGCGTGCTCGGGACCCGGCCGGAACCTGATCACTTGGGTGAGCCTCGTCAGCAAAGACCCGCTCGCCCTGTGGGATCGATCCAAGCGCACCCCGCCCAAGAAGTAACGAACAGGGGTGGATGACCGGCGGGTGATCAGCGGCATCATCTTCGTCATCAGGAACGGGCTGCGTTGGCGCGATGCGCCGAAGGACTACGGACCGCACAAGACGATCTACAACCGCTTTGTGCGCTGGAGCCGGCTGGGGGTGTTCAACCGCATCTTCGCCGAACTGGCGGCCAAGGGCGGCAGGTCCGAGCGGCTGATGATCGATGCGACCCACCTCAAAGCGCACCGGACTGCGGCAAGTCTTCTCAAAAAGGGGCTGTTCCCAGACGTATCGGGCGCACCAAGGGCGGCTTGAACTCAAAGCTGCATGTCGTCTGCGACGGCCAGGGCCGACCGCTGGTCATGCTGCTCAGCGAAGGCCAGATGAGCGACTACAAGGGCGCTGCCTTGATGCTGGATGCCATCCCGGACGCCGGGACCATGCTCGCCGACAAGGGCTATGATGCCGACTGGTTCCACCGCCCTCAAGCAACGCGGCATCGTCCCTGCATCCCTTCGAGGTCCAACCGGCGGATGCCGGTCGGATACGATCCGACCGTCTATCGTCTGCGCCACAAGATCGAGAATACGTTCGGACGCCTCAAGGACTGGCGCCGCATCCACACCCGATACGACCGATGCGCCCACATTCATGTCGGCCATCTGCATCGCCGCAACCGTCATCTTCTGGCTCTGATCAATGAGTCCTGAGCCCAGCGGCTGCCAACGCTGACAATCCATGGCTCTTGAGATAGCTTTGGAGATCAATTGGACGAAGTGGAGCGACCGATGAGTCAAAGCGAGGCGCTGGAACTGACGACAAGTGAATTGCTTGAGCGGGGTGGACGCTCACGCTTATCAAGCGTTTTCTTCCACGTCCTGATGGGTGTGCGCCCGTTAGCCATTGGGCAAACTTCCGGGGCAAGGACACGTACTCAGCCATCAAGGTTTGGAACATCCAGCAGTCAAAGGAGTTTCAAGCCGCGTTCCTCAAGAGCTGGAAGGGACGGAAATCTGGTCGGATGGCAGCCAGGTCTCCAGAAGCCGTACTGGCGGAAATTCGCAATGAACCGCATCCAAAGATCCCGCACCGAACCAAGGAAGACATCAAGACAGAGATGGCAATTCAGGAGGCCGCAAGCATCATGGAGGCAGCTAGGGCGAGAGGATATCGAACTCCCCACAGAAGTGCTGACCGACGTTCTTTCCGGTGACGAAGACAAATGGGCGCTTTCCGCGACAAGAATCGCACCTTTTTCATGAAGTGCGCCCTGCAGGTGGACAGATTGGTGGAGTGGCATTGACCAGCGAGCCGGGCCTTCAAAGGATGGAAGCCATGGCTCGACATCGCACCCACAGCATCGAGGTCAAGCGCAGGTGGTGGTCACGCTTGAAACGCTCCCGTGACTCGCTCCCCCAAAACGCCCTACCTCCACGCCCTAAGATCGTTTGTGGGGGTGCTGGCCGAGCACTCGGGGAGTGCCCGGCCACCTAGCTGACTAAGTGGGCGCAGAATCGGCGAGGGAGGCCCATCCTCGCGATAGCGCCGGGGCCGGGCTATAACCTATGAGGCTATAGGTACCCGCTGCAGTTTGTAGGTAGTGTGGGGCTTGGCGAGGGCTGATCGTCCGGCGCACGTGTGAAGTCTCTTCACAGCCAGTATTTGGAGGGACGTTGCTTAACGACTGAAGACCTGTTTCCATGCCGGCCGCATGGAAGGGGTATTTATGCTATTTAAGAACATGCGCCATGTGCTTTTCTTCGACCTGCGATGGCGCTCTTATCCGGCAGACGCGCCGATCATTCCTTTTGAAGAGCTCTTCCGCTGCTGATGGCGCGTACCGAGGCCAAGGCCGCCGTTGAGATCATCGATGCCGAGAGGCGGGTAATTCGCCTATCTTCTGCACGAACCGTGAAACTGGCCAACGGCGATGAAGCAGCAGCTATGCTCTTCTGCCTCGGCGACCGGGATAAGGCTGACCCGGGGGTCACGAACTTCCAAACCGGCGCTGTTCGGATTTTTGAGAAGGAAGAGGATGAGGTCGGTGGGTTGTCGGCCCATGCGTTGATCGCCTTGAAACCGACAAAGGATGGTGGTCACCTATATCGAATGCTGCTCGAGGACGTTAATGGCTTCGGGCGGAGCGTTGTTCAGGCATTTCTCAGGAACCAGTTTCGTATCGTTTGCGACGAGCGTGACTATGGGTTTGAGCGCGAAGGCCGCCAGCGAGTTAAGACCAGGCCGATGGCCGAAATGCATGGGCACGCGTCTGAGCAGCTGAAGGACTCACTGCGAAGCTCGGTCGTTTGCTTAACGTCGAGCTTGTCGATCATGTGGAGAAGCTGGGGTTTGACGAAGCGAAATTCGTCATGACGGCCCGGCGACAGTTATCGCTGTCAATCTCGAAGGACCTTCCTGAAGGGGAGGGGCTGGACTTGGTCCAGAAGATCCGGCTCTGGGGCAATAAACAGGGCTACGAAACGATGCGCATTCGTTGGAAGGACCCCGGGACAACCCGCCCTCAGTCAGCGAAACTCGACACTGCAAAGCAGGACGCCGGTGAAGCATTTTTCACCAAGACGGTGGAGGTGAACGTGAAGCGAGAGCTGGCAGATATCAGCGATAAAATCAGCGATGAACTGATCGCCGCGATGGCCGGGCATATGGTGTAGCGGTGTGGCGCCTCCTCGTTCCGCTTAAATATCTGCTCATCAGCCACCCGGAAAAGCGGACATTCGACATCTGGGTGCCGCTCGGCATCGCATTGGTGATGATGCTCCCCTTGCTCTCGCAGCAGTTCCGCACTGATGCGGTGACGACCCTTGATGTGTTCGGCAGATCTAGCGACCTGCTGAGCGTACTCACCGGTTTTTTTGTTGCGGCTCTTGCAGCCGTTGCGACGTTCGGTGGCCCTGAAATGGATGAAACAATGCCGGGTAAGCCACCGGTCACATTGGATCACGGAACTCACGTCGAGCCGCTGTCACGCCGTCGTTTTTTATCGTTCCTCTTTGGGTACTTAGCCTTCCTATCGCTTTTCATGTACCTTTTCGGTTTCGCTTTCGCTGCGGTCCAACAGTACGTGGTTTTGGCGTTCGTGAAGGACTGGGCGCCGTGGACGTTTGCCGCCTTTTGGGTTGCCTTCAGTGTGATGGCGGGCAACCTGATCTCGACCGCTTTGCTAGGCCTTTTCTACCTGACGGATCGCATCCACCGCACGAACAGAAAACTGTCTTCGGGGGCATCATCAGACCAACCGAAGGCCAAAGAGCGAGAAACGGTCGAATAGCAGACTGCGCTAACGGGGCGTGGGGGCCCTGCCCCCGTTTACGCGACCTTTGCCCAGACCAAACAAACTTGGGGGGTCCGCGTGAAACGGTCCTCCGCTACCACCGTACCCCCCAGCTTTTCGGCGTTGGCGCCGACGAGGCGGCGGGGCGGCCGATTACCTGAACTTCCCCGCGTTGTTGGGCGCGTCGATGATAACCACTCGGTCGACCAACTCGCGGAACGCCGCGATCGTCTCGGCGTCGGCCTGCGCTGCCACCCCCCGCGTTACAACAGTCTTACAACTGGAGACGCGCAAGCATGTCTAACCTATTGGCAAAACTATGTAATTCTTCTGGTACGCGTCCAGTCCATCATGGGTGCCACGGAGAAGCGCCGGGCGTCGGCCAGGGGCGTCGTCATCGGCTCGATATGGTGAGGCTCGCTCGCGATCAAAAGGCGCACCGAAGGCAAAGGGACCGGCGGCATATAGCGCGCCGGTCCCCGCGAGGCGAGCGGAAAGGCCGGTCAGGCCTTCGACATGAACTCGTACATTCGGATCAGGCCCTGCATGTAGCCGATGGCGTGCGAACGGCCGCGGTGGTTCCAGTCGCTGTCGCCGTCCAGCTTGGGCACGTGGTCGTCGAGCAGGAAACCGTCGAAGCCGGTCCTGGCGAGCAGCGCGATGACCTCGGCCGGATCAAAGTTGCCGTCGCCGATGAAGCACTCGGTGAAATCGGGCACGGTGCCCTTCACGTCGCGGAAATGGATGTAGGAGATGCGGCCCTTCGGCGCGAAATACTCGATCATCTCGGTGACGTTCTTCCGGCCGCCGGTCATTTCCGAGCAGCAGCCGAGGCAGAGGTCGAGGCTCCACGCCTCGGAGCGGCCGACGAGGTCATAGGCCTTCTTGAAGTTGTCGGGCTTGTAGAACAGCCGCGCCACGCCGCCCAGCATCGGCACCGGCGGATCGTCGGGATGCAGCGCGAGCTTCAGTCCCTCCTCCTCGGCGACCGGCAGCACGGCCTTCATGAAATAGGTGTAGTTGGACCACATCTGGTCCTCGGTGATCACCGGTCCATCCTTGCCGAAGAGCGGCATCGAGGAGGCGCGGCCCAGCGTCGTCGGCATGAACGAGCGCAGCAGCTCGAGATTGTCGATATTGGCCTCGACCACCGCCATGTCGAACTTGCGGGCCGTGGCCCCGCCGCGGGTGGTGCCGTTGCGATCGGTGGTCCAGACCGAGTTCGGCATGAAAGTGCAGGCCCAGCACCGGGACGCCGGCCCGCGCCACGGCGCGGATGGTCGCCTGGTAGTTCTCGATCTGCTCGTCGCGGCCCTCGAGCCCCATCATCGCCTTGTGGTAGAAATGGGTCGGGACGTTCTCGATCGCCTCGAACCTGAGGCCCGCGGCCTCGACCTTTTCGACCAGCGCGCGCACGTCCTGCTGCTCCCAGCGGGTGTCGCCGGGGGAGCGTGGGGTTGTTCATCTGCAACCCGGTAACGCCGATCTGCGCGGCGAAGCGCAGCCTCTCCTCGGTCAGTTCGTGAAACTGCCCTACCGCAACCCTGATGCCCATCGTCCTGTCATTCCTGTTGGCGTTGAAGTGAGTGCGTCGCCGCTACCCCTTGACCGATCCCTCGGTCATGCCTGCGACCATGAAGCGCTGAGCGACGAAATAGAGGATCATCAGCGGCACGGAGGAGACCACCGCCCCCGCCATCAGCGGTCCCCAGGGCAGCACGTCGCTGGTGATGAGGTAGTTGAGGGCGAGGGGCGCCGTGCGCTGGCTCTCGGAGGTGATGAGCACGAGCGCGAACAGCAGCTCGTTCCAGGCGCCGGTGAAGGTGAAGATGGCGACCGCCGCGATTCCCGGCGCCGACAGCGGCAGCACGATGCGGATCAGCGCTCCGAAGCGGCTGAGCCCGTCGATCATCCCCTGCTCCTCGAGTTCGCGCGGCACACCGCGGAAATAGCCCTGCAGGAGCCAGGTGGAGAGTGGCAGCGAGAAGGTCAGGTAGACCAGGATCAGCCCGACCAGCGAATTGCCGAGCCTGAGCTGCGCCATCACGATCGAGAGCGGGATGAACAGCAACGAGCCCGGCGTCAGGTAGGCGAACAGGATCAGCCGGCCGATGACGCCGCGGAAGCGGTAGCGGAAGCGCACCATCGAATAGGCCGCAAAGCTCGAGATGATCACCGAGATCAGCGTGACGATCGTCGCCACGATCAGGCTGTTGCGGATGGCGATCAGGAAGCCGCCATCGCTCAGCAGCTTGCCGAAATTGTCGAGCGTGAAGGTCTTGGGCCACAGCGAGGGCACCCGGTAGATCTCGCGCGGCAGCTTGAGCGAGGTGATGACCATCCAGTAGATCGGGAACAGCACCAGCAGCACGGCGACGATCAGCGTGGCATAGCTCAAGACGCGGCCGATCAGGATGCGACGCCGCGCCTCGCCGACGCCGCTGGCGACAGGGGTGGCGGCTTCGGCCAGCGTCGCCATCTACTCCTCCCGCCGCATCATCAGCGAGGTGGCAAAGATCACCAGGATGGCGAGCACCGGCAGCATGTAGACGGACACCGCCGCGGCCTCGCCGATGCGCTGGGTCTGCATGCCGTAGTAGGCGAGGACCGGGAACACCATGGTGGCGTCGGAAGGGCCGCCGGCGGTCAGCAGCCACACATGCTCGAAGCCGTTCGCCGTCCAGATCGAACTCAGCAGCGTCGTGACGATGATCACCGGCATGATGCCGGGGAGCGTGACGTTCCAGAACCGCTGCCAGCTGTTGGCACCATCGACGATGGCCGCCTCGTAGAGTTCCTTGGGCACCGACTGCAGCGCGGCGAGGATCGAGACGAACCAGAACGGGAAGCCGCGCCAGACCGAGGCGGTGATGACGGCGCCCATCGCCGTGGCGCGCTGGCCCAGCCAGTCGACCACCTGGGGTAGACGCCGGTCTGGGTGAGGACGAGGTTGATGCCGCCGCCGATCGGCTGGTAGAGGACTCGCCAGGTGAGAAACGCCACGAAGGCCGGCATGGCCCAGGGCAGCATCAGGAAGGAGCGGAACAGGCCGCGTCCCGGCAGGTGCTGGTGCACCAAAAGCGCGAGGCCGAGGCCGATGCCCAGCTTGAGCACGTCCGAGACCAGCACAATGGTCACCGTGTTCCAGATGGCGCTCCAGAACGTCGCGGTCCCGGCAAGGTACTCGAAGTTCTTGAAGCCGATGAAGTTGCCTTTGCTGCCCACCACCAGGTCGGTGAACGACACCCAGATGGCAAACAGGAACGGGTAGGCGACGAGGCCGAGGATCAGGCAGCGCCCGCCATGGCCTCATCCATCCAGTCAAATACCGCGGACAGCCGGAGCTGTCCGCGGACCTTGGGAGGTTCACTCGATCAGTACTTGTCGTAGATGGCCTGGCCCTGGGCCTGGGCTTCGTCCATCGCCCTGTCGAAGTCCCAGCCGTCGACCACGACGCGCTGCGCCATCTTGGGAATGATGAAGTTCGACGACAGGTCGGCATAGGCGGCGTTGTAGACATCCGGATAGGCCGGGGCGGTACCCGCCTTGGCCAGCCCGAGCAGGCCGGTGAGGATGGTGTTCTGTCCGCCGAAGGCCGCAAGCTGCTCCTGGTTCTTCAGCACCGGGCCGTAGATCGCCACGTCGAAATAGGCGTTCATGAAGTCGGGGTTGGAGAGGTGCTCGATCAGCGCCTTGGCCTCGTCCTGCATGGCGCTCGACTTGGTGACGACGCGCGACTGCGGGGTGATCGGCGAGATCGTGCCCTTGGGGCCCGCGGGAAGCGGGGAGAAGGCGCTGGCCTCGAACAGTTCGGGGTCGTCCTTCTTGGCTGCAATGCCCACCGAGCCGGTGTTGGCAATGAACGCCGCCTGGCCGGAGAGGTAGGCCTGGTTGTCGCCCGCACCGTCCCAGGTGGTGTTGCCGGGCGGGAAGATGCCCTTGTCCCAGGCATCCTTGAGCCAGGCGAGGTAGGCGCGGGTCTCCTCGGACTTGATCGTCACCTTCTTGCCGGCATCGTCGGCGATGCGGCCGCCATAGGACTGCATGACGTTGATCTGCACGTTGCCGTCGCCGACGTTGGAGAGGGCGAGGCCGAGACCGGAGACCGGCGGCTTGTTGACGGCCACGGCCTGGGCGACCAGTTCCTCCCAGGTCTTGGGCGCTTCGTTGAAGCCGGCGGGCTCCAGCAGGTCCTTGCGGCGCAGCAGCAGGTTGCCGTTGACGCCGAACGGCACGCCGGTGCGGCCGCCGGCGACAGCGGTCGTGTCGGTGGCGCGGGCCGGACCATCGAACCAGCCGCCCTGCGCCTCGCCGACCCTGCCGTAGACGTCGTCGAGCGTCGAGAAGATGCCCTGGCGCGAGAGCAGCAGCAGCAGGTCGAGGCCGACGTCCAGCGCATCCGGCATCGAGTTCGACGCGACGGCTGCCGAAACCTTCTGGGTGGTTTCGTTCTGGTTGATCATCACCACCTCGGTCTCAACGCCGTTGGCCTACGCCCCAGGCGGTGATGGTGTCGGCGAGCAGCTTGTTGGCGTCCTCCGAAAAGATCAGGCCGCCCCAGTAGGTCAGCTTCCTGCCCTGCGCGAGCGCCGGCATCGGGAAGCCGCTGGCCGCTGCGAGGGCCAGGCCGCTTGCGGCGGTGGTCAGGACGCGGCGTCGCGACCAGGGGGTGGCAGTGATGGTCTTGGTCATGGGTCTCTCCTCCTCCGGATCACGCCGGGCCGCCAGATGCGGGCCACCGGCGATGATCGATCACAAGGGCCGCGCACCCCACGATGGAGCTCCTCCGGGCGACCCTCGATTCCGTCCTGCGTCGCAACTGCCAATCCGGCCCGCATGCCGGGCTGGCGCTGCTCTCGTTTTAGATATATTTCATCGCATGTTAGGGAGCCTATATGCGACGATTAACGCTTGTCAACGCTCTGGCGGGCGCGTCTTTGGTCTGATGACTTCGAGCCCGCGTGCCGCTAGAAGCGCCAGCGGGCAGTTCGGAGGGCGGGGTGAACGGCGGCATTGAGAATGCGGGCTACAACGCCTTCTTCGAGGCGCTGATCGAGGGCCGGCTGCAACTGGGGCAGACCCTCAAGCAGGAGGAACTCGGCGCCACCCTCGGCCTGTCGCTGTCGCCGATGCGCGAGACCACGACCCTGCTCGAGGCCGAGGGGATGATCAAGGTCCGCCGCAAGGTCGGGATCACCATCTTCTACCCGGACATGAAGTTCGTCGGGAACACGTTCCAGCTGCGCGGGCTGCTCGAGAAGGAGGGGCTGCGCAAGTTCGCCAACTCGGTGTCCACGGGCTGGATCCAGCGCATGCGGGCGGAACACTCCCGGATCATCTCCCTCGTTCAGGCCAACCCCGCGATGTCGGACTACCGGCTGCCGGTGAAACAGCTCGAGTCGGAGTTCCACGAGAGCTTCATCAGCGCCTTCGGCAACGAGCAGGTCGATACCATCTACGCGCGCCTCGCGCAGAAGATGTACGTCATCAGACTGCACAACCTCGAAGCGGTCGGGCCGGCCAACACGGTGCAATCGATGCGGGAGCACCTGGCAGTGGTCGAAGCCCTCGAAGCCGGAGACGTCGAGGCAGCGGTCGATGGGCTCGACCGCCACCTCAAGGCCGTGCTGCACAGGGTGCTGACGACCTGAGCGGTTTCAGCCGTGCGTCCAGCCGAGCAGGCGCTCGGCCTTGGACGAATCGAAGAAGCTGAAATTCCCCTGCCGGTCGCCCCTTATCGGGACGTCGGGGAAATGCTCGGCGGCCAGTTCCCGGCTCGGCACATCGATCGTTGTATCGGGCGCCACGATGTAGAACGCCTCGTGCCCGTCGAAATCGGCAGTGAGGCTCAGCAGGCAGGCGCGCGCGGCGGCATCGAAGCGGGTGTAGGCCCACAGGTGGTTGCGCGGGCTGGCACTGTCGCGGGTGAAGTGCGTCGCCGCCTTGGCGCGATCCGGCACCACCCAGTGGAAGCGCATGCTGGCGATGCGCGTGTCCTCGTAGCGCCGCACGATCGCGTCCGCCTGCGCCTCGCAGATCCACTTGGAGAGGCTGTAGGGGTCCTCGGAATAGTTGGGATGCTGCTCGTCGAGCGGCAGGTAGTCGTAGCGCGGGAAGCGGCTGTAGGAATGGCCGATGGCGTTGACGCTGGACGCCTGACAGATGCGCCTGATCCCCTGCTCCGCCGCCGCCCGCAGCGCATTGTAGCTGCCCACGACGTTGTTGTTGTGGACCACGTGGTCGGGGTGGTGGCCCGGCGACGGGATGGCGGCCATGTGGATGACCGCATCGCAGCCGGCAAAGGCCTCGACCAGCCTGTCGTATTCGGCCATGTCGGCCGCCACGAAACTGACGCCCGGCGGCGGCGCCTCCGCAGGAGCGACCCGGTCGATGCTGACGATGGTGTGGCCCCGCGCGAGGGCCTCGGCGGTGATGGCGCGGCCGACGCCGCCGCTGCCGCCCGTGAGCGCGATCTTCATTTGGTGCAGTCCCTAGTTGGCGTAGACGGCCTGTTGCAGGCCGCGGATATAGCCGATGGCGTAGAGGCGGCCAAAGGCCGAATAGCCGGCGTTCTCATTGCTGTCACCCTCGACCGTGGGCACGTGGTCGGGGCGCAGCACGCCGTCGAAGCCGATCTCCCGGTAGGCCTTCATGCAGGCCAGCATGTCGGTCTTGCCGGCATCGTGCCAGGTCTCCTCGAAGCGGGTCGGCACGCCACGGACGTCGCGGAAATGCACGAAGCTGATCTTGTCGGCGAACGACCGGATGACCGAGGGCAGGTCGTCGGTCATCAGCGTAAAATTGCCCTGGCACATGGTGATGGTGTTGTGCTCCGACGGCAGCATCTCCACCAGCCGGCGGAAGTTGGGGACCGTCCGCATGATGCGGCTCACCCCCTTGATCGGCGTGATCGGCGGATCGTCGGGGTGCATCGACAGCTTGACCCCGGCCTTCTCGGCCACCGGCAGCACGCGGCGCAGGAAATACTCGAGACTGGTCCAGAGTTCCTCCTCGCTGATCGGCGGATTGGAGGTGATGTCGTCGGGGACGTCGTCGGCACTGAAGCTGGTGACCACCGATCCGCCGCGCGACGGGGTGGCGAAATTGGTGCGTACCCAGTTGAAGTCGGTCATCCACTCGTAGCACCAGACCGGGATGCCGAGCCTGCCCATGTTGACGAGCAGTTCGCAGACGACGTCGATCTCCTCGTCCTTGCCGGGCAGGCCACGCTTGGCCTTGTTGAGCGGCGGACGCGCCTCGATCACCTCCAGTTTGAAGCCGCCCTCCTCGTAGCGCTGCTTCATGCGGGTGAGCGGCGCGAGGTCGCAGACCCTTTCGTTGGCTTCGAGCGTGTCGAAGGGCAGCCCGCCCACGGCGAGCGTGACGCCACATTGCTGGGCGAGCCGCCAGACCGGGGACGGCGTGGGCGAGATGAATTCGGCGATCTGGAGCATCGGTTCTGGTCCGCACTGGTCGTTGTGAAGCCGCGGCCATCAGCCCGGGGTCGGCTGATCGTCGCGGAAATCGTCAGGTTGTGTGTGTCACACCGGCAGCAACTCCGATAGCCGTTCCGCCTGCACCTGCGGCTGCTTGTCATAGAGGTAGCAGGAGGCGGTGTGGTGAGGATCGATCTGGAACAGCGGCGGGCGGGTGTCGCAGACCGGCATGGCCTGCGGGCAACGCGACCGGAACGGGCAGCCATGGCTGCGACCGCCGGCCGCCTCGCGCGCCATGATCGGGCGTTCGCCCCAGCGCTGGTCGAGGTTGGGCCAGGGGATCGAATCGACCAGCAGCCGGGTATAGGGGTGCTGCGGCGACTTGATCACCGTGTCGACGTCCCCGGCCTCCATCACCGCACCGCGATACAGCACGATGATCGACTTGGCGATGTGATAGGCGGTCGTCAGGTCGTGCGTGATGTAGATGATCGAGACGCCATGGTCGCGCTGCAGGTTCCGCAGCGTCTCCAGGATGTTGGCCCGCAACGAGGCGTCCACCATCGAAACCGGTTCGTCGGCGATCAGCAGGCGCGGCTTCAACAGCAGCGCACGTGCGACGTTGATGCGCTGGCGCTGGCCGCCCGAGAGCTGGTGCGGGAAGCGGCCCAGCACGTCCTCGGGACGCAGGCCCACGGCGGTCAGTGCCTCGTCCATCTTCCTGCGCGCCTCGGACTTCGATCTGGCGAGGCGGAATCGCTTGATCGGCACGGTGAGCAGATGATCCACGGTGTAGAATGGGTTGAACACGGCGAACGGGTCCTGGAACACCGCCTGAACCTCGCGCCGGTAGGCGAGGCGGTCCTCGCCGTGGAGCGAGGTGATGTTCTTGCCGCGGTAGATGATCTCGCCGGTGGTCGGGGTAATGAAGCCGAGCAGCAGCATGGCCAGCGTCGTCTTGCCGCTGCCGCTCTCACCCGCCACCGTCATGATCGTCGGCTCGTCCTCCTTGAGGGTGAGCGACATGTCCTGCAGCGCGATGGTCGCCTGCGTGTTGATCAGGCCGCGCGAATAGACCTTGGAGACGTTCTTCAGTTCCAGCAGGTTAGCCATGCTCACGCCTCCTCGTTGTACAGGTGGCAGGTGATGGTCCGGCCACTGGCGAGGACCCTGGTTTCCGGCCGCACCGTGCGACACATGTCCATCACCTTGCCGCAGCGCGGATGGAAGGCGCAGCCGCTCGGCAGGCGCAGCAGCGAGGGGGCGAGACCTGGGATACCCTGGAACACGCCATTGTTCTCGAGATTGGGCAGGCTGGAGATCAGGGCCTGCGCGTAGGGATGGCTGGGCTCGGTGAACATCTCGCGCACCGTCGAGACCTCCACCAGCCGGCCCGCATACATCACCGCCACCCGGTCGACGAACTGGGCCATCAGGCCCATGTCATGGCCGATGAGGATCACGGCGGCATTGATCTCGTCCTGCACCCGGTCGATGGTCTCCATCACCTGGCGCTGCGTCACCACGTCGAGCGCGCTGGTGGGTTCGTCGGCGATGATCACCTTGGGCTGCAGGAGAATGCCGATGGCGATGCAGACGCGCTGCTTCATGCCGCCCGAGAGCTCGTGGGCGTACATGCGGAAGACGCCCGGATCGAGATCCACGGAGCGCAGCGCGTGGGTGCAGCGCTCCTCGACCGCCGAACGCGGTTCGCTGGGCAGGTGTGAGCGGATGGCATCGACCATCTGGGCGCCGATCCGGATCACCGGATTGAGAGTTCATCGCCCCCTGCGGAATATAGGCGATCTCGCTGAGACGCGCCTTGCGCATCTGCTCGTCGGTCAATCCCATCAGTTCGGTGGAGCCGACGGTGACCTTGCCGGCCTCGATCCGGCCGGGGGGCTTGATCATCCGCATCATGGCGAGCGCCATGGTCGACTTGCCCGAGCCGGACTCGCCGACCATGCCCAGCTTCTGGCCGGCCTCGAGCGTGAAGGTCACGTCGTCGAGCGCCTTGGCGCGGCCGAGGTCGGTGTAGTAGGTCACCTCCAGATGCTCCACCCTGAGCACGGGCGGCGCGCCTGCGGCCACGAAGGTGTTCGGTGCGGTGCGCGAGCCGGCCTGGCCGGCAGTCGAAACAGTGCTGGTCATGGCTATTCCGTCCTGCGCACGCGCGGATTGGCGAGCTCGTCGAGGCCCATGTTGATGAGGGCGAGCGATCCCAGGATCAGGATCATGGCGACCGCCGGCTCGATCGGCCACCACCACCAGCCATTGAAGAAGGCGCCCTGCCCCTGGGCGGCCCAGATGATGTTGCCGAGCAGCGGCTCGCGCAGCGGCCCGAGGCCCAGAACGGCGAGATAGAACGAGGCAAAGACGGCCGCGAACACCTGGCCGACAAAGGCCGCGGCAATGAACGGCAACAGGTTGGGAAGGATCTCCTGAAGATGATGCCCAGGTCCGACACGCCGGAGAGCTTGGCAACCGCCACGAACTGGCGTTCCTTCATGGTGAGCACCTGCGACCGCACCACCAGGGTCGGTCCCATCCAGGCCAGCATGGCGACGATGAACGCCATGGTGAGGAAGGTGACGTCCCGCTTGTCCAGCGAACCGGCAACCACGACCTGGATCAGCAGCACCGGGATCGGGGTGAGGATCTGGCACACGGTGCGGATGACGGAGTCGATCCAGCCGCCGAAATAGGCGGAGACGAAGCCCAGGAACACCCCTACGGCGGTACCGATGCCGCCGGCGAGGATGCCGATCACGGCGGTCTGCCACATGCCGACGACCATCGCGGCATACAGGTCGCGGCCGAAGAAGTCCGTACCGAGCGGATACTGGAAACTCGGCGGCTTCTTGGTGGCGGCCGCCAGCGGATAGGCGTCCTTGGGGTCGATCACCAGGAAGCCGGTGACGGTGAACAGTATCAAGCCGAGCATGATCAGCAGACCGATACCGAGGCTCCAGTTGCGGCGCAGGTAGCGCAGTAGGAGCACCAGGCTGCTGGGCTGGCGGACTTCGGCTTGCGGAAGCGCGATATTGGCCACGATCGGCTCCTACTCGTGACGGATGCGCGGGTCGAGCAGCGGGTAGATGAACTCGAGCAGAGTCATCAGCGCGGCGATCGCGATGGTGATGAACAGAACGATCCCGTAGATCACCGGGAAATCGTTGGCGCGAATGGCGTTGTTGAGCGTGGTGCCGATCCCCGGGAGGCCGAAGATGCCTTCGACCACGATGGCCGACGTCACTACCGTGCCGAGTGCCAGGGCAAAGCCGGTGACCTGCGGCAACAGCGCATTGCGCAGGTAGTAATCGCGGAAGATGACGCGGCCGTTTAGGCCCTTGTGCTCGGCGAAGTTGACGTAGTCCTCGCCCTGGATGGTGATACCCATGCCGCGCATCGACAGCACCCAGCCGCCCACCGAGCCGAGGATCAGCGACAGTGCGGGCAGGATCTGGTGCTTCAGCATGTCGAGGGCGAACGTCAGCGACCATTCGGGCACGATGCCGATGGAATAGGCGCCACCGAGCGGCAGCAGCTTCAGCCGGAAACCCACGAAGAACAGCAGCAGCACGCCCATGATGACGGGGGGCACGCCGGTCAGCAGCACGAAAGGCGTGGCGACGGCGCGGGTCCAGCGCGGGGCCCTCGGCCAGGCGGCGATCGCACCCAGCAGGTTGCCGATCACGAAGCTGACGATGGTGGTGACGAGCAGAAGGCCCAGTGTCCAGGGGATCGACTGCATGATCAGGTCGACCACGGTCGAGGGATAGCGCTGCAGGGAGTAGCCGAAATCGAGGCGGAGAATGTTGCCCAGATAGCTGAAATACTGCTCCCAGAGCGGCTTATCGAGGCCGAACTGCTGGGTGTAGGAGGCGATGATCTTTTCGAGGTCGCCGGGGGAGAAGCCGCCCATGCGCGCCAGTTCGGCGAAGCGTTCGCGAATGGCGTTGCGGGGCGACAGTCGCGGGATGAAGAACACGATGGTCGATGCAGCCCAGACCACCAGGAACAGAAAGAGAAGGCGTTTGACGATCAGCCTGATGTTCACTCGAGCGACTCCGCACCGCAATTCCAGGAAGGTCGGAGGGCGCGCGGGACGCGCCCTCCAGTGTGAGGTGTCGGTTACTGCGCGCCGGTCGGCTGCAGGCTGGTGACAACCAGCAGACCGGTCTGGGCCCAGAAGGCGCCATTGGTGCCCATTGCCGGGTTCGTCGTGGTCGGCCAGTTCTTCCAGTAGTGCTGGTTGTAGGCGATGCGGTGCAGCCACTGGATGATCGGGATGTCGATCTGGTCACGCCAGTAGATCTCGAGCGCCTTGGCGGCACCCTCGTGGAACTTCGGATCTTCCGACGAGAGCGGGGCAATCGAGTCGAGGAGCGCGTCGTACTCGGGGTTGTTGTAGCGCGAGAACCGGTTGTTGCCGGCCGACGTGCCGATCGAGGCGGAGTACTTGCCATGGAACAGGTTCAGGGCCTCGAACGGGTCCTTGAGGGACGCGCCGTGGCCGAACATGTAGAGTCCGGGAGTCCCGTCCGCCATGTTCTGGTAGGCGTCGGTACCGAAGTTCACCGAGGCGTCGAAGCCGCCGTTGCGCAGCATCTCGACCAGGATCGGGACGATGTCGCTGTGGATGCCTTCAAAGCCCTGGATCGTGGCATTGACGGTCGCGCCGCCCTTTTCCCACATGCCGTCGCCGTTCTTGGCAAAGCCGGCTTCGGTCATGAGCGCTTCGCTCTGGGTGGGATCGTAGAGGCCGGGCTGGTACTTCTCCTCGAGCGCCTTGACTTCAGGCGAGTCGGCGAAGGCCTGCAGGCCGGGGTAGAGCGGGAACGGGTAGATCGTGGCGATCTCGGCGCCCTCGTAGAGCACTTCGTTGATCAGCTCGCGGTTGATGACGAGGCTCATCGCCCGACGGACCTTGGGGTCGTTGTAGGGCTCGAGCTGGGTGTTCATCCACAGCGAGTTCGGCCACCAGTCGAGATAGCCATAGGGCGACTCGTTGCCGGCATGGGTGGTGATCTCGGGGTTCTGGGCAAGAATGTTGCCGATCACCGAGGACCGCATGTCGAGCGCGGAGTCCATCTCGTTGTTCACGATGCGCTGGGCGATCGTGTCCATGTTCTGGCCGACCTGGCCGCCGAGATTGACATAGATGACGCGCTTGACCGCCGGCGTGGCGATGCGGCCGGCCTTCACGGCCCACCAGTCGTCACGCAGGTTGTAGATCTTCTGGTTGGCGTTCCACGCGACCAGGTCGTAGGGGCCCGAATGCGGGATATCGATGCCGCCCCGGCGCCGCGTTGTAGTCGCCCTGGGCTTCCATCCAGGCCTTCGGCACGATCGGAATACCGGTGTCGAATTTCTCGGTCAGCACTTCGAACTTGAAGCGCGGCGCCGGGATCTTGAAGGTCACCTCGACGGTCAGCTCGTCAACGGCGGTCGCCGAAGCCACGAACTGGTCGAAATGGGCGTGGTAGGGCAGCTTCTCGTTCTGCATCTGCCCTTCGAACGTGTAGACCACGTCGGCGGACGTGACGGGGGTCCCGTCGCTCCACTTGGCGTCCTTGTTCAGCTTGATCTCGAGCTTGGTGAAATCAGACGTGGTGTATTCCATGCTGTCGGCCAGCCACGGAATCTCCTTGTCGGAGAAGATGCCGAAGTACATCAGCGGCTCCCACATCAGGACATTGCCTTCCTGATGGGTGTAGCCGGGGATGGCCCACGGATTGGTCACGCCGATCGGCGAGGTGATCGACCAGCCCAGGATCAGCTCCTCGCTGCGCGGCAGATCGGGCAGCGGGCTGGACGGCGTGATCTCGGTGGCGGGCGCAGCATCCTGCGCCACCACGGCAACCGGCGATACCGCCAGCGCCAAGGCCGCGAATGCAGCCGCCAATAACTTCAGTTTTGCCATGGACAGATTCTCCCTTGACTGTCGTTGGAACAATGTCGTCTCGGACGAGACGCTGATTTCGGATGGGCGGCCCCTTGCGGCCCGGATTTCCCCTCACTTCGCAGGGCAGCCAGCGCTGCACACGGCCCGCCCGCTACCGGTTGGCTCCGGATGCGCACGTTAGCAGGCAGGCCACTGGTCTGTCGGGACAAGCCGACGCGTGATGGTAAGGCTCAAGACCCGGCATGCGGCGCCCCATCCCCGCGCCACCGGCGGATCACTCGGAATGAACCGGACAAACCTGAACGGCGCAGTACTGCAACCATCCGTCGGACAGCACTGCAGGTCCCCGCCTGTCGACTTGGCTCCCCCTCTGCTCGGACCGTCCCCTTCGAGGATCGTCCCGAAAACTCCTCCATTTTCACGGACCGTTGCACGTCGCCTTCGACGCTGTCAACAACTGGTATGACAGAATGCCCCGATTGTGAAAACGATTTCGATGGACCGGAGAATCCACCCTGGGCGCTACCCAAACAGAAGGCATATCCGTGGGTTGGACGGACTCATCAGTCCTTTGCCGGCGGAATCGTCATAGCCTCGAGCAGCGCCCGCGTCGGGGGGAGTTCGACTTCTCCGGGAGCGACGCCATTGACCTCGAGAACATAGGCGACGAGGTCGGCATAGGTCTGGTCCGGCAGGCTCGCCGGGCGGGACGGCGGCATGCGATCGTGAATGTGCGCATGGAGCGCCGCCACCCCCTTGCCGCGCCACCTCCGGTCGAAATAGGGACCGGCGAGCGGCGTGCCGTAGGTTGCGCTCATCAGGCCCGGGCCGTGGCAGGAGACGCAGTTGGCGTCATAGGCGGCCTTGCCGCGCCCTGCCTGTTCGGCGGTGAACCAGGGCCACCCACCGCCGCCCGTGACAGTCGGAGCGGGGAGAGATGCGGCCGGCGTGCCACCTTGCTGGTCAGCCGCGCCCGCAGCGTAGGTGAAGACCAGGATGGCGCCGGGATCCTGCATCCTGGTGGTGGTTCCGCCCCCCAGCTTCTCGGCCAGCCCGCCGGGGTCGGTGGCGACGTAGATGGACTGGCGGTCAGGCGAGATCGCGGTATCTCGGAAGCGGTTCTCGGACTGGAAGTAGCGCTCCATCGGGCCGCGCAGCGACCTGCCGTCCTCTGCCAGCGGCAGCCGGTAGAGCGAGCCGCGCTTGAGGGTGGTGACCAGCAGCGAGTCCTCCCAGCCGGGAATGCCGCCCTGCTCCGGCATGTAGGCCTCGATGCTGGAGGCAGCGACCGTGGGCCAGCAGATGAAGTCGATGCCGCGGCAGGTCGGGTCGGTGAAGTCCCAGTCGCTGGGCACGGTGAACAGCGTTGCCAGCGGTGCGACGAAGGTCTCCGGCCATGCCGTCTCGTCCTCACGCGGCACGGAGGGGTGGATCTCGATGTCGCTGAACTGCAACTGCGCGCAGGGCGTGGTCGCATCGGGCCAGCGCGCGTACTGGTAGGCCTTGTCGTCGCGGAACCCGGCGACGTGCGGCCAGCCATGGTGCCGCCGGGCTCGAGGATGTTGACCTCATCGTCGGTCTTGGGCCCCTGCTCGAGGGCGTACAGCGTTCCGTCCGGCCCGAAAATCGATTCCTGCATGTTGCGGTGGCCAAAGGTGAAGACGTGGCTGCGCACCCCGCCGATCTCGGGATTGTCGTCGGGAACGGATCCGACAGGGTTGAGGCGGAGCAACTTGCCCTGGTCGGCGAGGTAGTCTCCGGCCGCCACTTCCTCGGCGGTGGGCAGGCGTTGCGCCTCGATTGGCAGGCACCAGTTGCCGAGCTGGTCCTTGCCGCCGTCGCCGATGGTCTCGTAGAGCTTGCCATCGGGGCCGATCTTCAGTCGACCTGAATTGTGGTCGTTGCTGGCCGGCAGCCCCGCCAGCACGTCGACCGGATCGGAGAGGGTCTGCGTCGCCGGATCGTAGGTCAGCCGCACCACCTTGGTGTAGAGGTCGGGGTAGGGGGTGTAGGGGTAATTGACGGTCGGATCGCCGCCCAGCGACTTGTCGAGGTAGGTGTAGACGACGAACACATGGTCGGACCCGGTTCCCCTGAGCAATTCGGGGTGCAGCGCCATGCCCAGCAGCCCGTCCTGTCCGCCCGGCGCCTCGACCTCGGGAATATCGATCGCGACGCGCTTCTCACCCGACTGCGGGTCGATGCGGGTGATCCTGCCAGCGGTGCGCTCGGTGACCCACAGCCAGTCGTCCGGTCCCCAGGTCAGCTCCCACGGGCCCTCGAGGCCCGTGGTCAGCACCCTCTGCGCGAAGGGCAGTTGGCCCTGAACCACCGAGGCAGGGGTATCCTGCGCCCGTGCTGCGGTACTGAAGGCGACAAGGGCGGCGAACAGGCAGGCGACAGGCAGCTTCATGGGTGGTCTCCTCACCGTCGACCCGCCCCCCTGTCAAGGGGTGGTTTTCACCGGCCCTCGGACCGGCACGGCGCCGCAAGGCACTGGTCGGGAATAGGTCATGGAGAGCACAAACGCCAGCCACTCCACCCTGAAGGGAGCGATCTCGGCGCAGCGACGCCTCAGATCCACGCGCGCGATGCCGCTGCGCCGGTGGAGGCGGGCCGGGGGCTGGCCCATAGCTACTCCCCGGTCGGCATCAGGAACCGGGTCTGGGCAAGGATCGCTGGCTTTGGGTCCGACTCACGGGCCATCGTAGGCCACGGTTCATCAACCGGGGCGAGGCCGGCAGCCAGGTCGACAAGGCAAAGGCCGGGCACGCCTGACGCGCCCGACCCTCAAAATCGCAAACGCCGGACGTCAGTCGGCGGAGATGGTGGTCACCGCCACCTTGCCGGTGCGACGGTCCTCACCGACTTCGAACGAGACCTTCTGGCCCTCGGCCAGCCCGGTCATGCCGGCGCGCTGCAGCGCGGTGGCGTGCACGAACACGTCCTTGGTGCCATCGTCGGGCTGGATGAAACCGTAGCCCTTCTGGTCGTTGTAGAACTTCACAGTGCCCTTCTGCATCGGGTGGTCCTCTTCGCAGTGTTGTCGTTGGACTGGGGATCACCCTGTCCGGTCAGTCGATGTTTGGAGTCCAATAGCGTGCGCCTGACCGAAAGCGGGGGCATACGGCCGGATGTCAGCCAAATGTCGATGCTCAACGAAATAATCGGCCTGCGTCAAATTGGCAAGTGGAGTACGTGGTGGCGTCACGCTCGCGCAACGATCCGCTGGGGAGCGAGCCAGAATGGCGGCATGGCGCCCGCCATGTTGGAAAGCGGTAGCACTTCGGGCTTCAGCCGGATGCCCAGGACATCCAGCATGAAGGCGCGCCGCGCCGCGATGCGACCCCATACCTCAGGGAAACGTTCCCGCAGTTCATCCCGGCCCCGCTCATCGAGCAGCGCCACCCCGTCCTCGATATTGGCGCCGTGATAGGGCGGGCCGGCTGCCGGGATGATGTCGCACTGCACCACCTGACCGGACACGAAGGCCTCGCGTGAACCGGGATAGACCGGTGTGTTCATCCACTCGTCGAGGTGGATGAGGTGACCGGGATTGAGCACCAGGTTGAAGAACGGCGAACCGAGGTGCCGACGCGCCAGAGCGTCGAGTTCCCCCCCGGTGACACCGATGCCGATGGTCTCGTACCACTCGGCGGCGCACAGGAAGTACGGACCCGCGAGGCGCTCGACATAGTCGCGCGCGGCTTCGGGCAGCCCGCCTTCGTCCGCGGCCATCCAGCCCATGCGGCTCGTCAGCCCGCCGATATAGCCGACCGCGGTCGTGACCGGATCGCCGGGCCCGAGCACGCGACCCGAGGGACTGTTGAGGCCGACCAGCCGGTCGCCGGAGGACAGCATGGTGTGGCAGCTGTGCGGCAGCACGCCGAGCTGCATCTGGCGCACCGCATCGAACTCGGACAGGCCCGGCCGGACATTGGCAATGAGTGCCTTGACCGCTTCGGAGCAGGCGACGGCGCCGAACTCGAACTGCGCGATCTGTGGCACCTCGTTGACGGCGCGCAGCCCTGTGACCGGGTGCATCAGGATGGCATTGGCGTTGACCACCCGCCCGTCCGGCCCGGTGATGCGGCGCAGCGCGTCGACGATATAGGAGGGCGTCTCGAGCCAGGTTTCCGGCTTGGCGGCCTCCTGAGGCCGAAATACTTCCAGCCCAGAACGCCGACGCGATGCTTCGGCCCGATGCCGGCATTGCGCAGCACCTCCTCGAGGGCCGGGGTCTTGCTGCGATCCTGTCCCAACAAGCCGAACGGCGGATAGAGCCGTGCCTCCACCTCGATGGCGGCATTGCCGGCGCGCGCCAGGTTTTCCGGTCCGGCCAGCAGTGTCGGGGGATTGTCCGGCACCATGACCAGCAGGGCTTCCTCGAAGCGCGGATCGAAGCCGGTGATGTAGGCAAGGTTGGCGGCGTGCTCGCGATCGGCGTAGACCACGAGCGCGTCGAGACCGGCGGCGCGCCGTGCCCTGATCAGCGCGGCAAGGCGCTGCGTATAGATCGCATCGTACAGCTCCGGACGCACGATCGGGACGCCGAAAGCCGGAAGGCCGGCGTCGATAAGTCGGTATGATGGCATTCGGGCCCACCTGTTTAGTGCGGACCGTGAAAGAATCGTCGCCGGAATGCAATCGTTAGCAAGGGAGTTGACAACAGGTCGCAGCTGACTGCAATTAGGAACCATTCGCAACAAGGAAGAACAACCGATGCGCTGGCGCCACGTTCTTGCGGGACTTGCCCTGGCCGCTGCCCTGACCGCCCTGCCCGCCGCGGCGCAGGACAAGTTCAGGGTCGTGACGACCTTCACCATCATTGCCGACATTGCGAGAAACGTTGCCGGGGATGCGGCAGTGGTCGAGTCGATCACCCGACCCGGTGCCGAGATCCACGGCTACCAGCCGGGACCGCGCGACATCGTCAGAGCCCAGGGTGCCGACCTCGTGCTGTGGAATGGCATGAACCTCGAGCAGTGGTTCGAGAAGTTCTTCAACAATGTCAGGGATGTGCCGCAGGTCGTCGTCAGCGACGGGGTCGAGCCGATGAGCATCGCCGAGGGGCCATATGCCGGCAGGCCGAACCCGCATGCCTGGATGTCGCCAAGCAGCGCGCTGGTCTATGTCGAGAACATCCGCAAGGCGCTGGCGCAATACGATCCGGCAAATGCCGCAACCTACGACGCCAACGCCGCTGCCTATGTCGCGCAGATCAGGGCCATCGACGCGCCGCTGCGGGCGCGGCTCGAGCAGATCCCGGCCGACCGGCGCTGGCTGGTCTCGAGCGAGGGCGCCTTCAGCTATCTGGCTCGCGACTACGGACTCAAGGAACTCTACCTGTGGCCGATCAATGCCGACCAGCAGGGGACGCCCCAGCAGGTCCGCAAGGTGATCGATGCGGTGCGGGCGAACGCCATTCCGGTGGTGTTCTCCGAAAGCACCATTTCCGACAAGCCGGCGCGGCAGGTGGCCAAGGAGACGGGGGCCGCCTATGGCGGGGTGCTCTAGGTCGACTCGCTGAGCGAGGCCGATGGCCCGGTGCCCACCTACCTCAAGCTGCTCGAAGTCACCGTCGACACCATCGCGAGGGGTTTTGGAAAGTGACCGTGCTGGCCGATCCCCATCGTGAGCGCAGCGGGGAACTGCCCGCCTCGCTTTCGGTGGAAGGCGTGACCGTTGCCTATCCCAACGGCAACGTGGCGCTGCGGGATACGAACTTCAGCCTCGGACCCGGTTCGATCGCCGGCCTCGTGGGGGTGAATGGCAGCGGCAAGTCCACCCTGTTCAAGGCGATCATGGGGTTCCTCACTCCCTCGGCCGGAACCGTGCGCGTGGCCGGGCTGCCGGTGCGCGAGGCGCTGAAGCGCAACCTCGTCGCCTACGTGCCGCAGGCCGAGGAGGTCGACTGGAACTTCCCGGTGCTGGTCGAGGACGTGGTGATGATGGGGCGGCAGGGCCACATGGGCTTCTTCCGCATCCCCTCCGCTCACGACCGCCGCCTCGTCGACCTGGCGCTCGAGCGGGTGGGCATGTCCGAGTTCCGCAAGCGCCAGATCGGCGAACTGTCGGGCGGCCAGCGCAAGCGCGTCTTCCTGGCCCGGGCGCTGGCGCAGGAAGGCCGGATCATCCTTCTCGACGAGCCCTTCACCGGCATCGACGTGACCACCGAGGCCGCCATCATCACGCTCATGCAGGAGTTGCGGCAGGACGGGCACCTGATGCTGGTCTCCACCCACAACCTGGGCAGCGTTCCCGACTTCTGCGACCAGGTGGTGCTGATCAAGCGCACGGTGCTGGCCTTGGGCCCGACGGCCGAGGTCTTCACCCAGTCCAATCTCGAGATGACCTTCGGCGGCGTGCTGCGGCATTTCCAGCTCGAGGGACATGACCTGCACGCCGACAGCGACGCGCGGCGGGTCACCGTCCTCACCGACGACGAGCGGCCGGTGGTGTTCTATGGCGAGCACACGGACACCAGGCCGGCGACGCCGAGCCGGCGGGAGGAACCGTGATGGCCGACCTGCTCGCGCCCTTCGCTTATGACTACATGGTCAAGGCGATCTGGGTTTCGGCGCTGGTGGGAACGGTCTGCGCGTTCCTGTCCGCCTACCTGATGCTCAAGGGCTGGTCGCTGATCGGCGATGCCCTTGGGCACGCGGTCGTTCCCGGCGTCGCCGGCGCCTACATGCTCGGCCTGCCCTATTCCCTCGGGGCCTTCTTTGCCGGCGGCCTTGCTGCCGCGGCGATGGTGCTGACCCGGCAGCGGACGCGGCTGCGCGAGGATGCCGTCATCGGCGTGGTCTTCACCTCGTTCTTCGCGCTGGGGCTGCTGATGGTGTCCCTCAACCCCACCGCGGTCGACGTGCAGGCGATCGTCCTTGGCAACATTCTCGGCATCTCGGACGGGGACGTGGTGCAGGTGGTGATCGTTGCCGTGGTCTCGCTAATCATCCTGATCGCCAAGTGGAAGGACCTGATGCTGGTGTTTTTCGACGAGAACCACGCGCGCACCATCGGGCTCAGCCCGCGGCTGCTGCAGGTGCTGTTCTTCACCTTGCTCGCCGCCTCGACCGTAGCGGCCCTTCAGACCGTCGGCGCCATCCTCGTCATCGCCATGGTCGTGACACCGGGCGCCACCGCCTACCTGCTCACCGATCGCTTCCAGGTGCTGCTGGTCCTCGCCGTGCTCCTCGGCGCGGTCACCGCGGCAGCCGGCGCCTATATCAGCTTCTTTCTCGACGGGGCGACCGGTGGCGTGATCGTGACGCTGCAGACGGTGCTGTTCCTGCTCGCCTTCTTTTTTGCTCCCAGGCACGGTCGCATCGCCGCCCGCCGCCGGGCGCTGCGCGAGGGAGGACTGGGCTGATGGATTTCCTCCAGACCTTCCTCATCGCGCCGCTGAGCTACGATTTCATGCAGCGCGCGCTCCTTGTCGCGGTGCTGGTCGGCGCCGTGTCGGCCGGTGCTCTCATGCTTCCTCGTGCTCAAGGGCTGGTCCCTGATGGGCGACGCGATCTCGCACGCCGTGCTGCCGGGCATCGTCATCGCCTATGTAATCGGGCTGCCGATCGCCATCGGTGCCTTCGTCGCCGGGCTGTTCTCCGCGATCGCCACCGGCTACCTCAAGGACAACAGCCGGATCAAGGAAGACACGGCCATGGGCATCGTGTTCACCGGCATGTTCGGCTTCGGGCTGGTGCTGTTCAGCCGGATCGAGACCGATCAGCACCTCACGCACATCCTGTTCGGCGACATGCTCGGAGTGACGACCGCAGACCTCGTCGAGGTGGCGCTCATCGCGGGCGGCACCCTGCTGATCGTGCTCGCCAAGCGTCGCGATTTCCTGCTGCATGCCTTCGATCCGCAGCATGCGAGGGCCATCGTTCTCAACGTGCCCCTGCTCCACTATGGCCTCCTGGCGCTGCTGTCGCTGACCATCGTGGCAGCATTGAAGGCCGTCGGCATCATCCTCGTCGTCGCCATGCTGATCGCGCCCGGTGCCATCGCTTTCCTTGTCAGCCGGCGCTTCGAGTCGATGCTGGCGATCGCGGTCGCCGTGGCGGTGGGCTCAAGCGTCCTCGGTACCTTGATCAGTTTTCAGATCAACGCTGCTTCGGGTCCCAGCATCGTCCTGCTGCAGGCCGGCGTGTTCATCCTCGCCCTGCTGTTCGCCCCGCGCAGCGGCCTGCTGCGCCGGCGGAGCGAGGCATCGGCGCCGCCGGTCGGACGGCTGTCGGGCGGAGGCGACTGAGACCGGTCGCTCCCGCCGCCTGACGAGATCCGGCCGTTGGCGCTGGCCGATTCCTGGGAACGACGGTCTGGGCGGTCCCGCACTCTTGACCGAAGTAGTTCAGATGCGCATAGTTATGCGCATACTAAGGAGGTAGCGATGGCATCCAAACGCCGTGCGGCCAACCTGTCTCTTGATGTCGGCGTGCTTGAAGAAGCCCGGGCGCTGGATATCAACCTCTCCCATGCGGCACAGGCAGGCATTCAGAAGGCCATTGACGCCGCCAGGGCAAGGCGCTGGCTGGACGAGAACGCCGAAGCGATCAAGAGCATGAACGAGTGGGTCGAGAAGAACGGCCTGCCACTCGACAAGTACCGCGCGTTCTAGTGGCCCGGTTTGACGTCTATCGGACTGGTGAATACTTCGTCGTTGATGTTCAGACGGACTTGCTGGATGGATTGACGACGCGCCTGGTTGTGCCGCTGTTTCCGCTGGAAGCGGCACCCATGCCGGCAGGACGCCTCAACCCGGTTCTGCAGTTCAACGGCCAGCCCCACGCTTTGCAGCCACAACTGATGGGCGCGGTTTCCGCCAAGCTGCTTGGCAAGCCAGTGGACAACCTGCTGCGTGACTACGATCGGATCGTGGCCGCGGTGGATATGATCCTGAACGGCTTCTAGTCCTGCCTCACCGGTTTGGCGACCACGGACCTCGCCAGCTGCCGTTCGCGCATCCAGATGTAGAGGCCCGATGCGATGACGATCGGGGCGCCGATGAAGATCGAGGCATCCGGCGGCTGGTTGAACACCAGCCAGCTCGAAGCGGTGAGATAGACGATCAGCACGTAGTTGAACGGCGCCAGCACCGAAGCCGGGGCAAAGCGATGCGCGACCGTGACCGCCTGGTGCCCGATCATGGCAAACGTGCCGATGGCGATGAACGGAATCCAGGTCTCGAGGCTGCTCGGCCAGACCCAGCCGCCGAATGCGAAAGGAACCAGGCACAGCGTCGAGACCCCCGCAGCGTAGAACTGCTGGGTTGCCGACCCGTCGACGCCCGCCAGCTTGCGGGTGAGGATGAAGTAGGTCGACGTGAACAGCACGCACAGCACCGAGAGCAGCATGGCCGGGTGGAACTCGGCGGTTCCCGGCCGGACGATGATCAGCACGCCGGCAAAGCCGACGAGGATCGCCAGCCAGCGCCGCCAGCCGACATGCTCGCCCAGCAGCGGTACCGACAGCGCACACACGACCAGCGGCGCCGTGAAGTTGATCGAGCCGGTAACCGTCAGCGGGATGTAGGTGATGGCGATGAAATTGGCGACGGTCGAGCCGAGCAGGCACAGCGCCCGGATGATCTCGAGCCCGATCCGGCGGGATCTGACCATGGCCACCGGTCCGGTCTGCGGCGCCAGCAGCGCCAGCACCAGCACGAACTGTCCGAAGTACCGGATGAAGACCACCTCCATTGGCGGGATGCCGCGCTGCATCATCCACTTGGCGCAACTATCGATGATGGCGAAGGTGAGGTAGCCGAACAGCACCAGCCCGATGCCCAGCAGTCGTCGATCCTCGATGGGCTTGACCGCGGCGGCCATGTCAGTCCTCCACCGGCTCGACGGTGACCGTGCGGTTGAACTTGCGCTCGCGCAGCCAGATGTAGATGCCCGAACCGATGATGATCGGGGCACCGAGGTAGAACCAGGCATCGGGCGGCTCGCCGAAGATCAGCCAGCTCGCGACAGCCAGCAGCAGCAGTTCGGTGTAGCCGAAGGGGGCCAGCGCCGAGGGCGGGGCGAAGCGGTGGGCGATGGTGTTGAGCTGGTGCGCGATCATGCCGGCGACGCCGATGGCGAGGAAGGCGAACCAGCTGCCGCCACCGGTTGGCCAGACCCAGCCGTCAAATGCGAACGGCGTCACGCAGGCGAGCGCGATGATGCCGGAGTAGACCTGCTGCGTCGCGGCGGAATCGACGCCGGCCAGCTTGCGCGTGATGATCGAGTACAAGGCGGCGGACAAGGCCCCCGCGAGGCAGATCAGCGAGGCCGGGTGGAACGCGTCGGTGCCCGGCCTGACGATGACGAGGATACCGACGAAGCCGGCGGCGACCGCCGCCCAGCGCCGCCAGCCGATCCTCTCACCCAGCAAGGGTCCGGACAGAGCTGTTACCATCAGCGGCATGGTGAACATCAGGGCGCCGGTGACGGTCAGCGGCAGGAAGCGCTGGGCGAGGAAGTTGGCAGCGGTCACCCCGAGCAGGCAGAGCCCGCGCAGCACTTCGAGGCGCCAGTTGCGGGTGACGAAGAGGCCGCGCTGCACCGGCAGGAACAGTGCCAGCGCCAGCGCGACGTGCACCGCATAGCGGATGAAGACGATCTCCCCCAGCGGCACCCCGATGCTCGACAGGTACTTGGCCGAAGTATCGAGCGTGGCAAAGAACAGCTGCGCGAACAGCAGGATGCCGATGCCGAGGTTGCGGCGCTCCTCGACGGGGGCGATGGTGGAGATCATGGCAAGTCCGGAGGATCGCGGGGGAAGGAACGACCGCGCCCACCAATCGGCGGCGCGCCTCGGGCTGTCAATGCCGCAGCGGCAACAAACCCGTCACGGGTCTTGATGTACGTACATCAGTGCGTCTAGTCTCGGCCGCTGAGGCGGCCCGAGGAGGATGGCATGATCGATCCGGCGTTCCTGATATCCGATGAGCACACGCTTCGAGGCCTGTTCCCCGCCACGCACGACCTCGCCATCCAGAAATTCCAGACCGCGCTCGGGCCGCACGCCCGGACCTTCATCGCTCGCTCGCCCTTCCTGTGCCTCGGTACTCAGGATCGCGCCGGCCGGGCCGATGTCAGCCCGCGCGGCGATCCGCCCGGTTTCGTCCGCGTCCTCGACGATCGCACCCTGGCGATCCCGGACCGCCCGGGCAACAACCGGCTCGACAGCCTGAGCAACATCCTCGCCAATCCCGGCGTGGGGCTGCTGTTTCTGATTCCGGGCTTCGACGAGACGCTGCGCATCAACGGCCGTGCCCGCCTGAGCACCGATCCGGCCCTGCTCGACGGCATGATCGTCAACGGCCGCACCCCCACCCTCGCCATCGTCGTGGAGGTCGCCGAGGTGTTCCTGCACTGCGCCAAGGCCTTCCGGCGCTCGCACCTGTGGGACCCCTCCCATCTCCAGGATCGGCACGAGATGCCCTCGCTGATCAGGATGATCCTCGACGACACCACGGGCGCACCGGACGACGAGGAGATGCGCCGGATCGACGACGGCCTCGAGGCGGACTACCGGCGAACGCTCTATTGAGCGGCCGGTGGGCGATCGCCCGGGGCGCAGAACCGATAGATCGTGACATCGCCCATCTCGAACGAGTGCAATCCGGTCACTTCGGCGATATCGAGCGTCGAGGACCAGAACCGTCGCGCCCTGTGATTGAACTGCAGCACGGACAACTCCCATGTCCCGGGGTTGGCGGCGAGGAGAGCCCGCACCGCCGCTCGGCCGGTTCCCGACCCTCGCCTCTCCGGCAGCACATAGAACTCGGCCAGCGCATGGTCGACGCGAACGCCCGACGGCGCGTGCGTGTTGACCAAGGCAAAGCCGGCCGTCTGGCCAGTTCCATCCAGGAGCACGTAGGGCCAGCGCGCCTCCCCCTCATGCCAATAGGCATCGAACCAGGGGTAGTCGAGGTCCACATCTCCGAACCGGGCGAGTTCTGCCAGGTAGGCGTCCAGCATTCGCCGCATCTCGGGGCGCTCGGCAGCAGCAGCGAGGCGGATGGCCGGGGGTGCCACGGCTTCCGGGCTAGTACGTCTCACGCAGGTGGCTCAGCTTCAGCGAGCCTGCGAGCGCGTCCCTGCTCACCGCCGCCCCCTGGCGAGGCGCAAAGCTCAGCTTCACCTCGCGGCCGGGCACCAGCGTCACCGCATTGTCCGAGAAATAGCCCGGCACCGCGACACTCGCGGTAACGAACATCGCCGGACTGTCCGCCGTCAGCGTCAGCACCGGTGCCTCGTCGCTGCCCGACCAGCTCGCATTCACCTTGGCCGCGCCGATGTCGTAGGCCTTGTAGGCCTTCGGGAAGTAGTCGTTCTCGCCAAGCGGCCTGCCGTCCCCGTCCGTCCAGGAGAAGAACAGGAACTCGTTCGGCCCGAGGTCGCCGAGCCTGACCTTGGTGGCGACCACTGCCTTGTCCGGGTTGGTCTTGACCCTCGCCGTAGCGATCACGCGCGCCTTGCCGGCGGCATCGACGGCCAGCACCTCGAGCGCGATCTCGGCCTTCCTGGCCGTGTCGTTGATCGCCTTGAGCAGCAGCGTGTCGCCGTCGGGCACCGCCACCACGTTGATCGGCGCAAAGAAGCGCTTCGCCATGTAGTGCAGCAGCTTCCACTGCCCGCCATAGTCGAGGCTCGACCAGCTGGCGACCGGATAGATGTCGTTGATCTGCCAGTAGAGCGTGCCCATGCAGCGCGGCTTGGTCGAGCGCCAGTACTCGATGGCGGTCTTGATCGCGAGGCCCTGCTGCACCTGGGAGAGAAACACCATCTTCTCGAAATCGGCCGGAAAGCGGAAGTATCGCGTCATGGTCTCGAGGATGCGCGAGTTGCCGCCGGTATTGCGCTGGTGCGCCTCCATCACCGGCGAGGTCGGGTTCATGTCCTCGGGCCGGGCGAAAGTCTCGATGACGTTCATCGAGGTGAAGCTCTGGAAGCCGAACTCGGAGGCAAAGCGCGGATTGACGTCGCGGTAGGCCGAGAAGTCCTTGGCCTCGTGCCAGACGCTCCAGTAATGCATGTCGCCGCGCGTGTCGGCATGCCAGCCGTCGGAAAAGTCGAGGTATCCGAGGGACGGAGACGACGGCCAGAAGCGGCGGCCCGGATCCTCGTCCGCGACGATGTCGCCCAGCATCGAGTTGAGCCGGTCGTAGTTGGCGATGTAGCGCGCCGGATCGGACTTGGTCTCGGAATACCATTGGATGGAGCCGATCACCTCGTTGTCGCCGCACCAGATGGCGATGCAGGCGTGGTGGTTCAGGCGCCGCACCTGCTGGGTGATCTCGGTCCGCACATCGGCGAGGAACTCGCGGTTCGAGGGATAGCTCATGCACGAGAACATGAAGTCGTGCCAGACGAGCAGGCCGAGCTCGTCGCAGATCTCGTAGAAGCAGTCCGGCTCGTATTGCCCGCCGCCCCAGACGCGCAGCATGTTCATGTTCACGGCCCTGGCGCTCTCCAGCAGGTCGCGGATGACCTCCGGGGTGATGCGCGAGGGGATGGCGTCGGCGGGAATCCAGTTGGCGCCGAACATGGTGATGTCGCGACCATTGACGCGCACCTTGAAGGAATGGTCGATCTCGTCCTTCTCGACGATCCATTCGAGTTTGCGCAGCCCGATGCGGCGCTTGGTCAGCTCGCCGTCGAGCGTCGTCCACAGCTCGTAGAGCGGCTGCTCGCCCTGCCCGTTCGGCCACCAGAGCTTGGGGTTGCGGATCGTGACGTTGCGGGTGAACACGTTCTCGCCGGGTCGGACCGCCAGCTTGTCGACGAGCTTCTGGCCGTCGATCTCCTGGGTGAGTTCAACCGTTCCTTCCGCAAAGGCGAAAACCCGAGTCGTTATCGACAGTTCGACCGACTTCTTGCCGTGGGCCTGCTCGACGGAGACGCTCTCCTGGCGGGCGAGGCGCGAGCGGCGAATCGCCATCCGGCCATAGACGCCGGTCGGCATCAGGCAGATGCCCCAGTCCCAGCCGGCATGGCAGGCGGCCTTGCGCACGAAGTTCATGTGCACCCCCTCGAGCCCGTTCGAGAGGTAGTTATTGGTGAAGGGCAGCGGGAAGGGATGCGCCTTCGCGCGCGCCTTGGCCACGTCACGCGTCACCGCGAATTCGAGCCTGAGGGTATTGGTCCCGGCCTTCACCTTGCCGGTCACATCGATGTCGTAGCGGATGAACTGGTTCTGCGTCTCGGCGATTGCCTCGCCGTTGAGGAACACCGTGGCGATGCAGTCGACGTTCTCAAGCGTCAGCGTCAGGTAGCCGTCGATCTCGGCCGGCGTCGCCCTGAACCTGCGCTCCATCGTCCACGGCGTGCGGTTGACCCACATCACCTCGGTCTCGTTCTCGCCGAAATAGGGGTCGGGAATCTCCTCGGCCGCCAGCAGCGCCGAGTGCACGTCGCCCGGCAGGACGATCGGCAGCTTCAGCTTGCTGGCGGGCGAGGTGAGCGTGAACTCGCCGGCGAGACTGAGTTCGCCATAGGGTCCGTCAGTCGCATCGATCGCGTTTCCTGCCGTCACCGTCTCGTCCTCCCCTGCCCCGGTCCGCCTGCAATCGCATTCTGCAATCGATTTCGCCGGTGCGACGGGCTTGTAGCGGGCCTTGTTGCGGCTGCCAAGGCGCACAAACACAAAGGCCACCGGCGGGGAGGGACCGCCAGTGGCCGGCAACGCCCCGGAAGGAGGCGGGGACGTCGCTAGGTGCGCCTGAGGAGGGAGTAGAGGCTCGCGGCGCGATTACCCGACCGGCAATAGCCAAGGACGGGCTTGGGAATGGTGAGCATGGCCTGCTCGAACTTGCCGAATGCCAGCGGGCTGAGCTCGCCGCTGACCGGAATGTGGACGGTCTCGAGGCCGTTTCGCTGCGCCGCCTCGGCGACGTCGCTGAAGCGGGGCTGGCCATTGTCCTCGCCGTCGGGGCGGGCACAGATGATCGACTTGAACCCCGCGGCAACCACGGCCGGGATCTGCGAAGGTTGAATCTGGCCGGCAACTGCATAGTCGTCGGCAAGTGTCCGGAACGAAATGGTAATGGTCCTTCTCCCCATGGTCCTGAGTGGCTCAGGTAGCGCTATCACGACGGACTGGCAGGCTTATTGATCAACATCATGCCGCCGGCAGTTTCTACGCCCCCGGACAGATGCCTACAGATACGCAGCCCTATAGGTAACGTAGCCCGCCGCCGCGAGGATCACTCCGGCGAGGATAAGGTTCAGGGGCCGGCGGAAGCGGCTGAGATAGGTGGCGAGCCAGGTCCCTCCGAGACCGCCGAGGAACCCGCCGACGATAAACTGCCCGGCGATCGGCCAGTCGATGAGACCGGAGAGCGCATAGTTGGCGCTGGTCGCGAGCCCGAAGGCGGTCACCGAGACCAGTGAGGCGGCGATGGCCTCGATCAGCGGCATGCCGGTTGCAAGGCCCAGTGCGGGCACGATCAGGAAGCCGCCCCCGATACCGAAGAAGCCGGACGCCAGCCCGCTCAGCACCGCGAGCAGGGGCAGCAGCCAGGACGGACGGGCCTTGACGACAGCCGGATCGGGACCGGGACGCCGCGGCCGCAGCATCAGCACGCCCACTGCGGCCATCAGCAGTCCGAAGGCCAGCAATAACTGGTCTCCATCGACCAGTTTGCCGAGGCTCGACCCGGCCAGCGCACCGGCCACGCCGATTGTCGCAAAGGTCAGCGCCGGCCGCCAGCGCACCAGGCCGCGGCGGACATAGCCCGCCACGTTGAGCGAAGCGCTCGCCGCCACGGCAAGCGCCCCGGTGCCAATGGCAATGTGCGGGCTGGCCACCCCCACCACGTATAGCAGCAGCGGAGTGGCGAGGATCGATCCCCCGCCGCCGACGAGGCCGAGCACGAAACCCACCAGGGTTCCGGAGGCCAGGGCTGCAATACTGAAATCCATGGGAGTGGTCTCTCTCGGTCAAACCTCCGGCCGACCCGGCGAGCAGGCCCGCCGGGCCAGGGCCCGCAAGGTTCGTCGATGGATGAAGTGGCCTAGCTGCGCAGCATCGAGTAGAGGCTGGCGGCGCGACCGCCGGAGCGACAATAGGCGAGCACCGGCTTGGGCATCTGCTTCATGGCCTGCTCGAACTTCATGAAGGCGCCCTGGCCAACCATGCCCGACACCGGCACATGGATGATCTGGATACCGGCCCGTTCCGCTTCACGCGCCACCTCGTCGAAGCTGGGCTGGCCGTAGTCCTCGTTGTCGGGACGGGCGCAGACGATCGACTTGAAGCCCGCGGCCGCGACCGCAGGGATCTGGGCGGGGAGGATCTGGCCGGAAACGGCATAGTCCTTGTCGAGGTTCTTGAAGTTCACTTTCTTCTCTTTCGGTTCGGAGGAGGAGGAAAAGGGCCACATGGTCACAATCCGTTCACTGGGACTTTGAGGAAGACATTGCCGTCCTTGTCGGTCGGCGGCAGCTGCCCGCCCCGCATGTTGACCTGCAGGGAGGGAATGATGAGCCTGGGCATGGCCAGCGTGGCGTCGCGGGCTTCGCGCATGCGCACGAAGGTGTCCTCGTCGATGCCGTCCCGCACGTGCACGTTGTGCTCGCGCTCGTCGGCGACGCTGGTCTCCCACTGGATGTTGCGGCCGTTCGGGCCGTAGTCGTGGCACATGAACAGGCGCGTCTCGCCGGGAAGCTCCATGATGCGCCGCATCGAGCGATAGAGCTGGCGCGCGTCGCCGCCGGGGAAGTCGGCGCGGGCCGAGCCGGCGTCGGGCATGAACAGCGTGTCGCCGACGAAGGCGGCGTCGCCGACCACGTGCGTCATGCAGGCCGGGGTGTGCCCCGGGGTGTGCATGACATGAGCGACCATGGTCCCGATGGTGTAGCTGTCGCCATCCCTGAACAGGCGATCGAACTGGCTGCCGTCACGCTGGAACTCCGTGCCCTCGTTGAACACCTTGCCGAAGGTGTTCTGGACGATGGTGATGTTCTCGCCGATGCCGAGCTTGCCGCCCAACCTCGACTGGATATAGGGCGCTGCCGACAGGTGATCGGCATGCACGTGCGTCTCGATCAGCCATTCCACGGTCCAGCCGCGCTGCTTGATCGCATCGATGATGGCGTCGGCGCTGGTATAGGTGATGCGGCCGGCGGCGTAGTCGATATCCATCACCGAATCGATGACCGCGCAGGCTGACGAATCGGGGTCGCGCACCACATAGGAGATGGTGTTGGTGGCAGGGTCGAAGAACGACAGCACTTCGGGCTTGACCGACGTGTCGGTGACGAACGGCAGGGTATTCATCAGTGTTGCTCCTGATGCTTGGTGGATACGCCCAGGACCCTGTAGAGCGGGCAGAAGGCGAGGAATGCGGTGGCGGCGAGAATGAGACCGACGATCGGCAGGCCCCAGGCCAGCACCGGGCTGGCAAGGGCCGCACCGCCGACCAGCGGCAGGGCCATCAGGGCAATGCCGAGGACCAGGCGGATGACACGGTCGGGCGCTCCCATATTGGCGGTGAACATGGCGCTTTCTCCTTTTTTCGGCGATCCTCAAGATCACCCTTTCCATTCATATATTCGTATGTTCTAATATGATCAAGATGGAACCGACGTTGCTCGCGCAAAAATCCGACATGGCCGCCAGCCTGCTCAATGCGATGGCGAACCAGAGCCGGCTGATGATCCTGTGCCACCTGCTCAACGAGGAGTTGACGGTGACCCAGCTCAGCGAGCGCGTCGGGCTGAACCAGAGCCCGCTGTCGCAGCACCTGAGCAAGCTCAGGGCCCTGGGCCTCGTCAAGACAAGACGCGAAGGCCAGTCCATCCACTACCGTCTCGCCAGTCCGGCGGTCGAAGCGGTCCTGCAGACCCTTTACGGCATCTACTGCGCCGTCTGAGCCTGCCCCGACCTCGCGCGTCTTCGGCACGCTTGACATGTGACCATTTGGTCACCTAATATCGATCCTGTGGATGCCGTGTTCAAAGCGCTCGCCGATCCGACGCGTCGCCAGCTGCTGGACTCGCTCAGGGACCAGGCCGGCCAGACGCTGACGGAACTCGAGCAGGGTCTGGGGATGACCCGCTTCGGGGTGATGAAGCACCTCAGGGTGCTCGAGGACGCCGGACTGGTGACCACCCGCCGCGAGGGGCGGTTCAAATACCACTACCTCAACGCGGCGCCGATCCAGGACCTCGCCGATCGCTGGATCGCGCCCTACCAGAAGCCGTTCGCGCGCTTTGCGCTCGATCTGAAACGCAGTTTGGAGAGTCAGCCCGCCATGGCCACGAAGCCCGATTTCGTCATCGAGACCTATATCCGCACCACCCAGGACGCGCTGTGGGATGCGCTGATCAACCCCGACATGACAGCGCAATACTACTACGGGGCCCGCCTCGCCTCAGACCTCGAGCCGGGCCGTCCGTTCCGGTACCTCGATCGAGACGGCGGCGTGATGCTCGATGGCGCGGTGGTCGAGGTGACCCCCAAGACGCGCATCGTCTCGACCTTCCTGCCGCCCTGGGCGGAGAACAGCAAGGAAACGCGCGTCACCTTCGAGATCGAGCCCTTGGGCGAGATCTGCCGCTTCCGCCTCACCCACCACAGCTACGAGGACGCCAATGCCGGCGTCGAGTCCGGCTGGCCAGGGATCGTCGCCGGTCTCAAGACGCTGCTCGAGACCGGCAAACCGCTCAACGTTCCCGGCATGTGAAGCCGGGACAGCACAGGGAGACTGCGAATGCCGAAGTATCTTCTTGCCTATCATGGTGGCGGCATGCCGGCGACACCGGAGGAAGGCGAACGGGTCATGAAGGCCTGGAACGACTGGTACGGCACGCTCGGCCCGGCTATCGCGGACGGCGGGGCGCCGACCGGGGCAGCGCGCACGGTCGCCGCCAACGGGGCGACGACGGATGGGGGTGGCGGCAACCCGATCACCGGTTACACCGTGATCGAGGCCGCCAGCCTCGACCTCGCCACCGAGCTCGCCAAGGGATGCCCGATCCGGGCTGCGGGCGGCTCGGTCGAAGTCTGCGAGTGCATCCAGATGTAGTCCGGCGGGGGCGCCGTCCGGCGCCTCCGCCACCACTTGACACGTATGGCTAATATCGATAGCCATGATGGCTATTACTATTAGCCAAATGGATCGATCATGTCTCGAACACAGGCGGGATTTGCCCCGCATTCCGTCGTCGCCGTGCTCCGTGTCGAAGGCCTCGTTGCCCTCGCGGCCGCGCTCGTCGCCTATCAGGCGCTGGGCGGCAACTGGTTGGTCTTCGCCGCCCTGCTGCTCCTCCCCGACCTCGCAATGCTGGGGGCGCTCGCCGGCAACCGGACCGGAGCGCTCCTCTACAACCTCGCCCACACCTATGCGGTGCCGGCGACGCTGGCGGCCCTCGGGCAGGTGGCCGAAGCGCCCCAGTTGTGGCAGCTTGCCGCCATATGGATGGCCCATATCGGCATGGACCGGGCGCTGGGCTACGGTCTCAAGTATCCCGGATCGATCATCACACGCATCTGGGACTGATCGGAAAGGCGCGGAGGGGGGAGCAGAGTGCCAACGCCGGCCAAGACGTCGCGCACTGACATCGTCGCGATCGCGCGGGCGCTGGTCGAGGCATCCGGGCCCGACGCACTGACCCTCGGGGCGGTGGCGGAGCGGGCCGGCATCCGCCCGCCCTCCCTGTACAAGCACTTCGCCGACCGCGCGGCTATCCTCAAGGCGGTGGAGATCGGCGTGTTGCACGATCTCGAGCAGGTGCTCCGGCGCGAAACCCGGGGCACCGCGGCGGCAGATCGCGTCGCCAGCATGGCGGCGGCCTACCGTCGCTTCGCCAGGGCCGCACCGCACCGCTACCGGGCGATCTACTCCGGCAATGCCTTCAACGACCCCGAGATTCGCGAGGCCTGCCTGTTCTCGGCGCAACCGCTGTTCGACGAGTTGCAGCGCGCCGGCATAGCCGAGGCGCGCACCCTGCCGCTGTCGCGCACCATGGTGGCGTTCCTGCACGGCTTCGTGCTGATGGAGATTGGCAACGCCTTCCAGCTCGGGGGCGACATCGAGGAGGCCTTCGCCACCGGACTCGAGATCATCCTGCGCGAGCTCAGGTGAGGGGACGGCCTGCGGGCCGCCCCCCTCTTGGGTTATTCGGCCGCATCCACCTTGGTGTCGAGATCGAGGAAGCCGCCTGACTGCCGTTCCCACAGCTGGGCATAGTGCCCGCCGCGGGCCAGCAGTTCGGCGTGGGTGCCTTCCTCGACGATGCGGCCGGCATCCATCACCACCAGCCGGTCCATCGCGGCGATGGTCGATAGCCGGTGGGCGATGGCGATGACCGTCTTGCCCTGCATCAGGCTGGTCAGCTGCTCCTGGATGGCCGCCTCCACCTCGCTGTCGAGGGCGGAGGTCGCCTCGTCGAGGATGAGGATCGGAGCATTCTTCAGCAGCACCCGGGCGATGGCGACGCGCTGGCGCTGGCCGCCAGAGAGCTTCACCCCACGCTCCCCGACATGGGCGTCGTAGCCGCGGCGCTGCCGCGGGTCCAGCAGCCCCTCGATCACCTCGGCGACCTTGGCCTGCTCGGCGGCGCGGATCATCTCCTCGTCGGTCGCGGTCTGGCGGCCGTACTTGATGTTCTCGCGCACCGAACGGTGCAGCAGCGAGGTGTCCTGGCTGACGAGGCCGATGGCGGCCCTGACGCTCTCCTGCGTCACCTCCCGCACGTCCTGGCCGTCGATGCGGATCGATCCCGCCTCGACGTCGAAGAGCCGCAGCAGCAGGTTGACCAGCGTCGACTTGCCGGCGCCGGAGCGCCCCACGAGGCCGACCTTCTCGCCCGGCCGGATGGAGAGGTTGAAGCTCTCCATCACCGCCCCTTCCTTGCCACGCCAGTAGCTGAAGCCGACGTCCTCGAACGCGATGCCGCCTTCCCGCACCACCAGCCTGGCCGCTCCCGGCTTGTCCTACATCGCGATGGGCTGGGCGATGGTGTCCATCGAGTCCTTCACGGTGCCGACCTGGCGGAAGATGTTGGAGCCGATCTCGAGGATCCAGCCCGACATGTTCATGATCTGCAGCGCGAAGGGGATGGCGGTGGCCACCGCGGCGGCGTTCAGCGTTCCCTGGTTCCAGCCGTTGAGGGCCAGCCAGGTGATCGACACCACCAGTCCGGCATTGAGCACGAACAGGATCGACCACATGTAGGTGAAGACCCGCATCAGCTTGCGGAACTCCACCGCGTGGGCGACCACCGAGTCCGCCACATAGGCATCCTCGTGCCCGTCGGTCGAGAACGTCTTCAGCGTGTGGATGTTGGTGTAGCTGTCGACGATCCGGCCGGTCATCACCGACTTCGCCTCCGAGAGGTCCTCGGAGTACTTGGCGATGAGCGGCATGACGATGACGAACAGGATGCCGTAGAGCACCAGCCAGATGGCGATGGGCACCAGCAGCACCCAGTCCAACTGCGCCAGCACCACCACGGCGACCACCACGAACACCACGGCGTACCAGGCCGCGTCGATGGCGAGGTTGACCGCCGTTTCGATGGCCTCGCCCGCCTGCATGATCTTGTTGGCGATGCGGCCGGCAAAGTCGTTCTGGAAATAGGTCCAGCTCTGCCGGATGACATGCCAGTGGCTTTGCCAGCGCGCGATGTCGACGAGGTTGGGAACGATCGCGTGGTTGCGGATCAGCGTGTCGAACAGGAAGGCGGTCGGGCGGATCACCACCACGGTGGCGATCATCCACAGGAAGGTCTGCCAGTGCTGGGTGAAGATTTCGCCCGGCGGCGTCGAGGACAGCATCCCCACGACCAGGCCCACGAAGATGGGCATCATCGCATCGGCGACCGAGCCGATGGCAACCAGCACCACCCGCAGCGCGAAGGCGGCCTTGAACTGCTTGACGAAGTACAAAATGAAGTTGCGTACCCCCATGGGGGGCTGCGTGTCCCTGGCCAGCGCTACGGGGCTGTAGCGGGCGTCGAACCAGGCAATGACTCGGTTGAGCATTTCTCACTCATTTTCCGAGCCCGATCTCTGACTTTGAGTCAGGTCAAGGCTCTATCAGATTGTTTTCGTTTCACTTTGGAGCGCAGTGCCGCAGCTGCCGTACCGGCCGGAATAAGGGTATTGGGCGTATCCATCTGTCCCTCCTTGGGATGTTGAAGTCGTTGGTCGTCTCAGTCGTCTCCTGCCCTCGCCGGGAGGGATCAGCGGCGGCTCACTCCGCCGCTTCCTCGATCGTATCCTGCAGGAACCCACCCGACTGGCGGGCCCACAGCTTCGAGTAGGTGCCGCCCAATGCGATCAGTTCGGCATGGGTGCCCTGCTCGACGATCCTGCCCTTGTCGAGCACCACCAGCCGGTCCATGGCGGCGATGGTGGAGAGCCGGTGGGCGATGGCGATCACGGTCTTGCCGCGCATGAGCAGGTGCAGCTGCCCCTGGATCGCCGCCTCGACCTCGCTGTCGAGTGCCGAGGTCGCCTCGTCGAGGACGAGGATCGGCGCGTTCTTGAGCAGCACCCGGGCGATGGCGATGCGCTGGCGCTGCCCGCCGGAGAGCTTAACCCCACGTTCGCCGACATGGGCGTCGTAGCCCCGGCGCCCCTTGAGATCGACCAGGGTGTCGATGAACGAATCGGCTTCGGCGAGCCGGGCTGCGGCCCGCATCTCGTCCTCGGTGGCGTCGGGGCGGCCATAGAGGATGTTCTCGCGCACCGAGCGATGCAGCAGCGAGGTGTCCTGGGTGACGACGCCGATCTGGGCCCTGAGCGTATCCTGCTGCACCGTCGCGATATCCGTGCCATCGATGGTGACCTGCCCCGACTCCCGGTCGTAAAAGCGCAGCAGCAGGTTGACGATGGTCGACTTGCCGGCGCCCGAGCGGCCGACGAGGCCGATCTTTTCGCCGGACCTGATGGCGAGGTCGAGCCCGTCGATCACGCCCGACTGCTTGCCGTAATGGAAGCTGACCCGCTCGAAGCGGATGTCGCCCTTGACCGGCCCGAGCGGCCGCGCGTCCGGCTTGTCGGCGACCACCCGCGGCAGCGAGATCGAACTGATGCCGTCGCGCACCACGCCGATATTCTCGAACAGGGCCGACATCTCCCACATCACCCATTGGCTCATGCCCTGGAAGCGCAGCACCAGCGCCGCGGCGACCGCGATGGCGCCCGGGGTCATCGCCCCGTTGAGCCACAGGGTGATGCCGATGGCGACCACGGCGGCGAGCAGCACGTTGTTCATGGTGGTGATCACCACCTGCAGCACCGTCACCATGCGCATCTGCCGGTGCACCGTGCCCATGAACTCGTCCATCGCCTCGAGCGCGTACGATTCCTCGCGCCGCGAGTGCGAGAAGAGCTTCACCGTCGCGATGTTGGTGTAGCTGTCGACGATGCGGCCAGTCATCAGCGAGCGCGCGTCGGCCTGCTTCTCGGAGACCTTGCCGAGCCTGGGGATGAAGAACCAGAGCAGCGCCACATAGCCGACCAGCCAGACGAGAAACGGCACCGCCAGCCACAGGTCGCTCATTGCGGCCAGCACCACCGCGCCGGCGAAATAGACCACCACGAACACCGTGACGTCGAGCAGCTTCATCACCCCCTCGCGGACGGCGAGCGCGGTCTGCATCAATTTGGCGCCGATACGGCCCGCGACCTCGTCCTGGAAGTAGCTCATCGACTGGCGCAGCAGGTACCGATGCGCCATCCAGCGGATACGCTGCGGGAAATTGCCGAGCAGCGTCTGGTGGATGATCTGGGTGTCGACGATCTGCAGCAGCGGCAGGACGATCAGCAGCACCACCGCCATCAGGCCGAGCTTCCAGCCCTCGGTGGCGAGGAAGGTCGAGCGGTCGGCGTCGCTCAGCCAGTCGATGATCGAGCCCATGAAGCCGAACAGCATCACTTCGCCGATGGCGATCGCGGCGCCCAGGATCGCCATGGCGATCAGCCAGCGCTTCGCGCCCTTCGAATAGTGGAGGCAGAACGCCAGCAGCGTCCCCGGCGGCTGCTCCGGCTCGCTCGTCGGATACGGATCAAGGCGGCCCTCGAACCACTTGAACAACGGACTGATCATCGCAGAGGCCTCCATTCACCCGGCTTCGACGACAGCGCTGCGCCCTCAACCGCGGTTGAGGTCAAGCGGGCTGCCGCCCAAAGCAGGGCTTACCCTTTGAACAATATTGGAATACGCACACGACAAAGACTTGGCCGTCGGAGGTGCGGCTGCCGGTCCGCACCGGAGCGCGATCCCAATACTGCCGGATTTGGCTTGGATCGTGACTGCAGGCGGGTGACAGCCGCATAGAATACACCAATGGCCGGATTCGGCTGTTGCGGGCATGCCACAGTTGGTTACGGTTTGATTTTGCGGAGAAATCGATGCGCGGCGAGAACGAAGAAGCGGTGTTCCTCAAGGATTATGCAGCAACCCCCTATACTATCGAGAGGGTCGAACTGGATGTCCGCATCGTTCCGGAGGTGTCGCGTGTCCGGGCCTTCCTGACCATCGTGCCGCGCGAGGGGACCGCCCCGGGGACACCGCTCGAACTGGACGGGGAGGAACTGAAGCTCCATTCGATCGCCATCGACGGGCTGCCGCTGGCACTGACTGCCTACGAGGAGACGCCGACCAGGCTTGTCATCGCCGAGCCGCCGCTGCGACGCTTCGTGCTGGAGACGGACGTGGCGGTGGAGCCCGAAAAGAACACCCGCCTGATGGGGTTCTACCGCTCGAACGGGACGTGGTGCACCCAGTGCGAGCCCGAGGGCTTCCGGCGCATCACCTACTACCTCGATCGGCCCGACATCCTCGCCCCGTTCAGGGTACGACTCAGCGCCGACGAGGCGCTGGCGCCGGTGCTGCTGGCCAACGGCAACCTGGTCGAGTCCGGCAGGCTCCCCGACGGCCGCCATTTCGCGGTCTGGGACGATCCCTTCCCCAAGCCGGCCTACCTGTTCGCCATGGTTGCCGGCAAGCTCGGCTCGATCCATGACAGCTTCACGACCGCCTCGGGCCGCACCGTTGCGCTCGGCATCTATTGCGAGCCCGGAAAGGAAGGCCAGTGCGACTATGCCATGGACGCGCTGAAGCGCTCGATGGCGTGGGACGAGCGCCGCTTCGGGCGTGAATACGACCTCGACGTGTTCAACATCGTCGCCGTCTCCGACTTCAATTTCGGCGCCATGGAGAACAAGGGCCTCAACATCTTCAACGACAAGCTGGTGTTCGCCAGCCCCGGCTCGGCCACCGATGCGGACTATGCGGCGATCGAACGTGTCATCGCGCATGAGTACTTCCACAACTGGACCGGCAACCGGATCACCTGCCGCGACTGGTTCCAGCTGTGTCTGAAGGAGGGGCTCACGGTCTATCGCGACCAGGAGTTCACCATGGACGAGCGCAGCCGCGCCGTGGCGCGCATCGAGCAGGTGCGCGGCCTCCGCCAGGTCCAGTTTCCCGAGGACGGCTCGCCCCTCGCCCATCCGGCGCGGCCCGATCACTACCGGGAGATCAACAACTTCTACACTGCGACCGTCTACGAAAAGGGCGCCGAGATCGTCCGCATGCTGGCGACGCTCCTCGGTGAGGCCGGCTTCCGCAAGGGCATGGACCTCTACTTCGAGCGCCATGATGGCCAAGCCACCACCATCGAGGCCTTCATCAAGGTGTTCGAGGACGCCTGCGGCGTCGACCTGCAGCATTTCCAGCACTGGTACCTGCAGGCCGGCACGCCGGAGGTGACGGCGACCGATCGCTACGACGCCGCGGCGCAGACCTACACGCTCGAGCTTCGCCAGTCGACGCGACCGACCCAGGGGCAGCCCGACAAGCGGCCGCTGGTGCTGCCGATCCGGTTCGGGCTGATCGGGCCGAATGGCAGCCCGATGGGCTGGACGGCGGTGACCGGTGGGCGCATCGACGGCGACGACCTGATCGTGATGGACAGCGAGACGCTGACCCTGACCTTCGCCGGCATTCCCAACCGGCCCGTGCCGTCACTGCTGCGCGGTTTCTCGGCGCCGGTGCGGATCGAAGCGCCGCTCGGCGAGGCCGACCAGCTGTTCCTCGCGCGGCACGATTCCGATCCGTTCAATCGCTGGCAGGCCCTGCAGGACGCCGCGACCCGCCTGATGGTCGGGGCGGTCCGCGGCGGCGCCTGGTCCGACGCGCAGGTCGGCGCGCTGGCCGAGGCGCTCGACGAAACGGTGCTGGCCAAGGATCTCGATCCGGCCTTCAAGGCCCACGCCCTCGGGCTGCCCTCCGAGCAGGTGGTCGCCCGCGCGCTCGTCAACGACGTCGACCCCGATGCCATCCGCGACGCGCGGCTGAAGCTGGTTGCCGACATCGTCGGCCGGATTGCGCCGACCCTCGAGCGGATCTACCTCACCAACGACAGCCGCCTCGCCTACTCGCCCGACTTCCAGCAGGCGGGGCGGCGCGCGATGAAGAACACGGCGCTGGCGCTGCTGGTCCTCGGCGGCAGCACCGACGGCGCGCGGCTGGCGCGCGAGCAGTACGAGCGGGCGCTCAACATGACCGACCGCCTGTCGGCGCTCGCCAGCATCGTGGGGGCGTGGACGGCCGATGCCGAAGTGCTGCTGGCCGATTTCCGTCGCGGCTTCACCGCCGATCCGCTGGTGCTCGACAAGTGGCTTTCGCTGATCGCACAGGCCGCCGAGCCGGGGGTCATCGGGCGCATCGGGGCGGTGCTGGCGGAGAAGGATTTTCCCCGCAACAACCCCAACCGCCTGCGCGCCCTGATGGCGACGTTCGGGATGAACAACCCGACCCAGTTCGCCCGTGCCGACGGGGAGGGATTCCGGTTCGTCGCGAACTTCGTCGCGGACGTCGATCCCCGCAATCCGCAGGTCGCGGCACGTGTCCTCACTGCCTTCCGGGTCTGGCAGGGTTACGAGCCCACACGCCGCGCCCTCGCCGAGAACGCCTTGAGAATTCTGAGGGATTCGACGTCGCTCAGTCGCAACACGGCGGACATCCTCGAGCGGATGCTGGCTGGTTAACACTTCGTTACTGCCGGAAAACTTTTTCTTGCTGGCTAAGTGATTCAGCCGACTCGCAAATCTGCGATGCACAGGGGGGCGCCGCGAGGCCCCCACTGGACAGTGACAGCGAAGCAGATTCAAAGTCGGTTCAGCGGGGTCGCGGTTTGCGGGGTCACCCCAGATACTTAGGCGGAGAAGTTGATGCAGACGACGGAGCGATCCGGCGCCGGGGCGGAGCGATTCCGCGCAGCCATGGCAGGCCTGCGCCGCATCGTGGACCGATACCTGAGGCAACCGCTGGCCCGGTTCCTGCGTCGCATCGCCGATGGTCTGGCCGGGGAGGCCGAGCGCGATGTCCGCAATATCGGCGCCCTGATCGGCACCCTGCCCTTCGGGGTTGCCTGCTGGAGCGCGCAGGCCCGGCTGATCGCCGGCAACCAGCGCTTCGCCGAGCGGCTCGGCGCCGCACCGTCGCTGCTGGCGTCGGGGGCGGCCTACCATGACGTGATCGGCCGGCTGAGCGCGGGCGGCGCGATGCAGTCGGTGCGCGAGGACTGGCAGAACCGCCTGCTCGAACTGCACCGCGAGGACGGCTCGACCCTGCTGATCGAAGAGCGCCCGCTCGAAGGCTTTGGCTTCGTCACGCTGGTGATGGACGTCACCGAGAGCCGCCGCACCAACCAGTTGCTCACCTCTATCCGCGAGGAGCAGCGCCTGTTCGCCCGGCGTTTCCAGGAGGAGAAACAGAAGGCCGAGGCGGCGAGCCGGGCCAAGACCACCTTCCTCGCCCATCTCAGCCACGATATCCGTACGCCGCTCAACCACATCATCGGCTTTGCCGACATGCTGCACCAGCAGCCCTACGGCCCCCTGGGCGATGTGCGCTACCTCAACTACATCAAGGCCGTGAAGGACTCCGGCGAGCGGCTGCTGGGCTTTTTTGCCTCGATCCTCGAACTGGCCGAACTCGAGGGCGGGCGGCGCGAACTGCAGCGCGAACGGATCGTCGCCGACGACTTGCTGGTGACCGTCCTGCGGCGCTTCACTTCGCAGGCCCAGCGCGCCGGCCTCACCATGGGGCTGGGCGGCCCCTGTGGCGCGGTGCTCGCGGCAGATCGCTTCGCACTCGAGCGCATGGTCGCCAACCTCGTCGAGAACGCCATCCGCTTCACCCCGCGCGGCGGCAGGGTGACGCTCTCCGCCTATGCGGGGGCCGATGGCGTGGTGCTCGAGATCGCCGACACCGGCATCGGCATGGCGGCCGAGCACCTGGCGGCCGTGTCGCAACCGTTCGCCTTCGGGGATGCCGCCCTCACCCGCGATCGCGAGGGTGCCGGGCTCGGCGTCGCCATCGCGCGCGCCATCGCCGAACTCAGCGGCGGCAAGCTCGCCATCGACAGCCGCATGGGACTGGGCACGACCGTGGCCGTGAGCCTGCCCATGGCGATCGACGAGGCGGTCAGGGCGGCCTGATCGCGGCCGCGACATTCCGTCTCACCCGACTCTGGTCGGATTGATCTCGGCACGTGATCCGACATGGTTGGTCGTGACCACAACGGCGCAAAGTCGGGGTCACGACTGGGGGAGTTCTGAAATGCCCGATTTACGGTGGGGCGCGCTTGGCGCGCTTCGCGAAGCCATGCCCTTGCCCGCGAAAATGACAACGTGATCCCCGTCGTCTGGCTCGCCTCCTATCCGCGGAGCGGCAACACCATGATGCGGATCATCCTGTCGCAATGCTTCGGTCTGCCGTCCGCCGCCATCTACAACGAGGACCTGGGGGGAAACCGGGAGTTGCAGGAGCTCACCGGGCGGATTGCACCGAGCCAGGACGGAGTCCTCGATTTCAGCGGCGCGCCGGTCCGCATCCTCAAGACGCATGGTCGGCCGCAGGGCGCCCACAAGGCGATCTATGTCCTGCGCAACGGTGTCGATGCCACCGCCAGCTTTCACGATCACGGCCGCCGGCAGATCCCGATCGACACGCTGATCCGCGGGCGACCGGGGCTGCCGACCTGGTCCGAGCACATCGCCTGGTGGAACCCGCGGTCCCGTCCCGATACCCTGCTACTGCGCTACGAGGACATCGTCGCCGACATCGGCGGCACCGTCGACCTGCTGGCCGGCTTCTTCGGGCTCGTCCCCGTGGCGCGCACCATCCCGAGCCGTGACGAACTGGCCGCCATCGACGGCAGGTGGGTGCGCTCGGCCGCGGCGCCGAACCGTACGCGGCTGTCGCCCGAGCAGGTCGAACTGTTCTGGCAGGTGAATGCGGCAACCATGCGCGAGTACGGCTATTGCCGATAGCCCGCGCGGTCCGGCGGGGCCGAAGCGGAAACGCTGCTCAGAAGCTGCGGATTGGCCCTGGGTAGCGGGCGAGCTGGGCGTCCAGCGTGAGCAACTCAACGCCCTCCACAATCGCCTGCGCCACCAGCATGCGGTCGAACGGGTCACGATGGATGTGCGGAAGCCCGGCGACCGCTACCGCGTGTTCAGCCAAGATCGGCAACTCAACATAATCATCGGCGAGCAACTCGCGGCGCAGCGCGCCAGGGTCGATCTCGAAGTCCTTCCGGCCAGGCGCGTGCTTGATCGCGATCTCCCACAAGCTCGCGATGCTGAACCACAACTCGTTCTCTTCATCCTCGATGATCTTCCGCACTTCAACCGGGAGCCGGCTTGCGGGCCCGGCAACCCAAAGCAGGAGGTGGGTATCGAGGAGCGCCCGCATTATTTGCCGTCGAACATTTCGGCAATTTCGTCGTCGAACATGCGATCGAAGTCCTCCGGCACCTTGATCTGTCCAGCCAAGAAGCCGAAGCGGCGCTTTTTCTTGGCGACCGCGCCTTCCAGCGGCATGAGCCTCGCCATCGGCTTGCCGGCCTTGGCGATGATCACCGTCTCACCTTTGGCCGCGCGCTCGACGAGGCGTGAAAAATGCGTCTTGGCTTCGTGGATGTTCACTGTTTCCGACATCGAACACCTCGGGTGAAGTTAGTCACCTGGACTTAGTCCACTTGTACCGGCACTTCAAGGTGCGGCCTGCCCCGCCCCCTCATACCACCGTCCCGCCGCTGCACTCACCTCCGCCTCCATCGCCTGCAACTCCCCCGCCAGCCGCTCGAAACTCGGCATGTTGGTGCGCTGTGCCAGCAGCTCGCGGAAGGCCTCGGTCCAGCCTTCGTCCTTGAACGGATCGGCGAGGGCGGCGCTCATCACCTGCAGCACCGTGGCGTAGACGGCGTGGATTTCGGCCAGCCGCTCGCCCTCGGGCACGAGGCCGGTCTCGCCCAGCCGGCGGAGCACGGTCGCGGTCGGCGCCTGCGGCGCGCCGAGTTGCGCGCGCGCCACCAGTTGCGCCGACTGCGCGATGAATTCGAGGTCGACCAGCCCGCCCGGCACCAGCTTCAGATCGAACGGATGGCGGGGCGGACGCTCCTTCGCCATCAGTGCCCGCATGGCGGTGACGTCGGCGATGGTTGTCGTCACGTCACGCGGCCGTGACAGGATTTCGGCGATCGCCGCATCGATCCGTGCCGCCAGGTCGCCGTCGGCTTGGATCACCCGCGCCCGGCTCAGCGCCAGCCGCTCCCAGGTCCAGGCGCTTTCGTGATGATACTGGATGAAGCCCTTGAGGCTGGTGGCGAGCGGCCCGGCATTGCCCGAGGGCCTCAGCCGCATGTCGGCCTCGTAGAGCACGCCCTCCGAGGTCGGGGCGCTGATCGCCGCCAGCAGGCGCTGCGTCAGCCGCGCGTAGTACTGGCTGGTCGCCAGCGGCTTGTCCCCGTTCGACTCCTCGGCCTCCCCCTCGACATCGTAGAGGATGATGAAGTCGAGATCGGAGCGCGCCGTCATCTCGCGGCTCGCCATCTTGCCGAAGGCGAGCAGGGCCGCCCGACCGCCCGGCACCACACCGTGGCGCTTCTCGAACTCGGTTCGCACCGCTGCGAAGAGGCGCGTCAGCAGCGCCTCGGCCAGCGTGGTGAACTGCTCGCCGGCCCGCTGCGCGTCGATGGTGCCGGCGAGCAGCCCCGCCGCGATCAGGAACATCTGCTCCTGCCCGATGATGCGGGCCCGGTCGATGACATCCTGGTAGTCGCGCGCTTCGGCGAAGAAGTCGGCGATCTTGCTGAGCAGCGTCGAACGGCGGCGCACCTCGTCGGCGAAGGCCGGGTCGATCAGCCCGTCCATCACGTGCGCCCGGTGGATCACCGCCTCGGCCATGCGCGGCGCCGAGGCCATCAGCGCCACCAGGAGGCTGCGCAGGTTGTCGTGATTGCGCAGCAGCGCGAACAGCTGCACGCCGGAGGGCAGGCGCGACAGGAAGTCGTCGAAGCGCGAGAGCGCCTCGTCCGGGTTGCCGGCTTCGGAGAGGGTCTTGAGCAGGGCCGGCAGCAGTTCGGTCAGGTGCGCCCTTGCCGCCGCGGCCCGGGTCGCGGCGTAGCCACCATAGTGCCACTTGCGCACCGTGGCGATGGCCCGCGACGGCTCCCGGAACCCCATGCCGGAGAGTGTCTCGAGCGTCCCCGGATCGTCGTCGGAGCCGGTGAAGACCAGGTTTCCGGTGCCGCTGCCCAGCGTCTCCTTTTCGGCGAAGAGCTCGGAATAGTAGCCGCAACCAGATTCAAAGCAGCCCGATAAGTGCTTTCGAATGCTGCAGGATTCGGTGATCCCATGAGCGTGCCGACGGTGGCGATCTCGGCCTCGGTCTCGGGCATCACATGGGTCTGCTCGTCCCGGCGCATCTGCAGCCGGTTCTCGACGCCCCTGAGGTACCAGTAGGTTTCGGTGAGCTCGTCGGCGGCCTGCTGCGAAATCCAGTTGGCCGCCGCCAGCGCCCGGAGCGCCTCGCAGGTGGGCCGCACCCTGAGCGAGGGGTCGCGTCCGCCGGCGATCAACTGCTGCGTCTGGGTGAAGAACTCGATCTCGCGGATGCCGCCGCGCCCGAGCTTGACGTTGTGGCCCTCGACGCGGACATCGCCGACATTCTTGGTGATGTTGATCTGGCGCTTCATCGCCTGGATGTCGGCGATGGTGGCGAAGTCGAGGTGCTTGCGCCAGACATAGGGCGCCAGGTCCTTGAGGAAGGCTTCGCCCGCGGTCCTGTCGCCGGCGCAGGGGCGCGCCTTGATCCAGGCCGCCCGCTCCCAGTTCTGGCCCCGGCTCTCGTAGTAGGCGAGCGCGGCCTCGACCGGCAACGCCACCGGCGTTGCGCCCGGATCCGGCCGCAGCCGCAGGTCGGTGCGGAACACATAGCCGTCGGCGGTACGGTCCTGCATCAGGCCGGCGAGCTTCTGGACGATGCGGCTGAACAGCTTCGTCGCCTCGCCCGGGTCGGTCAGCGGGGCGCGATCCGGATCGAAGAACGCGACGATGTCGATGTCGCTCGAATAGTTGAGTTCGCGCCCGCCGTGCTTGCCCAGCGCGAAGATTGCCAGACCCGCCGTTGCAGCCGTCGCGGGGCCGAGCTGGCCGCGGGCGACCGCCGCACGGATCAGCACCTCGAGGCCCGCATCGAGTGCCGCGTCGGCGAGATCGGAGAGTGCCGCGGTCGACTGTTCGGTGGTCCAGCGCCCCTCGACCTCCGAGACGGCGGCGAGCAGGGCCACACGCCCCTTGGCAAGCCTGAGGGCGCGCGCCACCTCCTCCTCGCTGGCGCTGGTCGCGCCGGCCCGCCCGAGGTCGGCAAGCACAGCCGCGAATGCGGCGTCGGGCGCCGCGCGGGCCGGTGCGAACCAGCCGGCATGGCGGACCGCGAGGTCGGCGAGATAGGGGGCGGCGTCAAGAAGCGTGGCAAGCGGGACGGTCATGCCGCAGGGATATCGCCGCGCCCGGCCCGGAGCAAGCAAAGCTCCGTGATTGTGCCTTTTGGGCACTGGCGCGCCGCGTGCGGCTCGCTATTTTCCGCGACGCGTCAAACTCCAGAGTTCACCTATGCGAATCCACGTCGCCACTGCCGTCCTCGCTCTTGCGATCATGGGCGCCGCTCCCGCTGTCGCCGCGTCGCTGGGCGGCATGGGCCAGGCCATCTTCGGGAACAGCTTCAACTTCAGCAAGGCCAATATCGAGAAGGCGCCGGTCAAGGCGATCACCGTCGGAAGCTTGAAGGTGACGCTACAGCGCACCAGGCTCAAGGACGTCCAGAAGGCGTTCGGCGGCACGATCCAGACCGATGGCGACGGCGCCGGCCGCGCCGACTGGATCTGCTACGGTGCCGAGGGCGCCAATGTGTGGTTCATCTCCAATGCACTGGGTGGCTACGAATTCGTGATGATGGTCGCGGCCGAGGCGGGCAAGCCGTCCGCCGCCTGCGATTCGGCACCCGAAAAATTCGCCGTCCCCGAATTCGGCATTCCCGGCCTGGGCGCCCCGATTGCCGACCTGAAGACGACGTTCGGGGCCGCCGCCGGCAACAGGATCGCGTATCGCAACGATCGACCCGGCGGCTATGCCGACATCGCCCAGTACATCGGCTACGTGCTCAAGGGCGGCAAGGTCGCCGGCATCGGCGTCGGCGAAACCTCGGTGCCGACAGCGCACTGAGCCTCGCGGCGGCCTCAGGCAGCTGGTAGCTCGATCACGGCGCGCACGCCGGGCTCGTTGTCCTCGATGCGGAATTCGCCCTTGTGCAGGCGGGCCACGGCCGCGACCAGCGACAGGCCGAGTCCGGAGCCCGGCTCGGTGCGGCTCTTTTCGAGCCGCACGAAACGCTCCACCACCCGCAGCCGATCCTCCGCCGGAATCCCCGGGCCATTGTCGGCCACCTCGATCAGCAGGTGGTCGCCCTCACGCCTGAGCCCGACGCTGATCCTGCCGGCCTTGCCCTCCTGCGGCTCGTAGTATTTGAGGGCGTTCTCGATCAGGTTGACCAGTGCCTGTCCGAGCAGTTCGCGGTTGCCTCTGAGCCGATGGCCTTCGCCGACACTGGCCTCGAGCACCAGCCCCCTGTCCTCGGCCAGGGGGCCGTAGAGTTCGGCCACATCGGCAACCACGGCGCTGAGGTCGATGTCGTGCAGCGCGCCCGAGGGCGTCCCGGCCTCGGCGCGAGCGATCATCAGCAGCGCGTTGAAGGTCCTGATCAGCCTGTCGCTCTCCTCGAGCGTGGTTTCGAGCGCCTCGCGCCGGGCCTGTTCGCCCTGCCCGTCGCGCAGCGCCGATTCGGCCTTGTTGCGCAGTCGCGTCAGCGGCGTCTTCAGGTCGTGCGCGACATTGTCGGTGACTTCCTTCATGCCCTGCATCAACTGCTCGATGCGATCGAGCATCTGGTTGAGATTGGTGGCGAGGGCGTCGAACTCGTCGTTGCGGCGGGTCACAGGCACGCGTTCGGAAAGGTTTCCGGACATGATCTTGCGCGAGGTCGAGGCAATGGTGTCGACGCGCCGCAGCACGCGCACGGCGGTCAGCCCGCCGGCGAGCATAGAGAAGATGAGGATGCCGCCCACCCCGATGGCAAACCACTGCATGACGATGGCGGTAAAGCCGCGGCGTTCCACCACGTCGCGGCCCACCACCAGGATCAGGCCGCTTTCGAGCGCCACGGAGCGGACCACCGCATTGCCCCGCTGCTGCTGGGTCTCGGCGGCGTCGAGTGGCTGCGGCCGCTCGTAGTCGAAGCTGTAGGTGCCGGGCTCGGCCAGCACTTCGGCCGGCAGGTCGCTGACATTGCCCACGATCATCTCGCCGGTGGGCAGGGCAAGATAGTAGATTCCCGGCCCCGGCTGGCGCGACAGCCGGCCGACCGCCTCGACTGCCGCCCGGAAGCCGGTGGTGGCGTCGAGCCGGGCCAGTTGCCGTGCTTCCCGGTCGATCGAGTCGGTCTGCTGACGCTGCAGCTGCACCGAGGTCTGCCACGAGATCAGCGCAAGCAGCAGCACGGCAAAGATCACGAAGACGACCATGAACAGCGCCGTCAGGCGCACCGTGGTCGTCCGCCACAGGTCGGCCAGCCGCAACACTGGTGCTACTCCCGGATCATGTAGCCGGCGCCGCGGATGGTGTGGAGCAGCGGGTTGGCGTGGCCCTTGTCGATCTTGGCGCGCAGGCGCGACATATGCACGTCGATGACGTTGGTCTGCGGGTCGAAGTGATAGTCCCAGACGTTCTCGAGCAGCATGGTGCGGGTCACCACCTTGCCGGCATTCTTCATCAGATATTCGAGCAGGCGGAATTCGCGCGGCTGCAGCAGGATCGGTTCGCCATCGCGCTCCACCTTGCGGCTCAGCCGGTCGAGGCTCAGCCCGGCGACCGCATAGCTGGTGGCGGCCTCGGTGGGGCTCGAACGCCGCGCCAGCACCTCGATCCGGGCCAGGAGCTCGGTGAAGGCATAGGGCTTGACGAGGTAGTCGTCACCTCCGGCCCTGAGGCCGGTGACACGGTCGTCCACCTCGCCCAGCGCCGACAGGATCAGCACGGGGGTGTGGTCGCTCTCGGCCCTGAGGCTCTCGATGATCGACAGCCCGTCGCGGCGCGGCAGCATGCGGTCGACCACCAGCACGTCGTAGTCCATGCTCGAGGCCATGGCATAGCCGGTCTCGCCGTCGGAGGCATGGTGGGTGATGTGGCCGGCCTCGTCGAGCGCCTGCATCAGGTAGCTCGCCGCTTCGCGGTCGTCCTCGATCAACAGAATCTTCATGTCACCGGCCCCCATCGGATCATAGCCAGGTGAATGGCCAATGGTGAACGGTGAATGGGTAACTGAAACCACCATTCACCGTTCACCATTCGCCACTCACACGAAGGATCGGGCCCCGGAGTCATCGCCCGGGGCCCGACGCCCGCGCGTCGCCTAGTTGAGCGGCAGCCCGATGAAGCGGGTGTTGCCGTCGCGCTGCGCCTTGATCAGCGCCGTGCCGCGACCGGCGTCCCTGACGCCCTGGATGGCCTGTTCGAAGGCCTCGACTGTCGCCACCGGCTCGTTGTTGACCTCGAGGATGGTGTCGCCCACCGCAAAACCCTTCTCGGCCGCGGTCGAGTCCGGGTTGACGTTCTGGATCAGCAGGCCGGTCCCGTCGGCGGCCGGCACCAGGGTGATGCCGACGCTGGTCTCGGTGGGGGCGGCCGGAATGTCGGCAGGCGGGGTCGGCTCGGCCGGCTTGGCGACCTGCTCCTCGAGCTTGCCCAGCGTCACCATGATGGCCTGCTCCTTGCCGTCGCGCCACACCGTGACCTCGACGGGCGTGCCCGGGTTCTTGCTGGCGATGGTACGGCTCAGGTCGAGCGCATTGCTGATCTCGTCGCCGTCGACCATGATGATCACGTCGCCAGACTTGATGCCGGCCTTGCCTGCCGGACCATCCTGGCTCGGCTCGGTGACCAGCGCGCCGCGGCGGTTGCCGAGCCCGACGCTCTCGGCGATGTCGCGAGTCACGTCCTGGATGCCGACGCCGAGGAAGCCGCGGGTCACGGTGCCGGACGAGATCAGCTGGTCGGTGACCTGCTTGACCACGTTGGCCGGGATGGCGAAGGCGATGCCGACATTGCCGCCATTGGGCGAGAAGATCGCGGTGTTGACGCCGACCACATCACCTTCGAGGTTGAAGGCCGGGCCACCGGAATTGCCGGTGTTCACCGCCGCGTCGATCTGCAGGAAGTCGCCGTAGGAGGAGCCGGCAATGTCGCGGCCGCGGGCCGAGACGATGCCGGCGGTCACGGTGCCGCCGAGGCCGAACGGGTTGCCGACGGCCAGCACCCAGTCGCCGACGCGCACGTCGGTCTCGGCAAGCCTGACGAATGCGAGGTCGGTCGCGCCGTCGACCTTGACCACGGCGAGGTCGGTCTTTTCGTCGGTACCCACCACCTGGGCGGTCATCTCGTCGCCATTGTCGAACACCACCGTTACCTTGTCGGCCTTGTCGACGACGTGGTTGTTGGTGATGATGTAGCCGTCGGCGGAGATCACGAAGCCGGAGCCGGCCGCCACGAACCGGCGCTTGGGCTGCGGGGCGCTGTCATTGCGGTTGTCATTGCCGAACTGGCGCCCGAACTCCTCCATGAAGTCCTTGAACGGATGGTCGTCGGGCAGGTCGGGGAAATTGAACTCGAACTGGCGACCGCCGCGCTGCAGGTTGCGACCGCTGTCGGCGCCGCCTTCGACGACGATCGACACCACGGCGGGTTTCACCGCCTCGACGACCTCGGCAAAGTTCGGCACGTTGGTAACGGCCGGGACGCTGATCTGCGCGGCCGGGACGAGCTTGGCCTCGCTCTGGGCGGAACTGGGCGCGGTGGCGGCAACGAGGGCCGAGCCGCCGCCGATGCCGGCAAGGATCGCAAGGGCCGACGCCCCGATCCAGCGGCGGGCGCGGGCAGAAATGGTCGAGCGCATGGTGTTCTCCTTCAGTCAGGCACTCCGGATGACCAGACCTATGGCCGGTCTCGCCTTTCTGCAGCGTGTCGCGGGCGTTAATTATCGGTAATGTTGCCGAACGTGTCCGAAACGTTCAGGACAGCGCCTCGCGCAGCAGGTCGAGGGCCACTGCCGACAGCACGATCTTGAAGCCGATCCGGAACACCGCCTCGGGCACCTTGACCAGCAGCCGGCTGCCGATCGCGGTGCCCACGAAGCCGGAGGCGATCATGGCCGCGATCAGCGGCAGGTAGGCGGCGAAGGCAAAGCCGAGCAGCACGAACATCGCTACCTTGAAGCTGTTCTGCAGCGTCATCAGCGTGGCGTGGGTGGCGACCAGCTGCCGGCGATCGGCGAGTCCCTTGATGAACACCGAGACCAGCGGCCCGGTCGCCCCCACCACCATGCCGAGTGCAGCGATCACCCCCCGCCAGCCCTGCGCCACCGCGCGGCCCACCAGCGGCTGCGGCACCAGGCGTCGCGCACGAAGAGCGCATGGCGAGCAGCCCCGGCAGGCGAACGCCGCCGACGGGCCGGGCAGACCCAGGCCCGCCACCCGGGTGGCCCGGCACCACGGAACCGCGACCGCACAAGCCCCCCGAGCGACGGGCTGAGCCCCACCAGCGCCAGCAGCAGGGTCGAGCCGGCAGGAAGGGCAGAGCACAGCGCCAGGCGCTTCTGGCGGGGTCGGTGGCGCCCGCTGGCGCTCGGCTTCCGGCGCGGCAAGACACGACCGTCCCCCGATCAGCAGCAGCACCGGGGCGGCGCCCCACAGCAGCAGCGTGTGCGGCGCGATCACCGGGTTCAGCAGCACGTATTCGCCATAGCGGGCAACCAGGTAGGCGCGCACCTCGGAGTCGCTGTCGCCGGCCACCAGGCGCTCGCGGACGATCACCCGCAGGTCGCGCGCCAGGTCGGCGTCGGAATCGTCGATCGACTGGTTCTGGCAGACGAGGCAGCGCAGGCCGCCCGAGATGTCGCGGGCCCGTGCCTCCAGTGCCGGATCGGCGAGGATCTCGTCGGGGCGCACCGCCAGCACCGGCAGGCTCAGCAGCAGCACCAGCAGCGCGGCGAGCAGCGCCCTCATTGCGCGGCCACCTTGACCGCCGAAGGCTGCGGTGCACCGAAGCGCAGCCGCCGGTAGCTCAGCGACAGCAGGCCCGCGCCGGACATCAGCAGCGCGCCCAGCCAGATCAGCGTCACATAGGGCTTGAACCAGACGCGCACCACCGACGTGCCGTCCGCATGCGGCTCGCCCGAGTTGCACGTAGAGCTGGGAGAAGCCGTAGGTCTCGATCGCCGCTTCGGTGGTCGGCATGCCGCTCGCCGCGTAGACGCGCCGCTCGCGCACCGGCTCGGCGCATGGCCTCGCCGGGCGCGGCGATGGTGAAGCGGCCGGCATCGGCCACGAAGTTCGGCCCCTCCTCGTGGTCGATGCCGGAGAAGGTGATGCGTGTGGTCGCCGAGCGTCACGCTCTGCCCGGCTTCATGGTGGTGACCAGCTCGGTCTGCCAGGCGCTGGTCGAAACGATCCCGATCAGCGTCACCCCGAGCCCGAAATGCGCCAGTGCCGTGGCCCAGGCGGTGCGTGGCAGCCCGACGAGGCGCCGCAGCGAGGTCGCAAGGTCGGTGCGGAAGAACCTGGCGCGGTCGATCAGTTCCGCGAGCGCGCCCAGCGTCACCCAGAACCCGAGCAGCAGGCCGAGCGGCGCCAGCGACACCCAGGCGCCGGTCAGCGCAAACGAGGATGGCCGCGAACAGCGCCAGCCCCGCCGCGCCGGCGAGCCGCTGCGTCACCGCGACGAGGTCGCCGCGCTTCCAGGCCAGGAACGGCCCGAACGGCAGGACCACCAGCAGCGGCGCCATGATCGCCGCCGAAGGTCAGGTTGAAGAACGGCGCGCCGACCGGAGATGGTCTGCCCGGTGAGCGCATCGAGCAGCAGCGGATAAAGCGTTCCCACCAGCACGGCCGCCGTCGCCGAGGCGAGGAAGAGGTTGTTGAGGATCAGCGCACCCTCGCGGCTGATCGGGGCGAACAGCCCGCCAGTCCGAAGCGAGCCGGCCCGCATCGCGAACAGCGAAAAGGCCCCGCCGATGAAGACGGCGAGCAGCGCCAGGATGACGAGGCCGCGGGTCGGGTCGGACGCAAAGGTATGGACCGAGGTGAGGATGCCCGAGCGCACCAGGAAGGTGCCGAGCAGGCTCAGCGAGAAGGTGATGATGGACAGAAAGATCGTCCAGATCTTGAGCGCATTGCGCTTTTCCATGACCAGCGCCGAATGCAGCAGCGCAGTGCCGGCGAGCCACGGCATGAAGCTGGCGTTCTCCACCGGGTCCCAGAACCACCAGCCGCCCCAGCCGAGTTCGTAATAGGCCCAGTATGAGCCCATGGCGATGCCGAGCGTCAGGAACATCCAGCTGGCAAGCGCCCAGGGTCGCACCCAGCGCGCCCAGGCCGCATCGATGCGGCCCGAAATCAGGGCCGCGATGGCGAAGCTGAAGCAGATCGAGAAGCCGACATAGCCCGCGTAAAGCAGCGGCGGATGGATGGCGAGGCCGATATCCTGCAGCACCGGGTTGAGGTCGCGCCCCTCGAACGGCGCCGGCGACAGCCTGATGAACGGGTTGGAGGTGAACAGGGTGAAGCCGATGAAGGCCGCGCCGAGCAGGCTCTGCATACCCAGCACCAGGGCCAGCAGGTCCCTGGGCAGGCCGCGTCCGAAGGCGGCGACGGCGGCGCCCATGATCACCAGGATCAGCACCCACAGGACCATCGAGCCCTCGTGATTGCCCCACACCGCGGTGATCTTGTAGATCAGCGGTTGCAGCGAGTTGGCGTGCTCCTGGGCGAGCTTCAGCGAGAAATCCGAGGTGACGAAGGCCTGGATCAGCGCGCCGAAGGCCGCCGCCACCAGCAGGAACTGCAGCAGCGCCGCCTGCTGCAGGAACCCGGCGACGGCCTCGCGTCTCCACAACAAGAGGCCGAGCACCGACGACACCGCGGCGATGGCGAAGGCGAGTACGAATGCGAAGTGTCCCAGCTCAATGCTCATGCCGCTTGTCCGCGCTCCCTCACGAGCCGGTCGCGGCCCAGCGCGCCCCTCGCGCTGCCACTCGCCACGATCCTTGAGCGCCTCGACCACTTCCTTGGGCATGTAGTTCTCGTCGTGCTTGGCGAGGATGTTGGTGGCCGCGAAGTGGTCGGTGCCGCTCATCGCGCCCTCCGCGATCACCCCCTGCCCCGAGCGGAACAGGTCGGGCAGGATACCGACGAAGGTCACCGTCACCTCGGATTCGCCGTCGGTGACCACGAAGTCCGTCGCTTCGCCGACGCGGCTGCACGAACTCTGCTTGACGAGGCCGCCCAGCCGGATCGGTGTGCCCGACGCGATCGCCTTGGCCTTCACCTCGGTCGGCGAGTAGAAGAACACGATCTGGTCGCGCAGCGCGACGAAGATGAGGCCGGCGGCGACCGCCAGAACGGCCCCCAGCCCAGCGATGACAGCGAGACGTTTCTGCTTGCGAGTCAATTACTTGCCACCAATCCATGATCTGCCGCCAGAACGTCCAGTTCGGTCCGAACCGAGGCGTCCGGGTAGGCGGCACGCGCGGCATCATAGGCCTGCTGCGCCAGTCCGGTTTGACCCAGGACAAGGCGGGAACGCACCAGCCGTGTCCACTCCCCGATGGTGCCGCCACTGTCGGCGAGCCGCGCCGCCAGTCCGTCTACCATACTCTCGATGGTGCCCTGGTCCACCCCGTCGCCGGGCGTTGCCCCGCCCAGGCCGGCAAGCGCCGCGTCGAGCCCGGCCTGCGCATTCGGCACCCAGGCCTCGTCGCCCCTGGCCAGCTGCAGCAGCGCCTCCCAGGCGGTCCTCGCAACCTCGAAATCGCCGGCCCGCGTCGCCTCGCCGGCAATGTAGTAGCGCGAACGGATATGGGCGGGATCGCGCGCTGCGGCACTGCGGAACAGCGCCAGCGGCTCGCCGGCAGCGCTGCCGCCACTGGCCATCATCAGCGCCTCGCCGAGGTCGGTTTCCCGATCGGCGCTGACGCCGTCGAGTTCGATCACCGCCGCAGCGCCTTCGCGGCGTCGGCGAAGCGCCCGAGCTGCATGTAGGCCGGCGCTATCACCGTCCAGCCGCGGAGGTCCTCGGGGGTCTTTTCGAGCTGGAGTTCGATCTGGGCGACGGCACTCTCGAGCGTGATCTCGGCGGGCGGCAGGTCCGCCCGGCTCGCCAGCGGCGCGGCGGGCAGTTCGGGACGCCCGAGCGCGGCGTAGACGCCGATGGTCAGCACGGCGGTCGCCGCCACGGCGGCGCCGACCAGCAGCTGGCGCGGCAGGCGCTCGGAGGTCGGTCCGGCCGGCACCTGCTTGAGCCGCAGCAGCTCGCGGGCCAGCTCGGCCTTGGCCGCCACCGCCTCGGCCGCGGCGAGCCGCCCGGAGGCGGCATCGGCGTCGATCTCCCGCAATTGCAGCTTGAGGTGCGAGATTTCGGGAGTGTCGACAGCCTCGGTACTTGCGTTGACCCTCCGCCCGGCACCCGCGTAATACAGCGCGGCGCAGGCGATGAGCGTGACGACCAGGGCAAGTGACCAGAACAGCATGAGCAGCAGACTGCCAGACGCGAGAGCGATGGGACGCGGCCGATCTATAGTGGCATTCGGGCAGAATATGCACCTGCACACATCAAAGTGTGGGGGACGCATTGCCGCAGCCCGGCCATCGCGCTACCGGCACTAGATATGTCTTCCGCCACCTGCGATCACCTCGTCATCGGCTCGACTCCCCTCGCGGCACTGCTGGCCGCCCTGCTCGCGACCGAGCATGGACGGCGGGTGGCGATCGTGACCGATCCGTACTCGCCCTTTGCCATGCGGCGCAGCTTCGATCTGTCGATGGCGCCGCTGACCCGGCCGGAGACGCTGATGCTGCTCCGCCGCTGCGGCGAGGAGACGCTGGCGCTCCTGGCACGCGCCGGAAAGTCGCTGGTCGACAAGGTCGATCCGCAATTCGTTGCCGAGACCCCTGCGAGCCAGGCGGCGCTGGGCCATTTCCGCCAGTTGGCGCGGTTGCTCGAGATCGCTGCCGAGCCGGTGGCCGACCGGACCGTGGCACAGGGCGCCGCTATCTGCCGCGTTCGCGGCGTCAGCGTGATTGCGCCCGAGCGCTTCGGGCCGGCGCTGGACGCCTTCCTCGATCGGCATGGCGTGCGCCGCTGCGACCGGCTGTCGACGACCGTGGCCCTGCGCAAGGACGGCAGCTGCGAATTCGACGCGGGAGGCCAGGTGGTCGAGGCCGCCGCGACGGTGCTCGCCGATGATGCGTCCATTGTCGCCCTGCTGACGCCCGAGACGCGCGACCGCGTCCTGCTGCCTGCTCCCGCGCTCGCCATCCTGGCCCAGCCGGCCCGCCCGATGACGCTGCCGCCGACCGTCTTCCTCGATCGCGGCGTGACGGTGGGCCGGGAGCCCTCCGGCAGCATCGCTGCCATCGTCGAGGGCGATCCGGCCACCGCATCCGAGCGCCTCGCCGCGTCGGTCCAGCGGGCCCTGCCGTTGCGGCGGGCCGGGGAGGCGCAGCTGCACCGGCTGGCGACGCTCGACGGCGCGCCTTTCGTCGGTCCGGGCCGGGGCCACAAGGCGACCATCATCGCCGGCCTGGGCATGACCGGTGCGTTCCTCGCGCCGGCCATCGCCCGCATGCTGGTGGGCGGATCGCCGCCGGACGAGGCGGCCTGGTTCGCCCGGCGCGGGCCGGGTCGCGGCAACCAGCGCCTCGATGCGGCCGAGTTTGTGGCTGTCGTGCCATGAAAGAGCCCGCCTTCCGGCTTCCCGCCGACGCCCCGCATGGCTTTTCCGGTCGCGAGATCGATCGGTCGAGGCCGATCCGCTTTCGGCTCAACGGCCGGGTAATTCCCGCCTTTGCGGGCGACACTGTGCTATCCGCGGTGCTGGCGGCCGGGCTGCAGATCGCCGGACGGCATGGCGAGGTCGCCCTGGCGCTCGACGAGCAGTTCGCGCCGCCGGTCGCCCTCGCCCGCAATGCCGCCGATCCGCGCGGCGCGCTGCCGATGGATCGCACGCCGGCCGTGGACAGGATCGACCTGGTCACGCTCGGCAACCGCCGCGACCTGATCGCCTCGCACGGCATGCTGGGGCGGGCGCGGCACCTGCTGCTGGGTCCGGCGCGGACCCTCAACCACCGCTTCGGCGAGCACTCGCCGCTGCTCGCTCCCTGGCGCAACCTCCCGGCCGACCGCGATCTGGCGGCCGATGTCCTGGTGGTCGGGGGCGGCGTCGCCGGGCTCAGCGCGGCCGTGACCGCGCTTGCGGCGGGTCGGTCGGTGATCCTGGTCGAACGCAGCCGCAGCCTCGGCGGTGCCCTGCCGTTCTTCGGCGCCGTCGACAACGAGGCGAGCCCGGAAGCGACGATCACGGGCCTGGTGGCCGGCCTGCCGGGCCGGGGCCAGCTCACCACGCTCCTCGGCGCCGAGGCGATCCGAGTGCTCAAGGGCGAGGTGCTCGTCCACCATGTCGAACTCGAGAGCGATCAACCCGTCGGGCACATCATTGCGATCAGGGCGCTCCAGGTGGTGGTCGCGACCGGCGCCTTCGAGCGGCTGCCGGTATTTCCGGGCAACCGCACGCCCGGCGTGGTCGGCTCGCTTGCCGCGTTCCAGCGGGCGCGGCGTTTCGGGGTGTGGCCTGGCCGGCGGGTGGTGGTAAACACCCCGCACAGTTTCGCCTATCGGCTGGCGCTGCACGCCCGCGATGCCGGCATCGAGGTGCAACGCCTCATCGACACCCGGATCAACCCGCACTCGCGCTTCGTCGACTTCTGCAAGGCCGTGGGGGTGACGCTGGCCTCGGGTCTTGTCGCCAGCCACGCCGAGCCGCTCGCCCGCAACCGGATCGGCCTGAGGGTCGGCTTTGCCGTGGCCATCGACGACATCGTGCAGGATGCAACCGCGCTCGAGACGGATCAGTTGATCGCGGCCGGGGGCTGGCAGCCGGAACTCGCCCTGTGGACCTCGGCCGGCGGCGAGGTTGCCTGGGACGGCGCCACCACGAGGCTCCTCGCATGCGGAAGCGTAGCGGGGTTCGTCCTCGTCGGTGCCGCTGCCGGGTACCACAGCACCGCTGCCGCGATCGCCAGCGGACGGGCCGCCGTTCTCGCCGGCATGGGGCAGCCGTCCGAGCCGATCGAGGACCGGACCATCGATGCGGCCTTCGAGACCCCCGATGCCGAGACCCCGGTGGCGCCCTATCGTGCCGCGGCACAGGGCGCCGCCTACCTCGACCGCGGCGCCACGCTGCTCACCGGCCGCGCCACGGCGCAGGATCGGTCCGGCCGCTCTGAGCTTGCCGCCCATCCGGTGGCCCCTGACGCTCGGCGATGTCGCGACCGCCGTCGCGGTCGGCGCACTGGCGCCGCGCGATGCCGGCAAGGTGGCGGCAGAGCGCTGCACGGTCAGCGGGGATATCGTCGAGGCCGGCTGGCAGGTGGCGGCCACGCCATCCGGCACGCCGCAGGTGCCGCCCTACCTGCGCGGTCGCTTCGGCCCCAAACCGCAGGTCTGCGTACTCTCGGCACCGGATGGCCGGCTGTTCGAGCCGGGCTGCCTCGTGTTCGAGCGGTCCGACGTCACTGATCCGCTCAGGGCGATCGGCGTCACCTTTGCACCGGCGTCGTCCGAACGCAGCGGCCTTGCGGTGCTCTCGGTGGTCCCGGACAGCCCCGACACGATCCTGTTCGCCCGCGACACCAGCGGGGCGGTGGCGGTGCGGGTGGTCGAAAAGCTGAAGGCCGGACGCTGAGGCGCCGCTACATGACGCGCCGGTCGGCGCTGTCGCGGGCGCGGCGCAGCACGTCGGCATATTCGGTGTTGAAACGCAGTTCGGCCATCTTGATCGCCGCATCCAGCCGTTCGCCGGTGATGCGGTCCATCGGGTTGGCGCGATATTGCTCGAGGTTGCGCTGCACGTGCATCTCGAGCGCCTGTCCCACTTGCTGCCAGGTCTGGTCGAACAGCGCATTGAGCGCCAGCGAATCGCGGCACTCGCGCACCGCGGCAAGCACATAGCAGCCGTTGAGGGCCGACAGCAGCAGGTCGCTGTCCAGCCGATCGGTGCCGTCGCGGCGTCTCAGCGCACGGTTGACGTCGGGCGCCACGTCGCGGAGGCGCGGCTCGATCAGCGCCGACACCGTGGTGGTGAGGCCGCCGGCAACGGTGGCCCAGCGGCTCAGCCGGCCGATCTCGACATACCCGGTCACCGCCCGCATCAGCTTGTGGAAGCGCTCGATGGCACGGCAGGTGAGGTCGATGTCGGCGAAGGGCCCGAACTGCTGCAGTGCCTGGATCTGGGCCTGCGCGTGCGAGAAGATGGCATCGATCAGCGGGGCGTAGCCGGCGCGTCCGATGGCACCCTCGGTGGTGGCGCCGACGGTGCGGATCACCGCGGCCATCAGCCGGTGCGGATTGGCGATCTGGCCCATCGCCGCCTGCATCAGCACGGCGTACACCGCTTGGTCGTTGAGTGGCATGGACTGCAGCGCGAGGCACAGCGCCGCCTCGTCGGTCATGGCGTTGACGGCGCGGCCGTAGGCCTGCGCCTTCTCCAGCAGGCTGCGGCACTTGAGTGCGTGCAGCACCGCGGGCAGCCGGCCGTAGGGTTCGTCGCCGCCGAACTGGATCCGCATGCGCCGCTCGGATTCGGGATTGTCCTCGGCCTCGAGCATGGCCTTCCTGGCCCGCTGCAGCAGTTCCGGCAGCACAGAGTCGAGGGCGGCACGGGCCGCATCGTTGTCCTCGGCGCCGGCATCGATCAGGTCCGGGGCGAGGTCACGCACCATCCAGGTCCAGGCCGCCGCCGCATGCGCGCGACCGACTGCGCCGTCGAATTCGAACTGGGTGGGAGACGGCACCAGCACCGGATCGATCAGGCCGAAGAATGGCCGTCCGGCCTCCGGCGCGCGTCGCGACGACGCAGGCTGCGGCTTGGGCTGCTGGCTGGCAGTGATGTCGGGCATGTGTCCGGTCGGGCGCTAGGTGCCAATGCTGAGCAGGCAGACTAGTGTGCGCCGGTAAAGAAAGACCTTCCGAACATATCGGGTCTGGCTGCCCTCAGCCGGCGACGCTCCAGCTGCCGGCCGCGTCGCGGCAGGCCGTGCCCTTGCGCGCAAAGGTACCGCCGGCGAGCGTCACCGTATGGGTGAAATCCCGACAATCGATGTTGTTGACCCGCACGTAGGGACCGACCACCACCTGGCCGGCGGCGCCTTGTCGCCGCTCCAGGCGCGCGGGGCGCCGGGCCGACCGAAAGTCAGGGCGTTGAACTGCGCACTCGCCGCCTCGGCTTTTCCTTGGCGCTCAGCTTGCCGATCACGCCGGGGTCGAGATAGGCGGTGACATCGGTCAGCGCCGTCTCGGCGCTCGCCACATTCTGCACCGAGGGCACGGAGGCCGGGGTGATCTGCGGGGTGGCCAGCGCCGGGTTGGGCTGGTTGAGCGTCGGCCCGAGCGCCACCTCGGACGTGGACGGTCCGAAGCTGCAGCCGGCAAGGGCGAGCACGAGGACGAGCGGGAGGGCGCGGACAATCAGCTGCATCGGGTAACTCTGGAGGTGGCCGGAGGCCTTATTCCTTGCGTAATGAGGCGAAAGTGCGGAGTCCGCCCACCTTTGCGGCGGGAAGGCGGAGTTCGGCCAGGAGGCCCCCCAGCACCGAGCGCTTCAACTGCAGCGAGCCGCCGTAGACGTCAACCAGTTCCTTGACGATATCGAGCCCGAGCCCCGAGCCCGGCGTCTTCTCGTCGAGCCTGACGCCGCGGCGCAACACTTTGTGTGCCTCCTCCTCGGTCAGCCCGGGACCATCGTCCTCGATCTTGACCAGCAGATTGGTGGTCTGCCCGCTCCGCTCGGCGACGAGCGTCACGCCGATCGAGGGACTTGCTCCACTGCAGGCGTTATCGAGCAGGTTCCCCGCCATCTCCTCGAGATCGCCCTCGTCGCCGCGGAACCAGGGGAGCGAGGCGTCAGGGCCGCACCATGGCGATGGTGACGCGCGGATTGAGCTTCTGCATCACCCGGGTCAGGCGCAGCATCACGTGCGTCGCGTCGGCCTTCTTGCCCACCACCGCCGAGCGGGCCGCGATCCGGGCCCGGTCGAGATAGGTGGTGACGAGCTGCGTCATCTTGTCGGTTTCCGACGTCACCACCTTGGCCAGCGGGTTCTTGCGGTCGGCGGCGGCCTCGTTGCGCAGCACCGCCAGCGGTGTCTTCAATCCGTGCGCGAGATTGCCGACCTGGTTGCGGGCGCGCTCGATGATCTGCGTGTTGGAGCGCAGGAGCTCGTTGATCTCGTCCGAGAGCGGCGCCAGTTCCGCCGGATAACTGCCGGTCACCGAGGCGATCTCGCCCTCGCGCACCCGCTCGACCTCGCGCCTGAGCCGCTGCACCGGCCTGAGCGCCAGGCGTGCCACGATCGTCGACATCACCGCCAGCATGATGGCCACTGCGCCGAGCACGATCAGCGTCTGGCCGCGGAAGTCGTCGACCAGCGTCAGGATCTCGTCGAGGCTGCCCGTCACCATGATGTGGAGCGGCAGGCCGTTCACCGTCACCGCGCGCTCGATCACCCGCACGCGGGTCCCGAACGGGTCGGAGAGGACCGCGGTCTTGAGGTTGGACGTATCGAACCCGCCCGGCAGCGGGCCGAGCACCATGCCGACATAGGAATTGGAGAAGTTGAGCAGCCCGCCCTTGTCGTCGCGGATGGCCCAGTACCAGCCCGAGCCGGTGCGGTCGAAGCGCGGGTCGGCGATCCGGATCTCCTCGCTGCCGGGGCCGGCGCTCAGCAGCGTCAGGTCGGTCAGCGTCTCGACATGGAACGCCAGCGTCTCGGCAAGGCTGTTGTCTAGAGCGCGCGAGTAGAGTTCGGTCAGAAGGAACGCCGTCGCCACCAGCGCCACGATCAGCCAGCCGGCGGACAGCAGGAAAAGGGACGCGGCGATCGAGCCGCGCTTGCCATTGCCGTTGTGAGGGCCGTCAGCGGGCGGCCAGTCGCCGCCTCCAGCCCTTCGACGCGCGCGGCAATCCCACCTCCCCATGCCGCAGGCATCGCCGGGAGTTTCATGCGGGCCGGCCCCAGATTTCGCCGCCGTCCCTATCCCCATGCGGGCAGAGTCGTGACCCTCCCCCGCAAAGCGGGGGAGGGGGACCGGCGAAGCCGGTGGAGGGGGCGGCGGCAATCAAGGCGCGCGGACCCCGCCCGAGCCACGAACAACACCGGGTGCGGCGGGTATCCCCTCATCCGCCCCTGGGGTACCTTCTCGGGGAGAAGGCGAAAGCGCCGTGGCGTCCCGCTGGAAATCTCCCGCCCCTCAGTCTTCCGCGATCTGGTAGCCGAGCCCGCGCACCGTCTGGATGCAGTCGTCCGGCAGCTTCTTCCTCAGCCGGCCGACGAACACCTCGATGGTGTTGGAATCGCGGTCGAAATCCTGGTCGTAGAGGTGCTCGGTCAGTTCGGTGCGCGAGATCACCTTGCCCTTGTGGTGCATCAGGTAGCTCAGGAGCCGCAATTCGTGGCTGGTCAGCTTCACCGCGTGCCCGTCGACCGTGACCTTGCCGGCCTTGACGTCGAGCCGAACCGGCCCGGCGCTGATCTCGTTGCTGGCCTGGCCGGCGACGCGGCGCAACAGGGCGCGCAGGCGGGCGAGCACCTCCTCCATGTGGAAGGGCTTGGCGACGTAGTCGTCGGCGCCGGCGTCGAAGCCCTGCACCTTGTCGCTCCAGCGGTCGCGGGCGGTGAGCAGCAGCACCGGCATCTTCTTGCCGGCGCGGCGCCATTCCTCGAGCACCGAGAGCCCGTCCATCTGCGGCAGGCCGATATCGAGCACCACCGCGTCATAGGGCTCGGTATCGCCGAGGAAGTGCCCCTCCTCGCCGTCGAAGGCAACGTCGACGACGTAGCCGGCCTCGGTCAGCGCGTCCTTGAGCTGCCGGTTGAGATTGGTGTCGTCTTCCACGACGAGAATGCGCATCGACAAGTCCCCTGTTGCCGCCGTGCCGGATGTCGCGTTGCGCGAGCGCGCCACCCTCATGGCGCAGCCTCCGTCACGGGGATTCTAGTGCTTTCGTCACTCGGCCGGCAAGGTCACCGGTTTGCTTTCGCCCGAATAGTCCATCACGTTGACGCGCCACTGCCAGCGGCCGTCGATCCGGCACAGCTGCACGGCCGAACTGATGATCTTGCCCTCGACCCCGGCCGCCGCGATCGCTTCGGAAAGTTGCCGCAATTGCCCTGAATTGATGCGCTCCTGGATCTCGCGCTTGTCGAGACACAGTTCCTCCTGCGCCCGGGCAGTGCCCGTCACGGCAAAGCCCAGCGCCACGGCCACCGCAACGGCCGCCACCATCGATGCAATCGCGTTTCTCATTGCGGCTTTATGCGGGCGGGGGGATGAATGGGGGATGAATGGGGCTCAGGCGCGCCGTTCCCTGAACAGCACCCACACGGCAAAGGCCCTGCGGTCCCTGACACCGGCGGCCTCGAAGTCGGCGATCACCGCCTCCACCAACCGGATGTTTGAGACGACCTCCGACTTCACCGCGCGGGCCTCCGGATCATAGTCGGCCTCATGGCGCTTCGCCTGCATCAGGACGAACATGTTGGCAAAGTCCTGCACCGCCTGCGGGAACTTCGCCATCGTCGCCACATTTCGGCAGGCATTCCGGGCGTCACTGTGCGCCAGTGCGCGATAGACCTGCCTCCAGGCCGGTCCGCTTCGCTTCGTCCCCGCGGTTCCGACAAGCAGGTCGGTGCAAGTCGTCGCGAGGGCATGGAACAAGGCGTAGTACGCCGTGCTCGTCGCACGATGCAGGTTCGACTGCCTTGGTTTCCCGCGATTGGCCGCGACGAGCTCGTTCGCAGTCTTGAGAGAAGGTCACGCGGGTTCAAGTTGACCCGCGTCCCGCTCGGAAACAAATGATAGGAGCGGGAAGGCCTCCTCGCCGATCTCCGCGAGCTTCGGCCTCACCTGGCGCACAGCACCGGCCATCTTGCGAGCGTCGAGGTCGCTCGGGTCGCCAGCAAAAACGACGGTGATCTTCACGAATCCCTCGTCGTCCAGTTCATCCGACGCGAAAACCCGCACGTCCAGTATCTGCGTCCCGGGAAAGTCCGCACTCAGAGTAGCCCTCGACAATGTCGGCAATCCTGCCCGTATCCGGCTGACGCATGATTGGCCTCATGTTGGGATTCCAGGATAGGTCGACCGGACCGCCCGGACAATAGCAGAGCGGCAAGATTTGGCCGGCCTGCATTTACTTCCGACCTTGAAGACCCCCTACCCCTTCATCCCCTTGCGCAAGAACAAGATCGCCAGCCCCTCCATCAGCAACTGCCCGGCCGACTGCCCTTCGAAACTGGGCAGGTCGACGCCGATGAGCTGGCTCAGCGCGGCCAGCACCATGGCGGTGGCGACGAGGTAGGTCTTGAAGCCGTCGAGAAAGCCGAGGGACATGAGGATACTCCTGAGGTTGGTGAGGATGAACTGCGTCAAGAACCGCGCCCGCAGCCGGGCGAGGCCGTCGCCGAGGCGACCAAGGATCGTTTCAGGCATGAAAGCTCCCGCTGGCCGGATGACCCGGCCCGTAGACCGGGCTCAGCTGCGCCACGGTGAAGTCGAAGCTCGCCGGCAGGCTGCCGAAATCGGCCGCCTGTTCGGCCGCGGTGTACGTCGCCGCCGGTGCGCCGGCTTCGAGGGTGCGCACCGGCAGGCCCCCCGCCAGCACGGTCAGCCGGTAGGCCTCCGGCAAGTGCTCGAGCCCGACCTCCGCCGCCGCCCAGGCGCCGCCATCGGCACGGCTGCGGCGGATCCAGCCGAAATTCACGTCGCCGCCGCTGTTGCGACGCGCCCTCGGATGCGCCGGCGGCAGCGGCAGCAGCGGGCCGAGACCGACCGGCACGTCGAGCGGCCAGCCCACCCCGTCGTGCCGTCCGGCAAAGGCGCGCAGCGCCAGCGTGTCGCCGGCCCAGCCGGGTGGCACGTCGACAAGCGCCACCCCTGCGTCGAGCACCACGACGCGGTTGCCGGCCGCCGCCGGGCCCATCGCCGGGTCGGTGCCGCCCTGCCCGCGCAGCAGGCCTGACAGCCGGTAGGTACGTGGCGCGATCAGTTCGGCCCCGGCAAAGCCGAGCACCTCGAACTCGCCCGCGTCGGTCGCCACCGCGATGCGGTTGCTGCCGGCGAGAACAGCCATCCCGTCGACGCTCGCAAGATGCCCGCCGAACAGCGTGACGACGAGCTCCGCCCCGTCCCAGCGCTCGATCGGGCCGGCCGCGAGCGGGCTCGCCAGCTCCCCCAGCGCCGCCGGTCGGTCGAGGCGGGTCAGCCGCTCGCCGGTCGCCACCAGTTGCAGCTCCACCTGCCCCGGCCAGGGGTCGGCGAAGGCGGCAAGCAGCAGCCGCGAGACCAGCGGCGTTGCCGGATCGGGCGGCAGGTGCGCGGCCACCAGCAGCGGCTCGGCAACCGGTAAGCCGATGCCGCCACCACCTGGCAGGGCGGGCGGCCGGCCGCTCAGCACCGCCGGGTTGAGCAGCGGCGGCAGTGCCCGCGCCGCGATCCGCCGGGCCGCCCCGTCGCGGATCTCGGTGATCTCGAATGGCCCGTCGGCCGCCCCGGCCAGCGCGATGACGTCGCCCACCTCGAGCGCCGCCAGCGAAGGCGGCAGCGTCAGATCCAGCGCATCGCGCTGCGCTCCCGAGGCGGCGAGCAGCCGTTCGGCCGCCTGCCGCCCGCCGGCCGGGTCGAGCACGAGGCCTGAGGCCTGGTTCGCAAGCTGCCCCGCCTCGGGGCGGATCGCCGTGGCGCTTGCCATCAGATAGTCGCGCTCGCGATCGGCATAGCCGAGCGCCAGCCGCGCCACCCGCTCGGAGGGATCGGGGCGCCGTCGCGAGATCAACGCCCCGCCGTCATCGACCGGTTCGTCGAACCCCACGGCCTGTCGCGCCACCGGCCGGACCAGTTCGAGCCCGGCGGCGCCGTCGCGCACCGCCAGCCCGGTGACGGCGCAGAGCCCGTCGAGCGCTTCGCGCGCGCTGCCGGGGCGCTCGAGGGCAAGGCCGTGAACCAGCGGCGCCGCGGCGGTGCCGACGATCTCGATGTCGTGGTCGGCGGCGATCGCGGCGGCCAGCTCGTCACTCGCCAGCGCCCCCAGTCGGCCGGTCAGCCAGTGGCCCGCCGCATGGTTCGGCGCATCGGCCCAGCTCTCTGCGTCGCCCGGAAAGGCCGGATACGGCCGTGCGTCCCAGCTCCACAGCGAAATCCGGCCGACCATCGGCCCGGCATAGACCGTCGATACCGGGTTGCCCGCGCCGGACCAGTGGCGCAAATGTGCCCTCAGGACCTGCCGCTGCAGCAGCGCATCGGGCGCGCCGTTCGAGAAATACGGCCGACCGTCCTCGGCGCTCTTGGGGTCGGGGAACAGGTTCGGCTGGTTGGCGCCCTTGTCGACCGCGGCGCAGCCCAGTTCGGTGAACCAGGCGGCGGCGAATTGCGGTCCGCGGAAGCGCTCGGGATCGCCGTCGCCGAGCACCAGCCCCTCGGCCCCGCCGCGCACCCATTCGGCGCCGGCCCGGGTCTTGCCCGAGCCGCGGCCGCCGAGCAGCAGCCAGGTGGTCCAGTCGCCTTCGGGCGGCAGCTGTTCCTCGCGGGCCCAGACCCACCACCAGCGGCCGACCTGCCGGCAATCGTCAAGGCTCAGCGGCTCGACCAGCTCGGCGAGCGTCATCAGGTGACGCCCAGCGCCTCGAGACGCTTGGCGATCCTGTTCTTCAACACCTCGACTTCCTTGCTCTGGAGCGGCGTCTTCGGGCGTGCCCCGGCGCGGGCCTCGAGCCTGTTCAGCTGATCGAGCGTCGTTGCGAGCCGGCCCAGAACGGCCGCCCGCCTGTCGATATCGGATGTCATGTCCACCTCTGTCAGTCGTTCGGTGTGGATTTCGAGCGCCGTGTAGAGCGCGTCGATGCGCAGCGCCAGGTCGTGGGCGTCATCGCGCACCGGCGCCGGCCAATTGCTGCTGCGGATGCGACGCTCGAGCTGCCGCCGGCTGATCCGGTGCGTGCGGCACAGCGTGGTGTAGGTCATGCTGCCTGCTGCCAGATCCCTGGCCACGGCAACCCAGTCGACGTCATCGTCGTCCAGCAGCTTCATGGATGTCCTCAGGGGTGCTCGTCGTCCGGCGACGGCGGCGACGCGTCGCAGCGGCGCCGTCCGTGCCTCGGAGGTGGCGCCGTGCGCCACCGCCGGACCGCAATTCTGCGACCATGCCTGAACTATAGCAGACCACCGTGACGCGGGGATAACTTTCCCGGCGCCTCGGTTTACTCCAGCCTGACCAGAGCGTTACGCCCGACGCCGGACGCCTTCCCGGGGCGCCTGTCGAGAAATGTGGAACGCCTCGACGACGCCGTCCAGGTCGCGCGCCTCGCGCTCGGTACGCGCGATGGAGGCGTTCAGTTGTTCGACCAGGGCGGCGTTGTGCTGGGTCATCTCGTCCATCTGCCGCACCGCGACGCTGATCTGCTCGATACCGGTCGCCTGTTCCGCGCTCGCCTCGGCGATCTGGCGCGTCTGCTCCTGGTTGAGGGCCACCGAGGCGCGGATCTGGTCGAGCTGATCGGCCGCCGCGGCGACGAGGCTGGCGCCGCTGCTCACCTCGAGAGCGCTGCGCTCGACCAGTTCCTTGACGTCGCGCGAGGCATTGGCGGCACTTTGCGCCAGCCGCCGCACCTCGACGGCGACGACTGCGAAGCCCTTGCCCGCCTCGCCGGCCCGCGCCGCCTCGACCGAGGCATTGAGCGCCAGGAGGTTGGTCTGGAAGGCGATGTCGTCGATCAGCCCGATGATCTGGGCGATCTTCTCGGAGGCGGTCGAGATCCGGCTCATCGCGGCGTTGGCGGCGGCCATGGTGCCGGTTCCGGCTTCGGCCGCCTGGGTCACGGCACTGGCGCTCTCGCTGGCCGCTTCGGCGCTCCTGGCATTGGCGACGACGGTTGCGAGCAATTGCTCCATGGCGGCGGACGTCTCCTCGATCGTCGCCGCCTGGCGGGTGCTGCGCTCGGAGAGATCGGCCGCGCCACCCAGGATCTCGCCGGTCGCATCCCGCAGTTCGGTGCAGGTGCCGCCGAGGCGCGTGATGATCGCCTCGAGTCGTTCCGCCACCGCGTTGGTGTCGTTCTTGACCGATTCGAATTCGGGCTCGAACGCCGCCTCGATGCGGGCGGTGAGGTCTCCGGCAGCCAGCCGGCGCAGCGTGTCGCCGGTGAGGTCCACGGCATGATCGATCTTGTCCTTGGCGGCGCGATCGCGTGCCGCCGCCGCCTCGGTCAGGCGCTGGAAGTACACCGACACCGCAATGTCCATGTCGATGAACACGGCCTTGATCAGGGCCGAGAGAGCATCCGGCAGGGCGGCGATCTCGGCTTCGCGCGCCGTGTCCGGCTGCGCACCGAACGGCCAGCGCCGCTCCGCGGCCGCGGGCAGGTCGGCGAAAAGGCCGCGGATCAGATCCTCGAGGATCAGCGCATAGCCGCCCATGTACCAGCGCGGCTCGAGGCCGATCCTGGCATGCCGCTCGCCGACCAGGCGGCTCGAGGCGAGGTACTCGCCATCGAAGCGGCCGGCCGCAATGGCCTCCCAGTGCCCGAGCTGACGGGTCTTGGCCCGGTCCATCTGCGGGCGGCCGTCGAAGAACGCCGCGACTTCCGGTACGGAGGCGAGATGGTCATAGAAGCGCGCCAGCGCCTCGGGCAGATGGCGCTCGAGCTGCGGGCGGATGCGCGCCAGCTCCTCGCGGCGCGCGGCATCCAGCCCGATGAAGGCCAGCCGCTCCTCGAGGCTCTCCAACTCTTTGATGTTGCTGCGGTCGGAAACGATGGTCATGAAATTGCCCCAGCATGAAAAAGCCGCGCGGCCGGTCATCTGGCTGGCCCGACCCGCGGTCAGCCAGCTATCGCGGGGCGGCCGTTAAGCGGTGGTAACGTTCGCATAACGGCAGGCTGTTTTGCGGCGCTTTGACGCATCCGTCCAGGCCGCGCCGGCCTGGACGGATGTGCCGGGTAACTGGCGGCAGGTCAGGCTGCGCGTGTCCTGCGTCGCGGCGCCGCTTGCATGCCGCCCGAGACGGTGAAGCGGTCGACGATGCCGTCGAGGTCGTTGGCCTGTGCCTCGGTCTGCTCGATGGCGGCGTTGATCTGTTCGACCAGCGCGGCATTGTGCTGGGTGATCTCGTCCATCTGCCGCACCGCAGCGGTAATCTCGCCGATCGCCTCGGTCTGGCTGCCGCTGCCCTGGGCGATCTCGGCCATCAGCGCGCCGTTCTCCTGCACCGCCTGGACGATGCGCGCCAGCTTGCTCGCCGCTTCGGCGACGAGCCGCGTGCCGCCGGTGACCTCGGTCGCCGACTGCTCGATCAGCGCCTTGACGTCGCGCGAGGCCTCCGCCGCCGACTGTGCCAGGCGCCGCACCTCGATCGCCACCACCGCGAAGCCCTTGCCGGCCTCGCCCGCCCGGGCCGCCTCGACCGAGGCGTTGAGCGCCAAGAGGTTCGTCTGGAAGGCGATGTCGTCGATCATGCCGATGATGTTGGAAATCTTGCCCGACGAGGCGGTGATGCGCTCCATCGCACCGTTGGCGTCGGTCATCACCGCTCCGCCTTCCGAGGCGAGGTTCGAGGCCGCCTGGGCCTTGAGGCTCGCCTCGTCGGCGCGCTGGGCGTTCTCGGTGACGGTGTGCAGCAACTGCTCCATCGAGGCAGAGGTCTCCTCGACCGTCGCCGCCTGCCGCGTCGTGCGGTCGGCGAGATCGTTGGCACCGGCGAGGATCTCGCCGGTGGCGGTGCGCAGCGAGCTCGAGGTGCCGCGCAACTGCTGGACGATCGCCTCGAGCCGGTCGGCGACGGCATTGGTATCGCGCTTGATCTTGTCGAACTCGGGTTCGTACTCGGCCTCGATGCGGGCCGTCAGATTGCCTTCCGCCACCTGCTTGAGCACCTCGCCGGTCAGGTCCACCACGCGCTCGACCTTGGCCTTGGCGACCCGGTCGCTCTCGGCGGCATCGGCGCTCATGCGGTCGAAGTAGACCGTCACGGCGACGTCGATATCCATCATCACCGCCTTGGTCATGGCGGCAACGGCGCGGCTCATCCTGTCGGCGATCTCGTCGGTCTCCGGCCGGCGGCGGAACAGGCCCGGCTTTTCGGCGGCGGCCCATTCGGCCAGCATGTCGGTGACGAGGCCGCGCACCAGGGTCTCGACGATCAGTCCGTAGCCGCCGATGTACCAGCGCGGCTCGAGCCCGATCTTGGCGTGCCGCTCGCCGACCTTGCGGCTCGATTCGACGTAGCCGCCGTCGAAGCGGCCCGCGGCGATGGCCTGCCAGTGAGTATTCTGCTTGCCCTGTGCGCGCTGCATCTGCGGCTTGCCGTCGAAGAAGCGGGCGACGGCCGGGACGGTGGCGAGCTTGGCGTAGAACTTGCTGAGCGCCGGATCGAGATGCCGCTCGAGGATCTCGGTCACCCCGCGCAGGTCGGCCAGCGCCGCCGCATCGAGTCCGATGAAGTCGAGCCGTTCCTCGAGGGACCTGAGGTCGGCGGTGTTGGTGGTCATCGCAGGCGGTGCCTCCTGGCATCCATGTCGGTTGATCCGGATCGGAATCCGGCGTTTGTGCTCTGCGTCCGGCAAGGACCCTAATACGTTCTAAATAATAATGAATTAATGGTTCGCATCCGACCGGGATACGTGCTCGTACCGAGTGAGGGGGGATTTCTCGGTTCAGCATCGTGACCGAAGTCGGGCCTTGGCGAGGCAGGCCCGCCTGCGACTGCGCGATCATGTTCCCCCTGCGAGGCGCGGTCAGATCGATTCGGGCGGTTCCCAGTTCGGCCAGTCGGCGACGTGATCCTCCCATTCGCCGGGCTTGACGTCGAGTTCGGAGACCGTGCGCCCGCGTACCGACACCCCGACATCGACAACGGTCTGCGGATCGCCCGAGAGCAGCGGGTGCCACCAGGCCAGCCCCCTGCCCTCCGCCACGCGCCGATAGGCGCAGGTCACCGGAATCCAGGCGATGCTGCGCACGTTCTCGGGGGTCAGCTTGATGCAGTCGGGCACCTGCGCGAGCCGGTTCGGGTAGTCCGAGCAGCGGCAGCTCTGCCCATCCAGCAGCCTGCAGCGCACGTCCGAGACGTAGATGTCGCCGGTGTCCTCGTCCTCGAGCTTCATCAGGCAACAGCGCCCGCAGCCGTCGCACAGCGCCTCCCACTCCTCCTGGTTCATCTCTTCGAGCGTCTTGTCGTCCCAGAAGGCCATTGCCGTTCCCTTTGGCGGGCAAGACGCTTGCGCAAACCTGCCGGTGATCATATTCGAGCGACTGCCTTGCCAATGCTCGCCCGATTGTCGAGATTCCGGTTCGGGGCATGCGCGGAGTGATGCGGTGCAGGATCCGTTCTACCACAAAGAGAAGCGCCGCAAGAAAACCCGGCTGCTGGCGGCCGATGCCTGGCTCGATTCGGCGCTCTATGACTTCTGGCAGGCGGTCGGGCGCGGCTACACCAATGTCGAAGATTTCTTCTCGCGCTTCCGCGTCGCCGGTTTCAAGCGCTTTTTCGTCGAGATCGCCTCGGATGGGCTGAGCTTTGCAGCCATCGGCATGGTGCTGGTCACCGGCCTCGCGATGCCCGCCTTCGACGCCACTGCCTCGGGGCACTTCAACAAGGCGGAGGACATTTCCGTCACCTTCCTCGACCGCTACGGCAACGAGGCGGGGCGCCGCGGCATCCGGTCCGACGATTCCTTTCCGCTCGACAAGCTGCCGGACTATTTCATCAGGGCGACGCTCGCCACCGAGGACCAGCACTTCTACAAGCACTTCGGCATCGACGTCTTCGGCACGCTGCGGGCGCTGTTGTCGAACGCGCAGGGCGACGGCTCGCTGCAGGGCGGCTCGTCGATCACCCAGCAGCTCGCCAAGAACCTGTTCCTCTCCAACGAACGCACGCTGGAGCGCAAGATCAGGGAGGCCTTTCTCTCGGTCTGGCTGGAGTGGCACTACAGCAAGGACGAGATCCTCAAGCTCTACTTCGATCGCGCCTACATGGGCGGCGGCAATTTCGGCGCGGCGGCGGCCGCCGAGTTCTACTTCGGCAAGCGGATCACCGACGTGAACCTCGCCGAGGCGGCCATGCTCGCCGGGCTGTTCAAGGCGCCGACCAAGTACGCGCCGCACGTGGACCTCGCCGCGGCACGCGGCCGGGCCAATGTGGTGCTGAGCCGCATGGTCGACGCGGGCTTTCTGACCGAGGGGCAGGTCACCGCGGCGCGGCGCAATCCGGCCGTGCCGGTGGACCGGTCGGCGGAACTCCATTCGCCCAACCACTTCCTCGACTACGCCTTCGAGGAGACCAAGAAGCTCATTGCCAACAGCGACACGACGTCGAACAGCTTCGTTGTGCGCACCACCATCGACCCGGTGCTGCAGTCCTATGCCGAGGATGCGGTCACCTCGGTGGTGCGCGAACAGGGTGAAGCCTATCGGGTGTCCGAGGCGGCGATGGTGGTGACCGAACCGAACGGCGCGATCCGCGCCATGGTCGGCGGCATGGACTACGGCAAGAGCCAGTTCAATCGCTCCATCGTCCCGAACCGGCAACCGGGATCGGCCTTCAAGCTGTTCGACTACGCCACAACCTTCGAGCTCATCCCCGAGTACGACCCCGACACGGTGGTCAGCGGCGCGACGCAGTGCATCGGCAACTGGTGCCCGCGCAACTACTCGGGCAATTCGGTGGGGCGGATCAGCCTGATCTCGGCCTTCCAGCAGTCGATCAATACGGTGCCGGTGAACCTGTCGATCAAGACCGGGCGGCAGCCGATCGCCGACTTCGCCCACAAGATCGGGTTGACCAACGATTTCCCGGTGACCCGCTCGCTGGCGCTCGGCGCCGCCTCGGTGAGCGTCATCGACATGACGTCGTCCTACGGCGTGTTCGCCAACAACGGCTACAAGGCCACCGCGTTCGGCATCACCCGCATCAACACGCTGAGCGGCGAAGTGGTCTATGAAGCCGACCTCGATGCACCGCGCGAAAGGCTGGTCAGCGAGCAGACGGTCAACTACATGAACCGCATGCTGCGCGCGGTGGTCGAGCACGGCACCGGGCGCCGGGCGCTGATCGAGGGGGTGCCATCGGTCGGCAAGACCGGCACCACCTCGTCCTATCGCGATGCGTGGTTCTGTGGCTTCACCGGCAATTACGTCGCCGCCGTCTGGTTCGGCAACGACGACTACCGGCCGACCAAGAACCTGACCGGCGGGACCCTGCCGACCGTGGCCTGGCAAAAGTTCATGGCCTATGCGCACACCAACATCGAGATCAAGCCGGTCTTCGGCGTGGACTTCAAGCCGGCCCCGTTCGTCATTGCATCGGCCGAGCCGATGGTGGAAACGGCGCAGCCGGAGCGCCCCCCGGGGCTGAAGCCGGATGCGGCCCGCAAGCTGCTCGAGGTTGCGGATCGGCTGCGCGACGCGCTCGGCGCCGTTTCCCAGGGGCGGCCGGCCGGCCAGGCGGTGCTGTCGGCGGTGCCCGCACCGCTTGCGGTCGAGGCGATGTAGTCGTTGCGCTTCCTGCTGCATCTTGGCCTGATGATCGGGGTGGCGCTGACGGTGGGCTTCGGGCTTTCCTGGTATGCGCTGTCCGACGGCCGGCTGATCGGCGCCATCGAGATCGGCCCCTGGCAGACCTGGCGGGACGTCGGCGTGCCCCGCCCCGATCCCTACACCCGCGCCTACATGGCGCGCACCGGCGGCCTCGAACTGGGCGCCAGCGAGGGGCTGCAGTTCGTGGCGAGGACCGACAGCGACAACCAGCGTCTCGACCGCGCCTGCCGGTACCGCATCGACGGCACCACCCCGGCCGCGCGATTCTGGACGCTCGTCGCCGTGGCCCCCCTTACCGGTGCCCCCATCGCCCGTCCCGACGGCGCACTCGATTTTGCCAGCACGCGCCTGAGCCGGGCTGGCGACGGTTCGTTCGCGCTCTATGTCAGCCGCACTCTGGCGCCGCAGAACTGGCTGGAGATCACCGGCGAAGGCAGCTTCGAGCTGGTGCTCACGCTCTACGATACCCCCAGCGTCGGAGGTGGCGTCGCGGCCCTGCCCGCGATCATCCGCGAGGCCTGCGCATGATCCGGACCCTGCTCTGGGCGGTCGGTGGGGTGGTGCTGGGAGGCATCATCCATATTGCGGTGATCCTGGGGCTGCCGGCGCTGTCGCCGACGGTGGCCTGGGACCAGGTGGCGGCGCTGGGCGAAGGCAGCGGGCCCCATGTCCTGCCCGCGGCCCGGCCGGACCAGCCCAATGCGCTGCGCCTCGATCCCGAGCTCGCCTATGCGATATGCCGCATCGACCTGCGGGACGGGCCGGGAACCGTCGCAGGCACGCTGCCGCAGGCCTTCTGGTCGGTTGCCGTCTACAGCCGGACCGGCACCGTGGTCTATTCGACCACCAATCGCGACGGCATCGGCTCGACCCTCGATATCGGCCTGTTCAACGCCGCGCAGACCCGGCTCCTCGCCGAGCAGAAGCTCGACATCGCCGAAGGGCTGCTGATCGTCGAGGCGGACGCCGACGAACTGATGGTGCTGGTGCGTCTCGCGCCGCCGCATCCGGCGGTGCGAGGCCGCTACGAGAAGGCCCTTGCCGGCCTGCGCTGCGGCAATATCGACGGCTGATTCCTACTTGCGGATGGTGCCTTCGTCGGGCCCATCGAGAAGCACGCGGGAGGGCAGCGCCGTGCCGCCCCCTTCGCCCCGACTCCAGCCGGCCGCGCAGAAGTCGCCGGCTTCCGCCCGGTCGACCCACATCGCCAGTTCGCTGAGCCGACCGTCGACGACCACCGCGCCCTCGTGCGGCGTCTCGACCAGCAGGTGGTCGAGCGCATAGCTGTAGGCCGCATAGCGATAGGCCAGCGCGCTGACGAAATGCGCGACATGGGCCTGGTTCTCCGCCTCGCGCTCGGCCTGGTCGCGCAGCACCTCGCGCTCGAGCCCATCCACGCTGGCCGCCGCGACGGCGCGCTGCCGGTCGACCTCGATCACGGCACAGATGGCGCGGAAGGCCGGCCCGAGCGTGCCGAGGTCGGCGCCGATATGGTCCGCCATGGCGCTGTAGCGGACACGCGAGGAGGCGTGGCGCTCCTGGCGCAGCCAGCCATAGTAGCGATCCTCGTAGCGCTTGCGCGGCTCGCCGACCCTGGCCGGCTTGATCTCGGCGGCATACTCGAAGGCCCAGTCGCGGGTCTGCGGTGCGACGAGGAAGCGCCAGACGCGCGCGTGCATGTCGACTTCCTGGTCGGTCCAGTTGAAGTCAGAGGCCGGACGGCGGTTGAGCTGCTTCCAGATCTTTTCGAAACCGGGGATGATCTCGTCGTTCAGCACGCCCGCCTGGACGCGGCCGAAATCGCCGAGCTGGCGCGCCACTGCCGGCAGCGCCGGCAGGGCCAGGGCGCAGCACAGTGCAAGGGCGGCGAGGCGCAGCGGGCCGTCAGCCACGCCGACGCTTGGCGCGCGAGGTGGCGCCCACCGGCTTGGTCGGCAACTCGGGCGCGCTGCCGCTGCGTTCGTAGCGCACGCCGGTGAACAGCACGATTTCGGCGCCTTCGTGCGCCGTCCCCTTGCCGTCAGCGCTGCGTCCGCGCTTGGTGAAATGAACCAGCTTTCCCAACCTGGCCTCCTCGGGCGGGTTGTTTTCTCCGGCCCCATTGCCGGCGACAAATCAGGCCCGACGCACGCCTGACGGTTTTCATTAAGAGTTCGTCAAGGTTAACAGTTCGCTAACGAATTGCTGGAAATGATCGCGCTTGAGCGTGGCCGGACGAATCCCGGTGCGCCCGGGGTACAGATGATCGGCTTTCAGCCCTACGAGACCTTCCAGCTGCTGATCGAGACCGGTGGGGTCGATCGCACCAATACGCTGCTGTGCGCCGCCTGCGACGCCTTCTCGCGCCGCGGCAAGCCCACCGCCGCCGAACTGGAGCAGTTCTCCGCCCTGGCCCTCAGGCTGTTCCCCATTGCTGCGCCCGCGGCACGGGCCAAGGCTGCGGCAACGCTGGGGCGCTCGTCCGACCTGACATCGGAACTCGAGGAACTGGTGGTGCGCCACCTGGGCGACGATCTCGCGGATTTCCTGGTCGCGGCGCCGCGGCTGTCCGAGGGCACCATGCTCAAGGTGATCTCCTCCAATGACGTCCTGCTCGGTGCGGCACTGGCGCGGCGTGCCGATCTCACGGGCACCGTGCTGGCCCGGCTGTTCCAGATGAACAGCCGCAAGGTCTACCGCGCGCTCGCCACCAATACCGCCATCCAGCCGCGCGGCCCGTATCTCAGCGCCCTCGCCCGCTCGGCACAGATGGATCACCAGGTCGCCTGGTCGCTCGCGGCACGTGACGATTTCGACGCGGCGCTGCTCGCTCCGGCCTTCTTCGATCTGGGCGAGACCGACCGGATCAAGGTGATCACCGCCTTCGCCCAGCGCCAGACCCCCACCGCGCCGATCAAGCGCACGCTCGAGCAGCTGTCCGTCGCGACCGACCAGCTGACCAAGGCGCTGATGAAGCTGTTCTCGGAGAACCGGCGTCCCGAGGTGACCCGCCTCCTTCACCAGATCACCGGTCTGGACGAGGTTCGCTGCGGTCAGATCGCGCACGATACGAGCGGTGCCGCGTTGTTCGTGGTGTTGCGGGCCTTCGGTTGCAGCGCCCATGACGGGCTCAAGGTGCTGATCCACGCCACCTCGCACGACGAGGACCGTTCCAAGGCGCTGGCGCAGTTCTCCACCCTGTTCGAGACGGTCAGCGTCGATGCCACGGCGTTCCTGATGAGCGCCTGGCGTGGCGAGGTGAACCTGCTCGACATGACCAAGCCGGAGTACCGGCCGTTCGAGGGAGGGCGGCTCCGTCCGCCGCCGCCCCAGACCCGCGAGCGCAATCCGATCGTCGAGCAGGCGATCGAGGCGCTGGCCCGGATCGGTACCCGCGCCAGCTAGGTTTGCCGCGGACCGTCGGTGAGCGAAAGCTGCGCCCGCTGGGTCAGGCGATCACCAGCAGTCCCGGATCGCCACCACGCAGGTCGAGCGACAGCACCCAGAAGTCGGGATCGAAGGCTTCTTCCTGCGCCAGGCGCTCGCGCACCCTGGCGGCGCTCACATGGTCGAACCGCCGCTGGAAGACCCGCTCCTCGGGATTGTCCGCCCAGCTGGCGGCGGGCGCCGGCGCATAGAGCGACACCTCGCCATTGAGGTGATCGACCTCGACGAAGATCTGACCGGCGATCGGATCGCCCCGGCGGACGACCACGCACATGCGGCCGATATCGTTGTGACGCCGGACGAAAGCCGCGACCCAGATGTCGGAGCGGAACATCCGTCCTAGATGGACGCGCCGTTCTCGATCAGCAGATCGAGCAGCTCGGGCGAGATACGGCCGGTGGTCTGGTAGTTGAAATAGGTCTCGAAGTTACGGATCGCCTTGGCAGTGGCTTCACCGGCGAGGCCATCGGCCGGCCCGTGCAGGAAGCCGAGGCTCGCGAGCCCCCGCTGCACCTTGGCGACGAAGACCGGATCGGTTGCGGTGGTCCGGCTGAGCTGCTCGGGCGTGGCCGGCGTGTCGAGCACGGCGATCACGTCGCCGGGCTTTGCCGGTTCGTCCTCGATGCTGAGCGCCACGCCGACCTTGGGCTTGGCGGGGAGCGCCGCGACATCCTCCACGAACTGCTGCGCCGCCTCGGCACGCTTGTTCGGCTTGGTCATGGCGATGGTCTCGACCCCCGAAATGATGGTGTCGATGGCGTCGCCGGCCGTCTGCGCGGCCATTTCCAGCGCCGCCTCCGGCGTCCGGGGCACCGGCCGGCCAAGCACGGTGGCATCTGCCGTGGCGGCCGGCTTGCCGATGGATCCCGTCTCGATCTGCATGGTCAGCGGTTCGGGGTCGGCGAGCGGTGTCGCCGCCGCAAGCGTCTGGGGCGCTACGACGTCCGCGGCGGCCTCCGGCTTGGCGGCCGGCAGATCCTCGGTGATCGGCGCGGTAAGTGTCTTGGGCACGACAGCAGCCTCGGGCGCGACCTCGTCGGCGGGCCGCGCCAGCGGCGTCACCGCCGGCTGCTCCTTGGGCTCGGCGAGCGCAAGGGGCGCCTTGCGGATGGCCTCGACGATGGCGGCGGTCAGCTCGCCCCTCGGCTTCATGCCGTTGAGCTGTTCGAACTGCTTGATCGCCCGCGCCGTCTGCGGCCCGTAGAGGCCGTCGATCTTGCCCGAGAACAGCTTCATCATCTCGAGCTTGCGCTGCACCTCGATGACGTCCTGGTTGCCGATCGGGCCCGACCGGGCCTCGCTGGCCGCAGGCTTGGCCTCGACCGGCTTGCCGACTACCAGTGCCGACCTCGTCTCCAGCGATTTGGGCTTGACCGCGGGCGTCACCGGCTCGACCTCAGGGGCGGCCGCGACGGGCGAGAACAGCGGCGAGGGATGGTCGTGCTGCTGGCCATAGAGCGCGTTGGAGCCGGCCATCGCGCTGGTCACGACCAGTGCGGCAATCGCCGAGTTGGTCAGCGGCGCGCGCATGTAGCGCTGGATGACCCACAAGGCCGCCCGGCCCGCCGAGGCCAGAGCGAGGCCGCCGACCTGCAGGGGCAGGTGCGCGATAGACGCTGCCGTCATAGTGCTCTTCTTCTTTCGTCTTGCCATTTGGCCATATTCTGAGGTGCCGGATCCCGGTGCAGGGGCGTGACGGCGGGAGTTTCCTCCAGCTTGGTTTCCGGACCGTTTATGGGCAGCAAGACAGTCATCACGGTACCTTCGCCGGGCGACGAGCTGGCGTGCAGCGACCCGTCGTGCAGCTCCGCCAGTCCCTTGACGATCGACAGGCCGAGTCCCGTTCCCTCGTAGCGCCGGGCCAGCCCGCCCTGGGCCTGGAAGAACGGCTCGCCCAGCCGGCGCACCGATTCCTCGCCCATGCCGATGCCGTGATCGGTGACGGAGATGGCCACGTGCCGGCCCTGCCGCCGCATGGCGAGGGTCACCACCGAGTGCTCGTGGCTGAACTTGACTGCATTGGAGAGCAGGTTGATCAGGATCTGCCGGCAGGCCCGCTCGTCGGCGACCAGCATCGGCAAGGCACGAGGAATGTCGCTCATCAGGCGGACCGACTTCTCGCGCGCCATGGCGTCGACCATCTTGAAGCACGGCTCGACCAGCGTGTCGGGAGCGAAGGCCTCGGTCTGCAGTTCGAACTTGCCCGCCTCGAGGCGCGACATGTCGAGCAGCATCTTGACCACCTCGATCAGGTGCTGGCCGCTCTGGTGGATGAGCGCCGCATATTCCTTGTGCTGCGGCGACAGTTCGCCGACGACCCCCGAGGTCATCATCTCGGAGAACCCGACGATGGCGTTGAGCGGGGTGCGCAGCTCGTGCCCGAGGGTGGCGAGGAAGCGCGACTTGGCGATCGAGGCCTCCTCGGCCACCAGGCGCGCCTTCTGCAGTTCGATCTCACGATCGTGCCGCTCGGTGATGTCACGCAGCAGCAGCACGACCTCGTGCCGCACGTCGGCCTGCTCGGGGTCGATGATCGGGGACAGCGAAACCTCGACCCAGACATAGGCCGGTGCCGATGGCCGGTCCGCCTCGTCCCGGCGCATGCGGATCTCGACCTGGCGGGCCTGCCCATCGGCATTGGCCTCGGCAAAGGCGGTGAGATAGGCGGGACGGTCGAGCAGGTGGATGCGATCCACGAGGCCGGTGCCGGTCAGCTCGAAGCGACGGCAGCCGAACAGCCGTTCGGCCGAGCGCGACACGAACAGCACACTGCCGTCGGTACCGAACCGCATCACGGCGTCCTGGACGTGCTCGATCAGGTGCCTGTAGGCGTTGATCTGTCCCTTCTCGTAGACCTCGAACACCGAGTTCAGGCGATTGGCGGCGTGTGCGACGATGAGCGCGGCGAGGGTGAAGACCAGCGCGCCGATCAGGGTGAATTCCGGCCGGTAGGTCTCCGGCCAGACCAGGATGCCGAAGCTTGACAGGGCCGCGGCGCCGGTCACCACCACCAGGATGGCCCAGCTGCGCTTCTTGACCGGCGTGCGGTTGAGAAGCGACGCGTGCACAGGCGCGAGCAGGGCGACGGCGAGACCGAAATCGGCGATGGCGGGATCGGCGACGGTCAGCAGCAGGCCGGTCAGCAGAGTGGCATAGACCTGCCCGGCGGCGGCGCGTTCGTACTGGCCGCGCTGGCACAGGGCGAGCGTCAGCAGGCCGGCCACCAGGCCGACCATGGCGAGCACGAACGGCAGCAGCACGGCCTGCGTCACCGCGTAGATGGCGAACGGCGTTGCCGCCGCGCTGACGGCGAACACAATTCTGGCATTGGTTGCGATGGCGGCCCGGCGAAGCCTCTCGGGCCTGCCGCCGGCACTCCGGCGGCTGCGGTTGAGGCCGTCCGCCACCCGTGACCAGAGGCTACGCATAAACTGAAACAACGCCCCGACGTCCTTTTTGTCTTTGCCCGGAGCTTCCACTCCAACGGCTAAGACTGGCTTAAGCGGAACCCGTCCGGGCCGCGGCACCCCCGCTTTGCACCGAGTTGCCGGGGGCTTTCTCCCGTTAGCGTAAACACTTCCTTGCACGCCGGGGCCAAGCGGACAGGTTGCATTTGCCGCTAATTTTATGGGTATTCCGAAAGAGGACTTAAGTCGCGGCGCCTAGGCTCGACGCCGATGAACAACACGGGTCGGCACTGAGTTGTCCCGGTTCTTCGCGAGGCGTCGATGTTCCTGCTCAGGTCCGCATTCTGGCTCACGGTGATGTTCATCATCGTTGCGCCCAGGGACGTGGATCTCGGACAGGTGGCCGGGGAGTATTCCCGGCAGGCGCTGGAGGCGGGCCAGAAGGCCATCGTCAGCCAGGTTCTCGACAGCGACTGCAGCAGTCTCGAATGCGCCGGTCACAAGGCAGCCCTCGCTGTCCTCGCCGGCAACCAGTTCCCGTCCGTCGACTCCACCATGCAGGATTCGTCGACACCGCCGGTTCCGTTCCCCCGACCGAAACCGGCCTGGATGGGTTGACCCCAGGGGTCGCGTCACTTCCCCCGACGCTACTCCAAGCGATCCCTGGCTGGCCGGAAGCACGCTGCCCCGTGCTTCCGGCCTTTGTCTTCTGCACCTTCATGTACAAGCGCCTTGCGCCGGGACCGCCGGTGTCCTACACGCTGCAGGCCGGCCGAAACTCGCCGTTTCGGCTGGTTTGGCCCGGCAGGAGATCCACCTCTCTGCCGGGCCTTTCGTTTCCGCCTGTTGCGCGGCTTCAATCGGGGCTCCGTTTGCCCTATCTAGAGGCCATGACGCATCCCCAGCCGTTCCAGGACATTGCCGATAACCTCTCCTTCCTCGACGACTGGGAGGATCGCTATCGCTACATCATCGAACTGGGACAGGCGCTGCCGCCGCTGGCCGAGGATGAAAAGACCGCGCAGAACAAGGTGCATGGCTGTGTTTCGCAGGTCTGGCTGGTGTCGGGTGGCGACGGATCCTGCCTCACCTATCGCGGCGAATCGGATGCGATGATCGTGCGCGGGCTCGTTGCCGTCCTGATCGCGCTCTATTCGGGCCGACCGGCCCGGGACATCGCGGCCACCGACGCGATTGCCGTCTTTGACGAACTGGGCCTGCGCGAGCACCTGACCACGCAGCGATCGAACGGGCTCGTGGCCATGGTCAATCGCATCCGCTCCGAGGCACAGGCGCTCGCCGCCTGAGCCGGGGTCATTCGAACATCGGCGGCCGCGCGCCCGCCATCCAGGCCTGCTGCCTGCCGCGCTCCGGACCGGCAGCTTCTGCCGCGAGGCCATAGTGCTCTGCCAGTCGGTCGAGGCCGATGCGCAGCACCAGCTTGGCGCTGCGCCGCGGCCAGCCGCGCTCGGCTTCCACCACCTGCAGGCCCTTGTCGAGGCCGCACACGTCGAGCACCACCTCGGCGCAGTCGCGCGGCAGCACACGATGCAGTTCGACAAGGCGCCGACGCGCATCGGCCGCCATGTCGCCGATGTCCGCCGCGCCCCCGTTGCCACCGCGACCGGCGGTGTGGGCTGCAGAGTAGTTCATGGTCAGGCGCGGCGAGAGCCCAGCACGCGCCACCAGCCGCCGCACCCTCTCGCCGGCCGCCACCTGATGCGGAGCGAGGAAGGCCGCCGCTTCGCCGGCCGTGGCCACCGCCAGCCGGCCAAGCGGGCTTTCCAGCACGTTGCGGACCACTCCGTCCGGACTGCATCGCAGGTCGCGATGCTGGCCGGCCTGGGGGTCCTCGGCGATGAGTTGGCGGCGCAGCCACGTTCGCGACCCGGCCAGGGCCGTGCAGCGCGTGCCGTCTCCGCCGAGCACGCCCTGCGCCTGCAGGGCGCGCACCTCGCCGATGGCGAGCCGGATCGGGACGTCGTCTCGCACCACTTCGAAGGCCTCTCCGGCGCGGTCCGCGGAGCCGGTGTCGATGACGGCGCGCACGAAGCGTGCGGTCGCGGCGAGCGCCACTGTCACGACTCGGTTCCCCGTGCGGTGGTCGCCAGTACCCGCTCCAGGCGGCTCACCGCCTCGTCATACCGGAGCACCTCCCGGCGCTCCTCGATCGCGGCGCAGGCATGGGCAACCGTAGTCCGGTCACGACCGAACACCCCGCCGATCTCGGCGTAGAGGCACCCGTCGACGACGTGCATCAGGTACATCGCCAATTGCCGCGCCTCGGCGACCCGCGCCATTCCACGCTGCTGCTCCAGAAGACGCACCGGCGGCACGCCGCGCTCGGCGGCGACCAGGGCAATCACCCGGGCCGCCCTGAGGACAGCCATGCTCCGGCTCGAACCGGCTGCCCATCTGCCACGGTCACGCCCACCGGCCCGTGCTGCAGTCTCGACTCGCTCACGCCACATTCCCGCCTCCGCGAATTATAGGACAATATTCCTATAACTGGGTTCTGGACCAGTGGGGATAACTCCGCATCGGAGGAGCGAAAAGACAGACGGCCGCCCTGTCGGGCGGCCGTCGAACTGACCACGGCGCTGGTCGGAAGCGCCTCAGCCGGCCTTCCGGCCGAGACCGTTGTCCTTGGCGAGGCGGGAGCGGGTCGCGGAGTAGTTCGGCGCGACCATCGGGTAATCGGCGGCAAGACCCCACTTCTCGCGGTATTCTTCCGGCGAGAGATTGTAGTGGGTGCGCAAGTGGCGCTTCAGCGATTTGAACTTCTTGCCGTCTTCGAGGCAGATGATGAAATCGGGTGCGACCGACTTGCGAATGGGTACGGCCGGCTTCAATTCCTCGATCGTCACCGGTACGGAAGACGACTGCAGGCCCAGCAGGGCCCCATGCACATCGGCGATCAGTCTCGGCAGATCGCCCACACTCAAGGCATTGTGACTAACATATGCGCAAACGATTTCGGCGCTGAGATCGATGAGATCGTTGTCAGCAAGCTCGCTGCTACCGTTCATTTCTATCATTTCGGGTCCTTCAGGTAGAGTCGCGGCAGAGTGGTCAAAACTTCCACGGCCACGACTGGTTATCTATGATCAAATCTATCCGGATGCAACTGCATCGCCTGCAGCATCGAGTATCCATTTGTTTCTGGCAATAGTGCAGCCGGCACAAAATCGAGATCAGTGGATATCCTCAGTAGTCGTGCCGGGAGCGGCGGGCTCGCCGGCCTTCAGGGCGGCGCGGGCCAGCAGGTGTGCAGCAACCGGCGTTGACAACACCAGGAACACGATGCCCAGGCCGACGCGCAGTGCCGTCGGCCCGTCGCCGGAGACTATCCCGACCGCACACAGAATCAGTCCGGCGCCCACGACGCCTGCCTTGGAGGCCGCATGCAGGCGGGTATACAGGTCGGGCAGTCGCAGGATGCCGACGGCCGCGAGGAGACTGAACAGGGCCCCCGCCACGATCAGCAGGGCAGCGAGGTAACGCAGGGCCTCCCCGATCATCTTGGCGTCCCCTTGCCGGCGCTGCTCAGCAGGTATCTGGCGAGCGCTATGGTGGAGAGAAAGCCCACCAGGGCGATGGCGATGGCGATGTCGATGTACAGCGAGAACCCGGTGAGTACCGCGATGGCGGCAATGAAGCCGATCGACAGCAGCATGATGGTGTCGAGCGCGAGGATCCTGTCGCCGAGATTGGGGCCGCGAATCAGCCGGACGATGACCAGCAGCATGGCCACGATCAGCAATCCGAGGGCGACCTGGGCCGCGAGGGTTACCGCCATCGTGCCCGTCATCGGCATGCCTCCATTACCTTTTTCTCGAAGCCCTCGCGGATCTCGCGGATCAGCGCCTCCTTGTCCGCGACGTCGATGGCATGCACGTACAGGAAGCGGCGGTCCGCGGACACATCGACGCTGAGCGTGCCCGGGGTCAGGGTAAGCAGATTGGCGAGGAGCGTGATCTCCACCTCGCGGTCGGTGGCGAGCGGGAAGGCCACGATCCCCGGGTGGATGCGGCGCTTGAGGTCGGGGCGGATCACCAGCAGCGCCACCCGGAAGGCGCTGATGAAGAGTTCGCTGACGAACAGCAGCGACAGCGTGGCAATGCGTCGCATGCGCGGCCCGAAAGTCGGACCACCGACGTGATTGCGCACTAGGTACAGGCACGCGCCGCCGAGCGCGGCGCCGAAAGCCAGGTTGAGCAGGGAGAAGCTGCCGGTGGCCGCTGCCCAACCGAGGGCCAGCAGGCCGGTCAATGGAAGCGGGCTCATGGCATCCCCTCGGGCAGGCCGGTGGCGGCAATGTAGGCGGCCGGGTCGAGCAGGCCCGCGGCGGCGAGGCGACCGAAGGCCATCAGCGGCTCCGGCACCAGTCCCAGCGCGGCGACCAGGCCGGTGAGGACGGCCACCGAACCGAGCCCGAACCAGCGCTGCGACGCGTCGAGCGGCCTGAGGTCGGCGGTCGCGGCCTCCGCCTCGACCCCTTCCCTGCCGGTGCGCCAGAAGACGTGCGCCCACAGGCGCGTACCGGCGATCAGGGTCAGAAGCGCATTGGCCAGCACGGCGATCCACAGGGCCAGCGCCAGGCCATCGGCGCCGGCACTCCAGCGTCCGATGCCGGCTTCCACCAGCAGCAGCTTGGGCCAGAAGCCGAGGAAAGGCGGCACCCCGGCGACCGCGAGCACCAGCACGAAGAACAGCACCGCCAGCAGCGGTTGCGCGGCATAGAGCCCGCCCATCGCCCGGGTGCTGGTCTCGCCCGTCACCGCTTCGACGAGGCCGGCCAGCATGTAGAGGGCGGTAATGGTCAGCATGGCATGCAGCACATAGGTCGAGGCCCCTGCCAGGCCCGCCTCGCCATCGAGCGCGAGGCCGGCGAGGCAAGCCCCGATTCCGCCGATGACGAGGAAGCCCAGCGCCCGCCGCAGATTGGTCTCGGCGAGAGCGCCGAGCGGGCCGAGCAGCAGCGTGCCGATCGCAGCAATCGCGAGCACGGGGTCGAGCAGGTCGCGACTTCCGGGCAGGATCATCGCCAGGGCCCGCAGCAGCGCATAGACGCCCACCTTGGTGAGCAGTCCGGCAAGAAGCGCGGAAATGCCCGGAGGCGGCGCGTGATAGGAGGCCGGCAGCCAGGCATTGACCGGGAAGGCGGCCGCCTTCATCCCGAAGGCGAGCAGCAGCAGCGCGGCGATGCCGGTGAGCGCCGCCGGATTGGCGGTCGGCGCCGCTCCGATGACATCGGCCATGTTGAGCGTCCCGACGAGGCCGTAGATCAGGCCCAGCGCGATCAGGAAGAACGTGGTCGCGAGGAAGTTGAGAAACCCGTACTTCACCGTGCCGTCGAGCTGAATGTTGCGCCCGCCCAGCGCCATCAGCCCGAAGCTCGAGATCAGCGTCAGCTCGAACCAGACATAGAGGTTGAACAGGTCGCCGGTCAGGAACGAGCCGCTCACCCCGGCGAGCAGGAGCAGGATGAGCGGATGAACTCCGTCGCGGCGGGCGCGATCCGGAAGGTCCATGCGCAGGTAGACCAGCAGCACCAGCACGACGACGGCAGCGGCCAGCGCGAAGGTGGCCCCGGCGACGTCGGCAACGAAGCTGATGCCGAAGGGCGGCAGCCAGTTACCCATGGTCATCGCCACCGGCCCGACATCCAGCACGCGCAGGACCAGCGCTACATCCACGATGGCAATCGCGGCGGCGACGCCGATGGCGAGGCCCCAGCTCAGATCGCGGACGCTGGACAGCACCACCAGCACGGCGGCCCCGCACAGCGCCAGGATCACCGGCAGGATCACCAGCCAGTCGGTGGTCGCGATGGCGCTCGGCTGCAGGACTCCGGTCATTCAGTAGCTCATCGGCGGCTTGGGACGGTGCCGCGGCTCGGCAACGCGCATGCGATCAGTGTCGTCGGCCTCCAGCGACTGGTAGGCCCGGTAGGCCAGCACCAGCAGGAAGCAGAACATGGCGAAGCCGATGACGATCGCGGTGAGGATCAGGGCCTGCGGCAAGGGGTTCGCGGCACCGGCCGCCGGGGTGTCCGCATGGCCGAGGGCGATCGGGGGTACGACCCGCGTCAGCCGCCCGGCGACGAGGATCAGCAGGTTCACGGCGTTGCCGATCAGGGCGAGGCCAAGCAGCATGCGAATCAGCGAACGGGCCAGCAGCAGGTAGATCGCCGCCACGAAGAAGACGCCGGAAAGGGCGGCAATGGCGTAGTCCATCAGTCCTCCCCCTCTTCGTCCTCGAGGCCGAGCGCGATGGCCGAGATGGTGCCGAACACCACGAAGTAGACCCCGATGTCGAAGACCATCGGGGTGGAGATCGCCACCTTCGTGTCGTCGATGTCGATATTGGCCCACAGTCCGGTCAGGAAGGGCACGTCGAAGGGCAGCGACAACAAACCCGCGAGAGCGGCCAGCAGCACGCCGGCACCGGCGAAGGAAAGCGGGGGGGCACGCATCGCCCGACGTACCGCCATCGGCCCGGAGGCGATGCCGTAGATGGCGATCGCCGCCGCCGCGATCAGCCCGCCGATGAAGCCGCCACCCGGTTCATTGTGGCCGCGCAGCAGCACGAAGACCGAAAAGACGAGCATGACCACGGTCAGCAGCGGCGCCACGGTCCTGAAAATCAACGTGTTCATGCGCTCGCGCCTTTCCTCGTGCGCCGACGCGGCGCCGGCTTGTCGGCTGCAGGCGGGGCGGAGCGCAGGCGCCGCGCGCCGCGGATCAGGGCCAGCACCGCGATCCCGGCGGTCATCACCACCGAAATCTCGCCGAGCGTGTCGAGACCGCGGAAATCGACGAGGATGACGTTGACCACGTTGTGCCCGTGCGCCACCGGCGCACTGTAGGCGTTGAAGAAGTCGCTCAGCCGCGGATCGAGTGAGCCCTCGAGCACGGCAAACAGCAGCATGGTCACCGCCGAACCGGCGAACAGCGCGACTGCCCCGTCCCGGGCCCAGTCCTCGAGGGGCCGCTTGTCGGTCGGCTCGAGATTGAGGCGCGTCATCACCAGCGCCAGGATCACCACCGACAGGATCTCCACCATGAACTGGGTGAAGCTCAGGTCGGGCGCGCCGAACAGCAGGAAGAGCGTCGCCACCGCGACACCCTGCACCCCGAGCGCGAGGATGGCGAACAGCCGGGTGCGGGCCGCAACCACGGTCAGGAGACCGATCAGCGCGATCAGCACGACCCCCCACTCGTAGAAGGTCAGGTCGACCTCAGGCCAGCGGCCGGGCATGCCGCCCATGACCAGCAGCGGCACGAGCGCAGCAAGGCCGAGGCCGACAAACGCCACCAGCAGGTAGAACTCCAGCCTGCCATGGTGCAGCAGCCGGGTGACCTGGTCGGCAAGGTTCACCAGTCCGAAGTAGAGTGCATCGAAGCCCTTGTCGAAGCTCCAGCCGAGGCGCCGGTCGAACTCCACCAGGCGGACGCGCAGCGCGTCGAAGCGATGCCAGACCAGCGCCGCGACGGCCCAGGTGAGCAGCGACAGTAGGAAGGCAGGACTGAGGAAGTTGAGGCTGAGGTAAGGGGCATGCGCCGCTTCTCCGAGGATCACTGCCGTCGCCGGCGCCACCAGGATGCCGAGCAGCACGTCCGGGGCAAAGGCCAGGGCGGCGCCGGTCAGGCCGAGCAGCAGCGGGCCGGCGAGCATGGTCGGCGGCGCCTCGTGCGGCGCGATCGGGGTCGGCTGCAACTGTCCGAGGAACGGCTTCAGCGCCACGACCAGGGCCACGGCGCCGAGGACGCCGTTTCCGGCGACCAGTACGGCCAGCGCCAGCGCATCGCCCCAACTGGCCGACACGAGTGCGGCGTACATCTCCTCCTTGGCAAAGAAGCCGGCGAGGGGCGGCAGGCCCAGCATGGCCGCACCACCCAGCAGCGCCGCAATGAAGGTCAGCGTCATCGGGTCGCGCAGACCGCCCAGGACGGTCACGTCCCGCGTTCCGGCCCCATGATCGATGGCGCCGGCGACGAGGAACAGGCCGGCCTTGTAGAGGGCATGCGCCACGAAATAGAGCATCGCCCCGGTGATGGCCAGTTCGGTGCCGATACCGGCCAGCAGCATCAGCAGGCCCAGCGACGCCAGCGTCGTCTGCGCCAGCAACTGCTTGAGGTCGGTCTGCTTGATCGCCGCAACGGCGCCCCAGAGCAGCGTCGCCCCGCCGAACAGCATCAGCGTGGTGTTCCAGAGCGGCTCGCCGCCCAGGTGCGGCGTCATGCGCAATACGAGGTAGACGCCGGCCTGCACCATGGTGGCCGAATGCAGGTAGGCCGATACCGGCGTCGGCGCTTCCATGGCGTTTGGCAGCCAGAAGTGGAACGGCACCTGCGCCGACTTGGTGAATGCGGCCAAGAGTACCAGCCCGACCAGCAACGGATAGAGCGCGCTGTCGGCGAGCGGGCCGGCCACCCCGCTCAGCTCCCACTGTCCGCCCAACTGATGCATCACCACGCCGGCGGCGAGCAGCGCCAGCCCGCCGAGCCCGGTGACCACCAGGGCCTGCACCGCCGCCCGGCGTGCCGCCGGTCGCGTGTGGTCGAAACCGATGAGGAGGAAGGAGGTGACCGAGGTCAGTTCCCAGAACAGGTAGAGCGCCAGCAGGCTGTCGGCGAGCACAACACCCTGCATCGCCCCCATGAAGGCCATCAGGAAGGCGAGAAAGCGGCCCTGGTGGTGGTGCCCGTGAAGGTAGCGCGATGCGTACAGGAAGATCAGCGCCCCGATGCCGGATATGGCCAGAGCGAAGGTGAGGCTCAACCCGTCGATGAGAAAGCTCAGCTCGATCCCCCAGGACGGAACCCATGGCATCGCCACCGCCATCGACTCGGAGCCGTGGATACCGGGCGCCACGGCGAGCAGGGCGACAAATCCCGTCGCCGCGACGAGCGCGGCGATCCAGCCGGCATAATCGCCAAGCAGCCGGTGCAGCAGCGGCAGCAGCGCCGCCGTCACGAACGGCAGCACGATGCAGGCAGCGACCGTCATGTCCGCGAGTTGCTCCAAGCCGTGTTGCCTCTCCTGTCCGTCTGCGGGGGATTCGTCCCGGCGCAAGCTTAGTTGCTGAGGATCATCCCACAAGCGAAACCGGCCGGTCGATGCCGAACGCGCTTGTCTGGCCACAGCTTTGTGAGCCACGTCGTGATGGCGAAACCGGCAGCAGCCGCCTATATCATCGCTGCCAACGGAGACCTGCCATGACCGACAAGGTGAAGATCGAGAAGTCCGATGCCGAATGGCGGTCGCTGCTCTCGCCCGAACTCTACCGCATCGCCCGCGAACGTGGCACCGAGCGGCCCTGGTCGCACCTGTACAATTCCGAAAAGCGCGACGGCACCTACTATTGCGCTGCCTGCAGCGCGCCGCTGTTCACCGCCGACGCCAAGTATGATTCCGGCTCGGGATGGCCGAGCTTCTTCAGGCCACTCGACGGCGCAGTCGGCGAGACCATCGACAGGAGCCACGGCATGGTCCGCGTCGAAGCCCACTGTGCCAGCTGCGGCGCCCATCTCGGCCACATCTTCCCCGATGGCCCCAACCCCACCGGCCAGCGCTACTGCATGAACGGCACGTCGCTGCAGTTCGAGCCCGGGACCTAGCCGGTCGGCGCACGCGCATTCCTTGTCTCGTGGCGGGAGAGGTGGCGCGAAGCGCCGGACGAGGGGTGGCCTCGCGCCGCCAGCTTTCGCCGCTTCGCCGGCGCCTCAGGGTCGGGGGCTCGGAATTCCGCGGCGGACTCCGGGTGAAATGTGACCCTCCACTCCTCATCCGCCGCCATCCGTGCCTCCAGATTTACGTAAAGGGCATGTCATTTCGGGGTCTGCGGCAAGCTCCGGCCCTTGCAGGAGCCGGCGCCGATGGGGATATAGGGCGAACCCCTCTATCGAGTATCCCCATGCCCACGCCCCCGTCGCCGAACGCCGCCAGCATGCCACGACCCATCACGGCGTCACCCGGCAGGATCCTATCATTGGCTCAGGGCCGACAACTGGCAGGAGGTGATGCAGGATCCGGCGGCACTCCCTGCCGATATCCGCGCCTACATCGAGGCGGAGAACGCCTATTTTGTCGATGACTTCGAGACCCCGCATGCCGAGCTGCGCGAAAGGATCTTTCTAGAGATCAAGGGCCGCATCAAGGAGGACGAGACCGACATTCCGAGCAAGGATGGCCCCTTCGCCTACAACTCGCGGATGGAGGAGGGCAGGCAGTACCCCATCCTCGTCCGCACTCCGCGCAACGGCGGCCCGGAAGAGATCCTGCTCGACTGCAACGTCGAGGCGGGCGAGGACTATTTCGGCTTCGGCGGCGGCGATCACGATCCCGGCCATCGACTCCTCGCCTGGAGCGTCGACCGGCAGGGCAGCGAGTACTACGACCTCAATATCCGTGACATCGCCACCGGCAAGGATACCGGCGAGGTGCTGGAAGGGATCGCGGGCGGTGGCGTCTGGTCGGCCGATTCCAGCGCCCTCTACTATACCGAGTACGACGACAGCCACCGCCCGTTCCGCGTCCGCCGGCACATCCTCGGCACGCCCCAGGCCGACGACGAGATCGTCTTCGAGGAGACGGACCCCGGCTTCTTCGTCGGCGTCGACGAGACGCAGTCGCGCAATTTCATCGTCATCGACGCGCACGATCACCAGACCAGCGAGTTCTGGGTGATCGACGCCAGGACCGGCGGTGCGCCGCGGCTGATCTCGAAGCGTCTCGCCGAGCGCGAATACGACATCGAGGATCGCGACGGGCTGTTCTACATTCTCACCAATGCCGACGGGGCCGAGGACTTCAAGATCGTCACAGCCCCGGTCGATGCCCCGGACTCCGAGAACTGGGTCGACCTCGTGCCGCACACGCCGGGTGTCCTCATCCTCGACATCATCGTGCTCAAGCACCACCTGGTCCGGCTCGAGCGCTTCGAGGGCCTGCCACGCCTCGTGGTGCGTCCGCTTTCCCCTCGCCCCTCCGGGAGAGGGTGGCCCCGGAGGGGCCGGGTGAGGGGTCTTCCGAGTGGACCGTGAAGTTCGACGAGGAGGCCTATTCGCTCGGCATGTCGGCCGGCTTCGAGTTCGACACCACCACCATCCGCTTCAGCTATTCCTCCCCCACGACGCCGTCGCGCACCTACGACCTCGATCTTGTCACCGGCGAGCGCACGCTGCTCAAGGAGCAGGAGGTGCCGTCCGGCCACAACCCGGCCGACTACGAGACCCGGCGCATCTTCGCCACCGCGCCGGATGGCGAGCGCGTGCCGGTGACCCTGCTCTACCGCAAGGGGCTGGCGCTCGACGGCACGGCCCCCGCCCTGCTCTATGGCTATGGCGCCTACGGCATCGCCATGCCGGCGAGTTTCTCGGTTTCGAAGCTCAGCCTCGTCGATCGCGGCGTCGTCCATGCCACCGCGCATGTCCGCGGCGGCATGGACAAGGGCTACGCCTGGTACCGGAACGGTCGGCGCGAGCACAAGCCGAACAGCTTCACCGACTTCATCGCCGCCGCCGAAACGCTGGTCGCGCTGGGCTACACCGGCAAGGCGCGGATCGTCGCCGAAGGGGGCTCGGCCGGCGGTCTGCTGATGGGGGCCATCGCCAACCTGCGCCCGGACCTCTGGGCCGGGATCGTGGCCGAGGTGCCGTTCGTCGACGTGCTCAACACCATGCTCGACGAAACCCTGCCGCTCACCCCGCCCGAATGGCCCGAATGGGGCAATCCGATCGCGGATCGCGATGCCTACGACCGCATTGCCTCCTACGCCCCCTACGAGCAGGTCGGCGCCATCGCCTACCCGCCGATCTTCGCGCTCGCCGGCCTCACCGATCCGCGCGTCACCTATTGGGAGCCGGCCAAGTGGGTGGCCAAGCTCCGGGCAACCAAGGCCGGCGAGGCGCCGCTCTATCTCAAGACCCACATGGACGCCGGCCACTCCGGCGCCTCGGGTCGCTTCGACCAGCTCAAGGAAACGGCGCTGAGCTACGCCTTCGCGCTGAAGTGCATGGGGTTGGCGTAGAGGCCGTTGATTTTGTAGCTACATCGGCGCTACAAGTGTTCATCAGGAGGTCGCTTCGATGAAGGCCGATGCAGTGGTCCGGGCGCGCATCCCCGCCGAGACGAAGGATAAGGCCATCGAGGCGCTTGAGCGCATGGGGCTCAGCGCGTCCGACCTGATCCGTCTCACTTTCATGCGGGTCGCAGAAGAGGGTCGTCTGCCTTTCGAAGTGGCGGTCCCAAACCGGAAGACTCGGCAAGCCATGGCGGAACTTGAAGCCGGCAAGGGCACGCAGTACGGCAGCGTCGAGGACCTCTTCAAAGACCTGGGCATCTAGATGTTGCTCCCCACCGCCACCGCGCAGTTCAAGCGGGATGTGCGGCGGATCGAGAAACGCGGCAAGGACACGTCGAAGCTGCGAACGCTGATCCTGTTCCTTGCAGAAAATCGCGGGCTTCCCAACCAGTACAAGGACCACGCGCTCAAGGGCACCTGGATGGGCTGGCGGGACGCACACATCGAACCGGACTGGCTGCTCATTTACCAGGTGGTGGCGAAAGACTGCGTCTTGCCCGAACCGGAACCCACTCCGACTTGTTCGACGAGTAGCCCTCACGCGCCGCGTCATTGCCCACAACGCGAACGCATTGGACGAATCCTTCCAAAGCCGTCATTGGCGCGCAAAGGCAAAGGGCCTATATCGGCTTAGCCCAGCGGCCAACATCCACAAGACCACCCCCTCAGGAGGCTTTCCAAATGGCTTTTGAACTTCCCGTCCTGCCCTATGCCTATGACGCCCTCGGCCCGTACATGAGCAAGGAAACGCTCGAGTACCACCACGACAAGCATCACCAGGCCTATGTCACCAACGGCAACAACCTGCTCAAGGATTCCGGCCTCGAGGGCAAGAGCCTCGAAGAGGTGGTCAAGGCCGCCTACGGCAAGAATGCCGGCCTCTTCAACAATGCCGGCCAGCACTACAACCACATCCACTTCTGGAAGTGGATGAAGAAGGGCGGCGGCGGCAAGTCGATTCCCGGCGCCATCCTCGCCAAGATCGATTCCGATCTGGGCGGCTACGACAAGTTCAAGGCCGATTTCATTGCCGCCGGCACCACGCAGTTCGGCTCCGGCTGGGCCTGGCTCTCGGTCCGGGACGGCAAGCTCGAGATCTCCAAGACCCCGAACGGCGAGTCCCCGCTGGTCCACGGCGCCCATCCGATCCTCGGCGTCGACGTCTGGGAGCACTCCTACTACATCGACTACCGCAACGCCCGTCCGAAGTACCTCGAGGCGTTCGTCGACAACCTGATCAACTGGGAATACGTCGAGCAGATGTACGCTGCAGCGCGGTAGTTGCCGCCGCCAGCAGGCGGGCCCGCCGGCGCTCGCCGGCGGGCTCCTCGTCCCCCGGCCGCGAGGACCGCGGCCTGCCCGGGACCTTCCCTCGCACGCCGAACAATGGTAACCAATCATTAACCATTGTTCCGGTCGCACCGGGAGGGCGCGTCGTGGCCGAGCCGACCAGAACCATAGCCATCCTCGTTGCCAATCCGGCGCTGAGTTCGATCCTCTCGATGGTCATCGCCTCCGCCCCGAACCATCGCGTCCGCCCGTTCGAATCGGAACTGGCTCTGCAGATCTACATGCGCCTCGCCCCGGTCGACCTGGTGGTCACCGATTTCGATGCCGAGAACGCCCGGGCCGATCTCGTGACCCGCGACCTGCACGCCGATCCGGGGATCGAGCGGCCCGACTTCCAGGTCATCGCGCTGGCTTCGCGCGTCACGCCCGAGACCAAGAACCTGTGCATCGCCGCCGGCATCGACGAAGTGATCGTCAAGCCGATGTCACCGAAGTACCTGCTCGAGCGCATCACCGCACGTCTGGCAAGGCGCGCGGCCCAGAAGGCCGGCAGGCAACCCCGCCGCGCGACGATCCTGCGACCCGACTTCGCGCGCCACGGCAATGTCATCCAGCTCTTCGGTCGGAGCCCGCAGCCTCAAGGCTGACGGGCCAGGCTGCGGCTGGCCCGGGTGACCCTACCTCGCCACGCTCAGCGCCCAGTTCACCTTGTTCCACAGGTCATCGACATTGTCGGTGAACACCACGATGCGGTCCGAATGCGGCACCGAGTGGCTGAGGATATCCGCCGCCATGCCGCGCATCGCCTCGAAGGCGCGATTGCGGTTGAGCAGGACCACAGGCTTGCCGCTCGCACCTGCGCCAACCCGCTGCCAGGCGCGGTAGAGCGCTGCCGCCGATGCCAGCGAACCAGGGAGCCCGACGAAGCACTGCGCCAGTTCACCGACCCGCTTGAGCCGGGCCTCCGGATCGTCGATCCGCTCGATGGCGAGGCCGCCGAGGGCCGCGGGCGGCACGAACCCCTCATCGGCAACCACCAGGACGTTGCCGCCGACCGAACGGGCGCCCTGCACCAGCGGGATGGTGTCGAGCGTCTCGTCGGCGATACAGACGATCCGGACCCCGTGCCGGGCCAGGATCGTGCCGACCTGCGACATGATCGGAGCGCGCTCCGGGTCGCCTGGCCCCTTGTCCGACGCGAAGACCGCCAGCGTCTGGCCGGCGGGCGCCGGACTAGCGGCCACGGGTCAGGCTCCCCAGGATGCCGCGAACCAGCGCCCGGCCCAGGCTGTTGGCCACGGATCGTCCGAGCGAAGTGAGCGTCGCCTCCATCGGGGAAGCCCGGGTCGAACGGCGCGGCGCGGCAGTGCGCTCGGCCCGGGCCTCGGCCTCCCGGCGCTTCTGCTCCACCTCTGCCTGCCGCACGGCCGCTTCGGCATCCTGCTTCTGCTTGGCCTTGCGGCCCAGGACCTCGAAGGCCGAGTCGCGGTCAACGGGCGTATCGTACAGGCCGGCCACCGGCGAATTGGCCATCACCGCCCGGCGCTCTTCGGGCAGGATCGGGCCCAGCCGCGAGGACGGCGGGCGGATCAGGGTGCGTCCCACCATCGAAGGGATACCCTTGTCCTCCAGCACCGAGACCAGCGCCTCGCCGGTGCCGAGCTGGGTGATCACCGCCTCGGTCGAGAATGCCGGGTTGGGGCGAAAGGTCTCGGCGGCGACACGGACCGCCTTCTGTTCGCGCGGGGTGTAGGCGCGCAGCGCGTGCTGCACGCGGTTGGAGAGCTGCGCCAGTACGGCTTCGGGAATGTCGACCGGATTCTGGGTGACGAAGTAGACGCCGACGCCCTTGGAGCGCACCAGCTTGACCACCTGCTCCACCTTGTCGACCAGCGCCTTGGGCGCATCGTCGAACAGGAGATGCGCCTCGTCGAAGAAGAAGACCAGCCGGGGCCGGTCCGGATCGCCCACTTCCGGCAGGTCCTGGAACAGTGCGGACAGCAGCCAGAGCAGGAACGTCGCATAGAGCCGCGGCGAGCGCATCAGTTCGTCCGCCGCCAGCACCGAGATCACCCCTCGCCCGTCGGTCGCGGTTCGCATCAGGTCGGCGATCTCCAGCGCCCGCTCGCCGAAGAACTGGTCGCCGCCCTGCTGCTCGAGCACCAGCAGCGCCCGCTGCACCGCGCCCACCGTCGCCGTCGCCACGTTGCCGTAGGTGATCGAGATCTCGGCACTGTTCTGCGCCACCTCGATCAGCAGCGCGCGCAGGTCCTTGAGGTCGAGCAGCAGCAGGCCGTGATCGTCGGCGTATTTGAAGGCGATGTTGAGCACGCCTTCCTGGGTGTCGTTGAGATCGAGAATGCGGCTGAGCAGCAGCGGCCCCATCTCCGAGATCGTGGTGCGCACCGGGTGCCCCTGGCGCCCGAACAGGTCCCAGAAGATGGTCGGGAAGCTGTCGGTCCGATACTCTTCGGCAAAGCCGATGTCGGCGGCGCGCTTGAGCAGGAAGTCCTTGGGCTCGCCCATGGCGCCGATGCCGGAGAGGTCGCCCTTCACGTCGGCACAGAACACCGGCACGCCGGCTGCCGAGAAGCTCTCCGCCATGATCTGCAGGGTCACGGTCTTGCCGGTACCGGTCGCCCCGGTGATCAGCCCGTGCCGGTTGCCGTATTTCAGCGTCAGGTATTCCGGCCGCGTGCTGGTGCCGAGATAGATCTTGTCGGGAACGAGCATGGAGCCTTACCGCGGATTCGTGCTGGGTCCAGCCTTATAGCCGGGTGGCTTCGCCGGGCACAACCATCAGCGAGCGGCTCCCCCAAACCCCCCATTAACCCACCGCGCCTACAGTCGGCACCATGCGTCTTGTCCGCCGCCACATCCTCATCGGCCTGGCCGCACTGCCCTTCGCGACGACCGCGCGGGCGCAGGCGCTCGACGGCACGAGCCTGAACCTCGTTCCCGGCTCGCCGGACGACCAGAGCGGGCCGATGCAGGACGCGCTGTTGCGCGCCGCGGCGGAAGGCCGGCCACTGTTCCTGCCCTCGGGCACCTACCTCGCCCAGAACCTGCAGGTCCCCTCGAACATCCTCGTGACCGGCGTGCCGGGCGGCACCGTGCTCGGTGCGGCGGGCGCCGGGCCGGTGGCCCGGATATCGGGCAGTGCCCGGGTGCGGTTCGAGAGCATCCGTTTCGGTCCGGGAAGCGGTGGCGGACCGCAGGGCGGGGAAGCGGGGCTGCTCGAAATCGAGGCCAGCGACCGCATCGCCATCGCCGGCTGCGAATTCGCCGGCGGCGGGGCCAGCGGCATCGCCATCCACGATGCTTCCGCCGAGATCACCGGCTGCGATTTCTCCGGCCACGCCCTCGCCGCGATCTTCTCGCTCGACAGCCGCGGGCTGACGCTGACCGGCAACCGCATCGTCGGCTGCGGCAATGGCGGTATCCTCGTGTGGGGCAATGCGAACCGGAGCGGCAGCTCGACGATTTCGGGCAACGCCATTTCCGGAATCGGCGCCAGCAATGGCGGCAACGGCCAGAACGGCAATGGCATCAACATCTTCCGCTGCGACGACGTGATCATCGCCGGCAACCGGATCAAGGATTGCGCCTTCACCGCGATTCGCCTCAACTCGACGCGCAATGTCGTCGTGTCCGGCAACCTGTGCACCAACTCGGGCGAGGTCGCGATTTTTTCCGAATTCGCCTTCACCGGCTCGGTGATCGCCGACAACATCGTCGACGGCGCGGCCCTCGGCATCTCGGTCACCAACATGGATTCGGGCGGCCAGGTGGCCACCGTCTCCGGCAACATCGTGCGGAACGTCCGCGAGCGCTCGGAGGTCAATCCCGACACCCGCCCGATCGGCATCTATGCCGAGGCCGACACCGCGATCACCGGCAACACCGTCCACAGCATCGTCGGCATGGGCATCCGCGCCGGCAACGGCCCGTTCCTGCGCAATGTCGTGATCGCCGACAATATCGTGCGCGGCGTCAATACCGGCATCGGCGTCTCGGTCGTGCGCGACCCCGCCATCGGCCCGGTGAGCATCACCGGCAACCTCGTCGCAGACGTCCTCGACCAGGCCATCGTCGGCCTCGAATGGGAGCGGGTGGTGAGCGACGACCTCGTGCGCGACGCCGCCAACTACCCGCATGTCAGCATCGCCGGCAATTGGGCGGGGTGAAGCCGGCAGCCTCCCTCCGTCCCCGCCCTGCGACGGCGCAGTCCGGCAATCACGTCAAGTCCGGGCCTCTACAGGCTCGTCGACACCTGCGCCGACATCACCCACTTGCCATCCTTGCCCTTCGAAAAGCAGACGCCGGCCGCATAGGGCTTCTGGGTTTCCACCTCGTCGAAATTGATGAAGCCCGAGCCGCCTTCCGGCAGGTGCACGGCAATCCAGCGGCCCGGCGCGTCGGTCTCGTAGTCGAGGCCGTAGAGCCGGTCGGTCCCGAGCGTTGCGACGATGGCCGCACCCGCCTTCGGCTCGGCCAGCACCGCGGCCGGCGCATCGACGTAGAAGAAGCTCGAGCTCGCCGTCTTCAGTTTCTCGGACAGGCTGCCGACGGCCGCGGCATCGAAGCTGCGATAGGCATAGGTGCAGATCGCCCCCTTGAGCATCGGGTCGGTGCCCCAGGACTGCCCGTCGGTGAGCGAGGCCACGATGTACTCGCGCTCGGCCTTGATGGCGAAGGGCGTCGCGTCGCCGCCATCGGCCGGCTGCTCGTAGATGCCGCCGATGTAGTTGGCGAGCGCCACCAGCATGCCCTCGATCCGGTCGTAGGGGCCGAGCACCTCCTTGCGCCGCTTCACGGTCAATTCGAGCGCCCCGTCGATCGCGGTGACCTTCTCGGCGATGGCGGCATCGATCAGGTCGCCGTCACCCTGCTGCACCGCCTCGAGGAACCGCCGGGCCATGTCGAGCAGCTCGGCCGGCGGGCTGATGGTCTCGGCCGGCTTCAGCTTGGCCGGGGTATAGGGCTCGCCGGCAAGACCGGTCTGGGCAGGCGCGGCAACGGCAAGGGCGGCGAAGACAGCGGCAGAAGCGAAACGCAAGTGAACCTCCAGTTGGCCGGCGGACGTGCCGGGTCGGTGCAGTTGAGACGCCGGGAAGGGCGTCAGCCTTGGTCTCAGGATTTCAGGGCGGCCGCTGGTCGCATCTCGCCGACCGACAGGCCGCGGACATTCCTGACGGTGTGGCGCGTGAAGCGCTCGAGCACGGCGCGCTGCGCTGCGTCCGGATCGGCAAGGCGGGCCAGCAGGCTCGCGACCGCCACCTGGCTTGCCAGCATGTTGCCGTCGTCGATCTTCAGCGCGTAGCCCCAGCCGCGGTCACGGATCGCGCCGCACTGCACGCCCTCGGCGCCACCCTTCTGCATCACGCGGCCCGCGAAGGCCTCCATCACCAGCGTGTCGAGATGGCCGGTACCGGCCACCAGCAGGGGATGGGAGGTGGCGGCATCGAAGATCCGCCGGGCGGCGGCGCCGAGGTCGGCCGGCAGGTCGGTGCCGGTCGCCATGCGGGCAAAGCCGCGGGCAAAGGCGCGCAACGGCGCCGCCCAGGTGGGGATCGAACAGCCGTCGACGCCGCAGCGGTCGACACTCAGCGGCTCGCCCACAACCGTCTCGATGGCGTCGCGGACGGCCACCTGCACCGGATGGGTGCGCTCGACATAGCCGTGCGGATCGACGCCGAGGGCCTGCGCCACCGACAGCATGCCCGAGTGCTTGCCCGAGCAATTGTTGTGCAGCGGGCTCGGTTCGCGGCCGGCGCGGCGCAGCGCTTCGCGCGCCCGGGCATTGCTCGGGGCATGCGCGCCGCATTCGAGCGCCTCAGCACCGAGCCCGATATGGCTCAGAAAGTGCGTCACGCCCTCGACGTGCACGTCCTCGCCGTGATGGCTGGCACAGGCCAGCGCCAGTTCCTCGTCGCTGAGCCCGAAGCGCCCCAGCGCCCCGGACCGGACCATGGCGAGCGCCTGCATCGACTTTATCGCCGAGCGCGGAAATACCGGGCGGTCGATGTCGCCGAGGGCCACGACGATGCTTCCCGCCGCGTCGACCACCACCAGCGCGCCGCGGTGGCGGTTCTCGACATGGTCGCCGCGCGTCTGCTCGACGAGGATGGGATTGGCGTCCACTGGCGACTCCCGAAGGAAAAAAGGGCCCGGAGGTTCCTTCTGGAACGCTACCGGGCCGCGAAAGTCAACGTGTTGGAGGTCAGGCCAGTCAGGGAGGGCCGTCCGGCGCTTGCATGCCGCCGGAGGGCGCGGAGGAAACTCAGATGTCGGCGTCGTAGATTTCGGAGAGGTAGCGGGCGTTCACCCAGCCGCGGGTGTCCTGCTGCTCGACGAGGCACCAGTCCGAACCGCCCTGCGGGGCGATGATGCAGCGCTCGACCCAGACGCTGGTCTCGGGCTCGAGCGCCCCGACCTGCATGGAGTAGGAGGCGGGCCACTTGCGCACGTTCAGCACGTCCCAGCCCTCGACGCCGGTGATCTGGGCGGGGCCGTCGACGTCATAGCCGGCGGCGAGCGCGGGCTGGATGGCGAAGGCGGCGGCGCTGGCTATGATCAGCCCGGCGAGGGTCGCAACGAGCAGACTTTCCTGGTTCCGGTTCATGAGGGCGTCCCTTTCGGTGCCGGTGTTCGATCTGTTGGGTCGGTTATGGCGCAACCGGCTTGAACCGGCGCTGAGGTGGCCGTTCAGACTGCGTTCCTGCCCGCCGCGACCCGCACGACCCGGGAAATGACGCAGGGCGCACGCCTTGCGGCGCACGCCCCTGCTCGTGCAGTTTGCTGTGGTCCGGCGTCAGCGGCCGAAGCGATGGACGTAGAGCGCGATGGTGCCATCGCCCATCATGCGGACGGCGAAGACATCGTCCGCCGAGTAGGCCCGGCGCTGCAGCACCTCGGTCAGCACATCGTTTTCCGCGATGGTGGTGCGGAGGTAGGCGGCATTGCCTTCCGAGCGCATCAGGCCGAAGGTCGGGCAGAGTTCGGTGACCCATACCCGGTAGCCGTCGTCCACGGCGGCAACTTCCGAGCGATGGACGCGCTTGAGGTACCCGATCTGCTCGTCGCACTGGTAGGTGGGAGAGTTCGGGATCTTGTTGTTGTTCGGCACGTAGGTCAGAATCGCCTGGGAAAATGCGGGCAGGGTCGAAACAGCTGTGAGTGAAATGGCAGCTAGGGCTGCGAGCGCGAGCTTGTTCATCTTCAGTCTCCTGGTGGGCGGTCGACGACCGCGTTGGGTTCCTTTCGTCTTTCCCCGTTGAGGCCGAAGCCTCCTGACGCTGGTTCCGACCCTAGTGCCAGCCCCTTGAACCGGCAGTGACTTCCCCGTTCAGACGGTATTCAGCGCCCGGAACGCACGACGGCCATTCCACTGGCATGCGCTCGTTGCTAGGTTCCCCCCGATGTGCTGGGGAGGCGACAGATGCGGAACATCCTGGTGACGGGCGGCAGCGGCAAGCTGGGCAGGGCGGTCGTGAAGGACCTGGTGCAGCACGGCGATCGGGTGCTCAATCTCGATCAGGTGCTGCCGCGCGAGGCGATCTGCCCGACGGTGCGGGTCGACCTCACCGATTTCGGCCAGGTGGCCGAGGCCATCCTCGGGGGCGTTGACGAGCACCGGGCCCGCTATGACGCAGTCGTGCACCTGGCCGCCATCCCGGCTCCGGGCCAGTTCGCCAACAGCCGCACACTCGGCAACAACGTCCCGACCACCTACAATGTCTTCGAGGCCTGCCGCCTCGCCGGCATCAGGAATGTCGTCTTCGCCTCCAGCGAGACCGTGCTCGGCCTGCCCTTCGATACCCCGCCGCCCTACGCCCCGGTCGACGAGGAGTATTTCCCGCGCCCGGAAACCGCCTATTCGCTGGGCAAGCTCCTCGACGAGACCATGGCGGCCCAGTACTGTCGCTGGGACCCGGCCCTCAAGATGGTCGGGCTGCGGTTCTCCAACGTCATGGATGTCGAGGACTACAAGGCCTTCCCCGCCTTCGATGCCGATGCCCCGCTGCGCAAGTGGAACCTCTGGGGCTATATCGATGCGCGCGACGGGGCCCAGGCGGTGCGGCGTGGCATCGAGGCCCAGTTCACCGGCTTCGAAGCCTTCATCATCGCCAATGCCGACACCGTGATGCGCCGCCCCAATGTCGAGCTGATGGCCGAAATCTTCCCGACCGTGCCGCACAGGACGCCGCTCGGCGAAAACAGCACGCTGCTGTCGATCGACAAGGCGCGGCGCCTGCTCGGCTACGAGCCGCAGCACAGCTGGCGGAACCACGTCTGATGATCCGGCTGGGCGGCCATGGCCTCGACACCCCGGACGAGGATCCGGTGGCCTTCGCGCGGGCCCACCGCACCTTCGGGTATGGGGCCGCCTATGTGCCGGCGACCCTGACGGCCGCCGACAGCGGCCGGCTCGCCGCCTTCGAGGCGGCCTTTGCGGCCGAGAACGTGATGCTCGCCGAGCTTGGCATCTGGCGCAATCTCGTCACCCCGGACGAGGCGACGCGCAAGGCCAATCTCGCCTTTGCCGCGGACAGGCTCGCGGTGGCCGATGCGGTCGGCGCCTGCTGCGCGGTGAGCTACATCGGCTCGTTCAAGGCCGGCACGGACTATGCCCCGGCCGCCGAAAACATGACGGACGCCTGCTTCGAGGCCTGCGTCGAGACGGTGCGCTCGCTGATCGACACGGTGAAGCCGAAGCGGGCGAAGTTCGCCCTCGAGATGATGCAGTACTCGCTGCCCGACAGCGTCGACAGCTATGTCGAGTTGATCCGGGCCGTCGACCGGCCGATGTTCGGCGCCCATCTCGATCCGGTGAACCTCGTGATGACGCCGCGCGTCTACTTCGCCAACGGCGCCCTCATCCGCGAGTGCTTCGACAGGCTGGGAGCCCACATCGTCTCCTGCCACGCCAAGGACATCCTGCTCCATCACCAGGCGGCGCTGCATCTCGACGAGGTACAGATCGGAGAGGGCGTGCTCGACTACCGCACGTACCTGGGCGAACTCGACCGGCTGCCGCGCGAGGTACCGCTGATGCTCGAGCATCTCGAGGGGCCGGCCTATGGGGTGGCCCGCGACCGCATCTTTGCGGTCGGCGATGCGTGCGGCATCGGCTTCGTCAACCGGGGATGATTGAATTCAACCTTTGGTGATTTGTCACAAGCCGGGCCACACTGCTCCGTAGCTATACCGACCTCAGTTTTGCCGGAGCCTCTTGTGGGCGCCTATATCTTCCGTCGCCTGCTGCTGATGATCCCTACGCTGTTCGGGATCATGACGGTTTCGTTCTTCGTCACCCAGCTCGCGCCTGGCGGACCGGTCGAGAACTACATCGCCCGGCTGAGCGGGCAGTCGCTGGCCGTCTCATCGGCGATCGGAGGCAACGCCGAGGGCGACTTCGCCGGCCAGAATGTCGTCCAGGGCGACCGCAAGTCCGAGCTGGGCAGCAGCTACCGCGGCGCCCAGGGGCTCAGGCCCGACATCATCGCCCGCATCGAGAAGCAGTACGGCTTCGACAAGCCGATCCTGGAGCGCTTCGGGCTGATGCTGTGGAACTACATCCGCTTCGATTTCGGCAATTCCTATTCGCGCGACGTGCCGGTGCTGCAGCTGATCGCCGAAAAACTCCCGGTGTCGATCACGCTGGGGCTGTGGATGACGCTGATCGGCTACGGCATCTCCATCCCGCTCGGCATCGCCAAGGCAATCCGGGACGGCCAGAAGTTCGACCTGTGGACCTCCACCGTGATCATCGTGGGCTACTCGCTGCCCGACTTCCTCATTGCCGTGCTGCTCATCGTGTTGTTCGCGGGCGGCAATTTCCTCGATATCTTCCCGCTGCGCGGGCTGGTGTCGGAGAACTGGGCCAGCCTGCCCTGGTACCAGCAGATCCTCGACTATCTGTGGCACATCGCGCTGCCGATCGCCGCCATGGCGGCCGGCGCCTTCGCCACGCTCACCATGCTGGTCAAGAACTCGTTCATCGACGAGATCCGCAAGCAATACGTCATGGTGGCGCGCGCCAAGGGGCTGACCGACCGGCAGGTGCTCTACCGGCACGTGTTCCGCAATGCCATGATGCTGGTGATCGCGGGATTTCCGGCGGCCTTCGTCGGCATCTTCTTCGGCGGCTCGCTGCTGATCGAGACCATCTTCTCGCTCGATGGGCTGGGGTACCTGGGCTACCAGTCGCTGGTCAACCGCGACTACTCGGTGATCTTTGCAACGCTCTACATCTTCTCGCTCGTCGGGCTCGTCCTCGCGCTGATCTCGGACCTGATGTACATGTGGATCGATCCGCGCATCGACTTCGAGAACCGGGAGGTCTGATGCACGCCCTCGCATCGGCCCGCGGCATGCCGTTCATCGCCTTCGCGCCCGCCGACGCCGCGCGGTCGGCACCGCTGCTGTCGCCGATCAACCAGCGCCGGCTGCACGTCTTCAAGGCGAACCGGCGCGGACTGTGGTCGCTGTGGATCTTCCTCGTGCTGTTCGTGCTCACCCTGTTCTCCGAACTGATCGCCAACGACCAGCCGCTGCTGGCCTCCTACAAGGGCGAGCTGCTGGTCCCGGTGGTATTCAGCTACCCCGAGGAGAAGTTCGGCGGCTTCTTTGCCCAGACCAACTACCGGGACCCGTTCATCGCCGACGAGATCAATGCCAATGGCTGGATGCTGTGGCCACCGATCCGCTACTCCTACCGCACCGCCGATGAATCGCTCACCGGCGCGGTGCCGTCTCCGCCTTCCTGGCTGCAGACGCCGGAACAGCGCTGCGGCCGCTACCCGCAGGGCGTCGCCGATCCCTCCTGCACGCTGGGCAACTGGCACTGGCTGGGGACCGACGACCAGGGCCGCGACGTGCTCGCGCGCCTCCTGTACGGCTTCCGCATCTCGGTGCTGTTCGGGCTGATCCTGTCCGGCCTCTCCTCGGTCATCGGCATCGCGGCGGGGGCGGTGCAGGGTTATTTCGGCGGCTGGGTTGACCTAATCGGCCAGCGTCTCCTCGATATCTACGGCTCGATCCCGCAGCTCTACCTGCTGCTGATCGTTTCGAGCGTCATCGTGCCAAGCTTCTGGGTGCTGCTGCTCATCCTGCTGCTGTTCTCCTGGACGGCGCTGGTCGGCATCGTGCGCGCCGAGTTCCTGCGCGCCCGCAATTTCGAGTATGTCGCGGCGGCGCGCGCGCTGGGCGTGTCGAACACCCAGATCATGGTCCGCCACGTGCTGCCCAACGCCATGGTCGCCACCCTCACCTTCACCCCGTTCATCGTTTCGGGCTCGGTGACAACGTTGACCGCGCTCGACTTCCTCGGCTTCGGCCTGCCCACCGGCTCACCCTCGCTCGGCGAGTTGCTGAGTCAGGGCAAGGAATACCTGTTCGCGCCATGGCTCGGGATCACCAGTTTCGCGGTGCTCTCGATGATCCTGATCCTGCTCGTCTTCATCGGCGAGGCAGTGCGCGACGCGTTCGATCCGCGCCGGGTGTTCGGCCAATGAGCGAAAGCGCCCTGCTCCGGGTCGAGGACCTCGCCGTCGACTTCCGCCTCGGTCAGCGCGTGATCCATGCCGTGCGCGGCGTCTCGTTCGGCATCGAAAAGGGCCAGACCGTGGCGCTGGTCGGCCAGAGCGGCTCGGGCAAGTCGGTCACCGCGCTCTCGATCCTCAGGCTGCTCGACTATCCGCCGGCCTCGCATCCGACTGGCCGCGTGCTGTTCAGGGGCGAGGACCTGCTGGCCGCGGATGCGCCGACCCTGCGCGGGGTGCGCGGCAACGCGATCTCGATGATCTTCCAGGAGCCGATGAGCTCGCTCAATCCGCTGCACACGGTCGAGCGGCAGATCTCGGAATCGCTGTTCCTGCATCGCGGTCTCGGCCGCGCCGCGGCGCGGGAGCGCACCATCGAGCTGCTCGGCGAGGTCGGCATCCCGGAGCCCGAGAGCCGGCTTGCCGATTTTCCGCACCAGCTCTCGGGCGGCCAGCGCCAGCGGGTGATGATCGCCATGGCGCTCGCCAACGAGCCGGACCTGCTGATCGCGGACGAGCCGACCACCGCCCTCGACGTCACCGTGCAGGCGCAGATCCTCGAGCTGCTCAAGGCGCTGCAGCGCCGGCGCGGCATGGCCATCCTGTTCATCACCCACGATCTGGGTGTCGTCCGCCGCATGGCCGATATCACGCATGTGATGACCGAGGGGCGGATCGTCGAGCACGGGCCGACGGCGGACCTGCTCGCCGATCCGCGCCATCCCTACACCCGGGAACTGCTCGCGGCGGAACCGAGCGGCGCGCCGCCGCCCACCGATCCGGCCGCGCCGACCGTCATCGAGGCGCAGGACCTCAGGGTCTGGTTCCCGGTGAAGCGGGGTCTGTTCCGACGCGTCGTGCGCCACATCAAGGCGGTCGACGGCGTTACGCTGGCGGTGCGGCGCGGCGAGACGCTCGGGGTGGTCGGGGAGTCCGGTTCAGGCAAGACCACGCTCGGCCGCGCCCTGTTGCGGCTGGTCGGCTCGGAAGGCCGCATCGCCTATCTCGGCCGGCCGATCGACGGCCTCTCCTGGCGCGCCATGCGGCCGCTGCGCCGCGATCTGCAGATCGTCTTCCAGGATCCCTACGGGTCGCTGTCGCCGCGCATGTCGGTAGCAGAGGTCATCGCCGAGGGGCTCGACGTGCACCAGCGCGGCCTGTCGCCGGCCGAGCGCGATGCCCGCGTGGCGCGGGCGCTGGCCGAGGTGGGACTCGATCCGGCCGAAGGCCAGCGCTATCCGCACGAATTCTCCGGCGGCCAGCGCCAGCGCATCGCGCTCGCCCGCGCCCTGGTGCTGGAACCGAGCCTGATCGTTGTCCTCGACGAGCCCACCTCGGCGCTCGACATGAGCGTCCAGGCCCAGGTCGTCGACCTCCTCCGCGCGGTGCAGGCGCGACGGGGCCTCACCTACGTCTTCATCTCGCACGACCTGCGCGTCGTCCGCGCGCTGGCCAATCAGATCGTGGTGATGAAGGATGGCAAGGTGGTCGAACAAGGCGCCGCCAGCGACATTTTCGAGCACCCCGCCACCCCCTACACCCGCGCCCTGATGGCCGCGGCGTTCGAGGCGCGGACGGTGGAGGAGGTGACGTGAGCAGCATGCCTTCCCCGCCGCGATCTCTCATCTCGCCTCCTGCACAAATCCCCCATAAACTCCACCCTCTCCCCAGATGGAGGCCCCAATGAAGCTTCTCGCCGCCCTCGCCCTCACCGCCCTCGCCGCCTTCTCCCCCGCCTTCGCCGAGGAGCGGGTCTGGCATCATGCCACCTCGCTGGTCGGCGAACCCAAGTATCCGCCGGGCTTCGCGCATTTCGACTACGTCAATCCCGATGCGCCCAAGGGCGGCGTGGTCCGGCTTTCCGACATGGGCGGCTTCGATACCTTCAACCCGATCCTGCCGGAAGGCGAGCCCGCTTCCGGCCTGGGGCTGATCTACGAGACGCTTACCACCAGTTCCGAGGACGAGGTGTCGACCGAGTACGGCGCCCTCGCCGAGGCCTCGAGCTTTCCCGACGACTTCTCTTCGGTCACCTTCCGGATGAACCCGCGCGCCCGGTGGGCCGACGGCCAGCCGGTCACTGCCGAGGACGTGGTCTGGTCCTTCGACCAGATCATCGCCCTCAATCCCAGCCAGGCCAACTACTACGCCAACGTCACCAGGGCCGAGGTCAGCGCCCCCGGGGAGGTCACCTTCACCTTCGACCAGAGCGGCAACCGGGAACTGCCCAAGATCATGGGGCAATTGCTGGTGCTGCCCAGGCACTGGTGGGAGGGAACGGACGAGAAGGGCAACAAGCGCGACATCTCCAGGCCGACCCTCGAAAAGCCGATGGGCTCGGGCCCCTATGTCCTTGCCGAGTTCAGCCCGGGGCGCTCGATCACCTATCAGCGCAACCCGGACTACTGGGCGAGCAACGAGGGCTTCGCCGTCGGGCACAACAATTTCGACCAGGTGAAATACGAGTTATTCCTCGATACCACGGCCCAGTTCGAGGGCTTCAAGGGCGACGAGTTCGACTGGTGGGACGAGAACCTGGCGCTGCGCTGGCAGGGCGGCTACGACTTCCCCGCCGCAACCGATGGCCGGGTGATCAAGGAGATGTTCGAGAACCCCTACCGCACCTCGGGCATCATGGTCGGCTTCGTGCCCAACCTCAGGCGCGAGGTGTTCCAGAACCAGGCGCTGCGCGAGGCCTTCCTCTATGCCTTCGATTTCGAGGAACTCGACAAGCTGCGCTTCTTCGGCCAGTACAACCGCATCGACAGCTTCTTTTACGGTATTCCGCTCGCCTCTTCCGGCCTGCCCGAGGGTGAGGAACTAGAGATCCTCAACGCGGTGAGGGATCTGGTGCCGGAACGCGTGTTCACCACGCCCTACACCAACCCGGTGGGTGGCGATCCGGCCAGGCTCCGCGCCAACCTGAGGATCGCGCTCGATACGCTCACCGCCGCCGGCTACCGGCTCGAGGGCAGCCAGCTGCTCGATGCGAGCGGCAAGCACGTCGCCTTCGAGATCCTGCTCAACGGCCCGACGCTCGAGCCCATCGCCACCGCGTTCCAGACCAATCTCGAGCGGCTGGGCATGGAGGTCAGCATCCGCACCGTCGACTCGCCCCAGTACATCGAGCGGGTGCGCTCGCGCGACTACGACATGATCTACACCGGGTGGGCCCAGTCGCTGTCGCCGGGCAACGAGCAGCGCGACTTCTGGGGCTCGGCCTCGGCCGCCCAGCAGGACAGCCGCAACTATGCCGGCATCGCCGACAAGGGAGTCGATGCCCTGATCGACAGGATCATCTTCGCCGACGACCGCGAAACCCTCGAGGCCGCCACCAGGGCGCTCGACCGGGTGCTGCTCGCCCACAACTTCGTGATGCCCAGCTACTCGCTCCGCAAGGCCCGCGTCGCCCGCTGGGACCGCTTCAGCCACCCCGACAGGCTGCCGGACTACTCGATCGGCTTCCCCCATACCTGGTGGTACGACGAGGCCAGGGCGGCCAGGACCGGCGCGGCGAAGAACTGAGCATCTCACGCTCGGACGGCAACGCCCGACCTGCCCCTCCCGACCAGGAGGGGCAGGTCGGGTCTGTGCCCCATCTCTCCCTCTCCCCTCGGGGGAGAGGGCCGGGGTGAGGGGCCGACTGGCTCACTCCGCAAAGGGCAGTCCGGTTCGCTCTGCGAGGGCCCGCCCGACTGCCTAGCGAGCCCCCTGCCCGGTCCTGTGCGCCAGCAGCCGCTCCAGCGCGGAGAGCCCGTCGTAGATCAGCACGGCGATCACGGCCACGACCAGACCGCCCTGCGCCACGAAGGCGAGGTTGGAACTGAGTAATCCGGCGAGGATCACTTCGCCCAGCGTCGAGGCGGCGACGGTCGAGCCGATGGTGGCCGTGGCGATCGAGATCACCACCGAGAGGCGGATGCCGGCGAGGATCACCGGCGTGGCGAGCGGCAGGTCCACGCCGACCAGCCGCTGGCCTTCGGTCATGCCGACGCCGCGCGCCGCCTCGGTCACCGCCGGCGGCAGCGTCGTCAGGCCGGTCAGCGCATTCTCGAAGATCGGCAGCAGACCGTAGAGAAACAGGGCCACCAGCGTCGGCGCGGTGCCGAAGCCGAGGAGCGGCACGGCCAGCGCCAGCACCGCCACCGGCGGAAAGGTCTGCCCGACATTGGCCAGCGTGCGGGAGAGCGGCAGGAATTCCGCCCCGAATGGTCGGGTCACCGCGATCGCCAGCCCGACCGCCACGAGTGTCGATGCGACGGTCGCGACGGCAACGATGGCGAGGTGGCTGAGCGTCAGGTTGAGCAGGCCGTTCTGCAGGTAGATTGCCGGCTGGCCGTTCCTGGTCAGCGGCTGGAACACGAAGGCGAAGGTCTGCGGCGAGGCGACGAAGGCAATCAGCAAGGCCAGCACCACCAGCCGGATGGCGACGCCGGCCCTCATTGCGGCTTCTCCGCCCTGTGGGCAATGTCGTCGCGCCGGATTCGGCCCAGCGACCTGCCGTCCGCATCGATCACGGGCAGCACCTCACGGCCGCTCCACAGGCACTCGGCATAGGCCTCGCGCAGGCTGGCGTCGGCCGCTACCGGCTCCCCTGCGGCCGGACCCGGCTCCACCAGGTCTCGCACCCGGCCCAGCGCCAGAAGCCGGAACGGCCGGTCGCCGCCGATCAGTTCAGCCACGACCGGGTTCGCCGGGCCGGCGATGATCTCGGCCGGCGGTGCGTACTGCTGCAGCCTGCCCTGCTCCATGACGGCGATCCGCGTGCCGAGCTGGATCGCCTCCTCCATGTCGTGGGTGACGAGGACGATAGTCGTGCCGAAGCGCTTCTGAATGGCCACGAGGTCCGACTGCGCCTTGGCGCGGATGATCGGATCGAGCGCCCCGAACGGCTCGTCCATCAGCAGCAGCTTCGGTTCCGCCGCGAGTGCCCGCGCCACGCCGACGCGCTGCTGCTGGCCACCCGAGAGTTCACCGGGCAACCGGTCGCGGAACTCGGCGGGGTCGAGCTGGAACAGCACCAGCAGTTCATCGGTCCGGCGGTCGATCCGCGCCCGGTCCCAGCCGAGCAGGGCCGGCACGGTGCCGACGTTCTGCGCTACCGTGCGGTGCGGGAACAACCCATGCCCCTGGATGACGTAGCCGATCCGGCGGCGCAGCAGGTGGGCAGGAATGGCGCCGATGTCCTCACCCTCGATCCGAACCGTCCCGGCGGTTGGCTCGATCAGCCGGTTGATCATCCGCAGCAGCGTGGTCTTGCCGGAGCCCGAGGTGCCCACCACGACCGCGATTTCCCCCTCGGCGACATTGAAGCTCACCCGATCCACGACCCGTTGTCCGGAATACTCCTTGCTCAGGGCATCGATCTCAATCACGGCCCGGCTCCCGGATGGCGGACAATTCGATGATGGCATCGAGGACGACCGCAGCGGCAAAGGCGAGGGCCACCGTGGGGGCGGCGCCGAGCAGCACCAGGTCCATTGCCGTCTGCCCGATCCCCTGGAAGACGAACACCCCGAAGCCGCCGCCGCCGATCAGCGCCGCGATGGTGGCGAGCCCGATGTTCTGGACGAGGACGATGCGGATGCCGGCGAGGATCACCGGGAAGGCCAGCGGCAGCTGCACCGCAGTGAGTCGCTGCCAGTCGGTCATCCCCATGCCCCGCGCCGCCTCGTCGGTCGCTGCGGGCACGCCGGCAAGCCCCACCACCGTATTGGCGACGACGGGCAGCAGGGAATAGGCGACGAGCGCGACCATCGCCGGTGCCGCGCCGATGCCGGATATCCCCAGCAGCGCCGCTCCCGGAACATTGGCCGCGACCCAGGCGAGCGGCGCGATCAGCAGCCCGAACAGGGCAATGGAGGGGATGGTCTGCACGGCATTGAGCACGTTCAGCACCGCGGTCCTGAGCGCGCGTTTGCGGTGGCAGGCGATACCGATGGGAATGCCGGCGAGGGTGGCGGCCGCCAGCGATCCGAACGCCAGCACCACATGCGTCGCCGCCTCGCGCCAGAAGCTCTCGGCCCGAGTGCTGTACTCCCTGAGAATCGACAGATCGCGCCAGAGGCCCGAGGCCAGCAGCAGCGCCAGTGCGCTCGCGACCGCCAGCAGCACCGCGATGCGCGGCCAGGGGCCGAGCCGCAGGCGGGCGATCCCGTCGGCGGCGAGCAGGGCGAACGCCAGGAGCAGCAACCAGAATCCGCTCCCCGGCGAGACCCGGGCCAGCTTGTCGTCCGCCGGCGTCAGGTGGCTGGCTGCCGCTCCTGCGGCGAGCCACAGCGCGGCGAGGACGACGAGGCTGGCGGCGAGGCGCACCGGCACGGGCGTGCGCAGCAGCGCCAGGCCGATGCCGGCCGCCAGCGTCAGGGCCAGCAGCGCCGCCTGCCATCCCGGCAGCGCCGCGAGGAGACTGAGCCCCTCCCCCGGCACGATCCGGTTGGCGCGGAACGCCACCAGCGGCAGGCAGGCCGCGATCACCGCCAGTCCGGCGATGAACACGCCGAGCTTGTCGACGGCGATGCGGCGGGGAGCGGCAGCGACGACGGCACTCACGCAAGGCACTCCGTGTCAACACGCGCTGTCACCCCGGCGAAGGCCGGGGCCCATCCTGAGCGCTTTCCACCGCAGCGGCCGGGCAGCAGGTCCCCCAGGCTGGATCCCGGCCTTCGCCGGCATGACATCGCGGGTGGTGAGAGGTTGTGCTCAAGCATCTCAGAACATTAGGGGCGGGCAGTCGTCCTGCCCACCCCAAATGCACTTGCCGGACGGCCGGCCCTACTTCAGCAGGCCGTTGCTCGTCAGCCAGTCGATGGCCACGTCTCTCGCCGCCTCGCCGCCGACCTGGATGCGGCCGTTGAGTTCCTGCAGCGTGGCGAGATCGAGCCTTGCGAAGACCGGCTGCAGCAGGGCCTCGATCTGCGGGTTGGCGGCGAGCACCGCCTCGCGGATGATTGGCGCCGGCTCGTAGACCGGCTGCACGCCCTTGTCGTCGGCCATCACCACGAGGCCGGAGGCAGCGATGCCGCCGTCGGTGCCGTAGACCATGGCGGCATTGACGCCGCTGGTCTGCTGCGCCGCCGCCGCGATCGTCGCCGCCGTGTCGCCGCCCGACAGCGTCACCAGCTGTTCGGGCTTCAGCACGAAACCGTAGACCTCCTGGAACTTCGGCAGTGCCGCCGGCGACGACACGAACTCGGCCGACGCCGCCAGCTTGATGGCGCCGCCGCCGGCAATGTATCTGCCCAGATCGGAGAAGGTGGCGAGCCCGTTGGCATCGGCGAGGTCCTTGCGGACAGCCACGGCCCAGGTGTTGTTGGCCGGGGCCGGCGCCAGCCAGACAATCTTGTTGGCCTCGTAGTCGAGCGCCTTGGCCTCGGCATGGGCCTTGGCGGCGTCGTTCCACAGCGGGTCATCCGCCTTGTTGAAGAAGAACGCGGCATTGCCGGTGTATTCAGGGTAGATGTCGATCTGCCCCGCGGCGATTGCCTCGCGCACCACCGGGGTGCCGCCGAGCTGGATCTTCTCGGTTACCGCCACGCCATTGGCCTGCAGCACCTGGCTGATGATGTTGCCGAGCAGCCCGCCTTCGGTGTCGATCTTGGACGAGACCACCACCTGGGCGGAAGCAACGGACGTGGTCAGCGCCAGCGCTGCGATGGCGCCGAGCAGTTTGATAGACAGCATGTTTGACGATCTCCCTTTATGTGTCCGCCCGCCCCGAGCGGGGCGAGACCATTGCACGATCCCGGCACCCACAAACCTCGACAAATGGGTAGGCCATGAACAAACCGGCGACGCGCCGGTCAGTCGGCCGCACCCGGTAGAGGATAACGCTCGATCTCGCGCAACAGTTCAACGAAACCGTCCACCGCGACCTCGGCGTTCACCCGCCCCTTCTCGGCAGTCGCCAGGTGCGCCTCGCCGGCGACGCCGGCCGGATTGATGTCGCTGGCGATCCAGGCGTAGGAGAGCGGTCCGGTCGGCCGCAGGTACTTGTACGCCTGCTCGTCGCGCTGCGCCACCGAGGGGAAGTCCGCAAGCTTGTCGAGGTGCACCAGCTCGGGCCGGAAGTGCAGCAGCAGCGAGGTCTCGGCGTCGCCGCCATGGATGCCGAAGCGGTTCTCGATGTCGGAGTATAGGTCCTTGGGGGCGAACTGCCCCCAGCCGGTCTTGACCGCGAGCATCCCCGCCTTCACCCGCAGCTCGCGCGCGACGATGTCGAGGATCGAGACATTGCCGCCGTGCGAATTGACGAACACCACCTTCCTGATCCCCGAGCGGGCGATCTCGAGCCCGATCTGCGTCCAGGCCTCGATGGCATTGGTGGCGAGGTGGGTGATCGTCCCCTTCTGCCAGATGTGTTCGTTGGACTTGCCGATCGCCTGCACCGGCAGGATGCGGATGTCGAGGCCGGCGGGCGCCCGCTTCACCAGCAGGTCGAGATGCCCCTGGTTGATGATCGTGTCGGTACCCACCGGCAGGTGCGGGCCATGCTGCTCCACTGCCGCGACGGGGAAGACGGCGATGGTCTTCATCGGATCGAGGTCGTGGAATTCGGCGGCGGAGAAGTCTGTCCACCAGATCTTGCGGTAGGTCATGGGTCAGTCCGTTGTGGCCCCGGGGGCCTGTTGCTGCATACCCCGAGCCGGGCCCGTCGGGGCACGAGGGTGGGCGTTTCAGCCCGGACTCGCCGCGACCACTTCGATCTCGACGACGAATTCGGGGCGGGCGAAGCCGGCAACGATCATCAGCGTCGAGGCCGGAAAGGGTTCCGTGAACAGTTCATTGCGCACCTGCATGTAGGGCTGCAGGTGTTCGCGTCCGGTCACATAGGCGTTGATCCGAACCACGTCCTTCAGGCCCATGGCCGCCTCGTTGAGAATGGCGGCGATGTTGTCGAAGCAGAGTCTGGCCTGGCCGGCGCAATCGGGCGGCACCGACCCATCGGGTGCGACCCCGAGCTGGCCCGAGCAGAACACGATGCGCGACCGCGAACTGACCTCCATCGCGTGGCTGTAGGGGGCGAATGGGGGATGAATGTTTGCTGGGGAAAGTGGCTTATGCACAGGGCCTCCGTATGTGTATGCTCAGCTAAGCGCCAAACGCGGGAGATGGAAAGCCCTAATTTGACCACGTCTGCCTATCTTTTGTGCGCTTCTTGAAATGGCGCATTTTTGGGCTTTTCTTTTTGGCCGTGGCGCGAACATAGTACATGGGTATGCCTCACGGCACGACGGTTTGCCTAACCGCCGGGGCGGGGAATCAGGCCCCGGATGACGCAACAGGGAGACTAAGATGATGAACTTCACCAAGCTCTTGGCCGCAGGCGTGGTAACGCTGGCATTGAGCGTTTCCGCAGGCGTGGCGCAGGACAAGGTGACCTACGGCACCAACTGGCTGGCGCAGGCCGAGCACGGCGGCTTCTACCAGGCCGTGGCCGACGGCACCTATGCCAAGTACGGTCTCGACGTCACCATCCGCCAGGGCGGTCCGCAGGGCGCCAACCGCTCGCTGCTGATCGGCGGGCAGATCAACTTCTACATGGGCGGCATGACCACCGCGATCGACGCCGTCAAGGAGGGCATCCCGACGCTGACGCTGGCCTCGATCTTCCAGAAGGACCCGCAGGTGCTGCTGGCCCATCCGGATGCGGGCTTCAAGACCTTCGCCGACCTCGCCGGGGCCTCCAAGTACATCCTCTCCAAGGATGGCTTCATTTCCTATTTCAGCTGGATGAAGTCGGCCTATCCGGAGTTCAAGGACGAAAAGTACGAGCCGTACACCTTCAACCCGGCGCCGTTCATCGCCGACAAGATGGCGATCCAGCAGGGCTACGTGACCTCCGAGCCGCTGGAGATCGAGAAGCAGGCCGGCTTCAAGCCGCAGGAATTCCTGCTCGCCGACAACGGCTTTGCTCCCTACTCGACCACCATCGAAGTGATGCGCCCCTGGTACGAGGCCAACAAGGATGTCGCCAAGCGCTTCGTCGAGGCCACCATCATCGGCTGGTACAACTACCTGTATGGCGACAACGCAGCGGCCAACGCGCTGATCAAGAAGGACAATCCCGAGATGACGGACGAGCAGATCGCGTTCGGCATCTCCAAGATGAAGGAACTCGGGATCGTCGTCTCCGGCGATGCCGAGGCGAACGGCATCGGCTGCATGACCGCCGAGCGCTGGAGCGGCTTCTACGAGCAGATGAAGGCGGTCGGGCTGTTCCCGGACGGTGTCGACGTCACCCAGGCCTACACCACCGAGCTCATTTGCCAGGGCCTTGGCAAAGAGCTGGTGAAATAGGCTAAGACCTCTCGGCGCGGGCACTGCCGCCCGCGCCGTTTCGACCCTAACCCGGGCCACCAGATTGACTGATCCTTCAATAGCCGAGGCTCGCACGAGCCGTTCCGCTTCGTCGTCGCGCACGGTGGTATCGATGCGTGGCGTGTCCAAGGTGTTCTCCAACGGCACCCTGGCGCTCAAGGACATGTCGCTCGATGTCGAGCGCGGCGAGTTCCTGAGCCTGCTCGGTCCGTCGGGCTGCGGCAAGTCGACGGCGCTGAGGATCGTCGCCGGGCTCGGCGCCGCCAGTTCTGGCAAGATCGACTGGCCGTCCTCCAGGATCAATGCCAGGGGCCTGCCCGAGGGCGATGTCGGCTTCGTCTTCCAGGAACCGACGCTGATGCCCTGGAAGACCGTGTTCGGCAATGTCTACCTGCCGCTGCGCCTCACCGGCGTCAGCAAGTCGGCGGCGCGCGAGCGCATCATGGAGACCCTGGCCTCGGTCGGCCTCGCCGACTTCTCCGAAGCCTACCCGCGTGAACTGTCGGGCGGCATGAAGATGCGCGTCTCGATCGCCCGCGCGCTGGTCACCAGGCCCAAGCTCCTGCTGATGGACGAGCCGTTCGCCGCGCTCGACGAATTCACCCGGCAGAAGCTCAACGACGACGTGCTGCGCCTGTGGAGGCAGTCCGGCGTCACCGTGATCTTCGTCACGCACTCGGTGTTCGAGAGCGCGTACCTCAGCAACCGCATCGTGGTGATGAAGGCGCGGCCGGGCCAGGTCTTCGCCGATCTGCCGCTCGCCAACGACGGTGAGCGCACCGCCGACTACCGTACGTCGGAGGCCTATCGCGTCGCCACCCACGAGGTGTCGCGGAGCCTGCACGATGCCATTCACGCCGGAGGCGGACACTGATGAGCGAGATGGTCCAGACCGGCCCGCGCGATGACGACGAAGCGGGCACCGACAGCGCCGTCGCCATCCTCGTGCCGCGCACCTCGACCACCGAGAAGGTCCTGCGCATCGCCGTTCCTGTCGGCATGCTGGTGCTGGGCGTCGTCGCCTGGCACCTGACCGTGGTGCTGAACGGCATTCCGAAGTACATCCTGCCGACGCCGGCCGATGTCGCCAATTCGCTGCTCAACGACTGGCCGACGCTGCTGCCGGCGCTCTGGGTGACGCTGCGCATCACCTTCACCGCCCTGGCCCTGGCGCTGGTGGGCGGCGTTGCCATGGCCATCCTGCTGGTGCAGAGCAAGTGGATCGAGCTGGCGCTGTTCCCCTATGCGGTGATCCTGCAGGTCACTCCGATCATCGCCATCGCGCCGCTCCTCCTGATCTATGCGCCGGACACGCAGACGGCGCTGCTCATCTGCTCGTTCCTCGTCGCCTTCTTCCCGATCCTGTCCAACATGGTGACGGGCCTGAAGAGCGTCGATCACAATCTGCTCAACCTCTACGATCTCTACGGCGCCTCGCGCTGGCAGACGCTCATCTATCTCAAGATCCCCGCGGCCATGCCCTACTTCATGGCCGGCCTCAGGATCGGCGGCGGGCTGGCGCTCATTGCGGCAGTAGTGGCCGAGTTTGCGGCGGGCTCCGCCGGCGAGGGCTCGGGCCTCGCCTTCCGGCTGCTCGAGTCGCAGTACCGGCTGAACATCCCGCGGCTGTTCGCGGCGCTGATCCTGCTCACCGGCACCGGCATCGCGATCTTCGGGCTGACCTCGTTCATTGCCTGGTTGTCGCTGCACCGCTGGCACGAGAGCGCGATCAAGCGGGAGAACTGATGGGCATCGTGGCCAACCCCTCACCCGTCTCGGACTTCGGCCGATCCACCCTCTCCCCGACGGGGAGAGGGACACCGGCCGCGCAGTCGGTGCTCTGTTCTTCTCCCCATCGGGGAGAGGGTGGCGCGCGGCGCCGGATGAGGGGTTTCAGCCACCGCGCCAACGGCAGGCACCGCTAGATGCACGGCACGCCCGCCCTTTCCACCGGCAGCGTCACGCTGCGCAATGCCCGCGTGCCGGGCGCCGCCCTCGGCAGGGTCGGCAGCGGCGCCGTCGAAACCGTCGACATCGCGATCGTCGACGGCAGAATCGCCGCCATCCGCCCGGCGGGCCCTGCCCCGGTTGCCGGTCCGTCGCACGATCTCGACCAGGGCCTCGTGCTGCCGTGCTTGGTCGACATCCACACCCATCTCGACAAGGGCCATATCTGGCCGCGAAAGGCCAATCCGGACGGGACATGGCTGGGGGCGCTGCTGGCCGTACAGTCTGATCGCGAACGTCGCTGGGCCGCCGAGGATGTCGAGCGCCGCTTCGATTTCGCCCTGCGCTGCGCCTATGCGCACGGCACCGCCGCGATCCGGACCCACCTCGACTCGGCCCCGCCGCAGCACGAGATCAGCTGGGCGCTGTTCGAAACCATGCGCGAGCGCTGGGCGGGCCGGATCGAACTGCAGGCCGTCTCGATCGTCGGCCCTGATACGCTGGTCAGTCCCGCCGAACTCGACGCCGTGGCCCGCCAGGTCAAGGCCTCCGGTGGCCTCCTCGGCGGCTCGGTCGCCGTCTTCGAGCGTTCGAAAGAGGCCATGCTGGCCGTGGTCGAGAAGGCCGGCGAACTCGGCCTCGATCTCGACCTGCACACCGACGAGACCGGCGATCCGGCGGCGCATGCCCTCCTCCACCTCGCCGAGGCCGTGCTCGAGACCGGCTTCACCGGCAAGGTGATGGCCGGCCATTGCTGCGTGCTGACGGTGCAGGACGAGCGCACGGTGCGAGCTACCATCGACAAGGTGGTCGAGGCGGGAATTGCCATCGTCTCGCTGCCGATGTGCAATCTATACCTGCAGGATCGCCAGGGCCATGGCGGCACCGTCCGCACCCCGATCCGCCGTGGCGTGACGCTGCTCAACGAGTTCAAGGCAGCGGGCGCGGTCGTCGCGATCGCCTCGGACAACACGCGCGACCCGTTCTACGCCTATGGCGACCTCGACGGGGTCGAGGTGTTCCGCGAGGGCGCGCGCATCCTGCACTTCGACCATCCGCAGGATGCGGCCTGGGACTGGCTGCGCGCCCTCACCTCGGCGCCGGCCGCACATGCGGGCCTTGCCTATCGCGCGGTGATCGCGGTGGCGCCCCCGCCGATCTCATCCTGTTCCGCGCCCGGGACTGGACCGAACTCAATTCCCGCCCGCAGGCCGACCGCATCGTCCTGCGTGCCGGCCGGGCGATCGACCAGACGCTGCCGGACTATCGCGAACTCGACGACCTGATGGAGTAGACCCATGGACATTACCGGCTTCCGCGCCGCGCTCGGCGACATCCCGGTCGAAGACAATCCCCGCATCGTGCAGCAGAAGAGCCGGGACCATTACTGGTACTCGCCGCGGCTGAAGCAGCAGCTCGAGGGCGTCACCGCCCAGATCGTGGTCTCGCCGCGCACCCAGGACGAGGTGATCCTCGTGCTGCGCGAGGCGTTCCGGCACGAGGTGCCGATCACGCCGCGCGGCGCCGGCACCGGCAATTACGGCCAGGCGATGCCGCTCTCGGGCGGCGCCATGCTCAACCTGATGAATCTCGACCGCATCCTGTCGATCAGCCACGACCGGGTCCGCGCCGAGGCCGGCGCGGTGATGGAAAAGATCGACGAGGCGGCAATCCATGCCGTCAACGGCGAATTGCGCTTCCACCCCTCGACCTATCGCATGGCCTCGCTGGGCGGGTTCGTTGCCGGCGGCTCGGGCGGCGTCGGCTCGATCCGCTGGGGTGGGCTCAGGAACTTCGGCAATATCCTCGCGCTCAAGGTGGTCACCTGCGAGGCCGAGCCGCGCGTGCTCGAGCTCACCGGGCCGGATATCCTCAAGGTGGCGCACGCCTACGGCACCAACGGCATCATCGTCGAGGTCGAGATGCCGCTCACCGCGCATCACGACTGGGTCGACATGCTGGTCGGCTTCGATACCGCCATCGAGGCCGTCGCCTTCGCCGAGCAGGTGGCGCTGCAGGACGGGCTGCTGTGCAAGGAGATCTCCCCGGTCGCCGCGCCGATGCCCTACGACTACTTCAACCGCCACCGGCCCTATATCCGCAGCCGCGAGCAATCGGTGGTGCTGCTGATGGTGGCGCCCGCCGCCGTTCCGGCACTGGTGCATTTCGTCGATTTCCACGAGGGCGACCTGCTCTATCGCGGCGACACCGCGCCGGCCGAGGAAAAGGCCCGGCTGCCGCCGGTGTTCGAACTCGCCTGGAACCACACCACGCTGCGCGGACTGAAGGTCGATCCGACCATCACCTACCTGCAGACCCAGTATCCCGATCTCGCCCATGTCAGATGGGCCATCGACACGTTCGGGGACGAGATGCCCATGCACATCGAGATGAACCGTTTCGATGGCCGCATTATCTTCTCGGGCCTGCCGGTGGTGCGCTACACCTCCGAGGAGCGGCTCGAGGAGATCATCCGGCTGCACGAGCAGAACGGCTGCCTCGTCTTCAACCCGCACCGCTACACCCTCGAGGAAGGCGGCATGAAGCAGACCGACCGGGCGCAGCTCGCCTTCAAGAAGGAGGCCGATCCCAGGGGCATCCTCAACCCCGGCAAGATGGTGGCCTGGGACGATCCGGATTTCGATTTCGAGTCCGGGCGCAACTGGCTGTTCACCGGGCTCCACACCCTGGGCGCCGCCTGATGCGGGTGCTCGTCGTCCACGCGCATCCGGTTGAGACCAGTTTCAACCGGGCGCTGTTCAATGCCGCCTGCGAGGCGCTGACGGCGAGGGGCCACACGGTCGACGCCATGAACCTCTACGACGAGGACTTCCAGGCGGTGATGAGCCGCGAGGAGCGGCTCAACTACCACGACATCCCCGGCAACCTGACGCCGGACGTGAAGCCCTATGTCGACCGGGTGCGCGCCGCCGAGGCGGCGGTGTTCGTCCACCCGGTGTGGAACTACGGCTACCCGGCGATCCTCAAGGGCTTCTTCGACCGCATCTTCCTGCCCGGCGTCAGCTTCATCCTCGTGGGTGGCAACGGCACCGACAAGGGCAAGCTGGTCACCAACATGAAGAACATCCGGAAAGTGGCCTACATCACCACCTATGGCGGCGACCGTTTCCGCACCTGGATCATGGGCGATCCGCCGCGGCGACTGGCCATGCGCTGGGCCTGGGTCACCTTCGGCACCCTGATGCCGCCCAGGTACCTCGCGCTCTACGACATGAACAACCAGACCGAGGCCGGCCTCAAGGGCTTCATCGACAAGGTGAAGCGCGAGATGGGCAAGTTCTAGTCCAGCAGGCCGGCGAAGGCGCCCTGCCCGGTTTGCCCTGCCGCAGTCGCCCCTCTGCCCTGAGGGGAGCGGGTCGGGGTGAAGGGCGTTCCGATCGGGCGCGCTCAATGCCCTTTGCCGCGGCCGCCCTTGTCGCCGCCACCGTGACCTCGGCCACCGCCATCGTCGTCCCGGCCGTGACCACGGCCCGGATCGTGGTGGTCGCCGTCATAGTGATGGCCGTTGTCGTGGTGATCGTCGTGGTGATGATCGTCCTTGGGCGGCTTGGGCGGCTTGGGATCATCGGGCGGCGGTGGCGGCGGCGGCGGCGGCGGCTCGCAGCTACCGGGCTCGGCGCAGGGGTCGACCGGCGGCACGACCACGGGAACCGGCTGCTTTTCCGCCTGCTCCTCGGCGACCGTCTGCTTGAGGCAGTTCTCGGCCGAGCGCACGCGGAAATCGCGCAGCAGCGGCTTCTGCGAGCTGGCATAGCGGAACTTCGCCCGCAACTCCTTGCGCTCCTCGGCGCCCACCTTGCCCGAGAGCCCGATGATCTGGGATTGCCGCAGCTCGTACTGGCCCACCTCGCAGGTATCGTCCAGCGTCACGCAGTCGGCCCGCTGGGCGCACAGGATCGCCTCGCCGTGGAACAGCAGGACGCTGGTCGTCTCCTTGTCCACGGTGAAATCGAACGCCGTACCGCGCACCCCGATGGTGCCGGTCGGCGTGGTGATGCTGTAGCGGTCCTTGGGCGCGTTGCCGGTGACGAAGCGGAAGGTCCCGGCCAGGGCGTTGACGGCGAGCCTGCCGGCCGAGCCGTCGGCGCGCAGCAGGTAGTCCTCGAGCACCAGCGTCGAGTTCGGTCCGATCACCAGTTCGGTGCTGTCGGCGAACTTCACCTGCACCAGCCCGGTGGCGTCGGTCTCCACCTTGTCGCCGATGAACAGGTCGGCGCCCACCGTGAGCATCCGCACCTGCCGGCCGGTCTGCGCCGTCGCCCCCGCATCGACCCCCAGCGCCGCCCCGTCCGCCGCGACGGCAAGACCGGACGCCCCGAGGCCTAAGACAAACGCAAGTATTCCCAGAAGAACCCTGGACATGGTTGCACCCCCATCCCGAGCGCCAATAGACGCACATTTCCCCGGCGCCGTGCAAACGATATTAACAAAGGGTAAACGGGGGCGCCCGGCGCGGGGATGACCTGATCCGCCGGACCGGACGAGGCGCGGGGCCTCCCCTACCCGAACTTCCAGCCGCGCTTGAACTGGTAGAACACGTGCAGGCCGATCTTGGTGTTCTTCTTCATCCGCGGGGCCCGGTGCGGGTAGACGTAGGTGGCGTGGTAGTGGGTCGAGTAGCCGACCTCGGTGAGGTATTCCTTGCCGGCGATGACGTCCTTGGCGGTCGCCATGGCCTGGTCCCAGGCCTTCTTTTCGGTGACGCGCTCGGGGATGCCGTCGCAGGCGAAGGAGAACTGGCAGGCATTGCGCTTGTTCTGGTTCTGGAACACCACGCCGCAGATGGTCTCGGGATAGAGCCGATGGGCGACGCGGTTCATCACCACCTGCCCCACCGCCACCTGGCCGCGATAGCTTTCGCTGCGCGCCTCGAAATAGATGGCGGTGGCCATGCACCAGACTTCCTTGTCGGAGACCTTCTTGCCCTTCTTGTCGGTCACCGAGCCGTCGAACACCGTGGCGGGCAGGTCGGCGCGGGCATAGGCGAGCTTGTCGGACATGGTGCGGGGCAGCGGCATGGCGGCGGTCCCTGCCAGCGCGTCGATCGCATCGAGGGCCGGCGTGATCAGGGCCGGGTCGATGGCGGCCACGGCGACCGGCAGGCCGGCAGCATCGACTGGCGTGGCGACAGCCACGACGGGCACGACCGACCTGGGCTGCCTCAGTTCGGCGATCCGCTGGCGGATCCCCTCGAAGCCGGTGGTCAGCGCCAGCACCTCGACCACCGGGCGCGCCCTGTCGGTCTTCAGCGCCCGGCTGGTGCCGACGAAGCTCTGCACGTTGAAGATGTGGTCGATCGAGCCGGTGATGATCACGTCTTCCCCACCTGGGAGAGACGCGGCGCGGCATCGGCCGGCGCGACGACAACCGGCATGGCATTGTCCGGCGCCACGGCGGCGTTGGTCAGCCCGAAGCTGGCCATCACGGTCAGGGCCGCTCCCGCCATCGTCCTGAGCCAGGCAAGTTCGCCGCGGACCCGGTTCGACGGGTTGGTCCGGTAGTGGGCCATCGGTACGCTTTACTATCCACGCAGGAACGCAACACACAACACGCCGGCATTTCAGGTAAACTGTGACGCAAATGCCGACGAACCGGATAATGCGGCCTTAGGGTTAGGGCGAGGTAAACGCGGGGCGCAGGCCGGCCGCCGCCTACTGCGCCAGCGTCAGCCTTGCGACCGGCACCCGGTAGGGCGAGCAACTGACATAGTCCACCGCGAGGCGGGCGAAGAATTGCAGCGAGGCCGGGTCGCCCGCATGCTCGCCGCAGATGCCGATCTTCAGCGTCGGGTTGGCCCGCTTGCCGCGCTCGACGGCCATCGAGATCATCTCGCCGACCCCCTTCTGGTCGAGGGTGACGAACGGGTCGAAGTCGTAGAGCCCCTTGCGCTGGTAGGCCGACAGGAACGCCGGGGCATCGTCGCGCGAGATGCCGTAGATGGTCTGGGTCAGGTCGTTCGTGCCGAAGGAGAAGAAGTCGACGTGCTCGGCGATTTCCTCGGCCCGCAGCACGGCGCGCGGCAGCTCGATCATGGTGCCGAACTGGAAGCGGTCGCGCGCCGCCTGCGTCAGGCCGGCCCGCTCGATCAGCGCGTAGACCTGGCGCTTCACCTCCACCACTTCGCTGACCGTCGACACGAACGGCACCATCACCTCGAGCGTCACCGGCTCGGCCTGCCGGGCCGAGGCGGCGCGCACCCCGGCACACAGCGCCTCGATCTGCATCTTGAGGATCTCGGGATAGGTGATGGCGATGCGCACGCCGCGATGGCCGAGCATCGGGTTGATCTCGGCGATGCGTTCGAGCCTCAGGCGCAATGCCCGCACCGGAAGCCCGAGCGATTGCGCGGTCTCCTCGATATCCTCGTCCGAGCGCGGCAGGAACTCGTGCAGCGGCGGGTCGATCAGCCGAATCGTCACCGGCAGGCCGGCCATCGCGGTAAAGATCTGCGAATAGTCGTCCGTCTGGAAGTCGACCAGGCCGGTGAGCGCCGTGGCGCGGTCGTCGGCATCCTCGGACAGGATCAGCCGGCGCAGCGCCACCATGCGCTCGCGCGAAAAGAACATGTGCTCGGAGCGCGCCAGCCCGATCCCCTCGGCGCCGAAGCTCAGCGCGGTATTGACCGCCTCGACCGTCTCGGCGTTGGCCCGCACCTGTACCTGGCGGGAAGCGTCCGACCAGTCGAGCAGCTTGCCCATGGCGCCGCCGATATGCGGCTGCGCCAGCGGCCGGGCGCCGAGATAGACCGAGCCGTCGGTGCCGTCGATGGTGATCCGGTCGCCGGCGCGGAACTCCTTGTCGCCCATCCGGCAGGTCAGTTCGGCGACATTGACGCTCAGCGTCCTGACGCCGGCGACGCAGGGCTTGCCGGTGATGCGCGCCACCACGGCGGCATGGCTGGTCATGCCGCCGCGCGCCGTGAGGATGCCGGTTGCCGCCTTCATCGCCTCGATGTCGGTGGGACCGGTCTCGGTGACGACGAGAATGCAGTGCCGGCCGCGAGCCTTGAGGCGGGCCGCATCCTCGGCGGTGAAGACGATCGCACCGCTCGCCGCGCCCGGCGAGACGCCGAGGCCGGCGGCCACCAGTTCCGCGGTTTCGGACGAGCGCAGGCGCGGATGCAGCATCTGCTGCAGCCGGGCCGGGTCGATATGCACCACCGCCTCCTGGCGCGACCAGCTGCCGCGCGCGACCCGGTCGACCGCCGCCTCGAGTTCGGCCCCGGCCGAGGCCTGGACGACGCGCGCCGACAACAGGCGCACGGCCTCGCCCTCGACCGACACCAGGCACGCCAGGTGCGTGCCGGCGATGGCGTCCATGGTCTCGGCAAGCTGCCGGGCGGCCGGCGGCAAGGGGCCGAGCGGCGCCGTCCCGATCGGGGCCGGGCCGAGCGCCCCGGTCTGCAGGTCGCGGGCGAGAAACAGCTGCAGGCGGCCCTCGGCCATGGCCTGGACGATGACGATCTGCCGTTCGGCCGCCAGCGCTCCGGGCGGATAGGAGTCGAAGGCATCGGTGATGGCGCGCCCCAGCGGGCGGGCCGGATCGACCGCTTCGGCCTCGCTGGCAGGCGCGGCAAGGCCGGGTCGCCCGGGCATCAGCCCGGAGGAGTGCACCGCCGCCGAGGTGCGGACCACCAGTTGCGGCGGTCTGCCGTCGCGCCCCACCAGCCGGAACAGCGTCGCCACCCAGTGGGTGCGCAGCCGGTCGCCGTTGCTGCGGCGCTCCTCCTCCAGGGCCATCCAGGCGGCACGGGTGATGGCGATGGTCGGAATGGCCGGCAGCCCCGCCTCATAGGCGCGGCGGACCCAGTGCCCCTTGCCGACCAGCAGCACCTGCTGGGCGGCGGAAAGGTGCGCCTTGCCCGTAGCGGGCGCGACCGCGAACATTTCCACTGCCAGGGCCACCCAGGACACCATCCGATTGCTGCGCGCATATTGCCGGGCGCCTCCGGCTGTCGCAACACTTGACTTGTACCGGCGCAGTAAGCATCTGCTTGCGCATGCAAACAAGGCCGCAGCTTGACATCACCCTGTGCGCCCCGCGCGGCTTCTGCGCCGGCGTCGATCGCGCCATCCAGATCGTCGAACTGGCGCTCGAGCGCTACGGCGCCCCGGTCTATGTCCGGCATGCGATCGTCCACAACAAGTACGTGGTCGATGGCCTGCGCCAGAAAGGCGCAGTGTTCGTCGAGGAACTCGACGAGATCCCGGCGACCGGCGCGCCGGTGGTGTTCTCCGCCCACGGCGTGCCCAGGGCGGTGCCAGAGGACGCGCGAATGCGCAACATGTTCTTCCTCGATGCCACCTGCCCGCTCGTCTCCAAGGTCCATATCGAGGCCAACCGGCACTTCGCCGAAGGCCGCGAGATCGTGCTGATCGGCCATGCGGGCCATGTCGAGGTGATTGGCACCATGGGCCAGCTGCCGGCCGGTGCGATCACCCTGATTCAGACCGTCGAGGACGCCGAGGCGTTCACCCCGCGTGATCCCGAACGGCTCGCCTACGTCACCCAGACGACGTTGAGCGTCGACGACACCTCGGCCATCGTCGAGGTGCTGCGCCGGCGTTTCCCGGCGATCGCGCTGCCGCACAAGGAAGACATCTGCTACGCCACCACCAACCGGCAGGAAGAGGTCAAGCGCGTCGCGCCGCTGGTCGACGCGATGATTGTTGTCGGCGCGCCCGAGTCCTCCAATTCGGTGCGCCTCGTCGAGGTCGCGCAACGCGCCGGGTGCGCCAATGCCGCGCTCGTCGAGCGCGCCGAACTGATCGACTGGTCACGCTTTGCGGGGATCTCGCGCCTCGGCATCACCGCCGGCGCCTCGGCGCCCGAAACGCTGGTCGACGAAGTGGTCGAGGCTTTCGCGCAGCGCTTCGACATCCGGGTCTCGGCGAGCGGCGCGCAGCGCGAGACCATCGTGTTCAACCTCCCCCGCGAACTGAGGACCCAGCCGGCAGCATGAGCGAACTCGACCTTCTCGAAACCGACCGCCTGGTGCTCTCCGGCTGGCGGGCGGACCAGGTCGAGGACCTCTATCGCCTGCACGGCGATCCGGTGGTGGCGCGCTATCTCACCGAGCACGGCCGCCCCTGGACGACGGCCGAGATGGATTCGGCCCTCGCCCACTGGATCGAACTGTTCGAGCGCCAGAAGATGGGCAAGCTCCGGGTCACCCGCAAGTCGGACGGCATGCTCGTCGGGCGCTGCGGCTTCGGCATCTACGGGCCGGAGGAGACCCCCGAGATCGGCTACTCGCTCTATCCGGAATTCTGGGGCAACGGCTACGTTTTCGAAGCAGCGAGCGCACTGCGCGACTGGTACTGGCGCGAAACCGACCGCGATCACTTCGTCGGCCTCGCTGATGTTCGCAACGAGGCCTCGCTCAAGGTGCTGCGCAAGCTGGGCGGCGTCTACACCCATTCCGGCGACAACGATCACGGCCACCACTGCGAGTGGTACATCTACAATCGGCCATCCGCAGCCGGCGCCACGGCGTGACCCACGTCACCATCCATACCGACGGGGCCTGTTCCGGCAATCCCGGCCCAGGCGGCTGGGGCGCGGTGCTGCAATATGGCGAGACCGTCAGGGAACTGAAGGGCGGCGCGCCGCTCGCCACCAACAACCAGATGGAATTGACCGCCGCCATCGAGGCCCTCAACGCCCTCAAGCGCCCCTGCGAGATCGAACTCCACACCGACAGCAACTACGTCAAGGACGGGCTGACCAAGTGGATCCACGGCTGGAAGAAGAACGGCTGGCGCACCGCCGACAAGAAGCCGGTCAAGAATGTCGAGCTCTGGCAGGCCCTAGATGCCGCCGTTTCCCGCCACAAGATCAACTGGCACTGGGTCAAGGGTCACAATGGCGACGAGATGAACGAGCGCGCCGACCAGCTCGCCAACGAAGGCATGGCGCCGTTCAAGAAACTCCGCGGCCGCCCCGAAGGTCTGGTGCCGCCGGTCTAGGCCCATTACCGACCGAGCGATCGGACCGCCCCCGCATCGGCCGCTCAGCCTTGCTTCCCACCGGGGCTCGGCGCAAGACTGCAGCATGCGCGTCCCCCTCCTCCTCGCCTTCGTCCTGTTCGCCACCACGGCTCTGGCCCAGTTTCCGCCGCCCGGCGTCTATGCCTGCTTCCATGCGGATGGGGCGGCGTTCGGCGAACTCACCCTGCTCGTTGCCGGCGACTATGCGTTCACCGCGGCCGACGGCTCGGCCGGATCGGGCCAGGTGGCTTCCGCCGGCACGGACGTCAACCCACTGAGCGGTCCGCTGCACGCGCTCGGGCTGACCGGCGCCTTCGGCACGGACGAGGCCGGACGGACGAGCTTCCGCTTCATCGGTCGCGACGGGCTCGTCGTCACCTGCGACTGAAGCGGCGGACGCCCGATGCCGGCCCCCCGCGAATAAACCGGTGCGGCAAGCTTCCGCGACTCTGGGGCTTCCATTAGCCTTTCGCCTCGGGCTCGGTTCATTCTTGCTTTCATTTCACCAACACTCGGGGGCATGTCGTGGGTATCAATCTGTTTGCACATTCGGTTCGCCTGGTGCTGGGCGACTGGCGCAACGCACTGAGGCTCTCGGGCCTGCTCTATCTCATTTATGCCATCCCCAGCCTCATCCTCGGTCTGATGTTCCCGGCCGGTCGCGGGCAGACCCTCGACCCCGAGGCGGCGCTTGCCATGGCGCCGGTCGCCATCGTGACGGGCGTCCTGGCGCTCGTCGCCTTCGTGTGGATCGCGGTCGCCTGGCACCGCTACGTGCTGCTCGACGAGCAGCCGCAGGGGCAGTTCCCGGCCTTCGACGGCGGCCGGCTGTTCTCCTATGCGCTCATGTCGCTCGGGATCGGCATTCTGTGTGTCATCACCGGCCTGGTCGTCGGGGCCGTTGCCGGGCTGCTGATGCTGATCGCGCCGCCGCTGGCCTTCGTCGCCGGGGTCCTGGCGCTCGCCGCCGCGCTCATCGTCGGCTACCGGCTGGCGCCGGTGCTGCCGGCCACCGCGATCGGCAGGCCGCTCGGCTTCGGGGCCGCCTGGGAGGCGACCAAGGGGGCCAGCGGCGCCATCGTGGTCCTCGCGATCGTTTCGGCGATCGCCGCCCTCCTCATCGACCTGCCGGCCATCCTGCTTGCCTTTGCCGGGCCGGTCGGCCGGATCCTCAGCCTCATCTGGACGCTCGGCACGGACTGGGTGAAGATGCTGGTCGGGGTGAGCATCCTCACCACGCTTTACGGCCACTACGTCGAGGGCCGGGAGATTCCGCGGGCGTGAACCGGTTCGTCCGCAGGCCGGCCGGCACCTGTTGAACGGCGCTGGCACGCCTTGTGCGACCCGGTCCGAGGCCCGACCATGGCTCAGGGATTCGTGCCCCGGAGAAACAGTGTGCCATGCGTGAGATCGTCTGCGGCCCCGGATCGCCCCTCGAAGGCCTCGCTGCGCTGCTGCCCGCCCGCAGCGAGCGGAACCGCGGAGTGAAACACCTCACCGCCTTGGCCAGCCTCGCCCTGTGCGCAGTGCTGCTGGCCCTGGCCACGGGCTGGTGGGCCTTCCTCGTCGTTCCTGCCTACCTCGTTGCCGTCGCGCTGATGGCGCTGCTCACCCACGGCAGCGCCCTGCGGTGGCCGCTGCGCCTGCTGCTCGGGGTCGGCCTGCCGGCCGCCTCGCTGGGCCTCATTGTCTGGCTCGTGCGGTTGGTCGCCGGGGTCTAGGAGAGCTGGCCCGCAGGGACCGCCGCGACTTCGGCGGTGGTTGGCGCAGCCTAGCTGGCCCCGCCGCCCTCGGTCTGCAGCCAGGCCGCGCCGCAGTCCTTGGCGAGGTCGCGGATCCTGAGGATGTAGCTCTGCCGCTCCTGCACCGAGATGACGCCGCGCGCGTCGAGCAGGTTGAAGGTGTGGCTGGCCTTGACCACCTGCTCATAGGCCGGCACCGCCATGGTCTGGCGATTGCCGACATTGCCCTTCCGAAGGATCGCCCGGCACTCGTCCTCGGCATCCTTGAAGTGGCGGAACAGCATCTCGGTGTCGGCGGCCTCGAAATTGTATCGCGAGAATTCCTGCTCGTTCTGCAGGAACACATCGCCGTAGGTGACCCTGTCGTCGCCGTCGCGGCCGTTGAAGTTGAGGTCGTAGACGTTCTCGACGCCCTGCACGTACATGGCGAGGCGCTCGAGCCCGTAGGTGATCTCGCCGGGGACCGGCTTGCATTCGAAGCCGGCGACCTGCTGGAAATAGGTGAACTGGCTCACCTCCATGCCGTCGCACCAGCATTCCCAGCCCAGGCCCCAGGCGCCGAGCGTCGGGCTCTCCCAGTCGTCCTCGACGAAGCGGATATCGTGCAGGCTCGAATCGAGCCCGATCGCCGCGAGGCTGTCGAGGTAGAGGTCCTGGATGTTGTCGGGCGAGGGCTTCAGGATCACCTGGAACTGGTAGTAGTGCTGCAGCCGGTTGGGGTTCTCGCCATAGCGCCCGTCCTTGGGCCGGCGCGAAGGCTGCACATAGGCGGCCTTCCACGGCTTCGGCCCGAGCGCGCGCAAGGTGGTTGCCGTGTGGAAGGTGCCGGCGCCCATCTGCATGTCGTAGGGCTGCAGGATGACGCAACCCTGCTCGGCCCAGAAGCGCTGGAGCGTCAGGATCAGCCCCTGGAACGAATTCCTCGGGTCCATGTGGCGGGGCAACGTCTCGGTCATCGGCGGCAGGTTCCGGGTGCGAATGGCGGGCGGAACCTAGTGGCGTGCCGCCGGGGGGTCAATGGTTCAGCCGTGCACTGCCAGACGCGGCCTGCTCCGGCCGGCGAACCGATCGAGCAGCCCGGCCGTCTGCGCCAGCGGCACCGGCGGGGAAAAATGGAAACCCTGCACGAGTTCGCCGCCCAGTTCGCGGATGGTGGCCAGCTCGGCGGCGGTTTCCACACCCTCGACCACGCACTCGAGGCCCATGTCGCGGCTGAGCGCCAGCAGCGAGCGGACGATCTTGATGCTCGACTGCCTGCCGTCGAGGCCTGCGACGAAGCTGCGGTCGATCTTCAGGCGATTGAGCGGCAGGGCGTGCAGCCGGGAAAGGCTCGAATAGCCGGTGCCGAAATCGTCCAGTGAAATGCCGCAGCCGAGCCGGCCCAAGAGGGCGACGGCGCGCTTGACCTGCTCGAAGTCGTGCGTGAACGCGGTCTCGGTGATCTCGAGGTCGAGGCGGCGCGAACTGACGTCGCCGGCCCTGATGATGCCGATCACCGCCGCGACCCCATCCTCGGGATTGAGGTCGTGCGCCGACAGGGTGAACGAGAGGCGGATGTGGTCGGGCCAGGCGGACGCCGCCTGCAGCGCCTTGCGCAGCAGCGGCCGGGTGAGGCTGCCGATGATGCCGGCGCGCTCCGCCACGGGAATGAACTCGGACGGGGAGACGACGCCCATGATCGGGCTGTCCCAGCGCGCCAGGGCCTCGAACCCGGCGACGCTCTCGTCGCTGATCCGGATGATCGGCTGGAACACCACCGACAGCTCGCTGTCGAGATCGGCCCCCTTGAGGGCCTGCTCGATGCGGGCCTCGCGATGGATCTGGGCATCGTGGCCGGCATTGAACAGCGTGCTGAGGCCACGCTTGCTGCGCTTGCCCTGGTACAGGGCGTAGTCGGCGCGGTCGAACAGTTCACCCGGCTCCAGGGTGCCGTCGGCACAGGCAATCCCCACCGAACCGGCGATCATCACGGTGGCCTCGGGCAGCATGAAGGGCTGCCTCAGCGCGCTGCAGATGCTGTCGCCGAACTCCACCAGGTCGATGTCGCGTCCGGCATCGGAGACGATGAAGGCAAACTCGTCGCCGCCCAGGCGCGCCATGAATACGCCCGAGGGCGCGACGGTTGCTTCCAGTCGACGGCCGACCATGATCAGGAGCCTGTCGCCGGTCGAATGGCCGTAGACGTCGTTGACCGGCTTGAAGCCATCGAGATCGATGATCCCCAGCGCGACGCGGGTGCCGCCGGCCTGCGCGGCGCGCAGTTCGTCTTCGAGCCGGGCAAGGCAGGCTCTCCGGTTCGGCAGTTCGGTGAGGCTGTCGAGGTTGGCGAGCCGCAGATTCTCGTTGCTGAGCGCCTCCGTCTCCTGCTGCGCGGTGATCATCTGCGCGAAGTTGCGGTAGTTCACCATCAACATGGTCAGCATGCCGAAGCTGACCAGCACGACATTGACGGCGATGGCGATGAAGGTGGGCTGCCCGGTGGTGGCGAAGAAGGCGATGAAGCTGCCGATGACGATGATGGCCACCGCGAAGGCCGCCGAGCGCAGGTGCATCAGGCTGATGATGCAGGCAATGACGGTGATCGCCATGTAGAAGGCGAGATGCGACTGCAGGTAGGCATCGCCATGCGGAAAGAGCGAGAGCGCCCACAGCGTGAATGCCGACGCGATGGCGATCGACAGCATGTTGGTCCGCCGCAGAGCCGTCGCGGCCACCTCGAGCGTGGGCGTCTGGTGGCGGGTGCGCCACCACTGCCACAGGCGGGTAACGCAAACCAGCGTCAGCAGAATCGGCCCGCCGACGGTCAACTCGGCGGGCGCGTGCCCGAAATGGGTCGATGCCACCGCCCAGGTGCTGCTGAGCAGGATGAAGTACATCATCGGAATCTGACGCGAAAAGGCCCGATACTGCGCCTTCACCAGCAAAGGATTGTCAGTCTGCACCGACATGAAGCGGACAACCATCTGCACAATGGCACGCAATGACCTGGACTCCCGGCCTCGGGGACTGCGGCTTCACGAGCACCGCCTGGACGTCACTACGGAGTTCACTGCTGAAGATTCAACTAAAGGCGCCGCTGGATCCAGCCGTTCGACAGCATAGGGTTACGGGAGTATTGTCAAATCGCCCCCGTCCCAGCCATCGCCGGCCCGCTCGATGGCAGGATCACTGTCGCCTGTCGTCGCCGGGTGGCCGGAACTTGCCGTCCTTGTCGCGCTCGAGCGTGATCACGTCGGGCCGCGCGCGTTCCTTCAGGTCGCGTTCGTGGCGGGCCTTGTCCACCGCCTTGAACTGCCCTTTCCAGTCGCGCCAGATGCGGCGGGCCCCGAGAAAGATGACGCCGGCGATGACGAGGAAGATGACGAGGCGGATAAGGATGGCGGTCATCTGTCAGAGCCCGAAGCGCGACCAGAGCGCGCGATCATCGAGTTCGGCGAGCGCGCCCCCGGCCAGCGCGGAAAAGCCCAGCCGCGGCAGGCTGAACAGGCCGCGCCGCGGCGCGATCACCTGCAGCTCGACCTTCTCGCCGTAGCGCTCCCGCAGCACCGCCCGAACGTCCCCGAGCGCATCGACGAGGCCGAGGTCCAGCCCGCGCACGCCGCTCCAGAACTCGCCGGTGAACAGATCGTCGTCCGCCCCCTTCAGCCGGTCGCCGCGCCGCGCCTTGACCCAGTCGATGAACACCTTGTGCACGTCGAGTTCCATCTGCTTGATGCGGGCGACGTCCTCGGGCTTTTCGGGCAGGAACGGGTCGAGGGTCGACTTGTTCCTCCCGGCCGTGTGCACCCGGCGCTCGATCCCGAGCCGGTCGATCGCGCCCACGAAGCCGAAGCCGGCGAAGATCACCCCGATCGAGCCGACGATCGAGGAGGGGTCGGCGATGATCTCGTCGCCCGCTACCGCGATGAAGTAGCCGCCCGAGGCCGCCGCGTCCTCGACGAACACCAGTACCGGCTTGCCGTTCTCATCGGCGAGATCGCGGATGCGCTTCGAGATCAGCCGCGACTGCACCGGCGAGCCGCCGGGGGAGTTGACGATGATGGCGACGGCGGGGGCCGATTTCAGCGCGAAGGCGCGCTTGAGCAGCGGCGCCACCGACTCGATGTTGAGCCGGCCCGGACGCGGGTCGGCGGCGATCACGCCGTGCAGGCGCACCACCGGAACCACCGGGCCCGCCTGGCCGATCAGGCGCCTCAACCAGGTTCCGAGCCCCATCCTCACATCCTCGCTGTCAACAGGGGGCAGATGTATGTGCCTTGGCGGCGCATTACCAGTCCAGGGCGGCCGTGCCGCGGAAAATGGCATCGAACGCGGGGCGGAAGTCGCGCCCTTCGTCTGCGTGCAGGGCCCGTGCCGCCAGCAGCGTCAGCGGGGCGCGCGAGCCCTTGATGCCGCGGACCAGCACGCGGTGCGCCGGCTGGCCGTTTCGCGGCAGCAGCGGCAGCACGGTGAGCGCGCCGAAGCGGGTCGCGAACGCCGCCAGCAGGGCGGGCAGGGCCGAGGCGACATGGATGAAGATCACCTCGCCACCGGCGGCGGCATGTGTGGCGGCGGCTCTGGCCCACATTTCGAGCGACGCGGCCGGCATGTGCCGGGCACCGGCGCGGTTCGCAGCGGGGGCGGTGCCGCGAGCGGGTTCGAAGAACGGCGGATTGGCGATGACGCTGTCGAAATGGTCGGCGGCAAGCCCTCCCGCCCGGCGCTGCGCCGCAGTCGCGGTCACGTCGAGGCAGAGGACGGTGCCGCGCCCCAGCATGCCGTTGGCGGCGAGGTTGGCCTCGGCCAGCGCCGCCATGGCCGGGTCGATTTCGACCAGCGTCGCCTGCGCCAGCGGCCGGTCGGCGAGTGCGACGAGGGCGGCGGTTCCGGCGCCGGCGCCGAGGTCCAGCAGCCGTTTCGCGCCGGCCCGCACGCTGGCGCCGAGCAGCACGGAATCGAGCCCCGCCCGAAAACCCGAGGGGGGCTGCGACACAACCAGCCGACCACCCAAAAAGGCATCGCGCGTCGGCGTTTGGTGTTTTACAAGAGTGGCGTCGTGGTCTAGGGACATCGGACCGGACTATAGGGCCTCCGCGGGGGCCGACAACCGAGGAATTCATGGCGTCATCGGCGGCAGCGACAAAGGCGGCGACCGAATCCAATGCGGTCGACCGGCTGGTCAGTTCCACGCGCGAAGGCATGGACCGGGTCAACGCCCTGATCCTCGAGCGGCTGCGTTCGCATGTCGAACTGGTGCCGGAAGTGGCGCGCTACCTGATCGAGGCCGGCGGCAAGCGGCTGCGGCCGATGCTGACCATCGCGGCGTCCGAGCTGTTCGGCCGACCCGACGGCGACGAGGTGGTGTTCGCGGCCTCGGTCGAGTTCATGCACAACGCCACGCTGCTGCACGACGACGTCGTCGACGAGAGCACGATGCGGCGCGGCCGGGCCGCGGCGCGCATGGTATGGGGCAACCAGGCCAGCGTGCTCGTCGGCGATTTCCTGCTCGGGCAGGCGTTCATGATGATGGTCGAGACCGGCAGCATCGAGGCGCTGAAGGTGATCTCGCGGGCCGCGACGGTGATTGCCGAAGGGGAGGTCCTGCAGCTTTCCAAGACGCGCGACCTCGCCGCCACCCGTGCCGACTACGACGACGTCATCCGCGCCAAGACCGCGACCCTGTTCGAGGCGGCGACCGAGGTCGGCGCCATGGCCGGCGGGGCCGATGCGGCCGGGCGGCGGGCCCTGCGCGACTACGGGCGGGAACTCGGCTACGCGTTCCAGCTGGTCGACGACGTGCTCGACTACCGCGGCGAGAGCGGCACGCTCGGCAAGAACGCTGCCGGTGATCCTCGCTCTCGGGCGGCGAGCCCCGGCGAACGCGAGGCGATCGTCTCGGCACTCGGCAAGACCGATGCCGCCGCGTCCGACCTGGCGCGGTACTGGCGGTGTTCGAGCGGCACGACACGCTCGGGCGCACGCTCGATGAGGCCGGCCAGCACGCGCGCCGCGCCCGCGAGGCGCTCAAGGGCCTGCCGCCGTCCGAGATGAAGCTCCTGCTCGGCGAAGTCGTCGAGGCCACCATCGCCCGCGCCTACTAGCCACGCCCGATGCTATCGTGAGCATGTGTCGCCGCTGCAACTTTGGCAGGACGATGGCAGCTTTATGTTCTCAAACTGGATGAACTGCTGCCGCGGCTCTGCTAGTTCTTGATTCGAATTTATGAGGGGTTGCCATGAAGACGCGTGGCTGCGGTGCTGGCTTCGCTGGCGGGCACGGCGCTGCATTTCGCCCATTTGCCGGTCTGCCGGACGTCGAGATGGTTGGCCCAGCTCGCTGTCGGGTTGTTCATCGGCGCGCTGTCGGGTACGCCAGCGGCGTCGCAGGGGCCACGCTGCCCCGCGGCTGTTCACCGGCGACTACGGGATCGCCGGCTGGCTCGCCGGCGCGCAGGTCGGCTACAACCACCAAATGGACAGCCTGGTCATCGGCGACCTCGATCTCGACCGGCATGGGGCGGGACGACGTGGGCGGCGGAGCCATCGCACGCGAGATCAACTGGGCGGGCAGCCTGCGCGGCCGGCTCGGCTTTGCGGTCGAGCGTGCTGATCTACGGCACCGCCGGCCTCGCCTTCGCCAATTCCACGGGCTACTCGGTCGGCGCTTCGGTGGACACGCAAACCCACCTGGGCTGGACGGTCGGCCTGGGCTTCGAGGCCATGGTCAGCGACAATCTCTCGCTGTTCGCCGAGTACGACACACGCCCACAACGGATGGACACGACCCCCTGACCGACACCCGCGACGACTCGACGCCCGCCCAGGCGGCGCCAACCCGGCACTGGCCCACGGGCGAACAAGGCGCCCGAGGGTGACGCCCCGTTTTGCCAATGCCGGGGCGTGATCACCGGCGCCGCCGCCACCCAGAAGCCGTGGCGCGTCCGGCGGAGTTCGTGCGCGGCCTGATGCGCCTGCGCGGCGGAGCCGAACAGGCCGAACACCGTGCCGCCGGATCCCGACATGCGCGCCAGCACGCAGCCGTCGAGCGCCGCCATGTCCGCAATCAGCTCGCCGATCACCGGCAGGAGGCCGATCGCGGCCGGTTCGAGGTCGTTGCGGGTTTCGGCCAGCCACAGGCCGAGCTGGGCCGGCCGGGTCAGCGGCTGCGGCAGCGGCGGCAGCGGCGGGTTGTCTCGGCGCGCGAGACGCCGGAACACGTCGGCGGTCACCACCGGCAGCAGCGGATTGACCAGCACGATGTGGGTCACCGGAAAGGTGCGCAGCGGGTGGATGATCTCGCCCACCCCGCGCATCTCGCAAGGTCGGGAGAACACGCAGGCGGGGACGTCGGCGCCCAGGTGCAGCGCCATTTCGGCGAGCGCGGCTGGCGGGATCGGTGCCGCGCTGCGGCGCGCCATGAGGCGCAGCATCGCCGCGGCATCCGCCGAGCCGCCGCCCAGTCCGGCCGCGACCGGCAGGTTCTTGCGCAGTTCTACCGCAAGTCCGGTGCCGGCCGGCTCCGGCCAGCGGCCGCGAAAGGCTGCGAGCGCGCGGGCGACGAGGTTGCCCTCGCCGCTGCCGGCGGCCGTGGCGAACGGGCCCGTGACGGTGAGGCTGTCGGTCCTCGCCGGGCGCGCCACGATCTCGTCGGCGACGTCGGCGAAGACCACGAGGCTCTCCAGTTCGTGGTAGCCGTCGGCCCGGCGGCCGGTGATGTGCAGTGCCAGGTTGACCTTGGCAGGTGCGGCCTCGACGAAGGCGCCGTCCATCCTACTGCGCGGCGGGTGCGGGCTGGCCCTCGGCCACCGGCGTGCCGGCCGCCGCATCGGGTGGCAGCGGCGCGAGGCCATTGGCGAGCTTGCTCGCGACCCGCTCCTTGACCGCACCTTCCTTGTCGACGGCAGCGGCGATGTTCCACTGGAAGCGGGCCTCCAGCTGCCGGCCGGCACGCCAGTAGGCATCGCCCAGGTGGTCGTTGATCTCGGGGTCGGCCGGCCGGATCTGCACGGCCCGTTCGAGCTGTGCGACCGCTTCGGGGAAGCGGTTCAGCCGGTAGTAGGCCCAGCCGAGGCTGTCGATGATGTAGCCGTCATTGGGCGATCCGGCCACCGCCTTCTCGATCAGTTCCAGGGCCGGCAGCAGGTTCACGCCCTGGTCCACCCAGCTGTAGCCCAGGTAGTTGAGCACCTGCGGCTGGTCGGGGTTGAGTTCCAGCGCCCGCTTGAAGTCGGCCTCGGCCTTCTCCCACTGCTTGGAGCGCTCATGGGCGATGCCGCGCACGTAGTAGTAGCGCCAGTCGCCGGGCGTGTCCCCCGCCACCGCGTCCAGCACGCGGGTATAGGAGTCGGCCGCCTCGAGGTATTTCTCGGCCGCCCGCTGCATGTCGCCCAGCACCGCCAGCGCTTCGGTGTCATCCGGATTGCTGGCGACGATGTTGCCCAGCCGTCGCAGCGCCTCGTCGCGATTGCCGAGTTCGTCCAGGTTCTCGGCGATGCGCACGACCGCCATCGGCTTCATCGGCGAGGTGGCGGGAATGCTGTCATAGACCCGGTTGGCGGCCTCGAACTGCCCGGCGCCATCGAGCAGCTGGCCATAGACCAGGTCGATCACGTCGGCGCCGGGGTCGAGATAGATACCCAGCTGCAGGAACACCGCGGCGATCTCCGGGCTGCCCTCGCGGGCCAGCGCCACGCCGACCGAGTGGAACATCTCGGCCGCGCCGGCCTGGATGGTCGGTGCGAACACGCCGGGCCGCTGGCGCCTGTCGATCGCGGCCTTCACCTCGCTGACCAGCGGGTGCGAGAGCCCCTGGCCCTCGAACGCCGCGATCACCTTGCGCGCCTCCTCGAAGCGCCCGGCATTGCCGAGCATGCGGGCGTAGGCCTCGACGATGCGGGCGATGTAGGGATCGGCCTGGTGCGCAACGGCGATCAGCTCCAGTGCCTCGCGGCTGTCGCCGGCGACGTCGGCCATGATGGCGCGGTGGAAGACGAGGAAATCCTCGAGCCCGCCCTGTCCGATCTGGTCGAGCACCTGGCCGGCCTCGTCCCGCCTGCCCTCGCCCTCGAGGGCCCAGGCGCGCAGGATACCGCCGGTGATGCCGGCGAAGGTGTCGCCGCCGACCGTCGTCAGGGCGCGCCCCGCGGCGGCGTAGCGCCGCGCCTTGATCGCTTCCGCCCCGATGACGAGGCTGGCGAGATCGTTCGGTGCGGCCAGTTCGAGCAGGTGTCCGGCCACCGTCGCCGCCTCCGCGATCTGCCCGTCGGCGGCCAGGGCGATGAAGCTGCGTTCGATGATGATGGGATTGTCCCAGTCGGCCTCCGCGGCGCGACGGAAATAGCTGGCGGCGGCGCCGGTGCTGAGGTCGGAGAGCGCCTCGCGTCCCGCCAGATAGCTGCCGGCAGTGCTGAGCTGGCTCACCGAGAACATCTGGCCCTGGTCGAGCGACAGGGCGCCTCCGGTGGCGAGGCCGATGACGATGAGCGCCGACGTCAGGAGGCGGGCGGGATGGGTCACGGGCTCAGGAACTCCAAGTACGGCAGGGCTGGGGACGGCAGGCTGGTGCGCCGGATCAGGCGCACAAAGATGGGCGATTTTGCGACTGCGCCGCAAGGGGCGCTGCCGAACACGTGAGCGCTACATCCCGGTATAATTGGGGCCGGAGCCGCCCTCGGGCGGTACCCAGGTGATGTTCTGCGCCGGGTCCTTGATGTCGCAGGTCTTGCAGTGCACGCAGTTGGCGGCATTGATGCGGAAGGTCGGCGTGCCGTCCGCATCGACCAACTCGTAGACCCCTGCCGGGCAGTAGAGCGGTGCCGGCTCGCCGAAGCGCGGCAGGTTGTCCCGCACCGGCACCGCCGGGTCGGCGAGCCTGAGGTGCACCGGCTGGTCCTCGTCGTGGCCGAGGTTGGCGAGATAGACCGAGGCGCTGCGCTCGAAGGTGGTCTTGCCGTCGGGCCGCGGGTAGGCGCGCGGCGTCACCGCCGCCAGCGGCCTGAGCTTGGCGTAGTCCGCCTTGGCGTGCCGGAGCGTGCCGAACGGGGAGAACCCCGGGATGGCGTTCCACCACAGGTCGAAGCCGCCGAGCAGCACGCCGACCAGGGTGCCGAAACGCGACCAGAGCGGCTTCATGTTCCGCACCGGAGTGAGTTCGGCGCCGATGCCGGTGGCCAGCACGCGCGCGTCGAGCCCCTCGAGCCGGTCGTGGGCCCGCCCTGCCGCGACGGCTTCCGCCACCGCCTCGGCCACCGCCTTGCCGGAGCGGATGGCGCTGTGGATGGCCTTCAGCGCCGGCACGTTCATGAACCCGGCGGCGCACCCGAGCAGCGCCCCGCCGGGGAAGGCGAGGTCGGGGATCGATTGCAGCCCGCCCGAAGTCAGGGCGCGAGCGCCGTAGCTCACCCGCGTCGCGCCGTCGAGCAGGCGCGCAATGGCCGGGTGGGTCTTGAAGCGCTGGAACTCGCCATAGGGCGACAGCGTCGGGTCGGCATAGCTCAGGTGCGTCACGAACCCCAGGTAGAGCCGCTTGCCGGCCGCATGGTAGGCAAAGCCCCCGCCCGAGGTCGCATCGTCGAGCGGAAAGCCCAGGTAATGGTCGACCCGCCCGGCCTCGTGCCGGTCCGGCGCGATCTCCCAGATTTCCTTGATGCCCAGCCCGTAGAGTTGCGGATCGTGGCCCTGGGCGAGCCCGAAGCCGGCGATCAGCTGCTTGGCGAGCGAGCCGCGCGCCCCCTCCCCGATCAGCGTGTATTTGGCCCTGAGTTCGATCCCCTGCGCGTAGCCCGCCTTGGGCTGGCCGTCGCCGCCGACCCCGAGATCGCCCGTGACGATGCCCTCGACCCGTCCGCCTTCGCCGCGCACCAGGTCGACGGCGGCGGTCATCGGGAAGATGTCGACGCCGAGCCCCTGCGCCTGCTCGCCCAGCCAGCGCACCAGGTCGCCGAGGCTGACGATCAGGCCGCCCGTGACGTGCATCTGCGGCGGAATCATCCAGCCGGGAAAGGCGAGGTCGCCGCCGGCGGTCAGCAGGTGGAAGGTGTCGCGGCCGACCGGAACGCCGGCCGGCGCCCCCATCTCGCGCCAGCCGGGCAGCAGCTCGTCCATGCCGACCGGGTTCATCACCGCGCCGGACAGGATATGGCCGCCGATTTCCGCTGCCTTCTCGACCACGGTCACCGACAGGTCCGGGGCGACCTGCTTGAGACGGATGGCGGCGGCAAGTCCGGCCGGACCGGCCCCCACGATCACCACGTCGGTTTCGATGCTCTCGCGTTCGCTCACGGCCCATCCTCGCTGCTGGTTGCCGCCCTATGGCACGAAGCGGCGTCGGATCGCAAACTCAGCGATGCTGGTCGACGAGTATCTCGTTGCCGTCGGGATCGCGGATGACGAAATGCGCCGGGCCGGTCGAACCCGGATCGGCCCGCGTCGCGATCGCGATGCCCTCTGCCTCGAGGTGTTTCTGGATGTCGCGCACGTCGTCGAACGGGTCGAGGGGTGTCGCGTCGGCGTTCCAGCCGGGGTTGAAGGTCAGGATGTTGTGCTCGAACAGGCCCTGGAACAGCCCGATCGTCGCGGTGCCATTGGTCAGGATCAGCCAGCGCTCATCGATATTGCCGCCCAGCTCGGAGAACCCAAGCTTGATGTAGAAGTCCCGCGATGCGGCAATGTCCCTGACCGCGAGACTGATCGAGAAGGCGCCCAGCTTCATCTGCTTCCCCTGTCATCGAGAGTATCCCAGTCTATCACCGCACTGCCGCGAGGCGAGTCTCTCGATACGGGACTTTTGGAGGGTTCCGGTCAATCGCGTCGAACCTGCCGCGTGTGGCGCCGGGCGCGATGCTGTGACATAAGGCTCGCATGTCCTCGCCCGCCCCGCCCGACGCCTCCGAACTGGTTGCGCTGCTCGACTGGTACCGGGCCGCCGGGGTCGATTTCGCCGTCGGCGAGGAGCCGGTCGATCGCTTCGCCGCCTCGCTGCCGGCGCGGCGCCCGGCAGGACCCGTGCAGCCGGCGCCCGCACCCGCCGCCGCGACGCCGGCACCGCTCGTCTCGCTGCCGTCCGATCCGGGCGAAACCCGGGCCATCGCCGCGGCCGCCCCCACGCTCGAGGCCCTGCGCGCCGCCATGAACGCCTATGACGGCTGCCTGCTCAAGAAGCGGGCGACGCAGCTGGTGTTTGCCGACGGCAACCCCGAGGCCAGCGTCATGCTGGTCGGCGAGGGCCCCGGCGAGCAGGAGGACCTGCAGGGCAAGCCGTTCGTCGGCCGCGCCGGGCAATTGCTCGATCGCATGCTGGGCGCCATCGGCCTTGACCGCACGACGGTGTACATCGCCAACATGGTGCCCTGGCGCCCGCCCGGCAACCGCGACCCCTCGCCCGAGGAACTGGCGCTGTGCGCCCCGTTCCTCATCCGCCAGGTCGAGCTGGTGGCGCCCAAATTCCTCGTGACGCTCGGCAACGTGCCGACCAAGGCGCTGTTCGGGACCACCAGCGGCATTACCCGCATCCGTGGCCAGTGGCGCGACCTCGTCATCGGCAACCACCCGGTCCGCGCCCTCGCCACGCTCCACCCGGCCTACCTGCTGCGCACCCCGGCCTCCAAGGCCCTGGCCTGGTCGGATATGCTGAGCCTCGGCCAGGCGCTCGGCCCGGCCGGCTGAGACCGGCGCATCGCCAGGATTCGATCCGGAGGCACCGCGCGGCGGTTTCAGCCGGGCCAATCTGCAGCTATTCGCGCACTCTGTTGTTTAGCTCTTGCCTCTCGTGCCCGAATTTGGTCCGACTCGACAGGCAAGCGCCCACGGACTCGTGCGAAAGCAGAAAGCGCCCCATGTCCTCCGCCCTGAAGATCTACGCCCTGTTCATCGGTTCGGCCCTGCTGATGTTCGGCGGCGGCCTGCAGGGGCTGCTGATGTCGGTGCGCGGCGCCGAGGAGCAGTTCTCGCTGCTGGCGCTCGGCCTCATCGGTACCGGCTGGTCGGTGGGGTTCGTCACCGGCTCGATCACCGTGCCGATGCTGGTCAAGCGCGTCGGCCATATCCGTGCGTTCTCGATCATGGCGGCGATCGGCACCGTCACCATCCTGCTCAACCTGCTGTGGATCAACGACGTCGGCTGGATCGTGCTGCGTGCCTTCTCGGGCTTCTGCTTTGCCGGCGCGGCGATGATCGTCGAGAGCTGGCTCAACGAGGTGGCCGACAACCGCAGCCGCGGCACGATCTTTTCGATTTACGTCACCATCAACATGGCCGCCTCCACCATCGGCCAGCTCGCCATGTCGATTACGGGTACTTTGGGATATGTGCCGTTCGTCGTCGGTGCGATAAGCTTCATCTGTGCGGTGCTGCCGACTGCGCTCACGTCGACGCCGCAGCCGAGGCCGATTTCCTCGGCGCGGCTCGACGTGGTGCTGCTCTACAAGACCTCGCCGCTGGCCGTCATCGCGGCCTTTGCGTGCGGCATGACCAACGGCACGTTCGGCACGCTGGCCCCGGTCTACGGCTTCGGGCAGAAACTCGATGCCTCGACCATCGCCTACCTGTTCGCGGTGACCGCGATCGTGGGGGCGGTGGCCCAGACCCCGTTCGGCCGGCTCAGCGACAAGATCGACCGGCGCCTCGTGATCGTCGGGCTGTCCGGCTTTGCCGCCTTCATCGGGCTCTTGACCGTGCTGATCAACCCGGCCGGCGGGGTGCTGATGTTCATCCTGTTCGGGCTCTACGGCTTCGGCGCCTACCCGCTCTATGCCATCGCCGTGGCGCACGCCAACGACTTCGCCAGGGAGGGTGAGTTCGGCCGGGTCGCCGGCGGCATGCTGCTGATCCTCGGCATCGGGCTCGCCATCGGCCCGGTGATCGCCAGCTGGGCGATGAACGCCATCGCTCCGGTGGCGCTGTTCATCGTCACCGCCACCTTCCATGGCGCGCTTGCCGTCACGGCCTTTCTCAGGATGAAGGTCCGCCCGGTCCGCGACACCACCGGACGCATCCGCTTCCGGGCAATGAACGCCGAAAAGGGCATCTCGCCGGGCACCGTGGCGCTCGATCCGCGCGCCGAGGAGGTGCAGGAGACGCCGCCGCGCCAGCCCGCACCGCGCCCGGCCCCAGGGACGGTAGCCGAGACGGTGGCCGAGCCGGTGGCGGATTCGGTGGCCGAGACCGAGATCATCGTCCCCGACCCGATCGAGCCGGTGGTGGTCGTCGAGACCGGCGGCAAGAGCGCGGACCCGGCGCCGCCCGAGGCGGGGCCGGCACCCGACAAGGCCTGAAGCCATGAAGATCCCGCTCACCCGCAAGCAGGCCCGCCCGCGCAATGTCGCGGCGCGGGCGCTGCGCCAGGGCCAGTTCCAGCCCAGGGTCGAACCCGATCCCAAGGGCTATCGCCGGCGGGCGAAGCACAAGGCGGACCCATTGGAGGCTCTCGACGAGCCCCGCAGCGACGAGCCTTAACCGAAAATCGGTTCTCTGGCACGATCAACGGAAATCCGGTTACCACGCCTGGCCTTCGGCCGAGGGCGCTGCGCAAGCCTGTTCATGGCCGGTTCAGCCTGCCGCAATTCAATTGCAGGGGCGCGGCCGCGGTGACACTCTCGCGTTTCGCGCGCGGCAAGAGGAGGGCTTCATGACCGGTCTCGTCATCCTGGCGATCATCGTGGCGATCGTCGGCTATGTCATTTTCATCTACAGCGACCTGGTCACCAAGCGGCAGCTCAAGGAAGAGGGCTGGTCCGGCATCGACGTGCAGCTGAAGCGCCGCACCGACCTGATCCCCAACCTGCTCGAGACCGTCAAGGGCTACATGGGCCACGAGCGCGAGACGCTCGAGGCGGTGACCAATGCCCGCGCCGCCGCCACTGCCGGGGCCAATGCCGGCCCTGCCGAGCGCAGCGCGCTCGAAGGTGCGCTGTCGGGCGCGCTGGGCAGGCTGCTCGCCATCGCCGAGGCCTATCCGGAGCTCAAGGCCAACACCACCTTCCTCGAGTTCCAGAACGCCCTGCGCAGCGTCGAAGACGAGATCCAGCTGGCCCGCCGCTACTTCAACGGCGCCGTGCGCAACCTCAACACGGCGGTCGAGAGCTTCCCCTCCAACGTCATCGCCAATGCCTTCAAGTTCGCCAAGTCCGAGTATTTCGAGCTCGACAACGAAGCCGATCGCGCCGTGCCGACGGTGAAGTTCTAGGCGGTCGCGAAACCACGATGATCACGACAGCGGTCACCCCCTCCCCGACCCGCCCCGCCAGGGGGAGGGTGTCCGCGGGTGTCTGGGCACGTCCCATCCACATTGGCGGAGCGGCACCGCCCCCCTTGCGGCGGGCTTTGGAGCGGCCAGAGGCCAAATCGCTCCAGTGGAGCGATTTGAGCGACAAAGGCCTTGAGAGCTATGCTCGAAAGGCAGGGTTGGGAGGGGGGGTGCAACTAGCGCCGATGGCGCTTCTCACATTGCTGCTCTCGTTCCTCCTCCTCCTCGCTCTCCCGGCCGCCGCGGCCGAGACCATCACCTCCTTCGCCTCCGCCATCACCCTCGGTGTCGACGGTTCGGTCGATGTCACCGAAACCATCGACGTCACCGCCGAGGGCATCGAGATCCGGCGCGGCATCTACCGCGACATCCCCACCCAGCTGATCAATCCGGACAATTCGCGGCTGCGCTCCAGCCTCGAGGTGATCTCCGTCACCCGCGATGGCCGGGTCGAGCCCTATGCGCTCGAGACCGTCGGAGACGGCATCCGGCGCATCCGCATCGGCGATGCCGACGTGTTCCTCGCGCGCGGCCCGCACCGCTATACCATCCGCTACAGCATGAGCCGGATGGCGCGGACCTTCGAGGATCACGACGAGCTGTTCTGGAACGTCACCGGCAACTACTGGAACTTCCCAATCGAGAAATCGGTGGCCAGTGTCACCCTGCCCGATGGTGCGGTGATCTCGGGGCTCATCGGCTATACCGGGCCGGTCGGCTCGCTGGAGCAGGCGGTCACCGTCACCCGCGCCACCGACACCGAAGCCATCTTCCGCAGCCAGCGCCGGCTCGAGCCGGGCGAAGGCCTCAGCGTCGCGGTGTCGTTCCAGAAGGGCATCCTCGCGGTCCCCGACGAGTCGCAGCGCCTCGGCTGGTGGCTCAGCGACCATCGCGACCTCGTCGGCCCCGCCATCGCCGTGGCGCTGGTGCTGCTCTACAACCTTCTCGCCTGGAACGCGGTGGGGCGCGATCCGGCCAGGGGCACCATCATCCCGCTGTTCCACGCCCCCAAGGGGCTGTCGCCGTCCCTCACCCACTACATCCACCGGATGGGCTGGGACAAGGCCGGCTGGACCGCCTTCACCGCCGCGATCTTCGATCTCGGGGTCAAGGGTCTGGTCCACATCGACAATCCGGGCAAGACGCTGACCGTCAAGGTCACCGGCGCCCCGGCGCCGGTCGACCTGCCGGAGGGCGAGCGGCTGGTCTTTGAGTATTTCAGGTCGAAGGGCAGCGTCACCGTCAACACCACGAACGGGCCCAAGCTCGCCGAGACGCGCGGCAAGTTCATCAAGCACATCGAGACCGAGAACCGGCAGGCCTATTTCCACAACAATACCGGCTATGTCCTGCTGGGCGTGGCGCTGTCCGCCGCGCTGCTGGTGCTGCTCGTCCTGCTCGACATGCTCGACCCGATCATGCTGGTGGTCGCCGCCGTCGGCGGCATCGCCATCGGCATCTTCGCTTCGGTGCTCTCGACCTTCTGGACCAGCCCCGGCTTCGGCAAGATCATCCTCGCCATCTGGCTGGTCATCTTCGGCGCCAATTTCGGCAGCGCCGCACTCGGCTTCCTGTCCGAGCTGCGGCTCGACGGGCCGCTGATCGGCGCCGTCTCGATCGTGCTCGTCAACGTCGTCTTCGCCGTGCTGATGCGGGCGCCGACGGTGCAGGGCCGCAAGCTGATGGACCAGATCGACGGCTTCAGGATGTATCTCGACACCGCCGAGAAGAACGGCCTCAACATCGTGGGCGAGCCGCCCATGACCATCGAGCGCTTCGAGCGCATCCTGCCCTATGCCATCGCGCTCGGGGTCGAAAAGCCGTGGTCCGAGCATTTCGAGGGCGAACTGGCCCGTAACGCCGTCGCCGACGCGCAGGGCGGCTACCACCCGGGCTTCTACACCGGCCGCGACTGGTCCTCGGGCTCGGGCGGCTTTTCGAACACCGTCGCCTCGGTCGCAACCGGCATGAGCGCCGCGATGATCGCCGCCCAGCCGTCGAGCTCCTCGGGCTCGGGCTTTTCCGGCGGTGGCGGTGGATCGGGCGGCGGCGGCGGCGGCGGTGGCGGCGGCGGGTGGTAGATTCTGGAGAAACTGTCACTCGGCGCCGGTGACTGGCAGCCATCTTGAATGTTGACAGACCGGAGCGTACGCTGACGTTGGTGCGGCACGGAGGCCGGCGATGAGACGAGCCAGTAGACCCGAGGGCTTCTCGGAGAACTCACCTCCCTGGGAGCACGACAAGGAGGCGATCCACTTTTCTGTCGTGGTGAAGGAGGCGGGGCGCGTCCTGCTGCCTGCGGAAGTGCGGGTCGCGCTTGGAGTGAAGGAGGGCGACACGCTGCAAGGCACTGTCAGGGACGGCAAGCTGACGCTCCTTACCTCGGCTACCGCGATCCGTCACACGCAGGAGCGGCTTGCGAACCTTGTTCCACCCGGAGTGAGCCTAGTAGACGAACTGATAGCCGAACGCCGTGCCGAGGCCGCCAAGGAAGAAGAGGAAGCACGGGAATACCTGGCGAGGAAGTCTCACAAGTGAGGTTCGTGCTCGACGCCTCGGCGTTGCTTGCGGCCATGCGCCGGGAGAAGGGTGGCGAAGCGGTCGTCCCGCTACTCCCGGGGGCAATGATCACGACCGTGAACGTCGTCGAGGCGGGAACGCGCCTATTGGATTTCGGCGATGACCCAGAGGTCGTGCTGGACGGCATGTATGACTACGGATTGACGGTGGTCCCCTTCGACTTCGGCCTGGCAGCCGACGCCATCCGCCTGCGCGCAAGCACCCGGGCAGCCGGCCTTTCCCTTGGCGACCGCGCCTGCCTTGCTCTGGCCGTCCGCGAGAAAGCCGTCGCATTGACCGCCGATCGCGCCTGGGCTCGGATCGATGTCGGCTGTGAGATCAAGCTCATCCGCTAATAGTCCCGCAATGGACAATCCCCCCTCCCCTTGCTAGTCCTCCCGCGCCTCAAACGCCGGTAGCCAAGATGCCCGAACTCCTCGTCGAACTGTTCTCGGAAGAAATCCCCGCGCGCATGCAGCGCAAGGCTGCCGAGGACCTGAGGAAAGCCGTCACCAACGCGCTGGTCGATGCGGGTCTGGTCTACGAGGGCGCCAAGGCGTTCGTCACGCCCCGCCGCCTCGCCCTCACCGTCACCGGCCTCCCCGCCCGCTCGCCCGATACGCGCGAGGACAGGAAGGGCCCGCGCGTCGGCGCGCCGCAGCAGGCAATCGAGGGCTTCCTCAAGGCCGCCGGCCTCGCTTCGATCGCCGAGGCGAGCATCGAATCCGATCCCAAGAAGGGCGATTTCTACGTCGCCAGGATCGAAAAGCAGGGTGCCGACGCCGAGGCCATCCTCGCCACCCTGCTGCCCAGGGTGATCACCGGCTTCGAGTGGCCCAAGTCCATGCAATGGGGCAATGGCGGGCTGAGCTGGGTTCGGCCGCTGCGCGCCATCACCGCCACCTTCGGCACCGAAAACGACGAACCCGTCGTCATCCCGTTCCAGTCCAATACCGTCAGCAGCGGCCAGACCACCTATGGCCACCGCTTCCTCGCCCCCGCCCCGATCAAGGTCCGTCGCTTCGACGACTACGTGCAGGCGCTGGAGAAGGCCCGGGTGGTGCTCGACATCGACCGGCGCAAGGAAATCATCCGCGCCGATGCCGATAACCTCGCCTTCGCGCAGGGGCTGAGCGTCATCCACGACGAGGGCCTGCTCGAGGAAGTCGCCGGGCTGGTCGAGTGGCCGGTGGTGATGATGGGTTCGTTCGATCCGAAATTCCTCGAAGTGCCCGAGGAAGTGATCATCGCCACCATCCGCGCCAACCAGAAATGCTTCTGCCTGCGCGACTCTTCCGGCAGGCTCGCCCCCAATTTCATCATCACGTCCAACCAGGTGGCCGAGGACGGCGGCGCGACCATCGTCGCCGGCAACGAGCGCGTCATCCGCGCCCGCCTGTCGGATGCGCGCTTCTTCTACAATCAGGACCTCGCCCTGCCGCTGGAACACGGGTTGCCCAAGCTCGAGGAGAGCGTCTTCCACGCCAAGCTGGGCACGCAGTTCCAGCGCGTCGAGCGGCTGGTGAAGCTCGCCGCCGAAATCGCCCCGCTGGTCGGCGCCGATGTCGCCGAGGCCAAGCGCGCCGCGATGCTCGCCAAGGCCGATCTCGTCACCGGCATGGTCGGCGAGTTCCCCGAACTGCAGGGCCTGATGGGCCGCTACTACGCCCTGGCGCAGGGCGAGCATGCGTCCGTCGCCAATGCGATTTCCGATCACTACAAGCCGCTCGGCCCCACCGACCTCGTCCCGGCCGAGCCCGTCGCCATCGCCGTGGCGCTCGCCGACAAGCTCGACACCCTCACCGGCTTCTGGGCCATCGACGAAAAGCCGACTGGCTCACGCGATCCGTTCGCGCTGCGGCGCGCGGCACTGGGGGTGATCCGAATTCTTCTGGACAACAAACTGCGGCTGGACCTGACATCGCTGCTGGCTGAGCACTCCTTGCGTTTTCCCGGCCACGATTGGGCGACCACAACCTTCGGCGTCATCGAATTCGTCGGAGAACGCCTCAAGGTTCAACTACGGGACGAGGGCGCGCGACATGACCTTGTCGACGCCGTGTTTGTCCTCGGCAATCAGACGCAGCCCGCGGTTCCCGGCAAGAAAAATAGCCGCGATATTCTGCAGACGGTTCAGCGCGTCGCTGCCCTCTCCGCTCTCCTCGGCTCGCCCGACGGCCAGAACCTCCTCGCCGGCTACAAGCGCGCCGCCAATATCCTCGCCGCCGAGGAAAAGAAGGACGGTCGCGCCTACGATGCCCCGGTGATCGAGGAACAGCTGAAACTCGATACTGAGATTGCCCTCGCCGACGCCATCATGAAGGCCGACGCCGCCGTGGCGGACCGCGTCGCCGCCGACGACTACCATGGCGCCATCGCCGCCCTCGCCACCCTGCGCGCCCCGGTCGACGCCTTCTTCGAAGCCGTGCTCGTCAACGAGCCCGACCCGGCCGTCCGCGCCAACCGCCTCAACCTCCTCGCAAAACTCCGCGACACCATGCGGCTGGTGGCGGATTTCTCCAAGGTCGCGGGGTAACGCCCGCCTCCCGGTTCATCGCGCCAACCCACCGGCGGGCACCTCCTCTGACTGTTGGTTGGTGGGTGCGGGCACCCCACCCACCGGCTTCGCCGGTCCCCCCTCCCCGCCTTAGGCGAGGAGGGAGCGACGACTGCGCCGCCAACGTCCAACCCATCAGTCGCCCCGCTCCCTCCTGGCCGAAGGCGGGGAGGTGGGACCATGCGCAGCATGGTGGGTGGGTTGGGCCCCCACGCCCCGGCCTCGTTGGGGGCATCATTGTGCCACCCCACCGCTGTCACCCCGGCGGGAGGCCGGGGCCCATCCTGAGATGCATCCCGATCACGGCGCGTGTGCAAAGTGCTGGATCCCGGCCTGCGCCGGGATGACATCGAGCCTGCGGCGCTGGCTACCCCACCCCCTCGCCTCGGGCGCGTGCGGGCACCCCACCCTGACCTCATTGGTGGGTGCGCACCCCACCCACCGGCTTCGCCGGTCCCCCCTCCCCGCCTCCGGCGAGGAGGGAGCAACGACTGCTCCGCCAGGGTCAACCCATCAGTCGCCCCCTATCCCTCCCGGCCGAAGGCGGGGAGGGGGACCATGCGCAGCATGGTGGGTGGGTCGGGCCCCCACCCTGACCTCGTTCGGGGGAACCATTGCGCCGCCGGTCCCGTTCCCGCGCGGCGGCGCGTCAGACGCTCACGTACTCCCCGAGCAGCAGGTAGTCTTTGCCCTTCATGCCGGCCTTGAAGGTCGAAAAGCCCTTGTCGCTGTTGGTGCCGCCGACATCGTAGCTGGTGCAGCCGAGCCGGTGCATTTCCTCGATGGCGCCCCAGGCGACGACGTTGCCGGCCTTGAGCTCGCGCGCCTCGGGTCCGAACCAGGCGACGACGCCGTCGGCGAGCGGGCCGACGCGGATCAGCACCAGGCCGGCCACCGGCCGCTGCTCGTGGATCGCCTGCACCAGCACCAGGTCATCGCCGAAGCTGTGCCGCAGGGCCGCGAGAAAGCCCCGGTCATGGCCGGAAAAGGCCTTGGCCTGCATGTTCTCGAGATGGCGTTCCTCCATCCAGGCGAAATCGGCGGCGTCGCGCGTCACCCGCACCGTCACGCCGTTGCGCTGGCCCGATCGCACCCGGTTGCGCCACTTGCCGTCGAGGCCGGCAAACACCGTCTCGATGTCGGGGCGAAGGTCGATCCGCGCCGAGCCCCAGCCATTGCCGCGCCGCCGCCGGTAGCCGGCCTCCGTCATGATGGCGTGATCGTCCTCGCTCTCCGCGAGCGCCGGGGCGATGAGCAGCACGCCGTGCGGCAGCCGCCCCCAGCGCTGGCGGATGGCGCGATAGACCGCGACGACCAGGTCGCGCACGGGATGGGCAGCGAGGAACACCGGTCCGCGGTTGATCCGGGTGGCCACCCGGAACCCGGCAAAGTGCCTTTCGAGCGCCTGCACCACGGCCACGGGCCGGCCGGCATGGCGCACCAGCAGGCGCACGACGCGCCAGCCGCGTCCGGCCTTGGCCTCGCCATAGGCAAACGACTGGACGCTGTGCGGAAACGCCGCGCCGGACAACAGGGCATCCCACTGCGAGGCCGCTGCAACTGCCTCCAGGGTGACCTGCGGCAGCAGGCCCGATCGCGCCGCTGCATCAAGGAACGGAACTTCGGCAGCCTGCGTCATACCTAGTGTGTCCATTATAATTCTATTCAACGGCTCTCGACAACAGCTTCAATCTCCACTCCAAAACTATAGCGCAAGCCATCCGCGCCAACGATATCTGACCGGAATCTTGCTTAACGTGCGTCCGATCCGATCGCGACTGTCGCAGAAACATTCATACACGATGAGAATTTATATGTTCCACCCATCGATTTGCGCTCGCGCATCGACGGGATCCGGGCGGAGGCCCCCACTTCCGTCTGATGGACACCCCCGAACGGCGGTGACAAGCTCCCCGCGCCAACGGGGGGATCGATCGTGGACACCAGTGACTTCGCCTATGCCAGCGCCGCCACGCTCGCCCGCCGCATCCGCCACCGCGAGCTGTCGCCGGTCGAGGTGGTGGAGGCCGCCATCGCGCGCATCGAGGCGCGCAATCCCGGCCTCAACGCGCTGATCCATCTCGGCTTCGAGGATGCCCGCCGCGAGGCCCGCCGGGCCGAGCAGCAGGTGATGGCGGGCGACGCCCTGCCGCCGCTGCATGGCGTCCCCGCCGCCATCAAGGACCTGTTCGATTTCAAGCCCGGCTGGCCCACCACCTTCGGCGGCGTGCGCGCGCTCAAGGACAACATCGCCCAGTTCCACTGCGTCTTCGCCGAACGCATCGAAAAGGGCGGCGCCATCCTTGTGGGCAAGACCAACGCGCCGGTGATGGGGCTGCGCGGCGTCACCGACAATTACCTGTTCGGCGCCACCGCCAACCCCTTCGATACGAAGCGCAATCCCGGCGGCTCGTCCGGCGGCTCCGCCGCCGCGGTCGCCGATGGGCTGCTGCCCTTCGCCGAGGGCACCGATGCCGGCGGCTCCATCCGCATCCCCGCCGCCTGGTGCAATGTCTACGGCTACAAGCCGAGCTTCGGCCGCATCCCGGTGGTCATGCGCCCCAACGCCTTCGCCGGCGACCTGCCCTTCGTCTTCGAGGGCCCGATCACCCGCACCGTCGAGGATGCCGCGCTCGCCATGAGCGTGCTGGCCGGCTACGACCCGCGCGACCCGCTGAGCCTCGATGAGAGCGTCGATTTCCTCGGCGCGCTCGAGCGCCCGATCAAGGGCATGCGCATCGCCTACAGCCCCGATCTCGACGTCTTTCCCATCGATCCGCGCGTCGCCGACACCGTCCGCCGCGCCGTCGCCGCCTTCGCCGAAGCCGGCGCCATCGTCGAGGAGGTGAAGCTCGGCCTCACCATCCCGCAGCGTGAGCTGAGCGACCTGTGGACCCGCCTGATGATGCCGCTCAACCTGGGCACTTTCGAAGCGGTGAAGGCTGGCGGCCTCGACCTGCTGGCCGACCACCGCGACGATTTCCCGCCCGAGTACCTGCGCTGGATCGACTGGGGCCAGACCCAGACCGCCGCCGACCTCCGCCGCGACCAGGCGGCCCGCACCCAGGTCTATGACTGCATCCAGTCGGTCTTTGCCGATCACGACCTCTTGGTCACCCCCACCCTCGCCTGCCTGCCGCCGCTCAACCAGCCCGGCGGCAATACCCTGGGGCCCTCCGAGGTCAATGGCGAGGCGGTGGACCCGCTGATCGGCTGGAGCCTCGCCTACCCCTTCAACTTCACCGGCCACCCCGCCGCCTCCATCCCCGCCGGCCTCGTCGACGGCCTGCCGGTCGGCATGCAGATCATCGGCCGCCGCTACGCCGACACCGACCTCCTCGCCGCCAGCGCCACCTTCGAACAGCTCCGCCCCTGGGCCGGGCACTACGACATCTGCAAGGCGCGGAGGGTGTGATCGCGCCGCGAAATGCACCCCACCCACCGGGTCACCCCGGCGCAGGCCGGGGCCCATCCTGAGAAATTTCCCACACGCCGAGCGGGCGGAAAGCCCTGGATCCCGGTCTCCATCACCGCAATGTTCTTGTTTCGTTCGCGCTGAGGTGCTAGTCTTTACGATATGTTACCGTGGCGAGTCGCTGCCCGGTCCGTTGGAGATTTCTCATGGCCATGCGCGTGGCGCCTTCGTTCGAGCAGCTGGAGAAACTGAGCGGGACGCGGGATGCCGATCTGGTGTCGCGGCGGCTGCTCGATCCGGCGACCAATCGCGGGCGCGGCGCGCAGAGCAATCGCGGCAGCCGCTTCGACCGCGAGAGCCGCGAGGCGGTGGATGATGGCTGGGGGAACGAGGCCGGCAATGTCGAGGACCTGAAGCCGTTCGAGACCAGCGAGCATGTCGAGCGGGCGCGCTCGATCATCACCCGCAACGAGAGCCCCGATATCGGCTTCGACCGCTCGATCAATGCCTATCGCGGCTGCGAGCATGGCTGCGCCTATTGCTATGCGCGGCCCTCGCACAATTATCTCGGCCACTCGGCCGGGCTCGAGTTCGAACGCGACATCTATGTCAAGGTCAATGCGGTGGAGCTGCTGCGCCGCGAGCTGGCCGACAAGCGCTACCGGCCAAAGCCCATCGCCATGGGCACCAATACCGATCCGTACCAGCCGGCCGAGCGCAAGCACAAGCTGACCCGCTCGATCCTCGAGCTGCTGCTCGAAACCCGCCACCCGGTGACCATCACCACCAAATCGGCGCTGGTGGTGCGTGACCTCGATATCCTGAAGCCGCTGGCGGACCTGAACCTGGTGCGGGTCGCGCTCTCCATCACCAGTATGGACCACATCCTGTCGCGCAAGCTCGAGCCGCGCGCCTCGACGCCCGAGAAGCGCCTCGAGGCGGTGCGGCTCTTGTCGGAGGCCGGCATCCCGGTCACCGTGATGGCCGCGCCGATGATCCCGGCGGTCAACGACATGTAACTCGAGCGCATCCTCGATGCGGCGGCGGCACAGGGGGCGCGCGATGCGCAGATGATCCTCGTCCGGCTCCCCGGCGAGGTGCGCGACATCTTCCGCGAGTGGCTGCTCAGGCACTTCCCCGATCGGGTCGGCCATGTCATGAGCCTCGTGCGCGACACCCGCGGCGGCAGGGACAACGACCCGAACTTCGGCACGCGGATGACCGGCGAAGGCGCCTATGCGGTACTGCTGCGCCAGCGCCTCGACATCGCCCGCGCCCGCTACGGGCTGGGCAAGCCGATCCCGCCGCTCCGCACCGACCTGTTCGTGCCGCCGGCCATCGACGACGGACAGATGAGCCTGTTCTGAGCGGCAGCCCGTGCGTTCGGGCGCCGGTCCTCCGGGGTCCGCCTGCTCCCCTGCAGTGTCAGGGCGATCGCTTGGCCGTTGAGAGCGGTCGGGAACGCCTTCTCCCCCTGTGGGAGAAGGTGCCCGAAGGGCGGATGAGGGGTGTCTTGCCATTGTCGCGGAAGAAGGGAGGTATGCCACCCGCCGGTGCACAGGCCCGGATGCGACAGCCTTCCTCCTGAGCGACAGCAGATCGACTGCCCCCGTGGTCACATGCGACCTGCGTCGGCGCCGCGCGATCGCCCCTTGCCGTGTTGCCGCTTCTGGCCAAGCATCTCTGATGCCTGCCGATTCGCCCACCGTCCCCGATTTCGCTTTCGAGCGCGCCGCGCTGCGCCGCGGCGCCACCCGCGTCTGTGGTGTCGACGAAGCGGGGCGCGGCCCGCTCGCCGGGCCGGTGGTGGTTTCGGCGGTGATCCTCAACCCGCGCGGGATCCCGGCGGGGCTCAACGATTCCAAGCAACTGTCGGCCGAGGTGCGCGAGGGGCTTTACGAACGCATCCTCGCCACGGCGACGGTGTCGATCGCGGTGGCGCCGCCCGCGCTCATCGCCGAACTCAATATCCTGCAGGCGACGCTGTGGGCGATGCGGCAGGCGGTGCTGCGACTCGGCCGCGCCGCCGACCACATCCTCGTCGACGGCAACCGGCTGCCGCGCGACCTGCCCTGCCCGGCCGAGGCGATCGTCGGCGGCGACGGGCGCTCGGTGTCGATCGCGGCTGCCTCGATCGTCGCCAAGGTGACGCGCGACCGGATGTGCGCGATCATGCATGCCGAGGAGCCGCACTACGGCTTTCTGAGCCACAAGGGCTACGCCGCGCCGGCGCATCTCGCCGCGCTCGATGCGCATGGTCCGGGCCGCCATCACCGCCTGGATTTCGCCCCCTGCGCCGCGGCGCAGCGGCCCAGGTCCGCTGCCGCCTGAGGCCGGACAGTGCCGGGATGGATCCGTTCAGCAACGTGACCGTTGCAAGGCACGCGCGTTAACTCCCGCTTAACCCAACGGCTTAAATTCCCTTTAACCCTAACACCTTACAACCGATCCCGTTAGTGCTGCGTCAGGGTTCGAGTAGATGTTGCGTACCGCGCGTATGGCGGATTCCGCCAATGCGGATGGGGGCTCCAGGCTCCCGATCGACACCATTCTTGTGGGCGATTGCATCGCCCACATGAACGGTTTGCCGGCCGGCTCCGTTGATCTCGTCTTCGCTGATCCGCCTTACAACCTGCAGCTCGAGCAGGGCCTGACCCGTCCCGACCAGTCCCGCGTCGATGGCGTCGACGACGCCTGGGACAAGTTCGACAGCTTCGCCCACTACGACGACTTCACCCGCGCCTGGCTCAAGGCGGCCCGCCGCGTCCTGAAGCCGCACGGCGCGATCTGGGTCATCGGCTCCTACCACAACATCTTCCGCGTCGGCGCGGCGCTGCAGGATCTCGGCTTCTGGATGCTCAACGACATCGTCTGGCGCAAGGCCAACCCGATGCCGAACTTCCGCGGCACGCGCTTCACCAATGCGCACGAGACGCTGATCTGGGCCTCCAAGAGCCGCGATAGCCGCGTCACCTTCAATTACGAGCAGATGAAGCTCGGCAATGACGATGTGCAGATGCGCTCGGACTGGCTGTTCCCGATCTGCACCGGCGCCGAACGTCTCAAGGATGAGCAGGACGACAAGCTCCATCCCACGCAGAAGCCGGAGGCCCTGCTCTACCGCGTCCTGAGCGCCACGACCCGGCCCGGCGACGTGGTGCTCGACCCGTTCTTCGGCACCGGCACCACCGGCGCCGTGGCCAAGAAGCTCGGGCGTCACTTCATCGGCATCGAGCGCGAGGACGGCTATGTCGCCGGGGCACTGAAGCGCATCGCGCAGATCAGGCCCTACGCCAACGCGGCCATCGAGACCACCGTGCCGAAGCGGCAGGCGCCGCGCGTCGCCTTCGGGTCGCTGGTCGAGATGGGGCTGATCGCGCCAGGTACCGAACTCTATGACGACCGGCAGCGCTGGCGTGCGATGGTCCGGGCCGACGGCTCGCTGGTATCGGGCGACCACATGGGCTCGATCCACCGCGTCGGGGCCCTGGTGCAGGGGGCGGAGGCCTGCAACGGCTGGACCTTCTGGCACGCCCGCGAGGGTAGCCGGCTCGCCCCGATCGATACTTTTCGCGCGCAGGTGCGCGCCCAGATGGAACGCCTTTCGGCCTGAACCTGACCTCCAATTCAATCAGGCTGCGCTCGCCGCCGGCACCCCCCAGGGTGCCGGCGGCACCCTTTCCACTACTCCACCCCCGCCGCGGCCAGCACCTTGCGGAACAGGCTGGGCAACGCCTCGGCGCCGAGTTCGCCGGGTGAGGCCCACCAGCCGTCGGCGAGGCGTTCCGGTTCTGCCGCAACCGCCGTCCACACCACGAGTTCGAGCCGGAAATGGGTGAAGACGTGCACGACCTCCGCGATCCGTCGCCAACCGGCAGAAATCGGAAAGTCCGGCGCCGTCGGGGTCGCGACCCACTCGGTGCCTGGCGTCTCGGTCATCCTGGCGAGCAGCCCCTTGCCGGGCCGGGTCCGCAGGTAGACGTCGCCGGCGCCGTCGCGGATCACGAAGGCATGGCCGTGGCGCGTCGGCCGCTCGGCCTTCTCCGGCCTCACCGGATAGTGCAGCGGATTGCGCCTTGCCCCGCGGCACCCCGGCTCCAGCGGACACAGCATGCACAGCGCCCTGCGCGGCGCGCAGATCGTGGCGCCCAGGTCCATCAGCGCCTGGGCGAAATCGCCGGCCCGCGCCGGCACCGCCTGCTGCACCGTCTCCCGCACCAGGTCCTTGGCCTCGCGCACCGGCAGTTCGAGCGCCAGATAGCGCGCCACCACGCGGTCGACATTGCCGTCGACCACTGCCACCGGCTCGTCGGCACAGATCGCGGCAATCGCGGCGGCGGTATAGGGCCCGATTCCGGGCAGCGTCAGCAGGTCTTCGGAGCGCGACGGGAAGCGACCGCCATGCCGCTCGACCACCGCAACGGCGCAGGCGTGGAGGTTCCGGGCCCGCGCGTAGTAGCCGAGCCCGGCCCACTCGACCAGCACCGCATCGAGCGGCGCTGCCGCCAGATCGGCGACGGTCGGCCAGAGCGCGGTGAAACGGGCGAAATACCGCCCTACCGCGGCGACCGTCGTCTGCTGCAGCATCACCTCGCTGAGCCAGACCCGATAGGGATCGGCCGCCCGCCCCCGTGCCCTATCCCCCGGCGCCACGCGCCATGCTAGAGTGCGGGCGTGCCGGCCGTACCAGGCCAGCACGGCAGCCGCATCGAGCGGCACGGGATCGGATGAGGGCGTTTCGGTCGGCATGGCCGATCTGATGCCGCCCCGCGGCGCCGGGCGCAAGCGGCGATGGAATTTGTGCAGTGGCGCGCAGTGCGAAGAGCAAGGACGAAGCGGCGCCCCGGCGCCTCAACCGCGCCGTCGGGATCGGCGAAGCGCTGGGCGGCGCGCTCGATCCGGTGTTCAGGAGGCGCGGCTTTGCCAGCCGCGACATCCTCATCCACTGGAGCGCCATGGCGCCGCCGCCCTACGGCGAGGTGGCCCAGCCCGACAAGCTGGTCTGGCCGCGCGGCGAAAGGGGCGCCGAGGGCGCGACGCTGGTGCTGCGCTGCCATCCCGGCCATGCGCTGGCGCTCGCGCATGAGGGCCAGCGCATCGTGCAGGCGGTCAACCGCTATTTTGGCTACGTCCTCGTCGGCCAGGTGCGGCTCAGCGCCGAGCCGTTCCGGGCCCGGGCCGAACCGACGCCCCAACCGGCCGTCGCGCTCGCCGAGGTCTCCCGCGCTCGCATCGCGCGCACGGTCGAGCGGGTCGAGGATGCCGAAATGCGCGACGCGCTCCGCCGGCTGGGCCAGGCCATCGCCCGGGGCGGCAAGCGCTAGGATCGCGGAATGTTCATGGGGGTTGCGCTTGCCGCGCCTGAGCTAAACTCATATATCGCGGTGAAACGAAAACGGAGTTCTGCAGTGGCCAACCGTCGCAACATCCTCATCGGAACCGGCGCGGCCGCGGTGGTGGCGGCCGCGGGTGCCGGCTGGTACTTCCTCGGCGGCCGCACCGAAACCGCCTCGGCCGTCGAGGGGGCGCTGCCGGCTCCGGCACCGGGCGCCCAGTTCGACGTCGCCAGGCTGATGGCGCCGGCCGGCGACGTCAAGGATCATCCGCTCGGAGCCAACGATGCCAGGGTGGTGATGATCGAGTACCTGTCGCCGACCTGCCCACACTGCAAGGCGTTCGCGCTCGACGTCTATCCGCAGATCAAGGCGGAATACATCGACACCAACAAGATCCAGTTCATCCCGCGCCCGTTCATGCGCAACGTGCTCGACGCGGTCGTGTTCATGCTGGCCGAGGCCGCCGGCGAGGCCAAGTACCACGATGTGCTCGACACCTTCTTCAAGACCCAGGCGCAGTGGGCGGCGTCCGACAAGCCGGCCGACGCGATGTTCATAGTCGCCCAGCAGCTGGGTTTCACCCGGGAAAGCTACGACGCCGCCTTGACGAATCAGACCCTCTACCAGGGACTGGAAAAGCTGCGGGACCAGGCGCTGAACGAGTTCAAGCTGCAGGGCACCCCGACCTTCTATGTCAACGGCAAGATGCTCGACGGGGAAAAGTCGCTTGAGGCGCTCAGGGCCGAGATCGATCCACTGCTGGCCTGACGCGACACGCCTGCGGTGCGTGCGATGAAATTCGTGCGCCTCAAGCTTACCGGCTTCAAGTCCTTCTGCGACCAGACCGAGCTCCACCTCGAGCCTGGGCTGTCCGGTGTCGTCGGCCCCAATGGCTGCGGCAAGTCCAATCTGGTCGAGGCGCTGCGCTGGGTGATGGGCGAAAGCTCGTACAAGGCGATGCGCGCCTCGGGCATGGACGACGTCATCTTCTCGGGCTCGGCCGGCCGCCCGAGCGCGGAACACCGCGGAAGTCACGCTCGTCCTCGACAATTCCGACCGCACCGCGCCCGCCCCGCTCAACACTGCCGACGTGCTCGAGGTGACGCGCCGGATCGAGCGCGAGCAGGGCTCGGTCTACCGCGTCAACGGCCGCGAGGTCAGGGCCCGCGACGTGCAGTTGCTGTTCGCCGATGCCTCGACCGGCGCGCATTCGCCGGCGCTCGTCCGCCAGGGCCAGATCGGCGAACTGATCGCGGCCAAGCCGCAGCAGCGGCGCGCCCTGCTCGAGGAGGCTGCCGGCATTTCCGGTCTCCACTCCCGGCGGCACGAGGCCGAACTGCGGCTGCGCGCCGCCGAGCAGAACCTCGAGCGCGTCGACGACATCATTGCGCAGGTCGAGCAGCAGCTCGATGCGCTGAAGCGGCAGGCACGCCTCGCGGTGCGCTACAAGGCGCTCTCCGGCGATATCCGACGGGCCGAGGCGACGCTGTTCCATCTGCGCTGGATCGCGGCGCGCTTCGCCGAAAAGGATGCGGAGGCGGCGCAGGCCCGCGCCGTACGCGAACTCGCCGACGCCCAGCATGTCGAGCTCGAAGGCGCAGAAGGTGCTGTTCCTCGCCGACAGGGCGCTGGTGCCGCTGCGCGGAGGCGGAGGCCGCGGCAGGCGCCGCCCTGCAGCGGCTGACCATCCTCGCCGAGCAGCTCGACACCGAGGCGCGCCGCGCCGAGGCGCGCCGCCGCGAACTCGGCGAACGCCTGACCCAGATCGGACAGGACGCCGAGCGCGAGCGCGTCCTGGTGCACGAGGGCGAAGCGGCCGTGCGCCTCGCCGAGGAGGAGCGGGCGCAGCTCGAGGCGGAGGCGGGCCGCGAGCGGCAGGCGCTCGAGGCGGCTCGTGCCGCTGCGGTGACCGCCGGGGCCGAGGTCGCGTCGGCCGAGGCCGATGCCCGTGCCGCCGCCGACGCCCTGGCGCAGTTGCGGGCGCGCCGTACCGCTGCCGAACGGGCACTGGCCGACGCCCGGGGGCGCGCACAGCGGCTCGAAACCCAGGTCGCGGATCTGGCCCGCGAGGCCGAACGGCTGGCTGCGACGCTCAATGCCGACGCCACCCAGGCCGCCCGCCGCGAGGCGCTCGAGGCGGCCCGGACCAGGGCCGCCGCCGCCGAGGCCGATGCGATCGCGGCCGAAGCGGAAGCCGGCGCGGCGCAGCAGGCTGCCGATGCCCTCGGACCCGAGTTGCAGCGGCTCGAGACGGCTCTCAACCGGCTCGAGGCCGAAGCGCAGACGCTCACCCGCATCCTCGATCATGGCGGCACGCGCAAGTGGCCCGCCATCGTCGATCAACTCACGGTGGTGCCAGGCCACGAGACGGCCCTCGGCGCGGCGCTCGGCGATGACCTCGAGGCCTCGACCGACAGCCGCGCGCCGCTGCACTGGACCGCAGTGGCGGGCGAAGACGATCCGGACTTGCCGGCCGGCGTGGAGCCGCTCTCCCGGTTTGTTTCGGGCAGCCCCCTGCTCACCCGCCGGCTGGCGCAGGTCGGGCTGGTCGAGGCCGCGGCCGCTCCGGCATTGCTGGGTCAGCTGCGTCCCGGCCAGCGGCTCGTCACCCGCGAGGGCGCGTTGTGGCGCTGGGATGGGCTCGCCGCGGCCGCCGATGCGCCGACTGCCGCGGCCGAGCGGCTGGCGCAGCGCAACCGGCTCGCCGATCTGGGTGCCGAGATCGAGGCGGCACGCGCCGATCGCAACCGTCGCCGGGCCGACGCGGCCGGTCTTGCCGAGGCCCTCGGCTTGGCACGGGGGAACGAGAAGGCGCGGCGCGAGGCGTGGCGGCTGGCGCAGCGCGACATCGGTCTCGCCCAGGCCGAACTCGACAAGGCGCAGCGCGCCCTCAGCGAATTGACCACCCGCCAGGCCGCGCTCGAGGAGACCCGGGCCCGGCTCGCCACGGGCCTTGCGGAAGCCGCGGCGGCGGTGGCCGAGGCCGAACGCGGGCTCGCCGGCCTCGCCGACGAGGCGGATGCTGCGGCGCTGGCTGGTGCGCGGCAGGCGCGCCTCTCCGAACTGCGCCGGACGGCCGAGGCGGCGCGGCTGCAACTCGGCCAGTTCGAATCCATCGCCCGGCTGCGCGACAGCCGCCTGGCCCAGCTCGGCAATGATATCGCCGCCTCGCAGCGCCGCCGCGACGGCGCGGCCGAGCAACTCGCCACGCTCGAGGCGCGTGCCGGGGAAGTCGCCACGCAGCTTGCGGCCCTCGATGCCTCGCCCGAGGGCCTGGTCGAGCGCCGGCAGGACCTCGACCGGCAGATTGCCGCGGCGCGTGAAGTTCACCAGGGCAGCACCGACGCGCTCGCCCTTGGTACCGAACGCTACCGCGCGGCGGACCGGGCGCAGCGTCTCGCCGCCGAGGCCCTCGCCGGGTTCCGCGCCGAACTGGCGCGGCTCGAGGAACGGATCAGCGGGCTGACGGCACAACGCCACCAGATCGAGCGCACCGTGCACGAGACGCTTGCCATCTCCGCTGCCCAGACGGCGCAGCTCGCCGGCATCCGTCCCGAGCACGCGCTGCCGCAGGAAGCCCAGGTCGAGCAGCAGGTGGAGCGACTCAAGGCCGAGCGCGAACGGCTCGGCGGGGTCAATCTCGGTGCCGAGACGGAAGCCGAGGGGGTGCGCGAGAAGCTCGAGCTGATGGTCACCGACCGCGACGACCTGATCGCCGCCATCGCCAAGCTCCGCGCCGGCATCCAGAGCCTCAACCGCGAGGGCCGGGCCCGCCTCAGCGAGGCCTTCGACAAGGTCAACGGCTATTTCCAGGAGCTGTTCACCTCGCTGTTCGGCGGCGGCACGGCGGAACTGCAGTTCGTCGAGAGCGACGATCCGCTGGAAGCCGGGCTCGAAATCATCGCGCGGCCGCCGGGCAAGAAGCCCTCGACCATGACGCTGCTCTCTGGCGGCGAGCAGGCGCTTACCGCCATGAGCCTGATCTTTGCGGTCTTCCTCACCAATCCGGCGCCGATCTGCGTGCTCGACGAGGTCGACGCACCGCTCGATGACGCCAATGTCGAGCGCTTCTGCAACCTGCTCGACTCCATGACGGCGCGCACCGAGACGCGCTTCCTCGTCATCACCCACAACCCGATCACCATGGCGCGCGTCGATCGGCTGTTCGGCGTCACCATGGCCGAACGGGGCGTCAGCCAGCTGGTCTCGGTGGACCTCAGGGCCGCCGTGGACGTGGTGCGGGTCGCGAGCTGAGCCGACCCAGGGCGACGCGCGGAGCCGCTCGCCGGGACACGGCGTGAACGAGGCGGAGGCGAGAGCTACCCCGGCGGCCGCGCAGGTGGTCGCCGGAGTCGCGGATGACTCAATGTCACATCCGCCTGTGTTGCACAAAACTCCTGTTTTTTCAGCGCGTTAGCAGCCCGCCCACAGCCTTGACACTGCTGGGGGGCACCACTATGTTGCCCGCGACTTCACGGGGGCTCCATTTCCAGTTTTGGCCCGGAGGCGTTAGGGGAAGCGGGATGAACCAACCGCGCGACACCAAGCGCCCCCAGAGCGATGGCAAGCGTGAGCCTCTGACTTCGGATCTCGCCGCGCGGATTGCGCGGGCAAGGGCCGAGGCGAATGTAGCGGACGACAAGGTGACGACCACCGCCGTCCGCGACATGAGTGGCCTCAGCCGCGGCTTGCGGCTCGGGTCGGAATTCATTGCGGCCATCCTGGTCGGCGCGGGTATGGGTTACCTGCTCGATCTGTGGCTCGGCACCGGCCCCTGGGCGATGCTGGTGATGCTGATGGTCGGTTTTGCGGCAGGCGTGCTCAACGTCGTCCGCTCGGCGGCCGAAATGAACCGGGCGGCACCGCCGCCCACGGCCGCGATGCGCGTGCCGGACGACGAAGACGACGAGTGAAGGCGAAGAGCCTCAAGGGAACCATAGTTGGCCGATCCGAACAAAGTCGACCCGATCCACCAGTTCCAGATCACCGATATCGTCTCGCTCGGCGAGGGCGGGGTCTCCTTCACCAACTCGGCGCTGTTCATGGTCCTCACGGTCGGCGCCATTGCGCTTTACCTGATCATGTCGACGCAGAAGCGCAGCCTCGTGCCCAACCGGGTGCAGCTCGTCTCCGAGATGCTCTACGAGTTCGTCGCCAAGATGGTCACGGACTCGGCCGGCAAGGCCGGCATGAAGTTCTTCCCGTTCGTGTTTTCGCTGTTCATGTTCGTGCTGGTCGCAAACATGTTCGGCATGATTCCGTTCTTCTTCACCGTTACCAGCCACATCATCATCACCTTCGCGCTGGCGATGCTGGTGTTCCTCGTGGTCATCGTCTACGGCTTCATCAAGAACGGGCCGAAGTTCCTCAAGCTGTTCGTGCCCTCGGGCGTGCCCGGCTACGTGCTGCCGATCGTGGTGCCGATCGAGGTGGTGTCTTTCCTCTCGCGTCCGATCTCGCTCAGCGTGCGTCTGTTCGCCAACATCCTCGCCGGCCACATCACCCTCAAGGTATTCGCGGGCTTCATCGTGACGCTCGGCGGCCTCGGCTTCATGGGCTGGCTCGGGGCGCTGCTGCCGCTGGTCATGACGGTCGCGATCACGGCGCTCGAGTTCCTCGTCGCGGCGCTGCAGGCCTATGTGTTTGCGGTGCTGACGTCGATGTACATCAACGATGCGATCCATCCGTCGCATTGAGTTTTCACCCCCATCGGCCCGCCGCTGACGGCAGGCCACAGCAGTTCTCAAAGGAGACTAGTAATGGACGCTGAAGCAGCAAAGCTCATCGGTGCTGGTATCGCCGCGGTCGGCATGGCCGGCGCCGCCATCGGCGTGGGCAACATTTTCGGCAGCTTCCTGACCGGCGCCCTGCGCAATCCGGCCGCTGCCCAGGGCCAGTTCGGCAACCTGATCTTCGGGTTTGCCGTGACCGAAGCTCTCGGCATCTTCTCGTTCCTCATCGCGCTGCTGCTGCTGTTCGCAGTCTGATTTCGCGCAAGGCGGCTTCGGCCGCCGGGACCGACCGATTGACGGCCCCGGATCACTGTCCGGGGCCATTGCGGCCGTAGAGGGTATCGAGATGGCGGGTTCAACCCAAGACATCATCGTTCTGGCGCAGGCGGAAGCCGGCGATGCGCTGCAGCAGGGCGAAGTCGTCGCCGCGCCTGCCGAGGAACACGCGGCCGAGTCCGGCGGCGAGCACGCTGCCGCGGACGCGCACGGCGCCACCGAGACGCATGCCGGCACGGAAGCGCATTCCGAGGTGTTCCCGCCCTTTGACGGGGCAACCTTCGGTGGCCAGCTGCTGTGGCTGGCCATCACCTTCGGAGCGCTCTACCTGCTGATGAGCCGCGTGGCCCTGCCGCGCATCGGCGGCATCCTCGAGACCCGGCGCACCCGGATCGAGGGCGACCTGAGGGAAGCCGAGCGGCTCCGCCAGGAGACCGAGAAGGCCGCTGCCGCTTACGAGGCGGCGCTGGCCGAGGCCCGCAAGAATGCCCACGCCATCGCCGAGGAAACCCGCGGCGGGATCAAGGCCGATATCGAAGGGCGGCGGGCCGACGTCGAGGCCGGTCTCGCGAGGCGCGTGGCCGAGGCCGAGGGCCGGATCCGGGCGGACAAGGATGCCGCGCTCGCCAATGTCGGCAGCATTGCCGCCGAGACGGCGCAGGTGCTGGTGGCCAGGATTGCCGGCAGCGTCAGCGCGGCCGAAGCCAAGGCAGCCGTCGCTGCCGTGAGCAAGGAGTAGGGCCGATGTGGAGCTTTGGGTTCGACGCCACCACTGGCGCCACCATCTGGGCCACCATTGCGCTGGTCATTTCCATCGGCATCGCGATCTACTTCGGCATTCACAAGACCATCGCCAGGATGCTCGACGAGCGGATCAAGCAGATCGAGACCGATCTGGCCGAGGCCGAGGCGCTGCGCGCCGAGGCCAAGGCCCTGCTCGACGACTATGCGCGTCGGCGCGAGGAAGCGCAGAAGGAGGCCGAGGATATCGTCACCGCGGCCCGTGAAGATGCGTTCCGCCTCACCGCCGAGGCCAAGGCGGCGCTCGAGGCCATGGTGGCCCGGCGCGAGAAGGCGGTCGCCGAAAAGATCGCCCAAGCGGAAGCCCAGGCCGTCGCCGAGGTCCGCGCCCGCTCGGCCGATCTGGCAGTCGAGGCGGCCCGCGTGCTGCTCACCAGGCAGATGGCCGAAAAGAGCGGCGCGCTGATCGAGCAGTCGATCAAGGACGTGGCGGCCCGGCTGAACTGAGCGTCTGCCGCCAGCGCCAGGTACCGTCAAGGCCCGCACAAGCGGGCCTTTTCTTTGGGCCCAGAAGGTCGCGCTCCACCGCCCACCACCCCTCGCAACCTCCCCCTGGACGGGGGAGGCAAGCGAGGCTTGGGCGCAAAGCGACCTAGCATAGCTCGGAGGGGGTGTGCGGCAGGCTCCGGCACCTCGGGCGATCTGCCCCAGCCCGCTTCTCTCTTGCGCAGGGATGGCCCCGGCGCCCTACTCCGCCGCCTGCGGCAGTTCCGCTGGCCGCTCCCACTTCAGCACCGGCGATCGCGCCGCACGCGTTTCGTCCAGCCGCCGCCGCGGGGCCCGGGTCGGTGCCGCTGTGAAGCGGGCGGCATTGCCGGCCTTGGCGTCGTGCGCCAGCCCCAGCATGGTGTCGCAGAAGGTGTCGAGGGTCTGCTTGCTCTCGCTCTCGGTCGGCTCGATCAGCATGGCGCCATGCACCACCAGCGGGAAATACATGGTCATCGGGTGGAAGCCCTCGTCGATCATCGCCTTGGCGAAATCGAGCGTGGAGACGCCCGTGCCGGCGAGGAAACTGTCGTCGAACAGCGCCTCGTGCATCACCGGCTGGCCCGGGAACGGCACCGAGAAGACCTGGCCTAGCCGGGCCCTCACGTAGTTGGCGTTGAGCACCGCGTCCTTGGCGGCCTGCGCCAGGCCGTCGCCGCCATGGCTCATCATGTAGGTGAGCGCCCGCACATACATCCCCATCTGGCCGTGAAACGCGGTGATGCGGCCCAGGTGCGTTCCCTCTGCATGCTCGACGAGTTCGCCCTTCCTGACGAACGGCACCGGCGCGAACGGGGCCAGCGCTGCGCTGAGCACCACCGGGCCCGCCCCCGGCCCGCCACCGCCATGCGGGGTCGAGAAAGTCTTGTGCAGGTTGATGTGCATGGCATCGATACCGAGGTCGCCCGGCCGCACCACGCCCATGATGGCGTTGAAGTTCGCCCCGTCGCAGTAGAAGAACGCCCCCGCCGCGTGTACGGCTGCGGCGATCTCGATCACCTCCGGCTCGAACAGCCCGCAGGTATTGGGGTTGGTCAGCATGATCGCCGCGACATCGGGGCCGAGCGCCGCCTTCACCGCCTCGACGTCCACCGTGCCGTCGTCGCGGGCCGGGATGGAGCGGACTGCGTAGCCGAGCGCGGCGGCCGTCGCCGGATTGGTGCCGTGTGCGCTCTCGGGCACCAGCACGACCTTCCGGTGCCCCTCTCCCGCGGCGTCCTGCGCGGCGCGGATCGCCATCATGCCGCACATCTCGCCATGCGCGCCGGCCTTGGGGGTCAGGGCCACGGCGGCGGTATTGGTGAGCGTCATCAGCCAGTGCGCGAGTTCGTCCATCAGCGCCAGCGCGCCCTGCACGGTCGAGACCGGCGCCAGGGGATGGATGTCGGCAAAGCCGGGCAGCCGCGCCGTCTTCTCGTTCAGGCGCGGGTTGTGCTTCATCGTGCACGAGCCGAGCGGATACATGCCGGAATCGATCGAGTAGTTCAGCCGGCTGAGACGCACATAGTGCCTGAGCGCCTCCGGCTCGGTCAGCCCGGCCAGGTCGATCGGGCTCTGCCGCTCGCAGCCGGCGAGGTAGTCGCCGCCGATCTCGACATCCGGCAGGTCGACGCCGGAATGCTCGGTATCGCCGATCTCGAACAGCAGCGGCTCGGATGGCAGCAGCGATGATCCCGCGGCGGCAAATCCGGTCGTTCCGGTCCCGGTGGGGCGCCCTTGCGTGTTCATGCTCATTGCAGCGCCTCCTCGAGGGCTTCGGTCAGGGCCGCGATGTCGGCCTTCGTGGTCAGTTCGGTGGCGGCCAGCACGATCAGGCTGCCGACGTGTCCATCGCCGGGTTCCAGTCGGCTCACCGGCACGCCGGCGAGAATGCCGCGTGCGGCCAGCCGCTCGATGACAGGCGCCGCCGGCTGGCCGACATCGATGGTCATCTCGTTGAAGAAGCTCCGGTTGAGCAGCCTGATGCCGGGAACGCCGGACAGGGCCTGCGCCAGGCCGACGGCATTGGCGTGGTTGAGCCGCGCCAGCTTCCTGAGCCCCGCCTCGCCGAGGAGCGACAGGTGAATCGAGAAGGCGAGCGCGCACAGCCCGGCATTGGTGCAGATATTGGAGGTCGCCTTCTCGCGCCTGATGTGCTGCTCGCGGGTCGAGAGCGTCAGCACGAAGCCGCGCTGGCCGTCGGCATCGACGGTCTCGCCGCAGAGCCGCCCCGGCATCTGCCGGATGAACTCCTTGCGCGTCGCCATCAGCCCGACATAGGGGCCGCCATAGTTCAGCGCATTGCCGAGCGACTGCCCTTCGCAGACGACGATGTCGGCGCCGAGCGCGCCGGGCGCCTCGATCAGCCCGAGCGAGACCACCTCGGTCACCACCACGATCAGCAGCGCGCCGGCAGCATGCGCTGCATCGGCGGCTGCCCTGAGGTTCCGCAGGTGCCCATAGAAATCCGGGGTCTGAACCACGATCGCCGCCGTCTCGGCATCGATGCGGTTGAGGATGTCGCCCTGCCCCTCCGGCGAGGCCTTGAGGCAGACCAGATCCGGGCCGTCGCCGACATAGGTCCTGACCACGTCGCGATAATGCGGGTGCAGTCCACCCGACAGCACGATGCGGTTGCGACGCGTCAGCCGGCGCGCCATCAGCACCGCCTCGGCCGTTGCGGTCGAGCCGTCGTACATCGAGGCGTTGGCGACATCCATGCCGGTGAGGCTCGCCACCTGGGTCTGGAACTCGAACAGCATCTGGAGCGTCCCCTGCGAGACCTCCGGCTGGTACGGCGTATAGGCGGTCAGCCATTCCGAGCGCTGGATCAGGTGGTCGACGCTGGCCGGCACGTGATGCCGGTAGGCCCCGGCGCCGATGAAGAACGGCCCGTCGCCCGCCGCGTGGTTGCGCCCGGCCAGCGCCTGCATGTGCGCCTCGACGAGAAACTCGGGCGAATGGCCCGGCAGGTCGACCGACTCGGTCAGCAGCGCTGATTTCGGTACCCGCGCAAACAGGTCCGCGGTGGTCTTGACGCCGATCACCGAGAGCATGTCGGCCCGCTCGTGGTCGGAATGGGGGAGGTATCTCATGTCGAATGCATGTCCGTCTGCTGGGCGTTGGCCTGGCCTCCCCAGGGAGGTGGGCCCCCCGCACATCGCGCCAGGTCACGGCCGGCCCCCCCCCTGGGGGAGGTTGGGAGGGGGGTGTGCATCAATCGTCAGGTGGTCAGCTTGGCATAGGCCGCCGCATCCATCAGCCCGTCGAGTTCGGCAGGATTGTCGATCGCGAGCCTGTAGATCCAACCATCGGTTTCCGGCGCCGCGTTGATCAGTCCGGGATCGCCCGTCAGTGCGTCGTTGACCGCGGTCACGGTACCGGACACCGGCGCATAGATCTCGGAGGCGGCCTTGACCGACTCGACCACTGCCGCCTCGTCGCCCTGCTTGAGCCTCTGGCCGGGCCTGGGCAACTCGACGAAGACGATGTCGCCCAGTTGCTCCTGCGCATAAGGGGTGATCCCGACGGTGCCGTCGGCGGTGATGTACTCGTGATCCTTGGTGAACCTGACGCTCATGTGCTGGCCTTCCGGACGTAGCGATGGGGAACGAAGGGGGTGGGAACGACAATTGCCGGCTGGCTGCGACCGCGCACCAGCACGTTGAGGCGGGTGCCCGGCGCGGCGCTCTCGGGCGGCACGAAACCGATGGCGATGGCGCGACCGAGCGAGGGAGCGAAGCCGCCCGAGGTGACGTGGCCGATGGTGGTACCGGCAGCATCGACGATCTCGGCGCCCTCGCGGGCCGGGGCCCCCTCGACCTCGAGGCCAACGCGGACACGACCGAGTACCCCGCCCAGTTCGGCGAGGATGCGGGTGGCGCCGGGGAAGTCGGCCATCTCGCGGCGCCGGCGCGAGATGGCGAAATTGAGCCCCGCCTCGACCGGCGAGATGGTCTCGTCGAGATCGTGCCCATAAAGCGGCAGGCCGGCCTCGAGCCTCAGGCTGTCGCGGGCGCCGAGCCCGATCGGCTTGACGCGCGGGTCGGCGAGCAGCAGGTCCCAGAGCGCGGCGGCATGTTCGGGATCGACGAGGATCTCGAAGCCGTCTTCGCCGGTGTAGCCCGAGCGCGAGATTACCAGGTGGGTCTCGCGCCAGCCGAACGAGCCATAGTGCATGAAGCCCAGCTCGGCGGCGCCGGGCACCAGCGTGCGCATCACGTCCACCGCCTCGGGGCCCTGCAGGGCCAGCAGCGCGCAATGGTCGGAGCGGTTGAGCGTCGCCTTGCCGGCGGCGGCTGCCGCGATGCGCTGGAAATCGGCCTCCTTGGTGCCGGCATTGACCACGATATAGAGCGCCCCGCCCCAGCCTTCGGCCGCCGGCCGGGCGATCATCAGGTCGTCATGGGTGCCGCCGGCCTCGTTGAGCAGCAGCGTGTAGCGCACCTGCCCCGGCTTGAGCCCCCGGATGTCGCCGCAGCACAGCGGCTCCACCACCGCGGCGATCGCCACGTGGTCGGCCTCGCCGTCGCCGGACTTGCGGTCGAGCACCAGGAAGCTCGGGCCCATGTGCGAGACGTCGAACAGGCCGGCATGCTCGCGCGTCCACTTGTGCTCGGCGATGATGCCGGTGGGATACTGCACCGGCAGCGAATAGCCGGAGAACGGCACCATGCGACCGCCCGCGACGATATGGCGATCGTTGAGAACGACGGTCTTCAGGTCTGCGTCTGGCGCTTCGGCCATGGGACACCCCGGGGTTGATTGCACAGCAACGCGCGGCGCAAGCCCCGCGCGTCCGTGCCCCCTCTGTCCGCTAACCTGAGAGATTTCCTCGCCGCCTATGGGCGAGTTGCTCCTTCGGTGAGGCGCTTTCCGCAACGTCGCCACGAGGCTGGGCTGCGGGCCTGCTTTCCAGAGTTCAGTCAGACTGCGGTCCGTTGGCCTGAGAGTTTCCGGGGCGGTTGCTCCTTCGGCGCCGGCCCTTCCGAGAAAGGTCCGGACTCTCCCGCAGTCGGCCGGAAGCTAAGCCGGGTTTGCAGACGGAAGTCAATCTCCCGCCGAGGCGCCCCGGAGCGCATTTCGTCCTCAGCTGTCGAAGCCGACCCAGATGATGATCTGCTCGCCGCCGGTGTAGGGAATGGCGACGTTCTCCACCACCTTGACGAACTCGCTCGACTGCGCCGGCGGCGTCACGACAATCGGGATATCATATTTTTCAGAGAACATCGCGACATTGTCGCGCTCGACCGCGAAGCGGATCGGGATGGTGACGTCAGTCTGGTTACCGGAGGGCCCGAGCAGCAGGCGGCCGACGACACCCATCTTGACCGTGATCAGGCCGTTGGAGACCACGCAGTTGCGCGACTGCTTGTCGATCACGGCCTGGTAGTTGAGGTCGCGCGGGTTCCCGACCTTGCCCTTGCCGTAGTAGAACAGCGCCTCGCCGCCCGTCCGCACCTTGATCGGCGGACATTCGGTGGCAATCGCCGGCAGCGCGCCGGTGGCCGCCGTGGTCAGTTCCGCCTTGGTGGGGCTGGCGTTCTGCAGCGAGGTGCCGCTCTGGGGCGCCGCGGCAAACATGTTGCCCATCGAGCACCCGGCAAGCGCCATCGCGATCCCGCCCGCGGCGAAAAGCCTGAGGCCGATTCCCACACTCGTCTCGATTCGCCGCGCCATCGCTACGCACCCACCGGTTCACGCGCCTGCAAGGTCATCAGCACCGCCGGAGCGCCGCTGACCGTCACCCCCGCCACGTCCTGCACGAACACATCCTTGACCATACCGTCTTCGACGACCATGGCAAACCGGGCAAAGCGCTTTCCCATGTTGGGGATATGCTTGGAAATCCCGATGGCCCCGGCGAGCAGCGCATCGCCATCGGCGAGAAAGTCGATCTTGCCCAGCGCATCCGAACGCTCGGCCCAGGCCCTGACCACGTGGTGATCGTTGACGGTGCCGCAGACGATGCGATCGACCGCGAGGTCCCTGAACTTCTTCACATTGGCGACGAAGCCCGGCAGGTGGCTGGTGTCGCAGGTCGGGGTGAAGGCGCCGGGCACGCCGAAAAACACCACGCGCCCGGTGCCGAGCACGGCGTCCGAGGTCGTGTCGCTGATGCCGTTCTGGTCGACCAGCTTGGTCGGGACCGAAGGGATCCTGTCACCGGCTTTGATCATGGAAGTGGTCTGCCCTGCCTGTTTCGCGCTGTTCCCGCCCGGGGAGCGCCGGACCATAGATCAGTCGCCAGCCGCCGTCGACCCGGCAGACGCAATGATGCGGGACAGCGAAAACGGCCCCATCTCGGTCATGAAGGTGAGTTGCACGGGGCGTCCCGCAACATCCCCCTCTGCCGCTCCCCCGAGCAGCGGCAGCAGCACTAGGGAGCCATCCGGGCTTTTTTGCGGCGCACCGAAGAGCTGGCCATCGGGTCCGGCGTCGGCGATGAGCGAGAGCGGATCGATCCGGTCATCCCCCAGCCGTACCGCCAGCGCATCGGCGGCGGCGTCGTAGCCCACCCAGCCCACCGGCTGGCGCGGGTCGGTCCAGTCCATCGGCGTCAGCGCCACGGCCTGCGCGATCCTGAGGCTCTGTCCACGATCGGGCCGCGCGAACGACAGCGGCAGGCTGAAATGGGCCGAGACGGGGACGCAGATGTCGGAGCATACGCCCATGGTCACCGCGGCCTCGAGCATCGCCGCATCGCCCGGGAGGTGCAGTTCCACCGGCAGCACCGTGGGTCCGAAATAGACGAAATCCACGAAGCCCTCGGCCGTGTCGATCTGCGGGAAGGGCCAGAGGCTCTCGTGCCCTGTGATGCCGGTCGAGCCGGCCAGATCGATCGTGGTCGGAATGCCGGTTTCGCCCGGCACGCGCCAGTAGGTCTTGGTGCCCGGCGGCATGTCAATCTCGAGCCCGATCATGGTGGTGCCGCCCGGGCGCAGCACGTCGGACGAGATCATCCGCACCCGCACGTCGGGGGCGACTTCCTGCCACGGGGTCTCGCCGGCGTGGGCCGGCAGGCAGGAGAGGGCGAGCAGGAACAGGGGCATACGCATGTCCCCCGAGTATCCGAGCCCCGCGCGATTGGAAAGCCGTTCAGGCCTTCGTGATGCGCCGCTGGCAAGCCGGACCGGGACGGACTAGATTATGCACCACAGCACCGCCGCGAGAGGCGGGGACTCGACAGGAGCCAGCCGATGGATTCCCTCAGGGGCCAATTCCTCGTCGCCATGCCCGAGATGGGCGACGACCGGTTTCGCGAGGCCGTGGTCTATCTCGTCGGCCATGGCGAGGAGGGCGCGATGGGCCTCGTGGTCAACCAGAGCGTCGATGACATGCGCTTTGCCGATATCCTCGAGGAGCTCAAGCTGGGCGACAAGGACGAACTGATCCGCCTGCCCGACACGATCAGGAACCGCCAGGTGCTGCGGGGCGGGCCGGTGCAGAAGAGCCGCGGCTTCGTGCTGCACTCCTCGGACTATTTCAAGGCGGGCAATTCCTACGTCGTCACCGACGAGATCTGCCTCACCGCCACGCTCGACATCCTCAAGTCGATGGCCTTCGACGCCTCGCCCGCCGAGGCGCTGTTCGCGCTGGGCTATTGCGGCTGGAGCCCGGGACAGCTCGAGCAGGAGATCCAGGGCAATGGCTGGCTCACCGTGCCGTTCTCGCGCGACCTGCTGTTCGGCCTCCCCATCGAAGCCCGCTATGATGCGGCGCTGGGCAGCCTCGGCATCACGCGTGCCACGCTGAGCGCGACGGCAGGGCATGGGTGAGGTCGGAACCGCCGCCGCCGAACGCCGCTGGCAACGCGTCTACGCCATGAGTCTGGCCAGCGTCTATCCGCTCTATGTCGCCAAGGCCGAGAACAAGGGACGCAGCAGGGCCGAGGTCGACGAAGTCCTCCGCTGGCTGACCGGCCACAGCCAGGCGAGCCTCGAGCACGAACTCGAGGCAAAGACCGATCTCGCCGCCTTCTTCACCACCGCCCCGGCCCTCAACCCGGCCCGCGCCCTGATCACCGGCAGCGTCTGCGGCGTTCGTGTCGAGGACATAGAGGAGCCTATGATGCGCGAAATCCGATATCTGGACAAGCTCATCGACGAGCTGGCGAAGGGCAAGGCGATGGAGAAGATACTGAGGGGGTAGGTGTGGGCGGCGGGGGCTCGGCGCTTCTGCCGGCGGATGGCGACTGGGACTAACGCGGACCAAGAGCTTCCGATGAAGTGAGGTATCGACCTGGTGGCCTCGCGGGTGCGGATCTAGTTCTTTATCTGCCGCAACCTCGTGGTGGTCATTGGCAGCTCAAACATGGCGCCGCCCTCCATAACCGCGGCCTGCTGCTCAATGACTTCCCATAGCGCAAGCACTCGCTCGACCTGCTTTGTCAGCTTGGCCTTGTACAGGCCCTTCGACAGAAAGAAACCGATCAGCCGACTGCTCTGGAACGCCCGCAGCTCGGCCTTGACACGAGTGATGCGCCGGTCGCCGGAGATAACAACCCATCTCCCCTCACGGCTAAGCTCGGAAATCCACTCCAAGTCTTTGACTCCCTTGCCGAAGCGTTGGCGGAGGTGGACGACCTCGTGCTGCCCAATGAACAGAGCGGCGAGAGCCTTCGCCATTGCGGGCGGCAAGTTCTCGTCGATCAGCACCTTCACGTCACGCGCAACTCACTCTCGAACCTGACCGCGTCGCGTACGACCTCGATCGTTACTTCATATAGAGCGGCGACACGCTCGGCCGAGCCTTCCGCCACAACGGCCTCAGCAAGCGCTGTGGTGGGCACGCCGGAGTCGGTTGCGATCGGTTGCCCAAAGGATCGCTCAGGATCGAGTACGATCGTGTCCTTACCCCTGTAGGGGCGCCACCTTGCAACCTCGTCCGCCTCGATATCGAGGTCCTGGAAACTCTGCTCGATCACGCGCTTGATCGCGTATTGGTGCCGCTTGAGGTCGAGCAGCACGGCATCATCGTCACTAGCCTTCGCCGCGCTCTCGATGAAGATCGTCCGCCCGTCTGTCCGAAACCGGCTTGAAAGGAACGGCCGATCGCTCTCGACGATCGTGCGGGCATAGTCGAGGCAGTTGCGTATGGCCTTCAAGCCGACACCGGCGCGGGTGAACTGGTGAACGAAGCGGAGTTCGATCAGATCACGGAACGACAGCTCGATGGTGTTGTCGACCTTTGGGAGGTCAGGCACCCACAAGGGAGGCACTTCGTGCAGTTCGCCCTTTCGCATGAACCGGTAGCCAGTGAGCCAGCGCCGGATGCTGAGTGCGGGCATGCGCAATAGGCGAGCAGCATCACCCACGGAATAGAACCCGACGCCGAGGAATTCCTGAGGTGAGTTACGTGGCAGCGACGAAGTGTCCATAGCGCTGAGCGTATCCTGAGGCAGCGACGGCGAGAAGAGGGCACGGTGCGGCGGTTATCGCGCACCGCAGAGGCTATCAGCATACTGCATCCTTAGGTGGGCTTGCTGGTTTCGGCCTCTGGGCAGTGGAGGCACACTGCGCCCCTCCCGCCCCCTACCGTCCCCCCAGCTGCGTCGCGAGCCGTTTCCCCAGCTCCTGCCCGGTCATTGCCGCGCCGAAGGCGAAGCCCTGGGCGTATTGGCAGTTGAGCTGCTGCAGGCGTTCCACTTCCTCGATGGTCTCGACGCCCTCGGCGATCACCGTCAGGTCGAGCTCGGTGGCGAGCGTCACGATGGCGCGGATGATCGGCACCTGGGTGTGCTGCAGGCCGCTGTCCTCGCTCAGCTGCACGAAGGCGGCGGGGATCTTGATGGTGTCGAACGGGAAGCGGTGCAGGTAGCTCAGCGAGGAGTGCCCGGTGCCGAAATCGTCGAGCGCCAGCCGCAGCCCCAGGGCGCGCAGCGCGCTCAGGATATAGGCCGAGTGCTCGGGATTGCTCATCACCTGGCTCTCGGTGATCTCGAGCTTCAGATGCCGGGCGATCTGGCGGTGGTCGGAGACCAGCGCGCGCATGTCGTTGAGCAGCGACTCGGTGGCGAGCTGGCTGGGCGAGAGGTTGACCGAGACGAAGAAATCCTCGGGCAGCGGCAACTGGCTGGCCCAGTCGCGCGCCTGCCCCGCCGCCTGCTCGAAGGCAACGCGGCCGAGCCGGTCGATCAGCCCGGTGCGTTCGGCGAGCGGCACGAACTCCTCCGGCATGACCACGCCACGCTGCGGATGGTTCCAGCGCATCAGCGCCTCGCAGCCGGCAATGGTGCCGGAGTGGATGTCCATGATCGGCTGGAACAGGACGCCCAGTTCGCCGTGCCTGAGGCCGCGGTCGAGATCCTCCTCGCCGGCCTTGGAATAGGCGGCGATGGAGCGGGCCGAGGCGCGGAAGGCCTCGATGCGGTCGCCGCCGAGGCGCTTGGCGTAATACATGGCGAGTTCGGCGTCGCGCAGCACATCGGGCGCCGAGACCGGGTTGCCGTCATAGATGGTGACGCCGATCGAGGCGGTGAGGCTGAGGTCGCGCTCGCCGAAGTTGAACGGCGATTTCAGCGCCTTGCGAATCTGCTCGGCGGTCTCGGCGATCTTGCCGGCGGCCTGCTCGGAGGCGAGGATCACCGCGAACTGGTCGCCGCCGAGCCGCGCCACGGTATCGAGCGGCCGCATGGTGCGGGCGATGCGGCGGGAAATCGCCAGCAGCACCGAATCGGCGGCCGAATGGCCGACGCGCTCGTCGAGTTCGGTAAAGCGGTCGATATCGATCAGGAACACCGCCGGCTTGGTGCCGTTGGGCTGGCGGGCGCGCACCAGGGCACGCTCCAGCCGGTCGAGGAACAGCTGCTTGTTGGGCAGGCCCGTGAGGCTGTCGTGCACCGCATCGTGCAGCAGCCGCTCGCGGCTGGCGCGGTCCTCGTTGACGTCCTGCAGCGTGCCGACGATGCGGGTGACCTGCCCGTCGCCGCCCAGCACCGGCTTGACGCGCATGCGGAAGGTGCGGAAGCTGCCGTCATGGGCGCTGAGCCTGATATCGGCTGAGACCTTGCCGCGCCGCAGTTCCACCAGCGTGTCGAAGGCGGTGCGGAAGCGGTCGCGGTCCTCGGGATGGACGCGGTCGAGCCAGCGCTTGATCGAGCCGCGTAGCGCGCCGCGCCGCTCGCCGAGGCGGGTGCCCAGTTCGTCCGAGACCGCGACGCGGTCGCGCTCGATGTTCCAGTCGTAGACGAAGTCGCCCGAGCCGGTCAGCGCCAGCGCCCGCCGCTCCACCTCGCTGAGCGTGCCGATCGACACCTGCCCTTCGGAAAAGGCGTGCTGCACCGAGGTAAAGCCAAGCAGCATGACGATCAGCACCAGCCCGCCGGCCACGGCCGGCTGCGCCACGTCGTTCGACACCTGCCCGGTCACCACCAGCCAGGCATAGAACAGCCAGGCGATGTAGATGATCCAGGTCGGCACCAGCAGCACGGCGCGGTCGTAGCCACGCAGCGCCAGCAGCAGGATGAGGAAGAAGCCGGTGAGCCCGAGCAGCGCCAGCACCAGCCGCGCCACGGTCGCCGCGATCGCGGGTTGGAAGAAGGCGAAGCCGAACAGCGCAAGGAATACCACCACCAGCGCCAGCGCCAGGTGGATGAAGCGCAGGTGCCAGCGATGCAGGTTGAGATAGATGAACAGGAACCCGAACAGCGTCGTCGAGATGCCCGCCTCGGCGGCGGCGCGGAACGGCTGCACGGCGCCGTTCGAGATCCCCAATAGCGGCCCCAGCACGCCGAAATCGACGAGCAGGTAGATCAGCACCGCCCACGAGAACGCTGCCGTGGCCGGGAAGATGCCGCGGCCCTTGACCACGAACATGATGGTCAGGAACACCGCCGCCAGCGCCGAGACGCCGAGCACGGTGCCGCGGAACAGGGTGAAGGAGTTGACGTAGTCGCGGTAGGCGTCGGCCTTCCACAGGTAGAGTTCGGGCAGCGCGCCGTTCGCCAGTTCGGCAACGAAGGTCACCGTCGCGCCCGGATCGAGCACCACCTCGAACACGTCCGCCTCGCGGTCGGTGAGGCGCACCGGCCTGAGGCCGGCGCTCGGGGTCAGCACCTTGATGCGCTCGGCGCCGAGGTCGGGCCGGAACACCCCCGAGCCGGGGAGGCGGAAATAGGGCGCGACCAGCAGCCGCTCGAGCTGCACGTCGGAATCGTTGCGCAGCGCGAAGAGCGCCCAGTTGGGATTGGTGCCGCCCACCGAGGCCAGCACCTCGACGCGGCGGATGATGCCGTCCTCGCCGGCGGCGGTGGAGAGCTGCACCTTGCCGGCTTCGCCCTGCACGATGTCGATGACACCGGTCAGGTTGACGGCGTTGACAGTCTCGGGCGCAGTGATGACGTCGAAGGCGTTGACCGGAAGCCTCCCGACCAGCGCAAACGCAAGACACATCGCGATCAGTAGGATGTGGCGCATTAACTGAAAACTGGCCTCGCCGCGGTCATCGTTTGCGAACCTAGGTATCGGTGTTTCCCCCGGCCCACAAGCGTTACCGACCGGCTTGCCTGTGGGCGGCATCGTAGCGTTCGCGGGTCAGGCCGAAGAGCACATGGTCGGCCCACTTGCCGTCGATCTGGAGATAGTGCTCGGCGAACCCCTCTTGCTTGAACCCGTTCTTTTCGAGGACGCGGCGGCTGGCCACGTTGTCGGGGAGGAACGCGGCGTGGATGCGGTGCAGCCCGAGCGTCTCGAAGCAATGGGGAACGACCAGGCCTACCGCCTCGGTCATCAGGCCCTGGCCGGCAAAGGGCTGGCCCATCCAGTAGCCCAGGCTGACGAACTGCGCGGCGCGGCGCCGCACGTTGGAGAGGGTGATTCCCCCCACCAGTTCGAGCGCCTGTTCGCGGCCGGTGAACACGAAGAAGGTGTAGTCGGTGCCCTCGTGCGCCTCGCGCTTCGCCCGGCGCAGCCGCGTCAGGTAGACGCGCCGGGTCAGATCGAACTCGTTCCAGCGCGGCTCGAACGGCCTGAGGAAGTCGCGGCTGAGGCGCCTCAGGTCGCGCCAGGCGGTGAAGTCGGCGGGACGCGGCGCCCTGAGGGTGACGCGCGGCCCGCGCAGCACCGGCAGATCGTCCCGCCCGAACCAGCCGAGCATCATCGGGCACGTCCGCCGCTGGCCGACAGCGCCAGCACGTCAGTTCTTCAGCCGGGTGGCGATGTCACGATAGTCCGGCAGGTTGTCGACCGGGCCGATGCCGGCGAGCGATACCTTTCCGGCATCGAAGATCTGCCGGGCGATGGTCTTGACCCGGTCGGCGGTGATCCGGTTGATCCGCTCCACCGTCTCCTGCAGCGGGATCGGCCGCCCCCACAGCACCTGCTGGCGTGCCAGCTGGCCGGCACGCGAGGACGGGCTCTCGAGCGACATCAGCAGGCCGGCCCGGATCTGGTTGCGGACCCGTATCACTTCATCGTCCGAAATCGTCTCGGCGGCCCGGCGCAGCTCGTCGAGCACCACCGGCAGCAGTTCGCTCACCTCGTTCTCCCCGGTCGAGGCGGCGACCCCGAAGATGCCCGAATCGGCGAAGGCCCAGTGGAAGGCATAGACCGAGTAGCAGAGGCCGCGCTTCTCGCGCACCTCCTGGAACAGCCGCGAGCTCATGCCGCCACCGAGGATCGAGGCGAGGATCTGCACGGCGTAGAAGCCATCGGAGTTGTAGGCCCTGCCCTCCATGCCGAGCACGATATGGGCCTGCTCGTGGTCCGAGACCAGCCGCTGCTCGCCGCCGACATAGGCGGCCCGCGCCGGTGCGGGCGCGCCGCCGGGCGTCAGGTCGCGGAAACGGTCGTTGGCGATGTCGACCAGCGCGTCATGGTCGACATTGCCGGCGGCGCACAGCACCATCTGGTCGCCGACATAGTTGCGCTGCATGTAGGCGCGGATCGAGTCCGGCCCGAAGCTCCTGACGGAATCGACCGTACCGAGGATGGTGCGGCCGATGGCCTGCTCGGGATAGGCCGCCTGCTGGAACAGGTCGAAGACGTGGTCGTCGGGGTTGTCGCGCGCCGCGCCGATCTCCTGGACGATCACGTGCTGCTCGCGCTCCAGCTCGTCCCTTTCGAACAGCGAGTTCTGCAGGATGTCGGAGAGCAGTTCGCCGGCCAGCGCCACGTCCTCCTTGAGCACGCGGGCGAAGTAGCCGGTGTGCTCGACCGAGGTCGCCGCGTTCAGGTCGCCACCGACATTCTCGATGGTGGAGGCGATCTGCATGGCATCACGGGTCTGCGTGCCCTTGAAGGCCATGTGCTCGAGCATGTGCGAGATGCCGTGCTCGGCCGCGGTCTCGCTGCGGGAGCCGGCCTTGACCCAGATCCCGAGCGAGGCGCTCTCCAGATGCGGCATGTCGTCGGTGAGAACGGTCAGGCCGTTGGAAAGCGTCGTACTCCGAACCGTCACTTGCGTTCCTCCAGGACCCGCGAACGGGCGCGGATGAAGTCCTCGACCTCACCCTGGTCGTTGTTCAGCACCGCGAGGCGCTCCGACCTGTTGTAGAGGTCAGCCAACCACAGCGGCAAAGCCGGTTCAATGCCCGATGCCGCCGCGACGGCGGCCGGGAACTTGGCGGGATGGGCGGTCGCCAGCGTGATCACCGGCACCGGCCCGCCCACCAGCTCAGCGGCCACCGCGACGCCGACGGCGCTGTGCGGATCGAGCAGGTAGCCCGAGCGCTGCTGGGTCCTCGCAATCGTCCGGCTCGTGGTGGCCTCATCGGCGCGGCCGGCGATGAACTGGGCCCGGATCGCGGCGAGCGCCGGCTCCGGAACGGCGAAGCCGCGCGACTGGCGCAGCCCGTCCATCATGGTGCGCAGTGCGGCGCTGTTGCGCCCGACCGCCTCGAACAGCAGCCGCTCGAAGTTCGACGACACCTGGATGTCCATCGAGGGGCTGATGGTCGGGGTGACCCCGGTCACCTCGTAGCGCCCGGTCTCGAGCGTGCGGGCGAGGATGTCATTGCTGTTGGTGGCGATGGCGAGGGTGCGGATCGGCAGCCCCATCTTCCGTGCGCAGTAGCCGGCGAAGATGTCGCCGAAATTCCCGGTCGGCACGACGAAGCTCATCTCCCGGTGCGGGGCACCGAGCGAGACGGCGGCGGTGAAGTAGTAGACGATCTGCGCGACGATGCGGCCCCAGTTGATCGAATTGACGCCCGAAAGCTGCATCTGGTCGCGGAAGCTGCGATGGTTGAACATCGCCTTCACCAGGTCCTGGCAGTCGTCGAACGTGCCGCGCAGCGCGATGTTGTGCACATTGGCATCGAGCACCGTCGTCATCTGCCGGCGCTGCACCTCGGAGGTGCGGTTCTCGGGGTGGAGGATGAAGATGTCGGTCGCCTCGCGCCCACGGAACGCCTCGATGGCGGCCGAACCGGTATCGCCCGACGTGGCGCCGACGATGGTGGCGCGGCTGCCGCGGCGGGCGAGGATATGGTCCATCACCCGGGCGAGGAACTGCATCGCCACATCCTTGAAGGCGAGCGTCGGGCCATGGAACAGCTCGAGGACGAAATGGCCGGGCTCGAGCTCGATCAGCGGCGCAACGGAGGGATGGCGGAAGCCCGCATAGGCCGCCTCGATGATCGCCCGCAGCTCGGCGTCGGGGATTTCCCCGTCGACGAAGCGCGAGATGACGTCGAAGGCCACCTCGGCATAGGGCCGGTTGGCATAGCCGGCGATTTCGGCCGGGGTCAGCTGCGGCCAGCTCTTCGGGACATAGAGGCCGCCATCGCTGGCGAGCCCGGCCAGCACGGCGTCCGAGAAACCCAGCTCGGCCGCCCCGCCGCGCGTCGATACGAACTGCATTTAGGGGAGATTGCCCTGTTCATGCGCATGCTGCCAGCATGCCGTTGGCTTTCCAGCACCCTAGTGAATGCGCCGGCAAACCGCAACATTCATGCCCCCCGGTCCGCGGGGGGGAGGCGTGCTGGACGCTGGCGCCGTACCCAGAACCACAGCAGCGGCGGCACCAGGGCGGCAAAGCCGCACCAGGTCACCACATAGCCCAGGTGGTTGTTGGGAAAGTCCAGCACCGTCTCGCCGCCCTGCGGCAGGGCGCCCGGCGGGCCGGCCGGCAGGTCGATGTAGACTGGGGCGACCGGCGCCTCCAGCCGGCCGGCGACGGTCGCCAGCCGCGTCGGGTTGCGCACCCAGTCGATGCGCATGGCGAGGTCCGGAGCCGGGGTGAAGCTGCCGATGGCCTCGCCGAGCCGGGCAATGCCGGCAAGGCTCACCAGGCCCGATTCCGGCGATCCGCCGGCGGCAAAGGTCTCGCGCGCGCTCTGGGGCACGAAGCCGCGGTTTATGAAGACGGTGCCGCCGGCAGGCAGCCGCAGCGGCGTCATCACCCAGTAGCCGGGCCCGGCATGGGGGCCTCGCGCCTCGCCCAGGCTGGTGAACACCAGGACGGTCGCCTCGGGCATGTAGGTTCCGGTGACAGCAACCGGACGATAGTCGAACTGCTCGCTGTCGGTCGCGGACCACTCGGCAATCGGGGGCAGCTCGACCGGCGGCTGCTCGAAGCGGGCGGCGACGGCGGCGATCAGCCGCTCTTTTTCGGTGAGGCGCTGCACCTGCCAGACGCCGAGCCCGACAAACAGGGCCATCAGCGCCAGCATGAAGACGGTGAACGCCCAGAAACGCCAGCCGTAGGTGCGGCCGGCATCGCCGGCGTCAGCCATCGAGCTTGCCTTCCTCGGCCCTGTGATGGAACTGCAGCGCGATCATCGTCGCCTTGAGCGGACGCATCAGCGACAGCGCCAGGATCACGGTCCCCGGCAGCCAGAGCAGCAGGTGGACGAACGGCGGGGGGTGGAACATCGCCTCGACCGCGGCGGCGGCGCCGACGATGACGAAGCCGACGATCAGGATGATGAACACGGCCGGCCCTTCGGTCTCGGCAGCGTAGCCGAGGTCGAGGCCGCAGCTCTCGCAGCGCGCCACCGGCTTCAGGAAGCCCGCGAAGAGCCGACCCTCTCCGCAGCGCGGGCATCGGCAGGCAAGACCGGTCGCAAAGGGGGACGGCAGGCGTTCGGTGGGTTCGGTCATGGGCGGCGTTATAGCACGGTTGGTGTCTTGCGCAGGCGGGGCATTCGGGCGCAGGAGGCGGGTTGGCGCCCGCCGCCCCAAGCAAGAAGGGCGCGGCCGAAGCCACGCCCTTGAACTGCTGCGCGGGCGTCGGCCTGCGGCGTCAGTGGCTGAGCTGCACGCCCCAGCTGCCCCATACGTAGATGGTGGCGAACAGGAACAGCCAGACCACGTCGACAAAGTGCCAGTACCAGGCGGCGAACTCGAAGCCGAGGTGGTGCTTGGGCGTGAGCTGGTTGGCCTGGGCGCGGATCAGGGTAACGATCAGGAAGATCGTGCCGATCAGCACGTGGAAGCCGTGGAAGCCGGTGGCCATGAAGAAGCTGGCGCCATAGAGGTTGCCCGTATACTGGAAACCGGCCTCGGAGTACTCGAGCGCCTGCACGCCGGTGAACAGCATGCCGAGTAGCACGGTGATCACGAGGCCCCACACGAGGCCCTTCTTGTCATTGTGCAGCAGCGCGTGGTGCGCCCAGGTGACGGTGGTACCCGAGGTCAGCAGGATCAGGGTATTGAACAGCGGCAGGTGGAACGGGTTGAACAGTTCCACCCCGGTCGGCGGCCAATGCGCCCCGGTCGCGGCGAGACGGGCATACTGTTCGACGGCATCATAGTTGAAGAAGCCGTCGAAATAGGCCCAGAACCAGGCGACGAAGAACATCACCTCCGAGGCGATGAACAGGATCATGCCGTAGCGGTGGTGCATCTGCACGACCGGGGTATGGTCGCCGCCCTGCGCTTCGCGCACGACGTCGCTCCACCAGGCGAACATGGTGTAGAGCACGCCGACGAGTCCGATCAGCAGGATCCAGACCGGCGCCATCTCGTGGAACCACAGGACCGCGCCGACCGCCATGACGAAGGCCGAAACCGAGCCGACGAAGGGCCAGGGGCTGGGGTTTACCAGGTGATAGTCGTGGTTGGGCTTGGCGTGCGCAGCCATGGTCAGCTTCCCTCGCTCTGAACGGCGTAGAATGTATAGGACAGGGTGATGTCCCGGATGGTTTCGAGATTGCGGTCCCCGGCGATATCGGGGTCGACGAAGAAGGTCACCGGCATCTCGACGGTTTCGCCCGGCTGCAGCGTCTGCTCGGTGAAGCAGAAGCACTCGATCTTGTTGAAGTAGATGCCGGTCTGCTCGGGCGTGACGTTGAACACCGCCTGGCCGGTGATCGCCCGGTTGCTGTCGTTGCGCGCGATGTAGGTCACGGTCTCCACGGCGCCGATCCTGTCGGTCACCGGCCTGGCCGGCGTCACCGTCCAGGCAAGGCCGCCCTCGACATTGGAGTCGAAGCGCACCGTCATCTGGCGGTCGATCACGCCCTTGGGATTGCCGGAGGCGATCTGGGTGGTGCCGTCGAGGCCGGTGAGCTTGCAGAACAGCGCGTAGAGCGGCACGGCTGCATAGGCCGCGCCGATCATCGTCGCCACCACCAGCGCCAGGATCAGCGCCAGCCGCTTGTTGCGGTTGCCATGTTCGGGGCTGAGCGCGAGATCGGTCATCTCAGAGCGCCCGGTCGAACAGCGCCGGGCCCATCTTCACGATGGTCAGCACGTAAAAGATGATCGCCAGCCCGCCCAGCGCCAGCGCCAGCGCGATCGAACGCCGGCGGCGGCGCGCGGCCAGTTCGGCCTCGGGGTCGAGCTTGGCCTGCGTCGCCATCACAGCCACCCCATGACGCCGACCGCGCGGTCGGCGAGCAGCGCGCAGAAGATCACGAACAGGTAGCTCAGCGAATAGGCGAACAGCGCCCGGCCGGCCTTGCGCATCGCCTTGTCGTCGCGGGTGCGGTAGAGGCGCAGTGCCAGAACGAGGAAGGCGGCGCCCGTCGTCGCGGCCGTCACCGCATAGAGCGGACCCATGAAGCCGATGGCGCTCGGCACGAGGCTGACGACGACCAGCACCACGGCATAGATCAGGATCTGCAGCCTGGTCACGTCGTTGCCGGCGACGTTGGGCAGCATCGGGATGCCGGCTGCGCCGTAGTCCGACTGCTTGTAGAGCGCCAGCGCCCAGAAGTGCGGCGGGGTCCACAGGAAGATGATGGCGAAGAGCAGCAGGCTCTCGAGGCTCACCGTACCGGTCACCGCGGCCCAGCCGACCATCGGCGGAAAGGCTCCGGCGGCGCCGCCGATGACGATGTTCTGCGGCGTCGAACGCTTGAGCCACATGGTGTAGACGACGGCGTAAAAGAAGATGGTGAAGGCCAGCAGCCCAGCCGCCAGCCAGTTGGTGGCAAGCCCGAGCAGGCTGACCGAGAAGGCCGAGAGCACCAGCCCGAGCGCCAGCGCGTGGTCACGTTCGATGCGGCCGGCGGGAATGGGGCGGTTCACCGTGCGGCTCATCACCGCGTCGATGTCGCTGTCGTACCACATGTTCAGGGCGCCCGAGGCCCCCGCCCCCACCGCGATGCAGAGGATGGCGATGGCGCCGACCACCGGGTTCACCCCGCCCGGCGCGAGCAGCAGCCCGACCAGCGCGGTGAACACCACGAGCGACATGACGCGCGGCTTCAGCAGCGCGAGGTAGTCCTCGACGCGCGCGCCGGCGACACTCGCCGTTGCTCCGCTGCTGTGCTCGATATAGGCCAAATCTCGGCTCGCTGGTTGCGGCGCGGGGCCCGAGGGGCCCCGCGCTCGAAGCTCAGTGGTGGCTGCTGGCGCCGATGCGCGGCAGCGTCTCGAACTGGTGGAACGGCGGCGGCGAGGGCAGCGTCCATTCCAGGGTCGTGGCGCCTTCGCCCCAGGGGTTCGCGGTGGTCGGGCGCTTCTTCCGCGCGGCTTCCCACAGCAGGTAGAGGAAGATCACCAGACCGACCAGCGTGATGTAGTAGCCGACCGAAGAGACGCGGTTCCAGAAGGCGAACGCGTCGGGGTAGTCGATGTAGCGGCGCGGCATGCCGCTCAGCCCGAGGAAATGCTGAGGGAAGAAGATGACGTTGACGCCGACGAAGGTGACCCAGAAGTGGGCGTTAGCCAGCGTCTCGTTGTACATCATGCCGAACATCTTGGGGTACCAGTAGTACCAGGCCGCGAAGATGGCGAACACGGCGCCGAGCGACAGCACGTAGTGGAAGTGCGCGACGACGTAGTAGGTGTCGTGCAGGGCACGGTCGGCTCCGGCATTGGCCAGCACCACGCCGGTGACGCCACCGACGGTGAACAGGAAGATGAAGCCCACCGCCCACAGCATCGGCGTCCGGAAGGTCAGCGAGCCGCCCCACATGGTGGCGATCCAGCTGAAGATCTTGACGCCCGTGGGCACCGCGATGACCATCGTCGCCGCAACGAAGTAGCGCTGCACGTCGAGGCTCATGCCGACCGTGTACATGTGGTGGGCCCACACGATGAAGCCGACGCCGCCGATCGCCACCATGGCATAGACCATGGCGAGGTAGCCGAAGACCGGCTTGCGCGAGAAGGTCGAGACGATATGGCTGATGATGCCGAAGCCCGGCAGGATCAGGATGTACACCTCGGGGTGGCCGAAGAACCAGAACAGGTGCTGGAACAGGATCGGGTCGCCGCCGCCGGCCGGGTCGAAGAAATTGGTGCCGAAATTGCGGTCGGTGAGCAGCATGGTGATGCCGCCGGCGAGTACGGGCAGGCTGAGCAGCAGCAGGAAGGCGGTCACCAGCACCGACCACGGGAACAGCGGCATCTTGTGCAGCGTCATGCCGGGCGCGCGCATGTTGAAGATGGTGGTGATGAAGTTGATGGCGCCGAGGATCGAACTGGCGCCGGCGATATGAAGCGACAGGATGGCGAAGTCCATGGCCGGGCCGGGCTGGCCGGCATTGGCGGCAAGCGGCGGGTAGATGGTCCAGCCGCCCCCCACCCCGTTCATGCCCGCGGGGCCCTCGAAGAACATCGACAGCACCAGCAGCAGCAGCGCCGGCGGCAGCAGCCAGAACGAGATGTTGTTCATGCGCGGGAAGGCCATGTCCGGCGCGCCGATCATCAGCGGCACGAACCAGTTGCCGTAGCCGCCGATCATGGCGGGCATGACCATGAAGAAGATCATGATCAGCGCATGCGCCGTGGTGAACACATTGTACATGTGCTTGCCCTGGTCGAGGGCAAGGTCGCCGCCGGTGCCGTAGACCATCGAGGCGAGGCCGTGGAAGATCTGGATGCCCGGCTCCTGCAGCTCGAGGCGCATGGCGCCCGAAAGCAGCGCCCCAACCACCCCCGCGACGATCGCGAAGATCAGGTACATCGTACCGATGTCCTTGTGGTTGGTCGAATAGAGGTAGCGCCGCCAGCCGGTGGGGTGGCCGTGCGAACCGGCGGCATGGCCGTGGTCGTGCCCCCCGTGTGCTTCAAGTGCGTGAGTGTCGGCCATTTCGAGCGTTCCTCTTGTCGTAGTCGTCGCGGCGCCGGGTTGCGTCCTGCGCGCGTTTGTCGTGTCAGGTCAGGGCAGGAAGGGTGGCGTTGGCGTCGTCGATATTGCCGGCCTCGAAGGCCGCCATCCAGGCCGCATACTCTTGCTGGGTCACCACGCGGATGGCGATCGGCATGAAGGCATGGTCCTTGCCGCACAGTTCCGAGCACTGGCCGTAGTAGATGCCGGTCTTGCGCGCATTGAACCAGGTCTCGTTGAGCTTGCCGGGGACCGCGTCGATCTTGATGCCGAAGGCGGGCAGCGCGAAGGCGTGGATCACCCCGGTCGGATCGGCCGTCACCTGCAGGCGCACCGTGGTGTCGACCGGCACGACGAGTTCGTAGTTCACGGCGAGCAGCCGGGGCTGCCCCTTTGCCAGGGCTTCGGCGTCGCTGAGGATGTTGGACGAGAGCGCCTTGCCGTTCTCGTACTCATAGTCCCAGTACCACTGCTGGCCGGTTGCCTTGACCGTCAGCCCGGGCGCCGGAATCTCCTCCTCGCCGAACGAGAAGATGTTCGAGCCGAGGTACTTGCGCTGGCCATCGGGGATCGTCAGCTGGTCGGTGAGCACCGAGAAGGACGGGATGGCGATGATCACCAGGATCAGGATCGGCACCACCGTCCACACCACTTCGATCAGCGTGTTGTGGGTGGTCTTGGAGGGAGTGGGGTTGGCCTTGGCGTTGAAGCGGAAGATCACCACCAGCAGCAGCACCAGCACCAGCAGCGCAATGCCGACCGCGGTGATCAGCAGTGGACCATCGTGAAATGCGCGGATCGAATCCATGATCACGCTGGCCGAGCCCTGCAGCCCCATCTCGCCGGGGAGCGGCTGGCCGAGCTCCTGCGCCACGGCCGCCACGGGAAGGGACGCGGTCGCGACGGCCGCGAGGGTACCCATCGATCGGAAAAGCTTGCCGGTCACCTAAAACCCCCTTGAGATACCGTCTGGTCCGGTTTTTTTGCGGCGGGGTTGAGGTCTGATATCGCGGCATAAAACGCCGCTCCGACTCAACCTCGGAGCGCTGAAACTTGGAATGTGTCTAAACCACATCGGGCCGGGCAAGGCAATTGACCCGGTCGTCGTTGACCCAAATCAAGCCGCGCGTTTTGCCGCACCGTCTGCTGCCTCACCCCTGCCGCTTTCTCGTTGCGTTGATCCGGCGCCGCGCAACCGGCCCTCCGATGTTGACAGCGCCCCGGCGCTCATCGACTAAGGACCGGATCGTCGGGCAGTTGAATCGCCGTTTCGAGAGGACCTGTCGTTGAACCGCTTGCTGGCTAGTCTGGTCGCCTTCGCCCTCCTCGTCACGGCCTCGCCTGCCGTCCTGGCGCAGGGTGTGGTCAAGGCGCAGTTCGGCGACTGGCAGATGAGTTGCGACACCCCGCCGGGCGCCAGTTTCGAGCAGTGCGCGCTGATCCAGAACGTCACTGCCGAGGACCAGGCCAATGTCGGGCTGTCGGTGATCGTGCTCAAGACCGCCGACAAGCAGGCCCGCCTGCTGCGCGTCCTCGCGCCGCTCGGGGTACTGCTGCCCAACGGGCTCGGGCTCAACATCGACGGCAAGGATATCGGCCGGGTGGCCTTCGTGCGCTGCCTGCCCAACGGGTGCGTGGCCGAAGTGGTGCTCGACGACGAACTGATCGGCAAGCTCTCGGCCGGCCAGAGCGCGCTGTTCGTGGTCTTCCGCACGCCCGAGGAGGGCGTCGGCATCCCGGTCTCGCTCAACGGCTTCGGCGACGGTTTCACGCAGCTCCCCTGAGGCCCCGCCTGCGGCCGCCCCCACTGGGGTCCCGGGGCCATGAAAAAAGCCGGGTCCGAAGACCCGGCAGTTCATCAGGAAACAAGGCCGGTGGGTGAACCGGCCCGAAGATGGCACAATCAAGGACTGGCCATTGGAGGGGCGCGTCCGTCGGGGCGAACGGACGGCCGATCTGGTGCGCCTCAGGGATCGAGCCAGAGCCGGGCGCTCTCGGCGCGCCGCTGGGCGAGGCGCAGCGCGGGGCGCTGGCTGGGCGAGTCCAGCGCTTCGAACAGGTCCTGGCGATTGATGCCGAGATCGTCGAGCCGGGCCGAGTCGTATTCGAGAAGCGACTGGTAGGCGACGCGCATGGCACGCCGGGCCTGGGCGCGGGCGAACCAGTTCGCCACGGCGCGCCAGAGGGTTAGCGGTGCGGCAGCCATCGTCGGCCGCTCGCTCGAAAGCAAGTGGACCATGGTCGTTCTCCATGTGGTTCGCGGGGCCCGGCGGGGGGAACCGGGCGGGACGGATGATCCTCGATCACCGATGTGACCGATGTAGGGTCTTGCCTTCCATTCGTCCAACAAATAGATTTCATCCAGTTCATCAAAATTCGTGATGGAGTTTCCGGATGACCGCGCCGCTCGATCTCGACCAGTTGCAGAGCTTCTGCGCCATCGCCGATTGCGGCAGCTTCACCGAGGCGGCGCGACGGGTGAACAAGACACAGTCAGCCGTCTCCATGCAGATCAAGCGCCTCGAGGAGCGGCTCGGCCAGGCGCTGCTCAGGCGCGACGGACGCAGCGTCACCCTCACCGATCACGGCGAGGCGCTCTACGGGCGGGCCCGGCGGATGCTGCGGATCAATGCCGAGATCCTCGACCAGTTCTCGGAGGGCGACCTCAAGGGCTCGATCCGCTTCGGCGTGCCGGACGATTATGCGGTGCGCCTCTTGCCAGTGATCCTGTCGAGCTTCCAGCGCACCCATCCCAAGATCGTCGTCGACGTGCGCTGCCAGCCGTCCGAGGAACTGCTCGATGGGATGAAGCGCGGCAAGTACGACCTGATCGTATTCACCCAGGGCACCAATCACGAATATGGCGAACTCTTCCGCACCGAGCCGATGTTCTGGGTCGCCTCGCATGGCGGGCAGGCGCTGTCCACCGAGCCGCTGCCGATCGCCGGCGGGCAGCACTGCTGCTGGAAGGACAATGCCGTCGAAGCGCTCAACCGCATCGGCCGTGACTACCGCATCGCCTACACCTCGTCGAACGCCATGGCGATCGCCAGTGCCGTGCTCACCGACCTTGCGGTCGGGTTCCTGCCGGAGAGTGCCTTGCAGCCCGGCATGCGGGTGATCCCCGAGGACCGCAACCTGCCCCGGCTGCGCGACGCGGAAATCGCGCTGATGCGCGCGAGCCATGCCTATGGCGGCATCTACGATGCACTGGCCAGCCACATCGTCGCCTCGATGGGCAACCTCGAGCACCAGGACAACCAGCCGATCGCGGCGGAGTAGGCCGGGGACCTCGTCGAGGCTAGATTTCCGCGGCCTCGAAGATCCGCGTCAGGTCGCCGCCCCATTCGCCGTGGTAGAGGTCCAGCCAGCGCTCGGCCGGCGTCTTGCCCAGATCGAGGGTGGTATCGAGCGGCTGGAGGTAGACGGTTTCGTCGCGGCCGTTCCGGACCTGGTTGCGGCGTTCCAGTCCGCCCCGGGCGAGATCGACCGCCAGCCGGGCGAGATCGGCCACGGTTCCATCGCGGAACGGCGTCGCGAGCGCGGTACGCGGCACCTCGAGGCGCAGCGTCTGGCGCTCGGCCTCGGTCCAGTCGGCGATGAGGTCGGCGGCGCCGGCGAGCGCCGCCTCGTCGTAGAGCAGGCCGGTCCACAGCGCCGACAGGGCCAGCACGTGGTCGCGGTCGCCCATGTCGGCGCCGCGCATCTCGAGGAACTGCTTGAGCCGGACTTCCGGGAACAGGGTCGAGAGGTGGTTTTCCCAGTCCTTGGTGGTCGGCCGCACGCCCGGCAGTTGCGGCAGGCGGCCCTCGAGGAAGGCCCGGAAGCTCTCGCCGGCGACGTTGATGTACTCGCCCTTGCGGATCACGAAATACATCGGCACGTCGAGCGCATACTCGGCGTAGCGGTCGAAATCGAAGCCCGGCTCGAACACGAAGGGCAGCATGCCGGTGCGCGCCGCGTCGGTCTCCAGCCAGATCTGCGAGCGGAAGCTGAGATAGCCCGACGGCGCGCCGTCGACGAAGGGCGAATTGGCGAACAGCGCGGTCGCCACCGGCTGCAGCGCCAGCGAGACGCGCAGCTTCTTGACCATGTCGGCTTCGGAGGAGAAGTCGAGATTGGTCTGCACCGTGGCCGAGCGGTACATCATCGAGGTCCCGAGCGTACCGACCTTGCCCATGTAGGGCGTCATGATGCCGTAGCGGGACTTGGGCATGACGGGTATGGCGTCGACCGACCACAGCGGGGTGACGCCCAGCCCGAGGAAGTGGATGTTCAGCGGCCTGCCGATGGCGTGGCAGTCCTCGAGGTGGGAATCGAGTTCGGCGGCCGCCTCGTGGATGGTCCGCTGCGGGGAGCCGGAGAGCTCGAACTGGCCGCCCGGCTCGAGCGAGATGCCGCCCACGGCGTGATGGTTGCGCAGGCCGATCGGGTTGTCGTGGTCGTAGAACGGATGCCAGCCGGTCCGGTGCGCAATCCCCGACAGCAGGGCATGGATGCCGTCGGGGCCATCGTACGGCACCGGCCCGAGGGGGCCCCTGCGATAGACGTGCTTCTCGTGCTCGGTGCCGACGCGCCATTCGGAACGCGGCTTGCCGCCGGCGGCCATGACGTAGACGAGGTCGCTGCGCGACTCGATCAGCGGTGCGTTCTCTTCGCCCGACATGCACACTCCCTCGGGGTCGCCGGGCTGTGCCGGCTTGGCGGCGGACAATAGCCGGCCGCGTCCCGAAAGCAATGCCTTTATCGCCAATCACCGATGATTGCCTGCACCACCGCCAGCGCCGCCACGGCTGCGGTGTCGGCGCGCAGGATGCGCGGCCCGAGGCTGATCGGGACGACGAAGCTGCAGGCCAGCAGCGCGGCACGTTCCTCGTCGGAGAAGCCGCCCTCGGGGCCGACGAGAATGCCGATCGGCAACCCGTCGAGGTCGGCAAGCTGTTGCGCCGGGCCGTGCACCGGCGCCGCCTCGTCGCAGAAGATCAGCCGCCGCAGCCCCTCGCGCTGCTGCCAGCCGGCGAGCAGATCGGCGAGCCCGATCTCCGGTGCAACGGTCGGTACGCTGAGCACCTCGCACTGCTCGGCCGCCTCGATGACATTGGCGACCAGCTTGTCGTGGCGCAGCTTGGACACCTGGGTGTAGCGGGTGATCACCGGCTGGATCACCCCTGCCCCCATTTCCGTCGCCTTCTGCACCAGATAGTCGAGCCGGCCGGTCTTCAGGGGCGCAAAGCCGAACCACAGGTTCGATCGCGGCGACTGATGCTGCAGCTGGACCTCGATCGCAAGGGTGGCGCCCTTGCGGTTGGCATCGGCGATGCGGGCGAGCCAGGCGCCATCGCGGCCGTTGAACAGCACCACGGCCTCGCCCGCCTTCATGCGCAGCACCGTCAGCAGATAGGTGGTCTGCTCGTGCCCCAGTCCGACCTCCACCATTGCGGCGAGCGGCACCTCGACGCGGAGGCGCGGCAGGGACTTGTGTGATCTGGGCATCGTGGTACGCGTGACTGAGTGGCCGACGGGCCATTACCGCACAGGACGGCCGCCATGCAAAGCCCCGACAAACCAGCAGGAAGCGTCGCCGACGCGCAGCGGGGCAACTGGGTGGACCGTCACGCGCCGGACTGGCTGAAGCCCTATGCCCGGCTGGCCCGCTGGGACCGGCCGATCGGCTTCTGGCTGCTGTTCTGGCCCTGCGCCTTCGCGCTGGCGCTGGCCGCCAATGCCGGGCATGGGGCCGGCATGGACTGGTACGCTCTGCTGCTCTGCCTCGTGGGCGCCATCGCCATGCGCGGTGCCGGCTGCACCTTCAACGACATCGTCGACACCGACATCGACATGAAGGTCGCGCGCACCCGATCCCGGCCGATCCCGTCGGGACAGGTGAGCAGGCGGCAGGCGGCCGCGTTTCTGGTGCTGCAGGGCCTGGTCGGGCTACTGGTGCTGGTCCAGTTCAACGGCTTCACCATCGTGCTCGGCATCGCCTCGCTGCTGCCGGTCGCCATCTACCCGTTCATGAAGCGGATCACCTGGTGGCCGCAGTTCTTCCTCGGCATCGCCTTCTCGTGGGGCGCGCTGCTGGGCTGGTCCGCGCAGGCCGGCGGCCTGTCGCTGGCGCCGCTGCTGCTCTATGCCGGCTCGATCCTGTGGACCATCGGCTATGACACCATCTATGCGCTGCAGGACATCGAGGACGATGCGCTGATCGGCGTCCGCTCCACGGCGCGGCTGTTCGGCAGCCGGGCCCGGGCGATCATCGCGCTGTTCTACGCCGGCACGATCGCCGTCTGGGCCGCGGCGGGCCTGGTGGCCGGAGCAGGCGCGGTGTTCATCATCGGGCTTGCGGCCACCGGTGTGCTGCTGGCCTGGCAGGTCGTGACCCTCGATCCCCGCGATCCGGACAACGCGCTGGTGCGCTTCAAGTCCAACCACATTGCCGGCCTCGTCTTCACCGCCGGGCTGCTGGCGGACATGATGCTCCGCGGATGACGAAACGGGCCGCCCCGTTGCCGGGACGGCCCACTCGTGCTTGGAGGTCGCTACGAGATCGCCGGCAGCTCAAACGTGCATGGGATCGCTGCCGGGCTTTGGAAGGAATAACGGGCCTTGCCGCCCGAAGGTTGCATCGGCGCCTTACGAGCCGGTCTGCCCCCCGGGCTCGCGCCGGTGCAGGAAATGCGGGCGCCGCGTGGCTTCCGCCACCAGCTTGCGGCGGCCGTTGTTGACGCCGAGCGCTACACCGTCGACCTGCTGCGAGTAGGGCAGCAGGTTGCCGTCGCCGGCCTTGATGAAGAGCGGCAGGCGGAGCTTCTTGCCCCAGTTCTGCCATTCGGCGACGACGTTGGCGTTGCCGACCTCCTCGAAGACCCGGTAGTTGAGTTCGGGATCGCCGTGCACCAGTTCGATGGCGCTCGACAGCACGCCGTCCTCGCTGATCGTTGTGGACACCGCCACCCCGACGAATTCGCACACCGGTACCTTGATCTTGATGGCAACGCAGCTCTTTTAGAGCGTCCGGCGCACCGTGACGGTCTTCACCAGCTCCTTGCGCCCGTTGTCGTTGGCCGGACCGAAGAACCTGGGAGCGGCGGCCTGGCCCTGGCGCGGGCTGCGCCCGTCGCCGAACAGTAGCACGACGGACGAGCCTTCGATCCCAACGCGAGAAAACATGTCTAGCCTCACTGTCAACTTTCGAGAGCTTGTTGCTTTGCCGCCCTCTTTGATGGGGCCAATCTACGCCCCCCCGTTGCCACCGCGCTTAAGAAACGGGGTTAAGTTTAGGTTGTTTTGAAAAGGGTTAGCGGCAAATGACCTGGTGTAACGCAGCCTTAGGCAACTTCGTCGGCAGATGCTTAACCAAGCCGCGCCGATCCCGAGGGACTGCATTTGGCACAAGCCCGTCGGCGGCCCTTGTTCCGCCCCCGGGTTGCGCCTAGAAGGCAGCCGACGCGATGCCGGAACAGCGATGAGCGCCCCGATTTCCACCACGCCAGCCGAGGACCGTGACCTGTTGCGCGCCGCGGCGGTGTCGGCGGGCATCATCGCGGCGGGCTATTTCCGACGCGACCTCAAGACGTGGACCAAGGAAAACGCCTCGCCGGTCAGCGAGGCCGACATCGTGCTCGACCGTTTCCTGCACGCGACCCTCACGTCCGCCCGGCCCGGCTATGGCTGGCTCAGCGAGGAAAGCGCGGACGACCATTCCCGGCTCAGCCGGCAGCGGGCGTTCATCGTCGACCCGATCGACGGCACGCGCGGCTTCATCCGTGGCGAGGACAGCTGGACCATCTCGCTGGCGGTGGTCGAGGACGGCGTGCCGATCGCCGGCGTCGTCTACGCCCCGGCCCGCGACGAACTCTATGACGCCGCCCTTGGCTGCGGCGCTCGGGCCAACGGCGGCCCGCTGCTCCGGCAGGCCCGGCTGGGACGGGAAGCGCCGCTGATTCCGGCCCCCGGCGCGGTGCATCAGGAATTGCAGGCGGCAGGCCTCGACTACGTGCGGGGTCCGGCCTATCCGTCGCTCGCCTACCGCCTGGTGCAGGTCGCCACCGGCCGCCTCGACGCGGCGGTCACCCGGCGCGGGGCGCAGGACTGGGATGTTGCCGGCGCGGCCTGTATCCTCGCCGAGGCCGGAATTGCGTTCGAGGACGTGTGCATAGGTGCCTTGCGCTTCAACCGGCCGGAAATCCGACACGGCGCGCTTGCAGCGGTCAGCGAGCCCTCGCTAAAACCGGCACTGCAGGCAGCGCTGGTCAAGGTGTATGGCTGCCCGCAGCCGCAGGAAGTTGATCTGGAGCGACACAAGCCGTGAGCAAGCCAAGCAAGACCTCCCCCAGGAAGCCGCAACTGCTGCACCTCGTCATCGGCGGCGAGGTGGAACGAGGCGATGAAGTGGTGTTCAAGGACCTCGACGCGGTGGACCTCGTCGGGGTCTATCCGAACTATGCCGCCGCGCACGCCGTCTGGAAGCAGCGGGCCCAGCAGACGGTGGACAATGCCGAGATGCGGTATTTCGTCGTCCACCTGCATCGGCTACTGAACCCCGACGAGGACGAAGCCTAGGCGCGCGGCCGAAGCTGCCCGCGGACCCGGACCGCTTCGCGCCGATGACCTTTGCCGACGCCGCCGCATCGCCGTCCCGCCATACCGTGCTCAAGGCAGTGGCGCTGCTGCTGATCGGGCTCAAGCTCTATTCCCTGGTGGCGGTCAACCTCGTCAGCGACGAGGCCTATTACTGGATGTGGGGCCAGCACCCCGCCCTCTCCTACTTCGATCACCCGCCGCTCAATGCCTGGCTGATCGGCATCGCCGATGCCGTGTTCGGCCGCGGCATCGTGCAGATGCGGATGTGGGCGGTTCCGACGTTCATCGGCACCGTGCTGATCTTCCGTTCCTGGTCGCGGCAGTTCGGCGGCGAGGACTGGGAGGGAGTGTTCTGGCGCGCCCTGGTCATCTACCTCGCAGCGCCGGTGTTCGGGGTCTACTCGACCTTTGCCACCAGCGATCACCTGCTGTTCTTCTTCATCCTTGTCTCCGCGCATTTCCTCATCCGCTACCTGATGGCGGTGCGGGCGGAGGGGAAGGCCTGGCTCGGCGACCTCTATCTCGGCGCCCTGTTCATGGGCGTTGCCGCGCTCGCCAAGTACAACACGCTGCTCTACGGCGTGGCGCTCGGCCTCTACATCGTCGCCAGCCCCAGGCTGCGGCGGCTGCTGGCGAATCCCCACCTCTATGCGGCGGCGCTGCTCGCCATCGCGGTGGCCTCGCCGATTCTGATCTGGAACATCCAGAACGGCTTCGCCTCGTTCGAATTCCACCTGGTGGATCGGCACGATGCAGGCTTCCTGCGGGCCTTCACCTGGATCCACATCGTCGAATTCCTGATGCAGACCGCGCTGACCACCTCCCCGTTCATGATGTGGGGCCTGGTCCGGTTCGTCCTCAGCCGCCCCTCCGCACCGTTCGAGCGCACCGCGTGGGGACTGGGCAGCTGGTTCTTCTGGGTCTCGAGCCTGGTCTTCCTCACCGTCGCCCTGACCCAGCAGCTGTTCTTCTGGTGGAATGTCAGCGCCTATGTGCTGCTGCTGCCGTTCCTCGGCAAGGCGATGCGCTCGCGCCTGCTGTTCTGGGGGCACACCCTGTTCGGCACCTTGATTTCGGTGCTCTACGTGATCTCCTCATCGATCTTCCCGGTCATCCTGCTGCTCGACCGTCCCGATCCGACCCGCACGCGCTACTATGGCTGGAACGAGATCGAGCTGCCGATCCGGGCCGCCATCGACGATCTCAAGCCCGATTTCATCGCCACCTCCAAGTGGGAGTATGCGAGCACGGTCGGCTTTGCTCTCGACGACAAGGACGTCGCGGCGGTGAACCCGGCGCGCAGCGAGTTCCACTACTGGTTCGACACCAGGGCGCATGTCGGGCAGGACGCCCTCGTCGTGCTGCACGACGAGCGCCAGCGCGAGGTCATCGACGCGCAGTTCGAGACGGTCACGCTCTACAAGGAGATCCCGATCGTGCGGTTCGGTCGCGAACTGGGACGCTATCGCCTCTACTGGGGCGAGAACTTCCGCCCGGTCTACTGAGGCGGCAGGAGGCGAACCAGATCCCCGGCGATCTCGGCCAGCCGGACGCCGGCCTCCTCGGAGAGCGCGCGGAAGCGACCCACCATCGCCTCGCGGTCCTCGCGCCGGTCCAGCACCTCGCCGAGCGTCGCGACGAGGTCGTCGGCATTCCGCACCTGCCGCGCACACCCGATGGCCTGCAGGGCGACGTCGAGGGCCCGCTGGCGCTCGACGTGCGGACCGTACAGGCTCGCCGCCCCCATGTGCAGGGGTTCCGCCAGGTCGTGGCCGCCGATCGGGGCAAAGGTGCCGCAGACGACTCCGGCCGTCGCCGTCGCATACAGGCCCGCCAGGGCACCCATCCGGTCGACCCAGACGAGTGGCCCCGCCACGGCCTCGGCGGCATCCGTCACCCGCACCAGTTCGGTGCCGAACGCCGCTGTCAGGGTCGCCGCACTCAGCTTGCCCGGATAGCGCGGCACCAGCACCAGTCGCACCTCCGGTCGCTGCCGGCGCAGCGTCTGGACTGCCGGGGCGAGCGCCGCGAGTTCGGCCTCGTGGATGTTGCCGAACACAACGGTGGGCGCGGCATCGACGCGGGGCGCGGTGACGGCGCCGGTGGGCGCGAGCTTCAGGTTGCCACTGATCGCCAGCCGCTCGGCCGGCACGCCCAGCGCCAGATAGCGCTGCAGCGTGGGCTCGTCCTGGGCAAGGATCCGCCGGGCCTGCAGCAGCGTGCGCCGCGCCACCAGCGGGAAGCGGCGATGCCGGGCGAACGAGCGTTCCGACATCGTGGCGTTGACCACCACCACCGGCACGCCGGCCTCGGCGGCGGCCGCGAACTGCGCCGGCCAGAACTCGGATTCGACCAGCACCAGCAGGTCGGGACGCAGGGTCGCGAACAGGCTGCGCTGCGCGGCTAGGGTATCGAGCGGCATGACGAAGCTCGCCGCCTCGCCGGCGATCCGGCTGACCCGCGCGAAGCCCGAGTAGGTCGTGGCGGAAAGAACGACCGACAGCTCCGGCGCCTCGGCCAGCAGGTGTCGGCGCAGCAGTTCGGCAACCTTGGATTCGCCGGCCGACACGGCGTGAATCCACACTCTCCGGCCGGCCGCGGCAGGCGGTGGCACCGCCGTCAGCCGTCGGCGCAGCCATTGCCAGCCGCCCTCGTCGCTGGCCGAGAGCGGCGACAGCACCCCGTAGTGCACGGCCGAAAGCACCCGCACGAGGGCGCCGTAGGCTCGCCAGCCGACTGTCGTTGTGCGCTTCACGCCGCGGCGTCCCGGATCGAGGGAGGTGCGCCTGACTAGCGGGTCGCGGCGCGGAACTCAACGCCGGCCAGCACGCTTGCGGGGGCTTCTCGATTGCTGCTACTCCAGCCCGGTGCGCCAGTCTCCTGTCATCGATGCCAGCCTGCGGAGCCTCGTCCTCGATGAGGCCCGCGCCGCCATCCGGCTCGAGGCGGCGGGTCTCGAGGCGCTTGCCGCGGCCCTGGACGGCAGCTTCGCCGCCGCGGTCGAACTGATCCAGCAGGCCGCCGGCCGTGTCGTGCTCACCGGCGTGGGCAAGAGCGCGCATATCGCGCGCAAAGTTGCGGCAACGCTCGCCTCGACCGGAACGCCGGCCCAGTTCGTCCACGGCGCCGATGCGAGCCACGGCGATCTGGGGATGATCACCTCCAGCGACGTGGTGCTGATGTTCTCGAAATCCGGCGAGACCCGCGAACTCGAGGACCTCACCAATTACTGCGTGCGGTTCGACATCCCGCTGGTGCTGGTCACGCAGAATGCCGACACGCGCGCCTCGGCCGGGCCGCCCGCTTCGTGCTGCGCCTGCCGGCCGTCGACGAGGCCTGCGGTATCACCTCGGCCCCCACGACCTCGACCACCATGATGGCGGCGCTCGGCGATGCACTGGCAGTCGTGCTGCTCCGACGGCGCGGCTTCGGGGCGGCGGATTTTCACGTCTTCCACCCGGGCGGCACGCTCGGCAGCGCGCTGCTGACCGTCGGCGAGGTCATGCATGCGGGCGATCGGCTGCCGCTGGTATCGCTCGAGACCAGCGTCGGCAGCGCCATTCTCGAGATGACGTCCAAGGGCTTCGGCTGCACGGGTGTCGTCGATGCCGATGGCGTCCTTGTCGGCATCATCACCGATGGCGACCTGCGCCGTCACATGGCGGAACGGCTGCTCGAGGAGACCGCGGCCGCGGTCATGACGCGCGCACCGCGCACCATCGAGGCCGGGGCGCTGCTGAGCGAGGCGCTGCGCCGGATGACCGACGTCGCGCCGAGGATCACCGCGATCTTCGCGGCAGACGGCGGGCGGCCGGTCGGCATCGTCCATCTGCACGACTGCCTGCGTGTCGGTCTCGCCTGAGGTGACGGACCTGATCGTCATCCCGGCGCGCTACGGCTCGACCCGCCTCCCCGGCAAGCCGCTGCACCCCGTCGGCGGCCGGGCCCTGCTCGAGCGGGTCGCAGCGGTTGCGCACCAGGCCGCGGGCCGTACCGGGGGGGTCGACATCGTCGTCGCCACCGACGACGCGCGGATCGTCGCGGCGGCGAGCGGCTGGGGGCTCGATACGGTGCTCACCAGTCCCGCCATCACCTCGGGTTCGGGGCGGACGCTCGCGGCGATGCGGGCAACTGGCCGCAGCTACGACCTCGTGGTCAACCTGCAGGGCGATGCGCCGTTCACGGCGCCGGAGCACATCGTCGAGATGCTTGCCGCGGCCCGCGCCAGCGGCGCCGATGTCACGACGCCGGTCGTGCAGCTGGACTGGGCCCGTCTCGATGCGCTGCGCGCCCACAAGCTCGCCGCGCCCGCCAGCGGCACCACCTGCATCCGCGCGGCAGACGGGCGCGCCCTCTGGTTCTCGAAGGCAATCCTTCCCTTCATCCGCAACGAGGACGCCCTGCGCCAGCAGACCGCACTCTCCCCGGTGCTGCAGCATATCGGGCTCTACTGCTACCGGCCGGCGGCGCTCGCGGCGTTCGAGGCGACCCCGCCATCGGCCTACGAGCAACTCGAGGGCCTCGAGCAGTTGCGGCTGATCGAGATCGGGCTCAGCGTCCGGGCGGTCGCGGTGGCGCCGGCCCGCATCACCATGAGCGGCATCGACAGCCCTGCCGACGTCGCGCGCGCCGAGCGGCTGATCGCCGAGCACGGCGATCCGTTCATCGACTGGCCGAGGCGAACGTGACGCGGCTCTATATCGTGCGTCACGGCAACACCTTCGAAGCCGGAGAGACGCCGCGGCGGATCGGCGCCGCCACCGACCTGCCGCTGACAACGACCGGCGTGGCCCAGGCCGAGGCGCTCGGGCAGCACTTCGCGGGCCGGGTCGCCTTCGCGCGGGCCTTCAGCAGCCCGCTGCGACGCACCCGATCGACGGCCGAGGCGATCCTTGCCCGCCAGGTGCATCCGCCTCTGCTCGAGACCCTGACGCTGCTCACCGAGATCGATCATGGCCCCGACGAGAACCGGACGGAGGACGAGGTCGTCGCCCGCATCGGCGGTTCCGCCATCGCGCTCTGGGACGAGAAGGGGATCGCTCCCGATGGCTGGAACGCCGGCGCCGACTGGCGGCTGCCGGGCTGGCGCGACTTCGCGGCGAGCCTGTGCGCCGAGCATCCCGACGACGCGATCCTGCTCGTCACCAGTAACGGCGCGGCACGCTTTGCATTGCTGGCCTTTGACTCAAAATCAGTGGACAAGATCGGCAACTACAAGCTTCGCACCGCAAGTTATGCCTTGATAGAACTTGACTGTGACAGGCGTATTCGGTTGCTGGACTGGGGCCGGCGGCCGGACTAGAGAGTGAGAGTTCGTGAAATGCAGGAAGTTAAGCTGAGTACACCCGGCGGCCGGGAGATCCGGATCGGCGGCGCCAACCGGCTGGCCTTCATCCTCGGCCCCTGCGTGATCGAAAGCCGCGACCATGCACTGCGGAGTGCCGGGTTCTTGGCGGAACTGGGCGAACGTCTCGGCGTTGCGGTGATCTACAAGTCGTCCTTCGACAAGGCCAACCGCACCAGCGCCAGGAGCTTCAGGGGCACTACGCTCGATGAGGCGCTGCCGATCTTCGAGGCGATCAAGCGCCAGACCGGACTGCCGGTGACCACCGACGTGCACGAGCGCGAGCAATGCGCCATCGCCGCCGAGGTGGTCGATATTCTGCAGATCCCGGCCTTTCTCAGCCGCCAGACCGACCTCCTGGTCGCGGCCGCCGAGACCGGACGGATCGTCAACGTCAAGAAGGGGCAGTTCCTTGCCCCCTGGGACATGAAGAACGTCGCCGACAAGCTCGACCGGGCCGGCGCCTCGGGGGTCCTGCTCACCGAGCGCGGCACCAGCTTCGGCTACAACACGCTGGTGGTCGACATGCGCAGCCTGCCGATCATGGCGGAAACCGGCAAGCCGGTGATCTTCGATGCTACCCACTCCGTGCAGCAGCCCGGCGGGCGCGGCGAGTCATCGGGCGGACAGCGCCAGTATGCGCCCGTGCTCGCCCGCGCGGCGGTGGCCGTGGGGGTGGCGGGGGTCTTCATCGAGACCCACGAGGACCCGGACAATGCCCCCTCGGACGGCGCCAACATGATCCCGCGCGACGCGCTCGAGGGCCTGCTGCGCGAACTCATCCAGCTGGATGCGATCGCCAGGTCGCGCTTGACGGGGAACCCCCGGGATGCCTGACGAGGCAGTACCGAACTACGTCCGGGTGGCGGGCTATGCTGCAATCGGCCTGCTTTTTGCGCTGGTCTGCGCCGTCGGTCGGCTCACCACCTACTTCGTGCTCCTCGCCGCCCTTCTCGCGCTGTTGACTCCGAGCATCCGGCAGGCGCAACGCCTTGCAAGCCGCAGTCCTGTTGACACCATCTTCCTTGGTTCAGTGATCACCCTGGCAGTTGCACTGCTTGCCTCCAGCGACGAGTGGCGCGACCCGCTCTACATCCTCAACTTCGCACCGTTCCTCATCGCCATTCCTTTCCGCTGGCAACTCGAGCGAACCGCCCGGCCCGATGGCGCGCTGATCGTTGCCCGGCTATCCCTCACCGGCGTGATCATTGCCGGGCTTGTCGCCGTCGTCCAGGTGATCCTCCTCGGCTACACGCGCGTCGGCCAACCTCTGATGGGAGCCCACGACTATGCCCACACCTCGATGATCCTGGGGTTTCTGGCGCTCGTGGGCTGTTTTGCGCCAGGGGCCCATCGGCGCTGGCCGTTCCTGCTCGGACCAATCCTCGCCATCGGCGCCGTTCTTCTCAGCGGCACCCGCGGCGCTCTATTGGGCGCACCGGCGCTGGCGCTCGTCGCGTTCGGCTTTGCCCTGGCGACGGCGCGGCGCAAGGGTCAGATCCTCCTTGCTGGCGCCGTTGCGGTCGCGGTCGTCGCCCTGCTGGCCGCCGCCGCGTACTTCTTCGGCTTCGAGCGCGCCATCAGTGCCTTTGATTCGGCCGGGCGGGTGCTGGCCGGCCAACAGATCGATGAGTCCACCCGGCAGCGGCTGCTGATGCTCTCGGGCGGCCTCGGCGCATTCCTTGAGTCACCTCTCTTTGGACATGGCTGGGGCGACATGGTGAAGGCGGTCTACCCTCATGTCCCCCCCGACGAGGTCGAGATGATGACTGGCTTCCGCCAGTTGCATAACGGGCCAATGAGTTTCGCCGTCGGCGCCGGCGTTTTCGGCATCGCGGCTTTCGTCGCGCTGACGATCGCGCCCATCCTCGCCGTGCTGGCAACGCCCAGGGATTCCCAGTTCGTCAGCCGACTGTATTTCGCAGCGGTGCTCGTCGTGGGATTCGCAGTGTTCCAATTGGCCAGCATCATGCTCGGCTTCGAATTCCACACGGTGCAGTATGCGATGATGACCATGGTGTTCGTGGCCTTCGTGCGCGACCCGGCTCCGCCCTATTCGCCGGGGAGTGCCGGGCCGGCGCCCTCGACCAGGTAGACCGCGTACGATTCGGGGGTGTCGCCGGGCGCGCCGCGCAGCAGCGTGCCGAGCAGGCGCGAGCCGGTGAAGTGATCGCCGCGCACGGTCGCACCGGGGGCACGCCCGGACGGCACCACCAGCACGGCCGGGAAGAGGTGCGGCAGGCGCTCGGTCGCCGGGATGAACTCGTAGCGGATCGCCTGCCCGACATCCCGCACGGGACGCGGGTCGCCGGCGGCCCGCCCGTGAAAGAACAGTTCGCCCGTCAGCTGGTACTGGCCCAGGGTGTAGATGGCCTTGGCGTCGACCGCGTCGGCCATCTGCCGCACGGACACAGATAGCTCGGCCCAGCCGCGCAGGTAGCGGGTCCGGTCCAGCTCCCTGAGGTCGAACGGGTGCAGCAGCGCCTGGATGGAAACGAAGCCGACCAGCAGCAGCCCGAACACCGCCTGCCCCACCAGCAGCGTGACCCGCAGCCAGCGGCGGCGCACGGCCGCCAGCAGCCAGCCGACGCCGATCAGCGTCATCGCCGGGAGCACCGGCTGCAGCCAGTTCGCCTCGACCTTGGCGTGCAGGCTGTGGACGGCGAAATAGGCGAGCAGCGGCAGCGTCGTCAGCACCGGCAGCGCCAGGCCCGGCAAGGCCCGGCGACCGCGGAGCGCATACCAGCCGAGGCCCAGCGCCAGCGCCACGACGAGGATCGGGCCAGCGACCAGGAACTGCCCGGCGATCGACTCGAGGATCGAGCGCCCCGACTGGTCCTCGACCGAGACCACTCGCATCCCTTGAAACAGGAAGGAGCGCCAGTCCCGCTCGGCATTCCACCAGATCACCGGCGAGAAGGCCGCCAGCGCCAGCAGTCCGCCGGCCCAGGGCTGCCAGCGGCGCAGTTCGGCCCGTCCGGTCGGGGTAGCGACCAGAAACAGCAGCAGGCCGATGCCCAGCCAGGCATTGGTGTACTTGGAAACGAGCCCGAGGCCGGCGAACAGGCCGACGGCCAGCCACCAGCCGGGGCGCCGGCGGTGCATCGCCTCGGCGGCCGCCCAGATCGACAGCGTCCAGAACAGCGTCGAGGGCGCATCCGGGGTGGCGACGAAGCTGATGCCGGCGGTGAGTGTGAGGCTGTACCAGATGACGACGAGGGCGGGTGCGGACGGCTGCGGCAGCAGCAGCCTCGCGATCCGGTAGAGGGCGATCACCGTCCCCAGCGACGCCAGCAGCGCGAACAGCCGGACGCCGAGATAGGTGTCCGACAGCACCAGCCGTCCCGCCGCGATGAAAAGGGCAATCCCGGGCGGATGGTCGAGATAGCCCGGCGCCAGCCAGACGGACCACATCGCGTAGTAGGCCTCGTCGCCGTCAAGGCCGACGAGGGCCGCAACCGTGACCCGCACCGCAAAGGCGATCGCCACCACGGCAAGGGCAAGGTCAGTGAAACCGGCGGGAGAACTGGGTCTGGCTTGCTGCAAGTCGGGAAGCGCCCTATCGATGTGGCTCAGCTTAGACCACGGATCGGACGAAATCGGAATGACTCCCCTGCCTTGTTGCCGGTCGGTGGCGTGACCAGCCGGATCGTGACCCTGTGGGTCGGATCGGCGCTGGGACGGATGGAGCGGATGTGCCTCGCCTCGTTCGTCGCCCACGGCCATCCGGTCGCCCTGTACGCCTTTGGCGAGATCGGCAACCTGCCACCCGGCGTCGAGCTGCGGGATGCCGGCGCGGTCGCCGACCGGTCCGAGCTCGCGCGCATCGCCGGCTCGCCACCGGCACTGACGCTGTTCGCGGACTATTTCCGGCTGCTCCTGATGCGGAAATCGGCGGGGCTGTGGGTCGACACCGACGTCGTCTGCCTCCGCCCCTTCGAGCTCGATGGCGGTTTCGTCGCCGGCTGGGAATCGGCCGACTACATCAACAATGCGGTGCTCCGCCTGGCGCCGGACTCGCCGGTCCTCGCCGATGCCCTGGCGGCTTTCGAGAGCGGACGTGCACCGCCCTGGGTGCCGTTCCACCGGGCGCCGGCAGCAAGGGTGAGGACCCTGCTCGGCCGGCGGGTGGCGCCCAGGGACCTGCCCCGCGGCACGTTCGGGCCCAAGGGGATGACGGCGCTGGCCGTTCGTCACGGGCTGGCGGCCGCCGCCCGGCCGACCGAGGTGTTCTACCCGCTCCACCCGCGCGCCGCCGAACGCCTCTACGATCCGACGCTGCGGCTCGACGACATCGTCACCGCAGACACCCTCACCCTCCACCTGTGGAACGAGAAGCTGCATCACCTCAAGGCCACGGAACCGCCCCGGGGCTCGATCCTCGCCGAACTGTTCGCGCGCTATCCGGACTGACCGAGGAATGGCCGGAGGTGGCGGTCGCCCGCGGCGAGCTGCGCCAGCGAGGTGTCCGAGAATCGCGTCGCCAGGTCCTGCGCCCGCTCGGCGATCAGGCGGTCGCGGTCGGGGACGGGCAGGCCGAGGCGTGCCAGCCGGGCCGCCAGCGGCAGCCGCGCCAGCGCGGTACGGGCCAGTTCGGGCAGGTCGATGACGGCGTGCGCGGCCCGCAGCGCCTCGAGCCGTTTGGCATAGCGGCTGTGCGGATTGCTGGCGAGATCGTAGTTGGAGAAGCCGAACTCCGGCTTGAGGTGCTTCAGGTGCCAGTAGGCAAAGCCGTGGAAGCGCCGCGGCAGTCCGCGATGCCGGAGCACCTCGAAGCGGCGGTCATGCACGAAATAGGTGTCCGGTCCGACCGGAAGGACCCAGTGGTCGCCGCTGCCCGCAAACGGCTCGTGCTGCAGGATGCCGAGTTGCCCGCCCTCGTCGCGCGCGAGGTTGAGGCCGGAAAAGCACGCCAGCTCCCGCTGCGCCCGCCGGCCGGCCCGCACGTCGGCCACCAGTCGGGAGAGGCCCTCGGCCATCGCGACGTGGTCGTCGTCGAGCTTGGTCACATGGCTGAAGCGCGTCCGGGTGAGCGCGAAGTTGTAGTAGTTGACGAGGCTGCGCGGTGCACTTGCCGGCTCCCGGCGATGCCCATCGCTCCCCGGCGGGAACACCGGCGGCAGGTAGTGGAAAACGCGCAGGCGCGGCCCGTACTCCTGCACCAGGCGCTCGAGGATGTCCGGCGTCTGGTCGGTGCAGCGGTTGTGGACCGCGACGATCTCGTCGAAGTGCCCGATATGGCTGCGAATCGCCGCCTCGAGCGAGAAGGCGCCGTCGCGGATGCGCATGAAGGCGCTGATGCCGGGACGGCGCCCGGTCACCGCCAGTTGCGACGGCTCGAACCGGTAGCCCTCGGTGTCGACCTGTTCCGTCATCCGACGACTATTGCACACCGGTCTCGCCGACCTCGGCACCCGCCTCGGCGAGAATGCGCTGGGCCCGGCGCGACAGGTCGGGGACCGGCTTCCAGCGGCGGTGCATCCACAGCCAGTCGCCGGGTCGCGCCCGCACCTCCGCCTCGACAAAGGCGTTGAGCGCAGTGGTCATCTCGAGAACGTCGCGCCCCGCGTTACCGCTCCGCGGTGGCAGGATCGAGGGTTGGAAGACGACCGTGAAGTGCACGCCCGTGTCGCGACGGACGGCGAATGGCACCACTGTCAGGTCGAGATCGATGGCGAGAATGGCCGGGCTGTGCACGGTCATTGCCGGTTTGCCGAAGAGCGGCGCCGGCACGCCCTGGGCGAGGTGCTGGTCGACCAGCATGCCGACATTGCCGCCACGGCGGAACATTGCGGCCATCTGCCTTGTGCCCTCGGCCCCCTTGGGCAGCTGGTCGTCGAACCCCAGCCGGGCACGGTTCTCCGCGAACCAGTCGGCGACGTAGGGGTTGTTCGGCCGCCGGGTCACGGCGGCTGTCCTGACGCCCAGGTGGTGGAGCGCGACGAACGCCAGTTCGAAATTGCCGAAGTGACCGGAAACAAAGAGCATCGGGCGCCGCCGGGCCCGGGCAGCCTCGAGATGCTCGAGGCCCTCGAAGCGGAACCGGGCGCGCCCCGGCTCGGTCATGAACTTGTCGAGGTGGGCCGACTCGGCAAGCGTCCGGCCGAAATTCTCGCCCATGCCGCGCAGCAGTTGCTCCACGCGGTTCGCATCGGCATCCGGAAAGGCGATGCGGATATTGGCCACGGTGCCGGGCCGGTCGAGCAGGCGGTAGGACCAGCGACCGAGGCGCCCCGCCAGGTCGGAGGCGCGATCGACGTCGATGCGGCGGATCAGGCGCAGCAGGCCGAGCAACACGCCCGCCTCGAGCAGATATCGCAGGCGCTTGAGCGGGCCGGGCCGGCGCGGGCCGGGTTCCGCCATGTCCTAGCCGCCCGTCAGGCCGTGGCGCCTGAAGGCCTCGTGCGCGGCATCGGCAGTGGCATAGGCTTCCTGGCGATCGACGTTCCAGTAGGTGAGTTCGTCCAGCGGGATGGCTGTGCCAGTAATCGCACAACGAACGAAACTACCTGGCCTTACAACCACATAGTCGGCATCAAGGTAACGAACCTCGGCCTCGGACGGCGAAAATGTCTTGTCGAAAATGTTCATCCGGGCGCCTTGTGTGGGTGCTCAGGATATAGGCCCAGATCGCCAGCTTTGCAAAGGTCCGCGTCACCTGACGCCAGTCTGAACGCGGCGCACCGCCCCGGTTCAGCCTCGGGGCGCCACGGTGGCAATTGCGGGGCGCGATCGTGACGCCTCGCGCACAGCAAGCCGAGGGGCCAATGAACAGATCAATGCTTTTCGCCGCAGCGTTCGCCGGCGCGATGACCGCAGGCGTCGTCGCGGCCGGTGCCGTCGAGACCTACGAACTGGGCGGCTCCGCGCTCGGTACGCCCAGCGTCGTCTGGTACAAGCCCGGCGGCAAGGACGCCGTCGCGGTATTCGTGCGCGGCACGGACGGGCACATGTACGCCCAGGTCGGCGACGGCCAGGGGGGCGGCTGGACCGGCTGGGCGCCGATCGGCGATCTCGTCCTCAAGTCGGACCCGGCCTGCGTCGCGACGAGCGGCACCATCATCGACTGCGTCGCCGTCGGCCCGAACAGCAACGTCTTCCACATCCGCCACAACGCCAAGGCATTCACCTGGAGCGACTGGGAGATCTCGGCGGCTTCGCGACCGGCGCGCCGGGCATCGCGCGGAACCAGGACGAGGATGGCACGCTGATGCTCAACGCCTTCGTTTCCGGTCCGCAGAACCTGCTCTTCCGCAACGCCTTCGATGGGGACGACTGGAGCGATTGGCAGAACCTCGAGGTCAAGGTCGGCGGCACCGTCAGCTGCACCGATATCCTCGTCATTGGCGCCCACTGCTACGACACCTCGGGCGGCAGCGCCGTGCAGTACTCGGACCTCACGCGCACCTCGGGCAGCGACATTCTCGTCGACGACTGGGGCGGCCAGGTATCGGGCACGGCCTCGCCGGTGGTCACCGGCAAGAACGGCGATACGCTCCATCTCTTCGTCAACGGGCCGGGCAAGCGCCTGTGGGTGAAGAGCTGGCACGGCAGCTTCAGCGAGTGGAAGAACCTGCCGGTGGCCATCGCCAATGCCAGCCCGGGCTGCGCCATCCGCAAGGTCGGCGGCAATGTCTGGTGCGGCATCGTCGACAACAAGGCCGTCAGGATGATCATGGTCGAGGCCAACGACCTCTAGGTCCGCAGACCTCGTCCTTGACGCTTGCCGGCCCCGGCAGACCTCATCGTGAGCCTGTCGAAGGACGAGGTCCCGCCGGGGCCACTCTCGCCACAGACCGACCTAGAACAGGCTCTCCTGCTCGTCGGGCGACCTGGGCCGGGGTTTCCGGCGGGGCACCGGCCCATCGCCGATGAGCGCCGGGAGCGTACCGTCGCTCAGCATCAGCGCCACCTGGTCCCCCGGCTTCACCTGCACCGTCTGACGCACGATCCGGCCTTCCGCGTCGGTGACGACGGCAAAGCCGCGGGCCAGCACATTCCGGTAGCTCACCGATTCGAGCAGCTTGGCGGCCGACAGCAGGCGTTGCGTGCGCTGCTCGAGGATGCGCCGCGCGGCCGGATCGAGCCGTTGGAGCACCGGCGTCAGCTTCGCCCGGGCATGCCGGATATCGCTGCGCAGCGCCGTGGGCGTGAGCCGGATCGCGGCCAGCCCGGCCCGCTTGCGTTCGGCGACGCGCGATGCAGCCGTGTCGGCCCGCCGCGCCAGATCGTCGAGCCGGGTGCCGAGAACGCGGGCGCGCTGAACCAGGAGGATCGGCGCAAGCTTGCCGGCATGGCGGCCGAACGCGATGCGCTTGATCTGCCCGGCATGGCTGAGGGCGGCCGACAGCTTCAGCGCGGCGACATCCAGCCGCTGTCGCGCCGAGGCGAGCAGGTCGAGCGGGCGTGGCAGCCCGGCCGCAGCGGCGCGCAGCCGATCCCGCGCCTGGCCGGAGAGGCGCCGCGCCGCCTGCCGCTGGCGCCCCCCCAGGTCGTCGACATAGCCGATGAGCTCGCCGCGCACCGGCACGGCCGCCTCGGCCGCCGCGGTCGGCGTCGGGGCGCGGTGGTCCGAAGCATGGTCGACCAGCGTGGTGTCGGTCTCGTGCCCGACGGCGGTGATCACCGGGATGCGGCTCGCGGCGACGGCCCGGACGACGATCTCCTCGTTGAACCCCCAGAGGTCTTCGATCGAGCCGCCGCCGCGGGCCACGATCAGCAGGTCGGGGCGCGGAATGGCGCCATCGGGCCGGAACGCATTGAAGCCGGTGATGGCGGCGGTCACCTCGGCGGCGGCCGTATCGCCCTGCACCCGCACCGGCCAGACGAGGACATGGCTCGGGAAGCGGTCGGCGATGCGGTGCAGGATGTCGCGAATCACCGCGCCGGTCGGGGAGGTGACGACGCCGATGATGCGCGGCAGGTAGGGCAGCGCGCGCTTGCGCTCGGCGGCGAACAGGCCCTCGGCGGCAAGCTTCTTGCGCCGCTCCTCGAGCAGCGCCATGAGCGCACCGGCGCCGGCCGGCTCGATCTGCTCGATGACGATCTGGTACTTGGACGACTTGGGAAACGTGGTGAGCCGTCCCGTGGCGATGACCTCGAGCCCCTCCTCCGGCTTGAAGATCAGCCGCGGCCAGGTGCCTTTCCAGATCACCGCATCGATCGCGGCATTCTCGTCCTTGAGCGTGAAGTAGGCGTGGCCGGAGGAATGCTGTCCCCTGAACCCCGAGATCTCGCCGCGCACGCGGACATGGCCGAACTCGTCCTCGACGGTGCGCTTCACCGCCTGGGCGATCTCGGAGACGGTGAACTCGGCGGCGTTGGTCAGCGGGGCGGGCATGACCAACAGGTGCGGGAGAAGGGCCGAGTCCGTCAAGGGTGGCGGGAAATGAGGCAAGTGCTAAACGCGCGGCGGATCGCCTTCTGCGCTTGCGGCAGAAGGCACTGCAACGTCGGGCGGTATCCCATGCGCATTCTGGTGATCGGATCGGGTGGCCGCGAGCACGCGCTGGCCTGGGCCATCGCCAGATCGGAGCGCTGCGACAAGCTGTTCGTGATGCCCGGCAATGGCGGCACCGCCGCATTCGCCGAAAACGTCATCTGCGACATTACCGACCATCAGGCCGTGATCGACTTTGCCCGGCGCAAGGCCGTCGACTTCGTCGTCATCGGACCGGACGCGCCGGCGGTGGCCGGGCTCGGCGACGACGTGCGCGCGGCCGGACTGCTGTGCTTCGGCCCGTCGCGGGCAGCGGCACAGCTTGAGGGGTCGAAGGCGTTCACCAAGGCGCTGTGCGACGAGGCCGGGGTGCCGACGGCGGCCTATGGCCGCTTCGAGGCGGAGGTCCCAGCCCTCGCCTTCGTGCGCGAGAGGGGAGCGCCGATCGTCATCAAGGCGGACGGATTGGCCGCCGGCAAGGGCGTCACCGTGGCGATGACCCTCGCCGAGGCCGAGGACGCGGTGCGCGACTGCTTTTCGGGGGCGTTCGGCGCCTCCGGCTCGCGCGTCGTGATCGAGGAGTATCTCGAGGGCGAGGAAGCCTCGATCTTCGCCCTCAGCGACGGCGAGAACGTGGTGATGCTGCCCAGCGCGCAGGATCACAAGCGGGTGTGGGACGGCGACCGCGGTCCCAATACCGGCGGGATGGGCGCCTATTCCCCGGCTCCGGTGATGACCCCGGAGCTGACCGCCCGGGTCGAGAACGAGATCATCGGCCCCTCGATCCGCCGCATGGCGGAGCGCGGCACCCCGTTCACCGGCGTGCTCTACGCCGGAATCATGGTGACCAGCAGCGGTCCCAAGCTGATCGAGTACAATGTGCGCTTCGGCGATCCCGAATGCCAGGTACTGATGCTGCGGCTCAAGTCCGATGCGCTCGAGATGCTCGAACGCACGGCGCGCGGCCAGCTCGCCGGCTACCGGCCCGAGTTCGGCGACGACGCGGCGCTGACGGTCGTCCTGGCGACGCGCGGCTATCCCGTCGATCCCGGCCGCGGCAGCGAGATCGTCGGCGCCGATGGGCTCGACGGGCCCGACCTCATGGTCTTTCACGCCGGCACGATGCGGGTCGGCGGCCGGCTCCTCGCCAATGGCGGACGGGTGCTGAACGTCACCGCGCTCGGTGCGACCGTGACCGAGGCGCAGGCCCGCGCCTACGCGGCCGTCGACCGCATCGACTGGCCGGAAGGGTTCTGCCGGCGCGACATCGGCTGGCGCGCGGTGGAGCGCGAAAGGGGCTGAACCTCTTATAAACCCGGCAGGCGTAGCCTAGATGGTCAGCATGACCCAGGAACCGACAGCGCCGGTCGCACCGACGCCGCTGCAGCGGCGAGGGGCAGGAAATTGTCCGGAAACTGCGCGGCGAGTTCGTCGAGCGGCCACGGCCGCCAGGTGTCGGACCCGCGGATCGGGGTGGCACTGGGTGGCGGATCGGCGCGCGGGCTCACCCACATCCCCTATATCGAGGCGATGGACGAACTCGGCCTCAGGCCCAGCGTCATCGCCGGCACCTCGATCGGCGCGCTGATCGGCTCGGGCTGGGCCAATGGCATGAGCGGGGCGGAACTGCGCGAGCACTCCTTCGCGGTGCTCGGCACCATGCGGATCATCGCCGGCCGGCTGTGGGGGGCGCAGGTCAGGAACATCGGCAGCTTCTTCCAGGGCGGCTTCAACGGACCGCTCGATGCACGCAAGGTGGTCGATGCCTTCCTGCCCGAGCCGTTCCCGCATGACTTCAAGGACCTGAAGGTCCCGCTCTATGTGGTCGCCACCGATTTCCAGTCCTGGCACCAGACCGTGTTCGGCACCGGACCGCTGCGCGACGCGATCGCCGGCTCGATCGCCATCCCCAGCCTGTTCAAGCCGGTTCCCTTCGCCAACCACCTCCTCGTCGATGGCGGCGTGGTGAACCCCCTGCCCCTCGACCAGGCATCCGCCGACACCGACATCCTCGTCGGCATCGACGTCAACGGCGACCCGTCCGAGCAGCTGGGCAAGACCAACCACTCGATGATCGACGTCTGGTTCGGCTCGGCCCAGATCATGATGCATTCGCTGACCGCGCACATGATGGCGGCCTATCCGCCCGACGTCTACGTGCGGCCGCACCTGGGTCCGTTCGGCGCGCTCGAGTTCTGGCGGGTGCGTGAGATCATCGCCCATGTCGAGCGCGACAAGGACAGCTTCAAGCGCTCGCTGGAACGTCGCATCGAGAACTTCGTCCGCCACCGGGAAGGCACCCACCGCGCCGAGGACCGCTGAGGGCACGCCCGGCTCAGCGCAGCCGGGCGAAGAACCGCTTCAGCAATTCCGCCGCCCGCCGCTCGCCGAGCCCGGCGATCACCTCCGGCCGATGGTGGCATTGCGGGCTCGCGAACAGCCGCACGCCATTGTCGACCGCTCCCGCCTTCGGGTCCCCGGCCGCATAGTAGAGCCGCCGCACGCGCGCATGGGCGATGGCCCCGGCGCACATGGGGCAGGGCTCGAGCGTCACGTAGAGGTCGCAGCCGTCGAGCCGGCCGGTACCACGGGCCGCGAGCGCGGCCCGGATGGCGAGGAATTCGGCATGCGCCGTGGGGTCGTTCAGCTCGCGCATGCGGTTGCGCTCGGCGGCGAGCACGGTGTCGCCTTCGACGATGACCGCACCGACCGGCGCCTCGCCCGCCGCCTCGGCGGCTTCGGCGAGGCCGAGGGCGAGTTCCATCGGAGTTGGCATCGGCTCAGCTCCGTTCCGCGATCACGGCGAAGGCCGAGGCGGCAGGTTGCCACGGCGCGCCGGTGACGAAATCGAGCGCCTCGGACGCCCGGAACCCGGCGGCGGCCAGTTCCGCGGCAAGTGATTGCGGGGTGTAGTACTGCATCCAGTTGCAGATCTCGAAGGTCTCCTCGGGCCGGACCACGAGATAGCGCTCGAGGCCGATCGACGCCTCCGGATAGAGGAAGCTCGCGCTGAACACGAAGTGGTCGCCCGGGGCCCAGAAGCCGCCGTCGCGATGGTGGGTGAAGGCCTCCGCCTCGCGCAGGGCGTCGAACTGGCCGAGGCTGAACAGATCGAGGACCAGGCGCCCACCGGGCGCGAGGATGTCGGCGATCCGCCCGAGCAACAGCCGGCGGCGATCCGGCGACAAGGCGCAGAAGTCGCCGTAGATCAGGCTGACGAGGTCGACCGGACCGGGCAGCGGGTCGGCGAGATAGTCGGCCTCGCGATAGGCGATGGCGAGGCCCTGCGTCGCGGCGCTCTGCCGGGCATGGGCCAGGGAATGGGCGGAAAAGTCGAGCCCGGTGACGCGTGCGCCCCGCAGCGCCATGCGCTCGCAATAGAGGCCCGGACCGCAGCCGAGGTCGAGCACGCGGCGGCCCGCAAGCCCGATCCGCCGGTCGAGCCAGGACACGAAGCTGCCGATGGTCGCGGGACGGCGCGAGGCCAGGTCGTGGTCGGGATCGGGATGGGCCGCCAGCATCTGCCGCGCCATATGCGGATCGGTCCACAGCCGCCGCGTGGTGTAGCGCGAGAACGGCTCGGGGCGGGCGAAGAACTCGGCCAGGTGCAGGTACATGGGTCACGCATCAACCGAAACTGTGCGGCAAGTCAACCGCGGGTCGGCAGCGTCGGCGCGATCGCCTACATATGGGGCAAGGAGATTCGCCCGTGCCCATCCGCCAGCTGCCCGAGGACCTGATCAACCGCATCGCCGCGGGCGAAGTGGTGGAGCGGCCGGCGAGCGTGGTCAAGGAGCTCATCGAGAACGCCATCGACGCCGGGGCCGGCCGCATCCGGGTGACGACGGCCGGGGGCGGTATCGCGCTCATCCGCGTCGAGGATGACGGGACGGGGATGGACGAGGCCGATCTCAGGCTCTCGGTCGAACGGCATGCCACCTCGAAGCTCCCCGACGAAGGGCTCGACGACATCCGCACGCTCGGGTTCCGCGGCGAGGCGCTGGCGTCCATCGGTTCGGTGGCAGACCTGAGGATCGCGACGCGACAGGCCGTGGCGGCGACCGGGCTCGCGCTCGAGGTCAGCTATGGACAGCGCGGGCGCGTTGCGCCCCTCGCCATGAACCGGGGGACCGTGGTCGAGGTGCGCGACCTGTTCGGCCGGGTTCCGGCGCGCCGGAAGTTCCTGAAGAGCGAACGGGCCGAGGCAGCGGCGATCACCGACGCGGTGAGGCGCCTCGCGATGGCCAATCCGCAGGTGCAGTTCGGGCTCGAGGGGGCCGACCGGACCGCCTCGAACTGGCCGGCCGAGACCGGCGACGGAGCGCTCCGGGCCCGCGTCGCGGCGGTGATGGGCGCCGATTTCGGCGACAACGCGGTGCAGCTTGCCACCGTTCGCCACGGCATCGTGGTCACCGGCCTCGCCGGGCTGCCGACCTTCTCGCGGGCCAATTCGCTGGGCCAGTACTTCTATGTCAACGGTCGCTCGGTGCGGGACCGGGTGCTGGTCTCGGCTGTGCGCGCCGCCTATGCCGATTTCGTGTTCCGTGACCGCTTCCCGGTGATCGCGCTGTTCCTCGCCATCGACCCGGCGGAGGTCGACGTCAATGTCCATCCGGCCAAGGCGGAGCTCAGATTCCGCGATCCCGGGGCGGTGCGTGGCGCGGTGATCCGCGCCATCGGCGAGGCACTGGCGGCGGCGGGCTATCGCGCCGCGTCAAGCGTCGCCGAGGGTGTGGTCTCGGCCTTCAGGGTGCCCGAGGCGGCGGAACCGGCGCCGGCCGGGGTCCGCCGCGACGGTTCCGGGAGTGCGGCTCCGACCTCGTGGCGCGCCGCCGGGCCGGACATGTCGCGCCTTTCCGGCTTCGCCGAACCGAGCGCCCGCTACGATGCCTCCATGCCTGCCGCGGACACGCCGGTCGACTACCCGCTCGGCACCGCGCGGGCACAGATGTTCGACAACTTCATCGTGGCGCAGAGCGGGGACAGCCTGCTGCTGGTCGATCAGCACGCCGCGCACGAACGGCTGGTCTACGAGCGCTTCAAGGCCCAGCTCGCCTCGGGTCCGGTACCGAGCCAGCTGCAGCTCATCCCGGTGGTGCTCGAACTGCCGGAGGACGACTGCGCGCGGCTCGAGGCCGCGGCCCCGGTGCTCGAGCGGCTCGGGCTGGTGGTCGAGCGCTTCGGCCGGCGCGCCGTCGCGGTGCGCGAAACGCCGGCGCTGCTCGGTCAGGCCGATATCGAGGGGCTGGTCCGGGACCTCGCCGACGGCCTCGCCGAGTGGGACTCGACGGCGGCGCTCAGCGACCGGCTCGAGGCGATCATCGGCCGCATGGCCTGCCACGGCTCGGTGCGCTCGGGCCGGCGCCTCAGGGTCGAGGAGATGAACGCCCTGCTGCGCGAGATGGAGGCAACGCCGCACTCCGGCCAGTGCATCCACGGCCGCCCGACCTATGTGGAATTGAAGAAGGCGGATATCGAGCGGCTGTTCGGGCGGACGCGGTAGTCGGGCCGGCGAGACCGGACCTCGTATCACCCCTGCCGGATGAAATGCACCGCCGCGGCGCCGTAGTCGCGACGGTCGTCCAGCTCGAAGCCTTCGGGCAGGTCGAGTTCGATGTCGCTGCTCTCCTCGAGGACGATGGTGGCGTCCTTGCCGAGCCAGTTGCCGGCCTTCAGGGACGCGAGTGCGCGTTCGCCGAGGCCCTGGCCGTAGGGCGGATCGAGGAACACCAGGTCGAACGGACCGAGCGTGCCGGCGGGACCGAGATCGGTAGCGTCCCGGCGCAGCAGCTTGGCCACGCCGCCGGCTCCGAAGGCTTCGATGTGGTCGCGGATCAGGCCGCGCGCCTCGGCACCGGTGTCGACGAAGACGACGCTGGCGGCACCGCGCGACAGCGCCTCGAGGCCGAGCGCGCCGGTGCCGGCGAACAGGTCGAGCACCTTCACGCCATCGAGATGCACGCCGATGCGGCTCGCGAGGATGTTGAACACCGCCTCGCGCGTCCGGTCCGCCGTCGGCCTGATGCCCGCGTCGGACGGCGGGAGCAGCGCCTTGCCGCGGAACCTGCCGGAAATGATGCGCATCGGCTAGGGCCGCGGCTTCCTCGGCCCGCGCGGCTTGTCGCCGGCGGGACGGGCGCTGCCGCCGGGCCGCGCACCGCCAGGCCTGCCGGCGAAGGGCTTGCCAGCAGAGGGTTTGCCGGCGAAGGGCTTGCCGGAGCGGGCGCCGCCGGGCTTGTCGCCGGAAGCGGGCCGGGAACGGGTCGGACGATCCCCATCCGGGCGCGGTGGCCGGGTGCCATAGGGCTTCTTGTCCCCATAGGGCTTCTTGTCACCGAAAGTGCCCGGCTTGCCGCCGAAGCTCCGCGCCGGGCGATCGCCGGCATCGCGGGGCGCATAGGGCTTCTTGCCATCGTGGGCGCGTGGCGGCCGATCGCCGGCATCGCGGGGCGGACGGGCCCCGTACGGCTTGTTGTCGCCATACGAGCGGCTGGGGCGCGCGGCGCCGTCGCCGGTCGGACGGGCCGCACGGGGCTTGTCGCCATAGGGTCGGGACGGTCGGTCGGCCGCATCGCGCGGCGGGCGGCTGCCCTGCGGCCGGTCGCCGTAGGGACGCTTGGGTCGGTCATCGCCGTCGGGCCGCGGACGACGCGGCTTGTCGCCGAACGGCTTGCTCGCGAACGGCTTGTCCCCGAACGATTTTCCGCCGGGTCGGGGCTTGCCGCCCTGACGGGGCTTGTCGTCGAAACTCCGGCGGGGGCGCTCCGCGTCGTCGGCAGCGCGCGGCTTGCGGTCCGGACGATCGCCGGGGTCGGGGCGGCCGAAATTGCGGGCCGAGCTGTCCTCGGGGTCCCAGCGCGCCTCAGCGCGCGGGGCGCGGGGCGCCTTGACGGTGATCGTCTCCTCGCTGCCATCCTCGTGGTGGATGGTGCGGGTGATGGTCTCGGGCTCCGGACGCGGGGACTTGGCGGGGCGCGGCGTCACCGGGAAGCGTCCGCCCGGCCGGTCGGTGCGCGGTCGCTCGGCGCGGGCGGCCAGCGCCGCGGCCTCGGTATCGTCGTCCTCGAAGCGGAAGCGGTGGGCCATGTCGTTGCGCGGCGAGGCCTTGGCCGGCGCCTTGCCGGGCGCGGCAGCCCTGAGGTTCGGGTTGGCGGCACGCTTCTTGTGCACCGCGACCTCGGGCATGTCGCTGTCGAAATCGGTGTTGGCCTCGGCCGCGAGCCGCTTGCCGAGCTGCTCCTTGAGCACCCGGGCCGCCACCACCTCGACCTCGCCCTCGGCCAGGTCGCCGAGCTGGAACGGCCCGTAGCTGACGCGGATCAGCCGGTTGACCTGCAGGCCGAGGGCGCCGAGCACGTTCTTGACCTCGCGGTTCTTGCCCTCGCGCAGCCCCAGCACCAGCCAGGAATTGGCGCCCTGGGTGCGTTCGAGGATCGCCTCGATCGGGCCGTACTTGATGCCTTCGATCTCGATGCCGTCCTTGAGCGTGTCGAGCTGCTGCTGGGCCACGGCGCCGAAGGCGCGCACGCGGTAGCGGCGCAGCCAGCCGGTCGCCGGAAGTTCGAGCACCCGCTTGAGGCCGCCATCGTTGGTGACCAGCAGCAGGCCCTCGGTATTGATGTCGAGCCGGCCGATCGAGACGACGCGCGGCAGGCCCTTCTCGTCGAGCGCCTCGAAGATCGTCGGCCGCCCCTCGGGGTCCTTCTCGGTGACCACCAGCCCGGCCGGCTTGTGATAGAGCCAGACGCGCGTGCCCTGCCGCGCCGCCAGCGGTTCCCCGTCGACCTTGATCTTGTCGGCTTCGCCGACGTTGAAGGCCGGGGTCAGCACCTTTTTGCCGTTGACGGTGACCCGGCCGTCCTTGATCCAGCCTTCGGCATCGCGCCGCGAGCACAGGCCGGAACGGGCGATGACCTTGGCCAAGCGGTCGCCGGCCGCGGAGAGGGCGGAAGAATCGGGCATCGGTGAACTCCTGCGGGACCCGTTACGGGCGGCGCATCTTTCGAGTTGAGGTCAGTTGGCCTGCGCCGAGAGCACCTTGCGGATTTCCGGCGGGCAGGATTTGTCGGTGAGCGGCACCAGTTCGCCGTTGGGCGCGAGGCAGACGAGGTCCTGGCCCTTGACGGTGGTGAAATACTCCTCGGGCGGCAGGTAGAGCGGGCGCGGACCGCTCTTGAGCTTGGCGGCGGTCATGCGGGCGGTGAGCTTGCGCGCTTCCTCGTCGGTCAGCGGGCGACCATCGAGGGTGCGCAGGTCGACGACGCGCGCGTTGCGCAGGCGCTTGATGTCCGCCTCGCTGAGTCCGGACGTATCGAGCCTGACCTTGGACGAATCCTCGGGCAGCAGCGCCGCGACCGAATCGGACTTGGCATCGGCCGGCGCCGGCAGCACGGCGCTGTCCTTGGGCAGCACGAGCGGGCCGCGCAGGTTGGCGTTCTCGTCCTTCTTCTCGCGCTCGAGCATGCCCATGCCCTTGAGCGTCTCCGACATCACCTCGCGCTCGAAAGTGCCGACGTCGGTGAAGGCATTGGTGCCCTCGGTGGTGGTGCAGGCCGCAAGACCGAGGCTCGTCAGCAGGCCGAGAGACACCAGACCGGCACGCGTCACGGCTCGCAAACTGGGCCGCCGCCCCAATCCTACACTCGACATGAGACTTCCCTTGTTCCCCGGGCCGCGCACTGCCCGCGTGGCCTTATAGTGCATGATGGCCCGTAAGGCCAGATTGAGGCGCCTTTGCGATCAGGCCGGCTTGCGGCGCCCGATCCCGACCATGTCGAGGACCAGCAGCAACACCCCGGCGGTGATCGCCATGTCGGCGACGTTGAAGATGTAGAACGACCAATCCTGCCAGTGAAAGTGAAAGAAATCGGCAACGGCGCCGTAAAGCAGCCGGTCGAGCGCATTGGAGAGCGCCCCGCCGATCACCAGCATCAGCCCGAAGCGGATCAGCGCTTCCCCGGTGCGCCACCACCAGATGCCGAGCGCGAGGATCGCCGCGGCGGCAACGAGCCCCAGCACCCAGACCGGCAGGTCGCCGAGCAGGCCGTAGGACACCCCGGTGTTCCACACCAGCACGTAGTCGAAGAAGTCCGTCACCCGCACGATCTCTCCGCCGCGCCAGCCGGAGAAGTCGACCTGCAGCAGCTTGTGCCCGCGATCGAGGGCGAAGGCGGCGAGACCGGCGAGCAGCGAGGGAACGAGGTGGAGGCGGGTCATCGTGGCTCCGCGTCCCCCCTCCCGGCCTCCCCCACAAGGGGGGAGGTGAAGGGAGGCTGGGACCCGATCGCGCAAAGCTCACCGGCAGACACCTCCCCCCTTGTGGGGGAGGATGGGAGGGGGGTGGCCACCTGCACCGGCCCTATCGCCCCGCCGCCTTGCGTTCCCGCAGCGCCTGCGCGTCGCGCTTCGACACCTCGCCCTCCATCTCGCTTTCGGCAAAGAAGCGGCGCGAGCGGGCGCATTGCCGGCCATCGGCCTTCTTGAACACCACCGCCACGCCTGGCACCTCGGGCAGCGTGAAGGCAGCCGCATCGGCCGGGGCGCCGCCCTCGACCAGGTCGATGTCGGAGGTGATGCAGACCTCGGCGAAATCCACCCCCTCAAGCGCCGCCAGCAGTTCGGCCGCGCCGACGTAGACGCGCGGCGCCGCCTCCATCGAGGCGCCGATCACCTTATTGCGGCGCTCGATCTCGAGCGCGCCGGTGACGACCTTGCGCACCTCGCGCACCCGCTCCCACTTCGCCGCCAGTTCGGGGTCCAGCCAGTCCTGCGGCAGCACCGGAAACTCGCGCAGGTGCACCGAGGACTCGGCGCCCGGGTACCGCTCGAGCCAGGCCTCTTCCATGGTGAACACCAGGATCGGCGCGAGCCAGGCGGTGAGCGCCCCGAACACATGATCGAGCACGGTGAGGCTCGCCTTCCGTCGCACCGAGGAGAGCGGGTCGCAGTAGAGCGCATCCTTGCGGATATCGAAGTAGAAGGCGCTGAGGTCGATGTTCATGAAGTTCGACAGCGCCGCGACCACGCGCTTGTAGTCGTAGCTCTCGTAGGCCTCGCGCACCAGCCCGTCGAGTTCCTTGAGCCGGTTGAGGATCAGCCGCTCGAGTTCGGGCATGTCGCGATGCTCGACGGTCTCGTCGGGCCTCGAATGGGCGAGGTTGCCGATCAGCCAGCGGATGGAATTGCGCAGCTTGCGATAGCTGTCGACGGTGGAGTTGATGATCTCCTTGCCGATCCTCAAATCGTCCGAATAGTCCGACTGCGCCACCCAGAGGCGGAGGATGTCGGCGCCGTACTGCTTGATGACGTCCTGCGGGGCGACGGTGTTGCCCAGCGACTTCGACATCTTCTTGCCCTCGCCGTCGAGGGTGAAGCCATGCGTCAGGACGCTCGCATAGGGCGCAAAGCCGTTGGTCGCGCAGCTTTCGAGCAGCGAGGAATGGAACCAGCCGCGGTGCTGGTCACTGCCCTCGAGATACATGCCGGCCGGGAACTGCAGGTCCGGCCATTTCTGCGGGTTGCGCAGCACCCAGCTATGCGTGGTGCCGCTTTCGAACCACACATCGAGGATGTCATCGATCTTCTGCCACTCGGCGGGATCGACGGGCTTGCCCTCATGCATCGCACCCGCGAGGAAACGCCCCTTCGCGTCCGGCTTGAACCAGGCGTCGGCGCCCTCTTCCTCGAAGGCCTGCCCGATGCGGTGGTTGACCGTCTCGTCCTTGAGGATGGTGTCGGTCTTCTCGTTGTAGAACACCGCGATCGGCACGCCCCAGGCGCGCTGGCGGGAAAGCACCCAGTCCGGCCGCTCGGCGATCATCGAGCGCAGCCGGTTCTGCCCGGCGGCGGGGTAGAAGGTCGTCGCGTCGATGGCAGTGAGCGCGCGGGTGCGCAGCGTATCGGGCCCCCCCCTTTGGGTGCCCCGCAATCGGCGGTCCATGTAGACGAACCATTGCGGCGTGTTGCGGTACATGATGGGCTTTTTGGAGCGCCAGGAATGCGGGTACTGGGGCTTCACCCGCCCGCGCGCCACCATCATGCCGCGCTCGGCCAGTGCCGCGATGACGCGGTTATTGGCATCGCCCTTCTTGCCGGTATCGTCGATGACCCGCGCACCCTCGAAGCCGGGGGCGGCGGCGGTGTAGAAGCCGGCGTCGTCGACCATGAACGGGATCGCGGTATCGATGCCGCGTTCGGCGAGCAGGCGGCCGGAATCCATCCAGATGCCGAAATCGTCGAGGCCATGGCCCGGCGCGGTGTGGACGAAACCGGTGCCGGCATCATCGGTGACGTGCTCGCCGTCGAGGAGCGGGACGGGGAAGTCGTAGCCGCCGCCGAGGCCGCGGAGGGGGTGGTGGCACATCAACTGCGCCAACTCGCGACCGCTCAAAGCTCGCCGATAGCCTCGACCTTGGCTTTCGAAGGACATCGGCGGCAAGCTTGTCGGCCAGGACAAGTCTTTCGCCCCGCCTTGTCCAATTGCCTTCTGGTGAGTTGGTCACCTCATAGAGGCCATATTCGATACGTGAGGAGAAGGAGATCCCGCGATTTGCCGGGATTGTCCAAGGCGTGGTCGTCCAGATTACGACGCACGCGCTGCTGAGCGCGGCTCCCGCCACCGCAGTTTGCGATCGGGAACTTCACCCAGATCGTGTCGCTCTCGTAGTCCGCGTACTCGATCTCGGCCTCGGCCAGCGCCGTGCGCTCCACCACGCTCCACATCACCGGCTTGGAGCCGCGATAGAGCTGGCCCGATACCGCGATCTTGTGCAGTTCGCGGGCGATCTGCGCTTCGGCGTCGAAGCTCATCGTCAGGTAGGGGTTGGCCCAGTCGCCGATGACGCCCCGCCGCTTGAATTCCTCGCGCTGGGTGTCCACCCAGTACTGCGCGAACGTGCGGCACTCACCGCGGAACTCGTTGATGGCGACATCGTCCTTGTTCTTGCCCTTGGCTCGGTACTGTTCCTCGACCTTCCACTCGATGGGCAGGCCATGGCAGTCCCAGCCCGGCACATAGGCCGAATTGTAGCCCAGCATGGTCTTGGAGCGGGAAACCAGGTCCTTGAGGATCTTGTTGAGCGCGTGCCCGATATGAATATTGCCATTGGCATAGGGCGGGCCGTCATGCAGCGTGAACTTGGGCTTGTCCGCCCCGGCGGCCCGCTGGCGGGCATAGATGTCCATGTCTTCCCAGCGCTTGAGCCAGGCCGGCTCGCGCTCGGGCAGGCCGGCGCGCATCGGAAACTGGGTCTCGGGCAGGAAAAGCGTCGCGGAATAGTCGGTCTCGGCGCCGCTGGTCGCAGTATCGTTCATCACAAGGTACCCTGAAAGCTGCGGGCTTTTAGCAAGCGGGGCGGCCGGGTGAAAGGGAGAATTCGGCGGGGGCCGTGGCGGCGCGCTAGCGGAAGAACCCCAGCGCCCGGTCCAGCTCGGAGACCGGCAGTGCCGCCTGCAACTGGCGGCGGGCCTCGCCGGCATCGTTGTTCACCGCCGCGATCAGCTCGTCGAGGCTCGAGAACTTCACCTGGCCGCGCACATGGCCGAGCAGCGCCACCTCCAGCGTTTCGCCGTAGATGTCCTCGTCGAAATCGAAGATCCAGGTCTCGAAGGGCGGGCGCTCGTTGTTGAACATCGGCTTGCCATGGCTCGCCACGCCGTCGAGCAGGCGGCCGCCGAGCCGCGCCCGCACCGCGTAGATGCCCTGCTGGAGGCCGAAGCCGGTGGGCGCGGCGATATTGGCGGTCGGAAAGCCCAATTCGCGGCCACGCTGGTCGCCGTGGACCACCTCGCCCGAGACGAACCAGTGATAGCCGAGCAGTTGCGCGGCGCCCGCCACGTTGCCCTCGGCGAGCAGCGCGCGGATGCGCGAGGACGAGATGTGCTCGTCGCCCTCGTCGAGCATGTCGAGAATGCCGACTTCGAAGCCGTGGCGGCGCCCGGCCTCCCTGAGGAAATCCGGCGTGCCCTTGCGCTGGTAGCCGAAATGGAAGTCGCCGCCGACCTCGACGCCGCGCACGGCGAGCGCGCCGACGAGGAAGCGGGTGACGAAATCCTCGGCTTCGATCTGCGAGAAGCCGCGCGAGAACGGCATCACCACGATGCCGTCGAGACCGAGTGCCTCGGCGATCCGTGCCTTGAGGTCGGCATGGGTCAGCCGGAACATGAACGGCTCGGGGGCGAAGACGTCGCGCGGGTGCGGCTCGAAGGTCAGGACCAGCGCCGGCACGCCGAGCGCCGCCGCCCGCGCCTTGAGCGCCCGGAACACGTGCTGATGGCCGCGGTGGCAGCCGTCGAAATTGCCGATCGCGACCATGGCGCCCTTGAGGGCGTCTGGGACGTGGTCGAGCCCGCTTAGCCTGATGAAGCCGGACAATATCGTACCCGTCATGAGAGTGAGGGCGATATGGCAAGAAACCGGTTGGGTTGCAAGGCGGCCAAAGTCTGGGCTGCCATGCGGCCCCCTTCGTGCAGCCCCCCGCGCTACCAGCCCAGCCGCGGCATGAACCCGGCGAGCGTCGCCCCGCTCGGCGCCACCAGCCCGGTGATCGCCTCGGGATCGGGCCGGCCGAAGGCGTCGAGTTCGGCGGCATGGATCGAGCCGGTGACGAAGAGCAGGTCGAGCCCGGCCCCCGCCGCCCCGATCGCGTCGGTCCTGACCGAATCGCCGATGGCGAGGATGCGGCTGCGCTCGAGCGGCCGGCCGGCGGCGGCCTCGGCGAGGCGCAGCGCCTCCTGGTAGATCGGCCGGTAGGGCTTGCCGGCCATGCGCACCATGCCGCCGCGCGCCTCGTACAGGTCGGCGATGGCGCCGCCGCAATAGATCAGCCGGTCGCCGTGCTCGACGATGCGATCGGGATTGGCGGCGATCAGCGGCAGGTTGCGGCTGAGCCACAGGCCGATCCGCTCGTTGTAGAGTTCGGGCGTATCGTCGTCGTGGTCGAGGTCGGTGACCACCACGGCGCGTGCCTCCTCGGCCCGGCCCAGCGTGATGTCGAGCCCGTCGAACAGGCTGTCGTTCACGCCGGGTGGGCCGACATAGTGCACCACCTTGCCGCGGTAGGGCTCGAGCATCGAGCGCGTCACGTCGCCGGACGAGACGATCGCATCGAAGGCGGAACGCGGCACGCCAAGCCGGTCGAGCATGGCGACGAGCGGCGGGGCGGGGCGCGGCGCGTTGGTGATCAGCACCACCTGCCCCCCGGCGGCACGGAAGCTCACCAGCGCCTCGACTGCGGTGGCATGGGCGGCGACACCGTTGTGGACGACGCCCCAGACGTCGCTCAGCACCGCATCGTAGCGGCCGGACAAGGCGCTCAGGCCGGGGAGCGGCTGCATCGGTAACCTCTTTGCTGGACTCAGGCTTCGACCCGCCGGGCCGGTTCCGCTCGCCGCTCGACGACGAGATCGGCGCGAATGGGGCCGGGCCGGCCGACATGCGGACCCTGTACCAGCACAATGCCATCCTCGAACAGGCTCAACAGCTGCTGTTCGTCGAGAACGCCGGTGGCGCACAGTTCGAGGTCGAAGCGCTTGACGTAGGGCGCGATGTCGGCGGTGTGCAGGTCCGAATAGCTCTCCGGCCGGCGCAGGAAGCGGGCGGCGTCGAAGCGCACCGAGACAAAGCCCATGCCCTCGAGTTCGGCGAAGTCGAGCCTGAGCGAGGCCGCCTCGGCGAGCGAGAAGGAGGCGCCGAGCTTGTGGAACTCGAACAGCTGGCGCCTCTCGCCGGCGCCGAGGGCCTGCCATTCGGCCTGCCCGAGGACGAAGCCGAGCGACGTCGCGATGGCCTGATTGGCGTTGAGGACGGCGAGCAGCTGGTCGGTCGCGTGCCGATCCAGCAGGGTGGCACGGCTCAGCGGCAGGAACAGCCGGATCGGCTGGCCGGCGGTGCGGGCGCGCCGGGCCACCACCACGGCCTCGTCGAGCGCCAGGGACTCGATCCGCCGGACCAGGTCCTCGCCGCCGCGCCGCGGCAGGAAATCGGGGGCGGAGGCAAGCCCGCCCTCGTCGCGCATCAGCCGCGGCGCCAGGTCGTAGGCCTGCGGCCGGTGCTGCGGCAGCAGCACGATGGGTTCGATGTGGAAAACGAGCCGGTTGGCATCCAGACCGGCGCGCAGCTCGACGAGCGGCACCAGCGGTTCGACCAGGGTATCGTCCTCCTCGGGCGGCAGCGGGTCGGTCGCCGGTTCGGCGTCGGGCATCCGGCTCTGGCGCTGCGCCTGCTCGAACTCGGCGAGGGCCTCGGCCAGCTGGCGCGTCACCGTCCCGAGCACCGAGATGTCGGCTTCGATCGCCTCCAGCCGGCTGCCGACATTGGTGTCGGCGATGGCGTTGACGCGCTGGCTGAGCACCTGGCCGGCCTTGGCGTCGGTGGAGAGCAGCCGGGCCAGGTCCTCCACCGCCTTTTCGAGCCGGGCCTCCGAGCGCTGCCTGAGCTTGCGCTCCACCAGCATGACGGCCACCGAGCCGAAGGCGAGCGCCGTCACCGCCGCTTCGATGGGCGAGAAGGTCAGCCCGAAATAGGCTGCGCCCGCCACGCCGAGCGCGGCAAGAGCGATGAAGATGTACACAAGCCCTTGCACGTGCGCACGGCGCCCCTGCCCGGAAACGGGATTCGATGCCGCCTGTCATAGCATCGGGGCGGGTAAGCCGAAAGGCGCAGGTCCGGCTGCGCACAGCTTCGCTCGCCGGGCTCGTCAACACATGGCGATCAGAACCGTTTGTTTACCCTGATCGTCAACACTGGCTTGACCACGTTTGCCTGCAAGGACCCTGCTCATGTCACAGCCCGGCGCCGAGGCCGCGCGCATCCTGCTCGTCGATCGCGACACGACGGCGGCGCATGCGCTCGGCCTGAGCATCGAGGGGGCACTGCTCGCGCCGCCCTCGATCATGCCGGCCCGCTGCGGACGCGAGGCCGCGGAACGCCTGCGCGCCGGGCACTTCGACGTCCTGGTGGTGCACCTGCCGAGCCTGGATGACCTGTCGGGCGACATCGCCGATGCGGTGGCGCGGCTGGCGCGCCTCGCGGCCGGCGCCCTGATCGTCGCACTGTCGGACGGCGCCTCGGTCTCGTCCGCCATGGCGGCGATGCGCGGCGGGGCGCACGACTGCCTGGCGCGCCCGCTCTCGGGGCACGCCTTCGTCGCGCATGTCCGAGAACTGGCCGAACGCCATGGCAAGCCGCGCGCCATGGGGCTCGAGGCCGGCAGCCGGCGGGGTCCGGCGGTGACCGGGCTGGTGGGTGCATCGAGCCAGATGCAGGTGGTGTGCGAGCAGATCGAGCGCAGTGCCGCCTCGGAGGCGCCGGTGTTCATCACCGGCGAGACCGGAACCGGCAAGGACCTGTGCGCCCGGGCCCTGCACCAGCGCGGGACGCGGGCCGCGCGGCGCTTCGTGACACTCGCCTGCCGGTCGGTCCAGCGCGACCGCATGGAGGGCGAACTGTTCGGCATCGCGCGCGGCGCGCTGAGCGGCGCCCCGGAGGATCTGAAGGGCGCTGCCGAACTGGCCGATGGCGGCACGCTCTACATCGACGAGCTGGGCGAGCTCGACCTCAGCGTCCAGCTCAGGCTGTTGCGCTTCCTGCAGTCGGGCAGCATCGTCCGGCTGGGCGAGACGGCGCCGCGCCGGGTCGACGTGCGGGTGATCTGCGCCACCGCCTGCAACCCGATGCAGCTGATTGCGGAACGCAAGCTGCGCGAGGAGCTGTTCTACCGGCTGCACGTGCTGCCGATCCACCTGCCGCCGCTGCGCCAGCGTCCTGCCGACATCGCGGTGCTGGTCCGGCATTTTCTCGCGCATTACCAGCGTGAGGAGCACAAGGCGTTCGACGGCTTCTCCGCCGATGCGCTCGGCCTGCTGTCGACCCGCGACTGGCCCGGGAACGTCCGCCAGCTTGAGGATCTGGTCCGCCGCATCGTGGTGCTGTTCGACGGTGGAGAAATCACCGCGCAGATGGTGCAGCAGGCCGATCTCGACCGGATCGCACCCGCTCTCGGGGCCCCATTGTCGGGCCCGCCCGCCGCTCGGCGATCCTGCCGATGTGGCAGCAGGAACAGCGCATCATCGAAGACGCGATCCAGAGCTTTTCCGGGAACATCGCGCTCGCCGCAGCGGCGCTGGAGCTCAGCCCCTCGACCATCTACCGCAAGCGCCAGGCCTGGGCCGAAATGGACGGCAAGCGCGGCGCCGCCTGAGGCTTCCCGAAGTAATGCAGATGCATTACTTCGGAAGATGCCCTCAGGAGTCCCGAAATGGCCGGCAACGCGCTCGTACAGACCCGCATCGATCCCGAAATCCGCGATAGGGCCAGCAAAGTCCTGGCGAAATCCGGCCTGACGGTATCGGACGCGGTCCGCATCCTCCTCACCCGCACCGCCAATGAGGGGGCCCTGCCGATGGAACTGCTGACCCCGACGAGGCTTACGATGCCTGGTTCCGGGCGAAGGTGCAGGAAGCGCTGGATGATCCGCGGCCCGACATTTCAGGAGAGGAAGTTGAAGCCTACTTCGCCAAGCGGCGTGCCGGGCTCAAGCCCGAGGCGCCTTGGGATGGCAAAGCGTGAGGATCGGCTGGTCGCGGTACGCCGGTCGCGATCGCGACGACATCTTCAGCCACATTGCCGCCGATAACTTCACTGCCGCCGTCACCAACGACGAGAAGTTCGGGGCCGCCGAGATGCAATTGGCGCTTTCCCCAGAGCGGTCGCCCCGGTCGCTTGGAGGGAACCCGCGAACTGCTGGTCCCCGGCACGCCGTTCATCCTGATCTACGCCGTTGACCAGGAGCGCCTGATCATTCTGCGTGTCATCCACGGCGCAAGGAAGTGGCCAGAGGACGGGTCCGAGGACCTATTCTAGCCCTTCTTCAGGTGATCGCGCGCCTTCCTGGCGGTGGCGAAGGCCTTCGCCTCCTCGCCCCAGGCCGTGCCCTTCTTGACCACGGTGCCGGCGGCGTCGACCAGCGACCAGTCCCACTTGGCGTTGGTGCCGACACCGCCGGTGCGGCGCAGCTTGATCTCGAGTTCTACCGCCATGTGAAGACCCTTGTTACCGAGTAGTTGAAGACGACGCTCATCAGGACGCCCAGCAGGCCGGCGAGATAGAACGAGCCGTCGAAGGCATAGATCCAGCTCGCCACCGAGACATTGGCCAGGGCACCGATCGAGCAGACCGCATAAAAGGTCAGCAGGCCGGTGAGGTAGCGCCAGCCCTCAGCTTCTTGCTGGCGTAGGTCAGCTCGTTGTTGAGCATGAAGTTGAAGGTCATGGCGACGATCACCGCCGCCGTCTGGGCCCAGAAGAAGTTGAAGCCCAGCCGCTCGTGGGTGATCCAGAGCGTCCCCATGTGGACGATCACGCCGAGCCCCCCGACGAGGCCGAACAGCAGGAAGCTGGTCGGCAACAGGCCGCGGGTCAGCTTGGAGACCAGCAGCCCGAGAAACTGCACGACGATGATCGGGCTCATCTTGCTCTCGCCCGCATGGCGCGGCCGGAAGGTGTAGGGCACCTCGCCGATCTTCAGCGCCTTGCCATTGAGCGCGTGGAAGCGCCCGGCCGACACGATGATGTCGAGCAGGATCTTGAAGCCGTCCTCGCTGAGGGTCTGCACCACCTGATCGAAGATCTCGCGGCGCATCAGGAAGAAGCCGCTCATCGGATCGCTGAGCGACTGGCCGGTGAGCAGGCTCGAGAGCCTCGTGGCAAAGCGGCTGCCGGCCTCGCGGGCCCGGGACAGCCCCTGCCCCGCGCTGCCGTCTCCCGAATAGCGCGTGCCCACGACAATGTCGTCGCCGGCCATGGCCTTGGCCAGCATCTGCGGCAGGATCGCCTCGTCATGCTGCAGGTCGGCATCGATCACGGCAAAATAGGGGGCGGAACTCGCCATGATGCCTTCGATCACGGCCGAACTCAGTCCCCGGCGGCCGATGCGCCGGATGCCGCGCACGTTGGGATGGTGCTGCGCCATGCCGCGCACTACCTCGGACGTGCCATCCGGGGAATTGTCGTCGACCACGATGAATTCGAACGGCACCCCGCTCAGTGCGGCGCCCACCTTCTCGTACAGCAGCGCGACATTGTCGCGCTCGTTGTAGCTGGGCACGATCACGGCCAGTTGCGGGGCAACCCAGGGCGAGGGGTTCTGCCGATAGTTCTCGAACTGGACGACCGACACGACTGCTTCCCTTTCTCGTCTCGCCGTCTGGTACGCCGGGCGTCAGGGCAATGCAACTTGCCAATGCTGCCGGTCCACGTTTCTGCCGGCGTCGGCGGTGCCGGGAGCGCCCGGGGCGACCCGAGCGGCGCACCCGGGCGCGTGGGGCGGCTTGACACCCGCGGGGCGGCTTCCTATATCGCCGATCAGCCGGTTGGCACTCCTCGACAGTGAGTGCTAACAGGCGCGAAATCAAAAGGCTGATAGGAGTAAAAATGGCTTTCCGTCCCCTGCACGACCGCGTGGTCGTCCGGCGCGTCGACAGCGAAGAGAAGTCCGCTGGCGGCATCATCATCCCCGACACTGCCAAGGAAAAGCCCTCCGAGGGCGTGATCGTCTCGGTGGGCCCCGGCGCCCGTGATGAGAGCGGCAAGGTTGTCGCGCTCGACGTCAAGGAAGGCGACCGCATCCTGTTCGGCAAGTGGAGCGGCACCGAAGTCAAGCTCAACGGTCAGGATCTCCTGATCATGAAAGAGTCCGACATCATGGGCGTGATCACTGCGTAAGGCTTTTCGCCTCACCGGTTCCCCCATTTCAAACCCGTAAGGAGCGCCCCACATGGCTGCGAAAGACGTACGCTTTTCCACCGATGCCCGCGACAAGATGGTCCGCGGCGTCAACATCCTCGCCAACGCGGTGAAGGTCACTCTCGGCCCCAAGGGCCGCAACGTGGTGATCGACAAGTCGTTCGGTGCGCCGCGCATCACCAAGGACGGCGTCACCGTCGCCAAGGAGATCGAGCTCGAGGACAAGTTCGAGAACATGGGCGCCCAGATGCTGCGCGCCGTGGCCTCCAAGACCAACGACATCGCCGGTGACGGCACCACCACCGCCACGGTGCTTGGCCAGGCCATCGTCAACGAGGGCGTCAAGCTCGTTGCCGCCGGCATGAACCCGATGGACCTCAAGCGCGGCATCGATCTTGCCGTCGCCGAAGTGGTCAGGAACCTCGCCGCCGCCAAGAAGACGATCTCGTCCAATTCCGAAGTGGCCCAGGTCGGCACCATCTCGGCCAACGGCGACAGCACCATCGGCGACATGATCGCCAGCGCCATGCAGAAGGTCGGCAACGAGGGTGTGATCACCGTCGAGGAAGCCAAGACCGCAGAGACCGAACTCGACGTCGTCGAGGGCATGCAGTTCGACCGCGGCTACCTGTCGCCGTACTTCGTCACCAATGCCGAGAAGATGACTGCCGTGCTCGAGGATCCGGTGATCCTGCTGCACGAGAAGAAGCTCTCCAACCTGCAGTCGATGCTGCCCATCCTCGAAGCCGTCGTCCAGTCGCAGCGCCCGCTGCTGATCGTGGCCGAGGACATCGAGGGCGAGGCTCTGGCCACGCTCGTGGTCAACCGCCTGCGCGGCGGCCTCAAGGTCGCGGCCGTCAAGGCACCGGGCTTCGGCGATCGCCGCAAGGCCATGCTCGAGGACATCGCCATCCTCACCGGCGGCCAGGTGATCTCGGAAGATCTCGGCATCAAGCTCGAGAACGTCACGCTCGACATGCTCGGCACCGCCAAGCGCGTGGAAATCTCCAAGGAGAACACCACCATCGTCGATGGCGCCGGCACCAAGGACGACATCCAGGGTCGCGTCGCGCAGATCAAGTCGCAGATCGAGGAGACGACCTCGGACTACGACAAGGAGAAGCTGCAGGAGCGTCTGGCCAAGCTCGCCGGCGGCGTTGCGGTGATCAAGGTCGGCGGCTCGACCGAAATCGAGGTCAAGGAGCGCAAGGACCGCGTCGACGACGCGCTGAACGCGACCCGTGCGGCGGTTGAGGAAGGCATCGTGGCCGGTGGTGGCGTTGCGCTGCTCCGGGCATCGTCGGCTCTCACAGTCAAGGGCGAGAACGCCGACCAGCAGGCCGGCATCGGCATCGTCCGTCGCGCCCTGCAGGAGCCGATCCGCCAGATCGTCCAGAACTCGGGCGGCGAAGGCTCGGTGGTCGTCGGCAAGATCCTCGAGAGCGCCTCGGCGACCTTCGGCTACAACGCCCAGACCGGTGAATATGGCGACATGATCACCATGGGCATCGTCGATCCGGTGAAGGTGGTTCGTACCGCCCTTGAAGACGCGGCCTCGGTCGCTTCGCTGCTCATCACCACCGAGGCGATGATTGCCGAGCTGCCCAAGGATGCGCCCCCGGCCATGCCGGGCGGTGGCGGCGGCATGGGCGGCATGGGCGGCATGGACTTCTAAGGAAGTCCATCCGAGCCGCCCATCACCAAGGGTGTTCGGGCCGGCCAAGCCGGCCCGAAGCGGCTGCATGGACTTCTAGGTCCACAAAGCCGCCCATCACTCAGGGTGTTCGGGCCGGTCAAGCCGGCCCGAAATGGCGGCATGGGCTGCTTGTCTATCCTCCCCCGCGTAGCGGGGGGGGGACCAGCGAAGCTGGTGGAGGGGGCGCACTCGCCCACCTTGCCTTCCGGTCTCGCCAGCGACATCCGACCTCTCCAGAGGTCACGAACGGGAGGGCGGTCCGCTGGGCCGCCCTTTCGTTTGCCCGCTTGCCAGCCTCGAGCGGCTTGGCGACAAGCGGGGCATGACCAGGTGTCGGGTGCTGCACGAGGCCTTCGCCCGGGCCGGCCACTGGCGGTCCGACCCGCAGCTGCGCGACGCATTCCTGAGCTTTCTTTCGACCGAGTACTATGTCGGCTGGCCCGCCACGAGCGCCGCGCAGCGGCAGCGCCTCGGGGCCCAGGTGCGCACGCGGCTTTCCGGCAGGGTGACCGACTGGGAGGATCCGGCTAGCGAAACACCAGCAGGCGCAGCGCCAGGATGATCGAGACGATCACCACCAGCGGCCGGATCAGGCGCGCGCCGAAGCGGATGCCGATCCTCGCGCCCAGATAGCCGCCGGCGAGCTGACCGATCGCCATGGCGATGGCGGCGCTCCACACCACGTCGCCCGACGGGATGAACAGGGCCAGCGCCCCCAGGTTCGAGACGAGGTTGAGGACCTTGGTGTGCCCTGCCGCCCGGGTCAGTCCCAGCCCGAACAGCGTCACGAAGCCCATGGTCAGGAAGGACCCGGTCCCCGGCCCGAAGATGCCGTCGTAAAAGCCGATGCCGAAGCCCATCACCGGCACGAAGGCCGAGAAGGACAGGCGGGCGTGGCGGTCGGCGTCGCTGAGCCGGGGCGCCAGGGAGAAGTAGGCGGCGATGAGGATGAGCGCCGCCGGCACGGCAACAGACAGGATGGTCGTATCGATGGACTTGACCACCAGGGCGCCGAGGAAGGCGCCGAGGAAGGTCAGGACTACCCCCGGCGCCAGCGGCGGCAGCGAGACGTAGCCGCCGCGCCAGTAGGTGAACGCCGCCATGGCGGTGCCGATCACCGACTGCACCTTGTTGGTGCCGAACGCGACGACCGGCGGCAGCCCCGCCGAGAGCAGCGCCGGCACGGCGATCAACCCGCCGCCACCGGCGATGGCATCGACGAAGCCGGCCAGCATCCCCACCACCCCCAGGGCGACCAGCGTCGTCAGCTCGAGTTCCACGGGGCCTCGCGGCTACAGCAGCGTCGAGATGCCGGGCGGAACGCCGCCCATGATCGACAGCAGCGCCTCGAGCTGGGCCTTCCTGAGAGGGGTCCAGTCGGCGGTGCGCGAGACGATGAGATTGGCCTCGGACTTCATGATCAGCCCGTCCTCGAGGATGCGGAGCTGGTTGGCCTGCAGCGTCGAGCCGCTGGAGGTGATGTCGACGATGAGGTCGGCGGACCCTGCGGCCGGTGCCGCCTCGGTGGCGCCGGCGCTCTCGACGATGCGGTATTCGGCGATGCCGTACTTGGCGAACTGGCGGCGGGTGAGGTTGACGTACTTGGTGGCGACGCGCAGCCAGCGGCCGTGCCGGGCCCGGAAGTCGGAGGCGACGTCGGCGAGGTCGCTCATCTGCTGCACGTCGATCCACGAATCGGGTACCGCCACCACCACGTCGGCCTCGCCGAAGCCGAGGCCGCGGACGAACAGCACGTTCTCCTCGCCGTTTTCGGACGCCTCGTGGATCAGGTCGGTCCCGGTGACCCCGATGTCGACGCCGCCCAGGATCAACTCGCGGGCGATCTCGGCGGCCGGGTAGAAGCGGACGGTCACCTGCGGCTGGTTCTTGATCGAGCCGATGTAGGAGCGGGCGCCGCCCGGGCGCGCGATGGTGAGGCGCGAGGACGAGAAGGTCTTGCGCGTCAGTTCCTCGAGACGGCCCTTGGAGGGGACTGCGAGGGTGAGGCCACCGGGTACCGTGCTCACAGGTTCGCCTCCCGCTCCAGCCGATCGACCCACAGCGCGCAGCCGGAGGCGCTGACCGGCTCGGGCGCTCCCAGGCGCTCCAGCATGCGGCCGTACTCGCCTCCCGAGGCGAGAACCTCGCCATCGCTGCCGGTCATCTCGAAGACGATGCCGGTATAGTAGTCGAGGCGCGGGGAGAAGCTGGCATCGAAGATGACATCGGCACTGGGCGACAGCGCCGCCAGCGCCGCGGCATGGTTGCGCACCTGGCCCAGCGGCTCGTCGAAATCGAAGCCGGCCTCGTGGCAGAGCGAACTGATCCGGACGAAGGCCGACTCGGCGCTCTCGGCAACCGAGAGATAGTCCTGCAGCAGCGCCACCGTCTCGGCGGGAACCGGTGCGGCGTCCAGCGCCTGCTTCTCGAGATAGCGGTCGGCGATCTCCTCGGGGGTGCGGCTGCCGATCAGGCTGAGACCGCCCGAGAGCATGGCGTCGGTGACGATCTCGATGACGGTATCGCGGCTGTCGGGGGCGGGCGCGGTGACCCGCTCCTCGGGGTTGGCGAGGCGTTCCATCAGCCGCTGCAGGGCCTCGGGATGGCCGAAACGGTGCCGGATGCGGCTGCGCCAGGCCGGCGGCACATTGGCCGCCTCGAGGAAGGCCTCGAACAGCCCGACCCCGCCGAACCGGACATTGGGCGCGGTGATGTCGTAGATCGCGAGGGCCCAGCGGGCGAAGGTCAGGACCTGGTCGAGGGCCTGATCGGACTCGGCCTGCCCCAGCAGTTCGAGGCCGGCCTGCTCGAACTCCACCGGCGTCGAGGCGAGCTGGCGGAAGATCGGGCCGAGATAGGTGAAGGCCGACGGCACCCCGATCAGCCCCTCCTCGAGATATTGCTGGGCGATGGGCAGGGTGAAGTCGGGCCTGAGGCAGTACTCGACGCCGTTATTGGTGGTCGTCAGCAGCAGGTTGCGGCCGAACTCCTCGCCGGCGAGGTCGAAATAGGGTGCGGCCGGCAGCAGCAGCGGCGGCTCGGCGCGCGTCACGGTCCGTGACTCGACCAGCCGCACCAGTGCCGCATAGCGCTCGGACGCTGTCTTCACTTGCCGTCGTCCAGATAGGCGCGGACGGCCGGCAGCGCCGCGATCCGGCCGACGATCTCGGCATCGGCGCACTCGAACTGGCCGGGACGCTCCGCCTTCCACTCGGCATTGTCGGTGATGGCGCGAGCCGCCTCCTTGCCGGCGATGAGGTCCTTGATCTGCACGACGCCGCGCGCCCGCTCGTCGCTGCCCTCGATGATCACCGCCGGGGCGTTGCGCTTGTCGGCATAGGCCACCTGCTTGCCGAAATTCCTGCTCGCGCCCATGAACATCTCGGCCCGGATGCCGGCGTTGCGCAGGCGCGCGGTGATCTGCTGGTAGCGGGGGGTCTGGTCCTTGTCGAGCACGAGCACCACGACCGGGCCCACCGGCTCGCTCGATGGCATGTTGCCGGTGAGCTTGAGCGCATTGGCAAGGCGCGACACGCCGATCGAGAAGCCGGTTGCCGGCACCGGCTCGGACCGGAAGCGCGACACCAGACCATCATAGCGGCCGCCACCGCCCACCGAGCCGAACACCACGTCCTGGCCCTTCTCGTTCTGCACCGCGAAGGTGAGTTCGATCTCGAACACGGGGCCGGTGTAGTATTCGAGCCCGCGCACCACCGAGGAGTCGATGCGGATGCGATCGGGGCCATAGCCGCCGGCAAGGAACAGCGCCTCCATGGCCCTCAGCTCCTCGACACCCTGGGTGCCGCGGGTGGTGCCGGCCACGAGCCCGGACAGCCGCACGAACAGCGGGTCGCCCTCGTCCTCAGCGCGCACGTAGCGCAGCACCTTCGCCACATCCTCGGGCGTCAGGTGGGCGCCGGCGGTGAAGTCGCCGCTCTCGTCCCGGCGCCCCGGCCCGAGCAGCTGGGCCACGCCTTCGGTGCCGAGCCGGTCCAGCTTGTCGATGGCGCGCAGCACCACGAGGCTGCGGGCAGGATCGGCGGCGAGCCGGACGCTCTCGAGCACCCCGTCCAGCACCTTGCGACTGTTCACCTTGACCACGTACTTGCCGGCGAGGCCGAGCGCATCCATGGTGTCGGCCATCATCATGCACATCTCGGCATCGGCCTCGGGGCCGGCGGCCCCGACCGTGTCGGCGTCGAACTGCATGAACTGGCGGAACCGCCCCGGACCGGGCTTCTCGTTGCGGAAGACATAGCCGGCCCGATAGCTGCGATAGGGCTTGGGCAGCTTGTCGAAGTGCTCGGCAAAATGCCGGGCGAGCGGCGCGGTGAGGTCGTAGCGCAGGCTCAGCCAATGTTCGTCGTCGTCCTGCAGCGAAAACACGCCCGCATTGGGCCGATCGGTATCGGGCAGGAACTTGCCGAGCGTCTCGGTATACTCGAACAGCGGCGTCTCGACCGGGTCGAAGCCGTAGCGCTCGTAGACCTGGCGGATCTTCGCCACCATCCGGTCGATGGCGGCGATGTCGACGGGCAGACGATCTTCGAAGCCGCGCGGCAGTCGCGGCGCGATGAGCTTCTTCTTGTCGGTCATTGTCTGCTTGCTGGTTCGTGCGCGGAATCTGTGGCTGGTTCCTAACGGAAAGCCCCCTGCGACTCAAGGAAGTGACCTGTGTCGAAGCGGCAACACTGACGCATGAGCTGCGGCAGGCTGTCGCATGCGGGGTTGGCACGGCGCGCGAGTCGGGCTATCAGCACCCCTGTTCAACGCCAACGGCAAGGGAGGCGAACCAATGATCAAATTCGTTCACGTCTCCGGTCCCGGCGTCTGCAGTGCTGGACTTCGTCGCGCCTGATGCGCGCCGACCCGCTTGCGGGTCTTCTTCCAGCCCCTCCTGGCCTCACGACCTGACCTGACCGGCTTCGCCTTCGTGCGTCCTGCGCCCGAAGCCTGTTGCCATCCCGCCTTCCGACAACAGAGGACCGGACCCGCGACAGGTGTCCGGACGATACCATGACTCTCAATCTCGACGCCCGTGCGCCGGCACGGGTGAACCGTGCTTCGCACGCCCATGCCGGCATCGCCGGTGCCGTGGTCTCGGCCATCGTGACGATGCTGGCCAACGCCCGGCCGGCGCGGGAGACGCGCCACCACCGCTCCCGCGGCTCTCCGCCCGTCCCCGCGCACCTGCGGCGCGACCTGGGGCTGATGCCCGAGGTGCTGGAGCCCCGATGTCACTGGGACTACCGGTAGGCGGCCGTCCGCCTGCCGCAGGTTCCGCCCCAATCGCCAGAGGACCGGGAGATTCCCGGACACGGCCATGATTCTGATCTTCAGGGACCGCGAGATGACGCGGGCCTTCGAAACTCAGCGAGCACGAGATCCGCCGCGGACTCCTCGCGCTCATCCGACTGTACCTGCTCAAGCGGCGGGCGAACGCGCTGCTGCGGCGCACGCTGCGGCCCTACCGGGCCGGCAGTGCGGCCCAGCTGTCGCCGCACCTGCTCAGGGATATCGGGCTGCCGCCCGATATCGGGCGCTGACCGCGCCTGCCTCGCAGGACCCGCACCGCACCGCCGGGGCGGGTCCTGACCTTGCCATCAAACTTCCGATCATCCCAGGGAGCCGGACGCCCGAAGCGCCGGACCGACCATGCCATTGCCAGGAGACGATACTGCCGCCCCTCGCCAGCCCCAGCGGCCGCGCCGGGCGCCACGAAGGGAAAGCCGCGACGAGGGGTTGCCCCCGCTCTCGCGGCTGGCGCTGCTGATGCTGCTGCTCTACCGCCCCTGAGCCGGGGCTATCGCCTATCGGCCATCGGCCCCGCCGGGCGCGAAAGCGCGGCGCGTTCGGCCTCGACCCCGGCGCGGCAGCAGCACGCCTCCGCGTGATCGTTGACGAGGCCCATGGCCTGCATGAAGGCGTAGCACGTGGTCGGGCCGACGAAGCTGAAGCCGCGCCGGCGCAGGTCCTTGCTGAGGGCGCGCGAGGCGTCCGTCTCGGAGGGGATCGGACCGGGCGCCGTGTCGGTGCCGCCGCCGTCAGGCTCGAAACTCCAGATATAGGCGGCAAGCGAGCCGAACTCGCGCTGGATCTCGAGTGTGCGTTGCGCGTTGTTGATGGTCGAGGCGATCTTGCCGCGGTGCCGGACGATGCCGGCATCGCCAGCAGCCGCTCGATGTCGGCCTCGCCCATGGCGGCGACAACGGCGATATCGAAGCCCTGGAAGGCGGCGCGGAAATTATCGCGCTTCCTGAGGATGGTGATCCAGGCGAGACCCGACTGGAAGCCCTCGAGGCACAGCTTCTCGAACAGGCGCGCATCATCGGTGACCGGCCGCCCCCATTCCCGATCGTGATAGTGCACGTAGAGCGGGTCGCTGCCGGCCCAGCTGCAGCGGATCTGTTGGTCCGAAGTTGACATCGAAAGGTCACCGTCAATAGTTGCGCGACGCGGCGATTCGGCGGGGGGCTGAAGCCAGTGATCGTTCCGGACAAGCTGTCGGCGCTGATCGTTGACGACAATGCCTATGCGCGGGCGGCGGCTTCCGCAACCCTGCGCAAGCTGGGGCTCACCAACATTGTCGAGGTCGACGGCGGCGCCATGGCGGTCGGCTCGCTGCTGGCCAATCGCTACGACGTGGTGCTGCTCGACTGGTACATGCCCGAGATGAACGGGGCGGCGCTGCTGCAGGTGATGCGCGATCCCCGCTTCGGGGCCAACGGCGCGGCGCCGGTGATCGTGATGACGGCCTATCCCAACCGCGAGACGATCGCGCGGGCGCGGCAACTGGGCAGCACCGAGGTGCTGACCAAGCCGTTCACCGCCGCGCAGGTGGGCAGCGTGCTGGGGCGGCTGCTGCCGCACGGCTGGGACCTGCCGCCCGATGCGGTGTCCGGGGATGCCCAGGCCAGGATCTTCCTTTAGTCCAGCGCTGAAGAAGGTCACTGCGATGAGGGGCAGCTTGACCCTCGAAGGGGCGCACTGATGGTGCTTTGCTACTGGCCAGCAGGAGTGTTCGGTTCATCGGGCTCGAAGCTGATCCGAAGGCGTGTACGCGTTGCCGTGGCGAAACGCTTGAGCGTGCGTGTTGATGGCATGCCGCGTCCGCTTTCGAGGCGCGCAACAACTGCCTGGGTTGTACCCATTGCCTCAGCAACATCCTGCTGAGTCATATCGGCCGCGGCGCGTGCTTCAATGAGTGCGCCCGCAAGGGCAAACTCCTCTTCGAGTTCATCGTAAGCGGTTCTGAATTCAGGGTCCTTGAACCACTCCTTTGCCGCCTCTTCGACGGGGATAGTCTTGCGAGTCATTTGACCTCCTTCGCCCTTTTCAGGGCCAGTTCGATTTCACGGCGGGGCGTCTTCTGCGTCTTTTTCGCAAAGACCCGAACGACCACAACACGCCGTCCAACCGCCGATACATAAGCCGCCCTGGCGATGCCATCGCGACCCTTCATGCGCATTTCCCAGAGCGGTCCCTCAAGGTGCTTTATGTAGGGCTCGTGAACCTGCTCAAGGCCGTTGCTTTCGATCCGGCTCGCGGGGTCCTTGGGGTCCCCCCTCGTCGTTCTCTCCGTTCTGACGAGAGGCCTCCTGGCTGAACTCGTCGGTGCCACATCGCCGCTCCCCCTCCGTGGAACGGCTCGGCCGCCCAAATAACGCGGAGTTAACCAAGACGGCACACCGCTGCTTAACCACATCACTTCACTGTACGTTGGGCATTTTATTCAATATTCGCGTATCGCCCGTCAGTCGCGGGCCTTGATCTGTGAGTGTTGTGATGTTGCGTTCCTATCGCACCCTGCTGCTCGGTGGCGCCCTCATGCTGAGCACGTCCTTGCTTGCCGAGACGGCACAGGCCGCCCGGTTCCTGTTCGAGCCGCCGCCGGGCATGTCGACGACCAGCGGCAAGCCGCGCAATGCGCTGCAGCTCAAGACCGGCAAGGTCCGCCTCGACGCCCGTTTCATGCGGCAGGTGGTGCCCTACGACACCGACCAGCAGCCGGGTACGATCGTCGTGGTGACCGGGCAGAAATACCTCTACCTGGTGCTCGGCAGCGGCAGGGCGCTGCGCTACGGCATCGGCACGGCGCGCGACGGCTTTGAGTGGAGCGGCACGCATCGCGTGTCCAACAAGCGCGAGTGGCCGGGCTGGACCCCGCCCGAGGAAATGAAACGGCGCAAGCCCGGGCTGCCCGACTACATGCCCGGCGGACCCAACAACCCGCTGGGCGCGCGGGCCATCTATATCGGCTCGACGCTCTATCGCATCCACGGCACCAACGAGCCCTGGTCGATCGGCCAGGACGTCTCCTCGGGCTGCATCCGGATGGTCAATGACGACGTCGAAGACCTCTACGCGCGGGTGAAAATTGGCGCCAAGGTGATTGTGCTTTAGTTAGGAATTTCGGCGAAACTGGCGCCCGGATTCCTCTGGACTCGGGCGTCATGCGCGGTTTTCATCAAGCTCTTCAAGCGCTTCCATTCGGACGAACGCGGCGTCTTCGCCGTGCTGTTTGCGTTAATGGCGCTGGTGCTGATCACCTTCGCGGGCGCAGTGGTCGACTATACCCAGATCGAGCAGGCGCGGACGCGCGCGCAGCAGGCGCTCGACTCCGCGGCGCTCGGCCTGCTGCCGACCATCTACGATGATCCGACCGAAGACGAGCTGATGGCCTCTGCGGAAGCGCTGGTCGAGGAACGGCTGGCGATGTCCGACACCGAGGTGGCGATCACCGCCGCCACGCCGGACACCGACAGCGGCACCCTGCTGCTCGCCGGCTCGGTCACCGTCCCGATGGCCTTCATGCACCTGATCGGCATCCCGACGGTCTCGGCCGCCATCTCGGCGGAGGCGACGCGGGGCTCGGTCGACCTCGAGGTGGCGGTGGCGCTCGATAACACCGGTTCGATGAAGTACGACATCGATGACCTGCAGGATGCGCTCGAAGAACTGATCGATCTCGTGGTGCAGGAGGAGCAGGAGCCGACCTACTCCAAGATGGCGATCATCCCATGGTCGGAGGCGGTGAACGTAGGCGACCTCGCCGACGAGATTCGCGGCTCGGTGCCGGCGGGCAAGACGCTCACCAACCTCAGGTGGATGGCGAGCCAGGTCAATGTCAGCGGCATCACCAAGGCCAATCCCGCCGTCGTGACCACCTCCAGCAGCCACGGCTTCGCGACGGGCGACGTCATCTACCTCGCCAATATCAGCGGCATGTGGCAGGTCAACAACAAGTACTTCAAGGTCGTGTACAAGACATCCACTACCTTCTCGTTGCAGACGACGGCCGGGGTCAACGTCAACAGCTCCAGCTACAACTCCTACAGCACGAGTTCCAGCGACAAGGCCCGAAAGTGCCTGATCACCAGCTGCGAAGTCGTCGTGACGGCGACCGGCCATGGCTTTGCGACCGGTGACCACGTCCACATCGTCGGGACCAGCAACTCGTCCTATAACGGCGAGACCTACACCGTCACCTCGCGGACCGCCGATACCTTCTCGCTCGACGGGGTGACCTCCACCAGTTCGACCGACCCGCGGGCGACCGGCGGCAAGGCCTACTGCACCGAGTACCTGTGCGAGTACTACTATTTCGAGGACGACGACGGCGACTGGCGGACCTACCAGATCACCGACTGCGTGACGGAGCGGGCCACCAATACCTACACTGAAGATCCGCCGACGACGACGCTGCTCGGGGCGAACTACGAAAGCAACGGCGTTTGCGACATCGACCAGGACATCACGCCCCTGACCTCGGATACCGACGTCCTCTACGACGAGTCCGACGACATGGACGATCACGGCTCGACGGCCGGCCATCTGGGCACCGCCTGGGCCTGGTACATGCTGTCGCCCGAGTTCGGCTACCTGTGGCCCGACGCCGAGAACGTCCCAGCCGACTACGATGAGCCCAACCTGCTCAAGGTCGCCATCATCATGACCGACGGCGTCTACAACCGACAGTACTGCAACGGCGTCAGGACCGGCATCATCGACTGCGACGCACCCGACGATACGGCCGTCCAGGCGGCGGCGCTGTGCGAGGCCATGAAGGACAAGGACATCGTCGTCTACACGATCGGCTACAACATCGACGAAGACAGCGACGAAGAGGTCCTGCTGACCGATTGCGCCAGCGACGACAGCAAGGCCTTCTTTCCGGACAGCGGCGGCAGCCTGATCGACACCTTCCAGGAGATCGGCCAGAACATCACCGATCTGCGGCTATCGAAGTAGCCGGCATTCACCCCGCCGGCGACCTCCGGCACGAGGCGCTGCGGATCACCCCGCCAGCACGAAGCGGCGGCCACCGGGGAAGGCGGCGATTGCCGCTGCCTGCTGCGCGGGGGTCAGGCCCTCGAAGGTCACCGCCATCGGGGCTTCGGGGGCGTGCATGGGGGCGATATCGGCAAGGTGCGCATCGCGATCGGCAGGATGCGCATCGCGCAGGCGCGCCGCACCCGATACCAGATGCAGCCGATGGGTTGTCCTGTATCCGGTGGGTCTGTCGCGCCGTTCCATTCCTGTGATCCTCGCCATCCGCGCTCGCCGGTCCAGCAACGCTCCATCGTGCAGCCGGTTGCGACCAGGATAAGGCAGGGCCGGTCAATTTCCCGTTAGCGGCAACAGGCGGCGCAACGATAGCCGGGCCGGGCTGAACGTCCGTCTGCCCGAGTCTACAGGCATCGTTCAGCCATCGCGGGACGATCCGAGGGACAGGCCCGTTCAGCAACGTGACCGATCTGTGGCAGCACGCGGGCGAAGCCGCCGCACTCGTGCCGGCATCAGGTGCAGGGAAAATGGTACCGCCTTCCCGGTTCGAACGGGAGACCCCTAGATCCACAATCTAGTGCTCTAACCAACTGAGCTAAGGCGGCCCTGGAAGCGGGCGGACCATAGTTTCAGAAGCGCCGGCTGGCAAGGGTGGATTTTCCGGCGCGACTGCCGCAGACGCCGCACTTAACCATGGGCCGCGAATGGCGGAAACGGGCTCGCCTTGTTGTGGACCCCATTGCCGGGCCACGATATTTAGAGAGTGTTAAGTATCGAGTGCGGCCTGTGCCAAAACGGCACGACCGGAAAGTGTAGCGCGTGCACGCAGACTGGATCAAATCGCCGACAGCCCGACGGGTGCTGGTGCATTGGGCGGATGCCCGTCCCACCTGGCTGTGGTCGCAGGATGGCGAAATGCCGCTGTGGCGCAACGATGCGGCACGGTTCTTCCATGGCAAGATGAAGAAGCGCGGGGTCAAGCTAGCGCCCGAGGCCGTGCCGATCCGCGGCCAGATTGCCCGCCTGATCCGGCTCGGTTCGCTGGGCCGTTCCAGCCTGAGCCGCATCCAGTTCCTTGCCGGCGATCGCCCGATCTCGACCACCTGCACCTGCACGCCGCTCGAACTCGATGATGGCAGCACGGCAATGCTGATCGTCGGCGTGGACCCGCTGGAACCCGAACTGCTCGAGGCCATGGAACCGGGGCGGGCCGACACCCTGTCGACGCGGCTGTTCCCGCCCGGGGCGGAGTATCTGCTGGTCAGCGATGACAGCCAGATCGCCGCGGGATCGGCGCGCGCCCTGACCCGGTTCGCCCCGATCATCGAGAGCGAGGGGCTGCCAGCGCTCGATGGCGACAGCGGCATGGCCGAACTGGCCGGGGAGCGGGTGCTGCTTACCCGCTTCCGGGCCAGTCCCCAGGACGCCATGCTGCTGCTGTTCGAGCCAGCCGAGCCGGCGGTTCCCGCGCTCGAGTCCGGCATCGCCGAGGTGCGCTCCGAGGAGGGCCTCGAGGAACTGTCACGTCCGGTCGCCGCCCAACCGGTTGCGGAGCCCCTGCTCCCGATCGGCCTGCCGCCCGACCTGCCGCCGCCGGCCACCACGCCGGCGCCGGGCAGCGAACTGTGGGTCGAGCCGATCCTCGATCGGACCCCGCCACCGGGGACACTGTCGTCCCTGTTCGACCGGCTAGCCGATGACGACGGTCTGTTCGGCACGCTGGTGGAGCGCGACGCGACCTTTGCCGGTCCGCCTCCGGAGGTTCCCGAGACGATCTTCGTGGCCCCGCCCGAGACGTTGCTTCCCGCGCCCGAGGACACTGTCCCCGAGTTGCCGGACGTGCCCGTTGACGAGGTCGATGCGGCCGCGGGGCTGCCCGGACTCGAGGCCATGACAGAGCCTGCCGCGCCGGAAGCGGCAGAGGAGACACCGGCCCTTGACGCGCCGCCGGAACCCGCCCTGCCGGCCGAGGAAGCCGAGGTCGTCACAGCCGCAGACCTGTCGGCCGGGACGGAACCGACCATGGCGGTCCCCGAGCCCGAGATCGACCATATTGCCGAACTGATCGCCGCCGCCGAGACCGAACCCGCGGCAACCGTCGCTGCCGCTGCGGACGACGCGGTGGCGGCCACGGTCACCACCTGGCGGGTCATCGGCCGTGGCTTCGAACCGATCGCAAGCACCGCGAGCAGCGGTGACGAGTCCCAGCGCATGCCGGCGACGCCCGACGCCGAGACCGTGGAGCGGGTCTCCCGCTACAATTTCGATGAACTGAGCCGCATCCTGAGCGACCGCGTCGGCGGCAGCGCCCCGCCCCCGGCGGCGGAGGTCGACATCACGCCGGCCTCGTCGCCGGACGGCGCCCTGATCAGCCTTGCCGGCGAGACCTTCATCCTCAACCGCCTGCCACTGGGCATCATGGTCTTCCGCGACCAGCAGGTGCTGTTCGCCAACCGGGCCCTCACCGAACTGACCGGCTACGACAGCATCGAGAGCCTCAGGGCGGCGGGCCTTACGGCGATCTTTCCGGCCGAGGATTCCGGCGGGGCTGGCCCAGTAACGCAACTGGTGCGCCGCGACGGCAGCCTCGCCCCGGTCAATGCGCGGCTGCAATCGATCAACTGGCATGGCCGGCCGGCCCTGATGCTGTCGGCAAGCATGGCCGAGCGGCGCGGCGGACACGAGGCGGCGGTGCGCGCCTTCGCCGAACTGCACGCCGAGGCCTCCGACGAGGGCTTCGTCGCCGCCGATCGCAGCGGCACGATCACCGCGGTGTCGCTGCATGGCCGGATCCTCCTGGGCAGAACCGAGGACGAACTGATCGGCCACCCGCTGGCGGGGCTGGTCGAACCCGAGGAAATCGTCGAGCTCAAGCGCTTTCTGGAGCGACCCGCTCGCTTCGCCGAAACGGCGCGACCGGCAATCGTGTTTCGCGGCCGAAGCGACGGCACCCAGCTGGTGCTGTTCGCCGAGGGACAGGCCGGTGTGGTGGCAGGTTATTTCGGCACGCTGCGCAAGCTCGCAGCGAGCCCCCCTGTTGCCGCGCCACCCGCTCCGGCCATGGCCACCGACGACGTCGAACCCTCGATGCTGGTGCGGATCAGCCGGGGCGTACGGCGCCCGCTCAACAGCATCATCGGCTTTGCCGACCTGATCCACGGCGCCGCCAGCGGTTCGCCCGAGGCGCAGCGACAGGCCGAGTACGCCCGGGACATCAAGACTGCCGGCATCGAGATCGCCACGCTGGTGGACGAACTCGACGACTATGCCCGGCTGCGCGAAGGGCGCTACGAGGCGCAGGCAGACGATATCGAACTGGGCGCGTTGCTCGATACCTGCCTGTTGCGCGTGAAAAGCCAGGCGGCGGCGGCGCGCGTGCTCGTCCGCAGTGCCGTATCCGAGCGCCTGCCGCACATCACCGCCGACCGGGCCTCGCTGACGCAGGCCATCCTGAACCTGCTGGCGAGCGCCATCGACCAGACGCCGGGCGGCGGCACGATGATCCTGTCGGCACAGCTGGAAGACAGCGGGGCCGTCGTCGTCAACGTGCGCGACACCGGGGAACGCCGCAGCGACCTGGGCGAGCGCTTCGTGGTGTTCCGGGATGGCATCGGCCGCGATGGCGAGACCCTGGCGCCGGTTCGCTCCAGCGTCGGGCTGGCGCTGACGCGATCGCTGCTGGCCGTGAATGCGCTATCGCTGAGCGTCGACCCGGTCGCCGGACAGGGGACGCTGTTCTCGCTGGTCATACCGTCCGATCTGGTCAAGACGTAGCAGATTGTCGCAGGTCGGGCGCATGAATGCGCCGGGTAGACCGTTGCAGGAACTACAGGAATCCTGCCTTGTCTGGAACGTTTCCAGATGCTGCTGCGGCGCCACCGAGCTGTCACCGCCCCGTTTGTTGACTTCAATGGTCAGAAATAGCAGAACGCGGCCCATGCGTGGAGCGAGACTCCGCCATTTCAGGAGATGCCGCAAATGAACGTCAAGACCGCACTCAGCGCCCTGCTGCTGGCCCTTGTTGCGACACCGACCCTCGCCCAGAGCGGCGAAGTCAACGTCTATTCGTACCGCGAGCCGGGCCTCATCCAGCCGCTGCTCGACAAGTTCACGGCCGAGACCGGAATCAAGACCAACGTGCTGTTCGCGGGCGACGGCCTGCTCGAACGCGTCGCGGCCGAAGGCGAGCTGTCGCCGGTCGACCTCGTGCTCACGGTGGACGTGGGAAATCTGGTCGGTGCCAAGGAACAGGGCCTGACGCAGCCAATCACCACGCCGGCGCTCACCGAGCGACTGGCACCGGAATTCCGCGATGCCGACGGCGCCTGGGCGGCGCTGTCGCTCAGGGCCCGCGTGTTCTACGTGAGCAAGGACCGCGTGGCCGAAACGGCGCTGGGCTACGAGGATATCGCCAAGCCGGAATGGAAGGGGCGCCTGTGCACGCGCCCGGGTGACCATGTCTACAATATCGGCCTGATCGCCAACCGCATCGCGCTGTGGGGACTCGACAAGACCCGCGAGTGGCTGACGGCGGTGCGCGACAACATGGCCTATGCCCCCAGCGGCAACGACCGCGCCGGCGTCAAGGCCATTCTCGAGGGCAGCTGCGACCTGTCGATCTCGAACACCTACTACATGGGGCTGATGCTGAACAACGAAGCAGAGCCCGAGCAGAAGCAGTGGGCGGCCTCGGCCAGGATCATCTATCCGGACGCCGATGGCGAGGGTACGCAGGTCAATGCGGCCGGCGCCTTCATCGCTAGGTACGCCCCGCATCCCGAGAACGCCAATGCGCTGATCGCCTTCCTGCTCTCCGATGAGGCGCAGCGGCTTTACGCCAACGGCAACTACGAGTATCCGGCTGTGGCCGGGGTCGAGCCGGCCGAACTGGTGCTGAGCTGGGGCAAGCTCAACCCCTCCAGGGTGTCGCTGACCGAAGTCGCGGCGCATCGAGCGGAAGCAGCGGCGCTGGTCGACGAGCTCCGGTTCAACGAAGGGGCGCAGAACTAGCGCCCACAGGGAGTACGGGCCCATCAGCGGCGCAACGGCAGCCAGACAGACCAAGCGAACCGGCGGGCCCAGCCTCCCGCCGGTTTCTGCCATCGTGCTGGTGTTGCTGATGGGGCTGCCGATCCTGTGGCTCGGGCTCAGCGCGTTCGGGGCGACAGATGCCGGTGGCGGACTCGGCGCCACCATGCTGCCGACAGCACTGCGGGAGACCGCCACCCTGATGGCATGGGTCGGGGTGACGACGGGGCTCTGGGGCTGGTGGCCGCGTGGCTGACCACGCATTTCGACTTCCCCGGACGACGGCTCTTCGACTGGGCCCTGATCCTTCCCCTCGCGGTGCCGACCTACCTTGCCGCCTACAGCTATGTGGAGTTCCTCGATTTCACCGGACCGGTGCAGCAGGCGCTCAGGGCGCTGATCGGCGCCGCAACGATCCGCGACTACTGGTTCCCCCAGATCAAGAGTCCGGCCGGCGCGGCGCTGGTGCTGTCGCTGGTGCTCTACCCTTATGTCTATGTCGCCTGCCGCACCTTCTTCCTGATGCAGTCGGGCTCGGTGGGCGCGGCATCTCGCACCCTGGGCGCAAGCGGCGGACGCACCTTCTTCACCATCATCCTGCCGCTTAGTCGCCCGGCCTTGGTCGCCGGCATCACGCTCGCCATGATGGAGGTGCTGAACGACCTCGGCGCGGTGCAGTATTTCGGCGTCAACAGCCTGACCGCGGTAATCTACTCGACCTGGATCAACCGCGGCAATTTCGGCGGTGCGGCGCAACTGGCGGTGACCATCGTGCTGATCGTTGCGGCACTGATCCTCATCGAGCAATGGGCGCGGCGCGGCCGCGTCTACCAACTGCACCGCGACAGCCGCGTGGCCCCGCCGCGGGAAACGCTGGCCGGCCGGCACGCGGTCGCTGCCAGCCTGTTCTGCACCGTGCTGCTGGCAGGGGGCTTTGGCGTGCCGGTTGGCGAACTGACGGTGCTGGCCCTGCGCAACCTGGGACCGAACGCCGTGCAGGCCGCGACGGGCGCCGGTGTGACGACCGTCTTCCTCGCCGCGGCCGGGGCCCTGGTGACCATCGGCATCGGGCTGTTCGCGGCCAAGGTGGGCAACGCGAGAGGATCCCGCCCGGCGCATGCGGCAATTCGCATCGCGACGCTCGGCTATGCCGTTCCGGGCACGGTCCTGGCCCTGGGCCTGCTCCAGCCATTGGGACAGGCCGATCTGTGGCTCAACCGCGCCAGCATAGCGCTGCTCGACTGGCGACCGGGACTGATTCTGTCCGGCTCGGTGGCGGCCCTGCTCTATGTCTACGCCATCCGGTTCCTTGCCGTGTCGCACACGACACTGGACGCAGCCATGCGGCGGCGGGGCGACCAGATGATCGACGCCGGTCGGGTGCTTGGGGTCACTGGCTGGCGGCTGCTGCTGCGCGTCGACCTGCCGAGCCTGTCGCCGGCGCTGCTGTCGGCAGCCACGCTGGTCTTTGTCGAGATCGTCAAGGAACTGCCGGCGACGCTGCTGTTGCGGCCGCTGGGCGTCGAGACCCTCGCCACCATGGTCTATGCCCGGGCCAATGTCAGCCTGTTCACCGAGGCCGCCCTTCCGGCACTCGGCATCGTGCTGGTGGGCGTTCTGCCGGTGATCCTCGCCACCCGCTTCAGCGACCGGCGGAGCGGTTGATCTACATTTGAAATTAACCATTCTTTGACTATGCTTTAGCGGTTGTTCCACCCTTTTCGATCGACACAGGCTCGAGCGTTGGCATGCCGCAGGCCAGCACCCCATCGGCTAGGAGCGGCCCGCCGCCCGCGAGTGCTTTGCTGTTTCGGCTGGCGGTGGACTTCTCGGCGGGCTGTCGGCTGCGGCCCTGCTGCTTTGGCTGCTCATCGACGTTCTGGCGTCGGCGCAATCTCCCGGGTTCATCGGCGGCCTGCTGGGCGGCGCGCGACCGGCGGGAGCCGATGCAGCGATCGGCCCGCTGGTGCTGGAACGCCTGGCGGTGACGTTGCCACTGGCTCTGCTGGCCTTCCTGATCTCCGTCGCGACCGGCCTGGGCCTGGCAGCAGCTGACGCCGCGGTACCGATGCGTGCCCCGGCGGCGCTGCTTGCCGCGATGCCGGCGTTCTGGGCCGGCCTGCTGCTGATCCTGGGCGTGGCCGGTGGCCTGAAGCTGTTGCCAGCGAGCGGCTTCGTGCCCTGGCAGAGCAACCCGGCCGCGGCCCTGGGGTCGCTGCTGCTGCCCGCGCTGGCCATCGGCATACCGGGTGGAGGGCAGTTTGCCCGGCTGTTGCTGAGGGAAGCCGATGCTGGCGCACCGGGGGCGATCCAGCGGCTGCGCAGCGCTGGGATGACGGCCGCGCTGGCGCGGCGAAGGCTGGCGATGACGCGACTGCGTTCCACGCTTCCGGCCCTGCTCGGCCAGGTGTTCGTGGCGGTCTGGATCGGCTCGGTGCTGGTCGAGACATTGTTCTATCTGCCCGGCCTCGGACGGCTGACGCTGGGCGCGGCGCTGCAGCACGACCTGCCGCTCTTCGCCGTGGCGCTGTTCACGCTCCTCGCGCTGGCGCTGCTGGGCGATACTCTGCTGCGCCTGAGCCAAATGCTGCTGCAGCGGCGGCTTCGGGAGGCCGCATGATCGCCCGCCCCGACCTGCCCGGCATTCGCTGGGGACTGGTGGCCGGGGGCGGAGTCGGCCTGCTGCTTGCCGTCCTGGCCCTGACCTCGCTGGTCTGGGTGCCGTTTCCGCTCGCCGGTCCGCCGCTGACGCCACTGGCCGAACCGGGCGGGCTGCACCTGCTGGGCACCGACCAGGCCGGCCGCGACGTGGTCTCGCTGCTGATGACGGCCGCGCTGTCCAGCCTGGCCGTGGCCGGGTTTGGAACGCTGATCGCACTGCTCGTCGGAGTGCCAGCCGGAGCACTTATGGCCGCCAGGTTCGGCGCCGGCCCATCGCCTGGCCGGGTCTCAGGACTGCTGCTGGCGCCGGCACTGATCGTCGCCATGCTGCTTACCGCGCTGGGCAGCGCAGGTCCCGGAACGGCCATCCTGTCGGTGGCTCTGCCTGGGGCGGTCGCTGCCGGACTGGCGGCACGGGCCCCCGTCGCCATGCTGCTGCGCCGCGACTACGTGGCAGCGGCACGCATCGCCGGGCTCAACGCCCTCTCGGCGATGCAGCGTCATGTGCTGCCCGCCCTGCTGCCTGTGGTGGCGGCACTCGGGCTCGAGCTGTTCGCGGTCGCGATCCTGGTTGAAGCGAGCCTGGGGTTCCTCGGCCTTGCTGCCGGCATGAGTGGGACCGGGCTGGGAGTGATGCTGCGGGATACGCAGGGCTTCATGCAGATCCGTCCGTTGCTGGCCATCGCGCCGGGGGTGACGATCGTATCGCTGATCCTCGCGCTGCAACTGGTGGCGCGGGGACTGAGGCGGGGGATCGATGGCACGGCTTGAGGTCGACAACCTGGGAATCTTCCGCGGCGGCCGATCAATGATCGAGGGGCTGAGCCTGAGCCTGTCGGGCGGCCGCACGGCGATCGTGGGAGCACAGGACGGTGCGATGCGGGCGCTGGCGCTGGAGCTGGCGGGGCTGAGCATAGGAAGCGCCGTACGCACCGGAACGCTGACACTCGACGGCGTCAGCTATCCGACAGGGGAGTCCGAACTGGCGCGGTTCCGCGGCCGCATCGGGCTGCTTGGTGCCGGGGACGGGGTTGCCGGACTCGCGTCGCTGCTCGAGCGCACACCGCAGTTGCTGATCTGCGACGATCCCTTGCACGGGCTCGCCGGCACGGCGCACCGGGAGTTGGCGGAAGCGATCCTCGATGCGCAGCGGGAACAGGGGTTCGGGGTGCTGCTGCTGACCGGCGACATGCGCCTCGCCATGGCATTCGCCGACAGCATCATCGTTTTCGACGGCACCCGCCCGGTCGAGACCGGGACGGCAGAGACCCTCGCCGAGCGGGCGCGGCACGCGCGGACGCGAGAGCTGCTGGGCGCCTACCAGCCGCGGACAAGGGCGACGATGCCCCCCCCGATCGGGGAGCCGCTGCTCGAGTTCGACGCAGTGGAACAGCGCTTCCGGGATCGAGGCTGGTCTCCGTTCGATCGTCTGCCGCCACCGGTGGTGGTGGCGCCGACCAGTTTCTTGGTGCGGCGAGGCGAGGCCGTGGGGCTGCTCGGCGGCGCTGGCAGTGGCAAGTCGGTACTGCTACGGCTCGCGGCGGGGCTGGGGCGGTGCAGCGCGGGAGAGTTGCGGTTCGATGGCGACGCCTATCATGGGGACGACCTGCCCGCCGAGCGCCGGTCCGCCATTGCCATGGTCTTCCCTGATCCGCACCTGGCCTTCAACCCGGCGCTGGCCGTAGGGCTCTCGCTGACGGAACCGCTGCGGGTCGAGCAGCAGTTGCTCGTCGACGAGCAGGCCGATCGACTGGTCGAGGGGGTGCGGTCCGTGGGGCTCGATCCCTCTGTCCTCGGACGCAGGCCCGACGCCTTCGGCGCAATGGAGTTGCAGCGGCTGGCGCTGGCCCGGGCGCTGGCGTCGCGACCGCAACTGATTGTACTCGACGAACCGACGCTGCGGCTCGATGCGGCGGAGCGGGTGGAGTTCCTGGTGCTGCTCAACCGGGTGCGCGCCGACAACGGCCTGACGGTGCTGGCTGCAAGCCGGGACATCGAAGTACTCGGCACGATCTGCGATCGCATCCTGGTTCTGGAGCAAGGGCACATCATCGAGGGCGGCGCGCCGGCCCAACTGGCGGAGACACCGGAACAGGCGGAAACGCGACGCCTCGTCGCCCCTCGCTACCCGGGGCGTCGGCCCGACGTGCCGCAGCCGGTCGCACCGGCGCCCGGACTGGTGGCAGTGGCTAGGCCCGATGCCGGCGAGCCAGTCCCTCCTGCCCCTGCAACGGTGCCGACCCCTGCAGAGCCAAGCCCGCCAGAGCCGGAGGCCGCTCTGCCTCCGGTGGCTGAGACCGCCGCCGATCCGCCGGTCGTCCTGCTCGAGGCCCCCTTGCCAGTGCCCGTGCCAGCGGCAGCCGCCATGCCCGATCCCGACCCTGAACCGCTGCCCCTCGAGGTCACGCCGCTGCCGGTCGCGGCACCGCCTCCGGCCGACGCGGCTACGGTTGCACCTCCCCCGGGCCCTCCCGCGGAGCCTCAGCCCGAATTGCCCGCGACAGCGATGGTCGCCGAGGTGGCGGCCGACCCGCCGTCCCTCCCCGACCCCGCCATTCCGACCGAGCCCCTGGTCATCGCGCCACCCGGCAGGCTGCTGCCGCCGGCCCCGCAGCTCATCTCGCTGCCGGCGCACAAGATCGAGACGACCCGGCAGGCCCTGCCCGCAGCGGGGCACAACGACTCGGTGACAGTCCCGGTGCCGGCGGAGTCAGCCGGCGACGATGCCGACAAAGGCCCCGAAAGGCGGCAGGGCGACAACCCCGTCGACCGGCCCGACGACTGAACCCGGCGCATCGGCGGATCGCACGGCGATGCCGGCGGGCAATTGCACCGATTTCGGCCCCTCGGTCATGTTGTACACGCACAGCAGGGTTTCCCCTGCCCCGCTGCGGCGGAACATCAGGACACCGTCGGGTGCGTCGAGGGTTTCGATGGCGCCCTTGGCCAGTGCCGGATGCTGGCGACGGAAGTTCAGCGTCGCCCGATAGTGGTGCAGCAGCGAGTCGTTCTGCTTTTCCTGCTGGTCAACGGCCCGCAGCAGGTGATCGGCTGGAACCGGCAGCCAGGCCTTCTGCGCGGTGGTGAAGCCACCCAGATGCGCCGCTGCCTGCCAGACCATCGGGGTGCGGCAGCCGTCGCGACCCTTGAACTCGGGCCAGAACTCGATGCCGTAGGGATCGACCAGATCCTCGAAGGCGAGCTCGGCCTCGGTCAGACCCAGTTCCTCGCCCTGGTAGAGGCAAACCGAGCCTCGCATGGTCAGCAGCATGGTGGAGGCGAGCCGGGCAAAGGCCTCCTTGTGGTTGTGGGCGCCCCAGCGGCTCAGGTGCCGGACGACGTCGTGGTTGGAGAAGGCAAGGCATATCCAGCCGTCCGGCGCGTCCTGTTCTGCGAGGTCGATCGACGTGCGGAAGTGACGGGAGTTGAAGGCGCCGCCCAGGTAGTCGAAGGTGTAAGCCATGTGCAGCCGGTCCTCGCCCGACGTGTACTGCGCCATGATTTCGAGCTGGTGCTGGCTGTAGCCGATCTCGCCGACGCTGGTGGTGCCGGGATACTCATCGATCAGGGCACGGATGCGAGTCAGGAAGGCGAGGTTTTCCGGACGGCTCTTGTCGTAGACATGCTCCTGGAAATTGTAGGGATTCACCGCTGGAGCAGTCGAGGCGTTGAAGTCCTCGGGACGGACCACCGGATTGGATTCGAGCCCTTCGGAGCAGAAGTAGAAGTTCACCGTGTCGAGCCGGAAGCCGTCGACGCCGCGCTCGAGCCAGAAGCGCATGGCGCCCAGCACGGCGTCCTGCACCTCCGGGTTGTGGAAGTTGAGGTCAGGCTGGGAGGCGAGGAAGTTGTGCATGTAGTACTGCATGCGCCGGCTGTCCCAGGTCCAGGCGGAACCGCCGAAGATCGAGAGCCAGTTGTTCGGCGGCGTGCCGTCCGGGTTCGGGTCGGCCCAGACATACCAGTCGTGCTTGGGGTTGGTGCGGGACTGCCGGCTCTCCTGGAACCAGGGGTGCCTGTCGGAGGAGTGCGAGATCACCTGGTCGATGATCACCCTGAGGCCGCGCGAATGGGCCTTTTCCAGCAGCCGGTCGAAATCGCCGATGGTGCCGAAGATCGGATCGACGTCGCGGTAGTTGGAGACGTCGTAGCCGAAATCCTTCATCGGCGACGTGAAGAAGGGGCTGAGCCAGATGGCGTCGACCCCGAGATCGGCGACATAGTCGAGCCGCTCGGTGATGCCGACGAGATCGCCGACGCCGTCGCCGTTGTGGTCCTGAAACGAGCGTGGGTAGATCTGGTAGATGACGGCACCCCGCCACCAGTCCTTGTCGACCGGCTGGGTCGGCGTCGACTTCTGCTCGGTCATCGGGGCAACGGATACATTGGGCGGAACGAGGCTCACGAGCGGGCTCCTCTCGGGCAAAGGGGACTGGCCCGGTGATGCGCGCCGGCAGGCCGGGTGTCAATCGGCAGGCGAATGCAGGTGGTGGGCGTTGAACCCGCTACTCGATCCGATTGGGGCGCAGCGCAGAAATCGCCGTCTCTGAGCCGGGAGGGTTCGGCTCTGCACCGGTTGCAATTCCCCCCAGCCTGCCTATAACTCCCCCGCCTGCTCTTCCCCGGAAACCCAAGATGTTTGAGACGCTCAAGAAGGCCACGCTCGACAAGATTTTCGTCCTCATGGCCGAGTACGCCGCCGATCCGCGCACCGGCAAGATCGACCTCGGTGTCGGCGTCTACAAGGACCCGGGCAACAACACGCCGATCATGTCGGCGGTCAAGAAGGCCGAGCAGCGCATTCTCGACGGGGCGAGGACCAAGACCTACAAGGGCGTGGTCGGCAACAAGGAATTCTCGGCCGCGATCGTCGACCTGGCGCTCGCCAACACGGTCGAGGCCTCGCGCATCCGCTGCGTCAACGGCGCCGGAGGAACCGGCGCGCTGATGATCCTGATGCACGTGCTCGGCCGGGCCCGTCCCGGCGGTCGCATCTTCATTTCCGATCCGACCTGGCCCAACCACATTCCGCTCGCCGAGAACGCTGGGCTCGAGGTCCACTACTACCCGTATTTCGACCCGCGAAGCCGCGCCGTCGATTTCGACGCCATGATCAAGGTCATCGACGGGCTGAACAGCAACGACACCATTCTGCTGCATGGCTGCTGCCACAATCCCACGGGCGCCAACCTCACGCCCGCCCAATGGGACCGCGTGGTCGAGAGCCTCAGGCGCACCGGCGCCTTCCCACTGGTCGATCTCGCCTATCTCGGCTTTGGCGACGGCATCGAGGCCGATGCATATGGTGTGCGCAAGGTGGCGACCAGCGTTCCCGAATGCATGATTGCGTTTTCGGCGTCGAAGAACTTCGGCCTCTATCGCGAGCGCGCCGGCGTCGCCATCGCCATCGCCCGCGACAGCGAGACGGCGGACGTGGTGTCATCGCAGATGCAGAACATCATCCGCGGCACCATCAGCCAGACCCCCGACCACGGCGCCGAAGTCGTCCGGGTCATCCTCGAGGACAAGGACCTGCGCGCCGAGTGGGAGGCCGAACTCACCGAGATGCGCGAGCGCATGAAACGACTCCGCGTCAAGCTCGCCGACGCCATCCGGCAGCGCTCCAACAGCAAGGACTTCGACTTCATCGCCCAGCACTCGGGCATGTTCTCGCTGCTCGGCCTGCCCGAGGCGGTGGTCACCAAGCTCAAGCTCGACGATGCGATCTACATGATCAACGACAGCCGTATCAACGTCGCCGGCATCCCGGAGGACCGCGTGGGCGAACTCGCCGACAAGCTGCTCGCCGCCATCCGCTGAACACGACTTGCGGCGCGCCCTTGCGACGCGCCACAATCGGCATACCTAGACAACAGCACACCACTCTCCCGGAGGGGAACGCCATGAAGTTCTTCGTCGATACCGCCGAGATCAAGGATATCCGCGATCTCCACGAAACCGGCCTGCTCGACGGGGTGACGACCAATCCCTCGCTCGTTGCCAAGTCCGGCCGCGACTTCAAGGAAGTCATCAAGGAGATCTGCTCGATCGTTCCCGGCCCGGTCTCTGCCGAAGTCGCCGCTACCGACTACGCCGGCATGGTCGCCGAAGGCGAGCACCTGGCGAAGATCGCCGAGAATGTCGTGATCAAGCTGCCGCTGACCATCGACGGGCTGAAGGCCACCAAGCACTTCTCGTCCAATGGCATCAAGACCAACGTGACTCTCTGCTTTTCGGCCAACCAGGCGCTGCTCGCGGCCAAGGCCGGCGCCACCTTCGTCTCGCCGTTCATCGGCCGGCTCGACGACATCAACCTCGAGGGCATGCAGCTGATCCGCGATATCCGCCAGATCTACGACAACTACGCCTTCTCGACCGAGATCCTTGCCGCCTCGATCCGCTCGGCCAACCACGTGACCGAGGCCGCCCTCGCCGGCGCCGACGTCGCTACCATCCCGCCGACCGTGATCTACAAGCTCGCCGACCACCCGCTGACCAAGTCGGGCCTCGAGCAGTTCGTCAAGGACTGGAAGTCCACAGGCCAGTCGATCCTCTGAGGGCTCTGTACCCACCACCAGCACGGTATCGCCCCGGCGCAGGCCGGGGCCCATCCTGAGATTTCGCCGCCATCGCGGAGTGCGCTGAGAGCGCTGGATTCCGGCCTGCGCCGGAATGACACCGTGGGTTTGGCGGCGCGGGAATCGCACAATGGCCAATGAACTGATCGCCAACGCTGTCCGCAACGCCTTGCGCTCCGTCACCATCCCCGGCGGGGGCAATCTCGCCGACTACGGCGGGCTGAGCGAGATCATCGTGACACAGGGCGCGGTCGCCTTCGCCATCTCGGTCGCCCATGGCATGGAGACTGCCTTCGCGCCTGCCCGCACCGCCGCGCAGGCTGCTGCCGAGAAGGTCTCGGAGGGCCGCAAGGTCATGGTGTCGCTGACCTCCGACCGCAATCAGGCCGCTACCGGCCAGGCCAAGGCGCAGAACCGCCCCGGTCCGGCGCCGCGCGAGGCCGTGCCCGGCATCCGCCACATCGTCGCGGTCGGGTCGGGCAAGGGCGGCGTCGGCAAGTCGACCGTCGCCGTCAACCTGGCGCTGGCCTTCGCCGCTGAGGGCCTTCGCACCGGTATCCTCGATGCCGATCTCTACGGGCCCTCGATCCCCAAGCTCCTCGGCCTCGAGGGCAAGCCCGCCGTGCGCGAAGACGGCATCTTCTCCCCCCATCAGGCCTTCGGCCTCAAGGCCATGTCGATCGGCTCGATGCTCACCCCTGGTCAGGCCGTGGTCTGGCGCGGCCCGATGGCCACCTCAGCGCTCCGCCAGTTGCTGCGCGAAACCGACTGGGGCGGGCTCGACGTGCTGGTGGTCGATCTGCCGCCCGGCACCGGCGACATCCAGATCTCGCTGGTCCAGCAGGTGCCGCTGCTTGGCGCGGTCATCATCTCCACCCCCCAGGACCTGGCGCTGATCGACGCCACCAAGGCGATGGACATGTTCCTCAGGACCGAAGTGCCGATCCTCGGCATCGTCGAGAACATGAGTTACTTCCTCGCCCCCGATACCGGCAGGCGCTACGATATTTTCGGCCATGGCGGCGCCCATGCGGCGGCCGACAATCTCGGCATCCCGTTCCTGGGCGAGATTCCCCTGGTCATGCAGATCCGCGAAACCTCCGATGCCGGCCGGCCGGTAGTAGCAACCAACCCCGATAGCGCCGAGGCCCTGCCCTTCCGGACCATCGCGAAGCGGCTCCTCGCCGCCCAGCCCGCGGTCAGACCCTAGCGTCGCCCACATCCGATTTCGCTTGCATTCCTGCCCTTGCAGGAAGGGGCGGAGGGGTGACACACGTCCCATCCGCTGCTATGCAATCGATTACATTGACCTCGGGGACGTCAAATCCCGCACGTCTGGTCGATCAATCACGTGCGCGAACGCGCCAGTTGAGGAGGTACGTCGTTGTTTTCCATCGAGCGCCAGGACCTCGGGCCGAACTTCACCTTCGGCACCGCAACCGCCGCCTACCAGATCGAGGGCGGACAGACCGATGGCCGCGGCACCTGCATCTGGGACACTTTCGCCGCCACCCCCGGCAACGTGAAGCACCGGCATGATGGCGCGGTCGCCTGCGACCACTACAATCGCTGGCCCGAGGACCTCGACCTCATCCGCGACGGCGGCTTCGATGCCTACCGCTTCTCGTTGGCCTGGCCGCGCCTCATCCCCGAAGGCATCGGCGCTGTGAACCAGAAGGGGCTCGACTTCTACGACCGGCTGATAGACGGCATGCTCGAGCGCGGCCTCAAGCCGTTCGCGACCCTCTACCACTGGGACCTGCCAAGTGCGCTCATGGACCGGGGCGGCTGGATGAATCGCGACATTGCCGGCTGGTTCGCCGAGTACGCCGCCTTGGTCGGAAACCGCTTCGGCGATCGGCTCGCCGCCACTGCCACCATCAACGAGCCCTGGTGCGTCGCCTTCCTCAGCCACTTCCTCGGCATCCATGCCCCCGGCTATCGCGACCTGCGCGCCGCCGCACGTGCCATGCATCACGTGTTGCTGGCGCATGGCACGGCCATCGACGCCCTCCGCGGCGAGGGCGCCAAGAATCTCGGCATCGTGCTCAACCTCGAAAAGACCGAGCCGGCCTCTGGCAAGCCCGAGGATCTCGACGCCGAAAACATCGGCGATGCGCTGTTCAACCGCTGGTACCTCGGCGGCGTGTTCAAGGGCGTCTATCCGGTGGAACTCACCACGGCGCTGGCGCCCTGGCTGCCGGAGGGCTTCGAGAAGGATATGGAGACCGTCTCCCGCCCGCTCGACTGGCTGGGGATCAACTACTACACCCGCGGTATATACGCCGGCGACCGCGACGCCGGACTGTTCGGCGGCCGGCGCATCGCGGGCGATCTCGAAACGTCCGACCTGGGCTGGGAGATCCACCCCAAGGGCCTTGAGGATCTCCTCGTTCGCGTCAGCCGCGAATACACCAGGGTGCCACTCTACGTCACCGAAACCGGCATGAGCGAAACCGACGACGCGCGCCGGGTGAAGTTCTATGACGACCACCTGCGGGCGGTCGCCAACGCCCAGGCGCAGGGCGCCGATGTCCGCGGCTTCTTCGCCTGGTCGCTGCTCGACAACTACGAGTGGGCGGAAGGTTATACTTCGCGCTTCGGCATCGTGCATGTCGACTACGCGACGCAGGTCCGCACGCCAAAGGGCAGTTACCGCGCCTTTCAGGGCATGCTGCACAACACGCGCTGAGCCTGCAGGTCGCCCGCCAGCACCACCTCTCGCAGGTCGCCGACAGGAGGCGACGAGGCGCGTGCTGGGCGCGACACCGGCCGTCACAGGCCGGCCGCCGCAGTCGGCATCCGGAATATGAACTGAGCCGCAGACTCCGCCCTTCGGCGGGTTGACCCCCCTGCCCCGGAGCGGGCACAGTAGCGGCTTGCGAACGTCAGGTTCATTATGCCCGTCATCAATGCCATTGCCGAATTCGCCGACCAGGTCGCCGAATGGCGACGCGATTTCCACACCCACCCCGAACTGCAGTACGACGTCCACCGCACGGCCGGTAAGGTTGCCGATCTGCTGAGGGGCTTCGGCGTCGACGAGGTGGTAACGGAGGTCGGACGCACCGGGGTGGTGGGGGTGATCAACGGGCACGGGCCGGGCCGGACGATCGGGCTCAGGGCGGACATGGACGCGCTGCCGATCACCGAGAAGACCGGCAAGCCGTACTGCAGTGCAACGCCGGGGCGCATGCACGCTTGCGGGCACGATGGGCACACGGCGATGCTGCTGGGCGCCGCCAGATACCTCGCGGAGACCCGCAATTTCACCGGCCGGGCCGTGCTGATCTTCCAGCCGGCCGAGGAAGGCGGGGCGGGTGGCAAGGCCATGCTCGAGGATGGGCTGATGGAGCGCTTCGGGATCGAGGAGGTCTACGGGCTGCACAACATGCCCGGGACGCCCGCCGGGCATTTCGGCGTGCGCGTCGGTGGCATCATGGCGGCGAGCGATGCGTTCGACATCGTCATCGAGGGCGAAGGCGGGCATGCCGCGATTCCGCACAACACGGTCGACCCGGTGCTGATCGCGGCGCACATGATCACGGCGCTGCATTCGATCGTGTCGCGCGACATCGACCCGATGAAGTCGGCGGTGCTGAGCGTCACCATGCTGCAGGCTGGCGAGGCGTTCAACATCATCCCGCGCATGGTGAAGCTGACCGGCACGGTGCGCACGCTCGACGAGGCCATCCGTGACTACATGGAAGAGCGCCTGCGGGGAGTAGCGCAGGGCATCGCGCAGACCTTCGGCGGAAAGGCCGAAGTGAGCTACAGGCGGGGCTACCCGGTGACGGTCAACACGCCAGACGAGGCCGCCTTCGCGGCGCAGGTGGCGGCAGCGGTGGCCGGCGACGAACGGGTCGATGCCAATGCCGACGCCAAGATGGGTGGCGAGGATTTTTCCTACATGCTGCAGGCGCGGCCGGGTGCGTACATCTTCCTTGGCAACGGCCCGAGTTCGGAACTGCATTCAGACACGTACGACTTCAACGACGAGATCATCCCGGTCGGGGTGAGCTACTGGGTAAAGCTGGTGGAGAGCGCGGCGCGGCGGTAAAGCATGTCCGGGACTGTCACGGCGGCGCTTCCCCGACGCGCCGGATTGGACGATAGTTAGCGTCCTAGCCTTTCGAGTCCTGCTGTCATGTCCCCTCCCCTTGCTGTCGGCACTTTTGCCCGCCGGACGCTGTTGACTTTGCTGATTTCGGCTGCGGGCGGGGCATTGGCGGCGCTGCTGCACCTGCCGGCACCCTGGCTGATGGGCGGGGCGGTGGCGGTGGCGGCGGCTGCGCTGATGGGCGTCAAGGTGATGTTGCCCAACTGGCTGCGCGACGCGACATTCGTGATGACCGGCCTGTCGATGGGGGCGAGCGTCGCCCGCGACTCGCTGGCGCTGATGGTGCAATGGCCGGTCACTCTGGCCGGGCTGGTGCTGGAGCTGATCCTGATCATCACAGTGACCGGCTATTTCCTGCGCAAGGTGTTCAAGCTCGATGCCGGCACCGCGTACCTGAGTTCGTTCCCCGGGCACCTGAGCTTTGTGATGGCGATGGCGGCCGCGGGGGTGGGCGATCCGCGCCAGATCGTCATCATCCAGGTGATCCGGCTGCTGATGCTGACAGTGTTCGTACCCATCGGGGCGCTGTTCCTGCCGCTCGGACCCTATGTGGCGCAGGCTGGGGCGCCCGAGATCGCGATCGGCTGGATCGCTGTGGTGGCGGTGGCCTGCGGCATTACCGGGCTGGTCTTCTCGCGCCTCCGGATGCCGGCGGCATTCGCGCTGGGGGCCATGGCGACCTCGATCACCTTCAAGCTCCTGGGCTGGTTCGACGGGGTGATGCCACCCTGGCTGCTCACCGGTGTGTTCATCTTCGTCGGCGCACTGATCGGTTCGCGCTTTGCCGGGATCACAGCCATCGAATTCCGGCAGGCGGTGGTCGGCGGGCTCGCCGGGACGATGGTGACCGTTGCCATCGTCACGACGGTGGCGCTGGCGGTGACGCCGCTGGTCGACATGCCATTCGGGCAGATCTGGCTGGGGCTCTCGCCGGGCGCGATCGAGGGCATGGGCTCGCTCGGCATCGCGCTCGGCTTCGACGTGGCGTTCATCGCCGCCCATCACGTGGGACGGCTGCTGCTCCTGACCTTCGCCATCCCGCTGGTCGCAACGCTGGTGCGGCGTCGCGAGGGACCTTAGCCCGGCCGGCGGCGGCCACCGAAGGCGACGTCGATCTCGCCGCCCGCGAGAAAGGCGAAGCCGCTGGCCGCAAGGGTCAGCCTGCTGCCCCGCCGGCTCGCGCCGCGCGAGATCGGCAGCGGATCCGACCCGACGCCGCCCCTGAGCGTGACGATGACGGGATCGGCGGACAGGTTGAACAGGCAGGTCAGCGCCGCCTCGCCGTCGCCGCGACGGAAGGCGAGCAGCGGTTCGGCGACCTTGAAGAAGCGGATTTCGCCCTCGCGCAGCACCGGATGGGCGCGCCGGAAGGCCAGTGCCGCGCGGTAGAAGGCGAGGACCGAATCGGGGTCGGCGTTCTGGCGGGCAACGTTGAGGGCGGAATGTTCGGGCTTGACCGGCAGCCAGGGCTTGCCGGAGCTGAAGCCGTTGGGCGCTTCGCCCTCGTCCCAGGGCATTGGGGTACGGCAGCCATCGCGACCCTTGTATTCGGGCCAGAAGCGAATGCCGGGCGGGTCGGTCAATTCCTCGAACAGGATGTCGGCTTCCGGCAGGCCGAGTTCCTCTCCCTGGTAGAGGCAGACCGAGCCTCGAAAGCTCAGGAGCATCGCGGCGGCGAGTCGGGCGAGCTGGACGGGGCCAACCGCATGCTTCAGCCAGCGCGACAGGTGGCGGTTGACGTCGTGGTTGGAGAAGGCCCAGCACGGCCAGCCATTTGGGGCGCCGGTGAAGAAGCCCAGCTGCTTCGAGCGGAAGTGCCGGGCGGTGAACTCCGGGCCGAGCAGGTCGAACGTATAGGCCATGTGCAGCTTGTCGCCGCCGGAGGTGTACTCCTCCATCAGTTGCAGGCCCCGGTGGCTGTCGCCGATCTCGCCAACGCTGGTCGAGCCCGGGAACCGGTCGAGCAGCGCCCGCACGCGGCGCAGAAAGCCGACGTTCTCGGGCTGGCTCTTGCCGTAGCGGTGCTCCTGCATGTCGTAGGGGTTGACGGCATAGGGGAGGTGCTTGGGCCGGCGGGCGGGCGGGTTGTCTCGCAATTGCCGATCGTGGAAGTAGTAGTTGACGGTGTCGAGCCGGAAGCCGTCGACGCCACGCTCGAGCCAGAAGCGCAGTACGTCGAGCACCGCATCCTGCACCTCGGGGTTGTGGAAGTTGAGGTCGGGCTGCTCGCTCAAGAAGTTGTGGAAGTAGTATTGCCCGCGCGAGGGGTTCCACTCCCACGCCCGCCCGCCGAATACCGAGGGCCAGTTGTTGGGTGGCGTGCCGTCCTTGTTCGGATCGGCCCAGACATACCAGTCGGCGCGGGCGTTGGTGCGCGAGAGCCGGCTCTCGCGGAACCAGGGGTGCTGGTCAGAGGTGTGCGAGAGCACCTGGTCGATGATCACCTTGAGCCCGAGCACGTGGGCGCGCTCGATCAGCATGTCGAACTCCTCGAGGCTGCCGAAGATGCGGTCGACCTCCTTGTAGTCGGAGACGTCGTAGCCCATGTCCCGCTGCGGCGACTGGTTGATGGGACTGAGCCAGATCGCGTCGACGCCAAGGCCGGCGATATGGTCGAGTCGACGGATGATCCCCGGCAGATCGCCCACCCCGTCACCATCGGTATCCTGAAACGAGCGCGGATAGACCTGGTAAACCACCGCGCCGCGCCACCAGTCCGTCATCGCAATCTCCTGCCAACCCGTGCCGGATGTTGCGACCGAGGGGGGCGGAAAGGCAACCGGATTCCACCGCTCAGAGGTGCGCCGGAAGCTGTGACTTGCAGGGGCGGATTAAGTTCTAGTAAGGCTAGTATTAGCGGTTGGGACCGTGACGGAGAAGCATGTGCAGACGCTGCCGATCAACTGGCTCGTCATCATATTGGCGGCTGGTCTGCGCATGGTGGTCGGCGTCGTCTGGTATTCTGACCTGCTGTTCAAGAAGAAGTGGCTGGAACTAACCAGCCAGATTCATCCGAGGATGCAGGCCGGCGTCATAAGAGCTGTTGTTCTCGATTCCGTGATGTCGCTGCTGATGGCACTCATCCTGTCGAGCGAGATCCATTTCATCGACGCCAGGGGCGCGCTGGCGGGGGCAGTAGTCGGACTAGCCAACTGGCTCGGTTTCGTCTTCACCGTGCACGCGACATTGTTCATCTACCAGGGAAGGCCATTGCAGCTGATCGCGATCGATGCCGGCTACAGCCTGATCGCGCTCGTGTCGATGGGCGCCGTGATCGGCAACTGGCCGTGAACTACTCGTAGGCGACCGAGGGGATCTGGGTGGCGAACTTGCCACCCGAGACATCGATCGAGGCCCCGGTGACATAGGCTGCGAGGTCGGAGGCGAGGAAGCAGACGAGATTGGCGACATCCTGCGGCTCGCCCCAGCGCCGCAGCGTCAGTGTATCGAGCAGGCGCTGCTTGCGTGCCTCGGGCAAATGGGCATAGCCGTTCATGTCAGTGGGAATCATGCCCGGCGAGTAGGAATTGACTGTGACATTGAACGGACCGAGTTCGCCGGCGAGGACGCGGGTGAACTGCACCACCGCGGACTTGCTGGCCGCGTAAGCGGCGCTGCCGATCGAGGGAATGATCGCGGCAAAGGACGCGGCATTGATGATGCGGCCGGCACCCTGCCGCTGCATGATCGGGGAGACGGCCTGGCACATCAGGAAGCCACCCTTGGTGTTGGTGTCGAAATTGGCGTCCCAGACCTCCTCGCTGAGCTTGTCGACCCGCGCCCCGGCAGCGACGCCGGCATTGTTGACGAGGATGTCGACACGGCCGAACTGCTCATCGATAGCAGCGACGGCGGCACTGACCTGGGCGGCGTCGCGCACGTCGGCAAGCAGGCGGGCCCCCGGCAGTCCGGCTTCGAGCCATTCCATCGATGCATCGTCGAGCAGGTCCTGGCGGATGTCGACGATGGCAACTATGGCACCCTCGTCGGCGAGGGTCCGGGCGATGACACGGCCGATGCCGCGGCCTGCACCGGTGACGATGGCAACCTTGTCCTTGAGATCGATCAGCATTTCAGACCACCGCGCTTGGGAGGGGCTCGCCGGCAAAGTGCGCGACGAGGTTGGCGACGACGAGATCGCCCATCTTGTTACGGGTCTGGTGCGTCGCACTGCCCTGATGCGGCGAGAGCACCACATTGTCGAGGGCGAAGAAGCCCTCAGGCACCTGAGGCTCTGTCTCGAACACATCAAGGGCGGCGCCGCCGAGCTTTCTCGACTGCAGCAGATCCAGCATCGCTGCCTCGTCGACCAGTGTGCCGCGGGCGACATTGACAAGATAGCCCTCGGGGCCCAGCGCCTCGAGCACTTCGCGACTGACAAGCTTCTCGGTCGCCTTGCCGCCGGGGGCGATCAGCACCAGCCAGTCGCTGTCGCGCGCCATGTCGACCAGCTTGTCGTAGTAGATGAAGGGTTCGTCCGGCTGCCGATGCCGGCCATGGTAGACGACCCGCATCTTCATGGCCTGGCAGCGCACGGCGATCTCCTTGCCGATGCGGCCCAGCCCGAGGATACCCACGGTCTTGCCGTTGATCTCGGTGAGCAGCGGAAAGTTGCCGGAGGGCCATTTCCCCTGCCGCACGTACTGGTCGGCCTGCGGAATGCGGCGCGCCAGCGCGATCATCAGGCCGAGCGTGATTTCCGCCACCGCGTCGTTGAGAACGTTCGGCGTGTTGGTGACGCGGATGCTGCGGGCGCGGGCGGCGGCGGTGTCGATCGAGTCGTAGCCAACGCCAAAATTGGCGATGATCTCGAGTCGGGGGAGCTTGTCCATCAGTTCGGGCCCGACATTGCCACCGGCGATGGCGCGGACCCGCGGCGCCAGCGAACGGATGAGCGCTTCCTTGTCGTCGGCCAGGTGCAGCTTGTGCACGGTGAAGCGCTTGCCGAGTTCAACCTCGCAGCGATCAAGCAGCTTGTGAGTCTGGAGAATCTCTTCCGGCATGGCGGTCCCTCTTGACGCTGATGTTCTAGGGGGGATTTGACCGGGGGTGAAGTCGAGATCGGGCCGCGCGACAGAGTTTCGCGGCAACGCAAGCACGGATGCGACACTATCCGCACGGCGCAGCGATAAACTCCGTTCCGAGCCCGCTTGCGGCGCAGCGGCGAATGTGTAGCAATGACTTACCGAGTGGGATCGGCCGCAAGTCCAGCAGGAGCGATGTCCGTAACGCCGCCGTTTGACGAAATGCACAATGCGGACGGATCGATCCGCGACCCCTACCTCATTCTCGACGAGTGGCTGAAGGAACAACCGCCACAGGCCCTGAGCCTGATGCGTTCGGATGCTGAGAGCCTGTTCCGGAGACTGGGCATCACCTTCGCCGTCTACGGCAGCAACGAGGGCACGGAGAAACTCATCCCGTTCGACATCATCCCGCGCATCATCTCGGCCAAGGAGTGGCGCCGGCTGTCGAAGGGCATCGAGCAGCGCGTCCGGGCGCTCAACGCCTTCCTCCACGACATCTATCACCGTCAGGAGATCCTGAAGGCAGGTCGGGTGCCGGAAAGGCTGATCCTCAACAACTCGGCCTTCTGCCCGGAGATGATGGGGCTCGATCCGGCGCGCGGCGTCTACTCGCACATCATAGGGGTGGACATCGTCAGGGTCGGTCCCGACGACTTCTACGTGCTCGAGGACAACCTGCGCACCCCCTCGGGTGTCTCGTACATGCTCGAGAACCGAGAAGCGATGCTGCAACTGGCGCCCGAGCTGTTCCAGCGCCTCAAGGTCGCGCCGGTCGAGACCTATCCCGAAACACTCCGGCGGACCATGGAAAGCGTGGCGCCTGCCAACGCGCCGGGGTCGCCCAACCTGGTGGTGCTCACCCCCGGCATCCACAATTCCGCGTATTTCGAGCACTCGTTCCTCGCCGACCAGATGGGCGCCGAGTTGTGCGAGGGGCAGGATCTGTTCGTCGAGAACGGCAAGGTTTACATGCGGACCACGACCGGGCCGGAACGGGTGGACGTGATCTACCGCCGGATTGACGACGATTTCCTCGACCCGCTGACCTTCCGCCCGGACTCGATGCTGGGGGTGCCCGGGCTGTTCGATGCCTACCGGGCAGGAAACGTGACGCTGGTCAATGCGCCGGGCACCGGCATCGCCGACGATAAGGCAGTCTATACCTACGTGCCGCAGATCATCGAGTTCTACCTGGGCGAGAAGGCGCTGCTGAAGAACGTGCCGACCTACAACTGCACCAATGACGAGGAGCGTGCCTACGTGCTCGAACACCTCGAGGAACTCGTGGTCAAGGAGGTGCACGGCTCTGGCGGGTACGGCATGCTGGTCGGGCCGGCTTCGACCAGGCAGATGCGCGAGGAGTTCCGCAAGAAGATCCTGGCACGCCCGGACAACTACATCGTGCAACCGACCCTGGCGCTCTCTACCTGCCCGACCTTTGTCGACCGCGGCATCGCGCCGCGCCATGTCGACCTCAGGCCCTATGTGCTGGTGGGCGACGACGTGCGGATCACGCCGGGCGGACTGACCCGCGTGGCGCTGAAGAAGGGGTCGCTGGTGGTGAATTCGTCGCAGGGCGGCGGGACCAAGGACACCTGGGTGCTGGAGGATTGAAGATGGCTTCGGCTTCCGGCGCGAGCTTCCCCCATGCTCGGTAGGACCGCACAGAATCTATTCTGGCTCTCCCGCTATATCGAGCGGGCCGAGAACATGGCGCGCATGTTCGAGGTGGGCTATCGCATGAGCCTTACCTCGCGGCGCGAGGGGAGTGCATCCGAACACCTGATCTCGATGATGCAGGCGGCCGAGGTCGAAGAGGGCTTCAGCCGCAAGCACAAACAGGCCGACGTCAACGCCGTGGCGCACTACATGATCTTCGACGAGGAGAACCCGTCGAGCGTGCGCTCATGCCTGCTGGCGGCGCGCACCAATGCGCGCTCGGTACGAACGGCGCTGACCATCGAGATGTGGGAATCAATCAATGCCGCCTGGCTGGAGTTCGCCGAGATCCGGCCGCGCGACGTGACCGGTGCCAGGCTGCAGGAGTTGCTGGGCTGGATCAAGCAGGTGAGCCACACCTATCGCGGCGCGCTGCTCTCGACGTTCCTCCGCGATGCCGGCTACGCGTTCAGCCAGATCGGCAATTTCGTCGAGCGCGCGGATAACACGGCGCGCATCCTCGACATGAAGTACTACGTGCTGCTGCCGCGGGCGACGCTGGTGGGCGGCGACGTCGACATCCAGCAGTGGACGATGATCCTAAGGGCTGCCTCGGCGCACCGCAGCTACCGCCATGTCTACCATGACCGCTACAAGGCCTGGAACATTGCCGACTACCTGATCCTCAGGCCCGAAATGCCGCGCTCGCTGGGCTTCTGCGTCTCCTGGATCAATCGCACCATCGACATGCTCGAGGAGATCTACGGCGCCCGGACGGCCGGGCATGATGCCGCCGACGCAGTGACGGAACTGCTCGAGGGCACCACGGTCGATCGCATCTTCGAATATGGCCTGCACGAGTTCCTGACCGAGTTCATCAACCGCAACAACCGGATGACGGATGCCCTCGCGGAGAGCTACAACTTCTACTGATGAAGATCGCGATCCGACACCAGTTGAGCCTTGCCGTAGGGGTCGGCGCCGCCCGGGCGGTGCAGCATGTGCTGCTGACGCCGTTGAGCGGGCCGACGCAGACGGTGCGCGAATGGTCGATCGACATGCCGGGCATGGAAGGGGCCGCGAGCTTCCTCGACGGCTTCGGCAACAGGGCCCGGCTGGTCACACAAGTGAAGCCCGATGCCGAGTTGCTGGTCACCGCATCAGGGGTGGTGGAGACCACCGACCGCAACGGCGTGCTGGGTAGGTTGCCTGGCGAACCGCCGCCGGCGCTGTTCCGCCGTCCGACCGCGCTGACCAAGCCGATCGGGGCGATCACGAGCAAGTTTCGGTCCACCCCGCGCGACGGGCAGAGTCGGATTGCTCTCCTGCATGCGCTGATGGCGCGGGTGGGCGAGGTGCTGGACGGTGGCGAGCAGAGCCAGTCGCAGGACGGGGCGTCCCAGAGCCAGACGCAGGCGGAGCGTCCCCCGAGCGCGGACTTCGCGCATGCCTTCATCGGCGCGGCGAGAGCCCTCGACATCCCCGCGCGTTTCGTCAGCGGCTATGTCGCCGATGCGGACGACACGCCGGCCTATGACAGTTGGGCCGAGGCCTGGGACGACGGGCTGGGCTGGATCGCGTTCGATCCGACGCGTGGCGTCTGCCCGACCGACCGGCATGTGAGAGTGGCAACCGGGCTCGACGCCTTGAGCACGGTGCCCGTGCGATCGATCCCGGCGATCGGCAGCGCGCAGGTGCTGGCCATGCGAATCGAAGCGGCGCAGTAGGCCGGTTGCGGCAACCCGGCCTTGCCGACCCAGGCAATTGCCGGGGGGCAAATCCTCGCATTCGCGCTACAGCCCCAGCACGTAGAGCCAGAAGCTGACGGTGAGCACCGAGAGCACGGTCGAGATCAGTACCGTGTTGGTCGCGATGTTGACGCCGCGATTGTAGTAGGTGGCAAAGACGTAGGCGTTGATCCCCGAGGGCATGGCGGCAAGCAGGATGCCGTAGCGCGCATACTCGTGGTCGACGTTCAGGATCGGCACCATCAGCACCCAGGCGATCGTCGGCTGCAGCACCAGCTTCAGGAGCGCCATGGTCAGCGACTGGCCCCAGTTCTCCTGCAGCCGGTATTCGTTGAGAGCACCACCGAGACCGAACAGTGCGGCGGGCGTCACGGCGGCGGCCATCATGGTGATGAAGGCATCGACCGGCTCCACCAGAACGAGTTCGAACATGTTGGCGGCCACCCCGAGCACGATCCCCCAGAGCAACGGGTTGGAAATAATGCGCACAGAGGCCACGCCAAGCGCCTTGTGGATCGGCGCGCCGTCGCGCCGGACCAGTTCCATGGTCAGCATGCCCAGCGTGATCAGCACCGAGGCGTGGAAGGCGATGATCGAGAAGGCGACGGTCAGCGCGGTCTCGCCATAAGCCCGATGCAGGATCGGGATGCCGATCAGCACGGTGTTGGTGAACATGGCGGCAAAGCCGGAGGATACTCCCTCACCCGGGCGGTTGCGGAAGACGCGGACAGCAACGATGGAGCCGATGACGAAGGAGGCGATGGCGCCGACATAGAATGGAACGATGACACCGAGATTGAAGGTAGTCCGGAAGTCGGCCGTTGTCATGGCACTGAACAGTAGGCAGGGCGTTGCGAAGTTGTTGACGAACTGCACCAATCCACGGACCCCCTCGCTGGGGAATAGCCGCCATCGCACTGCGAGATAGCCGAGCGAAATCAGCGCGAAAACCGGCAGGACGACGTTGATGATGGCGAGCATGGGCGCACAGCCGCGAAACAGTTGCCTCCTGTTGCACCGCATTGTCACAGGGGTCAACTACAGATGAAAATCGTGCGCATCGGCGCGCGGCATGCATTGATCCGGCGGCCGGTTGTCTCGTAGACCGCTCAACGTGCCTCCGTCGTCCACCTTCCGGAAATGACCATGACCGCCCCCGAAGTCCTCGATGTTTTCGTCATTGGCGGAGGCGTGAATGGCACCGGCATCGCCCGCGACGCCGTTGGGCGCGGGCACCGGGTGGCGCTGGCCGAAATGAACGATCTCGCCTCCGGAACCTCGTCCGCGGCGACCAAGCTGGTGCATGGGGGGTTGCGCTATCTCGAGCACTACGAGTTCCGGCTGGTGCGCGAGGCGCTCATCGAGCGCGAAGTGCTCTGGGCAAGCGCACCGCACATCATCTGGCCGCTCCGCTTCGTGCTGCCCTACGAGAAGAATCTCAGGCCCGCCTGGCTGCTCAGGCTCGGTCTGTTCCTCTACGACCACCTGGGCGGGCGGAAGCTGCTGCCCCCGACCCGGACGCTGGACCTCACCAAGGACGAGGCCGGTCGGCCGCTGAAGGCCGGCTTCCGCACCGCATTCGAGTATTCGGACGGCTGGGTGGACGATGCACGACTGGTGGTGCTGAATGCCCGCGACGCGGCTGACCGGGGCGCCGAAGTCCTGGTGCGTACCAGGGTCGTTTGGGCCCGGCGGGATGGCGGGGCATGGCGGATCGATCTCAGTTGCGCCGACGGGGCGGCGCGAACCGTGCGCTCGAGGTTGCTTGTCAACGCGGGCGGGCCGTGGGTCGACAAGGTGATCGTCGAAGCGATGGGGCAGAACGACGCGCACCACGTGCGGCTGGTCAAGGGCAGCCATATCGTGGTCAAGCGCCTGTTCGAGCACGAGCGCTGCTATTTCTTCCAGAACCGCGACGGGCGCATCTTCTTTGCCATCCCCTACGAAGGCGACTTCACCCTGATCGGCACGACAGACAAGGACTTCGCCGGCGACCCGGCGACGGTAGCGATAGATGCGGAGGAGACCGACTACCTGCTGGCGGCCGCGAATGAGTATTTTGCACGACCGGTGACCCGCGCCGACATCGTGTGGACCTACTCAGGCGTGCGACCGCTGTTCGACGACGGGGCAAGCGCGGCGCAGGAGGCGACACGCGACTACGTGCTGCGGACCGAGGGTGAGGCGGGAAATGCGCCGCTGATCAACGTCTTCGGTGGCAAGCTCACCACCCACCGCCGGCTCAGCGAGGAAGTGGTCGACCGCATCGACGGGCTGATCGGCCCCAAAGGGCCACGCTGGACCGGCAAAGGCAAGCTGCCGGGCGGCGATTTCGCGCCAACCGCGTTCGAGGCGGAGTTGCGGCGGCAACTGGCGATCTACCCGCGCCTCGGACCAGTGCTGCTGCGACGCCTGGTGCGCGCCTATGGCACTCTGGTGCCGGGGATGCTGGGGGAGCGACAGGAAACGACGGATCTGGGGAAGTTCTTCGGCGGCACGCTCTACCAGGTGGAAGTGGACTGGCTGATCGCGCACGAATGGGCCCGGACTGCCGAGGACGTGCTGTGGCGGCGCACCAAGCAGGGACTCAGGCTTGGTGCGGCCGAGACGGCGGACCTTGCACGCTACATGGACGAACGCATCGGGGGGACTACGAGATGAGCGGAAACATTCTGGCGATCGACCAGGGCACAACTTCGAGCCGCGCGATCGTGTTCGACGGCGAGCAGAGGATCGCAGGCGTCGGCAAAATGGAGTTCACCCAGCACTTCCCGCAGGACGGCTGGGTAGAGCACATTCCGGAGGAAATCTGGGCCACCTGCCTGTGGTCGGCCAAGACCGCGCTCAAGAAGGCCAATCTCAAGGCCGCCGAGATTGCCGCGATCGGCATCACCAACCAGCGCGAAACGACGATCGTGTGGGACCGGGCAACCGGCAAAGCGATCTACAATGCCATTGTCTGGCAGGACCGCCGCACCCACAGGCTGTGCGAGAAGCTCAGAAAGGCCGGACACGAGAAGCTGGTGAGCGAAAAGACCGGGCTGCTGCTCGACCCCTATTTCACCGCCACCAAGCTCGCCTGGATCCTCGACAGCGTGCCGGGAGCGCGCAAGCGGGCGGAGAAGGGGGACCTCGCCTTCGGCACGGTCGATTCCTACCTGATCTGGCGCCTGACGGGCGGACGGAGCCACGCCACCGACGTCACCAATGCCTGCCGCACGCTGCTCTACAATATCCGCAGCAACCAGTGGGACGGCGACCTGCTGCGGCTGTTCCGCATCCCGGCGGCGATCCTGCCCGAGGTCAAGGACAATGCGGCCGATTTCGGCCACACCGACCCTGAGATCTTCGGGGTTTCGATCCCGATCACCGGGTCGGCGGGTGACCAGCAGGCGGCCACCATCGGACAGGCCTGCTTTGAGCCGGGGATGCTGAAATCGACCTATGGCACCGGGTGCTTCGCGCTGCTCAATACCGGCGACGATCTGGTGCGATCGAAGAATCGCCTGCTCACCACGATCGCCTACCGGCTGGACGGTCACACAACCTACGCGCTCGAGGGCGCGATCTTCATGGCCGGCGCGTCGGTGCAGTGGATGCGTGACATGCTCAAGATCATCGAGAAGGCCTCCGATGCCGACCCTCTGGCAGCCAGGGCGGACCCGACGCAGAATGTCTACCTCGTGCCAGCCTTTGTCGGGCTCGGCGCACCCTGGTGGGATGCCGAGGCGCGGGCCTCGATCACCGGGCTGACGCGCAGTTCGGGTCCAGCGGAACTGGCGCGGGCGGCGCTCGAGTCGGTGAGCTACCAGACGCGCGACCTGATCGACGCGATGCGCAGGGACTGGAAGGGCGCAACCGATACGGTATTGCGGGTCGATGGCGGGATGGTCGGCTCGGACTTCACCATGCAGTTCCTCGCCGACATGCTGAACACGCCCGTCGACCGGCCGACCATCCTCGAGACCACCGCCCTTGGGGCGGCGTGGCTTGCGGGCTGGAAGGCGGGGGTGTGGCCGGACCAGCAGGGGTTCGCCGCGCGCTGGGCCCTCGACCGGCAGTTCACGCCGCACATGGACGAAGCGACACGCAAGCGCAAATTCAAGGGTTGGCGCGATGCGGTGCGGCGCACGCTGACCCGCGCCTGAGCGGTCGGGGGTCAGTGCCAGGCCGAGTAGGGCCCCCCGGCGATAAAGGCCCAGTAGATGCCATAGCGGCTCTGCTTGCCGCCAGGGACGGTAGCGACGGCCAGCCCGAATTCCTCGAAGCGGGTCGACAGCAGCGTCTCGCGGTGGCCTTTGGAATCGAGCCAGCCGGCGATGGCCTGATCGAGCGTCCGATGGCCGCCGGCAACGTTCTCGCCCGAGGCGCCGACGAAGCCGGAGTCGACGACGCGGCGGTGCAGCGATAGCCCCAGATCGTGTGACAGCTGGTCCTTGGACGCCATCAGGCGGGCCTGGACGCGCGCGGCGGACTCCAGCTTGGCGTTGTAGCGCAGGGGCGGCTTGCCGTAGCGCGCGCGCGTGCCGTTGATGGCTGCGAGAATGGCCCCTTGGGTCAATTGCGGCGGCACGAGTCCGCCGCTCGGTCCGGTCATCGGCGCAACGGTGGACGAGCAGGCGGCCAGCAACGGCACCAGGCCAAGTGCAAGGAAACCGCGGCGGGACAGTGACATGCAGGCATTCCGGACGATCGGATGGGCAAGCTAGCGCAAATCGTGGCGCTGACAAGGCAGCGCCCCCACGCTCTCAACACGCTTGTGCGAACGGCGCCGGGATTGATGGCATTTGAGATGAATTAAGCATGATCCCGCTTGCCGCTGGCCGGAAAGACGGGTTGCGCGCACGCTGCCGCCTCGCGATGGATGAGGGGCTGGCTGCGATGATCGACAACGAGGTAGGGCGGTTCGACGTGCGGGCGATGACGCGCCGCGAGTGGATGCGCCAGATCGACTACACCAAGAACATGCTGTTCGCCTCGGCGGCCGCGTCCCTGACGATCGTCGGCGCGGGCGCGTTCTTTCTCAGCCTCTGGCTCTAGGCCAGGGCGAGGGCCGCTCACTATCCCCGTTGCCATGCCACGGCCCGATGGGCGGGTGGGCATAGATTCGGTGGCTCACTCCCGCCACATTGATGAACGCTCCAAGTGTTTGCAGAATGGCAGATCTTGGGTGCGTTCGCCCGATCTCGGTCACGTTGCTGAACGGATCTATTCGCGCCGGAGGGGGCTCGACTCGCGCTCCGGAGCCCCCGCCCCGGCCCGGATCGCCGCCGGCACGAGCACGGCATAGGTGACGAGGGCGATCAGCCAGCCCCATTGGGGCAGCTGACCGGCCAGCCAGGACAGCGGCAGCAGCACCAGCACGTTCATCGCCAGCGCGAGGAGCGTCACCCTGGAGTGGGACCGGAAGCGCCGCTGCAGGGCCTGGTAGGCGTGCCGCCGATGCGCCTCCCAGACCGGCTCGCGATTGAGCGCACGTCGTGCGAGCGTGGTCAGGCTGTCGGCGAGGAACAGGGCTCCGAGGATCAGCCATTGCCAGACGGACAGCCAGGCGCTGGCGATGGTGGAGAAGCCGAAGAACGCGATCATCAGGCCCAGGTAGGTGCTGCCGGTATCGCCCATGAAGATGCGCGCCGGTGCCCAGTTGAGCAGCAGGAAGCCGAGCGTCGCAGCGGCAATCCCGAGCATCCACCACAGTCGCAAATCCTCAAGCACCAGAGGTTCGGCGAGCCAGGCCAGCAGGGCACCGCCGACGAGAAGGAAGATGGCCTCGGTGCCGGCCAGGCCGTCAATGCCGTCCATGAAGTTGAAGACGTTGATCCACAGGGCGCCGGACAGCGCAACCACGACGAGCAGCACCGACTCGGGCACGGCGAGTCCAAGCTGCGGGCCAAGCGCATCCAGCGGCAGCGTCGCGACAACGGCCCCGGTCAGCAGCACCTGCGCGCCCAGTCGCCATCGCGCGGCGATCGGACGGCGATCGTCGGAAAAGCCGATGAGCGCGATGAGAATACCGGCCATCAGCACCGGCACCGCCAGCCAGGGGATCAGCATTGCTGGCAGCAGGCCGGCAAAGGAACCGCCGGCGACGACACCGAGACCACCGCCAAGCGGCGTCGGGCGGGTGTGCGAGGAACGCTCGGTAGGCTCCTGCACCAACCCGAGCCGTGCGGCCCGCTTCATGGCGTAGTAGGCGACGGCAAGCGACAGCAGCAGGGCGACGGCGGCGATGGCGAGGCCAAGAGTGGCCATTTGGGCTCCGCACAATTGGGCGCTGCGAGTTAGCCCGACGCAGGGGCACCGCTCAAGGGGGAAGATGAGCACAGCCCCCACGCGCGCGGCGGCAGGGCCATCGCATGCGGGGCGAGTTGGCACGGGTCGCCTTCTCCCACCGGGCAGAAGGCGCTCGCGACTACCATCGGTGCCATATGCGATAGTCCCCCCCGGCGGGGAGGATGGCGGATCGCTCAGCCGGCGTAGAGCTGCAGTCCACCGTCGACGCGCAGCAACTGGCCGTGTATGAACCTGGCCTCCGGCGAGCAAAGGAACACCACCGCGTCGGCGATCTCCTCGGGCTCGGCATAGCGATCCATCGAGACCTTGTTGGAGTTCATCTTGTCCGGGTCGACCGTGCGGGTCGCCTGGAAGCGCGCGGTCTTGGACGGGCCCGGGCTCACCACGTTGACGCGCACGCCGTGCTCGCGCACTTCGTCGGCAAGGCAGCGGGTGTAGTGCGTCACGGCCGCCTTGAGCGTGGCGTAGATGCCGCCATGGCTGACGCCGATATGGGCCGCGACCGAAGCGATGTTGACGACGATGCCGTGCTGGCGCTCGACCATCTGCGGCACGAAGGCCTGGGTGACCAACATGGTGCCGATCAGGTTGTTGTTGGTCAGCGTCACCAGATCCTCGTAGGTGATGCCGAGGATGTTGTTGGGCACCGGCTTGTTGCCCGAGGCGCCGATATCGCCGCCGGCACAGTTGACGAGGATCTCGACCGGCCCGAACTTGTCCTCGATCTCCCGGCGCATGGCAGCGACGGCGTCGCGGTCGCCGATATTGCCGGTAACACCCATTGCGCGCACGCCAAGGCTCTCGATGGACTTGATCATGGCGCCGAGATTGTCCGCCTCGCCGTACCTGGCGGCAGCGTCCCAAGTCAGGTCGTGCACGACGACGTCGGCACCGCGTGCCGCGAGTTTCCTGGCCATGAAGCTGCCAAGGCCGCGGCCGGAGCCGGTTACGAAAGCGATTTTACCAGAGAGATCCTTTGCCACTGCGGGCCTCCAATCACATCAGTCCGAGCGCCTTGAGGTTCGCGGCGCTCTTGCGGTACTGGGCTAGCTCATACTCGATCAGCTCGTGGTCGGCATTGCGTTCCCACGGGGTACGCCACTCGGCATCCTCATGCAGGCGGTTGCGCTGTGCGGCCAGCAGACAGGCGGCCAAGTCCTCGGCGGGCTTGGGGGGATAGCCGTGCCACCAATCCGGTGTAAACAGCCGGACGTGGCGCGCCTCGAGGGCGCCGATCTCGATGCAGGCGATCATCTCGTCATTGTGCTGCGCGAGGATGTCGAACATCTGCCGGTGCGGCACGCAACCATCGCCGGACGGACAGCGGATGAGGCGGAAGCCCTCTGGCGTGAACTGCACCCAGTAGTCCTTGACGTGGCAGTGGCGCACGTAGGGGGCGATGACGCGGGTGAAGTCGAGCGGCGACTCCGCGACCGGAAAGGTGTTGGCCATGTCGAAGACAATGCGGACGGACGGACCGTACTCCTCGCAGAAGCCGACCAGTTCGCGACTGGTGAAATCCTGGTGGTTCTCGATGAGCAGGACCACCCCGGCCGCTTCGGCGAGCGGCGCGTAGGCCTCGAGCTTCGCGTTGACCGAATGGACCAGGTCGTGCCAGCGCTGCCCGGCCGCGGCGCGGTCACCGCACAGGATCGGGGTCAGCGCCAGCCGGACGTAGGTGGCATCGAGTGCTCCCGCACAGCGCAGCAGCAGGTCGATATCGCAGTTCTGGAGGCCTGAACTCAGGACGCGCTTCCACCCGAGCCCGTCGAGCCGGGCCTTGAGTCCTGCGAGGTCGGCGTCGGACAAGTCCTTGAGCCAGCCCTCCCACAGTTCGATCGCCTTGCCGCCGAGTTCCTCGGTGAGGGTGATGAATCCCTCGAGGCCCTTGCCGTGCGGGTTGTGGCGCGGCGTCCCCTTGCCCTGCAGGCCCAGGTAGTAGGAGAGCCCGTAAGGATTCAGGCCGGTGGTGAGCTGCATTGTGGACCTCGAACGGCAGATACGATGCGGGTGTTGTTACCTGAGTCCCGCGCCAACCGTGATGGATTGCTTGGTGATCATGCGACTGTCAATGGAAGCGGGAGAGAGCGCCACGCAGACGATCTTGTCGCCGATCTGCGGGCGCGCGACCGCAAGCCGGGAGACCACGGCGTCGAAGACGGGTGGGACGCTCCGGTGGGGGCCGCCAGCGAAGGGCGCCATGCGGCATGGCCTGGTCGGGCGGGAGAACGTGCCTGAGATCACGCGGACGATGTTGAGGCGCAGCACATTCACCGACAATGGTGCCTGCATGGGCGCCGTCGGACTGGTGCTGAGGCATCATGGGCGGCCACTGAACTTGGGCCGCTCACCGTTTCGCTGCAACGACTCGGTGTTCAGGGCCTCCGATACGGGAAGACCGCGGCAGCTTATCCTGCGAGCGCTTCGGGCGACTACTCGCACATGTCCTCGAGGGCCACGAAATCGAGGATCTCGACTTCGCTGACCGAGCGCATGCGGATGATCCCCATCTCCTTAAGCGCGCGCAGGATGCGCGAGACGGTCTCGAAGGTGACGCCGAGGTAGTCGGCGATGTCGTTGCGCTGCATCGGCAGGGTCACGATACGGTCGCTCTCCTGACGCTCCGCGAGATCGACAAGCAGCGAGGCCATGCGTTCGTTGGCATTGCGCCGGCCAAGCACCATCAGGTGGTTCTGGACCCGAGCGAGGCTCTTGAGCGCCAGCATCAGCATCGAGCCCGTGGGCTGCAGGCCGCAATTGGTGCGCAGGACCCGGACGCCGGCACCATCGACGCTTTCGGCGTAGGAATCATGCTCGTCGCCGGCCTCGAACCCGAAAACCTCGCCGGCGCAATGGAAGGCGGTGATCTGGCGACGACCATCGGCGGTCAGCCGGCAGATGCGGACGGTCCCGAACTCGACGTAGTACAGTGGCCCGGCCTTTTCGCCCTGAGCATAGATGACCGCTCCTTCAGGATAGAGCGTCACCGCGGCCGGCTGCATGGCCGACAGCAGTGCGGCAACCTCGCCGACCTTGTGGGCAGGAATAGCGGCGGTAGCACGAAAGGCCGGGTGAATGTGCATCTCAAATCCCTCGCTGTTCTATGTCAGCAAGATGGACCAGTGACCGCACCCGGGATATTCCGGTCGGAGCCTCAGGGGGTTTACTTAGTAGAACCCCGCATGGCTACACTGCGACCGAGTGTCGACCGGCTCCGTTGGCCAGGTAGGCGTCGAAAGTAGCCGCGACAGTCCGCGCGAAAGGTCTGCCGATCTCGTTGATGCTGAAGGTCCTGCCGTCGAAGCTCACCAGTCCGTCTCCGTCGTAGAGCGCGGCATAGCGCATCTCCTGCACAACCGGCGCGGCGGCGGTTTCCCCGAAGCGGGCCTGCAACTCGCCGGTCGAGACGGCGAAGTCGCACATCAAGCGCTCGATGACCCAGGCGCGCAGCCGATCCTCATCGCTGAGCGCAATGCCGCGGGCGGTCGCCAGCCCGTTCTCCCTGACCTGCCGGATGTATTCGCCGGTAGCGACGGTGTTCTGCACGTAGCCCTGCGGCAGGCTGCCGATCGAGGAGGCCCCCAGACCGATCAGTGCCGGCGCGGCGTCGGTGGTATAGCCCTGGAAATTGCGGTGCAGGTGCCCCCCTGCCGCCGCAACGGCCAGACCATCGCTGGGGAGGGCGAAGTGATCGATGCCGATTTGCACGTATCCGGCGGACAGAATGCGCTCGGCCGCGGCCAGCGACTGCTTCAGCCGCTCGGCGACGCCGGGAAGCGCGGCCTCGTCGATCATCTTCTGGTGCGTCTTCATCCAAGGCACGTGCGCGTAGCCGAACAGCGCGATGCGCTCGGGCCGCAGCGACAGAACCTGGTCGGCCGTGGCCTCGACCGACTCGATGGTCTGGTACGGCAGGCCGTAGAGCATGTCGATGTTGGACGAGCCAACACCGCGAGTCCGCATCGCCTCGATCACCTCACGGGTCTGTTCGAAGGTCTGGATGCGATTGATGGCGGCCTGCACCTTGGGGTTGAAGTCCTGGACGCCGACGCTGACGCGGGTAACACCGGCGGCGGCGAGCGCGTCATAGCGGTCCTCGGTGAGATCGTTGGGGTCCATCTCGATGCTGAATTCGAGCGATTCAGAGACGACGAAGTTCTCGCGGATGTGGGCGACAAGGGCCAGCATGTCGGCAGGTTGCAGCATGGACGGGGAACCGCCGCCGAGATGGAGCGCAACCACATGCCCCCTGCCCCCGAGGTTCTCGGAAACCGTCTCGATCTCGCGATACACCGAAGGCAGGTAGGCAGCGATCGGATCGTAGCGCAGCACCTGCTTGGTGTGGCAACCGCAGAACCAGCACAGCCGGTCGCAGAACGGGATGTGGACGTAAAGCGAAATCGGCGTCTGCGCAGGTAGTTCCCCAAGCCAGGCCGCGTAGGTCGCCGCATCGATGCCGGCATGGAAGTGCGGGGCCGTCGGGTAACTAGTGTAGCGGGGCACGGGCTTGGCGTAGCGCTTGATCAGGTCATCGGTCATGGAAACTCTCTCCTGAGAGCTATTTGCCTCTTCCACCGATTAACTCCTTGATCCGGATCAAATCGGGAAACGGTGCATGTGGCACCACTCCAGCCGACGCAGCGGGGAGCGCGAAGGTGACGATCAAGGCGTTGAACGATGTGGAGATTCCGCAGGTCTGCCGCAGTTGCAGTGCGCGGCATGACGGCATGTGCGCCTCGTTGACGCCGGCCGAACTGGGCGTGCTCGCCACCCACACTCGACACACGCATCATCGGCCGGGCGAGGCACTGGCGATCGAGAGCGACGAGATCACCAGCTATGCCAACGTGACGGACGGCGTGGTGAAGCTGTCGCGGGTCTTGCGCGACGGCCGGCAACAGCTCGTCGGTCTGCAATTTGCCCCCGACCTGATGGGGCGCCTGTTCGGAACCGAAAGCCCGATCACCGCCGAGGCCGCCTCGGAAGTGGACCTGTGCCGCGTGCCCAAGCTGGTGCTGGAGACGCTGGTGGCGGGCAGCAACGAGCTGAAGAGACGGCTGCTCGACCAATCGCTGCAGGAACTCGACGAGGCCCGCGAATGGATGGTCACGCTCGGTCGGAAGACCGCGGCGGAACGCGTCGCGAGCCTGCTGCTGCTGGTGGCCAGTCGCACCGCCGGCGGCAGCGAGGCCAGCCCGGTCAGCTTCGAGCTTCCGCTCGGACGCGGCGACATGGCGGACTTCCTCGGCCTCACCATCGAGACGGTGTCGCGCCAGATCAGCAAGCTGCGCAACGAGGGGCTGGTGACGATCGAGAATCACCGCCATGTGACGGTGCCCGACCTCGCCGCCCTGCGGCGGCGGGCCGGCTGAGCCCTCACGGCCCATCGTCATCATCGAGAATGCGCTGGCTCGCGCCCTCGAGATCGTCGTACTGCCCCGACTTCAGGGTCCACAGGAAGGTCACGAGCGCCAGCAGGCCGAGGCCGATGGCGATCGGGATGAGGAACGTCAGCCCGGTCACGCGGCGGCCTCCGTGAGCCTGGCGCTGCCGCCGGCATCGGCTGCCTGTCGGCGAACCGCGAAGCCACCGAAGCGCAGCCGGAAGGCATTGGCCACGACGATGATCGACGACGACGACATCGCGATGGCGGCAATCAGGGGCGTCACGTGGCCGAACACAGCCAACGGGACGGCGATGGCGTTGTAGCCGATGGCGATGATGAGGTTCTGGTTGACGATGGCTGCAGCGCGGCGCGCCGTCTGGATGACGAAGGGCACGGCACTCAGGGCACCGCCGGTGAACACGAAATCGGCGGCGCTCCGGCCGATATCGGTGGCGCTGGAGGGGGCCATCGACACACTCGCGGCGCGCAGGGCCGGCGCATCGTTGAGCCCGTCACCGACCATCATGGTGCGACCAATGGCGACGTCGGCCATCTTGTCCTCGGGCAGCAGGTGCGCCTTGGCATCCCAGATCCCGACCTGCGCAGCGACAGCAGCAACCGGCCGCTGCGCATCGCCCGACAGCAGGCGGACCGGCAGACGCAACGCATCGAGCTGTTCGACGGCAGCGGCGGCATCGGGGCGAATCTCATCCTCGAACCGGAAGAATCCGACGACGTGGTCGTTGCGCGACAGCCAGACCTCGGTCGCGTCCGGCAGCGGCGCACCGGCGAGACCGCACCACGCCGGGCTGCCGAAACGCCAGACATCTTCGCCGATGCGCCCCTCGATGCCACGGCCGGCGACCTCGGTCACCTCGATGTCGAGGGCGCCCGGATCGGGCAGCGTCGCGGCTATGGTGCGCGACAGGGGATGAGTGGAACTCCGGGCCAGCGCCGCGGCGATCCGACGCGCCTCGTCACCTCCGTCCTGATGCTCGATGAGGCGGGGACGGCCCACCGTCAACGTACCGGTCTTGTCGAAGGCCACCGAGTCGGCTTCGGCGGCGCGTTCGAGCGCCGCACCGTCCTTCATCAGCACGCCGCGCTCGAACAGCCGTCCGGCGGCGACGACATGCACGATCGGCACGGCAAGGGCGAGGGCACAGGGGCAGGTGATGATGAGGACCGCCACCGCGTTGAGCAGAGCGGCATGCCAGTCGGCCGTCAGCAGGCCCCAGCCGAGGAACGTCGCAATCGCGATGGTGTGCACGACCGGCGCGTACACGGCTGCCGCACGGTCAGCAATGCGGCGGCGCCTGGTCTTGGCGCCCTCCGCCGCTTCCATCAGTCCGACCATGCGGGCGAGCAGCGAGTCGGCAGAACGCTTCTCTGCGCGCAGTTCGATCAGGCCGCCAAGGTTGTTGGCGCCGGCGGCAACCGCCGCCCCGGCCGCCAGTTCGAGCGGCGCCGATTCGCCGGTCACGATCGAGTAGTCGAAGGTGGCGGCGGGCGAGAGGACGATGCTGTCGACCGGCACGCGATCGCCGGCCCTGAGTTCGAGGGTCATGCCCGGCTCGATCTCGTCGACCGGCAGGTAGTCGCGACGCCCGTCGGGGCTGAGCCGGGTCGCGCCGCGCGGCGCGATACGGGCGAGATTTGTGGTGGCGCTGCGGGCCTTCTCGCGGATCAGGTGATCGAGCGTGCGACCGGCCAGACGGAAGAAGCGCAGCATGGTCGAGGCGTCGAAATAAGCGTGCGCCCCCGACCGGACGGTCTCGACGAGGCTCAACCCGGTGGCCAGCAGTACCCCGATCGAGATCGGCACATCCATGTTGGTGTGGCCGACCCGCAGCGCGCGCCAGGCAGAGCGGAAGAAGATCCGCCCCGAGTAGGCGACCGCCGGTAGCGCGATCAGAGCCGACAGCCAGTGGAACAGGTCGCGCGTCGCATCGTTTGCCCCGGCCCAGACCGATACGGAAAACAGCATGATGTTGCCGGCAGCAAAGCCGGCGACGGCCAGCGCGCGCACCAGTTCGCGCAACACGGGATCGCCGTCCTCGTCCTGGCTCGGATCGAGCGCGTAGGTGTGATAGCCGCTGGCGACGATGGCCGGAGCCAGGTCGGAGGGTCGCCCTCGCGCCGGATCGAACGTCACCCGCACGCGGCGCCGGGTGAGGTTGACACGAGCCCCCTTGACCGCGGGCAGCCTGGCAAGGCCGGTCTCGATCGAGCGGATGCAGGCGGCGCAATGCGCGTCGGGAACCGCGAACTCCAGTTGGCAGGTGCCGTCGCCGAGCTTTCGGCTGAGCGTCAACAGCGCCTCGTCGTCGGTCTCGATCCCGGTCGGCCCGGTGATCTGGACTTCGCCGTCCGGCGTGCAGCAGGTCACTTGCCGGTCACCCCAAGCTTGAAGCGCTCGTGCAACTCGAAGGGGCCGAGTTCGGTTTCGGGCGCCTCGACCCAGGCGTCCCAGACGCCATCACCAAGGCTGACTACTGCGACATAGCTCGCGCCGGCACCGCGTTGCAGCTCGAGCGACTGGTCGTCGTGACCACCGACAGGGCGGTTGAACTTGACGGTCACCCTGCCGAGCTCGACCGGGGCTCCGGCGCCGTCGGCCAGTGTCAGCGTCGCAACACCGTCGGCATAGGAAAAGACCGGGGACCAGCCTGCTGCCTGCTGCTGCAGGTGAGACTGGCGCTTGGTCTCGAACTCCTGGCTCGCGACATAGGAATTGCTGACAACGAGCCCGGTCCAGCTGGTGGCCGAGAACACCGCCATGGTGATGTTCACGGCGATGACGGTGCCGAAGAACGCCAGCATCACGAACAGCATGTGCCGGCCCGTGAAGGTGCCCGGCGCTGCGGCGTTGGTCGATTTCATCACTTCTTCTCCGGCGCTTCGAAATTGGCCCTGGTTGCGGCGCGAATACCGTCGGTGCTGTCGATGACCATGGTGAAGCCGGTCTGTCGCGCCGTCAGCCCGGCGGGATCTGCGTGCACGTAGAGCCTGAGAGGCAGCACCTTGTCGGGTTCGAGCTCGAGGGTGAGGTCAGGTTCGCTGGTGCCCTTGCTGTCGGCCATGGACAGGGTGCCCCCGGGCAGTCCGTCGAGGTGCAGGGTCACGGTGCGCGGCTCGGGCGTCATGTTGAGAATCTTGACCTCGTAGCCGTTGCGGACGGTGCCATCCTTGAGCAGCACGTAGAGCGGATTGCGGTCGTGCAGGACGTTGATGTCGAGTGGCGAACGCAACGAGAGGACAGTCAGCATGGCGAGGCCGATCGCGGCCCAGCCGATGAAGTAGAGCACGGTGCGCGGCCGGACGATCGAGCGCCAGGTGGTGTGCCGGATCTTGTCGATGAACTTGCCGGCAGCGTCGCGCACGCGCGAAGGCTCGATGGTGCCTTCCGGGGTCGTTGCCAGGGCCATGTTGCGGTTGTAGTCGTTCAGCGTGGTATAGGAGATGAGGCTCTTCTCCTTGCCCAGTCTGGTCATCACATCGTCGCACGCATCAATGCACAGGGCGCAGGTGATGCACGCGAGTTGCTGCCCGTCGCGGATGTCGATACCCATCGGGCAGACAACAACGCAGGCGTTGCAGTCGACGCAGTCGCCCACCGGCTTGCCCTCGGCGATGGCCTTCTTGGCGTGCCGCGTGCGCGGCTCGCCGCGCCAGCCATTGTAGGTGACGGTCAGCGAGTTCTCGTCGAGCATGGCGCCCTGGATGCGGGGCCAGGGACACATGTAGATGCAGACCTGCTCGCGCATCAGCCCGCCGAAGACATAGGTCGTGGCGGTGAGCAGGGCGATGGTGACATAGGCGACCAACGGGGCCTGCAGGGTCACCACGTCCTGCAGCAGCGCCGGCGCGTCGGCGAAATAGAATATCCATGCGCCGCCGGTCGCCACCCCGATGAGAACCCAGATCGCGTGCTTGCTGACCCGCTTCCAGATCTTGTCAAGGCTCCATGGGGCTGCGTCCAGCTTGATGCGCGCATTGCGGTCGCCTTCGATCGCTCGCTCGACAACAAGGAACAGATCGACCCAGACGGTCTGTGGACACGCATAGCCGCACCAGGCGCGACCGACGGTCGAGGTCACGAGGAACAGCCCGATGCCGGCCATCACCAGCATGCCGGCGACGTAGTAGAATTCCTGTGGCCAGATCTCGATGAAGAAGAAGAAGAAGCGCCGGTGCTCAAGGTCGATCAGCACGGCCTGATCGGACGCGTATGGACCACGGTCCCAGCGCAGCCAGGGGGTGATGTAGTAGATGCCGAGCGTGATCAGCATCACCAGCCACTTGAACTTGCGGAAGGTGCCACTGGCACGCTTGGGGAAAATCTTCTTGCGCGCAGCATAGAGCGGCTGGCGTCGCTTGGGCGAATTCACCGCCTCGACGTCGTAGCTCTCGTGAGTGTCAGGCTGCTGGTCCGCAAGCATGTTCTGTTCGCATTCGCTGATAGTGGTTCAGCGCTTGTCCCATGGCGGGGGTGAAGGGTGATTGATCTGCGTCAATCACAATCCCCAAAAAGCGAGGGGGGCGCTTGCGGTCGCCCCCCTCCTTCTGCGGCTGCGGTGCTGCCTATTGTCCGCCGCCGAGACTGTGAACGTAGACCGCCAGCTGCTTGACTGCGGTGTCGCCCAGACGGGCGCCCCAGGCCGGCATAACGCCGTGTCTCGCCTGGTTGATCTGCGCCTTGATCGCTTCGAGGCTGCCCTGGTAGAGCCAGACCTGATCGGTCAGCGACGGCCCGCCCAGATCGGCCATGCCCTCGCCTGCCTCGCCGTGACAGGCGGCGCAGTTCTCGGCGAAGATCGTCGCGCCTTCGTCGCTTGCCGCACCGCCCTCGATGCCGGAGAGCGACGCCACCTGCTTGGCCACAGTGTCGATCTGTGCCGAATCCAGCACCTGATCGGCGCCGAAGTTCGGCATGATGTTGTAGCGCGTATCGGGGTCGGCGTCGGAACGCGCTCCATGGGTGATGGTGGTGTGGATCTGATCAATCGAGCCACCCCAGATCCACTCATCGTCGTTGAGGTTGGGGTACCCCACCGATCCCGCGGCGCCGGTCCCATGGCACTGCGAGCAGTAGACCTTGAACAGCGACTTGCCGCCGGCGGTGGCGAAGCGAGCGAGGTCGGCATTCGCCGGAATCTCCTCGATCGGGGTTGCCGCCACCTGCTCGAGCAGGCCGCCCTGCGCCGCCTTGGCCGCCGCGAGATCGGCGTCGAGGTTGGCGCGAGTGGAGAAGCCGAGCACGCCCGTGGTCGCCGAAGAGATCAGCGGCCAGGCCGGGTAGGCGATGGTGTAGCCGATCGAGAACAGGATACAGCCATAGAAGGTCCACAGCCACCAGCGCGGCAGGGGGGTGTTCAGCTCCTTGATGCCGTCCCACTCGTGGCCGGTCGTCTGGGTGCCTGTGAGGTCGTCGATTTCGTGCGTGCTCATCTGTCATTGCCCCGCTGCAAGGGGTGGGCATCATCGAGGGGAATGCGGGCTGCCGCATCCGCGTGGGACTTGGCGCCAGGGCGGAAGAGGAAGGCCACCACCGCCAGGAAGATCGCCATCATGTAGACGAGCCCCCAACTGTCGGCGAAGTGCCGGAGCGCATCGTAGTGAGAAATGTCCATTTTGCTCCTCGCTCAGCGGTAGTTCGCCTTGGCGTCGTAGGTCGTGAAGTCAACCAGCGTGCCCAGCATCTGCAGGTAGGCAACGACCGCATCCATCTCGGTTACCTTGGCGGGATTGCCGTCGAAATCAGCGGCGCGTGCATTCGCATAGCGCGACGCAAGTCCCGAGGTGTCACCATCGACGGTGGCCTGGGCTACCAGGTCTGCCGCAGCATTGGCGATCGCCTCCTCACTGTACGGCACGCCGAGAATGGCGTTGACCTTCAGATCTGCTGCGATGTTGCGGTAGTCGAGTTCCGCCTGCGACAGGAAGCCGTACCTGGGCATGATCGACTCCGGCACGAGCGCCTGCGGATTGGTCAGGTGCTCGACGTGCCAGACGTCGGAGTAGCGCCCGCCGACCCGAGCCAAGTCCGGCCCGGTGCGCTTCGAGCCCCACTGGAACGGATGATCGTACATCGACTCCGCTGCCAGCGAGTAGTGACCGTAGCGTTCGACCTCGTCACGGAACGGACGGATCATCTGGCTGTGGCAGACGTAGCACCCCTCGCGCAGGTAGATGTTGCGGCCTGCCAGTTCGAGGGGGGTGTACGGGCGCATCCCGTCCACCTTCTCGATCGTGTTCTGGAAGTAGAACAGCGGGGCGATCTCCACGATACCGCCGACGGTCACGACCAGCAGCGAGAGAACAAGGAGCAGCGAGGCGTTGCGTTCGATGACGCCATGTTTTTCAAGAAGAGACATTCCTTGCTCCTTACTCGGCAGGCTGGAGGTTGGCAGGAGCGGCCATGGGACGCTCGTTGCGGACCTTGCCCTTGATGGTCATCCAGACGTTGACCGCCATGACGATGGTACCGGCGAGGTAGAGAGCACCACCGACAGCCCGGGCGATGTAGTAGGGATGCAGTGCCGCCACGGTCTCCGCGAAGGAGTAGACGAGGAAGCCCTGCTCATCGTACTCGCGCCACATCAGGCCCTGGGTGATGCCGCTGACCCACATGACCGAGGCGTAGATGACGATGCCGACGGTAGCGAGCCAGAAGTGCCAGTTGATCATGCGCAGCGAGTACAGCTGCTTGCGACCCCACAGGCGCGGCACCATGAAGTAGATCGCACCGAACGTGATCATGCCGACCCAGCCCAGCGCACCCGAATGCACGTGGCCGATGGTCCAGTCCGTATAATGGCTGAGCCCGTTCACCGACTTGATCGACATCACCGGCCCCTCGAAGGTCGACATGCCGTAGAAGGCGACCGCGATGACCATCATGCGGATGATCGGATCGGTGCGCATCTTGTCCCACGCCCCGCGCAGGGTCATGAGGCCGTTGATCATGCCGCCCCAGCTGGGCATCCAGAGCATGATCGAGAACACCATGCCAAGGGTCTGCGCCCAGTCGGGCAGGGCCGTGTAGTGCAGGTGGTGCGGACCGGCCCAGATGTAGAGGAAGATCAGCGACCAGAAGTGGATGATCGACAGCCGGTAGCTGTAGACCGGCCGACCGGCCTGCTTGGGCATGTAGTAGTACATCATGCCGAGGAAGCCGGCGGTCAGGAAGAATCCAACGGCGTTGTGGCCGTACCACCACTGGGTCAGCGCGTCCTGCACGCCCGAGAACAGCGAGTAGCTCTTGGAGCCGAGGAAACTGACCGGGATGCGAGGTTGTTGACCACGTGCAGCATCGCCACGGTGACGATGAAGGCAAGATAGAACCAGTTCGCCACGTAGATGTGGGGTTCCTTGCGCTTGATGATCGTGCCGAGGAACAGCACGAGGTAAGCGACCCAGACGATGGTGAGCCACAGGTCGGTGTACCACTCCGGCTCGGCGTACTCGCGCCCCTCGGTGATACCGAGCAGATAGCCCGTCGCTGCCATGACGATGAACAGCTGGTAGCCCCAGAAGACGAACCAGGCCAGCGAGTCACTGAGAAGGCGCGCCCGCGAGGTGCGCTGGACAACGTAGAAACTGGTGGTGATCAGCGCCGTGCCACCGAAGGCGAAGACCACGCCCGAGGTGTGCAGCGGACGGAGGCGGCCGAAATTCAGATAGGGCCCGAAGTTCAGCTCGGGCCAGGCGAGCTGCAGGGCAACCACCACGCCGACCAGCATGCCGACGACACCCCAGAACATCACCAGGATGGAACCCACCCGAATGGGTGCGTCGAAGTAGCCCTCCGCCTCCCCTGCAGCAGCCAGCGCCACTTTCCGATCCGGCAGGCGCATCAGCACGATGGCCGCCAGGCCGAGCACGGCCGTGAGCACCCCCATCTGGATCTTGAAGGGGGCATCCTGCCCAAAAGCGGACAGCATGAGCGTCAAGAACGCTCCCACCGCCAGTGTTATGATCCAACCCAAATTTCGCAACGTCGCCCCCTGAATAGGCAATTCGAGACGATGCAACCTATGGACGGGCCTGCACAGCCACATTGATCCAGATCAAGGCGCCGGGGACGCCCGCTCACAATTGTGGTGGTTGTTCACAGCGGGAGATCGCGAGGGATGACGCGACAGGAACTGCGGGCCGGGTTGCTCGATGCCTACGAGCGGCAGATGGGGCTCTGCGATCGCCTCGAGGAAGTTGCCGACTCGCTGCCCGGTCGCCTCGATCGGCAGCAGTGCCTGCACCTGGCCCGGATGATCGGCCCGCTCATCAGGCGGGCGCATGCGGCGGAGGAACGGGAACTGTTTCCGCACGTGGTGCAGCACCACGAGGGTGGCGCCGAACTGGTCGAGCAGTTGCGACTCGAGCACGTCGAGGACGAGTGCTTCGCCGAGGAGGTGCAGCACGAACTGATGCAGATCGGGCAAGGCCGAACCGACCTTGCGCCCGAAGCGACGGGCTACATGCTGCGTGGCTTCTTCGAGGGCATCCGTCGGCATGTGAGGAGGGAGCGCGAACTGCTCGCCGAGATGCTCAGGACGCGACCCAACTAGACGAGCGGCATGTGAATGGCGAGGCGGACGGCAACCAGCAGCGCGTTGTCGATCACCGGCGTTTCGACCGTCTCGGCAACCCAGTCGGTCAGCCAGCGCAGCGGGCGCGATGCCAGCAGCACCACCGGCGCGGCAGTGATGCAGAAGGCGATGCTCTCGAAGGCCTCGCCCTTCACCGCCTTCTGGTCGAGCACGGTGCAGTCGAAGCGGTTCTTTTCGGCCCAGTCGACCGTGGGGACATCGGCACGCTCGGTAACCTCGAAGCCCTCTGCCTCGAGTGCGAAAACCAGCGAGTGTCGCAGGTCGCTATCGGGGGCAATCACCAGCAGACGGCCGACGCGCATTCAGTCAATCTCCCTCGCGCTGCCCGCCAGCGGCGCAAAGAAGATGATTAGTGGCGATGACCCACACCGAATTTGAGGTAGATCAAGCGGATCGGCCCCGGACGCGGCTCACTCGGTTGGGTCGTAGCCGATGTCCATGACCATGCGGACCAGTTCGGCGAGGCTGCGGGCCTGCATCTTGCCCATCAGCCCGGCTCGGTAGACTTCCACGGTGCGCGGGCTGATGCCGAGCTCGAAGGCAATGGTCTTGTTGGGCTGGCCGGCAACCACGCCGTTGAGCACCTGCCGCTCGCGCTCGCTGAGCGAGGCGACGCGCTGGCGCACCAGTTCCTCGGCGGCCTCGCTGCTCACCTGTTCGTCGGCCCGCTCGACGGCACGGGCGATCGAATCGATGAGGACCTGGTCGCTGAACGGCTTCTCGATGAAATCGAGGGCGCCGTTCTTCATGGCCTCCACCGCCATCTGCACGTCGCCATGCCCGGTGATGACGATGGCGGGCAGCAGCGCTCCCGCATCGCGCAGCTTGCGTAACAACTCGACGCCGTCCATGTCCGGCATCCTGAGGTCAGTGATCAGGCAGCCGTTACGAATGCCGCCGGCAATCGCCAGGAACTGTGTCGCGCTGTCATGCACCCTGACGGCAAAGCCCGCCCCCGACAGCAGAAAGGCGAGCGAATTGCGCACGGCCTCCTCGTCGTCGACGATGTGAACGACGGTGTCAGCTGTAGTCAACGGAGGCCTCGGTGAGTATCGGCAGGGTGAAGGTGAAGGTGGCGCCACCATCACGGTTGCGCACGACGTTGAGTTCGCCGCCATGCGACTCGATGATGCGCCGCGAGATCGACAGGCCGATACCCATACCACTGGCCTTGCTGGTGACGAAGGGCTGGAACAGTCGCGGCGCGATGTCATCGGCGATGCCCGGGCCGGTATCGGCCACCTCGACCTGCATGCGCTCGGCGTCGATGGCCCGGGTCGACACGGTCAGTTCCCTGCGCGGGCTGTCGCGCATCGCTTCCATGGCGTTGCGCATCAGGTTGATCAGGACCTGCTGGATCTGCACCCGGTCGGCGACCACGCTGGCATCTTCGGGGCCGAAATCGAACACCGACTTGATGCCCCGCTCGCGCGAGCCGACGAGCGCGAGCGCCCCGGCCTCCTCGACCAGCGCCTTGATGTCCTCGGGGCGCTTCTCTGTATCGCCGCGCGTCACGAACTCGCGCAGGTGCCGAATGATGTCGCCGGCCCGCAAGGCCTGCTTTGCGGTCTCATCGAGCGCCCCGCGCATGCGGCTGGCGTGTTCTTCGTCGATCTTCTCGAGCATGCGGCGACAGCCCTGCACGTAGTTGGCGATGGCGGAGAGGGGCTGGTTGAGTTCGTGCGCCAGGGTCGAGGCCATTTCGCCCAGTTCGTTGAGACGGGCCAGCCGCGCCAGTTCGCTCTGCGCCTGGTCGAGCATGGCGGCGGTGCGTTCGCGCTCGGTCAGGTCGCGGATGAAACCGGTGAAGAACACGCGGTCCCCCGAGCGCATCTCGCCGACGGCGAGCTTCATCGGAAAGGTCGAACCGTCCTTGCGTCGGCCGACGACGACGCGGTCGATGCCGATGATGCGCCGCTCCCCGGTCGACAGGTAGCGCGAAACGTACCCATCGTGCTGATCGTGATAGGGCTGCGGCATGAGCATGCTGACGTTCTTGCCGATGACGTCGTCCTGCGTGTAGCCGAACTGCCGCTCGGCCGAGGCATTGAAGGTTACCATCGTTCCAGAGGTGTCGATGACCACTGTCGCATCGGGCACCGTGTCGAGAATGGACTTCAGATGGGCCTCGCGCTCGCGCAGCACCGCAGCGTTGCGCTCCGCTTCGTGGGCGTTGCGCTCCGCCTCGTTGCGCAATTGCAGCGTGGCCCGCAGCAGCATGCCGAACAACCCGACACCGAGAACGCTCAGCAGAACGAGCAGGGCCGTTCGGTAGGTCGGCTCCAGCAGGTCGGCCAGGCACCACCGAGACGCCGATCGCGGCAACGAGCAGGAGCGTGGCAACGATGCCTACCGCCAGATCGGTCCTTGCCCGCTGGTTACCCACGAGGTGCTCCGCAAACGCAACCCCTTGAGCCTAGCCCGGTCGGTGGCGCGATTCAAGAAATGCCGATCAGGGGGTCTTGTTGCGAGCCAATTGACTTGCGTCAAAGTCCCCCGTCCAGCCAGGGGCGATAAGGTGAGGACTGCATCGAAACAATCGCCGAAATAAGGAACCTGGCAGATGCCTACCGAGGGACTCGTCTTCATCACCGTTGTCATTCTGGCTTTCGTCGCACTGATGGCGGCACTTGCCTATGCCCAACGCGTGACGGTCGGCAAGCCGAAGGATGATTGAGGAAAAAGCATGATCAAGGACATTGTCGTTCACCTGACCGGTTCCGACGAGGACACGGTTCGCCTGGCCTATGCGGGGGCCGTGGCCGGCCTGTTCGATGCCCACCTGACCGGCCTGCAGGTCAACGTCATCCCCGAGATCATCTCGATGACCGATCCATCGGGATCGGCCTATCTGCAGACGCTGATCGCCGAGAGCACGGCACGGGCGGATGCCGCTGCGGTCAAGCTGCGGGAGCAGCTGGGCAGGCTCGGCACACCGACCGAGCTGCGGCGGCTCGACGTCTACCCCGGAGAGATCGGCAAGTCGCTCGCCACCGAAGTGCGGACCTCCGACCTGTTCGTCGGCACCCGACCCTATGGCGATCCGGCCGGCAGTTCGAGCATCGAGGAAACGGTACTGTTCCGCTCCGGCCGGCCCTGCGTGTTCCTGCCGCCCAAGCAGGTCTCGCAAGCGGAGCACGACACGGTCTTCGTCGCCTGGAAGAACACGCCCGAGGCAGCGCGTGCGCTCGCCAACGCCCTGCCCTTCCTCGCGAAGTCGAGCGCGGTGATCATCGGCATCGTCGAGGAAGGCGGCGCCGGCGAGCAATATGGCGAGGAGCCGGGCGCCGACGTGGGTCGATATCTCAGCCGGCACGGTATCGGCTCCGAGATTCGCATGATCAACGGCTGGAACGACACCGGGGCGGCCTTGCTGAACGAGTCCAAGCGTGCCGGGGCCGACCTGATCGTGATGGGTGGCTACGGTCATTCCCGGTTCCGCGAGTGGGCACTGGGCGGTGCCACCCGACATCTGCTGGACCATGCCGAAGTGCCGGTACTGATGGCCCACTAGCCCGGTTCGCCGTCGCAAGGAACGTGCGCGGGTCGTGCGAGGCGCCCCGGCCGAGAGGGGCAGGCTCAACTGGCTGTGAGCAGTGGCCGGCCGCCCGGTCCGCGGGACAGGCCGTGCCCAGGCGCCGCTCCAGGTAGCCCGACAGCAGCGACAGCGGCCAGCACAGCGCGAAGTAGATCAGCGACACGGTGCCGAAGACCAGCACCGGCTGGAAGGTGATGGTGTTCACCTGGGTGGCGGAGCGCGCCAGTTCGGCGAGGCCGATCAGCGAGGCCACGGAAGTGGTCTTGACGATCTGCACCATGAACCCCACCGTCGGCGGCAGCATCAGGCGCAGCGCCTGGGGCAGGATCACCAGGCGCAGCGTGCGTACGAAGCGGAAGCCGAGCGCGGTCGAGGCCTCCCACTGGCCACGGGGCACCGCCTCGATCGACCCACGGAAGATCTCGCCGAAGAAGGCGCCACCGTTGAGCGAGAAGGTCAGGGCAGCGGCGAACCAGGGATCTGGCCGGGCGCCGAGGAATGAGGCGCCGTAATAGGCCATGAACAGCTGGATGAGGATCGGCGTGCCCATGAAGAACTGCGTGTAGCCGGCGGCCAGCCAGCGCAGCGGCGGTACGGGCGCGACGCGCAAGGCGGCGATCAGCAGGCCGATGGCGCCGCCGCCTGCGAAGGCGATGAGGGCGAGCAGGATCGTCCAGCGCGTCGCCATCAGCAGGAACATCAGTTCGTTCGGACCGAAATCGCGGAGGCTCATGCCGTCAGGCCTTCCAGCGGAACAGCAGCCGGCCGAGGCCGGCGAAGATGAGGCTCGCGGCCTGCACCAGGACGAAGTAGATGACGGCCAGCACGATGTAGATCTCGAAGCTGCGGAAGGTCTGCATGACGAGGTTGTTGGCGATGGCCGTCAGCTCTTCGGCCGCGATGGCGCCGACGATCGAGGTGCCCATCAGCTGCAGGATGAACTGCGCCGACAGCGCGGGATAAACCGCCTTCAGCGCCGGAACGAGCACGATGTGCCGGATGATGCGGTAGGGCTTCAGCCCCAGCGACCTGGCGGCCTCGATCTGGCCGCGCGGCACCGATTCCACACCGGCCCGCAGGATCTCGGTGGCATAGGCGCCCAGGTGGATCGACAGCGCCAGGATCGCTGCGGCATTGCTGTCGAGCCTGAGCCCGAACAGCGGCAGCGAAAAGAAGACGAAGTAGAGCTGGATCAGCAGCGGGGTGTTGCGGATCAGCTCGACATAGGCAGCCACCGGCCAGGACACCCAGCGCGGCCCGAAGCTTCGGCCCACGGCGCACAGGGTACCGATCAGGGTGCCGAAGACGATCGAAAGGACAGCCAGCTGGACCGTCTTCCACACTCCCCCCAGCAGATCGTCGAGGTGGATGAGGACAGGGCCGAACTGCAGGGCGGTTTGCATGGGCATCCCGTCGCGAGTGGAACAAAGGCGGGGCCGGAGCGGCCCCGCCCGTCAACGGTCAATGATCAGAATACCGGCAGTTCGGGCAAGGGCTGGTTGCGGTATTTCTGCGACAGCGCATCGAGCGTGCCATCGTTCTTGAGCGTGAACAGCCAGGTGTTGATCCACTGGCGCAGGTTGTGGTTGTCCTTGGCGACGCCGATGCCGAAGTAGAAGGTCCTGAGCCGGTACTTCTGCTCGAAATCGTCGCCGTTGGCGCTCTTCTTCAAGTAGATCTCACCGTAGTCTCCGCCACCCATGACATCGATCTGGCCCGAGATCATGGCCTGCAGCAGCGAAGCGTAGTCATCGAAGCGCAGCATCTCGATGCCCGGATTGGCCTCTGCGGCGGCGGTGAGGATACCGTCCTCGGCAGTGCCGCGGGTGACGCCGACCTTCTTGCCAACAAGATCGGCGTGGCTGCTGACGGCGGTTCCCTTGGGCGCGATGACCACCGCGGACTGGCCGGCATAGGGGATCGAGTAGTCGATCTGTATGGCTCGCGCCGGCGTGATCGAGAAGATCGAGACCACCGCATCGACCTGCCGGGTCAGGAGCGCCGGAATGCGACCCGGCGAGGTCACGGTAACGAACTCGACCGGTACGCCGAGCGCCTCGCCCATCTTGTTGGCGACCTCGATGTCGAAGCCGGTCGGCTTCAGTTCTGCATCGAGGAAGCCGTAGGGCGGTGTCGTGGTGTCGACGGCAACGATCAGCTTGCCGCGGGCGACGATCTCGTCGACCGTCTGGGCGACGGCGACCCCCGGCAGCACCAGCGACGCCAGCATCGCAGCGGCGGCAATGGCAGATTTCAACAGACGCATGAGACTCTCCTCCCTCCATGACGCGCATCGGATTGCTTCGTCGGGCGCGTGGGCCGACGGATCGTAAGTGCCGGGCTGAAAACCGCCCCCTCCCGCCGCATGGCCACTCCCGAGCCATCCGACCTCTTCTTATAATGGTATGCTATTATAATCTTTTCGGGCCGTCCATGCCGAAATTTCCTGAGCGGGCGCCCTGAGCCAGCGGCCGGCGGGGCGGCATGGTCAACGACCGGTGAACACCCGGGCGGCATTTGCGACGGGTTTGGAACCGAACGGTGACCCTTGAGGGCTAGAACAGGGAGACCGCGTACCCGTCCGGCAGCAGCGCAACCGGCCGTCGCCAACGAGGATTCAAGTGCTCCGGCGTTCACAGACCAGATCGATCGAAGAGGAAACCGAGGGTGCAGGGCGCGGCGCCGACGCATCGCTGCGAATCGAGCGGAGGGGGCGGGACTCGATGCGCCAGGACGCCGACTGGACGGAAGCGCCGGTCGTCGATCGCCGGAACCTCGACGCCTGGCGCGCCGAGGTGCTGCAATCCGTCGTCACCGACGACGAAGCCCCGGTGCAGAGCGGCAGGACCGGCGGCCTCAAGTCGCTGTTCCAGCCGGCGCGGATCGTGCTGCTGCTGGTGGCCCTGGCCGCGGGGGGCGTTGCCGCCTACCTGACGATGTACGAAGGCCCACCGGTCGCTGAGCCGGTGGTCGAGAGCATGGCGGAACCGGCGCCGGTGCCGGTGCCCGAAGTCGTCCGGCCGGTCACCGCCAAGGTGCTGGTGGCGGCGCAGCAGATCGCTGTGGGCGAGACGCTGGTGCCAGGATCGGTGGAATGGGTGGAATGGCCGGAGACCGCCATCCGCGCGGACTACATCACCTTCGCCGCCCTGCCCGATGCGGAGACACAGCTGGCCACCTCGATGGCGCGCGGGGAGTTCTTTGCCGGCGAGCCGATCCGGCAGGACAAGCTGGCGGAGGCCGGCACCGGCCTGCTCTCGGCGATGCTGACGGAGGGCACGCGCGGCGTTTCGGTCGCGGTGGCGGCGGAGTCCGCATCCGGCGGGTTCATCGTCCCCAACGACCGGGTCGACGTGGTACTGACCCGCGGCACCGCGGCCGGGCAGCTCTCGGAAACCGTGCTCGCGAACGTGCGGGTGCTGGCCATCAATGCCTGGCTGGGCGGCACCCGACGGGAAGCCGCGACATCGGACGAGGACGGCAAGACGCGGCCCGACATGTTCTCGGACGTCGCCATCGCGACGCTGGAACTCCGGCCCGAGCAGGCCGAAGTGGTGATCAACGCCACCTCGGTAGGCAAGCTCGCCCTGGTGCTGCGACCCAAGACGGAGGTCGCGGTTGCGGGCGATGTCACCACCGAGGCGCTGAACCAGGCAATCCGGATCTCGAGCCCGTTCTGGACCAATGCGGGCAACGGCGGGCCGTGAGCGCACCCGTTAAGCCGGTGTTGACCATGACGGGCATAGAGTCTTTTCGGCCCGCCAAAGCTGCAGAGTTGGTTTGAATTGACTGCCATCGCTCCTGACCGCCCCGCCCCGACTGCCGAACGCGACTGCCGCGGTGTCGCCGGCCGGGTGCTCGCCACCGCCCGCGCCGCTCTCGCGGCTGCGGCACTGGCCTGCGGCCTGCTCATCACGACGGCAGTTCCGGCCCAGGCGCAGACTGTCAGCTACGACCTCAAGACGACCTCGGTGATGCGCATCAAGCTGCCGGTCAGCCAGGCGGTGACGGTCGTCATCTCGGACCCGGTGGGCAAGATCGTCTCGGCCGACGCCACCATCGCCGACGCGCAGCCGATCACCGACAAGTCGCTGTACCTCGTGGGCAAGAGCTTCGGGACCACCACGGTGAACCTGTTCTCGGCGGAGGGCACCCCGGTAGGACTTCTGGCTGTCGAGGTGGGCGCCGACACCGCCGACATCGCGCGTTCGATCGAGGCCGCGGTGCCGTCCTCCAAGGTGAAGGTGGGGACGGTCAACGGCCGCATCCGCCTGTCAGGGACAGTCACCGACCAGGTTTCGATGGACAAGGTGCTGGAGGTCGTTGCGCAATATGGCAGCCCGGCGGTGATCAACACCCTGACCGTCGTGGGCGGCCAGCAGGTCAACCTCGAAGTCCGCATCCTCGAGGCGCAGCGCGATGCCGGGCGCGAACTGGGGATCTCGTGGGGCGGCAGCATCGGCGGGACCGACATCACGCTGGGCGGCGGCCCGGACAACCCGTCGGCCGGCGCCAAGAGCTTCTCATCGTTCATCACCAGCGTGATCTCCGGCGGGGCCGGGATCGACCTCAACATGACGATCAATGCCCTCGAGGGAAAGCAGCTGGTGCGCACCCTCGCCGAGCCGAACCTGACGACGCTGTCGGGGGTCAAGGCGAGTTTTCTCGCCGGCGGCCAGGTGCCGGTGCGAATTCCGGATTCGAACGGCAACGCGGCAATCAACTATCGCGATTTCGGCGTGCGGCTGATCTTCACGCCGGTCGTGCTCGATGGCGACCGCATCCAGATCCACCTGACGCCGGAAGTGAGCGGCATCGGCGGCTTCACCTCGGCGGGCGACCCGGTGTTCAACACCCGCACACTCGATGCGACGGTGGAACTGCGCGACGGCCAGAGCTTCGCGGTGGCGGGCCTGCTGCAGAACAGCACGGCGCTCAGCCAGAACCAGTTGCCGTGGATCGGTGACGTGCCGGTGCTGGGCTCGCTGTTCAAGTCGTCGAGCTACCAGAAGCACGATACCGAACTGGTGGTCATCGTCACCCCGCGGCTGATGCAACCGGCAACTCCGGGCCAGGTGCTGGCGACGCCGCTCGACCAGACCCTGCCGGCCAACGATGTCGAGTTCTTCGCGCTCGGCAAGATGGAAGTGACACCGAAGATGCTGAAGGGCTTCCAATCGGGTGCCGGCATTGCCGGGCCATTCGGCTTCATCATCGACCTTGGGCAGTGAGACCGCACATGCACGGACAGGCAAGGCGCAGACTGGTCGGGGGGGCCGCGGCACTGGCGCTGGCCGTCGGGCTCGGCGGCTGCGCCTACGACTACCTGCAGCGCAGCGACAAGGTCGCCTACAGTTCGGGCGACGCGGTCAAGGCCAACCTGGAACAGCAGACGATCGATCCGAGCAAGGCCAGCGCATATTCGACCAAGGGGCTCGGCAAGAACGGCCTCGTCATCCCGAGCGAGGCGGCCGCGGCAGCGGAGACGACGCCGGCACCCTAGCCCGGGGCCGACGCGGTCGCTTCAGGCGCGCGAGCGCGCGGCGTCCTTGAGGATCTGGATGTTGTTGGCGACCACGATGTTGTCCGGGTCGAGGCGCTGGGCCTTGCGGAAATTGGTGAGTGCTGCAGTCAGGTTGCCGCGCAGCATGTAGGAATAGCCGACATTGTTGTAGTACTGCGCGGTGGCGCCGCTGATCTCGTAGAGCGCGGAATAGACGCGGTCCGACAGATCGAAACGCCCGAGCCGGTCGTAGGAGGCGCCGAGCCCGACATAGGCCTCGGCATTCTTCGGCGCCAGTTCCGCGGCCCGCTTGTAGAGCGCGGCAGAATGGCCGAAATCATTGTTGCGGAAGTGCGCGCGGGCCTCGGCCAGGGCGCTGTCGGCAGTATAGCTGCCCGGGTTGGTGATCTCGGCCACCTCGAGCCTGTTGTTGCCATAAGTGCCGAAGCCGCCGAGATTGGATGACGTGCAGCCGACGAGCACGGTGGCCATCAACGTGACGGTGACCAGCCCGAAAGCGATCCTGTTGCCGAAGCGGCGACGCATTTCCATAACCCCCAAGAACCGGTCCGGACTGACCCCCGGAGAGCCGTGACCCTCGCCAAAAAACCTAAGCGCCGAGCGAATACCGCTTGGTAAATGCAAGGTAGTTGCGCGCGATCATGGCTAACGGCGGGTTACCGCGGATCGCTTCGGTTAGCCATTGCGCTAAGTGTTGAAGCATGATACTTAGCCACATGGAACACTATTCCCTCGACAGCGTCTTCCAGGCGCTCTCCGACCCGACGCGCCGCGCGGTCATCGGACGGCTAGGCGGGGGACCTGCCAGCATCACCGAACTGTCCGAGCCGTTCGGCATCGCGCTCCCGTCCTTCCTCAAGCACATCCGCGTGCTGGAGGCGGCCGGCTGGATCCGCACCAGCAAGACGGGCCGGGTGCGTACCTGCACCCTCGAGCCGGAGGCGATGGCGGTGGCCGAAGGATGGCTCGGTCGCCAGCGCGCGATCTGGGAAACCCGGACCGACCGGTTGGAAGACCTGGTCCTGAACGAAGGCAAGGATGACAGATGAACCGACCGATCGACCCCGAACGCGACCTTACCCTCTCCCGCATCATCAGAGCGCCCCGGGCGGCAGTGTGGAGAGCCTGGACGGAACCCGAGCGATTTGCCCGGTGGTGGATTCCGAAACCGGCCCTCTGTCGCGTCGTGGAAATGGATCTCCGGCCCGGTGGAGCGCTGGTGACCGAGATGAGCGAGAACGGCGGGCCGTTCGGGCCTCACCTCAACGCCTGCTACCTGGCGCTGGTGGAGAACGAACAGCTGGTGTTCACCAACGCGCTGACCGGCGGCTGGCGCCCGGCGGCGCAGCCGTTCATCACCGCCACGATCACGCTCAGGACGCATGACGAGGGCACCGAGTACCACGCGCACGTCATGCACAAGAGTCCGGACGACCGGCGGCTGCACGACGAACTGGGGTTCTTCGACGGGTGGGGGACGGTGGCCGCCCAGCTGGCGCAGCTGGTCGAGGCGGGGCGGGACTGAAGCGGTCGCCGCGGACGCGTTGAAGGATTGATTAGGAGCTTGTCGGATAGCGTGGGCGCCGCCCGCTCGAGCGGGACATTTCGCACAAGCAATCTGCTGAGAAAAAATGACTCAAAGCGACCTCGAAGACGCAATCCGCAGGGCAATTGGCGCCCATGGCGCCTGGAAGCTCAAGCTCAAGACAGCTGTGACGACCGGCAGAAGCGATGCCACGCCGCAGACGGTGCGCAAGGACGACCAGTGCGAGTTCGGCCGGTGGCTGCACGGACAGGGGATCGATGCGCAGACAAGAGCCGGCATGCCCTACAAGGTGGTGCGGCGGCTGCATGCCGAGTTCCACGACTGCGCCGGCCGCGTGCTCCAGTACGGCCTCGACGGCAAGCGCGTGGAGGCGAACCAGTTGCTCGAGGGCGAGTTCGCGCAACGCTCCGAGACGCTCGTCCTGGCACTTACCAAGTGGCGCGGCGAGGTGCAGTCGGCGGCGTGACGCCGTCCACGGTACGTGCGCCGGCCTCAGCCCCAGTGGGCGCGGCGAACGCGCGTGCAGGGCTTCAGCCGGGCAGAATCTTCCGCAGCAGGCGCCACAGGCGGCGGGCCTCGCGGCGCCGTCGCGGACCGATCTCGATGGCGCTGAGGGCGAGGCCGAGCTTTCGTACCCCGATGTGCGGAGGAATTTCCCTCTCATCGATCATCAGGGGCGTGTGGATGTCCAGCCTGAGCCGCTCGCCCGGTCGCTTCGGCCGCGCTGGGGAGACCGGACCGGTGAGGGCCCACAGGCCGTCCGCCCCCTGCATGACGCGAAGCGCCACCGGCCTGCCGTCGACCTGCACGCGCGCCGCACGAAGGTGGGCAGGAGGCGTTGCCGGATTGACCTGAATGCTCACCTCGAGACGGGTGCCCGTGGGTCGCTCGAGATGCACCATGGTATCCGGGGACGGCCCGGTCCAGCGCCAGCGTGCCATCGTGCCATCCGGCTGCTGCAGGCATTCGCGGCCATCGAGATTGTCGCCCAGAACCGCGTCCCAGGCCTTCCAGCGGACAGCCGGTCGATGGGGCACCACGTCATGCTGCTCCAGCAAGTGGCGCCGCAGCTGCTCGCGATTGCCGATCAAGCGAAGGGCCGGGTTGTCCGGGTAGCGGTCGACGAGCGTGTCCATGTGCTGTCGATGCCGCGCAACCATCTGCTGGTAGAATGCCACCTGTGGCTCAAGGGTGGCATCGAGCCGCCGCTCCTCGTCGGCCGTCAGGGCAAGCTCCTGCCGCCGTGAACCGGCATTCCGTCGAGTCGGGACTCCGGGGGGCAGGATCGAGGTGATGGCGCAAAGGGCATCCACCGAGCGTTCCTGATCTTCCAGCAGACCGATGAAGAAGCAGCGGTCCGCCAGCAGCAGGGCGGCTTCGTCGACGCTGGTATCCGGATTGTCGGTGCTCCACCTGGCCCTCGACGCCTCGAAATCCCAAAAGCCCAGGAGGAAGAACGCCTGCATCGAGGGCTGCTGGTCCAGCCAGCGCATGAACACGGACTCCACGCGTTCGCCATCCCGCAGGCGGACGTAGGCTTCGTCCCGAGGATTGGCCTGCTGCATGCGAAAGAAGAACGACGACAGCAGCCTCTGGCGTGGCTCGCGGAGCCAGGTGAAGTAGTTGGTTCCGGCGGCAAGGTGCTCGACCACCTGGTTGCCGAAATGCCCGTGGATCACCTCGAAGCGGGACATGTCATCGCCTGCCGCGAGGGATCGTTGCAGCGTCATGCCCTTGGTGAAGGCTGCGCTGCCGCTCGGATAGGTGCGGTCGCCATCGGCCTGGTTCTCGATGATCAGGCGAACCGTGGTGCCGCCGGTCTTCGGAACATGCAGGAAGCAGAGCGGTGCGCCGGAGTCGTAGCGCGGGATGGCGCCAGCCGGGTCTGCGTCGCCGGAGGCCGTTGCGATATGGAGTCTGCCCGAACCAGCCGACAGTTGCACTACCAGTCCCCTTGCTCTCCGCAGGCCGAACGGCCCTCGAGGTGCCGCGGCGCCGACAGTGTAGGGCGGGGCATCCAGACTGCCCAGTCCCGCGCTCGGGAAACCCTCACGGGGTAGCCGCCAAGTGGCCGAGGCGGTCCTCCAGCAGGGTCGACACCCGGACCAGGACCGCTGGCGCGGCGTCGATAGCGGCTGCCCCGTCAACGCAACACGCGATCATATCATGACGCAGCGGCCGGCAGGCCGGCCCGCGGGACATTGATCTGTGTCGGGAAGGAAGTGGTGCCCGGGACCGGAATCGAACCAGTGACACGCGGATTTTCAATCCGCTGCTCTACCAACTGAGCTACCCGGGCTTGTCCGAACGCCCGGAGGGCGCCGAAGTCGGGCGGTTTATAGGGACCAAAATGGCATCGTGCAAGCGCCATTATCGCGGCCCGGAGTCTCGGCCACAGGGCGCGTGGCAGGCCCCCGGGAGGCGCTAGTCTCCGTCGCCGTCCGTGGACCCATCGTCCGGCGGAACCTCATCGGCGGCCTCGCCGGCATCGGCCGGGATGACGTAGGAGCCGGAGAGCCAGCGGTTGAGGTCGATGTCGGCGCAGCGACCGGAACAGAACGGATGGTGCTGCTGGCTCGAGGGCCTGCCGCAGATCGGGCACGGGCGGATGGGCTTGAGACGGATGACGTTGCCCGCCATCAGACCGCAGCGAGGCTGGACTGGTTGAGCCAGTTGAAGTGCACCGGATAGCCCTCGCCGGCCAGCAGCGACACGGTCTCGTGCAGCGGCAGGCCGACCACCGCCGAATACGAGCCCTGCAGCTTGATGACGAAGGCGCCGGCTATGCCCTGGATAGCGTAGCCGCCGGCCTTATCGCGCCACTCGGCGCTGGCAAGATAGGATTCGATCTAGCGGGCCGACAGACGCTTGAAGCGCAGGCGGGTCTCGACCAGCCGCTTGCGCATGGCACCCGAGGGGCTGAGCATGGTCACCGCAGTGAAGACCCGGTGCGAGCGCCCCGACAGGGTGCGCAGGCACTCGGAAGCCTCCTCCATGGTCTCGGCCTTGGGCAGGATGCGGCGGCCGACGGCCACCACGGTATCGGCCGACAGCACCAGGGCATTGGCGGCGATGCCCATGGTCCGGGCCTTGTGCTGGGCAGTGATGGCCTTCTGGTCGGCCAGACGCTGGGCCAGCTTGCGCGGCAGCTCACCCTTCTCCGGCGTCTCGTCGATATGGGCCGGCACCAGGTGCTCGGGCTCGATGCCGATCTGGTTGAGCAGTGCGAGGCGCCGCGGCGAGGCGGAGGCCAGAATGAGTTCGGGACGACTTGCCATATCGTGACTTGATTCCCAGACCGCCCGCGTGAGGGGGATGTTCCGCTGCCCGGGGCGATCTGCGCCGATCGCACCAGTCGCGGCCTGCGCTGCTACTTGAAGCGATAGGTGATGCGGCCCTTGGTGAGATCGTACGGGGTCATCTCGCACAGCACCTTGTCCCCGGCGAGCACGCGAATGCGGTTCTTGCGCATGCGGCCGGCGGTGTGGGCGATGATCTCGTGCTCGTTCTCGAGCTTCACCCTGAAGGTGGCATTGGGCAGCAATTCGGTGACGACGCCCGGAAACTCGAGCACTTCTTCCTTAGCCATTCTCTCTCCTGAGACAGCCCCTCGATAACTCGGTACTCGCGATGTCGGGGGCATGAATTGGGCGCAGCTATACTGGATGTCGCCGGCTTTGTGAACCACTGCCAAGCGGCTGTTCCAATCTGGCCGTTCAGAAGGGACGGGGCGGTCCGGATCGGCCGTCAGGCCGAGAGCGGCGGCGCCGCAAGCAGCCGCTCGAGCCGCTCGCGCACCTTGTGCTGCAGCGTATCGCGCAGGGTGCGGTAGGCGCTCAGCACCGACTCGCGATTGCCCTCGGCCTCGGTCGGATCCGGCATCGGCCAGTGCTCCAGGGCGCCCATCTCGAGGCCCTGGCGCTGCACTGCCTCGGGCGCGTCGGCGGACAGCGTGACCACCAGGTCGAAGTGGTTGGCGACCAGTTCATCCATGGTGTGCGGGGTATGCACCGACATGTCGATGCCGATCTCCTCCATCACCTCGTGGACGAAGCCATCGGCCTTGCCGGACCGCACCCCGGCCGAACGGACGATCAGCCGCCCTGGAAACAGGCGGCGCGCGAGCGCTGCCGCCATCGGGGAGCGCACCGAGTTCATCGAGCACACAAACAGCACCGTGGGCAATGTCGACTCGCGCTCGTCGATGCGGGAGGCAAAGGGCTGCACCGCGCAGATCAGCGTGAACAGCCGCCGGGCGGTATTGAGATCCATCTCGAGCTTGTTGTCGAGGCGGGTGCGCAGCAGTTCTGCGGCCTCGTTGTGGAGGCCACGCCGCGCCATGTCGACGGTCTCGATCTGATAGGTCGAGCCGGTCTTGATCGCATCATAGTAGTTGTCGCGGATGCGGAAATAGTCGCGGATCAGGCGCCGGAAGGGGGTCAGCGACAGGTAGTGTGCCGCAACCGGCGCGTAGGTATCCGGGTTGCGCACATCGAGCACGATGTAGTTGCCCACGATCGAGATGTGCAGCGCGAAGGGTCCGGTGGCCTTTACCCGGGCCGGGGAGAACCGGTTTTCCTCGACGAGATCGAAGATGGCGATGCGCCACTCGTGCACCTCGTCGGGATTGGGCGACGTGATGGTATTGGGATCGAGAGTGACGGCGACAATGCGGTCCTTGACGGGATCGAACTGTCGCGGAACGAGCGCCATCTAGCGGTTGAGCCTGATCGCGACGCTGCGGCCATGCGCGTCCAGCCCCTCGACGCGGGCGAGTTCGATCGCGGCAGGCGCCAGTTCGGCGAGGGACGCCGGATCGCAGCCGAGTATGGAGGTCCGCTTCATGAAGTCGAGCACGCCGAGGCCCGACGCAAAGCGGGCCGATCGCGCCGTGGGCAGCACGTGGTTGGAGCCGCCGACATAGTCGCCGATCGCCTCGGGCGTGTGATGGCCGAGGAAGATCGCACCGGCATTGCGGATGCTCGGCAGCAGCGATTGCGGATCGTCGAGGGCCAGTTCGACGTGCTCGGAGGCGATGCGGTTGGCGAGCTCGGCCGCCTCGGCGAGGGAACCCACGGTGATCACGGCGCCGAACGCGTCCCAGCCTTCGCGGGTGATCCCGGCACGCGGCAACAGCGCCATCTGCCGCTCGACTTCGCGCTCGACGCTGTCGGCGAGGTCCGGATCGGTGGTGACGAGGATGGACTGGGCCCCTCCCCCGTGCTCGGCCTGGGCCAGCAGATCGGCGGCCACCCAGGCCGGATTGGCCGAGGCATCGGCGATGACCAGCACCTCCGAGGGACCGGCGATCATGTCGATGCCCACCGTGCCGAAGACCTGCCGCTTGGCCGCGGCGACATAGGCGTTCCCCGGCCCGACCACCTTGTGGACCGGGGCAATGCTGGCGGTACCGAACGCCAGGGCACCGATCGCCTGGGCGCCGCCGATCCGGTAGATCTCGGTGATGCCGGCGATGCGGGCCGCAGCGAGCACGGCATCGTTGACCTCGCCGCGTGGCGTGGGCACCACCATGGCGATCCGGCTGGCGCCGGCGACGCGGGCCGGCACCGCGTTCATCAGCACCGAGGAGGGATAGGCGGCAAGGCCACCCGGCGCGTAGATGCCGACCGCCTCGACGGCCGTCCACCGGGTGCCCAGGGTCACCCCGACCGCGTCGCGGTAGATCTCGTCGAGCGGTCGTTGCCGGTCATGATGGGCCCGGATGCGGTCATGCGCGAACGCCAGTGCCGCACGCGTCGCGGGGGAAATCCGCGCCGCAGCCGCCTCGACCTCGTCAGCCGTGAAAGCGAGGGTGCGCGCAGTGAGCTGGACCCCGTCATAGCGGGCCGTGCAGTCGATGACCGCCGCATCGCCGCGCCGGCGAATGTCTGCGAGGATGGCCGCGACTGACGCACCCACCTCCTCGGACGCCTCCCGCTTGGAGTTGAGCAGCGCCGCGAAGGACGCCGCGAAGCCGGGGTCCCGGCTGTCCAGCCGAACCGGCATCAGGCGGCGTGCTCGGGCTTGACCTTGGTGGCCCAGGCCGCGCCCAGGTCCTGCAGGCGCGCCTCTAGGACCTCGACCTCGAGGCGGATCGTGGCGCCACCGGCAAATGCCAGGTCGACCTGGCCGCCCGGCGCCTGCCCCTCGGTGAAGCGTATGGTCAGCAGCTCGAGCACACCCTCGTGGGCGTTGAGATCGAGGCCGGCTGCCCGCACGCCCGTCACATGATCGAAATGCAGCGCGGCGCGCTTGCGCACCCCGGCCCGGTCGCGCGACCTGCCGTCGCCGCGCTCCCAGGCAAAGCGGTTCATCATCAGGGCGAAGCGTCGATCGCCCCTGGCAAAGGCCATGTCGCCTACACGCACGATGGCGTCCTGCGTGGTGGCCGACACGACGTCGAGGTCTTCGGCGTCAAGCGCGATCAGCTTGAGATCAGACATGAGGCAGTTCCGGTATCATTGGCGTTGCCGCCTAGATGGGCGCCAGAACGACCATCTACAAGCTCGCGGCGGACTGGGCAATGCGGCCGGAGGCCCAACCCACAGCGCCTCTAGCGATCATCGTCCGGATCGTCGCCCCCCGGCAGGTCGGCCGCTGACGCGGCTTCGCCCCGTTCGAGGGGCGCTGCGGCACCTGCCCGGGCGCGCGACTGCTCCTTGCGCCGCCTGAGGTTCTCGCGCAGCTTTGCCGAAAGGCGATCGTGCCGATCCCCGCCTGACCCCGAATCCGACATGCTCGCCCGTCTCCCGCTCCGCGAGGTCCCGCCGCGGCCGCATTCCCGTTGCCCCAGTGCTTGTGCAGCACAGGCGCAGCCAAGTCCAGAGCGACCCGCCGCAAGGTCATTCGCGACCGCCCCGATACGGCGTCCGGGCAGGCCCGGATGGCGCGCCGCGACACCTTGCCGGACCAGAACCGCCTGCCGCCGCGGCTCCGTTTTTTGCCTTGCACGGGACAATGGCCTGTGGCAGTAACCGCGCCACGTCCCGGGGCAGCCCGCGGTGGCGGCTGCTGCAGTAGCTCAGTGGTAGAGCACTCCCTTGGTAAGGGAGAGGTCGAGAGTTCAATCCTCTCTGGCAGCACCATCCTACCCCCTTGCAATTATTGACACTCTTGCTTTCGCGGGGGTTTACCCCACTCTTGCCCCTACATTTCCCCTACAAAGGGCCTGAACCATGGCCGGCAAGATCAGGTATCTGCTTTTCGTCGATGGACGATACTACGCTCGCAGGGTCGTGCCGCAGGAACTGCGTTCCATCGTCGGAAAACGTGAACTTCAGGAGCCGCTCGGCGCGGATCGTCGTAGCGCGATCGATCAACTACCCGTCGCCCTTATTCGAATAGCCGCCAAACTTGATCATGCCCAGGCTGTGCGGGCCAACCGGCTTGAAACCAACGCCGCAGAACGCGCCAGTCGATCGTCGCTGCTCTCTCCGGCAGAATTGGCACGTGTCCACTACCAGGAGCGCATCGCGATCGACTTGGCCTTTCGACAAGCCGGTCCCACCTGGGCATCAATAGGCATCGACGATCGCTACGTCGCTGATTTGAGGGCGGTCCTGGCCGGCCGTCTTGACAGCGACGAGATCGAGCAGGTGATGGGCGATATCCTTGAGCGCTACTTGCGGAGAGGCAACATCTCTGCCGAGCCGCGATCACCCGCGTGGCGTGAAACGGCCCAGGCCATCGCGGGGGCAGAGCTCGAAGCACTTGAACGTGTCGTTGAGCGCGACGAAGGCGCAGATCCGAAAAAGCAAGTTCACCCGGCGCACCTCGCTCCGGCAGTGATCGACGAAACGCCGATATACGCTCAAGAGCCGCTTTCTCTCCGTGGTCTTCTCGAAGCACACCTCTCTGCTTTGGAGCGACAAGGCCGTGGTCGGGCTGGACGTCGGGCATGGCCGAACGTTTTTGAGGACTTGGTGCAGTTTCTGGCTGATCACCGCGGCCTCAAGGGAAACACCCGCAAGCACGCTGACGACGCAAGGCGGCTTACAGGCGTGAACCGCCCCGGGTTTGCCGGAGGCCATTTGGTTTGAGTTACGCTGCCATGGCCGGCGTTTCGAGCATGGCGTAGTAGCGTTCCTCGGCTTCGGCCGGCGGGATGTTGCCGATGGGCTCCAGCAGCCGGCGATTGTTGAACCAGTCGACCCATTCCAGCGTGGCGAACTCGACGGCCTCGAACGAGCGCCATGGTCCGCGTCGATGGATCACCTCGGCCTTGTAGAGACCGTTGATGGTTTCGGCGAGAGCGTTGTCATAGCTGTCGCCGACGCTGCCCACCGAGGGCTCGACCCCGGCCTGCGCCAGGCGCTCGGTGTAGCGGATGCTGACGTATTGAGAACCTCTGTCGGAGTGATGCACCAGGCCGCCGCGATGAACGGGCCGCCGTTCGTGCAGCGCCTGCTCGAGAGCGTCGAGGACGAAGCTTGCGTGCGCCGTCCTGCTCACCCGCCAGCCGACGATCCGGCGGGCATAGGCGTCGATGACGAAGGCGACGTAGACGAAGCCGGCCCAGGTCGAGACGTAAGTGAAGTCGGAGAGCCAGAGCATGTTCGGTGCCGGCGCATGGAACTGGCGATTGACGTGATCGAGGGGGCAAGGCGCCGCCCTGTCGCTCATCGTTGTGCGGATCGGCTTGCCGCGGATGACGCCCTGCAGGCCCAGGTCGGCCATCAGACGCTCGACGGTGCAGCGTGCCACCGGGATGTGCTCGCGGTTGAGCTGCCGCCAGACCTTGCGCGCACCATAGACCTCGTAGTTCTCGGCGAAGACGCGCTCGATCTCAGGCCTCAGCATCAGGTCCCGCTTGGCGCGTGACGACAGCTTCTCGGGATCGGCCCGCTTGGCGACGTGGTCGTGGTAGGTCGATGGGGCGATCGGCAGCACCTTGCAGATCGGCTCGACCCCATGCGCCCCACGATGATCGTCGATGAACGCGATCATGGCTTGAACCGGCGGTCGAGCTCCGCCTGGGCAAAATATGCGCTCGCCTTGCGCAGGATCTCGTTGGCCTGCCGAAGCTCCCGGTTCTCGCGCTCCAGAGCCTTCAGCATGGCGGCCATGTCCGTCGGCACCCCAGCCCGCTTGCCGGCGTCGACTTCGGCCTTCTTCACCCACTCGTTCAGCGTCTGCGCCGTGCAGCCGATCTTGGCCGCGATCGAAAGGACCACCGCCCAGCGCGAGGAATGCTCATGCTCGTGATCCAGAACCAGCCGCACCGCGCGCTGGCGCACTTCCGGGGAAAACTTGTTCGTCGTCTTGCTCATCATGGCTCCACCTTCTCAGGAGTTGGAGCCTCCGGCAAACCCGGGGCGGTTCACGCGACCCATGAGGATCGAGGCCGCTATCATTGTACCAGGCGTTACTTCCTGCAGGATCGCCAACCATGCGCCAACAGCAAGTATCGCTGATTGCAGAAACAATCGCAGGGCGCGCGCAACTGCAGACAGAAGCGAGATAGTATCGCCGGCGCTCGATTGGTCGAACACCGAGGCCTCGTACCTAGTGCGCCATCGGCTCATCAGTCCGCGAACCATCCCCCGCGCAACGGCCGCTTCCGCGCCGCGCCGCGCCTCGGCGACAAGCTCTGCTGCCTTTGCCGCGTCACGGGCTGCATTGGCCAGCAGGCGTCGAGTCAGCGCATGCGTCAGTAGGGCAAGGCCCGTCAGGAATGCCGCGCCGGTCAAGGCGACGTAACCGAGATATGAGTGGAACAGGAAGATCAGCCAGAGGAACAGCAGCGTCCACGGGAGATCAAACAGCGCCAGCGGAGCAGCACTGGAAAGAAATTGGCGGATGCCCTTCAGATCCTCCAACGGCTGGGCGTGCCCCGGGCGCCCAACGTTCTGTTTGATCCAACTTTCAAAAATAGGGTCTGATAGAACCAATTCCAGACGATTGCCGAGTCGCCCCAGAATCTGCCGTCGCACTAAGTCGAATAGGGCCAAAAAGGAAAGAAGTACCCCCACGAGTACGACTAGAACGACAAGAGTGGCCACGGAACGGGAGGTCAACACCCTATCGTAGACCAGCATCATAAATATGGGCCCGGTCAGCAATAGCAGATTGACTGCTACGCTAAAGAGACCCACTGCGACGAGGGCAAGGGTGGCGCGTGACAAGACACGTGCTGCTGCCGATCGGGGTGTAGATGCACGGGGATTCGTTTGGTCGGGCATCTATCCCTGGTCTTGATTACATCAACAACGAGCCGACGCTGATTACAGGCTGCCACCGAAGACGGCAAGATGCGCGCTGTTTTCAACGGACAGCCGCATAGTTGCCACGAAATTCCTAATGGGACGGTCTGCCAGCCGCTCCAGCGGAAGCCTTCCGCCGAAAGCTCCTTCAGCCGATCCTCAATGTCCCAAAACCCCCGCTGCCCCTGCACGCCAACCCCCGCTCGGCCAACCGCCAAACGGAATCACAAATCGATGCACGCCGCCGGTTTCCGGAGCCGTGCAGGTGTTCCTGCAACACGGCGCGCTGCTCGTCGGTCACGTCGACTGGCAGCTCGAAGCATAGTGCCATTCATGCCCAAGACGGAAGCTGCGAGGCATCGGGAGAAGCTGTCGATCAACCCCCAGGTGATCATGGTGTCCTTGCCGCGCGCGGCGATGCGCTCTTTGATGAACACCTCGGCTCTTGGACGGCCGTCAGCGCCTTGAAACGCGCTGGGGCTTCGCACCTTCGGGGCCTTCACGAAAAACCGACTAAGGGACTATTGCATCAGACCTGCATGTCGGCTTGGCTAGCGCGTTGCGCCAATATCGGCAAATCTGTGCTCTTGCGGCCGTGTTGCCATATGAACGGGAGGTCTACCAATGAACAAGAAACGCGCGATTCGGCTGCTTTGTGGCGGAGCGCTGGTGGTCGCGGTGGCCGCCACCCCCCTAACGGTGACGGGGCTGGCATACGGTCTCGAAAGTCTCGCGCGAGTGACAAATGAAGCGCGTCCCGCGCAGCAGACCGGAACCCGGATCCGACTGGCGCAGGCCAACGCGACCCCGGTCGAAAAGCCGGTCTCCTACTCGTCCGAGCAGGCCGATCGAGGAAAGAAGACATACGACCAGCTCTGTGAGGACTGCCATGGCGAGGACCTCAAGGGCGGGGTGAATGGTGGCGCGCTGTTGGCCGGTCGCGCGTTTTTGGAGAAGTACACCAGCGACCAGATGCCGGCCTCCGGATTGTATCTCTTCATGAGCACTTTGATGCCACCAGATTCCCCAGGGAGCCTGTCGTCCAGTACCTATGTCGACCTGCTGGCCTACGTCCTCAAACGGAACGGCTTCGCGGAAGGCGCGCCGCTGCCCTCGAACCCCGACGCGCTCGACTATCTGATATTCGGCAAGTGAGCGCGGCGCTGCGCAGATGTTCCTGCGGGGCAACTGACGGGGCGCGGCAGCGATGACAGGTGTCGACCTCACCATCCAACTTGTGGTGTTGCGCCTGTTCGCCGGGCTCATCATTGCGATGGTGCAGAGCGCCGCCATTGCCGTCGTTGCGGTGCTACTGGGCGACAACGGTCCCCGCCATGATGGCCGCCTAACGGTGCTGCCGTTCGGGCATGTGGACATGCTGGGCCTCGGCGCGATCATGCTGACCGGCTTCGGCTGGGGGCGGCCGGTGGCGATCGATGCCTCCAAGCTGCGAATCGGGAGGTGGGGTCTGGTGGTGATCGCGCTGGCGGGTAGCGCAGCGCTACTACTGCTGGGCTACCTGCTTCTGTTGCTGGTGATCCCGCTGTTGATCACCCTGCCCTACACGGCGGGACTGGCTGCCGCGGCGTTCATGCGGGTGGCAGCGCAGTTATGCGTCTGGACGGCGGTATTCAGCCTGTTGCCCATCCCACCGCTGGCGGGGGCGCATTTTCTGGCCGCACTGGGCATCTCGATTCCCAGACAGGCTGGAACCTACCTCGCTTGGGCGCTGCTGGCCGCGTCGATCTTCGGAGTGACCCGGATGCTGATGACGCCTGCCTATGATCTTGTCGCGCCAATCGTGCTCGGGATCGACGCCGCCGGCTAGTCGAGCGGGGCGCCGGCATAGCGGGCAAGAATGGCCGCGATGGTGCCGTCGGCGGCAAGATCGGCGAAGGCCTGATAGATGGCACGCTTGAGGGTCACATCGCCCTTCCACAGCCCGAAGACCAGATTGTAGCGCTCCAACTCCGGCGGCATCCAGGCTGCGGCCCAGCCATTGTCGGCCGACAGCCGTGCGGCGAGCAGCGCTTCGGTTATGCCGGCGTCGAAACGCTGCTCGGCGATGCCGGCGACCAGTTGCTCCGGGCGTGTCACGACCTGTGGTCGAACACCTGCCCGGCGCAGAAAACTGGCCAGCCCGATGCGGTCAAGACCGGAGACCAGCGTCAGCACGCCCACGCTAAGCCCCGTCAATTCGGCGAGGGGTTCGAGTGAGATCACGGCCCAGCCGGTTCGGGCATAGGACGGGCCGGTCTCAAGGAACGAACGCGTCTGGTCAGAATCGACGACCCCACCGGCGATCACTTGGCACTGGGCCCGGTTCAAGTCCCAGTTGCGAGGATTGAAGTCGCGCCCCATTGCGTCGTTGCGGTTAAGCGCCAGTTGCACCCCGATGTGAGCGGCGACAGCACCAAGCAGCTCGATGTCGATGCCTGGCCGTTGAGGGTCGCCGGTCACAAGGGGCGGATAGGCGGGCGGCACGCAGGCCTTCAGCGTCGCGGTGGCACGCACCTCGGAAAGCGAGGTGTCCGGCGGCAGGAAGGTGACCGCGACCAGCAGCGCCAGGATGAACGCAATGCCCCCAAAATCCCGCAGCAGACGCTGAACATCAGGCATTGGCAACTCAGGCCCGGCGGAAGTCGTAGAGCGCGATGGCAAACAGCACCACCCCAGCGACTGCCATGACAACGATCCCTAACCATGGCGCGAACTGATTGTAGTCGATCAGTGCGCCGCGCAGCGAATCAACCGCATAGGTCAGGGGGTTCCATTCGACGATCGTGACCAGCCAGTCCGGATAGACCACTCGCGTCTGGGCCCGGGACAGGGACGGGTCGAGCGGAAAGATCGAGCTTGAGGTGAAATACAGCGGCAGGATGACGGCATTCGAGAAGATGCCGAAGCCCTCGAAGGTGCGGATACGGTTGGCGATGACCACGCCGAGCGAGGTGAGCGCGAACGCGAGCATCGCCATTAGCCCCAGCGCCGACAGGATATCGGTCCAGGTCAGCGGCACGTCAGCGAAGCGTGCCAGAACCAGAACCAGGCAGCCATGCAGCACCGCAACAGTGGCTCCGCCCAGGATCTTGCCCAGTAACACCGTCGCCCGCGACAGGGGCGAGACCAGGACCTCGCGGAGGAAGCCGAACTCGCGATCCCAGATCACCGAAACCGCCGACTGTACCGAGGTGAACATGATGTTGAGCGCGATCACAGCAGGGAAAATGAACTGCAGGTAGGTGAACGGCACGACGAAGCTGACCTCGCCATAGACCTCGCCGCGGAAATAGGGGTTGAGCCCGATCCCGAGGATGAGCACCCAAAGGATCGGGCGACTGACCCCGCCGATCAGCTGCCCGCGGTCGCGCATCGAGCGCATCACCTCGCGCAGCCAGAGCCCGTAGAGCCCACCGAGCTGCACCAGAAACCAGGACCGTCGGCCCTTCGGCAAAACAGCGGCGGGAGCGGTCGCGGCGGTGTGGGGATCTTCGGCTGTCACCGTGTATGCTCTCCACCGCGCCGCCCGAAGGCCAGGGTTCGCTCGCGGACGCCAGCACCGCGGTCACGCAGCTCGCGGCCGGTCAGGGACAGAAACACTGTCTCGAGACTCGGCACCTCGATCGACAGCGAGCTGATGCGAGTGCCGAACTGGCCCAGGAATGTCTCGACGAACGAGTCGTCGGATTTGAGCACGATCTCGGCACCCCTGTCGTATGCCAGGCGGTCGGTCGAGCTCTCCAGGATTTCAGCGCGATCGGCCGGAGTACGCGGGGTAACCCGCAGCAGCTGCTGGCCATGGGCCCGCTTGAGGGCATCGGGGGTGTCCATGGCAAGCACCTTGCCGCTGTCGATGATGCACACCCGATCGCAGGTCTCGACCTCCTCGATGTAGTGGGTGGTGACCAGGACCGTGAGCTGGCGCTCCCCCTGCAGGCGGCGCACATAGGCCCAGATGCGCTGGCGGGTCTGGGCGTCGAGCCCGGCGGTGGGCTCGTCGAGCAGCATGATCTCGGAGTCGTGGACAAGGGCGCGGGCGATCTCAAGCCGCCGTTTCATGCCAGACGACAGCGTACGTGCCGTCTTGTCGGCCCAGTCAGTCAGTTCCACCAGATCCAGCATCTCTTCGATGCGCTGGCGGCGCAGGCGCCGCGGCACGCCAAACACCAGGCCGTGCAGATTGAGGTTCTCCAGGACGGTCAGTCGGTCGTCGAGGCTGGGTTCCTGGAAGACGATGCCGAGACGGCTGCGGGCAGCCAACGGCTGGCGGACCACATCGAAGCCAGCGATCTCTGCACTGCCGCTGTCGGGACGAAGGATGGTGCACAGGATATGCATCAGTGTTGTCTTGCCGGCCCCATTGGGCCCGAGCAGGGCGAAGATGCCGCTGCGGGGCACCGTGAAGCTGACCGCGTCGAGCGCCAAGGTGCGCCCAAAGCGCTTGGATACGGCATCAACACGAATCGCTGCATCAGCGGCGGTCACGGCCGGACTCCTCGGCGCCACGATCCTGCTTGCGGTCCGGCGGCACTAGTGGGCCGAACAATCGCCACATCGGCCATCAGGGCTTCACCGTCGCCGGAAACTCATACTCTTCCAGGATGGACTGAATGGTGCCGTCCTCTATCAGTGCGGTGATCGCCTCGCCGACCGCGTTGCGCAAGAAGGTCTCGTCTCCCAGCATCAGGGCGCCCACGCCCATGGTGGTCGGCGGCAATGGGTTCGAGTCGATAACGTGAAGATTGGCGTAGGCCGGATCCTCGCGCTGCTTTGCCCACAGGCTGGGGGCCCAGACAACGGCGACGTCGACCGTGCCGTTGAGAAGCGACTGGAGGGCGAGGTCACTGCTGCCGTAGGGGTATGTCGGCCAGCGCTTGGCCACTGGCAACGCCGTCAGATAGGACACCAGCCTTATGTGCGCCGATGTTCCCATCGTTGCGCCGATCGGGCGCGAAGGCGCCAGGTCGGCGAGCGCGTGGATATCGGGGTCGGCGGTGACGAAAGCGTATTCTGCTTCATAGTAGGCTCGGGTCACGGTGATCCAGTCGGAATAACCCTCGGGGATCAACTTGAAGCCCATGTGCATGTCACAGTGCTCCAGCATGATCTGGTAGATTTTCGTGATATCCTCGAGGACGAAGTCGCTCTCGACCACGTATCTCCGTGGCTCCAGCAGCAGGCCCTGGGCTACGGCATCCGCGATGGCGGCAGCCACCTCCCAATCGGGGTCGCGGTGGTCGACGCAGTAGCGAAGCTGCGCTTCATCCATTCGACGGCCAATGTTCCACTCGCCAGGCGCGTAGGGTTGGTCGAAGAACTCCGGCTCTTGTTGAGCCGCAACTGGCGCCGGCAACAGCGCTGCCACCGGAACTGCCAGCCCCAACGCCATGAGCAGAACGGCCAAATGCGGAAAAGCGACAACGGCGAGCAAGATGACACCTCACAATGGCATCGGGCGGACTGGAGACATCCAAGTCCGCCCGGACCGGGTTTCGGATACGCTTAGCCGATCAATCGGGAAGCGCGAAAACGTAGAGCGTCGCCGGGTTGTCCTTCGGAAGCTTGATTTCCGGGGTCAACGATTGCAGTCGACCCAAGCCGGAGGCCCAATTCGCGGTTATCGCAACATACTGCTTGCCGCCGACCGAGTAGGTGATCGGGAACGATTCCAGCGAATTGCTCAGCTTTCCGCTCTCCCACAGCTTTTCACCGGTCTCGTCATCGAAGGCCATGAACTTGCGGTCGAGACTGCCAACGAATACCAGCCCACCGCCGGTTGGCAGGGTTGAGCTGGTGACCGGCGGATGCTGCCGGTACATCCACATATCCGATTGGTCGTCCAAATTGACGGCACGGACCTGGCCGATGTTACCGTCGCTGTCGGGCGTTGGTACGCGAGCATAGGTCTGCCGGCCACCGCCAGTGTAGATCTCGCCCGGATCGAGCGGCTGCACTGTGGTATTCGAGCAGAACTCCACCGTCGGCAGATAGAGTGCCTTTGTCCGCGGGCTGTAGGCCGTGGCCTGCCAAGCACGCCCGCCCGGGTCGGCCGGACAGTTGAACGTAGTCTCCCCGATTTTCGGAATCGTGTCCTGGTTGATGGTCTTGGCGCCAGTCTTCTGATCGATCGACGCGACCACGTTCTGCGGCACCGTCTCCTTGGCCCAAAGCCACTCGCCAGTGGTGCGGTCAAGGGCCTCGATGATGCCGAGCTTGCCGGTTGTCACCACGGTCTTGCGCACCTCACCATTGACCGGCAGATCGATGAGCATGCGTTCATAGACGTAGTCGAGGTCGAGAGAGTCGGTCGGCAGGTACTGGTGGTACCACTTCAACTCGCCGGTATTGGGGTCGATGGCGAGGGTGGAGTTGGTGTAGAGCGCGTCATTGGTGACGTTCGGATCCGAGCTCTTGGGGAGCAGCCCGGCGATCTCCATGTTCCACGGATAGGGCTGACCAACGCCGGCGAAGATCAGGTTCTGCTCGGGATCGTAAGCGCCGGTGATCCAGGCCGAACCGCCGTAGCGGCTCTCCACCGGAACGCCGTTCCAGCTTTTGCCCTCCGGTGTGTCACCGCGGGCGATGGTGTGGACACGCCACAATTCCTTGCCCGTATCCACGTCGTGGCCAGTGTAGAAACAGCCGCCGGGTTGGCCGCCCCCACAACCGGTCGTGCCCTGGACAACGACGCCGTTAGCCACGATCGGTCCGCTGGAAAAACTGAAGCCGAATTTGGAATTGGCGACCGAGTTTTTCCAGACCAACTTGCCCGTTTTGGCCTCGAGCGCGATCAGTTGTGCGTCGCGGGTCGCGATGATCAGCTTGTCACCGAAGATCGCCTTCGAGCGCTCGCCACCGGGGTTCACGCCCTCCGGCAGATCGTACTTGTACTCCCAGATCAGGTCGCCGGTAGCCGCATCGAGCGCCTGGATCAGCGTGGTCGAGTTCTGGAGGAACATGATCCCGTCATGGACGAGCGGCGTTTCCTGTGTCCGCCCACCCGGCGACATGCCCCAGGCCCACACCAGCTTGAGGTCCTTGACGTTGGTCTTGTTGATCTGGTCGAGCGGGCTATACCCCCAGCCGTCATAGGTACGCCGCCACATCAGCCAATCGCTATCCGGCGGGTTGAGCAGCATTTCGTTGGTGACCGGCGTTAGTTTGTCGATCGGATTTTCTTGGGCGACGGACGCCTGAACGCCCGCCAGCGAAGTCAACGAAGCTGCGACCGCAAGGATCGCAGTTAATTTCGAGCTACTCTTCATGAGCGGCCTCCCCTCCTCAATGTATTGCAGTAACGCACAGGCTCGTCCGCAAGCGTGGCGGGCAACTAGCCTCTCCTCAGCGTTAATACAAAATAGCGTACGCCCGACGGCGCGAACCGTCAACGGGGCACCCAGACCCGCTGACCCTACTTTGGGCGAAGCTGGATCGTCATCTTCTGAGCGGTGGGCTAGAGGCTGCGAGGACGCGTCACGGCCGACGAACAGTAGCCTTTGCCTGCGAACCGGGCACAAGGTCCGAACGATTTGGGCGTGACGCGCCCACCGCGTCGTGCCCATCCCGTCATTAATCTCGAGACGGCCACGGCGGCGCAGCATCCTCCGAAGCCCAAGGAGCCGTTCTGGTCCGGCCGTTCGCAGGGCTCGGCATATACGTGAATGCCTCGGCATCCCGGCCCTCACCGCCGCCATCGCCACGGATGCCGACTGATCTCAACGGGTCCCAAGAACGCCCCCTTCCCCGCCTCATGCAAGTCAGGTCTGACAAGACCCGCCCTGGTCGAGTGCCTTGTCGCATGGATGGTCTTGCGTCAAACTAGAACTGAGGGAAACACTCGCATCAGAATAACAGATTCTGGTCAGCAGGAGTCGCAGGTTGAAACCCCGTGTCGTCGCCGTGGCAGCGATTTTGGCGCTGGTTGTCGGTTCAACCTCTGCCGTCGCTCAGAATGATGCAACCCCTGACCCGGTATCATCGGAAATGACGGCCGAGGGGCGAGCGTCTACCAGAGCCAGTGCGCTAGATGTCACGGACGCAACGGGAGAAGGCCAGCAACAAACGCCTGATACCATACCACGACTTGCCGGCGACTTCGCGAATCTGTCGGTGCGAGAGATTGCCGTTCAGGTCATCCGTGGCGGCTCCTACATGCCCCCATTCGGCAACCTGACGGATCGGGAAATAGCCGCTGTCGCCACGTATGTTCGGAACTCGTTCGGCAACAATCTCGGCATTGCTACCGAAGAGCAAGTTGCCGAGAACCGCAGATAAGGGCGAGAGCGGCAAGTCGCCTTGCCCGCAGGGTAGGGGCGTGGATCGAAACGGTTCAGACAGCATTTCCAGCATCTGGGCACCCGCAAGAACCCTCGCGGCTTGGATGGTGTCATGATTCACTGATGTCGTCCGATCCTGGAGCGTCATCATGGACCCGCATTCGCTTTTCAGCCTGAACGATCATCTTGAAGCGCTGAGCCAGCACGGCGATCCGCTCGAGGTTTTGGAACGGAGCGTGGATTTCGAGTATTTCCGTGGCTGGTTGGTCGAAGGGCTGGGTTACGGAGACGGCAGCAAGGGCGGGCGTCCGCCCTTCGATCCGGTGGCGATGTTCAAGGTCCTGATCCTGCAGACCCAGCACAACCTGTCAGATGCCCGCATGGAGTTCATGATCCGGGATCGCCTGAGCTGGATGCGGTTCCTGGGCTTCTCGCTGGGCGACCAGACACCGGATGAGAACACCATCCGGCACTTCCGTAACCGCATGACCGAGACGGGCACGCTCAAGCGGGTGATGAAGGCCTTCGACTGGCAACTGCACAAGAAGGGCTACATCCCGATGTCGGGACAGATCGTTGATGCCTCACTGGTGCCGGCGCCCAAGCAGCGCACTACGGACGGTGAGCGGGATGCCATCAAGGCGGGCAAATCGGCTGACGAGATCTGGCCCGACGAGCCGGCCAAGGCGGCGCAAAAAGACACCGATGCGCGCTGGACGCTCAAGATCGGGGGCAAGGTGCGCTACCGACCAGACGGCACGCCGCTGCCCATGATCGCCATCCCGGTGTTCGGCTACAAAAGCCATATCAGCATCGACCGGCGCTTTGGCTTCATCCGGGCCGCAGCGGTGACTTCGGCATCCCATCCCGATGGGCGGATGCTGCGCCAGGTCATTGATCGGCAGAACACCGGCAGCGAGGTCTGGGCCGATAGCGCCTATCGCTCCCAACGCAACGAAGCCTGGCTGGACGAGCGGATGCTGACCAGCCGCATTCACCGGCGCAAGCCGAAGGGCAAGTCGATGCCAATCGCAATCGCAAGGGCCAATGCAGCCAAGTCGTCGATCCGTGCCAGGATCGAGCATGTGTTCGCCCACCAGAAGAACCGGTTCGGCCTGTTCATCCGCACCATCGGCATCACGCGGGCCGAGGCCAAGCTGACCCTCGCCAATCTCGCCTACAACTTCGACCGTCTGGTCTTCCACGAAAAGCGAGTGGTCACGGCATGAGTCTGCCCGGAATACCGGCAAACGCCCTTGCTGGCCGCTGCGGACCGTCAAACGCAGCGCTAAATCCGCCCAAACACTGAACTCAGCCCGCCATCACAGCATCGACGGGTTCATCAACACGGTTCTTGCGGGTGTCCAGCTCGCCTGGTGGATTCATGACCACCTGCCGCATGCGGGGCTCTACTTTTTTCCGACCTATTGGGCGTTCAACATCAGCTGGCACGAGAAGCCGGTGCGCACGATCAACAGCCACGCCAAACCGGCCCGAACGCTCACCAAGCCGGGAATGGCCAACTTCGAAGGATCCCACGAAGCGGAGTGGCGCGGCATTGAGGTCGCCTTCAGATGACAACCACCGTCATCGGCTTCGACTCCGCATGGACCGACAGACTGACTGCCCCCGGCGCGGTCTGCGCCATCCGTGGCGTCGGGACGGGGAGTCCGGGAATTCGTAGCACCTGAGCTGGCGACTTTCGCCCAGGAACCAGGTCATCCTTCGTGAAGCAGCGCAGGCCGACCGCTGTCTTGTTGCGATCGATCAGCCAACCATCGTGCCAAATCAGTTCGGATCTCGTCCTGTCGACAAGGTTGCGGCATCGCTCATCTCATTCGTGGGTGGCGGCGTCCAACCCGCGAACCGCTCAAAGCTTGGCATGTTCAATGACACGGCCCCCATTTGGAACTTCAAACACCGACTATCAGCGACCGAGGATCCGGAGCTTGCTCGGTCAGCATCAAGCGGACTGCACATCATGGAGGTGTTCCCCGCATTGGCCTTGCCCTCGTTCGATGATCGCTTCCACGGCAGGCTTTCGCAGCCAAAACAATCCGGCAAACGCGAGGAAGTTCTCGCACACGAGCTGGGTCACGGTCGTTGATGTGGTCGATCACTTTGGACGAAATCACGAGATTCATGGGCTCGGCGACTGGTGCGACCTGCATCGTAACAAACCTGCGCCGCGTAAGGCCGATCAGGACAGCCTGGACGCAGTCATCTGCGCCCTTGTCGGAGTGCATTGGCTGTCGGCGCCTCGAGAGGCGTCGATTATGATCGGTGATCTCACGAGGGGGATATATGGTTGCGCCGGTCTCAACCGGAGTGAGGGAAGAGGCTTGAGGAAGCTGGTAGACGATGCGGCGTGGAAGCTCGCTAAAGCGAAGCCAAGGTCTCGAGAGCCCATAGAGACTCGTGGCGCCTCCTGCCCGATTCCAGGCCTCTTGGCAGCCGGAGATCATTCAGAGCCCTCTAGGGTGCCTCTGACGGGCAGTGACGGGCAATTCCCGGCCGGTGGCGGCCACCTGCCGCACTCCGGGCTCTACTTCTTTCTGACGGCGCCGCGGGAGGACTCGATCCTGATCGGCGATCTCACCAACTGCTACATCGTGGAGCCGGCATCGGCCGGTGTGAGCACGAGACCTAGAGCTGCTGGGCGGACGACGCGCGTAAGCGTCCGATGAATTCGACCAAGCTCGAGGATGGCCAGTGCGAGTCACTGGCGCCCAGCTTGCTCTCGGGCGGACTTCGGGAGGCGGAGATCGGTGAGGGCGATCCAGTGCCGCCAGGCTCGACTGTGACCAGAGGCAGCGGCTGGTGGCCGGGTTGTTGGCGGTGTGGGCTACAAGACCGAATCCCGCCAGCCGGTCAGGATTGCGGCAAGGACACCATAGCTTCGGCAGATGGCCTCGGCTTCGAGAGTCCCCGGATAGTGGTGGAGGTCAAACACCGCCGAGGCGCGATGGGTAGAGATCCGCAGCTTCCTAGGTAGCGCCACAAAGGACGACAAGAGGCTTTGTGTCAGCACTGGTGGCTTCAGCCAGGGACGCACGCCTGAGGCGGGACCGGGCAAGCATTCCGCTGTCTCTAATGGATATCGATGAACTCGTCGAGGCCGTGGTCGAAAACTGCTAATCGCTCGACAACGAGACGAGGCAGTTGCTCCCGTTGCGGCGACTTTACTGGCCGTTGTAGCGTCAGGTCAACGGGCGTCGCGGCATCTATGGGCCGTGCCGGCCACCATTGCAAGATCGCGATAGTCACTTCTCATTTTCGCTCCCAGTCCACCGCTACAAATCGCTTCGCAAGCCATTGATTTTGCTACGTTGTAGAATTCAATCCTCTCTTGCAGCACCATCTTTTCCCACCGATAACAGACAGCGCCGGCGATCTTTCGGCAACTGGGGCCGTTCTCATATCCCAACGGTACGCGCCGGTGTCGCCGAGGAGCGCGCCTGGCGATTTGTTCTGGTTTACCATGGCGTAGAGGCGGCGAGCGTGCTGGCGCAGCTGAGGCTGGTGCAGGCCTGCGTCGCCCGGCAGCCGGAGGCTGGCATTGCTGAAGCCTCAGTTGTAGCAGCGGTAGGCCCCCAAGCGCCGTTTCGTGGTACAGCGGCAAAGACCCGGTAGCCAATCTCCGAGCCGCAATCACGAAGACCGGTTGATCCGACCGGGCACGTTGAGCGGCGAGAGAAGCCGGGAACGTCCTGCCCGCCTTTCTTCGACAATGGTGCCGCAGGTGAGAAGTTTCCGACCGTATCCAGTCCCGATCCATAGCCGTCGAAAGCCGAGTTGATGCACTCGCGAAGGAAGTAATCGTCATACTCGTGGGCTTCTGCGAGGCTTTCTTCCCAGATGTCCTCGCTGCTGGCAAGGTCTTCGGTGAGAAAAAGTGGAGCGACCAGGAACGGCGCAATCACCCCTGATTCACCGAACGTATCCACCTTACCGCGGCCGAGGACAAACTCCTCTGGACTCGTATACAGGCTCTGAGCATCCATCTCCAGCCGGGATCCATGG
>JADJPS010000019.1 GCA_016713105.1 Devosia sp. | reverse complement strand
GGCGGCAAAGCTCTTGAGCTCCCGCCTGATGGCCTCTCGCTCGCGGCGACGACTCTGTCGGTCATTTGCGTGCGTCCGCGATCATCAGGCCGGCCGTCGCCTCGGCCGAGCCGACCACGCCGGGAATGCCGGCGCCCGGATGCGCCCGCCCTGACTAGGCTGCAGAGATTGCCGATCCGTCGTCGCGGCTATGCGGCCAAACCAGGCGTTTGGTGAGGATCGGCTCGACTGGAGGCGCCGACCCACAGTGGCGCAAAGTTGAGTTCGTCGCGGAAATCGAACGGGTGAGCGCCGCAAGGTGACCAGATCGTCGTGCGACCGGGGATATGGCGATCGTTGAGATATTTGAGGATGCGGTCGCCGTAGCGCGGCCCCCCGACGGCCCAGTCGAGCGGCGCTAAGCCGAGGTGCGGTACCGGCGACAGCACGTAGTCGGCGCTGGTCCGGCGGGGCGAGCGAGTCGTCGGTGACGCCCGGGGCGTGAGGTAGAGCGAGAAATCGTCGGCCAGCCGGTTCGCGCGGAAGATGTCGTCGATCAGCCCGCGATAGCGCGGCTCGAACAGCACCATGTGGTGCTTGAGCCCGGGGTGCTGTTGGCCTCAACCCGGAAAATGATGAGACGAACAGCGACATCGAGAAGCGGCTGGCGGGTGAGCGCCCTGCTCCGCGCTTTCGCCGCGCGGCGCACCGCGCGGCATGTGCTTGGTGGTGTGCACCACGTCGGATTGCTGGCGATCGGGCGCCAACGCTTTCGCGCCGGCTGCCGGTAAGGTGCAGCGCCCGCGTCCCCTCCCCTCGACCTCGATCCGGTCGATCGGCGCGTTGAGCTCGATGCGGTCCGCCCAGATCCTCGAGCAGCTTGACCATGCCGGCGATCAGCGCCCCGGTCCCCGGCCCTCTGGGGAACCAAGCACCCCGCCCCGCCGCCTCGGAGACGCATCCGGATCAGGGCGTAGATCGAGAGGAGGTGGTGAACGGATTGCCGCCGACCAGCAGGTGGAAGCTGGTCGCCCGCCTGAGCCGTTGTCGGCAACGACAACAATTGCGACACCTTGGCATAGACGCTGCAGGCCGCCCCGAGTCAGCTCCAGCCGCGGCGCCGCCCCGATCATCGAGAAGAAGTGAGGAAACGGCACGGCACCGGAGCGGCCCTCGGGGAAGAGTTCTCCTGAGCAGGCGAGGAAGCGCCGCAGCTGCCGACGTCGCCGGTGGACTTGTCGCGGATTCGGCGATCGATCTCATTCGGTCGTTCGCATAACTGAAGCGGAAGCCATCCTCCCAGCAGAGCTGGTAGAACGGGCTGACCGGCAGCAGTGACATAGTCGGCAAGCCGGCGCCCGCCGAGGCGCCAGCAACGCCCTTCGAGGTAGCTCCGGACCGGTGATGACGGTCAGCCGGCATCGAAGGCGAAGCCGGCGTCGCGAGAGACGTAGTGGCCCTCCCGCCGGGCTTGTTCCGCTTCGAACACGGTGGTCCGGATGCCGGCACCTCTGTAGCCCGATGGCGAGCGCCAGGGCCGCCTAACCCGGCTCCGGATGATGCCCGCGGAACGTGTCAAAGCGTGGGTCTCCCTGGTCGCCGCACCTGGCGCTCGAAGCGGCAGGCGCAAGCGCGCGCGAGATGCGCACTGGGGCCGGCTTAAGCCGGATGGAGGAAGCGGCAGGCATCCGCGAAGCTGGTCCTGCCCGCGCGTAGAAGCGCTCGATCAGGGGCCAGGGCAGCCGGTAGAACCGCTGCAGGGACCTGACGCTCGGCCGGTTCGGCCGCCCTGAACAGCATCCTGTTGGAGCAGCCTGTAGAGCGCTGCCGGGCGACCTGCTTCAGCGAGTACCGTCGCAGGATCGCCGCCAAAGCGCGCTTTCGATGGGCCAGCGCCGCGATCAGGCTGGCCACGCGCACCGCATCGGGAAGACTGCACCCGGTGGTCGGATGAAATAAGCGCCGCCCGCATCCCGACCTGCGGACCTCGAGCGGGCGCTCGGCCCAGAATGCCCGCCTTATCGTGGGCGAGGCTGATCGAGGACGCCGGTCTCCTCCGCAGCACCTCGGCACGACCCAGCCGCGCCCCGCGGCATAGGCGAGGATGTCGCGCCGGAGCGGCGCAGGATCGAGCGCCGCGCCATCAGGAAGCGCGCGGTCTCGATCAGGAGCCGGTGGGCGAGAACGGCAGAAGGTAGACGAAGCGATAGCCGTCCAGCTGGTCGACGGTTGCATCCATGATCTGGGGCAGGTCCACCTCGTGGGGGAGGCGCATTCGACCTCGAGGCCGACGAATTTCTGGAACCCCAGTTCAAGCGCGGCGTTCGGGGACGAAGCCCCGGGCATCGACGACAGAGCCGGAACGGAGGATCTGGCCCGTCGCCCAGCCGACCTGCCCCCCGGTTCGGGCCGCCTGACCGCCGCCCCGGTCCGAGATCCTGGATATTGCCGAGACGTCCGACCCGCCTCGGACATCGAGACCGAGGTGATGGAGGCGATAGGCGGAGGCGAGCCCTGCGCTCGAACGCCGGGAGGCGCACGCCTGCCCGCTCCAGCTGCGCGCCACTGCGCCGGCCAGCCACCTGAGATCGTCGGCGGAGACGCCGTCCGCGTGGATGGAACGACCACGTATGTTCGCCAAACGGGCGGTCGGAGGCCTCGACGATGTCGATGGCCGGGCCTCCGGCCAGCCCCGACAGCCTGAGGGCACCAGCCCGCTCTTAAAGCCTGCCCCCCACCAGCACCAGCGATGGGTTGGCCGTATCCGGGTCTTCCCCGCGCACCCCGGGACAGCCGTCAATGCCATATGGTGCGCAAAGCCAGAGTCTGCCCGGCCGCCCGCGGATCAGGGCCGCTGCCACGATCGTGCAAACTCGAAGGCGTGCGGTGCGGTATCGAACGGCCCCGTCCGCGCTGAAGGCGTGCAGCACGTCGTCCTGAGGTAACCCAACGATGTCGCCGACCTGCGGAACCGTCGTCGGCGCAGCGACACCGAGATCGGGTCCTCGCTGCCGGCGAGCTCCCAGGTAGGCGATGTTCTCGCTGCCGAGCCGCTCGACCGCCACCACCCGCGCTCGAACAGGATCGCCTGGCGGCGAGGGCGAGGTGCTCGCCTGACTTCAGCGTCACCTCGCCCTTCCCCGCCTCGACGCGCAGCCCGAGAGGCCGCCGTTGTGACGGAGGACGAGCCCGCCATCGTCGCCGGACGGGACCGGAAACAGATCCATCGCCGGCGACCCGATGAAACGCGCAACGAACAGGTTGGCAGGGCGTTCGTAGAGTTCCATCAGTGCCGACCTGCTCGATGCTGCTGGCGTTGAGCACCACGATCCGGTCGGCCAGCGTCATGGCCTCGACCTGGTCGCGACATAGACCATGGTGGCGCCGAGGTCGGAATGGGCCGGGCGATCTCGAGCCGCGGCGACGCGCTGCCGCTGGCCGCCCGAGCTGCTTGGGCTCCGATCGAGCAGGTGCGTGATCTGCAGGATATCGGCCATTTCGACCCGCCGCTCGAAGGTCAGGTCGCGCGCTGGTGCTGGAGCCGCCGTGAAGCTGATCTTTTCGGCAACGCTCGTGTGCGGGAACAGCGCATAGACTGACCACTCATGGCGACGCCGCGCTGTGCCGGGGGCGTATTGGTGACATCCTCGCCACCGATGACGATCCGTCCCGAGGAAACGCTCTCGAGGCCGGCCACCATGCGCAGCAGCGTGGACTTGCCGCACCCGGAGGGGCCGACGAAGACGACGAACTCGCCGGAGCGGACTTCGAGATCGACGCCCTTGACGATCTCGAGCGACCCGAAGGACTTGCGGACGGAATGGAGGGAGAGGTCGGTCATGTGATGTCCATCAGCCTTTGACCGCGCCCATCGTCATGCCCTTGATGAAGTAGCGCTGGAAAAACAGAAACACGATGAGGGTGGGGAGCGTGGCGATCAGCGACAGCGCGCCCTGCACGCCCCAGGCGACGCTGTACTGGCCCTTGAGCGAGACCATGCCGAGCATGATGGTGCGCTTGTCGTCGGACTGGGTGAAGATCAGCGGCCACAGGAAATCGTTCCAGATCCAGGTGAACTGCAGCGTTACAAGGACCGCGAGCGCCGGCAGGCTGATCGGCAGCGCCACGCGCGTCAGCACCTGCCACCTCGGTCGCACCTCGAGATCGCCGCCCGCAATGCCGTCGGGACGGTCGCGGAGAAGTTGCGCATGATCAGCGTGCAGATCGATCCCGAGCGCGATGTGGACGATGATCACCGGCCACAGCGTCGATCAGGCCCATGCCGTTGAACAGCCGGAACAGCGGGATCAGGATCACCTGGGGCGGAAAGAACATCCCCGAGACGAGCACGAGGAAGAGCAGGTTGCTCCCCCGGAACGGCAGCTTGGCGAAGACGTAGCCGGCGAGGATGCCCAGCACGATCGAGCCGAAGGTGGCCGGCACGGTCACCAGTAGCGTGTTCAGCATGTGGGTGACGGCGGATTTCTCAGCACCTCGAGATAATTGTCGAGATAGAGCCCGTTCCGCAGAGACCACAGATTGCCGCACGATGTCCCTGGTCGATTTCACCGAGGACAGCAGCACCCCTATGGTCGGTGCGAGGAACGCCAGCGCCAAAGGATGACCAGCACGGCAAAGGTCGCCCCCTTCCACGGATCGAACTGCCGTCCGCCGCCCACCTGATTTCGCGTGGCGTCAGTCATAGATCTCGTCCACCTTCTTGAGCTGGCGGAAGTAGAAGAAGATGATCGTGATGGCGATCAGGAACAACACCACCGAAATCGCCGCGCCGTAGCCCATCAGGTATTTCTTGAAGGACTCGTTGTACATGCGCATGGCGAGCGTGTCGGAACTGCTGAACGGACCACCACCGGTCGCGATGGAGAGGATGTCGAAGCCTTCAGCGAGTTGATGACACCTTAGCGCGATGACCACCACGGTCGCTGGCCTGAGCAGCGGCAGGACGACGTGCCAGATGCGCTGCAGCTGGTCGCGCCCTCGAGTTCGCTGACCTCGAGCAGGTCGGCGGGCACCGCGGTGAGCCCGGCAAGGAAGATCACCATGGCCAGCCCGGTCTGCTGCCAGCTCCACGCGACGATGACCGCGTAGATGGCAGTGCCCGGCTTGGCGAGCCACGCAAAGTTCGACTCCGTGCCCGTGGCGATGCCGACCAGCGTATTCAGCAGCCCCCAGTCCGGCTGGTAGATCCAGATCCAGATCTGGCCGACGATCACCGCGGACAGGCAGATCGGCAGGTAGAAGATGGTCTTGAAGATCGACCCGCCCGGCACCCGCGAGTCGATCAGGAGCGCCAGCGCCAGACCCAGCCCGGAGGGCAGGATGATGGCCGAGATCATCCAGATCAGGGTGTTGGTGATGGCGTTGAAGAACAGGCGGTCGGAAAAGATCCTGGCGAAATTGTCGAAGCCGACGAAATCGTACCGGGCTCCGAAGCCGTTCCAGTTGGTAAAGCTGTAGTAGAATGAACTGGCCAGTGGCCAGATCACGAACAGCCCGAACACCGCTACCGGCAGCGCCAGCAGCACGATCCGCCACAAGCGTGTCCGTTGGCCGGATCGACCTTCACATTGGCCGAGAGCGCGCCCTGGATGCCGGCCCACTTCGCCTGCACCTCGGGATTGCTGACGAGGAAGCTGATGAGCTTTTCGGCATTGGCCATGTTCGGCGCGTTACCGGAGATCACGAGGCCGTCGACCGGTCCCACGGCGGCGTTGGCGACGCCGTCGGCCATCTTGGGGAACTCGAAGAAGTCGTAGTCCTCGCCGGGCTTGAGATCGATGCCATTCCAGTAGCCGGTGATCCAGGTCCCCATCAGGGTCATGGCGGCATCGCCGCGCGCCACCTTGTCGGCCGCATCGGTCCAGTCGTCGGCGTTGGCGTTGGGCGCAAAGTAGCCGGCATCGACCAGCTCCTTCCACTTCTGCATGGCGAGCCTGACCTGGTCGTCAGCATAGGAAGCGGTGCCGGCCATCAGCGCCGCGCGGTAGTCGGGGCCGGCAGTGCGCAGCACCAGGTAGTCGAACCAGAACTGCGCCGGCCAGCGGTTCTTCGAGCCGAGCGCGATGGGGGTCACCCCCTTGGCCTTGAGCGTGTCGCAGAGCGCGACGAACTCCTCCCAGGTCTCGGGCAGGTCGGTGATGCCGGCATCGGCCATGACCTTCTTGTTGTAGAACATGCCGGCGTAGTGGTAGCCGAACGGCACCAGGTACCGGTCGCCATTGTAGAGCGTGGCGCCGTCCGCGATCGACTTGGCGACGACGTCGCCGAGGCCGTTGGCATCCCACATGGCCGCGATCGAGTGCAGGTTCCCCGCATCGACCACGAACTGGGTGCGTGCGCCGGCCCAGTAGCTGAACACGTCCGGCAGGCTGTTGCCGGCGGCGCGGACCAGGATGCCGGTCTTGAAGTCCTCGTGCCCGATCGGGCTGTCGACGACGCTGACCCCGGTCTCCGCGGTGAACTGCTTGAAGATCTCCTCGAGGCCGACCCGACCGAGTTCGCCGGTGAAGTAGTGGCTGATGGAAACCTCTCCATCGGCATAGGCGGGAACGACGGCCGAGAAGGCGGTGCTCGCCGCCAGGGCCGATGCCAGCACAATGCCGGCCACTTTGGTTCGAAGCATGACTTTCCTCCCTTGAATCCAACAAGTTGCCGTATGTTTAACAAAAGCAACTCTGAGCCTCACTATTCACGGGCAGGTTCATCGTTGTCAACGAAAAGTGTTGCGCATACGACCATTTTCTGACGTATTTGGCGCTGCAGCGGCAAAGCGCGATAGTAGTTTGCGCTATGTTGCACCACAAGTTGTCTAGTATTAAACTTGCGAGCAGTCGCAAGTTGGAGAATGCGAGAATGCGCCTGCTGCAATCGCTCAACCGGGGCCTCGAGACCCTGGACTTCCTCGTCGGACAGCCCGAACCGGTGCGCCTGACCGACATTGCCGCCCATCTCGAGGTGGACAAGTCCAATGCCTCGCACCTGCTGCGCACCCTGGTTGCCGCCGGCTATGCCGAACAGGCCGACAACCGCCGCTATCGCGCCAGCGCCAAGGTGCAGCCGCAGCGCGGCCATGATCTCGAGGAGATCATCGCCTGCCGCGAAGGCCTGCACCAGACGCTGGTCGAGCTGGTCGAGGTCACCGGCGAATGCTCGCACCTCGCCGTGCTGGTGGGCACGCGGGTCTGGTATGTCGACAAGATCGCCTCGCCGCTGCCGCTCAAGGTCGACCACCCCATCGGCTCGCTCGCCCCCCTGCACTGTACCGCGCTCGGCAAGGCCTTCCTCGCCTTTGGCGATGCCCGCGACGCGGGCGTGCTCGAGGCCTTCACCCCCAAGACCATCACCAGATCGCAGGCGCTCGAGTCCGAGATCGAGGCGACGCGGCGTCGCGGCTATGCGCAGGACGACGAGGAATTCTCGCCCGGCATCCGCTGCGCCGCGGTGCCGATCTACGCCGGCCCGGGTGACATGATCGCCGCCATCGGCGTCTCCGGGCCGACCGCCCGCATCAGTCTCGAGCGGCTCGCCGAGCTCGGAGCCCTCATCTCCGAGAGAGCCGCCGCCACTTCCAACTGGAGCAGACCATGACGTTCGACACAGTCCGTGTAGGGATTATCGGCACGGGCCGGATCTCCGACCTGCACGCGAGCGAGTACCTTGCCAACCGGCACGCCCGGATCGTGGCGCTGTGCGACAATGCCATCGCCAATGCCGAAGGCCGGGCCAAGGCCTGGGGGGTGAACGAGGCGCGGATCACGGACGACTACCGCCAGGTGCTCGCCGATCCCGATGTCGACCTGGTCGAGATCCTGCTGCCCCACCACCTGCACCTCGAGGTGGCCCTGGCCGCCATCGCCGCCGGCAAGGCGGTGTCGCTGCAAAAGCCGATGACGCTCGACCTCGCCCAGGCCGACACGCTGGTCGCGGCCGCCGAGACCTCGGGCCGGCCGTTCAAGGTGTTCGAGAACTTCATCTTCTACCCGCCGGTGATGAAGGCCAAGGCGCTGATCGCCGAAGGCGCCATCGGTGAGCCGGTGACCATCCGGCTGAAGTCCAACCCGGGCGCCAGCAAGACCGCCTGGAAGGTCCCGGCCAGCGCCGAGGCCTGGCGGCAGGACAAGTCGCAGGCCGGCGGCGGACCGCTGGTCTTCGACGACGGCGGCCACCAGTTCGCGCTGGCCTGGCACTTCCTGGGCAACCCCGATACCGTGCACGCCTTCATCAGCCGCTCGGTGGCGCCCTCGGCTTCGTCTTCGATGCCCCGGCCATGGTGTCGTTCCGCTTTCCGGGCAACAAGATGGGCAATCTCGAGATCGTCTACTCGCCCGAGCTCGAGATCATCACCCGCCACTATGCACAGGACGACCGGGTGGAGATCACCGGGACCAAGGGCGTCATCTGGATCAATTGCGGGCATGGCCGGATCGGCGATCCGCCGCCGGTGGCGCTCTATCGCGACGGCGCCGTGACGACCTTCCACAATCTCGATACCGGCTGGGAGGCCAGCTTCGTGCACTCGACCCGCGCCTATATCGAGGCCCTGCGCAACGGCACGCCGCCCAAGCTGACCGCCCGCGAGGGTCGCACCATCCTCCGCTTCGCGCTCGCCGCCGAGCAATCGGCCCGCGAGGGCCGCGCCATCTCCCTCGATCCGGCAGGCTGAGACATGACCGACAGCGCCAACCCGTCCCCTGCCACCCGGATCGATGTACGTGCCGCAGCGATCGCCGCGGCCGGCGGCATCGAGGCCGCCATCGCTGCAGGTCCGCTCTCCGGACCAGTCGCCATCACGCTGAGCGAGGCCCTGGTCCTGGGCCTGATGCGGCAGGGCGTGAGCAAGTTCTTCGCCGTGTTCGGACACGGCTCGACGGCCCTCGCCGAGGTGCTGAGGGTCTATGAATCGCGCGGCCTGGTGCGGGTCTGGCAGTTTCGCAACGAGATCGAGATGGCGCACGCGGCGACTGCCCTGCGCTGGACCTATGGCGAGACCTGCGCGGTGATCACCTCGATCGGACCAGGCGCGCTGCAGGCCATGTCGGCCTCGCTGGCAGCCAGTTCGAACGGCGTCGGCGTCTATCACATCTACGGCGACGAGACGACGCATGGCGAAGGCTACAACATGCAGCAGGTGCCCAAGCCGGCGCAGGGCATCTACGGGCAGATCACCGCGCTGATGGGGCGCTCGTACACGCTGCACACGCCCGAGGCGCTGCGCGAGGCATTGCGCCAGGGCGCCGCCACGGTGTTCCATCCGACACGGGCCGGCCCGTTCTATCTGCTGACGCCGATCAACACCCAGCCAAAGACCATCACGTTGAGCATCGCCGGACTGCCCCGCGCGGCGACGCTGCCGGCGCAGATGCCAGCCGACGCTGCCCCATTCGCGGCAGCTGCCGATCCTCATCGCGGCCTTCGGCAAGGTTGGCGATCAAAGGCTTGGCGGCGGAGCGCGACGCTTTCCGGAGCAGGTCCGGCGCCTGGCCGAACTCGCCGGCGCCGCCGTGCTGCTTGTCCCGGCACCACCGGGCTGCTGCCGGATGCCCATGCGCAGAACCTGCACGTCGCTGGTTCCAAGGGCTCGATCAGCGGCAATTTCGGCATGGACGAAGCCGAACTGCTGATCGTGATCGGCTCGCGCGCCGTGTGCCAGTCGGACTGCTCCGGCATCGGCTACCCGAGGGTCCGGCAGGTCATCAACATCAATGCCGACGTCAACGATGTCCAGCACTACAACAGCACGCTGCCGCTGCTCGGCGATATCGGCGCCGTCCTCGACAGACTGAACGCCCTGCTGGCCGATCGCAATCTCGCCGCGCCGCCGACAAGCAGGCGTGGCTTGCCCAGTGCCGCGAGGCCAAGGGCCGCTGGCGAAGCTTCAAAGAGGCCCGTTTTGCCGCCCGCCCGCTGCATGATCCGGCCTGGCAGCGCACCGTGCTGACGCAGCCGGTGGCCATCCGCACCGTCGCCGAGTTCGCCAAACGCATCGATGCCCTCAAGTACTTCGATGCCGGCGACGTCCAGGCCAACGGCTTCCAGATCGTCGAGGACGACACCCCGTTCGAGACCATCACCGAGTCGGGGGCGTCCTACATGGGCTTTGCCGTCTCGGCCCTGCTTGCCGGGGCTGCAGCCGAGCGACCGCGCTACGCCATCGCCTTTACCGGCGACGGATCGTTCATGATGAACCCGCAGGTACTGATCGACGGTGTCGCGCACGGCATCAGGGGCATGATCGTGCTGTTCGACAACCGCCGGATGGCGGCGATCAGCGGCCTGCAGCTGGCCCAGTATGGCATCGACTACCGCACCAACGACGAGGTCGAGGTCGACTACCGGCAACTGGCCGCCGCGGTCTCCGGCGTCGCCGCCTTCTGGGGCGGCACCACCCGCGAGGAACTGGCCGGCGTGCTCGAAAGGGCGCGAGCGCGCATGACGGGCTGAGCCTCGTGCATGTGCCGGTCTATCACGGCACCGATGTCGACGGCGGCATGGGCGCCTACGGGCGCTGGAACGTCGGCAACTGGGTGCCCGATGTCGAGCGCGACTACGCCCTGACCGCGATCTGAGAGAACGGACCCCCTCCATGTACGAGACATACGGACTGCTGCGGCGCAACGGATGGCACGCCGCCTCGGACGGCGCGACCCGCGCGGTGACCAGCCCGGTCACCGAGCAGCCGGTCGGGACAGTGCCCGCGGCAACGCCCGCGGACATCGAGGCAGCGCTGGAGGCCGCCCGCACCGGCTTTGCCGAGTGGCGCGAGGTGCCGGCCTGGACCCGCGCCAGGATCCTGCGCCGCACCGCCGACCTGATGCGCGAGCGTCGAGGACATCGCCCGCCTCCCATCTCCACCGAGACCGGCAAGCCGCTCGCCGAATCGCGCGGCGAGACCAGCCTCGGCGGCCGACCAGTTCGAGTGGTATGCCGAGGAAGCCAAGCGCATCTATGGCCGCATCATCCCGGGTCGGAACGGCGACGAGCGGCTCTCGGTGATTCACCAGCCGGTCGGCAGCTGCCTGTCGCTGTCGGCCTGGAACTTCCCCGCCCTGCTGCCGGCGCGCAAGATCGCCGCGGCGCTGGCGGCCGGCTGCGCCATCATCGCGCGGCCGGCCTCGGAAGCGCCCGCGCGACCCTGGCCATCGGCCAGGCGCTGATCGATGCCGGGGTTGCCCCGGCGCGATCAGGATCCTGACTGGCGATGCCGGGCTGATCTCGAGGCGCTGATCGGCTCGCCGAGCGTCCGCAAGGTGTCGCTCACCGGTTCCGGTGCCGTCAGCAAGCATCTGCTCCGGGCTCGCCGCCCAGGGGTGAAGCGCGTCAGCATGGAACTGGGGGCCATGCACCGGTGATCGTTCATGCCGACGCCGATCCCGTGGCGGCGGCCCGGAAGGTGGCCAGCACCAAGTACACTACCGGACAGGTGTGCATCTCGCCCTCGCGCTTTTATGTACACCATACGATCCAGGCCCGGTTCGAGGCGGCTTTCGTGGAGGTGGCGAGGAGCCTCGTCGTCGGCGACGGCCCCTAGGACCGGCGTGACGATGGGACCGATGATCGGCGCCAGGCGCTCGATCTGGCGCTGGCGCTGATCGAGGATGCGCAGGCGAGGGCGCGCGGCTGCTGACCGGTGGACGTCGGCCGGCCGGTGCCAATACCGGCCACTTCTCGAACCGACGGTGCTGACCGACGTGCCCGACGATGCGGCCATCGTGCGCGACGAGCCCTTCGCACCGGTGCAGCGCCGATTGCCGGCTTCACCCGGCTCGACGAGTGCTGGAACGGGCCAACAGCACCCCTTCGGCCTCGCCTCCTACGTCTTCACCAACAATGCCGAATCGCGCGGCGCGCACCGCCGAAGGCTCGAGCCGGAATGGTCGGATCAACGAGACCCTGCTGGCCCTCGCCGAGGCGCCGTTCCGGGGGGCGTCAAGGAAAGCGGCTTCCGGCCGCGAAGGCGGCTCGGAAGGCATCATGGACTATCTCGAGACCAAATATGTCCGGCACCGGCTGAGCATCGAAGGGGCGCTGATGTCCAAGGGGAAGCCGCATGCCGGGCTGACCGGCGGCCTCACCAACTTACGCGATACTCGATTTCGCCCGCTACCTGCGCCGCTCGTTTCGCCAAGTCGATGGGCTACACCGACGCCGCGCTCGACAAGCCGATCGTGGGCATCTGCTACACCGAAGAGCGGCTTCAACAACTGCCATCGCGACTTTCCGCAGATGCTGGAGGCGGTGAAGCGCGGCGTCCTCGCTTCCGGTGCGCTGCCGGTGGTGTTCCCGGTCATCTCGCTCGGCGAAGTCTTCCTCAGCCCCACCAGCATGAATTTCCGCAACCTGATGGCAATGGATGTCGAGGAGATGATCCGCGCCCAGCCGATGGACTCGGTGGTGCTGATGGGCGGCTGCGACAAGACCGTCCCGCCCTGCTGATGGGCGCCGCCTCTGCCGGCAAGCCCGCCGTGCTGCTGGTGTCCGGTCCGATGATGACCGGCCGGCATCGCGGCGAGCGGCTCGGCGCCTGCACCGACTGCCGGCGCTTCTGGGCCTGCTATCGGGGCGGCGACGTCGACGAGGCCGAGATCAACCAGGTCGAGGGGCGGCTGGCGGTCACCTCGGGCACCTGCGCGGTGATGGGGACGGCGAGCACCATGGCGCTGATCGCCGATACGCTCGGCATGATGCTGCCCAACAGCTCCGCCATCCCCTCCGTCCACGCCGACCGCCTGCGCGCCGCCGAGGAGACCGGGCGCTTGCCGCGAAGCCTCGTCGGCACCGACCGCACGCCCGACACCTTGATGACGCCCGCCGCGATCGAGAATGCCCTGCGGGTCCTGCTCGCCGTCCTCCGGTTCGACCAATGCCATCGTCCACCTCGCCGCCATCGCCGGGCGGGTCGGCGTCGACATCGATCTCGACGCCTTCAGCCGGCTGTCGGACGAGACCCCGGTGCTGGTGAACCTGAAGCCCGTGGGCGACGGCTACATGGAGGACTTCAACACCGCCGGCGGCCTCGATGCCGTGCTGCGCGGCATTGCCGATAAGCTGAACCTCGAGACCCGCGACGTCACCGGATAGACCCTGCAGGGAACGGCTGGCCCGGCCCCTGCCCGATCGATCGATACCCGCTTCATCCGTCCGCCGAACGACCCGGTCGAGCCGGTGGGGGAGCCTGATCGCGCCCATGGCAACCTCGCGCCGGGCGGCGTCATCCTGAAGCGGGCGGGCGGCAACGCCAGGACTGCTCGAACACGAGGTCGCGCCGTGGTCTTCCCCTCGCTCAAAGACCTCCGCGGCCCGGATCGACGACCCGATCTCGACGTCACCGCCGACGACGTGCTGGTGCTGCAGCATGCCGGACCGAAGAGCCCGGCCGGGATGCCCGAAGGCTACCTGCCGATCCCGAAAAAGCTCGCCCGCCAGGGCATCAAGGATATGGTGCGCATTTCCGATGCCCGGATGAGCGGCACGGCCTTCGGCACCGTCGTCCTCCACGTCACCCCGGAAGCGGCCGATGGCGGGCCGCTGGCGCTGGTGCTGACCGGCGACCGGATCCGGCTGTCGGCATCGCGGAAGAGCATCGGAGCTGCTGGTCTCGGAGCAGGAGCTGGCCGTGCGCCGTGCGAACCTGCCCGCCGACAAGGCCGGCAGCCAGCGCGGGTACAAGTGGCTCTACGGCCGCCATGTCGGCAACGCCACCTCCGGCTGCGACTTCGACTCCTGCGCCGCGACTGGCCGGGCGAGCCCGCGTGACGGACGCCGAGGCCGGGGAGCGGCGGCGCGGCGACGGATCAGTCCCAGCGCCCGAGGTCGAACGCCGTGAGGTTCTCCCGCACCTCGGTGGCGGCGCGGAAGTCGCCGCCCACGGTAGGCGGCGGGGTGACGATGGTGCAGCCCGGCGGCGACGGCGGCCCGCAGACCATTCTCAGGGTCCTCGAATGCCGGCGCCTCCGCCGGCGCGAGGCCGAGCCGCTCGAGCGCGACGAGATGAGCGGCGGGGGTGGGGCTTCAGCTCCGGAGACGTCGTTGCCGAGACCAGGACGTCAAAGGCGGGCATCGGCGGGGCCGCCAGCAACGCGTCGAGGTTGACCCGGCTGGTGGTGGTGGCGATGGCGAGGCGAAGCCCCTTCGCCCGTGCCCGCCCGAGCAGGAGTCGAGACCCCGGCCGGTGCACGGCCGCCCCGCGCCACTAGTTCGCCGTAGTGCCGGTTCTTGGCCGAATGGGGGGGCCGATGCCAGCTCATCGGGGGGATCCGGCAGGCCGGCCCTGCTCGAAAAAATGGACGATCCGGCGCTTGCCGCCGGTGACGATCAAACGGCGAACCTGGACCGAAGGTTCCCCAGCGCAGGTTGAGACCCGCCTCCAGCAAAGGCGCCGTTGAACGCGAGCCGATGCAGCTCCTCAGTTTCAAGCCGGGGTACCGTCGAGGGTCGAAGATGAGCGCCGCGAGCCTAGCCAAGGCGCCTCAGGTCGATGGCGGCGTCGAGTTCATCAGGCCCTCGATGATGACGTCCGGCACGAAGATCACCGAGCGGCACGCTACCGGAATAGCCCGTTGCGCAGCGCCACCGAAAGACGCCCGCCGCCCGCGCCGCCTCGATGTCGGCCGCGCTGTCCTCTACCATGATCGCCTCGCCGGGCTGGGGCCTGAGCCGGCTGAGGGTGAACTGCAGCATCTCCGGCGCCGGCTTGGCGGCGAGAGGCCGCCGGGGCGCCTGGTCGCCCATGGCGACGGCGCTGAAAGCTCTCGGCGAGGCCAGGAAATGATCGAGGGACGACATTGGCCGCCGACTGCAGCTTGTTGGTGACGAGCGCCAGCGGCACACCTACGTCGCGCTGCCTGAGGCCGGCGAGCGCCTCGCGCGCATGCGGCATCAGCGTGGTCCGGCCGGTGAGATGGCGCGGATAGATCCTCGCGCATCCGCCCGATCTGCCGCTCGTGCTCGGTGGGCGACAGCTCGATGCCGTGTGCCGCGAAGGCCCGCGACACCAGCGGGCCGACGCCGTCGCCGACCATGGCGCGAACGCTGTCACTCGCCGAACGGCGCGAGGCCTGAGAGGTCGAGCGGATTCCGCCACGGCGAGGGCGATATCGGGCACGGGTCGATCAGAGTGCCGTCGAGGTCGAAAGGACCGCCCGGGCAGGAGCGCCGGGCCGGCGGTCGCGGGAAGTGCTGCGTGTGGTCAGGACGAAATCCTCCGAAATCCATGTCTGCCTCCGCTACGGCCTCCTGCCGGCAGCAGTGCAGATGGCATCGATGCGCCCCGCATACCCCTCGCAGCCGCGCCGAACACGGCGGATCCGGCCACCAGCACATCTCGGCGCCCGCCGCGGCGACAACTGGCCCGCAGTGGCCGCCGAGATGCCGCCATCGACCTCGGTCCGGATCGGGCGCTCCCCAACCATCGCCTTGATTCGACTGGTCTTGTCGGGCGTGGCGGGAACGAAGGCCTGCCCCGAAGCCGGGGTTGACGGGTCATCACCAGCACCAGATCCACCCGATCGAAACGCACCTAGGCGAGCAACGCATTCCGGCGTCGCGGGATTCAGGCGCAACTCCCGCACGCTTCCCCAGTACCGGAATGCGCTGTAGCGACCGGTCGAGATGCGTCGTTGCATCGGCATAAACGGTGATGATCTCGCATGTTTCGGCCTCGGCGAAGGCGTCAGATAGGCATCGACCGGCACGATCATCAGGTGGCGGTCAAGGTCGCCCCGGTGCGCCCGCGCAGCTCATGTACACCGCCGGCCCGAAGGTGATGTTAGGCGACAAGTGACCATCCAAGCTCGAGATGGACCCAGTCGGCCCCGCGGCGAGAACCGCGTCGACTTCCTCCACAGCCGCGCGAAAATCAGGCGGACCGGATCGACGGGGGCGATGACGATCTTAATAAGTTCGTTCATGGCGGCTCTCCTGCAGTGCCGACCGCGGCGTGCTCTCTGCTCGCGCGGATGTCGAGATTGGTGATGGTCCCAAAGCGCCTCGACCCCGACGGGTCCCGAAACTTGCCTCGGACAGCCGGTTGGCCTGCCTGAGGCGGGCCCGGTCGATGGCGTTGCGGATGGAGCGGGCATTGGCGGAAATGCGGCTGGGCCCGCCGCTTCTCGACGTGCTCCATCATCTCGCCCGCCCCGCCTCGTCGAAGCGATAGCCCTGCTCGTCGAGCATGGATTGCGCGATCGCCAGCGATTCGTCGTCGGTATGGTCGGGAAAGTCGATGTAGTGGGCGATGCGGGAGCGAAAAGCCCGGGTTGGACTGGGTAGAAGCGCTCCATCCGGTCGGCATAGCCGGCGAGGATCACCACCAGGTCGTCCCGCTGGTTCTCCTATCACCTACAGCAGGATCTCAGTCGCCTCCTGCCCGTAGTCGCGCTCGTTGTCGGGACGATAGAGGTAGTAGGCCTCATCGATGAACAGCACGCCGCCCATCGCCTTCTTCCAGCCTTCCTTGGTCTTGGGCGCCGTGTGCCCGATATACTGGCCGACGAGGTCGTCTCGGGTGACCGAGACCAGGAGGTGCTCTCTGCGCACATAGCCCAGCCGGAACAGCGGGTCGGCCATGCGCATGGCCACGGTGGTCTTGCCGGTCCCCGGATTGCCGGTGAAGCTCCATGTATTTTTGGCATCGTCGGCGTCCGGCTGCTGAGGGAGGCCCAGTTGCCGGCGGGCCCGATCGACGAGCAGCAAGGCCGATGTCTCGCGGATGCGTATCTCGCTTGACCGGCCTGAGTCCGACCAGTTCGCGGTCCAGGTTCGGCAAGCGCCTCGGCAACGCCCGGGTGCGATACTCCGCCTGCGGTCGATCGCGACCGGCACGGCGCCGCTATCCTCCCCTGCAGCTCGGTCATACTCGGTGGTCATCAATGACGCTGACGGTGCGGCCGCGGACCTCGGTGCAGGTCAGGCGGAATGTCGGCTCGATCTGCGGCCGGTTGACGATGAAGCTCAGCCGCACCGGGAAATCTCGAAGCCGCGGGTCCAGGTCGAAGGCGTTGATCCGGATGTGGTAGTCGGGGAAGGCCTTGCCCCGGCAATCCTTCGGCTTCCATCATCACGCCGGCCGCATCGCACAGATCGAGCATCGGGTTGCCCCACATGTCCCACAGCACGTTGCGCGGATGCGGATCGGAGGTGTGCTCGATGCCGATGGCCCAGTCGTTTCCTCAGGCAATACTCGACCTGAGCGGCAATCTGATCGTCGGGAAGGTCCGGGAGAGGAGAAAACTCCCTGGGCTGATGCGCATGTCCGTTGCTCCTCAATGGCTCAGCGCCGGCGTCGGGACGTAGTCCGACGTCCGTCAAGTCACTTCATAGTTGAACGAGATGTTTCCCCAGGTATCGAGGGCGGCCTCGACCGACTTGCACCACCTGGCCGCGGCCCTGAGGATCTCGGGCCTTCATTGATAGTCTCGCGGCCCTCGTTCCGGGCTGGCACCATCGCCTCCAGCGCCACCGGGTTGGCCGTCGCGCCGGCCTGGATGCCCATCGGATGACCGATCGTGCCGCCGCCGAACTGCAGGACGACGTCGTCGCCGAACAGGTACAGCAACTGATCATCTGGCCGGCACTGGATGCCGCCCGATGCCACCGGCATCACCTTCTTGATATCGGCCCAGTCCTGCTCGAAGTACCGAGCCCGCGCGGCGGGTCGATCTCGTTTCCGGAGTTCGCGGCAGACCTTGTCGTGGCCTACACCGTCATCGGGTCGCCTCGAGCATGCCGACGGCGGTGCCGGCATGGATGTGGTCGACTCCGGCAAGCCGCATCCATTGGCGATCACCCGGAAGCTGACTCCGTGGTTCTTCTGTGGCGCGTCCAGGTGCCATGCCCGGCGCGATGCGGGAGTGCAGGATCATGTCGTTCTGCCGGCACCATTCCGAGATCGACTGGGTGGGCGGTGGCCGATGATCAGGTCGGTCATCACGATGACCGAGCCGGTCTCCTTGGCGAGCTCGGCCCGCCGGTACGACTACTCCATCGTGCCGGCGGTGAGTTTGTTGAGGCTCGAGTGCTCCTTGATCTCGCCGGTTTCGGCCGGGGCGTTGTTGGCCGCGTCCATGCAGTAGAGGAACCGGTCGCGCCAGTGCATGAAGGGCTGCGAGTTGATGTTCTCGTCGCTCCTTCGTGAAGTCAGACTACCCTGGGGACCCTCGTACACGACGCGACCGTAATTCTTATCAGAGCCCGAGCTTGGAAGCGAGGTCGTCGCCCCGAGGAGTGGGCGGCCGCTTGTCGAGCCGCTCGCGCTCCGTGACGATACCGGTCGGCGGCCCCTTGTAGGTCTTCACGCGGGCGACGGGCAGCCGCGTATCCTCGAGCCGGGCGGTCTGGAGTGGCTTGAACGAGTTGACGTTGCCGACGATCAGGCGGTGGGGTTGGCCATCGAACCTTCCTCGAACAGGATCGGGAGTCGTAGGCCACGTAACAGAAAGTACTGTCCGGGCGTGTTGGGAACGGGTTCGACGCGTTAGGCCTTCGCCCGGTTCTGGTCCGCGGCGGTGAGCCGGTCGGTCCAGACCACCGTCCAGGTCGCGGTCGGCTCTCTCCGGCAACCGCTGCCGCGGCCTCGATGGGGTCGACACCGTCCTGCGGCGTGATCCGGAACAGCGCCAGGAGGTCGGTAACGTCCGGGCACGTAGTCGGCGTTCCGGTAGCCCATCTGCGTTGCCGTATTTTAGCGGGCACGCCGGACTTCTGGCGTTCCTTGCCCCGGATTTCGGTCGGCTGGGCTGTCCATGATGTGTTCCTTTCGACTGGGGTCAGGCGGCTCGGCGGGCGGTGCCAGCGCAGGGCGCAGGCTCCCCGACGCGTAGCGCCAGCCCATCTCGCTCATCGGCGCGACCTTGATGCGCGAGGCATTGCCGGCCGTGCCGCAGGCCTCGAAGAACGCTGCTTGCAGACCGACCGCATGGCCTCAATGACCGGCTTCATGAACTTGCGCGGATCGAACTCGGACGGATCGGTCTCCGCTGCCCGGCGGATCGCCGCGGTGGCGTCCAGCCTGAGGTCGGCTATCGATGTTGACCTTGCGCACGCCGTGGCGGATGCCGCGGACGATCTCCCTCGACGGGAACGCCCCAGGTCTCGCGCATCAGCCCGCCATGAGCCTTGACACCTCCTGCCGCTCTACCTTGGGCACCGAGGAGGAACCGTGCATGACGGGGGTTGGGTGTCCGGCAGCCGCTCGTGCAGCCGCTCGATGACATCCGTGGCGACCGCACGTCGCCGCTTGGCGCGCGGGTAATTGGTTGGCCCCGTTTGGCTCGTGCCGATGGCGACGGCGAGCGCATCGACCTGCGATGGCGGCGACGAAGCGTGCCGCCTCCTCGGGATCGGTCACCAGCATGTGCGGCGCTGCAGCTTGCCCTCGAAGCCATGCCCGTCCTCGACCTCGCCTTCCCCGGTCTCGAGGCTGCCAAGGACGCCGATCTCGCCCTCGACCGGGGCTCCGGCGAGGTGCGCGAGCCGCGCACATCGGCGGTAGTGGCGACTTGTTGTAGTCATGGTCGGACGGGGTATAACCGTCCTCGTGGAGGAAACCGTCCATCCATCACCGAGGTGTAGCCGGTGCTGGATAGGCGCTGGGGCGGGTCGCGACGTTGTTGCCGTGGTCCTGGTGCATGCACAGCGGGATCTCAAGGACCGATCTCCTCGAGGGCATCGATGATGCGGCCGAGCATGATGTCGCCGGCGTAGGAGCAGGCCCCCGGCTGGCCTGCAGGATCACCGGCGCATCGACTTCGCGCGCCGCCTCGAGGATGGCGCTGAGCCTGCTCCATGTTGTTGTTGATATCAAGGCGGGAACGCCGTAACCGCGCTCGGCGGCACTTCGTTCGAGCAGTTGCCTCAGGGTGATGCCGGCCATGTCAGGCGATCTCTCAGTGTTCCTGTTTGCGTGATGGCGAGGGCGGCGATGCCGGGCGGGAGCACGGTACCTGCTCGCCCAGTTCGGCAGCCCGCGCGACGAGTTGCGGACCGGCCAGCGCCGGCGTCACCGGGGGCAGGGTGGCGACCGAGGCGTGCCGCCGCGCCGAGCAGGGCGGGGCATCGTTGGCGAACACATCGCCGTGCACGACAGCAGCAGCGCGAAGGCCCGGTCGTTGAGGGCTCCTCCCCGAGGGTGGAAGCGCAGTTTCTCGAGCAGCAGGACCGATCCGTCCGCTGCCGACCGGAATCCGCTCCTCCGCCACTGCACCGACGCAGTCGCGAACGAAAGGTGACCTCCTGGCCCAGTTCTTGCGCCAGCGGGCGACACCGACGGGAGCCAGCGACGGCACCGGATTGGGGACGCCGTGCGGCCGGTCGAGATGTGCGGCAATGACGACGCGGGGCCCCTGGCGCCGCAGCAGCCGCACCGCTCTCTGGCGCAGCGGGCTTATGCGGGTGGAAGCGGCTTCGCACCCCAGACCACAGCGACATTGAGGTCCGCCCGCAGCAGCACGGTCCTGCCGTGCAGGTCGGCCCCATATGCGGCAGATCGAGAAGCCGGTGCTCGGGAGGGCTCATGAGGTTGCGCCGCTTCGTTCGACGATCTGGGGATCAGCGGCGTCAGGATGAAGCAACTGCATCGCGAGAGTCGAGCTTGTTGCCCGGCACGACGATGGAATTGGCCCGCGACACCTGAACGGTGTCGTGGATCATCGACAGCAGGTAAGGGAAAAGTCGATGCCGCGCGCGACGCTGCGCGAAGCGGATGACCACCATCGACTCATCCGGCGTCGGGATCCAGCGGGCGACGAAGGGGTTGGAGGTGTCGACGGTCGGCACGCGCTGAAGTTGATGTCGGTGCCAAGCGAGAACTGCGGCGTGATGTTCCGCACGTAGTCGGGCATGCGGCGCAGGATGGTGTCCGTGACGGCCTCGTCGAAGTACCCGCGGGCTCGCGTTGTCGCGATGGATCTTTCTGGATCCCTCGAGGGTTCATGACCGGCACCACGCCGATCGGCAGGTCGGCAAGCCGGGCGGGAGTCGACCCTGTCGGTCACCCCGCAGCCGGCCGTGCAGATCCCTCATAGAACAGCATGTCCGGAAGGGGGAACTCGCGTCCAGTCGCTGAACCGACCCTGGCGGCGCCCGAGCACAGCCGCCTCCTCGTCATCATGCACGTAGGTCCGGGTCCGCCGGTGCCGTTCCGGCCGAATTCCTCGAAGATCGATTCGAGATCGCCAGGGGGGTTCGTTGCCTTCGCCGAATGGTTGAAGTGGGGAGTGTCGGTTGCCTGCGGGTTTCTTCCTCGGCAACTCACTCCGCTTCATCGACTCTCGGTCGTAGCGATGAAAGGCGTCGCCCTCGATGAAGCACGCCTTGATGCTCGCGCCGGAAGATCGCCTCGAACGATGCGCGCTTGACCGATGGCTGGTGCCTGCGCCCCGACGAAGCCGGTGATCGAGATGATGTTCTGCGGGGATGCTGGTCCCGGACGCAACGCTTGACCTCAGTTACGGAACAGGCCCGCGGGTCCCAAACAGGGGAGAACGGTCGCCCACGGGTTTCACGGTTGAGGGTGGTACTGCGCGACCTGGGCCACCTCGGGCAGGAGCCGATCACCAACAGTGTCATCTGATGCAAGCTGGTCGGCACCATCGAGAGGATCAGGTGCTTTTTTTTTCGCGTCTGGGTAGCGAGACCGTCCGCCTGCTCGATGAGCAAGGCAAAATCGGGTTGGCCTCGTTGACCAGGACGCAGCCGCCACTGGGAGTAGCCCTTGCGGCCCGTCCCCGGATACAGTCACACACCCGCGGACCAGGATCCGATAGGTTTCGGCAACGAGCGAGGCGATCCAGCGCATGTTGTAACGTCGCGGCCCTGGGTCCCTCGGCGCCGCGCAGCCGATCGTCGACGCAGTGCCGCCAGGCTATCGTCCCAGTGTCGCCGGTTCGAGGCGTTGATCGGGTTCCCATTGCTGCGATGTGGGACCTTCAGCGGCGCGGCTCTGGTGTAAACTGAACGTCCCGAAGCGCGGCGCGCCTTCGTGGGTGAACAGGTGCGTGCCCTCGCCCAGCGTCAGCATCCTTTTCGCTGCCAGTTGCGGGCCGTAGATGAAGAGCCGGCCGCCAGTTGTGCGCTGCCGGGCTGCAGCACGCAGGAAAGCGGGTCGCGGTCCGGATCGCCGGACATGGCGACAGCATCGAGAAGATCGTCCCGATCGACACGTTCACGTCGATGTTCGATGAGCCGTCAGGCGGATCGGTCGCGAGGATCGGCGGAGCCGACGGATCGAGGATGACCGGGTGTGGGCGTTCTTCGGATGCATAGATCGCAACGGGCGCACGACCGGCGGCCTCGAGAAGCGGGTCGTCGGCGTAGAGGTCGAGGCCGGCCTGTCGTTCCCCGTTCGTGTTATGCGCACCCGTATGGTCCGGGAACGCCTCGCTGAGGCTCCTCTCGCAATTTCGAGCGAGACGGCAACGGCGCTGTGCGGCAGGTGATGATCGCATCGGCCACCGCTTCGCGCTGCGGCATCTGCGACGACAGGTTGGGGAAGTGCTCCAAAAAATCCGTCAGAAGCGTGAGCGCTCCTGGCCAATGTAACCCCGGTCGCCTTGCTGGCGCCTGGGATCGAGCTAACCAGGAGGCCGGATAAGTAAAGTTTAATGACTTTACGCTATCTATAAGAAATTCAAATATATCGCTGATGAAAGGTATCTCACTTCGCCAGCTCTCCGCCGTCCTCGCCGTTCACAAGGCCGGCGGGATCGTCAACAATGCCAGGAGTTGGGCATCACCCAACCAGCGACGGTATCTCTGCAGATCCCGGAAGCCGAACGGGTAGCCGGGACACCCTGTTCGAATGCACGCGAGAGGGACTCGTCCCACTGCCGCAGGTTCCGCCGTGATCGAAGCCGCGCTGGAGATCGACGAGACGCTCCGGCGTCTCGGCGACGGAGATCTCGGCCATCCGGGGCGGACGGCGCGGCGGGCTCCGGCTCGAAAGGAGTTGGTCTCGACGGCCAAGTACTTCGCCCCAGCCATCATGGCGGCAACTTCGTACACCTGCCTAAGGAACTCGAGATCAACCTGTGGGTAGGGAACCGCGACGAGACGATCGCCAGCCTGGGAGCCCCACGGATCGATGTTGCCCTGATGGGGCGCCCGCCACGGGAATTCCCGGTCCGCGCCACCCAGATCGGCGAGCATCCGTTCGTGATCATCGCCCCCGACCGGTCACCCCTCGTCGGCCATGCCGGGATCTCAAGCAGCAGATCGCGGAGGAGAACTTCCTCGTCCGCAGGCGTGGCTCCGGCTGCTCGCACGGCACTCGACATCTTCCTCTCCGAGATCCCCGGCCGCATCGAGAACATCGGCGTCGAACTGGGGTCGAAGACGAAACCATCAAGCAGGCGGTCATGGCTGGGCTGGGGTGGCGCTCATTTCCGCCCACGCCATCGCCCAGGAGATCGGGATCGGCCGGCTCGCCATCCTCGGCGTCGCGAAAATGCCCGTCATCCGCAACTGGTTCTCCGTGTCGCGAGCGGACCGCACGCCCAGCCCCGCCATGGTCGCCTTCGAGGCCTTCCTGCGCGAGCACGGCCGCTCGTTCCTGCCCGATGTGATTTC
>JADJPS010000018.1 GCA_016713105.1 Devosia sp. | reverse complement strand
CTTCGTCATCGACGCGCCTATGCCCGCCGGATCGTCGGCTGGCGGGTGAGCCGGACAGCGCACGCAAGCTTCGTCCTCGATGCTCTCGAGCAGGCCCTGCATGAGCGGCGGCCTGTTCATCGGGGTGGCCTGGTGCATCACTCGGACAGAGGTTCTCAATACGTCAGCATCCGCTACACCGAGCGCCTGGCGCAGGCCGGGGTCGAGCCCTCGGTGGGCAGCGTCGGCGACAGCTATGACAACGCTCTCGCCGAAACCATCAACGGTCTCTACAAGGCCGAGGTGATCCATCGACGCGGACCATGGCGCTCGTTCGAGAGCCGTCAGTTCGCCACGCTGGAATGGGTCGACTGGTTCAACAATCGCCGGCTGCTGGAGCCCATCGGCAACATCCCGCCGGCCGAAGCCGAGGAACGCTACTACGCCATGCTCGAAACGCCGGCCATGGCAGCGTAACTCAAACCAAATGGCCTCCGGCAAACCCGGGGCGGTTCAGTCGATCAACACAAACAAGCCCGATCTCGATCCGACAAAGACCAACGCGCTGCTCAGGAAGATTCTGAGTCTCTTTTCGAAGCGCTGCTATGTCGGCTACACGGCAACGCCGTTCGCCAACATATTCATCAATCCGGATTCCTACGATGAAGACGTGCGCGAGGAGCTGTTCCCGAGGGATTTCATTTATGCCCTGGATGCCCCTACGACGTATTTTGTGCCGGAGAAGGTGTTCCTGAACGATGCGACGAGTTCAGAAATCCTCCAGCCCATCGTGGATGCAGAAGACTATCTTCCGCTGACGCATAAGCGCGAGGGGCGATCGCTGATCTGCCGCCGAGCCTATAAGGTGAGGCCGTCAATCGCTCATTGTAGCGCGCCAGATACGCAACATACGCGGGCAAACCAACAAGCATGCCTCCATGCTTGTGAACGTCTCGCGTTTTGTGGCCGTTCAAAGGACCGTCCGGGACTTTCTGAGTGAGCATGTCAGGAAGCTGAGTGATGCCGTTAAAGCCAATTACGCGATGCCGGAGTCGGCTTCTGCCGGCAATCAGTACATGCAGGCACTGCGCAGGACCTATGAGGCGCAGTACAGCAACAACGGCGTATCCTGGGAGCAGGTGAAGGCCGCGCTCTGGGGAGTCTTTGAGCATCTGAGACTGTTCGTCGTGAACAGCAAATCTGATGAGCCGCTCGACTACAGACGCTACGAGCGCGAGGGTGTGGGTCTGACGGCGATTGCTGTCGGCGGGCTGAGCCTCTCGCGCGGTCTGACCATCGAAGGCCTGACCGTCAGCTACATGTACCGAAACACAGCGATGTACGACACGCTGATGCAGATGGGCCGCTGGTTCGGATACCGGCCGGGCTACGAAGACCTTTGCCGGGTTCATCTGGCTCCGGCCTCCATCGACTGGTATGCCCACATCGCTCAGGCCTCAGACGACCTTCGGCAGCAGATCGTCCGGATGCGTCGCGATAAGCTCAGCCCCCGTGACTTCGGCCTCTATGTCCGCTCGCACCCGGACAGCCTGCTGATTACTGCGGCCAACAAAATGCGATCCGGCGAAGAAGTGACGGTGCGCCAGAACTTCAGCGGGACACTGACGGAAAGTTATCGTCTACCTCAGGATGCCGGGATCAATCAGGCGAACGAAGAGCTCATCCGCGAAGTATGGCGCGATGGGTTCGGCGGCATGATCCCCGAGACCACCGACAAGGGCTGGATGTTCCGCGACGTGCCCTCTGCACAGATTGAAGAGTTCCTCAATCGCTTCCAGATGCACGCAAGCTTTGCCGCGAAGAGATCAAGCGTTGTTGACTACCTTCATCTGATTGAGCGCGATCATCCCGCGGTCGATGTCGTGCTGATTTCTGTTGCCGCCAACGGGCAGGACGAGTCTTCGCACACGCTGGGGTTTCAGGTCAGAAACGCGGATTCAGAAGGCGACGCCTGGCGCAGCGAAGGACCGCGTCGCGAGCCGCGGCGATGAAAAGCATGGTCTGTCTGTGGAGCAGCAGCAGGAGGCCGTGAACATGGCCGCTCAGGACGGCAAGAAACCATCCGACCGTCACTACAGAGCGGTGCGTAACAAGCCGCTCCTCATGCTTCACATCCTTGCCATCCCCGATGAGGCAGGCGCCCGTGTGCCCGCATTCGGCATCAGTTTCCCGGAAGGGCAGTACACTCAGACAGTTACGATTGTGGCTAACCGTGTCTGGATGAACACCATGCAGGGCCCGTCCGACAACGGCAGACGATGAGGAAGATTTTGACGAATAAGCTTCCCTGGGATGACATCGCCCTGCCCGCCAAGGACTATAATGTCCGCCTGGTCGCCTCACAGCAGGGAATCCCCATCTACTGGGGGAAAGACAGTCAGGCACATCTCCTGCTCGTCATCGACCTCGCGGGTGATCACTCCTCTGAATTCAACCGTGAACCGCTGGTGATACGGGGGATCGGGGTCGATCTTCGAAGCGGCGACAAGCCGGGGATGCAGAATCTCGTCCTGTCGCTTCTCCAGCGCGAAGATTCCGATCTTTTCTACAGCCTGTGCCGGACACTTGTTGAAGCACTGGCGCCCGTTACGGAGCCTTCCGTCGGGCTCGCCGTCGCCCTAAGACATCTGAAAAGATGGAAGGCCTTCATGGCCGGCAGGCGAGGAGGTCTCCTCACTCCCGAACAGGTCCGGGGGCTGTTTGCAGAGCTCCTTGTGCTGCGCGATCTCTATTCTTCGCATCTCACCCACCGGCACGCCGTTGATGCGTGGACCGGCGCCGACCGTATCAAGCAGGATTTCGTGTTCGGCGACACAGCGCTGGAGGTGAAGTCTCTCACCGGGCGGGAGCGCAATGCGGTGCGGATATCATCCGAAGACCAGCTCGAATTCCCGATGGGCCGGCTCTACCTCACGGCTCTTCGTCTGCTGGATGCTCCCGAAGACCCGGCGGCGCTTTCGCTGAATGCCCTGGTTTCATCGATTGAGAATGCGCTTCCCGAAGCTGAAGCGATTGAGGAGTTTCAGCGCAAGCTTTCGGCTGCCGGCTACGCGCCGGTCGTCGATTACAACGAGCCGCGCTTTATGGAAGGCGAGGTCAGGACGTACTTTGTTGAGGAAGGTTTTCCAAGGCTCGTGCGCTCGCTCCTGCCCTCAGGACTTGCAAGGGTGTCCTACGATGTCGAGCTTGAGGCCATCGAGCCGTTCAGGTGTACACGCGAGGTAATTTTTGAGGGGGTTTGATGGATCAGTCACTTGAGGAATTTTTTCACGATTTTCGCCAGGAGCTGCTCGCAGGCGCAGAAGCAAACGGCTCTTTCCAGCTCAGCGAGTTCATGGATGCGGTTTCGCGCGAGCTGATCGATACGGGTTTTGTCGAAGGATTTGAATTCTGCCATTTCCGCGCTCAGCGCGGCATGCGTGTCGATGGCTACTGGTTCGATGACGAGGGCAACCTCGATCTCTTTGTGGCGGATTTCGAGTGCCGCGCTGAGCTGGAATCTCTCACCAGAACTGAAGTTGATGCAGCTTTCAAACGCGTGATCGGATTTTTCGAAGCCAGCCTCACAAAAGGTCTGCACGCTGAACTTGAGCCGACAGCCCCCGAATACGGCCTGGCGCGCCAGATCGCCGACCGAAAGGGCCTGATACGCCAGCTGAATCTCTATCTCGTGTCGCAGCGGGGCGTAAGCGATCGAATCCAGGTGCTCGACGACTCTGTGACGGCAGGCATTCCGACCTCATTTCATGTGTGGGACATTTCGCGCCTCCAGCGCCAGCGAACGTCGCGGGGCCACAAGGAAGCGCTGGATATCGATCTGAAGCAGATGTTCGGGACAGGAATTGCCTGCCTACCTGCACACCTCGGAGACGATACCTTCCCGTCATATCTTGTCGTCATGCCGGCCGACATCCTGGCCAACCTCTATGGAAGGTACGGGGGCGCCTCCTCGAGCAGAACGTCCGCAGCTTTCTTCAGGCCCGCGCGAAGGTCAATCAGGGGACCAAAGCCACGATCCTCAATGAACCTCACATGTTCTTTGCCTACAACAACGGCATCACAGCAACAGCACAGGAGGTCGCCGTCGAAGCAGGACGAAACGGCCTTGAGATAGTGCGCATCAAGGACCTGCAGATCGTAAACGGAGGCCAGACGACCGCCTCTCTCTTTCATACACGACGCCGCGACAAGGCCGGGCTGAAGCGCATCTTTGTTCAGATGAAGCTCTCCGTGATTGACAGTGTCCAGAGCGAAGCTGTCGTCCCGCGGATTTCCGAGTACGCAAACACGCAGAACCGCGTGAATGCAGCTGACTTCTTCTCCAACCATCTGTTCCATATCCGCATGGAGGAATTTTCACGCAGGATATGGGCGCCGTCCCAGCAGGGCGCTCAGCGTGAGACCAAATGGTACTACGAGCGCGCCCGCGGTCAGTATGCGGATGCGCAGGCCAAGTTGACGCCCGCTGACCAGCGGCGCTTCGGGCTGAAAATCCGAAGAATCAGATGTTTGCGAAGACCGATCTCGCCAAGTTCGAAAACGTATGGGACGATCACCCCAAATGGGTGAACCAGGGCGCGCAGAAAAACTTCGGCCAGTTTGCCAAGCGTATCGGCAAGGAGTGGTCCGCCTCGCAAAGCGCCGCGGACGCCTTCAACGAGCTCTTCTTCCGTCGTGCGATCGCCCGTGCGATCATATTCCGGGGCACTGAAAAGATTGTCTCCGAACAGTCCTGGTACAATGGCGGCTACAGGGCCAACATTGTCGCCTACACCATCGCTGTGATGAGCGAAGTCTGCCGCCGCAATATCTAGTCTGTTGATTACGGAGCGGTCTGGAACGCCCAGGAAATTACGCCCGGACTGGTAAGGGCCGTTGAGGTCTTCTCGAAATTCGTGAACGACGATCTGACGTCACCTCCTCCTGGCATCTCAAACATCTCGGAGTGGGCCAAGAAGGACGCATGCTGGACAAGAATCTTGTCCGGCATCGGCGGGATCGAGCTTCCTCAGGAGTTCCTTGACGAGCTTGTCACCCTCGAAGAAGCGAAGCAGGAAAAGAAACAGGCCAAGAAGGTCCAGAAGGTCGATGACGGCATCAGTCAGCAGATGAAGGTGCTTGAAGTCGGTGCTCGGGAGTGGACCCGTATCATGCAGGAAGGGATGCGACTCAAATTCCTGAGCGAAAAGGATATGGGCGTGCTGCGGATTGCTCAACAGATGCCGGCGAAGCTTCCTACAGAGGGGGCAGAGCGCGGTTCTCATCGAAATTTTGAACCGGGCAGCCGGGCATGGGGTAACGCCGGACTGACTTTCCTCGATCAAGGCGTTCTTGCGGCCATTGATCCGGACGTCTCCGCGCAGCGCGTGCACGGTGCCCTCAGCGACCTGACAAAGAGCCGCCCGATGGCTAAGAGCTCACCCGCGATTCCTGGGAGGCTCTAGCTGTTCGCCTCAGCCTTTTTCCACAGTTCGATGGCGCGCAGCCGCGCGTCGATGCCGGACAGGATGGAGGCGGCCAGCTCGCCGGGGAGAGGGTGGGCTGACCCTTCAATCGTGCGTTCTGCCTGTGCTCGTGCCGTGTCCAGAAGCTGCTCCAGTTCGGCGGCGACGATGCCGCGGTCGAAACTGCAGCGGTCCGCTGTCTGGGTGAAGTGGCGGGGCGTGATGTCGCCGATGCGGTAGTGGTTGTTGTCGCCCGCCGACATGGCGAGTTTGAATTTTTTCTCGGAAACCTGGCCGGCATCGACACTCGGCTGGGCGGTCAGGATGTCGTAAAGCGGGGTCATGCTGAAGCGCTGGCCGGGCGTCAGGAACACGCTGAAATTCTTGGCGTGCCCATCAGTCGCGCCGAGCAGCCAGAAAACAATCTGCGCCTTGAGGTATGCGGCCTGGTCCTTCTCGGGTGTGTCGCTTCCTTTGAGCAGCTGCATGATCGCCTGATTGTCGGGCCCGCCATCGGATTGGTATTTGAGGTTCGGCGGCACCGAGAGTGCCTGGCACATATCCTCCTGCGGCTTTCGCAGGAGACGTCCGTCACGCGTCCTGATGCGGTCGAAGCGCTCGACGGCCAGCACCTTCGTGCCGGCAAAGTCGATAATCTCGGCATTGGCGACATCGAGTCCGAAGGCCGCGCAGAGCTTGAGGCACAGATACTCGTTCTCGACGCTGTTGCTGAGGTCGATGCCGCCGGGGATCTGGCCGATCTGGGGTTTCAGTATGTGCGTTGTGGCCGTCGTGCCGATCGGAGTGAACCACTTGCCGTCCTGATAGAGCAGAGCCGTTTTCTCCTGCGCGCCCGCAATTGAAATCCGGAAGTCTTCATCGTCGTCCATGCCGAGCGGATCGGCTTTGAGGTCCTTGATCTTGCGCGCAACGTCCTCGTCGCTGATCGGATGGCCGACTATGCCGCCGGCCTTGCCGGGGTCGGCATCATGGACGAGGAACTGCAATGCGCCGACGCAGTCATTGCCGATCTTGCTGAGAAGGCTGAAGGCATCGGTACCGGAAGCTTTTACGCGCCGCGACGCGGTCGCGGATCGCTTTGTTGTCCGGCAGAAGGTTCTCGAATACGGCGAGCACCGGTGCGCCGATATAGCGGTCCTCGCGCAGGGGAGGGAGAGCGATACCGGAATGGCGTTTTCCCAATCGAGCCAGTCTTTCGCGTACTGAAAGTCGATGGCGCCGCTCGACGCGCGGCTGAGCAGGCCGACATCGCGGCCGTTGAGCAGAACTCTCAGCGGCGGATTTTCTTGATGCGCACCATCTAGAACAGGTCCTCGATATCGCGCGTCGAAGCGGATCGTTCCTGAATGACGAGCTCCAGATTGAGCGCCGCCAGCACATCGGTCAGCGTCTTCAATTGAATGCCGCCTTCGCCGCTCTCGAGCTGCGAGATCGTCGCCTGCCGCAGCTTGGTTTTCTCGCCAAGCTGGGTCTGCGTCAGCTCTTTGAGTTTACGCTGGCGTCTGATCGTTGCGCCGATCTGGGTGGCGTGCGGGCTATGCTGTTCATGGTGCGACCTCTCTACACCCACGAATATACGCTTCGGAGTATATCCTGTCAATATACGCTTTAGAGTATATGTTATGGATATACGCTAGGCCGTATATCTTCTGGATATGCGCTATGGCGTATAGAAGCGGTGTTTTCCATCACTGCAGGCATCCGCTGCGGCTTACCGCTGGAGCCGCCAAAATGCGCGGCAGCTGATCTTTCCTCCCCGGCTGTCTCCGGCGAGAGGCCTCGTCCTTCTTTGATGGGCCTTCTGGCGGAAGATCCGTCCTGCCCGCAACGGCTTTGCCGTCTTTCGCTTTGCACGCCCCTTCGGGGTGCGGGCCCTCCGTCCGTCCGCCTCTTCGAATGCCATCAGGCCGCGGCTTCTCGCGGGTCCTGGCAACCAAGAGGAGACGATCATGACCACCACAAAATTCGACATCCATCAGGAGATCACAAACCGCATCGTAGACGCCATCGAGAGCGCTGGGGACTTCAAACTCCCCTGGACCAGATCACACGGCGGCAGTGTCGCCCGCCCAGCCAACATCGCCTCCGGCAATCCCTATAACGGCGTCAACATCCTCTCGCTCTGGGTCTCGGCTCTCGCACACGACTACCCCTCGAACCTGTGGGGCACGTACCGCCAGTGGCAGGCGCGAGGCGCGCACAGGTGAAGCGCGGCGAGAAATCCTCGCTCGTTGTCTTCTACAAACAGGTGACCTATCGCGATGATGATGGTGGTGATGATGGTGATCATGATCATGATCATGATCAGGCTGCCCACGAGCGGCTGATCGCCAAAGCCAGTCACGTATTCAATGCAAGCCAGGTAGAAGGCTTCGTGCCTGAAACAGACGCTGAGCTTCCTGCGGGTCCCGTATTCGATCCGATCACCCAGGCCGAAGAGTTCGCCCGTGCGACGGGTGCGAAGATCAAGGAAGAGGGGGAGCGAGCCTGTTTCATTCCATCCCTCGATGAAATCCACATGCCCGAACGCCGGCGCTTCACCGGCACCGAAACGATCAGTGCGGCTGAGAGCTTCTACGCAACGCTCTGCCATGAACTGGTGCACTGGTCAGGAGCAAAGACACGCCTAGATCGCGATCTCTCGGGACGCTTCGGCTCTGAAAGCTACGCGATGGAAGAGCTGGTCGCCGAGCTCGGCGCCGCCTTCCTCTGCAGCGATCTGAAAATCACGCCGGAGACGAGGCGCGATCACGCGCAGTATATCGCCAACTGGCTCCGCGTTCTGAAGTCCGACAAGAAGGCCATCTTCACCGCCGCCTCAAAGGCGAGCGAAGCCGCCAAGTGGCTCAACGAGCGGAGGCCGTGATGCGGGCGCAGAGCAGGTTCGCTGGCCCAGAACATTGGCCGTGCTAGACTGTCTTCCGAGGAGAGGCAGCCGGTGGCAGACAAAGATACCTATTCCAGCTTTGGCGATCTCGCTCTCAGCGAGACGGAAGGGGCTGACTTCATCATCACCTGCCTGCATGGCGCGAGGGACGACATCCTCATTCTCGCGCCGCACGGCGGCAAAATAGAGCCGGGGACGAGCGAGCTTGCCCGCGCCGTCGCCGGCAGTGACTATGCGCTCTACCTCTTCGAAGGGACAAAGCCTAAGGGCAATCGGACCCTCCATGTCACGTCGACCAATTTTGACGAGCCGCGTGCGATGGTATTGGCCGGCGCCGCGACGCATGCCGTCGGCATTCATGGTCTCGCAGCGGAGGATGAGGAGATCGAAGTCGGCGGGCTGGATGATGCGCTTCGCGATCTCGTCAATGCATCCCTGCTGGAGGCAGGATTTCTATCCCGTATCGTGACCAGCGGTCCCTACGCCGCGCGTGACCCTTCCAATATCTGCAACCGCGCCAGATCAGGCGGCGTGCAGCTCGAGATCGGACGGGTCCTCCGGGACAAGATACGTGCGGACACTGCAGTCCGCACAGCCGCGGCGGAAGCGGTCAGGAAAGCGCTTGGATCGATTGCACCGGTATCCTGACAGAAGGGCGGGCACTTTGACGCGAGCCGAAAATGTCCAGCCGCAGTTGACAAAATCCGCATCCGGTAAAAGTGCGCGCCGGGCCCGCGGTGACTTCATCAGACATCATAGGGCCTGGTCCTGCTCTACGCCGCTAGGCTCATTCCTCGCCAAGCTGTGCCGAGCCGATAGTCTCGGCCCATACGGGTAACGATCGGGGCAGGAAGTTGGATGGAGCGGGGCGCTGCCCCGCCGGTTCTATTGATCAGCACGGGGATACCCCGCGCTGGAACCCCATTCGTCCAGCTTATGCCGACGTCAAAGGCTTAGACCAATAGCCCGAGCTCCGGCCCGCCCGCTCCATTCGGCCGCGAAGGGCGGCCTCCCGTGTTGTCGGACTCCGCTGCGCGGACCGCTGTGGCGGTGAAGCTTTGGAGCCTTTTCCTTACGGCCCAACCGTCCTGCCGCGCGAAGAGCGCGCGGCTCAGAAGGACGCTCGGCGCTGGCCAAGGGTTCATGCGCGGCAAAAGGGCTTCGCATGTTCAACCCAAACGAAAGGCCACGAAAATGAAACTCACACACATCGCACTATCAGACCTCAAACCATCGGACCTCAATGTCAGGAAGTCGGGGCTGGGGTCGCTGGACGAGCTGACCGCCAGCATTCGCAATCTCGGCGTACTGCAACCGCTCCTCGTGCGCGTCACCGCATCAGGCTTCGAAGTCATCGCTGGACAGAGGAGACTCGCCGCGCTGACCAAGCTTGCCGCAGAGGGCGAAGCCGAGCCCGTGCCATGCGCGATCCTCGAAGACGGCGACGATGCAAGGGCCATCGAGGCATCCCTCGCCGAGAACATCCAGCGCCTTCCGATGTCGGAGCTTGATCAGTATGCGGCCTTCGCCGCGCTTCGGGCGAAAGAGCGCACCGTTGAAGATATCGCGGCGCATTTCGGGGTGACGGAGCGGCTGGTGAAACAGCGTCTCGCCATCGCCAATCTCGACACCCGCATCCTCAAACTCTATGAAGACGAGGCTCTGACGTCCGACACGATGCGCGCCCTGACGCTCGCCACCAAGGGCCAGCAGAAGGCCTGGCTCAAACGCTTCCGCGATCCGGCAGACCATGCCCCCATCGGCCGCCAGCTCCGCCTGTGGCTTCTGGGCGGAGCGCAGATCAGCACCTCCGTCGCGCTGTTCGATGTCTCGGGCTACAAGGGCGTAATCGTCACCGATCTCTTTGGTGAGGACAGCTACTTTGCCGATGCCTCGGCTTTCTGGGCACTGCAGAACGCAGAAATCGCGGCGAAGTCGGAAGCCTACATCACGGCTGGCTGGTCTGACGTAGTCGTACTCGATCCATCCAACCACTGGCCGGAATACGAGTACCGCAAAACCTCCAGGAAGAATGGGGGCCGCGTCTATGTCGCGATCACCCATTCGGGCGAGGTCGCCTTTCATGAAGGCTATCTTCCAGAAAAGGAACTTCGTGCGAAGGAAGCCAAGGCGAAGGTTAGCCAAGAAACCAAAACACCGGCCCTGAAATCGGAGTTCACCAAGGCCGCTGAAAACTACTGCAACCTGCACAAGCACGCTGGAGTGCAGGACGCTCTGGTACGGCATCAAGGCATCGCGCTCCGGCTGACCACGGCGCACATGATCGGACGCTCCCATCTATGGAGCATCCGCACCGAGAATGGCCGCGCCGACAAGCCCGAGACTGCATCAAGTGTTGAGCGCTCGGTATCGCGGGAAGGGTTTGAGGCATCGCGAAAGGAGGGAATGGACCTTCTCGGCTTCGACGAAGAAGACCGCCCCGCTACGCTCGTTGACGGCTCTTGGGGTGGAGCCTCCGCCGCAGAAATCTTCGCAAGACTCTGCGAAATGCCGGACCCTGATGTCATGAAGCTGATGGCCATCGCGATGGCCGAAACGCTGGAAGCGGGGACCGGCCTCGTCGAAACGCTTGGCACGATGATGAAGATCGATATGACGGAGCGCTGGTCGTGCGACGATGCGTTCCTCGATCTGATCACGTCGAAGACGACGCTTCTGTCGATGCTGGAAGATGTCGGCGGGGCAGACGCGGCTGACGCTCACAAAGACAGCAAGGCAAAGGTGATCCGCTCGGTGCTCCGTCAGTTCGCGCTCGGCGAGGGCCGCGAGAAGGTGTCGGGGTGGGTGCCGTCTGCGATGCGCTTCGATCAGCCCGAAGCCCCGCACAGCGAAGGGCAGAGCGACCGCGAAGCCGCTTAGTAAGTATCACGATGTTTTTCGGGCCGGACGCTTCGGGCGTCCGGCCTCAAAAGCCGCGTTGCGGGAAGTGGACGCTCAGGTCGTCGGCTCCCCAGGGTCTTCGCGTAACATTCTGAAATCATAAGTGAATGGAAAGGCAGAAGCGGCCCAATTAGGATGATCACCATGAAGGCGATCATTTTCGATTGCGACGGAGTACTCGTCGATAGCGAGGCCATTTATCAGGAAGCGGAGGTGCGCTTCCTGACCGAGCTTGGGCTCAGGATCGACCCCAAGGCCTACGCCAAGAAGTTCATGGGGCTATCGCCCGATGTCTATTACCGAACGTTGTTCGAGACCTACACTCCGGAGCTGAGTGGCGGCTTTCCGGAGGACTTCGAAAAGAAGCTTAGCAGCTACTGCAAACAGCAGATCGAGGAAAATCTTCGCGCTGTTCCAGGCGCGTTGCCCTATATCACGTCGCTAACCGTTCCCTTCGCCGTGGCATCGAGCACCAATCTGGAGTTCCTTCACAAGAAACTTCGAATGACATCCATGCACACCCACTTCGACCCGCACATTTATTCGGGTGAACAGGTTGCGCGAGGAAAGCCGTTCCCTGACCTCTTTCTCTTTGCCGCGAACAGGCTGGGCGTCGCTCCCGCCAATTGCGTGGTCTTCGAAGACAGCGTGAATGGAGTCACAGCCGGACTTGCGGCCGGCATGAGAGTCGTCGGATTTTGTGGCGGCGGTCATTGTGATGCGAGCCACGCGGACGTCCTGTTGCAAGCTGGCGCTCACGCGATTGCCTACAGCTATGACGATCCAATCCTCTGGCGCTTGCCGGTTCAAAGGCCATTCGGTGCTCTTCGTCACTCGACTAAGGGCCGCATCGGTTGCTGCAGCTGCGAAGCATCTGTCTTGACGATTCGCCGGGATCAGGAGCAGATTACAGATGTACCCCCGAAGAGGTGCCAGCTTTCATGCTGAGATAACCGGCGGATTACGCCGAAGAGAACGAGAACGGCCCCGGCACTAGTCCGCGGCGGCCGCCAGCCAACTCCCAAAGACAACAACCACGCGAAGGCACTCCTTCGCGCGAACAAAAACACATGGAGACAACAATGCATTTTGCAATCGTCAATAATCAGCGCACCCCGCCATCACCGAACCTCAGCGGCACCTGTCCGGTCTGCGAAAGGGACATGATCGCGCGGTGCGGAAGCGTTCGCGTTCACCACTGGGCCCACCGCGGCAAGCGGGTCTGCGACAACTGGTGGGAGCCTGAAACCGAGTGGCACCGAAACTGGAAGAACCATTTTGCGCCGGACTGGCAAGAGGTCATCGGACATGACCAGCATGGCGAGAAACATATCGCCGACGTCAGGACGCCGAACGGAATCTCGATTGAGTTCCAATACTCGCATCTTCGTCCCGAGGAGCGGGCGGCGAGGGAAGCATTTCATCCGAACCTGGCGTGGGTCGTCAGCGGGACTCGGCTGACGCGCGACTTCCCGCGCTTTACCAAGGGGAAGTCCGAGTTCTTCGCGACGAGGTTTCAAGGGGTCTATTCCTGCTACTTCCCCGAAGAAATCTTCCCGAAGGAATGGGTCAGCAGCAGCGTCCCGGTCTTCTTCGATTTTCGTGAGATGGATTCCACGAACCCTTCGGACATCAATCGCGAGCTTCTGTGGTGCCTGCTTCCGGGAAGGCTCTCACCAAGGCCATTGTGCTTGCTGTCAACCGCGCGGACTTCGTCCGGTGGGCACAGACCAATCCGATAATCGTTTCGGCGGACGCGATCTTCGCCCAGTTGAGCCAGCCGGTGCCGCCGCCGTCGCCGCCGAGAAGGGCTCGCTACAGCGATGCGGCCATTCTGATGGCGATACAGCAGATGCAGCGCCAGCAGGCGTGGAAGAAGCCGCGTCGCAGGCGGTTCTAGCGCACTTACCTATCCAGCGATTGGGGCCGCCGCCTGAGTCTGACGGGGACCTCGATCGTGGGTACGTCCATCATATTGAAAGGCTTATCGCTCTGCAGCCGTTCAGACCGAACCTCCGACTTCGCTTTGAGCGAGCGGATCTCTCGCTGAAGATCGCGGCGAACCTTCAGATGCTGGTCGATCAGCATCTGCCGCTCTTCATCGTCGCGTCGCCTTGCCTGCAGGACTTCGCGTTCGTTGGTCTCAACCGTCTGCGCTCTTTTTCCTGTGATCCAGTCCCAGAGACCCAGCAAGCCGCGTCTCAGCCGGCCGGCACGCTCCAGCTCTTCACTGCGCCAGCGGTCAGCAAGCTTCTTCGCCAGCTGTTCGCGCTCCTGGCGCTGGCTGGCAACCAGTGCGTTTCGCTTGTGACGCAGGGCAAGCTGCGATGTTTCGAACTGAAGGGTCAACTCGCCATCAAAGCTTCTCAGCTTCGCTTCGACGCGGGATTTGATGAGAGCCTTGGCTTCATCGACGGATGGCAGGGAAGTCAGTTTTTCCAGACGCTCATTCACAACCTTCGTTGGGACGCCGCACCAGCGGGAAAGCGAATAGACCTCGCCCTCCCAGTCGACAGCCACGAAGCCGCGGCGGTCGCCGCTCGCGAGATAGTAGCCGCGCTCCTCAAGCGCGCGCCGCAGCGCGGAACCGGAATCCGACAGCGCCCAGCAGTCTTTGAAAACCGCTTTGATGCGCGTTCGATCACGCCCTATGCGCTTCGCCTGCTGCCATTCGGCGAGTGAGAAGTTCAAAGGATTCTGAGGCTCGCTCTTCGCTAAGCCGTGCGGCATTTTCCATCCGTGCTCCAGATAGAGTTCGCGGGAGAGCTCGCCAAGCTTCAGCTTGAGTGCCCCATCTGACGCGCCGTCATCGTCTTTGGATCAATGCGCGACCATACGCAGTGCGCATGCCGGCGCCCGTCCTTCTCGTGAAAGACAATCGCCCGTGGCTGTCCGATCAGACTGAGCCGGGCTTCGATCTTGTCGATAGCCTTCTCGAAGACCTCGACGGCAACACGCTCATCAGGCGGAGGGCTCAGGCTCAGCGAAAACAGAAACTGCTTGCACCTTGTACCGCGGCTGATTGCGTAAGCCTCCTTGAAGGCATCGAGAATGTTGCCCCGGATGAAGCCGCGCACCTGATGGACCTGGACGTGGTCGTTCTCATCGGTGCGCAGGAGATGAACTGCGAGGGCCGTGCCGCCCGCCCTCTGACTTCCTTTGAGGATCATTCTGCGCCTCCCTTCAAGCCGAGAGCCTCTATCAGCGCCGTGCGCATCTCATCGACGGCGAGGCAGGCATCGTTGATCGCCCGCTCGGTTTCTGGGAGGACAGGAAGCGCGCCTATCGAGGCGGAATATGACAATTCCCTGAGACTGCCGGCCAGCTCGCTTGAACCGAGCAGGGCCAGTACATGTGCGAGGTCACGGGTGGAGGCAGCAGGATTGCGCGGAACTGACTGCCGCCGGCCTGCACCGAAGATCCGCTGCCGAACATATGCGCTCAGCCCGGCGTCGCCCGCCCGCTGGATAAGCAGCGAGCGTTCCTCTTGTGTCAGCCTGATGGAGATCGGCTGTGTGGCTGCGGCGGCTTCTTTCTGCAAAGCGGTCCCATAGGGGACGGAACTGCGTGCCTTCGACGAGAATGTTCATCTAGAACAATCACTTAAGCCGATGGCGGCGGAGGTCCGATGTCCCATACTGCGTGCAGAGTTTTGCGCTTGCTGGCGCTGGTTGCGCTCTCCCGCAACCACCGCCACTTGTGGGCATGACCAAAGAAGATAAAAGGCCCTCGTCTCGAGGGCCTTCTTCTTTGGCCGGCAGATCGCGCTGCGTGCGGGTCCCCGCAACCAACGCTCCCCCGGATCTCGGGGGCAAAGCAGGGCAGCAGAAGTCCAGCAAGAAGCCCGTGCACCATCAGGTTCACGGGCTTCTTGCTTTCGTGGGGCAGCGCGGGCTGGCGGTGATCTCGTCGTCTCCGACGCGGCGCGAACGCGCTCGCGCGACACCGGGATCAGACGACGGCAGTGCTCACGACTGAACGACGCCGAGCGGCCCTCTGGCTGGCCAGCCGCGCCGGTCATCCCCGCGGCAGGCCCCCGGCGTGCGTCCGTGATGACGGCGTCGGTATCGGTGCCGCCCACGCGATGCCAGGTCGCAGCATGGTGCCGTTCCCTAGATCTTGGTGTTCATCCGGTAGCCCGGCGCATAGGAGAGTCGGACCTAGGTGATCGGTTCGGTCTTGTTCCAGGTGATGCGATCGACCACGAAGACGGCCGCGCCGTCCGGTGCCGCGAGCAGCTCGGCCAGTGCCCGGTCGGCATTCATCGCCGAGAATGCGATATCGCCGCCGGTATAGGGCGCGTTCTGGATCAGCCACTCATTGGCGCTGACGGTGAAAAAGTCCACCGCCTCGATCCCTGGTACGGCGGCAGGATTGATCCACCGGTCTTCATGCAGGAACGGGTGGTTGTCGGCGAAGTGCATGCTGGTGAGGTGCAGCATCGGCGTGTCGCGCTCGATACCGAGCCGGCTGGTGATGCGTCCGGGCGCCAGGCAGACCTGCCGTTCCAGCAGGGTGTAGCGCCACTGCGCATGGCGCTGCTCGACTTCGAGGCGAATGATCGGAATATCGAGCACGACGCGGCTGATCGGAAGCAGCATGACCCGTGTCCCGGCCCGCCGCCTGCGATCGACGAGGCCGGCATCGGCAAGCTCGCGCATGGCCCGGTTGACGGTCGTGCGGGCACAGCCGAATTCGGCCGCCAGGTCCGCCTCATTGGGCAGCAGGCTTCCGGGGGGCCATTGCCGCTCGTTGATCCGGCGCAGCAGTTCGAGGTGGATGCTGCGCCATGAAGTGGTTTCGAGTTCGTTCATAGCACCCAGCGGCCCGCTGTGATCGAGCCGGCATCCCGGCCGAGGGCCTGCGCGCCGCCTCGCGCGGCCTGTTCGAGGAGTACCCGCCCGGTCGATGCCGTCGGCGTCGCCAGCAGAGCCCGGCCGCGGTCGCGCAGCCGCTGCGAGTATTCGAGCGTACGCAGCTCCTCGGCGAGGGCGATCCGGATGTTGGAGTCCGATCCGATGCCGAAGCGGCCGCCGTTGTCGCCATAGGCAACGCCGTTGAAGATGCCGTCGCCGAGGTTCGCCTCGGTGATCGGGCATAGCCCGGCCACCGCGCCGGTGCGCGCCAGCCGCATGGTCTCCGACTCGGTCATGTGCGTCGCGTGGATCAGGCACCAGTTCGTGTCGACCGGACAGTGGTCCAGCAGCCATTCGATCGGCCGCTGGCCATAGGCGGCAAGGACTTCCTCAACCTCGGCGGTCTGCTCGGCGACGTGCATGTGGAGCGGTCGGCCGGCGGCCAGCCGGATCGTCGCGGCAAGGCCATCCCTGCTGACTGCGCGCAGCGAGTGCGGCGCGACGCCGACACCGGCGTCGGCGGGTAGCGTGGCAACGCTCCGGGCGGTGCGGTCGAGCAGCGCCGCATAGCGGTCGACGGTATTGCCGAAGCGCACCTGGCCGGGTGCCAGCGCCGCCCCGTCGCATCCGGCCTGCTGGTAGAGCACCGGCAGCAGCGTCAGGCCAATGCCGCTTTGGCGCGCGGCCTCGACCATCCGGCCGCTCAGCTCTCCGGGGTCGGCATAGGGCGATCCGTCCGGCTGGTGGTGGAGGTAGTGGAATTCGCCCACCGCTGCATAGCCCGCCTCCAGCATCTGCATCTGAACGAATGCCGCGATGACCTCGATGTCCTCAGGGTTCAGCGCCTCGAGGAAACGGAACATCAGTCGGCGCCAGGTCCAGAAGCTGTCCCGCCCGGTGGGACCGCGCCGCTCGGCCATGCCGGCCATGGCGCGCTGAAAGGCGTGCGAATGCAGGTTGGCCGGAGCGGCGAGCAGCGCCCCGACGCGCATGCCGCGTGGAGATGCGCCGACGGCAACCGCACCGATCCGCCCCGAGTCCGCGATGGTCAGCGCCACATCGCGCTGCCATGCCCCTTCGACGAGGGCCTGTTCCGCCCAGAGTTCCAGCACCCGCAACCCCATTGACAGTCTGTTATGTGCATACATAATAGATATAAACGCGATGTAGGCAAGGTGAATGTCGATGCACGCGACGCTGCTGACCAATGCCAGGCTGGCAACCATGGAGCCAGGGCCAGTCGCCTACGGCCTGGTTGACGATGGCGCCATCGCGCTCGCCGACGGGCAGATCGCCTGGTGCGGCGCCGCCGCCGATCTGCCTCCGGACCTCCGCCGCGCCGAGCGCATTGATCTGGCTGGTCGCCTTGTGACGCCGGCCCTCATCGACTGTCACACCCACCTGGTGTTCGGCGGTCACCGGGCCCACGAGTTCGAGCTGCGACTTGCGGGTGCCACCTACGAGCAGATCGCCCGCGAGGGCGGTGGGATCAATTCGACCGTCGCCGCCACCCGCCGCGCCGACGCCGAGGAACTGTTGGCTGCGGCACTGAAGCGGGTCGACCCGCTGCTTGCCGAAGGGGTCGCGACCCTCGAGATCAAGTCCGGCTACGGCCTGACGATTGCCGACGAGCTCAAGATGCTGCGGGTCGCCCGCGCGGTCGGACGCATGCGGCCGGTGCGGGTGATCACCAGCTACCTCGCCGCGCACGCCGTTCCACCGGAGTACCGGGGAAACTCCGGCGCCTATCTGGACGAGGTGGTGCTGCCCGGACTCGTGGCGGCACATCGAGAGGGCCTCGTCGATGCCGTCGACGGGTTCTGCGAGGGGTTCGCCTTCTCACCTGCCGAGATCGAGCGGCTGTTCGAGCGGGCAAGGGCGCTCCATCTGCCGGTCAAGCTGCACGCCGAACAATTGTCCAACCTCGGCGGGGCCGCGCTGGTTGCGCGGCATGGCGGACTGTCCGCCGATCACCTCGAGCATCTGGACGCCGCGGGCGTCATGGCCATGGCGGCGGCCGGCACCGTGGCGGTGCTGCTCCCCGGCGCCTTCTACACGCTGCGCGAAACGCAATTGCCCCCGATCGGACTGCTGCGCGAGCATGGGGTGCCGATCGCGGTTGCCACCGACTGCAATCCGGGTTCCTCGCCGCTCGGGTCGTTGCTTGTCGCCATGAACATGGCATCGACCCTGTTCCGGCTGACCCCCGAGGAAGCACTTGCCGGCACGACGCGTCATGCGGCCCGGGCGCTGGGTCTGGCGGACCGGGGAACCATCCGGGCCGGGCTGCGGGCCGACCTGGCCATCTGGGATGTCGAACGGCCGGCCGAGCTCTCCTATCGCATCGGCTTCAACCCCTGCATCGTCGCGTCTTTTCCGGAGCCCTGTAAAATGATCCTGAGCCCTGGCGCGGCCGGTCTCGCACAACTCGAGGCGATCTATCGCGGCGACGGCGACATCTCGCTCGATCGGGCCTGTCGGCCTGCCGTCGAGGCCGCCGCCGCCGTCGTTGCCGCGGCCGCAAAGGGCGAAGCCGCCGTCTATGGCGTCAATACCGGCTTCGGCAAGCTCTCCAGTGTGCGAATCGAGAGCAAGGATACTGCCCGGCTTCAGCGCAACCTCATCGTCTCCCATTGCTGTGGAGTCGGCGAGGCCACGCCCGCGGCGATCGTGCGGCTGATGATGGCGCTCAAGCTGCTGTCCCTGGGGCGCGGTGCCTCGGGTGTGCGCTGGGAGGTCATCGCGCAGCTCGAGGCGATGCTCGGAAACGGCATCGCGCCGCGCGTTCCGGCGCAGGGATCGGTCGGTGCCTCGGGTGATCTGGCCCCGCTCGCGCATATGACCGCCGCCCTGCTCGGCGAGGGCGAGGTAGAGGTGCGGGGGCAACGGGTGCCGGCCGCCACAGCGCTGGCCGAAGCGGGGCTTGCCCCGCTGGTGCTCGGGCCCAAGGAGGGCCTGGCGCTGATCAACGGCACGCAGTTCTCCACCGCCTTTGCACTGGCCGGGCTGTTCGAGGCCTGGGCCAATGCCCGTGCCGCAGTGGTCACCGGCGCGCTTTCGACGGACGCCATCATGGGTTCGACGGCGCCGTTCGAGGCCGAAATCCACACGCTGCGCGGCCACCCCGGCCAGATCGAGGTCGCCGCGGCGCTGCGCTACCTGATCGCCGGCTCGCAGATCCGCGACAGCCATCTCGAAAACGACAAGCGGGTGCAGGATCCCTATTGCATCCGCTGCCAGCCACAGGTGACCGGGGCCAGCGTGGGGCTGTTGCGCCAGGCCGCGGAGACGCTGGTGATCGAAGCGAATGCCGTGACCGACAATCCGCTGGTGCTGGTCTCGACCGGCACCATCGTTTCGGGCGGCAATTTCCACGCCGAGCCGGTGGCCTTTGCCGCCGACCAGATCGCCATCGCCATCGCCGAGATCGGCGCCATCGCGCAGCGCCGGATCGCGCTCATGGTCGATCCGACCCTGTCGTTCGACCTGCCGCCGTTCCTGACGCCGGAGCCCGGGCTGAATTCCGGCTACATGATTGCCGAGGTTACCTCGGCGGCGCTGATGAGCGAGAACAAGCATCTCTCCCATCCCTGCTCGACCGATTCCACCCCCACCAGTGCCAATCAGGAAGACCATGTCTCGATGGCCGCGCACGGTGCGCGCCGACTGATGCGCATGAACGCCAATCTCGCCCAGATTCTGGGCATCGAACTGCTCTGCGCCGCGCAAGGAGTCGAGTTCCGCGTCCGCTTCCGTTCGAGCCCGCCGCTGGAGGCGGTGGTGGCACGCCTGCGCGAGGACTGCGCGCCGCTCGATCAGGACCGCTACCTCGCCGATGACCTCGCGATGGCATGCCGGCTCATCGAGGGCGGCGCCATCACTGACGCCGCCGGGCTCGACCGTCACCTCGTTCTGGGAGCCGCCTGATGCAGCCCGTATCCGTCACGCCGGGCGACAGCTGCCTCGTCCTCGCCCTGCCGCATAGCGGCACCTGGGTTCCCGACTCGCTGTGGGCCGATCTCGACGCGCGCGGCCGACGGCTCGCCGACACCGACTGGCATCTCGACCGGCTCTACGCCGATCTCGTCCCCGGCGCCACCATGGTCGCGGCACGGTTCCATCGCTACCTGATCGACGCCAACCGCGATCCGAGCGGGGCGAGCCTGTATCCTGGGCAGAACACAACGGCACTCTGTCCGCTGACCGATTTCGACGGCCAGCGACTCTATTGCGACGGTCGGGAGCCGGATGCCGACGAGGTCGCACGCCGCATCCAGGCCTGGCACGCCCCCTACCATGCAGCGCTGTCGGCGGAACTGGCCCGCGTCAAGGCGCGTCACGGGGTGGTCGTGCTCTATGACTGCCATTCCATCCGATCGCAGATTCCGTTCCTGTTCGACGGAAGGCTGCCCGACCTCAATGTTGGCACTAACAACGGCGTGACCTGCGCACCCCAGATGGAGCAGGCCGTGGCCCGTATCTGTGCAGAGGCCGACGGCTTCACGTCGGTCCTGAACGGCCGTTTCCGCGGCGGCTGGACGACACGGCACTACGGCCGGCCGGACCAGGGGATGCACGCCATCCAGATGGAACTGGCCCAGTCGAGCCACCTCGAGACCGAAGCCGCACCATTCGCCTACAGCCTCGACAAGGCGGCGCGGCTCCGGCCGCACCTCAAGTCTGTGCTCGAAACCCTGGTCGGGCTCGCGCTCCACCGCCATGCCCGCAAGGAGGCCTGAGGCCATGTCCGAGTCCCGCCGCAACATGCGCAAGGTGTTCCCCCCGACCGGTCCCGAGATCAGCGCGCGATCCTGGCTCACCGAGGCGCCGATGCGGATGCTGATGAACAACCTGCATCCCGATGTCGCCGAGAACCCGCACGAGCTCGTGGTCTATGGCGGCATCGGCCGCGCCGCCCGCACCTGGGAGGATTTCGACAGGATCGTTGCCAGCCTGAAGTCGCTGGAGGATGACGAGACGCTGCTGGTGCAGTCCGGCAAGCCCGTCGGCATCTTCCGCACCCACAAGGATGCGCCGCGCGTCCTCATCGCCAATTCCAACCTGGTGCCGCATTGGGCCACCTGGGAGCATTTCCACGAACTCGATCGCAAGGGGCTGATGATGTACGGCCAGATGACCGCCGGGTCCTGGATCTACATCGGCACCCAGGGCATCGTGCAGGGCACCTTCGAGACCTTCGCCGAGGCCGGCCGCCAGCACTATGGCGGCGACCTCAAGGGCAAGTGGATCCTGACCGGCGGGCTCGGCGGCATGGGAGGCGCGCAGCCGCTGGCGGCCGCGATGGCCGGTGCCTGCTGCCTCGCGGTCGAATGTGACACGACCCGCATCGATTTTCGCCTGCGCACCCGCTATCTCGACGAGCGTGCCGAGACGCTGGATGAAGCGCTGGAGAAGATAGAGCGCTGGACCAGGGCCGGCGAGGCGAAATCCGTCGGCCTGCTCGGCAATGCGGCCGACATCTTCCCCCAACTGGTGCGGCGGGGTGTGCGCCCGGACATTGTCACCGACCAGACCTCGGCACATGACCCGATCAACGGCTACCTGCCGAGCGGCTGGACCATGGAGCACTGGCGCGACAAGCGGGAAAGCGATCCCAAGGCGGTGGAACGGGCAGCGCGGGCCTCGATGAAGGTGCATGTGCAGGCCATGGTCGATTTCTGGAACCAGGGCGTGCCGACGCTCGACTACGGCAACAACATCCGCCAGGTCGCGCTGGAGGAGGGGCTGGAGAACGCCTTCGCCTTCCCCGGCTTCGTGCCGGCCTATATCCGGCCGCTGTTCTGCCGCGGCATCGGGCCGTTCCGCTGGTGCGCCCTGTCGGGCGACCCGGAGGACATCCACAAGACCGACGCGGCGATGAAGCGACTGTTTCCGGACAATGCGCATCTGCATCGCTGGCTCGACATGGCCAGCGAGCGCATCGCCTTCCAGGGGCTGCCGGCCCGCATCTGCTGGATCGGACTGGGCGACCGGCATCGGGCGGGGCTGATGTTCAACGAAATGGTTGCTTCGGGCGAACTGAAGGCGCCGATTGTCATTGGGCGCGACCACCTCGATTCCGGCTCCGTGGCGTCTCCCAATCGGGAAACCGAGGCCATGCAGGACGGCTCGGACGCCGTCTCGGACTGGCCGCTGCTCAATGCGCTGCTCAACACGGCGAGCGGCGCCACCTGGGTGTCGCTGCACCATGGTGGTGGTGTCGGCATGGGCTTTTCCCAGCACGCCGGCATGGTGATCGTTGCCGATGGCACGGCGGACGCCGCACGGCGGCTCGCGCGCGTGCTCTGGAACGATCCGGCGACCGGCGTGATGCGCCATGCCGATGCGGGCTACGAGGTTGCGCGCGACTGGGCCCGCCGGCAGGGACTGAACCTGCCGGCCATCCTGTAGGCCGGGCGATGCGATGGCTGGCAGCCGGGGGCTACGCCTGGTCGCCCTGGAAGAATGGCGGCGGCCTCACGGCGCAGATCGCCATCTGGCCCGAAGACGCCGACCTCGACGGCTTCGCCTGGCGCATCAGCATGGCCCGCATCGAGTCGCACGGCCCGTTCTCTGCGTTTCCAGGTATCCTGCGCAGCCTGACCGTGGTGTCCGGCCGGGGCCTCGCGCTCGAGTTGCCGGATGGCGAGTACCGACCGGTGCCGGGCGTCCCGTTCACCTTTTCCGGCGACCTGCCGGTACGAGCGCGGCTGACCGACGGCCCGGTAACCGACCTGAATGTGATGTCGCGCGTCGGGCAGGCGACTCACCTCGTCCGATCGGTGCAGCCCGGCCCTCTCGCCGCGGTCCGACCGATCACAGCGCTGTTTGCGATCGGCCCCTGCGTGGCCGCTGGCGTCGGCGGCCCATATTCGATGCGGCAGGGAGACATGTTGTTCGCCGACCCGGGCGAACGCTTCGAGCTCGTGGCCGGCGGAGCGCTCCTCGTCGAAATCGACGGCTGAGAGGCCCGACCGGTATGAAGACCAGCAGGGCGTTCTTGCGCCCGACACCGAAGGGATGAAGGTTCCGCTGCGTTTCTTGCGCGAGGGGGGATGCTCAGGGCTGTTCGAGCTTGCCCTCGACCCAGGCAGCGATCAGCGCTCCGGCGATGGCGCCCCGGCGAGGTGCGTTGATCTCGGGATGTTCCCCGGCGAGAATGCGGCGAACGTCGTCGCGGTCGATCCAGCGCGCATCCGCCAGTTCCACCGGATCGACGGTGATCGCTTCGTCGAGTGCGGTCCCGACGCAGCCGAACATCAGTGACATCGGGAACGGCCAGGGCTGGGAGGCGACGTAGCGCACCTCGCCGACATGGATGGACGTCTCCTCCGCGGTCTCGCGTCGCACCGCCGCCTCGATGGCTTCGCCCGGCTCGACGAATCCGGCGAGCAGCGAGTACATGCGCTCCGGCCAGCTCGGACCGCGGCCAAGCAGCAGGCGGTCGCCACGGGTGATGGCCATGATCACCACCGGGTCGGTTCGAGGGAAATGCTGGGTGCCGCAGTCCGGGCACTTGCGCTGCCAGCCGGAGGCCTCGATGGCGCTTGGCTGCCCGCAATTGGCACAGAATCGATGGGTGCCGTGCCAACCGAGCATGGCCCTTCCGGTAGCGATGCACTCCCCGTCGAACGGATCGAGCGACGAGATCAGGCCACGTACCTCCACCAGTCGCGCTCCGGAAAACCCCGGGTGCACCTGGGCCGTCACGTCGGTGAACTGGCCGATGGTCGCGGCATCCTCATGCGGCTGCCACAATGTCAGGTCGGCCGCAAAGCGCGGACCATCCGGACCGAGACCGAGGAAGAGGGGAGTGTCGCGGCAATCCAGCAGGGCCGGATGATCGAGCCCCGCGAGGACGGGCCGGTTGTCGGCGTCGACCAGCAGCTTGCCGCGCCAGAAGACATAGACCAGGGCGCGGTCGTCCTGTTGGGGCGTGCCGTGTGCGCGGAGCGCCGCCGCCCGATCGAGGCCGCCGGGTTGAAATGCATGTCCGAAATCCAAGATGCTGCTCCCGTTGTTACCAGCGATCTAGGCCCAGTGGCGGGACGCCCGCAAGCCCGCCGCGCACGCGGTCGCGATGACAGCGGCAATGATCGCCGTCGGTCGCCGCCGACGCTTCGCACATCTGTCTCGCCGCTTGCCAAGTTCCCGTCAGGCGCTACCATCGGCCTTGGGGGTGACCATGCGCGATTGGCTGCGTCGAGTGCGACAGGGTCTCGCCGGCCAGGGAAGCGACCCCGGCAGCCGCATCGCCCGCGACGATGCCCGTCGTATCGACCGGCTGCGGGCGCGCGGGGTAACGATCGGCGCGGGGTGCCGCATCTACACCGACCAGTTCTCCACCGAGCCCTGGCTGGTCACGCTGGGCGACAACGTCAACGTGGCCGGCGGGGTCTGCTTTCTCACCCATGACGGGGCAGCGCGACTGCTCGCCGGGCGCCGTCCGCGCCTGCAGGTGCTGGGACGTATCGTTGTGGGCAGCCGCTGCTTCATCGGCCACAATGCGATGCTGCTGCCGGGGACCGTCCTGGGAGACGACTGCATCGTCGGCGCCGGTGCCGTTGTACGAGGACGGATTGCCGACAACTCGCTGGTCGTCGGCAACCCGGGGCGGGTCGAGGGGCGGGCGTCGCTCTATCTTGAGATGTTGCTGCGCAGCCCCGGCGCGGTCGACAGCTTTGGGCTCGATGAACCCGATCGACGCCGTATGATCGAGCTGCATTTCAAGGAGGACGGTCATGGATCATGATCGCATCGTGCGCCAGGCGGTCGCCGACTTCACCGGCCGTGCACCCGAGGCACTCGCTGCCGAAACCCGGCTCGACGATCCCGACATGCTCGACTCGCTCTCCAAGGTTGCGGTGATCACGCAGGTCGAGGCCGAGACCGGACTGCGGCTTCCCGACGACGCGGCCGCCGCGGCGGACACGGTCGGCGCCCTGGTGGCGCTGTGCGAGCGGCTGGCGGCGGCCGATCCCGGCTAGTCCAGGTCTAGAGCGTGCCGGCCGCCTTGAGTTCCTTGACCGCATCGGCCATCGCGTCGATCGTTGTGGCGATCACGCTGTCGTCGTGCTCGCACGAAAGGAACCAGGCCCCGCGCTCGAGAGCGCGGACGCCACGGCGGAGCAGTGCGGTGGTCATCGCCACATAGGCCTTGCGGTTCATCCGGGCGAGATCGCGATAGTCGCGCGCCGGCTGGTCGAGTCCCAGGGCTACGTGGAACACCTGCGGGAAGCCGGCGACCTGTGCCAGCACCCCGGCCGAGGCGAAGACCTCGCGGAAGCCCTCCATCAGCATGGTGCCGGTGCGCTCGATCCCCTTGTAGAGCTGCGGGGTGAGCGATCGGAGTGTGGCAGCCGTAGCGGCCATGGCGATGGGCTGGGCGTTGTAGGTGCCGCCGTGCACCACGCCACCGGTGACGAACATGTCGATCAGGTCGGCGCGGCCGGCTATGGCTGCTACCGGAAAGCCGTTGGCGATGGCCTTGCCGAAGGTGGACAGGTCCGGCGTCACGCCGAAGCGCTCCTGAGCCCCGCCGGGGGCCAGGCGGAAGCCGGTGATCACCTCGTCGAAGATCAGGATCGCACCGGATCGGGTGCAGGCTTCCCGCACCCCCTCCAGGTAGCCCGACAGCGGATGCACCGCGCCAGCGTTGCACATTGCCGCTTCCATGATCACCGCCGCAATGTCTCCCTGTGCCAGCCTGGCCTCCAGCAGTTCGAGATTGTTCCAGGGCAGCACCACCAGGGATTCGGCGGTATCGGCGAGTTGACCCTTGCTGCCGGCAACCGGGATCGGTGCCTCGGCAGGGCCGGCGGCGTCGAGCGCCGGTGCCGTCGACCACAGCACGTTGTCGAACCAGCCGTGATAGTGGCCTTCGAACTTGATCACCTTGGTCCGGCCGGTCGCAGCGCGCGCCAGCCGGATGGCCGCCTGATCGACCTCCGATCCGGAGGAGCCGAAGCGCATGCGCTCGGCCGACGGCACCAGTTCGCATACCAGCCGGGCCGCCTCGGCCTCGATGCCGGTCTGGCCGGCGAACAGGATGCCGTTCTCGATCTGCGCGGTCACGGCTTCGACCAGGGCCTTGGGCTTGTGTCCCAGGATCATCGGTCCCATGCCGAGATAGTAGTCGATCAGCCGGTTGCCATCGACGTCGAACAGGTAGGGGCCCTCGCCGCGCTCGAACACCAGCGGGGTCGGCGAGATGTTGAGGCGGAAGTTGCTGTTCACGCCCCCCGCCATCCAGCGTGCGTTGTTGCGAACCGCCTCGGCGGATTTGTCGAACGACAGGAACGCACGGGCGGCGTCGGCCTTCGCGGCAGGGGGGTGAACGGGCAAAGTCGGCTCCTCGCGTATTTCTGTCAGAACAGGCCCCAAGCAGTGCGCGAAGTAAATCCCGCGGGGTTCCGCGAGGCGGAAAAAGGCCGGTCGGACGGCCTCGGGCGCTCGTGTGAGAACCTACGGGGAACTCCCGATCCGGAGCGTGGCGATTGCTGCTTTCCTCCTCCGGGGACGGCATGGAGGGGGACGTGTGGGAGAACACCAGGGCGCTCGTCGATATTCCGGGCATTATCGCGGCGGTGATCACCACGATCAGGTCGCCCGCGGGCGCGAACTGGCAGGACTGCGTGCGCCGGCTGCAGTTGGTCTATGCCGCGCTCGACGCCTTCGTGCTCGACGAGGTGGAACTGGCGGCCTTCAAGAGCCTGCACGCCCTGACCAACCAGATGATGATCGACCTCAAGGACACATTTGCCCTGGTCGGCCCCGATCCGGTGCAATCGCGGCGGCACTGGAGCGCCCACTCGGCGCTGATGCGGCAGGAGTTCCGGGCCATGCGCGGCGGCGCCCGCAGCTCGATGCAGCTCGCGGTGCTGTGCCGTACCGAGGGGCAGATGCGCTACCTGGTGCGGATGCCCGAGGAGATCCAGCGCATGCTGGACGATCGGCCGTGGCCGGACCGGCTGGCCGAGCTGCTGGTGCAGGCGGAGACGGAGATCACGGATTTCTCGAGGTTCTACACGCGGGTCGACGAACTGCGGCAGCTGAACTCCGCCCTCAACAACTATGCCGACCAGTGCCTCAGGTCGGGCATCTATGAACTGGACGACGTGATCGAGGCCCTGCGCAGCGCCCTTCACGGGGTCGATTTTCGATGACGCCTGACGAAAGAGAGCCGGCCCTGTCCCGCGAGCTGTCGGGGCGAATCGTGAACTGCCACCGTGGCCTGCTGGAGCGTTTCGCCACCGCCCGCCCGAACGAGCTGCGCGCGGAGATCAGGCGTTTCCGGCGGTTGCTCAGGGAACTGGCCGAGTGGTCCGGCCAGCGGCCCCAGCTGTGGCAGCTGGCGCAGCGGGCGCGCTGGTGGGAGTGGAACTGGTGCGAGCGCGAGTTTGGCGACAGCCAGTTTGCTCCGTTCGCCGCCCCCCGGGACGCAGTCGCGCAGTGGCACTTCAACCGGTCCCATGTGGCGCTGATCGGCGCCATGCTGCCCGTCGGGGACCTCGAACGCGAACTCGCCGATCTGGCTGTGGGCGAGCGGATCGATCTGCCGGTGCTCGGCTTCCTTGCCAGGCCGAATCCGGACGACTTCCCCGAACCTGCCGATCACGCCGACCTGCTGGATCTGCGCTACCTTCTCTCCAAAGCAACCCCGACCCTGGCGCGGCAACTGCGCGGGATGGTCGCCACCGTCGCGACGTCCGTCCCGCCTCGCGATCTCGTGCCGCGCTTTCTCGATCTGCTGTCCGACCTCGACCGCAGCTTCGAGGTCGCCTGGCAGTCGGCGCCCCTCAGCCTGGAGGTGCGTCGTCGCAGCGGCGGGGCGTTGTTGCTGCAGGGCGAGGTGGCCGGTGGGCCGGCTGCGTCCTGGGTGCAGTTGCAGCAGGTCCGGCTGGCCGAAGCGGCCGATGTCGAACAGGAGTTGTCCAGCCCGATCGATGACCTCGTGGGGTGGCTCGGCGAGAGGAGCGCAGCACCATGACCGGACCGGCGGCAGGAGAACCGGGCCGGGACAGCATCGGCGACTATCTGCGCTATTCGCGGCAGGTGCTCAAAGACATCGACGACGCGATCGACGACCTGACGTTCCGGCAGGAGGGCGGCGAGATCGACTGGGCGGTCGACTTCACCGAGATCGAGGCGTTTGTGCTGCCCGACGGTCGCGGCAGGAACAGCCCGATCGATGCCGCCCTCGACATCGCGGTCCTGGAGCGGTTCTTCTTCGGGGGGCGCCGCATATCGTGCCGTCCGGGATCGTGCTGCTGCCTCCGCATCGGGACGAACTGCGCAACGCCGAGGCGTTCTTTCACGCCGAGTCGCTCGACCGCTTCCAGGCGATCGTCATGCAGGCGATGGCGGAGCTGCGCGGACTCGAGGCGGACGCACGGTTCAAGGAGATGGTCGCGCGCCTCGAGTCCACCGGCGGCGGGGACGGGCGGAACGCGCTCGAGCGCGAGCTGCTCCACTACCTCAACGACCATGCCGGCGCGCTGTTCCTGGCGATGACCCAGTCTGCCCGGACTCCCCAGGGCCGGCTGCGCGAACTGCTGCAGCATGCAGCCCTGATCGATGCAAGCGCCATCGTCGGTCGGAGGGTTGCGGTCTCCGAACTCGATGACAGGCTTGTTGGCAAGCTGACCACGGCGATCTCCGAGCGCCGAATCCAGCGGGAACTCGAGCGGAGGGGACGGGGCGAGGCCGGGCTGGAGGACGAGGCGCGCATCCGCATCGTGCGCTCCAGCACGCGCGACGCGCAGGCCGTCGGATACCTGCGGAAGATCAATGCCGAGCTGCAGACCCGGTACCTGGGCAGGCGCAGACTGCAGTTGCTGACCCGAAGCGAAGTGGTGCACAGCGAGGCGTACCGCTACTCCACTGCCGTGCCAGAGGCACAGCTCGATCTCTATCTGCGCCGGATCGGGGCCTTCCGCCAGGCCAGTTGGAGCACCGGCGGCAACCTCGAGCAGCGGATCGCAGAGTTGCGGCAGCGCCGACGCGCGCTCATGCTGGCGGTGCGGGCGCTGCGGCCCCTTGCATATCCGGATGCCGGCCGCGGCGAGGTCCTGGAGGAGCGCCAGCTCGAGGCGCGTATCGCGGCGCTCCGGGACCTCTGGCAGGGCGCCGACAATCTCACTGTCGCGATCGCCCCGTGGCGCGAGGCCGGCAAGGCGCCGACGGCGCAGATTCTCGGGATCCTTCGCAGTGCGGATCGCGCCCGGTTGAACGATCTTGTGCGGGCGGCGGCGACGCAGCTGTCGGCGGACATCACCCTCAACAACGCCCTGCTCGGCTTCTTCGAGGGCGAGGGGCGGTTCAGCCAGGGCAGCGCCAGTTTTGCCGAGCCGCCGAAGGGCGGGCACGGCGGCGGTCAGCCGGTGCTGGTCTGGAGCCGCGATACGGTCAGCACCATCGCCCTGCTGTTCTACGATCCAGTGCTGCGCCACGACGGTGCGCCGGCGCATGACGGGGTGGGTCGTTTGCGCCAGATGGTGGCTGCCCGCTTGTCGCGGGCACGTGATGACGGGCACGATCCGGTGGCATCGGCGGAGACCGAACGCCATCCCAGCCTGGTCGAGAAGTGTCTGGCCTCGAGCTTCCTCGAGGCCATCGAGGATCGCTGGGACAGCGCCTTCCTGTTTGCGGACATGGCGGTCAACTGGCCATATCATCTCGATTCGACGCCGCGCCATGAGGCGTTCTACATGCGTGCCCTGACCCGGCGACGGCATCGGGGGCCGACCAGGGACGTCCTCGAGGCTTGCCTCGCCGACCTCGAGGAGGCGAGCGGCCAGCGACGCGGAGATCCAGGCTCGAAGACCGATCCGCGCTACCTGCTGCAGCAGGGGATATGTCACTTCAACTTCTGGGAGCACGTCGAAGGCGGTCGGTACTTCGACGTCGAGGCACCGCAGGCGCATCAGCGCAACGCCCAGGCGAACGCCCACATCCAGCAGGCCACCGAGCTCTTCGAGCGCGCCCGGACACTCGCCCAGGCATGGATCCGGCGGAACCCCGCCATCGCCAATCGGTTGCTTCTCGATATCGCCAACGCCCAGTGCTACGCGCATATCAGTGCGCGCGGGGCCGATGGCCTGGCGGTTCGCTACTATGCCGAACTGCTGCGCGCCGTTCAGGACTGCCAGTGGACCGAGGAGACCGTGCCCGTCAGCCAGCTGGACACGCTGGTGTGGACGCGTTTCCTGCTGCGGGCGCGGATCGATGATCGCGAGTCCCTGTTGAGAAGCGCTCGCATTCTCGCCGACCGCCTTCCGACATCGCGGCGCCATCAGGAGGACAAGGCGGTCGTCGCGGCCCACCTGCGGGAGATCGAAGCGACCCTCGCGGTCAGCCTGGCACCCCGGGCCGCGCCGGACGCAGCGCGTCCGGAAGCAGGGGCGGCGGAGGCCCGCTCCGCAGGGGCCGCGGGTCGGAGTCCGTGATCGGCCTGACATCGTCGAACCGATCGGTCTGCGGACCTCGCCGGGCCGGCCGCCGGGGTCTCAGTCGTTGTCGGCGGCGAGGAAGGTGATGGTCGAGAAGCGCGCGTTGGAGGCGAGACGGTCCTCGCCCCCGCCCAGATAGTCGGCCTCGCACTCGATGCGACCGACGATGCTCGATCCGTCGTTGCGGGACAGCCGAGCCCTGGTCTCGCGGGTCGGGGCAGCCGCGCAGTAGGACTTGAGCTGGGCGAGGGTGAGCAGGTGGGTGACGTCGCCATCCTTGGCGAACGCCGGGTGGGTCGTCGTCCCAGCGAGGAGGAGGCTGGCGAGCAGTGTGGCGGTTGCGGTCTTGCGCATCGGTGTACTCCCTTGCAATGGCGCGATCTGCGCCTGCTGCAGGGCTAACAGGGTTGGCCTGACGGCCGGCTGACGATGGCCGTCAGCTGATCTCAGCCCTGCACCCGCGCCAGTTCGGCAGTGATCTCGGCGAGGCTCGCAACCAGCAGCCGGCCGAGGCGCTCGATGGTCTCAGGCTCGAAGCGGGCGGCAGGGCCGGCGATGCTGACGGCGGCGATGGCGTCGCCGGTGGGCGAGAAGACCGGGGCGGCGACACAGGCGCCGCCGGTCTCGTTCTCCTCGTATTCGGTGGTCCAGCCCAGCTTGCGGCAGCGCTCGAGCACGCTCTCCAGCGCCTCGGGGTCGGTGATGGTGCGCTCGGTCGCCGGCTGCAGTGGGCCAATGGAGTAGATCATGTCCCGGAAGGCGCGGGACTGATGGGCGAAGAGAGCCCGGCCGCAGGCGGTGGAATGATAGGCGGCGCGCGTCCCCGAATAGGACGAGACGCGCAGCGTCTGGCTGCCTTCGAGACTTTCGACGATCACCGCGTCGGCCGAGCCGGGCAGTGCCAGGTTCACGGTCTCGCGCGTCGTGGCGCACAGCTTGACCAGAAGCGGCCGGGCAATGGCGGCGATGTCGAGCCGACGCTCCACCGCCTTGCCGTAAACGAGATGATGTAGGCTCAGCCGGTAGGCGCCGGCTGCCGCGTCGCGCTCGGCGAGCCCCACATCGACGAGGGCGGTGACCAGGTTGAAGGCGGTGGTCTTGGCGAGGCCGGTACGGGTCGCGAGGTCGCGCAGCAGGATCCAGTCGCCCGTCGTCATTGCGTCGAGCAGCGCCTTGGCACGGGCCACCGACTGGATTCGGGCCACGACCGTGGGAATGTGTCCGTCCGCCGCGCGGTCGCCGGCTCGCGCCATCAAGGCATCCTTGTCCTGTCGTTCCATCCTGTAGGACACCTAGCAGATGCATGCGATCTGCAGCAAGCGCCCTCCTGCTTGGGTGGTGTTGACATCGGCGCGGAGTTCGACACAGTCTCGCTGTACCCGCACTCAGCGCTCGTTCTACGATATGGAACTATGACCCTGCTGCCTCGACTTGAGCTTGCTACCCTCGACGCCATGCCACTCGACGCTTCCACGAAGGGTCTGCCGTTCGGCGCGCCACCGCTCACCGTCGGTGCCGTCGGGGGGCAGGGCTGGAGCGTGCTGGCCGGTGACCTGCCGCTGCCGCTGGCACTGGTCCGCGAACCGGTCGTGCGCGCCAACAGCGCCTGGATGAGCGCCTTTCTCGCCGCCAATGGCCTGGTGATCGCGCCGCATGGCAAGACCACCATGGCTCCGGCGCTCTTCGATCTGCAGGTCGCGGACGGGGCCTGGGCGATCACGGTCGCCACCGTGCAGCAGCTCGAGGTATGTCGCCGCTTCGGTGTCCGGCGCGTGCTGATGGCGAACCAGCCCGTGGGGCGACTGGCCGTCGCTGCCTGCTTTGCGGCGCTGGCGGCCGGCATCGAGCTCTATTGCCTCGTCGACGGCAGCGCCGGTCTGGCGCTGCTCGCCGAAGGGGCCAGCCGCAACCCGCCGCCTGCCGGCAACCCGCTCCGGATTCTCGTCGAAATGGGGTTTGTCGGCGGGCGTACCGGGGCTCGCACGCGCGCGGCGGCGATCGACCTCGCGCGTGCCGCAGCGGCAACGCCCGGCCTGGTGCTGGGCGGCTTCGAGTGTTTCGAGGGCCTGCTGCCGACCGCGGATGCCGCGCAGGTGCTTGTCGACGATGTGGTTGCGCTGTCGCGGCAGGCGGTTGCGGCGAGCCTGTTTGGTGTGGACCAGCCGGTCATCCTGTCGGCCGGAGGTTCGGCCTTCTTCGATCGGGTGGGGGAGCGGCTCGGCCCGGTGGAACTGGGCCGGCCCATGGTCCGGGTGTTGCGCTCGGGCTGCTACCTCACGCACGATTCCATCGCCTATGCCGAAGCATTCGCCCGCATCATCAGGGAAACCAGCCTGCCCCTGCCGCCGGGCGGGCTCGAGCCGGCGCTCGAGGTCTGGGCCCATGTGCAGTCGCGGCCCGAGGACATCCGGGCCATCCTCACCATGGGCAAGCGCGATGTCGGCTTCGACGCCGGCCTGCCGGTCCCGCTCAAGTGGTACCGCCCCGGCATGTCCGCACCGCAGACGATGCCGTCGCATCATGTGGTCAGGGCCCTCAACGACCAGCATTGCCACATGGAGCTGCCGGCCGACTCACCTCTCGCCATCGGCGACATGGTCGGGTTCGGTATCGGTCATCCCTGTACCACGTTCGACAAGTGGCAGCTGCTGTTGCTGGTGGATGCCGAGTATCGGGTCACGGGTGGACTGAAGACCTTCTTCTGAAGCGGGGAACGGATTGACCGAGGGGTAACGCGATGGGCAAGCTGGCCGACGACTACATCGTGCAGCCGGTGATGAAGGCGCTGCAGGTGCTCGACTACGTGGCCCGACAGGGTCACGATGTGACTCTCACCGAGACGGTGCAGGAACTGGGCCTGCCCAAGACCACCGTGTTCCGCTACCTGCAGACGCTGTCGGCGACCGGATTTCTCTCGCATGACCAGTTGCGAGATCGCTACGGGGTGGGTGTCCGCTTCCGCGAGCTGGGGCGGATCGACCGGAACCTCACGGAACTGCGCGAGGTGGCGCAGCCGGAGATGCGGCAGTTGGTCGACACGTTCCACGAGACAGTCAATCTTGCGGTGCTGGCCGACAGCGAGGTGGTCTATATCGACATGCTGGAGCCGGAGCGGCCGCTCAAGGCGCAGGCCCGTGTCGGACACCGGCACCCGGCGCATTCGACCTCGCTGGGCAAGGCCATGGTGGCGTTCCTGCCCGATGCCGGCGGGGTCGCGGCGCCCGGCGAGGAGTTGCCGGCAATGACCCACAAGACGCTGACCGACGCGCGCAAGTTCCGCCGCCAGGTCGAGGACGTGCGGCGACGCGGCTACGCGGTGGAGATCGGCGAGAATGAGGACGGGCTGATGTGCATCGGCGTGCCGATCCTCGACCGGGCCGGCTTTGCGGTGGCGGCGATCAGTCTATCGGCCCCCGAGCGGCGCATGAAGCGTGAGCGTACCGACGCTGCGGCGGTGGCATTGAAGGTCGCTGCGGAGCGGATCGCCATGCACCTGTCGGCATAGTCTGCCTGTCGGCGACGAGCGCCGTTCCTCCCGATGGAACGGGCATTTGTTGACCGGCGCGGCAGTGGTTCATAGCGTGTTCAGGCGGCCCCAGACCGGCGCGGGTGCTTCCGCGACAGAGTGAAGGAAGACAACAATGCGCATCGCCCTCATCCACATCGCCCAGGAAACCAACGACTTCAATCCGGTGCTGACTTCGCTCACCGACTACCACTCCTTCGGCATCCACGAGGGCCGGGAGATCGTCGACAGGCTGCGTGCCTTCGGCCAGATCGGCGGCCATTTCAAGGTGGTCGACGAGTCGGGGATCGACATTGAGACGATCCCGATCATCCGTGGCTTCGCTGTGGCCGGCGGGCGCATCTCGAAGGAGGCGTTCGACTTTTTCCAGGACAAGATCAGGACCGGGCTTGCCGCTGCCGGACCTCTCGACGGGCTAGCCCTGCAACTGCACGGCGCGTGCGCTGCCGAGGGTATCGACGATGTCGAGGGCGAGCAGATCGCGCTGTGCCGGCAGATCCTCGGACCCGACATCCCCATCGTCCTCGGGCTCGATCACCATGCCAACATCACCGAAAAGATCATGGCCAATGCCACGGCCGTGGTGGGACATCGCGACCAGCCGCACGATGTCTTCGATACCGGCGTGATCGGCACCGAGCTGCTGCTGCGGATCCTGCGCGATGGCGCGCGGCCAGCAATGGCGTGGCGCAAGATTCCGCTGGTCTCGCATCAGGAGCAGTTCCTCACCTCGAAAGGCCCGATGAAGGTGTGGTTCGACCGGGCGCGGGCCCTCGAGGCCGATCCCCGGGTGCTCTCGGCCTCCAACTATCCAATGCAGCCCCTGGCTCGATGTTGCCGAGGGTGGCTGGTCGACCATCGTGGTCACCGACAACGATCCGGAGCTGGCCGAGCAGCTCGCCGACGAACTGGCCGAGCTCTGCTGGGACCTGCGCGACGAGTTCCAGGTGCGCGAAGCCGTGTCGGTAGACGATGCGGTGCGGATGGCCGACGCACATCCCGAGGGCGTGGTGGTGCTCAGCGATACCGGCGACACCGTCTTCGGCGGCGCGGCCGGCGACAGCAATCTCATCCTCGAAGCGATGCTCAGGCTGGGGATCAGGGGGCCGGCGCTGGTGCCGCTGATCTCGCCGGTCGCGGCCCGGACCCTGGCGGCCGCGGGGGAGGGGGCAGAGGTCACGCTGCCGCTCGGCGGCGATGCGGCGACGGCATTCTTCGCCCCCCTCACCGTCACCGGGCGGGTGCGCAAGGTCGGCGGCGGGGTGGTCCAGCTCGACTACAACCACCAGAGCGAGGTCGATCTGGGCGTGGCGGTGATCTTCGATGTCGGCCCGGTGACCCTGATGATCACCGAGCATCGCGGTGTCGCGGGCAACCTGCCCAGCGTCTACCAGGCCATGGGGGTCGATCCGCGCGACTACAAGATGGCGGTCCTGAAGACCGCCTCGAACTTCCAGTTCTTTGCCCCCATCACCTCGCGGGTCATCCGGGCCGATACCAGCGGGCCGGGGCAATCGGATGTGTTCACCTTGCCGTGGACGCGGATTCCGCGACCGGTCTATCCGCTCGATCCGGTGCCGGATTGGCGCGCCGTATCCTCGCATCCGGGCCCCAGAACCGGGAGCTGACGCGGCATGGCCGAACTCCATCTGGTCCCCGCCGAGCGGCTGCACGACGCGGTGGTGACGATCTTCCTGGCCGCCGGGTCGTCGGCGCGCGAGGCCGGGCTGATCGCCGATCACGTGGTCGAGGCGAACCTGCGCGGCCACGACTCGCACGGCGTGGGCATGCTGCCGGCCTACCTGAGGAGCGTCGCAGCCGGCGGCATGCGGCTCAACCACACGCTCCGGGTGGCGATCGATACCGGCGCCATGCTGGTCTGCGACGCCGACGGCGGGGTCGGGCAGGTGATGGCCCATGAGGCCATGGAGCTGGGGATCGCCCGCGCGCGCGAACAGGGCAGTGCCATCGTCTCGCTGCGCAACAGCCATCACATCGGCCGCATCGGGCACTGGGCCGAACAGTGCGCAGCGGCGGGCATGGTGTCGCTGCATTTCGTCAATGTCGCCGCAGGGGCCTATGTGGCGCCGTTCGGCGGCAGCCGGGCGCGGCTTGGTACCAATCCGTTCTGCGCCGGTTTCCCGCGGGTGGGGATCGACCCGCTGATCGTCGACTTCGCCACCAGCCGGCTGGCCGCGGGCAAGGTGCGCGTCGCTCACAACAAGGGGGTCCAGCTGCCACCCGGCGCCCTGCTCGACAACGCCGGCCGCCCGACGCTCGATCCGGGCAAGCTGTTCGAGACGCCGCCGGGATCGCTCACCACCTTCGGCGAGCACAAGGGCTGGGGCCTGATGCTGGCCTGCGAGCTGCTGGGCGCGGCGCTGGTTGGCGCCCGAACCCAGCACGATGCGGTGGCCGATGGCATCATCCTCAACTCGATGTTCTCGGTGATCGTGGCGCCCGAGCGCCTGGGCACCGCCGCCCCGTTCGCGAGCGAGCTCGAGGCGGTGCTGGGCTGGGTGCAGTCGGAGGTCGCTGACGGAAGGCCGACCGTCAGGCTGCCGGGAGACCCCGAGCGGGAGAGCCGGGCGCAACGCCTCGCTGCCGGCATCCCGGTCGATGCGACGACGCTCGAGCAGCTCGTCGAGGCGGGCCGCAGTGTCGGGGTCGCGCGCCTGGGGCTGATTTAGGCGGGCAGGGCTACCCGGCCGGCTCCCAGCTCATCTGGTTGGCGAGGATGCCACCGTCGACGAACAGCATCTGGCCGGTGATGTAGCGCGCCTCCGGCGAGGCGAGGAAGACCGCGGCACCGCCGATATCGTCAGGCCGGCCGACCCTGCCGAGCGGGATCTGCCGCTCCAGCGCCCTTCGCACCCCGGGTGCCGCGAGGCCCGTCGCAGTGAGTGGGGTCTCGACGATTCCCGGTCCCAGCCCGTTGACGCGGATGCCCCGCCCGGCCAGCGTCACCGCCAGCGACTTGACCAGCATCAGCACGGCGCCCTTGGAGGTGTCGTAGACGACGCTGTTCTTTTCAGCTGCCATGGAGTTGGTCGAGCCCACGCAGATGATCGAGGCGCCCCCCCGGCCCTGTTCGACCTGTCGGGCAAAAGCCTGTGCGGCGAACAGGTAACCCTTGACGTTGAGCGCGAAGGTTCGGTCGAACACCGCTTCGGTCAGTTCATCGAACGTCGTGTCGTGAAAGCTGCCGGCATTGTTGACCAGCGTGTCGAGCGGCCCCAGCCGCTCGCGGGCCGCGGCAACGAAGCCCTGCGCGCCCGCCACCGTCGCGATGTCGGCCTTGACGAAGTGGCACTCGGTCAGCTGGCCGAGTCGCTCCGCCGCGCCGGTGTCGGGCAGGTGCGAGTTGATCACGAGCCGGGCTCCGGCGCGGGCGAAGGCTTCGGCAATGGCGTAGCCGATGCCGTGGGTGGAGCCGGTGATGGCAACGGCGGGAACGGGCATGGGTCTCAATCCAGGGCGTGGCCGGCGAGGCCGGTTTCGACCCGCAGCACCGCGCCGACCAGGGACTGGGTGGCTTCGGCCCTGGGGGCGGTGAACAGGTCGAGCGGGCGGCCGACCTCGACGATCCGGCCTGCCGACATCACCGAGACCCGGCTGGTCGTATAGGCCACTACCGACAGGTCATGGGCGATGAACACCAGGCTCAGTCCCAGATCGTGCACCAGGTCCTGCATCAGGTTGATGACCTGCGCCTGGATCGACACGTCGAGTGCCGACACCGGCTCGTCGGCGATCAGCACGCGCGGGTTGGGCATCAGCGCCCTCGCGATGGCAATGCGCTGCAGTTGTCCGCCGGAGAACTCGTGCGGAAAGCGCTCGAGCGCGGTGCGGCTCAGCCCGACCTGGTCGAGCACCTGGTGGACCCGTGCCGCGTGATCCCCCCTGACTCCGAGGCTCCTCAGGGGCTCGAGCAGCGAGGTGCCGATGCGCATGCGCGGATCGAGCGAGGAGCGCGGGTTCTGCAGCACCACCTGCACCGCGCGGCGGAAGCGGGCCCGCTCGGCGGCATCCATGGTCCAGACGTCCTCGCCGTCGAAGCTCACCTCGCCCCGTTGCGGGCGCTCGACGCCGGTCAGCATCCGGGTCAATGTGGTCTTGCCCGAGCCGGATTCGCCGACCAGGCCGACGGCCTCGCCGGGGCCGACATCGAAGTCGATGCCATCGAGCACGGTGAGGATCGGACGGGCGGCGAACAGCGACTGGCGGGCGAGCCGATAGGTCTGCGTGACGCCCTTGAGTGCCAGAAGCGGGCGGCGCGATGGCTGGGCGTTCATGGGGCCGCCTCCACGGCAGCCGCAGCAGGATGCCAGCAGGCGGCGGCGCGCCCCCTGCCGTCGAGTTCTGGCATCGCGGAGCGGCAGCGCTCCGACGCTGCAGGACAGCGCGGATGGAAGGCGCAGCCGGCCGGCAGGTCGTGGAGCGGCGGCACCATGCCGGGGATCGAGACCAGCCGGGACGAGCCGTCGAGCGCGATGTTGTCCATCGTCGGCTGGCTCTCGAGCAGGCCGCGCGTGTAGTGGTGGCGCGGCGTGCGAAACACTTCGCCCACCGGCCCCATCTCGACGATCCGTCCGGCATACATCACCGCCACGCTGTCGCACATGGCGGCTATGATCGGCAGGTCGTGGGTGATCATCAGCAGTGCCGAGTTGCGCTCCTTGACCGCCGCGTTGAGCAGGCGAAGCACCTGCTTTTGCACCGTCACGTCGAGCGCCGTGGTCGGCTCGTCGGCGATGATCAGCTGCGGATAGCAGGCGAGCGCCATAGCGATCATGATGCGCTGGCGTTGCCCCCCCGAGATCTCGTGCGGATAGGCGCGGACGATCTGCTCGGGGCGTGGCAGCTTCATCTGCCGCACCAGGTCCAGCGTCTGCCGCTCGGCCTCGCGCCGGTCGACGCCGGTATGGCGGCGGATCACCCAGGCGATCTGGTCGCCGACGCGGCGCACCGGGTTGAGCGAGGAGAGCGGGTCCTGGAACACCATCGACAGCGTCCGGCCGCGACGGCTCGACAGTGCCCTGTCGGACTGGGTGACAAGGTCGACCCCGTCGTGCAGCACGCTGCCCTGCGCGCCCCAGCCCATCGGCAGGAGGCCCATCAGCGCCAGCGCCGTCATCGACTTGCCCGAGCCCGACTCGCCGACCAGCCCCATGCGGCCGCCAGCGGGAATGGTGAAAGAGACGCCGCGGACGGCAGCCACCTCGCCATTGGTGACGACGAGATCCCGGACCTCGAGGGCGTTGGCGGGAGCACTCATGCGGTTCTCCGCTTGAGCTTGGGGTCGAGCACATCGCGCAGCCCGTCGCCGAGCAGGTTCAGCCCCAGCACCACGAAGACGATGGCGAGGCCCGGCCAGACGGCAAGCGGGGAGGAGATGCCCACCTGCTGCTGGGCCTCGTTCAGCATCATGCCCCACGAGATCTGCGGCCGGGTGACGCCGACGCCCAGATAGGAGAGGCCGGCCTCGGTGAGGATGCCGGCGGCGAAGTAGAGGGTGAACTGCACGATCATCACCCCGGCTATGTTGGGCAGCACATGCCGGGCAAGGATGAACAGCTTGCCGCGCCCGTAGAGCCGCGCGGCAGTGATGAAGTCCTCCTGCAGCACGCTCAGCGCCGCCGATCGGATGACGCGGGTGAACGAGGGGGTGAAGAAGGCCGAAAGCGCCAGGATGGTGGTGAGCGCTCCAGATCCCATGGTCGCGGCCAGCACCAGCGCAGTCACCATGCCCGGAATCGACAGCATGATGTCGGCACCGCGCGAGATCAGCTCGTCGGCGATCTTGCCGTAGGCCGCCGCGGCGAGCCCGGTGATGGTCCCCAGGATCAGCGCGATCGACGCCCCGCCGGCCCCGACGAGGATCGAGGTGCGCGAGCCCACCATCAGTTGCGCGATGACGTCGCGTCCAAGCACGTCGGTGCCGAGCAGGTGTCCAGCGGTGCCGGGCGGCAGCAGCCGGTCCTTGATCACCGGGATGTTCGGGTTGGAGGGCAGCCAGAAGAACGAGACGATGGCGATGACCAGGAAGCCGATGGTCAGCGCCACCCCGACAACCAGCGAGGCGTTGAGCTGGAGACGTCGTTTCGGCCGGATGGGGCGTGCGGTAGGGGCAATCGTGCTCATGACCTCCCTCACGCGCTGTTGCGGATACGGGGATCGAGGATGCCGTAGAGCAGGTCGACCACGAAGTTGACGAAAATGACGAAGACGATGATCAGCATCACCGTCGACTGCACCACGATCACCTCGCGCGCAGCCACGTTGGCGAGGATCATGCGGGACAGGCCGGGCAGCGAGAACACCATCTCGATGATCACGGTGCCCCCGATCAGCTCGGCGATCTGCAGCCCGACGATGGTGACGATGGGCAGCAGGGCATTGCGCAAGCCGACCTGCAGGAGCGCCTGGGTGCGGGTCATGCCGACGGCGCGGGCGGTGCGCACATAGTCCTGGTTCATCACGTCGAGCACGGCCGAGCGGATGTAGCGGATCAGCACCGCCGCCATGATCAGGCCCAGCGAGAGGACCGGCAGGACCAGCGAGCGGACGGCCCCGACGGGGTCCGCCGTCCAGTCGGTCCAGCCGCCGGTCGGCAGCCAGCCAAGCCTGACGCCGAAGAGTACCGACAACAGGATGCCGGCCCAGAACACGGGCACGGCAACGCCGATCTGGCTGAGCAGCGCCAGCAGTGCGCCCGAGGGTCTGCCGACATTGCGGGCGGCGTAGGTGCCGACCGGAATGGCGATAATGAGGCCGAGCAACAAGCCGGAGAGCGCCAGCGGCACCGAGACCGACAGCCGGTCGGTGACGAGGTCGGCAACCGACTCCTTGGTGCGGAAGGATTGCCCGAGATCGCCCGACAGCATGTTCATGATCCAGTCGACATACTGGACGGGCAGGGGCCGATCGAGGCCGTAGGTGTGGGCCAGGGCGTTAATCGCATCGGCGGTGGCGTCCTTGCCGAGGACGATCGCGGCAACATTGCCGCCGGCACCGCGGATGAGCAGGAATATGGCGAGCGACGCGACGAGCACGGCGCCGACAAAGAAGGCCAGCTTGCGCAGAACGTAGATGGTCATGGCGCCCGCTCCGGTGGTCGATGCAGTGCGGTCGCCGGCCCGGAGGCCGGCGACCGCTTCCTTGGGAGGAAGAGCTTACCAGTGCAGCGCGCGCAGTTCGACGGCAACCGCGACCTTGGGCTCGGTGAAGCCCTTGAGATCGACATCGAACAGGCCCACGCCCTTCTTGGCGATCAGCGGTACGATGACGGCGTCCTTGCGCAGGATGTCGGCGGCCTTCTGCATCAGTGCCAGGTACTCTTCGTCGCTGGTGGCGACGTCGGCCTGGGCCAGCGCGTCGGTGTAGTCGGCGCTGCAATAGGTCGACCAGCCGGCCTTGTCCGGAGTTGGGCAGGACCACTGGCCGGGCTCGGCGTCGCCCGACATCACGGTGATGTCGAACTGCGGCGGGCGGCCCTGGAAGATCAACTGGCTGTAGCGGGCGAGATCGATGGCGTTGCGGGTGACGTTGAGGCCGGCGGCCTGCAGCGTCGGCACCATGATATCGGCCGGCAGCGACAGGTCGGGCACGTCGCTGAGCGAGGCGTATTCGAGCGGCAGGGTGTTGAAACCCTTTTCCAATATGGTCTTCATCGCCCCTTCCAGGTCGTACGGATAGGGGCAGCTTTCCGCGTTTTCGGGCTGGTACCAGGGCTGGTTGGGCAAGGCGAAGGTACAGGTGTTCTCGGCGCCCCAGGCAGCCCCGAAGGCGTCGTTGTAGGCCTGCCGGTCGAGCGTCCCGGCAATGGCCTGGCGCAGTTCGGGATCGATCTTCTGGTTGATCACCGCATAGGTCGGCTCGCCGATCTGCGGGTCGGTCACGAGCGTGAACTTCTTGTCGAACTCGCGCTTCACCAGCTGTTCCCACAGGTCGATGGTGTTGACCGGGATGGCGTCGACCTCGCCGGCTTCCAGCGCGTTGAGGCCGGCCGTGCCGTCGGTGACGATGCGGACGGTCACATCCTTGATCGCCGGGGCGGGACCCCAGTATTCAGGGTTGGCGGTGAACTCGAAGGCGCTGTTGGTGGTATACTTGACCAGCTTGTAGGGGCCGGTGCCGATCGGGTCGGTGGCAATGCTGCCGGCCGCCGCCTCGGGCTGGATCAGGCCGGCGGTCGAGCCCATGCCGGCCCAGAAGGCCTGGCTCGGACGCGACAGCGTCACCTTGACGGTCCTGTCGTCGACCTTCTCGATGGCGGTCACGGCATTGTAGGCCGCCGAGTTCTGCAGCACCGGGCTCGATTTCATGGTGTTGAGCGAGTAGATGACGTCCTCGACCGTCAGCGGCGCGCCGTTCGAGAACTTCGCCTCGCGAATGGTGAAGACATAGGTCAGCCTGTCGTCGCTGATCGTCCAGCTCTCGGCGACGCCCGGCGTCACCGTGCCGTCCTTTTCGAAATAGACCAGCGGCTCGACCACATTGGACGGAATCCACAGGCGTAGCGCCGTGAGGTTGCTGGTCACGTAGTCGAGTGTGCCCGGATCCTGGCGGGCGACGAGGATCATCTTGTTCTCGGTGGCGCGTGGCGAGGCCGCAAGGGCTTCGGCGCCGCCGAAAGCGGCGAGCATGATGGTAGCGGCGGCGATGGCGCCGAGGCGCTTGGGCTGCATTGCGATGAGTTTCGGCATTCTGGTTCGGTTCCCTTCCACTGGTCCTGAACTGTCAGGTTCATTGTACGGCGCGACGCGCATCCACATCGGGGTCTGGCGGGACCGGCCGGCGTCCTGCGGCCTCGCCCAGCTGTTCCATGATGTGGGATGCTAACTTCCTTGGCATGAGGTTAATCTGCATAACGATTAGGCGAGCGACAAGCGAGTTTCGAAAATCTGCAGAAATCTGGCACCGCAAATAGCACAAGGCTACGGATGTTCGTTCCACTGCATGGAACGTGCGAAGAAAAATGGTCTGCAGTCCGCGTCATCTGCAACCAAAGTCGGTAGCCGTCGCGGTCTCCATGTGTCGCCGTGGCCGGCGGCGGGTTGGCTGCCAACGCGACATCGACGCCACGTCTTGCATGCCCCCTTGCCCTCGCTCCTAAAGATGAGTATTTGACTCATGTTTATGGAGTGTCACGTGCCCGCCGACCCGGACGAACGAGACGGACACCGGACAGGAGACGCCGGTGCGGCGCCTCAGCCGGTGCTGAACGGCGGCCCGCTGGTCAGCAGCACAGCCCTGTTCGGCCGGCACACGGAGGTCGGCATCAGCCATGCGGGCGAGATCTACCGGTTGCGCATCACCCGGCAGGGCAAGCTCGTTCTCAACAAGTAACCAAGGAGTCCGGCATGCGCCTGTTCCCCGTCCTTGTCTCGGCGTTGATCGCGACCGCTCCTGCCATCGCGCAGCCGGCCCCCTCGCTCCGGCTGGAGCTCAATGCCCTGCAATCGAGCGAAGCGGGATGCCGCGTCAGCGTCCTCGCCAGCAACGGGCTCGGGACCGACCTCGAGCGGGCGGTGTTCGAGGTGGCCCTGTTCGGCGCGGGTGGCGCAATCGACCGGCTGGTGTCGCTCGACTTCAAGGCCATGCCGGACGGCAAGACCCGGGTCATGCAGTTCGACATCCCCGGGCTCGATTGCGCCGCGGTGACCCGCGCGCTGGTCAATGATGTGACGCAATGCGACGGCGTGGGACTCGACCCTCCAACCTGCCTCAGGGCGCTGGTGGTCGCGAGTCCTTCTGGCGTCGCTTTCGGCGTCTAGGAGCAGAGCCATGGAGCCGGTGCATGCGGCAGACCCCGGGGCGGCCTTTTCGATGGTCGGCCTGTTTCTCCAGGCGGACTGGGTGGTCAAGGCGGTGATGCTGGGGCTTGCCCTCGCTTCGATCGCGTCCTGGGCGGTGATCCTTTCAAAGAGTGCCCTTTATGCCCGCGCCCGTCGGGAGATGCGCAGCTTCGACCGGGTATTTGCCTCGGGCGAACCGCTGCCGGCAATCTATCAGCGGCTCGGGGACGGGCCACGGCACGGGCTCGGCGCGCTGTTCGCCGCCGCGATGGAGGAGTGGAACGGCAGCCATGCCGAGAATGCCGCCAATCCGACCGGGCTTGCGGCGCGGCTGAGGATCGTGCTCGACACCACCATAGCTGCAGAAAGCGAGCGGCTCGATCGCAGTCTGGCGCTGCTCGCGACAGTGGGGAGCGCGGCGCCGTTCATCGGACTGTTCGGCACGGTCTGGGGCATCATGAACGCTTTCACCGCCATTGCCGGACAGAAATCCACCTCGCTTTCGGTGGTGGCGCCAGGCATTGCCGAGGCATTGTTCGCCACTGCGCTCGGGCTGCTGGCGGCTATCCCGGCGGTCATCGCCTACAACCTGCTCTCGGGCGACGCCGGGCGCCTGATCGGCCGGCTGGAGGCCTTTGCGGACCGAGTGGCGGTGCAGCTGTCGCGTCAGCTCGATACGCGGGGGGTCACCTGATGGGCATGATGCCGGGCAGCGGCGTACGGCGCGGCCGCCGACAGCGTGGCGGACCGATCGGGGAGATCAACGTCACGCCCCTGGTCGATGTCATGCTGGTGCTGCTGATCGTGTTCATGGTCACGGCGCCGTTGCTGACCGCCGGCGTCGCCATCGACCTGCCGCAGACCAGCGCACCCGAACTCGAGGTCGAGAGCAAGCCCCTCACCGTCTCGGTCACGCCGGACGGTGAGATCTACCTGGGCGAGGAGGTGGTGCCCGCGGCGGCGCTGCTCGCCGCGGTAGGCGTGGCGGCGGGGTCCGCGGGTACCGGGCAACGACTCTACATCCGGGGAGATGCCAGCGCGGACTACGGCCTGATCATGCAGGTAATGGGCGAACTGTCGGCCGCCGGCTACGCCCGCATCGGGCTGATCACCACGCAGCGGCAGGCCCCGTGAGCCGATGCGTGTTGCCCTTCCGGCCTCGCTGGGCCTGCATTTCGGCCTCGTCATCGCCGCCTGGCTGGTCGCCCAGGCGCCACCCGCGGTGGATGAGATGAGCGCGGAATCGGTGGCGGTGGACATCGTCTCGGTCGAAAGCTTCGTCAGCGCGAGCGCCAGTGCGGTGCCGACGGAGGCGACCGAGACTCTCGTCTCGGCCGGTGCCGAGGCCGTACCGCCCGCCGCGGCGGCGGCGGTTGCCGACACCGTTCCCGCCCGGCTCGAGGCAGCCGCGCCGCTCCCGGCCGAGGTCTTGCCGCAGCTGTCGCCGTTGGCAGCTGCGCCGGAGGTTTCGAGTTCGGCCGAAGTGCTGACCGCCTCGCTCACCGAGATCGTGCCGGCTGTCTCCGACTTCTCCCCGATCGCCGATCCGGCCGCTGCAGCGGTGGCCGTTGCGATCCCGGCGGAGCTGGTGCCTCCCGGAGAGGCCGTGTCGGGGAGGCTGCCGGCGAGGCCCATTGCCGCCGCGCCGGTCAAGGTCGCGCTCGCCGAGCCGGTCGCACCGGCCGCCATCGAGCCGCTGGCCGAGACGGAACCGGAGATCATCCCCATCCCGCAGCCACGGATCGAGCGCCTGCCCGTCGAGACGCGCGCCGAGAGCAGGCCGGTGGACAAGCCTGCCGAGACAACCACCAGGGTTTCGACCGCCGGCAATGGCGGCAGGTCGGAGGCGGATTCGGCCGCCAGGGCTGCCGCCGGCGGCAAGGGCAAGGCCAATGACGGGGGCACCGCGGCGGTCGGGAAGTACCCCGGTATGGTGCAGTCGCGCGGCACCCGGGCGGCCCGCTACCCAGCACGTGCCAGGGGTGCCAGGGGCGAGGTGGAGGTGCGCTTTACCGTCGATGCGGGGGGGCAGGTGATCAAGCTGGCACTGGCGCGCAGTTCCGGCAATGCCGATCTGGATGCGGCGGCGCTGGCGGCGGTCGAACGGGCCGCACCGTTCCCCCCATCCCGGATGCGGCGGGTCGATCGACATGGTCGTTCACCGTGCCGCTGCTGTTCACGAAGTAGTCAGCGATTGTTCATGTTTGTAAAGAAGGCAGATCGATGGAGCCCATGATGAGCGACGACACCCGGAAGAAGGACGTGCTGCAACCCACCACCGTCGAGGTGATCCGGCAGGCCAAGACGATCGTCCGCACGGCGCGCTTCGCGGCGATCGCCACGGTCGAGCCCGGCACGGGCTGGCCGATCTGTTCGCGCGTCGGGGTTTCGACCGACAGCGACGGCGCCCCGGTGATCCTGATCTCGCGGCTTGCCGCCCATACCGGGGCGTTGCTGGCCGAGCCGCGTTGTTCGCTGCTGGTCGGCGCGCCCGGCAAGGGCGACCCGCTCGCCCACGCACGCATCAGCATCGCGTGCGAGGCGCGCGAGATCGACCGCGATAGCACCGATCACGCCCGGCTTGATGCCCGCTATCTCGCGCATCAGCAGAAGGCCCAGCTCTATTCGGGCCTGCCGGATTTCCGATACTTCCGGCTGGAGCCGAGGAGCGCCTCGCTCAATGGCGGCTTCGGCAAGGCCTATGCGCTGGCCGGTGCCGATCTTCTGACCGCCGTGCCGGCCAGTCCCGAGATCGCGGAGGCCGAGGCGGGGTGCCTCGCGCACATGAACGAGGACCACGCCGAAGCGGTCGGCCTCTATGCCGAACACTTCGCGCAAGCCTCCAAAGGCAAGTGGAAGCTCGTCGGCGTCGATGCGGAAGGCCTCGACCTGGTCGATGGTGACACGGTGCGGCGGGTCTGGTTCGATTCGCCGCTCACCTCGGCCAAGGACATGCACATGACGCTGGTCCGGATGGCCGGTGAGGCGCGGCGGGCCCTCGATCTGCCTCTGCGTGATGCGCGGTCGGCCAGATGAGACGGCTTGTCGCGGCACTGCTCGTCTGGGGACCGGCGACGGCCCTCGCCGCCGGTCCCGGCCTTCCCGGAGGTGCCTCTGCCCTCAGCGAGGCGCATGGTGGCTGGATCGTGCGCTGCTCGGTTGCCGAAGCCGGCAAGGATTGCGCCTTTTCGCAGGCGGCGAGCAATCCGCAGACCGGTGCGGCGCTGATGGCGGTTGAACTCGGCGCACCGGTGGGCAACCGCGCCGAGGGTCTGCTGGTCACGGCCTTCGGGCTGCGTCTCGACGCCGGCGTGCAACTCGCCATAGACGGACAGCAGCTCGGAGCGGCCTTGCCGTTCCTGACCTGCGTCGCCACGGGGTGTCTCGTGCCGCTCGCGTTCGACGAGGTGTCGCTGAGTGCCCTCAAGGTCGGTACCGCGCTCGAGGTCACGGGGATCAAGGTGGAAGACGGTCAGCCGGTGACCGTCAGCCTGTCGCTGGCCGGCTTCACCGCCGCCCATAACCGTACTGCCGAATTGCTGCGCTGAGACCCGAAGGTCCCGGCGATCGGGCACATCCAAAAACTTGACTCTGATTATCATCTTTAATAGATGGACAGGTGACGGCCCCACAGGGGGCCGTCCCAGCAAGCCAGACGGCGTTCGAAGCGTCGACAAGCCAGCCAGCACGATCACAGCACTTTCCTGGGGGCAGGCATGTCACTTCCGCCGCGCGGCGTCATCGCCATGGCGCATCGTTTCACTTCACCCGCTTTTCTGATGGGCGCCAGCCTGGCCGCGCTGGCCGTGGCGCTGCCGCAGGCGGCGGCGGCACAGGCGCTCACCGAGACGCAGGCCACCATCCTCAAGCGCATCACCGTTGTGGAGGCGCGCTCGGCCAAGAACGTGCTCGATGTGCCGCAGAATGTCGCCGTCATCGACGCCGAAACGCTCGAAAAGCATGTCGTGCGCGATATTCAGGATCTCGTGCGCTACGAGCCGGGCATTGCGGTCGATCGTCAGACCTCGATCACCAACCCGTTCGGTCAGCTCAACAGCTTCTCCATCCGCGGCGTCGGCGGCAATCGCGTCCAGATGCTGGTCGATGGCTCCCGCGTGCAGGAGCGCATCACCGATGGCAGCCGCGACTTCGTCGATCCTTGGAACATGAAGGCCGTCGAGATCATTCGCGGGCCCAATTCCGTGCTCTGGGGCGCCGACGCCCTCGGCGGCACCATCGCCTTCCGCACCAGGGATCCCGCCGATCTGCTCGAGGGCATGGACAAGCCCTGGGCCGTCGAGCTGAAGACCGCCTGGGACAGCTTCGACAACAGCTTCAGAAAGCAGGTCTCGGCGGCTTACGACTTCGGCGATGTGCAGATCCTCGGCAGCATCGGCAATCTCACCGCCAACGAGCCGACGCTCTCCAACGCCGATCCCGATGGCGGCATCTGGGGCTGTCCGCGCCCGGACTATTTCCGCTGCGACGCGCTGTTCCCGGCCGAGACCAATTCGTGGAACGGCCTCGCCAAGCTGGTCTGGACGCCGAACGACGCGCATGAGGTCAAGGTGACCGCCGAGTTCTTCGAGCGCGAAACCGAGATCGACCAGGTCTGGGATTCCGGCGCGGAGAATCCGCTCTATGCCTCGAACCCGGCCTATTACAGCTACTACTACGAGAGCGAATTCTACCTGCGCAATCTCGACATGTCGCGCGCCCGGCTGGCGCTCGAGCACACCTGGCAGGTCCGGGCTCCGTGGCTCGATTCGGTGAACTGGAAGGTCTCCTATTCCCCCCAGCACCGGAACACCGAGAGCAACCAGGTTCGCAACTACAGCCTGCTTTCGCCGGCCCAGCTGCGCCAGATCACCCAGATCCGTGACTATGGCGAGGATTTCCTCGAGGCCGACGCCCAGTTCGTCTCCTCGTTCGATTGGGGCGACACCTCGCACACGCTGACCTACGGCTTCGATGGCGACATCGCCACCACCAGCTATGAAGGCGTCAACATCACCGACAACATCACGCTGGGCACCACCACCACGGCAACCAATCAGGGCTTCAACTTCCCCAAGGTGGAGACGGTGCGCGCCGACCTCTACATCCAGGACGAGATCAAGCTGCTGGATGACAAGCTAACCATCACGCCGGGCCTGCGCTACGCCACCTACGGCATCGATCCCACCGTCGACGAGAACTATGTGCCGCTCGACGGCTACGAGCCCGAAAAGATCGAGACCCAGCGTCTGATCAAGAAGCGCACCGGCATGTACCAGCTGGACGACACCTACTCGGTCTACGCCGCCTATGGCGAAGGCTTCAAGATGCCCACCAGCCAGCAGCTGTTCATCTCATCGACCGCGATTGGCGCGACCAGCCTTGTCGAGGTCATTCCCAATCCGGACCTCAAGCCCGAGTCGGTATCCAACTGGGAAGCCGGACTGCGTGGCCAGTTTGATCGCGGCTTCTTCACCCTCAATGGCTACTACAGCAAGTACGACAACTTCATCCGCGGCCTGCAGCCCGTGCCAGGTGAAACCGACAAGTACACCTCCGACAATGTCGAGCGTGTCGAACTCTGGGGCACCGAGGCGGCCGGCGAATACGAGGTCGTGGACGACATCTTCCTCACCGGTTCGCTCAACTGGTCGCGGGGTGTCCAGCAGGTCGACTCCGGTTCCAGTGAAACTGCCTTCGATGGCGCCGTGCCGCTGACTGTCGTCACCGGGCTTCGTTACGAGATCCCCGAGCACGCCCTTGAGCTCGAATTCTTCGGCACCTTTGCCGCCGGCCCGACGGAGCGTTCCGATCCGAACGCCTTCAAGCCCGAGGGCTACGCCGTGTTCGATGCCTACGCCAAGTGGCAGCCGACCGAAAACGTCGAGCTCACCGCCGGCATCCAGAACATCTTCGACACCCGCTACTTCCCCAACACGCTGACCGGCTACGCCAACACGCCGGACAGCTCGGCGGTAGCCGGCGTCAACCCGCTCGAACTGCAGGTCGCCCCCGGCCGCACCTTCAAGCTCGGCGCCACGGTCAAGTTCTAGGCCACTCTCACGCGGGGTGTCGGGTTCCTGGCCCGCTCCCCGCGTCTTTCTCCCGGAATCGAGGGTTCCATGCTTCGCGTACTCGGCCAGTTCTGGCGGCTCCTCGCACTCGCGGTCAAGGGCCCGGGCGGCAAACTCGGCCTTGTGCTGTTCGCCGTGGTCGTGGCGCTCAATCTCGGCGGCGTCTAAGCAACGCTCAGGATCATCGCCTGGACCAAGGAATTCTACTCGGCTCTCGAGGCCGTCGATGCCACCGCCGCGTTCACCCAGATCGGCGCCTTCGGCATCATCGTCGCGCTCAACACCACCCGGGCGCTCTCCGCCCAATATCTCAACAAGCTGCTGCTCATTCGCTGGCGCCGCTCGCTCACCGAAGCGGTGCGCGATCGCTGGCTCAGCGGCAAGGCTTACTGGCATCTCGCCAATGGCGGCAACGGCGTTGACAATCCCGACCAGCGCATCGCCGAGGATTGCCGCCTGTTCCTCACCGGCGTCCTCAGCGAGGCCATGGATCTGATCACCAACATCGTCGCGGTCTTTTCCTACGTCATTGTCCTGTGGAACCTCTCGAGCTTCGCCCTGTCCCTCGACTTCATCGGGCTCGATCTCGAAATCCCGCGCTACATGCTGGTCGCAGCCTTCGTCTACGTCGCGCTCAGCACCGGTCTCACCCACTGGCTCGGCAAGCCGCTGAAATCGCTCTATGTCGAGCAGCAGCGCCGCGAGGCCGACTTCCGCTTCGCCCTCGCCCGCATGCGTTCCAATGTCGACGAGATCGCTATGCTGGGCGGCGAAGCAGCCGAACGCCAGGGGCTCGACCGGCGCTTCGGCGAAATCATGCGCAACTGGAAGCGGCTGATCAATCGCGAGCTGATCCTCGGCCTCTTCACCTTTCCCTACAACCACACCGTGCTGCGCATCCCGCTGTTCGTGGCGCTGCCTGCCTATCTCGCCGGCTCGGTCAATTTCGGCGGCCTGATGGAAGTCTCGACAGCCTTCTCCTCGGTGGTCACCACGTTGAGCTGGTTCATCTTCTCCTACCGCGACCTCGCCGATCTGGTTGCGGCCTCCTCGCGTCTCGACGGCTTCCTCGGCGCCGCCGGCGCCGCCACTGCCGGCGCCCGACCGGCGCCGGGCGCTGGCCCGCTGACCATCACCGACCTGCGCTTGCGCCTCCCCGACAACCGACCGCTGCTTTCCATCGATCGGCTGTCGATCGCCATGGGCGAAGCCGTCTGGCTCAGCGGCGCCTCGGGCCTCGGCAAGACCACCTTGTTCAAGGCCATCGCCGGCCTCTGGCCGCATGCCTCAGGCGACATTTTCCGCCCTGCCGGTAAGAGCCTGTTCCTCACCCAGAAGCCCTATGTCCCCATCGGCAACCTCGACGACGCTGTCGCCTATCCTGACCCGGCCGACAACTTCCCACCCGCAGCGCTTCAGGCCGCCATCGCCGCCGTCGGTCTCACCCACCGCAGCGGCGCCATCCTCGCCGAGGCCGATGCCGCCAATGGCGGCCTCTCCGGCGGCGAACTGCAGCGCCTGGCGCTGGCGCGCCTGTTGCTCCACCGTCCGGACTTCGCCTTTCTCGACGAAGCCACCGCAGCGCTGGACGTGGCTGCCGAGGCCGAATTGCTGGCCCGCGTCCGCCGCGACCTGCCGCAGACCGCCCTCGTCATGGTCGCCCACCGTCGCCCCGCTGGCCTCGTCAGGCTCCGCACCGTGGACCTTGGCGCCCCGCGCGAAGCCGACGCCCGAGAGACACGTGAACCTGCCCCCGCCTGAGGAGTTCCCATGCTCGACATACCCACGTCCCACCTCCGTCAACGTCTGGCTGCCGCGCCGGTCGCACTGCTGGAGGTGCTGCCGCGCATCGGCCGGCTGATGATCACAGCCAGTCACCTCGGCGCGACGCACGAGCGCATCGGCAGCGTCGAAGGCGTGACGTTCCGCGATGGCTGGGCCGGGATAACCGGCGCCGCACACTGGAGCCAGATCGAGCTTGCGGCGATCGCAGAGGTCGTCGTCGATCGCACCAGTGTCATGCAGGGCAGGGCCTATCCACGCATCGACCTCTTTCGCGCCGACGGCAGTGTCCTGGCCGGGATCGTCGGGTTCGAGGGGCTCGAACCGTTCGATGCGGCGCTGGCGTCTCTCGGTGCCGGCGAGCCACTGCCGCCGCTGCCGGAGCGGCCGGTGGTCGATCGCACCGAGGCTGGTCCCGGCGATCTCGGGCTCGTGGCCCTCGAGGCGGCGCGCGAGTCCGGCCGGCCGGTGGTGATCGGCTTCCGGCGGCCGGGCTTCGAGCAGTCGTGGCAGGGGGTCGTCGACACCGTCAGGCCGGCCATGGGCTTCGTCAACGTGATGCGCAGCGACTTCCACCTGCACCTCAGGGCCGGTGCAGTCGCCCTGTGGCGACCCGGTGGCGGCAGGCAACACGCCCACGACGCCGGCGGATCCGCGATCGGCCTGTCCGTTGAAGCGACCTAGGTAGACCTAGGGCAGCATGTCGGCCAGGTCGCGCGAGAAGTACTTCTTGAACAGCGGCAACTGGCCGGCGCCAAGCGGCGCCGCATCGGGCCCGAGGTGTCCCGCCGAAATCCGCGGGTGGTCGAAGGTCAGCCATGGCAGCGTTGCCATTGCAGCCTTGGTCTCTGCAATCAGCTGGTCGAGCAGCGGCCGGGGCAGGACACCGTCGATGATCGCCTGATCGACCTCGATCACGGCGGCGGCGTTGAGCACGATCTCCGCCAGCGCCGCCCCGGCTTCGGCGATCCAGGCCGATAGATGCGGTTCCCACTGGGCCCAGGGCCAGTCGCGCGGGTTGCCGGCCGGTGCGGGCAGCCCGGCAGCTTCGAGGCGCTTGCCGAGCGCGTAGGTGGATGCGATCGAGTGGCCGAACTGGCGGGTGCCGCCAGGACCGGTGACCAGCATGGACCCCAGGTTCGCCGAGTTGCCGGTCGGCCCTTCCCACAATGTGTGCTGGGACACGACACCGGCGCCGAGGAAGGTGCCCACGAAGAGATAGGCGAAGTTGGCCGGCCGCGGCGGCGGTGTGGTCACCAATTGCGCCCAGCAGGCGGCGTTGCCGTCATTGTAGGTCTGCGTAGCAAGGCCCGTGCGGTCCTCGATCGCGGCCCGCAGGTCCAGCGCCTTCCAGGCTGCGGACTGCTCCGGCAGGTCCCCGAGCAGTTCGACATTGCGCGCGAAGGTCGATGGGGAAGCAAGGCCGATACCGGCGACGCGGTGGCGCTTGGGCGCATCGAGGCGCTCCATCATTGCGGCGATGTTGCCCGCCAACTCGTCGACGATGGTTGCGGCATCGGGGTAGGCATAGTCGCGCCGGTAGCGGTCGATATGCCGGCTGCCCAGGTTGATGAGCAGGATGTCGAGATGCCGCCAGCCCACCTCGACGCCGAAGGCATAGGCGCTGTCGTAGTTGAGGAAGAGCGGTGTGGCCGGCTGGCCGCGGCGGCCGCGCAGGACCTCGCCGCGATAGACCAGATCATCGGCTTCGAGTTCCGAGACGATTGCCGATGCCGTCTGCGGGGCGAGCCCGGTGCGCCTCGAGATGTCGGCATTGGAGATGCCCGGACTGAAGGTGATGGTGGTCAGGACGGCGCGGCGATTGGCGGCACGCAAACTTGCATGCTGCACGCCGCGCCCGGCGGGCTCAAAAAAGTCGGTCACTTCGCAGACCCTCGCACCAATGCAAAAAATCGTTGGAGGCAGCACTATAAAGTCGCCAAGGCAACGGTATGCGCGCCATGGCGATTCTGCGTCCACCGGAAGTCTTGGCGTCGCAGCCTCACCGCGTCAACCCATAGTCCACTACCAATTGGTCACAGAGCCATCGCGCCGATGCAGCATCGGAGCCTGCCAGAACTGAAAGCTCTGCTTGATGATCAGGGCCTCGTTGACTTCCACGCCGAGGCCGGGTGCATCGCTCACCGGGTAGTGTGCGTTCTCCAGTCGGGGCTGCACCGGGAAGAAGTCGGAATTGTCGAATCCCAGGTGCGTTTCGGCCGGGCTCGAGCGCGTCTCGAGCCAAGAGAAGTTGGGTACGGCGGCGGCAAAATGTACCGTTGCCGCCGTACAGATCGGTCCGAGCGGGTTGTGGGGCATCATGTCCACGTAGTGCGCCTCGCTCCAGCCGGCGACCTTCATGGCCTCCGTCAGGCCGCCGACATTGCACACGTCGAGGCGATTGAACTGGTGGATGTCGCGCTCGATGTAGGGCAGGAACTGCCATTTTGAAGCAAATTCCTCGCCGATGGCGAAGGGAATGTCGGTCAGCCTGCGCAGGGCCTCATAGGCCTCGGGAGTCTCGTCGCGGATGGGCTCCTCGAGGAAGTCGAGGGTGCCGGAGGGCATCTTCTGGCAGAAGCTGGCCGCCTCGGCGACCGACAGGCGGTGGTGCAGGTCGATGCCGAGCACCACGTCCTCGCCCAGTTCCTCGCGTGCCCTGACCATCCAGCGGGCGGTCTTGCCCAGGTGTTCGCGCGGTTCGTAGATCGTCTCGCCATGGCCCGAAGGCGACAGCCGCATCGCTGTCCAGCCATGCGCGATCAGCATCTTGGCCTGCTCGATCATCTCCGGCCCCGGTTCGCCCGATGTGCTCGCAAAGGTCGGGATGCGTTCGCGCTGCTTGCCGCCCAGCAGTTCGTACACCGGCACGCCCAGCGCCTTGCCCTTGATGTCGTAGAGCGCGATGTCGAGTGCCGAGATCGCCGCCTGCAACACCCGCCCGCCTTCGAAGTACTGGCTGCGATAGAGTTCCTGCCATATCCGGCCGATCTCGAACGGGTCCTTGCCGATCACCAGCGGTGAGTAGTGCGCGATGGCGCCGACCACTGCCTTCTCGCGACCCGACAGGCCGCTCTCGCCCCAGCCGAAGATACCCTCGTCAGTCTCCACCTTGACCACGAGTTGATTGCGGATGCCGACCCAGACAGCATAGGGCTTGATGGCGGTGATCTTCACGTCGATTGTCCCCCAGGATACCTCGCGGCGACGCTATCGAAGCGGCGGGGGAAGTGCCAGTACGCAGTGCAGTATTGCGCAGGCGGTGCTGATCATCGATATCGTGCATGACCCGGCTGCAAGATCGCCCCTTGGAGCACCCCGATGTGGCGCGCTATAGCGACTCCGGGGCTGGGGATCGCGTCCGATGAGAATTAGCATATTCGGGTCTGGCTACGTGGGGCTGGTGACGGGCGCGTGCCTCGCTGAGACCGGCAACCAGGTGGTGGGCGTCGATATCGACGCTGCCAAGGTGTCGCTGCTCAACGGCGGCGGCGTACCGATCTTCGAGCCCGGCATCGAGGGGTTGATTGCCTCCAACCGCTCCGCCGGCCGGCTGCACTTCACGGCCGATGCGGCTGACGGGGTGCGCCATGGCGAGATCATCTTCATCGCCGTCGGCACCCCCCCGGACGAGAACGGCTCGGCCGATCTGAGGTACGTGCTGGCCGCGGCGCGCGCGATCGGCGCGACCATGGAGGGCTTCAAAGTGGTGGTGAACAAGTCCACCGTGCCGGTGGGGACGGCGGACAAAGTCGCGGCTGCGCTCGAGGCAGAACTGGTGCGACGCGGCTTTGCCGCCGATCCCGAGGAGCGCCGACGGCTGGGCCAGCCGGGCTATGCCGTGGTCTCGAACCCGGAATTTCTCAAGGAGGGTGCGGCGATCGCCGACTTCACGCGCCCCGATCGCATTGTCATCGGGGCGTCGGGCGACGCGGCCGGACGACGGGCACTGACCCTGATGCAGCGACTCTATGCGCCGTTCAACCACCAGCAGGACCGGGTGCTGGTGATGGACGTCCGTTCGGCCGAGTTCACCAAGTATGCCGCCAATGCGATGCTCGCGACGCGCATCTCCTTCATGAACGAACTGGCCAATCTGGCCGAGGACCTCGGCGCCGACATCGAGGCGGTGCGTCACGGCATCGGCTCGGATCCGCGCATCGGCTACAGCTTCCTGTATGCCGGCACCGGATATGGCGGCAGCTGCTTTCCCAAGGACGTGCGGGCGCTCAAGCATACGGCGGCCGAGCATGGCCGTTCGCTGCGGGTGCTCGAAGCGGTGGAGGCGGCCAACGAGGCGCAGAAGAGCGTGCTCGGCGCCAAGATCCGCCGGCATTTCGGTGACGATCTGAGCGGATTGACATTTGCGCTGTGGGGGCTCGCGTTCAAGCCCAATACCGACGACATGCGCGATGCCCCGAGCCGCGTGCTCATTGCCGAACTGGTGGCCCGCGGTGCCCGGATCATCGCGCATGATCCGGTGGCGATCGCGGAGGCGCGTCGCGTCCTCGTGGCCGATCTCGATCACCTGCCGGACGGCATCGAGGCCGTGCGGTTCACAGAGGATGCGCTGTCCGCCCTCGAAGGGGCCGATGCGCTGGTGATCGTGACCGAGTGGAGGGCGTTCCGGACGCCCGATTTCTCCGTCCTGGCCGCGGCGCTGCGGCGCAAGGCGATCTTCGATGGCCGCAACATGTACGAGCCCGACGCCGTTGCCGAGGCCGGCCTCGCCTACTTCCCGATCGGGCGACGGCAGACCAGCTGATGGGGCAGGGGCCGGGCCCGCTGATCGTCTCCGGCGCGGCCGGGTTCGTCGGCACCAACCTCTGCCGGTACCTGGCCGGCACCGGCAGGCCGTTCCGGCAGCTGCCCGGGGCCGATGTCACGACCGGCTGGCGCCCCGTGCTCGAGGGCGGCGATGCGCTTGTGCACCTGCTGGCCCGTCCATCCGGCGATGCGGCCGAGCAGGCAGCGACGCTGGCCCTGACCGAGAGCCTCGCCCTGCAGGCCAGGCAGGTCGGCCTGCGCCGTCTGGTCTTTGTGTCGACGGCCAAGGTCTATGGCGAGACCAGCCCGACGGGACATGCCTGTGTCGAGACGGATCGGCCGAAGCCGGTTGGCGCCTATGCCGAGGGCAAGCTGGCGGCGGAGGTCCGGCTGCGCGAGATCCTCGGAGCGGCCCTCACCATCGTCCGGGTACCGCTGGTGCACGGGCCAGGCGTCAAGCGCAACTTCGCGATGCTGCTGCGCGCCGTCGAGCGCGGCTGGCCGCTGCCTCTGGCGCGGGTCGAGAACAGGCGCTCGCTGATTTCGGCCGCCAGTCTCGCGCACTTCCTGGTGTTGGCCGCCGAGCATCCGGCCGCGTCCGGCGAGGTCTTCAATGTCGCCGACGAGGATGTGGTTTCGACGCGCCGGCTTCTCGGGGCGCTGGCGGCCGCCATGGGGCGGCCCGACCGGCAGTGGGCGTTTCCGCCGTCCTGGCTCGACGGGCTGCTGCGGGCCGCGGGACGCGGCAGCATAGCCGACCGCCTGCTGCACGATCTGGTGCTCGATGTCTCGAAGGCCCGCCTGCGGCTCGGATGGTCGCCGCCTCTTGGGTTCGAGGCCGGCATCGCGCAGACCGTCGGGGACTACCTCGATCGGAGACGGTCGTCACCATAGTGCCCGGCTTGCGGCGTCGGGTGCCACCGGCCCACTATCGCGCTGTCGCGCGCGGACCCCGGTAGGGCTCGAGCGTGATGCCGGCCGCCGCGAGGTGTGCCTTGCCGTTGCGGGCGAAAATGATGTGACCGTCGATGTGGGCGAGCAGATCCTCGGGGCGGAGGCTGGGGACGAGAATCTCGGCCACGTCCTGGGTCACCGAATAGATGGCGCCGGTGTCGAGTTCGCCCGACCGCATCGCAGCGCGGCCCTGCTCGAGCCAGTATCGCTCGGTCACGGGATCGGTGCGGCCCAGGTAGACGGCGGCGCTCGCCAGCCCATGCTGCATGGCGAACCAGGTGAGGTCGCGCCAGCCGGGCACATCGTTGCGGGCCGGCAGTCCGCGCACCCTCAGGTAGTGCGGCGCCAGCGCCGCCCAGGCGGGGCTGGCGAGCGGCGTGCGGAAGCTCGGGCCGGTGCGATCCTCCCCGATATGGGCGCCGCGCCAGCCGCGCTGCTCGTCGTAGATCTGGACGAAGACGAGGAGCAGGGCCAGAATCATCGCCCAGCGCGGCGCGAAACGCTTGGAGACGATGACAAGCGTGCCGAAGATGATCAGATAGCCCAGCGGCCAGAAGAACCGGCCGGTGCTGCGGAAGGTCGAGAGGAACTTCTCGAGCTGCTCGGGCAGCGCTATCTCGAACAATTCGATCGTGCCGAAGGCGACCCGGTTGCTGAGGGCGAATACCGCCATCGCTCCGGCAACCAGGACGATCGGCAGGTAGCGCGGCGTCGCGAGCCGCCCCAGGTGCCGCAGGCCCGGACCGAGCAGACCCAGCCCGATCAGGGCGAAGATGCCGATGCCCAGGTAGTTGGCGCCCTCCCATTCGTCGATGTTGGTCTCGACCTGCGGCAGGACTACCGACCAGAAATCCGGGTTGATCGGGCCGAGCAGGTTCATCCGCCATCGCCCGAAATCGTAGCTTTCGACCGAGCCGACCATGAAGATACCGCAGGCCCACAGCACCGCCGCGATGAGCCCCGCGCTGGCGATGGTCTCGATGCCGGCAGAGAGCAGCGAAAGCCGGCGCAGCCAGAGCCTTTGCAGCAGCGCCGCGCCCCAGGTGGCAAACACCATCACCAGCAGGTAGCCGTGGATCGCCGAGACGGTGGCGAGCAGCAGCGGCCAGGCCCAGCGCGGTGGCGGGGTGGCCTTCACGTACAGCCAGACGGCGGCCAGGATCACCCAATGGCCGGAGAGCGCCAGATGCACGTCGAGTCGGGCGAGGAAGGCCGGCTGGAAGACGCAGAACAGCGCCGCCACCAGCGCCAGGATGCGGCTCAGCCGCAACTCGTGGGCGATCAGCACCGCAAAGACCGCCTGCAGCACGAACGAAAGCAGGTGCCACCAGCCCCAGTACTGGAAGTACTCCGGCAGCCAGTCCCGCAACAGCTTGAACGGAATGGCGAACAGCGGCAGGCCGTCGACGAGGGCGATCGAATTGGCGATCTCGATGCCGTAGTCCGGGCTGGCGCCCGGTGGCCAGCCCCACGGCGCGGCGCGGAAGAACCACCAGCCCAGCGTGTGCATGGCCCGGTCGTTCATGTCGAGCCAGCCGGAACGGCGTTCGAACTCATGGCCATCGTCATCGCTTGCCGGGCGAGCCCCCGCACTTGGCTGATCGCGTTTCACCCCTCGATAGCGCGGGCGGGTGAAGGAAGGGTTTGCGGGCACTCCATCGGTCAGTACCGATGCGTGCTTTATTTTTGCAGCCGATCCGCCTACGAACAGGCTCAGCGCGTGGAGGAAGGCCCCGATGCCCAAGACCGACATCGCCCGGCGTGTCTACAACCACACCTGGAAGCTGGACCCGATCGTCCGCAGCCTGCTCGACACCGATTTCTACAAGCTGTTGATGCTGCAGATGATCTGGGGGCTCTACCCGAAGGTGCAGGTGACCTTCTCGCTGATCAACCGCAAGCGGTCGGTGCGGCTTGCCGACGAAATCGATGAAGGCGAGCTGCGCGCCCAGCTCGATCACGCGCGCTCGCTGCGCTTCTCCAAGAAGGAGATGATCTGGCTGGCGGGCAACAGCTTCTACGGCTCGCGGCAGATATTCTCTCCAGAGTTCCTGCGCTGGCTCGAGGACTTCCGCCTGCCCGAGTACCGGCTGGAACAGCGCAATGGCCAGTTCGAGCTCACGTTCGAGGGGCCGTGGCTCGAAACCACCATGTGGGAGATCCCGGCCCTCGCCATCATCAACGAACTGCGCAGCCGGGCGGCCCTCAGGGACTATGGTCCGTTCGCGCTCGATGTCGTCTATGCCCGGGCCAAGGCCAAGATGTGGGAGAAGGTGGAACGGCTGAAGCTGCTGCCCGAACTGCGCATCTCCGATTTCGGCACCCGGCGGCGGCATTCTTTCCTGTGGCAGCGCTGGTGCGTCGAGGCGCTCAAGGAGGGTCTCGGCAGCAACCTCACGGGTACCTCGAACGTGCTGCTCGCCATGGACACCGACCTCGAGGCGCTGGGCACCAACGCGCACGAACTGCCCATGGTGCTCGCGGCCATCGCGCCCAGCGAGGCGGCGATGCGCGCCGCGCCCTATCAGGTGCTCGAGGACTGGGAGAGCTATTATGGCGGGAACCTGCTGATCGTTCTCCCCGACGCCTTCGGCACTGCGGCGTTCCTGCGCGATGCGCCCGACTGGGTGGCGGACTGGACCGGCGTCCGCCCCGACAGCGCCCCGGCGATCGAGGGCGGAGAACGCATCATCGAGTGGTGGCGGGAGCGCGGCCGCGATCCGCGCGACAAGCTGCTGATCTTCTCCGACGGGCTCGACGTCGACATGATCGAGGAGGCCTACCATCACTTCAATGGCCGGGTCCGCATGGCCTTCGGCTGGGGGACCAACCTCACCAACGACTTCGCCGGCTGCTCGCCCTGGCCCAACCCGCAGCTCGACCCGATCTCCCTGGTCTGCAAGGTCTCGAGCGCCGACGGCCGGCCGGCGGTCAAGCTCTCCGACAACCCCGAGAAGGCCACCGGCGAGCCGGCGGAAATCGCCCGCTACCTGCGCATCTTCGGCGACAAGGGCCGCGTCGCGCACGCGGTGACGGTGTAGTCATGCGCTACTCGGCCTGTATCGAATGGTTGTTCGCCGCCGAGGCAGAAGCGTTCGCCGACCGCATCCGGCTGGCGAAGGCCGCCGGGCTCGATGCAGTCGAGTTCTGGCGCCACTCCGGCAAGGACCTCGCCGCCATCCGCGCAGCTCTTGAGGAGACCGGCATGCCGCTGGCCGGCCTGCTGTGCGAGCCGATCGCTCCACTCGGCGATCCGGAGGCGTACGCGGGATTTCTCGAGGGCGTCCGGACATCGCTGGCGGCCGCCCGGGAGCTGGGCGCATCGATGCTGATTGCGCAGGCCGGCGACCATCGGCCGGGCGTCGCCCGGGCCGCCCAGCACGCCGCGATCGTCAGGGTCCTGAAGGAGGCTGCGGCGCTGCTCGATGGCTCCGGTGTCGTGCTGGCGCTCGAGCCTCTCAACGACCGGGTCGACCACCCCGGCTACTATCTCACCTCGACGATCGAGGGTCTCGACATCGTCGACGAGGTCGGCCGGCCCGAGATCGGGCTGCTCTACGACATCTACCATTCCGCCGTGATGGGCGAGTCGACCGAAGAGGTGCTGGCCGGGCGGGTCGACCGGTTGGCGCATGTGCACCTTGCCGATGCGCCCGGCCGCGGGGCGCCGGGGAGCGGTGGCCTGGACCATGCCGAGCGGCTCGGGTGGCTCGCGAGGCAAGGCTATTCCGGGTTTGTCGGGCTCGAGTACCGGCCGGGCGGACCGACGCTGCCGACACTTGCCTTCGCGACTCCGTCTAGAGATTGATCGATATTATCGAACGAACCGTACTGGACGACCAGCTTTTGTAGTGTCCCTGAATGCCTATATCTGGTCCAGAACGCGGCCGGGGCCGCCTGGAGACACAAGCCATGCTCACCCAGATCAAGGGACTGCATCACGTTACCGCCATGGCGCGCGATGCGGCGCTCAACAACGATTTCTTCACCCGCGTGCTGGGGTTGCGCCGGGTCAAGCAGACGGTGAACTTCGACGAGCCCAGCGTCTACCATCTCTATTACGGCGACGCCGCCGGCTCGCCGGGGACGATCATGACGCACTTCCCGTTCCCCCACATCGCCCGCGGCCGGCCCGGCACCGGCGAGGTCGGAACCACCGCCTTTGCGGTCCCCAGGGGATCGCTCGGCTACTGGCAGCAGCGCCTGGCTGCCGCGCGGGTCGGCGATCTCGAGGTGACGGAGAGCTTCGGCGAGACACGGCTCGGCTTCCGCGCGCCGGAGGGTGACGCGCTGGCGCTGGTCGAGGTCGAGGACGATGCCCGTACCCCCTGGGTCGGCAATGGCGTCGGCGAGGCCGAGGCGATCCGCGGCGTCCACTCCGCGTCGTTGCGCGTGCGCGATGGCGGGGCCAGCGAGGAACTGCTGCGCTTCATGGGCTACGACGCGGCGGCGCGTGCCGGCGGGGTCCGGCGGCTGGTGCGCCCGGAGGGCAACGGCGCCGACCTAATCGACATCGAGGTCCTGCCCGAGGTCGGGCGCGCCGATCTTGCGGGTGCCGGCTCGGTGCACCACATCGCCTTTGCGGTCGCGGACCGGGCGGCGCAACTCGCGGTGCGCGCGGCGCTGCTCGATACCGGCTACCAGGTGACGCCGGTGATCGACCGCGACTATTTCTGGGCCATCTACTTCCGCACGCCCGGCGGCGTGCTGTTCGAGATCGCGACCAACGAACCCGGCTTCGATCGTGACGAGGACAGCCGGCATCTGGGCGAGACGCTCAGGCTGCCGCGGCAGCACGAGCACCTCAGGGCAACCCTCGAGCGGACGCTGCAGCCGCTCGACGTCAGCGGGGAGGCGGCGTGATGACCATTGCGAGCGACACCTATGTCACCACCGACCTGCCCGGCGCCTCCCCGGACGCGCCGGCCCTCTTCCTGTTCCACGGCACGGGGGGCGACGAAAACCAGTTCGTCGAGCTGGCGTCCGAACTCAGGCCCGGAGCGCGCCGCATCGGCATCCGGGGCGATGTCTCGGAGGGCGGAGCGCTGCGCTATTTCAGGCGTCTCGCCGAAGGGCGCTACGACATGGCCGACCTCACACGCGCGACGTCCAAGGTCGCGGCCTTCGTTGCCGCCGCGGCACCGGCCGGCCGGCGGCTGGCGCTGGGCTATTCGAACGGCGCCAACATCATTGCCTCGGTGCTGTTCGCGGCGCCTGCCAGCTTCGATGCCGCAGTTCTGATGCACCCGTTGATTCCGTTCGAGCCGCAGCCGCAGCCCGACCTTGCCGGCCGCCGCGTCCTCATTACCGCCGTTCGGCACGACCCCATCGTGCCCGCCGACAATGCGCAGCGGCTGGCCGACTACTTCACCGCCAACGGCGCCGAGGTCCGCCTCGTCTGGCATGATGGCGGGCACGAGATCCGACGCGCCGAGCTGCTCGCGGCGCAAGAATTTTTACAGTAAGATCAGGAAGTTAAGTCGCACGCCGGCGAGCTTCGGCGACGACTTTGCAGCCCTCACTTAGGCTTCCGTTTACTCCTCGGGCGCTAGTGTCCGGGTGGAAAACGGGAGTCGGGTCGGCGCAGCGGTCCGGATCGAAAGTGGCACTTGGCAACATCAGGAGCGCGCTGGCCTCCAGCCTGAGGACGCGCATCCTGCTGCTCGTCCTTTGTGGCTTCGTCGCCCTCGCCGTGCCGGCCTATTTCTGCTTCACCGCCATCGTCAACACCACGGTGGTCAAGCTCGGCACGCTGTTCGCCGAAAAGCAGATCCTGTTCGACCGCTATCGCGGTCTCGGGGCCCTGATGCAGGAGGTCAAGCTCGCCGAGACCCTGGCGCGCTCGACCGCCATACGGGAATGGGCGAAGAATGAGGGCAATGCCGAGCGCTGGGCCCGCGGCCTCGCCGAACTCGAGCACTACCGGCAGGCCTTCGCCGACCGATCCTATTTCTTCGTCATCGATGCCTCGCGGAACTACTACTTCAACGATGCCGCCAACGGCTATGCCGGCCGGCAGCTCAGCCACAGCCTGAACCCCGACAACCCGCGCGACGCCTGGTACTTCAAGACCGCGGCGCTGGGCGAGGGCTGCCATCTCAACGTCGACCACGACGATGTGCTGGCCGTGACCAAGGTGTGGATCAACTGCATCATCGCCGATGCCGGCAAGGTCCTCGGCGTGCTCGGCTCCGGGCTCGACCTCAGCCAGTTCGTTCAGGAGGTCGTCGACATCCCGCAGACCGGCGTGACCGCGATGTTCGTCGATCGCGCCGGGGCGGTCCAGGCGCATCGGGACGCCAGCCTCGTCGACTTTCATTCGATCACCAAGGACCTCGCCAACAAGAAGACGATCTTCGCGCTCATCGATCGCCCGCAGGATCGCGCCCAGATGCAGGCCATGCTCGACCGCGTCACCTCCAGCGAGGTCAGGGTCGAGAGCCGGTTCATGCACATGGGTGGACACGAGGTGCTGGTGGGCGTCGGCTATCTCGACCGGCTCGGCTGGTACAATGTCACGGTGATGGACGTCGACAAGGTCATCGACCGCAGCCTGTTCCTGCCGATCGGCCTGCTGCTCGGCGCCATCATGGTGGCGCTCGCAGCCATCATCGGGCTGGTCTTCAAGCGCAGCGTGCTCGATCGGCTGGCGCGGGTCGAAGCCGGCTTTCGCGCCGTCAACGGCGGCAAGTTCGCCCCGGCGCCGATCGACGCGGGCCATGACGAGATCGGCCGGCTGTCGCGCAGCTTCGCCGCCATGGCCGATGCGGTGAGCGACAACACCAAGATGCTCGAACACATGGTCGAGGAACGCACCGACGAGTTGCGCCAGCTGGCCTATCGCGACCAGCTGACCGGCATTCCGAATCGCCGCGGCTTTGCCGAGGCCTACGATCGCATCAGTTCGTCCGGTCGGTCGCGGCTGGCGCTGCTGCTCATCGATATCGATGCGTTCAAGGCCGTCAACGACCTGTTCGGCCACCGGGCCGGCGACATGGTGGTGGCGGAGACGGCCAGGCGGCTCTCGGGGATGGTGCGTCAGGCCGATGCCTGTGGCCGCTGGGGTGGCGACGAGTTCATCCTGCTGGTCAACGGCATCGGCGAGCTCGAACTCGGCGCGGTGGCCGAGGCGATCCGGGTGGCGCTGGCCTCGCGGCCGGTGGAAATCGGCGAGGGCCGGCAGGTTGCGATCACCGTAAGCATCGGGGCCAGTGAAATGGACGCCGGCGAATCGCTGGATGTCGCGGTGGAACTGGCCGACGCCGCGCTCTATCGCGCCAAGGCCGACGGCCGCAATCGCGCCGTTGCGTTCGACGCCGAATGGCAGGCCCGCCGCCGGGCCTGATCCGTCCTGCGGGCCGTCAGTCGGCCCTGGGTCGCCCCTCGGGGTGGCGGCGGAACTGCGCCGCCACGTACGAGCATGAGGGAACGATGCGGAAGCCGGCGCGGCGGGCATCGGCCATCGCCGCCTCGACCAGCCTGAGCGCGAGGCCGTGGTTGCGGTATTGCGGCGGCACGCCGGTGTGGTCCGCCACGATGGTCGCGGCATCGCGCCGGGCATAGGTCAGTTCGGCCTCGGACCCGTCGGGGAGGGGGATGACGTAGCGGCCGCGACCGCCCGAATCCTCATGTCTGATCGCGAATTCGTCGGTCATGTGATGGTCTCGCACTGGCGTCGAGCGCCAGTATGGCGGGGCGCCGCCGTTTCGGAAAGGGGGGCCGTCAGATCCGCGTGGCCGGCTCGCCCAGTTCGGGAAACAGCTGCCGCTCGCTGAGATAGGGATGAATCGCCACGGCGGTGGCCATGTCCTTGAGCGCCAGGTCGCGTCTGCCCTGCTGCAGGTACATCAGCGAGCGTCCGCTGAGCGCCCCGAAGTGCCGCGGCTCGAGCGCCAGCACCCTGGCGCAGTCGGCGATCGAGTCGTCGTAGCGGCCGACCATGTAGTAGAGCGTTGCCCGCTGGTTCCAGGCCTCCGCGTAGTCGGGGTAGTCGGTCACCAGTTCGTCGAGCAGCCGGATGCCGCCGGTCAAGTCGCCGATCCCGCGGGCGGCAAGCACCTCGCGCATGCGGCCGGCGAGCGTGGGGTCGGAGGGGCTGGTCCACAGCATCCAGATCTGCTGGTCGATGGCATGCGCAGCGGCGGCATCGGAGGCGACGCGCAACTGCGCGAAGAGCCGGTCGAGGGCGGCCTGGTCTTCCGCCTCGCCGGCCTGGGCCCAGCCGATGCCGAGTGCCAGCACGAGCACCTGCACCAGCCCGAAGACGCGCGTGAACAACGTATGCATGAGCCCAGTGAACGCCTGCGCGGGCGCGGACACAAGTGAGGAGTTCGTGATGGAGGGCGGTCAGGGCTCGGTCTTGGGTTTGGCCCAGCGCGCCTGCATCGACCGGCCGACCTCGCCCAGATAGGGCGCCAGCAAGAGCAGGACGCGCTTCCAGTAGTGCAGCAGGAGGAATCCCGCCGTCAGCACCAGCGCGCCGACCACGATCACCAGTTCGAGGCTCAGCCCGATCGACTTCAGCCAGCCGGTGAGCAGCATGCCGGGCAGGATGTGCGCCGCCGCCCAGACGAAGGCCGAGATGACGTTGATCAGGGTGAAGTAGCTGTACTTCATCCCCATCATGCCGGCGACGCCCGGGATCACGGCTTTGACGCCGGTGATGAAGCGGCCGATGAAGATCGCCTTGCCGCCATGGTTGGCGAAGAACACCTCGCCCTTGTGGATCAGCGGCAGGTAGTTCCTGAAGGGCCAGACCGTCTTCACCCGGTCCTTCAGCCACCAGCCCACGACATAGGAAATCGCATCGCCGATGATGGCGCCCAGCGTCGCGGCAAAGAAGATCGGCCAGAACGGCAGGCCACCCTGCGCGATGATGCCGCCGGTCAGCAGCAGGATGGGCATCGAGGGCACCAGCAGGCCCAGGATGAACACGGCCTCGCCGATGCACACGAGGAAGATGAACAGCATCGACAGCCAGAAATTGTCGGAGATGCCCTGCAGCATCGCTTCCAGCCAGGCCGAGATCATGTGGATGAATTCAAACATGCGAGTGGTCTGCTCCCCCGAGGTCCGCCGCTGCACGACAGTGTCATGCCGGTCGGCGCAGTGCCAGCGTGACGCACATTGAGGGGGCAAGGCATGAACCGTCTGTGAACAGGCTGCGCCCCGCCCGACATTGACATTGGACGGCCTCGGCGGCGAACTCCTTGGGCAACAACGGAGTCCCCGCCCATGAGCCTGCCGATCCACCACATGATCTCGGGCGGCCCGCGCCCGGTCGCGCCGTTCAGCCATGCCGTCGAGGCGGATGGCTGGGTGTTCGTCACCGGGCAGATGCCGACCGACCCGAAGGCCCCCGATGCGCCGCTCCCCGAGGGAGTCGAGGCACAGACGCGGCAGGTGGTCGAGAACCTGGTGGTGGTGCTGGGCGGGCTTGGCCTCGGGCTCGAGCATGTCACCATGGCGCGCATCTACCTGACGCAGTTCGAGCGCGACTATGCGGCGCTCAATGCGCTCTGGCCGAGCTTTTTTGCGCCGGGACAGCTGCCGGCCCGCACCACCGTCGGGGTCACGGCGCTGGCGGTGGGAGCGCTGGTCGAGATCGATCTCGTGGCGCGCAGGCCCTGACCGGACCGGTTCAGAGCAGGGCGAGCCCGATCCCGGCTGCCGCGCTCAACACCACCACCAGCGGCGGCGACAGCTTGCGGACCAGCAGGGCCAGCGCCGCCGCGGCCCATGCCAGGTCCGTCCAGCCGGTGACGGTGTCGGCCAGCACCGGATCGATCAGGGCCGCCAGCAGCAGGCCGACAACGGCGGCGTTGGCAAGGTCGAGGCCGTTTCTCAGCCTGCGGTTCGCCCGCAGGCCCTGCCACCAGTCAAGCGTTGCAAAGACCAGCAGGAACGACGGCAGGTAGATGGCGGAGAGCGCCAGCATAGCACCGGCCAGTCCGTTGGGCGCCTGGCCGTGCAGCGCCCCGACATAGGCCGAAAAGGCGAACAGCGGTCCCGGCACCGCCTGCGCTGCGCCATAGCCGGCAAGGAATGCGTCGCGCCCGATCAGCCCGGGCGTGACGAAGTCGGCCTCGAGCAGCGGCAGCACCACATGTCCGCCGCCGAACACCAGGGCGCCGGTGCGATAGAACTTGTCGACCAGGCCGATCGCCGGGTCGTCGGTCAGCGCCAGCAGCGGCAGGCCGACAAGCAGGGCGAAACCCAGGGCCAGCCAGGCGAGATCGCTGCGGGTCGGCGGCCGCAGCGGATCGGCAGGGCCGGGAACGGGTCGCGCCACGCCGGCCAGCGCGGCGACGAGGATGATCGCCACCTGCGTCACGGCGGACGGCAGCAGCAGCGCGGCGAGGGCGGCGGCGAGCGCCAGTGCGCGGCGCTGCAGGTCCGGCGTCAGGGTCCTCGCCATGGCCCAGACGGCCTGGGCGACGACGGCTAGGGCGGCGAGCTTCAGCCCGTGCAGGGCGCCGCCCGCGACCGGTCCCTCCAGCAGGGTGGCGCCGGAGGCGACAGCCAGCAGAATCAGTACCGAGGGGAGGGTGAAGCCGATGAAGGCAGCGAGTGCGCCGGCGTAGCCGGCACGGAGCCTGCCGATGGCCATGCCCACCTGGCTCGAGGCCGGCCCCGGCAGGAACTGGCAGAGCGCCACCAGGTCGGCATAGGCGGGCGTCGAGCCATCGGCGCCGGTCGACGAACTCGGTACGGAAGAATCCGAGATGCGCCACCGGTCCGCCGAAGCTGGTCAGTCCCAGCTTCAGGAAGGCGGCGAAGACCTCACCCGTGGTGCCCGGATGCTGCGTTTTCACTCGATGTCGTCCCGGCATCATCCCGGCGCAGGCCGGGACCGGCCGGCGCGATCACCGGAGCGACCCGGCGGGGGTGCAGCTGTCAGTGCCGCATCGCGGCGACACAATCAACTCGTCACTCGGGCCGTGCGTCCGTAGACCAGCAGCATGGTGATGATCACCGTGCCGTAGATGATCTGCCGGCCGGCCTCGGGCATCTGCATGATCGAGAGCACCGAGTTGAGCAGGACGATCAGGATCACCCCGACCACGGTGCCGATGAAGCGGCCGCGTCCACCCAGGATGTGGGTGCCGCCGATCACCACCGCGGCGATGGCCGGCAGCAGGTAGGCATTACCCATGCCCTGGTAGGCCTTGTTGGAATAGCCGGCGAGCAGGATGCCGGCCGACGCGGCGCAGAGGCCCGAGATGACGAAGGCGCCGACGATCACCCAGCGGGTGCGGATGCCGGAGAGATAGGCCGCGGCCTCGCGGTTGCCGGTAGCATAGATGGACTTGCCGAAGGCGGTGCGGGAGAGGATGGCGGCGATGACGATCGAGACGGCGGCCCAGACGAAGATCGCCACCGGGATGCCGAGGATCTTGTCGGCGGCGAGGTAGCGCATCAGGTCGGTGGCGGTGTCCTGCGGCGCAAAGCCTCCGGTATGGGCGACCATCAGGCCGCGCATCACCGAATCGACGCCGAGGGTGAAGATCATCGAAGGAATGCGCAGGTAGGCCACGCCGAGCCCGTTGACCAGCCCGACGCAGAGCCCGATGGCGAGGCCGGTGGGGATGGCGGCGGGGCCGCCGATGGTCGAGGCCATCATGGCGGCCGCGGTCATCGTCCAGGGCACCGACAGGTCGATGTGCCCGAGCAGGATCACCGTCATCATGCCGGCCGCGACGATGCCGAGGAAGGCCCCGGTCTGCAACTGGGTCAGCAGGTAGTTCGGCGTCAGCAGCGGCATGGTCCCCAGCGTCGCCAGCGTGTAGCCGGTTCCGGCGAGCAGGATGACGAGGATGAAGCCCGAGGCGACAAGGATCGGGAAGTCGTCGGGCTTGATGCGGGCGATGAGGCTGGCCACGACGGGAGCTCCTAGCGGAAGAGTTCGAGACGGTTCTTGACCCTGAGGGCCCGGACGGCGCCAAGGCTGACCGCGGCGAGCAGCACCACCCCCTCGACCAGGGGCTGCAGCAGCGGGTCGATCGACAGGATGCGGAAGTAGAACGAGATGGACCGCAGGATCAGCGCGCCGATCAACGCGCCGATGGCCGAGCCGATGCCGCCCAGCAGCGACACGCCGCCCAGCACCACGGCGGCGATCGAGTTGAGCGTATAGGCGCCGGCCTGCGGGATGTCGGCATTGCCCGAGCCGGTCTGGATGGCGAGGTAGAGTCCGGCGCAGCCGGCAAAGAAGCCGGCAAGGGTGAAGGCAGCGAGCTTGGCGCGGTTGATCGGCAGGCCGGACATGTAGGCGGCACCCTCGGCCGAGCCTATGGCATAGATGGTGCGGCCGGTGACGGTGCGCTTGAACGGCACCCAGACCAGGAGCGCCACCAGGACGAGGATCAGCAGCGGCACCGGCACCCAGGCGATCGGCTGCAGCCAGGCCGCCTCGCCGTCCTCGAACAGATGATAGGTCTCGGCCAGGTCGCGCAGCGAATTGGTGGCGGCCCAGTTGAGGTCGAGGTCGACGTCGCCGCCCGGCTTGGGGCGGATCAGCAGCGCCAGCCCGATGGCGACGGCCCCGGTGGCCAGCGTCACGATGATCGGCTGCAGCCGGCCATAGACGACGATCGCGCCATTGACGAAACCGAAGGCGGTGGCGGCGCCCAGCGTGACGAGGCAGCCGAACGCCATGCGCAGCGGGTCGCCGTTCACCAGTTCGCTGGCAATGCAGGCGGCGAGCGTCATCACCGCGCCGACCGACAGGTCGAGCCCGCCGGCCAGCACCGGCACGGCCTGCGCCATGGCGACGAAGGCGAGCGCCACCGATTCATTGGCGTTGGCGATCAGCACATTGGTGGTGAAGCCGCGCGGATGCAGGAAATTGTAGGTGATGTAGAGCAGGGCGAACAGCACGATGGCGCCGTAGAAGCCCCGGTTCTGCTTGAACGAGGTCTCGAGTGCCGAGGCACGGCGCTGGCCCCGGGGGGTGGCAGAGATGGCGCTCATGAGGCGATCGCCTCCCTCTTGGCATCGGGGGTGTGGATGTTGAGCGAGGCCGAGATGATCGCCTCCTCGGTGATCGCTTCGCCTTCCAGCTCGGTGACGATGCGGCCGCCATACATCACCGAGACGCGGTCGCAGCAGCCGATCAGCTCGGCGTAGTCGGTCGAATAGAACAGGATGGCGTTGCCGCGGTCGGCCAGTTCGCGCATCAGCCGGTACAGTTCCTGCTTGGTGCCCACGTCGATGCCGCGGGTCGGGTCATTGAGCAGGATCACCTCCGGGTCGGTCATCAGCCATTTGGCGATCACCACTTTCTGCTGGTTGCCGCCCGAGAGCGTCGCTACCGCGTCCTCCGGTCGCCCGACCTTGATCTGCAGCCGCTGGATGGCCTCGTCGACGGCGGCCTTGGCCCGGGCCGGATCGATGAACGGGCCGGAGGACACCTTGTGGTAGGAGGAGGCCAGCAGGTTGTCGGCGATCGACATGGGCAGCATCAGCCCTTCGGTCTTGCGGTCTTCGGGCACGAGCGCGATGCGCTTGGCGCCGCCCTTGGCCTCGGCCGGCGAGCCGGTGAGGCCATTGCCGGCGCCGATCCGCACCTGGCCACCGACGCCCTTCAACACGCCGAACAGCGCCAGCAGCAGCTCCTTCTGACCCTGGCCGTCGAGGCCGCCGAGCCCGACGATCTCACCCTTGCCGACCTTGAGGTCGACGCCGTTCAGCCGGTTCTCCCAGCTGAGTCCGGAGATGGCGAGGTGCGGCGGGCGTTGCTGCGGCGCCGGCTTGGGCGGGAACTGGTGCTCGACGTCGCGCCCGATCATCAGCTTGACGATGTCGGACTGGCTGCGTTCGCCCTTCCTGAACGTCTCGATGTGCCGGCCGTTGCGGAACACCGACAGCGTGTCGCACAGAGCCTCGACCTCGTGCATGCGGTGCGAGATGAACAGCATGCCGGTGCCGGCGTCGCGCAGCTCGCCCAGCACCTTGTAGACGGTCTCGACGTCGCGGCTGGTCAGCGCCGACGTCGCTTCGTCGAGGATCAGCAGCTTGGGCTTCTTGCCCAGCGCCTTGGCGATCTCGACCATCTGCCGGCGGCTGAGCGAGAGATCGCGGACCAGGGCGCGCGGATCGACATCCTCGCAGTGGATGCGGGCCAGCAGCTCCTCGGCGCGCTGCCGCTGCGCCCTGCGATCGATCAGCCCGAAGCGCCGTGGCGGGTCGGCGATCGAGATATTGTCGGCCACCGTCAGGTCCGGCATCAGGCTCAGTTCCTGGAAGACGCAGACGATGCCGTTGCGGACTGCCTCGGAGGGGGCGACGAAATGCTCCTTCCGGCCCTCCACGGTCAGGTCGCCGACCGTGGGGGTCACCACTCCGGCCATGATCTTGATCAGGGTGGACTTTCCGGCCCCGTTCTCGCCGAGCACGGCGTGGATGGTGCCGCGGCGGCAGGCGAAGTCGACATTCTCGAGCGCCCGGACGCCGGCATAGAACTTGGACACGCCGGACAATTGGACGAATGGGGTATCGGTGCTCATGGATGTGCTCATGGGCCGGTGCTGGTCCAGGGGAGGATGTCGGGCGGGTGGGGCAGGGTGCCGGCGCGGGGCCGGCACCCGTTCCTGACGTGGCAGCCTACTGCACGTTCTCCTCGGTCTGCGCCATGATGGCCGGACCCGAGATGTTCACGCCGCAGGGCGGGAACTCGTTCACGGTAAAGAAGTTGTCGGGCAGGTCGGTCCAGAAGTTCACGCCGTCCTGCAGTCCGGTGTAGTCGACGGCCGGCAGCGGCACGGAGATCAGCTGCGGCATGACGTTGCCCTCGAGCGCGGCGACCGCGGCCTTGATCGAGATGGCGACGAGGCCCGGCGACTGGCCGATCGACAGGCCCTTGAGGCCGTCGCCGGCGTGCTTGGCGACGAGCTTGCGGAAGCCGTTCTCGGCTTCGCCGCCGATCGGCACCATCGGGTGGCCGGCATCGATCAGCGCCTGCACCGTGCCGGTCGAGCCGCCCTGGGTGATGACGGCGTCGAAGGTGCCGTGCACGGCGAGGGCGTCGGCAGTCACCTTCTGGGCGGTGCCGTCGTCCCAGTTGCCCACCACCTGGACGATTTCCCACGGGCCGGCGCTGGCATCGAAGATCTCGTGGATGCCGATCGAGCGGTCGCGGTCCACCGAGTTGCCGGCGAGGCCGCGCACTTCGAGGATCTTGCCGGAGGTCTTGCCGGTCGCCTCGAGTTCCTTGAGCACGAAGCGGGCCCACTGGCGGCCCATCTCGAGCTGGTCCTCGTTGACCTGCATCACGGTGTCGGTGTCGAGCACGTTGTCGAACGGCACGAGCACGACGTTCTCGCGGTCGGCGAGGCGGATGACGCGGTCGAAGCCTTCAGGCGCGACGGCGATGGTGACGATGGCATCGAACCCCTGGTTGATGAAGTCCTCGATGGCGCCCAGCTGGGCCGGGGCGTCGGTGCCGGTCGAGACCACCTTGAACTCGGCGATCTTGTCCTTGATCGCCGGGTCCTCGACGAAGGCCTTGGCGGTCTTGATCATCTGGATGCGCCAGGTATTGCCGACGAAGCCATTGACCACGGCGATGCGGTAGGGACCGTCCTTCTTGTCCCACTGGAAATACTTGGTGTCGGCGCTCCAGGGCGCAAAGCAGGCAGGCTCGGCACCCGGGCCGGAAACCACCTAGGGGCCGGCATAGGTGAAGCTGGTGCTGGCCATGAGGCCGGCCAGCGCGAGGGTGGCGATCGTACGCAGTTTCATGGTGTCTCCTCCCAGAGAGCGTTCTGTTGACTACGGCACGGTGGCGGTCCGGCGGTCCTCCTCAGGCCGTCCGGTCGCCGATGGTCGGGACCCGCGAGGGTCCATCCGGCGCGGCGCCCGCGGGCAGCCGCGCCAAATCTCAGTCTGCCTCCTTGAACAGCGCCAGGCCGGCTTCGAGGTGCTGGCTCATGCGGTACTGGAAGGCGATGCGGTTGCGCCCCTCGAGGGCATCGACGATGCCGGCGTGCTCGTCGAAGTTGACGTCGCCGGACTTGATGCGGTTGACGCCGTTTTCCATGATCTTGAGCATCACCGGCTTCATGATCCGGTAGATCTCGAGGAGTTGCTGGTTGCCCACGATGCTGACCAGCTTGAGGTGGAAGTTGAAGTCCTGCAGGGCTCGTCCGTGCAGGCCCTCGGCCTCGCGCATGGTGTCGTTGATGGCGCGCAGTTCGGAGATGTCGTCCTCGGACGTGCGGGTGAACAACTGGTCCGCGGCGCCGACCTCGATCAGCTGCCGGAAACCCTGCGTCTCGAGAAAGGTCTGCCGGCTGAGTTCGAGCGTGTTGAACGAGTACAGGTCGAACACCGCGTCCATGCGACGGTCGATGATCACCGCGCCGACCTTGGGTCGCACCTCGACCACGCCGTAGGCCTTGAGGATGCGCATCGCTTCGCGCACCGTGGTGCGGCTCGAGGAGAACATCTCGCCCAGTTCGCGCTCCGATGGCAGCGGATCGCCGACGCCGAGATTGCGCTGGTCGATCAGCGTCTTCAGCTGCTCGACCAGTACCTCGACAGCGGAGTCGCTGAGGTGCACCGCGCCACGCCTGCGCGGCGTCCTGCCCCCTTCGACAAGCCGTACGATATTGCTCCTGGCCGCCATGACCGGATGCAACCCCCCAGAAATGTTGATAGTCCCCTCTTGTCCGACATTTGTAGGACCAGAGCAGCCTAGTTTCGAAGAATTAGGCTGTCAATAGCGAGAGTTAGGCTGTCACATCACGAAAACACGGCAAACTGGTATGACAAATAGTGAGCTGAGAACGATTACATTGTCGCCGATCATTGCCGACGGAAGCGCAAAAACCCGCGCATTCTAACATGTTAGGGTGGGTTTCTTGCAGTGGTTCGGAACCTCGGCCGGCCGACGACGGATGCGGCAGCAGCATGCCCCCAATCCCGCCGCCCCCCTCCGGCCTCCCCCTTGACGGGGGAGGCCGGGAGGGGGTGCGCCACAACCTCCCCGGTTCAGCGAGCCCCCCAATCCCGCCTTCACCTTCCCGTGGTGTAGGGCCGCGCATGGCGTTGATTGTGGCGGGACCGAAGCGGATCTCCCCTCCTCCTCCCCCTCGACGGGGGAGGCCGGGAGGGGGTGTGCCACAACCTCCCGGGCTCAACGTGCCCCCAAATCCCGCCTTCACCTTCCCGTGGTGTAGGGCCGCCGCGTATGGCGTTGAATGTGGTCGGGACCGAAGCGGCTCTCCCCCCTTCACCTCCCCCTTGACGGGGGAGGCCGGGAGGGGGTGTGCCACAGCCTCCCCGGCCTCAGCGTGCCCCCGCAACCCATTGATCCCTCACCGGACTTCCGCCACTCGTCCCCGAGTTATCCCCGCCGCGCCGGGCTGTGCGATACTGCTTCGGTTCCCGGCACGGGCGCGGTCGCGTACGGACGGCTGGCCGGGAGCTTCGGGGGTCGCCGGAGCCGTCCGGTGGCGGGCCGAAGCCATGGGCAACCGGTCGACTGGTCGGGTCCCGGCCTGGCAACAGGACGTGGAGCGCACCAGCCGCACACGCTCCCCTCATGGCGACCGGTTCAACTCAGACCCCGGAAGGACCGGCGCGGCGACGGCCGTTCATTAACTGCGGACTACCCGCGTGGCCCAACCGCGCCGGTCCCGCCCACCTGCCCGAAAAACGGGCAGCGCTCTTTGACATCGCCCGGGGCCGATGGCCGCCGGGGGCTGCGTCACGTCCCTCGGGCGGCTGGCCGTCATTTGCGGTGATCCGATCAGGGCACCGACGCCGGACCGTCGGCAATGCCGACCGGAAGCATCGGAGCGCCGCCCTCGCAGGCGACGCCCAGCGACGGCCTCGGCTGGCCGGCTCAGGCCGACCAGGCCCTCGTCACCTGCTGCTGCTCGCCCAGGCCTTCGATGCCAAGCCGCATGGTCTGGCCCGGCTTCAGCCAGACCGGCTCGGGCTTGATGCCCATGCCGACGCCCGGCGGGGTGCCGGTGGTGATCACGTCGCCCGGCTGCAGGCTCATGAACTGGCTGAGATAGGCGACGATATGGGCGACGCCGAAGATCATCGTCCTGGTGGAGCCGTTCTGGTAGCGGTGCCCGTCGACCTCGAGCCACATCTTGAGGTTCTGCGGGTCGGCGACTTCGTCCTTGGTCACCAGCCAGGGGCCGATCGGCCCGAAGGTGTCGGCCGACTTGCCCTTGGTCCACTGGCCGCCGCGCTCGGTCTGGAAGTGACGCTCGGAGAGGTCATTGACCACGCAGTAGCCGGCGACATGGTCGAGGGCGTCCTTTTCCTCGATGTACTTGGCTTCCTTGCCGATGATGACGCCGAGTTCGACTTCCCAGTCGGGCTTCAACGTGTTCTTGGGCAGGATGACGTCGTCATAGGGGCCGATGATGGCGCTGGTCGCCTTCATGAACAGGATCGGCTCCTTGGGGATGGCAGCGCCGGTCTCGGCGGCGTGGTCGGCGTAGTTGAGGCCGATGCACATGAACTTGCCGACCTGGCCGACGCAGGGTCCGATGCGAGAGGCCTTGTCGAGCACCGGCAGCGTTGCGGCATCGACGGCGCGGATGCGGGCCAGTCCCTCGGCCGAAAGCGCTGCGCCGGCAAGGTCGGGCACCACCGAGCTCAGGTCGCGATAGGTGCCATCGGTGTGCAGGATGGCGGGCTTTTCGGCGCCCTTGGCGCCCACACGCAGCAATTTCATGGATATCTCCTCGGTCCTGGTGACACGCTTAGCCGTGGCGGTGCCCCCAAGTCGAGGGCAACTTGCCGCCCAAGCGTTCGGCGCGGCGGAATATTCGGCCCGCCGGACAGGTCAGCCGAACGGGAAGGCCGCGTAGTCGGGGTCGGCGCGCAGCAGGTCGCCGTCGGCAAACTGGTCGGAATGCTCGATCGCAAAGGCGATCAGCTCGGCCATCACCGAATCGATATGGGCCCGCATGGCCGCCGCTGCGCGTGCCGCATCGCCGGCGACGATCCCCTCGAGGACCCTCTGGTGCTCGTTGAGCGACACGCTCAACCGGCGCGGCGTCAGGATCAGCCGGCGGGCGCGGTCGAGATTGGCGCGGGTATGCTCGATCACCGCCTTCACCTTGGTGAAGCGCATGTCGCCGAAGACGATGTCGTGAAACTCGATGTCACGTTCATGAAAGCCGAACTGGTCGTCGATCTCGACGGCGGCCCGCTGGTAGCTCATGCTGCGCTGCAGCGTCTCGATCAGTTCGTCCGAGTGGGTCCCGGTCACCACCCGCACCGCCTCGGCCTCGAGCGCCTTGCGGATCAGCATGTACTCGAGCACATCGGCGATGCGGACCAGCGACACGGTGGACCCGCGCTGCGGCAGGATGTCCACCAGGCCCTCGGCCTGCAGCCGTGCCAGGGCTTCCGAGACCGGGAAGCGCGACACGCCGAGGCGCTCGCAGATGGCGCTCTTGTCGATGATCTCGCCAGGCCTGAGCTGCAGCGTCACGATCGCCTGGCGCAGCGCATCGGTGACGAAGACCGTCACGTTGCCACGGGTGGGTGTCGCCGGGGCGGCCAGAAATTGGTAGGGACTTGCTTCCATCCTCATGCTAACATGTTAGTTGGACCGGTGAGCATATTCAACCTGTCACAGCTTGTGGCGCGCCGCCCGGCCCGCCGCAAGCAGGATCGGCGCCCCACGCCGGTTTTCGTCTCCGAGCCGCTGCCAACCCGAAGGTTCTCCATGACTGACGCGATGTCCCGTTCCGCCGCCACGACCCTGCTGCTCAACGCGCAGGACAATGTCGCGGTGGCCCTCGCCAATCTCGACGCCGGTATCCGCACCGCCGAGGACGTGGTCACGGTGCGCCGGGTGCCCAAGGGACACAAGTTCGCGGTGCGACCGATTCCGGCCGGCGGCCCGGTGGTCAAGTTCGGACAGATCATCGGTTTCGCCACCGAGGCCATCGCACCCGGGGACTGGGTCCACGAGCACAATTGCTCGATCGGGGAGGCGCACGGCGCCTTCGAGCGGGACTATGCGTTCTGCGAGGGCGTCATCCCCGTGGAGTTCGTCGGCAAGGACCGGCAGCCGACGTTCGAGGGCTTCAGGCGCTCCAACGGCATGGTCGGAACCCGCAACTACCTCGGCATCCTCACCTCGGTGAACTGCTCGACCACCGTCGCCGGCTTCATTGCCCAGGAGATCGAACGGTCCGGCATCCTCGAGGACTATCCCAATATCGACGGCATCGTCGCCCTCAAGCAGGCCAATGGCTGCGTCATCGACTATCGCGGGGTGATCTTCGACACGCTCAAGAAGACCACCTGGGGCTACGCCACCAACCCCAACATGGGCGGCGTGATCATGGTCGGGCTGGGCTGCGAGGGCTTCCAGATCCCGCGCCTCAAGGAGGCCTACGGGGTCAGCGAGAACGAGACCTTCCGCACCATGACCATCCAGGAGACCGGCGGCACCAGGAAGACGGTCGAAAAAGGCGTCGCGGCGATCCGCGAGATGCTGCCGATCGTCAACGCCGTCAAGCGCACGACGCAGCCGGCGTCCGAGATCATGCTGGCCTTGCAGTGCGGTGGCTCGGACGGGTATTCGGGCATCACCGCCAATCCGGCGCTCGGCTATGCCGCCGATATTCTCGTGCGGCACGGGGGCACGGCGATCCTTTCCGAGACGCCCGAGATCTACGGGGCCGAACACCTCCTGACCCGGCGTGCGAGGAGCCGCGAAGTGGGCGACAAGCTGGTCGACATCATCCACTGGTGGGAGGACTACTCGCGCCGCAACAATATGGAAATGAACAACAATCCCTCCCCCGGAAACAAGCTGGGCGGGCTGACGACGATCCTCGAGAAGTCGCTCGGCGCCGCTGCCAAGGGCGGGACCACGCCGCTCAATGCAGTCTACAACTACGCCGATCCGGTCACCGAGAAGGGTTTCGTGTTCATGGACACCCCGGGTTACGACCCGGTGTCGGCGACGGGGCAGGTGGCGGGCGGCGCAAACGTCCTCGCCTTCACCACGGGACGCGGCTCGGCGTATGGTTGCAAGCCCACGCCGTCGATCAAGATCGCCACCAATTCCGACATCTACGAGAAGATGATCGACGACATGGACATCAACGGCGGCGAGGTAGTCGAGGGATCCTCGCTCGAGGCCAAGGGGCAGGAGATCTTCGAAGAGGTGCTGGCTGTCGCCTCGGGCAAGAAGACCAAGTCGGAACTGCTCGGCTATGGCGACAACGAGTTCGTGCCCTGGCAGATCGGTGCGACCATGTGATGGCGAAGTCCGTCCGGGTCATCGTTCGGGGCACAGTGCAGGGCGTGGGGTTCCGCGCCTTCACCGAGCGCGAGGCGCGGCGACTGGGGCTCGACGGCTGGGTGCGCAACCGCCGGGACGGCACGGTGGAGGCGGTGCTCTCGGGCGAGGCGGCGGCGGTCGAGCGGATGCTGTTGGCGCTGGGGGTCGGGCCGCCCGGCGCGGCGGTGGTCAATGTGCGCTCCACGGATCACGCCGAGCCGGTGGTCACCGGATTTGCGACGCGGCCGACCGAGTGATTCGCGGGCCGACGTCCATCGGCGGCGATTTGTAGTGCCGAAGCAATGGCTTCGACTGTCACAATCGGTCGTGCCAGCGTCACGCAAACGGCATTGGAAGTGGCTAACAGGTGTTTGCGGCCAACCGGCCGTCATCGCCGAGGAGGCCGCCATGACCGAGTTGCAGTCCGTGTTGCCGCCAGTCGCTGTCGCCGTGCGCTCCACTACCGGCCAGTCGCTGGCCGTCCACTATGACGTCCGCTCCAATACCGTGACGTTTGCGGAGTACGACTGGTTTGCAGCACCGCTGCGCTCGGGCGGAGTGCCGGCGCGCAGCGACGTCCGCCAGCGGCTCGGTGTCGCAGCGGGGCGGGTGAGGCCGCGCCGCCGCTGAGCGGCGCGGTCAGGGTCGGCTAGCGCCGTTGGCTGCGACGTAGATCGAGTGCAGGCTCTGGGTGGCACAGATGAACAGTCGGTTGCGGCGCGGTCCTCCGAACTCGACATTGGCGACCCCGTCGGGCGTCAGGATCTTGCCCAGCAGCACGCCCGAGGGGCTGAAGCAGTGCACGCCGTCGCCCGCCGAGGTCCACAGGTTTCCCGCGGTATCGAGCCGGAAGCCGTCCGGCAGGCCGGTGTCGGTCTCGCAGAACACGCGGCCATTGCCGACCGTGTTGTCGTCACGCACGTCGAAGACCCGGATATGCCGGGGCAGGTCGGCGCCGTGGCTGAAGGCGCTGTCGGCGACGTAGAGCAGCTTCTCGTCGGGCGAGAAGGCGATGCCGTTGGGGCGCACGAAGTCGTCGACCACCACCCTGAGTTCGCCGGTCGCCGGATCGAGGCAGAATACGTAGCAGCCGTCCTGCTCGAACTCGCCCTTGTAGCCCTCGTAGTCGGAGAGGATGCCGTAGCCGGGGTCGGTGAACCACACGGTGCCGTCGGACTTCACCACGACGTCGTTGGGTGCGTTGAGCTTCTTGCCGCGATGGCGGTCGGCCAGCACGGTGATCGAGCCGTCGAGTTCGGTGCGCACCACGTTGCGGGCTCCGTGCGAACACGACACCAGTCGGCCCTGCCGATCGCGGGTATTGCCGTTGATGTAGGTCGAATTGTGCCGGTAGACCGAAACCCCGCCATCCGGCGTCCAGCGCAGCATGCGGTTGTTGGGGATATCGGACCAGACCAGCTGGTTGGCATCGCCGAACCAGCAGGGCCCCTCGGCCCAGCGGCAATCGGAATACAGCGTCTCCAGCTTGGCGCTGCCCTGGACCAGGAACGTGAATTCCTTCTCGTGATGCTCGTACACACCGGACATCGTGTCTGCTCCCCCCGCGACTTGTGTCGACTTGAATGTGCCGCATCCAACAGCAAGAATTGCAGTGCGGCAAGCCACTTGCGCCGTCGCTCTTGGCGGCGCCAGAACTGTCCGCCGGAGGAACGACCATGACCATCGCTGCCGCCCTCGCCGACCGCCTCAAGGATGCTGCCCTGCTGAAGGCCGCGGCCTTCATTGACGGGAAGTGGCGTGAGGCCACCGAGGATGGCAGCCGATTCGAGGTCACCAACCCGGCCAATGGCGAGGTGATTGCCGAGTTGCCGGACTGCGGGGTCGCCGAAGTGAAGGCCGCCATTGCTGCAGCGGCGCGGGCGCAGGACGGCTGGGCGAGCAGGACCGGCAAGGAGCGCGCCGCGATCCTGCGCCGGCTCCACGACCTGATGGTGGCCAATGCCGATGACCTCGCCGCCATCATGACGGCCGAGCAGGGCAAGCCGCTGGCCGAGGCGCGCGGCGAGGTGCTCTACGGCGCCTCCTATGTCGAGTGGTTCGGCGAGGAGGCCAAGCGGGTCTATGGCGACACCATTCCCGGCCACCAGCCCGACAAGCGAATCATCGTCATCAAGCAGCCGGTGGGCGTGGTGGCGACGATCACGCCGTGGAATTTCCCCAACGCCATGCTCGCCCGCAAGATGGCGCCGGCACTGGCCGCCGGTTGTGCGGTGGTGTCGAAGCCAGCGGCGGAGACACCTTTGTCGGCCATTGCGCTCGCCGTTCTGGCCGAACGCGCCGGCCTTCCCGCCGGTCTGTTCAACCTGCTGCCCTCGACGCAGTCGTCGGCGATCGGCAAGGAGTTCTGCTCGAACGAACTGGTGCGCAAGCTGAGCTTCACCGGCTCGACCGAGGTCGGCCGTATCCTGATGCGGCAGGGGGCGGACCAGATCAAGCGGCTGAGTCTCGAGCTCGGCGGTAACGCGCCCTTCATCGTCTTCGACGACGCCGATCTCGATGCCGCGGTCGAGGGCGCCATGGTGTCGAAGTATCGCAACAACGGCCAGACCTGCGTGTGTGCCAACCGCATCTACGTGCAGGCCGGCGTCTACGATGCCTTTGCCGAAAAGCTGGTTGCCGCCGTCGGCAAGCTCAAGGTCGGCGATGGCTTTGCGTCCGGCGTCACCACCGGGCCGCTGATCGACGGCAAGGCGATCCAGAAGGTCGAAAAGCACCTGTTCGATGCGCTGGACAAGGGCGGCAAGGTGGTTGCCGGCGGCAAGCCCCTCGGTGGGCTGTTCTTCGAGCCGACGGTGGTGGTCAACGCCAGCGCCGAGATGCTGCTGGCGCGCGAGGAGACCTTCGGGCCGCTGGCGCCGCTGTTCCGGTTCGAGACGGTCGACGACGTCATCCGGCTCGCCAACGCCACCGAGTTCGGCCTTGCCTCCTATTTCTACGCCCGTGACCTCAGCCGGGTGTTCAAGGTAGCCGAGGCGCTCGACTACGGCATGGTCGGCATCAACACCGGGCTGATCTCGACCGAGGTGGCGCCGTTCGGCGGGGTGAAGCAGTCTGGGCACGGCCGTGAGGGATCGAAGTACGGGATCGAGGACTATCTCGACATCAAGTATCTCTGCCTCAGCGTCTGAGATCGATCAGTCCGGCGTGGGTCGGACGGAAACCGCAGCGCCGGTAGAACGCCCCAAGCTGTGGCTCATGGTCGACGTGCAGCCATTCGGCGCCGCGTTCTCGAGCGGCGTCGGTGGCGCGGCGGATCAACTCCCGCCCGATGCCGCGGCGCTGGTAGGTCACGTCCACCGTCGGATCGAGCAGGAAGGCGTGCTTGCCGCCATCCCAGGCAACATTCACAAAGCCGACGAGTAGGTCGCCATCATAGGCGCAGGCATGAACGATGCTGCGGGGCAGGACGGCGTGCAGTCCGCCGGTCCATGGCTGGCCCCAGGCCGCTCTCCATATCCGTGCCAGCTCGGCATCGGTAGGGAACGGGTCGAGCCGGTAGACGATCTCAGAATCGGCCATGCGGCCCGTCTCCAGCGAGGCTCTCGATGATCGGGCAGTCGGGGCGGTGATCGCCGTCGCAGGCGTCGGTGAGGCGGGAGAGTGTGTCTCGCATTTCGCCGAGCAGTCCGATCTTTTGGTCGAGATCGTCGATATGCGCCTGGGCCAGAGCCTTGACGTCGGCGCTCGAGCGCTGCGTATCGCCCCACAAATGCAGCAGATCGCGGATCTCCTCGATCGAGAAGCCGAGATCACGGGCCCGGCGGATGAAGCCGAGGCGGTGCACGTCATGGTGCCCGTAGTCGCGATAGTTGCTTTCTCGCCGATCGGCACCGGGGATGAGACCGATCGCCTCGTAGTGCCGGATCATCTTGGCCGAAACCCCGGTCCGTCTTGCCGCTTCGCCAATCTGCATGGTCGCCACCCGTGTTTTCCGCTTGACCTTACCATCATGGGAAGGTGCAGGACAGTCCGCAATCGGATAGGAGCCGGGCCAACAGGAGCCTGTCATGGACCACTCACAGCATCACAACCACCCCGCCGGCGGCGCGGCCACCCGCGACCCGGTCTGCGGCATGGCCGTCGATCTGGCGAAGACACCGCACCGTGTCACGCACGAGGGCCGGGAGATCGGCTTCTGCTGCGCCGGCTGCCGCACGAAGTTCGAGGCGGAGCCGGAGAAATACCTCAGGGCCACCGACCCGGTCTGCGGCATGCAGGTGGACCGCACGACGGCCCGGCACATGCTCAAGCACGAGGGCACGCGCTACTATTTCTGTTGCGAGGGGTGCCAGACGAGCTTCGAGGCCGATCCGCAGAAGTACCTCGACCAGACGCCGTTCGAACTGCCATTGCCAGGAGCGAAGCCCGTCGCATCGGCAACGGGTGTTCACGCGCACCCCCATCGACACCACCCGCAGGCCGGCGCAACGGCCGCCGCCGCACCGGCGGTCGCCGGCCAGTGGACCTGTCCGATGCACCCCGAAATCGTCAAGGACGGTCCGGGCGACTGCCCGCTCTGCGGCATGGCGCTCGAACCGATGGTGGCATCGCTGAACGATGGCCCCAACCCCGAGCTCGTCGATTTCACCCGGCGCTTCTGGGTCAGTCTCGCGCTGGCTGTCCCCGTTCTGGTTCTGGCCATGGCGCCGATGGTCGGGCTACCACTGCGCGAAGCGCTCGGCGAGACGGCGGCGCGCTGGCTCGAGTTCGTGCTGGCATCCCCGGTGGTGCTGTGGGCTGCCTGGCCGTTCTTCCGCCGGTTCTGGAGTTCGCTGGTCAACCGTTCGCCCAACATGTGGACGCTGATCGGGCTCGGGGTCGGCGCCGCCTACCTGTTCTCGGTAGTGGCGCTGCTGTTCCCGGGCGTCTTCCCGATGGACATGACGCACATGGGGGGGGTGCCGCCCGTCTATTTCGAAGCTGCCGCGGTTATCGTCGCACTCGTCTTCCTCGGGCAGGTGCTCGAGCTCAGGGCGCGCGAGGAGACCGGTCGGGCGATCCGGGCGCTGCTCGACCTGGCGCCGAAGACGGCGCGCCGAATCTGGCAGGGCCGGGACTATGAGGTGCCGCTCGCCGAGGTGCAGCCGGGCGACTGGCTGCGGGTCAGGCCGGGCGAAGCCGTCCCGGTGGATGGTGTGGTGCTCGAGGGGCAGTCCTTTGTCGATGAGTCGATGCTCACCGGCGAGCCTGTGCCCGTCGAAAAGGGCAAGGACATCGAGGTCACCGGCGGAACGCTCAACGGTACCGGCAGCTTCGTCATGAAGGCGACCCGCGTCGGCGCCGAGACGCGGCTCAACCAGATCGTCGCCCTCGTCGGCAAGGCGCAACGCAGCCGGGCCCCGATCCAGGGCCTCGCCGATCGCGTCGCCAACTGGTTCGTGCCGCTTGTGGTGGCGGTCGCCGTCGCGGCCTTCGCCGCCTGGTACGTGTTCGGTCCGTCGCCGCAATTCTCCTATGCCATGATCGCCGCCATGAGCGTGCTGATCATCGCCTGTCCCTGCGCCCTCGGGCTTGCCACCCCTATGTCGGTGATGGTCGCCACCGGCCGTGGCGCGCGAGCCGGCGTTCTGGTCAGGGACGCGCAGGCGCTTGAAGTGCTGTCGCGGGCCACGACGCTGGTCATCGACAAGACCGGCACGCTCACCGAGGGACGGCCGACGCTGGGGCAGGTCATTGCCGTCAAGGGAGTCGACGAGGGCTTCGTGCTGGCCGTCGCGGCGGCGCTGGAACGCTCGTCGGAGCATCCGATCGGAACCGCCATCGTCCGGGGTGCCGAGGAACGGGGCGCAATGCGCTACGAGGTGGTGGGCTTTGCCTCCGTCACCGGACGCGGCATCAGCGGCCGGATCGATGGCAAGGAGGCGCTCGTCGGCAGTCTGGCCTTCCTCAGGCAGGCCGGCATCGCCATGGAAGACAAGCTCGAAGCACTCGTTGTCGAGCAGGCGCGCACCGGGCGCACCGCTATCCTCGTCGCCTTCGATGGTGCACCGCTCGGGGTCGTCACCGTGTCCGACCCGGTCAAGGTTGGGGCTCATCAGGCCGTGGCGGCGCTCCAGGCCGAGGGAATCGAGGTGATCATGGCGACCGGCGACGCTGCCGGAACGGCCGAGGCCGTGGCCCGGGAGGTGGGGCTGTCGGGCGTCCGGGCCGGGCTTTCGCCCGAGGACAAGCAGGCCCTGGTCGTATCGCTGAGGAAGGCCGGCAAGATCGTCGCGTTCGCTGGCGACGGGGTCAACGACGCTCCGGCACTTGCTGCCGCCGATGTCGGCATCGCCATGGGTACCGGCGCCGATGTCGCCATCGAGTCGGCCGGCATCACCCTGCTCAGGGGCGAGCTCTCGGGCATCCTCAAGGCGCGGCGCCTGTCGAAGGCGGCGCTGGGCAACATCATGCAGAATCTCGCCTTCGCCTTCGGCTACAATGCGCTGGGCGTGCCGGTGGCGGCCGGCGTGCTGTACCCGATCACCGGCTGGCTGCTCTCGCCGATGATCGCTGCCGCAGCGATGGCGCTGAGCTCGGTCAGCGTCGTGGGCAACGCCCTCAGACTCAGCCGGGAGAAACTGTGAGGGACGGGGTCGCCGGCCGTCAGTACCCCTGCCGACGCTGCAGGTCGTTCGAATAGATGTTGTGGGCGCCGATGTTGCGGATGTCGCGCTCGCCCATCAGCGCCATGGTGGTGTCCAGCTCCTTGTGAATGATGGTCAGCGCGCGCGAAACCCCGGCCTCGCCGCCGGCTCCGAGGCCGAACGCCATGGCGCGGCCGACGAAGGTGCCCTTGGCGCCGAGCGCGAGTGCCTTCAGAACGTCCTGGCCGGAACGGATGCCCGAATCCATCAGGACCTCGGTCTTGTGACCTACCGCATCGACGATCTCGGGCAGCACCCGGATCGAGGACGGTGCGCCGTCGAGCTGGCGGCCACCATGGTTGGAGACGATGATCGCGTCGGCGCCGTTGTCGACCGCCAGTTGGGCATCCTCGGGGTCGAGAACGCCCTTGACCACCACCGGACCGCCGAAGCGGTCCTTGATCCAGCCGATGTCCTTCCAGTTGAGTGTCAGGTCGAATTGCGTCGCGGTCCACTTGGAGAGCGAGGCGAGATCGACGGCGTCGCTGACATGGCCGTGGATATTGCCGAAGGTCTTGCTCTTGGCGTTCAGCATGCCGAGGGCCCAGGCCGGCTTGGTGGCGAGTTCGAAGAGGAACTGCGGGGTGATCGGCGGCGGAGCGCGCAGCCCGTTGCGGACGTCCTTGTGCCGCTGCCCCAGGATCTGCAGGTCCATGGTCAGCACCAGGGCCGAGCACCTGGCGGCCTTGGCGCGGTCGATCAGCCGGTGGATGAACTCACGGTCGCGCATCACATAGAGCTGGAACCAGAACGGCTTGGTGGTGCCTTCGGCTACCTGCTCGATCGAATTGATGCTCATGGTCGAGAGCGTGAACGGAATGCCGAAGGCCTCGGCCGCCCGTGCCGCCTTGATTTCGCCGTTCGGGCTCTGTAGCCCGGTCGACCCGACCGGTGCGATGGCGACCGGCATGGCCACCGGTTGGCCCAGCATGGTGGTCGCGAGGTTGCGGTTCTCGAGGTTCACCGCCACCCGTTGCCTGAGCTTTATCTGCGCGAAGTCGGTGCTGTTCTCGCGATAGGTGCCCTCGGTATAGGCGCCGGAATCGGCATAGTCGAAGAACATCCTCGGCACGCGGCGACGCGCGAGCTTCATCAGGTCCTCGATGGTCAGGCATTTCTCGAGATTGGGCATTTTGCGCCTCGGGGAATACTGCGCGCTTTCTAGTCATCTGACATGTCAGTGGTCAATGCGGCGAAGGTCGCCCCGGCTCAGATGCCGCGAGGATAGTTGGGATCGGGCCGTCGGGTGAGCTGCTGGTAGATCTTGGTGGCGACGGTCTGCATCCGGGACTCGGGCAGGGCCCCGACCACGGTGCAGGTGATCCGGTCGTCTGACCAGTAGAAGGCCTCTAGGCTGGAGCGGTTGACGAATTGTCGGGCTGGAGCTTCCCGGGCGAGGCCGCGGTGATGTAGACGGTAACGCGCTCGGCGGCGGCGTTCTCGTACATCAGCAGCGCTGCCGGTCCCGCCTCGGTCTGCTCATAGCCCGGCAGCAGGCGGCCACCGACCAGGCTGAAGCCTTCGGCTGTCAGGTCGGGCGGAGTGACCGGCCGGTCGATGCGGTTGGAGAGCCAGGTGACGAGATGGTCGCGATCGGTAGCGGCCACCTCGACCGCATGGCGGTTCTCCTTGACGTAGAGCGCGTGCGCTGCGACCGCGTCGGCAATCAGCAGCTCGCTGGCGGCCGGACGCAGCAGGTCTCGGCCGGCCCAGCCGATGGCGCCTCCGAGCGCCAGCAGCACCGTGGCCGCTGCCGCGAGTTGCGGCCAGCGCAGGCGCGAGCCGAGGCGGGCGGCAATGGGCCGCGGCCGAAGGCGCTCGGGCAGCGGCTGGCTGTCGAGCGGTGCAAACAGCGCGTTGATGGCCTCATTCTGGCGCTGCCAGTGGGCAATCTCCGCAGCCTTTTCGGGATGCCGGGCGAGGAAGGCCTCAACTTCCGCGGCTCGCCCGGGTGGCAGCCGGCCGTCGACAAAGGCATGGAGGTCGGTATCGGTGAGGGGCGTGCTCATTTGACCGATCTCAGTCTGGGTTCGTCGCTGCCGCCGGTCAAGCTGCGCAACGCGCTGCGGGCGCGACCGAGCCGCGACATCAGGGTGCCGGAGGGGATCGAGAGGATGCTGGCGGCCTCCTCGTAGCTCTTGCCCTCGAGAACCACGAGCAGCAGTGCCTCCCGCTGCTCGGGTGGCAGGCGATCGATAGCGCGCGACATCTCGGCGAGTGCGATGCGGCCCGGCTGGGCGGGGGGGACGGAGGGCTCCACAGGCAGGTCTTCGAACGGCAGGTGCTCGCCGCGACGGCGTTCGCTGCGCGTCGCGTTGCGCCACAGGTTGACGAGGATGCGGAACAGCCAGCCCTCCAGCTGGCCGGTCGGGGCGAACAGGCCGCGCCTGCTGATGGCGCGCTCGAGGCAATCCTGCACCAGGTCGTCGGCACGGTCGGCGTTGCGCGTCAAGGCCCGCGCATAGCGCCTGAGTGCCGGAACGCTCGCCTCGATCTCGTCAAGAAAGTCCAAGAGCCGGATCCTGTGGCCTGTCCCGGCGGACAATGTCCGCCGGGACGATTGGCGCTGGGCTTATTCGTAGGCAGTGTGCCAGACCTCGCCGACCATGTCGCCGATGGTATCGCCGGGCTTTTCGTCCTTGACCCAGTAGTAGAGTGGCCAGCCCTTGTAGGCCCACATCTTGGTGCCATCGGTGCGCTCGACGATCGTGAACTCGCCTTCGGCCACGGCGCCCTCGTCGACGAAGGCCGGCGGCCAGTTCTCGGCACACTTGTCGTAGCAGTTGGAAACGCCCGGGGCGTCCTTGTCGAAGGTGTAGAGCGTCATGCCACTGGCGCCGGTGAGCACTTCCTTGCCTCCGATCTCCATGGTCATGACGGCGCCGCCGACATAGCTGTCGGCCAGCGCCGCGCTCGAGAACAGGGTCAGCGCGGCTGCTGCCGCGAGCAGAATGGTCTTCATGATGTCCCTCCATCCGGACTGTCGGCGATCGCAGGATCGGCCGTATTGAGAACAACACCCGGCGGTCGGGTTTATTCCCGCGTGCTGCGACTTTTTCTCCGCTGCGCCCCCTTGCCCCGCTTGCAGGTGGACTCTGCGGCCAACTCCTGCTCACCTGCGGGCGGTCATCCGCCAGGGCCGGTCAACGGGCAAGGCAAGTTTTCTGCCGACGGGCGGCCGTGATTTCGGGCTCCAGTCCCGTACGACGTTGTTTTTCTTCCGGGAGGAATGCATGAAGAGACGCGAATTTTTCAGATCGGCAACTGCGGTCGCGGCCGGCGCCGTGGCGACCAGCCTGGCGGCACCAGCCATAGCCCAGGGCAATATCACCTGGCGAATGGTGACCACCTGGCCCAAGAATTTCCCCGGCCTCGGCGTTGGGGCGCAGAAGCTCGCTGACCGTATCACCGCGGCGTCCGGCGGCCGGCTGACGGTGCAGGTCTTCGCCGCCGGCGAGATGGTGCCGCCGCTGCAGTCGCTCGATGCGGTGATCGATGGCTCGGCCGAAATGAGCCACGGGGCCGCCTATTACTGGCAGAACAAGAGCCAGGGCCTGAGCTTCTTCACCGGCGTTCCCTACGGCATGACCAGCCGCGAACTCACCGCCTGGGTGCGCTTCCTCGGCGGCCAGGAAGCCTGGGACGAGATCTACGACCAGTTCGGCGTGCAGGGCTTCCTGTCCGGTGACACCGGCACCCAGGCCGGCGGCTGGTTCAAGAATGAGCTGACGGGCGTCGCCGACGTGCAGGGTCTGCGCTTCCGCACGCCAGGTCTGGGTGGCCAGACCTGGGCCAAGCTGGGCGCGGCGGTCACCAACATGGCGGCGGGCGAGATCTTTGCCGCGCTGCAGTCGGGGACGCTCGACGCGGCCGAGTTCGTCGGTCCCTACAACGACCTGGCGCTCGGGTTCTACCAGATCGCCAAGAACTACTACTTCCCCAGCTTCGTCGAGCCCGGCCTGGCCACAGAGCTGGTGGTCAACAAGTCGAAGTACCAGGCCCTGCCGGCCGATCTGCAGGAGATCGTCCGCTCCTGTTCCCAGGCGGCCTATGACGATGTTGCCTCCGACATGTATGCCAATGATCCGCGCGCCCTGGCGACGCTGGTCAACGAGCATGGTGTCCAGGTCCGCCGCTTCCCCGAGGAAATCCTCGAGGCCGGCGCGAAGGCGGCCTCCGAGGTGATTGCCGACATTCGTGCCAATGGCGACGGGCTGACCAAGAAGGTGGCCGAGAGCTACGTGTCGGCCTTCAACCTGCTGCGGACGCGTACCGAGGGTACCGACATGCCCTTCCTCGCCGCGCGCGAGAAGTACTTCAAGTTCAGCTGATCGATAAGCGCGAAACTCAGGGAGGCCCGGGGCACTGTCCCGGGCCTCTCGCGTTGCTGGGCGATTGTAGGGGTGCCGATCCAGAATGCGGCCGGCCCCGAGGGCCCATCCACCTGCGTGTTCCGTCCAATGACTGAATGGTCACAAGAGTCATTGCAGCAAGCAGTCTGAAGGTGTAGGTGCTGCAACGACCCCGTTGGGGGATGTTCTTGCGATCCACCGGACAACACCCAATGCCGAAGGCCTTCGACCCCATCGAGAGGGAGGCAATCCGCGCCGCTCTTGCCACGATCGGACTGCGGCACTTCGAGCGCCATGGCGTGCGAGCCGCTCGCGTCGAGGACATATGCCGCGATGTCGGGATCGCGAAGGGTTCCTTCTACGCCTTCCATGCCTCGAAGGAGGCGCTGTTCATGGCGATTGCCGCCGAGCGGGAAATGCAGCACCGGCGGGACATGTTCGCATTCATTGCCGCTGCTGAGCCTGGCCGGGTTGCGGCCCGGTTCTTTGATCTCGTCCTCGCCAAGATAGAGAGCGACCCGGTTCTCAACATCGTGCTCAGGAGCGGTGAACTCGCCTACCTGCTCCGAAAGCTCGGGCCGACGCAGGTGGCGGCTGGCTTCGCCGATGATAGGGCCTTCGCGGTCCAGGCGGCGCGGCTTTGGCCTGCCGCTCCTGGAGCGGCGGCGATAGACGCGGACGACCTGCTCGGGCTGATGACGCTGACCCTGACGCTCGCCACCCAGGGTCACCTGATGGCACCGGAGCTCTATGCTTCCACAACCAGACTGCTGCGCGAACTCCACGTTGCCCGGCTGGAGGCCCCCCGATCATGATCGTCGCAGAGGACCTGACCTTCCGCTTTCCGGGCGCAGAAGACGACATACTCCGCGGGCTCAGTTTCGCCGTTGCGCCGGGTGAGGTCTACGGACTGCTCGGTCCGTCAGGCGCCGGCAAGTCGACCACGCAACGAATCCTGATGGGCCTCCTCGGCGGCTATGGTGGACGGGCTGAGCTGTTCGGCGTACCTGTTGATCGGCTCGGTCGGGCGCTCTACGAGCGTATCGGCGTGAGCTTTGAGCTGCCCAGCGTCTATCTGCGCCTCACCGCGCGCGAGAACCTCGCCCTGTTTGCTGCACTCTACGACCGCAAGACGCGCGATCCGCTCGAGGTGCTTGCCCTCGTCGATCTTGCCGATGCCGCCGACCAGCGGGTCGAGCAGTTCTCCAAGGGCATGAAGATGCGCCTCAACCTGGCGCGATCGTTGTTGCATGACCCGGATCTACTGTTTCTCGACGAGCCGACGACCGGGCAGGATCCGGCACGGTCGCGCACCACGCGGGACCTGATCCGGGGGCTCAAGGCTGCCGGCAAGACCGTGTTCATGACCACGCACAACATGGTCGAGGCGGAGGAGGTCTGCGACCATGTCGGATTCCTGGCCGGGGGGCGCATCCCCGTCACCGGAACGCCGCAGGAGCTCAAGCTGCGTTTCGGCGAACGGCGGCTCGAGGTCGGCGTCAGCAATGACGGGCAAGTCGACAAGCTCAGCTTCCCGATGGACGGGATCGGTGCCGATCAGGCCTTTCTGGGCCTGCTGCGATCCGGGCGAGTAGTGTCGCTGCATTCGCAGGATGCCAGTCTCGATGATGTGTTCATCCACGCCGTCGGCGGAGAGCGAAGATGAGCGCGCCCACATGAGCGTCCGGGTCCGGGCATGGGCGCTGCTGCGGCACGAGGCGCGCCTGCAGTACCGCTACGGTATCTACGCCGCCTATGGCTTCGTCATCGCAGTCTATGTCGCCGTGCTGGTCGCGGTGGCTCCGCTATTGCCCGCCTGGGGGACTGCCGCCATTGTCTTCACCGATCCGTCGGCACTGGGCTTCTTCTTCCTCGGCGCGCTGATGATGCTGGAGCGCAACGAGGGGGTGCGCCGGGCCCTTGCCGCCGCTCCGGTGACGGCGCGCGACTACCTTGCCGCCAAGGTGGCGACCCTGACCGGAATGGCCGTGCTGGCCTCGATGGTGCTGACGCTGTTCCTGCACCGTCCAGCCGCGCCGGCGCTGCTGATCCTCGCGGTGGTGCTGACCTCGTTGCAGTATGTCGGCATCGGCGTTCCGATCGCCCTCCGGTTCCGCACCGTCAGCGGCTATCTCGTTGGATCGACTGGCTTCCTCACGCCGTTGATCGCTCCCGGTTTCCTTGCCCTGCTCGATCCGATGCCGGATTGGCTCCTCCTCGTTCCGGCTGCCAGCCAGTTCCGGCTGATGCTCGTTGCAACAGGCGCCGTCGCTGCCGACCCGGTCCAGATCCTGACCATGCTTGCGGTCGCCGCGCTCGCTGCTCTGGCGGCGCTCTGGTATGCCCTGTGGGCGCTGCGCAAGGAACTCGGCAAGTGAACCTGATCAGCGTCTTCGTGCCGCGGCGGCTGGGCCGCTTGCTCGCCGCCGATGCGATGAGCATCGGTCGCGACCCGATGCTGCTGTTCGCCGTCGGCCTCAGCATCGTTCCATCGGTTGCACTGGCGCTCGTTCAGGTGCGCCTTGATGAGGCTGCGGCCAATGCCTTCGGCATCACCACGATCTCGCGCTTCGTGGTTCCGGTGGCTCTGATGATCCCGGCCATGCTGATTGGCTGGGTCACCGGGTTCCTGCTGCTTGAGGATCGCGACGAGGGCCTGATTTCGGCCCTCTCGGTGACGCCAGTCGGAAAGGTCGGGTACCTTGCCTATCGGGTTGCCGCTACCGCGCTGATCACGGCAGCGATCACGGTGATGGCGACGCTGCTGCTTCTGCCTCAGGCTCCGTGGTTCCAGTATGGGCTGCTGGCGCTGTTGATCGGCTGCGAAGCGGTCCTCGTCGCGGTGGTGCTGCCTGCCGTCGCCCGCAACAAGGTTGAGGGTCTCGCCGTCACCAAGCTTGCCAACATTGCCGGTGCGGTTCCCTTTGCTGGCCATTCCTGCAACGCCGTGGCGGTTCCTTGCCGGGATCGTCCCCAGCTTCTGGATCGGTGAACTGCTGGGGCTGTCGGATGGACCGTCCCTGCCTATGCTTCTCACCACCGCCCTTGCCGTTGTGACCCACGTCGCGGCGGTCCTTCTGCTGTTCGTGATGTTCTCTCGCAGACTGGCTCAGTGATAAAGCATCCGGGGCAGCCAGGTGGCGAGCTCCGGCCATGCGAACAGCCCGGCAATGGCCACAGCCTGCAACAGCACGAAGGGGATGACGCCGCGATAGATCATGCTGGTCGTCACCTGCGGCGGTGCCACGCCCCGGAGGTAGAACAGTGAGAACCCGAACGGCGGGGTGAGGAAACTGGTCTGCAGGTTAACCCCTACTGCGACCCCAAGCCAGATCGGGTCGACGCCGAGGCCGAGCAGAATTGGCGCGGTGATCGGGATGACGATGAAGATGATCTCGAACGTGTCGAGGATGAATCCGAGCACGAACATGATCAGCATGACGAGGATGGTGGCGCCGATCGCGCCGCCGGGCATGCTGGTGAGGAACTCATGCACGAGGTTGTCACCGCCCATCAGCCGGAAGACGATCGAGAACACCGCCGCGCCGAACAGGATGATGAAAACCATCGAGCTGATGGTGGCGGTCGAGATAACCGTCTCCCTGAGCACACGCAGGTTGAGCTGGCGCTTGACAGCGGCGAGCAGCATGGCGCCCACCGAACCGACCGATGCGGCTTCGGTCGGCGTTGCAATGCCCGCGAGGATCGACCCCAGCACGGCGACGATCAAGGTCAGGGCGGGCACCAGCGCCGACATGATCTCGCCCATCAGCTGTTGCCGTTCGGCCTCGGGGACAGGCGTCGCCGGGCACGACCTTGGGTCGGTGATCGCTTTGAAGACCATCCAGCCGATATAGAGGGCGACCAGCAGGAGCCCCGGAATGAAGGCGCCGGCGAAAAGGGCCCCGACCGAGACCGGCTCGGGGGCGAAGTTGCCCTTCTGCATCTGTACCTGGGCGTTGATGCCGCTCAACATGTCTCCCATGAAGATCAGGACCGTCGAGGGCGGGATGATCTGTCCGAGGGTGCCCGAGGCGCAGATCACGCCCGAGGCAAGCTTGGGGTCGTAGCCGGCGCGCAGCATGGCTGGCAGCGAGATCAGACCCATGGTGACGACGGTGGCGCCGACCACACCGGTCGAGGCCGCGAGCAGAGCGCCCACGAGGATCACCGAGATGCCGAGGCCACCCCTGAGGTTGCCGAAGAGCCTGCCCATGGTAGTGAGAAGCTTCTCGGCGATGCCGGTGCGTTCAAGCATCACGCCCATGAAGATGAACAGTGGCACCGCGACCAGCACCTCGTTGGTCATGGTGCCGATGTAGCGGTTGGCCAGCGAGCCGAAATTCGAGGGGTCGAAGACCCCCAGATACATGCCGAGCGTGCCGAACAGCAGCGCCGTGCCAGCCAGCGAGAAGGCCACCGGGAAGCCAAGCAGCAGCACGCCGATGATGCCGACGAACATGGTGCCGGCGAGGATCTCCCCAAGCAGTTGCTGGGTCATGATGCGGTCTCGGGGTAACGCAGTCGCTTGGGTAGCAGGTCCTGCTTGCCCATGAGTACCAGGAACGAGCGCAGGGCCCAGGCAATGCCCTGCAGGCCGACCAGCAGGCAGAACAGCAGGATGAAGCTCTTGAGGATGAACAGGCCCGGCATGCCGCCGACATTGGCGGAGCCCTCGTAGAGCCGCCAGGATCGGGCGACGAAAGGGTAGCCGTAGATCGCCACCACGGTCACGAAGGGAATGAGGAACAAGACGACGCCTATCAGGTCGGCGATGGCTTTGTGCCTCAGCGGCCAGGGCCGGTAGAAGATGTCGACCCGCACATGCGCGTCCTGCAGCAGCGCGAAGCCGGCGACGCCGGTGAACATCGCGCCCGAGAGCCAGACGTAGAGGTCCTGCATCCACAATTGCGTGGTGTGGAACAGGTAGCGCTGCACCACCACGGCAAAGCAAACCACGACCACTGCCAGCGACAGCCATGCAAGAACCAGCCCCACCCAGCGATTGATGCCGCTGATAAGGCGGATATAGCCGACAAGGAGCCCCACGCCCGCCCTCTCCCTTCGCGGTTGCTGGTGCCGGACGCGCTCTGTGGCGGTTCCAGACCCGTACGCAAGGCAGCACGGGTTGGCGCTTGCGTCAACCGGGCGGCTGGCCGCAGCGCGGGCCGCTGTCGGGGCCGGGCCTGCTCTCAGCCCTCCAGCCAGGCGAGTTGCTCGGGTGTCAGCCTGATGCCGAAGGCCTCGCAGCTGTCGTCCAGCTCGGCAAGGGTGCGCGGTCCGATCAGCGGTACCGACGGGAAGGGCTGGGCGAGGACATAGGCGAGAGCCACGTGTATCGGGCTCCTGCCCAGCTGCCGCGCCAGTTCGATGGCGCGGTCGCGGCGGCCGAAGTTCTTCTCCGAGTACCAAGTGTGGACCAGCTCGGCATTGTCGGTCTTGTTGCGTCCGGCCCGGTCGGTGAAGAAGCCGCGGGCCTGGCTCGACCAGGAGAAATTCGGGAACTGGTTGGCGGTCAGCCAAGCCATGTAGTCGGCGTCCGAGGCTGCTATGCAGCCCGCCCAGATGGCGTTGATCATCTCGGCCAGCGCGAAGTTGTTGCTGAGTGCGCCGGGCGCCTGCTTGCCGGTCCGCTTGGCGTAGGCGATGGCCTCGTCCATGCGGGTCCTGCTCCAGTTCGAGCCTCCGAAGATGCCGCGGATGCGGCCCTTGCCGACCTCGGCATCCATGGCGTCGACGAACTCGCCGACCGGCACGTCCGGATTGTCGCGGTGCATGAAGTAGATGTCGACATAGTCGGTCTTCAGCCGCTCGAGCGATTGCGAGAGCTGCTTGCCGATGACGTCGGGGTAGCAGAGCGGGGAGTGTGCGCCCTTGCCGATAAGCACCGTTTCCTCGCGGGTGCCGCGACTGGTGTGCCAGTCGCCGAAGAGCCTTTCGGTATAGCCGCCGCCGTAGATGAAGGCGGTGTCGAAGACATTGCCGCCCTTCTCGAAGAAGGCGTCGAGCAGGATTGCGCCGGACGAGAAGGTGCGAAAGTCTTCAAAGCCCAGGGCGACGACCGAGGCCGGTTTGGCGATGCCGGGAATGGTCCGCCGTGGAATCACCGAGCCGCCGCGCGCCAGCGCACGGCCGGACAGCGTGTGGGTGCGGTGGACTGGCTTTTCGACCGCGAACTCGATCCCCGCATCGGCGCGCCACTTGTCGAGCACCCGCGCATTGCCGAGGCTGTCGGCCCAACTCATACCGGGGGGAGCGAACTCCTGCCGCCCGGCTTGAATAGCTTCGGCGGCGGCATCCGCCTCGAAGGAATAGAGATGCCGCTGCTTGCCGGTCGTCACCGTCTGGCGGGTGCCATCGTTGAGAATGATGTCGATGCGGCCGTCGCCGCCGGATCGATCGCCATTGGCGAACCAGAAGGCGGGGACCTCGATACGGCCGAGCGTGCCGAGAACGCGTAGTACGTTCTCCTGGTTGAGCAGCACCGAGCAACTGACTTCGGCGATGATGCCGTTGTCGAACTGCAGCACTGCCGCCGCCCAGTTGTCAGTGCCCTCGGCGTTGAGGTTCGCCATGCCGGACACCTTGATCGGGTCGAGGAAAGGCTTGCCGCTTGCGGCGCCGGCCACGAAGCGCGACATCGAGACCGGGTAGCCACCGACATCGAGGATGCCACCGCCTGCGAGTGCCGACGCGAACAGGCGGTGCTCGGGGATGAAGCGCGGCATCTGGAAGCCGAAGCTCGACTTGACCGCCCTCACGTCGCCAATGGTGCCGGCGGCGATCAGGTCCCATAGCTTCTGGGTCGCGGGGTGCAGTCGGTACATGAAGGCTTCGCCGGCGAAGGTGCCGGCCCTGCGGTGCGCGTGGAACACCGCGTCGGCCTCGAAGGCTGAGAGGGCAAACGGCTTTTCGACGAGAACGTGCTTGCCTGCCTCGGCAGCCCTTATTGCCCACTCGGCATGCCCGACATGCGGGGTGGCGATGTAGATCGCGTCGACGTCCTTGTCGTTCAGAATTGCATCATAGCCGCTCAGAATCCGGGCTTCCGGGAAGTCGTCGGCGAGGCCGGCCTTGCCCGGATTGCGGGTAGCGATGGCCTCGAGCCGACCCAGCCGCGAATCGAGAACGCCGCGACGGAAGTCCTTGGCGATGGCCCCGGGGCCGATGATCCCCCAGCGCAGAGGCGTCGCGGATGCAGTCATCAGGTATTCTCCCTCACGCATCGACCGGCGCCGACGCGGCGCGCACTATGTCAGCATTCGCGCCGCGCGCAACTGCGGGAATGCTCGGTTTTCGTGCGGAGTCTGAAGTTGCACGGCCGGCCCGCTTGAACCGCCGCCCTACGCCATTGTAACGATGCCGGGCAACGCGTCGGCGGGGGAGCATATGTTCGTAGTTGGCGGCGAGAGCCTGATCGATCTGATTTCCGAGCCGGTCGGTGCCGATGGCGTGATTCGGTTGGTGGCGCATCAGGGCGGCTCGCCCTACAATTGCGCCATCGCGCTCGCAAAGCTCGGCAACGACACTGGGTTCCTGTGCCCAATCAGCGCAGACGGGCTTGGCACCTACCTGCTTGGCCCGCTTGCCGAGGCAGGGGTCAAGCCGCTGCTCACCGAACGGGTTGCCGCTTACACAACGCTGGCAGTTGTCACCTTCGATGCCAGGAAGAGTGCGCAATACGGCTTCTATCGCAATGCCGACCGCGCCTTCACACGCGAAGGCCTGATCGAGGCGCTCCCTGACCAGATCGGAGTGTTCCAGATCGGCGGGTTCTGCCCGATCGAGCCGGAGGATGCAGCAGTCTGGCTGGAGGTGGCGCGCGAGGCGGCGAGACGCGGCGCCATTCTCTCCATGGATCCAAATGTGAGGCCATCGCTGGTCGCCGACTTCGAGTTGTACAAGGACCGACTTGATGCGTTTCTCGACGTTGTACATCTGGTCAAGGTCTCGATCGAGGACCTGATCGCCCTCGAGAGGGGCAAGGCGGTCATCGACCTGCCTGCCTCCGAAAAGGAAGCGATTGTCGAAAGACATGTGGCCGACTTCCTCGCTCGTCCGCACTGCGAGCTGGTGATCGTGACCTACGGGGACGAGGGCAGCCGCGCCTTCAGCCGGACGGGACGGGCGATGCAGCCAGTCTATCCGGCAGTACCGGTTGGTGACACGGTGGGGGCCGGCGACAGTCTGATGGCCGGTGTTCTGACCTTCCTGGCGGAGTCCGGCGACCTGCTGCCCGGTCGACTCGGCGCGCTCGATTCCGGCGAGTTGGAAGAGCTTCTGCGTTTCGGCGCTGTGGTCGCCGGGCTCAACTGCCGGCGGGTGGGCTGCGTCCCCCCCAGCCGCGCCGAGGTCAATGCCGCACTGGCGGCGGCGTGACCCGTCGCTCACGGCCTCTTCAGTTGCCCGCAAGGTCGTCGTCTGCTCGTAGTGGCGGCGACAACAGGAGGTCTGGATGCGGGCGTGGCAATGGCTGTTCGCAGTTGCGGTGGTGGTGGCGGCTGGGACGGCGGTGTATTTCCTCAGGCCTGTCAACGGCCCTGCACGTGATCTGGCGCTGCTGGGTGACGCCACCCGTGGCGCCTACCTGATCCGGCTTGGTGACTGCATCACCTGCCACACCGATGCCAAGAACGGTGGTGCCGAGTTCGGCGGCGGTGCGGCACTGCCGACGGCCTTCGGGACCTTCTATGCCCCGAACATCAGCTCCGATCGCGATGTCGGCATCGGCAACTGGACGCTGGCGCAGTTCTCGCGGGCGATGAGCGACGGGGAGGGGCCGGAGGGGCACCTCTATCCGGCGTTTCCCTACGAGAACTACACCCTGATGGACGATCAGGAGATTGCGGACCTGTTCGCCGCGCTGCAGGCGACGCCGCCGGTCTCGACACCCTCGCGGCCACACGAGGTCGGCTTCCCGTTCAATTTCCGGCCAATCCTCGCCGGCTGGAAGAACCTGTTCTTCAGGCCGCAGCGCTACGTCGCCGATGCTGCCCGTTCCGAGGCCTGGAACCGTGGCAGGTACCTGGCGTTCGGCCCGGGCCACTGCGTGATGTGTCACTCACCGCGCAATGTGCTGGGCGGGATCGAGGCCGGCAGGGAACTCACGGGCAATCCGGCTGGCGGCACCGGCGGACGGGCGCCGGCCATCACGTCCGCGGCCCTCGCCGCCGAAGGCTATGACGAGGCCTCCCTGGCCAGCGCCCTGCAGGACGGCTTCACGCCTGGGTTCGACGTCCTCGGTGCGGCGATGGGCGAAGTCATCGCCGATGGCACCTCGCACTGGACGGACGCAGATCGGGCTGCAGTCGCTGCCTACCTGCTCGACAAGGGGTGACGTTCACGCGCTTGCCCTGACGGCAAGGGCGTCGGCCAGCGTCATTTCGGTATGATGCGCCCAATCGGGGCTGGATTCGGGGAAGTCTGTGCGGAAATGGCCGCCACGACTTTCCGTGCGCTCAAGGGCCCCAGCGGCCACGAGTGTTGCTGAACTCGTCATGTTGAGGAACTGCCGGGTAACCCCCTGCGCCTGCGTTTCGAGTTCCAGAATTCGGCGCAGGGCCAGTCGAAGGCCCGCCGCGTCGCGCTCGACGCCCACGAGGTCCGTCATGATGCGGCGCAGGTCCTGCACCGGCTGCAGGTTGCGCAACTGCTCCTCCACTGCTTCTCCCTTGGCATCATCCCAGTAGATTCCCTCGAAAGGGGCCAGCGGGCTGCGTATCGGCTCGAGGCCCGAGATGTCGGTCGCGATGCGGGCGCCGTAGACGATCGCCTCCAGAAGCGAGTTGGAGGCAAGCCGATTGGCGCCGTGGAGGCCCGTGCAGGAAGCCTCTCCGCACACCCACAAGCCGGGGATCGACGCGCGTCCCGTCTCGTCGACCTTGACCCCTCCCATGTGGAAGTGCGCGGCCGGCGTCACTGGGATGGGGTCGCGAACCGGATCAATGCCGGCGGCGGCGCAATAGGCCGCCACGGTCGGGAACTCGGTCAGGATGCGGTGCCCGATCGCTTTGCGCGTATCGAGGAACACCCGCCGTCCTGAGCTGATCTGGCGAAACGCGGCGCGCGCCACAACGTCGCGCGGGGCAAGCTCGGCGTCCTTGTGGACGGCAGTCATGAAACGCTGGCCAAGGTCATTGACGAGGATGGCGCCCTGGCCCCGCAGTGCCTCGGTTGCCAGCGGCACGGGATCGGCGCCCGTGGCAATGGCGGTAGGGTGGAACTGCACGAACTCGGGGTCACCGATCACCGCGCCGGCCCTCGCCGCCATGCCCATGGCGTGACCGCGTACGCCCGGCGGGTTGGTCGTGACGGCGTAGAGGCCGCCCAGACCCCCGGCGGCGAGAACCGTGGCACGGGCGCGGATCAGGATCGGTTCGCCGTAGCGGTCACCGAGCTTTCTGGCGTAGACGCCGACGATCCGACCGTCGGCACGCGCCAGATCGATGACCGTCAGTCCCTCGACCACCCGGATGGAAGGGGCGCTGCGTACGCGGGCGATCATCGCCTGCATGATGGCATAGCCGGCCCTGTCGCCCTCGACGCGGACGACGCGGTTGCGGGAGTGCGCCGCCTCGCGGCTCAGCACGAAGTGCCCCAGTTCGTCGCGATCGAACGGGGTGCCCCAGCCAGCGAGGTCCTCTATGCGCGCCGCCGCCTCGGCGGTTACCGATTCGGCTGTCGCCTCGTCGACGATGCCGGCCCCCGCGATCTCGGTATCGCGTGCGTGGGCCTGCGCACTGTCGCCGGGACCGACGGCAGCAGCGACTCCCCCCTGCGCCCAAGCCGATGAGGCGCCGAAGCCGAGCGGCTTGGGCGACAGCAGCGTGACCGGACGCGGGGCCAGCTTGAGCGCACAGAACAGGCCAGCAAGACCGGCGCCGACGATGAGGGCACCGTCGGCGTTGAGCACATTGTCATGGAACGGCACGGGGCAGACTCGACGCCCGAACTCGTCAGGCCTCTTCCTCTATCGCCGCCTCTGCAGCTCGCTTCTTCAGAGATTCGATGCAGTTCCGGGCGCTGGCCTTGGACTTGTAGGTCTCCGACCGTACCATGGGTTCTCCGTTGGCAGCGACGAAGCGCACGAACGTCTGCCCATCCTTGGACGCGGCGATCTCGAAGCGATAGCCCTTGCCGGTTTCCTCCTTGGTCAGGTCGACCACGGGCGCGCCCGGTGCGTTCTTCTTCAGGGACGCGACGCAATTCTCAGCGCTGGCCTTGCTCGCGTAGTTTTCGGACCAGAGCATGATCTCTGCATTGTAGACAAACTTGGCCACGAACTGCCCGCCCTTGGCCTTGGCGATCTTGAACTTGTGCGGCACGCTTCCACTCCCTGCTTGGCGTGGCGGAACTGACTCGTTCCGACGAACACAGACTAGTCGGGCCGCAATGGATCGCAAGCGAAACCGGGCGTTGTGCGCCATTGCGTTGCCGCATGCCGCGACCAAGGCGCGCTGCGGCCGCCGGGGGATCATCCGTGGACTTCCATAGGGTATTGCCTGTACTCTGAATCCCTCATGGGGGCTGCGAGTGGCCAGGCTGGCATTGGCAGTGGAAGAGAGGAAGCTGCTCGGCCCCGGCCGGGTCAGTTTTCTCATTTCCTCGCGCGCGGCCCAACTGGCGCACCGGGCCTTCCGGGAATCGGTCGTCGTCTATCGCAGGGCGCCCGAGGCTGTGCTGTTCATTGGCAGCGGCCGGGTGATCGGCCTGATGGCCGGGGCACCGGGTTTCGAGGACCTGCACCTTGTCGAGTATCTCGACTTCGCCGCGCCGGTGCCGAGCGAGGCCGAGAGCGAGGTGCGTGACCCTGGAGTGCGTCGCAGCCTGTCGCTCGACGAACAGCGCTTCGAAGAGATCCTGCAACTAGCGGCCACGGGCACGATCGATGCGCAGGCGCTGGCCGAGACGCAGGCCCTGTTTGCGCATGACCGGCAGTCGGGCCTCAAGGCCTATCTCAAGCTGCACGACCGGGTGCTGCAGCGATGGAGGTATCGCTGCGCCTTCACCGGGATGCAGTTCGGGCCGAGCCCAACGCGGCCGCATCCAGCGCTTGGCGTGGTCGCTATCCGCCCTCGGGAACTGGGTGGGGCATTGCATGTTCGGAACTATTTGCCGATGGTCGCCGCCGCGGAGTTCGCGTGGACGCATGGGCATCTTGCCCTCGGCTCGGAGTTCGGGGTCCTTGTCGCCGAACGGCTGATCGATCCCGAACTGCACGAGCGTCTGCTGCCGCTCGGCAGGCTTGACCTGCCGAGCGAGCCGTCGCTCTGGCCGGACAGCGCTTCTGTCGCCTACCACCGGGCGAACATCTTTGACGGCGACTACTAGTCGCGCTTTCTCGAGTAATCGATCATGCGCTGCACGGCCGCGCGGGCCGGGGCGATCAGCTCCTCGGGGACTGTCACGGGCTCGCTCATGGTGTGGAGCGACCACAGGATGTTCTCGAGGTTGATCCGCTTCATGTGCGGGCAGATGTTGCAGCCGCGCAGGAACTCGACGCCCGTCGCCTCGGCTGCGACATTGTCCGACATAGAGCACTCGGTGACCATGACGACGCGCGGCGGCCTGTTCGATTTGACGTAGTCGATCATGGCGGCGGTAGAACCCGAGAAATCCACCGCCTGGATCACCTCCGGGGGGCACTCCGGATGGGCGATGATCTTGGCTGTCGGATAGGCGTGCCGAAGTTCGGCGATGTCCTCCGCGGTGAACGTCTCGTGCACCTCGCAGGACCCGGCCCAGGTGATGACCTTCTTGCTGGTTTTCTTGGCGGTGTTGCGGGCGAGGAACTGGTCGGGCAGCATGATCACCGTGTCGCCTGGCACGGCGTCGACGATGTCGGCGGCATTGGACGAGGTGCAGCAAACGTCAGACACGGCCTTCACGGCCGCAGAAGTGTTGACATAGGTTACCACCGGCACGCCCGGGTACTGCGCCTTCATGGCGATCACGTCTTCCGGGGTTACGGAGGCGGCAAGCGAGCATCCGGCGCGGCTGTCCGGGATCAGCACGGTCTTGTTCGGATTGAGGAGCTTGGAGGTCTCGGCCATGAAGTGCACACCGCACTGCACGATCACCGACGGCTTGACCCTGGTCGCTTCGATTGCCAGTTGCAGACTGTCGCCGACAATGTCGGCGACCCCGTGGTAGATCTGCGGGGCCTGGTAGTTGTGGGCAAGGATGACCGCGTCCTTTTCCTTTTTCAGCCGGTTGATCTGCAGAATCAGCGGCGCATAGAAGGGCCACTCGATCTCCGGAATGCGGTCCTTGACCTTGGCATAGACGCGCGCAGTCACCCGCTCGACGGCCTTGGTGAACTTGAGGTCGAAACTCTCCGCGAGGATGGCACGGGCCTCCTCGAGCGGGGTCGTGGCGTTGATCAGTTGCACCGCAAGCTCCCTCCGGCCGCGCGGCAGACTTAAGGTCGAACGGTCGGCATTTCAATGCAACTACTTGCCGAGATTCGGCTTGATCGCCTGCCAGCGAGCGCCTAACCCTCACGTCGTCTCACCGACACGAGGTCATTCCATGCCGCAAGACGCAGCCGCCCTTCGTGAAACCCTCTCGATCGCGCCGGTGATCCCGGTCATCGTCCACGACGATGTGTCGACAGCGCGTGATCTGGCCGAGGCGCTGGTTGCCGGCGGTCTTCGGGTTCTCGAGGTGACGCTGCGCACTCCGCATGCCCTGCAGGTCATCGAGGAAATGGCCAAGGTGTCCGGGGCAGTGGTCGGCTCGGGAACGGTGCGCTCGCCACTGCAGATGGGACACTCGGTCGAAGCCGGGTGCCAGTTCATGGTCTCGCCGGGCGCCTCGCCGCGCCTGCTCGAGGCGGCGAACGGGGTGAGGATCCCGCTGTTGCCGGGCATCGGCACCCCGACCGAGGCGATGACAGCCTCCGAGCATGGCTACTCCTTCCTCAAGTTCTTTCCGGCCGAGGCGCTGGGCGGTGTCAAGGTGCTGAAGGCCTATGCCAGCCCGCTCGCCGACATCACATTCTGCCCCACGGGCGGCATCGACATGCAGAAGGCAAAGGACTACCTGGCACTTCCCAATGTGATCTGCGTCGGTGGTTCCTGGGTGATGCCGGCCGATGCCGTTGCAGGCAAGGACTGGAAGCGAATTGAGGCCCTGGCGCGCGAGGCTGCTCGGCTGAAGGGCTGAACCGCGGCGCGACTGCTGCGCAGGGGGCCGACTTGAACACCGACCGAACGACCGGTCTTACGCATCTGCGGGTCACGTTGTCCGAGCGATTCTACATTGGCCCGGGCCGGGCCGACCTCATGGAACTGATCGCGGGGACCGGTTCGATATCGGAGGCCGCGCGACGCATGGGTATGTCCTACAAACGGGCCTGGAGTCTCGCGCAGGCGCTCAACGATGGCTTCGGCGCGCCGCTGATCGAGACTGCGCGTGGCGGCAAGGGGCAGGGCGCGAGCCTCACGCCGGCGGGCCGCGAGGTTCTGGAGCGATATCGCGGCATGCAGGAGGCGACGCGTCGCGCCATTGCGCGGGATGTCGAGGCGCTCTCGGCGCTCCAATCGATATGTCTGGCAGCAAATAACACTTGAGGCGCAAAGTCGCCTCTGCCACAAAGTCGATATGTCTAGTTGAACATATCGAGGTGCAGGCATGTGTCGAAGTTTCGCTGTTTACGGCTTCGCCGTACTGACGCTGCTGGCCTCTCCAGCGCCTGCCGCCGACGTAAGTGCAGCGGTGGCGGCCAATTTCACCAGACCCGCTGAAGAACTCGGGGCCGCATTCACCGCCCGGACCGGCAACACGGTGACGTTCAGCTTCGGTGCTACCGGGCAGCTCTTCACGCAGATCTCCCAGGGTGCGCCGTTCGAGGTGTTTCTCGCGGCGGACGCCGCGCGGCCGGCGCGGGTGGTTGCCGAGGGCCTCGGGGCCGAGGGAAGCACGTTCACCTATGCCATCGGCAGAGTGGTGCTCTACGCACCGACGCTCGACCTGACGGACGGAGCGGCGGTGCTTGCTGCCAACGCCTACCAGCACCTGGCCATTGCCGACCCCAAGACGGCGCCTTACGGGGCCGCGGCTGTCGAGGTCCTGGCCAGGCTCGGGCTCAGCGATGCCGTTGCTGCCAAGCTGGTCACCGGCGAGAACATCAGCCAGACTCTGCAGTTCATCGACAGCGGCAACGCCGAACTCGGCTTCGTGGCGCTGAGTCAGGTGATCGACAAGCCGTCGACACAGGTCTGGTGGGTGCCGGCCGAGGACTACCCATCGATCCTGCAGGATGCCGTCCTCACCAAGGTTGGGGAGGCCGATCCGGCGGCGAGGGCGTTCCTTGAGTTCCTGAAGGGCGAAGAGGCACGGGCGATCATCGAGAAGTACGGTTACGCCGTTGGCACCGGCGACTAGAGGGCAGCGTCGTGGCGGGCGTCAACGAGATCATCCAGCCGGTCACCCTTACGCTGACCCTGGCATTCATCGTTACCGCGCTGCTCCTTGTCATCGGGACGCCCATCTCCTGGTGGCTCAGCCGGTCGAGATCGGTCTGGAAGGCGCCGGTCGCGGCGGTGGTCGCGCTCCCTCTGGTTCTGCCGCCGACCGTGCTTGGGTTCTACCTGCTGCTTGCCTTCGGACCGAACGGGCCCGGCGGTCCGCTCGCCGCACTGTGGGGCGCCAGGACGCTGGCCTTCTCCTTCGAGGGGCTGGTCATCGCTTCGGTTCTCTACTCCCTTCCTTTCATGACGCAGCCGCTCCGCACCGGTTTCGAGGCGATCGGCCGGGACTCGCTCGAGGCAGCGGCGACCCTGGGTGCCAACCGGGTCGACACTTTTGTGCGGGTGGTGGTTCCCGAGGCCCGAGCCGGCTATCTGACGGGGATGGTCCTCACCTTTGCCCACACCGTGGGAGAGTTCGGTGTGGTTCTGATGATCGGCGGCAACATACCGGGCGAAACCAAGTTGGTCTCGATGGCGATCTACGATTTCGTCGAGCGGCTGGAATGGCACAAGGCCCACCTTCTCGCCGGCGGCATGGTGCTGTTCGCTTTCGTGGTGATCACGGCCGTGATGCTGCTCGACCGCAGAGCCGGGAGAGTGGTCGGCTAAGGCAGCCGCAGCAGGTCGACGAAGCGCTTCAGCGCTCTGGCGAGGCTTTTGCGCCGCCGCGGCCTGAGGTCGGCGAACAGCGCTTCCTCGAGTTGCTCCCAGTTGGCGGCGAGGATTTCGCGGATGCGTTCGCCGCGCTCGGTGAGGGCGACGCCGGGGATCAGGTCCGGGCCGATGGCCCGCCGCGCGACGACATCGCGCTCCACCAGCCGTTCGAGCCGGGGGGCAAGCACCTCCGGCGCCAGCCCCAGGGCCTCGGCAAGCGCCTCCTCGGTAGAGCCCAACCCGGTGTGGAGCACGAAGATCCCCGCGTCGTCACCGGCCTCGAGGCCGCGGTCGTGCAATGGCACTAGCAGCGCACGGTGCGCCAGCTGGCCCGCCTCGATCAGTCGGTAAAGCGTTGAGCGCGCTTTCGGTTTTGACATGGGTGGGTAGATATACTCCGGGACGGGCGCGTTCGACATGTAACCCATCCTATCGTTAATCGGCCAAGGACCAAGTCCTGCCATTGTTCCCTCCCGACGAATGACTTATCCGTTTACCGCGCGTGGGCGGCCGACGGACGCCGGACCCCGCGGGACAGCTGCGGCCGCGGACCCACGATGAGCCAGGACCTCGCCCGAATCCGGGCCTTCGTACAGGTATTCGACGCCGGCGGATTTTCAGCCGCGGCGCGGCAGCACGGGCGCTCCAAGGCGCTGCTCTCCAAGTATGTCACCGATCTCGAGGACTACCTCGGGGTGCGGCTGATGAACCGCACCACGCGCAAGCTGAGTCTGACGGAGGCCGGCGAGGCCTACTATCGCGAGGCCGGGCAGGTGCTGGCCCAACTCGACGAACTCGATGCGACCATTTCCGACCAGACGGCCGAGCCGCGTGGTCTCGTCCGCGTGTCGGCGCCGCGCAATTTCGGCGAAACCACGCTGGCGCCGGCCATCTTCGAGTTCGTCGCGAGAAACCCGATGGTGTCGATCGATCTCAGGCTGGAGGACCGCTTCGTCGACCTCGTGGAGGAGGGCATCGACGTGGCACTGCGCATCTCGACACTCTCGGATTCATCGCTGATCGCCCGCAGGATCTCGGAGATGAAGCATGTCATCTGCGCCTCCCCGGCTCTGATCTCGCGCGTCGGCAGACCGGTAGCGGGGGAACAACTGCGCGGCGTGCCCTGCGTACTCGACACCAACATGCCCTCGCACAATTCCTGGCGCTTCGTCGAGGACGGGACGGCGCTATCGGTGCACGTGTCCGGTCCGGTGCGGGTCAACTCGCCTGTCGCAGCGATGCAGGCGGCGCTGGCCGGCCTTGGCTTTGCCGTATTGCCCACCTACCTCGCCGATCCGCTGGTGAGGGAGGGGCGGCTGGTGAAGGTGCTCGAGGATCGCATGCCCGAGGGGCCGAGCCTGACTGCGGTCTATCCGCACCGGCGGCACCTGGCCGGCAAGGTGCGCGCCCTGATCGACCATCTCGTCGCCTGGTTTGCCACCAACCCGGTGCGCTAGAGTCCGATGAAGCGCACTTGCTCCAGCCTGGTGGCGGCTTTCGCCGTGACTCTCGTCCTTGCCGGGTCGGTCGCCGCGCATCCCCATATCTTCATCGATGCCAGGGCGACGCTGGTGTTCAACGAGCAAGGCGAGTTGGCAAGGATCGAGAACCAGTGGACCTTCGACGAGGTCTTCTCCGTCTGGCAGGTGCAGGGTCTCGACACCGATGGCGACGGCATCACCACGAGCGAGGAGATGCAGGAACTTGCTGACGAGAACCTCGTCGGTCTCGCCGAGTACGGATTCTACACTTCGGTCGGAAACGGAACATCGTCACTGCCGATGACAGCGACGGGCGCGGCCAGATTCGCGTTCCAGAATGATCGCTCGACCCTGACCTTCGGCGTGGCACCGCAGCAACCCTTCCGCATCGATAGTCCCCTCGAGATCGCGGTCGCCGACCCAGAGTACTACGTCGCGATCACCTTCCCGAACGTGTCGGATGTACGGCTCGAGAACGCCCCTGCAGCCTGCCGCATGCACCTCGAGCCGCCCCACGAGATGAGCGCGGATCTGCGGGTGAGGCTCTACGAACTGCCGCCCGACGTCACCCGGCTCCCCCCCGACCTCGAGGCGGCGTTGCGGGGCACCCAGGGCGCGATCGTTGTCGACTGCTCCGGTGCGCCGGCCCGGGCCGAGGCGCAGACGGCTGCCGAGGCGGTTGCGCAGGTGGCGGAGGCGCGACCGGCGCTGCCGTTCGGCGGTCCGCCACCCGAGCCGGGGTTCACCCTGCCGCGAACCGGGCTGCTCGGCTGGGTGTCGCAGGCCCAGAGCGATTTCTACCAGGCGCTGACCGAGGCACTCGGCCGGCTGAAGTCGGACTGGAATGCGTTCTGGGTGCTGGGTGGACTGAGCTTTCTTTACGGCATATTTCACGCCGCCGGTCCGGGACATGGCAAGGTGGTGATCGGCTCGTACATGCTCGCCAACGAGCGGACGGTGCGGCGCGGGATACTCCTCAGCTTTGCCGCGGCGCTGACCCAGTCCGCGGTTGCGGTTGTTTTTGTCGGCGTGGCTGCGGCGATGCTAGGCCTCTCGAGCCTTGCAATGGGCACGGCGGTGGGCTGGATCGAAAAGGCGTCTTATGCACTGGTCGCTCTGCTCGGCCTGTGGCTGCTTTCCCGGCGGCTGTTGGGGTGGGGGCATCATCACGAACACGGCGCGGTGCTGCGTGACGGACATGGCCGAGCCGCCGGCGATCCGCATTTTGGCCACGATCATGGCCCGGGAGATCATCACCACGAAGACCACCACCATGATCGCGGCGACGGGCACCATCATGTGGTGACAGCGGAGCAGACCGGGGGGAACTGGCGTGAGCAACTCGGCGTGGTGCTGGGCGTCGGCATGCGGCCCTGCTCGGGGGCCCTGGTCGTACTGGTCTTCGCGCTCAGCCAGGGGATCCTCGCCGCCGGCATCGCGGCGGTGTTCCTGATGGGGCTCGGCACCGCGATCACGGTGTCGGCGCTGTCGGTTATCGCGGTGTCGGCCAAGGGCCTTTCGATGCGGATTCTCGGCAACCGGAGCAGACTTGGTGGACGGCTGGTTTGGGGGGTCGAACTGATCGGGGCGCTGATCGTTTTCCTCTTCGGTGCTGTATTGCTGGCGGCCTCGTTCTGACGGCAAGTCCGCGACACCCGCGCACTTGTGTTGCACAGCTTGCCGACTATGGTGCGCGACCTAGAATGCTTCCAAACTGCAGGCTGCCATGGCGACCGAACTTCCTCCGGGCCACCCCCCGATCCAGACACCGAAAGTCGGAGTCCTGCTGCTCAACCTGGGCACACCCGATGCGACCGACTACTGGTCGATGCGGCGCTATCTCTCGGAGTTTCTCTCCGACGAGCGGGTGATCGAGACACCCCGGCTCATCTGGCAGCCGATCCTGCAGGGCATCATCCTCTCCACGCGGCCGCAGAAGAGCGGGGCCAACTATCAGCGCATCTGGGACAACGAGGCCAATGACAGCCCGCTGCGGGTGATCGCCAGGCGGCAGGCACAGAAGCTGCAGACACGGCTCGGCGATGCTGCGGTGGTCGAAACCGGGATGCGCTACGGCAGTCCGTCGACAAGGGCAGGCATCGAGAAGCTCCGGGCGCAGGGGTGCCAGAAGATCCTCCTGGCGCCGCTGTATCCGCAGTACTCGGCAACGACCACCGCCACGGCCAACGACAAGGCGTTCGAGGCCCTGAAGCAGTTGCGCTGGCAACCGGCCATCCGCACCTTGCCACCCTATTTCGAGGAGCCCGCCTATGTCGCGGCGCTGGCGCAGAGCATCGCTGACGGCGTCGCGGCGCTCGACTTCACGCCGGACGTGGTCCTTACCTCGTATCATGGCATGCCGGTCGAGTATCTCGAGAAGGGTGACCCGTACCACTGCCAGTGCCTGAAGACGACGCGCCTTGTGCGCGAGCATCTGGGCTGGCCCAGGGATAAGCTGATGGTCACGTTCCAGAGCCGGTTCGGGCCTGCCAAGTGGCTTGAGCCCTATACTGACGAGACGCTCGAGGCGTTGCCCGGGCAGGGCAAGAAGCGGGTGGCGGTGGTGGCCCCGGCGTTCTCGGTGGACTGCATCGAGACCCTTGAGGAGATCGCCATCACCGGCCGTGAGCAGTTCGAGCATGCCGGGGGGGAACGCTACGCCTACATTTCCTGCCTCAACGACAGCGAGCTGGGCATGGCCATGCTCGAGTCCGTGGTGCGGCGCGAGCTTTCCGGATGGGTATGAGGCCGGCTAATCCTTGCCCTTGAGCGGTCCTGCAACCGCCTCGACCATGCCGCGAGTCACTGACTGGGTGAGCGCGAAATAGCCCGACCAGGGGTCGGCGTCGGCGGCTCTGGCCGCGGCTGCTCCGATATCGAAGCTGCTCGCGGACTTCAGCGCATCCACCTCGTCCCAGGCGAGGGGCACGGCGCAGGACAGGCCTTGCCGGGCCCGGGTGGAGAACGGCGCGATCGCCGTCGCGCCGCGCGTATTGCGCAGGTAGTCGACAAACACCCGGCCCTTGCGTTCGGCCTTGCGGATGTTTGTGGTGTAGCGCAGCGGTTCGCTTCGCTCGAGCCGCTGCGCAAAGGTGCGGCAGAACAGACTGATCAGGGGCCATTCGGTCACGGGACGGAGTGGGGCGATGACGTGGATGCCCTTGCCGCCCGTTGCCATCGGAAAGCTGGCGAGGCCCCATTCGCCCAGCACCTGGCGGATGTGAAGTGCCGCCGCGCACTTCCCGAAAGTCGAGACCCTCGTCGGGGTCGATATCGAAGACGATGCGATCGGGCTGTTCGAGCGTCTCGACGTGGCTGCCCCAGATGTGGAACTCCAGACCGTTCAACTGCACCACCGACAGGATGCCGCCCAGATCCGAGACATAGATGTAGTCCTCGGTATCGCCTTCCTTGTCGGCAATAGCGATGCGCCCGATACTGTCCGGGAGGCCGCCAGCTGCGTGCTTTTGAAGGAACGGGTGGCCGTCATGCGGCTGCCGCAACAGGCTCAGTGGCCGGTTGGCGAGGTGCGGCAGCATTCGCTCGCCGACGGCGTGGTAGTAGGCGGCAAGCTGCGCCTTGGCGGGCCCTCCCGATGCCAGTGCCGGCCGCTCCGGGTGCGTGAGCGCAATCCCGAGCCCTTCGGCGACCTTGAGGCCGGTCTCTACCGTGAGGTCCATGGCGTCAACCTAGCGCGTGCTTTGCCAGTCGTCACTTCGTGCACACCGGTCAGGCCAGAAAGCGAGTTCTTCTGCGGGGGTGGGCGACGAGATGCAGAACGCGTCTTCGCGCCGATTGTTCCCCAAGGACCGGGAAATGCGGGTCGTCCAACATTGCGTGCAGGCAGTCGTGCACATACATCATTGCCTTCAGAGCGAATCTTTGCTCGGTGCAGGCAGGCAAGAGGGGAATACTGCGATGGACTTTTTCAGTCTCGACGGCCTGAGCCTCGCGTTGGTCGCCATTGGCGTCCTCGCGGTGATGGTGCTGTTCGCTGGCGCCAAGACAGTGCCGCAGGGTTACAACTACACCGTCGAGCGCTTCGGGCGCTACACGCGGACGCTGAAGCCCGGGCTCAACCTGATCGTCCCGTTCATCGATGGCGTCGGCAAGAAGATCAACATGATGGAGCAGGTGCTCGACGTGCCGCACCAGGAAGTGATCACGCGGGACAATGCCACCGTCACCGCCAATGGCGTCACTTTCTACCAGATTCTCGATGCGGCGGCGGCGGCCTATGAGGTGGCGCAGCTGGAAATTGCGGTGCTCAACCTCACCATGACCAATATCCGTTCGGTAATGGGCTCGATGGATCTCGATGAACTGCTCAGCCATCGCGACGAGATCAACACTCGCGTGCTGCGTGTCGTGGATACAGCGGTCAGCCCGTGGGGGCTGAAGATCACCCGCATCGAGATCAAGGACATCGATCCACCCAGGGATCTGATCGAGTCGATGGGACGGCAGATGAAGGCGGAACGCGAGAAGCGCGCGCTCATCCTCGAGGCCGAAGGCAAGCGGCAGGCCGCGATTCTGCAGGCGGAAGGCCAAAAGCAGAGCCAGGTGCTGGAGGCGGAAGGCCGGCGTGAGGCGGCCTTCCGCGATGCCGAAGCACGTGAGCGCTCCGCGGAAGCGGAGGCCAAGGCGACCGAAGTGGTGTCGAACGCCATCGCCTCGGGCAGTGTGCAGGCAATCAACTACTTCGTGGCCAACAACTACATCAAGGCGCTGGAAAGCCTCGCCAGGTCGCCCAACCAGAAGGTGCTGATGCTGCCGGTCGATGCGGCGAGCGTCATCGGTGCAATCGGCGGCATTGCCGAGATCGCGCGAGAGACCTTTGGTGGCGACAAGCCGTCGACGCCCCGCGCTGCCGGTGGACGGCCGCCCTCGACCACCTGAACGACTTCAGTTCGTCGCGCGGGATCATCCGCGCCCAAGCCGGGGAGGCAAGAATGCAGGTCCTCGAGTTCATCGCCAGCAATGGCGCCTGGTCCTGGGTGGTGGCGGGCCTGATCCTGCTCGCACTGGAACTGGTGGTGCCCGGGGGCGTCCTGGTCTGGCTGGGAACCGCCGCGCTGGTGACCGGCATTGCCGTACTGCTGTTGCCGATCTACTGGCCGCTGCAGTTCGTGATCTTCGGGGTGCTGGCCCTCGGGGCCATCTGGGCATGGCTCAGGCTGCGCGGGCAGGGCAAGCCCTCGGACCGGCCATTCCTCAATGACCGGGCGCAACGCTTTGTCGGGCAGGAGGCCGTGCTCGACGAACCGATCCAGGGCGGCAGCGGTCGCCTTGCGCTTGACGATACCACCTGGCGGATCACGGGTCCCGATCTGGCAGCAGGCGCCCGCGTGCGCATCATTGAAGCGAACGGTGCCGTGCTGCGGGTCGAGGCGGCTTAAGGCCTGAGATCGACCGGGACCGGCGGCTTTTCGAATACCAGCGTTATCGAGACGCGCTGGTTGGCGTCGAGGTAAGGATCGTTCGGGAAGAATGGGTCGGTATCCGCGCGGCCGACCACCGACTTGATCCGGTCGGGGGCGACCCCGAACTCTTCGAGAATCTGCCGGGTGACGTTGGCGCGGTCGAAGCTCAGCTCCCACGGTCCGTAGCGCGGGTTGTCGTACTTGCCTCCAGAGGCGACATTGCCTGTGACCTGAATGAGGTTGGGCATCTTGTTGAGCATCGGTGCCATGGCGGCGATGGCCTTGCGCGTGATCTCGTAGGGATATTTCGATCCCTCGGGAAACATCGCCCGTCCCTCACGGTCGGAGAGCACGATGTTCAGCCCCTCTTCGGTCTGCTGCACGACCAGGCTGTCTGTGATGGCGGTGATGTCGGGATTGTCCTGCCAGGCCTGCTTGAGGCTTGCCGAGGCCAGGGCGTACTGGGCCGCCTTCTCGATGTCGGTCCGCTCCCTGGCGTAGGTATTGGCTTCCTGCCCCTGGGACTGGTTCTCCGAGTGATCCTCGGTGGCAAACTCGGTCTCCGACCTGGTGGCCTCGGGCGTGCTGGACTTGAGGTAGTCACGCTCGGGGTTGCCGTCGCGCTCGATCATGCCGGTCATGTCGGAGTAGGGCTGGATGCCAAAGGCGTTCTGCACCGAGCCGGCGGCCATGTTGAGCTTTTCCTGGTCCTGGATGGAGAAGCTCAGGAGCATGACGAAGAACGCCATCAGCAGGCTCATCAGATCCGCGAACGAAATGACCCAGCTGCCGCCGTGCCCGCCACTTCGCATCTGACTCTTCCTTCCTGCCATCAGGCGGCCTCGAGCATTTTCTCGCGACTGTGCAGCGGCAGATAGCTCGCCAGTTCGTCACGAATGGTGGCCGGGTTGCGGCCTTCCCGGATCATCACCAGCGCCTCGATGATCAGTGTACGGTGAGTGCCCTCCTCCGCGGCCCGGTTCGCGAGCTTGTCCGAGATCGGCAGCGCGAAGACGTTGGAAATGGCGGCGCCGTAGAAGGTGGCGAGCAGGGCGATGGCCATGCCGGGGCCAATCTTCTTGGGATCGTCCATGTGGCCGAACATGGAGACGAGGCCGATCAGGGTGCCGACCATGCCCATGCCCGGCGCCGTATCACCGAGCGCCTTGAAGATCTTGTGGCTCTCTTCCACGCGCTCGTGATCGAGGTCGCGCTCGCGCTCGAGCGAGGCGCGCAACGCCTCGGCCGAAAAGCCATCGGCGATCATGCGCACGCCGCGCTGGAAGAACTTGTCCTCGATCTCGACCTGCTCGAGTGCAATGGGTCCCTGTCGACGCATGGTCTCGGCGATCTCGGCAATCTGGTCGATGAGGCGCGTGGTGGGCACGTGCTTGTAGAAGATCGAGCTCTTCAGTCCGAGCCCGATGGCGGAGACGAAGCTGCCCATGGTGTAGCGCACCAGGATCGCCATCGAGGCGCCACCGACCACCACCACAGCCGGCAACAACTGCATGAAGCTCAGTGGATTGGAGCCCTCGAGCACAATGGCAACAATCAGGACGACGAAGCCGCCGATGATGCCGATGACGGTTGCGATATCCATGAAGTATGAGCCCCGACGCTGACGGGCCAGAAAAGCCCGGACTTCATCCTGACCAAGATTGGATAACGGCCGCTTAAGCCCTAGACTTAACAAGAGGTTAGAAACGTCTGGGCAAAACTTCCTTAACCATATCGTGCAAGGATTTGGTGACCACTAGAACCGGTGCGGCAGTGAGACAGCGTATTGGATACCTCGGCGCGGCAGGGCTTGCCGTCGCCCTGGCGGTGCCCGTCAGAGCAGGGGAGTTCAACCCGCTGGGCGATGGCTCGGGCGCCAGCAACTTCGATCTGTTGCGCGACGCGACCACCGGGTGCGAGAACTGTGTGCCACGGCCGCCGACCGAATGGGGAGTGTCGCCCTTCGTTCTCGACTGGAGCCTGGCGTTGCGGGGCGCGGTGATCGAGAGCGGTTCCGGCACACGCTACGAAGCAATCGCCCTGCCAAGCGTCAGCCTAGTGCACCGTCACCTGCGCGGCGGCTACAGTGTTGGGGCAGACGCGGAACTGGCTTATCGGGTAGACGGCGATGTCCGAATCAGCGGTCTTGGTCTGGAGGGCAGCGCCGACTATCGGATTGATGCGCTGACCGTTGCGACGCTGAAGGGCACCTTCGGGCTCAGCCAGGACGATCCCGACGGGCCCGGCTATGCCCCGAACGTCAAGGCGGCGCCGCTGGTGGCGAGTGGAACGGGCGCGGCGACGCTAACGCGCGATTTCGGTCCCTGGCTGGTCGCGCTGCGTGGTGATGTTGCCCGCACCACCCATGGCGACACGCTCTATGACGACGATTCGACCAGCTCCAACAGCTTCCAGAATCTGACCGGTGCGGGAGGCGGGCTGCGGCTGGGGCTGCGGCTTGGCCCCGTGCTGACCGGCTTCCTCGATGGCGAGGCCGACTACGAACTCTATGACGAGGTTTCGCCAAGCCTGCTGGTCAGGCTCGACAATCTGACAGTTGCCGGGCGCAGCGGGGTCACGGCCGGGTTCGGCGAGGTGCTCGAACTCGAGGGCTCGCTCGGTCTCGGCTATCGCGACTACGCCGATGCGGGCCTGACGGATTTCGCGGCGGTGCTCTACGATGCCAAGGCAGTGTTCCGGCCCGACGAGACGGTGGCACTCACCGGCACATTTTCCACTGCCATCTCCACTCCGGGAACGACTTCCGGGGCGAGCGCCAAGATCACCTATGCGGCGAGCGGCGAGGCGAGCTACCAGGCCAACTCATGGCTGAAGCTGCGCGGTTCGGCCAACTGGAGCGAAGCCCACTTCTGGGGCATTGCCATTGATGAGTACAAGTGGGGTGTCGGGGTCGGTGCCGACTACCGGCTGGGCGAGCATGCCGAACTCACGGCCGACTACGATTTCGGCCGGTCAGCCACGACCCCGGACCCGTTCGAGGACCAGCACCGCATGGCCCTCGGCATCACATTCCGTCGCTGACGCCCAGAACTGCGTCACTGATGGCGCGCCGGAACGGCTCGGCGAGGTCGGGGCGATCGAGGGCGAAGATGACGTTGGCGGCGAGGAAGCCGAGCTTGGAGCCGCAGTCGAACACCTTGCCGTGATACTTGACGCCGGTGAAGTCCTGCTGGCGGATCAGGATCTGCATGGCGTCGGTGAGCTGGATCTCGCCGCCGGCGCCGCGCGTCTGCTCGCTGAGCAGGGCGAAGATCTCGGGCTGCAGGATATAGCGGCCGGAGATGAACAGGTTCGAGGGGGCATCCTCGGTTCTGGGCTTTTCGACCATGCCGGTGATGCGGAAGCCCGAGTCCGGTCCCTCGCCGCGGGCGACAATGCCGTAGCTCGAGACGTCCTTCGGATCGACTTCCTCGACGCCGATGATGTTGCCGCCGGTTTCCTCGTAGGTCTGCATCATCTGCTTGAGCACGCCCGGTCGGGCGCGAAACACCATGTCGGGGAGCAGCAGGGCGAAGGGCTGGTTGCCGACCAGTTCGCGGGCGCACCAGACGGCGTGGCCGAGGCCCAGCGGCTCCTGCTGGCGGGTAAAGCTGGACTGGCCGGCCGAGGGCAGGTCCTTCTGCAGCTCGGCGAGCGCCTCGGTCCGGCCGCGCGCCTCGAGCGTCTGCTCGAGCTCGAACTGGCGATCGAAATGATCCTCGATGACGCCCTTGTTGCGGCCGGTGACGAAGACGAAGTGCTCGATCCCGGCCTCGCGCGCCTCATCGACCGCGTACTGGATCAGCGGCCGGTCGACGACCGTCAGCATTTCCTTGGGCATGGCCTTGGTGGCGGGCAGGAACCGGGTGCCAAGACCGGCAACCGGGAACACGGCGGTACGAACACGATTGGGCACGGCAGGCTCCGGCTGGGGGCGATCGTAAGGCGTTCTTAGTACCTCGGATTTAGCCTCTCCCAGATTAATTTCTCGTTGTGCGGGGATGTGATGGCGGTACTGGTGACCGGCGGTGCTGGCTACATCGGCAGCCACATGGTGCTCAGGCTGTGCGACGCCGGCGAGCGCGTCGTCGTCCTCGACAACTTCAGCACCGGCTTCGACTGGGCGGTCGATCAACGCGCCAGCCTGGTCGAGGGAAACGCCGGGGACATCGACCTGGTATCGCGGCTGGTCGCGACCTCCGGGATCACCGCGATCATCCATTTCGCCGGCTCGATCGTGGTGCCGGAATCGGTTGTCGACCCGCTCAAGTACTACGCCAACAACACCGCAACCTCGCGCAACCTGATCGAGGCGGCGGTGCGCTCCGGGGTGCGGCACTTCATCTTCTCGTCCACCGCCGCGGTCTACGGCAATGCCGGGCTGGCGCCGGTCGGCGAGGACAATCCGCTGGCGCCGATCTCGCCCTATGGACGCTCCAAGCTGATGACCGAGCTGATGCTCGCCGACGTCGCGGCGGCGCATCCGCTGAGCTACGGCGTCCTGCGCTACTTCAACGTCGCCGGTGCCGACCCCAAGAGGCGGAGCGGACAGTCCTCGCCGACCGCGACGCACCTGATCAAGGTTGCGGCGCAGGCGGCGCTCGGTCAACGCCCCGGCATGGGCATCTTCGGCACCGACTTCCCGACGCCGGACGGTACCGGCGTGCGCGACTACATCCACGTCACCGACCTGGTAGAGGCGCATGCCCTGCTGCTCGACTACCTGAGGGCGGGCGGGCGGTCGCAGACGATGAACTGCGGCTACGGCCGCGGCTACTCGGTGCGCGAGGTGATCGGCACGGTCCGGAAGGTTTCCGGTGTGGATTTCCGGGTGACCGAGGAGGCGCGCCGCGCCGGCGATCCGGCCTCGATCGTGGCGCGGGCCGAAAAGGTGCGCGAGGTGCTGGGCTGGACACCGGCACACGATGATTTGACCGAAATCGTAGACGCCGCGCTTGGCTGGGAACGCTATCTCGCCACGCGCAACCGCTAGGTTCTGTCGATTCGTCCGTGCTCCCCTTTGAGGGAGTGGGTGGCCGCGTCAGCGGCCGGGTGAGGGGAAATTCATCATCGTGCTCAGGTTGATCGCAGTCCTGGCATTGCTCCTCGCCACACCCGCATTCGCCGCGCCGATCGAATCCTTTTCCGATTTCCTGCGCAACTTCGAGACCAAGGCGATGGCGGCCGGCGTGTCGCGGGCGACGTATCGCGCTGCAACCGAGGGACTGACGCCCGACCCAAGTGTTCCCGAACTGGTCGAGAGCCAGCCCGAATTCACGACGCCCGTCTGGGACTATCTGGACAAGCGGGTGACGGACGGGCGGATCGAGCGGGGCCGTGCGGCCATCGAGCGGAGCCGGGCCCTGTTCGACGAAGTGGGCCGGCGGACGGGGGTCGACCCCTACGTCCTCGGCGCCATCTGGGGGATGGAGACCGACTACGGCTCGGTGCTGGGCAACAGCAAGCTGATCCGCCCGGTCATTCGCTCCCTGGCGACGCTGGTGCACCAGCGTCGCGGGCGCCTCAAAGAGGACGAGAGCGATTTCATCGCGGCACTGCTGCTGCTTGAGCGGAACCGCTTGGCACCGGCCGAGCTGGTGGGCTCCTGGGCCGGGGCGATCGGGCATTTGCAGGTGAACCCGTCCAACGTCATCGCACATGGCGCGGATGGTGACGGAGACGGACGGATCGACCTGCATCGCTCGCTTCCCGACGCGCTCGCCACGAGCGCGAAGTTTCTCATCGACCTGGGCTACCAGAAGGGCCTCGACTGGGGCTTTGAAGTGGAAGTGCCTGTCGGGTTCGACTACCTGCTCGCCACCCGCGAGCAACTGCGGCCGATCGGCTTTTTCGCCGAGCGCGGCATCAGGCGCGTGCGGGGGCGTGTCTTCGCCGATCTCGACACGCCGGTGTTCCTTTACGCTCCGGCGGGGGCAGGGGGGCCGAAGTTCCTGATGACGGCCAACTACCTGGTGCTCAAGGGCTACAATTTCTCCGACAGCTACGCCCTCAGCGTCGCTCACCTTACCGACCGCCTCAAGGGGGGGACAGCATTCATCGCCGAGTGGCCGAGATCGACGAAGTTCCCCAACCTGGCGCAACGCAAGGCGATCCAGGAGGCCCTGATCCGGCTCGGCCTGTATGAGGGGGCCGTAGATGGTCGCATCGGTCCGATCAGCCAAGCGGCCTATGCACGGTTCCAGGCGGCAAGCGGGGCGGTGGCGGACGGGTTCATCACGCTGCAGAGTTACGAGGCGCTGACCGCCGCAACGCGGTAGATTTATCGCGAGCGGCCTTCAATTCACCGCTGTTGATCCGCTACATGGTGTCATGCAGGGAAAGTCAAACCGGTTCGTGCTGTTTGTCGTCGGCCTCGTCGTCGCGGCCCTGGTGCTGACCGACCTGCTGCCGGTGTTCGCCCAGGCACGCGAGTACGCCGATCCGGCCCCCGCGGCCGTCACCCGGCCGGCGGACGGTATTGTCCTCGTTGCGCAGGCCGAGGCCCCGGCGCAACCCAAGAAGCGCAAGACCCTGATGGACCTGCTGTTCGGCAACGACCAGCAGGAGGAGGCTCCGGTAGTGCAGAAGCCGGTCGTCAAGAAGCCCAAGGCGGAACTGCCACCGGCCAAGCCGAAGGTCGAGAAGGCAGCAGGGGCAACGCGGCTGATGGTGTTCGGGGACTCCATGGCCACCGATGTCGGCAAGGCGCTCGAGCGCTTCTACGCCGAGGACCCCAACATCGCGATCATCGACCAGGCGGTCGGCGACTCCGGCATCGTGCGGGTCGACTATTTCGACTGGCCCAAGACCATTGGCGAGAAGATCGCCGAGAACAGCTTCGATATCGCGGTCATCATTGTCGGCATCAACGATCGCCAGAAGATGAGCCTCAACGGCCAGAGCTACGCCTCGCTGTCGCCGGAATGGATGGCCGAGTACTCGGCGCGCGTCTCCAGGATCGTGCAGCAGCTCAGGGCCGCCAACAAGCCGACGATCTGGATCGGCCTGCCGCCCATGGAGGCGCCCAAGTTCGGCCAGACGATGATCCAGATCAACGAGCTCGACCGGCTGGCCGCATTCGGAGGCGGGGCCGAGTTCCTCGACATCTACGAGAAGTTCGCGACCGAAGAGGGCAAGTACACCGCGCGCGGTCCCGATCTCAACGGCACCACCGTCCGCATGCGCAAGGATGATGGCATCCACTTCTCCGCCGCCGGCGCCGACAAGCTGGCCTTCTACCTCAGCCAGTCGTTGCGGAACTACTATCGCGGCGGCGGCACGGTAGGTCTCGCCGTGGCCGATCCACTGCTGGGAACCGACGCGCAGATGATGCTGCGCCCCCCCTACCAGGGGCTGGGGCAGATGAAGCTTCTGGAAGTGGCCGGTGCAGTGATCTCGCTTACCCACCTGACGCGGCGCGCTGCCGACCTGGTGACGCGGGAAACCGCCCAGGTCGATCCGACCGGCTTCGACCTGACGCAACTGATCGAGGCGCCGGTCGGCCGCGCCGATGCGTTCGGTGTCGGCAGGGTGGTTGGTGTCGAAGTCGAGAACCCCACCGGGAGGTAGCGGCCGGCGCCGGGCACCGCAGCAGGGGCGGCCGCTCGAACCCGACTGTGGCAGCGCTGCCCCCAGGGCGTGATCCCGATGTCCCAGATCGGCCTGACCCAGGATGGGGGGACACGGGGATAGGTTCTTCCCGCGACCTTGATGAATCTCGCAAGTATCTGATTAGTAACGGATCTTGAGTGCGACCGCCGCATTTCGGCCACGTTGCTGAACGGACGTATCCCCGCGCACAGGGTTTCGAGGGCGCCCCCTGCAGGGCCGCGATATCGACGAGTGGAAGCCGGGGTCGACGGTCCGCGGTCAGCTTTCGATGTCCAGCCGGCCAGCAACGGACGGGGCGGTGCCAGCGCCCCGTCGCAGATCAGCGCGGCAGGTCGGTCGTCCCCATCAGCCACTGGTCGATCGAGCGGGCGCACTGGCGACCCTCGCGGATGGCCCAGACCACCAGCGACTGGCCCCGGCGCATGTCGCCGCAGGAGAAGATCTTCTCCTTGCTGGTCTTGTACCGGACCATGTCGGCCAGCACGTTGCCACGCTTGTCGAGCTCGACGCCCGCCGCCTTGACCATACCCTCCTGCACCGGGCCGACAAAGCCCATGGCCAGCAGCACCAGATCGGCCTTGAGCTGGAACTCGGTGCCGGGGATCGGCTGGAACCGCTCGTCGGCGCGGGCGCAGTTGAGGGCGGTGACCTTGCCGTCCCTGCCCTCGAAGGCGATCGTCGCGACGGCGAAGTCGCGCGCGACACCCTCCTCGTGCGACGACGAGGTTCTGAGCTTGAGCGGCCAGTTCGGCCAGACCAGCGCCTTGTTTTCCTTTTCGGGCGGCATGGGCATGATCTCGATCTGGGTGACCGAGGCGGCGCCGTGCCGGTTCGAGGTGCCGATGCAGTCCGAGCCGGTGTCGCCGCCGCCGATGACCACCACGTGCTTGCCGGTGGCGAGGATCGGTCGGACATTGAACGGCTCGTCGGAGACGCGCCGGTTCTGCTGCGGCAGGAATTCCATAGCGAAGTGGACGCCATCAAGCTCGCGGCCGGGGATCGGCAGGTCGCGGGGCTTCTCGGCACCGCCGGCGAGCGCCACGGCGTCGTACCGGGCAACCAGTTCGTCGATCGAGACGTCGTAGCCGACATGGACGCCGGTATGGACGGTGACGCCCTCGGCCTGCATCTGGGCGACGCGGCGGTCGATGTGGCGCTTCTCCATCTTGAAGTCGGGGATGCCGTAGCGCATCAGCCCGCCGACCTTGAGGTTCTTCTCATAAAGATGGACGTCGTGGCCGGCGCGCGCCAGCTGTTGGGCGCAGGCCATGCCGGCCGGGCCCGAGCCGATGACGGCGACCGTCCGGCCGGTCTTGTTGGAGTTGACCTGCGGGGTGATCCAGCCCTCTTCCCACCCCTTGTCGACGATGGCGCATTCGATCGACTTGATGTTGACCGGGGTGTCGGGAATGTTGAGCGTGCAGCTCGCCTCGCAGGGGGCGGGGCAGATGCGGCCGGTGAACTCGGGGAAGTTGTTGGTGGAGTGAAGGTTCTTGAGCGCCTTCAGCCACTCGCCCCGGTAGACGAGGTCGTTCCAGTCCGGGATCTGGTTGTTCACCGGGCAGCCATTGTGACAATAGGGCACGCCGCAATCCATGCAGCGCGCCGCCTGGTCGCGTGTGCCCTTGTCGCCAAGCGGGATGACGAATTCGTTGTACTTCTTCAGCCGCTCTTCGACCGGGAGGTAGTCCCGGTCGACGCGATCGATCTCGAGGAAGCCTGTGATCTTGCCCATTGTCCTTACTCCGCCGCGACCTGTTGCGCCTGGGCGCGGGCCTGTTCGAGCTTCTGCAGCGCCTTGCGATACTCGACCGGCATGATCTTGCGGAACTTGGGCAGGTACTCGTCCCAGTTGGCGAGGATGTGGTTGGCGCGGCTCGAGCCGGTGAAGCTCTTGTGGCGCGCGATGAGCTGGTAGAGCCGCTCGGCGTCGCGCCGCTGCAGATCGTGCAGGATGTCGACCACTCCCATGGTCTCGAGGTCGCCATGCTGGCCGAACTCGCGGCCGGCGAGCTTCTCCTCCTCGGCCACCGGCTCGAGTTCGACCATCGCCATGTTGCAGCGGCTCTCGAAGCTCTCGTCCTCGTCGAGCACGTAGGCGATGCCGCCCGACATGCCCGCCGCGAAGTTGCGGCCGGTCCGGCCCAGGACCACCACGACACCGCCGGTCATGTACTCGCAGCCATGGTCGCCGGTGCCCTCGACCACCGCGATGGCGCCGGAATTGCGCACGGCGAAGCGCTCGCCCGCGACGCCGCGGAAGTAGCATTCCCCGGTGATGGCGCCGTAGAGCGCGGTGTTGCCGATGATGATCGACTCTTCGGGCACGTAGCCGCGGTCCTCGGGCGGACGCACGACGAGGCGCGCGCCGCTGAGGCCCTTGCCGACATAGTCATTGGCCTCGCCGACGAGGTCGATCGAGATGCCGCGCGCGGCCCACGCCCCAAACGCCTGGCCGGCCGTACCGGTCAGCGATATGGCGATGGTATCCTCCGGCAGCCCCGTATGGCCGTAGCGCCTGGCCACCGCGCCGCCGAGCATGGCGCCGGCGGAGCGGTCGACGCTGGTGATCGTCTCGACGATCCTGACCGGCGTGCCGTGCTCGAGGGCCGGCTGGGCCGCGGCGATGAGCCGGCGGTCGAGCACCTTGTCGATCGGGTGGTTCTGCACTTCGGAGTGAGTGATGGCGACGCCCGGTGCCGCGTAGGGCTTGTGGAAGAGCCGGGTGAAGTCGAGCCCCCTGGCCTTCCAGTGCGTGACGGCCTCGGTCTTGTCGAGCATCTGCATCTGGCCGACCATCTCGTCGAACCGGCGATAGCCGAGTTCCGCCATCAGTTCGCGCACTTCCTCGGCGACGAAGAACAGGTAGTTGATGACATGCTCGGGCTTGCCGGTGAAGCGCGCGCGCAGCACCGGGTCCTGCGTCGCGACGCCGACCGGGCAGGTGTTGAGGTGGCACTTGCGCATCATCACGCAGCCCGCCGCGATCAGCGGCGCCGTGGCCAGGCCGAATTCGTCGGCGCCGAGCAGGGCGCCGATCACCACGTCGCGGCCGGTGCGGATGCCACCGTCGACCTGCACCGCGATACGGCCGCGGAGCTTGTTGCGCACCAGTGTCTGGTGGGTCTCGGCGAGGCCGATCTCCCAGGGCGAGCCGGCATGCTTGAGCGAGGTCAGCGGGCTCGCGCCCGTGCCGCCCTCGAAGCCGGAGATGGTCACGTGGTCGGCGCGCGCCTTGGAGACGCCGGCGGCGACCGTGCCGACGCCGACCTCGGAGACGAGCTTGACCGAGACCTGCGAATCGGGGTTGACGTTCTTCAGATCGAAGATCAGCTGCGCCAGGTCCTCGATCGAGTAGATGTCGTGGTGCGGCGGCGGCGAGATCAGTCCGACGCCCGGCGTCGAATGGCGCACCTTGGCGATGGTCTGGTTGACCTTGTCACCAGGCAGTTGGCCGCCTTCGCCGGGCTTGGCCCCCTGCGCCATCTTGATCTGCATCATGTCGGAGTTGACGAGGTACTCCGTGGTCACCCCGAAGCGGCCTGACGCCACCTGCTTGATGGCAGAGCGCTTGGAATCGCCGTCCGGCATCGGCCTGAACCGGTCCGGCTCCTCGCCACCCTCGCCGGTGTTCGACTTGCCGCCGATCCGGTTCATGGCGATGGCGAGCGTGGTGTGGGCCTCGAGCGAGATCGAGCCATAGCTCATTGCGCCGGTCGAGAAGCGCTTGACGATCTCCTGCGCCGGCTCGACCTCGTCGAGCGATACCGATGTGCGTTCGTCCTCTGCGGCCTGCTTCAGCCGGAAGAGCGAACGGATGGTGACATAGCGGTCCTCGACCTCGTTCACGAGGCGGGCAAACTCGCGGTACTTGTCGCGGGCATTGCCGCGGGCGGCATGCTGCAGGTTCGAGACGGTCTCGGAGCGCCACACATGTGCCTCGCCGCGCTGGCGGAAGGCATAATCGCCGCCGACATCGAGCGCATCCTCGAGCACCGGGGAGTTGCCGAACGCATCGCGGTGGCGCTGCACCGTTTCCTCGGCAATCTCCTTGAGGCCAACCCCCTCGATGGTGGTGGCGGTGCCGGTGAAGTAGGTTGCAACGAAATCCGAGCTGAGGCCTACCGCGTCGAAAATCTGCGCGCCGCAATAGGACTGGTAGGTCGAGATCCCCATCTTGGCCGTGACCTTGAGGATGCCTTTGCCGATCGCCTTGATGTAGCGATAGATGATCTCGTCCTCATCCACCTCGCCGGGAAAGTCCCGCTTCATGGCCAGCAGCGTTTCGAAGGCGAGGTAGGGGTTGATCGCCTCGGCGCCGTAGCCGGCGAGCGCGCAGAAGTGATGGATTTCCCGCGCCTCGCCGGTCTCGACCACAAGGCCGACCGAGGTCCTGAGGCCCTTGCGGATCAGGTGGTGATGCACGCCTGCCGTCGCCAGCAGGGCCGGAATGGCGACGCGCTCGCGACCCATGGCGCGGTCGGAGAGGATGATGATGTTGTCGCCCGAGTGCACCGCCAGCTCGGCGTCCGAGAACAGCTGCGCGAGGGCGCGCTCCATCCCGTCGGCGCCTTCCGACACCGGATAGGTGATATCCAGCGACTTCGAGCGGAACGGATTGTCCTCCATGCCGCCGATGGCGCGGATCTTCTCGAGGTCGGCGTTGGTGAGGATCGGCTGACGCACCTCGAGGCGCTGGCGCTTGCTGCCGCCCTTGAGGTCCAGCACGTTCGGCCGCGGCCCGATGAAGGAGACGAGGCTCATCACCAGCTCCTCGCGGATCGAGTCGATCGGCGGGTTGGTGACCTGGGCAAAGTTCTGCTTGAAATAGGTGTAGAGCAGTCGCGACTTGCTGGAGAGTGCCGAGATCGGGGTGTCGGTGCCCATCGAGCCGATGGCTTCCTGACCGGTCAATGCCATCGGCGGCAGGATCAGCTTCAGGTCTTCCTGGGTGTAGCCGAAGGCCTGCTGCCGGTCGAGCAGCGCAAGGTCCGAGGCCTGGGACCCGAAGGCGACGGCCGGCAGATCCTCCAGCACGATCTGGGTGCGTGCCAGCCATTGCCTGTAGGGCAGCGCGGTCGAGAGCTGGCGCTTGATCTCCTCGTCGGAGACGATGCGGCCCTGCTTCAGATCGATGAGCAGCATCTTGCCCGGCTGCAGCCGCCACTTGGTCTTGATCCGGCTCGCCGGAATCGGCAGCACCCCGGCCTCCGACGCCATGATGACCTCGTCGTCCTCGGTGACGAAGTAGCGCGCCGGCCGCAGCCCGTTGCGGTCGAGCGTCGCGCCGATGTGGATGCCGTCCGAAAAGCACATCGCGGCCGGCCCGTCCCAGGGCTCCATCAGCGCGGCGTGGTACTCGTAGAAGGCGCGACGATCCTCATCCATCAGCGGGTTGCCGGCCCAGGCTTCGGGGATCAGCATCATGGCCGCGTGCGGCAGCGAATAGCCGCCGCGGATCAGGAACTCGAGGGCATTGTCAAAGCAGGCCGTGTCCGACTGGCCGGGGTAGGAGATCGGCCAGAGCTTCTGGATATCGGCGCCGAACAGCGGCGACTGCACCGAGGCCTGGCGGGCCGCCATCCAGTTGACGTTGCCGCGCACGGTGTTGATTTCGCCGTTGTGGCAGACGAAGCGATAGGGGTGCGCGAGCCGCCAGGACGGGAAGGTGTTGGTCGAGAACCGCTGATGCACCAGCGCCAGCGCGGATTCGAAATCCGGGTCGTGCAGGTCCGTATAGTAGGCCCCCAACTGGGCGGCGAGGAACATCCCCTTGTAGACCAGCGTCCGGCAGCTCAGCGACACCACGTAGAAGTCGTTGGGCTTGCCCTCGAAGGCCGAATAGATGCGCGCCGACATCACCTTGCGGATGATGTAGAGCTTGCGCTCGAAGGCTTCCTCGTCGGCAATGTCCGCGCTGCGGGCGATGATCACCTGGCGGTGGCAGGGTTCCGTCGCAACGATCTCGGGATCCTTGGAGAGCGAGGCATTGTCGGACGGCACGTCGCGCCAGCCGATGACCGTCTGGCCCTCGTCCTCGATCACCTTGTTGACCACGCGCTCCATCTTGAGGCGCAGTTCGGCGTCCTGCGGCATGAAGATGAAGCCGACCGCATAGCTGCCCGCTGCCGGCAGCCGCCAGCCATAGCGAAGCGCCTCCTTGAGGAAAAAGCGATGCGGAATCTGCACCAGCATGCCGGCGCCGTCGCCCATCAGCGGATCGGCACCCACGGCACCGCGGTGCTCGAGGTTCTTGAGGATCCTGAGCCCGTTCTGGATGATCTTCTGGCTGGGCTGGTTCCTGAGGTTGACGATGAAGCCGACGCCGCAGGCGTCGTGCTCGCGCGTCGGATCGTAAAGCCCCCCCGCCGCCGGGCGAACCACGCCGGCCGGCAGGTCTTTGCGCAGGGCGGCGTCCGTGACGGGATGTGACATCTTTCCGTTCCGTGCTTCAGCCATGTGCAGGTCCTCGCGTTGGCAGTCTGGTCAATTCCCGGACGGGCCGGGGGTCCTTGTATTCCTTTCGACGCGCCTTCAGGCCCCGATCGTACTTGCAGTGTACGGCTCGAAACCGACGGCGCAATCATTTAGTGGGGAGCGGCTCTGCATCCAAATGGCCGCTCATTCGGGCTCGATAAGGCCCCGTCCGTCCGTTTCCGCTCTCGTCAAGCGGGCCAGCCGGATGGACGTGTGAAACGCATCCGGGGAGACCGGCGGCTCACGCAAAATTGGACAGATGTGCTGTCCTATCGCGTCTACATTTGCATAATTCCAAACTGTCGGCAAGCGCCCTGCCGCACTTTTTTGACGCCAGATGTGTAGGACTTGCGGCCGACTATAGGAAAACCATAGGCAACGAGAACCAGACGGCGCGCGGGTCCGCCGTACCGTCGGAGGTCGCCTCGTCCGGCCGTGATAGGAAATCGGGAGCCAGGGCGCAAAGAAAAGCGCCGGTCCAGAGGACCGGCGCCCGTTCCGGCTGGCGGAACTGCCCTTTGGGGGTCAGGGCAGGAGGACGGCGTCGATGACGTGGATGACACCGTTGTCGGCACCGACATCGGCGGTCACGACCTTGGCCGAATTCGAGAGGGAGACGGTCACGCCGCTGGCGTCCTTGGTCACCGTCAGCTTGACGGCGGGGTTGAGGGTTGCGACCTCGGTGGTGCCTTCAGCGATGTCGCCGGCCATCACCTTGGCGGCGACGACATGGGCGGTGAGGATGGCGACCAGCTTGTCCTTGTTCTCGGGCTTGAGCAGGTCCTCGACGGTGCCGGCCGGGAGCGCGGCAAAGGCCTCGTCGGTCGGGGCGAAGACGGTGATGTTGGCGGTGGTCGCCAGGGCATCGGCAAGGCCGGCGGCCTGGGCGGCAGCGAGCAGGGTGCCGAACGAGCCGGCAGAGCTCGCGGTCTCGACGACGTTGGCGGCGGTCGCCGGCATGACGGCGATGGGCGCAATCGCCAGCAGGGAGGCGACGGCAATGGCCTTGAGGAACTTCATGGTACGATCTCCGGTTTGAAACTTCGCGCTGTGGCAGAGCGTTGCTGCCAAGCTGACCGGAGATACGCAGGTTGCAGCAGAGCGGACCGTTTCCCGCCGTTGAACACTTTGTGCATGATCCGCGGCAGACGCAGTTGCGTTGGTTAGCGATTCGGCCGCGCGGCGGGTCCGGGGTGGCAGCCGGCGTCGACATGCGTGGCGCCGGGTCTTTGAGGCACTTGTCGATACGGGAGAGGGAGCGGGTTTGCGGCCCGTCCCGCCGGCCGGAGCCGCCCGGCGAGCTGGCGGCAGAGCGCGATCAAAAGGCGCGGCCCGACCGGACCGCGCCCCTTTCGTTCAGCTGACCGGGCAGACTGCCCGGCAAACCATGTCGGTCGCGATGGCCGTCAGTTGACCGTCTTGTCTTCGATGGTCTTGGGCGCCGAGCCGTTGATCGGGATCTGGCGCGCCTTCTTGGATTCGGGCAATTCGCGCTTCAGCTCGATGTGGAGCAGGCCGTTCTCGAGGTTGGCGCCGGCGACCTCGACATAGTCGGCCAGCTGGAAGCGGAGTTCAAAGGCCCGCTCGGCAATGCCGCGGTGCAGGAACTCGCGAGTCTTGTCCTCGGCCTCGGGGGCCTTGGCACCGCGTACGAGGAGGTTGTTCTCCTTGCTCTCGATCGCAATGTCACCATCGGAAAAGCCGGCGACCGCGATGGAGATGCGGTAGGCGTCCTGGCCGATCCTCTCGATGTTGTAGGGCGGGTAGGTCTTGGCGTCCTGGCCGATCAGCGAATCGAGGCGATTGAACACCCGATCGAAACCGACGGTGGAACGATAGAAGGGGGAAAAGTCGTATGCAGCCATTTCACATTCTCCTTTGAGCAACGTGGCTTTGCGGGTGTCCCATGCGCGCTCCCCGATTGGGCAAGCACGCATTCCCGGGTATCCCGTTCCCCGGGATGACCCGGCGGACAGCACTGATTTAGGCAGGAGATGCGGGAGTTCAAGAGGCCGGCGACGGCCTGCTAGAATTTGAAGCGAACGCCGAGGTTGACGGCGTTGGAGCCGTTGAGGCCATCCACGATCAGGCCGAACCCGCCCGAGCGGTGCTGCACGCGGAAGAACCCTTCGACATCGGGGTTGTCCACCGGCGTGATGGCGATTTCGGGCCCGAGATAGACCAGCAGGTGCCCGGTGAAACCGATGGCGTTGGCCCGGTCGGTCTCCGAGGCCACCGTGCCCGATGCCGCGGAGAACCCCACCGTCAGGGCCGGCGAGACCCGGAAGGTGTCGAACATCACCACACCATCGTGGCGGAACACCAGTCCGCCCCAGGCCTCGACGGAAGCCGGACCATGCATGTCGTAACGCAGGCCCAGACCCACTTCCGAACCGATGGTGACGTTCCAGTCGGAGCGGAAGAAATACTCCTGGTAGCCCGCGCCCAGGAAATAGGCGTCGTCATAGGGCAGCCCCCAGACAAAGGCCGAATCGTAAAAGCTCGTGCTGTGGAACCGCCCGCCGAAGAAGAAGACGTTGCGATCGTACGCGGACAGTCCGGCATCGGGCCCGAGCCCCTGTGCCATCGCCGGGCCCCCCAGCGACGTCGCCGCGACAAGAACCGCCGCGGCTGCGGCTAGACGTAACTTCTTCACCATGGGCCCCCGGCAATACTGAGCAGGAAACTCACCGTGACCCCCCGAAGAGTCAAGCGTCGTTGCCGTCACATTCGGAGGCAGCAGGCCGGGTGTGGCGACGATGCCACGCCGACACCGTGCGCCGCAGATGAACCGAGGATGAATGCTCTCCTCAATGGCCGTTCAGACAGGCCGGCCTACAAGCGTGACTGTGCTGACTGTCTGCTGCAGGGCACACGAATGAGCCGCCTTCACCCGCCCCCCGCAAGGCGGCCATCACAGGAAAGCCAGCGCTTCGCTATGAGGCGCTGGCTTTTCCGTCGGCAGTGGTACGCCTCGTGTCGGCAAAGGGAATCCGCTATGGCGTTGATCAGATCGCAGTCGAGCCGCCATGGCGCGGCGGAGTCGGGCAGAGCATGAACGCCATTGTCGACCCCAGCGGACCATCCCTCGCGGTGGTCCCGTCAAATCCGGTGCCGGAGGGCGCCCGGGTCGGGTACTTCGAGACGCCCGACAGGGTGAAGCTGCGCTACGCGACCTTTCCCAAGGGCCAAGGGGCGCCGAAAGGCACGGTGTGCCTCGTGCAGGGCCGGACCGAGTTCATCGAAAAGTACTTCGAGACCATCGTCGACTTCCAGACCCGGGGCTTTGCCGTCGCCACCTTCGACTGGCGGGGGCAGGGCGGCAGCCAGCGGCTGATCGGCAACGGGACCCTCGGCTACGTGCGCCGGTTCGACGACTACTGGGTCGACCTCAAGGCCTTCCACGGCTCGATCCTTTTGCCAGACTGCCCGGCACCCTACTATCTGGTCGGCCATTCGATGGGCGGCCTGGTGTCGCTCTATGCGGGGACGCGTGACCGGATGATGTTCGAGCGCATGTTCCTGTCCGCTCCGATGGTCGCCCTCGACCGGCAGCCGTTCGGCATGACGGGGATGGCGCGCCTCGGGCAGGTGCTGACGCTCTTGGGCCTCGGCCGGCTGCCGGTCGGGCGCGGCTCGGACAAGCCGCAGACCGAGCAGAGCTTTCCGGGCAACCCGCTGACTTCCGACCTCGGCCGGTTCATGCGTTCGGTCGACGTGCTGAAGGCCCGTCCCGACCTGATGGTCGGCACGCCCACGGTGCGCTGGGCGGCGGCGGCGTTCCGGGCGATGGCGGGCGCCGGCCTCGACAGCTTTCCCGGGGCGGTGAAGATCCCCACCCTGATGCTGGCCGCGGCGCGCGACGAGATCGTCTCGGCCAGTGCCATCGAGACGCTCGGGCTCAGGATGCGCACCGGGCGGCACCTGATGATCCCGGGGGCGCGGCACGAGCTTTTCGTCGAGAGCGACGCGATCCGCGGCCAGGTCCTGGCGGCGTTCGACGCGTTCATCACGGAACCGTCGAGCTGAACGGCCCCAGACCGCTGCGGGCCAGATACTCGGCGACGAAGGCATGCTGGTCGGCCCAGTCCTCCCAGGTGCTTCGGGCCCAGCGCCGGACCGCCGCCGCGTGCGCGTCGGGCCCGCTGGTCGGGTTCATGTCGGCCACCGTCATCCGGTACGATGCCCGGGCCGGCAAGGCCGGCAACTCAGACTTCAGGCGTCCCAGCTGCAGCATCGCATCGTTCGCACGCCGGCCGGTGAACCCATGTTCGAGCTGGAGCTTCAGCCGGCAGAGGTGCATTCCGACCGACTGGATGGCCCGACGGGACCCGTCGCCGGGATGCTGCACCGCCCAGCTGTCGACCGTCAGCCGGTGGACTTCCATCAGCCCGGGATCGGCGTACTCGCGCGCCAAGAGCGCGCCGAAGGCCTGCCAGCAGGCGGGCGTGGACAGCATGTAGGCATGCACGGGGCCGTCACCGGCGGCCAGCAGCGATCCACAGCCCGGGCAGCGCTGCGGCGCTGCCGTCTGCGTCATCCGCGCAGCACCGCGAGCGCCGCCGCGTGCAGTTCCGGCGTCGCGGCGGCGACGCAGTTGCCGCCATGCTCAGCCGGACCGCCTTCCCAGGAGGTGACCACGCCGCCGGCATTTTCGATCAGCGGGATCAGCGGGCAGATGTCGACGTCCTTGAGCATCGCCTCGGCCACGAGGTCGATATGCCCGGCCGCCAGCAGGGCATAGCCGTAGCAATCGAGGCCGTAGCGCGTGGTGAGGACCTTCTGGCGCAGCCGGTCCCAGGTGGCGACCGTGCCGGACCGTTCGAAGATGTCGGGCGAGGTGGCGGTGAGTTTGGCGCGGGAGAGTTCGGTGACGCCCGAGGTTCGCAGCGGGGCGTGCGCCTCGCCGCGATGGTAGTAGGCCTCGCCCGGCAGCGCCATGTAGATCTCGCCGGTGAACGGCTGCGACATCAGCCCGGCCACGGCGTCGCCCGCCACCGTCAGCCCGACCAGCGTTCCCCAGACGGGCACGCCGGTGATGAAGGCGCGGGTGCCGTCGATGGGGTCGATGATCCAGGCAAAGCCGCTGCTGCCCGACTTGTCGTCCCACTCCTCCCCGATGATGGCGTGGTCGGGGAAGCGGGTACCGATCAGCTCACGAATGGCCAGTTCCGCCTCGCGGTCGGCGGCGGTCACCGGGTCGAAGCCGCTGGCCTCCTTGTTGTCCACGGCGATGCCGACGCGAAAGTGCGGCAAGGTGCGGGTGGCAGCGATTTCGGCGGCATCGAGCAGCGTGCGCCGCACCAGATCGGCGGAGAGCCCGGCGAGACCTGTAGCATTCATGTTCCGGTTACTTCCACTTTCTTGATATGCTACAGCGCGCTAGCAGCAATTGTCGGCCATCGAGGCCGAGTTTTGCATGACAGTAATGAGTCATTTTTGCAACAAGAACCCGTCCGTGCATGTTGAAGACTGGTCGCCATCTTGATGAGGCATGCAAATCAGTTCAGCCATGGTGGTGCATGATGGATGGGTGGCTCTGATCGACGCCGCGACGTGATTGACTGGACTTGGCTACGGTCTCTGGCCGCCATCGTTTCCTCCCTTGACTGGGCCGCTTCGGCGGCCCGCTTTTTTTGTCTGGAGGCGCCGGGTTTCGGCGGTGCCGGGGCTGCGGGCGAGGCTGCTACTCGGCAGCGTACTTCTCCCCCATCGGGTGCGCAGGCGAGAGCAGGGCCGGGTCGAGCCCGATCAGCGCGGCCATCAGCCGCTCGAACACCTGCTGGATCGCGCCGAAGCCGTCGTTCTTTTCGAGAGTCACCTCGTTCATGTACAGGTGCCGGCTGATCTCGATCTGCAGCGCATGCACACCGTGCTGCGGCCGGCCGTAGGTGCGGGTAGCAAATCCTCCCGCATAGGGCCGGTTGCGCGCCACCCGCAGTCCCGCGCCGGAGAACACCATCTCGGCAAGGTCGGCAAGTATCGGCGCGCAGGTGGTCCCATAGCGGTCGCCAAGCACCACGTCCGGACCGATGCGATCTCCGGCACGAGCAAGGCGCGGCATCGAGTGGCAGTCGACGAGCACGGCCGCGCCGAACGCGGTGTAGGCCTCGGTCAGCAGTTTCTGCAGCGTGGCGTGATAGGGCTGGTAGATGCCCTCGATGCGCATCCGGGCGTCGTCGAGGGTGAGTCGGTCCCGATAGATCGGCTTGTTTTCGGCGACGACCCGGGCGAGCGTCCCGAGCCCGGCGGCGACCCGCGGACTGGTGGTGTTGAAACGCTCCGAGAGCGGCTCCACGAACATCGCGGGGTCGAGCTCCCATGGCTCTCGATTGACGTCGAGATAGGCGCGCGGGAAATGCGCACGCAACAGAGGCGCACCCAGGTGCGGAGCGCGCGCCACCAATACGTCGACGAAGGCATCCTCGGACTGGCGGATCGACAGATGGTCGAGCCGGGTCATGCCGAGGAAGCGCTCTGGATAGTCACGGCCGGAATGGGCGGAGTTGAACACTACGGGCGCCATCAGCCGGCGGGGCCGGATGGTCTCGAATGCCGGCCTGTCCCAATAGTCGGACTGCAACGCGCTCTCCCTCGGTGCCGAAGCACCGCTCACCGCGGTCAGTTTGCCGCCTGACGTCGCAATTGTCCAGAATGCCGCCGAAACCCGCATCGGATGCCGGTGGCGGGTTCAAAAGCCAGCAAACATGCATTAAACAGAAGCGCGTAGAGTCTCCCGGAAGAAGCCGTGTAAGAAGGATGCCATGAAGCGCATTTTGCTCGCAGAAGACGACAACGACATGCGGCAGTTCCTCACCCGGGCTCTCAAGAACGCCGGTTACGACGTGGTTTCCTTCGACAATGGCAAGTCGGCCTACGAGCGGCTGCGCGAGGAGCCGTTCTCGCTGCTGCTCAGCGACATCGTCATGCCGGAGATGGACGGGATCGAACTGGCGCGCCGCGCCACCGAACTCGATCCGGATCTAAAGGTGATGTTCATCACCGGTTTTGCCGCAGTGGCGCTCAATCCCGACTCGGACGCGCCCAAGGATGCCTCGGTGCTGTCCAAGCCCTTCCATCTCAAGGATCTGGTGCTTGAGGTCGAGCGTTTGCTCGCCGCGTGAGCACGGTGGTCTTGTGGTGCGGGTTGCCCCCTTGACCCGCAATCGGGTTTCATGGTCTATCCGCGCTCGCACCGAACGGGCGAGCCCGGACGTGCAGCGAAGCGATGGGTGTATAGCTCAGCGGGAGAGCACTACCTTGACATGGTAGGGGTCACAGGTTCAATCCCTGTTACACCCACCATCCTTCGCCCGGGACGCGTAAGTCCCTGATCTTGCCGGCCAATCAGGTCGGGTGCGTAGCTCAGCGGGAGAGCACTACCTTCACACGGTAGGGGTCACAGGTTCAATCCCTGTCGCACCCACCATTGGCTGCAATGGCGGTCGGCGCCGCTTCACCGGTTGTTGCGACCGCATCCGGCCATGGTCACCGGCAAGCATTCCGCCCTTGCCCGTTCATCCCATATCCCGGCCGGGATCGCGCAGGTTTGAGAAAAGGGACGACGGAATGGCGGCGGCCGGCCTTGCGATTGCCGCCATGGCTACATAGCTTTTTCGATGACGAGACGGGCCGGGATCGGATCAGCCGATGGACATCGAACAGATCAAGCACAGCGTGGTGGCGGTGCGTGCCCACATCCCGGAAGACGCCTTCACCGCCAGCGGGCTCGGTACGCTGAGAGAGGGCAGCGGGGTGGTGATCGGCAGCGGGCTGGTGCTCACCATCGGATACCTGATCACCGAGGCCGAGGAGGTCTGGCTCACGACCCACGAGGGCAAGGTCGTCGCGGCGCATGCGCTGGCCTACGATCAGCAGACCGGGTTCGGACTGGTGCAGGCGCTGGGGCCGCTCGGCATGCCGGCACTGGAGTTCGGCGATTCGCGACGAGCGCGGGTGGGCGATGCGGTGACCATGGCCGACGGCACCGGGCGGACCGTCCGGGCCGCAATCGTCGCCCGGCAGGAGTTCGCCGGCTACTGGGAATACCTGCTGGATGACGCGATCTTCATCTCGCCGGCGCATCCCTCATGGGGCGGGGCGGCGCTGGTCGGCGCCGACGGGAAGCTCCTCGGTGTCGGCTCGCTCCGGCTGCAGATGCTGCGCAACGGCGATACGGCCGACATCAACATGGCAGTGCCGATCGACCTGCTGCCGCCGATCCTCGACGACCTGATGACCCGCGGTGAACCCAATCGACCACCCCGACCCTGGCTGGGCGTGTTCTCGGCCGAGAGCGATGGCGAGGTGGTGGTGATGAGCGTCGCCGATGGCGGGCCGGCTGCCAGGGCGGGTCTGAGGCGCGGCGACATCATCTCCGATGTCCGCGACGCCGGAGTCGATGGGCTCGCCGATTTCTACCGCAAGCTCTGGGACAGCGGTCCGGCCGGGGCGGAGCTGCCGATTCGTATCGTGCGCGACGGGCGCGAGAGCTGGCTCAGGGTGAAGTCGGCCGATCGCAACAGCTACCTCAAGAAGCCGCAATTGCAGTAACATCGCCGGGCCGGAAGGGTGCGACGCCATTCCGGCCTTCTGCTATGGTGCGCCGCGCCGGTGCGGGAGGATGTGCCGGGGAGGTCCGAACAGAATGGCGACGCCGCAATCAACAACCGATACGGGATTGGCGATTGCCGCCTGCGCGCTCCACGGCAACAGGCCGACGGCGCTGCTCGAGGTACTGCACGAGATCCGCGCCCGGCGGGGAGGGATCGACGAGTCCGATCTGAGGGCTGTGGCCGGCGCCCTCAACCTGAGCCGGGCCGAGGTCTACGGCGTGGTGAGCTTTTATGGCGACCTGCGCGTTCCGGCGGGGGACCCCGCGCTGGAAGTGCGTGTCTGTCTGGCCGAGGCCTGCCGGTCGCGCGGCGCCGCCGAGCTTGCGGCAGAACTGGAGCAGCACGGCGTGGTCGTTGCGCCGGTCTACTGCCTCGGCAATTGCGCGCTGGCGCCCGCCGTCGTGCAGGACGGCGTGGTGCACGGCCGGGCGGACGCAGCGTCGGTCCTGGCGCGCATTGCAGGGGTTCCCGCATGACCATTCGGGTCTTCGTTCCGCGCGATACTGCGGCGGTCTCGGTCGGGGCCGACCGGGTGGCGGCGGCGATTTCGGCCGAGGCGGAACGGCGCGGCGCGGCCGTCGAGATTGTCCGCAACGGCTCGCGCGGCTTGCTGTGGCTCGAGCCGCTGGTGGAGGTGGAGACGACGGCGGGGCGGGTCGCCTACGGGCCGGTCGTGCCGAGGGATGTCTCGAGCCTGTTCGAGGCCGGCTGGCTCGAGGGTGGCGCACATGCGATGCGGCTGGGGCCCACCGAAGAGATTGTCTGGCTCAGGGAGCAGACGCGGCTGACCTTTGCCCGGCTCGGGCTCGAGGACCCACTCGATCTGGCCGCCTATGAACGACTTGGCGGCCTCGTCGCGCTCAGATGCGCGCTGGACCTGGATAGCAGGGCGATCATTGCCGAGATCGAGGCGTCCGGCCTCAGGGGGCGCGGCGGCGCGGCGTTCCCGGCGCATATCAAGTGGCGGACGGTCGCCGAGCAGCCCGCAGGGCAGAAATATGTCTGCTGCAATGCCGACGAGGGCGACAGCGGCACCTTCGCCGACCGGATGCTGATGGAGGGCGACCCGTTCGCGCTGCTCGAAGGCATGGTGATCTCCGGGCTCGCAACCGGGGCGGATGCCGGGTTCATCTACATCCGTTCGGAGTATCCCGCAGCGATCGCCACGATGAGCGAGGCAGTGCGCCGCTTCACGGCGGCCGGCTGGCTGGGCGCCGATGTCGGAGGCAGCGGCCGGCGATTTTCGGTCGAGATCCGACGCGGCGCCGGGGCCTATATCTGCGGCGAAGAGTCGGCGATGCTCGAAAGCCTCGAAGGCAAGCGCGGCACGGTGCGGGCCAAGCCGCCGATCCCGGCGATTGCCGGGCTGTTCGGCAGGCCGACGCTGGTGCACAACGTGCTCTCGCTCGGCACGGTTCCGTGGATCATCGCGCATGGCGGGGTGGCCTATGCGGCCCATGGCAGCGGCCGGTCGCGCGGTACGCAGGCGTTCCAGCTGGGCGGCAATGTCCGGCGCGGCGGGTTGGTTGAGCTGCCGTTCGGGGCGAGCATCGATCGGCTGGTCAACGGCTTCGGCGGCGGCACGGCGAGCGGCCGGCCATTCCGCACGGCGCAACTGGGCGGCCCGCTCGGCGCCTATGTGGATGCGGCGATGCTGGGGCTGCCGATGGACTACGAGGCGCTCGCCGCGGCGGGGGCCATGCTCGGCCATGGCGGCATCGTGGTGTTCGACGACAGCGTCGACATGGCCAAGATGGCGAAGTTCGCCTTCGAGTTCTGCGCCCATGAAAGCTGCGGCAAGTGCACGCCGTGCCGGATCGGTTCGGTGCGCGGAGCGGAGACGGTTGGCGAGATCATCGCCGGTCGCGATGTCGCGGCCAACCTGGCGCTGGTCGAGGACCTGTGCGAGGTGATGACCGATGCCTCGCTGTGCGCCATGGGCGGGTTGACGCCGATGCCGGTGCGCTCGGCGATCCGGCTGTTCGGCGAGGATTTTGCCGACCGCTTGCATGGGGAGACGGTGTGATGGCGATGCTCAGCGAGATCGACTACGGGACCCCGGCGCGCAGCAGCACAGAGCAGGTGAGCCTCAGCATCGACGGTGTCGCGGTCACCGTACCGGCCGGCACCTCGGTGATGCGGGCGGCAGCGACGATCGGGCATCCGATCCCCAAGCTGTGCGCCACCGACATGCTCGAGCCGTTCGGGTCGTGCCGGATGTGCCTGGTCGAGATCGAGGGGGTGAAGGGCACGCCTGCCTCGTGCACGACGCCGGTGCGTGCCGGCATGCAGGTCAGGACGCAGACGCCGCGGCTCGAGAAGCTGCGCAAGGGGGTGATGGAGCTCTACATCTCCGACCATCCGCTCGATTGCCTCACCTGCTCGGCCAATGGCGATTGCGAACTGCAGGACACGGCAGGCGAGGTGGGGCTGCGCGAGGTGCGCTACGCCAAGGGCGAGAACCACTTCGAGCCGGCCAGACGCGACCCGGTCGACATTTCCAACCCGTACTTCCAGTTCGATCCGGCCAAGTGCATCGTCTGCTCGCGCTGTGTGCGTGCCTGCGACGAGGTGCAGGGCACGCTGGCGCTGACCATTGCGGGGAACGGCTTCTCCTCCAAGGTCTCCGGCCGGGATGCTGAGCGACGATTTCTTTTCTTCCGAATGCGTCTCCTGCGGGGCCTGCGTCGCGGCCTGCCCGACAGCGACGCTCGAGGAGAAGGCGGTGGTGGCACATGGTGTGCCGACGCGCTCGGTCGAGACCACCTGCGCCTATTGCGGCGTCGGCTGCTCGTTCACCGCCGAGCTGAAGGGCGACGAGCTGATCCGGATGATCCCGTCGAAATCGGGCGGCGCCAATGCCGGCCACTCCTGCGTCAAGGTCCGCTTCGCCTTCGGCTATGCGTCGCACCAGGACCGCGTCACCACGCCGATGGTGCGCGAGCGGATCACCGATCCGTGGCGGGTAGTGGGCTGGGACGAGGCGATCGCCTTCGCCGCCGAACGGCTCAAGGCCATCCAGCACGCGCATGGCCGGGGCGCCATCGGCGGCATCAGTTCCTCGCGCTGCACCAATGAGGAGGTCTATGTCGTCCAGAAGCTGGTGCGAGCGGCCTTCGGCAACAACAATGTCGATACCTGCGCCCGCGTCTGCCATTCGCCCACCGGCTACGGGTTGAAGCAAACCTTCGGCACCTCGGCGGGAACGCAGGATTTCAAGTCGGTGGAGAAGGCCGATGTCATCCTCGTCATCGGCGCCAATCCGACCGACGGGCATCCGGTGTTCGCGGCGCGGATGAAGCGCCGGCTGCGGGCCGGGGCCAGGCTGATCGTCGCCGATCCGCGCCGCATCGACCTGGTCCGCTCCCCATATCGAGGCGGCCTACCACCTGCCGCTCAGGCCCGGCACCAACGTGGCGCTGATGAACGCCATGGCCCATGTCGTCGTCACCGAGGGGCTGGTCGATGAGGCCTATGTCGCCGAGCGGTGCGACCCGGCCGAGTTCGCGCGCTGGCGCGCCTTCATCGCGCGGGCCCGAACACGCCCCCGAGGCGCTCGCCGACACGGTCGGGGTCGATGCGGACCGCATCCGCGGCGCCGCCCGCCTCTATGCGCAGGCCGAGAACGGCGCCATCTACTACGGTCTCGGCGTCACCGAGCACTCGCAGGGCTCGACCATGGTGATGGCGATGGCCAACCTCGCCATGGCCACCGGCAATGTCGGGCGCGAGGGCGTCGGCATCAATCCGCTGCGCGGCCAGAACAATGTGCAGGGCTCGTGCGACATGGGATCGTTCCCGCATGAGCTGCCCGGCTACCGCCACGTTTCCGATGGGGCGGTGCGCGGCAGCTTCGAGGCGGCCTGGGGGGTGACGCTCGATGCCGAGCCGGGGCTCAGGATCCCCAACATGCTCGATGCGGCGATCGCGGGTGGCTACCGGGGCCTGTTCGTGCAGGGCGAGGACATCGCCCAGTCCGACCCGAATACCGCGCACGTCAAGGCGGCGCTCGCCGCCATGGACTGCGTCGTGGTGCAGGATCTCTTCCTCAACGAGACGGCGGCCTTCGCGCACGTGTTCCTGCCCGGCACCTCGTTCCTCGAGAAGGACGGCACCTTCACCAATGCCGAGCGGCGCATCAACCGGGTGCGGCCGGCCTACAAGGAAAAGACCGGGCTCAGCGAGTGGGAGGCGGTGAGCCGGCTCGCCACGGCCATGGGCTACCCGATGCACTATGCCTCGTCGGCCGAGATCATGGACGAGATCGCGGCGCTGACCCCGACTTTCCGTGGCGTCAGCCACGCCCGGCTCGACGCCGAGGGCTCGATGCAGTGGCCCGTGCCCGATGCGGTCTCGATGGGGACGCCGACCATGCATGTGGGCGGCTTCGTGCGCGGCAAGGGGCGCTTCATGCTGACCGAGTTCGTCGCGACGAACGAGCGGGCCACCCGGCGCCATCCGCTGCTGCTCACCACCGGGCGCATCCTCAGCCAGTACAATGTCGGGGCGCAGACGCGGCGCACGGCCAACACGGCCTGGCACAGCGAGGACCGGCTGGAGATCCATCCGTTCGACGCCGAGGAGCGCGGTATCCGGGATGGCGGCATCGTCTCGATCGCCAGCCGCGTCGGGGCGACGACGTTGCGCGCCAAAATCTCCGATCGCATGCCGCAGGGGGTGGTCTACACCACCTTCCACTACCCGCTTTCGGGGGCAAACATCGTGACCACCGAGAACTCCGACTGGGCCACCGACTGCCCAGAGTACAAGGTGACGGCGGTGGAAGTCACCGCCTCCAACCTGCCGGCCGATGCCGAGCCGCTGGCGATGACGGCCACCGAGCCGGCCGAATAGATGCGCGTGATCCGGCTCGACGATGTCGCGAACCCATCGCTCCCGGTGGGTCATGGCCTGCGCACCGGCGACGACGGTTCGGTCCAGCCGGTCGCCTGGCATCTCGCCGAGGAGGCCGCGATTGCCTTCCTGCTCAACGGCCGCGCCTTTGCCGTGATGATGGCGACGCCCGCCGATCTCGAGGACTATGCCCTCGGCTTTTTGCTGACCGAGCGGGTGATTGCCGCCCCGGCCGATCTCGAGGAGATGCGTGTCGCCCCGGTCGAGGGCGGCCTGGCGCTCAACTGCATCGTGCCGCCGCGCGCCGAGGCGGCCGCAGCGGATCGTCGCCGCAGCCTCGCCGGCCGGGCCGGCTGCGGCCTGTGCGGTGCCGAAACGCTGGAGGCAGCGTTCCCGAGCCTGCCGCGCGTCGCCTCGCGCAGCCCCGACCCGGGGATCGTCCTTGCGGCCCTTCGGGCGCTGCCGGCGCTGCAGCAGCGCAACGCGCGCGACCGCTCGACGCATGCGGCGGCCTTCTTTCGGGCCGACGGCACCGCGGTGCTGGTCCGTGAGGATGTCGGGCGGCACAACGCCCTCGACAAGCTGGGCGGCGCCCTGCTCGGGGCCGGTATCGACCCCGCGTCCGGCTTCGGCGTGCTGTCGAGCCGGATGAGCGTCGAGATGGTGCAGAAGGCGGCAATTCTCGGGCTGCCGGTGCTGGCCTCGGTGTCCGCACCGACCGGACTCGCGCTGAGCGTGGCGGCCCGTGCGGGGCTCGCCGTATGCGCGCAATCAGGCGACGGGGTAGTGGTGTTCGAGCCGGAGGCACAGCCATGAGCGAAGACCTCGACCTGGTGCGGATGGCCAACAACATCGCCGCCAACTTCGCCGTCTATCCCGAGGCGGAAGCGATTGCCGGCATCGTGCGCCACATTTCCGACTTCTGGCCGCGTCCCATGCGCGAGCGTCTGGTGGTGCTGGTGCGGGACGGGGCGGGTGACCTTGCGCCGCTGGCGCTTGCCGCAGGGCGCCGGCTGGTCGCCGAGTTCGGCCGCCCGGCAAGCTAGTTCATAAGCATCACTGCGTAAACCCGATCGCTCGTCGTCTTGCCGCATGACAGTGTTCGTGATGCGTCACGATTGTTGTCCAAAATCGATATCCCGACACCAAGTCCTTGTTCTGTCATTGTTTACTGATCCATGCGTGCGCCATCGTACGATGCGTTGCTGCAACAGGTTGGTCGTTATTGGCGACAATTGGCCAAAAATCGGGCAGAGGACTCGATTCCTGGCCAATGCCGGGCTAATCTGCTGCGAACTTTAGGAGGCTGATCATGAAGCATCGACTGTTGACCCTTTTCGCCGGTATGGCGCTCGCTGGCCTCGCTACGGTCGCCACCGCGGCAGATCTCTATGTCGAGGCGCCGGTGATGCCGGGCATCGTGGATGTCGGCAGCGATTGGGAAGGCCCCTATGTCGGCGTCTTCGGTGGCTATGGCTGGGGCGTTGCCGATCATGCCAACCTCGCAGTCCATCCGGATTGCGCCCCCAATGGCTGCGATGTGGATATTGCCGGCTGGCTGGCGGGCGTCACCGCGGGTGCCAATTTCGCCGTGGGCAGCAATGTCGTCGCTGGTATCGCGGGTGATATCGCCTGGTCCGGCGTCTCCGGCATGGACACGTTCGGCGTCGGCATCGCCGATTCCGAGAACGTGATCAACTGGCAGGGCTCCCTGCGCGGTGTGCTCGGCTTCGATGGCGGCGCCTTCATGCCCTACCTGACGGCCGGTCTCGCGGTCGCCAATGCGACGCACACGCTCTCGAACGGCGCGTTCGACGGCACGGCAGATGCCACGCACATGGGCTGGACAGCAGGCGCCGGCGTCGCCTTCGCCGCCACCGAGGATGTGGTGATCGACCTCCAGTATCGCTACAGCGATTTCGGCGAGCAGGAGTACGACCGCGGCATCGCGCCGAACAACCCGATCTTCGGGCTGACACAGCACGCGCTGACCGTCGGCGTGAACTGGCAGTTCTGACGTCTGCACCCTCCAGGCCTGCGTTTGCCCGTCCGGCGATGCCGGGCGGGCATTCTGTTATGCCGGTTCAGCGCGATCATCGGTGGCACCCGCGTCCGCCGGCAGTTCTCTCTTGCCAGGCCGGTCGAATGGGGGCACGCTGCGGTCATCGTCAACAGCCAGAAGGAGGTGATCCAATGTCTCAGCAGAAATCGTCGGTTTCGAAGGGTCCTGGAGTCTCCGTCAGTGCGGAGCAGGCTCTGGCCTGATCGAAGGCACCGCCGCAAGGCGATCGCTTCGAAATCTGCGAAATCGGGAAGGGTCGCCTTGCGGCGGCCCTTCTTTTTTTGGCCAGGCGCCGGAAGCGGGCGCGGCAAGCTTTCGTTAACCACCGGCAAAAGGTAACCGCGCGGTAAAGGAATTGTTTGCAATTGCGGGCGGATTCATGCGGGCACGAACCTAGTTGTCACGTGTGTCCCGGAGGCCCTCATGAAGCGCATTTCTCTTAGTTTGCTGGCGAGCGCCGCAACCCTTGCCCTGCTGCTGCCGGCGCAGGCGGCCGACCTGCTGATCCAGCAGCCGTCCATGCCCGGCTATATCGATATGGGCGGCGGCGGCTGGGATGGCGCCTATATCGGCGGCTTCGTCGGCTATGGCTGGGGCACCGCAACGGACGATACCAGCAATCTGGGCCTGCCGAGCGACGAACTCGATGCCTCCGGCTGGCTGATCGGCGCCAACCTCGGCGCCAATTTCACGGTCGGCAGCGGCCTCGTCCTCGGCGCCGTGGGTGACATCGCCTGGTCCGGCATCAATGGCTACGATGCCGGCAGCGACGTCGATCTCGACATCAACTGGATGGGCTCGCTGCGCGGCCGCGCCGGCTTCGATGCCGGAGCCTTCATGCCTTACCTGACGGGCGGCCTCGCCATTGCCGGCGCGACCATCGACGACAGCGGCGACGAGAGCACCCAGATGCACTTCGGCTGGACCGGCGGCGCCGGCGTCGAGGTCGCGGTAACCGACAACCTGTCGATCGACCTGCTGTACCGCTATACCGATTATGGCAGTGCAACCTACGCGCTGACGCCGGACAGCGATGTCAGTCTCACCACCCACACTGTCAGCGCCGGCCTCAACTTCAAGTTCTGATCGGCCGCTGCCGGCAGAAGAGACCGCAACGGCGGCCCGCCAGGGCCGCCGTTCCTTTTGCATTGTGCGGCGCGACGCACTATGTAGCGGCCTTCCCAGATCGAGCGAGCCGATGAACGCGCTGACCCCGGCCCAGACCGCCACGAAACTGCTGCCCTACCAGGCGCGCCGGACCTTTGCGATCATCTCGCATCCGGACGCCGGCAAGACCACGCTGACCGAGAAGCTGCTGGCCGCCTCGGGCGCCATCCAGCAGGCGGGGCAGGTGCGGCACCGCGCCAACCAGCGTGCCACCCGTTCGGACTGGATGGAGATCGAGCGCCAGCGCGGCATCTCGATCACCTCCTCGGTGATGACCTTCGAGCACCTGGGGCTGACCTTCAACCTGCTCGATACCCCCGGCCACTCGGACTTCTCCGAAGATACCTACCGCACGCTCACCGCGGTTGACGCGGCGGTGATGGTGATCGACGTCGCCAAAGGGCATCGAGGCGCAGACGCTGAAGCTGTTCGAGGTCTGCCGGCTGCGGGACATCCCGATCATCACCTTTGCCAACAAGGTCGATCGCGAGGGCAAGGACCCGCTGGTCATCCTCGACGAGATCGCCGATACGCTGGCGCTCGACGTCACGCCGGTGGTCTGGCCGCTCGGTGGCGGCGTCGATTTCAAGGGCATCGTCGACCTGGTGGGGAAGCGCGTGCTGACCCCGGCCGGGGTCGAACTGAAGGCGTTCGACACCCTCGATGATCTGTTCGCCGACGCGGCCCTCAATGCCGATCCGGTGATCCGGGCGAGCCTCGAGAACCTCGACCTGGCGCGCGCCGGCTATCCGGAGTTCGACCTTGCGACCTACCGTGCCGGGCACCTGACGCCGGTGATCTTCGGTTCGGCGCTGAAGAGCGTCGCGGTGCCCGAACTGCTCCATGCGCTCGGCACCTGGGCCCCCGGGCCGCGGCCGCAGCCGGCCGAACCGGCACCGATCAGCCCCGATGAGCCAAGGTCACGGGCTTCGTCTTCAAGGTCCAGGCCAACATGGACCAGAACCACCGCGACCGCATCGCCTTCGTGCGTCTGAGTTCGGGCACCTTCAGGCGCGGGATGCGTCTGAGGAACGTCAGGACCGGCAAGGACATGGCGGTCAGCAATCCGATGTTCTTTTTCGGGCACGACCGGGAACTCGCCGAGGAGGCCGTGGCCGGCGACATCGTCGGTATCCCCAACCATGGCACCCTCAGTGTCGGCGACACGCTGACCGAGGGCGCGCAGATCAAGGTCACCGGCATCCCGAACTTCGCCCCCGAGATCATCCGGCGGGTCCGGCTCTCGGACCCGATGAAGGCCAAGCAGCTGGCCAAGGCACTCTCCGATCTCGCCGAGGAAGGCGTGGCGCAGATCTTCCGCCGCATGGTCGGTGCCGACTACATCGTGGGCGTCGTCGGCCAGCTGCAGCTCGAAGTGCTGCAGTCCCGCATCAACTCCGAGTACAACGTCCCGATCAGCTTCGAGCAGATCAACTTCGAACTCGCCCGCTGGATCAGCTCGGACGACAGGAAGGAACTGGAGCGCTTCGTCTCCACCAACAAGCTGGAAATGGCCGAGGACAAGTACGGCGACCCGGTCTATCTCGCGCAATCGGTCTGGTGGCTGGGCCGGGCCGAGCGCGACTGGCCCAGCATCACCTTCCACACGACCAAGGAACGGCACTGAGGGGCCGTCGCAGGCCGGGGACAGCCGTACCCGCGGCAAGTTCCCTCCCAGGCAGCATCCTCAGTTCCCGCAATGCGGCAGGGACGGGCAACGCTTCAGCACGTCCGGATGCTTCGCCTAACCGGCAAACGGCGTCAGCCAGGCCTTGAGCGACCGGGCATCCATGGCACCGGCGCGCTGCGCCAGCACCTTGCCGTGCTTGAACACGATCAGGTTGGGGATGCCGCGGATATTGTAGCGGGCCGCAACCTGAGGCTCGGCCTCGGTATCGAGCTTGAGGAAACGCAGTTTCGGCTCGAGTTCGCGCGCTGCCGCCTCGAAGGAAGGTGCCATGGCGTGGCACGGGCCGCACCAGTCGGCCCAGAAGTCGACCACCACCGGCACGTCGGAACGGGTGATCTGCCTGTCGAAGATCGCCGCATCGACCGAGGCCGGGTGCCCGGCGAAGAGATCGGCGTGGCATTTGCCGCATTTGGCCATGGCGAGCGGTTTGCCCGCCGCGACCCGGTTGGTGCCGCCGCATTCGGGGCAGACGATGTGCTTGTCGGTGTCGACCATGATGGCTTCCTGTTCTGGCCTTGAGATAGGAGGCCGCCGTGGCCGATGGAACCCCTCAGAGCACCTTTGTCACCTTGAGAAAATTGTCGCGCTCTTCGTTGGCTGCCCTGATCGCGGTCTCCGAGCCCAGCACCACCACCTGCCCGTGCCGCGCCACCTGCTGGAGCGCCGCGGCGAGAGCCCTGAAGTCCTGGTTCGAGGCCGCAAGGATCTCGTCGCGCCGACGCTGGCGGTCCGCCTCGGTATCGCCGGTCAGTTCCCACAGGAGCGAGGTGAAGCCCTTGGAATCGGGGAGCCGGTAGGTATCAACCGAACCGATGACGCCGATCACCGAGCGCACCAGGTCCTGTTCGCCGACCCCGGCCTCGAGGAACTTCGCGGCGCCGTCATAGACGTCGAGCGTGTCGACGAGGTTGGGGTCGCGGTAGGAGGTGAAGGCGAAGGTGCCGGCAAAGGGATCGAGGCCGGATGAGCCGCCATAGGCGCCGCCCTGTACCCTCACCTTGTCCCACAGGTAGGTGGTATTGAGGTGCTTGATGGCCACCGCGGTGGCGCCGGTCGGCTCGAAGCCGAGTGCCTTCAGGCTGGCGCCCTTGGCGACGTAGTTGACCTGGCCCGGAAAGGTCAGGCCTTCGGACACCGGGCCGGGCGTGAACCCCCAACCCTCGGAGGAGCGACCGCCGGCGGGGAGTGAGGCGAGGAAGGCCTCGAGCTGCGGCCTGAGCGTGGCGGTCGCGAAGCCGTCGGCGGTGACGTTGGCCACCAGTGCCGAGCGACCGATCAGGAGGGAGCGGATCTCCTCGAGCGCCGCGGCAACGGCCGGCCAGTTGCCCTCGATCTGGGCTGCGAGGTCCTTGAGGAAGAAGTAGTGGCTGACGCCGCCGAGCTTCTCGTTCAGCCAGTCGGCCTCGCTGAACCCGGCCTTGACCCGCATCGAGACGATGCCGTTGCCCATGCCGGCCAGCGAACTCTCGAAGCCGGCCTTGCTCTCGAGCACCATCTGGCGGATGCGCTCGCGGTTGTCGAGGCGGGCGTCGGTCAGCACGTCGGTCATGATCGAGAGCATGTCGCTGATATGGTCGACGGTGGCCTTGCCGCGCATGAACAGCCGCGCCGCGGTGCCATTGCCGTCGCGCCGGCTGGTCACCCAGCGGCTGGCGCCGACGCCGCCGGTGGTGCGGCCGATGCGCTGCGTCAGCGCCACGAAATCCTCGGTGCCGGTGCCGGTCTGCGTCAACGCCCGGGTGAACAGCGGCAGGTAGGGCAGCAGGCGGCCCGGCAGCGCCTTGAGGTCGAAACCGAGATCGAGATAGATCACCCCATTGGTAGCGAGGTCGTGGGTATAGACCGGCACCCCCGCCAGCTCTTCGTGGACGATCGGGATCGGCTTGTTGGTGCGCGGCAGGTCGCTGAGCGTCAGCGTCGGGATTTTCGAGAGCGCCTCGGGCGAATCGCCAAGATCCTGCAATGCCTTCAAACGCCGGGTCTGCTCGGCGACTTCGGCGATGCCCTTTTCGTCGAGCCCCGCTTGCGCCGCGTCGAGCCGGGCCCGCTCCTCGGCCGCGTCGGCTGCGGCCTTGCCCGGATCGGCGGTAAGCAGCACGGTGGTGCGGTGGCGGTTGTCGAGGATATGGGTCTTGATCAGCCCCTCGAACACCTGCTCGCCACTGGCGAGCCGGTGCTTCAGCGCCGACAGCGGCGCCTCGAAGCTCAGGGGCGTCAGCGGGTCGCCGTCATAGAGCCAGGTGCCGAGCGAGCGGAACATCAGCGCGATGCCGCGCGGGAACGAGCCGGTGTTGTTTTCCCGGAGCGCGAATTCCGCCGAGTTCATCGCCGCTTCCACGGTCTTGGGGTCGATCCCCTCGACGCTGAGCCTTTCCAGCGTCTCGACGATCAGCGCCTCGACCTTGTCGGCCGCGTCGTCCTCGATGCCCTTGAGCCCGAAGGTGAAATAGGGCTGCCGGATGCCATCGGCATAGCCCGAGCCGGTCATCCCCTCGCCGAGCCCGGAATCGATCATCGCCTTCCTGAGCGGCGCTGCCGGCGTGCCGACAAGGATCGATTCCAGCACGTTGAGCGCCAGCACGGTCTCGGGATCGGTGATCTCGTCGACCATCCAGTTGACCGACACCATGGCAGTCTTCTTGCCCAGCTCGGCCTCGCTCGCCGCGTAGGTCTCGTGCAGCTTCTTCGGCGCGCTCCAGCGCGACTGCAAGGCGATCCGCGACTTGGGGTCGATCCTGTCGAACTGGCTGAAATAGCCATCGAGGATCTCCAGCCGCTGCGCCGGATCGTCATCGCCGTAGAACACCACCCGGGCGTTGGACGGGTGGTAGTACTTGGCGTGGAAGTTCTTGAAATAGGCGTAGGTGAGGTCGGGGATCGACTTGGGATCGCCGCCCGAATTCACCCCGTAGGCATTGTCCGGGTAGAGCGAGAGCTGGCTGACCTTGCCGAGCAGCGCGGCGGCCGAGGAATAGGCGCCCTTCATCTCGTTGAACACCACGCCCTTGAACACCATCGGCCCCTGGGTGCTGTCGAGTTCGTAGTGCCAGCCCTCCTGGCGGAAGGTATCCTCGGTGATCAGCGGGAACAGCACGGCGTCGAGATAGACGTCGACGAGGTTGTAGAAATCCTTGAGGTTCTGGCTGGCCACCGGATAGGCGGTCTTGTCCGAGAACGTCATGGCATTGAGGAAGGTGTGGAGCGAGCCCTTGAGCAGTTCGACGAAGGGCTTTTTCACCGGGTACTTGCGGGAACCGCACAGGACCGAATGCTCGAGGATATGCGCCACCCCGGTCGAATCCTCGGGCGGGGTCTTGAAGGTGATGCCGAACACCTTGTTCTCGTCGTCGTTGACGAGGCTCAGCACCTCCGCCCCAGTCTTCTTGTGCCGGTAGAGCCTGGCCAGCGAACTGATCTCCCCGATCTGCTGTTCGCGGACGAGTTCGAAGGCGGGGTGTTCGGACATCTGGGAGAGTACTCGAAAAGAGGAGGGTGGGTGGTAATCTAGGGAGCGGCAGGCGAGGATGGAAGGGGGCTGGCCGGATGGGGAGGCGCGCAACCCCCCCCCCCCCCCCCCCCCCCCCCCCCCCCCCCCCCCCCCAAGGGCCCCAAAACCCCCCCCCCCCCCCCCCCCCCCGCCCCCCCCCCCCCCCCCCCCCCCCGACGCCCTCCCCGAGACCCCCCCCCCCCCCCCACCCCCCCCCCCCCCCCCCTCACACCGTCTCGGCCTTCGGCCGATCCACCCCCTCTCCCGGGGGCGGCCGGCCGCGCCCCTCTCCCCCATGAGGGAGAGGGTGGCGCGAAGCGCCCGGTGAGGGGACGACTAGATCCGTCCCCGGATGTTCGGCTTCACCTTGTCCGCGTACCAGCCCTTCAGTTCCTCGATGAGGGCCGGATCGATCGGGTCGCGCCGGCTCGCATCGGCATTGGCACGCAGCTGGTCGGGCCTGGTCACCCCGGCGATGACGGTCGAGACGGCCGGGTGGTCGAGCAGCCAGCGCAGCGCGAACTGGCTGAGCGGGTAGTTCGCCGGGATCATCTGCTTGAGCTGGTCGGCGAGTTCGATACCCTTGGCGAACGGCAGGCCCGAGAAGGTCTCGCCGACATTGAACTTCTCGCCATTGGCATTGAAGTTGCGGTGGTCGGTGGCGGCGAACCTGGTGTCCTTGTTCCACTTGCCCGACAGCAGGCCCGAGGCGAGCGGCAGGCGCACGATGATGCCGACATCCTGGGCGCGCGCCTTGGGCAGCACTTCGTCGGCATAGTCCTGCCGGAACAGGTTGAAGATGATCTGCAGCGTCGCGACGCCGGAATGGCGCAGGCAGAGCAGCGCCTCCTCGACGTTCTCGACGCTGGCGCCGTAGTGGCGCATCAGGCCCTCGTCGCGCAGGTCGTCCATGATGGTGAAGATCTCGCCGTCGCGCAGCAGGTCGGTGGGCACGCAATGCAACTGCGCCAGGTCGAGCGTCTCGACTCCGAGCCGCTTCAGCGAGCCGGTGAGGCTGAGCTTGACGTTCTTGCGGTTGAAACCGGTCATGCCGGGGAAAATGCCGCCGTTGCGCCCCAGCTTGGTGGCGACGAACACGCCCTTCTTGTCTTTGAAGCCGCCGATGCGGCTCTCCGACTGACCACCGCCATAGACGTCGGCGGTGTCCCAGAAATTGACGTCGAGGCTGCGCGCGGTCTTCAGGATGTCGGCGGCGGTCTCGTCGTTCAGCGCCCCGAAGCTCTCGCCCAGTTGCGAGGTGCCGAGCCCGATTTCCGAGACCTCGTAGCCCGTCTTGCCCAGTTTGCGCGTGTTCATCGCCGCTTCTCCTCGTTCAGCGTCTCATAGCCTCCGGCGGCAACAGGTGGAAGTGGCGATTGTCCAGGGAACCCGCGTGAGCCAACAGGACGATCCGGGGCCGCCCGGCGAAAAGTTGAACCACCGCCCGGCCGCTGACGTTACACTGCTCGCATGCCGACCCCGCTTCTCGAACGCGACCTTCGCGTCACGCCCATCGACGCCTATATCGATCCGCCGCAGCCGCGGGCCCGGGCGATCATCACGCATGGCCATGCCGACCACGCGCGCGCCGGCCACGGCGCGGTGCTGGCGACGCCGGACACCATCGCCATCATGCAGGCGCGCTACGGCGCCGACTGCGCGCGGGAGTTCCAGCCGCTCGATTTCGGGGAACGGCTCACCGTCGACGATGTCGCCATCACATTCGTTCCGGCCGGGCATATCCTGGGCTCGGCGCAGGTGCTGCTCGAGCACCGGGGCCAGCGGATCGTGGTCACCGGCGACTACAAGCGGCTGCCCGACCGGACGGCGCAGCCGTTCGAGCTGGCGGCTTGCGATCTCCTCGTCACCGAGGCGACGTTCGGACTGCCGGTGTTCCAGCACCCCGACCCGCGCGACGAGATCGGCCGGCTGCTGCGCTCGGCGGCTGCCTTTCCAGACCGGGCGCATGTCGTGGGCTGCTACGCGCTGGGCAAGGCGCAGCGGGTGATCGCGCTCATCCGCGACGCCGGCTACGACGCGCCGATCTACCTCCACGGCGCGATGCTCCGGCTCTGCGAGCTCTACGAGGAACGCGGCATCCGGCTGGGGGCGCTGAAGCCCTCGCTCGAGGCAAGCAAGGCGGAGCTCGAGGGCCGGATCGTCGTCGCGCCGCCCTCGGCGCTCAAGGATCGCTGGAGCCGGCGGCTGCCCGACCCGGTGCTGGCGGTGGCCTCGGGCTGGATGAGTGTCAAGCAGCGGGCCCGGCAGAGCGGGGTCGAGCTGCCGCTGGTGATCTCGGATCATGCCGACTGGAACGAACTCAACCAGACCATCGCCGATACCGGAGCGCAGAAGGTGTGGGTGACGCATGGGCGCGAGGACGCGCTGGTTTACCAGTGCAAGACGCGCGGGCTCGAGGCGGAGCCACTCAGCATCAAGGCCTTCGAGGACGACGGCGACGCGGGAGAGGAGGAATGAGGCGCTTCGCGCAACTGCTCGAACTGCTGGCTCTGACGCCCTCGCGCAACCGCAAGGTCGAGGCGCTTGGCGCCTATTTCCGCGATACGCCCGACCCGGACCGGGGCATCGCGCTCGCCATCCTCACCGGGGCACTGAGCTTCAGGAACGTCAAGCCCGCGGTGCTCAAGGAGGTGGTGCTGGCCGAGGTCGACCCGCATCTGTTCGCGCTCAGCTACGACTATGTCGGCGACCTGGGCGAGACCATCGCGCTGATCTGGCCGCATCATGCCGTCGCGAAGGATCCGGGCGAGGCGGAGCCGCTGCCGACGCTCTCGGGGCTCGTCGACAGGTTCAACATCACCAGCAAGGCGGAACTGCCGCGGCTGATCGGCTCGCTCCTCACCTCCGCCACGATCAACGAGCGCTGGGCGCTGGTGAAGTTCGCGACCGGGGCGCTGCGCATCGGGCTTTCGGCGCGGCTGGCCAAGACCGCCCTGGCCGAAATGAGCGGCAAGGACCTGCAGCAGATCGAGGAGGTGTGGAACGGGCTGAGCGTGCCCTACACGGACCTCTTCGACTGGCTGGGCGATAAGGCGGAGCGGCCCGACATCGACCATACGGCGCGATTCCATCCGCTGATGCTCAGCAATCCGATCGATGCGGAAAAGGACCTCGAAAAGCTTTGTCCGGGCGATTTCGTCGCCGAATGGAAGTGGGACGGCATCAGGGTGCAACTGACCGCCTCGAAGGGCCGCGTATCGCTGTTCTCGCGCACCGGCGACGATATCGCGGCGGCCTTCCCGGACGTGGTGGAGGCGGTGTTCGGCGATGCGGTGCTGGATGGCGAACTGCTGGTCGGGGCCGATTTCGAGCCCCTGCCGTTCAACGACCTGCAGCAGCGGCTCAACCGCAAGACGGCGCTGGGCAAGCATCTCACGGCCTATCCGGGCTTCATCCGGGTCTACGACATGCTGTTCGACGGCAATGCCGATATCCGCGCCCTGCCATGGAGCGCGCGGCGGCGGCGGCTCGAGGCCTGGTTCGACCGGAATCCGCAGACGCGGCTCGACCTGTCGCCGGTGCTGCCCTTTGCCGGCTGGGAGGAACTGGCCGAGATGCGCCGGCGCGGCGCGGCCGAGCATGGGCACGAGGGCGTGATGCTGAAGCTCCGGAGTTCGACCTACGTGCCCGGCCGGCCCAAGGGGCTGTGGTTCAAATGGAAGCGCGACCCCAATGTCATCGACGCCGTGCTGATGTATGCGCAGCGCGGCCACGGCAAGCGCTCGTCGTTTTATTCGGACTACACGTTCGGGGTGTGGAAGGGCAACGAGATCGTCCCGATCGGCAAGGCCTATTTCGGTTTCACCGACGAGGAGCTGAAACAGCTCGACCGCTGGGTGCGCAACAACACGGTCGCCAGCTTCGGGCCGGTGCGCGAGGTCAGCAAGGAACTGGTGTTCGAGGTGGCGTTCGATGCCGCGCAGGTCTCGGGCCGGCACAAGTCCGGCGTGGCGCTGCGCTTTCCCCGCATCAACCGGATCAGGTGGGACAAGCCGGCCAGCGAGGCCGCGACGCTCGCCGACATGCTGGGGTTCATCGAGGCGACCTAGGCTTGTGCCGGCCCTCGCCCTTCGACAAGCTCAGGGTGAGGGTGCCACTGCCGCAGGGAGCAGAAGATGTCGTCGCAGTCCATCCATCGCAGGATCATCGAGCTCGAGGCGCAGATGGCGGCGGCCGCGGCGTCGGATGATTTCGAGCGCGCGGCGCGGCTTAGGGACCAGATCGCCGACCTCAAGGGGCCGGCGGTACGCAAGCCGCCGCCGGGGCAGATGGGGCTGGGCACCAACATCCCGGTTGCCGAACCGCCCGAGGGCTGGAAGCCGCCGAGGAAACCGGACCTGATGACCAACGTGAAGGGGCGGAAGCGGTAGGCTACTTGTGGTAGTGGAAACGGCACTGGGCGATCATCAGGTCATCGCCTTTGACGCGATAGACGAGTCGGTGTTCCCCATCGATCCGGCGCGACCACCAGCCCGACAAGTCTTCCCTGAGCGCCTCTGGTTTGCCGATGCCTGAGAACGGTGTGCGCATGCATTCTTCGATTAGACGATTCAGCTTGCGCAGCCTGACCGGGTCGGTCCGCTGCCAGTGCAGGTAGTCTTCCCAGGCGTCTTCATCGAAGACGAAATTCACTCGATGAGTTTCCGCTCTGTGCCGCTTCCGGCTTCGAGGCGCGCGATCGACTCGCGCAGTCGCCGGGCGTTCTCCGGGCTCTTGAGCAGGTGTTGCGTCGCTTCCCAGGAGCCGAACTCCTCGAGCGACATCAACACCGCCGCCGGCTTGCCACGGGAACGGACGATGATCAGCGGCTCGCGGTCATTCTCGACGCGGTCGAGTTCGCTGGCGAGATTCTTGCGAAATTCGGTGGCTGTGGTGGCGCGCATACGAGCAATATACGTGATCACGTACACAACTTCAACGTTCAGCCGCCGGCCTTGAACCTGTCGCCGTCGGCGATGATGCGGGCCGGCGGCCTGGCATTCCCGTCGGATCCGATCCAGGCGACAAGCGGCGAGGTGGGCAGCGCGCCTGCCTCGATCAGCCCGATGACGTAGTCCAGCGTCTCGCGCCTGCCGACCTTGATGCCGCCGTCGACGACGGCGATGTCGGCGACTATGGCGGCCGGAGCGGTGGCCATGGCGGCCTCGATTGCCGTCGCGAGGCCATCGCCGAAGACCATCCTTATGGCGACGACGTCAGCGTCGATGCGAATGGTGCCATAGAGGGCGCCGAGGTCAGCCCCGGAAGCGGCGATCAGGTAGGTGTCGTCGCCCAGCGGCGCGAACCGGATGGTCATGCTGCGGTCGCCGGCAATGTAGGCCGAACCGTCCAGGGCGTAGTCGATCGGGGCGTCGTCGGTGGGCGCGTAGTCCGCGCCGTCGAGTTTGAACGGGAACATCGAGAAATGCGCCGGCAATGGCGTCACCAGCGTGTCCGTAGCGATCAGATCGGTGTCGGATGACAGCGTGCAGGCCGCCAGTACGAGGCTGATGGCCAAGGTCACGCCGAGGCCAAGGACACGGCGCAGCACGCTCATCGTCATCTTCCCTGTGCCAGCCGGTCGCCCGCAAGCTTCCGAATCTCCCTGAGCTCGGTGATCGTCGTCTGCAAGTCTCCCAACTGGCGCTCGAGCAGCTGCAGGCGTTCATCCACCTTGCCGATCAGCAAGCTGACCTGCGCGGTCCGCGACTGGGCGTCATACAGGCTCAGGTAGTCGGAGATGTCACGCAAGGAGAACCCTAGTCGCTTTCCGCGCAGGATGAGCATCAACCTTGCGCGATCACGGCGACGGAAGACCCGTGTGCCGCCGACCCGCTCGGGGTTGAGCAGGCCCTTGGCCTCGTAGAAGCGGATGGCGCGCGTCGAGATGCCGAACTCGCGGGCGAGGTCGGCGATGGCAAACAGATCGCGATTCTCGGACTCAGGCCGGTTCATCGCTGCTCGTCGCGCGGGTGCGGTACTCCTCGCGGAGTTCCTTTTTCGAGAGCTTGCCGATGAGCGTCTTGGGAAGCTGGTCCTTGAAGATGAACTCCTTGGGCAACTCGATCTTGTTGAGCGTTTCGGCAAGGAACTTCTTGAGCTCGTGTTCGGTGACGGTGGTGCCGGACCTGAGCTTCACGAAGGCGACAGGCGCCTCGCCGCGGTAGGCGTCCGGTACGCCGATGACGTTGCATTCCTCGACCGCCGGATGGCGCAGCAGCGCTTCCTCGATGGTGCGCGGATAGACGTTGAAGCCCGAGCAGATGATCAGGTCCTTGATGCGATCGACGAGGAAGACATAGCCGTCCTCGTCCATCAGCCCGACGTCGCCGGTCCGCAGCCAGCCGTCGGTGAAGACGTCTCGCGTCGCCTCGGGATTGTCGTAGTAGCCGAGCATCACCTGCGGTCCCTTGACCTGCAGTTCGCCGCGCTGTCCGAGCGGCACCACCTCGCCGGTGTCGATGTCGACGAAGCGGACGTCGGTCGCCGGCAGCGGCTGGCCGATGGACATCGGCTTGGACGGAACACGCAGTGCAGCGCAGCAGACCACGGGCGACGCTTCCGTCAACCCGTATCCTTCCGCCAGCAGCGCCTTGCCCACCTTGCCCCACGCGGCGCGGACCTCATCGGCAAGCGGCGCGCCGCCCGAGACCACCACCTCGAGCGAGGTGAGATGCGGCGCCGCCCGCTCCCCCGCCTTGGCGAGGGCCTGGATCAGCGTCGGTACCGCCGGAAGGACGTTGGCTCCGGTTCGCGTCAGCAGGTCGAGCAGTGCCTTGAGTTCGAAGCGCGGCAGCATCACCACCTGTGTGCCGTTGCACAGGGGCACGTTCATGCACACCGTCATCGCGAAGATGTGGAAGAAGGGTAGCACCGCGACCACACGCGAGGGGGGGTAGAACAGGCCACAACCCCAGGCATCGATCTGGCTCATGTTGGCCGCGATGTTGGCGTGGCTCAGCATGGCGCCCTTGGGAATGCCGGTGGTGCCGCCGGTGTATTGCTGCACCGCGACGTCATGCTCGGCATCAATGCTGACCGGGCCCGGTGTGAGGTTGCGGCGCAGCAAGTGGTCGAAACGCACGACCTTGGCGGCGACGCGCGACTGCTCCGGCCTGGCGAGATCCTTCGATTTGACCAGCCGGAACAGGAGTTTCTTCAGTGCCGGCAGGGCGTCGGGAAAGTGGCAGACGATCAGGTGGCGAACGTGGCCCGCCTCGGTCAGCGCCTCGGCCTTCTCGAAAAGTTGCTTGAGGTCGAGGGTCACCAGCAAGTCGGCGCCTGCGTTGCCGACGATGTGCCCGAGTTCGTGGACCGTGTAGAGGGGATTGCAGTTGACCACGGTGCCGCCGGCGCGCAGCACCGCATAGTAGGCGACGACGTAGAACGGCGTGTTGGGCAGCATCAGTGCGACCCGCACGCCCTTCTTGACGCCGAACTGGGACTGCAACGCCCCGGCCAGGGCGTTGATCATGTGCGCGAGTTCGCCGAAACGGGTCTTCTTGCCGAGAAAGTCAAGCGCATCGGCGTCGGGGTTTCGAGCACAGGCGGCCAGCACCTGCTCGTGCACGGGTGTGAGATTGATGGGGACATCCCAGGATATACCGGGGGGGTAGCGCTCCACCCAAGGTCGTGGCGATGCTGCGGTTGCCTCTTCCACTCCGTTCCTCCTCGGACTTGTGCTGTCCGTTGCCCGGACTATGCCATTGCGCGGACTATGCCATTGCAGGGACTATGCCATCGACTGACGTTTGCGTCAAAACGACGACGCAACGGGTGCGCCATGTCCTTTCCGCGCAGCAACGACCCGAGCACCGGTCTACGACCCGGACAAGTCGCGGGAGCCATTGGTTGACGTATACGTCAACCTTCACTATCGTGGCCTCAAGCTCGGGAAGGTGGACACGCGCTCGGCTTTCCCTGGCGCGAGTCGAGGAGAATCGCATGGGCATCGCCCTGCTCGTGATCAGCGTCGTCGCCACCCTGGTACTCGCCATGCGGCGCGCGCCCCTTTGGCAGTGGGCCGTCGGCGCCTTGCTGATCGGCGTGCTCAGCCGTGTGTCGCTGGACGGCGGACTGTGGTTGATGACCGATCCCCCGGGATGGATCGGGGCGCTGCTGCCTGCGGCAGTGCTCGGGCTGTTCACGCTGACGGCGGTACGGCGCGCGGCAATCACCGGACCCGCGTACACGATGGTCAAGCGGATCCTGCCACGAGTCAGCCGCACCGAGCAGGAGGCCCTCGATGCTGGGACCGTCGGCTGGGACGCGGAACTGTTCTCCGGCCAGTTGAACTGGGAAAAGTTGCTCGGTGTCCGCAAGCCGACCCTGTCCGCCGAGGAACAGGCGTTTCTCGACGGGCCGGTCAACACCGTCTGCGCGATGATCGACGACTGGGATACGCGCCACAACCGGGCCGACCTGCCGCCCGAAGTGTGGGCCTACCTCAAGGAACAGGGCTTTCTCGGCATGCTGATCGGCCGGGAGCATGGCGGGCTCGGCTTTTCGGCGCAGGCGCAGAGCCAGGTGGTGTCCAAGATCGCCTCCCGCTCGATCGCGGCCGGCATCACCGTTATGGTGCCGAACTCGCTCGGACCGGGAGAGCTGCTGGAAAAATACGGAACGCCCGAGCAGAAGCAGAAGTACCTGCATCGGCTGGCCAGGGGGCAGGAGGTCCCGTGCTTCGCTCTCACCGGGCCGCACGCCGGGTCCGATGCGGCGGGCATGCGCGATGTCGGCGTTGTCTGCCACGAGTTGTACGAGGGCAAGAAGACTCTCGGCGTCAAGCTGAGCTGGGACAAGCGCTATATCACGCTGGCTCCGGTCGCGACGCTGCTGGGGCTGGCGTTCCACCTGCGCGATCCCGATCACCTCATCGGTGATGTCGACAATGTCGGGATTACCCTGGCGCTGGTGCCGGCCGGCTTCAAGGGCGTCAAGATCGGGCGACGGCATTTCCCGGCGCGCTCGGCCTTCATGAACGGGCCGACGCAGGGGCGCAACGTCTTCGTCCCGATGGATTTCCTCATCGGCGGGGTGGACTATGCCGGGCAGGGCTGGCGCATGCTGATGGAGTGCCTGTCCACCGGCCGGGCGATCTCGCTGCCCGCCATCGGCACGGTGTCGATCAAGCACGCACTGCGCGTCTCCTCGGCCTATGCCCGTATCCGCCGCCAGTTCGCGATTCCGGTGGGGTTGATGGAGGGCGTTGCCGAGCCGCTGTCCCGGATGGTGCGCTCGGCCTACACGTTCGAGGCGGCGCGCGGGCTGACCGCGTCGATGGTCGACGAGGGGCAGCGCCCCTCGGTGCTTTCCGCCCTGCTCAAGTATCGCACCACCGAGGCGATGCGGGACCGGGTCAACGATGCGATGGACATCCATGGCGGTCGCGCCGTGCAGGACGGGCCGACGAACTACCTGTTCGCCGCCTACGCGACGACCCCGGTGGCGATCACCGTCGAGGGGGCGAACATCCTCACCCGCACGCTGATCACTTTCGCCCAGGGGGCCCTGCGGGCACATCCCTACCTCTATGCCGAGATCGAGGCGGCCCAGGCCCAGGACCGGGCGGTTGGCCTTGCGGCGTTCGACACGGCGTTCCGCGGGCATGTCAGTTTCATGCTCCGCAACATGGCGGGGAGTTTCCTCCACGCCCTGAGTGGGGGGCACTTTGCCGCGAGCCCGGTGCGCCACGACATGGCGCGCTGGTATCGCCAACTCAGCCGCTACGCGCAGAGCTTCGCGCTTGTCGGTGACTGGACCGTCGCCTTCCTCGGCGGCGACCTCAAGCGCAAGCAGCGGCTGTCGGGTCGCATGGCCGACATCCTGTCCGACCTCTACCTGCTCTCGGCGGTTCTCAAGCGCTACGAGGACGACGGTCGGCTTGAGGCCGATCGCGCCGTGGTGGACGCGGTGGCCCGCGATCTGGTGTTCTCGATGCAGCAGAGCTTTGCGGCGGTATTTGCGAACTTCCCGAACCTGCTGTTGCGGAATCTGATGCGCGTGCTGGTGTTTCCATTGGGACGCCACGCCAGGCCGGCCTCGGATCGCGCCACTTACCGGTTGGCCCGGGCAGTGATGGTGCCCGGCGAGTTCCGCGATCGACTGACCAGGGGAACCTATGTGTCGATGGATCCCAAGGATGTGACGGGCGTGCTCGAGGATGCGCTGATCAAGGTCACCCGGGCCGAGGAGATCGAGACGAAGTTCGTGCGTGCCATCAAGAAGGGCATGATAGAGAGGCGACTCGACCGGGACGCGATCACCGACGCCGTGGACGCGGGCGTACTGACAGAGGCCGAGGCGGCGACCCTGAGGCTCGCCGACCAGGCTACTGACCGGGTCATTCGGGTCGACGACTTCGATCCGGACGAACTGGCATCCCGCCAACTCGGGCGCCAGCCCCAGGTGGACAACGCGGCCGAGTGAGCCGTCGCGCCGCAGCAACAAGGAGCCGGCAATGGCCCAGACGGAAATCCCCACCAGCCGGCACTGGCAGTTCCGCATCGATGTCGAAGGTATCGGCTGGCTGACCGTCGATACACCCAAGTCGCCGGTCAACACGCTCAGCCGGGAGGCGATCGTCGACCTGTCGCGGTTCGTCGACGCGGTCGAGGCGCTGGCAGCGAGTGGCGAGCTGAAGGGCGTGGTGCTGCTGTCGGGCAAGGAGTCCGGCTTCATCGCCGGGGCGGATGTCAGCGAGTTCGACGAAATGGCCGACCCGGGCGTGCTGGTGGCGGCGCTGGAGCGGACCCACGCGCTGTTCAACCGCATCGAGGCGCTCAAGGTGCCGATGGTCGCCGCGATCCATGGCTTCTGCCTCGGCGGCGGCCTGGAGCTGGCCCTGGCGTGCCGATATCGCATCGCGGTGAACTCGGATGCGACGCGCATCGGCTTTCCCGAGGTCAATCTCGGCATCTTCCCCGGGTTCGGCGGGACCGGCCGGTCGATCCGGCAGGCGGGGCCGGTCGACGCCATGCAGATCATGCTCACCGGCAAGCTGCTCCGGGCCTCGCAGGCGCGCCGGATGGGGCTCGTCGACAAGCTGGTCCGGCATCGCGACATGCTGCGATGGGAAGCGCGCAAGGCGGTGCTGCAGCGGCGGGAGAGCCGGGTGGCGCATTGGTCGAAGCGGCTCCCTGCGCTCGGGCCGCTGCGCCGGTTCACCGCCGACAGGATGCGCGCCGAGGTCGCCCGGAAGGCCCGCAAGGAGCATTATCCGGCCCCGCACGCCCTGATCGACCTCTACCAGGAGCATGGCGATGACTGGCGCGCGATGTGCAAGGGCGAGAGCGGCGGGTTTGCGCCGGTGATGGGCACCCCGACCGCGACCAACCTGCGGCGGGTGTTCTTTTTGTCGGAGAGCCTCAAGAAGCAGGGCGTGAGGGGAATGGAGAAGCCGGTGTTCCGGCGCGTCCATGTGGTCGGCGCGGGCGTGATGGGCGGCGACATCGCCGCCTGGTGCGCGCTGCGCGGCATGGGGGTCACGCTGCAGGACCTCGATCTCGAGCGCATCAAGCCGGCGCTGGCGCGGGCGAAGTCGCTGTTCAAGAAGCGGCTCAAGACGCGGACCGAGATCGACAACGCCGTCGCCCGGCTCGAGGCCGATCCCGCGGGCAAGGGGCTGGCGCGGGCCGACGTGGTGATCGAGGCCGTCGTCGAGAAGCTGGAGGTCAAGCGGCAGATCTTTGCGGACGCCGAATTGCGGGCCAAGAGCGGTGCAATCCTTGCGACCAATACGTCCTCGATTGAACTCGAGCGCATCGCGGAGGGCTTGAGAAACCCCAGTCGCCTGATCGGGCTGCACTTCTTCAATCCGGTGGCGCAGCTGCCGCTGGTCGAGGTCATCCGCTCCAGGTTCAATACCGATCTCGACATTTCGCGCGGCGCGAGCTTTGCCCTTGCGATCGGCAAGTCCCCGGTGGTGGTCAAGTCGGCGCCCGGCTTTCTCGTCAACCGCGTGCTGATGCCGTACATGCTCGGGGCCGTGCAGCGGGTCGAGGCGGGAGCGAGCAAGGAGCAGATCGATGCGGCCGCGGTGGCTTTCGGCATGCCGATGGGACCGATCGAACTGATGGACACGGTCGGACTTGACGTGGGCAAGTCGGTCGCGGCCGAACTGGGCAGCGCCGTCCCCGAAGACAGCCAGTTCGGCCGCCTGATCGCCGAGAACAAGCTCGGCCGGAAGAGCGGGCAGGGCTTACACGTGGCAGGGCGGAAAGGCCGTCAAGGCGGAGGTTCCGCCGCACCCCGACCTCGCCGGGCTTGGCCGCGAACTGGTCCAGCCGATGGTCGAGGCAACGCGGATTGCCGTCGAGGAAGGGGTGGTGGCAAGCGCCGATCTTGCCGATATCGGGGTTATCCTCGGGACTGGCTTCGCGCCGTTCCTGGGCGGTCCGATGAAAGCACGAGCGGACGGGAGAGCCTGATGGCCGAAATGCGCAAGGTCGCTATCGTCGGGTCCGCCCGCATCCCGTTCCAGCGCGCCCATACGGGCTATGCCGAGGTCGGCAACCTGCAGATGCTCGGGGCAGCGCTCGGCGGGCTGGTCGAGAAGTTCAATCTGAAGGGGCAGCCGGTTGGCGAGGTGATGGCAGGTGCCGTCCTCAGCCACAGCAGGGATTTCAATCTCGCGCGGGAGGCGGCGCTGGATGCCGGGCTGTCGCCGCGGACACCCGGCACCAACATACAGATCGCCTGCGGAACGAGCCTGCAGGCGGCACTGATCCTCGGCGCCAAGATTGCCACGGGCGAGATCGAGAGCGGGATAGCGGCCGGTAGCGATAGTGTCTCCGACAGCCCGGTCGTGTTCGGCGAGAGATTCCAGCACCGCATGATCGATCTGAGCAGGGCCAGGACGCTCGGGGAGCGTGCCAGGGTGTTCAAGGGTCTTTCCCTGGGCGAGTTGAAGCCGGTGGCACCTTCGACGCAGGAGCCACGCACCGGCCTTTCCATGGGCCAGCACTGCGAACTCATGGCGCGTGAGTGGGACATCGGCCGTGAAGACCAGGACAGGCTGGCGCTGAAGAGCCACCACAACGCCGCGCGCGCCTACGACGATGGTTTTCATGACGATCTCGTCGTGCCGTTCGCCGGTGTGATCAGGGACAACAATGTCCGGGCCGATACCAGTCTCGACAAGATGGCGAACATGAAGCCCGCCTTCGATCGGAATTCGGGCAAGGGCACGCTGACTGCCGCCAACTCGACGCCGCTCACCGACGGCGCCGCTGCGGTGCTGCTCGCCAGCGAAGACTGGGCCAGGGCACGCGGACTGCCGGTACTTGCCTACCTGACGCTGGGACAGGTCGGGGCCAACAACTTTGCCGGAGGCGACGGGCTGCTGATGGCGCCGACCATTGCCGTCTCCGACATGCTGCGCCGAGCGAACCTGTCGTTTGCCGACATCGACCTGTTCGAGATCCACGAGGCCTTCGCGGCGCAGGTGCTGTCGACGCTGAAGGCGTGGCGCGATCCAGCCTACAGCCGCGATGTCCTCGGTCGAGAGTCGCCGCTGGGGGAGATCGATCCGGAGCGGATCAACATCAAGGGATCGAGTCTCGCCTATGGCCATCCGTTCGCCGCGACCGGCGCACGGATTCTCGGATTGACGGCCAAGCTGCTTGGCACGCAGGACAAGCACAGGGCGCTCATTTCCGTGTGCACGGCAGGCGGCATGGGGGTGGCTGCGCTGGTCGAGAGGGCGGAGTGAGCCGGTCCGCCGCCAGCCCTGATCCTTGACGCTTACGTCAAGCTTCCGCTTGTCACGCAAAACGCGTTGCCATAGGGTCCGTACCCAATCCGACCAAATCGACCAGTCGGGCAATAATCGGGCACGGCATACTCAAGTCCGGCCTTGTCAGGAAACGTCTTTCATGGAGATGGGACAACAATGAAAATAACACAGGTCCTCAAGGTGGCCGCAGCCGCCGGCGCGCTTGCCGCGCTTATGTCGAGCACGGCGCTGGCCGTGACGCTGAACCTTGGCAATGGCGGCGAGCCCGGCTCGCTCGATCCGCACAAGGTGGCGGGCGATTGGGAGAACCGGATCGTCGGCGAGTATCTCGAAGGCCTGATGGCAGAGGATATCGAAGCCGATGCAATCCCGGGCCAGGCCGAGTCGTTTACGATCTCCGATGATGGCACGGTCTACACCTTCAAGCTGCGTGCGGACGCAGTGTGGTCGGATGGCGTAGCCGTTACGGCGCAGAACTTCGTCGATGCGTTCCAGCGCCTGTTCGACCCCAAGACGGCGGCCGAGTACGCGTACCTCCAGTTCCCGATCAAGAATTCGTCCAAGATCGCTGCCGGCGAGATCACCGATTTCAGCGAACTGGGTGTCAAGGCGATCGACGACAAGACTCTCGAGATCACGCTCGAGGCTCCGACCCCCTTCTTCCTCCAGGCATTGACCCACTACACGGCCTTCCCCATCCGCAAGGACATCATCGAGAAGTTCGGCGACCAGTGGACGCAGCCGGGCAATATCGTGGGCAATGGTCCCTACAGCATCGTGGAATGGGTGCCGGCTCCTACCTGCGCGGCGTCAAGTCCGAGACCTACTATGGCAAGGACGCTCTCCAGATCGACGAGATCCGCTGGGACAACACCGAGGATCTGACCGCCGCGCTGAACCGCTACCGCGCCGGCGAACTCGACATCCTGACCGACTTCCCGGCGGACCAGTACAAGTTCCTGCAGGACAACTACCCCGGCCAGGCGCACGTGGCGCCGTTCCTGGGCGTCTACTACTACGTGATGAACCAGTCCAAGGCGCCGCTGGACAATGTCAACGTCCGCAAGGCGCTGTCGATCTCGGTGCTGCGCGATGTGATCGGCCCTGACGTGCTCGGCACCGGCGAACTGCCGGCCTATGGCTGGGTGCCGCCGGGAACCTCGAACTACGAGGGCGAGCAGTACATGCCCGAATGGGCTTCGGTCCCCTATGACCAGCGCGTCGAAGAGGCCAAGAAGCTAATGTCGGACGCGGGCTTCACGCCCGAAAGCCCGCTCAAGATGCAATTGCGCTACAACACCAACGAGAACCACCAGCGCATCGCGGTGGCGATCTCGGACATGTGGAAGCAGATCGGCGTCGAAGTCGAGCTGTTCAACGCCGAGACCGCGGTTCACTACGACGCGCTCAACGCGGGCGACTTCCAGGTCGGCCGCGCCGGCTGGCTGCTGGATTACTCGGACGCCAGCAATACGCTCGACCTGCTGCGCACGGGCATCAAGCAGGCCGACGGCACGATGAACTGGGGCAACAACTACGGCCGCTATTCGAACGCGAAGTTCGATGAACTGATGGACGCCGCCGCCAAGGAACTCGACCTTGGCAAGCGGGCTGGTCTGCTGCATGAGGCCGAGGCGCTCGCAATGGACGAGTTCGCGGTGATCCCGATCTACTGGTACGTGTCCAAGAACGTGGTGTCTCCGAAGATCACGGGCTTTGTCGACAACGCCAAGGACATCAACCGTGTCCGCTGGATGACGAAGTCGGAGTAAGCTCCGACCGCCGTGGCCGCGAAGCTGGGACTTCGCGGCCACTTCCTGCTGCTGCCCGCCAGCGGCGTTGGTCCCGCAGGCTGGCGGGAAAGGTCCACGACAAATGCTCGGATATGCGCTGAGGCGGGTGCTTTCGGCCATCCCGATCGTGTTCATCACGATTGCGGTATGCTTCTTCATCCTGCGGCTGGCCCCGGGTGGGCCATTTGACGGCGAACGGGCCCTGCCGCCCGACGTGCTGCGCAACCTGCGGGAATACTACAACCTCGACAAGCCGCTGCCGCTGCAGTTCGTCGACTACATCCTCGGCGTGCTGCGCGGCGACTTCGGCCCGTCGATGGTGATGCGGGACTTCTCGGTGGCACGACTGATCAGCATCGGCCTGCCATTCACCCTGATGCTGGGGTTTGCCGCCTTCGCGATCGGTACCGCGGCGGGCCTGATCGCGGGAGCCCTTGCGGCGTTCTACCAGAACAAGTGGCCGGACTACCTGCTGGTCTTCGTGGTACTGATTCCGCTGGTGATCCCCAACTTCCTGATGGCCAACCTGGCGCAGCTCGTGTTCGGGGTCTATCTGCGCTGGCTGCCAGTGGGCGGCTACCAGCCCGGGGCGATTCTCAACCTCGTCATGCCGGTGCTGATCCTGTCGATGCCGCACGGCGCGCGCGTCGCCCGCCTCACCCGCGGCTCGATGATCGAGGTGCTGGGCACCAACTATGTCCGAACGGCCCGCTCCAAGGGCCTGGGCACCCGGCTGATCCTGGCTCGGCACGCCATCAAGCCGGCCCTCATCCCGGTCGTATCCTACCTGGGCCCGGGGCTGAGCTACCTGCTTACGGGGTCCCTGGTGGTCGAACAGGTGTTTGCCCTGCCCGGGATCGGCAAGTACTTCATCACCGCCGCGCTGAACCGCGACTACGGTCTCGTCCTTGGGACCACCATCCTCTACGTGTTCATCATCCTGGCCCTCAACCTGCTCGTGGACATTGTCTATGCCTGGCTCGACCCCAAGGTGAGGTACCGCTGATGGCCGGACTCACGGGTAAGGACGCCGTCCTGTCAGCCTATGCCGAGGCCCTGGCGAACGCGCCGAAGGGCCGCTCGCTGACCCAGGATGCGCTGCGTCGGCTGGTCAACAACAAGGCCGCGCTGGTCTCGATCTTCATTCTCGTCGCCATCGTGCTGTTTGCGCTGGTCGGGCCCTACCTGCTGCCGTGGAGCTTCGACAAGATCGACTGGGCCGGCATCCGCAAGCCCCCCGACTGGGAGAAGGGGCACTATTTCGGCACCGACCAGAACGGGCGCGACATGCTGGCCCGAACGCTGCAGGGCACCCAGATGTCGCTCATCGTGGCGGCGGTTGCCACCGCCGTCTCGGTGGTGATCGGGGTCGTCTACGGCGCGATTGCCGGGTACTTCGGCGGCAGGGTCGACGCTCTGATGATGCGCTTCGTCGACATCATGTATGCGCTGCCCTACATCCTGTTCGTGATCATCCTGGTGGTGATCTTCGGCCGCTCACCCGTCCTGCTGTTCGTCGGGATCGGGTTTCTCGAGTGGCTCACCATGGCGCGCATCGTGCGCGGGCAGACGCTGACCCTCAAGCAACGCGAGTTCATCGAAGCGGCCAAGGCCGGCGGGGCCGGGCCGTTCACCATCATCTTTCGGCACATCCTGCCCAACCTGACGGGGCCGGTCGTGATCTATGCGACGCTGACCATCCCCGAGATCATCGTCACCGAGAGCTTCCTCAGCTACCTGGGCCTGGGCGTGCAGGAGCCGCAGACCTCGCTGGGTACCCTGATTTCCTTTGGCGCTCCGGTAGCCGAAGCCCTGCCGTGGATGCTCTACACGCCCGCCTTCATCCTCGTGCTGATGCTGGTCTGCCTGTCCTATGTCGGCGATGGGTTGCGCGACGCCCTCGATCCCAAGGATCGCTAGAATGACGAACGTGCTCGTTGTCGATGACCTCGACGTGACCTTTGCCCTGCATCAGGCCGAAGTGAAGGCGGTGTCCGACCTCAGCTTCTCGCTTGCCGCCGGCGAGACGATGGCGGTGGTGGGCGAGAGCGGCTCGGGCAAGAGCCAGGCCTTCCTGGCCATCATGGGACTGCTTGCCCGCAACGGCAGGGCGGCCGGCAGGGCCATGCTGGGTGAGGTCGACCTGATCGGCATGCCCGGCGACAGGCTCGACGCCTATCGCGGCAAGGACATTGCCATGATCTTCCAGGATCCGATGACGTCGCTCAACCCGAGCCTCAAGGTCCGCACCCAGCTTGCCGAAGTGCTGGTGCGACACCAGGGCTTTGCCCCGGACAAGGCTGGGCGCGCCGTGATCGAGATGCTGGAACGGGTCGGCATTCCCGAGCCCGTCAAGCGCGCCAGCGCGTATCCGCACGAACTGTCGGGCGGCATGCGGCAGCGCGTGATGATTGCCATGGCGCTGCTGTGCCGACCCAAGATCCTGATCGCGGACGAGCCGACCACGGCGCTCGACGTCACTGTTCAGGCGCAGATGCTCGAGCTGTTCAAGACCCTTACGGACGAGTTCGGGACGGCGCTGGTGCTGATCACCCACGACCTTGGGGTGGTTGCGGGCGTCGCCGACCGCATGATGGTGATGTATGGCGGGCGTTGCGTCGAGACGGGAACGGTAGACGAGCTGTTCTACGACCCCCGCCACCCCTACACGCTGGGCTTGCTGCACTCCACGCCGCACGTCGCCAAGCGGGCCCAGCGGCTCGACCCGATACAGGGCCTGCCGCCCAGCCTCGAGCGGCTGCCGAGCGGATGTGCCTTCCATCCGCGCTGCGCGTTCCGGTTCGAAACCTGCTTTGCGGAACGCCCGCAATTGCTGCCGGTGGATGGTGGGGCCCGTGGCCGGGCCTGCTGGTATCAGGGATCTCTCAAGCACGAGGAGGTCGCGTGATGCTCGAGCACAATGATGATCTTCTGAGGATCGAGAACCTCTCCAAGTTCTTCTCGGTCTCGAGTGGCCTGTTCACCCGCCCGTTTCAGCTCAAGGCGCTGCAGGACATCAGTTTCACCGTCAAGCGCGGGGAGACGCTCGGCATTGTCGGGGAAAGCGGGTGCGGGAAATCGACTCTGGGCCGCTGCATCCTGCAGCTGCTGTCGCCCGACGAGGGCCGCGTGCTCTGGCTCGGCGAGGATATCGCGCGGTTGCCGGAGGAACAGATGCGGCTGCGCCGCCGCGACCTGCAGATCATCTTCCAGGATCCGCTGGCCTCGCTCAACCCGCGCATGACGGTCGGAGAGATCATCGCCGATCCGCTCCGGACGCTGATGCCCGAGGTCGATGCGAAGGGCCGGCGCGAGCGGGTCATCAAGGCTATGGAGGCGGTGGGTCTGCTCCCGGAGATGATCAATCGCTATCCGCACGAGTTTTCGGGCGGCCAGGCGCAGCGCATCGGAATTGCCCGCGCGCTGATCACGGAACCCAAGCTGATCGTGTGCGACGAGCCGGTATCGGCGCTCGACGTCTCGGTCCAGGCGCAGATCGTCAACCTCCTGAGCGACCTCAAGCAGCAGTTCGGGCTCACCCTGGTGTTCATCTCGCACAACCTCAGCGTGGTGCGTCACGTCTCCGACCGGATACTGGTCCTGTACCTGGGGCGCGTTGTCGAACTGGCGAGTGGCGACGATCTCTACGCCGACCCCAGGCACCCCTACACCAGGGCCCTGCTGACGGCCGTTCCGATTCCGGATCCGCGCCGCGCAAGGCAGCGAACCATCGACGGCCTCGTCGGTGAGATCCCGTCACCGATCAATCCACCGTCCGGATGCACATTCCGGACCCGCTGTCGCCACGCCGTAGCGCTCTGTGCCGACAAGCGCCCCCCGCTCGAGACCGTGGACGGCGGCAGGCTGGTCGCCTGCCATCGCTGGCGGGAGCTCGCGGTGACCGCCGCACAGTGAGGTCAGCGGCCCCGCCGCCGCTCCTCGCCCTTGTGCTCGACATTGCGACGACGACGGTCGGGACCGGCATAGGCGCCCGCGGTGATGAACTCGCGCGGCGCAGCCAGGATCGAGACCAGGCGCGTCTCGACGTGCTGGGCGGCGAACGGCTTGCGCAGGAACTCGCTGATGCCGGCGTCGCGGGCGGCAAGGATGCGCGCCGCTTCGGGCGTCGACGACATCATGATCACCGGCGTGTCGCGGTTCGGCCCCTCTGCGGCCCGCAAGGCACGGGTCAGCTCGATCCCGTCCATCGGCTTCAGCGCCTCGTCGACGAGGATGGCTCCGTACTTGCGCTGGCCAAGCTGGGCCAATGCTGCGGACGAGGTGGACGCCTCGTCGACGCCGTGCACCCTAAGGTGGCGCAACATGGACACGATGAGCGTGGACATGTGCGGCGTCGGCTCCACGAGCAGCACATCGAGTTTGGCGAAGCGCGACTTGCTTGCGGTTGTCATGGTGTCCCCGCGGTACAGCCTCCGACTGTGGGCGCCGACCGATTGCCAGTCGGTTAACTGGCAGGGATGTGGGGGCATTGCCGCTCGCGAAAAGCGGTTTGCCGAGAGGCTCCCGGGCGTTGACAGGCCGGGCGTTTGCCCGTATTGACAGGGCGAATTCGAGGCGCGCGGCGCCTTTTTTGTTTCGTTTCGAGGTCTTTGAATGAAGGTCACCAACTCGCTCAAGGCACTGATGGGTCGCCATCGCGCCAACAAGCTCGTGCGCCGCCGCGGCCGCGTGTACATCATCAACAAGGTCGACAAGCGCTACAAGGCCCGCCAGGGCTGAGCTTTGCGCCAATGCATCCAGAGGCCCGCTTCGGCGGGCCTCTGCTTTTTCGGGTCTTCCGGAAGCATTGACTTCGACACTGTGCGGCCGGCGATCGCGTGCGAGCGATGGTAGCGACTGGTCGTGATGCCATGCCACGGATGATACGACTTGCGAAGATCTGAGACAGTGGGTGTCGCCATCCAGCGACCATACGAGGCGGTCTACGACTTCCTTGCCAATCCCAGAAACCTGTTCAGCTGGGCCTCCGTACTGGGTGCCGAGTACCATGCCGAGGCCCCACTGGAGTGGGTGGCCGAAAAGCCGGCCTTCATCGACCGGCCCGTCACTATTCGCTTCACCGCCCGCAACCCCTTTGGCGTCCTCGATGTCAGTGCCAGCATCGATGGGCGACAGGTGTTCGCCGCTCCGGTCCGCGTCGTGCGTGACGGCGAGGGCTCGCTGGTGACGATGACGATCTTTGCTCCGGCCGATGACAGCGAGGCGGCCTTTCACTCCGAACTCGAGTGGGTCCGCACGGACCTGCTGACCCTCAAGTCACTGCTCGAGACCGCCTGAGTCAGTCCGTCGCAAGGGCCGCGAGGATGCGGACCCATGAGCGGATGCCCTTGTGGAAACTGGAGAGGTTGTACTTCTCGTTGGGCGAGTGGATGCGGTCGTCCTCTCGGGCAAAGCCGATGAGCAGCGTATCGAGGCCCAGCTGCCGCTTGAAGTCGCCCGCTACCGGAATGGAACCGCCCGAACCGATCAGCGCCGCTTCGTTCCCCCACTCCTCGGCAAGGGCCCCCGCCGCCTTCCTCAGGAAGGGACCATCGGTGGGCACCGATACCGCCGGGCTGCCCCCGTGTTCCCTGAAGGAGACGCTGGCGTCCGGCGGCAGCCGATCCTCGACGTGCCGCCGGAACGCGGCCCGGATCTTCGCCGGATCCATGCCGGAGACGAGGCGGAACGAGATCTTGGCGCTGGCCTTCGCCGGAATGACGGTCTTGAAGCCGTCGCCGGTATAGCCGCCGGTGATGCCGTTGATCTCGCAGGTTGGGCGCGATCGGGTCTGTTCGAGCACCGAGCGGCCCTTCTCGCCGGCCGGCGTGGTCAGGCCCGCGCCCTTGAGGAACGCCGCCTCGTCATAGGGCAGGCGCTTCCAGAGCGCCGCGATCTCGGCCGGGAGTTCGGCCACATCGTCATAGAAGCCCGCGATGGCGACGCTCCCGTCCGGATTGCGCAGCGAGGCGATGATGTCGGCGAGCACCTGGATGGGATTGCGCGCGGCATTGCCATACATGCCCGAATGCAGGTCGTGGCTGGCGCAGGTGATCTCGATCTCTTCACCCACGAGGCCGCGCAGCATGGTGACGATGGCGGGCGTCGTGGCGTTCCACAGGTCGGTGTCGCACACCAGCGCGATGTCGGCGACGCCCAGCTCGTCCCGCGCGGAAGCGAGGAAGCCCGGCAGGCTCTTGCCGCCGATCTCCTCCTCGCCCTCGAAGATCAGGCTGACCTTGAGCGGCAGGCCGCCATTGGCCGCCTTCCAGGCCCGGCAGGCCTCGACAAAGGTGAGCAGCTGCCCCTTGTCGTCGGAGGTGCCGCGGCCGACGATCTGCTGCTCGCCATCGGCACCGGTCACCAGCGTGGCGGTGAACGGATCGGTGTTCCACAGGTTGAGCGGGTCGACCGGCTGCACGTCGTAATGGGCATAGAACAGCACGTGCGGGCCCGGAGCGGACTGGTCGTGGCCGATCACCACCGGGTGGCCCGGGGTGGCGCGGACCGAGGCCGCAAAGCCGAGCGCGCCGATCTCGGCGGCCAGCCAGTCGGCGGCCCGGCGCACCTCGCCGGCATAGGCGGGATCGGTGGAGATCGACTTGATCGCCACCAGCGTCTTCAGCCGCTCGACGCTCTGATCGAGGTGGGCATCGACATGGGCGAGGGCGGCTTCGAGGGCGGTGGTCATGGGTAAACCTTTCGAGTGGGTGCCTGTGGCTACCCCCTCCCCAACCCTCCCCGCAAGGGGGAGGGTGTCCGCCGGTGGTCGAGGCAAGGCCCGACCGGCGGCTCGATCCGCGGCTCCCCCTTTGCGGAAGAGGACGGGAGGGGGTGTTGAGCGGGCCGCCCTTACGAGGACCCGGCGCCGTCCTGCCGGACGAAGGCGATGCGCAGCATGTTGGTGGCGCCGGGGGTGCCGAGCGGGATGCCGGCGGTGATGGCGATGCGGTCACCCGGACGGGCAAGGCCCTCCTGGTAGGCGATGACGCAGGCGCGATCGACCATGTCCTCGAGATTCACCGCGTCCGGCGTCTCGACGCATTGCACACCCCAGACCACGGCGAGGCGTCGTGCCGTGCGCAGGTTGGGCGAGAGGGCGAGAACGGGCTTGGAGGGCCGCTCGCGCGCCGCCCGGATGGCGGTGGAGCCCGACGAGGTGTAGGTGACAATGGCGGCCAGATCGAGCGTCTCGGCCACCTGGCGGGTCGCCGCCGAGATCGCGTCGGCGGCGGTTGCCTCCGGTTCGGCGGCCTGCGCGCGAATGATGCCGCGGTAGTTGACGTCAGACTCCACCGCCATCGCTACCTTGTTCATCATGGTGACGGATTCGACCGGATACTGGCCGGAGGCGCTTTCGGCCGACAGCATGACGGCGTCGGCGCCCTCGAACACGGCAATCGAGACGTCCGAGACTTCGGCACGGGTCGGGACCGGCGAGCTGATCATCGATTCCAGCATCTGGGTGGCGACCACCACCGGCTTGCCGTAGCGGCGGGCGATGCGGATCATGCGCTTCTGCAGGCCGGGAACCTGTTCGAGCGGCATCTCCACGCCCAGATCGCCGCGCGCGATCATGAACGCGTCGCACAGCTTGATGATCTCCTCGAGCCGTTCGACCGCCTGGGGCTTTTCGATCTTCGCCATGACGCCGGCGCGGCCCTGCACGATCTTGCGGACATCGATGATGTCCTCGGGACGCTGCACGAAGCTGAGCGCGATCCAGTCGGCGCCGGCCTCGAGGCCCTTGAGCAGATCGGCGTGATCCTTCTCCGTGAGGGCGCCCACCGGCAGCAGGGTATCGGGCAGGCTGACGCCCTTCTTGTCGCTGAGCTTGCCACCGTAGACCACTTCGGTTTCGACCAAACCACCGCCGACGCGGGTCGCCTTGAGCTGCAGCTTGCCGTCGTCGAGCAGAAGCCGGTCGCCGACGGAAACCGATTCAATGATCTCCGGATGCGGCAGCTTGACCCGCTCGCTCGTGCCCGGCTCATCGGAGCCGTCGAGCACGAAGCGGGCTCCGGATGCCAGGTGAACCGCACCTTCGCCGAACTTGCCGACCCGCAGCTTGGGTCCCTGCAGGTCAACCAGGATGGCGATGGGGTGACGCAGACGTTCTTCGACGTTCCGGATGCGGGTCACCGTCTGCTTGAGCAGATCGTGGCTGGCATGGCTCATGTTGATGCGGAACACATCGGCACCGGCCCGCGCCAGCTTCTCGATCGTGGCCTCATCATTGGACGCGGGGCCCAAGGTGGCGACGATCTTCACGCGTCTCATGCGTCTCATTCGAGTGGTGCACCTTCTTCAGTGGGAGTGTCGTCGGTCTGGTCTGCGTCGTCCGTCTCGTTCGGCAGATCGCCTTCCAGCGGCAGGGCCTCTTCGGAGGCCTCCGCTTCGCCGCCGACCGTCTCTCCCTCGGTCAGCTGCAGCGTCCAGTTGCTCTTGTTGTGCGTATCGACTTCAAAAAAGCCGGTTCGTTCGTAGCCGCGCGCCAGGCAATCCTCAACCCCGAAGATCGTGAAGGTCTCGTCGCGGGTGCACATGAAGACATTGCCATCCCATGCGCCGCCGCCGACGTCGTCAGCCGCATACAGGTAGTAGTAGCGCCGGGTCTCGAGGTCGCCCCGGTAGACGGTGACGCAGATCCCGGGTTCAGCAACCCACCACCCCTCCGACTGCCACCCCTTGTCGGCCCGGTAGCCGAAGGCGATCGAGACGCGATTGGAGGTCTCGTTGCAGACCCGGAAGTCCCCCGCGCCGTCATCGTCCGCGGCGATCTCGGACGGTGCCGACAGCGGTGCAGGCGAAGCGTCCTGCGCCTGCGCCCTTCCCGACGATGCTTCGCCGCGCGGCAGGAAGAACCAGATGGCAAGCGCCACGAAAGCCGCGGCGAGCAAACCAGCGATGGCCAGAAGATAGCGCAATGGATCGATCCGGACGCCACGTGCAATCGTTTGCAGCGGTGGTGTTGTGCAAAGCACCCCGCGCTCTGTCAATCGCTAACGAGGCGTTTTGTCGGAATTGCGGGGCGCAACGGCTCAGCGATGTGAATTGGTCGGTTCCGGGCTTGAACCGGCCGGCCCAAACAGGTTGAAGAAGGCAGTTTTTGAACGAGGACGAAAATGGCTACCGTTTCACCCGACAGCGTCGCCCAGGATCAGATCAAGGCGTTCATCGAGCGCATCGAGCATCTCGAGGAAGAAAAGGCGGCGATCGCCGGTGACATCAAGGAGGTCTATGCCGAGGCCAAGGGCAACGGCTTCGACACCAAGGTGCTGCGCAAGATCGTCTCGATCCGCAAGCAGGATCATGCCGAACGCATGGAGCAGGAAGCGCTGCTGGAACTCTACCTCACCGCTCTCGGCATGGCGGCGGCGCCGAGCGAGGACGAGGAGGCCTGACGCCGCGCGGGCGCTGCTGCCGCCATTCCGTCACGTTGCTGAACGCAGTTGTTCCCCGGCGACGGGCGGCCGGCAGATTTGCGGGGCAGGCGCGCCGCAGGGGCTCAGCGGATGGTGTAGCCGCCGTCGACCATGAGGACCTCGCCGGTTACGTAGGCGGAGGCCGGCGAGCACAGGTACAGCGCTGCCGCGGCCACGTCCTCGATGGTGCCGCCGCGTCCCATCGGCGTCATCCGCCGCCAGGTCGGGCCCCATTCCTCGCCCTCGAGATGGGGCAGGGTCATCTCGGTTTCGATGTATCCGGGCGCGATGGCGTTGACCCGGATGTTGTCCTCGACATAGTCGCTGGCAAGGCTGCGCGTGAGCATGTGCACGGCGCCCTTGGAGGTGTTGTAGGCCACCTGGCGCTGCGGGATGTTGGAGACGACGCCCGAGATCGAGCCGATGTTGAGGATGATGCCGCCGCCCTGGCGCCGCATGGCCGCGATGGCCGCCCGGGAGGCGCGATAGACCGCATCGAGGTTGATGTCCATGATCCGGCGGTAGTCCTCGTCCGGAAAGCTCACGGTGTCGCCGTGACCGGCAACCCCGGCATTGTTGACGAGAATGTCGATCCGGCCGCGCTGCCTCACCACCTCGTCCACGAGGCGAGCCGGCGCCGCGGCGTCCTGCAGGTCCGCCTGGACATAGTCGACCGGGTAGCCGGCAGCCCGCAGGCGGTCCACCACCTCCGGCCGCGGGACCTTCGACGACAGGGTGACGAGGGCACCCGCCTCGGCGAGTGCTTCGGCGATGCCCAGCCCGATGCCGCGCGTGCTGCCGGTGACCAACGCGACTTTGCCGTCGATGCGAAACCGCTCCAGGATCATGCACGTTCCTCCTTGTGATTGCCGATCGCCCGGCGACCGCCGTTCGCGCCCAGATCGAGCCCGAGCACGAAGTCGGCGCAGCGGTCGCCGAGCATCATCGCCGGGGCATTGGTGTTGCCGGCATTGATGTTGGGGACCGCCGACATGTCCGAGACCCTGAGGTTGTCGACGCCGCGGACCCGCATGCGGGCGTCGAGCACGGCCCTGGGGTCGCCGTCGGCGCCCATCCGCGCCGTGCTCGCGGGGTGGTAGTTGGTCTTGACGAAGCGGCGACAGTGGTTCGCCATGGCCTCGTCGCCAAGGTCCGGTCCCTCCGGCGCGATGACCTTCCTGATTCGCCGGCCCAGGGGGCCGGTCTGCAGCGCCTCGCGAAAGAAGCGCTGGCCCTCGACCATGATCTTCATGTCGTCCGGGTGCTTGAGCAGATTGGGCGATACCAGCGGCATGTCGTCCGGGTTGGCGGACCGCAGCTCGACCGTGCCGCGCGACCTGGGCTTCACCAGCACGGTGGTGATGGTGACGCCGTAGTCGTCGTCGAAGACCTTGAGCAGGTCGCGGTCGAGATAGACGATGGGCACGCAGAAGGCCTGGATCGAGGGCACGCCGTCGCGATCGATCGGGTTGATGAAGGCCCCGGCCTCGAAGCCGGTGGACAGGATCGGGCCGTTGCCGAAGAGCTTGAAGTTGAGGCCGTTCCTGAGCATGCGCCAGCCGACGCCCTGCCGGTAGTAGCCATAGGGGCCGTTGGCCAGCGAGATCACCGGCACTTCGGGATGGTCGATGAGGTTCTGGCCGACGCCGGGCAGATCGGCGACGACGCCAAGGCCGTGCGACGCGAGGTGCGCTGCCGGGCCGATGCCGGAGAGCATCAGCAGCTTGGGGGTGACCAGGGCTCCCGCGGCAAGGATGATGTCGCCGCCGGCGAAGGCAGTGTGCTCCTGCCCAGAGGCATCGCGGTAGGTAACGCTCACCGCCCTGTCGTTCTCGACATTGATGCGCCTGACCGCGGCGCGCAGCTTCACCGTCAGCCGCCTGTCGGCCGACAGGGGCTCGATGTAGGCGTAGGCGGCGCTGGAGCGCTTGCCGCGCCGGTTCATGAACTGGTAGAAGCCGACGCCGCGCTGGGTCGGGCCGTTGAAGTCGCCGGTCAGCGGCTCGCCCATCTGCTGCACGGTCTGCACGAACCAGCGCGACACGTCGTCGATATGGCCGGGATCGGAGACGAGCAGCGGGCCATCGGTGCCGTGCAGGTCGTTGGCCAGACGGTTGTTGCCCTCGATGCGGCGGAAGTGACCCAGCACCGTGCTCCAGTCCCAGCGCGCGCCATCATTGTTGCCGCGCAGGATCCCGTCCCACTCGTCGTAGTCCGAGGGGCGGCCGCGCATGTAGACCTGCGCGTTCACCGACGAGCCCCCGCCCAGCACATTGCCCTGCGGGATGTCGTGCACACGGCCGTTCAGGTGCTCCTGCGGCACGGTGTGATGGTAGGTCATGTACCTGGAGCCGTTGATCAGCTTGAAGATGCCGGGCGGCATGTCGAGCAGCGGATGATGGTGCGAATAGCCCGCCTCGAGCAGCAGCACACGCCGACCGCCATCGGTCACCAGCCGCGCCGCGGCCACGCAGCCGGAGGCACCGCCTCCGACGACGATGTGATCGTACTCCTCCCGCGCCACCGCCCCCTCCCCGGATCGATGCACGAGCACAGTAGTATCGCAGCTGCGGCGGCTGCACAGCCGGAATCGGCGGCGACTGGTTGCCGGCGGTTGCACGGCCCCGGCCCCGACGGGTATGTTCCGGCGGCACCCAGACCAGTCCGCAGGGGCCGTCGAAGATGACCAGCAGGCGGCCGCTGATCCTGTTCCGGACCGGGTTCTTCGGCCGCTCTCCGCTGGACCTGGTGCCGGCGCAGATCGTCGATCATTTCACCACGGACCTGAGCCGCATCGGGGAGGCCGATGCCGTGGTCTTCCACATACCCGACTGGCGCCGGTCGCTGCCGGAGGACACCCCGAAGTTCCCCGGACAGAAATGGGTGGCCTGGTCGATGGAGAGCAAGGTCAACTACCGCCAGCTCGCCGACCCGCATTTCCTGGGGCACTTCGAGCTGCGGATGACCTATGAGCAGGGGGCGGACATCTGGATGCCCTACCTGCCGTCGACCGAACGCTGGCAGGCCGCAATGGCGAAGGACCTGCCGGTCCACGACGAACCGGTGCCGGTCGTGATGTTCCAGTCGGCACGGGACGATCGCAGCGGGCGCAACGCGTTCTCGGCCGAACTGATGCGCCGCATCGCGGTCGACTCCTACGGTCGCCTGTTCAACAACAGGCGACTCACCGTCCCGGATCGCGGACCTGAGACCAAGCTCGCGACCATCCGGCGCTACCGCTTCTGCCTCGGTCTCGAGAACGCGCTTGCGCACGACTACGTCACCGAGAAGCTGTTCGAGCCGCTGCTGGCCGGAACGGTTCCGATCTACCGAGGAGCGCCGAATGTCCGCGAGTTCGCGCCGGAGCATTCCTACATTGATGCCGAGGCGCACGACGGTCCTGCAGGACTTGCCGCCTATCTGCGCCATCTCATGGCTTGTCCGCAGGAGTATGCCGCCTATTTCGCCTGGCGGACGAGGCCGTTGCCGGCCTGGCTCGAGGCCAAGCTCGAGGCCGTGCGGGTCGAGCCCTTCGCGCGCCTGCTGGAGCTGATCGCCGATCAGCCACGCGTTCCGGGTGCGGGGCGGACAGTCCTGCCGTTCGGACGGCACAAAGCCCTGCAGACGCGGATCAGGCGGATGCTGCGCCGGGCGCGACGGGCCGTTCGCGGCAGATGATCGGCGCATGCCGGTTTTGCTTGCAAGCGCGGCTTCGGTGAGGGTACCGGAGACGTCGCGCGAATGCGCCTGCTCCGGGGACGAGCCATGACGACACCGTATGTGATCGATGAACTGATCTCGGCCAAGGCGATCGCCGCGCGGGTCGAGTCGCTCGCGCGCGAGATCTCGGGGTTCTACAAGGGGACCGACAAGCTGGTGGTGGTGGGCCTGCTGCGCGGGTCGTTCGTGTTCATTGCCGATCTCGTGCGTGAACTCGACCTGCCGGTCGAGGGCGATTTCCTCGAGGTGTCCTCGTACGGGAACTCCACCGAGTCGAGTCGCGAGGTGCGCATCCTCAAGGACCTCAGGGGAGAGATCGAAGGCCGCGACGTGCTGCTGGTCGAGGACATCGTCGATACCGGCCATACGCTCAAGCACGTGCTCGAGATCCTCGCCACACGCCACCCCGGGCGGATCGAAGTGTGCGCCCTGCTCGACAAGCCGTCGCGGCGCGAGGTCGACGTCCGGGCCCGCTGGATCGGCTTCGAGATCCCCGACACGTTCGTGGTCGGCTACGGCATCGACTATGCGCAGCGCAACCGCAACCTGCCGCATATCGGCGCGGTCCGCTTCCTCGAGGAAACCGGCTGAGCTCTACTCCGCCGCGCTGCGCGGCGCGGCGGTATCGGGCGCGTCCGGATCGCCGGCGGCGGTTTGGGTGCCCAGATCCGGGAAGGCCGCGATGCGGCGGCCCTTGTGGTCGGTCCTCAGCACGATGAGGCCGCGCTCCTCGAAATAGGTGAGCACACGCCGGGCGCGGCCGGTGGAGTGCGTGCCATAGGCGCGCGCCAGCATGGCATCGGAAGGGCAGGGGGCGTGGGAGAGGCTCGCCTGGGCGACGACCAGGAATACCCCCTGCACATCCTCGGCGAGCGACTGCGACAGCAGCAGGGCCTGCTGCCAGCCGGCGGAGTCGACGACGTCCGAACCCACACCCGCGCGCACCACGGCCAGCCGGCGACGGAAGGCGGGCAGCGCCAGCGCTTCACCGCGCACCCGGCGGATGCGGCAGCGTACGAGGAAATCCTGATACAGCACCGCCACCGAGCGGAACGCCGAGTCGGGGTCGTCGAGCATCTCGCGCAGCACCGAATCCATCGTTGCGTCGCGATCAGCTGCGTCGATCTCCGGTTCGGCGGCACCGGGGAGGACGGCAGTCCGGGCAGGTCGGGCGGCCCGCGCAAGCAGGTCGGCGGTGGGCACCGGAGCCGGCCGTGGCGGCAGCCGTCGCGGCGGCCGTGGCTCATCGGGCTCGCGGGCAAAGATCAGCCCGGCGGGGTCCTCGGCCGCGACCGGCAGCGGCAGCAGCTTCGGGCTGGTCGAACGGGCCGAGGTCTCGACGCTGCCGATCGTCACCGGCAGCGGCCGGCGCGACAGGGCCGGCCCCAGCGCCACAAAGTGTCCGCGGGCGAGGTCGCGGAACATTTCCGACTGGCGCCGGTCCATGCCCAGGAGGTCGGCGGCGCGCGCCATGTCGATGTCGAGGAAGGTGCGGCCCATCAGGAAATTGCTGGCCTCGGCCGCAACGTTCTTGGCGAGCTTGGCCAGGCGCTGCGTGGCGATGACGCCGGCGAGGCCGCGCTTGCGCCCCCGGCACATCAGGTTGGTCATGGCGCCGAGGGAGAGCTTGCGCGCCTCGTCCGAGACCTCGCCGGCGACGGCGGGGGCGAAGAGCTGCGCCTCGTCGACGACGACGAGCACCGGGTACCAGTAGTCCCGATCCGCATCGAACATGCCGCCGAGGAACGCCGCGGCGGCCCGCATCTGCTGCTCCACGTCCAGCCCCTCGAGGTCGAGCACCACCGAGACCCGGTGCTGGCGGACGCGACCGGCGATGCGCGTCAGCTCCGCTTCGGTCCGGTCCGCCTCGACCACGAGGTGGCCGAACCTGTCCGCGAGGGTGACGAAATCGCCCTCGGGATCGATGATGCACTGCTGGACGTGGGGGGCGCTCTGTTCGAGCAGGCGACGCAGCAGGTGCGACTTGCCCGAGCCGGAATTGCCCTGCACCAGCAGGCGGGTGGCCAGGAGTTCCTCGAGATCGAGTAGGGCCGCGGTGCCGCCCTGCGCCTCGCCCATGTCGATGCCGAGCTGCATGGCGAGCGTGGTAGCCTGATTCTGCGGGCGGGGTGGAGACATCCACACCGGGCTGCATCGAGGGTGCGGGGCGCCCACTCCAGCGGCTTCGCCCCCGGCAAGAGACCCCTCATCCGCCCTTCGGGCACCTTCTCCCGCAAGGGGAGAAGGCGATCCCGACCACTTCAACGCTCAAATGCGATGGCCCTTCCCCGTGAACGAGGGAGGATCGGGTGCGGCGCGATCCGCCATCCTCCCGAAAGGGCTTCGGAGGCGGTGGGGGCGGGGCTAAGCCTTGGTGGCCTTTGCTGCCGGCGCGGCGGCGATGCCGAGCGTCGACAGCACGGTCGCCACGATGCCGGCGCGGTCGAGGCCGGCGGCGGCGTACATGTCGTTGACGCCGGCCTGCTCGGTGAACACGTCGGGGATCATCAGCGGACGGAACTTGAGCTTGCCGTCGAGCAGGCCGCTGGTGGCGAGGAAGGTCGCGACATGGCTGCCAAAACCGCCGATGCCGTTCTCCTCGACGGTCACGAGCAGCTCGTGCTCGCGGGCGAGCCGCGCGATCAGCGCCGCGTCGAGCGGCTTCATGAAGCGGGCATCGGCGATGGTGGGGGTGAGGCCGTAGGCGGAGAGCTTTTCCGCGGCGGCCAGCACTTCGCCGAGGCGGGTGCCGAAGCTCAGCAGCGCGACGGTCTTGCCTTCGCGCAGCACGCGGCCGCGGCCGATCTCGAGCGGGGTGCCGCGTTCGGGCAGCTCGACGCCGAGGCCGTCGCCGCGCGGGTAGCGGAAGGCGATCGGGCCCTCGTCATAGGCGGCGGCGGTCGCCACCATATGCCGGAGCTCGGCCTCGTCGCCGGCCGCCATGAGCACCATGCCGGGAATGGCGCCGAGATAGGCCGCGTCGTAGTTGCCGGCATGGGTGGGGCCGTCGGCCCCGACATAGCCGGCCCGATCGATGGCGAAGCGCACCGGAAGGCCCTGCACCGCCACGTCGTGCACGACCTGGTCATAGGCGCGCTGCAGGAAGGTGGAGTAGATGGCGACGAAGGGCTTCAGACCCTGGGTGGCCATGCCGGCCGCGAAGGTGACCGCGTGCTGCTCGGCGATGCCGACATCGAAGAGGCGGGACGGGAACAGCTCGGCGAACTTGTCGAGGCCGGTGCCATTGGGCATGGCGGCGGTGACGGCGACGATGCGTTCGTCGCGGCGCGCCTCCTCGATCAGGCTCTGGGCGAAGACGGCGGTGTAGGATGGGGCATTCGAGGGCGGTTTCGCCTGCGCGCCGGTGATGACGTTGAACTTGTTGACGCCGTGGTACTTGTCGGCGGAGCTCTCGGCCGGCTCGTAGCCCTTGCCCTTCTTGGTGACGACGTGGATCAGGACCGGACCGGACTGCATGTCCTTGACGTTGTGCAGCACGTCGAGCAGGTCGCCGAGGTTGTGGCCGTCGATCGGGCCGACATAGAAGAAGCCCAGTTCCTCGAACAGCGTGCCGCCGGTGAAGAACGAACGCGCGAACTCCTCGGTCTTGCGGGCGGTCTCGTGGATGAGGCGCGGCAGTTTGCCGGTGATCGACTTGGCGGTGTCGCGGAAACCGCGATAGGCCGGGCCGGAGACCAGCTTGGCGAGGTAGGAGCGCATGGCGCCGGTGGGCGGCGCGATGGACATGTCGTTGTCGTTGAGGATGACGATCAGCCGCGCATCCATGGCGCCGGCGTTGTTCATCGCCTCATAGGCCATGCCGGCGGACATGGCACCATCGCCGATGACGGCAATGACGTTGCGCTCCTCCCCCTTGAGGTCGGAGGCCACCGCCATGCCGAGGCCGGCCGAGATGGAGGTGGACGAGTGACCGGCCCCGAAGGGATCGAAGACGCTTTCCACGCGGCGGGTGAAGCCCGAGAGCCCGTCCTTCTGGCGCAGCGTGCGGATGCGATCGCGGCGGCCGGTCAGCACCTTGTGCGGGTAGGCCTGGTGGCCGACGTCCCAGATCAGCCGATCATGGGGGGTATCGAAGACCGTATGCAACGCCACGGTCAATTCGACGACGCCGAGACCGGCGCCCAGATGTCCGCCGGTCACCGACACGGCGTCGATCACTTCCGATCGCAATTCGTCGGCGAGCTGGCGCAGTTGCTCGCGCGAGAGGGTCCTGAGCCCATCTACAGACTCGAGCTGGTCGAGGAGAGGCGTGTCCGGCGTGGTCACGAAGCACCGTTCCTTTGCCCGTCGGGCCAGAGAATACTGCAGCGAGACTTAGAGCCTCGCCGGAGGCTTTGCAACGCCGGCCCTTCGGCACAGGTCAACAGTTGAACGCGGGGCGGCGTGCCGGCGGATGCCGCGGTCAGATCCCCGCCACCAGCTGGGGTGCCCCGGTCACGAAGCGATCGTAGGCGGGGATCGCCGCGGTGCCGGGAATGAAGTCGACGCGGCCGGTGAGCGGGCCAAGCTCGGTGGCCTTCTCGAGGTAGCCTTCGGCCTCGGTCAGCTCGGCCCAGAACGAGGTGGTCATGAACACGGGCTGCACCAGCGTCTCGTTGACGTGGTCGATCTCGGGGGCGACGAACTCGATCTCGGCACGCAGCGCAATGCTCGGGTCGGGCTGCCGGCGCAGGGCAAGTTCGGCGAGCGCTTCGGCCATCGGACGGGGCACCGCATTGTTGTCGAGCGCATCGAAGGTGGTGTCGAAGAGCCCGCCCCGACCGGTGGCCCCGGTGCTTCCCAGCGAGGCCGTCTCGATGGTGTCGGGGCGATCGTAGGGCTGGGCCGGCCCCGCGCCGGTCTCGCGCTCGATGATCATCTTCAACGCCAGTTCCGCACCGGGATCGGGGCTGGTGGGGAGATAGCCGGAAACCAGCGCATCAAGCTGCGGCGTCATCAGGATCCGCGGCTTGGGCGCCTCGTCCTCGATGGCGGTCAATGCGGCGACCGCGGTCACCTTGCCGTCGGCGCCGATCGGCGAGCGCGTGGCAAGCTTGAGACGGGCGGACTTGGTTGCCGGTATCGGTGCTCCCGCGGCATCCCATGCGGAATAGTCGGCATCGGAAGCGGTGCCCGGCTCGATAGCCGCGACCTGGCTGGACTGGTCGTGCGGGCGATAGAGCGGGAGCGGAGCGGTCACCTCAAAGGTCGACACCAGGCGCTGGGCCGGTTCATCGAGCGACGCCATCAGAACCTCGCCGCCACCGGTCAGGTTGCGCGGCCGCACCGCCGGGATCGGCGCGACGTCGCCGGTATTGTCGGCCAGCATGATGCCCGGCTTGGTGTCGAAGGTTACCTTGCCGTTGCAGGGCACGGCGTGGCACTTGGTCCATTGAGCCTGGGCATAGGCCCGGCCATCCTGTGACAGCGGCTTGCCGTCGGTGGGCAGGTGCAGCGTCCTGCCATCCGGGAAGACCTTCTTGAGCTGGGCCCGCGTCATGCGCGGCCAGGCGCGCACGCTGCCGGTGTCCATGTGGACGAACGGACTGCCCGAGGTCGGGTAGTAGCCGACGCCGCCGACCTGGTATTTCATCGCCGTGGCACGCAGCACCGACAGGTTGATGCCGGGGATGAAGACATCCATCGCCTGGCCGCGCATGTGCTGGGAGTTCTCGGCGACGCCCGATGACTTGGCGCGCAGCATGGCGTTGGTCTTGGGCGAGCGATAGGACGAAACGATGTTGTAGGGCTGGGTCGCACCAACGTCCTGGTAGACCATCCAGAGCAGGTCAAACAGGGCCGGATCCATCTTGGTCGGCTCTTTGGTGCGCCAGTCCGCCAGAAACACGTTCAGCTGCCGGAGCACAGCCTGGTCGTACTGGCCATTGCGCTTGTAGGTGAAGCGGCCGGTTTCACCGGTGTGGGTGTGATGCAGGTACAGCGTGCGGCTGGCTTCGGCGGCGATTGCGGGGGAAACAGCCGAGGGCGTGACGACAGTCGCAGCCAGCACTGCAGCCAGCAGCAGCCGTGACAGTTTCTCGATCAGACCGAAAACTTTCCCCGACACGCCCCGAACAGCCCATTGCAACCAGAACACGACAGGAGTCTAGCGCAGTACCGATGAGAGATCGTTAACGCTAACACCTGGTAGCCAACCCTCGGGCCGGCAGCCCCGAGGCTCTGGTAGGCAGAAAATCCGGCCGAACCAAGGCCGAATTCCTACGCATTAGTAAACGCAGGACAAAACGCCACCGCACAAATACGCCTGCCCCTTAGGACAGCCATCCGGAATTCTAGTGCCAATGGCGCGATTGCGCTACTCGTTCAGCAGTTCAATCAACCGCTTGTTCGCGCCGTACACATCGCCGTAGGACCGGATCGTGCCATCCTCATCGACGCGCAGCGTGAAGTAGGAGATGTGGACCGGGATCTTGCTCGAGAGATTGAGCCAGCGCTCCTTGTCCCCGATCATGCTCTCGATCGAGGCGAGCGTGATCTTGGGCTCGAGCTGGACCAGCGCCTCGGCGAATGCCATCGGGTTCTCGACCCGGACGCAGCCATGGCTGTAGGCGCGGAAGGAGCGCGCGAACAACGACTTGGACGGGGTGTCGTGCAGGTACACGTCGTGCTGGTTGGGGAACAGGAACTTGATCCGACCCAGCGCGTTGCCGGTGCCCGGCCGCTGACGGATATGGAAGTTGTTGATATTGGCCTGGGTCCAGTCGATGGCCGAGGCGCTGATCACCTTGCCGCCGGCGAGCATCTCCATGTTCTGGCTGGCCAGATAGCCGGGGTTGGCAATCAGGTGCGGCTTGATCTCGTTGACGGCGATCGAGGGCGGCACGTTCCAGTAGGGGTTGACGACGATGTGCTCGATCTCGTCGTTGAACACCGGGGTCTGGTTCTGCGGCCGGCCGACGACGACGCGGGTGGTGTGCACCACCTTGTCGTCCTGCTTGATCCAGAGGCGGAACTCCGGGATGTTCACCTCGACCTCGAAGCGACCGAAATCATCGGGCTCCCAGCGCCAGCGCTCCATGTTGGCGATGATGTCGTCCTTGGTCGTCGCCGATCCGCCATTGAGGGCGGCGACGGTGGCCGGGCCGATGACCCCGTCGGCGTTCAGTCCCAGGCCCTCCTGAAACGTCCTGACCGCGGCGACCAGCGCCTCGTCGTAGCTGATGTCCACAGTCGCGGCGGCGCCGGCGGTCTCCGGGATATCGGGTTCCGACACCTCGAGGCGCTGCCGCAGCAGCGTGACCCGCTCGTCCTTCATGCCCGGCTTGAGCAGCGGCCCGTCCGGGATGGTGACGGCGGCATCGACGACATCGGCGCCGTAGAACCTGGCGAGGGCCGCCCGCAAGCGAATGAACTCGGGCTGCTTGGGCGACAAGTCGAGCAGGATCTGGTCGGGCCGGCTGCTCTCGGCGAGCTTGACCAGCATCTCGGCTTCGTTGATCCGCTTGGGGGTGATGGTCCAGGTCTTGTTGACCGCGGTGGGGGCCACGCGTCCGCCATAGGCATCCTGAGCGTAGCGGATGGCGGCGGCCGAGAACGCGGTCTCGAGCGCGGCAAGCCTCGCGGGGTCGGTCCCGGCGGCGGCCACGTCCAGATCGGCAGTGAGGTAGTCCGACGGTCGGAAACCTTCCTGTTCGGCGGCCTTGAACACATCGATGATGCGCTCGGCACTGGCCGAGAACGCGATCCTGCCATCGGGGGTCTTCTGCAGCCAGAGCGGCTCGAAATGCCGGGCGCCGTAGAAGAAATAGAGCTTCTGGGTCTGGGTGTAGGCGCGCGTGCCCTTCTCGGCCGAACCATAGGCCGTCGAGAGGCCCGCCTTGATGATCCGGGCGAGTTCGGTCTTGGGCGGGGCGATGACCACCCGGGTCGCCTCGATGCCGGCAACCGTCACCACTTCCTGGGCCGCGGCCGCAAACGGGGACGCCAGCGCGATCGTTCCGGCCAACAACAAGGCCTTGAGCTTAGCCATCAGATACTCCGTGCCCAACGAGGCCTCACAATCGCGACGTCGGAGAAGCGGGGATCCGACGCCTGACGCAGATTACCATTTTTGCTTAGCCTCAAAAGCTTAACCATGACAATTCCTCGCGAATTTGTGAGGCAAGACTGTGGACTTGCTGCAACGTGGCATCCCGACCCTCAGGCTGCGTGGCTGGCTACCCCCTCGTCCAGACCGTACTCGCGCAGCTTGCGGTACAGTGTCGACCGGCCGATGCCGAGGGCGCGGGCAACACGCGACATGCGGTAGCCGTAGCGGACAAGCGCGAAGACGATCAACTCGCGTTCCACATCGGCGAGAGCGGCCACTTCGCCAGTATCGGCGACGAAGCGATCGGTCGCCGGGAGGGTCCTCACTGCCTCGCGTTTGTGCACTCTTGCGTCGTCAATGTGAACGGGGGCTGAAGGGGATGCGAATGTGGCCGCGTGGCGCAGCGCCTCGGCGCGGCCGGATCCCTGCGCGACGATGTGCGGAAAGTCGACGGGCTCGAGAACGGTGGTCGCGGCCAGGGCGACGGCGCGATAGACCGAATTCTCCAGCTGGCCGACATTGCCCGGCCAGGCGAAGGCTTTCAGCAGTCCCAGCGCCGCCTCGGACAGCCCGGCGATGCGCTTGCCGGTCTCGGCCGCATGCCTCGTCGCGAACACGGTGGCGAGGGCAGGCAGGTCCTCCGGCCGGTCGCGCAGGGGGGGCAGGTAGATGGGGAAGACGTTCAGCCGGTAGTAGAGATCCTCGCGGAAATCGCCGGAACGCGCCAGATTGAGCAGACGGCGGCTGGTACTGGCCAGCAGGCGCACGTTGACGCGGACCGGGCGGTCGCCGCCCAGCGGCTCGGTTTCGCCACGCTCGAGGGCCTTGAGCAGCATGGACTGGGTGTCGAGGGGAAGCTCGCCGATCTCGTCGAGCAGGATCGTGCCGCCATGGGCCTCGGCGAGCTTGCCAGCGGAATCGGCATTGTCCCCCGCGATGACGCCGCGACGGCTCCCGAACAGCACGGCGTCGATCCGGGAAGGCGGAATATTGGCGCAGTTCACCGTGACGAAGGGGCGCCCGGCGCGCTCGCCGGTGCCGTGAATGACGCGGGCGAGCAGGTCCTTGCCGGTTCCCGCCTCCCCCTCGATCAGCACCGGAAGCGTGGTTCGGGCCGCCTTGGCGCAGAGGGACAGGACCCGGTCCATGGCGGGCGAGCGGGCGACGATGTCGGCGAGACCCATGGTGTGAGCGAGACGGGCCCGGTCGGTGCGCACCAGCGACTCGAGTTCCCCCAGCTTCACGGCGTTGCGCAGCGAGACGATCATCCGCTCCGGCGCCACCGGCTTGACGAAGAAATCCACCGCGCCCTGGCGCATCGCGGTGACGACGGTCTCGAGGGAGGGGTCGGCGGTCTGGACGATCACCGGCGTGGCAATGCGGCCGTGCCGCATCTGCTCGAGGACCGCCATGCCGTCGAGGTCGGGCATGACCAGATCCAGCACCACCGCACCGATGCGCAGGTCTGCCCTGAGCAGATCGAGTGCCTGCTGGCCGGACGTGGCGGTTATCGGCTGGAAGCCGGCGCGCGCGGCAACCTCCGATGTCAGACGCAACTGTACTGCATCGTCGTCAACTATCAGAACGCGAAACATAGGCCCCCGTGAGCAGGTTCGTTGCACGTTCGCTACCCGAACGAATCGCGCTGTGCCGTTTTGACCCAGCATCCGGCGGGGGAGTTAAGGGGCGATTAAGGCTGACGTTTCCGTCGCCGGGACGGCGGCTGCTTCACATCCTTGTCCCCTGTGGCTAAGGTCGCGCCGCAATCGCAGACCGAGGTGAGAACTTGACCAACCGCCATTTGCCACGCGCGCCGGAAGCCGCCGCCCAGAAGGGGCACAACGAGCTGGGGACGCTGCCGGTCTGGACGCTCACGGATCTTTATGCCGGCAATGACGCTGCCGAGCTGAAAGCGGACCTGAAGCGGGCGCAGGACGAAGCCAAGGCCTTCGAGGCGGACTACAAGGGCAAGCTCGCGGCGCTGGCCGAGGCGGGCAGGCTGATCGAGGCTATCAGCCGCTACGAGGCGTTGAGCGACATCACCGGCAAGCTCGGATCCTACGCGTTCCTGCAATATGTGCGGAACACGCAGGAGCCCGAGAGGGTCAAGTTCCTCGGCGACTTGAGCCAGGCGCTGACGGACCTGTCGACCGGGCTGATCTTCTTTTCGCTCGAGCTCAACCGGATCGAGGAGGCAGCGCTCGATGCGGCCATGGCCGGCGATGCGGCGCTCGCCCGCTATCGGCCGTGGTTCACCGAACTGAGGAAGGCCAAGCCCTACCAGCTCGACGACAAGACCGAGCAGCTGTTCCACGAGAAGTCGGTGACCGGGGCGCAGGCCTGGAACCGGCTGTTCGACGAGACCATGGCGGGCCTCAAGTTCGAGGCGCTGGGCGAGGAGATGAACCTCGAGAGCATCCTGAACCTGCTGTCCGATCGGGACGAGAGCAGGCGCGAAGCCGGCTTCAACGGCATTTCGAGGACCCTGCACGGCAACGAGCGGCTGTTCACGCACATCACCAATGTGCTGGCCAAGGACAAGGAAATCTCGGATCGCTGGCACGGGTTCCAGGATATCGCCGACAGCCGGCACCTCGAGAACTCGGTGGAGCGCGAGGTGGTGGACGCGCTGCAGAGCGCGGTGCGGGCGGCCTATCCGCGGCTGAGCCACAAGTACTACGCCATGAAGGCGAAGTGGTTCGGCAAGGCGCAGCTCAATGCCTGGGACCGCAACGCGCCGCTGCCGACCGCCGACGAGCGGATCTACGACTGGCAGAGCGCCACGGAGACGGTGCTGGAGGCCTATGGCCGGTTCTCGCCCAGGCTGGTGGAGATCGCCCAGCCGTTCTTCGACAGGGGCTGGATCGACGCGCCGACCAAGCCGGGCAAATCGCCCGGCGCCTTCGCGCACCCCACGGTGCCGTCGGCGCACCCGTACCTGATGCTCAATTACCTGGGCAAGGCGCGGGACGTGATGACGCTGGCGCACGAACTCGGCCACGGCGTGCACCAGGTGCTGGCCGGCGGGCAGGGGGCGCTGATGGCGCCGACGCCGCTGACGCTCGCCGAGACGGCATCGGTGTTCGGCGAGATGCTGACTTTCCGCTCGATGCTGGACAAGACCACCGACCCGAAGCAGCGCTTCGCCATGCTGTCGAGCAAGGTGGAAGACATGCTCAACACGGTGGTGCGACAGATTGCCTTCTACAGCTTCGAGCGCGAGGTTCACACGCGGCGGCGGCAGGGCGAGCTGACGACCGCCGAACTCAACGAAATCTGGCTGGCGTGGCGGCCGAGAGCCTGGGGCCGGCGATCCGGCTCAACGAGGGCTACGACATCTTCTGGGCCTATATCCCGCACTTCATCCATTCGCCCTTCTACGTGTACGCCTATGCCTTCGGCGACTGTCTTGTGAACTCCCTCTATGCACAGTATGAGAAGTCGTCCGAGGGCTTCGCAGAGCGTTATCTGGAGCTGCTCAGGGCAGGGGGCAGCAAGCATCATTCCGAGTTGCTGAAGCCGTTCGGGCTGGATGCGCGCGATCCCCAATTCTGGTCGCTGGGGCTCTCGATGATCGAGCGGCTGATCGGCGAACTGGAAGCCATGTCGCCGAACTGAAACCGCCTAGAGGACCAGATGGCCAAGAAACCTGCCGCTCCCGCCACCGACATTCCGGCGATGGACTATGCCCAGCACAACGCGACCTATAGCGGCTTCCTGACCCTGGTTAAGGCCGGCATCAGTTCGATGGCGCTGCTGGTGCTGGCGCTGTTCTGCTTCATCGAGGCCGGCCAGCCGGTGCTGGGTGCGGTGCTGCTGGTGCTGATGGTCGTCGTGCCGGTGGCGCAGGCGATGATGGGCAAGCGCCGCCCCGCCTAGGAACAGCGTAGGCACGCCGCGCGGCGTCTCCGGCGCCCCGGGCGAACGATCTGGAGACGTCGATGAAGATAGCAGTGCTGCGAGAGCGCGCCGACGGGGAAACCCGCGTCGCTGCGACGCCGGAAACCGTCACCAAGCTGATCGGGCTGGGCGCGACGGTGGCGATCGAGGCCGGCGCCGGCGATGCCGCGCGCTTTCCCGATGCCGACTATGCCGCCGCCGGCGCCAGCGTCGGTCCGGCTGCCGCCACGGTCAAGGATGCCGAGATCGTGCTGGCGGTGCGGCGCCCGTCGGTGGGCAGCCTGCTCGGCATCACGCCCGGTGCGCTGGTCGTGGGGATCATGGATCCCTATGGCAGCGAGGGCGAGATCGGCGGCTATGCCAAGGTCGGGCTCACCGCCGTCGCCATGGAGTTCATGCCGCGCATCACCCGCGCGCAGGTGATGGACGTGCTGTCCAGCCAGGCCAACCTCGCCGGTTACCAGGCCGTGATCGACGCGGCCGCGGCGTTCGATCGCGCCATGCCGATGATGATGACCGCCGCCGGCACGGTGCGCCCTGCCAAGGTGTTCGTGATGGGCGCCGGCGTTGCGGGCCTGCAGGCGATCGCCACGGCCAAGCGCCTCGGCGCGGTGGTGACCGCCACCGACGTGCGGGCCGCGGCCGGCGAACAGGTCGAATCGCTCGGCGCCAAGTTCATCATGACCGAAGCGCTGAAGGATGCCTCCGGCTCGGGCGGCTATGCGCGCGAACTCACCCAGGACGAACAGGCGGCGCAGGCGGCGCTGGTCGCCGGCCATATCGCCAAGCAGGACATCGTCATCACCACGGCGCTGATCCCCGGTCGGCCGGCGCCCAAGCTGGTGAGCCGGGCGATGGTCGAAGCGATGGCCCCCGGCTCGGTGATCGTCGATCTCGCGGCCGAGCGCGGCGGCAATGTCGAACTGACGCAGCCCGGCAAGGTCGCCACGACCGCCAATGGCGTGACGATCATCGGCCATCTCAATGTGCCGGGGCGGCTCGCGACCTCGGCCAGCCAGCTCTATGCGCGCAACCTCATGTCCTTCATCGAGACGCTGATCGACAAGAAGGAAAAGAAGCTCGCCATCAACTGGGATGACGAGCTGGTCAAGGCGACGGTGCTGACCCGCGGCGGCGCAGTGGTGCACCCCAGCATCAAGGTGCCGGGCGCGACGCCGCTCGAGGCGCCGCGCCACCGGCCAAGACCGGGCCGACCGCGCGCCGCGCCGCCGTGACGTCGCCCGCCGCGCCAAGCCGGCGCGCCACAAGAAGGCCCGATGGGCGCGATCGATCCCTTCATCTTCCAGCTGGCGATCTTCGTGCTCGCCATCTTCGTGGGCTATTTCGTGATCTGGTCGGTGACGCCGGCGCTGCATACGCCGCTGATGAGCGTCACCAACGCCATTTCCTCGGTGATCGTGGTGGGCGCGCTGCTCGCAGTCGGGGTCAACCAGGTGGGCGGCCCGGCTGGGCGGCCAGATCTTCGGCTTCCTGGCGCTGGTCCTTGCCAGCGTCAACATTTTCGGCGGCTTCCTCGTCACCCAGCGCATGCTGGCGATGTACAAGAAGAAGAGCTGATGCTGTCGCAAGCCGAAGCCGCTGCCATGCTGCCGCCGACCTTCCAGATTCTCACGGGCCTGAGCTTTGCGGCGATTCTGGCCATCCGCTTCCTCGCCGGGTCCATGCTGCGGCCGCTCTGGGGCAAGCTCCTCGCCTTCTCGGTCCTGCTGGTGGCGCTCGGCAACCTGCTGATGTCGATGGCGACCGCCAAGAGCACAATGTCCGGCGGCGCGGAATTCTTCACCCTTGCCGGGATCAGTCTACTTCGCCGCCGCGCTTCTCGTCGCCGCGGGGCTCATCATCGCAGCGCGCAGCAATGCCGGGGTTAGGTCATGATCGACGCCAATATCGCCGCTATCCTCTACCTCGTTGCGGGTGTGCTGTTCATCCTCGCGCTGCGCGGGCTGTCGAGCCCGGCCTCGGCGCGGCAGGGCAACAATTTCGGCATGATCGGCATGACGATTGCCGTGCTGACGACACTGGCGGTGGCCGGTCCCCGCGACATCGTCAGCTGGGCGCTGATCCTGGGCGGTCTCGCCATCGGCGGCGGCATCGGCGCGGTGATGGCGCGCCAGGTCAAGATGACCGACATGCCGCAGCTGGTGGCGGCCTTCCACTCGCTGGTGGGCCTTGCCGCGGTGTTCGTCGCCGCGGCGGCGCTCTACGCGCCGGAAAGCTTCGGCATCGGCGAGGCAGGACACATCCATGCCCAGAGCCTGATCGAGATGAGCATCGGCGTCGCCATCGGCGCCTTCACCTTCACCGGCTCGGTGATCGCCTTCCTCAAGCTCAACGGCAACATGAGCGGCAAGCCGATCATCCTGCCCAACCGGCACATGCTTCACGCCGCCCTCGGCGCGCTGCTGGTGGTGCTGGTGATCGCCTTCTTCCTCACCGCCAATCCGTGGCTGTTCTGGCTGATCACCATCCTGTCGCTGGCGCTGGGCGTCCTGATGATCATCCCGATCGGCGGCGCCGACATGCCGGTGGTGGTCTCGATGCTCAACTCCTATTCGGGCTGGGCGGCGGCGGGCATCGGCTTCACGCTCGGCAACACGGCGCTGATCATCACCGGCGCGCTGGTCGGCTCGTCGGGCGCCATCCTCAGCTACATCATGTGCAAGGGCGATGAACCGCAGCTTCATCTCGGTGATCCTGGGCGGCTTCGGCGGCGAGACGCGCCGCGGCGGGCTCGGGGCGGAGGAGACGCGGCCGGTCAAGCAGGGCGCGGCGGACGACGCGGCCTTCATGATGAAGAACGCCAGCAAGGTGATCATCGTCCCCGGCTACGGCATGGCGGTGGCGCAGGCGCAGCATGCCCTGCGCGAGATGGCGGACCTGCTGAAGGCCGCCGGCGTCGAGGTGAAATATGCCATCCACCCGGTGGCCGGGCGCATGCCGGGGCACATGAACGTGCTGCTGGCCGAAGCCAATGTGCCCTATGACGAGGTGTTCGAGCTCGAGGACATCAACTCCGAGTTCGCGCAGGCCGACGTCGCCTTCGTGATCGGCGCCAACGACGTGACCAACCCCGCGGCCAAGACCGACAAGACCTCGCCGATCTACGGCATGCCGGTGCTCAATGTCGAGGACGCCGGCACGGTGCTGTTCATCAAGCGCGGCATGGCGGCGGGCTATGCCGGGGTGCAGAACGAGCTGTTCTTCCGCGACAACACCATGATGCTGTTCGGCGACGCCAAAAAGGTGACCGAGGACATCGTCAAGGCGTTCGGGCACTAGGCGGGACGGGGAAGAGAGTCCCCGACGCTTCCCCCGACCATGCGGCCGGCCTCTCCCTTCCATCCGGCTTCCGCGATCACCATCTTGCCACGCTCGGCGGGTAGGTCCTGCCGGGGCGAGCGAGGGCGGGCCGGGTGCGATTGCTGCGTGGATTGACGAGGCGGATCGGGCTCACGCTGTTCGTGGCGGGGCTGGTGCTGTCGCCCAACACCATCGATGCGCTCAAGGTGCTGAAGCTCGCCGGCGAGGGGGCGATCGCCGAGTACCGGCTGCGCGCCATTCCGCCCGAGACCTATGCCAGAGAGATCGAGGCGGCGCTCGAGGCGCATGACGACGACCTGGCCCGCTCGCTCGTGGCGCTGGCGGAGGACCAGGGCGTCGTGGTGCCGGCGGCGCTGCTGACGAGGGTGGCGGAGGTGCCGCCGGTCGATCTCGTCGCGGCGCTAGGCGAGGGCTGGAACTGCGTGGTCAATGGCGACTTCGAGAGCGAAGCTGGGTTCGCCTGCGTGGTGGCGGTGGACCTCACCAGCGTCGGGGACGTGCGCGACCTCATCGCGCAGGGCGGCAACTATGTGACGGGGCAGCCGGTGGACTATTTCGCCCTGGGCATCTCGACCGTGGGGTTGACGCTGACCGCGGCGACCATCGGGACGGGCGGCGGCATGCTGCCGGTCAGGGTCGGCGCTTCATTCCTCAAGGCGCTGAAGAAGGCAGGAAAGGCGCCGCCGCGGCTCGTGGCCGAGCTGGGCACGATGCTCACGCGTTCGATCAACCCGCGGGCGCTCGACGAGGTCGTGGCGCTGGGGCGGGTGGGAAAGCTGGGCGACCTGCACCGGCCGCTGGGGCACCTGTTCGAGCCGCGCGCGGTCGCGGCGCTCGGCGACCTTGCCACCGACATGGGCCGCATCGGCGCGGTGGGCGGGGTGCGGGCGATGAAGGCGAGCGTCGGGGTGGCCGATTCGGCGCGCGACGTACGCGTTCTGGCGCGGACGGCGGAGCGGCTCGAGGACGGGTTCCTCGGTGCGATGAAGGTGCTCGGCAAGGGCGCCATCCGGCTTGCCGACATCATGTGGCGCGTTGGCGGGTGGATCATCGCGGGTGCGCTGTGGGCGCTCGGCATGGCGTGGTTCGCCTTGCGCGGCGCGAGCGCCACAGCGCGGCTCGGCGGGCGGATGTTGTCGTCTGCCTTGCGCCGAAGGCACAACGCTGTGCCTGCTTGAACCGGACGCGTCGCGCGGGCATTTCCCTCCCATGCCCAGGACCATCAAGATCGACCTGTTCACCGACACCGTGTGCCCCTGGTGCCTCGTCGGGGCCGAGCGGCTCGACCAGGCCATTGCCGCGCTGCCGCCCGAGGTGTCGGTGGATGTGGAGAACCACCCGTTCTATCTCGATCCCAATACCCCCGAGCAGGGAGTGGTGGTCGCCGACATGCTGCGACAGAAGTACGGGCGCGATCCGCGCGAGATGTGGGCGCGGGTGGAGGGCGAGGCGCGCGCCAGCGGCATCGACCTCGATCTCAGCCGCCAGCCGCGCTCCTACCCGACCCGCAAGGGGCATACACTGGTGCGTCTGGCGCGGGTGAAGGGCACGCAGCACGCCCTCGCCAACGCGATAGCACGGGCCTATTTCATCGAGCACAGGCTGATCAACGACGACGAGGTTCTGGCCGATATCGCGGTGCGGCACGGCTACGCCCGCGAGGAGGCCCTGCTGGCGATTCGCGATCCGGACGAACTGGGCACGACGCACGATCTCGCCGTCGCTGCGGCGCGACAGGGCATCCAGGGCGTGCCGTTCTGCATCTTCGACAACCGCTTCGCGGTCTCGGGGTGCCAGCCGCAGGAGGTGTTCGCCCGGGCGCTCGAGTTGGCGCGCAATCCCGAGCAGCCGACGCACGCCTGAGCTTGCCAAGGCCGAAGCTCCGCTGTCTGATGCCGGCGCGAGGCGGGAGGTGGGCGATGAAGTGGGTCAGGCGAATCGCGGCGGCGGTGCTGGTCGTCTTGGTGCTGGGGTATGGGGCAGTCCTTGCCTACTTCTACCTCAACCAGCGCAACATCCAGTATGAGCGGCAGGGCGCGATCACCGAGCTGGCGGCCACAACACTGAGCGGCGCCGAAGCGGTCAGCATTCCGACCGAGGGGGGCGCCCAGCTGGCCGGCTGGTATCAGGCGCCGGCAGCGGGCAGGCCGCTGATCGTCTACTTCCGGGGCAATACCGGCAGCTTCACGCGCGAGCACGAACGCTACGAGGACTTCGTGGGGGACGGGTTCGGCTTCCTCGCCTTCGACTATCGGGGGTTCCCAGGCTCGCCCGGCGACCTCACCGAGGCGCACCTGCTGGCCGACGCGCTTGCCGCGTTCGACTTTGCCGCCGCAAAGGGACATCCGATCGTGCTGTGGGGGCGGTCGCTGGGGTCAGGGGCTTCGACCTGGGTGGCCAAGCACCGGGAGGCCGAGGCGCTGTTCCTCGAGACGCCCTACCTGTCCTTCGTCAAGATCGGGACAGACAAGTACCCGTTCCTGCCCATCGGGTTGCTGCTCGATGACCAGTACCCGCAGGAACAGTGGATCGCGGACGTGACCGAGCCGATCTATGTCGCGCACGGCACGGCGGACGAAACCATCGCGGTCTACCAGGGGGAAGCGCTGTACCAGCTGGCGCCGAACAAGGACGAGATCTGGATCGAGCCGGGCGGCACGCATTCCGGCCTGTGGGAACGCGGCGAGTGGGAGCGGGCCAGGGCCTTTTTCGAGCGCCACGCGGCGGGAGCTGCCGGCACCTGAAAAGCAGAACGCCGGCCCCTTGCGGGACCGGCGTTCGAAACGGTATCCGGAGCGGCTTACTCGAGGGTCAGGCCCGCGAACGCCACCGAGTAGTTGAGGCCGGTCTGGCCCTGGATCGACCACGGCTGCAGCGCAAAGCCCTTGTTCGAGCCGCCGACGAGGAAGTTGCCGCCGAGGCCGACGCCGATGGTCGCTTCGGCCGAACCGCCGACATAGGTGCCCGCCAGCGAGCCCTTGCCGTACTTGGTCGATGAGGCCGAGAACACCAGCCAGACGATCTCGGTCTGGCCGGTCACGCCGATGTCGATGCCCAGCTTCTTGATGTTGCCGCTATAGTGCTCGGACTTGTAGCCGGAGCGCTTGAAGGTGCACTCCATGTCCTTGGACGAGCCGATGATGAAGCCGATGCCACCCTCGACCGAGCAGGAGAGCACGCCGACCTTCACCTGGGCGTCGGCCTGGGCGGCGCCGGTGGTGGCGAGCATGATTGCGGCGGCTGCCGCGGCAATAGTTTTCTTCATGGTTGGTTTCCCTCAGTGATGACGCGTTTGTACTGACCCGATGGGCCGGGAGTGTATCCTTTGCGGCCGCCGGAGCAAGGCCTCGTTGCGCCCGCAAGAACAGCACGATTCAGGCCAGATTCAGGCGACACAACAGCAAAACGCCGCCCTCGAGAGGCGGCGTGCCGAATTCGGACTCCCAAGCCTCACGGCCTGGCGGGACGGGCCACGGCGGCTGGAGCCGGCAGGCCGCCTTCGCGCTGGGCGCGCTTGCGTGCCAGCTTGCGGGCGCGGCGAACGGCTTCCGCCTTCTGGCGCGCCTTCTTCTCCGACGGCTTCTCGTAGTAGTTGCGAAGCTTCATCTCGCGGAAGACGCCTTCGCGCTGGAGCTTCTTCTTCAGTGCGCGCAGCGCCTGATCCACATTGTTATCGCGAACAACTACTTGCAAGCGCAACCGCCCTTCGTAAAGCGTCAGAGGTGTTTGATTGGAACGCCAGCGCCAGCGGCCGGGACCAATAGCACAAGCGCCGACCGGCCGGGCCGGTCACCGTGGTGCGGCTATATATGCGAAACGTCCCGGCTTGTCCACACCGCGATGCAGGGGAAATGTCTCACCGCGCGCGCTTTTTGAGCACAATCCGATTGAGGTGGCCCATCTTCCTGCCCCTGCGGGAAACAGCCTTGCCGTAGACATGCGGCCGGACCGCTGCGCCCAGTGCGGCGGGGATGGTCTCGATCTCCTCGCCGATCAGGTTTTCCATCACCACATCGGCCAGGCGCGCAGGATCGCCGAGGGGCCAGCCGGCAATGGCGCGGATGTGCTGCTCGAACTGATCGGTGACGCAGACGGCCTCGGTCCAGTGGCCGGAATTGTGGACGCGCGGGGCGATCTCGTTGACGAGAAGGCGACCGCCGGCGAGGACGAAGAACTCGACACCGAGCACGCCGACATAGTCGAGCGCCGAGGCAATGGCGCTCGCAAGCAGGCGCGCCTGCCGCGCCGTCCTGCTCCCGATCGACGCCGGCACGGCACTGGTCTTGAGAATATGATCGCGGTGGACGTTCTCGGCGGCGTCGAAAGCGGCGACCTCGCCATGCAGGCCGCGCGCCACCACGACGGAGATCTCCCGCTCGAACGGCACGAACTGCTCCAGTACGAGCGGCCTTGGTGACAGCAGTTCCCAGGCGAGGGCCGCTTCCTCCATGTTGCGGACGATGCGCTGGCCCTTGCCGTCATAGCCGAGGCGCGTGGTCTTCAGCACGGCGGGCGTGCCCAGTTCCGCGAGTGCCGCCTCCAGCCGGTCCAGATCGGTGATCGCGGCAAAGGGCGCCACCGGAATGCGATTGACGGTCAGGAAGGCCTTCTCGGCCAGTCGGTCCTGGGCGACGGCGAGGGCGTTGGCGCCGGGGCGCAGCAGCTTCAGCGCGCCGAGCAAAGCTGCGGTACGCACCGGGACGTTCTCGAACTCATAGGTGACGACATCGACGCGCGCCGCAAAGTCGGCGAGCGCCGGTTCGTCGTCGTAGGCGGCAACGGTCCGGCCGGGCGTCACATCGAAGGCGGGGCTGTCCGGGTCCGGGCAGTAGATGTGCGTCTTGAAGCCGAGCCGTGCCGCGGATAGGGCCAGCATGCGGCCGAGCTGCCCGCCGCCGAGGATGCCGATGGTGCTGCCCGGTCGCAGGGGAGGGAAATCAGGCATCGTCGCTCGGGAATTCGGCGACCGATGCGGTCTGGCCGGCGCGGAACTCGGCCAAGGCATCCTCGACGTCGCTGTCGGACAGCGCCAGGATGGCGGCGGCGAGCAGCGCGGCATTGATGGCTCCGGCCCGACCGATGGCCAGGGTGCCGACGGGAATGCCGGGGGGCATCTGCACGATGGAGTAGAGGCTGTCCTGCCCGCCGAGCGCCTTGGTTTCGGCGGGGACACCCAGGACGGGCAGGGTGGTGAAGGCGGCCACCATTCCGGGCAGGTGAGCCGCACCGCCGGCCGAGGCGATGATCACCTTGAAGCCCTCGGTGCGCGCCCCCTTGGCAAAGGCCACCATGCGGTCGGGCGTGCGGTGGGCCGAGACGATGCGCGCTTCGTATTCGATCTTCAGCGCGTCGAGGGTTTCAGCGGCATGGCGCAGGTTGGGCCAGTCGGACTGGCTGCCCATGATGATCGCGACGGGTGGCGAGGTCGGCACGGCTGAGGTCCCCCGGAAGCGCTGGCCTGATCGCGAACACCCTTAGGTTGCGGCTGCACGATGTGCAAGACAAAGCCCGATTGCGGTTCGTCACGCGGCGGTGGGAGGGCCGTCGAGAGCGCAGGCGAGCACGCGCAGCGCGCCGGCGTCGGCAAGTTCGATGCTGCCCTCGGGCAGTCCGAGCAGGCGGTCGATGACCGTTCCCAGATAGGCCAGCTTGCGCAGCAGGCGATCGCCCAGGCGCTCGAATTCCCGGCGATCGCGGGTGCGGTAGAGGGCCATGATCAGGTCGCGGTTGGACCCCATGAGGTGCAGGATGATCTCTGCGGCGCTTTCCGGATCCGGGGTGTCAAAAGTGCGCTCGACCACGCCTTCGGCGATGATGCGCGTCAGGATCGGGCGGACGACATCGGCGACGGCGCGCTGGGTGCGCTCGTAGAGCTGCAGGTTCTCGGCGCGAAAGAGCGGCTCGAATGCGGCGCGCAGCTCAGCGGCCGTGTCGAGCTTGTGCCGTCGCATGCTGGCGAGGAAGCTGGTCAGGCGGGCGAAGGCATCGAGCGTGGGATCCTCGATGATGTCCCGGGTGGCCCGCGCCGTGGCCTCGGCGAAGCGGCAGGCGAGGGCCTCGAGCAGGTCTTCCTTGGATTGGAAGTGATGGTAGAAGGCGCCCTTGGAGACCCCGACTGCAGCAATGATCTGGTTGACGGAGGTCGCATCGTAGCCCGCCGCAGCGAACAGACGCTGGGCAACATCGAGGAACTCATCCCGTCTCGCCACCTGCGGCTTGACGATTCGCGGAAATGGCACGCCGATCCCTCCACGCTCCACCGACCGGCGGTCGGTTTGAACCCTCGCCGCGGAGTTGTCAAATCGGGATGATGTCAGGCAATGATGTCGGGCAGCAGGATATTCTCGAGCTGCACGATGCGGTCCTTGAGCGCGAGCTTTCGCTTCTTCATGCGCTGGATCAGCATGCGATCCTTGTAGTCCGATTCCGACAAGGTGTGGATCGCGGCGTCGAGATCGGCGTGCTCCTGGCGCTTGGCCGCCAGTTCCAGCCCCAGCGCGGCCTCCTGTTCCTTGGTCAGCGGCAGCATGTCGGTCTACGCATTGTCCCTCGGTGGCGCCCAGCGCGGTGACCAAGGGTTAACCGATCAGGGCAAGAATTCCATCGGTTTCTGTGCCGCAGCCCGGGTGTGGCATGCTTGCAAGTCGACAACGCGTGAATTTTTTGTGACGATTGAGTCGCTCGACATGCTGGAGAGGAGTTGCAATGACGACTGAAGGCCACATCGAGGCGCTGGAGCGGCGCCATCGCGATCTGGATCGCAAGATCGAAGACGAGCTCAGCCATCCCAGCCACGACGACCTCTACATCGCGGCGCTGAAGCGCAAGAAACTGGAGATCAAGGACGAACTGACCAAGCTGCAGCTGAGCGACGCCTGAACGGCGGCGTCCTTCCTTTGTGCGAGTTCAGGGCCACGGCATCTGCCGCGGCCTTTTTTTGTCGCCTCAGGCATCGGGCCTGAAGTCGTTGATCTCGAACCAGTAGCCGTTGGGATCCTGGATGAAGACGGCCCGCATGCCGTCGGGGCGCACGTTCACCGCCCCCGCCGTGCCGGCCATGTCGGAATAGGCGACGCCGAGCGCCTCGAAATGCCGCAGCGTGGCATCGAGATCGGGTGAACTCAGCGCGAAGTGCGTCCGCTTTTCCACATGGGTGCGGGAGATATCCCCGGCCTGGACGTGAAAGCGCTGGCCGTTGCCGAACTCGAACCAGCGGATGGCGGTGCCGCCCATCGGATTGGCGATGGCCCGGATCCTGAGCACCTGCGTGAGGAAATCGGTGGTCTCGTCGAGATCGCGCACGAGCAGGGCGATGTGATCGAGGCGGTATTCGGTCATGGTGTGTCCTCAGGCTGCAGGGCCGGCGAAGAAGACCCCCAGGACACCATCGTAGATCAGCTTGATGGCGAGGAGAAAGACCAGCCAGTAGGTCAGCTGGTAGAAGCGCTTCACCGAGATGCGGCGGACCAGCCATACCCCCACCAGGACGCCGACGACGGCGAGCGGCGCGAGGATGGCGGCATGGGTGAGGTTCGAGACGTTCAGCTGCCCGAGGAAGAAGTACGGGACGAGCTTTGCGGTGTTGACGACGGAAAAGAAGAAGGCGGTGGTGCCGGAATAGACCACCGGCGAAAGCCGCTGCGGCAGCACGTAGATCTGGAAGGGCGGGCCGCCGGTGTGGCTGATGAAGCTGGTGAAGCCGGCGAACCCTCCCCAGAAGGCGCCCCAGCCGCGCGACGGCGGCAGGCCCTCGAGCCTCTTCCTGAGCGGCAGCAGCGCATCGAGGATGAACACCATTGTGATGATGCCGACAAAGAGCAGCACCATGGCATCCGAGACCACGGTCCACAGGGCCCAGCCAATCAAGGTGCCGATCATGGCGCCGGGCAGCATGATCCTGAGGATCCGCCAGTCGGCATCCTTGCGGTAGGTCCAGATGGCTATCGCATCCATGACGAGCAGCAACGGCAGCATCATGCCGGCGGCATCGCGTGCGGGCATGACCAGCGACAGCAGGGGCACTGCGACGAGTCCCAGGCTGCCGACGAGGCCCGACTTGCTCAGGGCGACGACAAAGACCGCGAGGACCGCGACGATCCAGAAATACAGTTCGGGCATGGATGGGAGGAGACCGGCGTGAAGGAAGCCCTAGTCGGATGCCGACTTGGGTGGATTGTCAATATCTGCATCCGCGCCCGGTTCGTCCGCCGCAGGCGGCGCCCCGAGCCGGTCGGCCTTCATGACCGCGTCGAGCATCTCGGTGGAGCGGCGGACGAAGCCGATATAGGCCGCCTGATCGTGACGGACGGCGTAGCTGTCGAACAGCATCTTCTCGTCGTGCCGCTTGAAGGCTTCGGCAACACGCGCGGCGTTCGCCTCGCTCTGGCCGAGCGCGACGAGGGCGCGCTCGCCCAGGCGGATCGCCGACCGAAAGGTCTCGCGCTCGAACACCTCGACGCCCAACGCCATCAGATCATGGGCATGGCTGCGGTCGACGGCGCGAGCGGCGATGATGATGTGCGGGAAGTGCCGTCGGATCAGAGCGGCGATCTCGAGGATGCGATCGCCGCCGGCAACGGCGATGACGATCATCCTGGCTTCGGCGACGCCCGCCGCCCGCAGCATGTCGAGGCGCGCCCCATCGCCATAGAACACCTTCACGCCAAAGCGCCGGACCAGCTCGATCTGCGCCGCGTCGTCATCGATCAGGGTCATCTCGTAGCCCTGGGCGCGCAGCAGGCGGGTGACGATCTGCCCGAAGCGGCCGTAGCCGAGGACGATGATCTTGCCTTGCGAGTCCACCCCTTGAAGCGCACTGCCCTCGCCCTCCCGCTTCGCGGTGTGCAGCCGGGGCGCCCAGAGACGATCGAACAGGAAGATCAGCAGCGGTGTCACCGCCATCGACAACGCCACGACCACGGTCAGCAATTCGACCTCGGGTCCGGACAGATTGCCGGCGGTTCGGGCGAACTGCAGCACCACGAAGGCGAATTCGCCGGCCTGGCTGAGCAGCACGGCGAGCAGCAGGCGCTCGGCGACATGCATCCGGAAGAAGCTGGCCAGCACGAACAGCACCGCCATCTTGATCCCGATCAGCGCCAGCACCAGGGCGGACACGAGCAGGGGGTTCTGCAGCACCACGCCGAAGGCGATCGACATGCCGACCGAGATGAAGAACAGCCCGAGCAGCAGGCCCTTGAACGGCTCGATGTTGCTCTCGAGCTCGTGGCGGTACTCGCTGTCGGCCAGCAGCACGCCGCCGAGGAAGGCGCCGAGGGCGGGCGACAGGCCGAACGATTCGGTGACGAGGGCGGCACCGATGACGAGGGCGAGAGCGAAGGCGGTGAAGGCCTCGGGGACCTTGGTCATCGCCACCCAGCGCATCAGCGGCCGGATGATGTAGCGGCTGCCGACGAGCGCCGCGACGAAGGCGCCGACCAGCACCAGCGCCAGCCACCAGTCGACCGGGTTCTCCACCGCCTCGAGCACGTCCTCGCCCAGTACGCCGACCGGGGTGATGGCCATCGAGGCGAGGATGGGGATCGAAGCGAGGATGGGGATGACGGCCACGTCCTGTACCAGGAGGATGGCCAGCGAAGCCCGCCCCGTATCGGTCCGGGTGATCGAGCGCTGGGCCACCGACTGCATGGCAATGGCGGTCGAACTCATGGCAAGGGCCAGGCCGACCACAACGGCAGCCGGCCAGGCAAAGCCGATCAGCCAGAAGACCCCGGCGATGGCGGCGCTGGTCGCCAGCATCTGCGTGAGCCCGAGGCCGAGCACCTTGTGCCGCATGCGCCACAATTCGCTGCCATCGACCTCGAGGCCGATCAGGAACAGCATCATGACGATGCCGAACTCGGAGACGTTGCGCACCACTTCGCTGTCGGAGACCAGCGACAGGCCGTAGGGACCGATCAAGACGCCAGCGGCGAGGTAGCCCAGAATGGTGCCGAGCCCCGCCCATTTGGCGAGCGGCACCAGCAGCACCGTGGCCGCCAGCAACACGAAGATCGCGAGCAGGGTGTTGCCTTCCATGACGTCCTGCCCGCGGCCGGCGCGGCGCTGCTAGTCGTTGTCGGAATCGGTCTTGAGCGACTTGAGTTTGGCGAACACCGAGTCGGCGTCAAGCTCTTCGTTCCGTTCCGGCCGATGGCCGTGGCCGCCGTGATCGTCGTCGGGGGTCGTCATCCCGGCGCGGCCACCGGCACCCGCCAGGGCTTCCTCGGCCGTGAGCAGCATGGTGCCCTGATCCACCTCGTCGGGCGAAGCGGCGCCCTTGCTGGCCCGCTTCACCTCGAGGTCGAGGTCGATCTGGCTGCACAGCCCGAGCGTCACCGGGTCCATCGGCGTGATGTTGGCATTGTTCCAGTGCGTGCTGTCGCGGACCGCATCGATGGTCGACTTGGTGGTACCGACGAGCCGCATCAGTTGCGCATCCTTCATCTCGGGATGATTGCGCAGCAGCCACTTGATGGCGTTGGGCCGCTCGTTGCGGCGCGAGATCGGAGTATAGCGCGGACCCCGGCGCTTGGGCGCGGCGACGCGGACCTTGGGCTCGCTCATCTTCATGCGATAGCCCGGATCCGCCTCGGCCTTCTCGATTTCCTCGCGGGTGAGCTGGCCGTTCTGCACCGGGTTGGCGCCCATGATGCCGCTCGCCACGTCGCCGTCGGCGACACCCTGCACCTCGAGCGGGTGCAGGCTGCAGAACGCAGCGATCTGCTCGAAGCTGAGCGCCGTGTTGTCGACCAGCCAGACGGCGGTGGCCTTTGGCATCAGAAGGGGCGTGGCCATGGTGAATATCTCCTTGAGGCGCGGCCCGGCCTCCCGGTCCGCCCCGCCTCGTCGTTCCGAATGAGGGGGAATAGGTGACATATACCTGCTGGTTCAGGCCGATTCAATCGGATTGTCACGATCGGCACCGATGCCGGCGCCCCAATCGGTCAGCAGCACGATCTTGCCATAGTGTGTCGGCGCCTCGAGTGCGGCATGCGCGGCGGCCGCGTCGGCCAGGCGGAAGGCGCGAATCCGCGGCCGCGCGAAGCTGGCATCGCCCAGTGCAGGCCAGACGTGGGTGAGCAGGCGACGGGCAATCGCCGCCTTGGTCTCGGAGCTTTGCGGCCTGAGGGTCGAGCCCGACAGGGTCAGTTGCTTCATCAGCAGCCGGCCGGCGTTGATGGTGGCCTGCGGGCCGGCGAGGGTGGAGACCAGCACGATGTGGCCGGACCGGGCTGCTGCCACGATATTGCGGTCGAGCGTGTCACCGCCCACGATATCGACGATCCGGTCGGCCCCGCGGCCGTCGGTCAGCTCGAGGGTCCGCGCGACGAAATCTTCGGTGTCGCGTCGAATGACGGCCATGGCGCCGAGGCTGCGGACATAGCCGGCCTTGGCAGCATCGGAGACAACCGCGATCGGCCTGGCGCCCAGGTGCAGGCAGAGCAGGATCGCCGCCCCTCCGATGCCGCCCGCCGCGCCGTGAACCAGCACGTGCATGCCCGGCTGCAGTCCGGCGCGCATGACGAGAGTCTGCTCGATGGTGAAGAAGGTCTCGGGCAAGGCGGCGCCGGCGCGCATCGACCACAGGGAGGGCAGCGGCAGCACCTGCCCCGAGGGCACGGCGACGTATTCGGCGTAGCCACCGCCATTGGTCAGCGCCACCACCGACTGACCGGGCGCCCATCCGCCCACCCCGGGGCCGATGGCGGCAATCTCGCCTGCGACCTCGAGGCCGGGCAGCGGGGAGGCGCCGGCAGGGGGCGGGTAGGTGCCGCGCCGCTGGGCCAGGTCCGGCGCGTTGAGACCGGCCGCCGCGACGCGGATCAGGACGTCGCCCGGGCCCGGGACGGGTGTGGGCAGACGGACGAGGCGCAGCACCTCCGGTCCGCCCGGGACGGTGATGGCGATGGCGTTCATTTCCGGTGGCAGCGTCATGTCGCCAGCTGTGGGCGATCGCGGGTCGCAGTGCAAGGGGCCGCCAGGGTTGCATCACCGAGCGCAAGGTCTAGACTTGCGAGGTGCAGCAGGGAGATGGCCATGTTCGACGACAATGAGGTCAGAAAGCCCAGGACCCACGAGGTGGGCATGCCCATCGACACCATGTCGGTAGCGGAACTGGAGGAACGGATCGGCCTGCTGCGTGGCGAGATCGCGCGGCTCGAACAGGCGATTGCGGCGCGGCAGCAGACGCGGGCGGCCGCGGACTCGATGTTCAGGCTCTAGATTCACCGTTTCATTGAAGCGCCGAAATCGCCCAAACCTTTGATTTATCGCGCTCACTTTTCTTGGAAGCGCCTGCTTCGGGTTTGCCTGTCGCAGGCTTGCGCTGCTGCTCCAGGTCCCTGTCCTGTCGCGAGATCGAGTCGCGGCAGGGTTAAGAAATCGAGTCTCGTTAACGTGGCGTTAACCGGTCTGTGGCATTTCTAGGGATATCCAGTTCTCTGGATTTGGCAGAGCGGTTTTCCCTCTGTTTGACGCCTCCCTGTTAACTTTCGAGAGCCGTTTCGACGGCTCTTTTTCTTTTGTGCGCCGCGCGCGGCCGGCATGTTAAGGCTCCCGCAACGGACCCGGGCGCAATGCTGTGGGCGAGCGGGTGCCGACCCGTGGCCCGACGAGCCGAGCACAGGCGTGGACGACAGCAGCGAAATGAAGCAGCCGGTGGCGATTGGCCCGCGCATAGTGGCGTCGGGAGGATTCGACCTTCTATACCGCGAAGGCATGGGGCTGATCGAAGAGGTGGCGGCCTATCTCGACGGCGATGGCCGGGCCGAGAGCCGTGGACTGCCGCGCGAGACCTCGTTCCTGTACGCCACCGAGAGCATGCGCCTCACCACCCGGCTGATGCAGCTGGCCTCATGGCTGCTGCTGCAGCGCGCGGTGAACGAGGGGGAACTGACGGCCGAGAATGCCCGCACCGAAAAGGAGAAGGTGCGCTTTTCCGCGACGCCCTCGGAGCGCGGCGGCCCGGGCTTCGACACCCTCCCAGCCCGCCTGCGGGACTTCATTGCGCGGGGCGACCGGGTGTTCGAGCGCGTGCAGCAGTTCGACAGGCTCGAACGCGGCGGCATGCCGGAGCAAACCAGCGGCGCCGAAGGCAGCATCTCCGACCAGCTGGCGCGGCTCAAGGCGGCGTTCGGACGGTTGAAGCAGTAGCCTTCCGGCTGGTACGGTCAGGTCGATTTTGACCGGGGGCGGGCATGGCCGAGGTACTGACAGGTGGCTGCCTTTGCGGCGTCGTTCGCTACACCTATGAAGGCGATGTCGGTCCAGCGGGATATTGTCACTGCGAGGACTGCCGTCGCGTGTCCGGCAGCGCGTTCGGCGTCAGCGTGCGGGTCGCCGCCGCCGGCTTCCGGATTACTGCAGGTATCCCGAAGAGCTACGTCAAGCCTGGTGACAGCGGTCGGCCGGTGGCGCGCTGCTTTTGCGGCGATTGCGGATCGCCGCTCTATACCCTGCCGCCGCTGCATCCCGACGTCGTCTTCATCAAGGCCGGCAGCCTCGACAATCCAGAAGCGGTGAAGCCGAACCGGCAGGCCTGGATGCGCTCGCGGGTGGATTGGGCCGAGATCGATCCGTCGATCACGTCATACGAGGCCAATCGCATCTGAGCGCAACAAGAAGCCCGGCACGATGGCCGGGCCCTTGAACGTCGTTCGTGCGCTCGAGGCCTAGAAGCCGAGGCCCTTGAACTTGTCCTTGAAGCGGGTGACGCGGCCGCCGCGGTCCATCAGGTTGCCCTGCACGCCCGTCCAGGCCGGATGGGTCTTGGAATCGATGTCGAGCTGCAGCGTGTCGCCTGCCTTGCCGTAGGTCGAACGGGTCTGGTAGGTGGTGCCGTCGGTCATCGCCACGGTGATCAGGTGGTAGTCCGGGTGGATATCGCTTTTCATCGGTGCCTCAAATCAAACGGGCGCCGCGGGCGCCCGGACCAGGTGGTGTTTCGATGGCCGGGTTCATAGAGAAAATCCCCGGCCTTCGCAAGGGGAAGCGGCTGCGGCGATGTGGGAGCCGTTTCGGATTGCGAGGCAGCGCCGACCTGCCTATATCGATGGCACCTTGAAAACGGCCCCGCAACCGACCACCAGCTCCCGAACCGGCGCCAAGGGCGCCAGCGCGCCGCGCTACAATCTGCGGCCGATCCGTCGGCTGATACCGTTCATCCTGCGCTATCCCTGGCGGCTCGGGCTGACGGCGCTGCTGCTGCTGACGGCCGCGATCGCCTCGCTCGGCATTCCGGCGATCGCCGGGCGGATCATCGATCTCGGCTTCCTCATGCGCAATCTCGACGCCGTCACCCAGTATGGCGGCCTCGCCATCCTCGTGGCGGCGGTGATGGCAGCGGCGAGCGCGGGGCGGTTCTACTTCATCTCGATCCTCGGCGAACGCGTGCTGACCGACCTGAGGCGGGCGGTTTTCGACCACCTGCTGACGCTCGATGCGACGTTCTTCGTCACGCATCGGGTGCGCGAATTGACGTCGCGGCTCAATGGCGACGTGGCGACCATCCGCGGCGCCATCGGGGGCAGCCTTTCGATCATGCTGCGCGGCGCGGTGACGCTGATCGGCGCGGTGACGCTGATGTTCATCACCAGCCCGTTCCTGACCGTCACGGTCCTGATCGGCGGGCCGCTCCTCGTCGTGCCGGTGATCCTGTTCGCGCGACGCCTGCGGCGGATGTCGCGGCGGGCGCAGGACACCATTGCCGAGATGTCGGCAATGGCGACCGAGGCGCTGGGCTCGACCAAGACGATCAAGAGCTTCGTGCAGGAACCCGAGCAGTCCCGCCTCTACAGCCTGCGCGCCGAGGACTCGTTCAATGCCGAGATCACCCGGCTGGGGACGCGTGCGGTGCTGCTCGGCGGCATGATGTTCGCAGCGACAGCCGGCCTGGTGGTGCTGATCTGGTGGGGCTCGAGGGCAGTCTTCGACGGGGTGGTCACGGCCGGAGAGCTGGCGCAGTTCATGATCTATGCGCTGATGGCCAGCAACGCCTTGACCAACCTGTCCGAGATCATGGGCACGCTGCAGACGGTGGCCGGGGCGACGGAGCGGCTGATCGAGATCCTCGATACCGAACCGGCGATCCGCGCGCCGGCCGCACCGCTGTCGCTGCCCAGGCCGTCGCCCGGCACGGTGGCCTTCGAGCACGTGAGCTTCGCCTACCGGACACGCGACGACGAGGCGGTGATCGACGACATCAGCTTTGCGGTCAGCGGCGGCGAGACGGTGGCGCTGGTCGGGGCCTCCGGGGCGGGGAAGTCGACGCTGTTCTCCCTCGCGCAGCGGTTCTACGACGTCACCTCGGGACGCATTCTCGTCGACGGCACCGACATCCGCTCGGTCGACCCGGCCGAGCTCAGGATGCGGTTCGCCTCGGTCGAGCAGGAGCCGACGATCTTTGCCGGCACGATCGCCGAGAACATCCGGTTCGGGCGCCTCAATGCCACACCCGAGGAGATCGAGGCGGCGGCGCGGGCGGCGCTGGTGCACGACTACGTCGTCGAACTGCCGAACGGCTACAACTCGATCGTCGGCGAGCGGGGGGTGATGCTCTCGGGTGGACAGAAGCAGCGGCTGGCGATCGCCAGGGCCCTGCTCAAGGACGCGCCGATCCTGCTGCTCGACGAGGCGACCTCGGCGCTCGACGCCGAGAGCGAGCGCCTGGTGCAGATGGCCCTCGAGCGGCTGATGCAGGGGCGCACGACGCTGGTGATCGCGCACCGGCTGGCGACGATCCGCGATGCCGACCGCATCCTCGTGCTCGACAAGGGCCGGCTGAACGACGAGGGCACGCACGAGCAACTGGTGCGCAAGGGCGGCAAATATGCCGAGCTGGCGCGGCTGCAGTTCCGCAACGAGCCGGTGCCGGAAGTGGCGGAGTAGAGCTTCGGCGCCAGGATCGCCCGCCGCCGCGTCAGCCCTTGACCGCGCCCTGCAGCAGGGCCGCCACGAACTGCTTCTGGAACAGCAGGAACAGGATGATCGTCGGGGCGAGGATCAGCAGCGAGCCGGCGCAGAGCAGCGGGATATTGGTGCCCCACTGGCCCTGGAATGCGCCAAGGGCGCCGGCCATGGTGCGCTCGAGGGGCGTTTCGACCAGCACCAGCGGCAGCAGGAACGAATTCCAGGTCCACAGGAACTGCAGGATGGCCAGCGACAGGATGGCGGGCCGGGCCAATGGCACCTGGATGTACCAGAACTGCTGCCAGACGCTCGCTCCGTCGATCTCGGCCGCTTCGCTCATCTCGGCGGGCACGTTCACGAAGTGCGCGCGCATCCAGTAGATGGAGAACGGCATGAACAGGCCGATGAGCGGCAGGATGATGGCGAACTTGGTGTTGAGCAGCCCGAGCCACTGCACCTCGTAGTAGAGCGGGATGATCACCACTTCGAGCGGCAGGGTCAGCCCGATCACGAACAGCAGGTAGACGAACTGGCTGCCGCGCGGGGCGAGCTTGGCGAGGCCGAAGCCGGCCATGGTGCCGATCAGGATCGACACCGGCACGACGCCGGCAACGATGGTGATGCTGGAGAGCAGCAGCCGGTCGAGCTTGGCGGCCTCGAACGCTTCGATGAAATTGCCCCATTGCGGGTCGGCGGGCCATTGCAGGCCCGGCGGATAGGTGCCCGAGGGGGCGAGCGCTGCCGAAAACATCGTGATGAACGGCAGAAGCGTCACGAACATCAGTGCAACGAGGAGGCCCCGTGCCGCGATGGTGCCCAGTGCGGCGCCCGGCCGCTTGACCATGGTGCTCACCGGCCACGCTCCCGCATGAGCCACTGGATGGGCAGGATGCAGACGATGACGAGGATCATCAGAACCACCGCCAGCGCGGACGCGAGCCCGACCTGCCGGTGCGCAAAGGCGAGCCGGTGGTTCTGGGGCCCTCGCACGCTGCTGGCGCCGCCCGGTCCGCCGCCGGTCGCGAGCTAGACGATATCGAAGCTGGCGAGCGCCGCGATGACGGTCACGGTGATGCAGACGCCGATCTCCTGGCGCAGCCCGGGCAGGGTCACGTGGAAGAACTCGTCCCAGCTCGAGGCACCATCGAGCTTGGCGGCCTCGTACAGGGTGGGGTCGATCTTGGCGATGCCGGTCACCAGCAGCATGGTGCACAGCCCGAGCAGGACCCAGGCCCCGATAATGCCGACCGCCGGCAGGGCGAAGTCGAAATCACCGAGCCAGCCGCGGCCCCAGGCGCCGAGGCCGATGGCCTGCAGCAACTGGTTGACGACGCCGTTGGAGGCCAGCATCCAGCTCCAGGCGATGCCGGCGGCGACCAGCGGGATGACCTGGGGAATGAACAGCACCGTGCGGGCGGTCGTGCCGAACGCGCCGCCGAGGTGCTTGCGGATGATCTGCGCGACGCCCAGCCCGATACCGACCGGCAGCACGCTGAAATAGAGGACGAGCTGGAAGGCGTTGCCGATGGTCGCCAGGAGGTCCGGCTCGGTCAGGACGGTGAGGTAGTTGGTCAGGCCGCGGAACTGCGCGACCCCGATGCCGTTCCAGCGCAGCAGCGAATAATAGGCGGTCATGCCGATGGGGATCAGCACGAAGGCACTGTAGAACAGCAGCGCCGGGGCGATGAACAGCCAGGCTACCAGAACGCCGCGCCCCCGGAGATTGGGCCGGGAGCGCAGCCGGTCGGATGAATGCGTGGACGAATGAGTCATCAAGTCTCGCACGGATCGATACGGGGGCGGTCCGCCGCTGCCTCGCAACGACGAACCGCCCGGGCTTGATCAGTCGCGTCCGGGAACGCCAAAGGCGTTCCGAGAAGCGCCCGGCTCAGCGCGCCAGCTGCTTTTCATACTCCGCCTGCACCTGCTTGAGAACGCTTGCCGCGTCCGTCCGGCCGCCGACGAGGAGCTGCAGCTGCGGGGTCCAGCCTTCGGCAAAGATGGCGCCGGTGGCGTTGGCGATGAAGTCCATCGCCCCGTTGTCGCCCGCCAGGACGTTACCGGCGGTCAGGGTCGCCTCGGTGACCGAGCCCGGTGCAACGGCCGGGATCGGCAGATCCGGCGGGCCGCCCGGGTTGGAGCCGCCGACATCGACGTTGATCCGGCGCGCATTCTCGTTGGTCGCCACCCAGTTCAGGAAGAAGGCGGCACAGTCGGGGTTCTTCGCCTTGGCGCCGACGCCGTAGGTCAGCGGCGCCGACATGGCGGCGTGCTTTCCCCCGGCAGTCGCCGGCGGCATGAGGAAGAAGCCGGCATTGCCGGCCATTTGCTTGTCGAGATTGCCCGACTCCCAGTCACCGTTGAACAGGAACAGGCCAGTGCCGCCGATGAACCGGCCCATGTTGGCGCCGTAGTCGAGCGAATTGGCATCGGCCGGGAAATAGCCGGCCTTGATCCAGTTCTCGAGGTGCTGGGCGGCCTGCAGATTGGCGGGGGTGTCGATGCTGGCGCCCGGCTTCTGGAAGATCCAGTCGTTGATCGGGGTCGGGTCGCCATAGGACCCCATCAGGTTCTGCAGCGGGAAGGCGAGACCGGCGTTCGGCGCATTCCATTCCTGGATCGGCTGGATGCCGGCGGCCTTGGCCTTCTCGAGCAGGGCGTCGAGCTCGGCGAGCGTCTGCGGCGGCTCGGTCATGCCGATCTGCGCGGCGAGCGTCTTGTTGTAGAACACCCCGGTGAGGCTGTAGTTCAGCCCCATCGCGAACAGCGAACCTTCGCCACGGGGCCGGCCGGACTCGTGGATGCGCAGCTGCACCAGCTGGGAGGCGGGGAACTTGTCCCAGCCGAAATCGGTGAAGTAGCCATCGAGGTTCTTCAGCAGCCCGTCGACCACCAGGTCGCTGATGCTGGGCAGGCGGATGAGATCGGGCGCGTTGTCACCGGCGAGCACGCGCGGGCTGTTCTCCATCAGGTTGGCGAACTGGTCTTCCTTGATGTCGAAGGTGACGTTCGGGAACTGCCGGGTGAACTCCTCGGCCAGCCGCGTGGGCAGCGGGAAGCCGGTCTCGAAATAGGAATTGAGCACCACCGGGTCGGTGCCGCAGCTGGGGGCCGCGAGCGTCGTGCCGGCGGTTGCTGCGGCCGCGACGGCGACGGCGATACGAAGTGCAAGGCGAGAGTATGCTCTCACGACTACCTCCTCCATGGATCAGGGCAGCAGTGGATGTTTCCGTCTGCTAAATGGATTTAGCACATGGAGCGCGCCGGCTGTCAATACGGCCTCGCCTGCCTGGACCCGGTTTACGACAGGGCGTCGCGGAGCGCGTCGATGATGCGGGTCGCCCGGGTGTCCTCGGGGCCCATCATCCAGTTGGTGACGAAGCCGAAGCCGAGTTCGGCGTCCGGATCGGCAAAGCCCACCTGCCCGCCCGCCCCGTCATGGCCGAAGCTGGCGGCCGAGAGGTAGCGCCGGGCCTCGGAGTCGAGCTGGAATCCCATGCCCCAGCGCGCATAGGGCGGCTCGGCCGCAAAGAAGGGCGGGCCCTCGCTCTGGGTCCGGGTGGCGATGTCGATCGCGCCGGGACCGATGAGGCGCACGCCGTCGGTCGGCGTCACCGTCGCCGACCAGATGGCGGCGAGCGCTGTCGCCGTGGCGATGCCGCCGGCGCCCGGCACCTCGGCGGCCTGCAGGCGCGGGTCGTTGAAGCCGCCATCGGGCGTGACGAGGGCGGCGGGCAGGGCGCCGCCCAGGGTCATGGCGCGACAGGGCCAGTTCGGGCCGGGCTTCATCTGCTCGTTCCGCCACAGCGCGGCGAGGCTGTCGGCCACCTGCAGGTGGGCCGGCCGGCCCCGCATCGCCTCGGGGAGGCCGATCCAGGCATCGGCGCCCAGCGGGCGGGCGATGGCCCGCTCGAAGTAGCCGCCGACGGTCCGCCCGGTCACACGGCGGATGACCTCGCCGGCCAGCCAGCCATGGGTGATGGCGTGATAGGCGTAGGCAGTGCCGGGGCACCAGAGTGGGGCCTGGTCGGCGAGCAGGTCGGCCATCCGGTCCCAGTCGAGGATGTCCTCGAAACTCAGGTCGAGGCGCGGTGCCGGCAGGCCGGCGCGGTGCGCCAGCAGTTCGGCGACAGTGGTGCCCGCCTTGCCGGCGGCGCCGAAGCGCGGCCAGTACTGCGCCACTGGCGCATCGTAGGCGAGGCGCCCGTCCTCGACCAGCCGGGCCGCGAGGATGGAGACCAGGCCCTTGGTACAGGAGAACACCACCGAGGGGGTGTCGCGATGCCAGGGACGGCCGTCCCGCTCGTCGGCCACGCCGCCCCACAGGTCGACGACCGGGCGGCCGCCAACGCGGACATGGAGCGCGGCCCCCATCGTCGGGCGATCGCGGAAGGCCGCCACGAAGGCGGCCCGCACCGGCTCGAAACGCGGTTCGACCGTGCCCGAGATCGCCGCGGTCATGCCGGCCGGTCCAGCACCAGATAGCCGTCGGCATCGACGGCCAAAGGCAGGGGATCGCTGATGCCGCCGGTGAAGGGCGCGTCGGGACCGGAATTGTGGAAGGCGAGCAGCACGGGGCGACCGGATCGATCGAAGGCAACGCGGCCGGCGTAGAGCTCCTCGCCCACCAGCAGGCGCGCCTGCGCCGGATCCACCGGGCCGGGAAAGGCCCCGACCGGCAGGCTCCAGATGCCACCCGGCTGCCCGGCGCGATGGCCGGCAAGCCGGCTCGCGTCGCAGCAGAAGACGAGATGCCGGGTGCCCGCCAGCTCGACCAGCTGGAACACCTCGAGGTGGGCGAAGCCGCTGCCCGGCTGGCTCAGCGGGGGGCGCACCTGCCAGGTGGCAAGGTCGGTCGACACGGCATGGCCGAGGACGCCGCGGTCGGGCTCCGTCCCGGTCGCGGCACGCGCGGTGACCAGCATGTGCCACAGCCCGTCGCGGTCCGAGCGGAACACCCAGGGGTCGCGCCAGGCTTCCTCCGGCCAGGACGAGCTGCCCAGCACCTCGTAGTGGGCCGGATCGGCGATGCAGACCGGCCCCGGCTGCTTGCTCCAGGAAAAGAGATCGGGCGAGGTCGCGAGACCGATCGTCTCGACATTGGCGTTGCTGTCGTCGGAGAGGAAGCGCGACCCGGTGTAGAACATCCGCCACAGGCCGTCAGCGCCGCGCACGACGCTGCCGGTCCAGGTGGCCGTCGCATCGAAGCTGCCGGGCCCGCCCGCATCGAGGATCTGGCCGTGATGGGTCCAGGTGACCAGATCGGTGGAGGTGGCGTGCCCGATGCGCGCGTTGCGATGCCGCAGTTGCGGATCGCCGAGCGCGGTCGGGGCATGCAGGAAGTACAGGTGATGGGAGGTGCCGTCATGGGCGAGCCAGAAATCCCAGACCCGGAAGTCGTCCAGCCGAAAAGCCATGGTCCATCCCTGCTAAATGGTTTTAGCAGATGCAACGGCCGTGGTAGGTTGTCAAGCGGTGGCTCCGTCGCTACTCCCTGCGACGGACGTCCGATGGGTTCCGGCGGCGAAGGAAAGACGAGAATTGGTGGCCAAGAAGCGCGTGACGCTGGCGGATGTTGCCCGATTGGCGGGGCTTTCCTCAACGGCTGCCTCGATGATTCTCACCGGTCGACCGGACACGCGCCTGTCGGCGGAAGCCCATGCGCGGGTGCACGCGGCGGCGGCGAGCCTGGGCTACCGGCCGAACGTGGCGGCGCGGGCGCTGCGCACCGACAAGTCGCGCTCGATCGCGTTCATCTCGGACTATGTGGCGACGACGCGATTCGCCAGCGGTCTGATCCGCGGTGCCCTCGCGGCGGCGGACGCGGCCGGCCATGTCATGCTGGTGCTCGAGACCGGCGGCGAGCCGGCGCGCGAGGTGCAGGCCGTGCAGGCAGCCCTCGACCGCCAGGTCGACGGCATCATCTTCGCGGCGATGCGGGCCCGCGAGGTGTTCGTGCCGGATCTCGCCATCCCGGCTCCGGTGGTCATGCTCAACGGCACCAGTGCGCGCTTCCCGACCTCGGTGCTGCCCGACGAGTATGCCGGCGGTCGTCTGGCGGTCGAACTGCTGGTCGAGGCCGGGGCTGCGCAGAGCAGCGTGCTGCTGGGCCACAACGCGGAGGAGGAGCGCGGATTGTTCCGCTCGGAGTCGATCGCGCGGCGGCTTGCCGGCATCCGGGACGCGATGGCGGAGCACGGGCTCGAGTTCGAGGCCGAGCTCAGCTGCTGGAACTGGGAGCCCGGACACGGCTACGAGCTTGTGCGCAAGCTGCTCGAGACGCGCCGGCCGCGTTCGATCCTGTGCCTCAACGATCGGCTGGCGTTCGGCGCCTACCAGGCGATCGGCGAGGCAGGCCTCGCGATTCCGGCAGGCATCGGGCTGGTGTCGTTCGACAATGACGAACTGGCGTCCTACCTGCGGCCAGGGCTCACCACCATCGGCCTGCCGCACGAGCAGATGGGTCGGGAGGCCGTCCGGCTGCTGCTCGAGACCAGCCGGCCGGAGTCGGAAACGCTCGTGCCGATGCCGCTGCTGCGCCGGGGGTCGCTGCCGGCGGGCTGACCGGGTCGGCCGGTTCGCCGTCAGCGCTACTTGAGGGCACCGGAGGTCAGGCCCGAGACGATCCGGCGCTGCAGCAGCACGAAGATGGCCAGGATCGGCGTCACGTAGATGGCGGCATAGGCCATGATGCCGCTCCAGTCGCGCGAATTCGGCCCCACGAAAGTGCTCAGTCCGACGCTCGCCGGCTGCAGCGCCGGCGTCTGGATGATCGACTTGGAGTAGATGTATTCGCCGAAGGCGGTCATGAAGGTGAGGATGGCGCACACGAGGATGCCGTTGCGCGCCAGCGGCAGAACGATGCGGAAGAAGGCCCCCGCCCGGCTGGCCCCGTCGACCATCGCCGCCTCCTCGAGTTCGCGCGGCACCGTCATGAAGGTGGCGCGGACCAGCACGACGAAGAACGGCATCGCCTTGGCCGCCGCCGCGAGCACCACTGCGGTGCGGGGGAAGGACAGGAGCCCCAGCTGGCTGAACGCCACGAACAGCGGCGTCACCATCACCGAGGCGGGCAGGACCTGCAGCATGAGGACGACGAACAGCCCGACATCGATCCAGATGTTGCGGTAGCGGGCCAGCACGTAGGCGCAGCCCGACCCGAGGATCACGGTGATGGCGGTCACTCCGGCGGCAATGATGACGGAATTGCTGAGATAGGTGGCCATGGTCCGGGTTTCCCAGACCATCGGAAAGGCATCCACCACCGGGGCCTGCGGCCAGAACGTCGGCGGATTGGCGAAGATCTCCGTCGAGTTCTTGAGGCTGGTGACATACATCCAGTAGAGCGGGAACAGGTAGACTGCCGCCAGCGCCAGTGCGATGGCCAGCAGGCCCCACTCCTTCCAGTCCCGCGTGCTCATCCGCGCACCTCGTGCCGGGTGGAGCGCACGTAGACGACCGAGGCGAGCAGCACGAGGACCAGCATCATGACCGATATCGTCGCCCCCTTGGCGAAATCGTAGAGCTTGAACGAGGCCTGCCAGGCCCAGTACTGCGACACCATCGAGGAATTGGCCGGGCCGCCCTCGGTAATGGCCGGAAACAGATCGAACTGCTGCAGCGTCGCGATCAAGCCGAGCGACAGCACCGCGCCGATGGTCGAGCGCATCACCGGCAGCGTGATGTGCCAGAAGCGTTGCCAGGCATTGGCACCATCGACCCGGGCCGCCTCGTAGAGCTCGCGCGGAATGCCGTGCAGACCCACCGAGAGCAGCAGCATGTTGAAGGCGAGGCCAAGCCAGATATTGGCGATGATGACGGCCCAGAGGGCGAAGCTCGGATCGGACTTCCAGAAGATGTTGGCCTCGATGATCCCCAGCTGGCGCAGCATGTAGTTGAGGACGCCGAAATCGCCGGCGAGGATCCAGCCCCAGATGGCCCCGACGACGAGGCCGGGCATGACCCAGGACACGAGAAACAAGCCCCGGATCGTTGCCGCGCCCGGAAAATCCCGCGCAAAGAACAGCGCGAGGCCGAAGCCGAGAACGAACTGGCCGCCGATCGAACCGACGACGAACAGCAGCGTGTTCCGCGCCACCAGCCAGAATTCCGGCTGCGCCACCACCGCGGCATAGTTGGACAATCCGACGAGCGGCCGAAAGAAGGTGCCCAGGTTGAACATGTCGACCTGCTGGAAGCTCATCAGCACGTTGTAGACCAGCGGCACGCCTGCGAACGCGATCAGGAAGAGCAGGGCGGCGCCGATCAGCAGGATGTCGAACCCGGTTCCGTCCCGCACGCTGCGCACAAGTCGATTCATGTCCATCCCACCAGGTGTCGGAGGCCCGGCCGGAGTGGCCGGCCGGGCGCTGGTTCTGAAGTCCGGTCGGTCAGCCGACGATGCCCTTGATCGTCGCCTGGGCCTGGTCGAGAGCGGCCTTGGGCGACATCTGGCCCGTCATTGCGGCCTGGACGGCATCATAGATCGCCTTGGAGATCTTCTGCCATTCCGGATGCGGACCACGCGGCTGGGCGTATTTCAGCTGCTCCTGGAACACCGCGAGCGCGGCATCCTTCCTGGCATCGCCGGTCGAGGGCAGCGGGATATCGCCGCGCGGAGGGATGTTCGAGAATTCGGGGAACAGGCGCTCGCTCTGCGACACGAAGTACTCGATGGCGCGGAACGACTCGTCGGGGTGCTGGGTGGCGGCAAAGATGCCCCAGTTGAAGTCACCCATGGCCGACGAACGCGGGCCGCCTTCGGTCTCGGTGGGGAGCAGGGCGACACCCCAGTCGAACTTGGCGTCGGCGGCCATGCGGCCCAGTTCCCACGGCCCCGAGATGGCCATGGCGGCATTGCCGGCGTTGAACGTGCCGGTCGAATCCCACTGTCCCTGGCTGAGGACGTCCTGCGACCCCAGCTTCTCGTCCAGCATGGTCTTCCACACTTCCAGTGCCTTGACGGCGCCCGGGGTGTTCACTTCCTTGAAGCTGCCGCCGCCCATCTGGATCCAGGGCAGGAACTGGAACGTGCCCTCCTCGTTGGCGCGGGCCGACCAGGTGATGCCATAGACGTTGCTGGCCGGATCGTTGAGCTTGCGCGCAGCGTCGACCAGCGGGTCCCAGGTGGTGGGGGGTTCCGCGATGCCGGCCTTGGCGAACAGATCCTTGTTGTAGAACAGCGCAATGGTGTTGGTGGCCTTGGGCACGCCGTAGAGCTTGCCGTCCCACATGGCCGAGGCCAGCGGGCCGCCATAATAGAGGTCGGTCTTGATGACGCTGGACGCGGCCACCCGGTCGGTGATGTCGAGCATGGCGCCACGCGAGGAAAACAGGGCGAAATCCGGATTGTCGAGGCAGATGATGTCCGGCGCCTGGTTGGTGGCGAAGGCCTTGAGGGCCTCGTTGACCAGTTCGTCGAAGGCAATGGCGCGGAATTCAACGACGATGTCGTCGTTGTTGTCGTCGAACTCCTTGGCCAGCGCCGGAATCAGTCCGTTGTCGCCGTCCAGCCCCCAGATGGTGAGTTTCACCGGCTCGGCGAGGGCCGGCAGAGTGAGGGTGGAGACGGTGGCCATGGCCAGCGCCCCGAGCAGGGTCAGTCTGCGAGATATCATGCTAAATCCTCCCTTACGGCAAAGTGCCGATGATGACGCCTTGGCGGACCTCCCTGTCAGCCTCGGCCACTAGCCCGCGACGTCGACGAAGTCTCCTCCGCGGCAGTTCCTGAGATATTCGAGGGCGCGCACCTGCCCGGTGATCTCGAGCTCGCCGCGATAGACCGGATCGTGCCAGCCCTCGATGTCGATCGAGCCCGACCAGCCGGCGAGCCGGAGTTCGGAGATGATGTCGGTCCAGTTGCTGTCACCGAAGCCGGGCGTGCGCATGAACACGAACTTGTGCTTGCCGAAGATGCCGTGCTCGCGGATCACCTCCCAGCGCACGGTCGCGTCCTTGCCGTGCACGTGGAAGAACTTGTGGGCCCACTTGCGGACCTGTGGCAGCGGATCGATGAGGTAGACGAGCTGATGGCACGGCTCCCACTCGAGGCCGATATTGTCGTGGGGCGTTTCGTTGAAGATCAGCTCCCAGGCGTCGGGATTGTGGGCGATGTTCCAGTCGCCGGTCTGCCAGTTGCCGTCCATGGCGCAGTTCTCGAAGGCGATCTTCACACCCTTGTCGGCGGCGCGCCGCGCCAGTTCGGACCAGACCTCGCGATAGCGCGGCAGGCTGTCCGGCAGGGGCTTGCCTCGCACCCGCCCGGTGAAGCCGGCGACGCAGGTGGCGCCGAAGTGGTGGGCATTGTCGATGCAGTCCTTCCAGCCTTGCAGCGTCTGCAGGTCCATGTCCTGGCCCTCGAGCGGATTGCCGAACATGCCGATGGTCGAGATGGTGATGTCGCGCCCGCCGATGGCGTCGCGACAGCGCTTGCCGAGTTCGGCGAGATCCTGGCCGCCGGTGGTCTGCCAGAAGAACGGCTCGAAGCTCTCGAAGCCGAGATCGACGATGCGGGCGATGTTCTGCGCCGCCATGCCCGAACTCGCCGAGATCATGGTACCGATGCGGATGGCTTTGGCTGGGTTGCTCAAGTCGATGTCCTTCAGGCGGTGATTTCGATACGTTGCCGGGTGCGTGCGCTCTCGATGGCGGCAAACACCATGGCGAGACTGTTGATGTTGTCGGCGCCGACGGTTTCGGGCTGGCGTCCGGCTTCGATGCTGTCGAGGAAGTCGAGCAGCACGCTGGCGTGGCCGTGGGTCTGTGCGGCGTCGGCGGGCGGGGCGACCTCGATGGCCGCGAGCGGGTGAAAGAACCCCTGTGTGCCGGAGACGACATGGGCAGAGAACGCGTCCGCTCCGTCCCACAGCAGCGTGCCCCGCGATCCGACGATGCGCCAGGCGGAGTCCCAGCTGGTATTGGCGCCCTCGGCGCTCCACGATCCGCGATAGGTGAAGACCACGCCATCGGAGAATTCGAAGATCGCGTTGGCGACCGAACCATGCGCGTACCAGGAACTGGCCGGGTTGGTCTCGTGACAGTAGACCGCCAGCGGCGTCTTGCCGGAAATGAAGCGCGCCGCATCGAGCGTGTGGATCGCCATGTCGACCAGCAGCACGTGCTCCATCGCTTCGCGGAAGCCGCCGAAATGGGCACCGACGAAGAAATCGCAATGGACCGCGTTGAGGCTCCCGAGCACGCCGGACTCGAGGGTCTGCCGGATGCGGCGGACCCCGGCATTGAAGCGGCGGTTCTGCACCACCGCATGCACCCGGCCGGCCGCTGCAGCCCTCGCGATCAGGTCGCGGCCATCCTCCAGACTCGTCGCCATCGGCTTTTCGGAGAGCACGTGGCAGCCGTGGCGCAACGCCGTCGAGACTACGGCGTGCCGCGCCTGCGGCACCACGATGTCGAACACCAGATCGGGCCGCGTGCCGGCCAGCAGGGCCTCGAGATCGGGCTCGATCGCCGCATGGGTGAGGCCGAACTCCATCGCGAGGTGGTGGGCGGCATTGGGGTCGATGTCGTTGAGCCCGACCACGCTGATGCGCCCGCGCAGCGCCGGCGTCTCGGCAATCGCCTTGAGCCAGCCCCTGGACATAGCTCCGCACCCGGCCAGAACGGCACGATATTGCACGGCTTCCCCCCTTGCACGCTGCCGGCGGCGTCGCATTGTCGCGATCTTGCCCGCATGGCCCCGTAAACGTTTACGACGCTATAATCGCAGGTACTTCCGTGTCAAGAGTGTTCCGAAATCGTTTACGGAAGCGCCGGACAACCGGCCGGAGGAGGGCCGAAAAGTGAAGGGAATCCGGCAGCTAGCCGACCAGCTCAACATCTCGATCGGTACCGTCTCGCGCGCCCTGAACGGTCGTCCGGACGTCAACGAGGAGACCCGCAAGCGTGTGCTGGAGGCCGCTGCGGAGCTGGGCTACGTGCCGAACCAGTCCGGACGCAGCCTCAGGCAGGGGACCACGAATGCCATCGGCTTCATGGTCGAGTCCGGCTTCGACACGGCGGGCAACCCCGACAACTTCTTCCTTGGCGTGTTCGACGGCGTGCAGACGGTGCTCAGCCGCCACCACCTCGATCTGGTCGTCCTGCCCTGCGCCACCGACGAGGATCCGACCCAGTACCTGCGCCGCATGGTGGCGCGCCGCCTCGTCGATGCGCTGATCATCTCGGCGACGCGCCGCAAGGACGAGCGCATCGAGCTGCTCAACAAGGCGCGCATACCGTTCATCGCGCTGGGCCGTTCGGCGACGCCGGGCGACCATCCGTGGATCGACCTCGACTTCGAAGGCGTGGCGCACCGGGCCGTCGACCGACTTGTCGCCAGGGGACACCGGCGTGTCGCGGTGTGCGTGCCGAGCAACGACATCAACCTCGGCTTTGTGTTCCTCGATGCCTACCGGGCAGCGCTGGGGCGGCATGGCATCCCGTTCGAACCCGGGCTGGTGATCCGCGTCGCCTCTTCGGAGCAGGGCGGCTACCAGGCGGCCCACGAGTTGCTGACCATGGCGGAGCCGGCGACGGCCGTGGTGCTGATCTACGAACTGATGGCGATCGGCTTCTACCGCCGCCTCAACGAAGCCGGGCTCAGCCCGGGGCGCGACATTGCGGTCATCGCCTTCCGCGAATCGCCGCTGTCGCGCTTCCTTTCGCCGCCGCTGACCTGCTTCCGCATGTCGCTGCGCGACCTCGGCATCGCGCTGGGCGAATCGCTGCTGGCCTCGATGCCGGCCTATGCCGAAGTCTATCCGCAGGGCATCGTGCACCGGGTCTGGCCGATGGAACTGATCGAGGGCGGCAGCGATCAGGCCATCAGCGGGTGACGAACGCAGTCATCCGTCGGTCAGCTTGAACTCGATGCGGCGGTTGCGGGCGAAGGCTTCCTCGGTGTCGCCGGCATCGATCGGGCGGCTGTCGCCGAAGCCGGCGGCGACCAGGTGCTGGGCGGGGATGCCCTGCTCGACAAAGTACTTGGTGACGGCGATGGCGCGGGCTGCGGAGAGTTCCCAGTTGGAGGGGAACTGGGCGGTGCTGATCGGCCGCTTGTCGGTATGGCCGTCGATGCGCAGCACCCAGTTCACGTCGGCGGGGATCTGGGCCTGCAACTCGGTGATGGCGCTGGCGAGCTTGCCCAGTTCGGTCTCGCCGGCGGCCGAGATGGCGGCCTGGCCGGCCCCGAACAGCACTTCGGACTGGAACACGAAGCGGTCGCCGACGACGCGCACGTCGGCCCGGCCCTCGAGCACCTGGCGCAGCTTGCCGAAGAAGTCGGAGCGGTAGCGGCTCAGGTCCTGGACGCGCTGCGCCAGCGCCAGGTTGAGGCGGCGGCCGAGGTCGGCGATCTGGGTGCGGTTGTCGACCTCCTTGACCTCGGAGGCCTGCAGCGCCTCCTCGAGGGCGGCGATCTGGGTGCGCAGCGCCGCCAGCTGCTGGTTGAGCAGCGCCACCTGGGCCGCAGCATCGCGCGACAGATCCTGCTGGGCCTGCAGCTCCGAGTTGAGCTCGGCGATCTGCGCATCCTTGCCGTCACCGCCAATGCCGAAGCCGGCGACCTGCGCGGCGAGCCGGTCGCGCTCGGAGGTGGCGGTGCTGAGCGTCGCCTGCAGGGTGGCGATGGTGGTCGTGAGGTCGTCCGAGCCGGCCTTCTCGAGCTGCAGCAGTTCCGTCAGTTCGGCGATCTGGGCGTTGAGCCGGGTCATCGCATCGTCCTTGCCGCTGATCTCCTGGCCGAGGAAGAACTGGCTCAGCATGAACAGCGAGAGCAGGAAGATGATGACGAGCAGCAGGCTCGAGAGCGCGTCGACGAAGCCGGGCCAGTAGTTGGTGACCTGGGAACGGCGGGAACGGGTCGAGATGGCCATGGGCGGTCCTTTCGCGCGGCGAGCGTCAGCTGGTCCGCTTGTCGGCCTCGCGCTTTTCGGACTCGGCCTCGCGCATCATGGCTTCCATCAGCAGCTGCAGCTTCTTGTTGGTCTCGCCCTGCTGGATGATGTGGCCGCGCAGGTCCTCCTGCTCGGCCTTGATGTGCTTGACGAGGCCGTCGATGCCGCGGGCCAGTTCGGCCATGGCGCGAATGGCATTCTGGGAGGAGCTGGAATTCTGCAGCGTCGAGCCGAACTGGGCGAGCATGGCGGACATCTCGTCGCTCGAGACTCCGAGGCCGCTCGCCTGCATCTGGGTGACAGGGTGGTCGAGTTCGGTCATCGAGGTCATCCAGTCCTCGAGGTCGGTATAGAAGGCGTTCTGCGCCTGGCTGGCCTGCAGGTCGAGAAACCCCAGGATCAACGAGCCGGAGAGGCCGAGCAGCGAGGCGGAAAAGGCGGTGCCCATGCCGCTGAGCGGTGCGGCCAGGCCCTCCTTGAGATTGGAGAACAGGCTCGCCGTATCGCCGGAGGTGGCATCGAGCGCCTGGATGGTCGAGGCGACGTGCGTCACGGTCTCGAGCAGGCCGTAGAAGGTGCCGAGCAGCCCCAGAAAGACCAGCAGGCCGGTCAGGTAGCGCGACGTGTCCTTGGCTTCATCGAGCCGGTTGCCCACCGAATCGAGGATCGAGCGCATCGAGGAGGGCGTGATCATGGCTTCACCCAGCCGGTCGCGCAGCAGGTTCGCGACGGGAGCGAGCAGTCGCGGCTGGGTCGCGGGCATGCGACCCTCCTGCAGGGAGTTGACCCAGTTGATCTCGGGAAACAGCCGGATCACCTGCATGAAGCTGAGGACGATGCCGATGGCGAGGGTCAGCAGGATCAGGCTGTTGATGAAGGGATTGGCCCAGAAAAAGATCAGCAGCTGGTTGAACAGGATGGCCGCGACGAACGCCACCAGCACCAGGAAGATGATGACCTTGACCAGATAGAGTCCGGGTGTGGCCAAGCGGTACGGGTCGTAAGTCTGCGACATGTCGCTGCCCTATCTCGGTCGAATTCGGCGAGACATTATTGCGCTTTGGTCGAAGTGCGCAACGTCCGGCGACCCCGGCCGCCGGTTAACCCCATGAAATCCCGGTAATGCGGCGCGATCGTGGACGCCCGGCAGCACTCAGCCGACCGCCTTGACGATCTTCAGCAGCTGGCCCTGGATCGTCTCGTTGCCGGCGATCACCTGGCCGTTCCAGACCGAGCCGGTGGTCCCGGCATAGTCGGTCATGGTGCCGCCGGCCTCGCGCAGCAGCAGCAGGCCCGGGGCGACGTCCCAGGGCTTGAGGCCGGCTTCCCAGTAGCCATCGAAGCGGCCCGCGGCGAGCCAGGCGAGGTCGGTCGAGGCAGAGCCGGTGCGGCGGATGCCGGCAACTGCCGGGGTGACCTGCGCCAGTTGCTTCAGCTGCAGCACATCGAGGGCGCGGCCCTGCGAATTGATGCCGGTGACGATCACCGCGTCGGCAAGGTGCTTGCGGCCAGCCACCCGGAGGCGCTTGCGGTCGTTGAGCCAGGCGCCACCGCCCTTTTCGGCGGTGAACAACTCGTCCATCACCGGATTGTAGATCACCGCGGCGACGATCTCTCCGGCGCGCTCGAGCGCGATGGCGCAGGCGAACATCGGAATGCCGTGGAGGAAATTGGTGGTGCCGTCGAGCGGATCGCAGATCCAGCGGTGCTGGCCGTCCGAGCCCGCGACCTCGCCGCCCTCCTCGCCGAGGAAGGAATAGGTCGGCCGGGCCTTCTTCAGCTCCTCGAAACAGATTTCCTCGGCACGGCGATCGGCGTTGGACACGAAGTCGGCCGGGCCCTTGACCGAGACCTGCAGGTTCTCGACCTCGCCGAAATCCTTGACCAGCGAGCGGCCCGCCTTGGTGGCGGCCTGGACCATGACGTTCAGAAGCGCAGAGCGCATGACGGGGAGGACTCCGCGCAGATGACAAGGAGAGAGGGAAGGGCCGCCTTTTGCCCGAGATCGCCGCTCAGTTCAAGGGCGTTGCCGGCACAGGGGCGAGCACGGCGGAATTGTCGGCCACCGCGGTCGGTGGTGCCGAAGGCCAGAAGCGAGCGCGTTCCTCGGCGATGGCGAGACGCTCGGGAGCGAGTGCAGCCAGCAGCTTGTCGAGTTGCGGATCGGTGAGCCCCTGCCGGCGCGCCAGCGCCCGCCACATGGCGGCCGTATCGAGATCGGCGGCGACCCCCTCGCCGACGGCGAGCAGCTTGGCATAGCGATTCTGCGCCACGGCGCTGCCCGACTGCGCAGCCCGCTGGTACCAGGCGGCGGCCGCAGTGCGATCCTGCGGCACGCCGCGCCCCAGATAGAGCAGCGTGGCGTAGTCGATCTGCGCGGCAACCAGGCCATCCTCGGCCGCAAGCCGGAACTGCTCGGCGGCGCCGGCCGGGTCGGGTGCGACGCCGGCGCCCTCCATCAGCATCCCGGCATAATCGTAGCGCGCCTCGGCGATGCCGGATTCAGCGGCTTCGCGCAGCAGCGCGGCGGCCTTGGTGAGGCTGGGTTCGGCGTAGACGCCCTCGACGTGCAGCAGGCCCAGATTGTACTTGGCCAGCGTGTTGCCGGCCGCCGCCGCCGTGCGGAACAGATCGGCGGCCGCCTTGCGGTCCTTCGGCACGCCCCGGCCCTCGTTGTAGAACAGCGCCAGTTCGAAGGTGGCGAGCGGATCGCCGGCCCGGCTGGCCAGCCGATACCAGCCGGCCGCCTTGGCCAGATCCTGGGTCACGCCGAGCCCCTTGGCGTAGATCTCGGCGATCAGCGTCTGGGCGAAGCGATCCCCCTGCTCGGCGCGCGGCAGGGCGAGATCGAGGGCGGTGAGATAGTAGCCGCGCTGGTAGGCACCGTAGGCCTCGTCGATGCGGGGGCCGAAGATCTGGCCGCTGATCACCTCGGCCTGGGTATCGCCGGGCTGCAGCAACTCGTTCGGTACCGGTCCGATGGGGAGTTCCACCATGCCGAGATTGTCGAAGCGCTGGTTCTCGGGGCGCAGATCCTCCACGCCCTGGTCCTGCTGGGCGAACCCGGTGGACGCCAGCAGCAGCGCGGGCAGCAGCAGCGCCGGCAGCCTGCCGTTCACGGCTGCGCTCCAGCGGCGGACAGGGGGAGGCCGACGAACTCGCAGCCTTCCGCATCGTAGCGCTCGATGCCGGCGCCGGGATCGCTCAGCACGCTCGGGATTTCCATGGTTTCGGCCCACCAGCGCGCCATCTCGCGCTGCGACTCACTGATGGCGCCGGAAAGCGGCCCAAATAGGATGTAGTCGATCCCGGCCTCGCCCTTGAGCATGGCGTCGTCGCGGGTCTCGACCGCCACGGCCCCGACGATCAGATCGGGCTTGAGCGCGGCGACGGCCTCGCGCACCGCCGCGATGCCGCCGGTGACGTGCAGGCCGTCGGCTCCCAGGGTCCGCACCAGTCCGGGCTCGCCCTCGATCAGCACCGCGATGCCGGCGGCCTGGGCCACCGGTACCACGGTCCGGACAAGGCTCTTGTAGGCGTTCTCGGCGAGATCCCGGCGCGGCAGCAGCAGCGCGGCGATTTCGGCGCGGGCCGCGACAGTGCGGATGGCGGCATTGATCGGTTCGGGCGTCGCGCCCGGCGGGGCGATGAGGAAGAGTTCGGCGGTCATGCGGCTGTTATAGCGATGGCGCCGCCGATGTGGAGGCGGATTCTGGCGGCAGGGTGACCGGCCGTGGCGTGGACGAAAAAAGCGGGCGCGGCCGAAACCGCGCCCCAGTCGTCGGGAAGACGTCAGGAAAATCAGGCGGCGAGGTCGAGCTCGGGCCGCCACTCGCCGAGGGCGGCGAGCGAGTTCATGCGGGCGCGATGGGCGAAGGCGCGCTGGGCGGCGGCGACGTTCTCGTCCTTGCCGTCCCAGGTGACGAGCGCCGAGGTCTGCAGCGCCCGGCCGTACGAGAAGGTCAGCGCCCAGGGGAGGTTCGGGATCCGGTTCATGGCACTGAGATGAGCCGTTGCCTCCTCGTCGGACTGGCCGCCGGAGAGGAAGGCAATGCCGGGAACCGCTGCCGGCACGCAGGCGCGCAGCGTGTCGACGGTGCGCTGGGCGACTTCCTCGACGCCGACGCGATCGCGCGAGCGGAGCCCGGGGGTTACCATGTTGGGCTTGAGCAGCATGCCGGAAAGATCGACGCCGGCGAGGCGCAGCTCCTTGAAGACCGCCTCGAGGGTTTCGGCGGTGACTTCCTCGCAGCGCTGGATGGAGTGATCGCCCGGCTCGCCGTCAGCCAGCACCTCGGGCTCGACGACGGGGACGATGCCGGCCTCCTGGCAGTACATGGCATAGCGGGCGAGCACATGGGCGTTGGCGCGGATGCCGTTGCGCGACGGGGCGTAGCTGGTGATGGCGATGACGCCGCGCCACTTGGCGAAGCCTGCGCCGAGGCCGGCATAGTGCTTCAGCCGCTGGCGCAGGCCGTCGAGGCCCTCGGTGATCTTCTCGTCCCTGCTGCCCGGCATCGGGAAAGCGCCGCGATCGACCTTGATGCCCGGGATGACGTCGGCTTCGGCAAAGAGCTGCCGGAACGGGGTACCGTCGCGCGCTCTGCTCCAGCGTCTCCTCGGTGAGGATGACGCCGGAGATGTACTTGCTCATCGCCTCGCTCGCGCGGAACAGCATCTCGCGATAGTCGCGACGGGATTCGAGCGTGACCGGCAGGCCGATCAGCGCGAATCGCTTGCGATGGTGCCTTCCGATTCATCGGCGGCGAGAATGCCCTGGCCGCGGGTCACGAGCTTTCGGGCGATGGCATTGAGCGAGGCCATGGCGGGAGCGGTCTCCGGTTGCAGTGGCCGGACAATGCCGCAGCGGCTGGCGGGGGTCGATTGGACGTTCAGGTATCAGACGAAGGGCGGAGGCTCAGGCCTCCCAGTTCTCGACGCGCAGCTCATCGACCCGGAGGAACTCGCGGGTGTTGCGGGTGAACGGTGAAAGGCACGATCGCAAAACGGAGTTGGCCGTAGTTGCGCAGAGTCTCATTGGTACGGACGCCCTTGCAGGCACCGAAGTACAGTTCGTGCATCACGCGCGACGACAGTGCGGTGTCCGACGCCGGCACACGGCGCAGGTGCTGCTGCACGAGAGAGTTGCCGCCAAGCAAGGCAATAACCGCGTTCGTGTCGAGCAGATACTTCACTGGAAGAGGGCGTCTCTTTCGGGGCGATCCTCGAACGCTCCTTCGTCATCATCGGCTGCCGCAATCACGTCAGGATCGAGTGGCTCGAGGTTCTCGAGCCAAGCCCATTCGTCCGTAAACCGGGCCTCTTGGGCAGGCAACTCCATAATAAGGAGATTTCCCTTGCGGTGGATTTCGACCTCCGCGACATCGTCCGCGATACGGAACTCCTTCGGCAACCGGACAGCCTGCGAGCGGCCCGACCAGAAGACCTTTGCTTTCGTGGTGCGCACCCGCGCCTCCGTCGGCTGATATCTAGCAGTGATAGATATCAGCGCGAATCGTGTTCAGCCTCACCCCCTGAGCGCCTCGACGCCGGGCAGGGCCTTGCCTTCCATCCATTCGAGGAAGGCGCCGCCGGCGGTGGAGACGTAGGTGAACTCGTCCTTGACCCCGGCATTGGCGAGGGCCGCGACGGTGTCGCCGCCACCGGCGACCGACACCAGCTTGCCGGCCTTGGTGCGCGCTGCGACGTATCGGGCGATCTCGACCGTACCCTGATCGAACGGCGTCATCTCGAAGGCGCCGAGCGGACCGTTCCAGACGATCGTCCTCGCCTCGTCGATGACGCCCTTGATCCGCTCGATCGAGCCGGGTCCGACATCGAGGATCATGCCGTCCGGATCGATGGCATCGGCGCCGTAGAAGCGATGCGGGGCATTGGCCTCGAAGTGCCAGGCGACCGTGGCGTCGATGGGCAGGATGATGGCGCAATGGGCCGCATCGGCCTTGTCGCGAATGGTGTTGGCGGTCTCGGCGAGGTCCTTCTCGGCGAGCGACTTGCCGACCCCGAGGCCACCGGCATGCAGGAAGGTATTGGCCATGGCGCCGCCGATGACCAGCGCATCGACCTTGCCGATCAGGTTGCCGAGCAACTCGAGCTTGGTCGAGACCTTGGCACCGCCGACGATGGCGATGACCGGGCGCTGCGGATTGCCGAGACCCTTCTCGAGGGCGATCAGTTCCTCCTGCATGGCGAGGCCGGCAGCCGAGGGCAGGAGGCGCGCGACGGCTTCGGTCGAGGCGTGGGCGCGATGCGCGGCCGAGAAGGCGTCGTTGACGTAGAGCTCGCCGAGCGAAGCCATGCGTTGCGCCAGTTCCGGATCGTTCTTTTCCTCGCCGGGATGGAAGCGGGTGTTCTCCAGCACCAGCACCGAGCCGGGGGGCGCCTCGTCGATGGCCTGCCGCACCCGGGTGACGTCGGTCCAGTCGGTGGCGATGAAGCCGACCGGATGGCCGAGGGCCTCGACCACGGCGGGGACCACCTGCTCAAGTGAGAACTCGGGGTCGACCTTGCCCTTGGGGCGGCCGAAATGGGAGAGGATGATGGCCTTGCCGTCGACCTTGACGATCTCGCGCAGCGTCGGGATCAGCCGCTCGATGCGGGTGGCATCGGTGACCCTGCCGTCGGCGACGGGGACGTTGAGGTCGGCGCGCACCAGGACGCGCTTGCCGGTGAAGTCGAGGTCGTCGAGGGTCTTGAACGCCGCCATCCTGGGATCCGCCTGAACGAGTGTGCCGTGACGCTGCTATAGCAAGGATTGCGGCGGGGGCAACAGCACGCGTTGTCTCACGGGCCGAAGAGGCCGGCGATGCTGCCGGCGACGGCGAAGAGCGCCGCACCCAGCAGCAGGTTGCGGACGGTGAAGTACAGGTTGGTGTTGAAGGTGAAGCGGGCAAAGCCTTCGCTGGGCCAGGCTCTCGGCCCGATGCGCCGGCGCAGGGCGCGGTCCGCGATCACGAGGTAGAGGCCGAAGCCGGCCGCCAGGAGCAGGAACCAGTGCGGCTCGTGGCGCAGCCCGGCGAGGATGCTGCCCGCGATACTGCCTGCCGTGAGAAGCCGTTCGACGTCGCGCACCTCAGCGCCCCGAGTCGCGTTCCAAATGCCCCCAGCATGCCATGTCGACATGACGCTCCGGCGACCAAGAGGTTAACGCGCGTTGACAGCCGCAGAAGACCGAGAGCCCCGGCGCGAGGGCCGGGGCTCGAAACAGGAATCCCGGCGCGGTTCAGAGGGTGGCGGCGAGAACGGCCGTGACGTCGCACATGCGGTTCGAGAAGCCCCACTCGTTGTCGTACCAGCCGAGGATGTTGACGAAGTTGCCGTCCATCACCCTGGTCTGGTCGATGAGGATGGTTGCCGAGTGCGGATCGTGGTTGAGATCGGAGGAGACCAGCGGGTGGCGGGTGTAGGTCATCACGCCCTTGAGCGGGCCCTCCGAGGCGGCGATGAGGGCCGCGTTGACTTCCTCGACGGTGGTGGCGCGCCCGGCGACGAACTTGAGGTCGACGAGGGACACGTTCGGGGTCGGGACGCGGATCGAGATGCCGTCGAGCTTGCCCTTGAGCTCGGGCAGCACCAGGCCGATGGCCTTGGCGGCGCCGGTCGAGGTCGGGATCTGGCTGAGCGCGGCGGCACGGGCGCGATAGAGGTCCTTGTGCATGGTGTCGAGGGTCGGCTGGTCACCGGTATAGGAATGGATGGTGGTCATCATTCCCTTCTCGATGCCGACAAGGTTGTGCACCACCATGGCCATCGGCGCGAGGCAGTTGGTGGTGCACGAGCCGTTCGAGATGACGACGTGCTCCTTGCCCAGCTTGTCCTGGTTGATGCCATAGACCACCGTCAGGTCGGCGCCGTCGGCAGGCGCCGAGACGATGACCTTGCGGGCGCCGGCCGCGAGGTGGGCCGAGGCCTTTTCCCTCGAGGTGAAAATACCGGTGCACTCGAGCACGATGTCGACACCAAGCTCCCGGTGCGGCAGCTCGGCGGGGTTCTTGACCGCGGTGACCTTGAAGGTCTGGTTGCCGGCGGTGACGACGTCGCCGGCGACGGTGACCTCATGCGGGAAGCGGCCGTGCACGCTATCGTATCGCAGCAGGTGGGCGTTGGTCTCGACCGGGCCGAGATCGTTGACGGCAACGACTTCGATGTCGCTGCGGCCGCTCTCGACGATGGCGCGGAGGATATTGCGGCCGATGCGGCCGAAGCCATTGATTGCGACGCGTACAGCCATGATGGCTCCTTGAGACTTCAGGGGGAGGAGTGGGCGCGGTCTCTTACAACTGCGCCATGACGGCTTCAACAATCGCTTTGGGCGTAATGCCAAAGTGCTCGTAGAGCGCCTCGGCCGGCGCGCTGGCGCCGAACGAATGCATGCCGACGAAGCGCCCCTTGTCGCCAAGCAGCCTGAGCCAGCTCATCTCGATGCCGGCCTCGACCGCGACCTTTGCCTTGGGCTTGCCGATCACCTGGGCGCGGTAGGCGTCGGACTGGGCCGCGAACAGCTCCAGGGACGGTACCGAAACGACCTTGGCGGAAATGCCCTTCTCGGCGAGCAGCGGCAGGGCGGCGACGGCGATCGCGACCTCGGAGCCGGTGGCGAAGATCACGGCGTCGGCATCCTTGTCGCCGGCAATGACATAGGCGCCTTTCGCCGAGGGGTTGCCGGCGACCGGCTCGGTGCGGAGCGCCGGCAGGTTCTGGCGCGAAAGCGCGAGGATCGAGGGCTTGTCGGCCTCGATCGCCAGTTGCCAGCACTCGAGGGTTTCGACCGCATCGGCCGGGCGGAAGACGAGCAGGCCGGGGATGGCGCGCAGGGTCGAGAGATGCTCGACCGGCTGGTGCGTCGGGCCGTCCTCGCCCAGCCCGATGGAATCGTGGGTCATCACGTAGATGACCTTCTGCTCCATGATGGCCGAGAGGCGGATGGCGGGGCGGGCGTAATCGGTGAAGACGAGGAACGTGCCGCCATAGGGGATGAAGCCCTTGTGCAGCGCGATGCCGTTCATGGCCGCCGCCATCTCGTGCTCGCGGATGCCGTAGCGCATGTAGCGGCCGGTGCGGTCGGCGGCGGTAAAGGGCAGGGTCTCGGGGGTGTTGGTGAGGTTCGAGCCGGTCAGGTCGGCCGAACCGCCGATGGTCTCGGGCAGCACCTTGTTGATCACTTCGAGCGCCATCTGGCTGGCCTTGCGCGAGGCGACCTTGGGCTTGTCGGCGACGAGCTTCGACTTGAAGGCCTCGATGGTCGCGGCCCAGTTCGCCGGCAGCTCGCCCTTGAGGCGCCGCTCGAACTCGGCTCGCCGGTCGGCGGGGGCGGCGGCGGGACGACCGGCCCAGGCGCCGCGGACGTTGGCCGAACGGGTGCCGGCAGCGCGCCAGGCGTTCAGCGTCTCGGCGGGAATCTCGAAGGCGGGGTAGGTGATGCCCAGCTTCTCCTTGGCGCCCTTCAGTTCCTCCGCGCCGAGCGGGGAGCCGTGCACGGCATGGCTGCCGGCCTTCTTGGGGGCGCCGTAGCCGATGGTGGTCCTGGCCGCCACCAGCGTCGGCCGGTCGGAGGCCCTGGCGGCGACGAGGGCCTTCTCGATGGCGTGCTGGTCATGGCCGTCGATCTCGACGGTGTGCCAGCCGCAGGCCTTGAAGCGGGCGATCTGGTCGGTCGAGTCGGCGTTCGAGACGGCGCCGTCGATGGTGATGTTGTTGTTGTCCCAGATGACACAGAGCTTCGACAGCTTGAGGTGCCCGGCGAGGGAAATGGCTTCCTGGCTGATGCCTTCCATCAGGCAGCCGTCGCCGGCGAGCACCCAGGTCATGTGGTCGACGAGTTCGGAGCCGAACTCGGCAGCGAGCTTGGCCTCGGCGATGGCAAAGCCCACCGAGTTGGCGATGCCCTGGCCGAGCGGGCCGGTGGTGGTCTCGATGCCGGCGGCGAAGTGGTATTCGGGATGGCCGGCGGACTTCGACCCAAGCTGGCGGAACTGCCTGATCTGGTCGATGGTCATGTCCTCGTAGCCGAGCAGGTAGAGCGAGGCGTAGAGCAGCATGGAGCCGTGGCCGGCCGAGAGGATGAAGCGGTCGCGATCCGGCCACCAGGGATCGGCAGGATCGAACTTCATCACCTTGGTGAACAGTACCGTGGCGATGTCCGCGCAGCCCATCGGCAGTCCGGGGTGGCCGGAATTGGCCTTTTCCACCGCATCCATCGACAGGGAACGAATGGCATTGGCCATGTCGTTGGCTTGGGCAGAACTGGTCATGGGTGACGCTCTCGCTCGGGAGTGGGAAGGCCCGCAATGCCGGGCGCCCCGAACCCTCCTGCCGAGGCGGGTTGACGCTTAACAGGTTCGATTGACCTGTCAATGTCACCCAAAGTCGCTGGCGGACAGTCGCACAGGCCCGGCTTTGCGGTATAGTCGCGCCGGGAATCGCCGGTTCTTTTGGAGTGCGAGCGTGTCCGAGCCGAATGTCGAAGAAGGGTACGAGGCGGCCGCCACGCGGCTCGAGCGTGCCTTTGCGCGGCTGGAGGCGAGCGTCAGGAGCCTCAACGGGCGGATGCGGGCGCATGCGCGCATCGAGGCCGACACCAACAAGCTGCTCAACGAGCGCGCCAAGCTCGCCGCCGAACTCGACAAGGCGAGCGCCAGGGCCAAGCGGCTCGACGACAGTGCCGGCGAGGTGGCGCGGCGGCTCGTGGTGGCGATGGAGTCGGTGCGCGAAGTGCTGGCCAAGGACGAGGTCTGAGATGCCCGAGGTCACCGTCGACATCAATGGCCGCAAGTACCGCATGGCCTGCGAGGAGGGGCAGGAAACGCACCTGATGAACCTCGCCGATCGCTTCAACAGGCATATCGACATGTTCAAGGGCACATTCGGCGAAATCGGCGACAACCGCCTGACGGTGATGGCCGGTATCGCGGTGCTCGACGAACTGGCGGAGGCGGAGCGCCGGATCGGACTGCTCAAGCAGGACGTCGCCAACCTGACCGAGGCGGGACACGCCCTGACGCAGGAGGCCGAGGAGCTGGAGCGCAAGCTCGCCAAGCGGCTGAACGAAGCGGCCCGCAAGGTGGAAGCCATCGCCACGGCGATCGACGAGACGGGGGCGGCAGGGCAGGGCGCGTAGCACCATTGACCACGTCCTCGCACCCGTTCGGTCCGGCCCAGACACAGGGCGAGCGGGTGAAACGCAAAGAACCGCTTTGCGGATCGCGGGGCACGCCCCTATATTGGGCGTGCTGCCCGGCGCGTGCTGGATCTTATTTCCCTGGGGCCGTACTGATCCTTAAGGGAGCTGTCCCCGTCCGGACCCGTGGGTTCGGACACACGGCGCCCACCTACGTAAGTAGGTTCCCAGGATCTGTATCCCACGGCCGCGGCGGCACCTGATCATTCGCCAGAAAGCGCCGATGAGCGACGACAAGATCGAAGAGGCGAAGGCGGCGCTGCGCAGCGCGGCGCACAGGAAGCGGGCGCAGTTCCACCATTCGCTGCGAACCGAGGCGTCGCGGGCGGCAATCGGGCATTTCCTGCGCGACGTGCCGCTCGCCACGGGCGAGACCGTCGCCGGCTACTGGCCGATCCGTGACGAACTCGACATCAAGGAGCTGATTGCGAAGCTGATGGACGCCGGCCAGCCGGTCTGCCTGCCGGTGGTGCTCGGCGACGAGCAGCCGCTCGAACTCAGGCTCTGGCAGGAGGGTGCGCCGCTCTACGAGGCGGGGTTCGGCACGCTCGCGCCGGACGACGAGGCCCCGCGGGTCGCGCCGGACGTGATCCTGATGCCGCTGCTCGGGTTCGACAGCGCGGGGACGCGGCTCGGCTATGGCGGGGGCTATTACGACCGGACGCTGGCGGCGCTGAGCAAACGCCCGCGGCTGATCGGCTTCGCCTTTGCGCTGCAGGAGGTCGACCATATCCCGCGCCAGGCGCACGACGTGCCGCTCGACATGATCGTCACCGACGCGGGCGTACGCCAGTTCGACCGGAAGGCACAAGCGACGTGAGACTGCTGTTTCTGGGGGACGTTGTCGGCAAGTCCGGGCGCGACGGGGTGGCCGATGGACTGCCGGGGCTGATCGAGAGGCATCGCTTCGATTTCGTCATCGTCAATGGCGAGAACGCGAGCCACGGACGCGGCCTGACCGAGGGGCATTTCGGCGAGATCCGCGAGGCCGGTGCCGACGTCGTGACGCTGGGCGACCATGCCTTCGACCAGCGCGACACGCTGAGCTATATCGCCCGCGAGCCGACGCTGCTCAGACCGATCAACCTGCCGCCGGGCACGCCGGGGCGGGGCGCCAACCTCTACGAAAGCCGGGCCGGGCACCGGGTGCTGGTGGTCAACGCGCAGGGCCGGGTGTTCATGGACCCGATCGACGATCCGTTCCGCGCCGTCGAGGCGGCGATCGCCGCCTGTCCGCTGGGCGAGCAGGCCGACGCGGTGGTGGTGGATTTCCACACCGAGGCGACCTCGGAGATCCAGGCCATGGGCTTCTTTCTCGACGGCCGGGCGAGCCTGGTGGTCGGGACACATACCCATATTCCCACCGCCGACCACCGCATCCTCAAGCAGGGGACGGCGCTGATGGCGGATGCCGGCATGTGCGGGGATTTCGATTCGATCATCGGGGTGGATATCGAGGAGCCGCTCAACCGGTTCCTGACCGGCATCCCGAACGGGCGGTTCACCCCGGCCGAGGGGAAGGCGACGCTGTGCGGCGTCGCCGTCGAAACCGATCCGCGGACCGGCCTGGCGACGCGCCTGTTCCCGGTGCGGGTCGGCGGCACGCTCAGCCAGGCGGTGCCCGGGTTCTGATACCGGACTACGGACCGACAAGTTCCACCAGGGCTTCGACGATGGCCTCGATCTCGGCTTCCGTCAGTTCGGCACCGGCGGCTCGGCCCAGATAGGACCAATAGGCGATGCGTGCCCGCGCCAGCGTGGCCGGCTGCGTCCGATCCGGCCGGGCGATGAGGCGCGCCATGTAGGCCTCGCGGTTGGCGTCGACACGCCGCAGCGCGACCTGGATGCGGGTATTGACCGCGCCCCAGGCCCGAAACGCGGCCTCGAGAGAGCGCTGCGTCCGCAGCGAGCGCCACATGATGGTGCGGAAGCGCTCGAGAGGAGTCTCGTCGACTGCCGGGGGGGTATCGAGCGCGGCGAGGACCAGGTCGCGCCAGCGTTCCACCAATGCCTGCTCGAAGGCTGCGACGTCGGCGAAGTGCCAGTAGAAGCTGCCACGGGAGACGCCGAGCCGGCGGGCCAGGGCATCGGCCCGCACCGACAGGAAGCCCGTTTCTTCCAGCGCTTCGATGCCGGCCGAAACCCAGTCGTCGCGGGTCAGGCGATCCGACCCTGCCTTGCCTTTCGGCATCCATACACTCCTGTATGCAAATCGCTTGCGCTCACAGCTCCATACACTATTGTACGGTTGTCGTCGGCAAGTGGGTGCGGGAATGCTGCGTGTTCTTTCCTTCTACGATTTCCTGTTCGAAGACAGCATCCAGATCCAAGCGCCGGCCGAGCGCGGGTTTGCGTTCTTCGAGGGGATGGATGCCAACTACACGCGCTGGCACCCGGACCACCTGAAGTTCGAGTGGCGGCGCGGGCGGGGACTGGCAGTGGGCAACGAGTTCCACTTCGAGGAAGTCATTGGCGGTCAGCGCCAGGTCAAGACGATCCGGATCGTCGAGGTCATCCCCGATCGGTTCTTCGCCTTCACCATGGTGAACCCGTTGTTCCGTTTCTTCCTGCCGCGCCTCTCGTTCGGCTTCGAGCCGCAAGGTCAGGGTTTCCTGTTTCGGGCGGAGATCCGGCTGCACGGGATCGGTCCGCTGGGACGCAGGCTCAACCGCCGGGAGTTCGAGGCCGTGGAAAGGCATATGGCGGAAGAGGGGCAGAACCTGAAAGCGCTGCTCGAGCGGGCGTAGAGCCGAAGGGGCCGACGCGTGCGCTCCGACCCTCCGGCGATCCTTCGAGACCGGCAACGGGCCGGCGCTGTCGCGTTGACAGCGCCGGCCCGTCCGAGCACCGGCGACGTTCCAGGGCCCGCTGTCGGGGAACGCCGGCCCAAATGCTGCCGGATGTTCCTCGAGCGGCAGACGGGGACCCGGCCCTATTTCTTGATCTTGGCGCTGCAGGTTTCACCGTCGAACCAGGCTGGGTCGAAGTTGTCCCAGGCATGGGTTACCTTGAACTCATCGCCAGGTTCGATCGGGTCGGTGAGGCTGACGGTCATGCCAATGCCGCCCGATGTGGTTCCGCTGATGAACTGGCCGGGCATGACCGGCGAGCCGCCGATATTCTGCCAGATGATCGTGACGACTTTGCCCACGATGGTGAATTCGCACACGAGTTTGGGCGGAAGGTTCGGGTTCGCGGTGGGGACGTCGGGTCCCACCGGACCGTCGGGGAGAGAGGGGCCCGTACTCGTTGCCGAGGCTGCGCAGGGGAAGCTCTCCGGTGTCGCACCGAGCGGGCCCATGACGCTGACGGCGCCTCCGGGCTTGATCTCGGATGAGGTCGTGAACTTCTTCTTCGTGCCGTCCGGATACGTCACCGCAATGATGGCGCCGGCCGGGATCGTCTCGGTGCCGGTGTTCACCATCTTGAGTGCGGGGGCGCCGTTGCCGAACTCACCGCTGACTTCGCAACTGAGATCGTAGGTGTAGGTCTTGGTCTTCGGCTTGCTCTGCGGCCGGAACGGGTCCTCGGCGGCGGACGTCTCCCCGAGCATCCGAGCGCAGCACGGGATCGCGGAAGCTTGCGGCCTGGGTGCCGGCGGAGAGCAAGATGAAGGCGGCAGCGGCAACAGCCGCGGCAACTCGATAGCGGGACATGGTGTGGTTCTCCATTGGGGGCGTGGCTTCGGTCGCCCGGTGTGCATCCACCTACGGGACGGTCGGTGAACCGAGCCTGAATGGACCGAAAAAGGAGCGGCATATTGTCGATCATGATGACAGATATGCGGAACTATGTTGAAATTGGCGCTGAAATTCCGGCTCGAGTGCGGCCATGGACGCACGGAGCGTCGCCTCCTTCCATTTTCGGCGCGGCCCCTCTATAAGGCCGCCGTTCCCTGGGCTTTTCTGAAGGACGAGGCGATGGCCGGCCATTCGCATGCCAAGAACATCATGCACCGCAAGGGAAAGTCCGATGCGGCGCGCTCCAAGGTCTTTTCCAAGCTGGCCCGCGAAATCACCGTGGCGGCCAAGCTCGGCGTGCCCGATCCGGCATTCAATTCGCGCTTGCGCCTCGCCGTCAGCAATGCGCGCGCCCTGTCGATGCCACGCGACAATATCGAGCGCGCCATCAAGAAGGCATCGGGCTCGGAAGGCGAGAACTACGAAGAAATCCGCTACGAGGGCTATGGTCCGGGCGGGGTGGCGGTGATCGTCGAGGCGCTGACCGACAACCGCAACCGCACCGCGTCCAACATCCGCTCGACCTTTTCCAAGAACGGCGGGGCGCTGGGCGAGACCAATTCGGTCGGCTTCATGTTCGACCGGGTCGGCGAGATCGCCTATCCGGCGTCGGCCGGCAGCGCCGACAAGGTGATGGAGGCCGCCATCGAGGCCGGCGCCGACGACGTCGAGAGCGACGAGGAAGGGCACTGGATCTACACCTCGTTCGAGGCGATGTCGGAAGTTGCCGCGGCGCTCCAGAAAGCCCTGGGCGAGCCGGAATCGGCCAAGTTCATCTTCAAGCCGCAGAACTACGTGCCGGTCGACGCCGAGAAGGGCGAGACGCTGATGAAGCTGATCGGCATCCTCGAAGACGACGACGACGTGCAGAACGTCTATGCCAATTTCGAGATGAGCGACGAGGACGCGGCGCGGCTGGCGTCCTGAGCGGTCAGGCCGCCACCGCCGGACTGGACCTCGAATCGAGGATGGGCGCTACCGTGACGCGGTTGCGCCCTTTCTGTTTGGCGACATAGAGCTGCTGGTCGGCGCGGCGGAACAGTTCGTTGTAGGGCACCTGCTGCTCGTAGACGGCGCCGCCGATGCTCACCGAGATGGGGTGCGGCGTGCCGGACGGGCTGAAGGATATCGCCCGCACGTTCTGCCGGATGCGTTCGGCCACCGCCTCGGCGGTGATCGGCGTGCTGCCTGGGAGCAGGACGCCGAATTCCTCGCCCCCGAGCCGACCGACTCGGTCGGCCTTGCGCAGCACGGCGCGGATGGCGCCGGCGATCAGCCGCAGGGCCTCGTCGCCCTGGTCGTGGCCATAGCTGTCATTGATGGCCTTGAAGTTGTCGGCATCGATGACGAGCAGTGCGCCGCGCTGCTGGCGCGGATCCCGTGCGGAGCTGAGATGGGCCTCGACTTCGGCGGTGAAGGCCGCCCGGTTGAGCAGCCCGGTGAGGGCGTCGATCGAGGCGAACTCGGTCAGGCGGTGGTGGGCGATCGCCAGATCGCGCAGCTTGCTGGTGAAGAAGAACAGCAATGGCGCAGCAAGCCCGGCGGGCAACAGGATGTCGACCAGAATGGCGCGCAGCCGGGCCTCGTCGGTGAGGTTGGGGAAATTGAACGAATCGACGACAAGCGCTGCAGCAATGCACGCCGCAGTCCCCAGGATCGTCCAGAGGTAGACGCGGCCCATGCCGCGCGGGGAGAGGTCCAAGGCCCGCTCCTTTCCATTGGGGAAGGATAGGGCGGAAGGGTTGCGAACCGGTCTCGTCGAAGCTTCGGGTTTTACCGATCAGCCGATGGCGGCAGAGTCGCCGTCGCCGACGGGTTCGCCGAACAGATGCTGGTTGCGACCGTTGCGCTTGGCCTCGTAGAGCCGGCGGTCGGCGGTGCGGAACAGCTCGGCGAAGGTCAGCCTGCCTTGGGCGGCAGCACCGCCGATGCTGACCGACAGGCGCTGGGAGAAGCCATCCGACTGCACACTGAGGGCATTGATATGCTCGCGGATGCGTTCTGCGGTGCGTTTCGCTACGGACTCGTCGACATCGCGCAGGAAGATGCCGAACTCCTCGCCGCCCAGCCGCCCGACGAAATCGGAGTCGCGGACATTGGCCTTGATGCCATCGGCGATCAGGCGCAGCACCTCGTCGCCCCGATGGTGGCCGAAGCGATCATTGATGGCCTTGAAATGGTCGGCGTCGACAACCAGCAGGGCATTGTGCCCGGGGGCACGGGCCTGCAGCACGGCATCGACCTCGTTGGTGAAGACGCGCCGGTTGAGGCAATCGGTCAGCCAGTCGGTCGAGGCGAGGGCCTCGAGACGCCGGTTGGCTTCGCTCAACTGCTGCGAACGCAACTGCATGTAGAACAACATCGGCCCGCCGAGCAGCAGCGGCAGGATGACCGAGGCGGTGGCGCCGGCTGCATCGAGACCCTGCGAGAGGGTCAACATCAGCACCTGCGCGAGGACCAGCGAGCCGATCGCGGAGATCGCCATGGTTGCGAGGGTGCGGCGCCAGACCCGGCCCCAGGCGGCCGGTGGCAAAGGCGGAGTTTCCATTGTGCGTCCCCAATAGATGCAGCGACCATGTGGGGCAAAACCTTGCGCGCTCCTTAATGCGGGGTTCCGGCGGCTGCGATTCTCCGAACACCGGCATGTTTCCGTTTCGTTCACAAAGCGCTTGGTAGGCTTGCCGGCTTGTCCTATTGCTCGGGAATGGCCGAAATGGTGCGAATCATCGGAATCGATCCGGGTCTCAGGCGGTGTGGCTGGGGCGTGCTGGACAGCAGCGGCAACCGGCTGAGCTTTGTTGCCTGCGGCACCATCATGCCGCCGGTCGAACTCAGCCTCGCCGAGCGGTTGGTGCACCTGCACCGGGATATCGACGCGCTCATCGACCGCTTCCGCCCCGACGAGGCGGCCGTGGAGGAAACTTTCGTCTCGGCGGGGGCGCGTTCGGCGCTGCAACTGGGGCAGGCGCGTGGCGTGGTGCTGATGACCCCGGCGGCGCGCGGGCTGCCGGTCGGCGAATACGCCGCCAACCTGATCAAGAAGTCGGTGGTCGGCACCGGGCATGCCGAGAAGGGCCAGGTTCAGATGATGATCAAGATCCTGCTGCCGGCGGCCGATTTCAAGGGCGCCGATGCGGCGGACGCGCTGGCCATCGCCATCTGCCATGCGCATCACCGGGGCATCAGGCAATTGAGGGCGACGGCATGATCGGCAAGCTCAAGGGCCTCGTCGACGGGTTCGGTGACGATCACGTGCACGTCGACGTCAACGGCGTGGTCTACGAGGCGTTCTGTTCGGCCAAGACGCTGGCGACGCTGCCGCAGGTCGGGCATGCGGCGGTGGTGCATACCGAGATGATCGTGCGCGAGGACATGATCCGGCTCTATGGCTTTGCCAGCGAGGCGGAGAAGGCCTGGTTCACCACGCTGATGACGGTGCAGGGGGTGGGCGCGCGGGTGGCGCTGTCGATCCTCTCGGTGCTGACGCCGGGGGAACTGGCGAGCGCCATTGCGCTGCAGGACAAGGCGATGGTCGGCCGGGCCAACGGGGTAGGGCCGAAGCTCGCGGTGCGCATCGTCACCGAACTCAAGGGCAAGGTGCCGGCGGGCGGCGCGATCGATGCGGGCGTGCTGGGACTGCAGGCGGCGCTGGGCGAGGGCGTGGCGGCGGGGAACGTCGCCGATGCGGTCTCGGCGCTGACCAACCTAGGCTATTCGAGCGCCCAGGCCTCGGCGGCGGTGGCGCGGGTGGTCGGCAAGGAAGGCGACGGGGTGGCGACGGACAGGCTGATCCGGCTGGGATTGAGGGAATTGAGCAGCTAGTCCTTGCGATGCGACGCCGCCCTTACTATCCTCAGACTGTAAGGAGACTGGGAGCATTCTGGAATGAACCAACATGCAAGGGTAGTGGGTGCGTCCACCACAACCAGCAAGGGGCAGACGACAATCCCGAAGCAGGTGCGAGACGCGATGGGCATCAAGGATGGGACGCCGCTCACCTGGACGCTGGAGAACGGCGAGTTGAAGGTTCGAGCAAGGACGAGGCGGCTTGAGGATTTTGTCGCGATGGTTCCGCCAAATGGCGCGCACGCGACAGTCGAAGACATGAACCGCGCAATCGGGGAGGCAGTCACCGAGAGGATGCGGCGGGCCGCCAGTCGATGATAGGCGTCGACACCAATGTTCTCGTGAGGATATTCGCCGAGGACGATCCAAAGCAGCGCGCGGCAGTGCACCATTTCATGCGGCAACGTTCTGCTGAGGATCCCGCTTTTGTCAGCGCGGTTGTGGTGACCGAAGTGACTTGGGTTCTCGACAGAACCTACGGATTCTCTGTTTCAGCCATTCGAGATGCACTCGAATGGCTCTTCGAAAGCACCAATGCCGTGGTCGAAAAACACGAACTGCTCCGATCAGCGATTGCCTTGGCCGCCGACAGGAATGCGGATATCTCCGACTGCATCATTGCGGCGATCGCAGTGGAGGCAGGCGCGTCCCGGACAGTGACATTCGACCATCCCGCTGCCTCGCGGGTTCCGGGAATGGTCTTGCTCAAGTGACCGACCTGACCTCCCCCGCCGCCGGGCGCGACGATCCGCTCGATGTCTCGCTGCGTCCCTCCGGGTTTTCCGAGTTCATCGGGCAGGCCGAGGCGCGGGCCAATCTCGAAGTGTTCATCGCGGCGGCCAGGCAGCGGAAGGCCGCGCTCGACCACGTGCTGTTCGTCGGACCCCCGGGGCTGGGCAAGACCACTCTGGCGCAGATCGTGGCGCGGGAACTCGGGGTGGGTTTCCGGGCGACGTCGGGGCCGGTGATCGCCAAGGCGGGCGACCTCGCGGCGCTCCTGACCAATCTCGAAGAGCGCGACGTGCTGTTCATCGACGAGATCCACCGGCTCAACCCGGCGATCGAGGAGATCCTCTATCCGGCGATGGAGGACTACCAGCTCGACCTGATCATCGGCGAGGGCCCGGCGGCACGCTCGGTGCGGATCGATCTGGCGAAGTTCACGCTGGTGGGGGCGACGACGCGGGCGGGGCTCCTGACCACGCCGCTGCGCGACCGCTTCGGCATCCCGATCCGGCTCAACTTCTACACCCCCGAGGAACTGGTGAAGATCGTCGAGCGCGGGGCGCGCCTGCTGGGCGTCGGGATGGCGCCGGACGGGGCGATGGAGATCGCTCGCCGCTCGCGCGGCACGCCGCGCATCGCCGGGCGGCTCTTGCGCCGGGTCACCGATTTCGCGCTGGTGGATGGCGCCAAGGAGATCACCCGGGCCATCGCCGACAAGGCGCTGCTCCGGCTCGATGTCGACGCGCGCGGCCTCGACATGCTCGACCGGCGGTACTTGAAAACCATCGCCGAGTTCTACAATGGCGGTCCGGTGGGGGTCGAGACGATCGCGGCGGCGCTCAGCGAGCCGCGCGACGCGCTCGAGGAAATCGTCGAGCCCTACCTGATCCAGCAGGGCTTCATCCAGCGCACGCCCCGCGGCAGGATGCTGACCGGGCTGGCCTTCCAGCACCTGGGGATGGGCGTGCCGCAAGGGTTCGTGGGGCTGCAGGCGAGCCTGTTCGAGGAGCCGGAGGCGTGAGTGCCCATCGCATCCCCGTTCGCGTCTACTACGAGGACACGGACTTTTCAGGCAACGTCTACCATGCCGCGTACCTGCACTTTTTCGAGCGGGGGCGGACCGAGTTCCTGCGCGATCTGGGCGTGCATCATTCGGAGCTGATCCGGGTCGGCGTGGCGTTTGCGGTGCGCAGGATGAGCATCGACTTCCTGGCCGCCGCCCATATCGACGACGTGCTCGAGGTGACCACCGAGGTCGATACGGCCACGCCGGCGCGGCTCAACCTGCTGCAGACGGCCAGCCGGGCCGGCGCGGTCATCGCGCGCGCCGAGGTGCAGGTGGTGGCGATTCGGACGGGGGGCGGGGCTACCCGCATGCCCAAGGTGCTCCGGGAGCTGATCGTCAAAGCGTGATGGGCGGCTGAATCGCTTTGTTAACGCTTCGTTGACCATAACTGGGGCAGTGCTCGGCCGACCGTGCCAGAGGTCCGGGAAACCGGGCTTTTCTCTTAAATTTGACAAATTTGGACCGCATCGACCGGGCATCAGAATCCGGTCGTCGGGGCCGGACTGAAAGGACCCATACATGGAAGCCATGGATGCCGTTGGCACGGTCGCTCCGCATGCCGACCTGTCGATCTGGGCGCTGTTCTGGCAGGCCGATCTCGTCGTCAAGAGCGTGATGATCGGACTGCTCGTCGCCTCGGTGTGGTGCTGGGCGATCATTGTCGACAAGTCGATGCTGTTCGGTCGCGTCAAGCGCGAGATGAACCGGTTCGAGCGGGTGTTCTGGTCCGGCCAGTCGCTGGAGGAGCTCTACCAGCAGATGAGCGAGCGGCCCTCCGCCGGGCTCGGCGCAGTGTTCGTTGCGGCGATGAAGGAGTGGAAGCGCAGCCACGAGCAGAACGCGTCCTCGTTCATCGGCGTGCAGGGCCGGCTCGACAAGGTGCTGGACGTCGCGATCGCACGCGAAAGCGAGGCGCTGGAGAAGCGACTGGGCTTTCTCGCGACCGTCGGCTCGGCGTCGCCCTTCATCGGCCTTTTTGGCACGGTATGGGGGATCATGAACGCTTTCACGGCGATTTCGGCCGCCTCGAGCACGAACCTGTCGGTGGTCGCCGGACCGATCGCCGAGGCGCTGTTCGCGACGGCACTCGGCCTGCTCGCCGCCATCCCGGCGGTGATCGCCTACAACAAGCTCTCCGGTGACGCCAACAAGATGATCGGCCGGCTCGAGGGCTTTGCCGACGAGTTCTCGACCATCCTCAGCCGACAGCTGGAAGCCCGGGGTTCGCGCTGATGGCCATGGCGGTATCGAACGGCGGGGGCAGTGGGCGTCGACGGGGTCGGCGGCGCGGCGGCGCCAACAAGCCGATGAGCGAGATCAACGTCACCCCGATGGTCGACGTGATGCTGGTGCTGCTGATCATCTTCATGGTGGCGGCGCCGCTGATGACGGTGGGCGTGCCGATCGACCTGCCCAAGACGGCGGCCAAGCAACTCAATACCGAGCAGAAGCCGGTGATCATCTCGGTTACCGATGCTGGCGCCATCTTCCTTGGCGACGAGCCCACCACCCTCGCAGCGCTGGCCGATCAACTGTCCGGACTGGGGATCGATGCCGCCAACGATCGCATCAACGTGCGCGGCGATGGCGCGGCGAGCTATGGCTCTGTGATGCAGGTGATGGGGGCGCTGTCGGGCGCCGGCTACTCCAGGATCGGGCTCGTCACGGAACAGCAGCAGGACAACTGAGGCCATGCGCACCGGCCTCACGGTTTCAGCCATAGCCCATGCCGGACTGATCGCTCTGGCGATCGTCGGGCTCGGGGTCGGCAGGCCGATCGAGACGCCGCCGGTGGAGTCGATCGCGGTCGAACTGGTGCCGGTGTCGGAGTTCTCCAACATCCGGCTGGGTTCGCTCGAGAGCGAGATCGTCGAGACCGAAACCCCGTCGGCGGTCGATGCCGACAAGCCCGCCGAACTGGCGCAGCCGACCGGGAACACCACCGAGGATCAGCCGACGCCCCAGGATACGCCCGAACCGAGCCCCGCCCCGACGCTCGAGACGGCGCCGGCCCCGGATCTCCCGGAGCCAGAGCCGGAGCCCGAACCCGTGCCGGAACCCGAGGCCGCGCCAGTGCCGGTGACCCGGTCCGAGCCCGAGCCCGAGCCTGAAATCGAACCGGCGCCGGAACCGGTGGTCCCGGTCGCTCCGATCGTTACCCCGGTGGAGACGCCCGATCCGACCGACGCGGCGCCCCGGCCTCGGGCACGGACCGCTGCGCTCGAGCAGAAGCGTGCCGAGTTCAAGACGCAGCAGGACGCCGCCAAGAAGAAGGCTGCCGAGGACAAGAAGAAGGCGGAAGACGCCAAGAAGGCCGCGGACAAGAAGAAGGCCGACGAGCAGAAGCGGATCGAGCAGGCCAAGGCCGACGAGCCGCTCGACCTGACCGACGAACTCGCCAACATCATCAACAACGAGGAATCGCGCGGTTCGACCACCGGCGACGGCGGCGAGAAGACGCTGGGGCGGCAGGATGGCCGCTCCGCAACTCTCAGCCAATCGGAGATCGGCGCGCTGATCGCCCAGATCCGCGACTGCATCGCGCTGCCGGCCGGCGCCGAAGAAGCCGATGCGCGCGCCGAATTCGTGTTCACCATCGGTGCCGATGGCATGGTAGTGGGTCGACCGCAGATGACGTCGAGCCCGGCCAATGCCATCGAAACGACGTATGCAGGTGCGATTTCCCGCGCCCTGATCCGATGCGGCCCCTTCACCATGGCAGCAGGCCAGGACGTGCGTGCCCAGTTTGCGGCCCGAGCCTTCTGATGCCTGCGGCCGACCACCCCTTCAACGGAGACGGTAGATGACCCTTCTCAGCCGGCGCAATGCGCTCAAACTCGGTCTAGCTGGCGGTGCCCTGGCGCTTGGTACAGCTGCCGCTCGGGCGCTGGTCGAAATCGTCGTCACCGGCGGCAATTTCGTGCCCCTGCCGATCGCCATTCCCGATTTCGCATCGTCCGACCCGGCGTTCGGGGCCGAGATCGCCGAAATCGTGCGCACCAACCTGAAGCGCTCCGGGCTGTTCGTGCCGCTCGACCCGGCGTCGCTGCCGCAGCGCGTCGGGAACGTCCAGAACGAGCCGGATTTCGCGACCTGGCGGGGTGCCAATGTCGATGCGCTGGTGATGGGATCGGTGGAGCGCGGCGGCGAGGTCAGCTCGCAGGTGCGCGTCTGGGACACTCAGGCTTCGGCGCAGGTGGTCGGCAAGGCGCTGAAGACCGAGGCCCAGAACTACCGGCGCATCGCCCACATCGTCTCGGATGCGATCTATGCCTCGCTGTCGGGAGGCTCGGGCTATTTCGACACCCGCGTGCTGTTCGTGTCCGAGAGCGGCCCGAAGGCCAACCGGGTCAAGCGCATCGCCATCATGGACCAGGACGGCTTCAACCCGCAGTACCTGACTTCGGGCAAATCGCTGGCCTTCGGGCCCAAGATCTCGCCACGCGGCGACAGCCTGGTGTTCACCTCGTACGACGACGGCAATCCGCAGGTCTACTACGCGGGGCTCGGCGGGGCCTCGAGGAAGCTCATCAACAACGCACCGATGTCGTTTGCGCCGCAGTTCTCGCCCGATGGCGGCACGGTGGTGTTCTCGGTCTCGAACGGGGGCAGCACGAACATCTACTCGGCCGGCGTCAACGGCGCGCGGCCGACGCAGCTGACCAGCGGGGCGGCGATCGATACGTCGCCGAGCTACGCGCCCGACGGCTCGCGCATCTGCTTCGAAAGCGACCGTGGCGGCAGCCCGCAGATCTATGTCATGGGTGCCGGCGGCGGCGGGGCGCAGCGCATCTCCTATGGCGAGGGCAGCTACTCGACGCCAGTCTGGTCGCCGGACGGCAGCGTCATCGCCTATACGCGACAGTCAGGCGGCCAGTTCCATATCGGGACCATGAAGCCGGATGGGTCGGGCGAACGGATTCTGAGCTCCTCCAACTCGGTGCAGGAGGGGCCGACCTGGGCCCCGAACAGCCGGGTGATCATGTTCTCGCGCGATCCGGGTGGCGATGCCGGCCCGGGGCTGTGGTCGGTCGATATCTGGGGCCGCAACGAACTCAACATCAAGACCGAGTCGTTCGCCTCCGACCCGAGCTGGTCAGGGCTCAGGGGGTAGGGCGTGCAGGTGGCAACCCGGCTCGTCACCTTCTCGGTCGCCCTGCTCGACGCGGAGGCGAACTCGACCGGGGAACTGTGTGCCCTTCTGGACGTTGCCGAACCTGCCGACTGGCCGCCGCCGCTCAACGACGCCGGTGTCAGGGATTGGTTCCGCGGGCAGCTGAGGGCCGATCCGGAGCGGGCGCGCTGGCTCGGTTCCTACATTGTCTCGGTGGTGGACGGGATCGAGACCCTTGTTGGCACGGGGGGCTACAAGGGCCCTCCGGATGCTTCCGGAACGGTCGAGATCGGCTATTCGGTGGTTCCCGCCTATCAGCGGAGGGGAATCGGTACGGCAGCCGTTGATGAACTGGTGCGGCGAGCCGTCGCGCATCCCGGCGTCCGTGGCGTGGTGGCCGAGACGCCGACGCGTTTCGAGGCCTCGCGGGGGCTGCTGGAAAAGTGCGGCTTCCGCATGGTCGGCCGACGAACCGACACCGAGGAGGGCGAACTGGTCCGCTACGAGATCGCAGCGGGCCGATCGTAGCCCCGGGCCTGCCGGAGTCGGCCAGTGTCGGTTCGGCAACATCACGAAAAAGCCCGGATTCCGGCCACATTGCGGACAGAATGGCGAACAATTAACCACGTCCGAATACATCGCCTTAAGGTAACCGGCGATATAAGACCGGCCTCAAATCTTTCCGTTCAGGAGACCAACCGGATGCGTTCCGTAACGCCCATCATGACCGCGCTGCGCCTTGCCGCAATGGTGGTCCTCGTCGTCGCCGTTGCTGCCTGTGCGCGCAACGGCACCGGCGTCGGCAATCTCGGCCCCGGCGGCGGGGCCCCTGGCAGCCAGCAGGAGTTCCTCGTTTCCGTCGGCGACCGGGTGTTCTTCGAGACCGATTCCTCGAGCCTCACGCCGACGGCGATGGCGACGCTCGACAAGCAGGCGGCCTGGCTGCAGCGCTACAGCAACTATCGCGTCATGCTGGAAGGCCACGCCGACGAACGCGGGACGCGCGAGTACAACGTGGCGCTCGGCGCCCGCCGTGCCGCGGTGGTGGTGAACTACCTCGTCAGCAAGGGGGTCGACCAGCGCCGGATCACCTCGAAATCGTTCGGCAAGGAGCGCCCGGTGGCAATCTGCAACGATATCTCGTGCTGGTCACAAAACCGCCGTGCTGTGACGGTCGTACAATAGGCTCGAGCGGAACTCGGGGCGGAGGCCGCAGCTGCGGCAAGTCCAGCGTCATCCCCGATACCGTTCGACTGGAGGCAGGGCGCCGGGTCACCAAGCAATTGGTCCCGGCGCTTTCTTTTTGTCGAATTCCTGCGCTAATGCCCGGTGGCGCGCGAGTGGCGCGCAGCCGAATTCCCAACCGAATCCCATGGAGCCCCGATGGTGACTGATCCCCGTCCCCGCGGTCCGGTGTTCCGGTCAGTGCTGGCTCGGGCAACGCTGGTGGCGTTGCTGGGCGTGACGCTGCCGGCCTCGGCCGATCCCTATTCGCTGCCCGGGTTGAAGCCCCCCGCCGAGATCGGCGAGGGCCGCATTCTCCTGGCGCAGAACCAGCAGTCGGCAGCCCAGCTGCTGATCCGCATCCAGGAGCTCGAAGCGCAGATTCGCACTCTCACCGGGCAGGTCGAGGGACTGCAGTTCCAGCTCACGCAGATGCAGACCATGCTCGAGAAGCAGATGGCCGACACCGAGTTCCGCTTCCAGCAGCTGGAAGGCGGTGCTCTGGGAAAACCGCAGGCGGCAGCGCCAACTGACGGCGCGATGCCGTCCGACGCGCTGCCGCAGACCCCGACCCCTGACATCCGCCTCGAACCGACCCCCGATGCCGTGCCGGGCGGGGACCAGCCGATGGATCTGAACATCGGCGAGTCCAGCGACCCGCTGCTGCAAGGCGGCACCGACCAGTTGGGCACGCTCAGCCTCGAGGATGAACTGAGCCTCGGACCGAGCCAGCCGCTCGACCTGTCGCTCAATGGCGGCGAAATCTCGAATGGGGACGCCAAGGCCCAGTACGAGGCGGGCTACGAGGCCATGACGCGCGGCGACTACGCCTTCGCCGAGGAGCAGTTCGCGCAGTTCGTCGCGCTCTACCCGGACGACGTCCAGGTGCCGGATGCCATCAACTGGCTGGGCGAGGCGCTGATCCAGCGCGGTGCCTACACCGAGGCAGCCCAGGTGCTCGCCGACGGCTACACCAGGCACAAGGACAGCAAGCGGGCGCCCGACATCATGCTCAAGCTGGGTGTGGCACTGGTGGGGGCCGAGCAGGTGGATGTCGCCTGCCGGACCTTCTACACGCTCAGGCAGCGCTACCCGGATCTGGCCCCGGCCTTCCAGCAGCGGCTGGCCGAGGAGGTGCAGAAGGCGAAATGCCCGGTGACCTGACGGTCGATCCGGGTCGCCTGTTCGCGCCGCTGCTCGGCCGGGCCGGTGTCGGGCTTGCCGTGTCGGGAGGGCCCGACAGCCTTGCGCTGCTGCTGCTGGCGGCCGAGTGGCGGCGAGGCGGTGGCGACGTGCCGCCGCTCTTCGTCTACTCGGTGGATCATGGACTGAGGCCCGAGGCGGCCGACGAGGTCCGGTTCGTTGTCGCCGAGGCGGCGCGGCGCGGCCTGCCGGCGCGTGCCCTGACCTGGATCGGTGCCAAGCCCGCGACCGGCATCCAGGCTGCGGCGCGCAGGGCCCGCTACGGGCTGATCCGGGAGGCGATGGCGGGGGACGGCGCCGACGTCCTGGTCACGGCACATCACCTCGCCGATCAGGCCGAGACCGTACTGATGCGGCTTGCCCACGGCAGCGGAGTGGAAGGATTGCGCGGCATGGACCGCATGGCCGTGGTGGAGGGTTGCACGATCTTCAGGCCGCTGCTGGGCGTGACGCCGGAGTTGCTGCATCGCCTGGTCGCCGATGCGGGACTGACGGCGGTGAGCGATCCCAGCAACTGGGACACCGACTATGAGCGGGTGCGCTGGCGCACGATGTTGCCGCAACTGGCCGATCTCGGGCTCGATGCTGCGCGGCTCGGCACCTTCGCACGGCGCATGGGCGAGGTCGACGCCATGCTGGAGGCGCAGGCCGAGGCCGCTCTGGGGCAACTGGTGCGTCGGGCCGAGGCCCGGGCGGAGCTCGACGCTGCGGCGCTGGCGGGCCTCGCCAGGCCGATCGCCGTCCGCCTCCTCGGCCGGCTGCTCGCCGAAATTGGCGGCAACCGCAAGCCGCGTGCCCTTGGAGTGATCGAGGCGCTGCACGACAAGTTGATCGCGGGGACGACCCTGAAGCGGACGAGCCTGCATGGTTGCCTCGTGTCGCGTGACGGTGCGGCAATTGTCGTTGCGCGCGAGCCGGCGCGGTGGCGGCCGGCCCCGTCGGCGGCAAACGTGACGCGGAATTAACCGAGGCAACACACAATCTCTCGACTTCGCGGCCATTCCGCCGCACCAGTGACGATGTGTGCAACACTTGTAAGGCCCCGGCCCGAGGCCTACATTCGGCCAATCTCGCAGCCCGGCTGGGCTGGTGTTCAGGACAGGTTTGATGAACGTCAATTTCCGCAACTTTGCCATCTGGCTGGTGATCTTGTTCATGCTGATGGGCCTGTTCCAGGTCTTTCAGACGTCGACCCGCTCGATCGCGGTCGCCGACAAGAGCTACAGCCAATTCGTCACGGACGTGGACGCCGGCAGCGTCCGGTCGGTGACGATCACCAATGACGTGATCGCCGGTGTCCTGAGCGACGGCAGCAAGTTCGAGACGGTCATCCCGCAGGGTGCGGACATAGTCAGCCGGCTCGAGGACCGCGGTGTGCAGATCACTGCCCGCGCGCCGGAATCGAGCCCGTTCTGGGGTGTGCTGCTCAGTTCCTGGCTGCCGTTCCTCGTCATCATCGGGGTGTGGTTCTTCTTCATCCGGCAGATGCAGGGCGGGGGCCGCGGCGGTGCGATGGGCTTTGGCAAGTCGCGCGCCAAGCTCCTGACCGAGACGCAGGGCAAGATCACGTTCGAGGACGTCGCCGGTGTCGACGAGGCCAAGCAGGACCTCGAGGAAATCGTCGAGTTCCTGCGCGATCCGGGCAAGTTCCAGCGGCTGGGCGGCAAGATCCCGCGCGGCGTGCTGCTGGTCGGCCCGCCGGGTACCGGCAAGACCCTGATCGCCCGCGCCGTGGCCGGCGAAGCGAACGTGCCGTTCTTCACCATTTCGGGTTCTGACTTCGTCGAGATGTTCGTCGGCGTCGGCGCCAGCCGCGTGCGCGACATGTTCGAGCAGGCCAAGAAGAACGCGCCGTGCATCATCTTCATCGACGAGATCGACGCCGTCGGCCGCCATCGTGGCGCGGGCCTCGGCGGCGGCAATGACGAGCGCGAGCAGACGCTGAACCAGCTGCTGGTCGAGATGGACGGCTTCGAGGCGAACGAGGGCATCATCCTCATCGCCGCCACCAACCGCCCCGACGTGCTCGATCCGGCGCTGCTGCGTCCCGGCCGCTTCGACCGCCAGGTCGTCGTGCCGAATCCCGACGTGCAGGGTCGCGAGAAGATCCTCAAGGTGCACGTCCGCAAAGTACCGCTGGCGCCCGACGTCGACCTCAAGGTGCTGGCCCGCGGCACGCCGGGGTTCTCCGGCGCGGACCTGATGAACCTCGTCAACGAGGGGGCCCTGCTGGCGGCGCGCCGCAACAAGCGCTTCGTCACCATGAGCGAGTTCGAGGATGCCAAGGACAAGCTGATGATGGGTGCCGAGCGTCGCACGCTGAGCCTCACCGAAGAGGACAAGAAGCTCACCGCCTACCACGAGGCCGGGCACGCCCTGCTCGCCATCAGGATGGAAGCCTCGGACCCGATCCACAAGGCCACCATCATCCCGCGCGGTCGCGCGCTGGGCATGGTGATGCGCCTGCCCGAGCGTGACCAGGTGTCGCTGACCCGCCGCAAGGCTTATGCCGACCTTGCCGTTGCCATGGGTGGCCGCGTCGCCGAAGAGGAGATCTTCGGCTACGACAAGGTGACCTCCGGCGCCTCGGCCGACATCAAGATGGCGACGGGCCTTGCCCGCGCCATGGCGACGGAATGGGGCATGTCCGACAAGCTCGGCCCGCTGCTCTACGGTGACAACCAGGACGAGGTATTCCTCGGTCGCTCGATGATGCAGCGCCAGGTGCACATGTCCAACGACACGCAGAAGCTTGTCGATGAGGAAGTGAAGCGCTTCGTCGAGGAAGGTTACCAGACGGCGCAGAAGGTGATCCGCGAGAATATCGACGACCTGCACACCATCGCGCAGGCGCTGATCGAGTACGAGACGCTGACCGGCGACGAGATTCGCGGGCTGATGGAGGGCAAGACACCCTACCGGCCGATCGACAATGACCTGCCGCCCAAATCGACGGGCGTTCCGACTGCCGGCAAGACGGGCAAGAAGCGTCCCGATGCCGAGCCGGGTGCCGCGCCCGAGCCGCAGCCGGGCAACTGATAACACCGAACCGTGCCGGGGCCGCCTCAGGGCGGCCTCGTGCTTATCGGCCCTTGCCAAGCGACCTCGACATTGGCGGGGGAGCCGGGGTGATGGCAGGCTGGGCGCACGCCGGAGGATTTCCTCTCCGGCAACACCCATCGCTTCGTGACCCAGCGCCGAGGATGAGGAGCGCTGCGCCGCGGCCGCTCGCGTCGGGGCAGGGCGGCCGCAAAGCCGCCGCGATTGTTCGATTAACCAAACAGCACCAATCTGTTTCGTAAGCTCGGGTCCGGGCGCCATCGTGGCGCCGATCCGCTTTACCGGGGGTAGTCGATGGCGCGCAGGTACTTCGGGACGGACGGCATTCGCGGGCTGGCCAATGGCGAGAAACTGACGCCGGAACTGGCCATGCGCGTCGGAATGGCGGCGGGCCTCAAGTTCGTCAATGGCGACCATCGCAACCGGGTGGTGATCGGCAAGGACACCCGCCGCTCCGGCTACATGATCGAAAGCGCCTTGACGGCCGGCTTCACCGCGGTGGGCATGGACGTCTACCTTCTCGGCCCGATGCCGACTCCGGCGGTGGCGATGCTGACCCGGTCGCTGCGCGCCGATCTCGGGGTGATGATCTCGGCCTCGCACAACCCGTTCGAGGACAACGGCATCAAGCTGTTTCGCAATGACGGCTACAAGCTCTCCGATGCGCTCGAGGACGATATCGAGCAACTGATGGATTCGAACATGCTCGCCTCGCTGTCGACCGGCCGCGATATCGGCAGGGCGCATCGCGACGAAGCGGCGCAGACCCGCTACATCGAATATGCCAAGCGCACGATGCCCAAGAGCATCGATCTCTCCGGCCTGCGCGTGGTGCTCGATTGTGCCAATGGTGCGGCCTACAAGGTGGCGCCGACGGCATTGTGGGAGCTGGGTGCGCAGGTTTTCACCATCGGCGCGGTCATCGCCGAGTCCTGGCACAGCCGCGGCGAACTCAGGGGCGGCGGTCTCGTGGCCACGGTCATGAGCAATCTGGGGCTCGAACGCTACCTGGGAGGCATCGGACTCAGCCTCGAGCGGACACAGGTGGGCGACCGCTACGTGCTCGAACAGATGCGGGCGCGCGGCTTCAATGTCGGCGGCGAGCAGAGCGGGCACATCATCCTCACCGATTTCACCACGACGGGCGACGACCTCATTGCGGCACTGCAGCTGCTGGCGGTCGCCAAGCTGGCCGGCCGGCCGGTATCGACGGTGTGCAAGCGGTTCGACAAGGTGCCGCAGCTGCTGCAATCGGTGCGCTACAAGGAGGGCAAGCCGCTCGAGCACAAGCTGGTGCAGCAGGCCATCAAGGAAAGCGAAGCCCGCCTCAATGGCAATGGGCGACTGGTGATCCGCGCCTCGGGGACCGAGCCGGTGATCCGCGTGATGGCCGAGAGCGATGACGAGAGCCTGGTGGCTGCGGTGGTCAACGAGATTTCGGCGACCATCAAGAAGGTCGCCTGAACCGCCGCGACGGCGTTCACTGCAGGGCATCGCGAGCCAGACGACGGGTGACGTCCCGTCTTCTGCTGTATATCGGCCCTTATCACCCGCCGACAAATATCGTTACAGTTCAATGGCCTGACAACAGGCGGGTTAACGAAGCAAGAACTCGTTAACCAACAGCTTTCACCAGCAATTAGGGTTAAGTCTTAGGGTTAAGTGGCCATTAAGAAAACCCGGTCATAGTGGAGTCACTCGACTGGTGTCGTGGTGGCAACAAGGACCTTGTGAAATGCGTATACTTCTTGCATCGGTGGCTACGGTAGGAACCGTCGCCCTGCTGGCCGGCCCCGCCTTCGCGGCAGACATGCCGGAATATCCTCCGATCGACGTCCCCGAGGTCGACTACGATATCGGCGGCTCGTTCTACCTGCGCGGCAGCGCCGCGCTGAACTGGCACTGGGCGCCCGAGGTGGTTCACCCCTGGGATGCCGCGGACATCGACCCGATCGTCGAGTACGGCTATGGCTACAGCTGGGGTGCGGGCTTCGGCTACGAGACCGGCACCGGGCTGCGGGTCGACGGCACGATCGACTCGGTCGAGACGACCGGGCTGATGATCACCAAGGATTCGGGCGATCCGGACGAGGACGGCGACTACACGCTGATGCTGCGTTCGACCGTCGCCCTCGCCAACGTCTACTATGATTTCGGTCTCGGCGGCGACGGCTTCGGCTACAGCGGCAGCGGTGCCTTCGGTTATGTCGGCGCCGGCGTCGGCGCGGCGTGGAACCACGCCGAGGTCAACTCGCCGCTCAATGCCGCGATCCCGGTTCCGACCGGCGACAATGTCAGCGCCGCCGCAGCGGTGATGGTCGGCGTGGGATACGACATGGGCGACTGGGTGGCGGACGTGGGCTATCGCGGCCTCTACATCGCCGAGATCAACAACTCGCCGACCGACGAGACCACTTCGTCCTACTACCAGATTCACAACAACTGGATTCACGAGCTGCGCGGCACGGTCCGCTACCGCTTCAACTGACGGCAGAGCCCCGACACCAGACGAAGGAAGCGGCGCCCAGGAGGGCGCCGTTTCTGTTTGGGGCGATGCCGGGCTCGGTAACCGATCGTAGAGGTGTGTTAACGAAGTGTTAGCGCGACCGGGCTCAGACTGTTCTCCCAAATCGGAGAGTGGCCAATGAACAGACTGCTTGCCTATGCCATTGCCGCGACGCTGGTCGCGGCCATCCCCCTGTCGGCCTCCGGCGCCGTCCGCATCGCCGGGTCCGACAACACGCAGCTTTGCGGCCCCGACGCGCCCGAAGGCTACAAGCGGCCAGGCGGCTTCTGCGAGCAGCTCGACGACTGGAAGTCGCTGGTCCCGACGCAGGAGGGGTGCACGCCCATCCTGGTCGGCGACGCCGCCTTCGACAGAAGCGGCCGCATTCTCGTCGCGATCCCGATCGATCCCTGCTGCCTGATCGCGACCTCGCTCGACCTGCCGCACCTGCCGCCCGAGGGGGTGCTGGTGGCGGTCTCGTGCCTGCCCCCGAACTGAGCCGAGCTAGTCCGTCCCCCCCGCGGGGGGCCCCCCGCGCCCCCCCCCCCCCCCGCGGCCGGTTCCCCCCCCTTTCCCCCCCCCCCCGGCCGGCCCCCGCCCCCCCCGGCCCCCCCCCCCCCCCCCCCCCCCGCCCGCCGGGCCCCCCCCCCCCCCCCCCCCCCCGCCCCCCCCCCCCCCCCCCCCCCCCCCCCCCCCCCCCCCCCCCCCCCCCCCCCCCCCCCCCCCCCCCCCCCCGCGCCCCCCCCCCCCCCCCCCCCCCCCCGGCCCGGGGCGGGCCCCCCCCCCCCCCCCCCCCGGGGGGGCCCCCCCCCCCCGCCCCGCCCCCCCCCCCCCCCCCCCCCCCCCCCCCCCCCCCCCCCCCCCCCCCCCCCCCCCCCCCCCCCCCCCCCCCCCCCCCCCCCCCCCCCCCCCCCCCCCCCCCCCCCCCCCCCCCCCCCCCCCCCCCCCCCCCCCCCCCCCCCCCCCCCGCCCCCCCCCCCCCCCCCCCCCCCCCCCCGGCCCCCCCCCCCCCCCCCCCCCCCCCCCCCCCCCCCCCCCCCCCCGCCCCGGCCCGCCCCCCCCCCCCCCCGCCCCCCCCCCCCCCCCCCCCCCCCCCCCCCCCCCCCCCCCCCCCCCCCCCCCCCCCCCCCCCCCCCCCGCCCCCCCCCCCCCCCCCCCCCCCCCCCCCCCCCCCCCCCCCCCCCCCCCCCCCCCCCCCCCCCCCCCCCCCCCCCCCCCCCCCCCCCCCCCCCCCCCCCCCCCCCCCCCGCCCCCCCCCCCCCCCCCCCCCCCCCCCCCCCCCCCGCCGAGCTGGAACGCGGCGAAGCGGTCCAGCTCGGCCTCGATGATCGACTTGTGGTCGACCGCGTTGCCGCGACCGACCCAGTGCCAGGCCTGGATCTGCAGTGTCCCGGCGGTGCGTTCGGTCTTGAGATCGAGGGCGGCGACGATCTCGTCGCCCAAAAGCACCGGCAGCGTGAAGTAGCCGAACCGTCGCTTCGCCCTGGGCACATAGGCCTCGAACACGTGGTCATAGCCGAAGAACAGGCTCGTACGTCGCCGCTGGATGATCAGCGGATCGAACGGCGAGAGGATATGGATCAGCGGCTCCGCCGCGCCGGGCGGCAGTTCGAGATCCTCGACCCGGACGAAGTGCGGGGTGGGATCGTCCGCTATGGTGACGGGCACCAGCCTGCGGCTGCGGACCCGGCGTTCGACCAGCGCCGAGATACCCGGTGAGAAGCGCAGCCGCGGGTACATGACGGACGGCGCACTGACGAGGCCCTGTGCGGCGAGCGCGCGATCGAGCAGATAGGCGTCGACCTGCCGTTCGGTCGCCGGCCGGGGCGCCCGCTGCCAGCCGAAGTGCCGGCTCATCAACTCGTAGGTCTTCACCATTCCCGCCCGCTCCGAGATGGTGAGTTCGCCCGAATAGAAGCCGTATTGCAGAACGCGCTTGCTGGGCTTGCGCGAGGCCCAGGGATGGTCCTTTTCGACCAGCTGCTCGTCGTCGATGTCCCGGATCGAGACCGGGCCCTCGCGGCGGATCTGGCGCAGCAGTCTCTTCAGGTCCGCCGGATCGGCATCGGCATACCAGCGCATCGGGGCGCTGCGCTGCTGGCGCATCTCGGACAAGTAGAAGGGGAGGTCGCGGACCGGCACATAGGCGAGGGCGTGAGTCCAGTACTCGAAGACGGACTTGTCGATCGACAGCGCACCGGCGAGGTCGCTGCGTCGATACTCCGGGATGCGGGTGAACAGGATGTGGTGGTGGGCGCGCTCGATGACGTTGATGGTGTCGATCTGCACGTAGCCCAGGTGCTCGATGGCGGCCCGGGTGGCGCCCGGTCCGGCGCCGAATGGCGTTCGTTCATCCAGGCGCTGAGCGTGCAGCCAGATCTGTCGAGCCTGGGATCGGGTGAGGCTGTAGGTCTTCATGCCGGCCGTACCTTATCAGGCCCGCCTGTCAGGCAATGACAGGGTTTGACGACTATTTCTGCCACATGCCGCGCAGCTGCGCGCCGATATCGACGCGCGGGGCCGCCGGGGCGATGCCGGTGAGCGCCGCCGGCTTCACCGCCGGCCAGTAGCTGTCTTCGAACAGGCCGAGCATGGCCCCGGTGATGAAGCGGCTGCGCTGGGCGTAGACGTGCTTGTCGCCGTACTGGGCCTGCTGGTGGACATAGAAGCGCTGCGGCACGACCAGGTGCAGGTCGTCCCGGGCGCGGGTCATGGCGACATAGAGCAGCCGCCGCTCCTCCTCGAGTTCATGCGCCGAGCCGGTCCCAAGGTCCGAGGGGATGGCGCCGTCGACGACGTTGAGCACGTGGACGCTCTTCCATTCCTGGCCCTTGGCGGAGTGGATGGTGGAAAGGATGAGATAGTCCTCGTCGAGCAGAGGGACACCGGCCTGATCCGAGGTCGCGTCGGGCGGATCGAGCGTCAGCTCGGTGATGAAGCGCTCGCGGCTGGAGTAACCGGCGGCAATCTGTTCGAGCTGGTGCAGGTCCTGCTTGCGGACCTCGGCGTCCTCGTAGACCTGCTCCATCAGCGGCTCGTACCAGAGTCTGACCCGCAGCAGCTCGGCAGGCCACTTGCCCTCGCCGCGGCGCAGGTGCTCGACCACTTCGAGCAGGGCCGGCCAACCCTCGGACCCCCGCGGCGGCGGCGGCATCGACAGCAGCACTTCGAGCGGGGCCGGGCTTTCCGCCATCCGATCGATCACCTTGCCCGCCGCGCCCGGACCGATGCCGGGCAGCAACTGCAGCACGCGGAATCCCGCGACGCGGTCGCGCGGGTTGTCGACGAAGCGGAGGAGCGCCAGCATGTCCTTGACATGGGCGGAGTCGAGGAACTTGAGACCGCCAAACTTGACGAAGGGGATATTGCGGCGCGTCAGCTCGATCTCGAGTTCGGCGGAGTGGCTCGAGGTGCGGAACAGCACTGCCTGCTGCTTGAGCGCCGTGCCGCCCTCGCGGCAGGCGAGAATGCTCTCGACGACGTAGCGGGCCTGGCCGGCCTCGTCCCGCACGGTGACGAGGCGCGGCCTGTCGCTCGACAGCCGGTCGGTCCACAGGTTCTTGGTGAAGCGCTCGGACGATTCGGAAATCACCGCATTGGCCGCCGCGAGGATCGGCTGGGTCGACCGGTAGTTGCGGTCGAGCGTCACGATGCGGGCGGGCGGGGTAAAGGCGGCGGGAAAATCGAGGATGTTGCGGACCGTGGCGGCGCGGAAGGAGTAGATCGACTGCGCGTCGTCACCGACCACGGTAAGCCCATCGCCGCCGGGCTTGAGCGCCATGAGGATCGAGGCCTGCAGCCGGTTGGTATCCTGGTACTCGTCGACCAGCACGTGGTCGAAGCGATCCGACAGCTCCGCTGCGATCGCCGGTTCGCGCATCACCGCGGCCCAGTAGAGCAGCAGGTCGTCGTAGTCGAGCACCTGCTGGCGCTGCTTGTGCTCGACATAGGCGCCGAACAGCGACCGCAATTCATTGTTCCACATCGACACCCAGGGAAAGGCCTGCTGAAGCACCGCTTCGAGCTCGTCCTGGGCGTTGACGACGCGCGAATAGATGGCAAGGCAGGTGCCCTTGGTCGGAAAGCGCTTCCTGGCTTCCGACAAGCCCATTTCGTGGCGGATGATGTTGATCAGATCGGCCGAATCCTCGCGATCATGGATCGAAAACCCGGGCACGAGCCCGATCTGTTCGGCGTGCTCGCGCAACAGGCGCGCGCCGATGCCGTGGAAGGTGCCGGCCCAGCCGAGCGCATCGGTGACGATGCCGGCCTTGTCCCTGAGCACCTGCGCCACCAGCCGCTCGACCCGGCGCTGCATCTCGGCGGCGGCGCGGCGCGAAAAGGTCATGAGCAGGATGCGCCGGGGATCGGCGCCGTTGACGATCAGGTGGGCGACGCGGTGCGCCAGCGTGTTGGTCTTGCCCGATCCCGCGCCGGCGATGACCAGCAGCGGACCTCCCGTATGCTCGGCGGCCTGGCGCTGCTCGGGGTTGAGCTTGTCGAGATAATGCGGGTCAGGCGGCAAAACGAATCGATCCGGGTGCGGCGCTGGGCGCAAGTGAGCATCATTCCCGTTTTGTTCGCAACCGGGTGTCAGCACTCCCCGTGCAATGCTGCTAACCATATGAAATTGCTGTGAAATCCATATCGCGCCCTTGTCATCGACGATGGCGTCGGCGCAGCATGCCGTGTCGCCAGCATTGGAGGTGCCCGATGACGCCAGAGACGGCAGTGCTCGCCGAGATCGAGGGTTATGGACTGACCACCGCCAAGATCATCTACCGAGTGCCCGACCACCCACATGTGCTGCAGGACTTCCTGTGGCAGCAGTACGACATCTTCCCGCAATTCCCCACGCTGCGGAAGTTCCTCGCCTTCTGGGAGGAGCGGATCGAAGGGCCGCTGCATTCCATCACCGTTGCCCATGCGCGGCTGATCCATCCGGTCGAACTGAGCCCGCTGGCGGGACGCCTGCGGCACTAGACCATGGTCCGGGCCGACGGTTGGTCCGCGGTGGCCGCAAGACGCGACAGGTAGTGCCGCCACGGTTCCGAAGCACGGAACCCCCAGTCCGAGGGAGGCGCCGTCCGGCCCTCGGGCAGGGCACGCAACCGCGCCAGCAGGGCCAGTGCATCGCGGGTCTTGGCTGCAACCCGATGCCGGCGATAGAGGTCGACGACGGTGTCGGGCGCCCCGGCCTGAGCGACCATCGCCTCGACCGTCCGGTCGCCGAAATACAGTCTGCGCGCCGCAAGCAGCAGGCGCTCGCGCATACTGCTGTCCACGGGCAGCACGGCAAGCGTTGCTTCCGCATCGACGAGGGGCTCGCTCAGGGGCGTGAAGCCCAGTTCCGCAGGGCAGTGGGCGAGGCAGACATCGGCATCGTCGGAGCGTCGCGCGGCGAGGTAGTCGCCGGCGATCTCGCCGACCGGCTCCATGCCATAGGCCGCGCACTCGGCGGCCCGCAGCGCGCCGAGCGAGGCGGCGCCAAGTACGCGTACGCCCTCGGAGAGTGCAAAGAGGATCTCCTTGTGCCACACGGATGGCACGAAGCCGAAGATGCCGTCGACCAGCCCGATGGCATCGGCGCCCTGGCGAACGGCGAGATGGACGTCCCCCTGGCGCGCCGGGGGGCGCACATCGATGCCGGCAGCATCCCAGTTGACACCCGAGAGCGAGGGACCGACGAACAGGACCCTCACAGCAGCCCCAGCATGGCCGCCGCGGCGCGACGACCAGGCCGCCAGTTGTGGTTGGTGAGCCGATCCTCGAGCCCCCGCACAAAGGCCTTGAGCACGGTGATGCCGAAGCGGCGGCCGCCGAGGGCAATGACGACCGGTGGATCGAGGCGCGCCCGGTCGATCCCGGCCAGCACGAATTCGAGCTGGGCGGCGAGCGGCGTCTCGGACGGCAGGCCGGCGGGCGGCGGGCGATTGCCGGGCGTGGCGGTAGTCAGGATCGCGAGGCTGGCGGCCAGTTGCCTGTGGTATTCGGCATCGACGATGTCGTCGCGGGCTCCGGCAATGTGGGTGATGCGCGTTTGCGCCGCCTCGACGATGGCGCGTTGCGCTGCCATCGCCGCCACCGGGTGACAGGCGGCGCCGGTAGCGGCGTCGAAGTGCCGGTCCGCTCCGTCGCCGGGGCTGATCAGTGCATAGATGCAGGGCAGGCGGGTATTGCCGGTCAGGTCGAACAGGCGCAGCCGGCAACCGGCGGTCGCGATGCGCGCCGCGAGCCGGGCGACCTCCGGGTCGCCGAAAGCGGCGGGGTCGAGGACCGTGGCCAGCGCGGCCGCATCGGGCTTGAAGCCCCACAGGCACACCGCATCGCGCTCAACCAGTTCGCAGAGCGCGTGCAACAGTGCCGCCTCGTGACTGGTGCCCGCGGCGACGCCGTTGGTGGACTGAGCGAGGCCCGGCAGGTCAGCCGGCGGCACGCCGAGCACAATGGCATCATAGGGGACGAGGACGGTGCGCCCGGTGGCCGGTTCATGCGCCTCGACCCAGCGAATGGGCCGGTCGGCGGGCCACGGCGCATCGCGCGGCAGCAGGTGATCGACCGGCATCGCGGCAAGGCCCGCCGCTGCGACCTGATCCCGGCTCAGCGAGCGGAAGGGCGTCTCCGGCGCTTCGGCCATGGCATACTCGGCCGCTTCCATCAGCGCCGAGAGCTGCGCCCCGATGTCATCGATCCCCTTGCCCTGATGGCTGGCAATGGTCAGCGAATTGGGGCGGATGGCGGCGTAGCAGGGGATACCGATGCGGTCGAGGCCAGTCTGGGCGGCGAGCCGCGTGATGCCCAGCGCCGGCATGTGACCACGAAGGTCCCGCAGCAGGGCCGCGGGACCGTCGGCCTCGATCCGTCCGGATGGCACGGACCGGAGCACGGGCAGTGGCGACATTACCTGCTCTGGTAGTGCCAGATCGCGGCGCCGTCACCGCGCTGGCCGGCGGCCACGGCGATGTCGAGTCCCTGGAACAGCGTGCCGCCCTCGGCCAGCTGCGACTGCAGGTCGGGAGGCAGAACCGTCGCCTGGTCGAGCGCGGTCACGGTCATCTGCTGGGTATCCACCACGAGCAGTTGTGTATCGTCCTTCTTGCCGATGATGACGTAGCGCATTTGTCGATCTCCATATTGGTTGGGGGGTTACTTGAAGCCGGCCCGTCGCAAGGCCTCTACATAGAAGTCCACATCGGCCGGGTCTCGCTGCGGCATGCGCGAGGCCCAGCGGGCGACGCTGAAATCCGGCTGCTGCTCGAGAGCCCGCTGCCGGTACTTACGCGCCAGGTCGGCCTGCCCGCCCATCGCGGCCGCAGCCGCCATCAGGCGCAGGCCCGGATCCTGATTGCGCATCTGGTGCAATGTGTTGAGCGACGCCTCGAAGCGGCCGCGGAAGAAGTGGATGGCGCCGAGCGTCCACAGGTACTCGTCGGGCGCGACGGGATTGAGCCGGATCGCCTCTTCGATCTTCTGCTCGGCGGCAAGGAAATTGGAGTTGTGCACCAACGTATCGGCATAGTCCGCCAGGAGGTCGGCGTGATGCGGGGCCCGTGCCGCTGCCATCGCCATGTGCTGCAGGCTCACGTCGAGGTCGCGGTCAAACAGGGCGACGCGTCCCAGTTCCCGGAAAGCGGTGCCATCGGTGGGATCCAGCGCCACTGCGCGCTCGGCGTGGAGTTTGGCCTTGTCGAGCAGGCCGTGATCCGAACCCGACCGCAGAACCCATTCGATCACATAGGTGCGGGCCAGGGCGCTCTCGATGCTGGCCTGGCCCGGATCGATCTCCCGCGCCATGCGCAGCGACTTGCGACCGCGCCGCACCTTGGGCAGGTCGAAGGTCCTCAGGTTGTGCCGTCCGGTGAGATAGTGCGCGTAGGCGTCGGGGCTGCGCTCGGTGCGCTCCCGCTGCAGTTCGGCCGATTCGATGCTGTCGGCGAGGGCGTTTGCGATGCCGTTGGCGAAGTCCCAGTAGCGATCGGCGGCGGCGTTGGGCGAGAAGGTATACTTGCTGGCCCAGACGATCTCGCGCCCGGCGCTGCGTACCAGGCGGATCGCGAGCGACAGGCCGTCGCCCGAGAAGTCCGGCGCAACGCGGCTCTCGACGGCATAATCGATCTGGTGGGCGCGCACTTCGTCAAGGGCACTGAACGGGTCGAGCTGCCAGGCCGTGTGCGGCGCAATCACCGAGACCGAGCGCAGGCGCGACAGGCCGATCGGCACATCCTCGACCAGGGCGGGGGCCAGGTGGCGGGGCATGCCGGTCTGCTTGTGCTCCTGCAACGGCGGCAGCAGCACCACCCGCGGCACGAAGACGGGTCGTTCCGCGACCGGCACCGGGGACGAGCCCGGCAATTGCTTGGGCTCGGCGGCGCGGCGCATGCCGTGCCGATCCACCAGGGCCGTGATCTCGGCAGCAGGCTCGAGGCCCAGCCCACGACGCAGCCGGTTGCGGAAGGCCTCGAGGGCGGCGCGGGCGCCGTGCTCGTCGTTTTCGGCAAGATGCAGCTCGATCGTGGCACGCCCCACGGCATCCGCGTAGGGGAGGCGTTCGGCCAGCCGCTGCAGGGCGGCGTGCCCGTCACGACCGCCGATGCGCAGGGCCGCCTCGCTCGCGTGCGCCACGAACTGATCCTCGATCCGGCTGCGCTCCATGGCCAGCCACTGGTCGAATCCCTCGCCGAAGCCCCCAATCCCGCTCAGCAGCTCGCCACGGTAGAGCGCGATCAGATGTTCGAGTTCACCAGCATTGGCGGTAGCCCGCAGGCGACTGATCTCGCGCAGGTCGAGCGAGATATTGCGGCTCAGTTCGATCTCGGTAGCATCGGTGTCGAACAGTTCGAAGCCGTTCCGGGCCTCCAGCTCGCGCGTGTGGAGCAGAGTCTGGCGCAGATTCGTGAGCGCCTGCTCGAGTGTACTGTCTTCCCAGATACGCTCGGCAATCGTTGCTCGCCGCGTTCTTTCGCGAAACTCGAGGTACAGCATTGCGGCGAGCGCGTAGGCCTTCTGCCGCAGTTTTACGACGCTGCCGTCCGCCAACCGCAGGATCGGCGTTCCGAGTAGCTGCAATGTGGTGGTTTCACGCATCGATGTGATCCCGGACGCCCAATTGCCCACGTGCAAAGGGCCGAAGTTTACTTGACGAAGTAAAGCGAGAAGCGTAGGCACATAACGGCTGCATAACGCGCGCAAATAAGAAACGTAACGTCAACGCGCCCCGGAAATAAACGTGGCCAAGCACGGCACGAAGTTCGTGCAGCAACGGGTGAAACCTCATAACGCTATGAATCGAGACAAATATGGAAGCAAGTGCACCGGGGTCGGCGGGCTCAATGAGTAACTCGAATGAACGGTCTGGAGACAAGCTGATCGAATTCAGCGCGTCTGTGGTCAGTGCGTATGTCAGTCACAACGCGCTCAGTGCGAGCGATCTGCCGAAGCTGATTGCCCAGGTGCATGCCGCTTTCGCCGGACTCGGCGCCGTCGCGGCGCCGGAAGCGGCTCCGGAACTCCGCCCTGCGGTAGCGCCCAAGAAGTCGATAACGCCGGACTATCTCATCTGCCTCGAAGATGGCAAGAAGTTCAAGTCGCTGAAGCGGCATCTCAAGACCGAGTACGACCTGTCGCCCGACGAGTACCGGGCCAAGTGGGGTCTGCCATCCGACTACCCCATGGTGGCGCCGAGCTACTCCGAAGCCCGTTCGCGGCTGGCCAAGAGCATCGGCCTGGGTCGCAAGCCCGTCGCGGCGCCGGCGCCGGCCCGCGCCGGCCGCGGCCGTGCCAAGGCAACGGCCTGATCCCGAACGGCCGAACCTGCGGAGGCCGTATCCATGGCTTGCTTGCACAACAAAGAAAAGCCGGCATCGCATAGCGATGCCGGGACGCTGCTTGGTCGCAGGCTGAACTTGGAGGTTCGAGGGGGACTGCTTTCCCCGCAGCGCGGGGAAAGCAGTCGACACAGGACCCGAATTTCCCATGCCCGCTAATGCTAGCAGGGACACCGTGACGCTATCGTTATGTGCTGTGGTCTCCAGCTGCACGGGCGGCATGCACGCGGGCGGCTTGTGTACCTGAGCCGGTTGGCGCAACCTGCGGGTTCAGCTTTCCCGCGTCCGGACCATCATGCAGCCAAGCCCAGCGGTGCTCGATCAGTGGCATCCAATCGCAGCCCGGGAAGACCTGACCGACGGGCAGCCGCGCTCCGCCACACTCCTCGACACGGCCCTGCAGGTACAGTGGACGGCTGGCGGCGCGGTCGTCAGCCGTGGTGACACGGAGCGGCCGCTGCCGGTGCTCGAGCGCTACGGTTTCCTGTGGACCAGCCTCGGGAGCCCGCCGCCCGAGCTGTTCTCGATCCTCGAATATGCCGAGCCCGACCGCTTCAATATCTGTGCCGGTTCGATCGGGGTGAATGTGTCGGCGCCGCGGGCAATCGAGAACTTCCTCGACATGGGGCACTTCCCCTTTGTGCATACCGACATCCTGGGGGCGGAGCCGCATACCGAGGTCAAGGAGTACGATGTCGAGGTCTCGGTGGACCGCGACGAGATCCTGGCCACCCGCTGCCGCTTCTACCAGCCGCGCGCCGCGCTGAGTGCCGCGCACGGGCAGGAGATCGAGTACGTCTACCGGGTGCCGCACCCCTATTGCGCGGTGCTCTACAAGTCCTGCCCGGCGGCGCCCGGGCGGATGGACGTCATCGCCATCTTCTGCCAGCCGGTGGGCGAGGAGATGATCCGGGCGCACCTGATGCTGTCGATGCTCGACGAGGTCAACACGCTGACCGGCATGCGGCGCTTCCAGCAGACGATCTTCGGGCAGGACCGGCCGATCCTCGAGAACCAGTACCCCAAGAAGCTGCCGCTCGATCCGCGTGCCGAGACGCCGATCCGAGCCGACAAGTCAGCGATCGCCTATCGCCGATGGCTGAGCCAGAAGGGGATCAACTACGGCGTCATCGAACAGGTGGGCTGAGATGGAGTACCCGAATTCGGAGTTGCGTCGCGCCGCCTGGTATCCGATCGCCTCGAGCGAGGACCTGCCGTTCCGGCATGTCTACCATGGCCAGCTGCTGGGCCACGAGATGGCGGTCTGGCGCGCCGATGACGGGCACGTCAATGTCTGGGAAAACCGGTGCCTGCATCGCGGGGTGCGCCTGTCGATCGGCATCAACGAGGGTGCCGAGCTCAAGTGCCAGTATCATGGCTGGCGCTATGCCAACCGGTCGGCGGGCTGCACGTACATCCCGGCCCATCCGGCCGATGCGCCGGCGCGGCGGATCAGCAATCGGACCTATCCGATGCTCGAGGCCCATGGTCTTGTCTGGTCGGCGCTCGACCGGCCAGACGGGGATGATCTGCCCGTACCGCAGGGTGACTGGCTGCCGCTGCGCCCGATGCCGGTGCAATCGACGCCTGAAGCAGTGCTTGCCGGCCTCGCGGCACGACGGGTCACCGGTAGCGGGCTGGAGAGGCTGACGCCGCTCGGTGTCGCAATGGTCCTGGCGGGGATGGATGGGCGGCGGGCGCTGCTCTACGTGCAGCCAGTCGACTCGGCGCGGGCGGTGATCCGCGGACTCGTCGAACGACCGGCCATGGGGACGCTCGAGGTGCTGCGCCGGTTCGATACGCGGCTTGCGGCGCTGCGTGACGCGCTCGAGGCGGAGGCTCTGCAACACGAGCAGCCGGCCCCGCTTGTGCCGGTTTTCCAGCCGGTGTCGATCGAGCTGGCCACGATGCCCGACCTGACCATCGGCCGGCAGGCAACGCTGCGGGTGCGGGTGGCGCGGAAGTGGGCGGCCGGCGAGGGGGTGACCGGGCTGGAGCTGGCGGCGCTCGAGGGGCACCTGCCGACCTTCCAGCCGGGGGCGCATATCGACCTGCACCTGCCCAACGGGCTGGTGCGGCAGTACTCGATCACCAACGGGCCAGGGGAACTGCTGGCCTATCGCATCGCGGTGAAGCGCGAGCCGGGCTCGCGCGGGGGCTCGGCAGCGATCTGCGACGAGTTGCGGGTGGGCGACGTGGTGGCGATCTCGGAGCCGCGCAACAACTTCCCGCTCCGGCGCGACGCGACGCAGAGCATCCTGATCGCCGGAGGGATCGGGGCCACCCCGCTGCTGTCGATGGCCAAGGCGCTGCAACGATCGCGGCTGGGCTTCGCGTTCCATGCGTTTGCCCGATCGGAGGCGCTTCTGCCGCTGGCAGACGAACTCGAGGCCCTGGGGGACGACCTGGTGCGGCACCTCGGTCTCGATCCCGACGAGACGGCGGCCCAGATCCGGGACATCCTCGGGCCCTATTCGTTCAGCCGCCAGGTCTATGTCTGCGGTCCCGCGCCGATGCTGGAACTGACCCGGAGCCTTGCCGCGGAGCTCGGCTGGCCCGACGAGGCGGTGCATTTCGAGTATTTCAGCAACACGCGCCCGATCGACACGAGCAGCAGCTTTGTCGTGGAACTGGCGCGCTCGGCGCTGAGCCTCACGGTGCCGCCGGGCAAGTCGATCCTCGAGGTGCTGCGCGAGAACGGCATCGCCGCGCCGTCCTCGTGCGAGCAGGGGGCCTGCGGCACCTGCCTCACGCGCGTGCTCAAGGGGGAGCCGGAGCATCAGGACGTCTATCTCAACGCCAGCGAGCGGGCTGCCAACACCACGATGATGACCTGCGTCTCGCGCGCCCGTTCGGCCCGACTGGTGCTCGACATCTGATGATCACGCTCTACGACTACGAACTCTCGGGCAATTGCTACAAGCTGCGGCTGTTCCTCGCGATCCTCGGCCTCGCCCACGACATCGTGCCGATCGACTTCTATCCGGGTCGAGAGCACAAGTCCGAAGCGTTCCTCCGGCTCAACCCGCGCGGGCAGTTGCCGGTACTGGTCGACGATGGCGAGGTGCTCACCGACAGCCAGGCGATCCTCGTCCACCTCGCCGGCAAGTACGATGCGTCGGGCCGCTGGTACCCGAGCACCGATCCGGCGGTGCTGAGCGAGATCGAGGACTGGCACGGATTTGCCGAGCAACTGACCGGTACGGTCTCGGCGGCCCGGCTCCACATCGCCATGGGCTATCCGTTCGATCTCGACAAGGCGCAGGCCGGAGCGCACCGGCTGTTCCGCCGGCTCGACGAGCACTTGTGGTTCGGCGAGCGCGCGGGCCGCGAATGGCTCTGCGGCGCCGCCGAGCCGACGACGGCGGACATTGCCTGCTTCCCCTACGTGGCGCTGAGCGAAGAGGGCGGAGTATCGCGCCAGGACTATCCGGCGATCCGCCGATGGGTCGACCGGGTGAAGCGGATCGGGGGGTTCGTCACCATGTCCGGCATCTTCCCGGCCGGGCCGGCGGTGCAGGCCGGCCCCCGTGGCACGACAGGTTCACCATGAGGAACGACGGCGGTCCACAGGCTATCGCGAGATAATCTCGCGGATCTCGTCCTCGACAATGTCGAGGATATGGTTGATGGCGCGGCAGGCACGATCCGGATCGCCGGAGATGACCGCGTCAGCCAGTTCCCGGTGCGGCGGGAAGGACCTGAGGCCGAAGGCGTCGTTCCCGAAGGGCGATTCGCCCGAGCGCTCGAGCGCGAGGTCGAGCTTGTGCAGGATATCGCCGAACATCGGATTGCCGGAGGCATCGTAGATCGCGCCGTGAAAGGCATGATCGGCCTTGCGCCAGGGCCGGCGCGCATCGACCTCGCGCAGGAGCACGGTGCAGAGCCGTCCGATCTCGGCGCGTTGCTCGGGCGTGGCCTTGATCGTGCCCCGGCGCACGACCTCGTTCTCGAGTGCGCGCCGCACCTCGAGCAGGCGCAGCAGTGCCTCACCCTCGAGCCGCACCATCGTCGGCGCGACGCCGCGAGAGGTTTGCACGCGGGCGACCAGATAGGTTCCGTCGCCGCGCCGACGGCGGATGATCCCGAGGCCCTCCCAGCGGTTCAGTGCCTCGCGGATGGTGGAGCGGCCAACCCCGAGGGCGTTGGCGAGCGACACCTCGGGCGGCAGCCGGTCGCCGATGCTGAGGCCGGCCCGCTCGATCATGCCGGCAAGGGCATCGAGCACGGCGACGCCGCGTGTCCGCGTCTCCAGCGGCTCGAGAAAATCCAGGGCTCCGTCCTGCTTCACCGCGCTCACTCTCGTCGCGCCTGCCGGCAGGCACACTCACCACAGTTCGCGCTGTTTGTCAGCCTCGACAGGCGAGGCGCCCCCTCACAGTTTCAGCACATCGCTGAGCGCACCGACCAGCACGTCCATCTGCGGCCTGGAATTGTAGCCCTGTACCGACAGGCGAACGATCGTATGGTCCTGCCACTTGAAGCACGGGATCTCGATGCCGAAGCGGTCCATGAGCAGCTTCTGGAACTCGAGCATGTCGATTCCGGGGTCCGGGATCGGCATCGCGACCATCTGCGGGGCGCAGAATTCGGGGGCGGAGAGCGCCGGCAGCCCGGTCAGGTCCCGCACCCTGCGGGAAGTCTCCTGGGCGAGCTCGCGACAATCGGCAGCGACGCCCTCCCAGCCATTGTTCCGGCGGAAATCGAGCGCCGAGGGGACTGTCAGCCAGGCCGCCGGGTCGCGGGTACCCTGCATCTCGAGTTCATCGATGAACGGCGAATTGCCGAACGCGCCCCTGGCGCCGGGCTGCTTGGACTCGGCGGTCCAGCCGTGGCTGATCACAAGTGGATTGATCAGGCCCTGGAGCTCGGGTCGCACATACAGGAAGGCCGATCCCTTGGGGGTCATCAGCCACTTGTGGCAGTTTCCCGCGTAGAAATCGACGCCCATGGCCGCGAGGTGCAGCGGGATGTGCCCAGGGGTGTGGGCGCCGTCGATGACGGTGTAGATGCCGCGCTCGCGGGCTTCGCGCAGCGCCGGCCCGATCGGCAGGACCAGCGCGGTCGGCGAGGTGATATGGCTGAGGAACAGCACCCGGGTGCGCTCGGTCATGCCGGCAAGGACGGCCTCGGTGAAGGCCGCCTCCGATACCAGCGGCATCGGCACCTTGACGGTGACGATCCGTGCGCCGGTGCGCCGCGCCACATAGGCCCAGGTCTTCTCGAGCGCAGAGTATTCGTGGTCGGTGGTCAGCACCTCGTCGCCCGGCTGCAGATCCAGCGACTGCGCGACGATGTTCAGGCCTTCGGTGGCGTTGACCAGCCCGACAATATCGTCCTGGCCGGCGCCGAGGAACGCCGAGAGCGCGACGCGCGGTACGCGCATGCGCTCGCTGAGGTCACGGCCCAGGAACGCGACCGGCTGGCGCTCCAGCTCCAGCTGCCAGCGCTGGTAGGTCTCGAAAACCGGGCGCGGGCAGGCCCCGAACGAGCCGTGGTTGAGGAAGACGACATCCTCGCGAAGAAGGAACTGTCGCGCGAGATTGGTGGACAAGTCAGCGCCCTTTCAGCGTGGGGTCGAGGGCATCGCGCAGACCGTCGCCGAACAGCGTCGTCGCGAGCACCGTGATGGCAAGCGCCGCCGTCGGGAAGACGGCCATGTGCCAGTAAAAGAACATGAAGTTCATGCCGGTATTGATCATCTGGCCCCACGAGGGAGTTGGCGGCGGCACACCGATGCCGAGGAAGCTCAAGGACGCCTCGAGCATCATGGCGAGCGGGATGGCGAGCACGAAGCCGACGATGATCGGCGACACGGCATTGGGGATGAGGTGGCGGCGGATGACGTAGCCAGGCGAGGCGCCGAGGGCCTGGGCGGCGCGGATGAATTCCTTCTCGCGCAGTGCCTTCACCTGGGCGCGGACGAGCAGGCAGACATTGACCCAGCCAAAGAGGGCCGAGATGACGACAATGGTGACGAAGCCACCGCCGGTCAGCGCGCCGAGCAGCAGTGCGGTTAGTGGTGCGGGGACCACCGAGAACAGCTCGATGATGCGCATGATCACCCAGTCGGTGCGGCCGCCGAAATAGCCGGCCAGCGCCCCCAGCGGTATGCCGATCAGCGCGCTGAAGGTCGCCGCCGCAAAGCCGATGGTCAGCGAAACGCGGGCGCCGTAGACGATGCGGGTGAAGAAGTCGCGACCGAGATCATCGACACCAAACCAGAAGTCGGCCGACGGGAAGGCGAGCGACTGGGTCAGGAAGGCCTGCGCCGCCGGATCGGTCTTGGTGAACAGTGGCGCCAGGATGGCCGCGAGGATCAGCACCAGCATCACGACGCCGCCGGCCACCGCCGCCTTGTTGGCGAGGAAGCGCCGCCAGGCGAACCAGGCGGGGCTCCGGTGTGGCGTCGGCGGTGGGACAGCGAGTTCCAGTCCCGTATCGGTTTGGGTGCTCATTTGGGCTGCTCCCCGAAGCGGATGCGCGGGTTCAGCCAAGCGTAGCAGATGTCGCTGATCAGGTAGGCGAAGCAGAACATCAGCGTCACCATGAGCACCAGAGCCATCTCGAGCGGATAGTCGCGGTTCTCGATCGAAGAGACGAAGTAGGAGCCAAGGCCCGGTATGCGGAACATCGCCTCGACAAAGATCGAGCCCGTGGCGGTGCCGATGAACATGGGCAGGAATACCGCGACCATCGGGATGGCCGAGTTGCGCAATACGTGCTGGAAGATGATGCGGCGCTCGCTCAGGCCCTTGGCGCGCAGCGCCGTGACGAACGGGCGGTTCAGCGTATCGAGCATGGCCGAACGCGTGTAGCGCGCGTAGGTGGCGATCGGGATCGCCGCATAGGCGATGATCGGCAGGATCCAGCGCTCCGGCTTGCCCCAGCCCGACGCGGGCAACCAGTTGAGCCAGACGGCGAAGATGAGGATCAGCAGCATCGAGATGACGAAGACCGGGATGGTCAGCCCAAGCGTTGCCAGCGCCGAGGCGAAGTAGTCGATCCAGGTATTGCGCCTGAGGGCCGCCGCCATGCCGAGGAGAATGCCGAGCGGCGCCCCGATCAGCACGCCCAGGCCACCCAGCAGCAGGCTGGGCGGCCAGGCGTTGGCGAGCAGGCTGATCACGGTCTCACCTGGCGCCTGGTAGGGGTAGCCGAAATCGAAGACGAGCACGCCCTTCATGTAGTTGACGTACTGCACCCAGAGCGGCTGATCGAGGCCGAGCTTGGCCATCAGCGTATCCCGGACCGCCTTCGAAACCGGCATGTCGTAACCGTCGAACGGCCCGCCGGGAACGGCGTGCATCATCAGAAAGACGATGACCGACACCACGAAGAAGGTGAAGGCGATCGAGAGCAGGCGCCGAAGGATGAACAGAACCACGGCCCGCTCCTGCTAGTTGGTGACGATCGCTTCGACCAGATGGCCGGGGGCGATGCTCACGAGTTGAGGGAGGTCGCCCGGCGAAGCGGGGGCGGCGAGCGAGGCGGCAGCAAGACGCGGCACGGTGGCCTCGATCTCGGCGGCCTTGAGGAAGGTGCGCTGTCGCTTGTCGCGCGGGTTGATGGCCGGGATCGCGTCAAGCAGTGCACGGGTATAGGGGTGCCGGGGCGAAGCAAAGAGCGCGCCGGTCGGCGCCTGCTCGACAATGCGCCCGCGATACATCACCACCACGCTGTCGGTGAGCGAGCGCACGACGCTGAGGTCGTGACTGATGAACAGCATGGAGAGCCCCATCTCCTTCTGCAGAGACTTGAGGAGGCCGATGATCTGCGCCTTGACCGAGACATCGAGGGCCGATGTCGGCTCGTCAGCCACCAGCACGGAGGGCCCCAGGATCAGGGCGCGGGCGATGGCGATGCGCTGCCGCTGACCGCCGGACAGTTCGTGCGGATAGCGGGTGCCGAAGCTGCGGTCGAGGCCGACCTTCTCGAGCCAGTCGAGCGCCAGGTCATTGCGCTGGCGCGGCGTCATCAGGCCATGGATATGGAGTGGCTCGGTAATGATCTCGGTCAGCGTCATCACCGGATCGAGCGCCGAATAGCTGTCCTGGAAGACGACCTGCATGCGGCGACGGAAGGACTTGAGCGCGGCGTTGTCGAGGGTGCTGATGTCGACGCCGTCGACGAGGATCTGGCCCCCGGTCGGCTCCACCAGCCGCATCGCCATCATGCCGGTGGTGCTCTTGCCGGAACCGGATTCGCCGACCAGCCCGACAATGTTGTTGCGCGGCAGGGTCAGGTTGACGGCGCGGACGGCATGGTGGTCGACATAGCTGGCGAACACGCGGCCCTGGCGGCGCAGCTTGTAGACCTTCGTCAGGTCGCGCAGTTCGAGCGCCGGCGCGACCGGTACGGCTTCGCCGGCCGGGGCGCGCGTCGCGCCGGCGGTGAGGCTCGCCAGCAACTGCCTGGTGTAGCTGTGCCCGGGCGCATCGAAGATCTGCTGCACCGGGCCTTCCTCCATCACCCGGCCGCCATACATGACGACGACACGTTCGACGGTCTCGGCGATCACCCCCAGATCGTGGGTGATCATGATCAGCGCCATGCCGAACTCGGCCTGGAGCTGCTTGATGAGCTGCAGGATCTGCGCCTGGATGGTGACATCGAGCGCCGTGGTCGGTTCGTCGGCGATCAGCAGCTTCGGCCGGCACGAGAGCGCCATGGCGATCATCGCCCGCTGCAGCATGCCGCCGGAAAGCTGGTGGGGATAGTAGCCGAGTACGTCGGCGACATTGAGGATCTCGACGCGGCGCAGTAGCTGTTCGGCCTCTGCCAGGGCCTCGGCCTTGCTGGCTCTGCGGTGCGTGCGAATGGTCTCGACGATCTGGTGGCCGATGGTGAACACCGGATCGAAAGCGGTCATCGGATCCTGGAAGATCATGGCCGCGGCCTTGCCGCGCAACGCCGAGAGGGTACGCTTGTCGGCCGTCAGCACGTCGGTGCCGTCGAGTTCAAGATGGTCGGCAGAGACGCGCGCGGTTGGCGCAAGCAGGCGCATCAGCGCCATGCAGGTCACGGATTTCCCGGAGCCGGATTCGCCTACGATGCCAAGGCTCTCGCCCTCCGCGACCGTCAGACTGACGTCGCGCACGGCCTCGACCATGCCGCCGTGCTGGGCAAAGCCGACCTTGAGTCCCCTGATGTCAACGAGTGCCATTGCGTGCCCCGGCCGCTGGATGGGCTCCCCGGCCAGGGCCGGGGAGCACCCGAGTGAGGTCTACTTCACAGAGATGTGCGAGTAGAGGAAGTTGCCGATGCGATCGAGCGGGGTGAAGCCCTGCGAGTTCGGCGTAACGCCCGGACCCGAGATGTCCTCGCTGACCGCGGCCATGATGATCGGATGCACCAGCGGCACGATCATGCCCTGGTCGATCATCACCTGCTCGGCCTGTTCGTAGAGCGTCACGCGCTCGTCCCAGTTCGGGTTCGAGTCGGCTTCGGCCACGAACTTGTCGAACTCCGGCACGTGGTAGCTGTGACGGCCGCCATTGTAGAAGATGCCGTAGAAGTTCGAGGGATCGAGGTAGTCGTACTCGTAGGGCGCGATATAGATGTTGTTCTTGCGCGCCAGCATGCCTTCCATCCAGTCCTTGCCCGGCATGACCTTGATGTTCATGGTGATGCCAAGGATGTCCTTGAACTGGGCCTGCAGATACTGCGCCATCGGGGGCAGGATGGCGCCGTTGTAGCCGCCTTCCTCACGGAACCAGATCTCGATGGTGGGGAAGCCCTCGCCGTTGGGATAACCGGCCTTGGCCATCAGTTCCTTGGCCTTGGCGGGGTCGAACACGGCCTGCTTGGCGACGTTCTCGCTGTACCCGGGATAGCCGGGTGCGAGGATCGAGTGCGCCGGGATGGCGATGTCCTTGAGCACCGTCTGGGTCAGCTCGTCGCGGTTGACGGCGTAGTAGAAGGCGCGGCGCACATCGGCATTGTTGAACGGCGCGGCCTCCAGATCGAACGAGATGTACGAGGTGGCGAACACCGTGTTGGTGCGGATGGCGTCGGGGAAGCGCTGCTTCACCACCGGGATCTGGCCGGCGTTGAGATAGGTGAAGGCCGCGTCGCCGGCGAGGAAGGCGGGCATGCCGACCTCGGGCGCGCCGAGGGTCGGGTCGATGGTCAGCTCGTCCACCTGCGCCTGCCAGGGGCCGGTATAGGTCTCGTTCTTGACGAGGGTGGCCGTGTTGTTCGACTTCTCCCAGGATTTCAGCGTGAACGGGCCTGAGGAAACGACGTTGGCGACATTGGTGGACCAGTCGTCGCCGAACTTGTCGAACTGGTGCTTGGGCACCGGGTACCAGAGCGAGACGACGCTCGGCATGTAGGGCTTGGGTCCGGTCGAGGTGATCTCGAGGGTGGTGTCGTCAACCGCCTTGAGACCCAGGGTCTCGGGGCCGGCCTTGCCCTCGGTGACTTCCTTCCAGTTCTGGATGCCGCCGGCGAAATCCCAGTACCAGGCGAAGTCGTAGCCGCTCGTGGCGGCATGCTGCAGCGCGAAGACATAGTCCTCGGCGGTCAGCGGCTCACCGTCGCTCCAGACGAGGCCCTGACGGAGCTTGAAGGTCCAGGTGAGCCCGTCGGCCGACTGCGTCCAGCTCTCGGCCGCCAGCGGGGTGAGCTGATACTCGTTGTCGAAGCTGGTCAGCGGCACCTGCAGCAACTCGGAGCCCGAGGCACGTGCGTAGACCGTCTTCATGTAGTCCATGTAGGTGCCGGTGGTGGACCCACCCGGTACCGTCAGTTTTGTCTGCGCCAGCGCCGGAGCCGCGGTCAAACCCGCGGCCAGCGCGATGGCGCCGACAAGTTTCAGCATCGCGTTCATAGAGCTCCCTCCTTGTTAAAGAGCCGATTGAGGTCCCTGGGCCGGGCCGATGGCATGCATGATGGAATGCCCTCCGGTCCTGCCAAGACGTGCGGCATGTCGGGGGAGCATACGCCCCCGATCGCCAGCGTGACAGCCCGCTCCCCTCGCGGCAGCTGCCATATGACATATGTCTGACAAAGTGCGCCCCGATTGGCAAGCGGCGCCAGGGAGGAAATGCACATTCGGGCGTACGATCGACGCGGCGGCTAGGCGTTCCGGGCGATATCGCATCAGTTCCGGCCCCCGACGAATCCGCTGGCGGCCTCGGCGATGGCGCGAGCGTCGATCTCGAAGTGGCGGTAGAGGGCGCTGACCGAGCCGGTCTGGCCGAAGTGCTCGACCCCGAGGGTGATGGCGCGATGGCCGCAGACGCTGCCCAGCCAGCCCAGTGTCGCCGGGTGGCCGTCGATGGCGGTGACGAGGCCGGCATGGCGCGGCACCTCGGCGAGAAGTGTCTCGATGTGGCAGGTGGCCCGGCGGTCGCCATGCCGGCGGGCGCGCTGGGCGGCATGCCGGCCGGCGTTCAGCCGGTCGGCGCTGGTGATGGCGAGCAGGGCGACATTGCGGCGGTCGCCGCCGATGCGGCCGGCGGCCTCGATGGCTTCGCCGGCGAGCACGCCCTGGTAGGCGATGACGACCTCGCAGCCGGGTTCGGGACGACGGAGCCAGTAGCCGCCGCGAATGATGTCGGCGGCGAGCGCAGCTTCCATCCGGCGCGGCAGCTGCTCGAGGGTGCGGGTGGAGAGGCGCAGGTAGACCGAGCCGCCGGAGATATCGCGCGGCCAGTCGGCGAGGTCGGCGCGGGCCGCGCCATCGCGCTGCATGTAGTCGAAGGCCCAGTCCATGACGATCGCGAGTTCATCTGCGAAGGCCGGCTCGAAGCTGGCAAGCCCGTCCTGTGCCATGCCGATCAGGGGTGTCGCGATCGACTGGTGCGCGCCACCCTCGCCGGCGAGCGAGACGCCCGAGGGGGTGGCGACGAGCAGGAAGCGGGCATCCTGGTAGCAGGCATAGTTGAGGGCATCGAGGCCGCGCGAGATGAAGGGATCATAGAGCGTGCCGATCGGCAGCAGCCGCTCGCCGAACAGGGAATGGCTGAGGCCGGCGGCGCCGAGCAACAGGAAGAGGTTCATCTCGGCGATGCCCAGTTCGATGTGCTGGCCCTCGGGGGTGAACTGCCACTTCTGCGTGCTGGGGATGCGCTCCTTGTGGAACAGGTCGACCTGCTCGCGTGGCGCGAACAGGTGTCGTCGGTTCACCCAGGCGCCGAGATTGGTCGAGACGGTCACGTCGGGCGAGGTGGTGACGATGCGGCGGGCCATGTCGCTGTCGGACCGGGCGATCTGGTCGAGGATGCGGCCGAAGGCGGCCTGGGTCGAGGTGGGCTGGGTGCCGACGAATTGCGGGCCGATGGTGGCGACAGGAGGGGACACCAGGCGCCGGTCCGAGATCCGCAGGAAGGGCACGGCGGCGAGGAAGCGCTCGATGGCGGCCGGAGGCTGCGGCAGCCCGGCAAAGCGCTCCCATTCCTCGCCCGGGCGGATGCCCATCGCCGCGCGCAGGCCTTCGATCTGCGCGGTGGTCATCTGGCCGGCATGGTTGTCCTTGTGCCCGGCGAGCGGGGTGCCCCAGCCCTTCACCGTATAGGCGATGAACACCGTCGGCCGGTCGGAGGTGACGGCCTCGAACTGCTCGAGCAGGCTCTCGATGCAGTGGCCGCCCAGGTTGGCCATCAGCGCGGCCAGTTCGGCGTCGGTGCGCCGCTCGAGGAGCGCGGTCACCGGACCCTGGTCGCCGATCTCCTCGCTCAGCCGCTCGCGCCAGGCCGCGCCGCCGCGGAACATCAGGGCCGAGTAGAGATCGTTCGGGCAGGCGTCGATCCAGGCCTTGAGCCGCTCGCCGCCGGGCTCGGCGAAGGCGCGGCGCTGCCGGGCGCCGTACTTGAGTGTCACCACGTCCCAGCCGAAGGCGGAAAAGATCGCCTCGATCCGTTCGTAGAGTCCCTCGCGAACGACGCCGTCGAGGCTCTGGCGGTTGTAGTCGACCACCCACCAGGTGTTGCGCAGCCCGTGCTTCCAGCCCTCGAGCAGGCACTCGTAGATATTGCCCTCGTCGAGTTCGGCATCGCCGACAAGGCCGATCATGCGGCCCTCGCCCCAGTCCCTGCGGGCCCAGGGCTTGAGCCGGACGTAGTCCTGGATCAGCGAAGCAAAGGCGGTGAAGGCGACGCCGAGGCCGACCGAACCCGTCGAGATGTCGACATCGTCGGTGTCCTTGGTGCGCGACGGATACGACTGCGCGCCGCCGTAGCCGCGGAAGGCCTCCAGCCGATCGCGGCTCTGCCGGCCGATCAGATACTGGATGGCATGGTAGACCGGTGCGGCGTGCGGCTTCACCGCGACGCGGTCCTCGGGCCTCAGCACGCCGAAATAGAGCGCGCTCAGGATGGCCGTCATCGAGGCCGAGGAGGCCTGGTGGCCGCCAACTTTCACGCCATCGGGATTGGGGCGGATGTGGTTGGCGTGATGGATCATCCAGTTCGAGAGCCACAGCGCCTTCTGCGCCAGGGCCTCGATCATCGCGATCCGATCCGTCACCATACGGCCGCCGTCCATGCCCAGCCCTCCCGTGTTCCAGATGCTGCGCTGGAATGCGGGGCAGGTTCGGTCTATCTTCGGCGCGATTCCGTTCATCTGCGCAGGAAATGCGCTCATTGAGGTTCAGTTGTGGTGAAATCTGCCAATTTGCCGCTGAGCGGCGTCGACCGGAAGATCCTGCGGGCCCTGCAGGAGGACGGGCGGCTGACCATCCAGGCGATCGCCGACCGGGTGGGACTGTCAGCCTCACCCTGTCTGCGCCGCATTCGCCAGATGGAGACGGCGGGGGTCATCACTGCCTATAGCGCCACCGTCGACCAGAAGGCGGTAGGGCTGCCGGTTTCGGTGTTCATCTCGATCAAGCTCGAGCGGCAGCGGGCGGCCGAACTCGACCGGTTCGGAGCGGCGGTCAAGAGCTGGCCGGAAGTGATGGAGTGTTACCTGATGACCGGGCAGTTCGACTTCCTGTTGCGGGTTGTCTGTGCTGACCTCGCGGCCTACGAGGCGTTCCTGAGAGACAAGCTGACCCAGCTCGAAGGCGTCGGCTCGATCGAGTCGAGCTTCTCGCTGGGGCAGGTGAAGTATTCCCGCGTGCTGCCGGTGTAGGGAGCCAGGGCCTCACCCGTGCGGGCCAAACCGCGCAGGTGATGGGCGGCGGCGCTACTTCTTCTCCGTGGTGACGGCCTTCAGCTTGTCGATGCCGAGCGCCTGCATGGCGAGTTTTTCGTAGAAGGGCTCGCTGCGACCGGACTTGATCTTGTGCAGGAAGTACTTCTCGAACGCGACCTTGGCGGTATGCACCCACTTGCCTTCGGACGACCAGCTGACATTGCGCGGTGGAATCTGCGGCTGCGCCACGAAGGCGATGCCGCTGTCGCCGAAGTCTGCCAGGCAGACCGCGTTCCAGGTCGGGATGGAGTCGGGCTGCTTGCCGGCCACCAGCGCGGCGATGTTGTGCGCCGTCGCGGTGACCATGGACTCGATCATGAAGCCGGTCTTGGGCACGCCCACGGGAACGGGTGTCTTGCCCATCGGCGGGATGGCGACGCAGACGCCGACTGAAAACACGTCCGCGAAGGTCGGGTTCTGCTGGTACTTGTTGGCCAGGATGAAGCCGCGCGGATTGGTCAGCCCCTCGATGCCGCGCACTGCCTCGACGCCGCGGAAGGCGGGGAGCAGCATCGAATAGGCAAAGGGCAGTTCGTGCGTCCGGGCGACGCTGCCGTCCTCCGCGATCTCGGAGACATGCATCTTGCCGGGCTCGAACCTGTCCACCTTGGCGTTGGTGATCCACTTGATGTGCTTGTCGCGCATCGCGCTTTCGAGCAGGCCCTTGGTGTCGCCGACGCCGTCGAGGCCAAGATGCCCGATATAGGGCTCGGACGTGACGAAGGTCATCGGCACCTTGTCGCGCACCTTGGCGTCGCGCAGGGCCTTTTCGAGAATGAAGGCGAATTCGTAGGCCGGACCGAAGCATGAGGCGCCCTGCACGGCGCCGATGATCACCGGGCCGGGATTGGCGACCAGCGCGTCTAAAGCCGGCTTGGCGTGCAGTGCGTGGTCCACGTGGCAGACCGACTGGGTATTGTGCTCGGGGCCGAAGCCCTCGATCTCGTCGAAGGCCAGCTCCGGCCCGGTTGCGATCACCAGGTAATCGTAGGTGACCGAGGTGTCGTCATTGAGCTCGATGCGGTGCTCGGCCGGATGCACCCGCCTGGCGCCCTGGGGGTGCAGCTTGATATTGCGCTTGGCAAACACCGGCTCGAGGTCGGTTGTCACCTCGGCGCGCCCTCGCCAACCTACGGCAACCCAGGGATTGGAGGGTACGAAAGAGTACTCCGCCCCCTTGTTGACCACCGACACCTTGTGTTCAGGCCCGAGGATGTCCCGCAACTCGTAGGCCATGATCGTGCCGCCCAGACCGGCACCGAGTACGACGACTTCAGCCATATCCTGCTCCCTTGCGGCTGCTCCGCCGCCTCTTTGTGTCCAGATATATTAGCAAATGCGAAAGTATGGCTTTTTGACCTATGACAAATCGCCGCTGCTCGCTCACCGGCCGCCTCCGATGCGCCGGACGGCGGGAATGAGCCGCAGCAGGTCGACGGCAGCCAGAGCCGCCAGCGCGGCACCCAGAGCAAGCGCAACCTGCTGCAAGGTAGGGAGACCGAAGTAGAAGAGTTCGCGCAGGCTCGGGACAGCGAGTGCAGCGGCCAGCAACGCAGTGACCGAGCCGCCGATGATCCAGAACCACCTGTGCGGCATGCTGCCGCCGCCTGCGAGGACCGCGCGCTGCGAGGAGTTGACGAAGACCAGTCCGACATCGCCGGCAACGAGCGTGATCAGCGCCAGGGCGCGGGCAGTGTCCTCGGCGGCGCCGCCCTGCAGCATGCCCCAGTACATGCCGAAGACGGCAATCAGCAGGATGGTGCCTTGCGCCAGTCCGTAGAGTATCTGCGGAAGGCCTGCCACAGGCTCGGATCGCTGCCGCGGCGGGCGGCGCATCAGGTCGCGCTCGGCGGGTGTGGTCTCGAAGGCGATCGCGCACATCGAATCGACGACCATCTCGAGGATCACGACATGCAGCGGCCATAGCGCCACCGGCAGCCCGAACAGCACGGGCAGCAGCGCCAGGCCGGCGATCGGCACGTGAATGGCGGCAATGTAGATCATCACCTTGCGCAGGTTGTCGAAGATGCGCCGGCCCATGCGCACCGCGTCGATGATGTGGCTGAAGTCGTCGTCGAGCAGCACGATATCGGCGGCCTCGCGGGCCACGGCGGTGCCGCGCTTGCCCATCGCGATGCCGATGTCGGCGGCCTTCAGCGCGGGGGCGTCGTTGACGCCGTCGCCGGTCATGGCAACGCTTTCGCCTGCGGCCTGGAGCGCCGTGACGAGCTTGAGCTTCTGGTCCGGTCGAACGCGGGCGAAGACGTCGACCTCGCTGGCCACGCAGGCCAGCGCCTCGGGCGCGAGCGCGGCCAGGTCGGCGCCGGTTGCCACCCCGGCCTCGGTCCTCAGACCTGCTGCCGAGGCGATGGCCCGGGCGGTTTCCGGATAGTCGCCGGTGATCATCTTGACTTTCAACCCCGCCTGGTGGGCTTCGGCGATGGCGGCGGGCACGGCGGGCCGCACCGGATCCTCGAAGGCGGCGAGACCGAGCAGGCGGAAGGCGAACTGGTGCTGGGCGTCCGGCAGGGCTCCGTCGGTGACTTCGGCCGCAGCGATGCCGAGCACCCGTAACCCACGCCGGGCAAGGCCATGCACGCGATCGAGGACTGCGGTGGCCTCCTCCGGAGCCATGCGGCAGAGAGTCACCATGGCCTCGGGTGCCCCCTTGGAGGCGACCATCAGGCGGCCATCGCCGTCGCTCCAGACCTGCGAAACCGCCAGCAGTTCGGGTGTCAGCCCATACTCGCGCTCGAATGCGCGGCCATTGTCGCCCGTCAGGGCAGCGGCAGAATCGGCTAGGTCCACGATGGCGAGGTCCATCGGGTCGTGGCTGCCGCGACGAGACGCCAGCAGGGCCGTCTCGAGCAGTTCGGCGAATGGACCGGACAGCGCGGCCGTCGGACCGACTTCGAGACTCTCGCGACCTGTATCCAGGAGTCGGAGGCGCATCCGGTTCTCGGTCAGCGTGCCGGTCTTGTCGACGCACAGGCAGGTCGCCGAGCCCAGCGCCTCGATCACTGCCGACTGGCGGACCAGCACCCTGACCTGGGCCAGGCGCCAGGCGCCGATGGCCAGCAGCACCGCGAGCGCCACCGGAAACTCCTCCGGCAGCATGGCCATGCCCAGGGCTATGCCGGAGAGGACGCCCTGCAGCCAGTCGTCCAGCACCAGGCCGTAGTAGGCCGCGAGACCGACGCAGACGACGATGGCGATGACGCCGAACAGCCGGACGAGACGCGCCGTGTTCTGCTGCAGGTGTGTGGGGGTATCGACAATCGCGGCGAGCGACGCGCCGAGCTTGCCGGTCTCGGTCGCGGCGCCGGTGGCGGTGACGAGCATCGCGCCGTGGCCACGCACCACGAGGGTGCCGCCATAGGCAGGCGCCTCCCCGGTTGCCGGCTTTTCGACCGGAACGCTTTCCCCAGTGAGCAACGATTCATCGATCGCCAGCCCCTCGGCCTCGATCACTTCCCCGTCCGCCGGCACGCGTTCGCCCTCGGCCAGGATGGCGATATCGCCGGGCACCACCTCGCTGGCTGGGATACGACGTTCGACACCGTCGCGCAGAACCGAGGCGACGGGCGCGCCGAGTTCGCGCAGCGCCTTGAGCGCATTCTCGCTGCGCCGCTCCTGCAGGACCATGAGGGAAATGGTGAACAGGGCGAAGACGAGCAGCATCGCGCCTTCCGCCGCATCGCCGATGACGAAGTAGACCGCCGCCGCGACAACCAGCAGAATCAGTACCGGCTCGCTGGCAACGCCGACAAGGCTTTCCCGGAAGGTCCGCTTCCGGGCCTCCGAGATCTCGTTCGGGCCGGTTTCGGCGAGGCGGCGTCGCGCCTCGACCTCACTCAGGCCCGATGACGCGCCAGGCGGATTTGCTGTCATGCTCCCACATAGGACGCACGCGCCCGCGGCTCCTTGAGCAAGGTCAAGTCACGGTGGCGGTCGCTGACCTGATCGCGATGCGTCGCACCTGACTGCGGCTGCCGGCGGGCTTGTCCACGGTGATGGTCAGTACGCCCCTGTCGAAACCGGCCTCGATGCGGTCCGGATCGATGGCATAGGGCAGGGCAAAGCCACGCGAGAATGCTCCGAAGCTGCGATCTGTCGCATAGTGATCCCCGCTGCGGCGCTGGACGTCGGATCGCTTCTCGCCGCGTATCTCCAACAGTCGGTCGGTGGCGCTGACCGAGATGTCGCCCGCATCGACTCCGGGCAGTTCCAGCCTGATGGTCAGACGGCCTTCGGCATCGTGCACCTCTGCACTGGGCACGAAGTCGAAGCTCCCGGACATTGCCGACTCCGATGCTGCGCTCCCTCCGAGGGTCGCGAACAGCAGGGTTCCACCAGCGGTGCCCGACGGACCGGCATTGGGTGCGTCTCGAAATCCTGCCATGGCACATTCTCCCTGAACTTGGTGGCCGCGACACGGCTCGAAAGCTACCCAGCCACCCAGTTGGCCGGATTGATGCACGTCAAATCGCCCGCGAGGGGAAGCGGCATAGTTGGCCCACTGGGCAGCGTCGCCGGAGGTGCTGATTGACGGCTGGAAATGCCGTGCCGGGCGAGGGCGTGCAATGCGAGCATTGCGCGGTGCGGAGCCGTGCCCTGTGTGCCTCGGCAGGTCACGAAGGACAGCGGGAGTTGCGGCGATGGTCGCGGATCCGCCGGGTTGCCGCGGACGAGACCGTCCTGCCCGAACATGGCGAGTCGGGCTTCGTCGGCACCGTGGTGGCCGGGGCCCTGCGTCAGGTCAAGACCATGCCGGACGGCCGGGAGCAGGTGGTTGGCCTGGTCTTTCCGGGAGAGTTCTTCGGGCGCCCGTTCAGGGCGCGGACCGACTTCGGCTACGAAGCCGCGATTGACAGCGAAATCTGCGTCACCGAGAGGCTGGCGTTCGAGGCCGTGCTGCGTCGGCATCCGGAGGTCGAACATCAACTGCTGCTGCAGACGATGAACGAACTGGCCGCGGCGCGCGAGCGCTCGCTGCTGCTCGGCTCGCTCGACACCCTCGAACGCGTGGCGACCTACCTGCTGGTGATGTCCGCCCGTCGCGAACAGATGCTGTCGCGCATCGGTCAGGATCCCCGCCTCGAGGTTGCCGCCTCGCTGATCAGCCGGCGCGATCTTGCCAGCTATCTGGGCACCACGATCGAAACGATCAGCCGGCACGTGCATCATCTGTCCCGAGGTGGCGTGATCCGGATCATCGACAGCAGTCACTTCGAAGTCCTCGACCATCAGCGGTTGCTTGCCATCTCCGGCGTCACGCACGACGACCTGAGGCTGTTCGATGTGGTCGGGGAAAGCGCCGCGGCAGAACCCGGCCACGCGAGGCCAGCCGGTGCGGCTTGATGTCGGTCAAACCAACAAACGTCGGCGGGCGTAGCTTCGCGAAAGCGGCAGTCTGGGGAGAAGCAATGTGAAACGGGCAATTCTGAGCGCGGCATGCAGTGCCATGCTGCTGACGCCGGCCATGGCGGACGACGCGTCGCGGCAGGTGACGTTCGGGGCCGTCACCTACGCGCTTTCCTGCGCGGTCTGCCACGGGGAATCCGGCGAGGGCGACGGCGCGATGGCGGACGAACTGGCAGTCCCGGCGGCAGATCTCACCGGCATTGCCCGCCGCAATGGCGGAGTCTTTCCGGCCGACCGGGTTGCCGAAGTCATTCGCGGCGGCAGTGCGGTGACCACGCATGGTGGCCAGATGCCGGCCTGGGGACTGATCTTCCTCAAGGATCCGGCCGGATCGGATGGCGGACTGCCGGGTGGAGCTGCGATGGCGGAGCGACGCATCGCGGATCTGGTCGCCTTCCTGCAGAGCATTCAGGCGGACCGCTAGCGGGTCGGCGCGGGGTGCTTGATCGGCATCAAGACCGCGGCCTCAGCTGCAGCTAGGCTAGATGCTTGACCAGCCGGAGTTCTGCCATGGAAATCAAGAACATACTCGTCCATCTCGACGCCGATGAGCCGTCGGCGGCCCTGATCCGGTGCGCCCTCGATCTGGCGGAACGCCATGGCGCGGCGGTGTTCGGCGTTGCCGCGGTCCAGCCCGCGGCGGCGCCGGTGGGCTTCGATGGCGCCGCGCTTGCGTCTGCATGGTATGTCGAGGAGCGCGAACGCGCCGAGGCCGCTCTCAAGCTGACCGAGGAGCGCTTCTATTCGCTCGTACCAAAGGCGACCCGGCACGGCTTTCGGAGCTTTCTCGACAGCCCCAATGCGGGACTCGAGGCAATGGCGCATCGCGCCGATCTGGTGATGGTGGGCTCGCATGCCTCGCAGCGGCCGGATCATCACCGCCACCTCGATGTGGGGGAACTGGTGCTTGCGGCCGGCCGGCCGGTGCTGCTGGTCGGCAGCGGCGTGACGCAGGTCTGGGCCGACAGGATCGTCATCGCGTGGAAGGACACGCGGGAGGCGCGGCGGGCCGTGTCGGATGCGCTGCCCCTGCTCAAGTCAGCCAGCGAGGTGATGATCGCCGTCGTCGACGAGGGGGACGGGCACGCCGCTCGGCAGAGCGCCGACGAGCTGTCGGCCTGGCTCGATTCACACGCCGTCAATCCGCGTAGCGCCGTGCTGGAGATGCAGAGCGGCGGGCTCGCAGCCACCGTTGCTGCCGCCGCCGAGGGGATGGGAGCCGATCTGATCGTCTCGGGCGGCTACGGCCACAGCAGGCTGCGCGAGTGGCTGCTGGGCGGCATGACCCGGGAATTGCTGGCAGAGACGACGGTCAACCGCTTCCTGTCGAACTAGCCCAGTGGCATGCGTCCGCTGCCGCAACTGCACCGCCAGGCCTTCGCCGAGCCAGACCCGACCCGACCAGTGCTTGCCGGGGCGACGCCCGAAGCCGTCATGGCCGGCCTTGCTGCCACGGCAGCTGGCCTGTCGACGGAGGAGGCGCAACGCCGGCAGCGGCGCTTCGGGCTGAACCAGTTCGCCGACACGCGCCAGGCGCTGCCGCTGACGGTGCTGTTCAACCAGTTTCGCTCGCCGTTCGTGCTGATTCTTCTCGCGGCGGCAGCCCTGTCGGCCGGGCTGGGCGAGACGGACCAGTCGGTGATCATCGTTGCCATCGTGCTCGCCAGTTCGCTGCTGGGCTTCTTCCAGGAATATCGGGCCGCCAATACCGTGCGGGCCTTGCGCTCACGGCTGACCACGCTGTCGCGCGTCTGGCGCAACGGGGCCGCCGCCGACCTGCCTGTGGCCGAACTGGTGCCGGGTGACGTCGTGGACCTCACGGCCGGCAGCATGATAGCCGCCGACGGCTTCCTGGTGGAAGTGACGAGCCTGCATGTCGACGAGTCGCCGTTGACCGGCGAGTCGTTCCCGGCGGCCAAGGACGCGGCCATCGCGGGCGAGCCGCTCGCGGCCGGCCAACTGGTCCACATGGGTACTTCGGTGCGAAGCGGCACCGGGCGCATGGTGGTCGCTGCCACCGGTGCCGGTACCCAGTACGCCAGGATCGCCATATCGGCGCGCGGGCTCGAGGCCGAGACCAGTTTTGCCCGCGGCGTGCGGCGCTTCGGGTTGATGATGACGCAGGTGATGGTGGTCATTGTGCTGGTGGTGTTTCCGGTGAACCTGCTGCTGCACCGGCCGCTGTTCGATTCCCTGCTCTTTGCCGCCGCACTCGCCGTCGGGCTGACACCGGAACTGCTCCCGGCGATCGTCACCGTCACCCTGGCGCGCGGGGCGCGACGGCTGGCTGCCGCAGGCGTACTGGTCAAGCGGCTGGTGGCGATCGAGAATCTCGGCGCCATGGATGTGCTGTGCACCGACAAGACCGGGACCCTTACCGAGGGCCGCCTCGAGGTCCACCAGGCGGCCGGGATCGGCGCCACGGACGGGACCGTTGCCGCCAGGTGGGCCTGGCTCAATGCGCGGTTCCAGACGGGGTTGCCCAATCCGCTCGACGAGGCCATCCTCGCCGGAGTTGCGCCGGCGGTGGCCGACTACCGCAAGCTCGGCGAGGTCCCATACGATTTCGAGCGCAAGCGCCTCTCGGTGTTGCTGTCGGGGCCCGAGGGGACCGTGCTGGTCTGCAAGGGTGCGGTTTCCGAGGTGCTGGCGCAGTCGAGCGGCTATCTGGACGGCGCCGCCGTCGCAGAAATCACCCCCGACCAGCGAAAGCAGCAGGAACGGCGGCTCAGGGAGTGGAGCGCCAAGGGGCTGCGCGTGATCGCGGTCGCCATCCGGACGATGCGGTCGGACGCCGCGCCCACCCTTGCCGACGAGGCGGGCCTGACGCTGGTCGGCTACCTGCTGTTCGCCGATCCGGTCAAGCAGGGAGTCGCCGAGACCATCGCGGCGCTCAAGGCGCGCGGCGTCGCCCTGAAGATCATCACCGGCGACAATCGCTACGTGGCGGCGGAAGTGGCCGCGGCCGTCGGGCTGTCGACCCGGTCGGTGCTGACCGGAGCCGAGCTCGACCGGCTGAACCGCCGCCAGCTGGCGCAGCGCATCGCCCATTGCGAGGTCTTTGCCGAAGTCACCCCTGACCAGAAGGAGCGGCTGATCGAGGCATTCCGCCGTTCCGGCAAGGTGGTGGGCTACCTGGGCGACGGCATCAACGATGCTCCGGCGCTGCGTGCCGCCGACCTGGGCATCTCAGTTGACACGGCAGTCAGCTCGCTGTTCGACGGGGTGACCTTCGGGGTGCTGCTGCTGCTGTTCGGGGACAACCCGGCGGCGGTGCAAACCGGCTGGTTCGTCGAGTCGCTGCTCACCGAACTCGCGATCATCTACGTGATGCGGACGCGGAAGCCGTTCTTCGCCAGCCCGCCGGGTCTGTGGCTCGTCGCCATATCGATCGGCGTCGCCGTCGTCGGCATCGGCCTGCCATACCTGCCGCTGGGAGGCGCAACGGGTTTCGTGGCTCTGCCGCCGGCGGCAATGACACTGCTGGTCCTCATCGCCATTGCCTATGCCGGAGCATCGGAACTGCTCAAGCACTGGCCGGCGGTTCAGACGAGGTCGAGGGCGATCTCGACCACCGGGCGCACGTCATCCTGAGGCAGCCGCTGGAAGCCGAGTTCGGCGGCAAAGTCCAGCATCGCGGTGTTCTCGCGCAGCACCAGGCCGGTCAGTCGCTTGAGACCGTCGGCCCGGGCATAGGCGATGAGCCGCTCGATCAGCACCGTGCCCAGACCGCGGCCATGCAGGTCGGAGCGCACCAGGATGCCGAACTCCGCCGCTTCGTGGTCGGGATCGGAGCTGAAGCGTGAGATGCCGGCGAGTGCCCCGGTCTCCGCCTCGAGGGCGACGAAGGCGATGTCGCGGTCGTAGTCGAGTTGGCTGAGGCGCACCAGCAGCTCGCTGGAGATGGTCCGCATCGGGGTGAGGAAGCGCAATCGCAAGTCCTCGGCCGTCACGCGGGCAAGGAAATCGGGATAGAGCAGCGCGTCTGCCGGGCGGATCGGGCGCAGGCGATAGGGTGCGCCACCACAGGTCGCCTCCCTTTCCCAGCCGGTCGGGTAGGGCCGGATGACGAGGGCTGGGTGCGGCGAGGCAACGTCGATGCGCGCCGGGTCGATCTCGATCCTGGCGTCGAGCGCCACGGCGCCCGCCGCGTCGGCGAGCAGGGGATTGATGTCGGCGGCGACGATGGCGGGAAAGTCGATGGCGAGCTGGCTGACGCCGAGCAGGGCCGCGACGATCGCCGGACGATTGGCGGGCGCCCGGTCGCGGTAGCCGGCCAGCAGTCTCGCGATCCGCGTGGCATCGATCATGTCGGCTGCCAGAACATCGTCGAGCGGCACGAGGCCGGTGGCCGTGTCGGCAAGAACTTCCACGGCTGTACCTCCGGCGCCGAAGAGTACGATCGGGCCGAAGCTCGGATCGGTACTGAGCCCGACGAGCAGTTCATGGGCGCCGGGCCGCCTGACCATGGGCTGCACGGCAAAGCCGTCGAGGCCACCCTCGGGGTGCGCGGACGCGACGCGGGCGGCGATCCGCTCGGCGGCCATCCGTGCCGCTTCCGGCGTCGCGAGGTCGAGCACGACGCCACCGATGTCGGATTTGTGCGTTATGGTGCGCGACAGAAGCTTGACCACCACGGCGGCATGACTGGCCAGCAGTTTCGCGGCAGCGCGTTCGACCGCCGTCGGATCCGGGGCGACCAGGATCTCGGGAACCGGCACGCCATAGGCAGCCAGCACGCCCTTCGCCTCCGGCTCGGTCAGCACGCGCCGACCTTCCGCCGCTGCGGCGGCGATGATCCGCAGGGCGGTGTCGCGGTCGACATCGGCCTCGCCGGTCACGCCGGGGACCCGCTCGAGGCGCTGTCGCAGGCCCGACCAGCGCGTCAGGAGCGAGACTGCCTCGGCCGCGGCGGATGGCGTGTCGGCCGTGGCAACGCCTGCCCGGCGCAGCACGCCGCGTGCCGGCTCGGCTGCCTCCTTGCCGAGCCAGCAGGCGAGCAACGGCTTGCCGTTGACCATACCGCGCTGGGCCAGGGCGCCGACGGCCTCGGCAGCAGCATAGGGCGAGGCCAGTGCCGTGGGGCAGTTCATGGCGAGGATGACATCGACGCCGGGATCGCCGGCGACGGCCGCGACGGCCGCAGTGTAGCGCTCCGGTGGTGCGTCGCCGATGATGTCGACCGGGTTGGCGCGCGACCAGGTCGGTGGCAGGGCGGCATCGAGCGCCGCATGGGTCTCGGCCGTCAGCTCGGCGAGCCTGCCCCCCTGATCGAGCAGTCCGTCGACGGCGAGGACGCCGGCGCCGCCGCCATTGGTGACGATGGCGAGGCGCCCCGAACTGAGTGGCGGGAAGCGCGAGGTCACCTCGGCGGCGTGGAAGAGATCCTCGAGGTCGTTCACCCGGATCACGCCGGCACGGCGCAGGGCGGCATCGATGACGTTGTCGGCACCGGCCAGTGCCCCCGTATGGGTCATGGCGGCCCTGGCCGCTTCCTGGTGCCGGCCGGGCTTGACGGCGATCACCGGCTTGACGCGGGCGGCAGCGCGGGCCGCCGACATGAACTTGCGCGGGGCGGTGATCGATTCGAGGTAGATCAGGATCGCATCGGTATCCCGGTCCGCCGCCATCCAGTTGAGGCAGTCCCCGACATCCACGTCGGCCATGTCGCCGAGCGACAGGATCTGCGAGAAGCCGACGCCCTCGGTGGCGGCCCAGTCGACGATCGAGGAGACGATGGCGCCGGATTGCGAAATGAGGCCCAGTCGCCCGGCCCGCGGAGCGAGGTGGGCGAAGCTGGCATTGAGCGAAACCAGCGGCGACAGCAGGCCGATGGTGTTGGGCCCGACGATGCGCATCAGGGAGGGTCTTGCCGCATCGAGCATCTTCTGGCGCAATCCGTCGGCCGCGCCGACACCGGCCGTGATGACCACGGCACCGGCGCAGCCGCGGGCCCCCAGTTCGGCAACGAGGTCTGGCACGGTCGCCGGGGGAGTCATGATCACTGCCAGGTCGGGTGCCTCGGGCAGGTCGGCGATGCGGCGATAGCACTTGAGGCCGTTCAGTTCGCCGTATTTGGGGTTGACCGGGTAGATGGCGCCCCGGAACCCGGCCGCAATGACGTTGGCAAGCACCACGGCCCCGACCGAGCCCTGGCGCGCAGATGCGCCCACCAGCGCGACCGAGCGGGGACGAAAGCTGGGCTCGAGGTTGCGGATGGTCATCTTGGCTCTCCGGTTTGGCGGGCAGGACTTGTTGGCGGGCAGTACTTGGACATGCGGTATGGCTTCTCGCGCTGCCATGCCGCCGCCACCTTGATGCATGTCAATGCCGTCAGCGTGACGCAAGCTTGCGCGAGATCAATCTCGAGGCGTCCCGTCGGTGCTTGGATTGCCCCATCACAGGAGGCATTGGATGAACAGCCTGGTGCTCTACTATTCCAATACCGGCAACACCCAGAAGGTGGCGCAGGCACTGGCGGTCGAACTCGGGGCGGATCTGGCGGAGGTTACCTGCGACCAGTATCTCAGCATGCCGGGGCGGTTGCTCATGGCCCTTGACGTCTTCACCCGGCGCAAGCCGCGCATCAATGTCCTCGTGCCACATGACGCCGAGTACGACCTGGTGGTGATCGGCGGGCCGGTCTGGGCGGCGCGGCCGGCACCACCGCTGGTTGCCGCGCTCGAATCGGTCTCGTTCGGTCGAGCGGCGCTGGCCCATTTCGTCACCTGCAACGGGACGTCACCAAAATGGCCGCCGGAGCGGGCCATCGCCGAAATGGAGAGCTCCTCGGACATGGTGCCGATCGCGACCCACATCTTTCGCGAGGCCGGGATCGGTTCCGGCGCGTACAGAGCGGAGGCCGCCGGCTTTGCCGCGGAACTGCAAGCTGCGCTCTCGCCGGCGGCCTGACTCAGGCCAACGTCGGTCATTCCACCGGCGTCCAGCGGGGCTCGATCCTGAAGCTGCAACATAGGAGTCTGGCATGTCATTCGATTTTTCCGGCAAGGTCGCGATCGTTACCGGCGGCGCCTCCGGCATCGGTGCAGCAGTGGCGAGGACCCTTGCGGCCAATGGAGCCAGGGTGCTGGTCGCCGACCTCAATATGCCGCTGGCGCGGGACGTCGCCGCCGGAATCGCGGCGGCCGGCGGCACTGCTGTCGAGCATGAAGTCGACGTCGCCGATGCCGTCGCGGTCGAGGCCATGGTCGAGGCTGCAAAGCGCCAGTTCGGCGGCCTGCATCTGGCGGTCAACAATGCAGGTATCGGCGGGCCCTCCGCGCCGACCGGCGAGTATCCGCTCGAGGGGTGGCACAAGGTGATCGACACTAACCTCAACAGCGTCTTTTTCGGCATGCGCTACCAGATTCCGGCGATCCTGGCCTCGGGTGGTGGCGCCATCGTCAACATGGCCTCGATCCTGGGGGCCGTCGGCTTCGCCAACGCGCCGGCCTATGTCGCCGCCAAGCACGGCGTGGTCGGCCTCACCAAGGCGGCCGCGATCGAGTACGCCAAGCACGGAGTGCGCATCAACGCCATCGGTCCCGGCTTCATCGATACGCCGCTGCTGTCCGGGAACCTGAGCGAAGATGCGCTTGCCTACATCAGGACGCTGCACCCGGTGGGACGGCTCGGAACCTCCGAGGAAGTGGCGGCCCTGACGGCCTTCCTGCTCTCGAACGAGGCCTCGTTCATTACCGGCAGCTATCATCTCGTTGATGGTGGCTACGTGGCGCAGTGATCAGACGCCGCCACCCCGCATCGGTCGCAATTCGTGCGCGTGGCGTGTATCAAGGAACTGCGGCCGGTCCGGCACGGCTGGCCGCAGTGCGTCAGGAGAGAGATGAATGCGTCCCGATCACAAGCTGCAGGAAGCTGTGCTGCAGCAGCTCGATTTCGAGCCGAGCATCGATGCGAGCCATATCGGCGTGGCCGCCCGCGACGGCGTCGTGACGCTGACCGGACGGGTCGGCAGCCGTGCCGACAGGGCGACGGCCGAGCGGGTGGCCTGCTCGGTCAAGGGGGTCAAGGCGGTGGTCGACGGGATCACCGTGGAACTGCCCGGCGAACGCCGCACCTCCGATGAACTGCTGGCGGAGCGGGCCTATGCCCGGCTCGCCTCGAATGTCTCGGTGCCGCTCGAGCGCATCAAGCTGGCGGTGCGCGATGGCGTCGTGACCCTGCGCGGCGATGTCGACTGGCAATACCAGCGACAGGCGGCGCTGCAGGACCTGCACCACCTGCCCGGCCTGCGCGATGTGCAGGACGAGATCGTCATCAGGCCGCCGGTCGCGGCGGTGGCCGTGCACGACAAGATCCGCGATGCGCTGGCGCGCATCACCCTCGTCGAGGCCGACAATGTGCGGGTCGAGGTCAAGGGCAGCGTGGTGACGCTCAGCGGGCAGGTGTCATCCTGGCACGAGAAGGGCGTCGCCGAGAGCACGGCCTGGTCGGTGCCCGGTGTATCTCGGGTCGACAACCACATCGCGGTCGTCTAGGGCATTTCACCGTTTCGTTGAAACGCTGAAATCGCCCAAGCCTCTGATTTGTCGCGTTTCCGAACCGGAAAACCGTTGCCAGTATTCCTGGAAACGCTTGAGGGCCGGTGACGGCGGAACGCGAAAGGGGCGACCGCCGGCCGCCCCGTCCGCCGTGCCGACCGCTCAGCCTTGCGGCAGGGCGGCCTCGGCTGCGGCGATCTGGCGCTTCACCTGCGCAAAGCTGTCCGGGGTCACCGAGATCGAGTGGATCCCGGCCTCGACGAGGAAGCGGGCGAACTCGGGGTGATCGGACGGGGCCTGCCCGCACAGCCCGATCTTGGCGCCGGCCTTGCGCGCCTCGCCAATGACGTTGGAAATCATCCACTTGACCGCCGCATCCTGTTCGTCGAACAGCCCGGCCAGTTCGCCGGAGTCGCGGTCGACGCCGAGGACGAGCTGGGTCAGGTCGTTGGAGCCGATCGAGAAGCCGTCGAAGCGGCGGGCGAACTCGGCGGCAAGGATGACGTTCGAGGGGATCTCGCACATCACGTAGACCTGCAGGCCCGCCTCGCCGCGCGTGAGGCCGAACTCCGCCATGGTCTCGAGCACCTTGTCCGCCTCCCCGGTCGAGCGGCAGAACGGGATCATCACCACGACATTGGCAAAGCCCAGTTCCTCGCGCAGCCGCTTGATCGCCTTGCACTCGAGCGCAAAGCCCTCGCGGTAGCGCGGAGAGTAGTAGCGCGAGGCGCCACGGAAGCCGATCATCGGGTTCTCTTCGCTGGGCTCGAATTCGGCGCCGCCCACCAGCCCGGCATATTCGTTCGTCTTGAAGTCGCTCATGCGCACGATGACCGGCTTGGGGTAGACCGCGGCGGCGATGCGGGCGAGGCCACGCGACAGCTGATCGACGAAATACTCCGACTTGTCCGCATAGCCGACCGTGAGGGCGGCGATCTCGGCCTTGGCCGCCTCGTCCTTGAGGCTGTCGAACTTCACGAGGGCCATCGGGTGGACGCGGATGGCATTGGAGATGACGAACTCCATGCGGGCGAGGCCGACGCCATCGGCCGGCAGTTGCCACCAGCGGAAGGCGGCGCCGGGGTTGGCGAGGTTGAGCATGACCTGGGTCCTGGTCTCGGGCAGTGCGGTCACGTCCAGTGTCTCGACCTGGTACTCGGCGACGCCCTCGTAGACAAAGCCCTCGTCACCTTCGGCGCAGGAGATGCTCACCTCCTGCCCGGTGTGCAGCAGATGCGTCGCCTCTCCCGTTCCGACCACTGCCGGCAGCCCGAGCTCGCGGCTGACGATGGCGGCATGCGAGGTGCGTCCGCCGTGGTCAGTGACGATGGCGGCGGCCCGCTTCATCACCGGCACCCAGTCGGGGTCGGTGTTGGAGGTCACCAGCACCGAGCCGTCGATGAACTGATCGATGTCCTTGACGCTCTCGATCAGGCAGACCTGGCCGGACACCACCGCGTCACCGATGGCGATGCCCTTGGTCAGAACCCGGCCCTTCTTGTCGATCCTGTAGCTCTTCAGCGCCCCGGCGGCGCGACGCGACTGCACCGTCTCGGGCCGGGCCTGCACGATGTACATCTCGCCGGTCTCGCCGTCGCGCGCCCACTCCATGTCCATGGGGCAGCAATAGTGGGACTCGATCGTCGAGGCCCAGCGCGCGAGTGTAAGGATCTCGTGGTCAGCGAGGACAAACGCGGCGCGCTCGGCCTTGGAAGTGGGGACGTTGCGGGTCGGGCTGTTGCCGGTGGCGTAGATCATCTTGATCGCCTTCTCGCCGCGCGTCTTGGCGGTGATCGGCGTCAGTGCGGCATTGCCGAGCAGCGGCTTGAACACCTGGTACTCGTCCGGGTCGACCGCCCCCTGCACGACGTTCTCGCCGAGTCCCCAGGCGGCATTGATCAGCACCACCTTGTCGAAGCCGGTCTCGGTGTCGATCGAGAACATCACGCCCGAGCCGCCGAGGTCGGAGCGTACCATCTGCTGGACGCCGATCGAGAGCGCGACCTTCATCTGCTCGAAGCCCTTGGCCTTGCGATAGCTGATGGCGCGGTCGGTGAACAGCGAAGCGTAGCAGCGGCGGCAGGCATCCATCAGTCCAGCTTCGCCGCGAATGTTGAGGTAGGTCTCCTGCTGGCCGGCGAAGCTCGCATCCGGCAGGTCTTCGGCGGTGGCGCTGGAGCGCACCGCGACGTCGACTTCGGTCTTGCCGGCGCGGCGGGACAGTTCGCGGTAGGCTTCCGAGATCTGCTGCGCGATATCTGCCGGAAAGCGTCCCTTGAGGATCAGCGCCCGGATCGCGGTGCCGGTTTCGGCCAGGGTTGCGTGCCCCGATTCCCAGTCGCCCACGAGCTCGCTGATCGCCGCGCGAAGGCCGTTCGCGTCGATGAACGTCCAGTAGGCGTCCGAAGTAGTGGCAAAGCCGGGCGGGACCTTGATGCCCTTCTCACCCAGCGTCCTGACCATTTCGCCGAGCGAAGCGTTCTTGCCGCCGACAAGTGCAACGTCGGTGCGGCGGAGGTTTTCAAACCACTCGATCGTGGAGGCGACTTTGATCATGATGCATTCTCCGGAGCTGTCGCCCGAGCGCGGCTCAAGCGAGCCTGATTGACCCGTTGGTGAGCCTGACGCCGATCGACGGCGGTCTCTTTGATCAGAGTCAAATTGCGTGCGGCGCGGCCATCGCATGATGTACGCAGTGGGCGGGGAGCGCTCTCCCCAAGGCGGAAGGAAGCAAGATGAACGAGAATTCCAGGCAGGCCTTGGTCGGCGCCATTGGCGGCACCTACATCAGCCTGGCCCTTACCGATATCGATGAACTGAGCGTCTCGAACTTTGCACTGCTGAGCAGCGGCGACTTCAGCAATCCGATGCAGGCGATCGAGCGTTACCTCAAGTCGGTTCCCCGCTGCCCCGACAAGGTCGCCCTCGCCGTCGCCGGCACGGTGCACGACACCAAGGCGCACATGCACCATCGGCCGTGGACCTTCACCCGCAACGACATCCGTGCCGTCACCGGCGCCGAACACGTCATGATGGTCAATGACACCGAAGCGCTGGCGCTGGCGCTGCCCCGCCTCACCGAGTACGACCTGGTCGAGGTTGTCGAGGGCGAGCGCGTCCTGCATGGCACCAAGGCGGTGATCGGTTCGGGCACCGGGCTGGGGATCGCCGGGTTGGTGTGGACGGGCGAGCGCTGGCTGCCGGTCGCCGGCGAGGGCCGCTTCGTCTCCCTGCCGGCGCTGCGCTCGGGCGATTTCGACGTCAGGGCGGCAATCGACGGTGATGGCATCGTGTCGCTCGAGCAGTTGCTTTCCGGCCGTGGGCTTGTCGCGGTCAACCAGGCCCTGCGTCAGCACCGCGGACTGCCGGAGGCGAAGATGACGGCGCCGCAGATCACAACCGCCGGCCTCTCGGGCGAAGACCCGGTGGCGCGCGAAGCGCTCGACCTGATGGGCGAGTGGTTCGGGCGGGTGGCGGGGGACGTGGCGCTGCTGTTCGGAGCACGCGGAGGCATCTACCTGGCCGGCGGCCTTGCCGCCAACATCATCCCGGTGTTGCATACGCCGCGGTTCCGCGAGGCCTATGCCGGGGCAGGGGGTGGGCGTGGCGCCTATCTCGACAGGATCGGCGTGCATGTCATCAAGATGGGCGCCGACGCGGGTATCAAGGGAGCGACGGTGGCGCTGGGTCAGATTCTGCCAACGCGACCGATCGCGGGGCGGCACACGGTGTCCCGCTAGGGGAAAGGCGGAGACATGACGATGCGCGTTACCGATCGGGTGCGGGAAATCCTCGGCTACTACGATGGCGAGCAACCGGGGGTGAAGACCAGTCTGGCGCGGCTGTTGATGCAGGGACGGCTGGCCGGTTCGGGCCGCATGGTCATCCTGCCGGTCGACCAGGGCTTCGAGCACGGGCCGGCGCGCAGCTTCGCGCCCAACCCCGCGGCCTATGACCCGCGCTATGTGTTCGAACTGGCGATCGAGGCCGGGCTCAGCGCGTTGGCGGCGCCGCTGGGTCTGCTCCGCGCGGGCGCCGACCGCTATGCGGGGGAGATCCCGCTGATCCTCAAGATCAACAACGCCAACAGCCTCGGAACGGTCAAGGACGAGGCGATCACAGCGACCGTGCGAGACGCCACGGAACTGGGCTGCAGCGCCATCGGCTTCACCATCTACCCGGGGTCGGACCGGCAGTACGACATGTTCGAAGAGATCCGCGCCGCATCGGCAGAAGCGCGCGCGGCGGGGCTGGCCGTGGTGATCTGGGCCTATCCGCGCGGTGGCATCCTCGAGGCCGAGGGCGAAACCGCGCTGGACGTCATCGCCTATGGCGCCCACATGGCGGCGCTGCTCGGCGCCCACATCATCAAGGTCAAACCGCCGACTTCCCTGGTGTTCGATCCGGCGGCGCGGCCGGCCTACGAAAAGGCGGCCATCCCGCGCGACCGGCTGGAGGACCGCATCGCTCATGTTGTGCAGTCGGCCTTCGACGGGCGGCGCATCGTGATCTTCTCGGGCGGCCCGGCCAGGGACGACGCGGCGGTGCTCGAGGAGGCGCGCGGCATCCGCGACGGCGGCGGCTTCGGCTCGATCGTGGGGCGCAACGCCTTCCAGCGCACGCGCCGGGACGCGCTGCAACTGCTCGACGGCATCGTCACCACCTATCTCGGGACTGCCTGAGCGACATGATTCTCACGGTTACCCTCAATCCGGCCCTCGACGTCACCACCACGACCGAGCGGCTGAAGCCGCAGCAGAAGCTGCGCTGCAACGCGCCACTCTTCGATCCGGGTGGGGGCGGCATCAACGTCTCGCGGGCGATCCGGGAGCTGGGAGGAGACAGCCTCGCCTTCGTCGCGCTGGGCGGAGCCTCGGGCGCGCAACTGCGTGGCCTGCTCGACGCGGAAGGATTGCGCTACGAGGCGTTCCCGGTCGAGGGCGAAACGCGCTTTTCGCTGACGGTCATGGAAGCGGCAACCGGGCTGCACTACCGGTTCGTGCTGCCGGGTCCCGAGCAGCACGTCGAGTTCGAAGCCCGGCTGCTCGCCCGCATCAGCGACCTGATCGGGCCCGATTGCCGCTACGTGGTGGGCAGCGGCAGCCTGCTGCCGGGGGTGACGGACAATTTCTACGGCAAGCTGGCGCGGCTCACGGCGGAAAGAGGCGCGCGCCTGGTGCTGGACACGCATGGCGCGGCGCTGCGCGCCGCCATCGAGAGCCGTCCCTACCTGATCCGGGTCAATCACCTCGAGGCGCAGGAACTGCTCGGCGGCCGCGCCGGCACCGCCGCGCACCGGCTGGCTCGGGACCTGGTCGACCGGCACTTCACCGAGGCGGCGATCGTCACGCTGGGCGACCGCGGTGCCATCGTCGCGACCGCGGGCAGCGAGACCGAGGTCCCGCCCCCGCGCGTGGTTGTACGCAGTACAGTAGGAGCCGGCGACAGCTTCGTGGGCGCACTGACCCTGGGGCTCGCCCGCGGCTGGCCTCTCGTCACCGCCGCCCGCTACGGCGTTGCCGCCGCTGCCGCCGCGGTGACCACGGAGGCAACGCAGCTGTGCGAGGCAGACCGGGTGGCCGAACTCTTCGCCGAGATCGGCGGCACGTTCCCATCCACCTGATCCCTGAAGCGCGGCGGTGGCGGGGGGTGTAGACCCCCCGATAATCTTGAAATCGAACTGAGGCGGTCCGCGGCTCTGAATGTGCCAAGGTGTACTTCAGCCGGATTCCGGTGAATCCATTCTCGATGGTGGTGGCCGGCGGCTCATCGGTATCCTGTCCCGGCGACAGTCTATGCCGTTTCGGGTTGCGGCCGTGATGGAGCGGGGAGGAAACACAGTCGAAGCCTCCTGGCCGTTCGCCCTAGGAAGATGCCCGAGAGCAGCGAGCAGACAAACAAGGTGCCCAGGTGCCAGATCGGGTTCGCATGCAGAACCGGGTTCATCGCGCCGACGGCGTTCGTGGCGTAGCGGGCGACGAGGACCAGTACGATCTGACCGAGGGACAACCACTCGCCGCGCAGCCAGAGCCTGCCGCCGGGCAGGCGTCGCACCGAGCCGAGCCGCTCGAGCGGCCATCCCGCCACGGCGCCCGCGGCAAGCCCGAGGAGAGTTGCGGTCGCGGCGTCGAGTCCGGCGCCGATGACGCTTGAGATGGCGAGGAGCGTCACGACGGCGGGCAGAATCAGCATGCGCCAGAGCGGGACGACGCTGTCGCGGGTGCGCTGCAGTCCGAGCAAGAGCAAGAGGGCGTAGAGGCCCCAGACCCAGATCGGCGTGTGGACGATGACCAGGATGATGGTTCGCAGGATGTCGGTCATGCTCGTTCTGCCTTGGCCAGAGTTCCCGCGGCAACCCGTCGATGAGGGGGCGCAATCTGCACGATGACGCTGCCGCGCTTGCGGCCGGTGTCGACGTAGCGGTGGGCCTCGACGATCTCGTCGAACCGGTAGGTGCGGTCGATGACGGGCTTCAGCCCGCCCTCACGGTAAAGGCGGGTAGCGAAGGCGACGTCGCTGGCGGCGGGCGTGAAGGTGATGGGCGCCACCAACTTGCCGGAGCGGCGGGTGTGGCCTTTGGCGCTGACCAGGGCCTTGAAGTCGGCGGCAACCTGAAGAAGGGCGCCGCCGGGCTTGAGGACGCGATCGAAGCGCTCGAAGGGGGCATTGCCGACGCAATCGAAGATGATGTCGTAGGTCTCGCTGCCCGTAGAGAAATCTTCGGCGCGATAGTAGATGACGCGGTCCGCACCAAGTCTTGCAAGAAGCCCTGCATTGTCGGCGCTGGCCACGGCGGTGACGTGGGCGCCGAAGTGCTTGGCCACCTGTATCGCCACGCTGCCGACGGCGCCCGAGGCGCCGTTGACCAGGACGTCGTCGCCGGGCCGGATCTCGCGGCGACGAATGCACTCGCTGATGGTGTGGCCGCCGAAGACGAGCGCCAGGGCCTCCTCGTGGCCGAGGTCGGCGGGCCGGGTCGCGATAGCGGCGGACTGCGGGAGCATCAGGAACTCGGCGTGGCCGCCGAAGGCGCTGCCAGTCATGCCGACGACGTCGTCGCCGGGGGCGAAGCGCGTCACCGCATTGCCCACCGCTACGACGGTGCCGGCGAAATCCATGCCGAGGATGCGCCGCCGCGGGCGGAACAGGCCGACGACCGGCATGGCGAGCAGGCCGATGCCCGGCGGGAGGTCGCGTGCCCGCATCCGGTGGTCGGCGGCGCTGACGGTCGAGGCGACGACGCGGATGAGGATATCGTTCGGTCCCGGCCGCGGAACCGGCACGTCAGCAAGGCGCACGACGTCGGGACCGCCGAAGCGATCGTAGACGGCGGCGAGCATTTTGGACGGCGGGGTGTAAGCGGAAGTTTCGTGGGTCATTTCAGAGCCTCCGACGGCTTGGTGGTTTCGATGCAAGGTTGGGGCCGGTGCGGATGATGGCGGAACGCGCATCGTTCGCAGGGTATTCTGCATGGGACGCCATCTATGCGGCGAGCCGGCCGCGGCGGATGCTCCACTCCGCGACCATGAGGTTGATGCCCCAGGCGAGGCCCATGAGGAGGGCCCGGTTCAGCTCGGTCGGGGCGCCGCCCGAGACCATCTCGGCGACCATGAGGACGAGCATCTGCGTGGCAGCACCGATGCCGAGGGCATAGGCACGGATCATCCATTCGCGGTGGCGGGCGATCTGACCTTTGAGGACAGCGGCGAGGCCGAGCCCAATGGAGAGCGCAATCGCGGAGGCGACTGCCACCCGGAGACCCGCAAGAACCAGCCCGCCGAAGCTCGGCGTAGCGTAGGCGAAGGTGAGCCAGAGCGCCGAAACCACGACGAGTGCCGCACCGACGAGCGCAAGCCGGCCCGCAAGGCGATGCCACGCAGGCCAGCGGCGCCGAATCGCGGGAGAGAACTGGGTGGCCCCCAGCAGCATGTAGGCGAGCGCGCCGACTATGTGGCTCACGAGCGGGATCGCAGAGGCCGAGGCCGGCGGCATGACATCAGAGAGGCCCGCCAGTTGCATGAGGCGCAGGACGCCAAAGCTCAGCGGCAGGGCACTGAAGAAGACGAGGCCGGCGACGAGCCATGCGGACGAGCGGTTTGCCGTCGACGGCATGGAAATGCGAGGCACGGGCGAACGACTTGTGGTGACGCCCATCACACTGCCCTCGCACGAAGGGACGTGAAGCGCAGGATAGAGAACGGCTGCATTTGAGGTCACCTCGACCAGAACAATTGGGGGGAGGCGAGCGGCTTTTCGTCCGCTCGCAGATGAAGACAGTTACGCTGCAGCGACGGCGGTGATGGCGTTCGAGGTGCCAGCGACGGTCTTGCGGGGGAACCAAAGGGCGAACCCGAGCCAGACAAACGCTAGACCCATGGGGATCGCGGCGTAGCGCTGGAACTCGTGCGGCAACAGCGCAGCGGCCGGGGTGGCGAGGGCCGCGACCGCAAGCACGATCGAGGGAACCTTCGGCAGGACGCCCGCCCTGACTGTGGCGACTCCCAGCAGGATTCCACCGACAAGATAGAGCACGCTCAGCACGCCATAGACCGCTCCCAACGCGCCCACATCGAGGGTGCCCGGATGCTGGTTCACGATGCCGAGGAGACTGTCGACGAACTCCGGCGAGACAGGAGCGAGGGGCGGCAGCACGAACAATTCGGCGAAGACGTACCCCGTCTGCAGCCACCAGCTGGTTGCGAACAGAATGAAGGCAGTGAGGCCAAGCCAGCCCGCCCTGCCCATCTGTCGGAAATAAAGGCCGGCCGTGCCCACGATGAAGAACAGGCACATCGCCAACTTGAGCGAGATGATCACGGTCCACGGTGTCGTGGTGACGGAGCTGACGAAATCGGGCGGATGGATCGGCTGGATGCCGGCAAAGATCAGCCCCGCCATGATGGCGAAGGGGCCGGTGGCGCGGATGAGGTTGTCGGCAGTGAGCAGGCGATTGGTGGTCGTGGTCATGGCGGTCTCCTTCGGTTGAGGCCGGGGCGCGCGACGAGGCGTCCCGGCCTTGGGGTTGCTACTGTGCGGTGGAGGCAGCGCCGCTGCGCTCCAGGGACGTCACGGCGGAGGGCGTGAAGCCGCGGACCAGGAGCCAGATGCCAAGCGTCAGTTCCCAGAGGAACTCGGGAGCAACGGTCAGGCCATGAATGGTCGAGCCGAACTCGAAGTAGCCGAGCATCACGCCGGCGCTGCCAGCGAGGAGGGCCGGTCCGCCGATGAGGCCCAGGATCGAGATGAAGCGCGGCAGGAGGCGGGTCTTCCACATCATGTAGCCAAGGATGATGCCGTTGCCGAAGCCAACCACGACGCCCGGACCCATCTTGAAGGTCCAGTCGTGGATCGCCACAAGGGCCTGGCCTACGACGGTCAGCGCCGCCGGATCGGCGTCGCCGGCGTGCAGCCGCAACGTGCCCAACGCCAGTACCGCGACGATGCCCATCGCGATGAACGCGCTTTCCATGATCCTGGCGCTCACAAAGGCAAGGCTCAGCACCGGGAAGCGACGCTTCAGCACCGGATAGATCGCCACGGCCGAAGCGATGTTGAAGAGGATGAGGAGGATCTCGAGGATCGCACCCCAGGTCAGACCCATGTCGCGTGCGCCCCCCAAAACGAAGGCCGGATCGCTCAACGCCGGAACGTAGAGCGTCAGGACGGGCGGAATGGAGGTGGCGTAGGTGAGAAGGAAGAACAGGCCGGTCAGCCGCGCGAGCAGTTGTGTGTCCTTCTGGGCCGCACGGGTAGCGCCCGCGGGTCCGGCGGCAGCGCCGGCGGCGGGAGAGTAGGTTGAGGCGACGGTGCTCATTCTGGGTTCCTTGTGAGTTGGGGTTAGTTCGAGGCGTCGTCGGAAGCGGGAGAGACACGAATGACCGAGACCAGCGTGAGGCCCAGATCGCGGACCCGCTGGAGCAGGCCGTGAAGCGCAGCCTGGTCCACCCCGACGGCGCGCAGCGTCGTCGTGCCGTCGCTTTCGTGAGTGAGGCCTGGGAGGCCCAGGCGTGCGGCCCAGCGCGCGTCGAGATGGCCGCGAAGCCGAATCTCGTAGGTCTCGCCTTCGGGCCGGTCCGGCTGTCCTGGGGTTGGGGTGCTCATCGTCGTCTCTCGGTTTGTGCCGCCGGCGTGGGCGTTGTCTCGCCGGCAGGGTCACTTGTGAGAGCGGACTTGGTGAGTGCGCCTCACCAAGCTTGGTGAGCCGACGCACTTTTCTTTTGTGAGGGGGATCGGGCCCGGCCGGGCCCGGGCTGGAGCAGGCCGAGTTGGCTCTAGGCCTTCCGGCGGGTCAGCAGCTGTAGCTCCTCGGCGCGGCTTACGGCGGCGCGGCGGCTGTTCACGCCCAGCTTCTCGTAGATGTTCTTGGTGTGCGTGCGCATGGTGTTCTCGGAGATGGCGAGCTCGCGCGCGATCTCCGGGCCGCCCAAGTCGCTGCCCAGCAGCCGCAGCACGTCGAGCTCCCGCTCGCTCAGCGCTTCGATCAGGTCGGGGTGCATCCCGGGCTTCGGCTGCGCCGAGCCGAACGCCGCGAGGAGCCGGTTCGCGTAGTCCGCGCCGATCTGGCGCTTCGCGGCGGCCTTCAGCAGCGCTTCCATCGCCGGGCCTTCGTTGACGAAGACCCGCACATGGCCCTCGGGCGCCGCCAGCGACAACGACCGTCCCAGGTGCTTCAGCGCCTCGTCGATCCCGGCCTGCCGGCTCGCAAGCGCGACGAGGATGGAGAGCTCGATGACGCTGCCGTCGCGGCTGCCGGCCTCGGCCGCCTCGAGCAGGCGGCGCAGCAACGGCAATGCCCGGGCGCCCACACCGCCCTTGAGGTCCTGCGCGAGCAGCAGCCGCGCCAGCGTAGTGTGCTCGTACTCGCGCATATAGCTCAGCGTGTCATCGGCGGTGACACCCGCCTCGCGTTGCCATCGCGCGGCCTCGTCCAGCCGGCCCTGTGCGACAAGGATGCGGACCCGCGTCGCCGCAACCGGCCGCACGTTGGGAAAGAAGTCCGCGGCATAGACGCGGACCGCCTCCTCGATACTGACGCGGGCGCCGTCGAGGTCGCCCTCGTCCTGTTTGAGCAGCGCGTCCGCGACCCGCCAGCGGTAGGGGTTCTGCGGTAGCCCGGCACCCTCGCCGAGCTCGGCGCTCGTCAGCAGGTGCCGGCGCGCCGCCCCAAGTTCGTTGCGCTCGCGCAGCACCATGGCGAGGCCGGTATGCATGTCGGCCGTGCCGCGCAGAACCGGACCGCGCTCCGCTGCCGACACCTCCAGCGCGTGCTCGAAGACCTGCTCAGCCTCGCGCAGCCTGCCGAGCACCAGGTCGATGTCTGCAATGGCGACGGAAACCCCGAGCGTATCGGCGACGTGCCCTGCGCGCATGAGTCCGTCTCGCCCTTCGGTCCATCTGGCGCGCGCCAGCTCGAGCTCGCCCTCCGACCAGTAAGCGATGCCGAGCAGCGATGCCGCCGCCGCGCGCGCCAGGTGGTCGTCCGCCGGCGCGATCTCCAGTACCCGTTCGGCGTGGCGGACACCCGCCGCCAGTTCGCCGCGAGCCTGCGAGAGGGCGGCGCGGTAGAGCTCGACCAGTCCCGGCACGCGCGGCAGATGCGTGCTGTCGGCCACGGCGACTCCCTCGGGTATCGCGCCGCCGGCCCCATCGATCGCCGCGAGGGCGCGCTCGACGTCGCGCAGCCGCTCCTCGAGCCCCTCGAACTCGCCGACCGAGGCGAGGACGCCCGCGAGGGCGATCCCCAACACCGGGCGCTTCCGCACGATGGCACCGGGAAGCGCTCGCATCCAGGCGCGGACGGTGAGCTCCTGACGCAGCTTCTGCATGCCGAAGATGGCGAGTTCGATCAGCTCGGCCGCGCGCTCGAAGTCCTCCGCCGCCATCGCGTGGCGGATGGCCTCGGTGCGCTCGCCGCGCGCCTCGTACCAGTCGCTGGCGCGCCGGCGCAGCACGAACAGCCGCTCCCGCGCGTCGGCGTCGAGCTGGGTCTCGAGCACATCGGCGAAGAGGTGATGGTACCTGTACCATTCGCGCCGGTCGTCGAGCGGTACGAGGAACAGGTTCGCCCGGTTTAGCGCCTCGAGCATCTGCCGGCTGCCGCTTCGGCCGGTAATGGCATCGCAGAGCGACCCGCTCAGCCGGTCGAGGAAGCAGGTATCGAGCAGGAACTGCCGGACGTTCTCGGGCTGGCGCTGCAGCACCTCCTCGACCAGGTAGTCGAAGATGTAGCGGTCATTGCCTGCGAACCCGGCGATGAAGGCCGCGGCATCCGCGCGCCCCTCGATCGAGAGCGCGGCGAGCTGCAGCGCCGCGATCCACCCCTCCGTCCGGTCCCCAGCGCGGCCACATCGGCCGCCGACAACCCGAGCCCTATGGCGCCGTTGAGGTAGGCCGCAACCTCGTCGGCGGTGAAGCGGAGGTCCGCTGCCCGGATTTCCACCAGATCGCCCTGCGCCCGCAGCCGGGCGAGCGGCAGCGGTGGATCGGCCCGCGTTGTCATGACGACGTGGACGTTGGGGGGCAGGTGTTCGAGCAGGAACGTCACACCCGCATGCACCGCCGGCTGGTCGATGACGTGGTAGTCGTCGAGAACGAGTTCGAGGCTCTCGGGCAAGGGGGCGAGCGCGTTGACGATGGCGGCCGGGATGCGGTCGTCGGGCGGCTCGGCCGGCTGGGGGATGTCGAGCTGCGGCGCTCCGATCCTTCCCACCGCATCCTGAAGTGCCGCGGTCACGTGGGGCCAGAACATCGCTGGCTGGTTGTCGGTCTGGTCCAGCGAGAGCCAGGCCACCGCCCCACCGGTCGGGCGGGACTTGAGCCAGGCCACGACGGCTGTGGTCTTGCCGAACCCCGCCGGCGCCGAGACGAGCGTAAGCTTCGCCGCGCCGCCGCGCTGCAGCTGCCCGCTCAGCCGGCCCCGGTCGACGACCCCGGCCTTGAGTTTCGGGACGAATAGCTTTGTGGCGATCAGCGAGCCCGGCATGGTGGCCCACGATAGCAGGAGTCAGGCCAACCGCAGCACCTCTTGGCACGAGTGCCGTCGCCCATCTGGCGATACCCGATTTGGGTGCCAACAGCACCGAGAACGTCACCGGGCCGCCTCCATGGAGCATACGCTGCGCAAACACGAGCGCAGCCACCGGTGCGCCAGGTCTCCATCCATGCGCGGGTGCCAGAGCATCGAGATGGTGAAGCCGGCGATCGCAAAGGGCAGCGCGAAAGTACTGACGCCGCGTCGCAATCCCTCGGTGTGACGCTCGGGAACCGTGGCGATCAGGTCGGTGTCGCGCGAAAGTGCAATGGCAGCTGCGAAGCCGTTCACGACTACGCCGACATGGCGCTCGGCTCCGGCGGCCCTCGCCGTGTCGTCCACCTCCGAGATGTGAAGTCCACGACGAAGGATCTGGACATGTTCGGCCGCACCATAGCGCTTGAGCGTCACACGCCCGTCCAGGATGGGGTGTCCATCCCGCGCGACACCAACCCACCGGTCCTCGAACAACGGCAGTGCCCGCATCTCGGGCGCAGTCGTCAGGTCGATGACGCCTGTCTCGACGTCGACCTCTCCCTCGCGAAGCGGTGCGCTTTCCTTGTCCGGCTTGGTTACAAACTGCAGGGTCACGCCGGGCGCTTCCTCGCGTATCCGGGCGATCAGGCGTGGACCGAATGTCTCCACGAATCCCTCGCTCGTGCGCAGGACGAAATGTCGGTGCAGTGTCGCGAGATCGAGCTTTTCGGCGGGACGCAGGATCGCCCGCGCCGCATCGACGATCGGGCCGACCTGACCGCGAAGTTCCAGCGCCCGCGGCGTGGGAACCAGGCGGCGGCCGGCGCGAACGAGCAACGGGTCACCGGTGATTTCGCGCAATCGCGCCAGGGCCCGGCTCATCGCGGAAGGACTCAGCCGCAGCCGCCTCGCCGCCGCTGCAACGCTGCCTTCCGCGAGCAGAACGTCCAGCGTCACCAGCAGATTGAAGTCGGGCATCGGAACCTCCGACATGGCGTTCGGTGCACGAATAAGATGCGAACGCTGCACGTTCCGCAATAGCGAACGGAAGCGTACCTGACTGGCATTCGATCACAGGAGTATCAGAATGCCCGCTCGCTACGCCCCGATCCTCTTCGGCCTCATCCTCTCGGCCCTGATGTCGTTCCTCGTCTCCGGCATCGCTACCTTCCGCAACGCCGGTCTCGTCGACGGCTTCCTTGGAACCTGGATCAACGCCTGCCGATGGCAACCTCGTCGAGCAGTTTCAAACGACGGGGTTTGATGCCCGCATCTGGGAACTCTATCTCTTCGGGGCCTTCACGGAACTCGGATACGAAATCTCGCGCATCCATGCGATTCCGGATTTCTGCTGCGAAAGCCCGTTTGGCGCCTTCAATGTCGAAGCCGTCACAGTCAATCCCACAAGGGACAAGCTAGGGCAGGTGGTCTCGCCGCCGGCGGTGGACACCGAGGAGCAGGCCAACGCGTACCTCAAGAACTATATGCCGATGAAGTTTGCAGGCTCACTCACGGGTAAGTCGAACAAAGAATACTGGGAGAAGGAGCACGTGGCGGAGCTACCCCCGTGTTTGAAGCGGGCTTTGGATGAACCCGGATCCGAACGCTGTAGAGCCGCTTCGCACAACAACGAGTCCGAGACCCCGTGTACTTGGAGAGCTGGTCCGAGGGCATCTCAGTCTTTCACAACCCTCAGGCCCTCAAGCCCCTTGATGCTGCTCTCCTGCCGAACGCGGCGCACCATCGGTTAGCCGACGACGACATGCTGTATACCCAAGCACCCCGGGACTTCCCTCTACCATCACTGACGCAGTTGCTTGTTGCGCAGGACGCGAACGACGACGTGGCAGCTTCGTAGGCGCCAGTGACGCCCCGCGAAAACCGATTCCTCGGCGCTGGCGACGCCCGATCCAGCCCGGCCAGTTTGCCTCCCCCAATGAAGTCGCCTTCGTCGGAGGCAGGGATTTCTGCGGGTCTCCAAGGTCGTGGTGGGGGAGCCCTCAAAAATATGGAGGGGTCAACAGGGGGCGGGGGGGCGGGGCCCCGCAATTTCAATTGACGGCCCGCAACCGGCGGCGTATCAGCCCGGCTCAGGACACCTTGCCCTAACGCAAGGCTTTCGACCTGGGAGGGTCGCCATGGCTGATATGCCCCTGACTGCGCCGGCAGTGAAACCGGCTAACCCCAATTTTTCGTCGGGCCCCTGTGCCAAGCGTCCCGGGTGGACGGTGGATGTGCTGGCCAACGCGCTGGTCGGACGCTCGCACCGCGCCAAGCCGGCCAAGGCGCGGATCGAGAAGGCCATCGCGCTGACGCGCGAGCTGCTCGAGGTGCCGGCCGACTACCTGATCGGCATCGTCCCTGCCTCCGATACCGGCGCGGTCGAGATGGCGATGTGGTCGATGCTCGGCGCCCGTGGTGTCGACATGCTGGCCTGGGAGTCGTTCGGCGAGGGCTGGGTCACGGACGTCCAGAAGCAGCTGAAGCTCGAGAACGTGCGGGTGTTGAAGGCGCCGTATGGCGAGCTGCCGGACCTCTCGACCGTCAACTTCGACAACGACGTGGTGTTCACCTGGAACGGCACCACCTCGGGCGTGCGCGTCCCGAACGCCGAATGGATCCCGGCGGATCGCAAGGGTCTCACCATCTGCGACGCGACCTCGGCCGCGTTTGCGCAGAACCTCGATTTCCAGAAGCTCGATGTGGTCACCTTCTCCTGGCAGAAGGCGCTCGGCGGCGAGGCGGCGCATGGCGTCCTGATCCTTTCCCCCCGGGCTGTCGAGCGGCTCGAAACCTACAAGCCGGCCTGGCCGCTGCCCAAGATCTTCCGCATGACAAAGGGCGGCAAGCTCATGGCCGACATCTTCGAGGGCGCCACCATCAACACCGTCTCGATGCTGTGCATCGAGGATGCGGTGGACGCGATGGAGTGGGGCAAGTCGGTGGGCGGGCTCAAGGCCATGCAGGCTCGTGCCGACGCCAATTTCAAGGTGCTGGCCGACTGGGTCGCCAGGTCCGACTGGGCGGCGTTCCTCGCGAGGAACGAAACCGAACGCTCGAACACCTCGGTCTGCCTCGTGATCAAGGACCCGGCGATCGCCGCGTTGTCCGATGAGGCGCAGGCCGCCTTCGCCAAGGCGATCGTCTCGCGCCTCGACAAGGCCGGTGTCGCCTACGACATCGGCGGCTATCGCGACGCGCCCACTGGCCTTCGGATCTGGGCCGGCTCGACCGTCGAGGCCGCCAATCTCGAGGCGCTGACCCCCTGGCTCGACCATGCCTTCGCGGCCGAAAAAGCCGCGCTGGGCAAGGCCGCAGCCTGAGACGGCAATCGTAAGTCGGCAGTCGGCAGTCGGAGGTGTGTAGGTAGCGCGACTGCCTACTGCCGATTGCCGACTGCCTTACTCCTCAGCACATCCATTCCACTGGAGCATCCCATGCCCAAGGTTCTCGTTTCGGACAAACTCAGCAAGACCGCGGTCCAGATATTCAAGGACAACAACATCGACGTCGACTACCTGCCCGATCTCGGCAAGGACAAGGAGAAGCTCCTCGAGGTGATCGGCCAGTATGACGGGCTTGCCATCCGCTCGGCGACCAAGGTGACCGAGAAGATCATCGCGGCCGCGACCAATCTCAAGGTGATCGGCCGGGCCGGCATCGGCGTCGACAATGTCGACATCCCGGCCGCCACCAAGAAGGGCATCATCGTGATGAACACGCCCTTCGGCAATTCGATCACCACGGCCGAGCATGCCGTCGCCATGATGATGGCGCTGGCCCGACAGATCCCCGAGGCCGATGCTTCGACCCAGGCATCGAAGTGGGAGAAGAACCGCTTCATGGGCGTCGAGGTCACCAACAAGGTGCTCGGGCTGATCGGGGCGGGCAATATCGGCTCGATCGTCGCCGACCGGGCGCAGGGGCTGAAGATGAAGGTCATCGCCTTCGATCCGTTCCTGACGCCGGAGCGGGCGATGACGCTGGGGGTGGAGAAGGTGGAACTGGACGATCTGTTCGCTCGTGCCGACTTCATCACCATCCACACGCCGCTGATCGAGGCGACGCGCAACATCATCAATGCCGATGCCATCGCCCGGATGAAGCCGGGGGTGCGGATCATCAACTGCGCCCGTGGCGGGCTGATCGATGAGGCGGCGCTGCTGGAGGGCCTGAAGTCGGGCAAGGTGGCCGGCGCGGCGCTCGACGTGTTCCTCGAGGAACCGGCCGTCGACAATCCGCTGTTCGGGCTGGCCAACGTCATCTGTACCCCGCACCTGGGGGCCTCGACCACCGAGGCGCAGGAGAATGTCGCCTTGCAGGTGGCCGAGCAGATTTCGGCCTATCTCAACACCGGCGAAATCGCCAACGCGCTGAACTTCCCCTCGATCACCGCCGAGGAGGCGCCGCGGCTCACCCCCTGGGTCAGGCTGGCCGAGGCGCTGGGTTCGTTCGCGGGGCAACTGACCGAGGATCCGATCACGGGCATCCGCATCGAGTTCGAGGGGGCGGTCGCCCAGCTCAACACCAAGCCGATGATCGCCGCCGCGATCAACGGCGTGCTCAAGCCCTCGCTGGGCGACATCAACATGGTCTCGGCGCCGCAGATCGCCAAGGATCGCGGCATTTCCGTCGAGACCACCAATCGCGACCAGCAGGGGGCCTACGAAGGCTATGTGCGGCTGACGGTGATCACCGACAAGCAGGAGCGCGGCGTGGCCGGCACGCTGTTTGCCAGCGGCAAGCCGCGCATCATCCAGGTCAAGGGGATCAACATGGAGGCCGAACTGACGCCCACCATGCTGTATGTCACCAACGAGGACAAGCCGGGCCATATCGGCCGGCTTGGCACGCTGCTCGGCAACCTGGGCATCAACATCGCCAACTTCAACCTCGGCCGGGCCGAGGTTGGCGGCGATGCGATCGCGCTGCTGTCGATCGATGGCACGATGACGCCGGACCAACTGGCCCAGATCGCCGCGCTCCCCGGCGTACGGCAGGCCAAGGCGCTGCGGTTCTGATGGCATCGGCGCCCGCCACGTGTGGGCGCCACTTCTGCCCGAAGACTAGAACAGCGAGACGCTTTCGCCGTTTCGGATGCGGTCGACGATAACCTTGCACTGCGGCGCGAGCTTGCTGCGGTTCTTGGCGAGGCACTCGGTCATCGGGTCGCCATAGCCGACGCCATCGCAATAGGCCTTGGCGTCGTCACCGCACTTGCGGGCGATCTCGCCCACCGAGACGGCAAGCGCGCCGGAGGCAAGTGCGGCGGACAGCAGGGCTGCCAGTGCCAGTCGGGTCATCACCATTCTCCAATGGGTTGTCGTGTTCGATACGGCACGCTCCCGTCTTCGGTTCACAGGTTCCGGTGCGGGTGAGCCAGAACGAAGCGGGCCCGAGCGCGCGGCGCGCATCACTGGTAGCCGGCATCCGCCGGGATGACACCGGGCCGGTGGCCGAATTCCTCCCCATCCGCGCCGTCGGGCCCCGACCCGGAGTGCCGGGGCAGTCCTTGCGCGTGCTGCATCCCCTTCCTCGATCCCGCCTCCGGGTGCGGCATCAGGTCCGCCGCCGCGCGCTCCACTCGGCAAGGACGATCCCGGCCGCGACCAGCACTGCCGCAACGAGATGGAAGCCCTCCAGCACTTCGCCGAGGACGATCACCGAGCCCAGCGTGCCGAACAGCGGAATCAGGTTGACGAAGAGGCTGGCCCGGTTCGAGCCGATCAGCTCGACGCCGCGGACGTAGAAAAGCTGCGAGATGAGAGAGGGAAAGAACACCGTGTAGGCGACCACCAGCCAGGCGGTGGCATCGAGTTGCGGCAGTTCGGCGACGAAGGCGCCGAGGCCGTTGCCGATCGTCATCTCGTAGCCCACCGAGGCGAGGATGGCGCCGAGGATGGTGGCAGCGAGAAAGCTCCGCCAGTCGGTCCGCGGGCGCCAGCGCAGGGCGACCGAGTAGATGGCATAGGAGAAGCAGGCGCCGATCACCAGCACATCGCCGATATTGAGATCGAGCTTGAGGATACGGCCGAGGTCGCCGTGGGTGGCAATCACCGCCACCCCGACAATGGTGACGGCGACGCCGAGCAGTTGCAGCGGCCCGACACGCTGCCGGAACAGCAGGAAGTTGAAGGCAAGCACGAAGATGTTGACTGCCACCTGCTCGAGCGCGGTGTTGACGCCCGAGGTCAGGTGGGCAGCGACATAGACCAGCACGTTGAAAGTGGCGTAGCCGACCGTGCCGTAGAACAGATAGAGCCACCATTTCTGTCGGATCGTCGCCCAGTCGCGCCTGAGCGGGGCGACGGCGAAGGGCAGGATGACCAGCAGGGCGCCGGTCCAGCGCAGGATCATCAGCGTGTGCGCGTCGATATGGCCGACCGCCAGCTTGCCGGCGACGACATTGCCGCCCCAGAACAGGTTGGTGAGCACCAGCAGCAGGTAGGGGCGGTGCATCAGGGCGTCGAAGGCGCGCGCGACACCGGACGCGGGAACATTTGTCATATGGCGTGGACTGGTCTATTGGACGAACGCAACTGCCGTCGATTGGTTCGGGTCCGGGCGGGTCCCGTCGGCAGCTGCGCCGAACATAGACAGGGTTTCGCGGCCGCATGCCAGCGCCAAGTTGCGCTTGCGGCCGGTTGGCTTTCGAGAGGGCAATTGGCGTAAATGGCAAACGTGATCGTCGTCGGCAGCCAGTGGGGTGACGAAGGCAAGGGCAAGATCGTCGACTGGCTGAGCGAGCGCGCCGATGTCGTGGTGCGCTACCAGGGCGGTCACAATGCCGGCCACACGCTGGTGATCGACGGGGTGAGCTACAAGCTGGCGCTGCTGCCCTCGGGCGTGGTGCGCGGCAAGCTCAGCGTGATCGGCAACGGCGTGGTGGTGGACCCGCACCATTTCGTCGCCGAAGTGGAGAAGCTGGCGGCGCAGGGGGTCAAGGTCACCCCGGACATCCTCAGGATCGCCGACAATGCGCCGCTGATCCTCAGCCTGCATCGCGAACTCGACGCGGTGCGCGAAAATGCCAATTCGGGCCTCAAGATCGGCACCACCAAGCGCGGCATCGGCCCGGCCTACGAGGACAAGGTCGGCCGCCGCGCCATCCGGGTCTGCGATCTCGCCGAACCGGCGACGCTGATGCCCAAGATCGAGCGCCTGCTCAGCCACCACAACGCGCTGCGCCGGGGCATGGGCATGGCGGAACTGTCGGCCTACGCCCTCTATGGCGAGCTGATGGAGGTTGCCGACCGCATCCTGCCCTATGTCGACCGGGTCTGGGAACTGCTCGACACCAAGCGCAAGTCCGGCGCCCGTATCCTGTTCGAGGGAGCGCAGGGAGCCCTGCTCGACAATGACCACGGCACCTATCCGTTCGTCACCTCGTCCAATACCGTCGCCGGCCAGGCTGCGGCAGGCTCGGGCCTCGGGCCGACGGCGATCGGCTACACGCTGGGCATCACCAAGGCCTACACCACCCGGGTGGGCGAGGGGCCGTTCCCGTGCGAGCTCGACGACGAGGTCGGACGGCACCTGTCCAGCGTCGGCCGCGAAGTCGGGGTGAACACCGGCCGGCCGCGGCGCTGTGGCTGGTTCGATTCGGTGCTGGTACGCCAGACCGTCAAAACCTCGGGGATAAACGGCATCGCGCTGACGAAACTGGATGTGCTGGACGGCCTGAAAGAGATCAAAGTCTGTGTGGGCTACGAGCTTGACGGTCAAAAAATTGACTATTTGCCTGCCTCAATGGGAGCACAAGCTGCTGTTACGCCCATCTACGAGACTCTCGAGGGGTGGTCGGAGACAACGGCTGGGACGAGAAGCTGGTCGGAACTCCCGGCACAGGCGGTGAAGTACGTCAGGTACATCGAAGAGCTGATCGGGGCGCCGGTGGCGATGTTGTCCACCAGTCCCGAGCGGCTGGATACCATACTGGTGCAGGACCCGTTCCAAGACTGAGTTTTTTTGCTAAAACTAGCCTCCAAATCACGGATATCGTGTAGCGAATGGCGGACTACAAAGAGCTGTTACGTAGGGCGGTCGAAGCTCTGCCCGAGAACAACGGCGCCGCGCGACGCGCGGTTTACGAGAAGGCACGCGCCGCGCTTGTGGGGCAGTTGCGCGCCATCAACCCGCCATTGGCCGCCCGCGACATAACCGCCCATCGCCTGCAGCTCGAGGACTGCATCCGGCAGGTCGAGCAGGAAGCCAGCGAGGCCGTCATCGCCGGGCTGGGAAGCGGCAAGGAAGAAAGCCCGCCGCCGCCGCCGGTCTATTTCGAGACCCCGGTCAAGAAGCCTGCGCCCAGCATCGCCAAGCCGGTGGCCAAGCCCGCGCCGACCAGTGGCCGCGAGCCGCCGAGGCCGCTGCCGCAAGGTGGCAGCATCGAGGAGATCATCGCGGCGGCCAATGCCGAGCCGCCGCCTCCGCCGGCCGAGACGAGGCGCAGCGTGGTGCGTCCCGATGGCGGCAAGCCGATGGGCAAGCCGGTGCCCAAGCTGGTTCCGAATACTCGCCCGCAGATTTCCGCGCCGGTCCCGGAGCCGGAACCGGAACCGGAGGATGAACTGCCGCCTCCTCCCCACGCGCCATGCCGGCGCGACCGTCGGCCGCTGCAGGTCGTCAGCCGTTTCCGTCGGGGCGTCCGCTGCCGTCCATCGTGGCACGTGCCGAGGCCGCCAAGAGCCGGACCAGCACTGCGGCGTTCGGTGCGCCCATTGGTGGGGCGACGCGCGGGCCGGTGCTCGAGCCGCGCCGTGAACTTGCCGCGCCCCGTCTGGAGCCGGCGTCGCGGACCGGCCAGCACCTGGCATCGCGACCCGCTGCCCAGATGGCGGTGTTCAACGATCCGCCGGTTGCCGCCGCGATGTCGGCGGTGCGCGAGGTCGACCTCGATCCGCAACCGGTCGATCCGCAGGGGGCGATCGATCGCGCCATCGCGACACTCGACCGCGAAGCGCGGGGCGAGCCGGTCGGCAGTGACCTCGACTACGATCCGGTCGAAAACGACGAGGACGAAGGCGAAGACGAGACCCCCGTGGCCAATGGCTTCCCGGCCGGTATCCTGAGGGCCGACGCACCGGCCGCGGCCCTGGGCAAACGCGGCAAGGGCAGCCGCGACCCCAAGCCGATCCGCGAACGCAGCACCGGCAGGGCGGCAAAGGTCGCGCAGCCGGCATTCCCGCGGGCCGAACGCGAGCGACGCGGCATGGGGGCCGTGACGATCTTCCTGATCGTGTTTGCGGTGCTTCTCGTGGGTGCCGGCGGGGCCGGGTTCTGGGCCTGGCGTGAAGGCTTTGTCGATCTCGACCAGATGTTCGGCCGCGTCGCGTCGACCGAACAACAAGCGACCGTAGCGAAGACGCCAGCCGATGGCGCCGCCGATGCCCCGGCGACCGGACCAGGCAACACCGACACGCCGTCCGACAGCAGCACGCCGGCCGCGGAACTGAACCAGGACGAGCGACTGGGCGCCGAAACGGTGCCGGTCGCCGACTCGCCCGCCCTGCCGCTGCTCGACCCGGCGCCGAGCGAACAGCGTCTCGGCGGCGATAGCCAGCCGGCAGCCGAGACGGCCGAGGCGGCCGTGGCCGCCCTGGATCCGGCGAATCTCGCCGGCAGCCAGTCCCTGCTGCTCGAGGCCTCCGATACCGGCACAACCGGTGCGGTACCTTTTTCGGGCACGGTGGAATGGAGCAAGGGCATCGACGAGATGGGTGTCGCCACGCTCATCGGCAAAGCGAACATTCCGGCGCGCAACCTCGGCGTCGACGTGCTGATCCGCAAGAACTCGGATCCGAGCCTGCCCGCAAGCCACCTGATGGAAGTCAATTTCCGCGTCAGCGACAGCTTCGTCGGCGGCTCGATCGCCGGCCTGCCGGGGGTGCTGCTCAAGAACGAGGAACTGGTGCAGGGAACTCCCCTGGTGGGTGCTTCGGCGCGGGTCGTCGGCAACTCCTTCCTGTTCGCACTCAGCGCTTCGCCGGAAGACATCACCGCCAACAGCAACCTGCTGACCTCGCGCAAGTGGATGGATCTGGCCCTGATCTACGCCACCGGCCGGCGCGCCATCATCACGCTCGAAAAGGACGAGGCGGCCATCGCCATGTTCAACGCGGTGGTGGGATCGTGGGGGACGGCGGCGACCGCAAGCCAGTAGCTTGCGCTACTGCAGCGGGCCGCTCAGCCTCCCCGGCGAGCGCGTAGCGGCGGGCCGCCAGCGCTTCGACATCGTCGGCATGGTGGCTGACGAGGATGGTGATCCATCCATGCCGTTCGGTGAGATCTCCGACCAGCCGTCGCACCGTGCCGCGCGTCTCGTCGTCGAGCGCCGAGAAGGGCTCGTCGAGCAGCAATACCGGACGGCGGCGCAGCAGGGTTCGGGCCAGGGCGACGCGCTGCTTCTCGCCTCCCGACAGGGTCGCCGCCCGCTGCGCCGCGATGCCCGGCATTCCAACCTCGGCCAGCGCCTGTGCCACTTGTCCCCGCACCTGTGCGGCGGAAGCCTGCCGGGGCAGGCCAAGTTCGACGTTCCGTCCGGCGGTGAGGTGCTCGAACAGGGTTTCGGTCTGAAACAGGATCGAGACGGGGCGTTGTTCAGGGGCGAGAGGCAACAGATCGAGGCCGTCGAGGGTCAACAAGCCGCCGGACGGCGCGAGGAAGCCCGCGATCAGGTCGAGCAGGGTCGACTTGCCCGATCCACTCGGTCCGCTTACCGCCGTCACCTGGCCCGCAGGCGCCTCGAAGCTGAACTCGTAGGTCCGCCCGCCCGGCACTTCGTGGGCATAACGCAGGCGATCAGCGACGAGCATCGGGGACCTCGAACAGGCGGGGGATGGCCACGAAGGCGATGATGGTGACGAGCAGCATCACGGCCGCGATGGTTCCGGCGTCGTTGGTGCGGTACGCACCGAGGGCGCGGTACATGAGGAGCGGCAAGGTGGTGAAATCCTGCGTGCCGAGCAGGGCGATCACCCCCAGGTCGCCGAGCGAAAAGCAGAAGGCCAGCGCCAGCACGATGCCGGCCTCCCGGCGCACCAATGGCCACTCGATATCCCGGAACTGCTGCCAGCCATCGAGCCCGAGCGAGCGGATGAGCTTGCCGCGACTGCGCGTCACCGCGTCCAGGGGCGGCCCGAGCGTAGCGACGGCAAAGGGCAGCGACATGAGGGCATTGGCGAGCAGGACCACCGCGGGGGCGGCAGAAGCTTCGGTCTGCGCCCCGAGGGCGCGCACGATCAGGAATGCACCGAGCGAGAGCACCACCGCCGGCACCGCGAGATAGGCGAAGGCGGGCGCACCGATCAGGGTGCGAGCGGCGGAAGTGCCAGCCGCGGCGCGGGCGGTGCCGATGGTCAGGGCCATCAGCAGGGTCAGGATGGCGGAGGCGGCGCCGAGCCCGAGGCTGGTTCCGAGCGCGTGCCAGAAGCCGGGCCGGACCAGCAGCGACGCCATGCCCGGGCCGATGCCGTTGGCCAGCACGGCGAGCAGCGGCAGGCCGAAGCCTGCCATGCCGAGTGCCAGCACCAGCCACTGCAGCGCGCGCGCGGCGCCCCGGTCGCGCCAGGACGATACGCGCGAACCGCCGGTCACCGCCGAGACCGGGGCGGCGGCCGTCGCGAGCAGGATGACGGCCGCACAGACGCCGATCTGGACGAGGGCCAGTTGCACGGCACCGCGCAGGTCGAAATCGAGCCGCACGGCGGCGTATATCGCTACTTCGAGCGTCTGGTTGGCCGGGCCGCCGCCCAGCAGCAGCACGATGGGGAAGCTGGTGAAGGCGAGCAGGAAGATGATGGCGCCGAGGCCCGGGATAGCCCCCTGCAGCATCGGCCAATCGATGATGGCGAAGCGCTGCCATGCCGACAGGCCGAGGCTCTGCCCGGTCTTCAGGCGCAGGTCGGGGACGGCGTCGAGGCGGGCGAGCAGGATGCGTGCCGCAAAGGCGCCGTCGAGGATGACGTGTGCAGCCAGGATGCCGCCCAGTCCGAACAGCGGCACTTCCAGTGGCTGCCCGGTCAGCGCCAGTGCCGTCTGGTTCACCCAGCCGGCGCGGCCCCAGATGGCCAGCAGGCCGAAGGCGACGACCAGGCCGGGGGTGACGATGGCGGAAGCAAACAGGCCGACCACCAGCTCGCGGCCAACAAAGCGCAGCCGGTTCAGCGCCCAGGCCAGCGCCGTACCGGCGACGAGGGAGAGCAGCGTGCTCAGGCCAGCCTGGATCGCCGTCATCCGCAGCAGTTGCCAGACATCGACGCGGGACGGGGCAGCCGAATCGCCGCTCGTGGCCGTGAGGATCGTGGCGAGCACGAGCCCGACCAGTGCCGCGATGCCGAACGCGACCGCCGCTCCGGCAAGCAGCCTGAGCGGACGGCGCGGCAGCGCCAGGTTACTGGAGCGCGGCAAGAGCTGCATCGACCCAGGCCCGGCCGTTGGCGGCGATCATGTCCTCGCTCACGGCGATGAACACATGGGGCTGCGGCGGGAAGGCGTCGGGCAAGGCGTCGCCGATGTCAGTCACCGGATACATCCAGTTCGTTGTCGAAATAAGCGTCTGCGCCTCGGGCGTCATGAGGTACTGCAGGAATTGCCGCGCCAACTCCGGCTGGTTCGACGAGGCAAGCGCGCCCGCCAACTCGATCTGCTGGACGTGCCCTTCCTTGAAGGGCGCATAGGCGTAGCGGGTGTCGTTTTCCGCGATGACATGGTAGGCCGGCGAAGTTGTGTAGGAGAGCACCATGTCGGCCTCGCCATTGAGGAACAGGCCATAGGCCTCGGACCAGCCACGAGTGACGGTAAGGATATGCGGCTTGAGGCCGGCCCAGATTTCGGGCGCACGATCTCCGTATGCGGCGGCGATCCAGTAGACGTTGCCCAGACCGGGCGTCGAGGACCGCGGATCTTCTATGACGATCTTGAAGCTACTGGGCAGCGCGATCAGTTCCTCGAAGGATTTCGGCGGGTTGGGCGTCTTCTCGGTGTTGTAGACATAGGCGAAGTAACCGTAGTCGAATGGGATGAATTGTGCATCGGACCACGCTGGCCAGAACACCAGCCCCGACGTATCGGCCCCGTGGTCGGCAAACAGCCCGGTGGCGCGGGCTTCCCCGGAAGTGGCCGTGTCGAGACCGACCACCACGTCGGCCGGGCTCGTCGCGCCTTCGAGCTGCACCTTTCGCAGCATCGAGATGGCGTCCACGGCGGTAACGTAGTCCACCGTGCAGCCGCAAATCTTCTCGAACCCGGCCTTCAGCGCAGGGCCAGGGCCCCACTCGGCAGCAAAGCTGTCGTAGGTATAGATGTCGAGGACAGGCCTGTCCTCGGCGACGGTGGGCAAGGCGATGGCGCAAAGCGATGCCGCCAACGCGAAGTGCTTGAACGACATGGTCGTTTTCCTTCGGGTCTGCGGCCATGTGGATAGAAGGGGGACGCATATGGTTTGGGCGTCGGGCGCCCTTGCCATCTCGAACTTCCTCCGCCAGCATGACCTGGTTCAGGTTCAATGGGTAACTCTCAGCCCCGGTTTTTTCCGGAGCACCCCAGCGAGACGACTGACAGATACCGAGAGTTCCACTCCCTTGCAAGCACGTAGCCACCAGACCTCGGTCGTCGCCTTCGAGCAGCTGCTCGTCATCGTCGGCGGCGGCAACGTCGATGCCGACGTGCTGCGCGACCTCTACGCCTCGGGCGGGCATCTCGTCGGCGCCGATGGCGGTGCCGACCAGATTGTCGCCGCAGGGCTGAAGCCCGAACTGATCATCGGCGACTTCGACTCGCTGAAGGAACCGCATGGCTGGCTGGGAAAGACCCGGCTGATGCAGATCAGCGAGCAGGAAACCACCGATTTCGAGAAGGCCCTGTATTCGACCAGGGCCCCGGTCACGGTGGCGCTCGGCATGACCGGCCGACGCTTCGACCACACGCTTGCGGCGCTCGATGCGGTGACGCGGCACGCGCGCCGCCGCCGGATCGTGCTGGTCGACGAGGAGGACGTGGCGGTGGCCCTGACCGAGGCGTTCAGCTTCGAGGTTGCCGCAGGAGAGCGGGTGTCGATCCATCCGCTGGCGCCGGTCACCTTCTGGCGTTCGGACGGGCTGAAATACCCGCTCGATGCGGTCAAGCTGGCGCCGGGGGTCAGGACCGGCACTTCCAACGAGGCGCTGACCGGGCCGTTCCGGATCGTGCCGGAGGAGGGGATCCACGCCCCCTACCTGCTGATCCTCAGGCGCGAGCACCTGATGGGGCTGATCGATGCCCTGGCCGCCGCAGGCTGAACCCGCAGCAGCCCCGGAGAGCCGGAGCCGCCCCAGGCTGGACTCGACCGGTCAGGCCGCCGCTTCGCGTGACTTGGCGCTGGCCGCCTTCTGTACCGCTTCCTGAACCTTCTCGAAGGCGCGGACCTCGATCTGGCGGATGCGTTCCCGGCTGACGCTGTACTGCTGGGCGAGTTCCTCGAGCGTTGCCGGTTCGTCGCGCAGGCGGCGGGCCTGGAAGATGGCCTTCTCGCGCTCGTTGAGATCGCCCATGGCGTTGTTCAGCAGCACCATGCGTTCGCTGAACTCCTCGGATTCGCCCAGGCTGGTCTCCTGGTCCGGAGTGTCGTCGACCAGCCAGTCCTGCCATTCGGAGGCGCCCTCGTCAGCGCGCATGGGCGCGTTGAGCGAGGCATCGCCGGAGAGGCGCTGGTTCATCGAGACGACATCGGCCTCGCTGACGTGCAGCGTGGTGGCGATCTGCCTGATCTGGTCGGGATGCAGGTTACCATCGTCGAGGGCGGCGATCTGGCCCTTGATCTTCCTGAGGTTGAAGAACAGCCGCTTCTGCGCAGCGGTGGTGCCGATCTTGACCAGGCTCCACGAGCGCAGCACGTATTCCTGGATCGCCGCGCGGATCCACCACATGGCATAGGTCGCGAGGCGGAACCCCTTTTCCGGCTCGAAGCGCTTGACGGCGTGCATCAGGCCGACATTGCCTTCCGAGATCACCTCGGAGATCGGCAGGCCATAGCCGCGATAACCCATCGCGATCTTGGCCACGAGCCGCAGATGCGAGGTGATCAGCTTCTGCGCGGCGCCCGGATCTGCATGCTCCTTGTAGCGCTTGGCGAGCATGTATTCCTCGTCAGGCTCCAGCATCGGAAACTTGCGGATTTCCTGGAGATAGCGGCTGAGTCCGCCCTCAGCGGACAGTACTGGCAGGTTGGTCTGGGCCATGTTGCACCCTCGTGTTTCCCCCGAAACGGGCAGAATTGCCGCCGTGTCCAGTCCGGCACACGGCAGACTGTCGGCATGATATAGGTCGAAAGCCGGCGAAGATAAGGCCTGCCGACGCAAAGCGACAGCGCGCCAGGCGACGGATGGTTCCGAGCTATCGGACGATGGCCAGATCAAAGGGTGAGAGGGCGGTTTCGAGCCGGCGGAGGTCGTCGGGCAGTTCGGCCTCGAAGGCCATGTCCTCGCCGGTCGCCGGGTGCTCGAAACCGAGCAATGCAGCGTGCAGCGCCTGCCGCCCCAGGGCCTCGACCGCGCGCCTCGGCTCCTCCGGCAGGCGATTGGACTTGGTGGCAAAGCCGGACGCATAGACCGGATCGGCCACCAGCGGGTGGCCGATATGGGCCAGGTGGACGCGGATCTGGTGCGTGCGGCCGGTCTCGAGTTCGCACCTGAGGCGGGTGATGTCCCAGCCCTCGCCGCCGAAGCGGGCCTCGACCATGTAGTGGGTAATGGCCTCACGGCCATCCTTGCGCACCGCCTGCTTCAGCCGGTTGGCCGCATCGCGGCCGAGCGGGGCATCGACAGTGCCGCGGGCCTGCTGGGTCCGGCCCCAGGCCCAGGCGAGATAGGCGCGGTGCAGCGGGCCGGTGCGGCCGTGGTCGGCGAACTGGGCGGCGAGGTGGTTGTGGGCCTGCTCGGTCTTGGCGGCGACCATCACGCCCGAAGTGTCCTTGTCGAGCCGATGCACGATGCCGGGGCGCCTGACCCCGCCGATGCCCTTGAGGCTGTCCCCGCAATGGTAGAGGAGGGCGTTGACCAGGGTACCGTCGAGGCTGCCGGGGGCGGGGTGGACGACCATCCCCACCGGCTTGTTGACCACGATGAGGTGCGCATCCTCGTAGAGGACGTCGAGCGGGATGTCCTGCGCGACCGGGTCGGCCTCGACCGGTTCCGGCGCCACCAGCACGAGTGCCTCGCCCGCCTTCAGTCGGTATTTCGGCTCGGCGACGGTTGCACCATTGATCGTAACGCTTCCCGCCAGTATCAGGTCCTTGATCCGGTTGCGCGAGAAGACCGGTACCGCCCTGGCGAGCGCGGCATCGAGCCGTCCGCCCGCATCGGCGGGATCGACGACGAGTTGCCATTCCATTTCCTCGCCGGAATAGTCCTGCATGAGCGATCCTCAAGACAAAGCGGAAACCCCCGAGCTGACGCCCGAGGCGCGCGCGGTGCTGGGCCGGGCGCGCAAGTCCTTCATGGTGTCGATCGGGCTTCTTGTCGTCGGCCTTATCGCCGTCGGCGGGGCGCTTGTCTACCGCGCATCGCAGTCGGACCCGAAGGCGGGATCGGACTACGTCATCGCTGCCCTGAAGATTCCGCAAGGTGGAGAAGTGGTGTCGGCAGTCGCCGCGGACGGGCGCCTGACGGTGACTTACCGGCTGGGAGCGCTCACCAGCGTGCGCATTTTCGACGGCAAGTCGGGCGAACTGATTCGCGAGATCCCGGTGGTCAGCGAGTAGCTCAGCTGCCTTCCTGCAGCTCCCGCAGGGCCTTGAGGCGATCCGACACGGCCTGGCCGCTGGCGATGCTGCCGGCGCGGGCATTGGGGCCACGCACGGCAGGCGGCTCGGGTATCTCCGGCGGGTCGGCAAAGCGCTGCACGCGCTCGAGCAGGCTTTCGTCGCTGTCCGGCGGACCGTTGCCTTCGAGCGCATAGACGATGCGGCTGACATCGGAGGCGATGTCGTTGAGCTTCTCGCGCAGGTGCGACTGCTCGATGCGGTCGCTGTCCCAGTCGGCCATGACCGTGGCCTCGACCCCGGCGACCTTGGCGCGCAGCTCGACCATCTGTTCCTCGAGGCTCAGCTTTTCGGCCAGCAGCATGTCGTGGCGCTGCTCGCCGTCGATGACGAGGCGGCTGGTCTCGGCGAGAATGGTGGTGACGCGGCTCTCGGCGTCGGCGATCCGCGCCTCGGCGGCCACCAGTTCGTTCTGCACCTCGGTGCTGCTGTCGTCCTGCCGCGCCAGCTGCTCGCGGATCTGGGCCGCATTGACCGCAGCTTCGGTCTGGCGGCGGTCGGAGTCCTCGAGCTGGGCAATCAGCGAACGGTTCTGCGTCTCGAGGAACTCGGCGCGCTTGCGTTCGATCTCGACGCGCTGCAGCAGCTCGTCGATGTCCTCGTTGTAATTGCCGGACAGCGCCTTGCCGTCGAGGACGAAGGCGCGGGGGGCATTGCCCCGAATGGCCTCGCGGGCCGCCTCGAGTTGGCTCGACTTCTCGCCCAGTTCCCGGTCGCGCATGCGCAGTTTCTGCGCAAGGTCGGCCCCTTCCTTTTCCAGTTCGAGAACCCGCCGCCGGGCTTCGGCCTCGCGCTCCTCGAGTTCCTTGACGATCTGCAGATGGGTGTCGCGCTCGCCCTTGATGCCGCCGAGCTCGGACTTCTTGCGGTTGATGTCCCGCAACTGGTCGGCGAGGCGGCGACGGAGCGCTTCGACGTTCATTTCCAAGCGTCTGGTGGACAAGGCGAATTCAGCGCGGAGCTGATCCTTGTCGGCGCGGAACTCGGCCATCGTCATCGGCGTTGCGGCCTCGATGCGCTTCTTGGTGAGACGCACGGCGCGACGCCAGACCGCCGGCAGGATGATCAGCGCAAGCAGCCCCGCGACCAGCACGCCCAGGGCGAAATACATAATGTTTTCAATGGCCATTACTGAACTCCGCGACCGGCAGATCCCGGTTCGGGTACGCGCGCCCGCCGAGAATGGCAGTGCGGCGGCCCGGCCGCCATCTTTGCCCTTCGCTAACCTTAACGGAAGTCGGATGCGTGGTCACGACGGCAAGGCTGCCATGTTCCCGTCACGATGCTGAACAGATCTGTCCATCCGCACCGGACCGATCTGCCCCTGCGGGGACGCCAGACACCGCCTTTCGACCATAGGTCTCAAGGCCTTCCTCGCTCAAATCGGTCCACTGGACCGATTTGCCCCCTGCGGGGCCATTCGAGCGCAGCTCTCATGGCCTTCTCGTCTAGTAAGGCTCCACCGGAGCCTTGCATCGGCTGACGCCGACCGCCTGCGAAGTCAGAAGGGATTCCACGTGGGTTCCTGGGTGAATTTCAGGTAGCCGACATTGAGCCCGAGCCGGGCGCCGACGCCGGAGCGGATGGGGACCATCACCACGTCGCCATACTTGAGCACGGTCATGCCGAGACCGCCTACCACATAGGCCGAACCGTCCACACCGGGGTAGCGCCCGTAGATATCGGAGACCGAGGGGAGATTGTAGACCAGCATCATCACCTTGGAGCCGTCGCCGCCGAAGTCCAGCCCGACGGTTGGGCCCTGCCAGAACAGCGGGTGCTCGCCCTGGTTGCGGGTGTACATGGTGCCCTCGCCGTAACGGGCGCCGGCGAAGATGGCACCGCCCGCTTCCTCGCCCAGGATGTAGGCATTGGGCAGGCCGAACTGGCTGACGGCGCGCTCGACGAGCGAGGCGAGGCCCTGTGCCACGGAACCGAAGAAGGCGCCGCCGGTCTCGATCAGTTCCTCTCCCGAATAGGTGTCGGAGACCGAGCCGCTGGGCTGGGCATAGGTCATCGTCGAGGCGCCGACGAAGGCCGCCGCCGTGGTCAGGAAGAACGCGGCGAGGATGATGTAGACGAGGCGACCGACCATTGGGGACTCCCGGATGACACTGACGGACCATTTACGCGGCGCTTACCCCCGATGCGTAGGGTTCACGCAACTGACCCGGCTGAGACGGATTCGAGGCTAGGCTGTCATGGCGGCAATGATGCGGCAAAAGCGTAAACAAATCTTAACCATAAGCCGCCTGTTGCGGCTGCTGGCGGTGCTGCTCGCAATGTCGTCGGTACCGGCGGCAGCGGCATCGCTGGTGACCACGATCGTCACCGACCGGCTGACCGGCGTCGCCATCGAGGGCTACGACCCGGTGAGCTACTTCACCGAGCCCGATCCGCAACTGGGCAGCCCGGACTTCGAGTATCAGTGGGGCGGGGTGCCCTGGTACTTCGCCTCGGCCGCCAACCGCGACATCTTCATGCGCAATCCCGCGATCTACGCGCCCCAGTTCGGCGGGCACTGCCTGACCAGCCTCACCCGCGGCTACCTGAGCGACGGCAAGCCGCGTCTCTACGTCATCTCGAAGATGAAGCTCTACCTGTTCTACTCGGTATCGAACCGCGAAGCGTTCCTGCAGAGTACGGGCGGCTCGCTCGAGACGGCGCTGGCGAACTGGCCGGCCCTCGCCAGCCAGCTGACCGGGGAGGAAGCCAGCACCGCCGAGGCGGTCGTGGCGACGGTCGGCGGGCCGGCGAACTGAGACCGGTCGATGCCGCAGCGCCCCCGCTTCCCCCGAGGAGCGGGGCGGTGGGGGCTGTCCGAGTCACGCGGTCGGTGCAGCGGCCTCGTTCGGCGCGGCAGGGTGTCCGAACCACCTCGCGCGGATCGTCCCCCAGTCCCTGAGGGCCAGCGCGATCGCCTGGTGCATGTCGAGATAGGTGTAGGTGCCGAGCCGGCCGCCGAACCAGACCCGCTGCTCGCGCGCGGCCCGGACCCGGTAACGCGCCAGCACCTGCCGGTCCTCGGGCCGGTCGATGGGATAGAACGGCTCGTCGTGCCGACCGGCAAAGCGGGGGTACTCGCGCACGATGATTGTGCGGTCGGGCGGATGGGCGCGCTCCGGATGCAGGTGGCGATACTCGGTGATGCGGGTGAACGCCACCTCCGGATCGGCGTAGTTGACGATGGCGGTGCCCTGGAAGTCGCCGGTCGGCAGCACCTCCGTGTCGAAACCGGTGGTGCGCCAGCCCAGTTCGCCCTCGGCGTAATCGAAGTAGCGGTCAATGGCCCCGGTGTAGACGACGGGAGGCGCGGCAGGCGCCATCCGGCGCAGATCGAGCCAGTCGATGCCAAGGCGGAGTTCGATCAGCGGCGAGGCCAGCATGCGGGCAAAGATCGCCGGATAGCCGTCGAGCGGCTGGCCCTGGAAGCGATCCGAGAAATAGCGCCCGTCGAAGGTGAAGCGCACCGGCAGGCGGGTGATGACGCCCGGCGGCAGGAGGCGCGGGTCAGTCTGCCACTGCTTCATCGTGTAGCCGCGGATGAAGGCCTCGTAGAGCGGCCGGCCGATGAGCGAGAGGGCCTTTTCCTCGAGGTTGGCGGGCTCGCGCCCCGCGGGGACCTCGCGCTGGCCTTCGATCAGCGCCCTCGCCGCGTCGGGCGCCATGTGCCGGCCGAAGAACTGGCAGATGGTGGAGAGATTGACCGGCAGCGAATAGGACTGCCCGGCATGCACGGTGCGGCCGAAATAGACGAAGTCGTTGAAGGCGGTGAAGCGGCCGAGGTAGTGCCAGACCGCCTCGCTGGAAGTGTGGAAGAGGTGCGGCCCGTAGCGGTGGACCTCGATGCCGGTGGCGGGGTCGGGTTCGGAGAAGGCATTGCCGGCCGCATGCGGCCGGCGGTCGACCACCAGGACGCGCAAGCCATCGGCGGCGGCCCGCTCGGCGATCGTGGCGCCGTAGAACCCGGCCCCCACCACGATCAGGTCGGCGCGTTCGAGAGTGTGCATCGTCGGCTTCCAGTTGCGCGGCCCGGCCGCGCCCTCGTCACAAGGCAGGATCGCAGAGGCTGGCCGCAAAGTCGGCTGCAAGGCGCGACAGGCCCTTTGCGAGCGGGGTGGTCGCCCGCCAGCCGAGCAGGCGTTCCGCCCGCGCCGGGTCGCCGATGAAACTGTGAATGTCGAAGGTGCGGGCGGGGGCGTGTTCGGCCGAGGCGCGCCGGCCCCCAAGTTCGATCGCGGTGTCGGCAAGCTCTCCCAGCGACGTGCCTGTGCCGCTGGCGAAATGGATCGGCGGCAGTGTCCGCTCCCCCGATCGCAGCAGGCCGACGAGACGCAGCAGCCCGTCGGCAACATCGTCGACATGGGTCAGGTCGAAGGTGTTTGCCGCACCCTCGATGCGCAGGGTTCCGCCCCGCACGCCGGCCGCGATGAAGGCCGGCACGACACGGGTCGCGTGATCGGCCACGCTGCCATAAACCGAGGAGAAGCGCACGATGGCGGTGGTCAGTCCGGCGGCGCGGGCGGCCCCGCACAGACCCTCCGCCGCCACCTTGCTGCGGGCATAGGTGTTCATCGGCCGGAACGAGGCGTCCTCCGTGACCGGCATCACGTCCTGCTGGCCGTAGACCTCGCGGCTGCTGGCGTAGATGACCCAGGGCCGCCGCGGAGCGGCAAGCGCGGCCGCTAGGAGGCCGCGAGTTGCCTCGATATTGACGGCGTTGCAGCGCTCCGGCTGCAGTTCGCCATCGACCACGCGAGACACCGCAGCCAGGTGCACGATGCCCTCGATATCCTCGAGGAGCCTCGCCAGATGCGCCGTGTCGCAGATATCGCGCCGGATATCGGGGGACGCGGCGCGCAGGTCCACGCCGCGCGAGGCCACGCCGCGACGCGCCAGGAGATCGCGAAGTGCAGTGCCGATCAACCCCTGCGAACCGGTGATGAGGATTGTCATTGCGTGACCATGGGACTTTGCCGGAATTGCCCTAGCCGGTTGCGATGCCTGCTGCAATGGCCTGCCCCGGGCCCCTAGGGTGGCGGCGCAGTTCCGGCTAGTGTTTCGAAAAGCGATTCGCCAGCGACGGAGACTGCAGCAATGGCCGACATCATCGAGCTCAAGGCGACCGACCTTGCGGCCATGCTGTGCTCGCGGGTGTGCCACGACCTGATCAACCCGGTGGGCGCGATCGGCAACGGGCTCGAAGTGCTGTCGGACCCCAGCCAGGCCGCGATGGCGGACGGCGCGCAGGAACTGATCGCCAGTGCCGCCAAGCAGGCTCGCGCCAAGCTCGAGTTCGCGCGGCTGGCCTACGGGGCGTCCTCGACCGCCGGCACCGATTTCGACACCCGCGAATGCGAGCGGGTGGCGCGGGTGTATTTCGAGATCGAGAAGGCCGACCTCGACTGGCAGGTGCCGCTGATCCTGCTCCCCAAGCACAAGGCCAAGCTGTTCATGAACATGCTGCTGATCGCGGCGATGGCGGTGCCGCGCGGCGGGGTGGTGACGGCGCGGATCGAGGGACCGGCGGGCCAGGAGGTGTTCAGTTTCGCCTCGAAGTCCGATCCCGAGAAGCGGCAGAAGACGCTGATGCCGTCCGGAGCGGAGGAACTGCTGTCGGGGGCGCCGGAGGGCGGGGTGGATGCGCGCGGCATCCAGCCGTTCTATACCGGGATCCTGGCGCGGATGACCGACATGGACTTGAAGATCGGCATCGAGAACGACGTCTTCAGCTTCTCGGCGACCCCCAAGACAGTTGCGGCGGCCGCCTGAACGGTGCGCGCTTCAAGTTTCGCTAACTATTCATAGGGACTTTTGGCGGATAGTCCGGACCAGCGTCTAACGTTGCTGCTGCCTGTTCCCGCGGAGAGCGCGCCATGAAGTCATGCCTTGTCGTCGACGATTCCAGCGTGGTGCGCAAGGTGGCGCGCCGCATCCTGGAGGACCTCGACTACATCGTCGACGAGGCCGAGGACGGGCAGGAGGCCTTCGACAAGTGCCGCCAGGAAATGCCCGATGCGATCCTGCTCGACTGGCAGATGCCGGTGATGAGCGGGCTCGAGTTCCTCAAGCTGCTGCGCGCCTTCGTCGGCGGCCAGGTGCCGCGGGTGGTCTACATGGTCACCGAGAACGACATCGGCCAGATCGCGCTGGCGCTGAAGGCGGGGGCGTCGGACTACATGATGAAGCCGTTCGACCGCGACCACCTCGAGGGCAAGTTCATCGAGCGGCCGGCCCAGCTGGAACGCGCCGCCAGCTGAGCGGCGAGCGCCGGCCGCCGGGGACGTCAGGGGCCCGGAAACAGCAGCGAGCGATGCACCGAGGCGCCGGTCATGGCGCCATCGCCGACGGCGAGCGCCACCGATCCGAAGGGACGGGCCGCATCGCCGCAGGCAAAGACGCCCGGCACCGTGGTCTGCTTCATCGGGTCGGTCTCGATATGGCTGCCGGTCGGGGTCGTCGCCAGGGCGCAGCCCAGGGTTTCGGCGAGCGGGGACGACGGAGACATGCGGGTGGCGGTGAACAGGCCGGATACCGGCACGATGCGGCCATCGGCAAGCTCGATATCGGCGCGCGCGCCCACCAGCCGGCGGATCGGGGCGGGCTCGACGGCCGTGCCGCGCCGGGCGAGATCGGCCAGTTCCGCATCGGTCGGCGCGGGGCCGCCATTGAGAAAATAGGTGGTCGGGCCCCAGTCGGGCAGCATCTGGGCGTGGTGGATGGACATCGGCGAGGCGGCGAGGACGCCGATCGGGCCGTCGACCTCGTAGCCATGGCAATAGGGGCAGTGGAACACGCTGCGGCCCCAGCGCTCGGCAAGGCCGTCGATGGCCGGCAGTTCATCGCGGACGCCGATGGCGAGGATGAGGCGACTGCCCGCAACCGAGGTGCCGCCGCCGAGGGTGACGACGAAGCCGCCTCCGTCGGCCCGGGCATCGGTCGCCTCGCCGGCGTGCCAGGTGACGGTGGGATAGGCCAGCACCTGGTCGCGGGCCGTCGTGGCGATGACATCGGGGGCGACCCCGTCCTGGGTGAGGAAGCCGTGCGAGTGGCTGGCGAAGCGGTTGCGACGCAGCCCGGAATCGACGATCGCGACCCGGCGGCGGGCGCGTGCGAGCTGCAGGGCGGCGGAGAGGCCGGCATAGGAGCCGCCGATGACGATGACATCATGCATTTCAAGTATCCTCGTGGTGGTGCCGGCGGTGCCGAACCGCCCTGGTGCTGAAATCTTCGGCCAGCCGGGCCAGCGTCACTTCGCCGAGCCGGTCGACCAGCAGAGCCTCGGCGTCGGCGAAGGCGCTGCCGAGCGCGTGGTTGACGGCCTGCTCGACGAGGCAGCCGGGATGGGCGAGCGGGATGCCCATGGCGATGAGGCGGGGGGACCCGAGGGCGTCGTAGATGTCGCGCAGCGTCACCGAGGCGAGATCGCGGGCGAGTTCCCAGCCGCCGCCGTGCCCCCTGGCGGAGTGGACCAGCCCGGCCTCGCGCAGGCCGGCCATGGTGCGCCGCACGACGACGGGATTGGTGCTCATCATCAGCGCCAGCTCGGCCGACGTGAGCGGCCCGGCGTGATCGGCCATGTGCAGCAGGGCGTGCAGCACGGCGGAGAGGCGATTGTCCTGACTCATGTAACTTATGATGTTACATTACAGAGCGGCGGTCAAGGGGGACGGCAGCTGGGGTTGGCGGGCGGCCGGGCGCGGGGCCCGGCGACGCGGCGGGTGGGCCGGACCGGGCCCTAGCGTCCTGTCGGCGGGGCGAAGACCAGCAGGCTGCTCCAGCCGGTGCCGGGGCCGGCGGGCCAGGCGCTGCGGTTGATCCGCAGGACGGCATCGCGCGGCGGGAAGAGGGCGCCCAGCAGGGTGCTGAACTGGGCGATCAGCGGACGGAAGCCGTCCTCGGTGCGGATGTTGGACACCTCGACCACGATCCGGCCATCGGGCCGGAGGGTGCGCCCGAGGCGGGCGAAGATCGCCGCCATGTCGTCGAAATAGCCGGGGCCCCACGGATCGTCGGCGAGATCGACCGTCGGGTAGGGCGGACTGCAGAGCAGCAGGCCGATCGGCGGAAGTCCGGTGAGATCGACGGACTGGGCCTTGCCGGCGATGATCCGGTGCGGCGGCGCGAAGTGGCTTCGCAGGTAGTCCAGACGCTCGGGAGCGGGTTCGATGCCGATGGCGCGGCGGTCCAGCCGGGCGGCGGCGGCAAGGAAGGTGCCGAGGCCGGCGAACGGATCCAGCACCCAGTCGCCGGGCGCCGACCAGCGTTCGACGGCCCGCATCGCAAGCTCCAGCGGTGCACGGTCCCCGGCATAGCCCGCGAAGTCGATCGGCTCGAGGGTGCCATCCACCTCCCAGACATCATCCATGTCAGGCCCGCCTCACGCCGCCGCGCCGGCGAAAAACACAAGACCCCGAGCCGGCCGGCACGGGGCTATCCCGATATCGCTGGTGCCCGTTGGGCGCCGAAGTCAGGCGACGCTCTCGACAAAGCTGTCGTTCTCGTCAGGCTCGCGCAGGACATAGCCGCGCCCCCAGACGGTCTCGATGTAGTTCTTGCCGCCGGTGGCGGCGGCGAGCTTCTTGCGGAGCTTGCAGATGAAGACGTCGATGATCTTCAGCTCCGGCTCGTCCATGCCGCCATAGAGGTGGTTGAGGAACATTTCCTTGGTGAGCGTGGTGCCCTTCCTGAGCGAGAGGAGCTCCAGCATCTGGTATTCCTTGCCGGTCAGGTGCACGCGGGCCGACTGCACCTCGACGGTCTTGGTATCGAGGTTGACGGTGAGGTCGCCGGTGGTGATCACCGACTGGGCGTGGCCCTTCGAGCGGCGGACGATGGCGTGGATGCGGGCGACCAGTTCGTCCTTGTGGAACGGCTTGGTCATGTAGTCGTCGGCGCCGAAGCCGAGGCCGCGCACCTTGTCCTCGATGCCGGCGAGGCCGGAGAGGATCAGGATCGGCGTCTGCACCTTGGCGACGCGCAGCGTGCGCAGCACTTCGTAGCCACTCATGTCGGGCAGGTTCAGGTCGAGCAGGATGATGTCGTAGTCGTAGAGCTTGCCGAGATCGACGCCCTCTTCACCGAGGTCGGTGGTGTACACGTTGAAGCTTTCAGATTTGAGCATCAGCTCGATGCTCTGCGCCGTCGCGCTGTCGTCCTCGATCAAGAGTACACGCATGCCGTCGATCCCCTTAAACCGTTCCCTGCTGGAACCGGGTGAAGCGCTGTTCGCCTTCAGCCCTAACCGAACCCTACTGGATATGACTCAAAGCTAAGCGCAATTAGTTAACAAAGTTTAATTCTGATCCGCAAGATGCAATGCATTTCACCATGTCGATATATTAACTCATTGAAAACATTGAAGAAAATGGCAAAATTGGACTTAATAAATTAGGTTAAGAAGCCGTTGTAATCGACTCTACGGACTCAGAGATTTCTGGGGATGGCGGGGTGGAAAACCGGAACACGCAGACCCGCCCACGACGCACCGGACAGCCATGGTTAACGCTTTTTGCTTAACGTTCGGTTACCCTTTAATCCAGCCGAATCGCGGGGTTGTGAGCGCGCCATGAATTCGCTGGTATCCGCCATCGAGGCGATCGACGAGGTCGAGGTGTTCGGTCGCGTGCGCACCGTGCAGGGCCTGCTGATCGAGGTGGTGGGCCCGGTGCGGGAATTGCGCGTCGGCGGGCGCGTGGCGATCGAGAGCACGGCCGGCGGCCTGCTCGGGGCCGAGATCATCGGCTTTCGCGACGGGCACGCGTTGTGCCTGCCGTTCGGGGCGCTGACCGGGGTGCGGCTGGGCTGCCGGGCGGTGTTCAGGAGCCATGCCGGCGCGGTGGCGCCGTCCGAAAGCTGGCTGGGCCGGGTGATCAACGCCGATGGCGCGCCGATCGACGGCAAGGGCCCGCTGCCGCGCGGCGCCCATGCCTATCCGCTGCGCCAGACGCCGCTGCCGGCGCACGAGCGGGCGCGGGTCGGCGACCCGCTCGACATGGGGGTCAGGACGCTCAACACCTTCACCACCATGTGCGAGGGCCAGCGCATGGGCATCTTCGCCGGCTCCGGCGTCGGCAAATCGGTGCTGATGAGCATGCTGGCGCGCAACGCCCAGGTCGACGTGGCGGTGATCGGGCTGATCGGCGAGCGCGGCCGCGAGGTGCAGGAATTCGTCACCGACTACCTGGGCGAGGTCGGCATCCAGCGCGCCGTGGTGGTGGTGGCCACCTCCGACGAGGCGGCGCTGATGCGGCGGCAGGCGGCCTACCTGACGCTGACGCTCAGCGAGTATTTCCGCGACCAGGGCAAGCGGGTGCTGGTGATGATGGACAGCCTCACCCGCTTTGCGCAGGCGCAGCGCGAGATCGGCCTCGCCATCGGCGAGCCGCCGACGGCCAAGGGCTACCCGCCGACGGTGTTCACCGAACTGCCCAGATTGCTCGAGCGGGCAGGCCCCGGGCTCGTCGGGTCGGGCTCCATTACCGGACTGTTTACCGTTTTGGTGGAAGGTGACGATCACAATGAGCCCATTGCGGACGCCGTTCGCGGCATTCTCGATGGGCACATCGTGATGGAGCGTTCGATCGCGGAGCGGGGTCGCTACCCGGCGGTGAACGTTCTGAGGTCTATCTCGCGCACCATGCCGGGATGCGTGCCGGTCAACACCCGGCCGCTCCTGCAGAAGGCGCGGGAGCTCATGTCGACCTATGCCGACATGGAGGAACTGATCCGGCTGGGGGCTTACCGGAAGGGATCGGATCCGGGCGTGGACCGTGCCATTGCGATCAACCCGGCGCTGGAGCAGTTCCTGACCCAGCAGCGGGAGGAGCGCACCTCGATCGCGGACGGCTATGGGATGCTGCAGGCGATCGTTGAAAGGGCCGGCGCGTGAGAAGTGTGAGTGACTTGTTGTGTAAGGAGTACAAGTCGTGAAGTCGCGCAGCGAGAGCCTGATCCGGCTCAAGAAATTCCAGGTGGACGAGAAGCGCCGCCAGGTCACCCAGATCGAGATGATGATCGCCGACTTCGAGCGCATGGCCGCCGAACTCGACCAACAGATCGAGATCGAGCAGCAGAAGACCGGCATCTCAGATGTCGCGCACTTCGCCTATTCGACCTTCGCCAAGGCGGCGATCGCGCGGCGGGACAACCTGCTGGCCTCGGCCGCCGACATGCGCGGCACGCTCGAGGCGGCGCAGGACGCGCTGGCCGAAGCGGTGGAGGACCTGAAGAAGGTCGAACTGCTCGACCAGCGCGAGCACGGCCGCGAGATGGCGGCCGATGCGCGGGCCGAACAGGCCGAGTTCGACGAGATCGGCAGATTGCGGCACCTCCGCCGGTAGAGCGCGGGGGAGGGGGAATGGGAGGGGGCTCGCCGCGGCGGGCCCTTTTCTTGTTTTGGGGGTGCGGGGAGGGGGCGGGGTTGGGCCGGAGCGGACGTAGGTGGGGCCAGAAGCAGGTCGGCTATTGGCCCCGAAGCAGACGAAGCCTGAGCCTTGTTGGCCAAGATGAGGCCGCGGTGAGGCGCGGCCCCATTCTGGGGTGTCAGAACTTCTGGCCGATCGACAGGCTGCCGCCGAGGGCTTCGTAGCCGCCACCGGTGCCTATGCCGTCGTACGATCCCTTCGCCGACATGCTGAAGCCACTATCGGAAACGACGTCGACACCCAGCTTCACGACGCCGCGCAGGTCGGCATTGTCGAGACCGGGCTGGCCGGAGACGACCGTCGCGGTGTTGGTTTCGGCGAAGGTCCAGATGCCGCTGAGGCTGAGGAACGGCGCGACTGTCACTCCGTCGGCGACCTCGCCGGGGAGGCGGAAGGTTGGGCCGAACTCGAGCGTGCCGGTTTCGACGGTGACCGACGGAATGTCGACATCGAGGCTGTCGGTGTAGCCGGCGATCTGCTCGCGGTACCACGACAGGCGCGCTTCAGGTCGGATCTCGAGCGGACCCAGGTCGGTGATGCCGCCCAGCGCCGCGGTGATGAGCGAGCGCTCGCCGGTAGTGCTGTCGGTGTAGGTATCATAGGGGCTGACCTCGTTGAACGACTGGCCCCAGGCCGCGCGGGCATCGAAGTAGAGGCCCGGCAACAGGTTGGCGGTGATGTACGGTCCGATCATGTAGCCGAGACCGTCGGCATGGCCGGTGCCGCCGGCGCTGTCCATGCCAACCCAGTCGACCTGGGCGCCAACACCGAACAGCAGGTCGTTGGAGACCTTGTAGTCGAGCCCGCCATGCAGCACGGCGAAGCTGCCATTGCCGCCCGTGGCATCAAACCTGGCGTACTTGCCCTCGAGCCAGACGTCGAGATTGTTGCCGAGTTGCTGGCCCGCCGCCGGGTCGGTGACAAGGCCAGCCTCGGCCAGGGCTTCGCCGGCCGGGTCGGAGCCACCGGCGCCGCTGTAGCTGAACGAGAACGCCGAGGCGTCGCTGTTCATGGAGAGGGTCAGCGGCAGGTTCGGGTCGAGATACGACAGGCCGAAGCCGCTGAGGCCGCCGACCGGGCCCTCGCCGCTCAGCAGGTTCAGCCGACGCTGCAGGTCGGGGCCGGACGCGATGATCAGCTGGCTGCGGATCTCGGCCAGAGCGCCGATGGTCGCCACCGTGTCGCGCACGGAATCGAGTGCCGTGATGGTGCAGGTAACGCTGCTGCCGGCGGTCAATTCCACAGAGCCGGCGCGCGAGGCGCGGTCGATGGTGCCGCCGGTCGTGCAGGTCGCAGCTTCGATGCCGATGTCGGAGGGCACGGTGAAGCCGAAATCGTAGGAGCCGGGGCGGACGAGGAGCGGGCCGGAACGGCCGGTGCCGCCGCTCGTGAAGACCGAGGTGGTGAGGGCTGGCTCATCCGAGGTGAAGCCGAACGTACCCGTGGCCTTGGAGTTGATGACGAACGTGACGGAGCCGGGTTCGCGCTGCGTCACTGTGACGGTGAACGAGCGCTGGGTGCCGTTTTCGGCGGTATCCGTCGCCTCGTAGGTGACCGTGGTCACGCCGAGCGGGAACGCGGCGCCCGATGCCAGGCCGGCGGTCTGCTTGACCTCGACTTCGGCGTCGTTGTCGCTCGCTTCCGGTTCGGTCCAGCTCGCGGTGGCGGTGGTGTCCGGGTAGTCGACCGAGAGCTCGATATTGTCGGGGAAGGTGGTGAAGAGCGGCTTTTCGTCGTCGGTGACGGTTACCTTGAAGCTGATCTGCAGCGGCTCGTTCCCGGCCGTGTCCGCGTTGGCGTCGACGGTGACGGTGGTTTGCCCGAGCGGGAAATCGTGGCCGCTGGTGATGGTGGAGCCACCGATCTTGAACACCGGGGTGAAGTGGCCTGGGTCGTCGACATTGTCGGAGACCGCGGCGAACAAATCGACTGCGGCGGTGGTGACGCCCGGATCGGTGGGCACGGCAATGTCGCTTACCGTGCCGATCACCGGTTTTTCCGCATCGGTGACGGTGACGGTGAAGCTCGCGGTGTCCGAATTCCCCGCCTCGTCGGTCGCCGTGTAGGTGACGGTGGTGACGCCGACCGGGAAGGCCGAGCCCGAGGGCAGGCCGGCGGTGAGCACGGGGGTCACCGGGCCGTCGACATCGTCTTCGGCCGTCGGTGCGGTGAAGGTGACGACGGCAGTCGGCTGGCCGGCATCGGTGTTGACGCTGATATTGTCGGGCACATTCGAAAACACTGGCGCCGTGTTGGGCGGTGGCGGCAGCGAGGCGGGCTCGAAGGAGACGGTGATGTTGGTGATCTTGTACTGGCCTGACGGAACGTCTCCGGAAATGCTGGCGGGATAGCCATCGACGTCGAGGGTCGCAGTGAAATGACAGGCGCCGCTCTGGGGGTAGCAGACGGCGTAGTCCCCGCGCGGCCAGGCGCCGCAACCTGCGCCGGTGCAGACTACCGGGTTTTCGCTGTCGATGCCGAACCGATAGCTCTTGCCGCCGATGACTACCCCGGGCAGCACCCAGAATGGGGCCCCTCCGCTCGCGGCTCCCTCCGTATAGGCGAACAGCCGGAAGCCCGAGTCGTATGTGGGTTCGCTGGCGCTGGCGACGCAGCTCTCGGCGTTCATGTCGGCTTGGTCGATCAGCGTCTCGCTGCGCACGTTCAACGCCGCCAGTTCAAGGTCGGGACAGCTGATGGTTTCCGTCGCAGCCAGTGCGGTCGCCGGCATGGTGAGTTCGGCCCAGACCAGCAGCGCGAAGGCGAGTCCCAGCAGAAGCGCCAGTTTCCGGGCGATTCCAGCAAAAATGGTAGCGCGCGATGCCGAATTAGTCACTAAAGCTGTCATATTCGATGAGCCCGTCAAGGTGTTCGCGACCGCGCGGCACTCAGCCTCTGCTGTCGTCAAGGATTGTCGATGAAGTGATCCCGGGGCCGCGCCCCGGTTGAGCAGCCGCGCAGACTATTGGTCGCGCCTGGCTCGGCCGCTGATGATTTTCGGCATCTTCAGTGTTGCCCCCGCAGCACGATGGTTTATCTTGTCTTCTAGGAATTTCGGACGCGAAGAAAATAGCTCCCTGTCTCACGACAGACCAGTCATCGAGGCACCGTTACTGTAAAGCGCGCGTCCATATGTTGCTCGGGTTCGTATCGGCCACGATGCCGAACCGTCTGCATTAAGGGTATTTTGGCCTTTTAGAGATTGGTAACCGTAGCGTGATTGCTAACACACGGCCGATGCGCCATGCTTGGCAAAGTTTGTCCCTATCTTGCCCTGCCCGATGGTCGACCACTTCAGCCGTGCCGCGCTTTTCGCCGATGCCGATGTCATCCGCGCCCACCCGAACTTTCCTGTGGCCAAGCGTCGTCATACCGATACGGGGTTGGCGGTAGCCGACGGCAACCCGATGGTCGCCAAGCTGATCTGCCAGACCGGGCGCTATGCCACGATGGTGATGATCCTCAGCCTCTACGACATGGCGGATGGCGGTCCGACGACGGGGGCGACGGCGTCGCTGCTGCTTGCCGCAATCGGGCGGACGCCGTTCGCCAGCGTCAGCTGGGCCAAGCTGATGGTACGGGTGTTCCATCGCGCCGGGCTCGTCGACTACGCGCCGCCGGGACCCGACCGCAGGGCACGGCCGTTCTACCCGACGCCGAAGCTGGTGGAGATGGGGCAGCAGTCGATCACCATCTTCCTCGAGGCGCTGGGCGAGGTGCGGCCGCTGCCGGCGCCGGCTGACAAGCTGGCGCGGCGGCCGGGCATGTTCACCGGCTTTGCCCGGGTGGTGGTTGATTGCTACTTCCACCATCGCTTCAGCATGCTGGAACCCTTTCCCGAGACCGATGCGCTGTTCAAGCGCGACTTCGGTTACCTGGTGTTCGCGCACCTGCTGCAGACCATGCGCGAGACGCCCGAGGGGATGTTCTGCAGCGCACCGGCAGGCGAGATGTCGCGGCGCTACGGAATGGCGCGGGCCCAGGTGCGGACCATCCTCGAGGTAGCGGAGGACCTAGGGCTAGTGTGCCGGAAGCCAAAGCCGGACACCTGCTGCGCTGTACGCCGAAGTTCGTCGAGCTCAGCGACCGCTGGGCGGCAACAGACCTCGCATGGCTGAGCTTCATCCTGGGGGTTACGCTTGACCGGCTGGACAGGCGTCAAGCGAGCGGAAATGCGGCTGCAACCTAAACGGTGTGAAGTCCGCTCGTGGCCGACAGTGTCGAAAAAGGTCGGGCGGAGGCGTCCATAGGGCCCCAAGAATCGACGTCCAAGGAATGAGATTCCGGCAGGGGTCAGAAGGTAGAATGGCTTCGCCACCATCGCCCTGCCAGCGGCCGACCGCGCAAGGTTTTTGCTTACCCAAAGCACCGCGGTCGGCGCGAAGCGGTCGTCGCTGGTCGTCGGGACAGGACCGTTGAGGACGCCGGTGTATCCGGGAGGCGCCGTGGCCGGGACGCCCCCTCCACCACCCTTTCGGGTGGTTCCCCTCCCCCGCTGCGCAGGGGAGGATCAGCCCCCTCCACCGCTGGTGGGCAGGGGGGCCCAAGCGGTCACTGCAGGCTCGATGTCATCCCGGCGCAGGCCGGGACCCGGCACTCTGCGCACGCGCCGTGATCGGGGGCCATCTCAGGATGGACCCCGGCCTGCGCCGGGGTGACAGCGGTGGGGTGGCACCATGGTGCCCCGCAAACGTGAAGGGGGGAGGATGGGTCTCACCGGCGGCAGCTTTGCGACGACGGTCCCGGGAGGAGGATGCTGCGCGCATTGGCTCATCCTAGCCATGTTAAAAATCCTTGACGTGACGTTTGTTATACATTACGTGGCGTAAGGTAAGAATAACATCGGAGTTCCCCCATGAGCATGCGTGAGAAGGTGGCGTGGATCTCCACGCTGACGGGCCTGACGATTTTCGGGTACTATTTCTGGAGCGTCTGGTCGGACTTCGAGGCGCGGCTGCTCGATGGCGACACCCTGTTCTGGCGCTTCGTGTGGTGCCTCGGCATCGCCGTGGCCATCATGCTTCCGGCTTCCCTCATCGCGGCCTGGGCCGGCAGGCAGCAGTTCGATCCGCCGCTCGACGAGATGGAGCAGGGCATCGAGCGCCGCTCGCATCGGGCGGGCCTCGGCATCCTCGAAGCCTCGCTCATCGGCATCATCCTCGGCAGCGGCGTCATCACCGACATGGCCCGCGCCGACTACCCGGCCGATGCTGCCGGAGCCACGACCGTCATGCTGGTCAACCTGCTGCTGCTGGCGCTGGCGGTTTCCGGCACCCTGCGCGAAATCCGGATCATCTTCGAGTACCGGCGCTACGCCTGATGCCCCCGCCCCCTCCCATCACCAACTCCATCCGCCGGCTGCGGTTCGATCACGACGAGATGACCCAGCAGCAGCTGGCCGACCGGATCGGCATGACCCGCCAGACGGTGGCGGCGATCGAGCAGAACAAGTACTCGCCGTCCCTCGAGGCCGCCTTCCGCATTGCGGACGTGTTCGGCGTCGGAATCGGGGACGTCTTTCAGTGGAAGACCCCCGGCACCTGACGGGCTGCACACAAGGATTTCAGAAATGACTCGTTGGTTGACGAGGCCCGTTGTCGTGCCTGCCGCATTGTTGCTGGGTACCCTGCTCACGATCCTGCTGGCGCTGGTGCAAGCGGTGCAGATCCCGCTGGGTGCCCTGCCCGAGGACAGCCGGCGCCTCGGTACCGTCCCCGTCTGGCATTTCATGCACGTGCTGGGCGGCGCGACGTTCGGTATCCTCGGCCCGATCCAGTTCGGCCGTGTGCTGCAGCGCCGGTACGGCCTCCTGCACCGCGTCATGGGGCGTATGTTCGTGGCGGCGGGGGCGATGCTGTCGCTGAGTTCGCTGAGCCTGCTCTGGCACTTTCCCGAAACGTATTCGGTGGCCGTCAACAGCGCGCGGCTGCTGTTCGGGATCGCGCTGGGCGTGGCCCTGGCGATGGCGATGTTGGCCATCCGCAAGCGGGATGTGGCCCGCCATCGCAACTGGATGATCCGCGCCTATGCCATCGGGATGGGGGCTACGGCCGTAACCATGGTCTTCCTCCCCGTCTACGCGATCACGGGAGTGCCGCCGGCGGGCCTCGTCTCCGACGTGCTGTTCCTGGGGTGCTGGACGGCCTGCGTGATTTTTGCCTAAGGCCTGGTGCGCAGGATCTGAGTCATCGCGACGGATGGACGCCGGTCGAGGCGGGGGAAGGCGCCGCCTCGCCGGCCGATGGCGCCGGCAGGTGGAGGTAGATGCTGGCGCCGGTGCGGCGCCTCTCGCAGGCATCGAGGCGCCAGCCATTGCTGCCGGCGATCTCGCTGACGAGAGCGTGTCATCCGGATCGAGGCGGCAAAGGGCAACCTGCTGGGTGAAGTTGGCGTGGATGTAGAAGCGCCAGGCGCTCACGTCGCGGTCTGGTTGACCAGTCCGAGGCGGAGCCAGATGCGGGCCGGGGTGTGGCCGAAATCGGGCACCGATCCCGGCAGCGGCTGCATCTCGACCGCCGCCGGGGGCACGAAGTCTTCCGCTGATAGCGTCCAGTCCGGATCCAGCACGTAGTCGAAGTGCCGGCCGACCATTTCAATATCGGCGGGGCCTGTTAAGGCTAGCGGACTCCGATCGTCGGCGAAGGCCGGTATCGCGAAAGACATCAGGATGACAGCAAGGACCAGCAGGCGGATCACCTGGGCTGGATTGTGCTGGTCACCTTTGCTGCCGTGGGGATCGTCTTCTTCGGCACGGTCCTCGTCGCCCGGCAGATGCACCGCATGCTGACGCTGCCCGCGACCTCGGCGCTGCTCAGTCGCATGACCGCCGTGGTCATCGCAGTCACCTCGCTGTGGCTGGCGGCCAGCTGAGGCCGGGCGCGGCGGATCAGGGGCGTGGCGGCAGGTCTGCGGCGTGCCCCGGCCCGATGCGCAGGGCGATGGCGGCACACAAGGCGGGAACCGTCACCGCTCCGACGGTCACCCACCAGCCGGTGTCGAGATAGGGCCTGCCGAACACGGCGAGGCGCGCCAGTTGCAGCAGCATCAGTGCAGCCCCGGAGACGGCGGGGACGAGCCATGCCCGCGGGCGACGGAGGAGCAGGATGGCAGCGATGTCCACCGCGCCCAGCACTGACATGCCGATGCCCTGGTACTGGCCGAAGCTCACCTGCAGGTGCATCTGCGAAGGCATGAGGAAGCCGGCGAAACCGGCCCACCAGGCCCCGAACAGGACCAGCAGGGTGGCCGTCACGTAGCCGCAGAGCCTGGCTGCTCGCCGCAGCCTCACGTGCCAACCCGTTCTCGCCGACATAGCCGCCTCTCCCGCGTGACTGCCCGGATCAACCGCGGCTCGGACGGCGAGCGTAAGGGAGGGCCGAGAGGAGACCTTGCGCAAGGTCAATCGGGGTCGGTCCGGGGCCGACCAATCGTCGACACCGGCCAGCCCACGCTGATCGGTTCGAGGGTGAAGTACTGCTCGGCCCGGCCGAGACGAGCCTCTGCCTCTCAGCACCCGCCACGTTGACGCGCCTCTGATCGGCTCGCCTTCGGGATCGGTGCGGGATAGGGTCGCGCCATGGCCCTGACCAGCGTGCCGTTGACGGCGGAGACATTCGAGGACTTCGCGGCGCTGGTCGATGCGCATGGCGGGGTGTTCGGCGGCTGCTGGTGCCTCGGCTTTCACGATCGGTCGCTGTTCGCGCTCCCCTATGCGGAAAAGCGCGAGCGCAAGCGGCAGATGGTCATTGCCGGCCAGGCGCATGCGGCACTGGTCTATGCGGGCGGCGACTGCGTCGGCTGGTGCCAGTTCGGCTCACCCGCGGAGCTGCCGCAGATCAAGAACCGGCGGAACTATGAAGCAAGCCTCTCGGGCGAAGCGGCGCCACCCTGGCGGCTCACCTGCTTCTTCGTCCATCGGCGGCATCGCGGCCTGGGCGTGGCGCGTGCCGCACTTGCCGGGGCACTGGTCGAGATCGCGCGACAGGGCGGTGGCCTCGTCGAAGCCTATCCAGAGGACGTCCATCAGGTGCGTGTGTCGCCGACTTTTCTGCATGCCGGCACCCTTGCCATGTTCGAGGCGGCCGGTTTCGCAAGGGTGGCAAGGATCGGCAAGAACAAGTGGGTGGTGCGCCGGCAGGTGGCGGCGAGCGCGGACTAGCTGTGGAGCGGGCCCGCGGACCCGGCTTGGCTTTGCGCCCGCGGTCGGCCACCCTTGGGGCCGATTCAGAGGAGATGATGCGATGAGCGAGACGTTTCGGGTGGAACCACTGGCCTGGGGGCACGGGCCGCGCGAGTTCGAGGTGTTTCTCGAGCCGACCTGCCCCTATTCGGCGAAGGTGTTCGGCAAGCTCGAGGCCCTGCTGGCCGAGATGGGCGAGGACCGGGTGACGATCAGGATCAGGCTCCACTCGCAGCCCTGGCACATGTTCTCGCCGGTGATCGTCCGGGCGATCTACGCGGCGGCATCGCTGCCCGAGGGCAAGGAAGCGGCATGGCGGGTAATGGCGGCGGTCTACGCGCATCGCGAGGCATTCGAGTTCGAGCGGCACGCGACGGGTCCCAACCGGGACGCGACGCCCAACGACCTGATCCGGCGGATCGAAGGCCATACCGGGCTGGCGCTGATGGCGGCGTTCGACGAGCCGCTGCTCGACAGGTCGACCCGCTGGGACGCCCGCTATGCCCGGCAGAACGGCATCCACGTGTCGCCGGGCTTCATGATCGACCGGATCGTCCAGGTCGACATGAGCAGCGGCGACGAGGTCTCGGCCTGGGTGAAGAAGCTGGGGTAGGTTTCTGGGGCCCCCTCCACCGCCTTCGGCGGTCCCCCTCCCCCGCAGGCGGGGGAGGAGCGGCCGGTGGAGGGGGCCACTCGGGAACGCCCCCCAAGGCGGGGGGAGCGGGGACGGCGCCGATCGCCGCGTTCGGGTCCGGCTGCTACATCGCGTTGGCGCGCAGCAGCTGGGAGTCGCGCTCGGCCGCGAACGTATCGGCGTTGAAGGCCGGCGCGGCGTCGAGCTGTTCGCGCGTCACGTTGAGGAACAGGTAGCGGTTGGCATTGGCGTCGCTCGAAAAGCGCAGGTTCTCCACCCCGAGGGCGACCGGCTTGGTGCCGATGCCGAGAAAACCGCCGAAGTCGATGATCACCGCCTCGATGGTGGCGCCATCGGCCGCCAGCATCACATCGCCGACCGCCCCAAGATGCTCGTCGCCGGGGCCATAGGCATTGGTGCCGATCAGTTCCTCGGCAGAGAGCGGGGCATCGATGAGCGTGGTGCGGTCGATGGGACCCGCCACCGGGGCGCCGACACGGTCAGCCGGCATGACCTGATCGGTCGGCACGATGGTGTCTGCCGGCAATGCGCCGGGGGCGGCGGGGGCGGTCATGGCATTGCCGGCCGGCGGATTGGCGCCATCGGCGGCCCGGGCCACTTCGTCGTCGGTGCGGAAGTCGGGTGCCGCCTCGAGGGCTTCGCGCGTGGTGGCGAGCACGAAGCGCTCGGTACCGTCCCCGGTGGTGACCCACTCGAGTTCGGAGAAGTTCACCGCGACGTGCTTTTCGCCGATGCCGAGGAAGCCGCCGACGCCGATGACCACGGCGGCAATGTCGCCGTTCTCGCCGATCACCAGGTTGTCGACGTCGCCGATATGCTCGGCATCCGTCGCTGCGGAGGCATAGACCTGGCGGCCGATGATCTCGGTGGCGAGGTTGTCGCGGTCGGTGACGGTGTAGCCGCTGGCGAGGATCGAGGTCACCGTGGGATCGGCCGCATCGGCTGCGGGCGTCTCCATCGGGGCGGTCTCGGCCGGAGCCGGGGCATCCTGGGCGATGGCGGCGCCGGCAAGGAGGGCGCCGAGCGCGGTGGTGGCAAGCAGGGTGCGGATCATTTATGGTTCCTCTCGTTCGTGTCCGACATGAACAAGGCCGTGTGGCACAACGCTTGGCGGTGGGGTGCTGCACGGCCCGATGACCGGACAACGCCGGACGCGGGAGGTTGTTCCGACCGCCTTCGGCGGCCTTGACCCGGGCCGGCGCGCGTGACGTCATGCGGCATGTTCCTGTCGGTCTTCGACATCTTCAAGGTGAGCGTCGGCCCCTCGTCCTCCCACACCATGGGACCGATGCTGGCGGCGCGGCGCTTTGCCGAGCGGGTTGCCGCGCTGCCGGTGGCGGCGGGCGCGGCAGTCGAATGCCGCCTCTACGGCTCGCTCGCCTATACCGGGGAGGGGCACGGCACGCACCGCGCGGTGCTGTGCGGGCTGATGGGCATGGCGCCCGAGACCTATGACCGGGAGGCGGCGAGCGCCGCGCTCGAGGCGCTCAATGCCCGCAAGTGGGTGAGCATGGGGCCGCATCGCATCCGGCTCGATCCGGGCGAGGCGATCATCTCGGAGAAGGGCAAGCGCCTCGACGGGCACCCCAATGCCATGCGGTTCCGGCTGCTGAAGGGTGAACCGGACCTGCTCTCGGAGGTGTACTACTCGGTGGGCGGCGGGTTCGTGCTCAGCGAGGCCGAACTGGCCAACCCGGCCGGCGCGACGGCCATGACCGAGGTACCGTTTCCCTTCGCCAGTGCCGCGCAGATGCTGGAGATGGGCAGGACGTCCGGACTCACCATTGCCGAGATGAAGCGTCACAACGAAGCCCTGCTGAGACCGGGTACGGCGCTCGACGACGGCGTGATGGCCGTGTGGCAGGTGATGGAGCGCTGCATCGACCGGGGTCTTGTTGCCGAAGGCACGCTGCCCGGCGGGCTCAACGTGCGTCGCCGCGCGGCGGGGCTCAGGGCCCGGCTCGAGGCGATGGGGGGCAGCAACCAGCCGCCGCTGCATGCCGCGGTCGACTGGCTTTCGGCCTATGCGATGGCGGTGAACGAGGAGAACGCGGCGGGCGGGCAGGTGGTGACGGCCCCGACCAACGGGGCGGCCGGCGTGATCCCGGCAGTGATCCGCTACTATCTCGATTTCGTCCCCGGCGCCGCGCGCGACAAGGTCGCCGACATGCTGCTGACCGCGGCCGCGATCGGCGGGCTGATCAAGTACAATGCCTCGATCTCGGGGGCCGAGGCGGGCTGCCAGGCCGAGGTCGGCTCGGCCTCGGCGATGGCGGCAGCGGCGCTGTGCGCAGCGCTGGGCGGGACCAACGAGCAGATCGAGAACGCCGCCGAGATCGCGCTCGAGCACCACCTGGGGATGACCTGCGATCCGATCCGCGGGCTGGTGCAGGTGCCGTGCATCGAGCGCAACGGCATGGGGGCGGTGAAGGCCGTGGCCGCCGCCTCGCTCGCCGCGCTCGGCGACGGCACCCACATCGTGCCGCTCGACGCCTGCATCGAAACGATGCGGCAGACCGGGCGGGACATGGACGAGCGGTACAAGGAGACGAGTCTGGGCGGCTTGAGTGTGGCGTTGCCGGAGTGCTGAGGGGGGTGGGGCACCGCCGAGAAGATCTGCCCGGTGCTGCATGCCATCGCTCCGACCCTCGGTCACCCTGACGGCGACGGAGACAATCGCGAATGACCTGGCGCGGGGTGGCATCAACGAGATTCGCGAAGCCACCAACGAGGTTTGGGTCCGGGGCCTGGCCCACCCACCGGCTTCGCCGGTCCCCCCTCCCCGCCTTCGGCCGGGAGGGATAGGGGCCGACTTATGGGTCTGGCGTTTGCGGCGCAGTCGTCGCTCCCTCCTCGCCGGGACGGCGGGGAGGGGGGACCGGCGAAGCCGGTGGGTGGGCTGCTCACACCGACAAGTGACACGAGGGTGTGGGGCCGTGGCCCCCCTCACATTGCCTCACGCCGCTGCAGGCGTGTTGATCGGAATAGGCCCCGTCGGCCCCGGCACGGTCCATTGGACGAGGCCGGCTTCGTGGGTGATGCGGGCGATGAAGCCGAGTTTTTCGATCACTTGCGGGGTGAGGACGAAGGGGTAGGCGTCGTGCTGGCCGACGGCGCGGTTGAGGTTGTTGATCAGGGAGCTGAGCGGTACCCAGTTGTCGACGAGGTCCTCGATGCGCGAGACGGCGTAGGGGTCGAAATCGAGATGCGCGGTGAGTTCGCCGCGCTGGTCGACCTCGGGGCGGAGGCGGACGCCGAAGGCGGCGGCCATCTCGGTGGTATCGATGACGTGGAGGTAGTGGGCGAAGGTCTCGGCGAAATCCTCCCAGGGGTGGGCGGTGGCGTAAGCCGAGATGTGGCCCTGCTGCCAGGCCTCGGGCGCCGGGCGGGCGTAATAGGCGGCGAGCGCGGCGCCGTAGTCGGCGGTCTCGTCGCCGAACAGGCGGTGGAACTCGGCGTGGTTCGACTGGTTCGGGCCGACGAGGATGTCCCAGTAGTGATGGCCGACCTCGTGGCGGAAATGGCCGAGCAGGGTCCGGTAGGGCTCGTTGAACCGGGCGCGGCGCTGTTCGCGCGCCGCGTCGTCGGCTTCGGCCAGCGCGATGGTGATGATGCCGCTGTCGTGGCCGGTGAGCACGGGGACGGGCGCCGCTGCTTCATCGAGGAAGCGGAAGCTGAGGCCGTGGGCGGGATCCTCGTTGCGGGTGGCGAGCGGCAGTCGGAGGCGCAGCAGCGAGTAGATCAGCCGCTTCTTGGCGCGCTCGATCACCTGCCAACGGGCCAGGTCCGCCGGGTCCTTGATGTCGGGCACCAGTTCGTTGTGGCGACAGGCGCGACAATAGGGATCGGCGCCCGGGGCGTAGGGGACCAGCCAGTTGCAGGCGCCGTGCGCGGCATTGGCGCAGAACACGAACTCGCGGTTGTCGAGAATGGGCGCGGTGAACACGTCCGAGCCGCCTTCCAGCGACACCAGCGCATTGGCCCCGGGTTCATAGCCCAGCGTCCGGCCGCACCGCTCGCAGCGGATGTTCTCGAAATAGAGCAGGTGACCGCAGTGGTCGCAGCGGAAGAGTTTCATTCGGGAGCCCCGGGGGGTGCGGGTCGGGAATGCAGTGTGCGGGGCGGCGGTTCCGGGCGCCACCGGGTTTATTAAGCTTGGCTTGGCATTGTCGGCAGGCTTTCCCCTTGCCGGACCCTCAGATGACCGCGATCCGCACCCGCATGTCCGAAATGCCGCGTTGGGCCGGGTGGATGGCGCTGGGGCTGACCGGGCTGCTGATGGCGGTGCTGCTGGTGGTGGCGCTGGGACAGCCACCAGTGGTTGCTACCGGGCCGGAGGTGGCGGCAGCGGGGGACCTCGTCAGCTACCAGCGGATCGTCGAACGGATGCGCGGCGGCGAGGGCTACTACGCGGCGGCGCATGAGGTGCTGGTGGCGGACGGCTACGGCGTCACCTCGGTGTTCAACTGGCGGCTGCCGGGCTGGGCGACGATCCTCTCGAGCCTGCCGGAAGGCTGGCCGCAGGGCGGGCTCGCGGCGCTGGCGCTGGGCGGGCTGCTGCTGGTGTTCGGCATGCTCAGGGCCGACGGGCCGGCGGTCGCGGGGATCGGGACGCTGGCGGTGGCGCTGAGCCTGGCCGGCCTCGCGGCGCCCGAGAGCGTGGTGTTTTCCGAGGTGGCGGCGGGGACGCTGATCCTCGTTTCGGTGGCGGCGTACGGCAATGGCTGGCGCTGGGCCGGGCTGCTCGCGGGGCTCGCCGCACTGTTCCTGCGCGAACTGGCGGCGCCCTATCTAGTGGTGGCCCTGCTGCTGGCGCTGCGGGAGCGGCGCTGGCGCGAGGTGGCGGGCTGGCTCGCCGGGCTGGTGCTGTTCGCGGGCTATTTCGGCTGGCACTGGTGGATGGTGAGCCAGCAGCTCGGGCCCGACGATCCCGGTTATGCCGAGGGCTGGGTACAGTTCGGCGGGCTGGGCTTCGTGCTGGCCACGGCGGGTTTCAACGGGCTTGTCAGTCTCGCGCCTGAGTGGCTGACGGCGCTGCTGCTGCCGCTGGCGCTGCTCGGGCTTTGGGCGTCGGCGAAGGGAGGGCGGGCGCTGTGGACGGTGCTTTCGTTCGTGACGCTGTTCCTCGTCGTGGGGAAGCCGTTCAACGCCTATTGGGGGCGCTCTACACGCCGGTGCTGATGCTGGGGCTGGGGTGGGCGCCCGCGGCCATCGTTGCGGGGATCATGGGAGCGAGGGAGACGAAGGGGCGATGAGCAGGCGCATGTCGAAAACGCTGGCCGCCGAGATCGCGGAGCGGGTGCTGAAGGTGGTGAACCCGGCCAATCGCCGACTGGCGCTCAACGAGGCGCTGCGCAAGCACGGGTTCGGTCCAGCGCGGGCGCCTGACGGCGGATTGCCTGCCGACAAGGCGGCGTTGGTCGTGTGGTTGCTGGCGGCATACGGGGCGGAGCAGTGAGCGTCCGGCAAGCGAGCTTCTGCTGCAGGCACGTCGTTCGCCTGAGGACTCTCTCGACAGGGCGCATCATATATGGTACGTCAGCTTACCACGATGACCGACATTGAAGGTTGCCGCGGCAGCGACGGGGACCTGCCCGCTGAATGTACGAGGTTGTCTTCTACAGGACGGCGGCCGGAAACGAACCCGCGCTGGATTGGTTCAGGGCACTCGACGCCGAAGAGCGGCGGATAGTGGGCCGGACCTCAGGTTGCTGCAGTTGGGATTTCCAATGGGAATGCCGCTGTGCAAGTCGCTGGGTGACGGACTCTGGGAACTCAGGAGCACCCTGCCCAAGAAGATCGTGCGCGTGATCTTCTTCCTCGACGGGCAGAGTTTCATCGTGGCGCATGGTTTCATCAAGAAGAGCCAGAAGACCCCGAAAGTGGAACTGGACGCTGCCAAGGCGCGCATGAAGACATACAAGACGGCAGACCAAGAGAGACGATCATGACGGCGACCAGACATCCGAACCACGGCACCACCCTCGAGGAGGTTCTGCGCGAAGATGGGAACCTCGACGATGCCACTGCCTACGCGGTCAAGCGGGTAATCGCCTGGCAGATCGAGCAGGAAATGGCGAGGCTCCATCTCACCAAGACGGCCATGGCCAGAATGATGGAGACGAGCCGCAAGCAGCTCGACCGGGTCTTGAGTCCGGACGACGGCAACGTGACCCTCGAAACTCTGCAACGCGCCGCCAGCGCGGTGGGTCGCTCGCTCCGGATCGAGCTTGCCTGAGCAGTCTGCCGGCACTCACACGCTGCCGATGGTCTTGAGCCGTACCCGCGGGTGGACCTCGTTCTGGCTCATCACCACGGTCTGCGGCCGGAAGCGCTCGATGATGGCGCGGACGTGGGGGCGGATCGAGGGCGAGGTGATGAGCACCGGGATCTCGCCCATCTGGGCGGCGTTCTCGAAGGCCTGCTGCACCGAGACGATGAACTGCTGCAGGCGCGAGGGAGCCATGGCGAGGTGGCGGTCATTGCCCTCGCCGATCATCGCCTCGGCGAAGTCGCGCTCCCATTGCGGCGAGAGCGTCACCAGCGGCAGGTTGCCATCGGGGCCGAGGTTGGTGGCGCACAGCTGCCGGGCGAGGCGCGAGCGCACGTGCTCGGCGATCGCCTGCGCGGTCCGGCCAGGACCGGCGATCTCGGCGACGCCCTCGAGGATGGTGGGCAGGTCCCGGATCGAGATGTGCTCGGTCAAGAGCGTCTGCAGCACGCGCTGGATGCCCGAGACCGAAATCTGCGCGGGCACGATGTCCTCGACCAGCTTCTGCTGGTCCTTGGGCAGGCCCGAGAGCAGCGACTGCACGTTGGCATAGCTCAGGAGGTCGGCGACATTGGCCTTCAGCACCTCGGTGAGGTGGGTCGAGATCACCGTCGAGGGGTCGATGATCGAATAGCCGCGCAGCTCCGCCTCGTCGCGCATGGCCGGCTCGATCCAGGTGGCGGGCAGCCCGAAGGTCGGCTCGGTGGTGTGGATGCCGGGCAGCTTGATCTCCTTGCCCATGGGGTCCATCACCATGAGCTGGTGGGCGTAGATCTGGCCGTGACCGGCCTCGACCTCCTTGATCTTGACCTTGTAGTCGTTGGGCTCGAGTTGCATGTTGTCGAGGATGCGCACCGGCGGCATGATGAAGCCGAGCTCGGTGGCGAGCTGGCGGCGCAGCGCCTTGATCTGCTCGGTCAGGCGGTCGGTGCCGGTCTCGTCCTCCTTGACCAGGCTCAACAGCCCGTAGCCCAGTTCGAGCTTCAGTTCGTCGATCTTGAGGCTGTCGGAAATCGGGGCTTCCTGTGGTGGCGCGTCAGCGGCCTGCTGCACCGCCTCGGCAACGGCCTTGTCCTCGATGGCCCGGGCCTTCTTGTTGCCGGACCGGAAGGCGAGCCAGCCGACGCCGGCGGCGAGGCCGAGGAACGGGATGATCGGCATGCCCGGCAGCAGCGCCAGGGCCCCGACCACGGCAGCGGACATGCCGAGGGCCTTGGGATAGCCGGTGAACTGGCTCACCAGCGCCTTGTCGGCCGAGCCGAGCACGCCGGCCTTGGAGACCAGCAGGCCCGCGGCGGTGGAGACGATCAGCGACGGAATCTGGCTGACGAGGCCGTCGCCGACGGTCAGCAGCGTGTAGTTGTTGCCCGCCTCCTCGAAGCTGAGGCCCTCCTGCATCATGCCGATGATCATGCCGGCAATGATGTTGATGAAGGTGATGAGCAGGCCCGCGATGGCGTCGCCGCGCACGAACTTGGAGGCGCCGTCCATGTTGCCGAAGAAGGCGCTCTCGGCCTCGAGAGTCTCGCGGCGCTTCCGCGCGGTGGCCTCGTCGATGAGGCCGGCCGACAGGTCGGCGTCGATCGCCATCTGCTTGCCGGGCATGGCGTCGAGGTTGAAGCGGGCGGCGACTTCGGCGATGCGTCCCGAGCCCTTGGTGATGACGATGAAGTTGACGATGATCAGGATGGCGAAGACGACGACGCCGATGACGAAGTTGCCCCGCATGACGAAATTGCCGAACGCCTCGATGACGTGACCGGCGGCGTCGGTGCCATTGTGGCCGTCGGCGAGGATCAGGCGGGTGGTGGCGAGGTTGAGCGCCAGCCGCATCATCGCGGCAATCAGCAATACGGTTGGGAAGGACGAAAACTCGAGCGGCGTCTGGATGAACAGCGCCGTCATCAGGATCAGCACCGAAAACACGATCGACACCGCCAGCAGCACGTCGAGCAGCAGCGGCGGCATCGGCACGATGAGCACGACGATGATCGCCATGACGCCGACGGCGAGGCCGATATCGGTCGAGAACAGCGACTTGCGCATGCCGGCGAACGAGAAGTTCGGCAGTTTCTGGCCGGGGCCGGGAGCGGAGAGATCAGCCATGGGTTGCCGCCAGGGTCAGAGCGTGAAAGGCACCCCCACCCTGTCCCTCCCCGCAGGGGGGAGGAGACCAAAACGCTGGCGGTAGTGAGAGCGTCTCCCTCCCCCTTGCGGGGAGGGGACAGGGGTGGGGGTGCGTTTCGGGTACGGACGCCATCATGCCGCCGAATGCCGCTGCTCGCCGGGGGCGGGGATGGCGACGCCCTCGTCGGCGTACTGGTTGAGCTTGTTGCGCAGCGTGCGGATCGAGATGCCGAGAATGTTGGCGGCGTGGGTGCGGTTGCCGAGCACGTGGTCGAGCGTATCGAGGATGAGATCGCGTTCGACGTCGGCGACGGTGCGGCCGACCATCGAGCGCGAGATGGATTCGGCGGTCTGCGCGGCGGCACGGGCGACCGAGGCGGTGGCCGCGATCTCGCTGAGGCCGGTGCCGTCCGGCATGGCGATCGCCTCGGGCCCGATGACCTCGCCGCCCGAGAGCAGCACGGCGCGATGCAGCGTGTTCTCGAGTTCGCGGACGTTGCCCGGCCAGGGCGCCTCGAGCAGCGCGTCGCGGGCCTCGGCGGACAGCACGCGGCGGCCGAGGCCATTGGCCCTGGCATATTTCTCGACGAAATGCTCGGCGAGCGTCGCAATGTCGGCCGGGCGCTCGCGCAGGCCGGCAGGCGCAGGTTGACGACGTTGAGGCGGAACAGCAGGTCCTCGCGGAAGGACCCCTCGCGCACCGCCTCGGCGAGATTGCGGTTGGAGGTGGCGATGATGCGGATATCGACGGGGACCGGCTTGGTGCCGCCGACCCGATCGATCAGCCGCTCCTGGATGGCGCGCAGGAGCTTGGCCTGCAGGCGCACGTCCATTTCGGAGATTTCGTCGAGCAGCAGGGTGCCGCCCGAGGCCTCCTCGAACTTGCCGATGCGGCGCGCCACGGCACCGGTGAAGGCCCCCTTCTCGTGGCCGAACAGTTCGGATTCGAGCAGGGCCTCGGGGATGGCGGCGCAGTTGATGGAGATGAAGGGCCGGGCGGCGCGCTTCGAGCGCGAGTGCAGGTACTTGGCCATCACCTCCTTGCCGGTGCCGCTTTCGCCGGTGATCAGCACCGATGCCTCGGAGGGGGCGACCTGATCGGCGAGCTTGACGACGCGGGCCATGGCCGGGTCGCGATAGAGGAAATCGGTCGATCCGCGGGCGACGGCAGCGATCACCGCCGCGATCAGCTCGGCGTCCGGGGGCAGGGGGATATATTCCTTGGCGCCGGCGCGGATGGCGCTGACGGCGGCCGCGGCGTTGCTCTCGGTGCCGCAGGCGACCACTGGAATAACGATGCGCTCGGCATCGAGCCCGGCGATCAGCCCGGCAATGTCCATCATCACATCGACCAGCAGCAGGTCGGCGCCGCGCCCGGCACGGAGCGCGGCGAGCGCGATCTCGACCGACGGGGCGTGCGCCACCCTGGCACCGCCATCCATGGCGAGCTTGGTCGCTTCGGTGAGTTGGCCCTCGAGCGGGCCGACGATCAGCAGGCGCATTGGAGGTCCCTCGACGTTCTGGGATCGACGGCAATCGGCAGTCGGCAGTCGGCAGTCGTCTTCGAGTGTGGCCCGGCAGCCCAGGTCATGACGATTGCCGACTGCCGACTGCCGATTGCCGCTTCAGGTTTCGACACAAGGATGGCCATGTCTCATGCCGCCTTGATGATTTCGGTCATGGTGACGCCCAGCCGGTTCTCGACGAGGACGATCTCGCCGCGCGCCACCAGGCGGTCGTTGACGTAGATCTCGACCGCCTCGCCGACCTGCCGGTCGAGTTCGACCACGGTACCGATGTCCATCTTGAGCAGGTTGGCGACCGGCACCTTGGCGCGGCCGAGGACCACCGAGATGCGGACGGGAACGTCGAACACCGCCTCGAGGTCGGCGGCGGAGCGCTCGCCATGCGGGATCTGTCCGTCGCGTCCGGGGGCGGCCATTTCCTCGAGGGGAACGCCGCCGGTCATGCCGCCGCTGCTCATGGTTCAATCTCCCTGGGGCCGGTCGAGGCGATGCCACGGGCGGCGAAATATTCGGCGATGCGCTCATCGATCTCGCCGCCGAGATGGGCGACGTCGCGGGCGAGGCCGCCATCGGCCCATTCCAGCCGCGCGTCGCCCAGTGCGATCTCGGGATCGCCAAGGACCACCAGACGCCCGGAAAAGCCCGAGGCCGCGATGCGCTGCGTGGCGATGTCGCGCACCGCGTCGGCCAGTTCGGGCCGGCAACGGATGACGAGGTGCGGCACCGCGTTGAGGCTGGCGAGGCAGTCCACGATCAGGGCCTCGATCTCGGCCGTCGGCTCGCGGGCGACCAGCGTGGCGGCGAGCTTGCGGGCGATGGCGTTGGCCAACGTCACCGACTCGGCAATGGCCTGCTTGCGGGCATCGTCGATCGAGGCGGCCATGGCGGCGGCCTTGTTGGCAAGCTGCTCGGCGGCGGCGGTCAGCTGCTTGGCGGCGCGGGCCGTGGCGCTCTGCTCGCCGGCGGCAAAGCCGGCGATCTCGCCCTCCTTGCGTGCGGCAGCGAGCATCTCGGACATGGCCGATTCCGACACCATCGCGTTGCGCTCGTGGTGCCGGCCGAGGTCGAGATCGAAGGTGAAGCGGGCTGGGGTGGCGCTCATCTTACTGGATCATCGCCTCGTCGGCCTTGCCCTTGGTGATGACGATCTCGCCCTTGGCCGCGAGGTCCTTGGCGGTGGCCACGATCTTGCCCTGCGCCTCGTCGACGTCCTTGAGGCGCACCGGGCCCATGGCCTCCATGTCGTCCTTGAGCATCTTGCCGGCGCGCGCCGACATGTTGGAGAAGAACACGTCCTTGACGGTGTCGTTGGCGCCCTTGAGGGCGAGGCCCAGTTCCTTCTTGTCCATCTTCTGGATCAGCGTCTGGATGGCACCGGACTCGAGCCGGGCCAGATCCTCGAAGGTGAACATCAGCGCCTTGATGCGTTCGGCCGCCTCGCGGTCGCGTTCCTCGAGCGTGGTGATGAAGCGCGCCTCGGTCTGCCGGTCGAACGAATTGAAGATCTCGGCCATCTGCTCGTGGCTGTCGCGGCGCTTGGTGTGGCTGAGGGTCGACATGAACTCGGTGCGGAGCGTGGTCTCGATCTTGTCGAGGATTTCCTTCTGCACCGGCTCGAGGGTGAGCATGCGATGCACCACCTCCATCGCCAGCTCCTCCGGCAGGGCGGAGAGCACCTTGCTGGCGTGGTCGGTGGCGAGCTTGGAGAGCACTACCGCGATGGTCTGCGGGTACTCGTTCTTCAGGTAGTTGGCGAGCACGTCCTCCTGCACGTTGCTCAGCTTTTCCCACATGTTGCGGCCGGCGGGGCCGCGGATTTCCTCCATGATCGCATCGACGCGCTCGGCCGGCAGGAAGCTGAGCAGCAGGCGCTGCGTGGTCTCGGAATTGCCGGCGATGCTGCCGTTCGAGGAAATCGTGGTGACGAACTCGACCAGCAGCATGTCGAGCATGTCCTGAGTGATCGGGCCCAGCCGCACCATGGCGCGCGACAGCTGCCGGATTTCCATCTCGTCCAGTTCCTGCAGGATCGGCTTGCCGAAATCCGGCCCGAGCGCCAGCAGCAGCACGGCCGCCTTCTCGTCGCCGGCCAGGGCGCGGGCCTCCCCGCCGATGATCAGGTGCTTGCCGCTCAACTGGGCCTGGGCGGCGTTGGGCTGGAGTGCGTTGGCGACTGCCATTCAAGTCCTCACGTCGCGGTCGACAGCCAGTCGCGCACGATGAGCGCGGCCTGCTTGGGGTTCTCGTCGACGAGGTTGCCGACGGTCTTGAGTGTCTGCACCTGGGCCTCGCCGATCGACTTGGCGTTGCTCACCCAGGACGGGACGCGGGGGCTGGTGGGCTCCTCGCCGGCGAACTCGCCATTGCCCGAGAGGTTGGGGAGGGTGGAGCTGACCGGGGCCGGGCCGAAATTGCCCGGGCCGCCGAGCCCGGGGCCGCCGATCTCGGCGCTCTGCGGCAGCGCCAGAGGCGGCGCCTCGGGCGTCAGCACGCGCTTGAGCAGCGGACGCATCACGAAGAACACCAGCGCCAGCGCGATCAACAGCGTCACCGCCATCTCGGCGGCGCCGATCAGGTCGTCGCGGGTGAAGTCGAACAGGCCAGGGGCGGCGGTGCCTTCGGCCGAGACGCCCGGCCGGTCGGCGAACTGCATATTGACGACCTGGACCTGGTCGCCGCGCGTTTCATCGAAGCCGACGGCGGACCGAACCAGCGCGGTGATCTGGTCGAGGTCGGCCTGCGCGCGGGGGGCGTAGGTCGAGTTGCCGCTGGCGTCGGTGGTGTAGATGCCGTCGACGACCACGGCGATCGACAGCCGCCGGATGCCGCCGGCTTCGGTCATCTCGGTGGCGGTGGTCTTGGAGATTTCGTAGTTGGTGGTCTCCTCGGTGGTCGAACCCTGCTCGCTGGTGCCGCCGGCGCCGTTGTCCTGGCTGGCGCCCGGGAGTTCGTTGGCCACGGTGACCTGGCCCGACTCGCCCGGTCCGGTGGCGCTGTTGGCGAGTTCGCGCGACTGGGTCGAGCGCACTACCTGGCCGTTGGGATCGAAGGTCTCGGACGTGCGGGTGGTGCGGTTGAGATCGAGCTGGGCCGAGACCTGGACACGGGCGCGGCCGGCGCCGACGACATTGGCCAGCAGGTCCTCGACGCGGCTGCGCAACCGGTTCTCGACGTTGAGCGTGCGCTCCTCGGTCTCGCCGGCGATGACGTCCTCGGGACCATTGCCGGCGCCCGAGGCGAGCAGCTGCCCGGTATCGTCGACCACCGAGACGCGGGTCGGGGTCAGGCCCTCGACGGCGGAGGCGACGAGGTGCTGGATGGCGCGAATCTCGCCGGCCGAGAGTTCGCCGCGCACCGACAGCACGATCGATGCGGTGGGGTCCTTCTGCTCGCGGCTGAACAGGGCGCGTTCCGGCAGCACCAGGTGGACGCGGGTCGACTTGATACGGGCCAGCGAGGAAATGGTGCGGGACAGCTCGCCCTCGAGGGCGCGGACATTGTTGATGTTCTGGACGAAGCTGGTGGCGCCCAGGGTCGACTGCTGATCGAAGATCTCGTATCCGACCTGGCCGCGGGTGGGCAGCCCGTTCTCGGCCAGCGCCATGCGGATCTGGGTGATCTGGTCGCGCGGCACGAGGATCGACTCGCCCTCGCCGCGCAGCTCGAACGGCACGTTCTGGCTCTGCAACTCGCGCACGATGGCGGCCGAGTCCTCGAACGACAGCCCGGTGTAGAGCGCCGCCATCGGCGGGGTGGAGGCGCGCATGATGATGAAGCCGAAAAAGCCCAGCATCAGCACGGCGATCACCGCCATCGCGGCAACCCGCGCCAACCCCAGGCGGTTGAAGACCTGCAACAATCCGTTCACGCGGCAACCCGACCTATCGCTTGTGGGGTGCGCGAACAACGCACCGAGCCCATAGGCAAAAATTACCGAGTGGATGGTAAACAAGTTGTTAACTGCCTCTCGCAGAATGCAAATAGCCGGCAGAGATTGCCGTTGACGGTTAAGGAGGGATGAACATGGCCGACCTCACGATCCTCGGTCGGGTGAGCTCGATCAATGTGCGCAAGGTGATGTGGACGGCCGATCTCATCGGTCTGGCGTACGAGACCGAGACCTGGGGGCTGCCGCATCGCGACCCGCGCGAGGCGGAATTCCTCAAGCTCAACCCCAATGCGCAGGTGCCGGTGATCCTCGAAGCGGGGTTCGTGCTGTGGGAGAGCGGCGCCATCATGCGCTATCTTGCCGAGCGACACCGCGCCGGCCTGTTTCCTGCCGACCTCAGGGAGCGGGCCCTGGTCGACCAGTGGATGACCTGGCAGGCGACCGAACTCAATCTGCCCTGGATGTATGCGGTGCTGGCGCTGCTGCGGCGTAACCCGGCCTATGCCGACCCGGAGCGCATCGCCGACTCCATTGCGCGCTGGACGATCGAGATGCGCATCCTCGAGGGGCACCTGGCGCAGGCGGGACGCTTCGTCGCCAACGACCGGCTGAGCCTCGCCGATATTGCCCTGGCGCTCGCCACGCACCGCTGGGCGTCGACGCCGTTCGACAAGCCGGCGCTGCCGGCCGTGATGGCGCACTACCGGATGCTGCAGGCAACGGCGGAGGGGGAAAAGTACATGGGGGAGCGGACGCCTTAGGCGGGGAGGCAGCGGCGGCCCTTTTCCGGCCTCCGGCGACCGCTTCCCACCAGAAGGAGAAGGGTCCCGACTGAGAAATCTCGTGGATCGCCTTCTCCCCCTGTGGGCGAAGGTGCCCGAAGGGCGGATGAGGGGTCCTTCACGCGCAAAGCCCGCCACGGTGTGCCGGGCGGGCTGAGAGAGTATCGTTGTGCACGTGGAACCACCGGCCCGGCCCTTCGCAGGGCTCAGGGCGTTCGGAACTCAAATCGGTCCACCGGACCGATCTGCCGGGCCTCCGGCCCGTCGTTCCTCGGCCGGCCGTCGCTTGCGCTCCGGCGTTCGCCGCTCAAATCGGTCCACCGGACCGATTTGCCCCTACCGGGTCGCGTCTCGTCCGGCCCTTCGCGGCTGCCGCTCCACCGACTGCCAGCCCCGGCCCGTCGTTCCTCACCCCTCGCGGTAGTGCTGGATCCAGGTGGTGCGCAGGCCGGCGAGGCCGTGCTTGTCGATGGCGGCCTGCCAGTTGAGAAACTCGTCGACCGAGAGGGTATAGCGCTGGCACGCCTCCTCGAGGCTCAGCAGCCCACCGCGTACCGCGGCGACCACCTCCGCCTTGCGGCGGATGACCCAGCGGCGGGTGTCCTTGGGGGGAAGGTCCGCGATCGTCAACGGACTGCCATCCGGACCGATCACGTACTTTACGCGGGGACGCATCTGTACGGTCATTATACTCACTTACTCAACCTGACCACGTCCCAGACCCTAGCCCAACGCACTTAAAATTCGGCTAAGGCATTCCTTAGAATGCGTTAAAAGCCGGGGCTCTGCGGGTGGGGCGACGTTAACGCGCAACACGTATGGGGCGGATCGGGCGCGCTCAAGACTTGCCAACAACTCGAGTCAAATTCACAGTCCGTCAACCATGACGGACACGGGGGGCGGGCAGCACATGGCCAGGGACTATCCGGCGCTGAACGCGCACCACCGCGACTTCATCGGGCGCCAGCACATCTTCTTCACGGCTTCTGCCGCGGCGGGCACCCGCATCAACCTGTCGCCGCGCTCGACCGACCTGTTCCGCGTGCTCTCCGACAGCGCGGCGTGCTACCTCGACCGTACCGGCAGCGGCAACGAGACGGCGGCGCACCTTCTGGCCGATGGGCGGCTCACCATCATGTTCTGCGCCGTCGAGGGGCCGCCGCTGATCCTGAGGCTCTACGGGCGCGGCCGGACGATTGCGCGGGGTGGCGCGGCGTATGCGGCCCTGCTCGCCGAACACTATGGCGACGCCGAGCCGCTGGGGGCGCGGCAGATCATCCGCATCGACTTCGACCTGGTGAAGACCTCCTGCGGCTACGGCGTGCCGCTGATGGCCTATGAGGGCGAACGCGACACCATGGACCGCTGGGCCGAGGCCAAGGGACCGGAGGGGCTTGCCGCCTACCGGCAGGAGCAGAACCTCGCCAGCATGGACGGGCTGCCGACCGGGCTGGGGGAGTAGGGGCTGGTAGCCTCGGGGGACGTTGCGAGACCCCTCACCCGTCCCGGCTGCGCCGGTCCACCCTCTCCCCGACGGGGAGAGGTACAGCGGTGCCCCGATCAGGCCGGAGCGGCGGGCCCGAGGTGCCGGACCCCCTACAGCGTGCCTTCGTCCGTCGTTCCGTCGGTGGCGGTCTTGCTGCGGACCGACTGGACGCTCGAGAGGTTGACGCGGGCGCCGCCGACGATCAGCACCGGCTCGGAGCCGGAGAAGTCGATGCCGGTGACCTCGCCGGTCATCTCGGTGGCGACGCTGATGAGGTTGCCGTCGGCGTCGCGGGCCTCGACCTGCACCGAATAGGTGCCGTCGGGCTTCTGCTTGCCATCGGTGCCGACGCCGTCCCAGTTGAACACGCTCTCGCCCTTCGCGACGGTGCCGGCCTTGGTGTACACCGTGTTGCCGCTCGCGTCCTGGACGGTGGCGGTGATGGTAGCAGGCTTGTCGACGGCGAAGTGCCAGGTGGCGGCGCCATCGACCAGTTCGCTCCGGACGCCGGAGGCGGTGACCATCTTGCCGATGTAGCTCACCGCCTGGGAGTTGTTGGCGTTCTGGGTCGAGAGCATCATGGCTTCGAGGAAATCGTTGGTCTTGAGCTGCTGCTCGACGCCGGAGAACTGCACCAGCTGCTGGGTGAACTGGTTGGTGTCGAGCGGATCGAGCGGGTTCTGGTTCCTCAACTGGGTGGTCAACAGTTGCAGGAAGGTGTCGAAGTTCTGCGCGATGGTGGCGCGGGTGCCGCTCAGCGAGCTGGTGGACGTTGAACCGACTCCGGAGACTGCCATGATGGCCTCCTATACAAACAGGTTGACGCCGCCGGCTGTCGCCGTGCCGCGGTAGAGCGTGGTGGACGCGGGGGGTGCGGCGGCGTCGCCGGTGCCGCCCTGGTCCGGACCGGCAAAGCCGGAGGGCTGGCCGCGACCGTCGCCACCGCCGAAGTCGCGGGCGAACGGGTTCTGGCGCAGCGAGAACTCGAGGTTGGTCTTGGTGGCATCGAGGCCCGCCTGCTGCAGCGCCTGCTGCAGGGCGCGCTGGTCGCGCTGCATGAGGTCGAGCGTTTCGGCACGCTCCACCACCATGCGGGCATTGACCGTGCCGGACCCGTCGAGGTCGAGCCGCACATCGATGCGGCCCAGTTCGGGCGGATCGAGGCGGATCTGGAAGCGGGTGTTGCCTGCCTCGACCTGGCGGGCCAGCTCGAACGCCACCTGCGGCAGGTTGAGCTGCTGTACCGGGGCCTGGTAGGCGGCGTGGACGGCCCTTGCCGCCGGCGCCGCAGCAGCTGTCGGCGGTGCCGCGACGGCCAGGGCCGCCGGATCGGCACTGTTCGAGGCCGGGGCCGGCAGGTCGGCAGGCCGGCTCGTCGCGACGGCGGGCTTCGCCTCCGGTGCGGGCTTGTCGTCGGGCCGGGCGTCGGCGAGCGGGGTGAACCTGGTCGTCGCCACCGCGTCGCCCGCATTCGCCGCCCGCGGCGCCTCGCCGTCGGGAGTGGCGAGATCCGGCAGACCCAGGCTCGGCGCGGCGATCGGTTGAGCCGGAGCACTGCCAGCTGCCGCCGGCTTCGGTGCGGTCAGGGCCGCGACGAGCTGCAGCAGGTCCTTGTTGGTGGTCTCGCCCTGACGCGGCACGCCGATGGCGGCGAGAATCTCGTCGGGCAGATCACCGGCGGCGAGGCGCTCGCCCAGCCCGGCGACGGCCTTCGCGAGGGCCGGAGCCTGCGCCTCCAGCCGCGTGGCGAGCTCGGCGAGAGCTGCGCCAAGGCGCGCCAGCACCTCGGGTACCGGTCTGGCCTGCATGTCGGCGGGCGCCCCGGCATCATCGACCGGTTCGAGAGCGTCGTCGGCGGACGGCGGCAGTTCGGGGAGGTTGCCGGAGGACGGCGCGGCCGGTGCCGCGACGGCGTCGATGGCCGGTATCTCGCCGGCCGTCGCTGTCGCGGTGGTCGGCTGCGGCAGCGGGATGCCGAGCAGGGCGGCGACGGCATCGAGGTTGTCGGCGAGCTTGTCCTCGAGGGCCGGATCGAGCGGCTTGCCGGTCTCGAGCGCGTCGCTGATGGCGGTGAGCGCGGCCGCGAGATCCTTGAGCAGGGTGTTGGCCGCCTCGTCATCGACGACGGTGTCGAGGCCCTGAGCCAGCACGGATGGATCGGCTGTCGCCAGCTCGGGCAGCTCCGTCGCGACCGTCGTGAGCGAGGCCAGCAGCGGATTGTCGGCCAGTTCCTTCGGCAGTGCGATGCCGGTTTCGCCCGTTGCTTCGGCCAGCTGGTTGCCGAGGAGCGACAGCAGGATCGCGAACGGGCTCTCAGCCTCGCCGCCCGGGGTAGCGTCCGGCGCGGCGGTGACGCCGGTTGAGATCAGTGGCGATGTAGCCGGAGAAAACCCGACCGATACCGATGCCGACACCTGAGCCTCGCGATACAATAGTCCGACAAGTGCGCTGCAAGCGCCGTGCCGAGTGACATCCTGTGCAGGATCAATCTGTTAGCCGATACTGCGGGAGCGGGCGCACGGCAGAATGCGCCGCACCCGGCAGATTCTGCCGGGGCGCAAGCGGCGTGACAGGCCGGTGGAAACCGCCTATACGGGCGCCCGTCGGCTGGACCTTGACCCCTTCCCGACGAGGACAGAGATGAATTCGCTCGATGTGCCCAAGCGCCCCGAGGACACGCGCGTCGTGGTCGCGATGTCGGGGGGCGTCGACAGTTCGGTTGTTGCAGGCCTCCTCGCCCGCGAGGGCTATGACGTGGTCGGCGTCACGCTGCAGCTCTACGACCATGGCGAGGCGACGCACCGCAAGGGCGCCTGCTGCGCCGGCCAGGACATCCACGATGCGCGCCGGGTGGCCGAGACCCTCTGCATCCCGCACTACGTCCTCGACTACGAGGAGCGCTTCCGCAACGCCGTCATGGAGCCGTTTGCCAATGCCTACCGGCAGGGCGAGACGCCAGTGCCCTGCATCGCCTGCAACCAGAGCGTCAAGTTCGTCGACCTGATGGAGGTGGCGCAGGACCTCGGCGCCGACGTGCTGGCCACCGGCCACTATGTGCAGAGCCGGCTGGTCGACGGCAGGCGGCGGCTGTTCCGGCCGGTCGATGCGTCGCGCGACCAGAGCTACTTCCTGTTTGCCACGACGCCCGGGCAACTCGGTTTCCTGCGGTTTCCGCTCGGCGGCATGAGCAAGCCCCGGGTGCGCGAACTGGCGCGCGAGTTCGGTCTCGAAATCGCCGACAAGCATGACAGCCAGGACATCTGCTTCGTGCCGCAGGGCAAGTACACCGAGGTGATCCGCAAGATGCACCCCGAGGCGCTGGCAGGGGGCGAGATCGTGCATCTCGACGGGCGCGTGCTCGGCCGGCATGACGGGATCATCAACTACACCATCGGGCAGCGGAAAGGGCTCGGTATCGCGGCAGCCGAGCCGCTCTACGTGATCAAGCTCGAGCATCAGACCGGACGGGTGATCGTCGGGCCGCGCGCGGCGCTGCTGACCAAGACGGTGCGGCTCAGGGACGTGAACTGGCTCGGCGAGCAGACACTGGCGTCGCTCGCGGCCGGCAACGGCATGCCACTCGAGGTCAAGGTGCGCTCGACGCGGCCGCCGCAGGCCGGCGCGGTGCACATGGATGGCGGAGAGGTGTTCGTGACGCTGTTCGCGGGCGAGCACGGTATTTCGCCGGGCCAGGCCTGCGTGTTCTATGCCGACGAGAGCGAGACCAGCGAGGTGCTGGGCGGCGGGTTCATTGCCGAAGCCGTGCCGGCGGCGCTTGTGGCGTAGGATGGGTCGGCGGGAGGGAGCCGACAGCAGCGGGGGGAGGATTGCCGTGTCGAAGGGTGGGATCATGCTGCGGGTGGGCGTACTCGCAGCGTCGCTGTGGGCGGTCCCGCAGCACTCCGGAGCGCAGGAAACGCTCGATCGCTGCGCCCTGATGGGCGAGATCGGCGAACTGATCATGCAGTTCCGCCAAAACGGGGCGGAGATGAAGGACCTCGTTCAGATCGAGAGGCTCTATCCTCCCAGCCTGCGGGGGATGGTCGAGGTGGCCAGCGAACTCGCCGTCCTCGAACCTCGCTACGAAGCCAAGGAGGATCAGCAGGCCGCGATCCTCCGGGTGCGGGATGGCATGCTGAGGCTGTGCCGACGGGAGCAGTAAAGACGCCGCTCGAGACCTCGAACCGCGAGGAGGCGCGAGCCGGTCGCCGCGGCCGGCCCTCGGCTGGAGCTGCTAGTTCGCCGATGTCGCTTTCGCGGCATCGCTCGCGTCCCGCAGGGTCTGGTAGTTGCCGATCCCGCCCAGGAGCGCGGAAGCGATATAGAGAGCGAGCAGCGCGCCCATGATCAGCAGCACGATGCGGGCCGGGTTCAGACGCCACCAGGGATTGCGGGGCGGTTCGGGATCTTCGGACATGCAGTTTGGGTAAACCGGCGCGGCGGCGGCGGCAAGAGGATTGCACCTGGCGCGACCAGGCCTGCGAAAAAATCTCTGCACTCGGGCCAAGGAGGGCATCGGCAGTGGCGTCGTAGTCCTAAGATGCGACGCGAGAGTGTGTTCGGGTGCCACGGTCATTTGCCTTGATGCCACAATTCTATGAGTCCCCCCCGCCGCGCCTTGCCGACGAGACGCTGATCGCGCGCGCGGTCGGCGGCGACCGCCGGGCCTTCGCGGACCTGGTGGCGCGGCACTATGATTTCATCTTCCGCACCGCCTGCAAGTGGTGCGGCAAGGCTTCGGATGCCGAGGACGTGGCGCAGGACGTGTGCGTCAAGCTCGCCTCGATACTGAAGAGCTTCGACGGGCGCAGCGCCTTCACCAGCTGGCTCTATCGCGTGACGCTGAACGCGGTGCGCGACATGCAGCGGGCCCGGAGCCGGCGCGGCCGCAATGTCGACCGCTACGCCGAGGTGGCGCCGGACGAATACCTGCCCGACCAGGAAGACTCCCTGGCGGCCAAGGAACTCTGGATTGCAGTGCGCAAACTTCCCGACCAGCAACGGGATGCGGTGCTGCTGATTTACGCGGAGGGGATGAGCCACGCCGAAGCCGGCGTGATCATGGGGTGCAAGGAGGCGACTGTCTCCTGGCACGTCCACGAAGCCAAAAAGACCTTGAGGGGGCTCCTGTGAGCAACCAGAACGACGACAAGCTCAAACTGCTGAAGCACACGGCCATGCCCTCGCCTTCCGAGGCGGCGCGGCAGCGGGCGCTCGATGCCGCCCTGCTGGCCTTCGATGCCGAGCAGCACGCGGCGAGAGTGGCCGCCCAAGGAAATCCGCTGATCCAGCGTCTCAGGTCCATGTTCGCCACTGCGAAAGGGAACTGGACCATGGATACCCGCCTTACCTACGGCCTCGGCACTGCCGCGATCGCGCTGCTGCTGCTGCCGCTCGGCTACCAGCTCTATACCTCCACTGCGATCAGCCCGATCGGCGTGCCGCCCATGGTGCGCGACGCCGTGATCCCGATGGTGACGCCGGATGACGTCGCGGCGCCCGGTCGTGTCGCCGTGGAGGAGCAGGAAGCAGTGACTGCCAATGAGATGGCCGCCTCCGGGACGCCAGCCGGGGAACTCAGCACTGTCGTGGCCGATGAAGCCGCGCCGGCGGCCCCGGTGACGGTGAACCGCGGCGTCGCGCAGCCGAAGTTGGGCCTTTCTGCCGGCATCCAGTCGCAGGACGGGATGATGGCCGAGTATGCGCCGATGCCCGAGGCGGTCGGCATGCCGGCGCCGGTCGACGCCATGGTCGCGCCGACCGATCCGTCCGGCGACGAGTTTGCGAAGTTCACCGAAAGCCCGCTGAAGATCGTCAGGAACGAGCCGGTCTCGACCTTCTCGATCGACGTCGATACCGCCGCCTACTCCTATGTCCGGCGGGCGCTGACCGATGGCTGGGTGCCGGAGCCCGACGCGGTGCGGATCGAGGAACTGATCAATTACTTCAGCTACGCCTATCCGGCGCCGGCCGATGCGGCGACGCCGTTCCAGCCGACGGTCTCGGTCTATCCGACGCCATGGAATTCGAAGACGCAGATCGTCCAGATCGGGATCAAGGGCTATGTGCCGCCGCTCGGCGAGGACAAGGCGTCGAACCTGGTGTTCCTGATCGATACTTCGGGATCGATGGACGAGCCGGACAAGCTGCCGCTGCTGAAGCGCGCCTTTGCGCTGCTGGTCGACCAGCTCGGCGCCAACGACACGGTGTCGATCGTCGTCTATGCGGGCTCCGCCGGCGTGGTGCTGGAGCCGACCAGGGCGACGGACAAGGCCAAGATCCTCTCGGCGCTGGAGAACCTCTCGGCGGGCGGATCGACGGCCGGGGCCGAGGGGATCGAGCTCGCCTACCGGCTGGCCGAGCAGAACAAGGTGGCCGACGGGGTCAACCGGGTGATCCTCGCCACCGACGGCGACTTCAATGTCGGCATCGACGATCCGGAGGATCTGAAGACCTACATCAAGAACAAGCGCGACAGCGGCGTGTTCCTCTCGGTGCTCGGCTTCGGGCAGGGCAATCTCGGCGACGACACGATGCAGGCGCTGGCGCAGAACGGCAACGGCAATGCCAGCTACATCGACAGCTTCAAGGAAGCCCGGAAGGTGCTGGTGAAGGAGATCGGCGGCACGCTCGAGACCATCGCCAAGGACGTCAAGATCCAGGTCGAGTTCAACCCGGCCGTGGTGAGCGAATACCGGCTGATCGGCTACGAGACCCGGGCACTCAATCGCGAGGACTTCAACAACGACAAGGTCGATGCCGGCGAGATCGGGGCGGGCACCACGGTGACGGCGCTCTACGAGATCACGCCGGTCGGCTCGGGCGCCGAACTCAACGACCCGCTGCGCTACGAGACGGACGCGGCAGCCCCGGCGGTCGCGGCCGGCGCCGAGATCGGGTTCCTGAAGATGCGCTACAAGCTGCCCGACGGCGACACGTCCAGGCTGATCGAACAGCCGATCGGCAGGGACATCGCGGTCAAGGAACTGGCCCAGGCCTCCGAGGACGCGCGCTTTGCCGCAGCAGTTGCCGCCTTCGGGCAGAAGCTCAAGGGCTCGAACTACGGGGACATGAGCTGGGAGGCGATCCGCGTGCTGGCGCAGGGCGCCCGCGGCAGCGACGAGAGCGGCTACCGCGCCGAGTTCATGCAGCTGATCGACATGGCCAGGGTGCTGGTCTCGCCGCGGGTCACCAGCGTCGTCCCCGATGGCGGCTGCATCGTGCCCGAAGGCGCCACTGGCTGCCCATCCGAATAGCGCCGCTAGCCCCCCACGGCGCTAGAGAGCGCGGTTCCGCTGCTGACGGAGCCGCGCTCGTCCTGTTCAAGCGACAGGGTCAGCGAGCGGATGAAGTAGGTGAACTGCCGGGCTGCGACGCTGTTGCGCAGTTTCGGCGGATCCGCGACGAGGAGGGTGATTTCGAGCGGCGTCGGGCCGGCGAGGAGCGCGCGCGGGACGAGGAAGGCGTGGCTGGCCTCGGCGTTGCCGGCATGGTCGAGGATCCCGATCGGCGTGCCGTTGGCAGAAAGGTCGATCCGGCGGCCGGGCTCGGCACCGGGCCTCCCCTCCAGCGTGAACAGCAGGTCCCCGGCGCCGGCCGGTACGGCGAAGCGGAAACGTGCCTCCGGGCCGAACATCCAGGTGCCGTCCGCGCCGGTATAGGCGACACCGCAGACGGCCACGGCGTCGAAGGCGGCGAGCGTTGCACGGCCGGCGGGGATCGCCCGGCCGGGTTCGAACGCCCCGCTCGCCGGCTGCGGGAGGCAACTGCTGGTGCGCTCGATGTAGTAGGCGCGGTAGGCCTCGGACACGTCGGCATCGGCGGCATAGCCCAGCAGGGCGAGTTCGCCGAGGGCGAGGAGGGCAAGTGCCGCGTAGGAGACAAGGCGCGCCATGCCTACACCATCGCCCGCGCGCCGGTGAGCCAGCCGTGAAAGAGGTAGGCACCGAGCAGCAGGCCAAGCGGATAGGCGAGCCAGCCCAGTCGGCGGCGCTCGGCCAGCAGTTCGCACGCCACCAGTCCGAGCGGGGCGAGGCCGGCAAAGAAGCGGACGGAAGACTCCATCCCGGTCGCAGTCGACAGGGTGAGCGCCGCCAGACAGAAGGCCGCTTCGGCATGCCGGCGGCGGACGAACAGGGCGCCGACGAGTGCCAGCCCGACGACTATGGCGATGGCGTGGATGCGCGGCGAGCTGTTGCCCATCAGCGTGGCAAACCAGTTGGCGAAGGGGTTGCCGAGTTCGCGGTTCCAGGCGAGCTGCACATGCGCAAAGGCGAGCCCGTCGCCCATGCTCAGCCGCAGGTAGACGGCAAACGCAATCGCCCCGAGCGGCACGAGGAGCAATCCGAGCAGCAGCCGGGTGTCGCCCAGCAGGTGGCGGATCGTGCTGCCGCGGCGGACGTGGTCGAGGCCGGCCTGGACCAGGATGGCAATGCCGAACAGCACGCCGGTTACCCGCGTTGCCGAGAGCAGCGCACCGAACCCGCCGGCGAGTGGGTAGTTGCCGCCGCGCAGTGCCCGGAAGCCAAGCAGCGTCAGCAGGATGAACAGGCTCTCCGAGTACGGAAGCGAGAACAGCAGCGAAAAGGGGCCGAGCAGCAGCGAGAAGGCGAACAGGCGGTAGGCGCGCACGTCCTCGAACAGCGGCCGCGACAGCCCCGCCGCGAGGATGCCGAGCAGGTTGGACAGCACAAGTCCGGACCAGGCGAAGCTGAGGCCGGTCGCTGCCGCCACGGCACGTGCCAGTTGCGGATAGAGTGGAAAGAAGGCCCAGTCCGCCTCGCCCAGCCGATTGGCCGGCAGGCCGACCTGGTAGCCATCGGCGGCACTCTCGAACCAGAGGCAGTCCCAGCGGCAGAGGCTCCCGGCCAGATCGCCATCGACCCCAAGGCCGAGAAAGATCAGGTAGTGCAGGATCAGGCCGGCCAGCGCCAGGGCGCCGATCGTTCCCCAGTGGCGCCAGTCGAGGCCGGGCCGGGAGGACGGGTGTGTGCCGTGGCGGGGCGGGTCGATCGTCAAGGGTACTCGCGACGGACAGCAGGGACAGCAGGCCTATGCCTGCCGCCCATGCTAGGGGGGCGGTGCCCGCAGGTCGAGTCAGAGCGGCTTCAGTCCCCGTTCGATTTCGTCGCGCCGCGGCTCGAGGAAGGGGGGAAGCGCCAGACGCTCGCCGAGGGTCTCGAGCGGCTCGTCGGCAGTGAAGCCGGGGCCGTCGGTGGCGATCTCGAACAGGATGCCGTTGGGCTCGCGGAAGTAGAGCGAGGTGAAGTAGTAGCGCTCGACCTCGCCGGAGGTGCGGATGCCAAAGCCGGCGGTGCGCTTCACCCACTCGTCGAACTCGGCCTTGTCGGGCGTGCGGAAGGCGACGTGGTGCACGGCGCCGGCGCCCTGGCGGGCCTGCGGCAGGTCGGGATTGACCTCGACATGGAGTTCCGCCGCGGCACCCCCCGGTCCCATCTCGAAGACGTGGATCTCGCCGTGCCGCTCGCGTGCCGGATAGGAGCGCACTTCGCGCAGGTTCATCACCCTGGTGAGCACCGGCTCGGTGCGACGCAGATCGGGGACGGCCAGGGTGATCGGGCCGAGGCCGAGAATCTGGTGTTCCGCCGGGATCGGGCTCTTCTCCCACGGATGGCCGGGACCGGCCTTGGGATCTGCGACGAGGCGGAAGCGCTGGCCTTCGAAATCCTCGAAGTCGAGCGACAGGTGCCCGGCACGCTCCCTGATGTTGCCGGAGGCGACGTCCTGCCCGGCGAGATGCGCCTTCCACCAGGAAAGGCTCACCTCGGAGGCGACCCTGAGGCCGGTGCGGGAGACTTCATGATTGCCGCGGTGAGCCGGCGCCGCCGGCCAGTCGAAGAAGGTGAGGTCGGCGCCGGGCGAGGCCACGGCATCGCCGTAGAACAGGTGATAGGCGCTGACATCGTCCTGGTTGACGGTCTTCTTGATCAGCCGCAGCCCGAGGGTGCGGGTGTAGAAGTCGACGTTGCGCCGGGCCTCGGCGGTGATGGCGGTGAGGTGGTGGATGCCACCGAGTTCGAGTGTCATGGGAAAGCTCCGCAAGTTGTCGTGGCGCCTATGTAAGCGCAGAAGCGGAGCAGCGGCAGTCCCCGGACGCCGACGGGTTGTCAACGGAAGGTGAACGATGGGGAGGGTGGGGATCAAGAAAGAAGCTCCCGCTCGGGGCGGGGGAGGGTCGAGTGGAAGGGGCAACTTCCCGCCCTTCGAGCTGCCACTCGACCATAGGTCTCGTGGCCTTCTCGCCTCGGATCAGTCCACTGGACTGATCCGCCCGTTGGGACGCCTCGAAGTCTCAGGGCCTTCGTCGCTCAAATCAGTCCACCGGACTGATTTGCCGGCCTTCGGCCGGCGCTCCTCAGTCCTTGGCGCGTTCGACGTAGCTGCCGTCCTCGGTCATCACCACGACGCGGGTGCCGACGCCGATATGGGGCGGCACCATGGTCTTGGTGCCATTCGAGAGCACGGCGGTCTTGAACGAGGACGATGCGGTCTGGCCCTTCACCACCGGCTCGGTCTCGGTGATCTCGAGGGTGACGCGGGCCGGCAGTTCGATGGCGATGGCGGCGCCGTTGAAGGTCTTGAGATAGACCTTCATGCCGTCCTGCAGGTAGGCGCCCTGCTCGCCGATGACGTCCTCGGGCACCGCCAACTGCTCGTAGGTGGTGGGCTCCATGAAGTGGTAGCCCTCACCATCATGGTAGAGGAACTGGTACTCGCGCTCGTCGACTTCGGCCCGCTCCACCATCTCGACGGTGCGCCAGCGACCGATCACCTTCACGCCATCGACGATGCGGCGCATGTTGACGTTGGTCACCGAGTTGCCCTTGCCGGGGTGGACGTTTTCCGCTGTCAGCACGACGTGCAGCTTGCCGTCCTGCTCGACGACATGCCCCTTGCGAAGCGACGAGGCGATGACCTTGACCATTACTTCTTCCTTGTTCAAGCGTTGGCGTCGGCCTAGATGAGCGGCCTCATGGGCCGGGCCGGACGCACGGGTGTCCGTTTCGGTGCCGCCCGATAGCGCAAATCCGGCCAATCCGCCAGTCCCGAGCACGAAAGACGATACTATTGCCCAACGCCCCCGCATCGCCGCCGGCTTCGCCGTGGTGGTCGCCTTCGGTCCATGCCGACCGGCGGCCGCTGCTGCTGCTGCGCAACCGGATCGAGGCGGCAGTGCGCGGCTACTTCGCCGATGCGGAGTTCGTGCTGGTCGACGCGCCCGGGTTGCAGCGTAGTCCCGGCAACGAGACGCACCTGCATGCCTTCTCGACCATCGCCATCGGCAACGACGGGCGGGGGGAGACGCTCTACCTCCACACCTCACCCGAGTTCTCGATGAAGAAGCTCCTCGCTGCCGGCGAGGAGCGGATCGCCTCGATCGGGCACGTGTGGCGCAACCGCGAGCGCAGCGCGCTGCATCATCCCGAGTTCACCATGCTGGAGTGGTACCGGGCGGGCGAGGCCTATGGCGCGGTGATCGCGGACTGCGTGAAGCTGCTGCGGATGGCGGCGGAGCTGGCCGGGACGGAGGCGTTCCGGTTTCGCGGGCGGCAGTGCGATCCCCGGCAGGAGCCCGAGCGGCTCGGGGTTGTCGAGGCCTTTCAGAGATTTGCCGGGGTCGACCTGTTCGAGACGATGGACGCAGCGGGCGAGACCGATGCGGACGCGCTGGCGGAGCGGATGCGGCGGGTCGGGCTGGACGTGCCCGAGGAGTACACCTGGTCGTATCTGTTCAGCCGCATCCTCGTCGAGAAGGTCGAGCCGAACCTGGGGCTTGGACGGATCACCATTCTCGACCGCTATCCGGCGGCCGAAGCCGCGCTGGCGCGGCGCGCGGCGGACGACCCGCGGGTGGCGGAGCGGTTCGAACTGTATGCGTGCGGAGTGGAACTGGCCAATGGCTTCGGCGAATTGACCGATGCCGAGGAGCAGCGGCGACGGTTCCTTGTCGAGATGGAAGAAAAGCAGCGGCTCTATGGCGAGCGGTATCCGCTCGACGAGGACCTGCTCGCGGCGCTGCCGCTGCTGCGCCCGACCAGTGGCGTGGCGCTGGGCTTCGACCGGCTGGTGATGCTGGCCGTCGGCGCGCGCCGCATCGAGGATGTGCTCTGGGTTCCCGTGGCGGGAGGCGACAGATGAAGGTGGATCGGGCGATCCGGACGGCGGCGGGACTGGCCGAGGCGGGGCTGCTGCCGGCCGACCGCCTGGCCGCGGCGGAGGCGGTGGCGTCCAGCTACGCCATCGCCGTGACGCCGGCGGTGGCGGGATTGATCGACCGGGACGACCCGGACGATCCGATCGCGCGGCAGTTCGTGCCGGACATCGCCGAACTCAGCGTGAGGCCGGAGGAACGGGCCGATCCGATCGGGGACCTGACGCATTCGCCCCTCGAGGGGATCGTGCACCGCTATCCCGACCGGGTGCTGCTGAAGGCGGTGCATGTGTGCCCGGTCTATTGCCGGTTCTGCTTCCGCCGCGAGATGGTGGGGCCGGAAGGGCTGGGGACATTGTCGCCCGAGGCGCTGGAGCGGGCCGTGGCCTACATTGCCGGCCACCCCGAGATCTGGGAGGTGATCCTCACCGGCGGCGATCCGCTGGTGCTGTCGGCGCGACGGCTCGCGGACATCATGGCGCGGCTGGCGCCGATTCCGCACGTCAAGGTCGTGCGGTTCCATACAAGGGTGCCCGTGGTCGAGCCGGAGCGCATCGATGCGCTTCTGGTCGGCGCGCTGAAGGCGAGCGGCAAGGCGGCCTATCTCGCCGTCCATGCCAACCATCCGCGCGAACTGACCGCGGCGGCGAGGGCGGCGGCGGCGCGCCTCGCCGATGCCGGCATCGTGCTGCTCGGCCAGACCGTGCTGCTGCGCGGGATCAACGACGACGCGGCGGTGCTGGCCGAACTGATGCGCGGCTTCGTCGAGGCTCGGATCAAGCCCTACTACCTGCACCATCCCGACCTGGCCCCGGGCACGGCGCATTTCCGGATGTCGATCGCCGAGGGCCAGGCGCTGATCGCGGCCCTACGCGGGCGAGTGTCGGGGCTGTGCCAGCCGACCTATGTGCTCGATATCCCGGGTGGCCACGGCAAGGCGCCGATTGCCGCCGGGACGGTGCGCGCCGCCGGCGATGGCTGCTACACGATTTCGGACTGGCAGGGGGGAGAGCATCTCTACCCGCCGACAAGCAAGGGAGAATAAGGGTGGTGAAGGCGGCATTCCTGGGCCTCGGGGTCATGGGTTCTCCGATGGCACGGCATCTCAAGGCCAGGGGCCACGAGGTGACGGTCTACAACCGCACGGCAGCCAAGGCCGAGGCCTGGGTCGCGGCGCATGGCGGGCGCTCGGCGCCGACGCCGCAGGCGGCCGCCGAGGGGCAGGACATCGTGTTCTGCTGCGTCGGCAACGATGCCGACCTGCGCGCGGTGGCGCTGGGTTCCGAGGGGGCGTTCGCGGCGATGGGGCGGGGAACGCTGTTCGTCGATCACACCACGGCCTCGGCGGAAGTGGCGCGGGAGCTGAGCGCGGCGGCCCGTGCGGCAGGCTTCGACTTCCTCGATGCGCCGGTGTCGGGCGGCCAGGCCGGCGCCGAGAACGGACAGCTGACGGTGATGGTGGGGGGCGAGGCGGAAGCCTTCGCCCGCGCCGAGCCGGTGATCATGAGCTTTGCCAGGGCGTGCCGGCTGCTGGGGCCGGCCGGTGCGGGGCAGCTGGCCAAGATGATGAACCAGATCTGCATCGCCGGGGTGGTCCAGGGCCTTGCCGAGGCCATGCATTTCGGCAAGCGGGCCGGGATGGATGTCGAGGCGGTGATCGAGGTGATCTCGAAGGGCGCCGCACAATCGTGGCAGATGGAGAACCGCTACAAGACCATGAACGCCGGCAAGTTCGATTTCGGCTTTGCGGTCGAGTGGATGCGCAAGGACCTCGGCATCGCGCTCGACGAAGCACGCGGAAATGGCGCGCAGCTGCCGCTCACGGCGCTGGTCGACCAGTTCTATGCCGATGTCGTCGCCATGGGCGGCCGGCGCTGGGATACCTCGAGCCTGATCGCCCGGCTCGAGGAGTAGTCAGAGCCCGCTGATGCGGGGGCGCCAGCGCTGGATCATGGCGGCGGCCTCGGCTTCCGCCCCCTGCATGTTGGCGCTCTGGTAGACATCGACCAGGGTGCCGATGCGGGCGAGCTGGTCCACCGCCTCGGCCAGGATGGCGTTGAGGATGTAGACGCCGGCCAGGGTGGACGTCGGCCCCATGCGGACGTCCCGACCTGAAATGGCGAGACCCGCGTCGCCGTAGACGCCGCCATTGTCGATGACGATGTCGGTGAGCTGGTACAGCAGCTTGCCCGAGCGGTGGCGCGAAGTGGTGCGAGTGGCATGCTGCAGCGAGGTGAGCGCGATGGTGGTGGCGCCGCGGGACCCGGCGGCCAGTGCCATCTCAATGGGATAGGCATTGCGGCCCGAGTTGGAGGCGATGAAGACCACGTCGCCAGGTTCGACCGGGTAGTCCGACAGCACGATTTCGGCGCGGCCCTCCTGGCGCTCGAGGTGGGTCGAGCGCTCGGCGCCCAGGTGCAGCATCAGTTCGGGATCGAGGATGGCCTGGGCGGCAGCGATGCCGCCGGCGCGGTAGAAGACCTCCTCGGCCAGCAGGTGGGAGTGGCCGCTGCCGGCGACGTAGACGAGATGATCGGTGGCAAGCGCGCGGCCCACGACGTCGCGGGCCGCGTCCAGCGCTGCCGCCTGTTCGTCGAGCACGCGGTCGAGGAGTGCGACGATCTGGTCGCGGTATTGACGCCGAAGTCCGTTCACGTTCTCAACCCTGATTTCGCCGACATATTTGTAGCGGTCACCGCGATACCAGCTGATCGCGTCCTCGACCACGGCGCCGTCCTCGCCGTAGCCCAACTGGCTGATCTCGAGCACTGCGGCACCCTCGCGGATGCCGAGCTCAGCGGCGATCTCGGCACTCGCCTCGGTCGCCTGGAGGCTCTGCAGGATGCGGCGCGGCCGGGACTGGCGCGCGTCCATCCGTTCGTAGAGCGAGCCGGAGCCGTCATAGTCGGCGCCGACCGCCGACACCGGCACCACGGCGCGCTCGAGCGAGAGCGCCTCGCCGCCGGCCATGCGCAGGCGCACCAGTGTCATCACTTCGGTGCCCAGCGGCAGGCCGGTGCGGAAGGCGGCCTCGGCGCTGGCCGGAGCGATGGTCAACTGCAGGATACGCGAACTGGGCACGAGCCCGCGCAGGCGCATGTCCTCGGTGAAGCCGGAGAGGTGCGACAGGGCCTTCGGAATGCGCCCGGTAACCACCGTGCCGGCTCCGGGACGCGTCGCCAGCAGGCCCATCTGCACCAGATCCTTGAGCCCCAGGCGCAGGGTCGAGCGCGACACGTCCAGACGCTCGGCCATCTCCCGCTCCGAGGGCAGCGACTCGCCAGCGGGAATGGCGCCGTTCTCGAGCACGGCAGCCAGCGCATTGCGCAGGCGCTCGCCCAGCGGACCGTGCTGGCGGTCCATCCGTTCCCTCAATGCAGTGTAGAAGTCCAAGTCCCCTCCGACCGACGCAGCGCAGGCCTTTTTCTGCAACTGGTATGGCTTTGGCCTGCCGTTGGCAAGGCGGAATGGTCCTACCTTGGACGTATCAACTCGTGCTGGACAGCGTCGAATAAACCAATATCATACCAGTGCCATCACCAAGGGGGTTCGAGGATGCAGGTTCTGAAGGGTTCGCTCGCGCTGTTCGCTGCGGCGCTGATGACGACGACGGCGCTGGCCGCCACCGAGATTCGCATCACCCACGCCACGACCGGCGGCGCCGAAAAGGAGGTGCTCGACAAGATCATCGCCGATTTCGAGGCGGCGAACCCGGACATCAAGGTCGTCCAGATTCCGTTCGATGACGACGTCTACTCGAACACCGGGCTGATCACGCAGCTGCAGAGCAACGACGTGCCGGACATCTATTTCCAGTGGGCGGGATTCCCGGTGAAGCGCGATGCCGAGGCCGGCTATGCCATGGACCTGACCGAGGCGCTGGCCTCGGATGGCTGGCAGGACACCTTCGTGCCGTCGGTGTGGACCGAGGGGGCCGGTACGATGGTGGACGGCAAGCCATACCTCGTCCCGACCTCGCTCGATGTGACCAACACCATCTGGTACAACGAAGCGATCTTCGAGGAGAACGGCATCAGCCCGCCGGCGACCTGGGACGAGTTCGTAGCGCTGACCAAGACGCTGACCGACGCCGGCGAAATCGCCATCATCCAGGGCAACAACGAGTTCTGGCCGTTCGGCAACTGGGCCTCGCACATCGCCGCCAAGGTGGTGCCGCCGGCCGAGTACACGGCGGCCTTCGAGCGCACCGGCAAGTTCAGTACGCCGGGCTTCCTCAAGGCGTTCGAGCATATTGCCGAACTGCGCGCGGCGGGCGGGTTCAACCGCGACCTGCAGGGGCTCGGCGCCGACCCGGCGATGGCGACGTTCCTCGAGGGCTCGGCGGCGATGCACCCGATCGGCTCGTGGCTGATCGGTACCGCCAAGGAGCTGGCGGACGCCGATTTCCGCTATGCCTCGTTCGACACGCCGGTGATCGACCCCGATCACCCGCTGGCGCACAGCGTCATCGGCACCGCCACCGGCTTCGTCGTCCACGCCAGGGCCAAGAACCCTGACGCGGCGATCAAGTTCCTCAAGTTCTACACACTGCCGGCCAACCAGGTCCTCAGGGCCGAGGCAGGGACGCTGAGCCCGATCAAGGGCGTCAACGAGACCGCCAACCTCGATGCGCAGACGGACCAGATGGCGCGGATGCTGGCCGAGGCCCCGGCCATGGTGCCGCCGCCCGACACCACCTACCCGGTGGCGCTGGCCGAGGCCTACTACCAGGCCGCGGCCTATGTGGCGGCCGGGGAGAAGTCGCCGGGCGACGCGCTGAGCTGGCTCGACGAGACCGTGGCACTGATCGCCGAATAGGCCGACACCGATGGCCGATGCGGGGGCCGGGCGGCCGATCGAGGACCGGACGGCTCCAGTCGCCAAGGGCGCGGTGAACCTGTTGTTCATCGCGCCTGCCATGCTGCTGTTCGGCCTGTTCGTGCTGTGGCCGGTCGGCTCGGCGTTCTACTACGCGTTCACGCACTGGGACGGGTTCACGGCACCGCGCTGGGCCGGGCTCGACAATTTCCAGCGCGCCTTGGCCGACAGCGTGCACCTGATGAGCTACGTGCATGTGGTGCTCTATATCCTCGGCACGCTGATCTTCGAAGTGAGCTTCGGCCTGTTGGTGGCGGTGCTGCTGAATTCCGATCGGCGGGGCTTCGCGCTGATGCGGGGCCTGTTCTTCTCGCCCGTGGTGCTGTCGATGTCGGCTGCGGGCGTGCTCTGGGCATTCGTGCTCGATTATCGCTCGGGGCTGCTCAACTCGGTGCTGAAGGCGCTGGGGGCAGGCGAACTGGCGCAACCCTGGCTCAGCCAGCCGTCGACGGCGCTCATCGCGATCATGATCGTCTCCGGCTGGAAATATGCCGGATTCTACATGGCGATCTTCTTTGCGGCGCTGCGCCGCATCCCGCGCAACATCTACGAAGCGGCGACGCTCGACGGGGCCGGACCGGCCGTGCAGTTCTTCCAGATCACGCTGCCGCTGCTGCGCCAGAACGCCATGGTCGCGGTGCTGCTGGCGGTGACCGGCGGGTTCGCCGGGTTCGACCTGTTCTTCACCATGACCAACGGCAACCCGTTCGGGGCCACCGAGGTGCCGGCGACGTGGATCATGAAGCAGGCTTTCGACAAGAACCAGATGAGCTACGGCATCTCGCTCACGGTGGTGCTGGCCGCCGTGGTCATGGCCATATCGCTGGTCTATCTCAGGGTATCGGAGCGGCTCAGTGTCCACCGCTACTAGCCCCAGATGGAGCGCCGGCGAGCGGCTGCGCTTCGGCATCGGCGCCGTGCTGGTCGCCGCCATGTTCTATCCCACGGTGTGGATGGTGCTGTCGGCGCTCAAGTCGAACCGCGAGATCTTCCGCACGCCATTCGCGCTGCCGAGCGTGTGGCGCTGGGAGAACTTCGTCGAGGCCTGGGAACTCGGGCGGCTCGGCACGCTCTATCTCAACTCGCTGCTGGTGACGGCCGGCGCGGTGACGCTGTGCGTCGGCTTCGCCACGGCCGCGGCCTTCGCCTTTGCGCGCCTCGAATTCCCGTTCCGGCGGCTGTCCTACCGGTTGCTGCTGCTCGGCCTGCTGCTGCCGCCGCCGACCGTGGCGATCCCGCTGTTCACGCAGCTGCGGGACATGGGCCTGCTGAACACGCCCTGGGCGCTGATCCTGCCGGGCGCGGCATGGTCGCTGTCGCTGACTGTCTTCCTGATGCGCGCCTACTTCAACACCGTGCGACCGGACATGGAAGAGGCGGCCCGCATCGACGGGGCGAACACCTGGCAGATCTTCTGGCGGGTCTCGGTGCCGATGGTCTGGCCGGCGATGCTGACCATGATCATCCTCAACACCATCAATATCTGGAACGAGCTGCTGTTCGCGCTGCTGTTCATCGTCGATGAGGACAAGCGCACCTTGCCGGTGGGGCTGGTGCGCTTCTACGGCTACCACAGCACCGACTATGCCTTGGTGTTTGCGGCGCTGACCATCACCACCGTGCCGGTGCTGATCCTCTACTTCATCCTGCAACGCCATGTGATCGCCGGCCTCACGGCCACGGCGATGGACTAGGAGCGCCATGTTTCTTTCGGGGGTCATCGAGGGTTTCTACGGCCGCGCCTGGAGCAGGGCGCAACGGGTGGAAATGCTCGACTGGATCGGGGCGGCGGGGATGAACTGCTTCATCTACGGGCCCAAGGACGACATCAAGATCCGGGCGCGCTGGCGGGAAAGCTACGATGCCGCGGAGGCCGCCGACCTGAAAGAGCTGGTGGCGGCCGCGGGGCAGCGCGGGCTCAACTTCATGGTGGCGATCGCGCCCTGCCTCGATGTCACCTATTCGGATGCCGGCGAGCTCGAGGCGCTGAAGCGCCGGCTCGACCAGCTGGTCGCGCTCGGGGTGAGCCAGTTCGTGCTGCTGTTCGACGACATCCCGTCGACCCTCCCGGCGGCGGACCAGGCCGTCTTTCCGAACTTCGCGGCAGCCCAGGCGCACCTCGCCAATGCGGCTTTCGCGCATGTGCGGGCACAGCTGCCCGAGGCGGTGATGGTCCTGTGCCCCACAGAGTATTGTGCGGCCTTCACCGGCCACGACGTGCCGGGCTCGGCCTACCTCAACGAGTTGGGCCGCCGTCTCGATCCGGCGATCAGGGTGTTCTGGACCGGCCCGGAGATCGTCTCGGAAACGATCAGCGCGGCGAGCCTGGCGGAGGTCGGCGCGGTGCTGCGCCGCAAGCCGGTGATCTGGGACAATTTCCACGCCAACGACTACGACATCCGCCGCGTTTTCGCCGGACCGCTTGGGGGGCGGGGCGACGAGATCCTGCCGCTGATCGACGGCATCATCGCCAACCCCAACAACGAGTTCGAGGCCAATTTCGTCGCGGTGCACACCACCGGAGCCCTGGTGCGGGGGCGGCTACGACGAGGCCAGGGCGTTCGAGGCGGCGCTCGCGGCCTGGCAGCCACGGTTCCGCCTCGCCTCGAGCACCGAGACCATCCCGCTCGCCGACCTGCAGCTCCTGGCGGAACTGCACCATCAGCCGTTCCGGTGCGGGCCGGAGGTCGAGGGGTTGCTGGCGAAAGCGCGGCGGATGCTCTCTACCCATCGGCCGGATGTCGACGATCCGGACTGGCAGTCCGGCCACCAAGCGATCACGGAGCTGCGCGACCGCATCCGCACGCTCTTCCACCACACCACGGAACTCGAGAACCGCGACCTGTTCTACGCCTTCAACCAGTATCTGTGGGAGGTGCGCGAGGAGGTGACGCACCTGTGCACCTATCTCGACTGGCTGGCCGAGAAGCCGCCGGCGGAGGTGGCGTTTCCGGGACGGGAGCGGATCTACAACTTCTACCGGCAGGGGTTCTCGGTCGCGGTGCAGGAACTGCTCAAGCGCGACCGTTCCGGGCGGTTCCACCATGGTGCGTGAGTTCGGCGATGGCTATCGGCTGCGCCGCGCCACGGCGGCGGACCATGCGGCGTTCAACCTCGTGTGCCTCAGGACCGGAGATTCCGGCAAGGACGCGACCGCCCGCGAGGACGATCCGAACTTGCTCGGGCTGATCTACGCAACGCCGTACCAGGTGCTCGAGCCGGACTTCGCCCTCGCCGTCGAGGGACCGGACGGGGTGTGCGGCTATGTGCTCGGCACTCCCGACAGCAGCACGTTCTACCACCGCTACCGGACCAAGTGGATGAGCCAGCTCGCGGCCCGGGTGCGCGATCCGGGCGGTGACGAGAGCCGCTGGCGCGGCAGCGACTGGGCGCGCCATGCCATCCATCACCCCGAGATCGTCTACCCGCCGGTGCTCGAGGCCTATCCGGCGCACGGACATATCGACCTGCTCGAGGCGGCGCGGGGGCGCGGCATCGGCCGGGCGGGGCTCGAGCACCTGATGGGCCTGCTGCGGGCGGCGGGTGCACCGGGGATGCACCTGCAGGTCAGCCCGCGGAACCGCAGCGCGCTGAAGTTCTACGAAAAGCTCGGCTTCGGCGAGGCGCGGGGGAGTGACCTGCCGCGCCACACGGTGTTCATGGCGCGCTCGCTGTAGCGCACCTGCGGAGGTTTGGTGGCTAGGGGCGGTCGGGGGCGAGGCGGAAGTCGTTGCCCTCGGGCAGCAGCTGGCCGCCGTCGACGACGATGGTGGTGCCGGTGATGTAGCTGGCCTCGTCGGAAGCAAGGAACAGGAAGGCGTTGGCAACGTCGCGGACGCTGCCGAGCCGGCCGAGCGGGATGGCGTCCTCCATCGACCTGATGAAGGCCGGCGAGCGGTGCAACTGGATCGCCTCGGTGAGGATGTTGCCCGGTTCGACGCCGTTGACGGTGATGCCGTAGCCCGAGAACTCGAGCGCGGCGGCGCGGATCAGGCCGTTGATGCCGGCCTTGCTGGCCGAGTAGTGGCCGTGGCCGGGGCTGGTGACATGCGGTCCGGTGATTGAGGAGGTAAAGAGCATGCGGCCGTAGCGCTGCGCCTTCATTGGCTGCAGTGCGGCACGGGCGGCGATGAAGCTGCCGCGCAGGTTGACGCCCATCACCCGGTCCCAGTCCTCCGGCGTGGTGTCCTCGAGCAATTGCCAGGGATAGATGCCGGCGTTCTGGACGAGGATGTCGAGCCGATCGTGGCTCTCGAGGGCGAGCGCCACCGCTGCCTCGGCATCGGCCGCACGCGAGATGTCGGCGACGATGAACTTCGCGCCGAGTTCGGCGGCCGTCGCGGCGCCGGCCGCGGCCTCGGTATCGGCGATGACGAGACGGGCGCCCTCCTCGGCGAAGCGCTGCGCGATGCCCTTGCCGATGCCGCGCGCGGCGCCGATGACGAGGGCGGATTTGTCTTTCAGGCGACCGGTCATGCGAGCTTTTGTCTCAGCTGGTGTTTGAGGGTATCGAGCAGGACTGCGGCGAGCACCAGCAGTCCATGAATCAACTGGGTGGAGGTGGCGGGCAGACCCATCAGGTTGATGGCGGTGTTGATCGCCGAGAGCAGCAGCACCCCGGCATAGACACCGGGCAGCGCGCCGACGCCGCCCTTCAGGCTGACGCCGCCGATGACCACCGCGGCAAAGGCGTTGAACAGCAGGCCGATGCCGAGGTTGGCGGTGGCGCCGGAAGTGCGGATGGCGAGGAGCCAGCCGGCAAGCGCGGCGACAGCGCCGGCGAGCACGAAGGTGAGGATCAGGATGCGGTCGACCTTGATGCCGGCGCGGAAGGCGGCGTTCTCGTTGCCGCCGATGATGATCAGGTGCCGGCCGAAGCGGGTCTTGCTCATGATCGTCGAGAACACCACGAAGCTGGCGATGGCGATCCAGGCGGTGAGCGGCAGGCCGAGCAGGCGCTGCACGCCGAACCAGCGGATGACAGGCGCAAGGTCCTGCGCCGAGCGTCCGCCGGAAAGGGCCAGCACCAGGCCGCGGACCCAGATGTAGGAGGCGAGAGTGACGATGAAGGCGCTCATCTTCAGCTTGACGATGAGCAGTCCGTTGATCGCACCGACGGCACCACCGACCGCGATGGCAATGAGGAGGGAAACCGGGACACCCAGCCAGTCCGGGGTGAGTTGTACGCCGATGCCGATGCCGGCCGAGCAGAACACGATGCCGACCGCCATGGCCGAGAGCGCGGCGACCGATTCGACCGACAGGTCCATGTGGCCCGCGATGATGACCAGCGCGAGGCCGATCGACATGACGCCAAGGACGCTCGAGGCCTCGACGATGTTGGCGAAGATGCCGGGCTGGAAGTAGTTGGGAACTGTGGCCGAGAAGACCACCAACACGGCCAGCAGCATGAACCAGGCGAGGTTGTCCAGCACGAACTCGAGGGCGCGTCGGGTGCTTGGGTTCATCGGCTGGTTCCGCTCTTTCAAATGTTCGGGTTTGGGCTGCAACGTTGTGCAGGTCGTTTCCCTCCCCCTTGCGGGGAGGGATCAAGGGTGGGGGTGGCCACACGCTCGGAGCGGGAGCACCCCCACCCAGCTGCGCAACGGACTAGGGCTGTGCCCAAGTCCTGCTCCGCTACCCTCCCCGCAAGGGGGAGGGAGAGGAGAGAGCCGGGCAAGGCGAAGTCATCACGAGCGACGGCTCACGGCACCGAGGTGACGGTGTCGGTCGGCGGCTGGAGGTTGCCCCAGAAGGCGGGGTTGTCGATGTTCTCCATGGTGATGGCGGCCCCGGGGATCTTGATGTTGGGGCCCCAGGCTTCGATCGTCACGGTCGATTTCAGGCCGAGCACGTCATACTCGCCGGCCTTGATTTCCTGCTTGTTGACGATCTTGTCCATGAACATGGCGACGGCGGCGGCCTGGGCGTAGAGCGGCTGTTCGACTTCGACCTGCATCCAGCCCTTCTTGATCAGGTCGAGGCCGACCGGAGCGCCGTTGGAGCTGAGCATGAAGATGTCGCCGGGCTGCTTGCCGGCCGCTTCCAGAGACGCGGCGGCGGCGACCGACAGGTGCGCGGCGTGGTTGAAGATCAGGTCGATATCCGGATTTGCCAGCAGCTGATCGGCGACGATGGTACCGGCATTGCTGGCTTCCCACATCATGGCGGGCAGCGAGATGATCCTGACATCGGGGAAGGCGGCCATCTTTTCCTCGAAACCCTTCTGGATATCGAGGGTGTAGGGATCGCCCGGATCGCCGAGGACCTGCAGGATCTTGCCCTTCACCGAGCCGTACTTGGAGGTGAGGAGCTTTTCGACTTCGGCAGCGGCGACGTAGCCGATCTCGACGGTGCCGGCGACCGAGGTGAAGGCCGAAGGCGTCGAGGTGATCTGGCGGTCGAACTCGACGACCGGGATGCCGGCGGCCATGGCCGCCTCGATCGAGGGCTTGAGCGCATTGAAGTCGACCGCGGCCAGAATGATCGCGGCGGGCTTGAGCGCGATGACGTCGTTCATCTGGGACTGCTGCACGTCGGTCTTGTTGTCCGCGTTCAGCGTCTGCATCTCGTAGCCGACCTGCTTGAGGAACATCTCGAGCGCCGAGACCGAACCGGTCTGGAACTCGTCGAGCAGGGTCGGGACCATGTAGTAGACCTTGCCCTTGGTCTGGGCGTAGGCCGGCGCCAGCAGGGCGAGGGCCACTGCGAGGACACCGAAGATGGAAAGAAGTATTCGCTTCATATCGTTCGCTCCTGTTCGGCCGGACCCTGTCGTCGGTCCCCTCAGCCCGCCGGTCCGGCGCCGGCGAGAGTTTCCCCGGTGATCATCCTGACCACCGCATCGGGGCTGGTTTGACTGCTGTCCACATCGCCGGCGACGACGCCCTGGCGGATCACCACGATCCGGTCGGCGACCTGGAAGGCCTGCTGCATGATGTGGGTGATGATGACGACGCCGATGCCCTGGCTCGCCACGTGCTTGATCATGTCGAGGCCGCGCCGGGTCTGCTCGACGCCGAGCGCCGCGAACGGTTCATCGAGGAGCACGAGCTTGCCGCCCCAGTGGACGAAGCGGTTGAGCTCGATGGCCTGGCGCTGGCCGCCCGAGAGGTGCTCGACCCTGGTCCGCAGCGACGGGATGCGGGTGCCGGCGCTGGCCAGCGCCGCGGCGACGACGGCCTCCATGGCCTTCTCGTCGAGAACGGGGACGCCGAAGACGCGTCGGGTCAGCTCGCGGCCCATGAAGAAATTGGCCACCACATCGACATTGGTGGCGAGCGAGAGGTCCTGGTAGACGGTCTCGATCCCGGCGGCCTTGGCCTCGGAGGGGGTGCGAGCGAGGAACTCGCGGCCTTCGAACAGCATCCTGCCGGAGGTGGGCTCGAGCCCACCCGCGATGATCTTGACCAGGGTGGATTTGCCGGCGCCGTTGTCCCCGAGCAGCGCCACCACCTCGCCCTTGCCGATGGCAAAGCTGATGCCCTTCAGCGCTTCGATGGCGCCGTACTTCTTGGTGATGTTGTCGAGGACCAGCAGCGGTTCACGGGTCATGCGGCAAGCCCCTTGAGCAGTTTGTCGGCCGGGTTGTCGGTGGCGGACGCCAGCATCTGGCCGAAGCGCGGCGACAGCACGCCGGCGACGGCGAGGGCGGCGGCGCCGCGCAGCACCGCCTGGTGGCCGCCATCGGAAACCATGACGCGGGGCACCTTGCGGTCGCGACGGGCGGACACCGAGTTCGGCAGGTCGTCGGCGGCGGCGGCGAGCGCATTCAGCAGCCGCTCGGAGGCGAGGCCGCCGAGAATGACCGTCTCGGGATCGAACAGGTTCTCGATGGTGACGATCGCGGCCCGGAACAGCGGGGCCACCGAGCGGACCCAGGCGGACTCGTCGACGCCCGCGGGACGCCGGCTCAGCGCCTCCAGCGAGACGTAGCGCTCGAGGCAGCCGCGATTGCCGCAGGGGCAGGGTTCGCCATCGGGCACCAGCGGGATGTGGCCGATCTCGCCGGCATTGCCCCAGGCGCCGCGCAGCGGTGCGCCGTCGTGCACCAGGGTGCCGCCGAGGCCGACGCCGAAATAGAGGTAGTAGAACTCGGCGAACCCGGCGCCGCGACCATACAGGCGTTCGCCTAGGGCGGCGGCGCCCATGTCGGCCTCGAAGAAGGCGGGCAGGCCGGTCGCATCCGCCAGCCGTCGGCGGAGGTCGACATTGCCCCAGCCGGCCATGGTCGTGGGGCCGACGAAGCTCATCGAGTCGACGTCGAACGGGCCGGGCAGCGCCATGCCGATGCCGAGCATTCGGCCCTCCGGGCGGGCGGCGCGCAGTTCGACGACCAAGTCGGCGATGAGCGCGAAGGCCTCGTCGGGAGCCGGCTGGTGGGCGGTGCGGCTGGCACTCGCGACGATGTCGCCAGCGAGGTTGATGAGGGCCGCGTCAACGCCGAGCGGGGTGAGGTGCACGCCGATGGCGTGGCCGCCCTCGGGATTGATCCTCAGCGTAGCGGGGGGGAGGCCGCGGCCCTTGGGCTCCTCGCGCACCGACAGGACAAGGCCCATGTCCTCGAGTTCGCGGATGATGGTGGAGACGGTCTGCACGGTGAGCCCGACCTTCCGGGCGATGCGGCCGCGCGTCGTGGGGCCGTCGAGGCGAATGGACTCGAGCACGATGCGCCGGTTGTACGGCCGCCCGAACTCCTGGTTCGTCCCCTTGAGCTCCATGCCTCACCTCCGAGACAGGGCAAGTCTGGAACGGCGGCGGGATTAAGTCAAATGGAATTCGAAAATGCATGGCGAAGCCTCCGGTGGCCATCCTGTCCCCGGGTTTGCTCGTGGACGGGAGCGGCGCGGGGCCAGCCGTGCGGTCAGTCCGCACAGGTCGGCCGTCGCCGCGCCGGTCCTGTCCGGGGTCGAACCGGATGGATGCTGAAGACGAAGCTTACCCCCCCCGCCGCGCACCCGACGGCCCCCGAGATCCCCGCCAGCCGTCCACGGCTGCCGCCTGGAACCGGGTACCGATGGGTTGGGCAGCGGGGACCCCCGAACTGGTGTCGTCGGCGCGACCCGATGGGGCGATGGGGCCAGGGCTCGTCGCGGCTACTCCCAGCCGCCGTCGACGATGAAGCTCTGGGCGGTGCAGTGGCGGCTGTCGTCGGCGGCGAGGAAGAGCGCCATGCGGGCGAGGTCGGCCGGCTCGAGCGGGTCAGGGATGCACTGCTTTTCGGCGATGGCCCGTTCGCTGTTTTCGGTCCAGTAGAGGGCCTTCTGGCGCTCTGTGATGACCCAGCCCGGGACGAGGCAGTTGACGCGGATGCGGTCCTTGCCGAAATCGCGGGCGAGCGCGCGGGTCAGCCCCTGGACGCCGGCCTTGGCGGTGACGTAGCCGACCATGTTGCCGGCGGCCATCTGCACCACCACCGAGCCGAAATTGACGATCGAGCCGCCGCCGGCGCCGGGCCATGCCGGCGCGGACGGCCTGGGCGGCGAAGAAATGCGGGCGAAGGTTGATGTTGAGCCGGTCGTCCCAGTAGGCGACATCGACGTCCTCGGCGGCGTGACGGTCGTCGCGGGCGGCGTTGTTGACCAGGACGTCGACATGGCCGGCCGGCCCCTCGAAGGCGGCGATGGCGGCCTTGAGGGCGGCGATGTCGCGGACATCGCAATGGGTGTAGGTGACGTCGCCCGACGTGCCGGCGACCAGCGCGGCGGCGGCGCCGTCGTCGATGTCGATGAAGCCGACGCGCGACCCCTGGGCGGCGAAATGGGCGACGAGGGACGCCCCGATGCCGGTGGCGCCGCCGGTGATGAATACATTCCTGGCGGCGAGGCTGGGGTAGGTTGCGTAGGCGGACACGATTCGGCTCCGGCGGATTGGCAAGGATATCCATTTAACGATATATGCGAAGTCGTTGACGGTCGAGGGGCAGATGGGCGGGAGCAGCGAGCGCAGGGCCAGGGCGACGATCAAGGACGTCGCGAGGGCCGCCGAGGTGTCGCCGATGACGGTGTCGAACGTGCTCAATGGCCGCCTGCAGTTCGTCAGCCAGGCGACCAAGAAGCGGGTCGAGCGGGAGATCGAGCGGCTCGGCTACCGCCGGCAGGCCAATGCGCGGAACCTCAGGGTCGCCGAGCAGCGCTCGATCGGCATGGTGATCGTCGACGAGTCGCCGGCCTTCCTTGCCGACTTCTTCACCTGCCAGGTGGTGGCGGGGCTCGCCAATGTGCTCAACGGCGCCGACTACACGCTGACCATCCAGGGCATGCCCGAAGCGGCGCTGGCCCACTCGATGATCATGCGCAATTTCGAGGTCGCGGGCTTTTGTGCGATGATCTCGGGCAATCCGGCGGAGCGAAGGAACGCGATCCGGCAGCTGAGCGAACTGGACCAGCCGGTGGTGGTGTTCCAGGAGGAGATCGCGGCGCCAGGCCCGGATATCTGCACGGTCAGGCAGGATGACCGCGGCGGCGGCCGGCTGGTCGCGGACCACCTGCTGGCCCGCCGGGTCGAGGATCTGCTGATGATCGTGCCGCGCCAGCACTGGCCGGCGATCGAGAACCGCGTCGCGGGCGTGCGCGACAGCCTCGCGGCGAGCGGCGGTGCGGCGCGGCTGACGCTGCTCGAATCGGCAAGCGAATCGTTCGCCGACGTGCAGAGCGCGGTGGCCCGGCACCTTTCAGGACACGCGCCGCCAGGGGCGGTGATCGGCGCCAACGACCCGATCGCGACGGCGGCGATGCTGCTGCTGCTCGATCGCGGGGTGAGCGTGCCCGCGGACGTCAGGGTGATCGGGTTCAACGGCTTCGAGGCGCACCGCTACTCGCGGCCGCGCCTGACCACGGTGGTGTCGGCCGCCTACCAGCTGGGCGAGCGGGCCGGCCACGCCATGCTGGCACGGCTCAAGGACGGTGCCTTCGCGCGGCAGGACCACGTGCTGCCGGTGCATTTCGACGCCGGCGAGACCACCTGACAGATACGACTTTCGGAGGCCGCGAAACCATCTTGCGCGCCGATCACATTTAACGTTACATGTCGTCCGCCGTGAGGGGAACACGCTTATGTCCGACAATGGTCACGATGCTGAACGTCGATTGCGGGATAGATCGGCCGGTCCGGAAGGAGCTGCCGCGCCAGCTGAGCCGGGGCCGTTCCGCAGCGCCGAGTGGTTCGCGCGGGAGGGCAAGTACGGCTTCATTCCGCGCAGCTGGATGAAGAGCCAGGGCTTTTCGCCCGAGCTGTTCGATGGCCGCCCGGTGATCGGCATCTGCAACACCTGGTCGGAGCTGACGAGCTGCAACCGGCACCTGAGGGACCTCGCCGAGCACGTCAAGCGCGGCGTGCTGATGGCCGGCGGCTTTCCGCTCGAGTTCCCGGTGATGAGCCTGGGCGAGCCGCTGATGCGGCCGACGACCATGATGTTCCGCAATCTCGTCGCCATGGATGTCGAGGAGACGATCCGCGCCAACCCGATCGACGGGGTGGTGCTGCTCGCCGGCTGCGACAAGACCACGCCGGCGCTGCTGATGGGCGCGGCGAGCTGCGACATCCCGACGATCCTGGTTTCGGGCGGGCCGATGCTGAACGGCCGGTTCCGGGGCCGCGAACTGGGCTCGGGCACCGACGTGTTCCGGCTCGACGAGGAATACCGCACCGGACTGCTGAGCAAGCAAGAGCTGGGCGACGCGGAGGCGGCGATGAGCCGCTCGGCCGGCTCGTGCATGACCATGGGCACCGCTCGACCATGGCCTCCCGCTGGGCGAGGCGATGGGCATCGCGCTGCCGATGAACGGCTCGATCCCGGCCGCCGACAGCCGGCGCGCGGTGCTGGCCGAACGGAGCGGGGCGCGAATCGTCGAGCTGGTGAAGCAGGGGATCACGATCTCGCAGATCCTCAACCGGGCCGCGTTCGAGAACGGGGTCAAGGCCAACGGGCGATCGGCGGCTCGACCAATGCGGTGGTGCACCTGTTGGCGCTCGCCGGGCGGCTGGGCGTCGAGTTCAGCCTCGAGGACTGGGACGCGCTGGGGCGCGACGTGCCGACGCTGGTCGACCTCAAGCCGTCGGGACGCTTCCTGATGGAGGAGTTCTTCGAGGCGGGCGGGCTGCCGGTGGTGATGCAGCGGATTTCCGAGAAGCTCAGGCTCGAGGCCCCGGCGGTCGAGGGCGGCACGATCGGCGAGCGCATCGCCAATGCGGTGAGCTACGACGACGACGTGATCCGGCCGCGCGACAGGCCGCTGACCGAGCAGGGCGGCATCATGGTGCTCAAGGGGAACCTTGCGCCCAACGGCGCAATCATCAAGCCCTCGGCGGCGACGCCGCGCCTGATGCAGCATCGCGGCAAGGCCGTGGTGTTCAGCGACGCCGACGACTTCCGGGCGCGGCTCGACGATCCCGACCTCGAGGTCGACGCCGACAGCATCCTGGTGCTGCAGAATGTCGGGCCGCGCGGCTATCCGGGCATGCCCGAGATCGGCAGCATGGCGTTGCCCAAGAAGCTGCTCGAGCAGGGCGTCACCGACATGGTGCGGATCTCGGACGCGCGGATGAGCGGCACGGCCTACGGCACGGTGCTGCTGCATGTCGCGCCGGAGGCGGCGATCGGCGGGCCGCTGGCGCTGGTCAGGACCGGCGACATGATCCGTATCGATGCGGCCAACCGCCGGCTCGATCTGGAAGTGAGCGAGGCGGAACTGGCGGCGCGCCGCGTCGCCTGGGTGCCGCCGGCGCCGGCGCATGACCGCGGCTACGGCAAGCTCTTCATCGACCACGTGACGCAGGCCGACCAGGGAGTCGATTTCGACTTCCTCGCCGGCAAGAGCGGCACGCCCCCATCCAAAGTGTCTTTCTAGCCAGAGGCGACATGTCCGCTCACCTTCCCATCAAGTCGCGCCAGAACGCCCCGCTGCCCGAGAACCGGGACCAGCTGTTCACGGCCGTGCTGTCCGATGCGCTCGATGCCGTCGGGGTCACCAACCAGGCCTTCTCGCCGCGGACCCGGCCGCTCGACGAGGCGCTGAGGATGTGCGGCCGGGCCCGCACCGGCATCTACATGGAGACGGCCTCGGTCGAGCCGGGGGTCAACCCGTACGAACTCGAGATCGCGCTGATCGACGACCTGAAGCCGGGCGATGTCGCGGTGCTCGCGACCGGCGGCTCGTCGCGCATCGCACCGTGGGGCAGCCTGCTGTCGACCGCGTCGACGGCGCGCGGGGCGGCCGGCTGCGTCACCGACGGCTTCGTGCGGGACATTGTCGAGATCCGCCGGCTGCAGCTGCCGGTGTTCCACGGCGGCATCGCGCCGCTCGACAGCAAGGGGCGCGGGCAGATCCAGGCGGTCGACGTGCCGGTGATCTGCGACGGGGTGCGGGTGGCGCACGGCGACCTGGTGTTCGGCGATGCCGACGGGGTGGTGGTGATCCCGCAGGCGATCGAGGCCGAGGTGCTGAAGATCGCCTTCGACAAGGTCAATGGCGAGCACCACTCGATCCGCGAGCTGCGCGAAGGCGGCTACCTGCGCGATGTCTACGCCAAGTACGGGGTGCTCTGATGAGCCAGGCCCCCCCGTCGCGCGACAACCCGATCGCCGGCTTCTTCAAGATCGAAGGCACCGCGATCGCGCTGGTGCTGGCGCTGCTGATCCTGGTGTTCATGCTCACGGCGCCGCGGGCCTTCATGGGCTTTCGCGTCTACATGAGCTTCATGGCGACGGTGCCGCCGCCGATGCTGATCGCGCTGGGGCTGACGCTGGTGGTGGTCGCGGGCGAGATGGATCTCTCGTTCCCCTCGGTCGTCGCCATGGCGAGCTACGTGTTCTGCATGCTCTACCAGGACCATGACCAGACCTGGCTGGCCCTGATCGCGGCGCTGGCGACCGGGACTGCAATGGGCTGGGTAAACGGGCTGGTGATCACCAAGCTCGGCATTCCCTCGCTGATCGCGACGCTCGCCATGCTGTTCCTGTGGGGCGGGCTGGTGACGGTGGTGTCGAACGGCGCCTCGCTGGCCATTCCCGACATCAAGGGCGACCTGATCCACCAGGTCTTTGCCGGACGCATCGGGGTGTTTCCGGTGCAGTTCGTCTGGGCGATCGCCATCGCGGTGCTGATCTGGCTGATCCTCAACCGGCACCGGTTCGGCGAGAACCTGCTGTTCATCGGCGACAGCATCAAGGTCGCCAAGGTGGTCGGCATCTCGATCGATCGCGAGAAGATCAAGCTGTTCACGCTGATGGGGACGCTCTCGGCGCTGGCCGGGGTGTTCCTGACGCTCGAGACCACGACGTATTTCTCCAATGCCGGCATGGGGTACCTGCTGATCGTGGTCGCCGCGGTATTCATCGGCGGCACTTCGATCTTCGGCGGCTCGGGCAAGGTGGCGGGCACGGTGTTCGGCTCGCTGATCGTCGCCATCATCGAGGCCGGCCTCGTCGCCAGCGGCGTCCAGGGCTTCTGGACGCGCTTCTTCATCGGGCTGGTCTTCATCATCTCGGTCACCATGAACGCAGTGCTCGAGGACCCCGACAAGGTCCCGCTGCTCAGAGAACTCCGCTCACGCGCGAGGAAATAGAAGGAAGGGAAAGGGGACTACATTATGCGCACACTACTGAAGGGGCTCGCCGGCCTCGCTCGGCGATGCTGGTCGTACCGGGGGCGATGGCGCAGGACGCCGTCGACTCCGGCATGACGATCTACTTCCAGATGGGCGGCAACCCGGGCGATACGGCAACGCTGGCCCGCGAACTGGGGGCACGCGATGCCGCCCGGGTGCTCAAGGTCAACCTGATCGAGCAGCATTCCGGCTGGGATCCGCAGAAGATGGTGGTGCAGGCCAACGAGGCTCTCGCCGCCCAGCCCGACGCCATCGTGGTGATGGGCCATGCCGGTACCGACGGCATGCGCTCGTTCCTCGACAAGGCCAAGGAAGACGGCGTCATCGTCATCGTCAACAACAACGAACTGCCGGGCACGGGGCTGAGCTATTTCGGCCTCGACAACTATGGCGCGGGCCGCAATCTCGCGTCCCTGACCATCTCGAACGGTAACCTGAAGGCCGGCGACAAGGTGGTGGTCTACGGGGCGTTCACCGAAGGCGCCGCCGGCTATGACGTTGCCAAGGGCTCGACCGAGTGCTGACCGAGAACGGAATCCTGTTCGACAGCCTGCAGTGGTCGAACGAGGCGGTGCTCGACCCGGCGCTGTCGGTGCCGGTGCTGGTCGCCTATCTCGAGAGCAATCCCGACACCAAGGCGATCATCGTGCCGGGCCACGGCGGCATCACCGCCGTGCTCGACCGCGTGCTCACCGATGCCGGCAAGGCGCCGGGCGAGGTCGTGACCTCGGGCTTCGACATTTCGTCGGCAGCCATCCAGGGCGTCAAGGACGGCTACATCACGGTCGTGCTCGACCAGCAGCCGTACCTGCAGGGCTTCATGCCGGTGGTCGCGGCGGTGCTGCAGAAGAAGTACGGCCTCGCCGGCCTGCAGCTCAACACCGGCGGCGGGTACCTCACCAAGGACAATGTCGAGGCGCTCGAAGCACTGGTGAAGACCGGCATCCGGTAACGTGATGGTGGCGCCTCCGCCTCTCCCTTTGGGGGAGAGGTCGGAGCGCGCAGCGATCCGGGCGAGGGGGCCTTCCGCAGCCATGGTGCATGCGGCAAAGGCCCCCTCACCCCAACCCTCTCCCCCAAAGGGAGAGGGGGCGCTGCGGCCGTTGCCGCGCGTCACTTGTGCGCCCATGGGATAGCTGAAATGAACTCCACTCCGATCGTCCGGCTCGAGAATGTCGGCAAGCAATATGGCAAGGTCGTCAGCCTCAAGGGCGTGACGCTCGAGATCGGCTCGAACGAGATCGTCGGGCTGATCGGCGACAACGGGGCCGGCAAGTCGACGCTGATCAAGGTGCTGACCGGGGTGGAGCAGCCGACGAGCGGCACGATCTACGTGCGCGGCCAGAAGATCGATGCCGCGTCCTACTCGGTCAAGGAAGCGCACAAGCTCAGGATCGAGACGGTCTACCAGGACAGCTCGCTGGGCGAGAAGCAGCCGCTGTGGCGCAACTTCTTCGTCGGGCGGCCGATCACCAACCGCTTCGGGTTCATCGACGTGAAGGCGGAAAAGAAGATCGCCGAGCACATCATGCGCTCGACCATCGGCTTTCGTGGCGCCGGCATCGACGTCGACACGCCGGTGAGCCGGCTGTCGGGGGGCGAACGGCAGGGCGTCGCCATCGGCCGGGCCATGCATTTCGACAGCGACCTGATCGTGCTCGACGAGCCGACGGTGGCGCTGGCGCTCAAGGAAGTCTCGAAGGTGCTGGACTTCATCCGCTCGATCAAGGCGGGCGGACGCAGCTGCATCTATATCGAGCACAACATCCACCACGTGCACGAGGTGTGCGACCGGCTGGTGGTGCTGGATCGCGGCGAGGTGGCGCTCGATACCCCCGCCTCGGCGCTGAGCTACAACGAACTCACCGAATTCCTGATGTCGCTGCATCGGCAGCGCATCGCTCCCGTCGCCCACTGACCCGGACCCGAGCCATGACCGCGCGTGCCTATTGCGACTGCCACGTCAACATCTGGAACGACGAGCACGTGCTGCCGCTCTACACCCAGCAATTGAGCCGGGTGCGGGCCGGGGCGATGGCGCCCAAGGCCGATGCGGAGACGCTTTTCGCCGAGATGGCCAATGTCGACAAGGCGATCATCTTCTCGCTGCGCTACGGCGACAGCGTCGGGATCGAGAGCGACGACGAGACGACGGCGCGGGCGGTGGCGAAATACCCCGACAAGTTCGTGGGCTTCGCCTATGTCGACCCGCGCCGGGCCGACTGCATGGACCTCCTGGTCCACGCCATCGAGGACTTGAAGCTCAAGGGCGTCAAGTTCGGGCCGATCTATAACGGCGTGGCGCTCGCCGACCCGCGGCTGGTGCCGGTGTACGAGTACCTCGAAAAGCACAACATCCCGCTGACCATGCACATGGGCACCACGTTTGCGCGGCAGGCGCCGGTGGACATGGGGCGGGCCATCCATGTCGAGCCGATCGCGCTCAAGTACCCGGACCTCACCATGGTGCTGGCGCATATGGGGCACCCGTGGTCGGACGATGCGATCGTCGTGGCGCGCAAGCAGCCCAACGTGTTCCTCGAGATCTCGGCGCTCTTCTACCGGCCCTGGCAGTACTACAACACGCTGATCTCGGCGCAGGAGTACAAGATCACCGACAAGATCTATTTCGGCACGGACTTCCCGTTCGCGCGGGTGGACGAGTCGGTGGACGGGCTGCTCACGATCAACGACCAGGTCGAGGGGACGAAGCTGCCGCGGGTGAGCGAGGAGACGATGCAGCGGATCCTGTGGTCGAACCCGTTCCAGGACTGGTGGCGCGGCGACAATCCGCTCGCCGGCTGAGGCGGCGGCGCAAGGGAGGGGGACACGAAATGGAAATGGCTTCGCTCCTGCGGTTCCGCACCAGCCGCGACTACAGCCTCGTCGGCCCGGAGACCGCCAAGGCGATCGAGAGCGGGCTTGCCTCGGGCGAGTGGTACAAGACGCCGATCGAGCGCAAGCTGCTCAAGTCGCTGATGCAGCGCAGCGACGGACCGGCGCTCCGCGATACCGCCATCTGGCTGGGGCTGCTGGCGATCCTGGGGACGGCGGGGACGCTGCTCGCGGGCAGCTGGTGGGCGGTGCCGGTGTTCGCGCTCTACGGCGTGCTCTATGCCTCGGCGGCGGATTCGCGCTGGCACGAATGCGGCCACCGCACGGCGTTCAAGACCACCTGGCTCAACGACGTGGTGTATGTGCTGGCCTCGTTCATGCTGCTCAGGAGCCCGACGGCGTGGCGCTGGAGCCATGCGCGGCACCATACCGACACCATCATCGTCGGGCGCGACCCCGAGATCGCCGGGATGCGGCCGCCGCAGCTGATCATCATGGCGCTCAACTTTCTCGGGCTGGTCAACGTGCCGCAATCGCTGATGACGCAGGTGCGCTACGCGGCGGGCCGGCTCAACGACGAGGAAAAGAGCTACATCCCGGAGACCGAGCGCAAGAAGGTCACGCGCGAGGCCTGGGCGATCCTCGCCATCCACGGCGGCGCGGTGGTGCTGGCGGTGGCGACGCAGAGCCTCGTGCCGGTGCTGCTGATCGGGCTGCCCAATGTCTACGGCATCTGGCTCCTGGCGCTGATGGGGCTGACGCAGCACCTGGGGCTGGCCGAGGACGTGCTCGACCACCGGCTCGACTCGCGCACCGTGTACATGAACCCGGTGCTGCGCTTCATCTACTGGAACATGAACTACCATGTGGAGCACCACATGTACCCGACGGTGCCGTACCATGCGCTGCCGGCGCTGCACGAAGCGATCAGGCACGACTGCCCGGCGCCGATGAGGAGCCTGTTCGCGGCCTGGGGCGAGATGCTGCCGGCGGTGTTCCGGCAGCTGAACGAGCCGGGCTACTTCATCAGCAAGGAACTGCCGCCCGGGGCCGGCCAGCCGGCGCAGCGGGGGCGCTGACGATGGCGAACTGGACCAGGGCCTGCGGCGTCGAGGATATCGACCTCGAGGATGTCGGCCGCTTCGACCATGCGGGACGGGTGTTCGCCATCTACCGGGCGCCGGACGGACAGTTCTACGCCACCGACGGCATCTGCACGCACGAGCACGCGATCCTGAGCGACGGGCTGGTGATGGACCACCTGATCGAGTGCCCCAAGCACATGGGCCGCTTCGACTATCGCAGCGGCGCCGCCAGGGGCGCCCCGGTGTGCGTGGCGCTCAGGACCTATCCGGTCAGGGTCGAGGGCGACGACGTGCTGATCGACCTCGGCTGATGAGCGCAGGCGCGGTCATCGTCGGGGCCGGGGAAGCCGGGGTCGGCGCGGCGTTCGCGCTGAGGGCCGCGGGGTACGCGGGACCGGTGACGCTGATCGGCGGCGAGGCCGAGCTGCCCTACGAGCGGCCGCCGCTGTCCAAGGACGTGCTGGGTGGCGGCGCGCTGAAACCGATCCGGGCCGAGGCCGACTACGCGGCGGCGGGGATCACGCTGCTGCGCGGCCGGACGGTGCGGCGGGTAAGGCGGGAGGCCCGCGAGATCGCGTTCGAAGATGGCGGCGGGCTCGGCTACGACCGGCTGCTGCTGGCGACCGGAGCGGCACCGCGGCGGCTGCAGGTACCGGGGGCGGAAGCGGGGCCGGTGCACACCCTGCGCGACGCGGCGGATGCGTTCGCCCTCCGCGCGGCGATCGAACCGGGAATGCGGGTGGCGATCATCGGCGGCGGGCTGATCGGGCTCGAGGTGGCGGCGGCGGCGCGGGGCAGGGGCGCGGCGGTGACGGTGCTCGAGGCCGGGCCGCGGCTCCTCGGCCGGGGCGTGCCGGCGGAGCTGGCCGCGATCCTTGCCGTGGCGCATCGCAGCAATGGCGTGCGACTCTGCACCAGTTGCAGCCTCGCCGAGATCGTCTGGCGCGACGGGGTGGCGGACCTGCGCAGCGCCGACGGCAGCGGCACGCTGGCCGACCTGGTGGTGGCGGCGATCGGCGTGGCGCCGCGCACCGAACTGGCGGCGGCGGCCGGGCTCGCCGTCGACAACGGCATTGCGGTGGACGCGGAACTCCGGACCAGCGATGCGGCGATCCTTGCGGCCGGCGACTGCTGCTCGTTCCCGCATCCGCTGTTCGGCGGGCGGCGGCTGCGGCTCGAGAGCTGGCAGAACGCGCAGGAACTCGGGCAGCTCGCCGCCCTCAACCTGACCGGCGGGCGGCAGGCGGTATCGCATGTGCCGTGGATGTGGAGCGACCAGTACGCGCTGGGACTGCAGGTCGCCGGCCTGCCGGCGGCGGGCGCGGCGACGGTGGCGCGGCACCATGGCGGCGACCGGCTGACGCTGTTCCATCTCGGCGCCGACGGGCGGCTCGTGGGGGCGAGCGGTCTCGGACCGGGCAATTCGGTGGCGCGCGACATCGCGATCGCCAGGCGGTTGATCGGGGCCAGGGCGGCGCCGGACGCGGCCTATCTCGCCGACCCCTCGGCATCGCTCAAGGCGCTGCTGTCGCTCCTGCCGGCTGCCGCCGGATAACCCCCGTTTCGAACCGAGGACAGACCGATGACGGCCCGTGCCTACTGCGATTGCCACGTCAACATCTTCAACGAGGAGCATGTGCTGCCGCTCTACCTGACGCACCAGGCGCGGGTGCGGCCCGGCGCGATGGCGCCGAAGGCGGATGCGGACACGCTCTACACCGAGATGGAGAAGGTCGAGAAGGCGATCATCTTCGCCCTGAGCTATGCCGACTCGGCCGGGATCGACAGCCCGGACTCGCTGACCGCGGAGGCGGTGGCGAAATACCCCGACACGTTCGTCGGCTTCACCTATGTCGACCCGCGCCGGCCGGACTGCATGGACCGGCTGGAGCATGCGGTGGAGGACCTCAAGCTCAAGGGCGCCAAGTTCGGGCCGATCTACAACGGCGTGGCGCTTGCCGATCCGCGGCTGGTGCCGGTCTATGAATACCTGCAGAAACACAACCTGCCGCTCACCATGCACATGGGGACGACCTATGCGCGCAATGCGCCGATCGACATGGGACGGGCGCTGCATGTCGAGCCGGTCGCGCTCAAGTATCCCGATCTCACCATGGTGCTCGCCCACATGGGGCACCCCTGGTACGACGACGCCATCGTCGTGGCCCGCAAGCAACCCAATGTGTTCCTCGAGGTGTCGGCGCTGTTCTACCGGCCCTGGCAATACTACAACATGCTGATCTCGGCGCAGGAATACAAAGTCACCGACAAGATCTACTTCGGCTCGGATTTCCCGGCAGCGCGGGTGGAGGAGTCGGTGGATGGGCTGCTCGGCATCAACGACCAGCTCGAGGGCACCAGGCTGCCGCGGGTAAGCAGCGAGACGATGCAGCAGATCCTGTGGTCGAACCCGTTCAAGGACTGGTGGCGCGGCGACAATCCGCTGGGGTGAGCGGGGACACGGTCTTCTCCCGGGATTAGGAGCGCCCCCTCCACCGGGCTTCGCCTGGTCCGCCGCTGCGCGGGGGAGGATCAGCCCCCTCCGCCTGAGGTGGTCCCCTTCCCCGAGGTCGGGGTGGGGTGCTCCTGCGATAGCGCAGGATCGATGTCATCCCGGCGCAGGCCGGGATCCAGCACTTTGCAGAGACGCCGCGATCGGGGGCCATCTCGGGATAGGCCTCGGCCTGCGCCGGGGTGACAGCGGTGGGGTGGCACAATGGTGCGGGAGCGCCCCCTCAGCGCCTCTCAGTTTTCTTCTGCAAAAAGCATTTGCGCTTGCAAAAACGATGGGGCAGGATGGGGGCAACAAGAAGACGGGGAGGAGAGTGTCCGTGATCACGGGGATTGCGTGGGACCACCGGCGTTGCTGGGGTCCGCTCGAGGCGAGCGTTGCGCCCTACAAGCAGGAGCACGGCATCGACGTGCGCTGGGACCGGCGGAGCCTGTACAGCTTCGGCGAAGGCGATCTCGGCGACTTCGCGGCCCGCTACGACCTGGTGATCTACGACCATCCGTTCGTCGGCGACGCGGCGAGCAAGGGCTGGCTGCTCGATCTCGCGCCGTTCCTCAGCGATGCGGACAAGGCGGCGTTCGCCGCCGACGAGGTGGGGTCCTCCTGGCGCTCCTACGCCTACAAGGGCGGCATCTGGGCCCTGCCGATCGATACCGCCTCGCAGACCTCGGCGCGGCGGCCGGACCTGATGGACAGGCATGGCTGGACGCTGCCGACGACGCTGGCCGAGGTCCTCGACCTTGCCGGCAAGGCGCGGGCGAAGGGGCTGTGGGTCGGCTGGCCGGCGGTGCCGACCGACCTGATGTGCACGCTGGTGTCGCTGTCGGCGAGCCTCGGGCGCGATCCCGGACACGATGAGGGACCGTTTCTGGCGCCGGGCGACGCGCCCGAGGTGGTGGGACTGCTGAAGGCGCTGGCCGAGGCGGTCCACCCCAAGTCGAAGGAGTGGAACCCGATCCGCTGCCTCGATCACATGTCGACGGCCGATGACGTTGTCTATGCGCCGTACCTGTTCAACTACGTGAACTACTCGACCCCCGGCACTGGCCAGCAGATCGCCTTCGGAGCCTCGCCGCGGGTCAAGGCGAACCTGCCGGCGCGGACGCTGCTGGGGGGCGCGGGGATCGGGGTGAGTGCCAGGGCCAGGGACCCCGAGGCGGCGTTCGCCTATGCGATGTACCTGAGCAGTCCCGCCTACCAGGCCAGCCAGTATGTGATCCACGGCGGCCAGCCGGGCAGTCGCACGGCATGGACCTCGGCCGAGTGCAACCGGCTCACCGGCCAGTTCTTCCGCGACTGCCTGCCGGTGCTGGATGCCGCCTACCTCAGGCCGACGCATCCCGGCTTCGTTCCCTTCTTCCACGATGCGACACTCCGGCTCTCGGCCGTGGTGTTCGAGGCGGCGCCGCTCGGCGAGTTCGTCGACTGGCTCAACGCACGTTACGACGCGATCCGCAGCCCGGTGGCGGCGGCGTAATGGCGGCGCCGCGCCCCAGCGACGAGGACGAGGCGCCCGCCGAAGCTGGCGGCAAGCGCAGCTACTCGGTGCCGGCGGCCGAGAAGGCGCTCGATGTCATCGAACTGATGGCGAGCGAGCCCGACGGGTTGACGCTGACCGAGATCGCGGCGCGGCTCGAGCGCAGCGTGCACGAACTCTACCGCGTCATCCAGACGCTCGAGGCGCGCGGCTACCTCTACCGGCGCGACAACTCGGATCGCTACCGGTTCTCGCTGAAGCTGTTCGAACTCGCGCACCAGATGCCGTCGGTGCGGCAGCTGAGCGATTCCGCGCTGCCGGTGATGCAGGCGCTGGCGCCGCGGGTGCAGCAATCGTGCCACCTCGCGGTGCTGAGCGGACACGAGGCGCTGATCGTGCTGCAGGTCGATTCGCCGCTGCCCATGCGCTACTCGGTGATGCTGGGGGCCAAGTTCGATTTCGCCGAGACCAGTTCCGGCGTCGTCATCTACGCTCACTCGCCCCCGCATGTGCGCGAGCAGCTCGATGCCTGGATGAGCGCCGACGGCCGCAGTGCCGCCGAGCGCGAGCAGGTGGCGCGGCGCGCCGAGGCGATTCTCGCCTCCGGGATCGAGGTGCAGCAGTCGCTGGCGGTGAGCGGCGTCACCAACGTTTCGGTGCCGGTGTTCGACTATCTCGGCCACGTCGTCGCTGCGCTGACGGTGCCCTTCGTGCCGCAGCGCGCCGCAAAGGTGCCGCTCGAGACGGTGCGCGGACTGGCGCTCGAGGCCAGCCGGCAGATTTCACGCAATCTGGGCGCCGGGGCGCGTGGACCCGACGCCGAAGCGGGCAAGCGCGGAGACCGCCGATGAGTGCCAAGCTGAAATCCAACCGTCCGGCGATCGAGAGCCTAGCGCAGCTGGCGGCGCGGGTGGCCTCGAACAGTCGCATCTCGGTGGGCGGACATCACTTCGCGCGCCTGCCGATTGCGCTGCTGCGCGAGGTGGCGGCCCGCGGCACGAGAGGGCTCAACTACTTCGCCTGGGCCGGCGGGCTGCCGCTCGAACTGCTGCTCGAGGCCCAGGCGGTGGAGAGCATCGACATCTGCTTTTCGAGCCTCGACATCTTCGGGCTGGCGCCGCGCTTCCGCGAGGTGGCCGAGACCCGCCGGGTGCCGATCCGCGACTGGCCGGCGCTGGCGATGATCCAGGGGCTCAGGGCCAGCCAGCAGAACCTGCCCTTCATGCCGGTGCAACTGCCCGAAGGCTCGACGATGATCGAGCGCTGCCCGGCGGTGCGCTTCCATCGCGACACAAGGACCGGCGACGTGATCGGGCTGGTCGATGCGCAGGAGATCGATACCGTGCTGCTGCACGCGACGCGGGCCGACCGGAACGGCAATGTCGAGATCGTCGGGGCGAAGGCGCTCGACCTCGCCATCGTCGGGGCGGCGCGGCAGGTGCTGGTGACGGTCGAGGAGATCGTGCCGGCCGGCGCCCTGCAGCAGAATGGCCGGCAGACGATCATCACCCGCAACCTCGTCACCGCGATCGCGGAAGTGCCGGGCGGCGCCTATCCGACCTCGTGCCTGCCGTTCTATGTGACCGACTACCGGCAGATCCGCGAGATGCTGGAGGGGCGCCAGGGCGAACTCGTCGCGGCGCTGAAGCGGCCGGCCGGGTCGCCCTCGGCGCAGCTGCGCGCGGCGGCCGAGATCCGGCCCGAACAGGTGGTGGCCGCCCCATTCCGTTCTCCCGCCGCATCCGGGCCGGCCGGGGCGCCCTCGATCGACGAGATCATGGCGATCCGCATCGCGCGGATGCTCGACGACGAGAGCTTTGCCAGCGCCGGGGCAGTGTCGCCGCTCGCCAATGTCGCCTATCGGCTGGCCAAGGCGACGCATGCCCCGCAGGCGATGATCGCCACCTTCTCGTGCGGGCATGTCGACATCGCCCCGGGGGTGATGACGCTCAGCCTCGTCGAGGCGATGGATGCCGGCAGCGCGGTGGCGCATTGCGGTGGCGACGACACCTACTCGACCTACTACCAGGCCGGTCTCGTGACGCACGAGATCATCGGCGCGGCGCAGGTCGGGCCGCGCGGGGAAACCAACAATCTCGAACTGACCAAGCCGAGCGGCGGCAAGCTCAGGCTGCCGGGGCAGGGCGGCATGTCGGATGTCGCCAACATGCACAAGAACTACGTGGTCTATGTCACCCGGCACAGCCCGGCGACGCTGGTCAAGGCGGTGGAGACGGTGAGTTCGGCCCGCGGCCTCGCTTCGCGCGCCGAGCGGGAGCGGGCCGGCTATCAGCCGGGCGACACCTGGCTGGTCACCAACCTGGCGCTGTTCCGCTACGACGAGGCGGCGGGGCAGCTGGTGGTGGTCGAGACCATGCCGGGGGTCGCCAAGGAGACCATCGTCGCCGAAACCGGGTTCAAGGTGGCGTTCGCCAAGAGCTGCCGCGAGGTGGCGGCGCCGGACGCGGAGATGCTGCGCGTGCTGCGCGAGGAGATCGATCCGCTGGGGCTGAGGCGGCTCGAGTTCGTCGGCGCCAAGGAACGAGGGGCGCTGCTCGACGAGATCCTCGCCCGCGACGCCGAGGGCACGCGCCGGATCGTCGAGGGGGTGCAATGAGCGACGCAACGCTGTTCGAGACGATCCGGACCGAGCTGTTCACCGCCGTGGTGGGCGACGTGCTGGACGTCATGGGCTACCAGCACCAGTTCCTGCCGCCGGCGATCATGCCGCTCGACAAGACGATGCGGGTGGTCGGCCGGGCCATGCCGGTGCTCGAGGCGGACGTGTTCAACGTGCGGGCGGGAACGCCGGGTCCGCTGGCGGACAGGCCGTTCGGGCTGCTGTTCGAGGCGCTGGACGACCTCAGGGCGGACGAGATCTACATCGCGACCGGGTCCTCGCTGCGCTACGCGCTGTGGGGCGGGCTGATGTCGACGCGGGCGATCCACCTGAAGGCCGCGGGCGCCGTGCTCGACGGCTTCGTGCGCGATGCCAACGAGATCGAGGCGCTGGGGTTCAACGTGTTCTGCCGCGGCACCTATGCGCAGGACCAGGGGCCGCGCGGCAAGGTGATCGACTGGCGCACCGAGATCGAGATCGAGGGGGTGCGGATCGCGCCGGGCGACCTGCTGTTCGGCGATCGCGAGGGCGTGCTGGTGATCCCGCGCGCGGTTGAGGCCGAGGCGGTGGAGCGGGCGCTCGAGAAGGTGCGCACGGAGAACCGGGTGGCCGTGGCGATCCGCGGCGGGATGAGCACGGTCGAGGCGTTCGCGACGTTCGGGGTGATGTAGGGGGCGGGGCCGGGCTCCTCCTCCTCCGACCGGTGCGAAGTGCGGCGGGCCAAGACCGGCCCACCGGAGACAGACCCCTCATCCGCCCTTCGGGCACCTTCTCCCACACTGGGAGAAGGCGATCAGGGTCTCAAACCTACAGATACACCTTGCCCGGGTCGGCCCAGCGCTGTTCGGGCAGGATGCCGTACCAGTCGGGGCGGGTGGGATCGCGGTCGTAGGTGTAGCCGCCGACCTCGCGGTAGTATTCGGCGTAGCGGGCGAGCTTGTCGCGATCGAGTTCGATGCCGAGGCCGGGGCCCTTCGGCACCGCGATCTCCCCACCCTCGTAGCGGAACGGGCCACCGACGATGATGTCGTCGGTGAGGTGGTGGTAATGCGCGTCGGCGGCAAAGCCGAGATTGGGGAGGGCGGCGCCGAGATGCAGCATCGAGGCGAGCTGGATGCCCAGTTCGCCCGAGGAATGAACCGAGGCGCCGTACTGGAAGGTCTCCAGCACCTGGCCGGCCTTGTGCGCCTGGCGCAGGCCGCCCCAGAAGGTGGTATCGAGCAGCACCACGTCGATGGCGTCGAGCCGGATATTGGTGGCGAGCTGCTCGAAATTGACCACGACGGTGTTGGTGGCGGTGGGGATGCGCACGAACTGGCGCAGCCGGCGCATGCCCTCGAGGCCCCAGGTCGGATCCTCGAAGTACTCGTTGCGCAGCCCCTCGATGGCCTGGCCGACGCGGATCGCCTGCTCGACCGACCAGGCCGCGTTCGGATCGAGACGCAGGCCGTCGGCAGGGAAGGCGGCGGCGAGGGCGTGCATCACCTCGATGTCGTGATCGGGGGGGAAGACGCCGCCCTTGAGCTTGTGGGTCCTGAAGCCGTGGCGGGCGACGAGGTCGCGGGCGTGGGCGACGATCTCGTCGGCCGAGGTCTCGCCACCGCGTCCCGTGGCGTCATTGGGCAGGCGGTAGAAGATGTAGCTGGCGAACGGGACGCGTTCGCGCAGGGCGCCGCCGAGCAGGTCGCAGGCGCGGATGCCGAGGGTCTTGCCGGCGGCGTCCATGCACGCCATCTCGATGGCGGCGTGCACCTGCAGGCGATTGTTGTAGAGCGAGGCGGTGGGGTTCATGATCTTCCAGCGCAGCTGCTCGAGCTGCAGCGGATCGTGGCCCTTGAGATAGGGCAGCAGGCCGCGCACCGCACCCTCCGCCGACTCGCCACCGCCGCCCAGTTCGCCCAGCCCGACCACGCCATTGTCGAGCACGACCTCGACGATGGTGCGGATGAAGCGGCCCCAGTGCGCGCCGATAGCGTGGCGCAGCGGCGCCTCGAGCGGCATGGCGACGGTGGTCGCGCGGATATCGACGATCTTCAAGGCGGACTCCAGCAAATGGATCAGAGGGTCGAGGGCGCGTCGCCGCCGGCCATGCGGTCGAGCACGGGCAGCACGGCCCGCAGGTGATGCGTCATGGCAGCGGCAGCGGCACCCTCGTCGCGCGCTGCGAGGGCGGCGAGGATGTCGGAATGCTCGCCGGTGATCTTGTCGCCGCCGCGGGGCCAGTTGACCGAGACGTAGCGCAGCCGGTTGAGGTGGACCTTGAGGTCCTCGAGTTCGTCGGCGACGGCCGAGAGACCCGCCGCGGCGTAGACCAGGCGGTGGAACTCCTCGTCGAGCTCGAACAGGCGCCGGTTGTCGCCGCGGGCGAAGGCGACGGTCTGATCCTCGAGGAGGTGTTTCAGGCCATCGAGCTGGCGCGCGGTGATGGTGCGGCAGGCGCGGCGCACCACCTCGACCTCGACGGCCTCGCGAATCAGCTGCGCGGCGCGGACCTTTTCGAGCCGGATCGGGGCCACGCGCGTGCCGGACTGGGGGTAGATGTCGACCAGCCCCAGATTGGCAAGACGCAGCAGAGCTTCGCGCACCGGGGTGCGGGAGACCCCCAGCCGCTGGGCGATATCGGCCTCGCGGATGGCCTCGAGCGGCTTGAGCACGCCCAGCACGATGTCGCCGCGCAACAGCTCATAGACGTTCTGAGCGGTCGAGCGCGGTCGCAGCGTCGGCGGTGGCGAGTTCTCAAACATTCGTAGCAGCCGCGCCTCGAGCGCTGGACAAGTGATGCTCACTAATATATTAGTAGCCGCATCCGGTCAATGGCCGGTGGACGGCGATGGCTGCAGGAACGGGGCGAGATGCGCCGCCGGCCGGGCAGGACCAGGCCGCAAAGGACCCGAATGGGGAGGATCACAGTGACGAAATTTCTAGCCAGCCTGCTCGCAACCTCGGCCGCGCTCGCGGTCATGACCGCATCCGCAATCGCCGCCGAAACGCCCAAGAAGATCGGCTACGTGACGAACTACGCCACGCACGAGTGGTACCAGAACGTCATCAAGGGCATGCAGGACCGTGCCGGCCAGCTCGGCATCGAGTTCGAGGTGCGTGACGCCAATCTCGACGTCGCCCGCATGGTCTCGGCCGCCGAAGACTTCATGGCGCAGGGCGTCGACGTGCTGATCATCACGCCGGTGAACGAGGAAGGCGCCGTGCCGCTCGTCCGCCGCGCCAAGGAGGATGGCGTGCCGCTCGTGCTCGAGGGCAACCCCGTCTCCGGCATGACCACGATGGTCGCCATCTGCGACTACGACACGGGCTACCATGCCGGTGTCGCGGCGGGCGAATATGCCCGCGACAAGCTCGGCGGCGTGGCCAAGGTGATGAATGTCGGCCTGCCGCTGCTCTCGGCGACGGTGCTGCGCTCCAATGGCTTCATGGATGGCCTCAAGACCATCCTGCCCGATGCCACCATGGTGCATGACCTCGACGGCGGCGGCAATCCGGACCGCTCGCTGGAAGTCTCGGCCGCCGCGCTCGCCCAGAACGGCGACATCAACATCATCTACGGGATCAACGACTCGTCCTCGCAGGGCGGCCTGCAGGCCTGGAAGGCGGCCGGCAAGTCGCAGGACGGCCTGCTGGTCGTCGGCACCGGCGGCGAAGGCCTGGGCTTCATCAACATGATGGCGACCGAGCCGAGCTACCAGATCGAAGCGGCGATGTTCCCCGAGAAGGTGGGCTTCACCTCGATCGATGCGGCCGTGAAGCTGTTCAACAACGAAGCCGTGCCGGCGCACATCGTGTCGCCGACCACCCCGATGGTCGGCACCGACAGCTGGAAGCAGTACTACTCAGTCGAAGGCACCACCCGCACGATCAACTGGGACACGGTCAATGCCGTGGTTCCGGCCGACAAGTGCATGAAGACGGCCGCCGACCTATAAGCTAGCCTCCCAAGGCCTGGCCGGGGTGCCTCTCCTGGGCATCCCGGCCTCTTTCGATTGTCCGGGCAGAAGATGAGCGAAACCACCCAAGCGGCCAAACCCGCGCCCGTCCTCGGCAGGCTCGCCGAGAACAGCCAGATCGTGCTGCTCGGCCTGCTGGTCCTGCTGTGCATCGGCATCTCGCTGGGCTCGCCGCAGTTCTATTCGGTCGAGAACATCATCGCGATCCTGAGGCAGTGCTCGCTGGTGCTGATCGTGGCGGCCGGCATGACCATGCTGCTGATCGCGGCCGAGGTCGACCTGTCGGTGGGCGCGTCGCTGGCCTTCTCCGGCGTCGTGGCGATGGATGTCACCAACAAGACGGGCAGCGTGGCGCTCGGGGTGCTTGCGGGCATCCTGTTCGGGGGCGCGGTGGGGCTGTTCAACGGCCTCGTCGTCACCCGCCTCAGGGTCAATTCGCTGATCGCGACGATCGCGACCATGATGATCCTGCAGGGCAGCGTGTTTCTCTATTCGCGCGAAGCGGTGCAGAACAAGCACCAGCAGGTCGCCTTCACCGAGATCTCGACCGGCTATGTCGGGCCGGTGCCGATCCCGGTGATCATCGCCGCCGTGGTGTTCGTCGCGGCGTTCATCGTGCTGCGCTACACCACGATCGGCCGCTACATCTACGCGGTGGGCGCCAACCAGAAGGCGGCGCGGCTCTCGGGTATCCGGCCCGAGCGGCTGAAGCTCCTGGTGTTCGTGGTCACCGGGCTGCTCACCGGGCTTGCCGGACTGATCCTCACCTCGCTGATGAATGCCGGCCAGCCCACTGCCGGGCGCGGCTTCGAGCTGACGGTGATCGCCGCCGTGATCCTGGGGGGTACCAGCCTGCTCGGCGGGCGCGGAACGCTGATCGGCACGCTCCTCGGGGTACTGGTCCTCAAGGTGATCGACAACGGCATCATCATTCTGCGCTGGGACCAGAACCTGCAGATGGTGGTGCCCGGTGTCGTAATCATCGTCGCGACCTATCTCGACCTGATCCGGAGCCGCGCCAATGCCCGCTGACGCCGCCACCGCCGCCGTGGTGCGGCCCGCCGGTCCGGCCCTCGAGATGGCCGGGATCGGCAAGCGCTTCCCGGGCGTCCTGGCGCTCGAGAATGTCGACCTGACGCTCGAGCCGGGCAAGGTCCACGCCCTGATGGGCGAGAACGGCGCCGGCAAGTCGACGCTGATCAAGATCCTCGCCGGAGTCTACCAGCGGGACGCCGGCACGGTGCGCATCGGCGGTGCGGAGGCCGATCTGCGCTCGCCGCGCGACGCACTCAGGGCGGGCATCAAGGTGGTGTTCCAGGAGATCGCGCTGATCTCGGAATTCACCGTCGCCGAGAACATCTTCCTCGAGGAGTATCCGGTCAACGGGCTGGGGTCGATCCGCTGGTCGACCATCCGCAAGGAGGCCGCGGCGCTGTTTGCGCGCCTGGGCTTCGACGTCGATCCCGCTGCCAAGGTTGGGCAATTGCCGGTCAGCCAGCAGCAGATGGTGGAGATCGCCCGGGCGCTGGCGCACGAGGCGCGCATCGTGGTGATGGACGAGCCGACCTCCTCGCTCACCCCCAATGAAGTGGCGCTGCTGTTCACCGTGATCCGGCGGCTGACCGGGCTCGGCATCGCGGTGCTCTACGTGACGCACAAGCTCGACGAGGTGTTCGAGATCGCAGACACCGTGACGGTGCTGCGCGACGGGCGGCACATCTCGACCAGGCCGATCGGCGCACACACCCATGAGAGCCTGATCCAGGACATGATCGGGCGCAAGATCGACAACCTGTTTCCACGCGAGCGCGGCGCGGCGCGCGGCGATGTGGTGGTGAAGGTCGAGGGGCTCTCGACCGACAAGCTCAAGGACGTGAGCTTCGAGGCCAAGGCCGGCGAGGTGCTGGGCTTTTTCGGGCTGATGGGGGCCGGACGCACCGAACTGGCCAAGGCGATCGTCGGCTTCGATCCGATCCGCACCGGGCGGATCAGCATCGGCGGGACGCCGCTGGTGCCCCATAACACGCGGACCGGCGTCGCGCTCGGCATCGGGCTGCTGACCGAGGACAGGAAGTCCGAGGGACTGATGCTGGAACTGCCGGTGCTGCAGAACACCAGCCTTGCCGCGCTCGAGGACTTCGCCAGGGCCGGGTTCGTCGACGAGGGGCGCGAGCGCAGCGCCGTGCAGCAGTTCGTCGATCGCTTCCGGGTCAAGACGCCGTCGCTCAACCAGCAGATCAAGAACCTCTCGGGCGGCAACCAGCAGAAGGTGCTGCTGGCGCGCTGGCTGATGCGGGGTCTCAAGGTGATCGTCGTCGACGAGCCGACCCGCGGCATCGACGTGGGCGCCAAGTCGGAGATCTTCGCGCTGATCGACCGGCTGGCCGGCGAGGGGCTGGCGGTGATCATGATGACCTCGGAAATGCCGGAGCTGCTCGGGCTCAGCGACCGCATCGCGGTGATGGCCGAGGGCCGGATCACGGCGGTGATGGACCGCGAGGGGGCAACGCAGGAGGCCATACTCAATGCCGCAATCGCCTAGCCTTTCGGCCGCTGCGGGGCCGAAGCGCCCAACCGAGCTGCTGCGGGCGCTGTTCCGGCGCAACGAGACGGTGCTGCTGGTGTGCCTCGTGGCGCTGATCGTCTTCTTCTCGTTTGCCTCGGGGACGTTCCTCACCACGCGCAACATCACCAATGTGCTGGGGCAGGCCTCGCTCGCCATGATCGCCGGCATCGGCATCGGTGTCGTGGTGCTGGCCGGCGAGATCGACGTGTCGATCGGCTCGCTGGTGGGCGCAGTCGGCATCCCGCTGGTGGTGGTGATGAACCAGACTGGTTCGCTCGAACTGGGGATGGCGGCGGCGCTGCTGCTGGCGCTCGGCGTGGGCGTCGCCAACGGCTACCTCGCGGCCTATCTCGGGATCAACTCGCTGATCGTGACGCTCGGCACGATGTTCGTCATCCGCGGCGGCATCTATCTGTATACCGGGCAGAGGGCGATCTCGGACGACCTGCAGCTCGAGAGCTTCTACCAGATGGGCAACGGCCGGCTGCTCGGCACCGTGCCCTATCCGGCACTGGTGGCGCTGGTGCTGCTGGTGGCGTTCGTCTACCTGATGCGGCACCGGCCATTCGGGCGGCAGATCTATGCGGTGGGCGGCAACCCCGAGGTGGCCCGGCTTGCCGGCTACAACGTGAAGCGGCTGAAGTTCGCCGCCTTCGTGATCTGCTCGCTGCTCGCCGGCATTTCCGGCATCCTCTTATCCTCGCGGCTCGGCTCGGCGGTGCACGTCGCCGGGCTCGGATTCGAGTTCCAGGTGGTGGCCGCCGTGGTCCTGGGCGGGGTCAGCCTCGCCGGCGGGGTGGGGAGCCTTCTGGGCGTGGCGCTCGGAGTGCTGATCCTCGCCTTTCTCTCCAACGGGCTGGGCATGCTCAACATCGCCACCGAGTGGCAGCTGGTGATCACCGGCCTCATCATCATCGCGGCAGTGGCGTTCGACGAACTGAAGCGCCGCCGGCAGTAGGGAGCAAGATCATGGGACGTCTCGAGGGCAAGGTCGCGGTGGTGACCGGCGGTGCCGACGGCATCGGACATGCGATCAGCAAGGCAATGGCGCGCGAGGGGGCGACGGTGTTCCTCTCCGATATCGACGACGGAAAGGGTCGCGCCGCAGCCGAGGCCATCGTCAAGGCGGGCGGCAAGGCCGAGTACGTGCATTGCGACGTGGGGTCGGACGCCGACATCAAGGCGCTGATCGAGGGCGCGGTGGCGAAGGCCGGGCGGATCGACGTGCTGGTCAACAACGCGGCGATCGCCATCGGCGGCATGCCGGTCCACGAGATGACCGACGAGCAGTGGCACAAGCTGATCAACATCAACCTGACCAGCGTGTTCCGCGGCTGCAAGCATGCCCTGCCGCACATGATCGGGCAGAAGTCGGGCTCGATCATCAACATGGCTTCGGCGCAGGGGCATATCGGGCTCGACGGCTGGACCGCCTATGCCGGCGCCAAGGGTGCGGTGATGTCGATGAGCCGGCAGATGGCGGTGGAGTTCGGGCCGCACAACGTGCGCATCAATTCGATCTCGCCGGGGACCATCAACACGCCGATGAACGTGCAGGTGATCCGCGAACTGGGCGAGCACGTGGCGCGGGCCTGGGTGAAGATGCACCCGATCGGGCGAATCGGGTTTCCCGAGGAAGTGGCGGAGGCGGCGGTGTACCTGGCCAGCGACGCGGCCGGGTTCACCACCGGCATCGATCTCAAGGTGGATGGCGGGCTGACCGCCGCGCCGCGCTATGTACCCGACCTCGTCTAGAGTCATAACCAGGTATCGATTGCCATGAACAAGGCCCTCGAAGGCGTCACCATCCTCGATTTCAGCCACCTGCTGCAGGGGCCGTTCGCGACGCAGCTGCTCGCCGACATGGGGGCGAACGTCATCAAGATCGAGCGGGCGGGCGGCGGCGACATGTTCCGCACCATGACCTTCTTCGCCAAGTGGGTAGGCGGTTCGGAAAGCCCGAACTTTCTCGCCTGGAACCGCAACAAGCGCTCGATCGCGCTGAACCTGAAGAGCCGTCGGGTGCACGAGATCATCATGGAGATGGCCGGGAAGGCCGACGTGGTGGTGCAGAACTTCCGCCCCGGCGTTCTCGCCAAGCTCGGCTACGGCTATGACGACTTCAAGGCGGTGAATCCGCGCATCATCTACTGTTCGGGCTCGGGCTATGGCGAGGCCGGGCCCTATGTCGACCGGCCGGGGCAGGACATGCTGATCCAGGGCCTTGCCGGGCTCTCGGCCAATACCGGGCGCGGCGACGGGCCACCGATCCCGGCGGGGGCGGGGCTCGCCGACCAGATCGGCGCGATGAACATGGTCTACGGGATCCTCTCGGCGCTCTACTATCGCGAGAGGACCGGCAAGGGGCAGAAGATCGAGGTGAACCTGCTGGCCGGGCTGCTGGCGCATCTGGGGCAGGAATTCGTCGGCGTGCTCAACCTCGGGCAGGACTTCGTGCGACCCAACTCGGGCATCGGGCATCCCGGCATGCAGGCGCCGTTCGGGATCTACGAGACCCGCGACGGCGGGTACGTTTCGATCGCGATGAGCCCGTTCAAGACGCTCTACGACACGCTCGGGGCGCCGCAGCTTGCGGTCTACGACGATCTCGAGACGCTGTTCAAGAAGCGCGACGAGGTGTGGGAGAAGGTGAACGCGGAGACGCGCAAGTTCGCCAAGGACGAGCTGCTGGACAAGCTCCTGGCCGCCGATATCTGGTGCGCCGGAGTCAACGACATCCGGCAGGCGTCGGAGGATCCGCAGGTCAGGTTCATGGGTATGATAACATCCTATGAACACCCGCGGGCGGGAACGGTGCGGGTGGTGGCGCCGGCGGTAAAGATGAGCGAGACGCCGGCAACGATCGAGCGACCGGCACCGCTGGTGGGCCAGCACGGACGCGAGATCCTCGCCGAGTTCGGGCTTCCGGCGGAGGCGATCGCCGCGCTCGAGGCGAGCGGCGACATGACGGTGGCCGAGGCGTGAGCATGGCCGCGTTCGAGACGCTGACGGTCGAGCGGCGCGGGCGGGTGGCGCTGGTCACCTTCCGGCGGGCCGACCAGCTCAACGCCATGAACCGGGCGATGCAGGGCGAGATCATCGCGGCGATGGAGTCGCTCTCGGCCGATGCCGGGATCGGGGCGATCGTTCTGACCGGCGAGGGCCGGGGCTTCATGGCGGGAGCCGACATCAAGGAATACGCGGCGCAGACCGGGCCGGAATTCGACGCCTTCCAGGAGCGCGGCGCCTGGATGTATCGCAGCGTCGAGGAGAACCGCAAACCGGTGATCGCCGCGGTCAACGGCTTCGCGCTCGGCGGCGGATTCGAGCTGGTGCTGTGCTGCGACCTCGTCGTCGCCGCGACGGGGGCGAAGATGGGCCTGCCCGAAATCAAGATCGGGCTGGTGCCGGGTGGCGGCGGGACGCAGCGCAGCGTCGTCAAGCTCGGGCGGAACCGCGCCAGCTTCCTGTTGATGACCGGTGCGATCGTGTCGGCGGAAGACTTCGTGGCGAGCGGCCTGGTCAACGAGATCGTGCCGGCCGAGGCGCTGCTCGAGCGGGCGCTGGCGCTGGCCGAGGCGATCGCGGCGGAACCGGCGCCGGCGATCGAGGGGCTGAAGCAGCTGACCGCGATGGCGGCGGCGGGCGAAATGGACAAGGGCCTCGCGGCGGAGCAGGCGCTGGTGACGGCGCTCTATCGCAGCGAGACGGGGCAGGAGCGGGTGCAGGCCTTTGCGCGCAAGAGCGCCGAACGGGCGGCCGGCAAGGCGAAGGGAGGCTCGGCATGAGCAATGAGGACGGGTTTCGCGGGCTGGGCTGGGCGCATGGCGCGCTGACGGTGCAGCGACACGCCGCGATGCTGGCGCCGGTGACGTTCCTGCTCGCCGACGGGCGCCAGGTGAGCCCGATGCAGGTGTCGCCCTGGGCCGGTGCGCCGGGAACCGAGCACCTGCCGGGGATCCTGCAACGGCTCAGGGGCGAGTGGCCCTGCGTGCCGTTCGGCTATTCGGTGCCGGGCGACGGCGCGCCGGAGGCCTGGGCCAGGCTGATGGAGCCGGCGGCGGCGGATGAAGAGGTACACGGGCACAGCTCGAACCATGGCTGGACCTGGGAGCCGGCCGCTGCGGGCAGCCTCAGGCTCTCGATCGACTATCCCCAGGACAACCCGATCGAACGGCTGGAGCGGACGGTGACGCCCGACCCGAAGGCGCCGGGGGTGGACATCACGCTCACCGTCCGGGTGCGTCACGATTGCCGCCTGCCGATGGGGCTGCATCCGACGCTGCGCCTGCCGACAGTGGCGGGCGGGGCGCGGATCGAGCCGGGCCGGTTCCGCGAGGGGCGCACCTACCCGGGCAGTGTCGAGCCGGGGCGCGAGGTGTCTGCGTTCGATGCGCGGTTCGCCGACCTCTCGATGGTGCCGGCACGGGCCGGCGGCACCACCGATGCCAGCCGCGTGCCGCTGGCCGTCGACACCGAGGAACTGCTGCAGCTCAACGACATCGCGGGCGAGGTGGCGCTGGCCAACGAGGCTGAGGGCTATCGGGTGCGGCTCAAATGGAACCCCGAGCATTTCCCGAGCCTGCTGCTCTGGTACTCGAACCGCGGCCGGCAGGCGGCGCCCTGGAGCGGGCGGCACGTGGCGCTCGGCATGGAGCCGATCTGCTCGCCGTTCGGGCTCGGCCCGGCGACGGCAGTGGCGGACAATCCCATCGCGAAAGCGGGGACGCCGACGGCCCGCGCGTTCCGGGCCGGCGAGCTGTTCATAACGCGTTATCGGATCGAGGCGGAGAGCCTCTGAGGCGGAGGAGGCAGGGATGCCAAATGTCCTGAGCAAGACGGCAGCACGGGTGTTCTTCGACGGCATCTTCACCGAGCCGCGGGTGGCGCACCCGGAGGGCGTCGCGGTGCATGCTGACGGCTCGATCTGGTGCGGCACGGAATGGGGCGACCTGCTGCGAATCGAGGCGGATGGCAGCCGGGTGACCCGCATGGGAACGACCAACGGCTTTGCGCTCGGGATCGCCTTCGACAGCGCCGGCAACTGCTACATCTGCGACCTCAAGCACGCAGCGGTGTTCCGCTACGATGCGCGGAGCGGTGCCGTGGAAAAGTTCGCCAGTTCCGGCATCCTCGTGCCCAACTATCCGGTGGTCGACGAGCAGCGGGGCGCGCTCTACGTCTCCGACAGCCGCGGCAACAACAATATCGGGCCGGGCATCTTCCGCTATGACCTCAGGACCGGAGAAGGCGGGGTGTGGAGCACCTCGCCGATGGACTTCGCCAACGGCATGGCCATGGCGCCGGACGGCCAGGGGCTCTACGTGGTGGAGAGCGACCGCAGCCAGGTCAGCTATGTGCCGATCAACGCCGACGGCTCGGCGGGAGCGGCGCGGGTGGCGGTGAGCGGCGTCGACAACGTGCCGGACGGGCTCGCCTTCGCACCGGACGGGACGCTCTATATATCGTGTTATGAACCGAGCCGGATCTACCGGGTCCGGCCCGGCGGCGGGCTCGAGACGCTGATCGAGGACCCGGCGGCGACGGTGATGGCGCACCCGACGAACATCGCCCTCAAGGGCAACACGCTCTACACGGCCAACCTGGGACGCTGGCACATCACGGCGATCGACCTCGGGGCAGCGTAGGAAGGAGCCGGCGGCGCCGCTGGGCGATAGGCAGCCTCCGCGATCCGCGCTTTGACCCGAAGTTCGGGATACTGCCTCCGGCGCAACTGGAGATATGGGGGGCGCCGAGGCCTGCCGCGCGACTGGGCTTTGCCCTGTATCGCTGCACCGTCACCAGTTGACGCCGCGTGCCGCCATCGAGGCTGTCACCCGATCCGTTGCAGTCCTGCGGCAAAGCGGCGGGCGTTCTCGACATAGTGGGTGGCGGAGCGTTCGAGGCCGGCGATCTCGGCCTCGGTGAGCGGGCGCACGACCTTGGCCGGCATGCCGACGACGAGGCTGCCTTCGGGAATGTCCTTGCCCTCGGTGACGAGCGCATTGGCACCAACGAGGCAGTTGCGGCCGATACGGGCGCCGTTGAGGACGGCGGCGCCCATGCCGACGAGCGAGTGGGCGCCGATGCTGCAGCCATGCAGGATAGCGCGGTGACCGATGGTGCAGCCCTCACCAATGACGAGCGGATAGCCCATGTCGGTGTGGAGCACGGAAAGCTCCTGGATATTGCTGCCGCGGCCGACGCTGATCGGTTCGTTGTCGCCACGCAGCACGGCGCCGAACCAGATGCCGACATCCTCCTCGATGATCACGTCGCCGACGAGAATGGCGCTCTGGGCAATGAAGGAAAAACCGGCGGGCAGGCGTGGGACCCGGTCATCGAGTGCATAGAGCGTCATGCGGAATCCTCCGTGCGGCAATCGACTGCAGCAGCCGACCGGATCATTGCCCGTGCCAGGGTGCAAGGTCCAGCGGGTGGCACACCGGTCCCCGGGTCAGCCGAGCCTGGCGGCAAGATAGGCACGCCAGCCGCCGTAGCCGGTGATCTCCTCGGCACCGACAAGTGCGTGGGCCTCGCAGAGGAAGCCCGATACGGCGCTGCCATCGTCGAGCGTGATCTTGCCGATGCCCAGCGGGGCGGGGATCTTCGCGACGAAGCGACCGAAGGCCTCGGTGGGCAGTTGCCAGACCTCGACCTCGATCCCGGGGCCGGCAAAGCCGGGCTCGCGCTGTAGGCCGGGCTTGGGCGGGGTGGTGCCGGGCAGCGCATAGAGCCGGTAGTCGGGCGCAGTGCGGGCCCGGCGGAGAAGGCTGCCGCCGGGGCCGGTCAGCTCGTGGTTGAGCGGCAGGCCCGAAAGGTGGGCTCCCACCACGACGATGGACAGGAGGTCGGCTTGAGGGTCGGCCATGGTCGGCTCCAGGGCAGGAATGGGCGCATCTGTCGCCCCGGACGTCTCCCGCCACGCCTGAGCAGGGCAATTCACATGCCAGCGGCCAATGTGCAATGGCCTGAGCGGCTTGCCGCACAGTCTCGTCGCGTGGCCGCCGCCCGGTGCGGAGAATCCGGGCAGGCTGGCGTGGGAACGGGCAGGCGCCGGGGTGCTAGCGGCCCATGAAGCGGCGGCGGGCGATTTGTTCTCCCAGGGTGAGCCAACGCCGCGCCGGCTCGCCGTCCAGCCCGGCCATGGTGGCAAGAGCCTCGGCCTGCAGGTCCGAGAGGCGGGCCACCGGCAGCGTCTGGTTGGCGTCGACCTCCTCGGCAATATCGACGAAGCGACGGGCGCGGGCCTCGCCCCCCAGAAGCGGGGCAAGGTCGCCGGTGATGAACTGCTCCCAGGTGAGGGAGGGATCCCACGAGAAGCGGGCGAAAGCGAGGTAGCTCAGTTCCACGGTGCCGAAATAGTCGGAGGGCTCGCCCCAGACGGTGAGGCCCTCCATGCCCAGTTCAGCACCCCGCGTGGCCATGTCGGCGAAGGTGCGGGCGTTGAAGGCATAGCGCTCGGTCCGCTCGTCGCCGTTCCACTGGCAGGCGAACTGGCAGCGGAGCACGTTGGGCTGGGTCGGCAGGGTAGCGACATAGTCGCGGCGCAACTCGGTCCGCAGGCGCTTCCAGAAGCTCTTGTTGGCGGTGTGCTGGTAGATGCCGCCATGCGGCAAGTTCTGCTGCGCCTCGACGGCGACCGGATCGAGCAGGTTATCCCACTGCATCTCGCAATAGACCCAGAGATCTGGGCGCTTCGCCTTGGCGGCGCGATAGAGGCGCGGGAAGTTGGTTGCCATGTCGGTATGGGACCAGCTGTCGCCATGCGCATCCTTGCGCCGGGCCGCCTCGGCATCGTTCCGGCGGCGGGCGACGCATTTCTCGCAGCCGCAGACGCCGTAGTCGCCGCTCTCGATGTTGATGCCGCCGATCTCGAAGGTCTCGGCGAGCCAGCTCACCGCCTCCTCCATCCAGTCCATGGTCTCGGGAGCGCTGGGGCAGGCGGTGACGGTGAAATCGGAATGCGGGAAATTGAGCGGGAAGGCGAGGTCGGCGAGCTGGAAGCCGATGTCCTTTTCCATCTTCGCGGCGTGCTGCGGGTTGGCGTCGAGCCAGGTCTTGAGGTTGTAGCGGTGCCGGCCCTCCCAGTAGACGCCGCCATAGGCGCCGATGGCGATGCCGGGGCAGATGCGCACGCCACGCTCGTTGGCATAGCGGCAGAGTTCCTGGGCCGCCTCGATTCCGCCGTGCGTGTCGCGCAGGAAGCCGTAGATGACGATCGCGGCGATGCGGTTCCTCGAGCAGAAATCGACGAGGCGCCGGTAGTCGGCCAGAAAGCCCGAGGGCGGCTTCTGGAACGGATTGAAGACACCGATCTCCTGCTGGCCGATCTGGGAAAGTTCCCAGTTGGTCGAATGGTCCCAGGTCCAGAAGGTGCGGTAGGCGAGGCCGGGCTTGCCGGTGACGGGGGAAGCGAAGGCGGCCGGGTCGAGGCCGGTGGCGCTTCGCGCGATCAGCTCCTCGGCGCCGTAGATGACGCCGGAGAAGGGGCCGCCGGCGATCTCGATCACGGCACCGCCGGCGGCGATGCGGTATTCGCCCTCGGCGAGGGAGGAATCGAGGACGAGGGAGATGGCGATGTCGCCGTCGACGAGGGTCGAGGCCGGGAAGGCCTCACGCAGCCGGCGGGCGGCGTGGCGATGGGTTTCGGCGCCGGAAATGCTGATGGTCGTCATGGTTCCCTCGTGTCACCGAGCCTGTTTGCTCTTCTGTCCTGTGCTGCCCCTTGCCCGGTGACGTCTGCACCCCCACCCCTGTCCCCTCCCCGCAAGGGAGAGGGAGACCAAAGGCCGAGGGCTTGTGCGATACCAAAGCGGTGCCTGCCCCCAAGTGAAGCAGCGCGACGCAGCGCGGGCAACCCGACCGAAGGTCGCGCCGGTCAGGGGGCGCGCAGGATCTCGATCCGGGTCGAGTCCTCGCCGCGGCTGATGGCGAGTCCGATGCGGAAGCTGTGGGCGACGCGCTCGGCACGATCGACGAAGAGCGCGGCGGTCTCGGGCGAGCAGAGCTCTTCGACGGTGGCGCGGAAGAGGCTGAGCCAGCGGGCGAAATGGGCGTCGCCGAGCTCGCGCAGTGCCAGGTGCCTGGGCATCGGACGGCCGGCATAGCGGCCGGTGCCGAGCAGCATCGAGGACCAGAAGTCGGTGATGGTGGCGAGGTGTTCCGGCCAGTCGGGGCCGGCGATGACGCGGTTGAACACCGGTCCGATGACATCGTCGGCGCGGGCACGGGCATAGAACAGGTCGACCACGGCGCGGACCTTCTGCTCGTCGAGATCGGCGGGGATCAGACGGCCGGTGGGGTGCAGGCGGGTGCCGGTGGGGGGCATGGCGGTACGCTTGTATGTGAGGTGCCTTCCCCCCACGCGGGGAGAAGGCAGGATCGAGAGCCTGGGACCCGTGTGGTCACCCGGCCTTGGCGAGGGCCTGCTCGACATCGGCGATGATGTCGTCGATGTGCTCGATACCGACCGACAGTCGCACCATGTCCTCGGAGACGCCGGCCTTCTTCAGCTCCTCGGGGCCGAGCTGGCGATGGGTGGTCGAGGCCGGGTGGCAGGCGAGCGACTTGGCGTCGCCGATATTGACCAGCCGGAAGATCATCTGCAGCGCGTCGATGAACTGGCCACCGGCGGCGGCACCGCCCTTGATGCCGAAGCTGATGATGCCGGAGGCCTTGCCTTTGGCGATCTTCTTGGCCGTGGCGTTGTACTTGCTGTCGGGCAGGCCGGCATAGTTCACCCAGGTGACCTTGGGGTGCCGGGCGAGCCAGGCGGCGAGCTTCTCGGCGTTCTCGCAGTGGCGCTCCATCCTGAGGCCCAGGGTCTCGAGGCCCATGAGGAAGAGGAAGGCATTGTGCGGGGAGAGCGCCGCGCCGGTATTCCGGAGCGGCACGACGCGGGCGCGGCCGATGAAGGCGGCCGGCCCCAGGGCCTCGGTATAGACGACGCCGTGATAGGACGGATCGGGCTCGTTGAGCAGCGGGAAGCGGGCCTTGTTGGCCTTCCAGTCGAACTTGCCCGAGTCGATGATGATGCCGCCGATCGAGTTGCCGTGGCCGCCGATATACTTGGTGAGGGCGTGCACGACGATGTCGGCGCCGAAGTCGATCGGCCGGCAGAGGTACGGGGTGGCGACCGTGTTGTCGACGATCAGCGGCACGCCGTGCTCGTGGGCGATCCGGGCCAGGCGCTCGATGTCGACGACGTTGCCGGCCGGATTGCCGATCGACTCGCAGAACACCGCCTTGGTGTTGCTGTCGATGAGCTTCTCGAGCCCGTCGAAATCGCCCTGGTCGGCGAGGCGGACCTCGATGCCCTGGCGCGGGAAGGTGTGGACGAACAGGTTGTAGGTGCCGCCATAGAGCTGGCTGACCGAGACGATGTTGTCGCCGGCCGAGGCGATGGTCTGGATGGCGTAGGTGATCGCCGCCATGCCCGAGGCGAGGGCGAGGCCGGCAATGCCGCCTTCCATCTCGGCGACGCGGGCTTCGAGCACCGCGGTCGTGGGGTTCATGATGCGGGTGTAGATGTTGCCGGGGACCGCGAGATTGAACAGGTCCGCGCCGTGCTGGGTATTGTCGAAGGTGTAGGAGGTGGTCTGGTAGATGGGGACCGCCGCCGCCTTCGTGGTTGCCTCCGGGGTATAGCCGTGATGGAGCGCGATGGTTTCGAGCTTCATGTTGTTGTTCCTTTCAACGCAGCGCCGGACTCTCCCAGCCGGGCGAGCCGCAATGGCTAGCACGCCGGCACCTGTTCCGGATGGGGCCGAGGTAAACCCGCTTTTCGCCGCGGCGGCTAGTGTTGAAATGTCATTTCAGCGGAAGTCCCGACGGCGGAGGACGATCAGAGCGCCGGCCACCAGCCAGAGCAGCGTCGCGCCGAGCGCGGCGGCAGCCACGCCGCCCGGGCCCTCCGTGCCGGCGCTCGGGCCGAGGATGGCGCTGGCGGTGACGCTGAAATGGTACAGGACGGCGACCAGCAGGCTGCCCCCCGTCCGCGTCCAGAGCCAGGCCATGATCACCGAGTGGGCGGTCAGCACGTAGGGGCCGTTGACGAAAAAGGCGAGCCAGAACCAGTCGCCATAGCCCTTGAGGCCGACGAAATCGGCCGGCAGGTGCCAGACGCCCCAGATGAGGCCGATGAGAAGGGCGGCGGGCAGCAGCCCGAGACGTTCCGAGAGTCGCGGCAGCAGCAGGCCGCGCCAGCCGATCTCCTCGCCCAGCGCCGCCATCAGCGGCCAGAGGAGCGCCAGCAGCAGCAGCGCAGGATCGGCCCATTTCAGCGGCCCGATGACGACCTGCTGGAGCAGGGCGGACAGCAGCGTGACCGCGGGGACGAGCAGGAGCGCCGTGGCCAGCAGGGGCGGTGCGACGCGCCACGCGCCGAGCGGCTGCAGGAGGGTGGCGAGACCGCGGCGACCGGCCTGCCAGTAGGTCGCCGCGAGCGCTGCGAGAGAGGGTGCAAAGCCGCCGAGCAGGGCCGTGACGACGAATGCGGGACTGATCACCAGGCCGCCCGGCGGCATGGCGACGACCCAGTAGCCCCAGAGCAGCCAGGCCCAGGCAAAGGTGAGCAGCAGGAACAGCGGTACGATCGGCCGGTGGGTCCCCGATGCGGGCATCATTGCGGTCCTCCGTCGTACCGCAGCGAGGTGATGTCGATCTCGATATAGGTGAGATCGCCGTCGGGCAGCCGCCACACGGCACTGCCGCTGACCGGCAGCTGCAGCCCCTCGAAACTGCCATAGCCGGACATCGGGGTCTCCCAGGTCTCGATGCTGCGCGTGCTGGTATTGTAGCGCCGGGCCCGGAAGTTCACGAGGCGGCCGTCCGGGTCGACGAAAAGTGTTGCCGTGGCGCTCAGGCCGCGGTCGGAGAGCGTGACGGCAAAGGAGTCGGGTCCGTCCGAACCGAAGCGGACATTGGGACCGAGGAAAGCGGCGGGGAACCACACCATCTCGTTGAGGAAGCGCATGAGCCCGGCCTCGCGCAACGCGTCGCCCTGTTCATCGGCGACGGGAAACAGGGCAAGGAGCCTGATGAGGATGGAGCCCTCGCCGTCCAGATAGGCGTCGCGGCCGAGGGCGATCGGGAGCCCGGCGCTGGGCAGCCAGGTGCGCCAGACGAAAGCGGGCGGGCTTACCGAGTAGGTCTCCTCGGCCTCGAGTTCCATCCAGCTTGCCTCGTTGCTCGACCGGATGCGGCCCGACTGGGTGAGCCGGATGGTCCGCGGGATCGGCCTGCCGACGATTCCGGCACGGGTGAGGTAGCGTTGCGCCGGCTCGGGCAGGCCGGCCAGCATGGCGGCAGTGACGACCGGACCGGGCGTGCTGTCCGCCGCGGCGAGCAGGCGGTCGATGTCGCCGGTGATCTCCGCCGAGAGCCGCAGGTAGGCGCCGACGAGGAGTGCGGCACCGGCGATCACGAGGATGGCAAGGACGGTGAGCAGAAGCCTGAACATCGAGACGTTCTCCGACGGCGGCAGCACAATGCCGCGCGGATCGGCGCCCGTGTTGATCTCCATCAAGACCCCCTGGCTGCACCAGGAGATGATCCGTACGTGCCGCCGGGCCGTAGTTGCGCGGCAAGGTCACTTTCTTCGGGGGCAGGTATGGTACGGGCTGGAGCCGGGGCTCTGCGGCCGAAGCGGTCCAGGTTCTGGCCGCTGGCGATAGCCGCGGCGGTGCTGGTGGCCGGCGGCTGGGCCGGATACAGCCGGCCGTGGGAGGTCCGGCCGAAGGTGGTTGCGACCGAAATCGTGGTGGTAGCTCCGGCCAGTCGGGTGCTCGCGGTCAATGGTCGGATCATTCCGGGCAGGGCCATCGACGTTCGTCCGACGGTCAGCGGGCAATTGCTGTCGCTGGGCAAGGAGGAGGGCGATGCGGTCGCCACCGGCGACGTGCTTGCCACCATCGACGACGCGCAGCAGCAATCGGCCGTGCAGCAGACGGCCGCGGCGCTCGATGCCGCGCTGGCGCAGCAGGGACAGGCGCAGCTCGATTTCGATCGGGCGCAGAGCCTCGGCGATACCATCTCACGCAAGGCGGCAGAGGACGCGCGGCTGGCGCTCGAAACGGCGACACGGGACGCGGAGCGGCTGAAGGCGGCGCGTGACCAGGCCCAGAGCCGGCTGCAGGAGTACGTGATAACCGCGCCGTTCGCCGGCACGGTGCTGGCGCGCGGCGTCGACCCCGGGCAGGTTGTCGACAGTGCCAGCATCATCTACCAGATCGCCGACCTCAGCCAGCTGCAGGTGGAGGCGACGGTGGACGAGCTCTATGCGGCTGAGATCCGGCGCGGGCTGAAGGCCCGGCTGCAGCCTACCGGCTTCAACCGGACCATCGAGGCGAGGGTGGCGTTCGTGTCGCCATCGGTCGACACCTCGACCGGCGGGCGGAAGCTGAGGATCCCCATTCCCGCGGATGGGCAGCTGTCGCTTCCCGTGGGCCTGACTGTCACCACCAACATCGTGGTCGACGAGGTCGAGAATGCGATCACCGTGCCGCGCGCCGCAATCTCGGACCAGCGCGGCCGTCCCCATGTGCGCGTCATCGTTGCGGGCAAGGCGGAACGGCGCGACATCGAGTTCATCGACTGGCCGGCAGGGCGGGTGATCGTCACAGGCGGCCTCGCGGCCGGCGACGAGGTGATCCTCGATCCGGCGCAGGTCGCCGACGGGACCCTGGTGGCGGCCCGGGCACCCTGATGAGCTACGGTCTCAAGATCGCCTGGCGCTACCTCACCGCCAACCGGGCACAGACGGCGCTGCTGGTGCTGGGCGTTGCGGTGGGGGTGTTCGTCTTCGTGTTCATGAGTGCGCTGATCGGGGGGCTCGCCGTCTTCCTGATCGACCGCACGGTGGGCAGCGTCGCCCATATCAGCATCGCGCCGAGCGAGCGCAATCCGTACTCTCTGTACGGCGAGGTCCCCTCGGTGCTGATGGCGACGCAGGCCTCCAACGAACAACGGCCGCAGATCCGCGGCGCGACGGCCATCGTGCCGATGCTGCGCGCCATGCCGATGGTGACGGTGGTGGCCGAGGAGGTCACCGGCAACGGCTTCCTGGTCAAGGGCGAGGCGCTGGAGCCGGTCAATGTCACGGGGATGGAACCCGACCAGATCTCGGCGATCGCGAACCTCGCGCGCGGGCTCGTGGCCGGCAGCACCGAACTCAACCTCTCGACCATTCTCGTCGGCAGGGGACTGGCGAACAATCTGGGGCTCGGGGTCGGCCAGACGGTGCGGATCCGCTCGGACCGGGGCAATGAGGCCAACATGACGGTGGGGGGGATCTTCGCCCTGGGCATCGCCAGCCTCGACGACCGGGCCGCCTATGTGTCGATCCGTGCCGCCAAGGTGCTGTTCGACCTGCCTGAAGGAATCTCGCGCATCGAGATCAAGCTCGCGGATCTGCAGCAGGCACCGCAGGTGGCGCGCCAGATCGCCGCCAGCACAGGGCTCGATGCAACGCCCTGGACCGAGGCCAACCAGCAACTGCTCGACGGGCTTACGGCACAGCGCCGCTCCGGCGACCTGATCAAGGGCTTTGCGCTCGTCACCATCGTCATCGGGGTTGCCAGTGCGCTGTTGCTGTCGACGTACAGGCGGCGTTCGGAGATCGGCATCATGCGGGCGATGGGAGCGTCGCGCCGCTTCGTCGTGCTGGTGTTCGTCGCCCAGGGCGCCCTGATCGGCATTCTCGGCGGGGTGATCGGGGCCGGGCTGGGCTACCTCGCCCTGTCGCCATTCCCTCTGCCGGAACTGGCATCGGCCGGCGGCTTTCCGATCGACATCCGGCAGGGCGCCTATGATTCGGCGATCCTGCTCACTACCCTGGGCGCGATCCTCGCCTCGATCTGGCCGGCGCGCAGTGCCGCCAGGGTCGATCCGGTGACGGTGATCGGGCAATGAGTGCGCCGCTGATCGAGGTGCGCCAGCTGGTGAAGCGCTTCGACGAAGGCGAGGCGGCGGTGACCGTGCTCAAGGGGCTCGATCTTTCGATCGGCACGCACGAGATGGTGGCGCTGCTGGGGCCATCAGGTTCGGGCAAGTCGACGCTGCTGACGATCCTCGGCACATTGATGCAGCCCACCAGCGGCAGCTACCGCATGCTCGGGCTCGAACTGGCCGGAGCGAAGGATCGGGCGCTGACCGAGTTCCGCAACAGCCACATCGGCTTTGTGTTCCAGTTCCATCACCTGCTCCCCGACTTCACCGCACTCGAGAACGTCGTGTTTCCGGCAGCGGCGAGGCGCGGTCGGGAGGCAGCGGCAGACCGGGCGCGGGGAGCCGAACTGCTCGACCGGGTCGGGCTCGCCGATCGCATGCACTTTCCGGCCACCAAGCTGTCGGGCGGGCAGAAGCAGCGGGTGGCCATCGCCCGGGCGCTGATGAACCAGCCCGAACTCGTGCTGGCGGACGAGCCGACGGGGAACCTCGACCGCGAAAGCGCGTCCTACGTCATGGATCTGATCACCGAGATCAACCGCGAGGAGGCCACGAGCTTCCTGATATCGACCCATGACGAGACCATCGCCGGCCGCTGCAAGCGCCAGATCCGCATGGTCGACGGACAGGTTCAGACCGGCTGACGGTGTCGCCGCGAGACCGCTTCCGGCAGCGTGTCGGGCCCGTTGCCGGGACACCTATGGCGGCGGGTGCGGAATGCCCCTATGGTTGAATCATGGACCAGAACAAAACAGCGCTCGAACGCGCGTTCGAGCTGGCTCGCTCGGGTCGGTTCAGCAGCCTGACGGAACTGAAGCGCGCGGTATCGCTCGAGGGCTACCTGCTGTCCCAGCTGGAGGGGCGCTCGCTTGCCCGCCAACTGGGGGCCCTGATGAAAGCCAGTGGCGCCAACCGGACCTGAGCAACGGATCCGGACTGCGGGCGCCGTCGGCGGCGCCCTCGGCCGCGACGGCGCCTCGTGCCGCTCGGCGTATGCCGACTCTTGGCCGGCAAGGCGGGCCAAGGTCACAACGCGCGGCTGGGTGCCTGCGGTGGCCCCGCCGATCCTGGCCGATGGTATCATGTTGAACTGAGGCATTGCCACGGCTTCACCTCGCTACCGGTTTGGTGACATGTAGCAAGGGGCGGGCGATGCGAGTCGGAGGGTCAGTTGGGCTCGACGTTTCGGCCGATGTGGATCGAGGGGACGGGGGTTGCGCTGCCGGCAACGGTGCGGCTCAGCTCGGAGCTGGACCGACGGCTCGGCCGGCCCGAGGGCTGGCTGTTCCGGCGGACCGGGGTGTTCAGCCGTCCTGTGGCCGTAGCCGAGGACCAGGTCGAGCTCGCGGTTCGTGCGGCGACAGCGGCGCTGGCAGATGCGGGACGCAGCCCCGATGAGATCGACGTCGTGCTGTTTGCGGCGGCCGTGCCCTACCAGTCGATTCCGGCGACTGCCCCCCTGATCCAGCGGCAGCTCGGCATGGCCGATGGTGCGGCAGCGGCGTTCGACATCAATTCCACCTGTCTCAGCTTCCTGTCGGCGATGGACCTGCTGGCCTCGCTGGTCGGAACCGGGCGCTATCGGCGGGGGCTGGTCGTATCCGCCGAGATCGCGTCGCGAGCCCTGCCATGGGAGAGTGCCCCCGAGACGGCGGGCCTGTTCGGCGATGGTGCCGCGGCGGCGGTACTGTCGGCAGGGGACGGCGGCTCCGGAGTGGTGGCGGCGGCGATGGAGACCTATCCCTCCGGCTACGACGCCTGCCGGCTCGGCTCGGGCGGCACGCGATACGACTTCGCCGGCGACCGCGAGGCGTTTGCGTGCAACGCCATCTTCGAAATGGAGGGGGAAGCGCTGTTCCGACTGACGCTGCGGACATTTCCGCGGTTTCTCGACCGGCTGCTCGCGGCGGCCGGGTGGGATCGCGGGGAGATCGATGTCGTGGTGCCGCACCAGGCGAGCCCCGGGGCGCTGGCCCATCTCGCGCGCAAGTCGGGTTTCGGCACGGACGTGGTGATCGACATCATGCGCGAGCGCGGCAACCAGATTGCGGCTTCGCTCCCCTCGGCCCTGCACGCGGCGCGGCAAGCCGGGCGCATGCTGCCGGGAGCCAAGGTGCTGATGCTGGGGACCAGTGCCGGCGTTTCGCTCGGCGGCCTGGCGCTGGTGGCCTGATGCGGCTGGTGGTGAGCGGGGCGACCGGATTTCTCGGCGGGCATCTGGCCCGGCGCCTCGTCGCCGAAAGGCATGAGGTGATCGGCCTCGGTCGCGATGCGGCGGCGGGCGCGCGGCTCGCCGACGACGGGGTCCGGTTCCGGAGTATCGACCTCGCCACCGCCGATGCCCTCGCCGAGGCCGGCGCCGATGGATTCGTGCACGCGGCGGCGCTGTCCTCCAACTGGGGGCGGAGGCAGGCGTTCGTCGCGGCCAATGTCACCGGCACCGCCAATGCGCTGACGCTGGCGCGGCGGCTGGGCGTTCGGCGCTTTGTCCACATCTCTTCTCCCAGCGTCGGATTTCGCTTTGCGGACCAGTTCGGCGTTTCCGAGGATGCCCCGTTGCCCCGCCCGGTCAACGCCTATGCGGCAAGCAAGGGGCGGGCCGAACAGCTGGTGCTGGCGGCCGGCGACCTGTCGCCGGTTGTCCTGAGGCCGCGCGGCCTGTTCGGTCCGGGCGACACGACGTTGCTGCCGCGGCTGGTGCGGGCGGCGCGGCAAGGGCCGCTGCCCCTGCTGCGCGGCGGCGAGGCAGTGACCGACCTGACCCATGTCGAGGATGCGGTCGAGGCAATCATCGCTGCCCTCCGGGCCGGGCCACAGGCGGCCGGCCGCATCTACAATGTCTCCGGGGGTGAGGCGCTCCCGGTCCGTCGGATCGCGGAACTGGCGGCGTTGCGCGCCGGGGTACCGGTCGCCTGGCGTGCCGTGCCGGTGGCGGTGGCGCTGCTGGCCGCGCGGGTGCTGGAGACGCGGGCGCTGCTGACGCCCGGCCGGCCCGAGCCGGTGGTGACCGCCTATTCGGTCGGCGTCATGGCCTACAGCCAGACGCTCGACATCTCGCGGGCAGCGCGCGAACTGGGCTGGCGGCCGCGGATCGGCATCGAGGCGGGGATCGCGGCGCCATGAACTGGCCGGAGTTCCACAACAGTGCGGTGATCCTGGCGCCGGAACGGCTGGTGCTCAAGCGAGGCCGCTGGCGGCGCATCGCAATCGGGGTGCGCTATGGGCTGATGCTCGATCCGCGGGGCAAGCCGGTGCTGATCGATACCGGCTACGGGCCGCTTGCCACCGAGGGACCGGACCGCAGCGCGATGCTCAAGCTGTACGGCATGGTGCTCGGCCCCAGGCTGGTGCGGGACGAGTTGCCGGCAGCGGTGCTGGCACGACACGGCTTCGTGCCCGACGATGTCGCGCGGATCGTCCTGACGCATTTCCATCCCGACCACGTGGCGGCGCTGCGCGACTTTCCGAGCGCACGGATCGTTGCGAGCGGTGCGGCCTGGCGCCGGATTGCCGCGATGCGCGGACACGAGCGCCTGCGGCACGCGGTGTTCACCGAGTTGCTGCCGCCGGGCCTCGCGAGCCGGCTCGAGCCGATCGAGGAGCGACCGGCGGTACAGGCGCCGCTCGGCCTCGGGGTCGGGTGGGACCTGTTCGGCGACGGCAGCTGCTTGGCGATCGACCTGCCTGGGCATGCGCTCGGGCATTTCGGCCTGGCCTGGCCGAAGCGCGACCGGCCCCTGCTCTATGCAGTCGACACGCAGTGGCTGAGCGCGGCGGTATTCGGGGGGCGGCTGCCCGGCGGGGTGGCGCGGCTCGTCTATGCCGACGAAGACCTGATGCGAGAGAGCGCGGCCAAGGTCCGGCGATTCGCCGAGGCCGGCGGCGAGGTGATGTTCTGTCACGAGCGGGTGGACGCGTGAGTGCGCTCGCGGATCGGCTGGCCCCGTGGCGCTTCGTCGCCGCCTACCTGCGGACCCGGTGGCTGGCGCGGCGGTTGCGGACGCGGGACGACGTCATGGCCTGGCAATCCGGCCGACTTGCGTCCTGGCAGCGGCGGGTGCTGGCGCGGGTGCCCTTCTACCGCGAGCGGGCGAAGGGCCCGTTCGAATCCCTGCCGGTGACCGACAAGGCCATGGTGATGGCCGACTTTGCCGCCTTCAACGGTGCGGGCGTATCGGCGGCGGCGGGGTGGACGGCGTTCACCGGTTCGGGGCGGGTGGGGCGCTACATCGTGGGCGCCAGCACCGGCACCAGCGGCAATCGCGGGCTGTTCGTCATCTCGGAGGCCGAACGCTGGGAGTGGCTGGGAGTCATCGTGGCCAAGACGCTAGGCCGGCTCGCCCGGGCGCGGGTGGCGCTCATCCTGCCGCTCAATACCCGGCTCTACGAGGCGGCGGGGCGAAGCGGCCTCATCGCGCTGCGCTTCTTCGATCTCAACCGCGGGTTGGCCGATATCGCCGGCGAGGTGGCGGCATTCGGGCCGGACACGGTGATCGCGCCGCCCAGGGTGCTGCGGTACCTGGTCGAGGCCGGCGTTGCGATCCGCCCCAGGCGGGTGTTCTCGGGGGCCGAAGTGCTCGATCCGCTCGACCGGGAGGTGATCGAGACGGGCTTTGGCGTGACGGTGCGCGAGATCTACATGGCGACCGAGGGCCTGCTGGGCGTCGCCTGCGCGCGTGGTACGCTGCACCTGTGCGAAGATGTGGTGAAGTTCGAGTTCGAGCCGGTGGCGGACAGCGACCTGGTGGTGCCGATCATCACCGACTTCACCCGCTCGACGCAGGCCATGGCGCGCTACCGGATGAACGACCTGCTGCGGCTCGCCGCGAGCCCGTGCGCGTGTGGTTCACCCTTGCGGGCGGTCGCCGCCATCGAGGGGCGACGGGACGATGCCATGACCCTGTGCGGACCAGGCGGCGAGGTGGTGGTGACGCCCGATGTGCTGCGCAATGCGGTGGTCGACGCCGACCGGCGCATCGATGATTTCCGGCTGGTACAGACGGGGCCGAAGCAGATCGAGCTGACGCTGCGCGATGCGCTGCCGGAGGAGGCCGCGGCGGCAGCGGCGGCGGCGCTGGCCAGGCTCTTCGCCCGGCTGGGCGTGACGGCGGAACTGCGGCTTTCGCGGGTGTCGGGCTTCACGGTTTCGGCGCGCAAGCTGCGCCGCGTGGAACGTCGGGTGCAGGGCTGATGGCGCGGGTACTGATCACCGGGGCGCGGGCGCCGGTGGCGCTGCATCTGGCGCGGCTGTTCCATGCTGCGGGGCATGCCGTGCTGCTGGCGGATTCGCAACGGTACCCGATCGCGGCGGCAACGCGGATGAAGCAGGCCTACCGGCGGCTGCCGTCGCCGCGCGGCAACGTTGCGGCCTATGCGGCGGCCGTGTCGGAGCTGATTGCCGAGGAGGGGATCGATCTGGTGGTGCCCACCTGCGAGGAAGTGTTCTTCCTTGCCGCGGCGCGCGATCTCGGCGGGGAGGCGATCCCGCTGTTCGCGCCGGATTTCGGAACCCTCGCCGCGGCGCACCACAAGGGGCAGTTCGCCGCCGATGGCGCCGATCTCGGCGGCGGGCCGCCCCCGACGCAAGTCGTGACCTCGGCGGCCGAGTTGCGGGCGCTGGGCTACGAGCGCGACCGGGTCCTGAAGCCGGCCTGGTCGCGTTTCGCGTCGCGCGTGCTGGTGCGGCCGACTCCGGACGCAACTGCCGCTGTGGTGCCGCTGCCGACCGATCCATGGGTCGTGCAGACCTATCTGCCCGGGGAGGAGATCTGCGGCTACGGGGTGGCGGTGGGCGGACGGCTGCTGGCGTTCTCGGCCTATCGGCCGCGCTACCGGGCCGGCGCCGGTGCCGGCATCGCGTTCGCTCCGGCCGACGACAGCGCGGCCCTGCAGTTTGCCACGGCGTATGCGCACCGGACCGGCTGGACCGGGCAACTCTCATTCGACTATCGGCGGGATGCCCAGGGCACGCTTCACGCCATCGAGTGCAACCCGCGGGCGGTGAGCGGGGTGCACTTCTTCGGTCCCGGCGACGGGCTGGCCGAGGCGATGCTGGAGGGGCGCCCGGCAATGCCGACCGAGACGAGGACGCTGGCGGCGCCGCTGGCCATGCTGGTCTACGGGCTGGGCGAGGCGCTGCGGCGGCGCGGGGTACGCGACTGGTGGCGGGATTTCCGGGGCATGGCCGACCTCTTCGCCTTTCCCGGCGACCGCGGGTTCGTGCTGCCGCAACTGCTGGCGCTGGCCGAAATCGCCAGCGTCGCGGTGCGGTCCGGCAAGAGCCTGCAGCAGGCGGCAACCGACGACATCGAGTGGAACGGCGAGCCGCTCGGACAGGCCGGCCTCCCAGAAGCGCTCAAAGCGACATGACCAGGCGGGCCGGCGCGTCGGCGACGCTCGGGCGGCGGCCGGCCAGGATGGCGTCGATGTGCGGGCGCATGACGTCGAGCGGGGTCGACATCTGCCGGATGTCCGGAAACTGCAGGCGGCGGGCGTGGGCGGCCGAGAGGATGCGCTGGTCCTGCTCCACGGCGAGGCGGAAGAGCGGGAAGAACAGTGCGGCCTTGAGGTAGCCCAGGCCGAGGCGGCTCGGCCCAGAAAGCACCGCGACACCGCGGACCGTGTCGGTCTCGGCCTGCCGCAGGTGAAAGGTGGTGACCAGGCGCGGGCCGTCGGGTCCGCGGAACTCGAGCTCGACAATGCCCGGCGAGATGAACCGACCGATGCTGACGGCCCGCTCGCCCTCGAGCAGGCGGCTGACCAGTCCTTCCTGGCGCGGTTCGCCGACATAGCTGGCCTCGACCCAGCCATCGCCCCCGGTGACCGTCACCTCGACCGTGTAGCGCCGGGGGCTGAGGCCGCGCAGTACGCCCCTGTGGGTGAAATGGGTGTGGGTGGCGTCAAGAATGTTCTCGGCCACCTCGGCGAGGGTGGACGTGACGCGGTTCTCGAGCCGCAGCGACACGGTGCCGCGGCCGCTGAGCGCGCCGACATAGGGCGTCCCGGGGTCCTTGGCGGTGGCTACGAACACGAGGCCGTCACGCTCGATGACCTCGTGAGCGGGGACCAGGGCGCGCGGCACCTCGCCGATGAGGCCCGGCATGGCGCGGCAGCGGCCGCCGCCGTCGAAGCGCCAGCCGTGATAGGGACACTCGATCTGGGCCCCGACGACGCGTCCGCCGGACAGCGGCGCCGAACGGTGCGGGCACCGATCGGTGAGCGCTCGGATGCCTTCGGGCGTACGGAAGAGCACCAGCGGCAGGCCATCGAGGGTGACGGCGAGCGGACGCCGGCCGAGCGAGGCGGCGCGGGCGACAGCGACCCATTTCGAAACCGTGAGGCCGCTCACAGGGCGAATCTCCTGAGCACCGGAATGCCGACGGTTTCGAGAATGCCGCGGATCGCCGCAATGGCAAGCCGCCGGCGCAGCGGCAGGTGCCGGGCGTAGACGGCGGTGAATTCGAGGGCGGACACCGCGCCGCGGTTGCGCTTGAAGCCGGCCGCGCCGGCGCTCATGTTGAACAGCAGTCGCCGTTCCCGGGCGCGCCCGAGGCCGATCGCCATCAGCCGCCGGTAGAGCCCGAGGGCGGCGGGCAGGGCCGTGTCGTAGCCGACGATGGGCGCCGTCATCACCTCGCCCCGGTCGAAAAAGCCGATGACGCCATCGAGTTCGCCGGTGTCATTGCGCAGGCCGTGAAAGGCGATGAGCCCGCGCTCGTGCACGGCGGCGATGAAGCGGGCCGTGTAGTGCGGGTTCAGCGGCGTGTAGCGGTCGAGATAGAGGCGAGCGTAGAGGGCAGCGATACGGGGGTAGTCGGCGGTGCCGATCTCGGCGGGGCCGATCGGACGGTAGTCGGCGGCCGAGAGGAGGGCGCGGTCGCGCCTGTCGTCGCGATGCAGCGGTGGCGGGGGACCGCGGCAATCGAGGAGATGGACCTGCCGGGCCGGCAGCAACTGGTAGCCCGCCGCCCGAAATGCGACCAGCGTCGCAGCGTCGCTTTCGGCATTGAGCGAACGCCAGACCACGGCGTGATCCGGGTATCGGGCGACCAGGCCGGCGGTGACGCGGGAGAGGTCCGCTTCGTCGAGGGCCGGCACCGGATTGGTGGCGAGAAGCCAGTTGTTGGGCTGCACCTGCCGGTCGAGGCCGCTCAGCGCGAGCAGCGGCCGCGCCGCGCCGACAAGGGCGGAGAGCGCGATGCGGAGCGCCGGTCGGGCGGAGAGGTGCCGCAACTCGGCCTGCGCGTAGTCGAGATAGGCGACCGACGGGCAGCAGATGTAGCAGGTCGGCGTCCGGCCGTCGTTGCGGCTGACGGGCAGCGCACCGGCCGGGGTATCGAGCAGTGCGAGTTCGGTCGCGAGGTTGGCGATGAGGCCGTCGCCGAGGTCCGCAGAGAGCGCGGCAAGCGCGGCGGCGGGCGGCAAGGGCAGGCCGTCCCCCCACCGCCACGGGCTCAGTTCTCGCGCAGGTACCGGGCCGGCCGGGTGGACAGCGCCCGCCAGGTCGTGGCCCCGCCGGTCTCTACGGTCAGCACGGCGGCGTCGAGGATCACCGAGCCGATCATTCCGGGGTCCGCCGCAAAGCCGACCTCGAGCGCGTTGCGAGTGATCAGCCAGGCGCCGACCATGCCGACGATGGTCGCGATCGCGGCGGCGAAGGCGCCGAGCAGGCTGTACTCGATCGCGAATACCAGGACAACATTGGGTCGGGTGGCGCCGAGCACCTTGTAGACCACCGCATCGGCCTCGCGCTGCTTGCGCCCGGCCGCCATGGTGCCGGCCAGCACCAGGATGCCGTTGATCACGGCCAGGCCACCGACGATGTTCACCGCCGTGCCGAGCTGGGCGAGGATGTCCACCGCCTGATTGAGGGCATCACCGATCGGGATCAGATTGATCTCGGGGAATTCGCGCACCAGCTGGCGCTCAAGCGTCTTTTCGTCGCCTTCGCGGGCCTTGATGGTCCCCAGGAAATCGGTGGCGAAGCCCTCCACGGCGCCGGGCGAGAAGGTCACCATGAAGTTGATGCCGTTCTGCCACTGGTACTCGCGGAAGTTGGCGATGGTGGTGACCAGCGGCTCGCCGAACAGATCGAAGGTGATGGTGTCGCCGACCTTCACCCCCAGTTCGTCCTTCATCGTGGCGCGCAGCGAGATGAGCGGCGGACCGGAATAGTCGGCGGGCCACCAGGCCCCGTCGACGACGGTGGTGCCGTCCGGCAGGTCGCGCAGCCAGGTGAGCGGGATATCACCGCTCAGGAGAAAGGCGGCTTCGCCGGGCGGGTTCCTGATGGCGCTCGCGGCGACGCCGTTGACCTCGGTGACCGCCCCACGCAACATCGGGCTCGACTTGAAGTCCACCATTTCGGGCACCGTGCCGACCATGCCCGCGAGCGTTGCGACTTCGTCCTCGAACAGGTCGGTGGCGACAAAGGTCGGGGCGTCGCGGCTGACCGCGCCGAGCAGCTGGCTGTGCAGGTTCGCATTGAGCAGCGCGATCACCAGCAGCATGGCGAGGCCAAGGCCCAGCGACATGATCACCACGGCAGCCGATGAGCCGGGGCGATGGATGTTGCGCAGCGCCTGGCGCAGGGCCGGGATCGGCAGCACCGGGGTGACGCGCAGGACCTGCTGCAGAAGCCACCCCGCACCGCGCAGCAGCAGGAACGCGATCACGGCGCCGACCCCGTAGTAGGTGACCAGCATCGCATCGCGGGTGGTGAAGACGGCGAGCGCAACGATACCGGCGACGGCAAGCAGCAGCGGCAGCAGCACCAATGGCTGCAGCATCTGCCGCCACGGTGCGCTCGGCATGACCGAGCCCAGCGAGCGGAACAGCGTGGTCGGCTTCACCTTCTGAGCGCGGACCAGCGGCAGGTAGGAGAAGGCAAAGCCGGCAAGAATGCCGAAACCCGCGGCTGTCAGCAGCGGCACCGGCTCGACGATGGGGGGCAGGTTGACGCCGAGCGCCTGACCGAGAATCGGCAACGCGATGAGCGAGGACAGGGCGCCGAGAACGATGCCGATGAGGACACCGATGCCGATCAGGACCGCGACCTGGGTAAGGAAGTGCACCATCACCCGTGACCCGGTGGCCCCGAGGCTGCGCAAGGTGGCGATCGAGCGCTGCCGTTCGCCGATATAGGCGGTGACGCCGTTGGAGACGCCGACCCCACCCACCAGCAGCGAGGAGAGGCCGATGATCAGCAGGAAGCGCGCGAACATGTCGTAGTGGCGGGCGAGGTTGCCGGCGGCGTCGCGCGGGGAGCGCACCGTCCAGTTCTCGTCATTGTGGAACCGCTCGGCGATGGCGGCGGCGGCCTGCTGGTAGTCCAGCGTATCGAGAACGATCTTGTAGCGGTGCTGGGTGAGCAGGCCCGGCATCGGAGGGCGCAGGTCGCCCATCTTCGAGAGGGCCTCGGTCGACACCAGCGTGGTCAGTCCCAGATGGAAGCCGCGCACCGCTCCATCGGGCAGCGAGTTGAGAATGCCGCGGGCCTCGAGCTCGACGCCGCCGATCTCGAAGCGGTCGCCGAGCGCGATGCCGAGCCGGTCGAGTATCACGATGTCGACGATGGCCCCATAGGCGCCGTTCTGCTCGCCCAGCAGCACGGCAGGCCTGGACCCCGCCGGCAGGTTGGAGGCAGACACCTCGCCGAGCAGGGGGTAGTTGTCGGCGACCGCGAGCAGGTCGGCAAACGCGGACTCATCCCCCACCGCGGCGCGCGCGTTCGAATCGACCACATGGGTCACGGTTCCTAGGCTCTCGAGGAAGGTCAGTTCCTCGGGTGTCGCGTCGCGATCGGGGCGGGCAGCCTCGAGGTCGCCGCCCATCAGCATGGTGGCATCGCGCTCGACGGCGAGCTTGAGACTGGCGCCGACGGAACCCACCGCGGCGATGGCGCCGGTGCCGAGCGCGAGGCAGGCGATCAGGATGCCGAAGCGCCGCAGATCGCCACGGAGATCGGTCAGGCCGATCCGAATCCAGGCCAGCAAGCGAGTCACGCGCCGACCTTTGCGTCCGACGTCAACTGGCCGTGGTTCATGACCAGCCGGCGATCGGCGCGCTCGGCGAGGGCGCGGTCATGCGTGATGAGCAGCACGGCGGTCGACTGGCGCCGGGCCATGTCGAACATCAGTTCGATGACACGGGCGCCGGTATCCTGGTCGAGGTTGCCGGTGGGCTCGTCGGCGAGGAGCAGGCGGGGACTGTTGACCATGGCGCGGGCGAGTCCGACGCGCTGCTGCTCACCGCCCGAAAGGGCACTCGGCAGGTGGTCGAGGCGATCGGAGAGGCCGACCTCGGCGAGCGCGGCGGCGGCGGCCTCGCGGATCTGGCGGAAGCTCTGCCCGGTTTCGGCGATCTCGAGGGTCAGGCTGACGTTCTCGAGCGCGGTCAGCGAAGGGATCAGATGGAAGTTCTGGAACAGAATGCCGAGGTTCTTGCGCCGGAAGATGGCGAGCTGGTCCTCGTCGAGCTTCGAGATGTCCTGACCGGCGACCACGACAGTGCCGCTGCTGGCGCGCTCGAGCCCGCCCAGTACCATCAGCAGCGAGGTCTTGCCGCTGCCCGAGGGCCCGACCGTCGCCACCACCTCGCCGGCGTTCACCCTGAGGTTGATGTCCTTGAGGATGTGCAGCGGCACCTTGCCCGACATCAGGTGCAGGTTGGTGTCCTTGGTCTCGATCACAGGCGGCATTGGCATTCCCGATTGCGGCAACTCGCCGGAACCGGCGGCCTCTGGCGGAATGCCGCGCGGCATTCCGCGCGGCAGTTGTGCGAGCCTCATAGGGGCAAGCGCGGACTTGGACAAGACAAGTTGTCGTTGGTGGTATACGCGCCACGGCCCGCGACGTTCCGAGCCGATGTTTGACACCGATCAAAGGCCATTGGGGAACAGGTCTCTAATGAGTGGGGCCGGAGGCTGCGATGAAATCCAAGCTGCCGGTTGAAAGTGGCGACCGCATGGCCGCCGGGACGGGAGGGTCACGATGAGCGATGCCGCCTTCCGGACGCTGCAACTCACCAAGACCTACGGCGAGGGCGAGACGGCGGTACAGGCGCTGCGCGGCACCGATCTGGTGCTGCCCAGGGGCGAGTTCACCGCCATCCTGGGGCAATCGGGATCGGGCAAATCGACACTGCTCAATATCCTGGGCGGGCTCGATCGCGCCAGCTCGGGGCAGGCATGGTTCGAGGATCACGAACTGACGGCGCTCGGCGAGGCCGGGCTGACGCGCTACCGGCGCGACCACGTGGGGTTCGTCTTCCAGTTCTACAACCTGGTCCCCAGCCTCAACGCGGTGGAGAACGTGGCGCTGGTCACCGAGATCGCCAGCAACCCGATGCGGCCCGAGGAAGCGCTGGAACGGGTCGGCCTGTCGGCGCGGGCGCAGCATTTCCCGGCCCAGCTGTCGGGGGGCGAGCAGCAGCGCGTCGCCATTGCCCGCGCCATCGCCAAGCGCCCGCAGGTCCTGTTGTGCGACGAGCCGACCGGGGCGCTCGACAGCAAGACGGGCATCACCGTCCTCGAGGCGCTCAGCGAGGTGAATGCGGAGTTCGGCACCACCACGGTGGTGATCACCCACAATGCGGTGATCCAGAAGATCTCCAACCGGGTGCTGACGATGGCGGACGGGCGGATCATCGGGGAGACGGTCAATGCCGAGCGGCTGAAGCCGTCGGAGGTGTCCTGGTGAGGGCGCTCGACCTCAAGCTGGTGCGGGACCTGGGGCGGCTCTGGGCGCAAGGCCTGGCCATTGCGCTGGTCGCGGCCGCCGGGGTGATGACATTGCTGCTCGGGGTCGGAACCCTGCGCTCGCTGGGGGAAACGCAGCAGGCCTACTATGAGCGATATCGCTTTGCAGACGTGTTCGCCACCGCGACCCGGATTCCGGCACGGGTGATCGAGCAGGTCGCCGCGATCGGCGGCGTGGCGACGGTCGAGGGACGGATCGAACGCCGGGTGATCCTCGACATTGCCGGGATGGACGAACCGGCCAACGGCCTCGTGCTGTCGATCCCGGACATCGGGCGGGCGCAGTTGAACGACCTGCACCTTGTCGAGGGGCGCTTTCCCGAACTGAGCCACGACAATGAGGTGGTGATCTCCAGCCGTTCGCCGAGGCGCAGCGGCTGGGGCCTGGCGGCAAGCTGACCGCCATCATGAACGGGGCGGCGCAGCGGCTGACCGTCACCGGCATCGTGCTGTCGCCCGAATACGTCTATTCCATCGGGCCGGGCGACATGATGCCCGACGACAGGCGATTCGGCGTGATCTGGATGCCGCGCGCCGAGCTGGCCGCAATCTACGGGATGCGCAGCGACGTCAATGCGCTGAGCCTGAGGCTGATGCGCGGTGCGGACGAGGCCCGGGTGATCGCGGCGATAGACGAGCTGCTCAAGCCCTATGGCGGGTCCGGCGCCTATGGCCGCAGCCAGCAGATCTCGCACCAGTTCCTCAGTTCGGAGCTGACGCAGCTGGAGGCGATGAGCTACGTGCTGCCGCCGATCTTCCTCGGCGTCGCGGCGTTCCTCGTCAACATGACGCTGGGACGGCTGGTGCAGCTCGAGCGCGAGCAGATCGGGCTGTTCAAGGCGCTCGGCTACGGGTCCGCCAGCATCGCCTGGCACTACATCAAGCTCTCCCTGCTCATCGTCGCCATCGGGGTACTGATCGGCTGGGGCGTCGGAGTCTGGCTCGGCCGGCAGATGGCCGCGCTCTATGCCGAGTTCTACAAGTTCCCGTTCCTGCTGTTCGACGAACGCCCCGACGTCTTCGCGATTTCAGGGCTGGCAGCGCTGGTGGCCGCAGGCCTGGGCAGCGCGCAGGCCGTCGCCTCGACGGTGCGGCTGCCGGCCGCGGTCGCGATGGCGCCGCCGGTCCCGCCCGTCTACATGCGCTCGGTGCTCGATACGATCGGCCTGATGCGCCTGCTGCCGATGGCGCTGACCATGGCGCTGCGCAACATCCTGCGGCGGCCGCTGCGCTCGGCGCTGACCACGCTGGGGATGGCGCTCGCGGCGGCATTGCTGGTCGCGGGGCTGTTTGCCGAGGACTCGATCGACTTCATGATCGATGCGACCTTCTTCAAGTCGGAGCGGCAGCAGGCCAGCCTGATCCTGGCTCGACCGGTGGGCGAGAGCGGGCTCGAGACGGTGCGCCGGCTGCCCGGCGTGATGGCAGCGGAGCCGTCGCGCAGCGTCGCGGTGGTGCTGCGGAACGGTCTCCACTCGAAGCGCTCGGCGGTCGTCGGCAAGCCGGCCGCCACCGACCTGAGCCGGGTAGTGGATCTCGACCTCAACCCCGTCATCCTTCCCGACCGGGGGCTGATGCTCTCGCAGATGATGGCGCGGCTGCTCGACGTGAGGGTTGGCGACAGCGTCGAGATCGAACTGATGGATGGCACCGGGCGCGTGCTCACCGAGACCGTGTCGCAGATCGTGCAGCAGTTCGTGGGGCTTGGGGCCTACATGGAACTGGGCGAGCTCAACCGGCTGCTGGGCGAGGCGCCCGTCGCCAATGGCGTATCGCTGATGGTTGACGATAGCGAGTGGCCGCAATTGTTCGCGGCGGTCAAGGCCATGCCTGCCGTTGCCGGCATGACGCTCGAGCGCCGCACGGTCGAGCGGTTTCGCGAGACCATCGGCGAGAATATCGGGCAGTCGCGCGCCATCTACTCGATCATGGCCTGCCTGATCGTGTTCGGGGTTGTCTACAATGCGATGCGGATCCAGCTCAGTGAACGGGCGCGGGAACTGGCCAGTCTCAGGGTGCTCGGCTTCACACTCGGGGAGGTCTCGGTCATCCTGCTCGGGGAACTGACGGTGCTGGTGCTGATTGCCATCCCGGCGGGGTGGCTCGGCGGCTACGGCCTTGCCGTGGCCGTCACCGAGGGGTTCCAGAGCGAACTGTTCCGCATCCCCCTGATCATCGAGCGCTCGACCTATGCGACGGCCGGACTGATCGTACTCGGTGCGGCCGCCTTCTCCGCCTACCTCGTCCAGCGCCGGGTGACCCGGCTGGACATGATCGCTGTGTTGAAGACAAGGGACTGACCATGACGTGGGGTCGCATCGCCATCATCGGGATTGTCGCAGTTGCCGCGGTTGCAGGGCTGTGGTGGGCCTTCACGCCCAGGCCGCTGTCGGTCGAGACCGCCACGGTCGGGACCGGCGACCTCGTCATCACCGTCGAGGACGAGGGGCTGGCCAGGATGCGCAACGTGGCGAGGCTGTCGATGCCGGTCGGAGGCGAACTGCTGCGCCTGCCGGTCAAGGTCGGGGACCAGGTGGCCGCCGGCGAAGTGGTGGCCTCGATACTGCCGGTCGAGAGCGCGCTGCTCGATCCGGTGTCGCGCGCCGAGGCCACCTCCGCGGTCGGTGCGGCCGAGGAAGCGGTGCTGGCGGCGCAATCGGAGTACAATATGGCGGAGTCCGAACTCGCCTACTGGCGCGGGGAGGCGGCACGCAAGGAGAGCCTGCTCGAGAAGGGCGTCACCACGGCACAGGCCCTGCAGCAGGTACAGCTGGAACTGACGCGGCGCGAGGCGCTGCAGGTCAGTGCCCGGGCGGCCCTGGCGATGCGGAAGCACCAGCTGGAACAGGCGGAAGCACGGCTGGCCTCGAACGGCACGAAGGTTCAACTGGCGTCGCGTCGCGACGTCATGGCACCGATGGCGGGCCAGGTGCTGAGCATCGCCAACGAAAACGGCCGCAGCCTGCCGGCAGGCACGCCGCTGATGGAGATTGGCGAACCCGGCGCGCTCGAGGTGGTGGTCGACCTGCTTTCTGCCGACGCGGTGCGCATCAAGGAAGGTGCGATGGCGGCGATCAGCGGCTGGGGCGGGGGGGGTGCTGGACGCCAGGGTGGATCGCATCGAGCCGACCGGCTTCACCAAGGTGTCGGCGCTCGGTGTCGAGGAACAGCGGGTGCCGGTGCACCTGCAACTGACCGGGCCGCCGTCGAGCCGCGAGGGACTTGGGCATCTCTACCGGGTGTTCGTTCAGATCGAGGCGGAGCACATGACCGGTGTCACGCTGCTCCCGGCGGCGGCGCTGTTCCGGGTCAACAACGAGTGGAGCGTGTTCGTGCTGGCCGGGGACAGGGCGGCGCTGCGCCCGGTTACGATTGGCGGGCGGACCGCGCAGTGGGCTGAGGCAACGAGCGGGGTTGCCGTCGGCGATGTGGTGATCCTGCATCCCAACGACCAGATCGCCGAGGGCACGCTGGTGCGGCCGCGCTGAACGGCAGCACTGCGCGCATCCGGTTCACGTCGCGTTCATCGGCGCTGAGGTGTCGTGGGGAAGAAAGCGCGTCGTGAACGGAGCCATCCTCGAAGTGCAGCCTTCCCCCACCCCGTTCCTTGCCCTGCTGCCCGATGCGGCGCGGCTCCATTCGGTACGCACCGGCGTCAGCCTCGATGCCTCGCAGATCCGTGCCGCGGTAGCGCAGCGTGCACGCGAGTTCAGCGGCCTGGGGCTGGCGTCTGGCGAACGCATCGTGGTGGGGGATGCGGAACCGCTGGACGCGGTGGTCGCGATACTCGCTGCGTGGTCGGCCGGGCTCGTCGCCGTTGCGGTCAATCCGTCGCTGGCAGCGGACGAGCAGGCCAATGTCATCGCGGCGACCGGTGCCCGGCACTGGACGGGTGCCTGCAGGGCCGCGCTGCCGGACGGCGGGCCAATGCCGGAGGCGGTGGCCAGGCCGCTCGGGCTCGATGCCCCGGCGCTGATCCTCATGACCTCGGGCACGACCGGCCGGCCCAAGGGGATCGTCCACACGCAACGCAGCCTGATGGCGCGGATTGCCCTCAACATCGCCGAGATCGGGGCGCCGGTGCTGGACAGCGCACTGTGCGTGCTGCCGGTGTTCTTCGGCCACGGGCTGATCGGCAATGTGCTGACGCCGCTTCTCGCGGGCGGCACCGTGCACCTGCTGCCGGGACCGGACATGGCCGAGTTGCGCGGGCTGGGCCCCCTGATCGACCGGCTCGGGATCGGCTTCATGAGTTCGGTGCCCTCGTTCTGGAAGCTGGCGCTGCGGCTTGCCGGCCGGCCGGCGCACCCGCTGCGGCGGGTGCAGGTCGGCTCCGCCCCGCTGTCGGTGGCGCTCTGGCGCCAGATCGCGGACTGGGCCGGAACGAGGGAAGTCTTCAACCTGTTCGGGATGACCGAGACGGCCAACTGGATCGGCGGCGGACCTCTCGCCGAGGCCGTCGAACGCGACGGCTATGTCGGTCGCGCCTGGGGCGGCCGGCTTGCCGTCCTGCTCGACGGTGGGAGGGTCGCTTCGGAGGGACGAGGCGAGGTCCTCGTCATCACCCCATCGATCATGCAGGGATACTGGCAGCGGCCCGACCTCGATGTGGAGGCATTTACCGACGGCTGGTTCCGAACCGGTGACATCGGCGAGTTGTCGGCGGGCGGCGAACTGGTACTGGTGGGACGGATCAAGACCGAGATCAATCGCGGCGGCATCAAGGTGCAGGCCGAGGAGGTCGACATGCTGCTGGAACGACATCCCGACATCGCCGAAGCCTGCGCCTTCGGGATTCCCGACGTTGTGGCCGGCGAGGCCGTCGCTGCGGCGATCGTGCTCAGGCCGGGTGCGCGGTTCGAACCCGAGGCGATCAAGGCCTGGTGCCGCGAGCACGCACGGGCCGATGCGATCCCGACGCGGCTGACGCAGCTCGACGCCATACCGCGCAACGATCGCGGCAAGATCGTGCGGGCCGAGGTGCGGCGTGTCGCCGAGGCTGCCGGATGAAGATCGTCTTCAAGCCGGCAAACCGCCAGCTGGCGCAGCGGCTCGAGACCGAGCACTTCATCCTCGAACCGCTCGGGGTGATGTCCGCCATCCGCCTGATGCTGCCCTGGCGCCACGACCCCGAGATCCTGATGGGCGTGCTGACCTCGCCGGTGCCGCTGACGGCGCTGCAGTGGATCAGGCGCGCCCCGATCCCCAACAATGTCGACCGCTTTGCCTTCGCCATCGTGCCGAAGTCGACCGGCGTCCCGGTCGGCATGCATGCCGTCCGCCTGCTTGCAGAACGGCGGGCCCGCAACACGGTGGCGGTCGCCAATCGGGACTGGTGGGGTGCCGGTGTCGTGCTGGAGGTGCGGGCGCGGCTGATGACGCACTTCTTCACGCATGCCGAAATCGATCGCTTCATCGGCTCGTGCCAGGCACGGAATTCGGCCTCGGTGTTCAACTACCGCCGGCTCGGCTACGACCACGTGGGAACGCGGCTCGCGGCGCGACGCAACCCGGTGACGGGCACGCCGATCGACGTTCTGGATTTCGAGATGACCAAGGCCCGGTGGCTGGCGTCGCCGCTGTCGGACGGAAGCAATGCACCCTGAGGCCGGGGCCTGCGCGATCGTTGCCGAGGCCCTCGGTCAGCAGGAGGCCGTCGAGATCACCGACGACATGATCACGTTGACGGCCTGGGACAGCCTCGCCCACATGCGGCTGATGCTCGGCATCGAGGCCGCACTCGGGCGCAGTCTCACGGCCGACGAAATCGCCTCGATCACCTCGGTGCGCGACGTGGCGCGGCTGCTCGATACCGCAGGGCAGGGCAGCTAGACTAGACCCCGCGTCCTGCAAGTCCGCCCAGTGATACCGATGGCAGTTCGATGCCGTGGAGGACCTGGAATTGCGGGCTGCACCGACGACCGTCGACCACGATGGCCTCGAACGGATCGAGCAGGACGAGGGTCAGCGGTCGGACAGTGGACGCACGGGTCGATACGAGCAGGGTCGTGCCGTCGCATTCGAGTTGCAGGCCTGCCTGCTCGGTTCGACCGACAAAGCGGGTGACGAGGAGGACGCGAGGCTTCGCGGCCTCCGGATCGGAAGGCATGCTGGCGCCCAGACGTGCATCGTGGTGGCAGGCGAGCGGCAGGACGGCGCCGGCGCGGAGAAAGACCGGGATGTGGTGCAGCGGCGTTGCGGCGGTGACGGTCCGGCCGCCCTCGTACCAGCGCTCCTCGAACAGGTGCCACCAGCGGCCATGCGGCAGGTAGACGGTGCGGCTCGCGGCGCCCTCCTCGATCACCGGGGCGACCAGCAGGTCGCGGCCGAACATGTACTGGTCCCACAGCGGTACGGCGGCGGGGTCGTCCTCATGGTCGAGCAGCATGGCGCGCATCAGCGGCGTGCGGGCGGCGACGCAGTGGGCGGCTTCGCGCTCGATGTATGGCAAGAGCTGCATGCGCAGGCGGGCGAAGAACGCATAGAACGTGAGCGCGCGGGGATCGCCGGAGCGTTCGGCGATGTTCCACGGGGTGCGGTCCTGGTTGAATTCGGCCTTGCTCTCGGCGTGGTACTGCATGATGGGGCAGAAGCAGGCCAGCTGGGCGCCACGGATGTAGAGTTCGGCGCCCGGAACCTCGCCCGAGAAGCCGGCGAAGTCCCAGCCCCAGAAGATGACGCCAGACATTCCGGCCGATAGGCCGGCGAGCAGGCTGCGCTTGAAGGCATCCCAGGTCGAGCGCTCGTCGCCTGCCCAGTGCGCCGGGAATGTCTGCGCCCCCGTATAGCCGGCGCGTGAGAAGCAGATGCCGCCGTTGCGCTGCGCCAGCCGGTAGTAGGCGGAGATGTAGTCGCGCGGGTAGCGGTTGCGGTTGACGAGGCCGTTGCTGCCATCGGCGAAGACCAGGTCCTTGCCCCAGACCATCTCGCCGCCATCGGTCTTGAAGCCGTCAATGTGCAGTTCGTCGACGAGGTAGCGCCGCCTGTCCAGCCACCAGGCGACGCCGTCGGGATTGGTGAAATCCACGAGGAGACTGTCCTTGAACCAGCCCTCCGGCAGGCGCAGGGGGCGGCCATCCGGATGGCGCACCCCGAAGCCGCGGGCGATGAAGTGCTCCTCGTCGCGTTGATTCTGGGCGTGGCGGAGCGCCGCGGTCTGCTTGATCACCGGGATCTGCCACAGGATCAGCCTGAGGTCGCTGGCGTGCAGATGCTCGACGAGGGCCCGGGGATCCGGCCAGCGGCCCCATTCGGGAAAGCGGAAGTCGGCGTAGGCGAACGCCTCCGTGCCGGGTCGGGGGTCGTACTCGGCGTCGTTGAAGATGTAGAAGGTGGCTTCGTCGCTCCAGGCCTCGATGACCAGCACCGTTGCCGGAATGTCGTGCGCGCGGGTCAGCGCCACCTGCCGGCGCACCTCGGCATCGCTGTCCCAGTTGTTGGAACTCATCCACGGCCCGAGCGCCCAGAGCGGCACGTTCTCCGGCTCGCCGGTGGTGTCGATGAAGCGGGCGACCTGCCGGTTGACGCTGCCGGAGAGGAACTCCAGGGAGAGCTCGCCGGCCTCGACGCCGAGGATCGTCGTGCCGGGGGTGCGGAAATCAAACCAGGAGTAGGAGTCGGTCACCAGGTGCAGGCCGAAACCGCGGTCGGTGTAGAACACCGGCATCGGCATGTAGGTCCTGAGGCCCTGGTTCTTGTACTGGTTGTAGACGAACTGGTCGACGCGGTTACCGGCCTGGTCGAGCGCATTGTAGCGCTCCCCCAGCCCGAAGATGCGCGCCGGCGGGTGGGAGAGCCGCAGCGAGATCTCGTGGATCGCGCCGGTGCTGTCCTCGAGCCAGCTGACGTCGGAGACGAGGACATCGCCGAGGCGAAGCGTCTCGAGATCGGTTGCGTCGCCCGGATACACGGTGACCCGCGCTCCCGCGACGGCGAGGCGCCCACCATGTTTGCGGGCCAGGACCTCGTAGGCGAACTCGGCCGTCGTTGTCTCGGGATGGTCGCGGAAGCGCAGGCGGTAGCGGGGCCGGGCGCCAGCGGGGTGGGCCGGCAGCACGAACTCCCAGTGCGTGCCGCAGAACTGGCCGGCAACGCTCTCGCCGTCGAGCACGGCCTCGAGCGGCTGGTCTGCCGATAGCGGAGCCGCGATGGCCCTGACCAGGACCTCGTCGGCCGCGGTGACGAGCTTGGGGAAGCGTTCCTCGATGAGCGGTTCGTAGCGGTTGCCGTTGCCGTCCGGCTGATGGCGGATGAAGCGGGCATCGAGCTGGCCGATGCGCCCCAGCCGCGCGCGCACGATATGCGCCATCGGCGCATCGCCCGGAAACGAGGTCGCGCGCCAGGGCGTAGCTGCCCTGCTCACCGTAGTACCATGCCAGCATCTGCTGCTGGAAAGGGGTGATATCGCGGCGCTCGGCAAGCTTGCGGGCGGCATCGACGATGACGAGGTCCTCGGCATCGAACAGGCCGAACGGGACGGCGGCGAGCAGGACGTCGAAATCGAGGCTCTGGCGATCCGACGAAGACATCAGCGTGCCGCCGCCGGTGTGGCGGGCATAGACGTGGTTCTTGGCGGGCGCGACGAGCCGGGTGAGATCGGCGCGGCCGAGCACGTGGTTGGCGAGGCGCAGGGCGCCGGCCAGGAGCGCGACAAACCAGGTGTCGGTGGGCGCATTGCCGGTCGCGGACAGTTCGCGACCGAGGGCCTCCGCCACCGGGTCGACCAGCGCCGTTGCGTCGCGGACCAGCGACGGATCCCCGGTGAGATCGGCGTGGGTGCCGGCAAGGAACAGGGCAAGGGCCAGCTCGACCACGTCGCCGCTGGCCTTCGTGCAGGCGGCGATCGCCGCGCGGGACCGGGCGGGGTCGTCGAGCAGTGCTGCGTAGAGCTCGAAGAACCAGGGCTGGCTCTGCCAGGGCGCAGCCTCGCGGGCGATGGTTTCGGTGAGCATGGCTGGTCCTTGCTACGAAAAGAATGGCCGGGCTACCAAAAGAATGGCCGGGAACCATGTGGCTCCCGGCCGTCCCCCTGGGAGGAGACTCTAGAGAATCGGCCTGACCGCCGCGGCGGCGTCGGAGAGTGCCTGCTGCGGGGTTTTCTGGCCGAGCTTGGCGGCCTCGAGTTCCTTGCCGACGATGTCGGTCAGCTGGTTCCAGTTGTTGATCACCGGGGGTGTCACCGCGGTGTCGAGCGCCTGGAACACCACCTCCCGGCTTTCCGGCGCCGGCTGGTCGAGGTACCCTTGGACGTAACTCGCATCGGTCACCGCCGGCAGCTCCCAGCCGGCCTTGATGCGGATCTCCACGGCCTCCTTTGAGGAGGTAAGGAACTTCAGCCACTCATAGGCCGCCTGCTGGTTGGCGCTGTTCGCCGAAACGGCGACGCCGTTGGCGAAGAAGTGATGCGCCTTGGCGGTGTTGCCCGGCTCGAGCGCGATGTCCCAGTTGAATTTGGCGTTGGCGGAGAAGTCGCCGAACATCCAGATGCCGGTGCGCAGCATCGCGATCCTGCCGGCCTTGAACAGGTCGCCGTCGCCCTGGCCGGCCATCTCCGCGTCGGAGGGGGTGACCCGGTACCTGGCGACCTTGTCGACCATCCACTGCAGCGCCTCGACATTGGCAGGGGAGTCGAGCGTCACCTCGGTCTTGTCGGCGTTGAACATGGCTCCGCCGTTCTGGGCTATGGTCTTGTAGAACTCCCAGAACTGGATCGGGGCAAAGCTGCCCCAGGCGCCGCTGGCCGCATCGGTCAGCTTCTGGGCGGCCTCGAGTTCTTCTTTCCAGGTCCAGTCGGCGCTGGGGTAGGCGACCCCGGCCTTGTCGAACAGGTCCTTGTTGTAGAACAGCACGACATTGGAGAAGCTTTCGACGAGGCCGTACTGCTTGCCGGCCTGGCTGAAGGCGGCCAGCGCGGTGGGGTTGTAGATGGCCGTCGAGAATCCGCTATCGGCCGCCATCAGCGGGCCGAGATCGGCGAGCGCGCCCTTGCTGGCGAAGCTCACGAAGTTCTCGTAGTTGAGCTCGAAGGCATCCGGCGCCTGACCGGCGGCAATCACCGTCTGCAGCTTGGTGAAGTAGTCGTTGAACGAGGCCGTCTCGTACGAAACATCGATGTCGGGATGCGCGGCCTCGAAAGCGGCGATGGTGGCGTCCAGTTCGTCGAGATAGTCCGGTGCTGCCGAAAAGGTCATGTACCGGACCGTCGTCTCGGCAGCGACCGGGCTGGTGCCGAGCAGCAGCAGCGCGGCGAGGGTGGTGGTCAGTTTCGTCATCGGTTCCTCCTTTGGGGTCTATTTCAGCCCAGTCGTTGCCAGACCCTGGATGATGTATTTCTGGGCGAAAACGTAGACGGCGAGGATCGGCAGGGTGCCGATCACGGCGCCGGCCATCAGCACGTTCCAGTCGGTGGCGTAGCGGCCGTTGAGGAAGCTCAACCCCACCGGCAGGGTCATCATCGACTGGTTCGAGGTGATGATCAGGGGCCACAGGAAGCTGTTCCAGCTGGCCATGAAGGCAAACACGGCCAGAGTCGCGAGCGCGGGGCGCGCCAGCTGCAGGCCGATCGAAAAGAAGATGCGTACGTAGCCGGCGCCGTCGATGAAGGCGGCTTCCTCCACCTCGCGCGGCAGGCGCAGGAAGAACTGGCGAAGCAGGAAGGTGCCGAAGGCGCCGAAGCTCGCCGGCAGGATCAGGGCCTGGTAGGTGTTGCCCCAGCCGAGCCATGTCATCAGCGCGAACAGCGGGACGAGCGTCACCTGCTGGGGGATCATCAGCGTCGCCAGGTAGGCGTAGAACAGGATCTCCCGACCCGGAAAGCGGATGCGGGCGAAGGCATAGCCGGCCATGGCGCAATTGAGCACCATGAGCGCGGTGCTGGTGACCGACACGAACAGGGAATTGACGAAGAACTGGCCCATCGGAACGGTCGAGAACACCCGTGCGTAGTTATCCGTCGTCGGGTTGGCCGGGATGAACTGCGGTGGCGTGACGAAGGTCGCCTCGCCGGTCTTGAACGAGGTGGAGACCATCCAGACAAAGGGCAGCAGCATCACCAGTGCGCCGGCAGCAAGTACCGCGTAGGTCGCGACATCGGCGGGACGAAGAGCGGGCCTAGCCATCGGAGCGATCCAGCCGCTTCTGCAGCAGGTTCTGGACGAGGGTGACGGTGAAGATCAGCGCGAACAGGATCCAGCTGATCGCCGAGGCATAGCCCATGGCCGAATAGGAGAAGGCGTTCCTGTAGATCAGTTGCACCATTGTGGTGGTGGCGCCCACCGGCCCGCCGCCGGTCATGATGAAGACCTGGTCGAAGACCTGAAACGAGGAGATCAGCGAGATGGTGGTGACGAAGATGGTGGTCGGCGCCAGCATCGGGAAGATGACGAAGCGGAACTTCTGCCAGGTGGTGGCGCCATCCAGTGCGGCGGCCTCGCCCAGACTCTCGGGGATGTCCTGAAGGCCTGCCAGATAGATGACGGTGACGAAGCCGACATCCTTCCACACCGAGGTGAGGACGACGCCCGCCATCGCCCAGGCCGGGTCGAACAGCCAGCCGGGGCCCTGAATGCCGATGAGCGACAAGGCGTAGTTGACCAGCCCGTACTGCGGGTTGAGCAGCCACTTCCAGATCAGCGACACCGCCACCCACGAGGTGACGACCGGCACGAAGTAGACGGCGCGGAAGAAGGTCCGGCCCTTGAGGCGCCGGTTGAGCAGCAGCGCCAGCCCGAGCCCGAGGGCGACGACGGTGGGGAGGTAGCCCGCAATGAAGGTCACGGTGTTGCCGAGCGCCTGCTGCACGGCCGGATCGGCGAGGGCGTTGGCGTAGTTGGCGAGGCCGATCCAGCGGATCGGAGACAGCAGGTCCCACTTGGCGAAGCTCACCACCAGGGAACTGAGGACCGGCAGGATGTAGAAGGCCGTCATGCCGACCAAGCTCGGTCCCACGAGAACCAGCACGGCGATCAGTCGGCCGCGGCCCGAGACGGCTTCCATCACCGTCTCCTCGCGACGCTGTCGCGCTCGATGATGATGACGTCCGTCACCGTTCGGCGCGGCACGTCCTTCTTGTCGAGGATGGCGGCGATGAGGTTGCCGGCGAGGCGGCCCTTGGCGAGGATCGACTGGTCGATGGTGGTGAGCGCCGGGTAGATCATGCGCGACACCGACAGATTGTCGAAACCCATGACCGAGATATCCTCGGGGATGCGCTTGCCGAGCTTGAGCAGGCCCGCCTGGAGGCCTGCGGCAACGAGGTCGGCGGTGCAGAATGCCGCGGTGATGTCGTCCCGTGCGGCGATCCGGGCGGCGGATTCGAGACCCCAGTCGAAGGTGACCGAGCCGGAGAGGACCCGCGAGGGGTCGAAGGCGATGCCCGCCTCGTCGAGGGCGCGCCGGTAGCCGGCATAGCGTCGTTCGACCACGCCATCGGTCCGGATCACGCCGGTGACGAAGGCGACGCCGCGATGTCCGCGTCCGATCAGGTAATGCGTGGCGCGACAGGCAGCGGCCTCATCGTCGATGCCGAGGCGGTAGAAGTGGTCGTCCTCGATATAGGAGTCGACGAGCAGGGTCGGCAGGTCGAGGGCCCGCAACTGCTCGAACAGGCCCTCGCGATAGGCGCCGACGACGATCAGTCCGTCCATGCCCCAGCCCGAGAGCGTGTCGAGTTCCACCGTCCGCTCGCCGATCCCGGCCAGCATCATGTAGTAGCCATTGGTCCGCAGCGCGCTCTCGATGCCGCTGATCACCTCGGCGTAGAACGGATTGTCGAGCAGCAGCTGGTTCTGGTTCTCGGTGAAGGGGATCAGCACTCCGACCATGCGCGAGGCGTTGGAAACGAGGCTGCGCGCGCTCATGTTGGGTCGGTAGCCGAGCGTCCTGACCGCCGACATGATGCGCTCGACCGTTTCGTCCGAGGCCTTGGCGCGGCGGCCGTTGAGGACGTTGGAGACCGTCATGGCGGAGACGTTCGCCGCCTGCGCGATGTCCTTGATCGTCGGTCGAGCCACGAGATCCTCCAGAGTTTCACGTTAAACCAGTCGCCTTTGCCGGATGCGTCTGGCGAGAGCCTCAGCCGGCAAAGATCAAGGTTTTACGTTAAACCAATGTCGTTGTAGCTCGACCTCGACTGCCTGTCAACGGGATCGGGGATCCGCCTGCCATGGCGATCCCCGGCTCGCCAGGACCGGCGGAGCTTCGATGTCCGCACGCCGGACCGGATGGGCGTGGTGCTGCTCCGGCCGGGCCGTCGCGCCGAGGCGGCCGGTTGCTTCAGGCGCGCGGCGTGGCCCGCCAGACGATATGTCGCATCGTGAAAAGGCGCAGGCGATCGGCGGAACGCCCGGGAGGATGCAGCGCGTCAGGCCTGCTGCCGGGAGTCGGCCTGCCGAGGGCGACCGCTGTTGACAAGTCGGGCCCGCGGTAGCACGGCTTGCCGCGCAATACGGGTTTGGCCATGGTTACCCTCAAGGAAATCGCGGGTGTCGTCGGTGTCTCGACGGCGACGGTGTCGCGGGTGCTCAATTTCGACGCAACGCTGTCGATCACCGCCAGGAAGCGGCAGGCGATCATCGAGGCGGCAGAGGCGCTGAACTATTCGACGCCGCGGGCCCGCAACCGCGCCAACCAGCAGGGGCTGAGCAAGGTGGCGCTGGTGCACTTCCTGCGTCCCGAGCAGGAACTGATCGATCCCTACTATGTGGGGCTGCGGCTGGGGATCGAGAGCCGCTGCCAGGCGCTGAAGATCGAGACAGTAAAAGTTTACCACACCGATTCGATGCCGGACGCCAACCTGCTGCAAAGCGCCTCGGGCGTGATCGCCATCGGGTTTCATGGCGACGAGGAGATCGCCTGGCTCAGACGCCATGCCCGGCACCTGGTATTCGCCGATTTCTATCCGCCGAGCGACGAGTACGACAGCGTCGCGAGCGACCTGGCCTTCGCCATGCGGAAGCTCCTCGGCGCATTGCAGCAGCTTGGCTACAAGCGCATCGGCTTCGTCGGCTGGATGGAGGAGGGCGCTGCCGATCCCTATGCCGAAGTCCGCTGCCGCACCTACATCGAGTGGAGCACGGCAAACGGCAGGTTCGATCCGGCGATCTGCCTGACCGATCGGGCGGTGGAGCGCAATACCGAGCAGACCGGCTATCGCCTTGCCATGCGGCTGCTGGAGCAGCCGGACCGACCCGACGCGATCGTCACCTGCAACGACAACATCGCCGTCGGCGCCTATCGGGCCATCCACGAACTCGGGCTCAGCATCCCGGACGACGTCGCCGTTGCGAGCTTCAACGACATCTCGGTGGCGCAGTTCCTCAGCCCGCCGCTCTCCACCATCCACCTGCCGGCCGAGGAAATCGGCGAGGCAGCGGTGGAACTGCTGCTTGAGCGGGCCGCGGGCAGGGACCTTGCCAAGCGCATCAACCTCGCCTCCCGACTGATCTGGCGCGGCAGCACACGTCGGCCCGAGGACGCGGAGAGCCCGAGATAAATATTTACTGAAAATATTGCGTCCCTTCTTCGGGCTGGCTATGACTCCTCGCCACGGGGCGGCGGAGTTCGCCCTGATGTCTGGGAGGACAACACATGAAGATCGCATCTGCGGCCCTGCGCCGCGCTCTTGGTGCTGCCGTCGCGGGTGTCAGCCTGATGACCGTCACGGCGGCGCTTGCCGGCGAAGTCACGGTCTGGTGCTGGGACCCGAACTTCAACGGTGCCACCATGAAGGAGGCCGGCGATCGCTACGCCGCCTCGCATCCCGACTTCAAGCTCAACATCGTCGACTTCGCCAAGGCCGACCTCGAGCAGAAGCTCCAGGCCCAGCTGGCTTCCGGCACCACCGATGGCCTGCCGGACATCGTGCTGATCGAGGATTACGGCGCTCAGAAGTACCTGCAGTCGTTCCCGGGGGCTTTCGAGCCGCTGTCGGGCCAGGTCGACTATGCCGGCTTTGCGCCCTACAAGGTCGAACTGGCAACGCTCAACGGCCAGACCTACTCGCTGCCGTTCGATTCCGGCGTCACGGGCCTGTTCTACCGGTCCGACTACCTGGCCGAGGCCGGCTATTCCGATGCCGACCTGCAGGACATCACCTGGGATCAGCTGATCGAGATCGGCAAGGCGGTGAAGGCCAAGACCGGGCATCCGCTGCTCGGTGTCGACCTCAACGATGCGGGCGCCATCCGCATCATGCTGCAGTCCGCCGGCAAGTGGTACTTCACCGCTGACGGGCAGACCGACATCGCCGGAAGCCCGGTATTCAAGGCGGCGCTCGAGACCTATGCCAAGCTGCTGCAGGCGACGGAGATCTACAAGCCCGTCTCCGGCTGGACCGAATACACCGGGGCCTTCACCTCGGGCGAGTCGGCGGCAGTGTTCACCGGCGTGTGGATGACCGCAACGATCAAGGCGGCCAACCAGGCGGGCAACTGGGGCGTGGCACCCCTGCCCAGGCTCGCCGGCGTCGAGGGGGCAACGCACGCCTCCAACCTCGGTGGCTCGAGCTGGTACGTGCTGGCCTCGTCCGCCGAAAAGGCCGAGGCGATCGATTTCCTCAAGGAGGTCTGGGGCAAGGACGTCGACTTCTACCAGAAGATCCTCGTCAACCAGGGAGCGCTCGGTTCGCTCCTCGCTGCCCGCGATGGCGAGGCCTATCGGGCCAGCGACGCCTATTTCGGCGGCCAGCCGGTGTGGCAGAACTTCACCACCTGGCTCGGCCAGATCCCGGGCGTCAACTACGGCATCTTCACCAACGAGGCGGACGCCGCGGTGGTGGCCCAGCTGCCGGCCCTCGCCAAGGGCGGCTCGGTCGATGAGGCGATCGCGGCGATCGACGCTCAGGTCAAGCAGCAGATCCAGTAGAGCCGGGAAGGGGCGGGCGAGATCCCGCCCCTCTCCGTCGCGCTCCCGGACATCTCATCCCCCGCGAGGCTGGCGTTGGCACAGGCAAGACTCGGTCGCAGCGAGCAGATCAACGGCTGGCTCTTCGTCATGCCGGCGCTGGTGCTGCTCGGCATGTTCATGATCTACCCGATCCTGTGGTCGCTCTGGATGAGCTTCCAGACCGGCCGCGGCATGAACTTCAGCTTCGGCGGCATCGCCAACATCGTGCGCCTGACGCAGGATCCGGTATTCCAGCGGGCGCTCACCAACACCTTCATCTTCCTGATCGTCCAGGTGCCGATCATGCTGGTGCTGGCGCTGCTGTTCGCGGCGGCGCTCAACGACAGCAAGCTGTGGGGACGGAGCTTTTTTCGCACCGCCATCTTCCTGCCCTGCGTCACCTCGCTGGTCGCCTACTCCATCCTGTTCAAGTCGATGTTCGCCAATGACGGGGTGATCAACGACTTCCTGCTTGCCGTCGGTCTGATCGCGACGCCGATCCCGTGGCTCGCCGATCCGTTCTGGGCCAAGGTCGTGGTCATCCTCGCCATCACCTGGCGCTGGACCGGCTACAACATGATCTTCTACCTCGCCGCGATGCAGAACATCGACCGCTCGATCTACGAGGCGGCGCGGATCGACGGGGTGCCCGCCTGGGCCCGGTTCTGGCACCTCACCGTGCCGATGCTGAAGCCGGTGATCCTGTTCACCTCGGTGATCTCGACCATCGGCACGCTGCAGCTGTTCGACGAGGTCAACACCATCACCGCCGGCGGGCCGTCGGACTCGACGCTGACGCTGTCGCTCTACATCTACAACCTGACCTTCAAGTTCATGCCCAGCTTCGGCTATGCCTCGACCGTCAGCTACGTCATCGTGGTGCTGGTCGGCATCCTGAGCTTCATCCAGTTCGTGGTCGCAAGGGATCGGCGCTGATGAGCACGCTCGAGCAGGCGGTCGACCTCGACCATGCCATCGTGGCCCGCCGCACCGGGCCGAGCCTCAACCTGCCGGCGCTGATCCGCCGCGCGCTGGTCTACGTGCTGCTGTCGGTCGCCGCGTTCGTCTCGGTCTTCCCGTTTCTGTGGATGATCGTCAGCGCCACCAACGCCTCGCCCGACATCGTCACCGGCAAGGCGACCATCGGCGAGGCGCTGTTGACCAATGTGGTGGGCTTTTTCACCCAGGTGGATGCCCCGCGCATCTTCTGGAATTCGGCCTTCCTCGCCATCGTGGGAACATTGCTCACCCTCGCCGTGTCCTCGCTCGCCGGCTACGGCTTCGAGGTGTTCCGGTCGCGCTTCCGCGAGAAGATCTTCGGCGGCATGCTGCTGATGCTGTCCATCCCGTTCGCGGCGCTGATGGTGCCGCTCTTCGTGATGATGGCCAACCTAAAGCTCATCAACACCTACGCCGCGATCATCCTGCCCGGCATCGCCTCGATCTTCATCATCTTCTACTTCCGCCAGGCGACCAAGGCCTTCCCGCACGAGCTGCGCGACGCCGCACGCATCGACGGGCTCAAGGAGTGGCAGATCTTCCTCCACATCTACCTGCCCGTGATGCGCTCGACCTACGCGGCGGCGATCATCATCGTGTTCATGGCCAACTGGAACAACTACCTGTGGCCGCTGATCGTGCTGCAGACCAACGAGCAGAAGACCATCACGCTCGTGATCCAGTCGCTGAGTTCGGCCTACTATCCCGACTACGGCGTCATCATGGTGGGGACGATCCTCGCCACGCTTCCCACCCTCGTCATCTTCTTCGTCCTGCAGCGCCGCTTCGTCGAGGGGCTGCTGGGCTCGGTCAAATAGGAACTTCCTCTTCATGCGTTCGGTTGCGAGCTTCAACGCCGGCTGGTTCTTCGAGGACGGCGTCCCGGTCACCCTGCCGCACACTGCGGTGGAGCTGCCGTTCTCGTACTTCGACGAACGGCGCTACCAGCGGGAGTTCACCTATCGCAAGACGCTGCAGGGCCGATCCGGCCTGGGCCGGGCGGGAGGTCAGCGTCGTCTTCGACGGCGCCATGGCCAATGCGCGGGTCAGCCTCAATGGCGAGGCGATCACCGCGCATCGCGACGGCTACACCCCGTTCGAGGCGCGGCTCACCGGACGCCTCAGGGACGGCGACAACGAACTCGTGGTGGTGATCGACGGCAGCGAGAATCCGCAGATTCCGCCGTTCGGCGGGCGCATCGACTACCTCACCTATGCCGGCATCTACCGCGACGCATGGCTCAAGGTCACCGATCGGGTCTTTGTCGAGCGCATCAAGATCGAGACACCCGACGCGCTGGCGGCGAAGAAGACCGTGCTTGTCGATGTGGCGCTGGGCAATCCGCAGGGGCTGGTTCTCGCCGGCCAGGCCGTCGCCACGCTGCGGGACGCGGCAGGCCGCACCATCGCCACCGCAGGCGCTCCGGCCGCTGCCCGGGTGGCCCTCCGCTTCGATGATCTCGAGGGTCTGTCGCTGTGGGACGTCAAGACGCCGGTGCTCTACACGATCGAGGTGAGCGTGGGGCGTGACAGCCTGGTCTCCAGCTTCGGCTTCCGCACGGTACAGTTCGATTCCGAGGGTTTCAAACTCAATGGTCGGCCGCTGAAGCTTCGCGGCCTCAATCGGCACCAGTCCTTCCCCTATTCGGGCTACGCGCTGGGGCGCGCCGCGCAGGAGCGTGACGCCGAGATCCTCAAGCACGAATTGCACGTCAACATCGTTCGCACATCGCACTATCCGCAATCGAGCTGGTTTCTCGATCATTGCGACCGGCTGGGGCTGCTGGTGTTCGAGGAGATCCCCGGCTGGCAGCACATCGGCGGCACGGCCTGGAAGGCCGAGGCGGTCGAGAACGTCCGGCGGATGATCACGCGCGACTGGAACCACCCATCCATCGTCATCTGGGGCGTGCGCATCAACGAGAGCCAGGACGACCACGACTTCTATGCCGAGACCAACCGTCTCGCTCATGAACTCGACGCCACCCGTCCGACGGGCGGGGTGCGCTACATCACCGACAGCGAGTTGCTCGAAGACGTCTACACCATGAACGACTTCATCCTCGGCAACGAGGAACTGGGCGGCAACCGCCCGCGCACGGCGCTCAGGCCGCAGGGCGAGGTCACCGGCCTCGACTACCCGGTGCCCTACATGATCACCGAGTTCGGGGGGCACATGTTCCCGACCAAGAGCTTCGACCAGGAACAGCGGCAGGCCGAACACGTGCGGCGCCACCTCGAGGTGCTCGATGCCGCCTATGGCGACCCGCAGATCGCCGGGGCCATCGGCTGGTGCGCCTTCGACTACAACACCCACATCGAGTTCGGCTCCGGGGACCGCATCTGCTATCACGGCGTCATGGACATGTTCCGCGAGCCCAAGTTCGCGGCCTATGCCTATGCCAGCCAGTGCGCGCCCGACGAGGAGGTGATCCTCAAGCCGGTGACGTTCTGGGCGCGCGGCGAACGGAACATCGGCGGCGTGCTGCCGCTGATCGTGCTCACCAATTGCGACGAGGTGGAGCTGAAGTACGGCGACTACCCGCCCAAGCGGGTCGGCCCCGACCGCGAGAGCTTCCCGCACCTGCCGCACGCGCCAGTAGTGCTCGACCGGCGGCACTTCACCAGCGAGGAACTGGGGCTGTGGGGCATGGAGTGGCTGGGGGCCAGCATAACGGGCTATGTTGCCGGCAAGGCGGCGAAGACGGTCCGCTTCGCGGCGGACCCGGTGGCGACGAGGCTCGAAGTGGTTGCCGACCACGATGCGATCGGTGCGACCGACACGGTGCGCGTCATGGTGCGGGCGCTCGACCAGTTCGGCAACCGGCTGCCGTTCCTGTCAGAGCCCGTCGCGATCGCGGTGGGGGGCGCCGGCCGGCGCCTGGGACCGGAACTGGTGCCGCTGCGGGCGGGTGTGACCGGCTTCTGGGTCGAGGCGACGGGGAGCGGGCCGATCGAGGTCACGGTGACGAGCCCGGTGCTGGGCAGCCGCAGCATCACACTGGCGGCGACGTGAGGAGAACACGATGAGCGGCTTGCGGTTGCGCGGCGTCACCAAGTCCTTCGGGTCGGTCAAGGTCATCAAGGGCGTCGACCTCGACGTCGCCGACAAGGAGTTCGTGGTCTTTGTCGGTCCCTCGGGCTGCGGCAAGTCCACGCTGCTCAGGATGATCGCCGGACTCGAGTCGGTCACTGCCGGGGAACTCCATATCGGCGACAAGCTGATGAACGACGTCGACCCCTCCAGGCGCGGCATCGCCATGGTGTTCCAGTCCTACGCGCTCTATCCGCACATGACGGTGCGCGAGAACATGGGCTTTGCGTTGAGGTTCGCGGGCGTTGCCAAGCCCGAAATCCAGCGGCAGGTGCAGGAAGCTGCCCGCATTCTCGAACTCGAGCCCCTGCTCGACCGGCTGCCCAGGGCGCTTTCCGGCGGCCAGCGGCAGCGCGTCGCCATCGGCCGGGCGATCGTGCGGCACCCCGAGGTGTTCCTGTTCGACGAACCGCTCAGCAACCTCGACGCGGAACTGCGCGTCCACATGCGGATCGAGCTCGCCCGGCTGCACAAGGAGCTCAAGACCACCATCATCTACGTGACCCACGACCAGGTCGAGGCCATGACGCTCGCCGACAAGATCGTGGTGCTGCGCGACGGCATCATCGAGCAGGTCGGCACGCCGCTGCAACTCTATGACGACCCGGACAACCTGTTCGTTGCCGGCTTCATCGGGTCGCCGAAGATGAACTTCCTCAAGGGCGTGATAGTGGAGGGCGGGGTTCGCCTGCCGGGCCATGGCGACGTCGTCGTGCCGGCACGGGAGGTGGCGGCGGCGGGCACGCCGGTGACGGTCGGTCTGCGCCCGGAACATTTCGCGCAGGGCGGTCCGGCGATGATCGGCGTGCGGGTGGAACTGGTCGAGCACCTCGGCGGTGAGACCTACGCCTATGCACGGCACGGGCAGAGCGAACTGATGACGCTGGCCACCAACAACGCCCGGGATCTGGCCGCGGGCGACACCTACGAAGCCCGCTTCGATCCGGCGGAGTTGCTCGTCTTCGGCGCGGACGGCAAGCGGTTGCGCTAGACGAAGCAGTGGCGGCCGGGGCTTGCCAGTCCGGCGATCCGGCGCTCGTCGAGCGTGGGTCTGGCCGCGGGGGCAATGCAGGCATCCGCGTCGCCGAGCAAACCCGGGAGCAATCGCTGCAACTCCGCCCCGACAAAGTCCTTCCCGATTGGCAGGAAAATGACTTGGCAGTCCCGTGCAGTGCCGATATGCCGGTGCGCAGTCGTCGGGGAAGCCAGATCAATGCCATCGGGGGATGACCTTGCGGCGCCTGCTCGCTCAACAGAACCGCTGACCGTTGCGGTAGATCTCTATCCCCTTATTCCCGGTGTGTCGGGCGGCATTGTTCCCTGGATCGAAGGCGTGCTGCGAGAGATGGCCCGGCTGTATCCCGGGGACCGGCTGATCCTGTTCCAGCGGCCCGGTCCCGCTCCCATCCAGGTCGACGGCAGCAATGTCCGCTACGTGCCGCTCGATGCGCACCCGATGGTCTTTTATGACGAGATGACACAGGTCTGCGAGCGGCAGGGGGCGCAGGCGGTCATTCGCACCTACCCGCAGGAGCAGCACCCCGCGATTCCCTTCGAACGACAGATATTCACGGTCCCCGACATCCAGCACGACCACTTTGCGGAGTTCTTCTCGCGCCCGGTGCTGGCCGTGCGCCGCCGGGCATTTGCCTGGGCCCTGTCCTGCGGAGGCGCGATCGCGACCATGACCGAGCATTCGCGCTCGACGGTGATCAGCCATCCCTGGACCATGACCGACGACATCTTCCTGATGCCGGCGGCACTGACCGAGGAGCTACGCGACAGTGCGGCGTCAACCGGACTGCCGGCCGCGGTGGCCCGTTTCGATCGCTATTTCTACCTGCCCGCCAACCTGTGGCCGCACAAGAACCATCGTCGCATCTTCGAGGCATTGCGGCTTGCCTTGCCGGATCTGCCGGCCCGCACCGGGCTGGTCCTTACCGGCAACCCGGAGGGACTGGCGACGGTGATGGACGGGTTCTCGGACCTGCCGATCATCCACCTCGGCTTCGTGCCGCGCGGGGAGGTTGCCGCGCTTCTCCGCAACGCGGAGGCCCTCACCTACTTCTCCCTGTTCGAGGGCTTTGGAATGCCGGTTCTGGAGGCCTTCCATCACGGCGTGCCGGTGCTGTGCAGCAACACCACGTCGCTGCCCGAGGTCGGTGGCAGTGCAGTACTGGCATGCGATCCGACCGACGTGCATGCCATGGCGGTGCTGATGTGCCGGATCGTCAACGAGGCCGGACTCCGGGAGTCCGTCCTTGCCCGGGCGCCCGAGCGGCTTGCCGCCTACGACTGGGCGAAACCGGCTCACGCGCTGCGGGCGGGCCTCGAGCGTCGCGCCCACGCCCTGCCCAGGCCGAAGACCAGGCTCCGCGTCAGCCTGGTCATGCCGACGCGAAACCATGGCGAGTTCATCCGTCGGTCGATCGACAGCGTGCTGGCGCAGGGCTATCCGGAGATCGAGTTCCTCGTCGTCGATGGTGCATCGAGCGACGATACGCTCGACATTCTCAAGAGCTATGGCGACAGGATCCGCTGGTTGTCAGAGCCGGACAGAGGGCAGTCCGATGCCATCAACAAGGGCATGGGCCGGGTGAGCGGCGATATTCTCGGCTACCTCAATTCCGACGACATCCTGCTGCCGGGGGCGATCGAGAAGGTGGTTACCTATTTCGCCGAGCACCCCGAATGCGACATGGTCTATGGCGATGCCGACCATATCGACCGGGAGGGCCGTGTAACGGGGACCTACGACACAGCCGGGTTCTCCTTCGAGCGGCTGATGAGCGACTGCTGCGTCTGCCAGCCGGCGGCCTTCTGGCGTCGGCGCGCCAGCGAGCGGACCGGCCCCTTCAGCACCGAATTGCAGACGGCCATGGACTACGAGTACTGGCTGCGTCTGGCTGCGGACGGAGCGATCATTCACCATTGCGCCGACAAGTGGGCGCAGTCGCGCCTGCACGACGGCACCAAGACACTGTCGATGCGCGGCAAGATCTTCGAGGAGGTGTTCAGTATCTGCAGGGCGCAGGGCGGCTATGTCAGCTACAGCTATCACAACGGGCTGTGGTCCTACCGGCTCTACGAGAGTTGGCATGGCGGACCAGTGCTGAAGCGACTGATGCCGTGGCTGCACCGCTTTCCCGCGCTGGCGCATTTCGGCTCGCAGGCCTTCGCTCTGGGCGGCAGTCGGATCAGTCGAGCACAGGTGGCCCGCGCCCTGTTTCACGCCCTCGACCGGCGCCACCCGGGGGTCGGGGCACTCGTTCGACAGGCCTGGAGCCGGTCGGCCCTGTTGCGCCGAAGCCTGAGCTGACGGCGCCATGTCCAGACGCGCGCTCATCACCGGCATCACGGGTCAGGACGGTTCCTATCTTGCCGAACTGCTGCTGGAGAAGGGCTACCAGGTGGTCGGGTTTGCCCGGCAGGAGAGCTGGTATCGGCCGCACTTCGCCAGTTCTCTCGCCGACAGGGTCGACATCGTGTTCGGCGACATCACGGAGGGTGTCGACATCGCACGCGCCGTGCGCGACGCGCAGCCCGACGAGATCTACAACCTCGCCTCGCAGTCGCGGCCGGGGGACTCGTGGTCCCGCCCCACCGACACGCTGCTTGTCAACGGACTGGCCGCCGTACGCCTGTTCGAGGCGGTGCGGCACAACCGGCCGGATGCCCGCGTCTATCAGGCGTCCTCGTCGGAGATGTTCGGGTCGACGCGGCTGGAGCGGCAGGACGAGGGAACGGCCTTCAGTCCGGTCAGCCCCTACGCGGCGGCCAAGGTCTACGCCCACCACATGGCAGGCATCTATCGGCAGAGCTATGGGCTGCGCATCTCGGCGGGCATCCTGTTCAATCATGAGAGCGAGCGCCGCCCGCTGCACTTTCTGACCCAGAAAGTGGCCTACGGCGCGGCCTGCGCCGGGCTCGGGATCGTCGACGCGCCGGACCGGAACGAAATGGGTCGGCCGATCGTCGAAGGCGGGCGGTTGGCGCTGGGCAATCTCGACGTGGCCCGCGACTGGGGCTACGCCCCCGATTTCGTGCGCGCCATGTGGATGATCTGCGGACAGGACGACGCGCAGGACTTCGTGATCGGTACGGGGGGGCTGCACACGCTGCGGCAATTGTGCGAGATTGCCTATCGCAGCGTCGGGAGAGACTGGCAGGAATGCGTGTACAGTGATCCGGCGCTCGTGCGCCCGCTGGAACCCGGAACGATCCGGGCCGACCCGGCCAAGGCGCGCGACAGGCTCGGGTGGTATCCGAGCGTCAGCTTTGAAGACATGATCGGTCGCATGGTCGCGGCGCAGGCGAAGCGACTTCAGACCGCGTTCCTGGAGAGATAGTCGTGAAGAAGAAGGCCCTCATCACCGGCGTGACCGGCCAGGACGGCGCCTATCTGGCAGAACTGCTGCTGGGCAAGGGCTACGAGGTTCATGGCGTGAAGCGGCGCTCCTCGCTGTTCAATACCGCCAGGATCGACCACCTCTACCAGGACCAGCACGAGAGCGATGTGCGCTTCTTCCTGCACCATGGCGATCTGACGGACAGCTCCAGCCTCATCCGCATCATCCAGCAGGTGCAGCCGGACGAGATCTACAACCTCGCCGCGCAGAGCCATGTCGCCGTGAGCTTTGAGGAGCCGGAGTACACGGCGAACTCCGATGCCCTCGGGGCCCTGCGCATCCTGGAAGCCATCCGGATCCTCGGGCTCGACAGGAAGACCCGCTTCTACCAGGCCTCGACGTCGGAACTCTACGGGCTCGTTCAGGAGACGCCGCAGCGGGAAACGACGCCCTTCTATCCTCGTTCCCCCTACGCCGTCGCCAAGCTCTATGCGTACTGGATCACCGTCAATTACCGGGAGGCCTACGGCATCTACGCGTGCAACGGGATCCTGTTCAACCACGAGAGCCCGCGGCGCGGCGAAACCTTCGTCACCCGCAAGATCACCCGGGCGCTGGCCCGCATCAAGCTGGGCATGCAGGACTGCGTCTACCTGGGCAATCTCGAGTCGCGCCGCGACTGGGGCCACGCGCGCGACTATGTCGAGATGCAGTGGCTGATGCTGCAGCAGGACGAGCCCGAGGACTTCGTCATCGCCACGGGCGTGCAGTACAGTGTGCGGGAGTTCCTCGTCGCCGCGGCCGCCGAGGTCGGCATCAGCGTGCGCTGGGAGGGCTCCGGCGTCGACGAGAGGGGCTATGACGCGACCGACCGCTGCATCGTGCGTGTCGACCCGCGCTATTTTCGGCCCACCGAAGTCGAGACGCTGCTCGGTGACCCGGGCAAGGCGCGGGAAAAGCTCGGCTGGCAGCCCCGTACCACCTTCCACGAACTGGTCGCGGAAATGATGCGCGAAGACCTCAAGGCCGCCGAGCGCGATGAACTGGTCTCGCTGCACGGCTATGCGGCCTACAACCACAACGAGTAGAGGGATGAACACGGGCGCCAAGATCTTCGTTGCCGGCCATCGCGGTATGGTCGGTTCCGCGCTCGTCCGGCGCCTCGGCGCGGGGGGGTATACGAACGTGATCACGCGGACCCGGGCGGAACTCGACCTGGCCGACCAGCGGGCGACCGAGGCCTTCTTTGCCGCGGAGCGGCCTGACTACGTGTTCCTTGCCGCGGCGCGGGTCGGCGGCATACAGGCCAACAACACCCATCGCGGCGAGTTCCTCTACCAGAACCTGATCATCGAACTGAACGTCATCCACGCGGCCATGCTGGCCGGCGTGGAGCGGCTGCTGTTTCTGGGGTCGAGCTGCATCTATCCGCGCGACAGTCAGCAGCCCATTGCCGAAGACTACCTGCTGACCGGGCCGCTCGAGGCCACCAACGAACCCTACGCGATCGCCAAGATTGCCGGGGTGAAGATGTGCGACGCCTACAACAGCCAGTACGGGACCAAGTACCTGTCGGCGATGCCGACCAACCTGTACGGGCCCAATGACAGCTACGATCTCAACAACAGCCACGTCCTGCCGGCGCTGCTGCGCAAGGCCCACGAGGCAAAGCAATCCGGCGCCGAAGAGCTGGTGATCTGGGGCTCGGGGAGACCGCTGCGCGAGTTCCTCTATGTCGACGACCTGGCAGATGCCCTGGTCTTCCTGATGGAAAAGCAGGTCTCTTCGGGCCTCTTCAACGTCGGCACGGGGGAGGACATTTCCATCAGGGACCTCGCCCAGGTCATCATGGAGGTCCTCGGCTTCGAGGGGCGGATCGTCTACGATGCCAGCAAGCCCGATGGCACGCCGCGCAAGCTTCTCGATGTCAGCCGGTTGCGCCGGCTCGGCTGGACGGCGTCGACCAGCCTCAGGGACGGCATTGCCCTGACCTATCGCGATTTCCTTGCAGGACCCGACCGCTGAGCATGCGCCCCGGAGTGACCATAGCGGTTCCGTCCTTCAATCAGGTGCGCTATCTGGATCAGGCCCTGCGGTCCATCTTCGCACAGGATGTGCCTTGCGAAGTCCTCGTGATGGACGGTGGTTCAACCGACGGGTCGGTGGACCTCATCCGGTCCTGGGAGCCCCGGCTGGCCGGGTGGTACTCGGGTCGCGACGGCGGGCAGTCTGCAGCGATCAACCGCGGCATCGCCAACGGCAGCGCTCCCTACGTCACCTGGCTCAACAGCGACGACCTCCTGCTGGACGGTGCCCTTTCCCGAGGTGTCGACCTGCTCGAGAGATCCCCGGACGCGCCGGCCTGCTACGGGCGCACCTGGGATCTCGCCGAAAAGAGCGGGCGGCGGAAGCCAACCTGGGTGGAGCCCTTCTCCGAGGCCCGCCTCGCATTGCGCTGCATCGTTTCGCAGCCGGGAACGATCATCCGCCGCTCCACGTGGGAAGCACTGGGCGGGCTCGACACCAGCCTGCACATGGCCATGGACTACGATCTGTGGTGGCGGGTGTGGCGCGGTTTCGGGCCGCCGGCCTTTCTCGACGACTTCGTCGCGATCAACCGCCTGCACGCCCTGAGCAAGACCAGCACCCGGCGCCGCGCCCACTATCGCGAGGCAATGGGCGTGGTTCGGAGACACTATGGTCGAGTGCCGGCCAAATGGTGGATCGCGCAGCCCTACCAGGTGTGGTTCCGCAGCGGTTTCACGGAGTTCTGACGTCAGTCATGCTGCTCCGCCTGCGAGCACCGGTGGCGCGTCGCCCCGGCCATCAATGACCCCCAGGCGGTGATCCGCCCCGCGAGCCACTCGGGCAATTCCGTCTCATCGAGGTCCATTGCCGCGCGGCGGACACAGACTGCGACCCGCCTCCCGCCCATGGCGTCGGACACCCCGACGCCATGGCTCTTGCTGGAATTGCCGGGGTCAGGGCTTGTCGAGGCCGGATTCGGCTGCCCCGAGGGCTTCGAGGGCGGCCGAGACGAATGCACGGTTGACGATGTCGTCGGCGGTGACGACCTTGACGTCCTTGAAGTCGGGGTTGGAGTAAGTGAAGGCCACGGTCTTGGCGAGTTCACCGGGATTGAGGCAGCCGTTGACGCACCAGCGGCCGGCGAGGAAGTCCGCGGTCTTGTCCAGCGTCGCCCGCGGCAGGTCGTCCCGGACGGCGGCAACCGCGTCGACCCACTGGGTCGGGTTCGCCTCGAAGTAGCGCGAGGCCTCGACCAGCGCCGTCACGAAGCGCTGCAGCGCCTCGGTCTTGTTGGCGATGGTGCTGTCGAGAGTTGCCACGAACTTCGAGAGGCCAGGCGAGGCGGCCGAGAAGTCCTCCGGTGAGACGAGGACGCTGATCCCGGGGGCGTCCGCCACCGCGAGGAAGGTTCCATAGGAGACGGTGGTGGCGTCGACCTTGCCGGCGGCGAGGGCCTGCACGCGGGCGGCGGGCGCGCCGATCGGCACATAGCTCGGGCCGTCTGCCGCGATACCCTTCGAGGCCAGCACGACCTGGGTCAGGCTGTGGTCGAGACTGCCGTTGTCGGCAATGGCGTAGGTCCGGCCGACCAGGTCGGCGACGGTCGCGATCTCCGACTTGGCCGCGATCAGGAACGGGGCACCGAGGGTCCCCGAGACGATACCCCGGATCGGCATGTCATTGTCGGCGCGCAGGCGGATTGCCGCCTCGATGCTGATGTCGGCGAGGTCGACGGCACCGGAGTTGAGGGCGGCAACCGCCTGCGGCGTGCCTTCGAGAGCCACGATGGTCACGTTGACGCCGTGCTTCTCGAACATGCCGAGACGGCCTGCGAGCTTCAGCACCGAGTCGGTTGTGGGATTGATGTCGATGTCGGCTGTCGCGAGCTTGAGTTCCAGCATATCGGCGGGCTGGTTCTGGGCGGCAGCCCCGGTGATCGATACCGCGAGGGCAAACCCGAACGCGAGTGCGTGAAGAGCGGTCCTGTGCATTGTTGTTCGCTTTCCTTGTGGAGACCTGGGGTGAGTAGGCAAGCCGGCTAGTTCTTCGTCGAGAACATCGGGATTGCGCCGAAATCGTCCTTGAGGATTTCGGCGGCGCGCTCGTGTTCCATCCAGCCCTGGATCAGGGTGGAGTAGATGCGGCGATAGTCGGTGGTGAACCGCAGATTGCCGTCATCGAGATCGGTCAGGCTCGGGACCTCGCCATAGTGCCCGCCGGTCACCGGCTTGCCGATGACGAAGGCTGGACCGGCGGTGCCGTGGTCGGTCCCCATGGAGGTGTTTTCCGCCACGCGCCGGCCGAACTCGCTGAAGGCCATGAGGACGACGTCGTCGCTGCGGCCGAGCCGCTCCATGTCGCGCATGAAGGCGGCGATGTGGTCGGAGGTGTAGGACCACAGCCGGGCGTGCACGTCCGCCTGGTAGACGTGGGTATCGAAGGCGTTGTGCCGGTAGGGGACGTAGTAGACCTTGGTCGGAAACTCGGCGGCGATCAGCGCCGCGACCTTCTCGAGGCCGAAAGGCACGAGCCCGTAGTCGACGGGGGAGCTGTAGTTGCTCCAGGCGTCGCGCACCAGTTGCTCGGAACTGCTGGCGCTCGCCGCGATATCGCACAGGAACGACTGCGCCGGATTGGCGCCGCCATTGCCGCGCTGGTCGATGGCGCCGAAGGCCGCCTTCTGGGAGTCGAACATGCGGCGGGTGAACTTGGCCGGATCGTCGAACACCAGCGGCACGTGGTGCATCGAGCGCACCGCCAGCGACTGGTGATCGTCGATGTTGACGAGCAGGTTGGTGACGTGGCCGAGCGGGTCGATGGCATCGGCCATGCGCCCGAGCCAGCCATAGGCCTCGCCGCTGTTCGGCGCCCCGGTCTGCCAGAACGCCATCGAGGAGAAGTGCGAGAACGAGGGCTGATCGTAGCCCACCCCGTGCACGATCGCCATCTCGCCATCCTTGTACAGGGCTCGAAGCCGGCCATCGTCTTCTGGAAGCCGAAATGGTCGTCGATGCGGAGCAGCTTGTCGTCCCGGATGCCCAGCCGGGGCCGTGCCCGGTAGTAGGCGTCGTCGGCATGGGGGATGACGGTGTTGAGCCCGTCATTGCCGCCCGAGAGTTCGACGATGACGAGGATCCGGTCGTTGGCGCCGGCCCGGTCGTCGGCGAGGTTCGACCAGACCGGCGAGGCGCTGATGCCGCCGGCCTCGCCCAGCACCATGCTGCCGAACCCCGACTGCATCAGGTTCCGACGTTCGCCGGCAGTCAACGAGGTCTTCTTCACCATCGAGCGGTCTCCGGGGCCGGTTCAGGCCAACTGGTACTGGGGTGAACTCATGATCAGGTGGGCAACGAGCCGCAACCCGTGCTCCATGTAGGTTTCCGCCTCGGCAAGCTGCTCGGTGCCGAGTTCCTCGGCCAGCGTCTCGATCAGCACCAACCGGCTCGAGGCGGCGCGCGGCACGCGCAGCAGCCGCTGCATCAGGATGTCGATGGCGTCGGCCGTCGTTGCCGCGCCGGACTCGGCGACGATGTCCGCAAGACTGAAGCGGGCTGCCGCACGGGGGATTGGGCGCAGCCTGCGGAGGGCTTCCTGGTAGCCCATCAGGCTGGCATAGCGCGTGTTGAAGGCCTCCTGGATGCCGTCCGCCGAACTGAGGGCCGCCCCTTCCTCGAGGGTTGCGGCGGTGATTTCCATGCCGTCGGCGATGTTGCGGTTGACGCGCCTGATCTCGGCGCCAGGGTCGTTGTTGGGATCGACGAACTCGATGACATCGGGGAACAGCACTTCGCGGGCGAAGTTGGCGCGCTCGAACAGCAGCCCGGGCGTGATCCAGGAGCGCCCCTCGCCCCAGCCGGCGACGGTCGGCGGGTTGAGCAGGACCTGGCCGAGCGTCTTGCCGACCGAGTGGGGGTCGGGAATGCCGGGCAGTTCCTGCAACCCGAGCCTGCGGTAGGTCGAGACGATGAGCTCGGTGGGGGACTTGATGTGGGTGCCGACGGAGGCCTCGCTGTAGAAGTCCTCGGAGAGAAAGAGGGTTCGGAGGAACGGCGCGATCTCGTAGTTGCCGGCCCGCAGCAGCGCCCCCAGCTGCGCGGAATGGGCTTCCGAGACCTCCTCGCGCACAAAGAAGCGATAGAGCTTGGTGGCGATGTAGACCGCCGTCCGAGGCTCTTCGAGAATGATCGACAGGATGTCGTCTCCCGTGAACCGGCCCTCCCGGCCAAGGAAGCGCTTCACGCCGTCATCGTGCTTTTCGGGGTCGAAGACGAAGGTCAGATCGTCGTTGCCCCAGCCGGTGAAGGCACGGGCCGCCTCGCGGATGTCCTCCTCGCTGTAGTGGCCGACGCCCATGGTGAACAGCTCCATGACCTCGCGGCCGAAATTCTCGTTCGGTGCTCCCCTGACGTTCTGGGCGGCATCGAGATAGACCAGCATTGCCGGATCTTTGGAAACGGCGACCAACAAGCTGGCAAAGCTGCCCGAAGCGCCGCGCCGGAGGGTGTCGATCTGCAGTGCGATCTTGCGGTAGTCGCGCAGCTTCTCTTCGCCGGTGGCAAAATGGCCGTGCCAGAACAGCGTCAGCTTCTCCTCGAGCGGGCGGGGCGTCCGGACCATGCGGTCCAGCCACCAGAAGGCGAGGCGGCGGGTCTCGAGGGCGCTGGCGCGCAGCCAGTAGAAGAAGCGATTGGTGACCGGCTGCAGGGGGCGGCTGCCGCCCGGCTTGACGCGAACACCCATCGCTGCGCCGGTCTCCTCGGCGAGGCGGGTCGCCGCCGGACGGCTGACCGGGAAGTCCTGCAGCGAGGGGTCCCAGAAGCCGGATTCCTCGAAAGGCGGCAGGGCGCTGTCGTCGAGCCGGGCGTAGTCGACAAGCGAGGCAACCGCTGCCGCGGGCGTCATGGCGGCCAGACGCGCGATCTGCGCCGGCGTGCCGCCGAAGCCTGCGCGCTCCAGCAGATGCGCGGCCTGTTCTACCCCCCATCCAGATCCTTCGATCGGTGTGAGACTCTCCGCCCGAAGCCGGTTCATCATGCGATTCCTGTCACCGAGTTTCGCCTCGGTTTCTCCCCGACCGGAAGCTAGCTGCTGCGGTTGTCCGGCAGCCAGTTCTCGAACGCCAATGCTGCATATTGGCGAACCGGAGGCTCAGGATGCTGCATCGACGCGACAAGCCAACCGCAGCCCCGTCGTGGCTGACATGGTGCGGCTGTCCTTGCAGAGGCGAGGGCGTGCGGTGCGGTCTGCGCTACGGGCGACTCGGTGAGGGCCAGTCCGTGGCCGGAGTTCCGATGCCGACGATCGCCCGAAGCATGGCGACGATGGCCACGTGGACGTCCTCGGAGAGCCCGTCGGAGGTCGGCAGGGTCGTCCCGGTCACGCCATCGATCAGACCCTCAAGGGACGCCGCGAGCAGCATGCGCCGCTCGGTAGCTTCATCGTGCAGCAGATCGGGGCGCCCCAGTATGGCCGCAAGGGCCGCGGCGATGCCATAGCCGCCCCAGTTCGAGACGGTTACCGGCACGACGAAGTCGGTCTCCTGGGCCGGTACGATCCCACCGTTGTACTTGGGATCGCCGTAGGCGAGCAGAGTCCGCAGAATGCCGCTTGCGTTGCCCATTCCCATCTCGTTTCCGCCATCACCGATGCCGATCGTGGGAATACCCCTGCTGCGGCAGAGCCTTACCAGCGGATCGACCTTGCCGACGGTCGGCGTGCAGATGCGTCCGCGGCTGAACAGGACCTCCCCGGCAGGATTGGCGGCTCCCTTTTCGATAGCGATGAACGCTCCGACGTCCTCCTGCTCGAGCAGGCTGGTGGCCTGGGCTTCCGCCTCTGCCCAATCGACCGGCGAAGCCAGGATGGCCGCGGCATCCTGGGTAACCGAGGGCTGGGCACATCGCTTGGCGCGCTCGAGGTCCATCACCCGCAGCCCGCAGGCGTGAAGGATGCGGGTCATGGGCCCGATGATCTGTTCCTCGACGAGAATGACCGGCACTGCTCCGAGGCCGAGATGGACCGCACGCGCCAACACCGCGGCGCCGACCGGGCCATCCGATTCGGCGATCGCCGTGTCGATGGCCGGGCGGTTGACGAAGCCCGTGGCAATGCAGACGATCTGGCCGCGCTTCACCTCTGCCAGTGCTTTTGCCGCAAGATAGGTGAGCGGCGCGCCGTAATGCGCACGAAACGCCGGGTAGGCGATGTCGATGACGTCACGGGCCGGAAAGTCGATGGCCAGCAGACGATCGATCTGTTCGGAGATTTCCACAGCAGTGTAGCTCATGTTCTGCTCCGATCCAGACGCCTGGACTGCAAGAGGTGTTTCCCGCATGGGACCGCTGGCCGCTAGCCCGGGTACTTGTTCCAGGCGACGGTGTTGACGCCTTCGCCCACGAAAGTCCGCAGCAATCGCACCATGGCGAGATGCACGCCGAGCGGCAGGCCGTCCACCGAGGGGGCGACAAAGCCGGTTACTCCGTCGATGAAGCCGGCCGCCGCGCTGGCCCGCAATATGGCTTCTTCCATCTCGACCGAATGCAGGACGTCCGGGTTTTCGAGGAGCACTGCCAGTGCGGTCGCGACGCCATATGCGCCCCAGTTCGAGACCGTCGCCGCGACCAGTGCATCGGTTCGTCCGGACGGGATGACTCCGTCGTCACTGGTCCCGTCGGGGCCGAGCGAATTCCTCAGCCGCCCCGCGAGCTGTTCGTGGACCAGGCCCATGCCGATCTCGTTGCCGCCATCGCCGATCCCGACGCTGGGAATGCCGCGCGATCGGCAGGCATCGAGCAGCGCGTCGGCCTTGGAGAGCGCATCGGTGGTGTCGGCTCCCCGGCTGGTCCGGATGCGGCCACGGCGGTTCTCCCCCCCCTTTTCGACGGCCACGAAGGCGCCGATGTCGAACCGCCCGAGGATGTCGCTGGCCATGGCCTCGGCCTTGGCTCGGTCGCTTGGGAGCGCGATGACCGAGGCGGCGTGAAGGGCACCGGACCCGCCCCGCGCGGCCAGGATCTGTTCGGGCTCGACGCAGCGCAGCCCGGCAGCCTGGACCACTGCGATGGTCGGCGCGACGATCCGGTCCTCGACAAAGACGAACGGGACTGCACCAAAGGCCACATGCAGGGCCCTTGCCAGCACCGCTGCGCCCGGCGGGCCGTCGGATTCGGCGATGTCGAGGCTGACATGCGGGCGGTCGAGCCAGCCGGTGGCGATCAGGGCGACCCGTCCCGGCGCAAGCCCGGCCTGCAGCAGCCGCGCTGCGCGCAGGCTGAGCGGCATTGCGGCCTGCTCACGCGCCGCACGGAAGATCAGGTCGATCACACCGCGCCGCGGCAGGTCCATGGACACAAGGCGATCGATACCATCGCAGATCCTGACGAGCGAATCCGAGTTAGCTGCGGCCTGCATGCGTTTTCCGGGTGATTGGCGAGTGCAGAAAGAGTTGTGCGGCGGCGATTCCATAGCGAAGGACAGGCCAGTCACGAGTTCTGGACTGGACTGGACTGGAGCAAAGGCTAGTAAGGAATGCCGGTCAAGTCAATCGGCACCGAACGGTCGCTCGGCCAGACCCTGCGCAGCCGGGTGTCGAAGGTGAGTCCGGCGGCGCTCGGCCAGCCCGCCGTGGGACCGCTGGCCGCTTCCCGGCGTTGACTCACCCCGACCAACATGTATGATCCAGCCCATACCAGTCCAGTTGGGCCGGAGGGTTGGAAGTGGAGCTGGAGGCACAGATGGATACCGGTCCACACGACGCGCCGTCCTTGCGCCCGCCTGTCGGCGGTGCCTGGCAGACTTTGCACTAGCTTGGGCGGGGGGGTGACGCGTGGCGGCAGGTACGCGGTGACTGGCGGGAGCAATCAAGCCGCCGTGACGAGTGGCCTCCTGGCAGGCGTCCGGGATACGGCACTCCTTCGGGTTGAAGATCTTTCCGTCCGGTTTGGCACGCTCCGCGCCGTGTCCGGGGTATCGTTCGAGGTATCGAAGGGCGAGTTCTTCGGAATTGTCGGCGAATCCGGCTCCGGGAAAAGCATCACGGCGCGATCCCTCATCAACCTGTTGCCGTCGTCGGCCGTCGCATCGGGTTCCGTGCTGTTCCGGGAGCAGGATGTTCTGCGCGCCAGCGGGAAGGACCTGCGCAGCCTGCGGGGACGGGCCATCGGGTTCGTCTTTCAGGATGCCGTGGCAGCCCTTGATCCCGTCTACACCATCGGCGCCCAGCTGGTCGAAGCCTACATGGCGAGTACGCCGGGCGTGTCCGTCGGGGTCGCACGCCGCCGCGCCAACGACCTGCTGGCCGAAGTGGGCATCTCCGATCCGGAACGCTGCCTCGCCAGCTATCCGCACCAGCTGTCCGGGGGCATGAAGCAGCGGGTCGTGATTGCCGCGGCGCTCATCTCGGACCCGGAGCTGATCATTGCCGACGAACCCACGACCGCGCTCGACGTGACGATCCAGCGGCAGGTTCTCGAACTGTTGCAGGGGGTGGTCGCCAACCGCGGGGTCTCCGCCATCATCATCACCCACGATCTCGGCGTCGTCGCGGAAGTCTGTGACCGGGTGGCGGTATTCTATGGCGGCATGATCATCGAGGAGGCCGACACCGAGACGCTGTTTTCGCGCCCTCGCCACCCCTACACCTCCGCCCTGCTGGATTCGCTGCCCAAGCTGGGCACGAGGAAAGCCTTCAAGGCCATCCCCGGAGCGCCTCCAAAGATCTCCAAGGATGTCGGCTCGTGCCCGTTCCAGCCGCGTTGTGCGCGCGCCATGCCTGAGTGCTCCGCGGCCATGCCGCCGGATATCTGGGCCGATGCAGGTCGCTTTCGATGCCACAATCCGCTGCCATGATGGAAGAGGACGCCGCGATTGTCGTCAGGGACCTGCGCCGGACCTTCCTCAGCGGACACGGTTTCTCGCTGAACCGGAAACGCATCAAGGCCGTCGATGGCGTCAGCTTTTCGGTAAAGCGCGGCACCACCTTCGGCATCGTGGGGGAATCCGGCTCGGGAAAGAGCACAGCGGCGAGGATGCTGTGCGGACTGGAGCGCATCGATTCCGGCTCGGTGCTGATCGACGGCTTCGACGTCTCCAACCTCAGGAAGGCCGATCGCCTCGCCTTCCGCCGGATCCTGCAGCTGGTCTTTCAGGACCCCTACGCCGCCCTCAACCCGTACTGGAAGGTCGGGAATCTGGTGGCCGAGGGTATGCGGGTCCACCAGCTCTGCCCGGCCGGCGAACGCCGGGCGCGTGTCGCCGCGCTTCTCGATCAGTGCGGCATGCCGGCCGATGCGATCGACCGCTACCCGCATGAATTCTCGGGGGGGCAGCGTCAGCGGATCTGCATCGCCCGCGCGCTGGCGGTGCAACCGAAGATCCTCGTCCTGGACGAGCCGGTGTCGGCGCTGGACGTGTCGATCCAGGCGCAGATCCTGCTGTTGCTGCAGGCCCTGCAGCGCGAGCTCGGTCTGACCTACGTGTTCATTTCGCACAATCTCGCCGTCGTCGAACAGCTGTGCGACCATGTCGCAGTCATGAAGACAGGGCAAGTGGTCGAGGCCGGGGTCACCGAAGAGGTGATCCACCATCCCACGCACCCCTACACGCAGGCGCTCATAGCGTCCACACCGGTTCCCGAACCGCGATCGAGGCGCGGCAAGGAAACTCGAACGACTCAACACAGGAGACCATGATGAGAATCGGAGCAGTATTACTTGCCGCCAGCCTGCTACTGGGCAGCGGCCTGCTGGGATCCAGCGCGCAGGCGGCCGATGACCGCCTGGTGATCGGCCAGGCCGACAAGCCGGCCTTGCTCAATCCGCTGCAGGTGCCGGCGGGCGGACGGGAGACGCGCGCCATCAAGCGACAGATCTTCGATGCCCTGGTGGTGCAGAACAACGAGCTGCAGCCGCAGCCGCAACTGGCCAGTTCATGGACTGTCGCCGATGAAACCAAGTGGACCTTCACCTTGCGTGACGACGTCAAGTTCCACAATGGTGAGCCCTTCAACGCCGAAGCGGCCAAGTTCAACCTGGACATGATCCTTGCGCCGGACAGCAAGGCCTCCTGGCACTCCCAGCTCAGCTCGATCATCGAGTCGGTCGAAGTGTCGGGCGAGTACGAACTGAAGGTGACCACGTTCAAGCCGGCGCCGACCCTGCTCGTCATGATCGCCTTCCAGGAGATCGTGCCGCCCAAGTACTACCAGGAGGTCGGCGCAGACGGCTTCGAAGCGGCGCCGATCGGTACCGGTCCCTTCGAATTCGTCAGCCGCGACGGTTCCACCGTCACCGTGAAGCGCAACGAGAGCTACTGGGGTGGCCCGGCCGTCGCCGCCGAACTCGTGTTCCGCACCATACCCGAGGTCTCGTCGCGGATCGCGGCCCTGAAGGCCGGCGAAATCAACATCGCGGACAAGGTCCCGAGCGACCTCCAGGGCGAATTGACCGGCAACGCGAAGGCGGTGCTGGCGACCGGCACCCGCATCTACTTCCTGGCGATGAATGTCGACCAGCCGCCATTCGACAATCCGGACGTCCGGCGCGCCGTCGCCGCGGCGGTGGATCGCGACCTGCTGGTGTCTGCCTTGTACCGTGGCAATGCCCGCCCTCTGAACCAGCCGGCTTTCCCTGAGATGTTCGGCCACCAGCCCTCCGCCGACGGCTTCAAGTACGACCTGGATGCGGCCAAGGCCGGACTCGCCGGGGCCACCGTTCCGGTCAAGATCGACGTCCGCCAGGCCGATCTCGTGCTCGCCCAGGCCACTCAGGGCTTCCTGAGCGCGGCTGGGTTCAATGCCGAAGTTCAGCTGGTTGAGGACGCAGCCTTCGATGAGTCCATCCAGGCCGGACGCAGCCAGGCCTATGTCAGTTCCTGGGGTGTTGCCGAGGGTGACCTGGACGCCATCCTGTCGCGTCACTTCTGGAGCGGCCGGGCCGCCACCAGCAGCTTCACCAACTACAAGAACGAAGAGCTCGACCGGTTGTTCTCAGCCGCCCGGGCGACGACAGACAGGCAGGAGCGTGCCAAGCTGTATGCTGACGTGATCGCCATCCTCGTCAAGGACGCGCCTTGGGCTACTCTGGTGAATCCGTCGGAGATCTATGGCGTTTCCGCGAATCTCACCGGCTGGACGCCGCAGGCGACCGGCATCTACTTCCTGACGACCGCCACGCTGCAGTAGCGGTCCGCCACACAGTCGCGGCCGACGTCCTCGATCGGGATGTTGGCCGCGCCTCTACACTCCTGCAACCTGGGCAGCCGCATCGATGCTGAGACTGATCCTCAATCGCCTTGGCCAGACGGTTGTCGTGGTCATCATCGTCTCGGTGATCGTGTTCAGTCTCATCCGGCTGACGCCGGGCGACCCGGTGGACATCTTTATCGGCGAGCAGAACATTACCGCCGAGCAGCGCGAGGCCTACCGTCACGACCTGGGGCTCGATCGGCCGATCGTGGTCCAGTATTTCGACTTTGCCTGGCACGCGGTGACCGGCGACCTCGGGCAATCCATCCTGCAGCGGACCAGCGTGGCGTCCCTCACCTGGACGGCCTTTCTCGCCACCTTCGAACTGACCGTCGCCGGCCTGCTGATCGGGGTGCTGATCGGCGTGCCCACGGCGCTCTTGGCCGCCCTGAACCACGGCAAGCTGGCCGATCGACTGAGCAGTTCGGTGGCGCTCCTCGGCATCTCGGTGCCGACGTTTTGGCTTGGCATCATGCTGATCCTGCTGCTGTCGCTGCAACTGGGACTGTTTCCGACCGGTGGCAGGATCGGTGCCGGGCTGGCACCGGCCAGGATCACCGGACTGGTGATCGTGGACTCGCTGCTGACGGCGAACGTCTCGGCACTCTCCTCGGCGCTGCGCTATATCGCGCTGCCGGCCCTCACGATCGGTGTCGCTCTGTCCGCCTCGGTGATGCAGGTGCTGCGCGGCAGCCTGATTGCCGTCAAGGAGGAGGAGTTCGTTTCGGCGCTGCGCTCCCGCGGGCTCGGGCGCGTCGCGGTCTATCGCCACATGCTTCGCAACGCCGCGCCGCCGACCGTGATCATCATGGGGGTGAAGTTCGGCGGGCTGCTGGGCGGCGCCATCGTGACGGAGTCGGTGTTTTCCTGGCCCGGCCTGGGCCTGCTCATCGTGGATGCGATCCGCGCCCGCGACTATCCTCTGGTGCAGGGCGCGGTACTGTTCATGGCCGTCGTGTTCGTCACGGTGAGCCTGCTCACCGACATCGTTCATCTGTTCCTGGACCCCAGAATACGTCACGGGGGGGAGGCAAAATGAGCTTCAGGACCATCTCCGTCGGAACCTGGCTCGCGGCGGCCATGTGCCTCGCCTTCGTCGTGGTTGGTATTCTCGCGCCGCTGCTGACGCCGGTCGATCCCAACCAGCAAAGCCTGCTCCATCGTCTCTTGCCCCCGATGTCGCCCGGACATCCGCTCGGAACGGACGTGCTGGGCCGCGATGTGCTGGCGCGGATCATCGCCGGAGCCCGGGTGCCCCTGGTGGTGGCGACCGCCGCCGTGTCCATCTCGGTCGCGCTGGGCGTCGCCATCGGCCTGCTGAGCGGCTATGTCGGCGGGTTTCTCGACGACGCGCTGATGCGCATCACCGACGCCTGGCTGGCGTTTCCGTTCATCCTCCTGGCAATCGTGTTCGTCGCGGTTCTCGGCCCCGGCCTGCAGAACGTCATCCTGGCGCTGGTTGCCAGCCAGTGGGCGATTTACGTCCGGCTGGTGCGCGGCCAGGTTCTGTCGCTCCGCGAGCGGGAATTTGTCATGTCCGCCCGCATGCTCCGGGGTGAGCAATGTCAGGATCGCGGTTCAGCACATTCTGCCGGCCGTCTGGCCTTCGGTCATCATCGTGGCGACGCTGGAGGTGGGCGTTGTGGTGGTCACCGAGGCCTCGCTCTCCTTTCTCGGGCTCGGCGTGGCCGCTTCGCAACCGACCTGGGGCGCGATGCTCTCGGAGGGGAGGGCTTACCTGTCGACCGCCTGGTGGCTGGCGACTATCCCCGGGGTGGTCATCGTGCTCGTCGTACTGGCGATCAACCACCTGGGCAATGCCGTCCGCGACATTCTCGATCCGCGCAGTGTCAGCCGGCTTCCGGGCTGAATCCACGCCGGCGCCTGGTCGTCGACCGGGTGGACATTCCGCCCTATTGCTGGAACTCGATCATGCGCGAGGCGCTGAACCGGTAGCGGCTTCCGGGATACCACGCCGACCGCACCTCGACCGGCCGGCCATCGGGCGTGGCAAAGACACTGACGGACTTGAAGCCGGCCATGCCGCTGCGCGTGCGCAGGATCTGCGCCTGTTCGCGACGCAAGGTGATGGCCTCGAACTCCTGGGTCACGGTGAGCGAGCGGAGCCCCATGGCGGCTGCGGCCAACTCATAGCTGGCGCTCTCGCCCCACGAGTCCGTTTCGCCGATGGCGTCCGCGACCCATTTGGGGAGCGTCGACACATAGAGGGCCATCGGAAGCCCGTTGGCCAGTCCCATGACCTCGATCTCAAGACCCTCCGAGCCGACGGCGACCTGCAGTTGCGAAGCGGTCTGCGCTTCGAGCTGGACATGCTGCTTTCTGCGCAGCTGATATGCGGGAGCCATTGAAAGGCCGCGGACGGTCTTGGTGAAGCTCTGCATCTTGCCAAGATTCTGGCTGACTCGCGGCGAGGCAACAAAGGTGCCGCGTTGTGGCACCCTGACGATCAGCCCGGATTGTTCGGCAAGGTCGAGCCCCTGTCTGACGGTCTCGCGGCTCAGGCCCAGCTTGTCCGCCAGCTTGCGCTCACCCTCCAGTCTCTCCCCCGGGGCCAGATTGCCGTCGCGTATGCCGGCCTCGATATAGGCAAAAACGTTCTCGTAGCGTGTGCTCAGCCAGCTAGACATCAGTTGCAATTACCCAAATCTCTGCTACGGTTCCAGACCAGTCCAGTCCAACTGGTTGTGACTGGGGACTATACCCGAAGGGTCGTTGATGCCGCAAGGCGACCCGCGCCTGGCGACACGATAGAGGAACCCTGCCATGTCGACTTCTCCCAGCTGGTTGACCAGGGGGCGGGTCCGTCGCACCACGACGATGGTGACGACCAGGGATGGCACACAGCTGGCGACGGATGCCTACGTCCCCACCGACAGGCCGGAGCCGGGGCCGACGCTGGTCAAGCGCACCCCCTATGACCGCCGGAGCATCGAGAACCTGCACCTGGCGTCGGCCTTCGTTGCGCGCGGCTACAATGTGGTTCTGCAGGACACGCGCGGGCGCGGCGACTCGGGCGGAACGTTCCAGCACTACACGGCAACGCCCCATGAGGGCGAGGACGGCTACGACCTGCTCGATTGGGTGTGCGGGCAGGACTGGTCCGACGGGAAGGTGGGCACGACGGGGTTCTCCTATACCGGGGCCAACCAGCAGGCTCTCGCCATCATGGGGCACCCCGCGCTCAAGTCGCAGGTCATCCACGACGCGGCGATCAGCTACTTCCGGCGCACCGTCAGGGAGGATGGCGCGTTTGTCATCGGGCAACTGGCAACTTATGCGATCAGGATGGCACTGACGTCCCCGGAGGCGCGCCGCGACCCGCTGGTGCGGGCCCGGATCGAGCATGCCGTGAAGCACGCGCCGGACTGGTTCGCCAGGGCCCCGTGGCGAGAGGGCGATACGCCGGTTTCCGCAATTCCGGCCTATGAGCGCTGGCTGCTGTTTGCCCAGGACAACCCGTCGGAGAACGCGACCTGGCGCAATCCCACGATGAATCTCGAGGCACATATCGAGAAGTATCCGGATATTCCGGTGCTGATGGTGACGAGCTGGTACGGGCACCACGCGTGGTCGACGTTCCGCAAGCTCGAGGCGTTCGCACACCACAAGTCACCAACCCGGGTGATTGTCGGTACCTGGATACACAGCAGTCCTTACGGCGAGGCCCAACATGCCGGGCAGGCCGCATTCGGTCCGGCGGCAACTCTCGACATGAACGACATCCGGCTGCGCTGGTTCGACGCCACGCTGCGGGGCAGGGGCCTCGAGAACGTCGCCGCATCGCCTCGCATCAGCTACTTCGTGATGGGCGGCGGCTCCGGCAGGCGCGATCCGGACGGCCGCATCGAACATGGGGGCACCTGGACCCATGCCGAATCCTGGCCGCCCGCCGGCGGGGCGGACCTGCTCCTGCATCTCGAGCATTCCGGCGTTCTGACCGATGGGCTGCCACCATCGAAAGGCCGACGCCAGATGGAGGTCAACCTCGAAAAGCCGGTGCCTACCGTCGGAAGCTCGATCAAGAACCCCGACATCATCCCGGGCTTTCTGGCGTCGGGAGCCTGCGATCAGGTCGAGCGCGACGACGTCCACCTGTCGCCCGGAACGGGCCTGCCGCTGTCGAGCCGCCACGACGTGGCGGTGTTCCGCAGCGAGCCGTTGCGGGAAGCGGTGGAGATCACCGGTCCGGTCACCATCCGGCTGTGGCTCTCCGCCGATACGCCGGCCTGCGACCTGTCGGTCAAGCTTGTCGACGAATACCCGCCCGGCGGCGACTGGCCGAACGGCTTCGCCATCAACATAGCCGAGCAGTACCAGCGCTTCGCCTCGTGGACGGGCCTGCTGGCCGACGATGAGGCCGTCCCCACCGAGATCGAGGTCGGGCCGCTTCACCTCTCCAACCGGTTCGAGGTCGGGCACCGGATACGCCTGCAGGTCGCGAACACAAACTGGCCTCGCTTCGACATCAATCCGGAGTCGCCGCGGCGCTTCAGGTTTTCCATCTGGTGCGGCGGCGACACGCCGTCCGCCATCAGCGGAACGGGGACGCTCAGGCGCCCCGGCGCGAACTAGTCATGGGGCTTTCGCCCCGACCGGCCGCGTCGCCGCTGCCCTCGCGGCAGGCCGAACCCATCCGGCTCGCCGGCGAGGCCGAGACGCGGGGTCGCGGTCAGGCGTCGGCGCGGGACGCCGACGCCATTGCCGTGCGGGCCGCCACCGTCGGTCAGGTGGCGCTCGCCCGTGCCGAAGGCCTGATCGATCCGGATGCGGAGCGGTACCTGGCTGAGCAGCGCCGATTTCACCTTCAGCACGACCCCCGGGCGCTCGACGAAATCCGCGGCATCGCCGACGGCTTCGGCATCGCTGAAGCCGATCTGTTCGCGCATCTGCACCTCAGCCTGCTCCGGGCCCGCAAGGGCCGACGCGAGCAGCAGCGCGACGGGTGCAGTGCATGGGCGGTCTCCGGTGGCCCGGATGGCCCGCTTCTGGTCAAGAACCGCGACCTTTCGGGCCGGGATTTCGGGGTGCAGCGCGTCATGCTGCACACCGGTCCCGATATCGTGACGGGCGGAATGCTCTGCGTCGGCAGCCTCGGGAGCCCGGCGGCCTATTCGAGCGGGATCAACTCGTGGGGCCTCGCCCTCGCCGATACTCACGTCGTCGCGCCGGCGCCGGCGGTCGGCTGGCTCCGGTACTTCCTCATGACCAGATTGCTGGCGGCCTGCCGATCGGTGGACGAGGCCCTGGCGATGATTCGGGCGGCGCCACATGCCGGCGGTGGCGCGCTGGTCCTTGCAGATGCATACGGGGCGACGGCCGCCGTCGACTTCGCCGGTCCGCGGGCAACAACCGCGTCGGCCACGCCGGTCTGGCGCACCAATCACTATCCCGGGGAGGATGCCTCGCCCCCTCCCACTGCGCAGGCCGACACCATCGAAGCCTCGTCACGCGGCCGCTTCCGCTTTCTCGAGCAGACGCTGCCCGACGCGGACTGGGACGTCGCCCGCGCTGCGCGGCTGATGGCGACGCACACGTCCCCACTGGCAGAGGGGCCGCTGCTGTGCGCCCACCGGGAGTCGGGCACCAGCCAGACGCTCTCCTGCTCGATCTATCGCTGCCGGAGCGGGCAGTTGTTCTTCAGCGACGGGAACCCGTGCCAGGGCGATTGGGTGACCTATTGCCTGGCCGACCATGCAGCCGACGCTCCCCAGACCGCCAAACGCCACTGACAGAACAGGAATGTCATCCATGAAGATCATCTGCCCCAACGGGCATCTCGGGTTTGCCCCGCTCAAGACGGCGAGCTTCCACCTTGGCGTTGCGGAAAAGCCCGACTTCATCGCCGCCGACTCCGGCAGCGACGACATCGGACCCGTGCCACTCGGCAGCGATACCTGCGCCAGTCCGAAGGCCTGGCAGGAACATGATCTGCAGGAGATGCTGCTGGCGTCGCGGCGCCTCGGCGTGCCGATGATCATCGGATCGGCGGGTGACACCGGGACCAACAGCCGGGTCGACCTGTATGTCGGGATGATCCGGGACATCGCCGCCCGCCATGATCTGGCGCCCTTCAAGCTCGGCTGGTTCTATTCGGAGGTCGACAAGGAAATGGTGCGCCAGAAGATCCGCTCGGGGTCCGGCATTCGCGGCCTCGACGGCCGTCAGGACCTGACCGAGGAGCAGCTCGACGCCACTGACCGGATCGTCGCCATGGCCGGCGTGCATCCCTTCCTCCGGCTGCTCGAAGAGGGCTGCGACGTCATCATCGGCGGCCGCTCGTCCGACAGTGCCATCTTCGCGGCGGCGGCCATCCACAAGGGCTATCCCGAGGCGCAGTCGTACTATCTGGGAAAGGTCCTGGAATGCGCTTCGTTCTGCGCGGAGCCGTATGGCGGCAAGGAAACCGTGCTCGGCGAGATCACCGCCGATCATGTTGAGGTAACGGCGATGAGCCCGGCGCAATATTGCACCGTCGCCTCGGTCGCCGGCCACGCGATGTATGAGCGCTCCAATCCCTTCGAGGAGTTCGTGGCCGGAGGCCGGCTCGACATGACGCACTGCAACTATGAGCAGGTGTCGGCCAAGACGACCCGGGTAACCGGCATGCAGTTCGATCCGGCCGAGGACTTCCGCGTCAAGCTCGAGGGTTCCGGCAAGGTCGGCGAGCGCTTCGTCGGCCTTGCCGCCATCCGCGATCCCTACACCATTGCCAATGTCGACAAGGTCATCGAGTGGGCTCGCGAACAGACCCGCGAGCGGTTCGGCGATGCCGGCTGGGAACTCCACTACAGCGTCTTCGGCCGCAACGGCGTCATGGGGGACATGGAGCCGCTGAAGGACAAGCCGGGCCACGAACTGTGCATCCTGGTGCAGGGCGTGGCCGCCACCCGGGAGCAGGCCGAGGAGGTCGCGATCACCGGCACGCGCCAGCTGTTTTATGCGCGCCTGCCGGACGTCAAGGGAACGGCCGGTGGCGTCGCCTTTCCGCTCGATGAGGTCATGGCGGCAAGCCCGGCCTACCACTGGACGATGAACCACACGATGGCCGTCGGGCATCCGCTGGAACTGTTTCCCACCCACTTCGCCATGGTCGGCTGAGGACGAGATGATGATGAGCAGCGTGAACAGCAGGACGAAGTTGTCCGACCTTGCCAAGACGATCCGCAGCAAGAACGCCGGGACCGACAAGATCACCTTCGATGTGATCTTCCGCGAACGGGAAACCTACGAACTGGTGAAGCGCTCGAAGGCATTGAGCCGCAAGAGCGTGTGCGAGGTGCTCAATATCGACCCCGGCCGGATCACCGACTTCGTGGAATACGATCCGGCCTTTGCGATCAAGTTCACCATCTCCCGGCTGCGACCGAGCGGCGACGCCGGTGATGCCGACATCTTCGGCGCCCAGCAATATGCGCCGTTCCTGGACCTTGAGGTCGACCTGACAACCTAGGAAGCCGGCGCGCAGCGGGTGCAGCCGGCGCGGTTTCGGCGGCAAACAGGGCACGAACACAAGGCATGGCCGCAATGCACGCCGACACGATAGTCCTGGGCGCCGGAATCGTTGGCGTCAGCATCGCCGTCCATCTGGCGAGGCGCGGGCGCGCCGTGGCCCTGGTGGACCGGCGGCAACCGGGCGAGGAAACCTCGTTCGGCAATGCCGGCCTGATCCAGCAGGAGGGGATCTTCCCGCACGCCTTTCCCCAGAACCTGGGGGTGATCGCCAGGTACGGCCTCAATACCAGCCTCGACATGCGTTATCACCTCGCCGATCTCCCGCGTCTGGCGCCGTATCTCGCCCGTTACTGGTGGTTTTCGCGGCCCAGGCAGTTCGAAGCCATTGCCCGCAGCTATGCCCGGCTGATCGCCGCATCGGTTTCGGAACACGCGGTTCTCGTGAACGAGGCAAAGGCCGATGGGCTGATCGTCAGGAATGGCTGGTTCGAGCTGTTTCGCACGGCGGCGGCATTCGACAAGGCCGGCGCTGAAGCCGAGTGGCTCTCGCGCGAGTTCGGCGTCGCGTCTGCCCGGCTTGACCAGGCCATGGTGCGGCAGGTCGAGCCCGGCCTGAAGACGGGTGTGCTGGGCGCGCTGCATTGGCGCGATCCATGGACGGTGCGGAGCCCGCACGAGCTTACCCTGGCGTATCTCTCGCTCTTCAGGTCGCTGGGCGGGCATTTCGTCAAGGCCGACGCGCGCACGCTGAACCAGCAGGCGTCCGGCGGCTGGACCATTGCGACGGCGGACGGACCGCTGGCGTCGCGTCAGGCCGTGCTTGCGCTCGGGCCATGGTCGACCGACATCACCCGCAGGCTGGGGTATCGGATTCCGCTCGAGGTCCAGCGCGGCTATGCCATGCATTACCAGCCGGTCGACGGCGAACCGCTGCGCAACTGGATTGCCGATCGGGAGCGCGGCTACCTGCTTGCGCCCATGCTGCAGGGCATCCGGCTGACTACGGGCGCGGAGTTTGCCCGGCGCGACGCCCCGAAGACCCCAGTGCAGCTGGCCGAGACCGAGCGAGTGGCACGGCAGTTGTTTCCGTTGGGAGTTCGGCTGGATCCGGAACCGTGGATGGGAGGACGCCCGTGCACGCCCGACATGCTGCCGGTCATCGGTCCCGCGCCGCGCCACAACAACCTCTGGTTCGCCTTCGGCCATGCTCACCGCGGGCTCACGCTGGGTCCCGTGACGGGACGGCTGATTGCGGAGATGCTCACCGGCGAGACGCCGTTCGTGAACGCCGAGCCGTTTTCGGCGGGCCGCTTCGCCGCGCTGTAGCACGGATGGCCCGACATCGAAGCGCCGGCCGCGGCACTGCCCCGTTCTATGGGCCGGCCGGAATGGGCGCGGCGCCGGTATGGCTGTAGAATCCGCGCCCTGACTTGCGGCCCAGCCAGCCGGCTTCGACGTACCTCACCAGCAGCGGGCAGGGGCGGTACTTGGGGTCGGCAAAGCCGCTGTTGAGCACTCGCATCACCGCCAGGCATGTGTCGAGCCCGATATGGTCGGCCAGCAGCAGCGGGCCCATTGGCTGGTTGGTGCCCAGGCGCATGGCGGCATCGATCGACTCGACCGTGCCCACACCCTCATAGAGGGCGAAGGCGGCCTCGTTCAGCATCGGAATCAGGATGCGGTTGACGATGAAGCCCGGTGAATCGCTGGCGAGGGCGGTGACCTTGCCCAGGCGGGCGACCACGGCGCGCACGGCCTCGAAGGTCTCGGTGCTGGTGGCCGCGCCGCGAATGACCTCGACCAGCGGCATCACCGGTACCGGGTTCATGAAGTGCAGCCCGATGAACCGTCCAGGTCGACCACTGCTGGCCGCCAGCCGGGTGATCGAGATGGACGATGTGTTGCTGGCGACGATGGACAGTTCGCCCAGGTGCGGCGCGAGAGAACGAAAGATCTCCGCTTTGGTGGCCTCGTTCTCGGTCGCCGCCTCGATCACCAGATCGCAGCCGGAGAGATCGGCGAGGCTGCCGCCGGTGGCAAGGCGGGCCAAAGCCTGCTCGCCTTGGGTCATGGTGATCGACCCCTTGCGGAGCTGCCGGTCGAGGCCGGCGGAGACGTCTGCCCGCGCGCGCTGCAGGCGTTCCGCCGCGATATCGTTGAGGACGACGTCGAAGCCGGCCAGAGTCAGGACCTGAGCGATTCCGGAGCCCATCTGGCCAGCGCCGACGACGCCGACGCGCTGGATCGGGGTGGCCGGGGCGTCGATCATTTCACCGGCCCCCGGCGTTGATCCAGTTCGGCCAGGATGTCCGCCCGGTGCTCGTCGAGCCGTGGCGATCGGCGGGACAGTGCCAGTTCTGAGGCCGACATGGCGATCGGGGTCCGGATGCCCGGCACTCCGTCCGGGGCGAGGCGCATCGCCCGGGCCTCCACCTGCGGGTCGGCGAACACCTCGGCTACAGTGTTGATCGGACCGGCCGGAATGCCCCTGGCTTCGAGCGCCGACAGCAGGGCATCCCGCTGCCACGCCTCGGTTCGACCGGCGATCGCTGCAGACAGGGCGACGCGGTTCTCCACCCGGGCGGCGTTGGTCGCGAAACGCGCGTCGGTCGAGAGTTCTTCGACGCCGAGGACCTCGCACAGTCGCGTGAACTGGCCGTCATTGCCGACTGCCAGGATGAAGTGGCCATCGGCCACCGGCAGCGTCTGGTACGGTGCGATGTTGGGATGCATGTAGGCCAGCACGCCGACCGAAGTGTCGAGCAGGGCCATGTCGATATGCTGCCCCAGTCCGGTGCGCTCGCGCTGCGTCAGTGCCGCCTGGATGGCGATGACACTGTAGAGGCCGGTGAAGATGTCGGTGAAGGCGACGCCCATTTTCTGCGGCGCGCCGTCCGGTTCGCCGGTCAGATCCATGATGCCGGACATCCCCTGAATCAGGAAATCGTAGCCTGCCCGGTCGCGATAGGGTCCGGTCTGCCCGAAACCGGTGATCGAGCAATAGACCAGGCGCGGATTGATGGCGCTGAGGCACTGGTAGTCGAGTCCGTACCTGGCCAGCCCGCCGACCTTGAAGTTCTCGATAAGCACGTCGGCAGTGGCCACCAGCCGGCGCACCAGATCGACACCCTCCGCGGTCCGCAGGTCGGCGGTGATCGATCGCTTGCCCCGGTTGCAGGCATGGAAGTATGCGGCAGCCCGGTCGCCGCCACTGTCGATGAAGGGCGGACCCCACAGACGGGTGTCGTCGCCCTCGGGGCTCTCGACCTTGATGACGTCGGCCCCGAGATCGGCCAGCGTCTGCCCGGCCCAGGGACCCGCCAGGATGCGCGCCAGCTCGATGACCCGAAGCCCGGCCAATGCGTGTGTCATGATCCGGTCCTGCCTAGAAGAAGGCCTGGATGCCGGTCTGCGCCCGTCCCAGGATCAGGGCATGGACGTCGTGGGTTCCCTCGTAGGTGTTGACCGTCTCGAGGTTCTGGGCGTGCCGCATGACGTGGTACTCGACCTGGATGCCGTTGCCCCCGTGCATGTCGCGGGCGGCGCGGGCGATCTCGAGGGCCTTGCCGCTATTGTTCCGCTTGATGAGCGAAATCATCTCCGGCGCCGCCTGGCCCTCGTCGAGCAGGCGCCCGACCCGCAGGGCGGCCTGCTGTCCAAGGGCGATCTCGGTCTGCATGTCGGCGAGCTTTTTCTGGAACAGCTGCGTTGCGGCAAGCGGCTTGCCGAACTGCCGGCGATCGAGTCCGTACTGGCGGGCGCGGTGCCAGCAATCCTCCGCGGCGCCCATCACGCCCCAGGAAATGCCGTAGCGGGCGCGGTTGAGGCAGCCGAACGGGCCCTTGAGTCCGGCGACATCCGGGAGCAGAGCGTCCTCGGCGACCTCCACGTTCTCCATCACTATCTCGCCGGTGATAGAGGCGCGCAACGACAACTTGCCGCCGATCTTGGGAGCGGACAGACCGGGTGTGCCTTTTTCGAGCACGAAGCCGCGGATGGCGCCGCCATGCGCCTGCGACTTGGCCCAGACGACGAACACATCGGCGATGGGGCTGTTGGATATCCAGGTCTTGGTGCCATTGAGGCGGTAGCCGCCACCGATGCGTTCGGCCCGCGTCGTCATGCCACCGGGGTCCGAACCGGCGTCCGGTTCGGTCAACCCGAAGCAGCCGATCCATTCACCGCTCGCCAGTCTCGGCAGGTATCTGCTTTTCTGCGCTTCCGAGCCGTAGGCATGGATCGGATACATGACCAGCGAGGACTGCACGCTCAGCATTGAGCGGTAGCCGGAGTCGATGCGTTCGATCTCGCGCGCGACCAGTCCGTAGGACACGTATGACGCGCCGACACCGCCATACTGCTCGGGGATGGTGACGCCCAGCAGCCCGGCTTCGCCCATTTCCCGGAAGATCGCGGGATCTGTTGTCTCGTTGAGATAGGCGTCCTGGACGCGTGGAGCGAGCCGGTCCGCGGCAAAGGCCGCCGCACTGTCGCGGATCATCTGCTCTTCGGTGCTCAGTTGCGCGTCGAGGAGGAACGGATCGTTCCAGGCGAAGGCGGAGAGTTCCGGGCGCTCCTTGGCACTGAGGGTAGGGTTGATCTTGCCGTCGTCGGTCATGGTGTGCCTTTCGAATTGAAGAACGCCGCGCTCGATCGCCGCGCCCGGGAACCGGCCGCAGTCCGCAATGGGCCGACGGGCACGCCCGGTCCGGGTTGACGGCAACGGCGACCTTTGAATCCTGCATGCCGGCAAGGCGCCGGCCGCGACGATGATGCCGCTGCGCGATTCCTGCACACCGGTTAGCGTAGCGCCGGTCCGGCATTTCCGATAACGACTCCTGATGCGTACATTATGAGCAGAAGTCATAATTCTGCGAGAAGGGGAGGGGCGATGCGCCAGTCCTACATGCCGACCATTTCCGAACTCCAGGCGTTCTGCGCCTGCGCCCGGCTGGGCGCGACAACGCGTGCCGCGCTGGAGCTCAACCTGACGCAGAGCGCGGTCAGCCGCTCCCTCAACACACTCGAGGAGCGGCTTGGCGTACGGCTGTTCAACCGGGTGCGGCAGCGACTGCTCCTGTCGGATGCCGGTCGTGCCCTGCAGCGCGACGCCGACCGGCTGCTCGACGAGATCAACCAGGCCGCGCTCACGGTCATGTCGTTTGGTGGTCACTCGGAGGTGTTGCGCCTCGCTGTGCTGCCGACCCTGGCAAGCGTGTGGTTGATCCCGCGACTGCAGGGCTTCCGGGCTGCGGTGCCGCAGGTGACCTTCGACATTTCCGCGCGGCTCGACGCAGTTGATTTCGAGGCCGAGCCGTTCGATGCCGCCATCCAGCGCGCAAGCCACCGGGCCCCGGGTGCCGAAGCCGACGTGCTGATGCAGGAACAATTGGTCGTCGTGGCATCCCCTGGCCTGCTGGGGGGCGCGCAGCGGCTTGACGATGATGCCCTCGCCCGGCTGCCGCTCCTGCAGCAGGCGACCCGGCCCAGCCTCTGGCTCGACTGGTTCCGCCACGCCGGGCGCGATCCACGCACCATCCTGCGCGGCGCGCGGTTCGAGCACTTCGACATGGTGACGAGCGCCGCAATCGCAGGCCTCGGCGTCGCATTGCTGCCCGAGATTCTCGTCCAGCACGAACTACGCGCGGGGCGGCTGACCCTGGCGTCCGACAGGCGCCTGCGGGGGCAGGAGCCCTACGCCCTGTTGTTTCCAGCTCGCTCGGAGGCCATTTCCGGCTTTGCGGGGTTTCGGAAATGGCTGCTGCTTGAAGCACAGCGGTCCGATTAGGCCTGTGGCGGGTCAGAGGCCTGGACGCAAGGCAACGCGATTGCGGCCGGATCGCTTCGCGTCGTAGAGGGCATCATCGGCTGCCTTCATCAGGTCGGTGAAGCCCGCCATCGTGTCGGTCGACGCCGCCACGCCGATGCTCACGGTTGCCGCCACGCTGTGTGGCGCCTTGTCAAAAGGCCTGGTCGCAACTTCATGACGGATGCGCTCGGCCACGGTGCTTGCGGCCGACAACGTCGTTTCCGGCAGGAGCAGCGCGAATTCCTCTCCGCCAATGCGTGCCAGAAGGTCCGTATCGCGTTTGGTCCGGCTTACGAGATCGGTCAGGTGCACGATGACACTGTCCCCGACGTCATGTCCGAACTCGTCGTTGATGGCCTTGAAGAAGTCGATGTCGAGAATTGCCAGCGAAACCGACCGGTCATACCTTCGGGCCCGCTTCCATTCGCACTCTGCCAGCGCCAGGAAATGGCGGCGGTTGAACAGGCCCGTCATGCCGTCCGTGGTGGCGAGACGCTCCAGTTCTGCGGCATTGCGGATGATGTCGGTGACATCGCTGTAGATCAGCATGCGCCCGCCATTGGGCAGGACCGCCAGCTGACACCGCTGAACGGAGCCGTCGGCCATGCGCAGGTCCATGGGCGCCTGCTCGCCCGACTTCACCCAGCTGAGTCTGCGGGCAACATAGTCCTCGAGATCGATGGCGGCGGCGGAGTTCGCACTCAGAAGCAGCTCGACATAGCGTGGCTTCTGGCTCCGGATCTGATCCGGGCTCCAGGATCTGAACAGTCCGTGCAGCGCCGGGTTGCTGTAGACAGCTCTCAGATCCCTGTCGAGGATCAACAGGCCGGTCTTCACGTTGTCGAGTGCCGAATAGACCATTTCGAGCTCGCGCTGGGCACAAGCCAGTGCGTCGTTCGCTATCCGCCCATCTGGCGTTCGCGTCCGGTCTCGAAGACTACGCGTCGCTAGGTTCGCCACGGCGTTGCCTTGAGTTCGCGTCGTACGCGCGAGATTACGGATCGAGACGTTTCGAAGACATTAAGGGACACCCCGCAGCATTTGCCGAGATTGACGCTGAACACTGGCCGGGGGCAGATCGTCCATGTCTTCGTGGTGCCGGCGCCCGGGCCGACAGTCCGATCCGACAAGGGTGATCATGCCTCCTGGACATGGAGGCTCCCGCCTTGCGGGGTCGATCGGGGTGAGGCGGCCGGCGCGACGCAACGCTCGGCGAACAGCGCCTCGATGCCAAGCGCGTCGGCGAGCGTGCTGCCCCGCTCGGGGCCGAGGACCATGAGTGCGGTCGCCCACGCATCGGCAACCATGCAGGTGGACGCGCGCGTCGTCACCGCGGCCGGACCATCGACGAGCGGAACGCGCCGAAGCGGATCCATGGTGTGGGCATGCAGGCGGCCGCCGTGCTCGACCACGTGGCGGTAATCGCCGGAAGTGGCCAGGGCGGCGGCGACGAGTTCGACGGACAGCGCGGCCTCGCGGCGGCCGGGCTCGGGCTGTTCGATCGCAATGCGCCAGGCCGAACCATCAGGCTTTGGTCCACCCGCGCGCAACTCGCCATCGATCGAGACGAGGTAGCTGGCGATGCCGTTGGCATCGAGCACGCGGGCGAGTTCGTCGACCCCAAAGCCCTTGGCAATGCCCGAGAGGTCGAGCGCAATTGCGGCATGCTTGCGGATGCGATGGCGGGCCTGATCGAGTTCGAGGGCAAGATGAGCGGGCGTGCGACAGCGGGCTGCGGCATTGGCGATGGCCTGGTCGTCTGCGGCGCCGGCAGCAGGACCAAAGCCCCAGGCGATGACGAGGTCGCCGACCCCGATGTCGAAGGCGCCGTCCGACAGGCGTCCGATCTCGAGCGCGGCCGACAGGACCGTTGCCAGTTCTCGCGGAATGTCGAGCCAGGTGCCGACGGGCGCAGCGTTGAGCTGCATCAGGTCTGAACGCGGCTTCCAGGTGGACATCTGGTTGTCGACGCGGTCCACCGCCTGCTGCAGGCCAAGCTGAAGGCCGGACAGACAGCGATCCTCCTGGGTGAAGAACACCGCGGCAAAGCGCGTGCCCATGGTCGGACCATTGAGCACTCGGCGGACGAGACGGGGTTCAGTACGCATCTTCGAGGTAGAGCCCTTCGCGCTTGAGGTCCTGGACGGAGAGGCCGAGCGGCATGAGGCAGGCGTCGATCGCTTCGCGCACCCCGTTCGCCATGTCGCGTCCGCCGCAGACCATGATTTGGGCGCCGCTCCGGACAAGGTCCCGCAAGGCGCCGGCCTCATCCAGCAGGCGATCCTGCACGTAGCCGCCGCCGAGGACGCGCGAGAATGCCGTGGTGAGAGAGGTTAGGCGGCCCTCGGCTAACGCTTCCTGGAACTCGTCGCGGTACAGGAAGTCCGACCCGGGATCGCGGGCGCCAAAGAACAGGTGGATGGGACGACGGCGGTTGCTCCGGACGAAGCCGGCGAGCGGCGCGATGCCGGCGCCGGCGCCGATCAGGATCAGGGGGCGGCGCGAGCGTTCGGGACGAAAATCGGGGTTGGGCCGGATGAACGCCTCGATCGCGTCGCCGGGGGCGAGCCCATGCAGAAACTCCGAGCAGAGGCCGCCCGCCTGCTTGCGCACGCAGATCTCCATGAGGCCCTCCCTCGAGGAACTGGCGATCGAGTAGTAGCGGGGTATATCGGTACCGGGCGGCAGGATGCCGACGAGGTCGCCTGCTTCGAACTGCCGATGGTCGTGCCCGCCGAGCCAGGCGGGAAGGCCTGAGCGACGCTTGGGCACGGCAAAGCGCAGCAGCGCCACCGGGGCCTGCACCTCGACGCCATAGAGCGTTCGTTCATCGAGCACGAAGCTCGTCGTCCGCGGGCGCGGCGGAATGTGAGTTAATGTCAGTTCGGCGCCAATCGCCTCACTCACGCTTCGACCCCAGGCCGCGAAGTCGGCAGACGACTGGCGATCAATGCCGCAGATCGGGAGGAGTGGCCGCAACCCATGGGCCGCGAGCGCTGCTTCGACCTGTGAGGCATAGGCGCAGAACTGCGGAAAGCTCCGGTCACCGAACCCGAGCACGGCGAAGGCGGGGCGTGAGGCCAGTGCCTTGAGCCGCCCCAGGAACTGGCGCGCCGAGGCCGGCGCGGCACCATCGCCGTAGGTGGCGGCGAGGACGAACAGGCGGCTCGCCCTGGGGTAGGCAGGACGAAGCTCGTTCATCGCCGCAATGTGCACGCGATGGCCGGCGGCACTGAGGGCCTTGTGCAGATCGGCGGCAAACCCCCACGTACTGCCAGACTCGCTGCCGACCAGGATGACCGTATCGGCCTCGCGCGGGGGCTGGTTGTGCGCGATGCGCGGCATGGCGCGACGGCGCAACCACCAGATTGCCGCACCGGTCGCGGCCAGCGTCGGCACCGCGAGTGCGCCAAGGCCAAGGAGGGCGGCCAGCAGCGGGGCACCCTGTCCGGTATGGAGCAGGTAGATGAACTCATAGACCTGCTGCCAGATGCTGTTGGGCGTGAAGGAGAGGAATGCGCCTGTCGCCTGATCGATGTATCCTTGGCCGGTCGCGGTTGTGACCGAAAAGACGTCGCTCGCATCGTCCGCTGCCGGGAAGACCAGCTCGCGCAGCTCGCTCAGCGGAAGGCTCGCCAGTCCCTCGAGCGAGGCGATGGGGGCGGGCACCGCACCTTCGCCGGCCGGCGGGAAGGAGAACGCCGAATCCGAGCTGGCCACGAGTTCGAAGTAGGCTGCCGACATGTAGGTGCCGGTTGCCGCGGTAAGCAGCAGGGCAATGACCGCCGCACGCGCGAGGCTGGTATGGAGCCGCTGCGGGCCGGTGCCGCGAACCCGGGCAAGGAGCTGTCGCCAGCCGCCCATCTTGCGCACCAGCAGGCCGATGCCGCTGAGCGAGAGAGCGAGGATGCCGAGCGAAGCGATGCCCGCCGCCCCATGCCCGGCCCAATCGAGGAACAACGAGCGATGAAGCTCGGTGAAGAAGGTGAAGAAGGCGGATGGGGCGTAGGTACCGATGACGCCGCCAGTCGTGGGATCGACGATGTCGGCGCTGCGGGCTGTTCCATCAAAGGCGTAGGCGACGAGTTGGCCAGAGGCAGAGCGCGCGAGCCGCTCCACGCCGGGCACCTGTTCGGCCACCAGGCCGGCAAGTTCGGCAACGCTCGGGGCGTCGCCGACCGGAGCGGTCGTCACCGCATCGAGCAGTGGCTGAAGCGACAGCACGAAGCCGGTCACGGCCATGAAGGTGGCAAGGGCGAGGCCGGCAAGCCCGGCGAAACCATGGAAGCGGCGCATCGCAGACCTACATGCTGATCGAGAGCTTGTCGATGTAGCCGGACCCGTCGACCGAGGCGGAGTTCGACGTCACCTCGATCACGGCGTCGTCGGCGAACTCACCGCCGTTCTCGACTGCGGTGTCGACGTGGATCGTGTAGCCGGCATCGATCAGGGCGTCCGCCAGGTCGGCATGGACGGTCAGGGTCTGGCCGCCGCCGACGCTGGCGCCGCTAATGCCGTCGAGGCTGATGGAACCGGCCTGCGAGACCCCCCTGACCCAGCCGCGCAGCGTGCCGTAGTACTTGGTCTTGTGACCCGATACCCAGAGCGTCGACCGATAGGCGCCCGAGGGATCGGTGAGGTAGACCGCGAGGTAGGCGGCGTGACCCGAGTATCGGACCATCTGGGCCTCGATCGTCACGTCCCTGGCGACAGCCACGCCGGGCGCCACAAGAGCCGTAGCCAACATCAGCATTGCAGCGAGCTTCTTCATCTTCGACTCCATTGTTCGATGCGGGAGTTCAACCATGCCAAGCTGATGCCAGGCTGAAGATCAGGCGCGCTTTCCTTCAGGCTGGCGTAAGGTTCGGCGGCTATGGGCGATGGGGCCGGAGGAGCAGAGCGCTTGAGGATCCTGCTGATCGAGGACGACACCGTGCTGGGTGCGGCGCTGCGCGACCATGTGCTTGCCGCGGGCCACGCCGTTGACTGGATGAAGCGGATCGACGATGCGCGGCTGGCGCTCTCGGGCACGTCCTATGAACTGGTGCTGCTCGATCTCGGTCTGCCCGACGGGCGTGGCCTCGACCTGCTGCGTGAACTCAGGCTGGCAGGGAGCCAGGTGCCGGTCATCATCACCACTGCGCAGGACCAGGTGGCGGTGCGCATCGAGGGGCTCAACGCCGGCGCCGACGACTACCTGGTGAAGCCGTTCGACCTTGCCGAGCTGAGCGCCCGGATCGCCGCGGTGGCGCGGCGGTACGGGGGCAACCCGATCCCGACAGTGGTCTCGGCTGGCGTCGCGATCGATCTGGCCAGTCGAACCGCAAGCCTCGACGGCAAGCTGGTGAGCCTGACGGCGCGGGAATGGGCGGTGCTCGAGCGACTGGTGTCGCGCCGGGGAGCCGTCGTCACCAAGTCGGAGATCGAGGACTCTCTTTATGCCTTCGGAGCCGAGATCGAGAGCAATGCGGTGGAGGTCTACGTCAGTCACCTGCGCAAGAAGCTGGGGCGGACGTTCGTGAATACGGTCCGTGGTCTGGGCTATCAGGTGCTGCAGTGACGCACCGTCCCTCGATCGCCCTGCGCCTCGCGCTGGGACTGGGCGTCGGGATGGCATTGCTGTGGGTTGGAGCCGCCGCCATTTCTGTCGCCGTCATGCAGCATGAACTCAACGAGGCCTATGACGACAGTCTGCGCCAGAGCGCACTCCGTCTGCTCCCGCTTGCCGTCCACGACCTGAGGGAGCGGGACCATGACATGGCCCGCCTGATCGTGGGCGCTGATCGCGGGGACGGCGACGACGACGAGGACGACCATCCCCGCGACGGCGTCCCCCACGATGCGACCTTCACCTACTATGTTCGCAACGCGAGCGGCGACCTCGTCCTCAGGGACGAGCACGCGCCCGAAGAAATCGGCGGTCAGGCCCTCGAAGGATTTGGCGAGACCGACGGGCAGCGGACCTTTGCGCTCGCCGATCCGCGCTCGGGCTATTCGATCGTCATCATCGAGTTGAGCGAGCGCCGCGCCACGGCCCTCAGAGACAGCAGCGTGGCGCTGGGGCTGCCGTTGCTGGCCCTGTTCCCGATGATCGCCGGCGGGGTGTGGATCGGCATGCGGCTGGCCCTCCGGCCGCTCGAGGCCCTGAGGCGCGATATCGCGCAGCGCGACAGCCGCAATCTCGCTCCACTGCGCTCTGACGGCCATCCGGTCGAGCTTACCCCCATCGTTGTCGAAGTCGCGGCGCTGCTCGAACGATTGAAATCGGCGCTCGATGCGGAACGCGCTTTTGCCGCGAGAAGTGCCCATGAACTGCGCACTCCGCTCGCCGGAGCGCTGGCCCAGACGCAGCAGCTGGCCCAGGAGCTTTCCGGTCAGCCCGGTGCCGAACGGGTCAAGGCGATCGAAGCGGCACTGAAGCGCTTGTCGAAGCTCTCGGAAAAGCTGTTGCAGCTCGCGCGCATCGAGGCTGGCTTCGCCAGGACCGACCACGAAGCCGATCAGTTGCCGGTGCTGCAGATGGTCATCCGCGATTTCAACGCTGACACCGCCTGGCACAATCGGGTGAGGCTGGACAGCGACGGGCTGACGACCATGCCCGCGGCAATGGACGCGGATGCCTTTGCGATCGTGGTGCGCAACCTGATCGAGAACGCGCTGAAGCACGGGGCGGCTGCAGCGCCGGTGCAGGTGGTCGCGGGGCATGATGGCACCCTGCGTATCCGGAACGAGGGGGCGCCGCTTGATGCTGAAAGCCTTTCGCGCCTCGGCGTGCCGTTCGTTCGCGGCGACAGCCCGGCCGAAGGCAGCGGTCTGGGGCTCTCCATCGCACGCGGCATACTCGAGCAGGCCGGCGGGCGACTGACCCTCTGCTCCCCGGTCACGGGCAAGCAGAGCGGCTTCGAGGCGATCATCTGCCTGCCGCGACGAGCAGTCGGCTAGCCTCGTTCACGTCCGCATCGCCGCGACCGTCGTCGATCTGCAGAGTCGCTGCGGGTGGACGGTCCGCTACACATCCCCGTCGGGAAACGCCCGGGCCAGTTCATCGAGCTCGAGGCCGCTGCGTCCCATTGTCTGGATGCGGTCCCACAGGTGCGCACGCAGGGCGGCAAAGGCCGGCAGGAGGCGGGGGTCGGCCTCCCAGCGGGGTTCGGGCAGATCGACATCGACAATCTCGTCGATCCGGCCGGGACGGGGCCGCAGCAGCACGATGCGCTGCGACAGCAACACCGCCTCGTCGATGTCGTGGGTGACGAAGACGATCGCCATGCGGCGCCGCGACCACATCTGCAGCAGTTCACCCCGCAGCACTTCGCGGGTCATCGCGTCGAGCGCCGCGAACGGCTCGTCCATCAGCAGGACCTTGGGTTCGACCGCAAGGGCCCGCGCCAGCCCGACGCGTTGCTGCATGCCCCCGGACAGCTGGTGCGGAAACGCCTCGGCGAAGTCGCGCAGACCCACTGCCGCCAGCAGGGCCTTCGACCGACGCAGCTGCTCCGGCTTCGGATGGCCGCGCAGGGCGAGCGCGAACTCGATGTTCCCGGTGATGGTCCGCCACGGCAGCAGGCGCGCAGACTGGAACACCATGGCAAGGTCGGGACCGGGCCTGGGGCGGACGCCCATCACCTCCACCGATCCTTCGTCGGGCTCGATCAGGCCGTTGATGAGGCGCAACAGCGTGGTCTTGCCGCACCCGCTCGGCCCCACGAGGCTGACGAACTCGCCGGGCCGCACGTCGAAGCTGACGTCATCGAGGGCACGCACGGCGCCGTTCGCGAAGGATTTGCCGACATGGCGCAGCGAGATCAGCGGCGAGGGCCCGGTGCCCATGGTCAGCGCCCGTCGGCCAGCGAAACGCGCCAGCGGGCAAAGCGCCTCTCGGCAAGCCGCAGCAGCGCGGTGATGAGGGTACCGAGCACCATCAGCACGATGACGACGGCGAAATAGCGGTCCATCTGGAAGCGATTGCCGGCGGCGGCGAGCAGGCCGCCCAGGCCCGACTGCGCCATGGTCAGTTCGGCGATGACGGTGCCCACGGTGCAGATCGCTGCGCCGATGCGCAGGCCGCTGAGGATGGAGGGCAGCGCATCGGGAACCATGATGCTCCAGAACAGCCGGGCGCGTCTGGCGCCGAAGGCCTGGCCCATCTCGACCAGGTCCTTGTTGGCATTGGCCACCCCGGCCGCGGTGTTGATCAGGATGGGAAATACCGCCGCGTTCCACACCACCACCACCTTGGCCTCGGTATAGAGGCCGAACCAGACGATGATCAGCGGGATGAAGGCGGCGCCGGGGGTGGAATTCATGGCGTTCACGAACGGATCGAAGATTCGTCCGAGCACGCGGAAGCCGCCCAGCAGGATGCCGATGGCGATGCCGCTCGTTGCCGAGAGCAGGAACCCCAGGCCGACGACGGTGAGCGATTCCCCGAGGCCCTTGAGCATGGTGCCGTCCGACCACATCCTGATGCTCTGGTCGAGCACGGCATCCGGTCGCGGCATGGTCAGCTTGCCCGCGACGGCGTTCAGCGCGTACATCCCCGCGACCAGCACCAGCACGAGCAGCACCTGGACGCCGACGATGTATCCGCCCTCGCGCTGGCGTCGCGCGGCAGCGACCTGCCTGCCGGTGGGTGGCGCTGGTGAAGCGGAATCCTGCGGTGCGGCACGCGGAGCCCGCTGATCGCTGCGAGTGCGTGGCTTGGCCACATCCTCCGTCATGGAGGCTCCTGTGTTCTCTGGTCCGGCCAAGCCTCGGTGACCGGCGACAGTCTGTCTCTGTACGCGTCGCCGCCGGGGTCGGCAAACGCGCGAAAACCAATACTGAGCATCGGGTTCTTCACTGCCGCGAGAGCGGTGTTGCGGCCGGTGGTCAGCCCCGCGAAAGCGCCGCCCGCAGGTCGAGGCCATGGGCCGGGGTCAGGTCGAGGTCGGACTCGATGTGGTCGATGTGGTGCACCAGCAGTTCACCGGCAGACCTGACATCCCTGGCCTCGAGGGCGGCGAGGATGCTGCCGTGGTCGGCGTGCCCGCAGCTGGAGGCCCCGGTGCGGCCATAGAGGGCGATAACGAGGGAGGACCGGGCTACCAGTTCCTCCATGAAGCGCTCGAGCACCGCATTGCCGGCGACGCGCGCGAGGGCGAGGTGGAAGTCGCCGGAGGCCCGGATCTCGGCGCGACGCACGCTGGCGCCGCGTTCGCCCATCAGCCGGCTCTCCTCCTCCAGCAGCGAGCGAAACTCGGCGATGTCGAGGGGGCGCAGGCGCTCGACGGCGGACCCGGCCAGGGCCGGTTCGATCAGGCGCCTCGCGTCGAACACCTGGCGGGCTTCCTCGGGGCTCGGGTTTGCAACGAAGGCGCCACGGTTGCGCTCGGATCGGACCAGTCCTTCGAAGCTCAGCATCTGCAGTGCCGAACGCACCACGGTGCGGCTCACGTCGAACAGGGCGCCGACCTCGGCCTCGCCGAGCTTGGTGCCCGGCGCAAGACGGCGGTCGATGATGGCGTCGCGCAGGTGCTCGCGGATCGCGGCGGCACGGTCTTCGGCACCGTCGGTCGGCGCGAAGGGGTAGTCGGCTAGCTTCATGGTCTTCCCCGGTGACGCACGCCTCCTCTTACGCCGATTTGGTGACCTTGTAATCGGCAATCATGCACACGAGCGGGATCGGGATTGCATACACTTTTGCCATTGATTGCGGACATGTGCTCATATGTTGGGCAAATGACGCGGCTGCACATTCCGACGCCACGTGCCGGCAGGCCAGGAATTCCAACTCTCCCAAGCGTTTAGCTGCCGATGCCGCAACTTGCACGGACGATGCATTGCCGGACATGGCGAACGAGGAGTGCGGCATGTCCAAAGCGGCGGAGATCGACCTGGCGTCGGTGACCAAGCGCTACGGCGCGACGGTCGCCGTCGACGCGATCAGCCTCCGCATCCCCGCCGGCACCTATTGCTGCCTGCTCGGCCCCTCCGGCTGCGGCAAGACCTCGACCTTGAGGATGATCGCGGGACACGAAACCGTCTCGGATGGCGACATTGCACTGGGCGGCGCCGTCGTGACCGACCTGCCGCCGGCAAAGCGCGGCACGGCCATGATGTTCCAGTCCTATGCGCTGTTTCCCCACCTCGACCTCGTCGAAAATGTCGCGTTCTCGCTGCGCATGCGGGGAGTTGGCAAGGCGGAGCGGCGGGCCATGGCGCTCGAGATGCTCACGCTGATGCAGATGGAGGCCTACGCCTCGCGCCGGCCGGCGCAGCTCTCGGGCGGCCAGCAACAGCGCGTGGCGCTGGCCCGCGCGCTGATCACCGATCCCGAGGCTCTGCTCCTCGACGAACCCCTCTCGGCGCTCGATCCGTTCCTCAAGGTGCGCATGCGCGCCGAACTGAAGAAACTCCAGGCCCGGCTCGGCATTACCTTCGTCCACGTCACCCACAGCCAGGAGGAGGCGATGGCGCTCGCCGACCTGATCGTGGTGATGAACAACGGCAGGATCGAACAGGCGGCGACACCGCGCGAGGTGTTCGAGCAGCCGGCCACCGCCTTCGTCGCCCGCTTCATGGGCGACCACAATGTCGTATCGGGACGCAGCGCCGGCAGCCTGGATGGCCTCGCCGTCCTCGACGTGCCCAATGGCGGCAGTTTTGCCGCTACCGGCCCGGCGGGAAATGCCGGCGAGCCGATCGACATCGCGGTGCGCACCGACCACGTGCGCATCGGCGAACCGGCCCGAAAGGGGCTCGGGTTCACCGGCACGGTCGCCAACATCGAGTATCGCGGCGCCTCCGTGAAGCTCTCGGTCGACGGCGCCGGCATCGAGGATTTCACCGCCATCGTCGATGACCGCCGCTTCAATGCGCGCCCGGTCCGGGTCGGCGACGCGGTGCCGCTCAATTGGGACGCCGAGGACGCCATGGTCCTCGGCCGTCTCAAGACGTGAACGCCAACAACAGGGGTTAGGCAATGAACGGGACGAAACAGACTCTAGAGGCCGCCGGGGTTTCCCGCCGCGCCATTCTGAAGGGCGCCGCGGCGCTGACCGGCACCGCGCTCGGTACCGGAGCGCTGGGCGGCTTTCCGACCGTGTGGGCGCAGAATCCGATCACGCTGCGCCAGTTCGGTACCGGCGTTTCCAACCTCAATGCGATTGCCGAGAAGTGCAAGGCCGACCTCGGCATCACGCTCGAGATGACGGCAACCGATTCCGATGCCGCGGCGCAGCGGGCCGCCACCCAGCCGGACAGCTTCGACATCGCCGACATCGAGTACTGGATATTGAAGAAGGTCTATCCGCTGGGCCCGATCCAGCCGATGGATGTCAGCCGGCTCAAGTACTACGACAAGGTCGTGCCGCTGTTCAAGAACGGCAAGCTGACGCCCGACAGCGTCATCGCGCAAGGCACCGCGCCGCACACCGTCGGTTATGTCGAGGCGCCCGACGCCAAGACTTTCGCGGCCGGCGAGACCGGCTGGTTCACGATGATGCCGACCATCTACAATGCCGACACGCTCGGCATCCGCCCCGACCTCGTCGGCCGCGAGATCACCACCTGGGCCGACATTCTCGATCCTGCCTTCAAGGGCAAGACCTCGATCCTCAACATCCCCTCGATCGGCATCATGGATGCCGCCATGATCATGGAGGCGACCGGCGAGATCAAATACGCCGACAAGGGCAACATGACCAAGGAAGAGATCGACAAGACCATCGACTTCCTCATCAGGACCAAGCAGGCCGGCCAGTTCCGGGCCTTCTGGAAGAGCTTCGACGAGAGCGTCAACCTGATGGCCTCGGGAGAGGTGGTGATCCAGTCGATGTGGTCGCCCGCCGTGGCTGCCGTCCGCTCGAAGGGCATTCCCTGCGTCTACCAGCCGCTCAAGGAAGGCTATCGCTCGTGGGGCGGCGGTCTCGGCCTTGCGGCGCACCTGTCGGGTGCCATGCTCGATGCCGCCTACGAGTACATCAACTGGTACACTTCGGGCTGGGTCGGCGGCTATCTCAACCGCCAGGGCTACTACTCGGCCTGCATGGACACCGCCAAGGAGTTCATGAGCGCCGACGAGTGGGCCTTCTGGATCGAGGGCAAGCCGGCCGCCGGCGATATCCTCTCACCCGACGGCGCGGTGATGGAGAAGGCCGGTGCGGTGCGCGACGGCGGCTCCTTCCTCGAGCGCATGGGCCATGTCGCGTGCTGGAACTCGGTGATGGACGAGGACCGCTACATGGTGAAGCGCTGGAACGAGTTCATCGCGGCGTAAGGGCCTCTCACAACCACGCTGCGCTCCGGACGTGGGCACCCTCCCTCCCCCTTGCGGGGAGGGTAGCGGAGCCGGGAGCGCAGCGACCTGGCGCAACTAGGGTGGGGGTGGCCTTGGTACTCGGTGCCGAAAACGCACCCCTACCCCAGCCCTGCTAAGGGCCTGACGGCCCAAGCTTCGCTACCCTCCCCGCAAGGGGGAGGGAGAAGTGCGGGCATATGGAGAGTCTTGTGACTGTAGCAGACCAGATCACTGTAACGGGTTCGAGCAAGCCCCGGCGGCGGCCCCTCTCGCTCGCGCGGGTCGCGTCCTATCTGCAGGCGCTGCCGCTGGCGGTCATCCTCGGCTTCTTCCTGCTGCTGCCGATCCTGTTCCTCCTCGTCGTCAGCTTCTGGGACTACGATTTCGCCGGGCTCTACCCGGGTTTCATCACGCTCAACTACGAGGACGTGCTGGGCAGCTGGGTCACCTGGAAGACCTATCTCAATACGCTGAAATTCGCCGCGATCGTCTGGGGCATCACGCTGTTCGCAGGCTTCTGGATCGCCTACTTCTCGCCTTTCACATCAGGACCGCGACGGTCCAGACGGTGCTGTTCCTGATCTGCACCGTGCCCTTCCTCACCTCCAACATCATCCGGATGATCAGCTGGATCCCGGTCCTCGGACGCAACGGGCTGGTGAATTCCACGCTGATCCAGCTCGGCCTCGTTCCGCAGCCGATCGAGTGGCTGCTCTACTCCGACTTCGCGGTCGTGCTCGCCATGGTGCATCTCTACACCCTGTTCATGGTGACGCCGATCTTCAACACCCTGATGCGCATCGACCGCTCGCTGATCGAGGCAGCGCGCGACGCCGGCGCAAGCCCGTTCCAGATCCTGTGGACGGTGATCCTGCCGCTGGCGCGGCCCGGCATGGCCATCGGCACGATCTTCGTGGTGACGCTGGTGATGGCCGACTATTCGACCGTCCAGGTGATGAGCGGCGGCCAGAGCGCCTCGGTGGCGCTGATGATGAAGAACCAGATGAGCCTGCTGCAATACCCGGCCGCGGCGGCCAATGCCGTGGTGCTGCTGGCGCTGGTGCTGCTGCTTGTCGGGGCGATTCTTCGCGTCGTCGACATCCGCAAGGAGCTCTGAGAGATGGGAGACAGACGCGGTCTCGGTTTCTATGTCCTCGCGGGCTTCTTCGTGCTGTTCGTGCTGTTCCTCTACGGGCCGATGTCGGCGATCTTCATCCTGAGCTTCCAGGGCCCCTCGGGCGGCCTCACCTTTCCGCTCAACGGGGTGTCGCTGCACTGGTTCGGCAACCTGTTCGAGAAGCAGGCGGTGGGTGATTTCGGCGCCAGCTTCTCGCGCTCGCTGATCCTGGGCCTGCTGGTGATGGCGGCGACGGTCGTGGTGGCGCTGCTCGCCGGGCTCGCCTTCCGCCGCCGTTTCTTCGGGGCGACGCCGCTGTTCTACCTCACCATCGCGAGCCTCGTCGTTCCCTCGATCATCGTCAGCCTCGGCATCGGCGTGCTGTACCAGCAGCTGGGCATGCGGCCATCCTGGTTCGGCTCCGGCTTCGGGGCGCATCTCACCTGGACGCTGCCCTTCGGCGTCCTGATCATGTTCGCGGTCTTCAACCGCTTTTCGCCCAGCTACGAGGAAGCCGGCCGCGATCTCGGCGCCTCGCCGTGGCAGACCTTCTGGCATGTGCTGCTGCCGATGATCGCGCCGAGCCTGATCGGGGTGGGCCTGTTCGGCTTCTCGCTGAGCTATGACGAGTTTGCCCGCTCGCTGCTCACCATGGGCACCTACAACACGCTGCCGCTCGAGATCTACGCCATGACCACCAACGTGACGACGCCCGTGCTCTACGCCCTGGGCACGGTGACCACGCTGTTCAGCTTCCTGATCATCGCCGGGACGGTGGGTGCCATCGCGCTGATCAGCCGCAAGCGGGCCAGCTGATGCGTATCCTCGTCATCAACCCCAACACCACCGCCTCGATGACCGAAAAGATCGGTCACGCGGCGGCCGAGGCGGCCTCGGCCGGCACCGAGATCGTCGCCCGTAACCCGGCGAGAGGGCCGGCCTCGATCCAGGGCGCCGAGGATGGGGAGGCGGCGCTGCCGGGCCTGTTCGAGGAGATCGACAAGGCCGGCGGGTTCGATGCCATCGTCATCGCCTGTTTCGACGACACCGGCCTCTATGCCGCCCGCAGGCGCACGCGCATCCCGGTGGTGGGGATAGGGGAGGCGGCCTATCACTATGCGATGCTGGTGGCCGAGCGCTTCTCGGTGGTGACGACGCTCTCGGTCTCGATCCCGGTTATCCAGGAGAACATCATGCGATACGGGCTCGCCGCCCGCTGCGGCAAGGTGCGGGCCAGCGACGTGCCGGTGCTGGAACTCGAGCGCCCGGGCTCGACGGCGCGAGAGACCATCTCCGACGAGATCGCCTCGGCGCTCCTGCACGACAATGCCGACGCCATCGTGCTGGGCTGCGCCGGCATGGCCGACCTTGCCGCCGACCTTGCGGCGCGGCACCACGTGCCGGTGGTGGATGGCGTGGCGGCAGCCGTCAAGCTGGCTGAAGGGCTGGTGACGATGCGGCTTGCCACCTCGCAATCGGGTACCTTCCGGCGCACGCTGTCGGCATGAAGCTCGATATTCGCACGATGAGTCGCGCCGATCTCGAAGCGGTGCTCGGCTGGGCCCGCGAGGAGGGGTGGAATCCGGGCCTCGACGACGCCATCCCCTTTTACGCCGAGGACCCTGCGGGCTTCCTCATTGGATGGTTGGGAACGGTGCGCGTCGGGTGCATCTCGGTGGTCAGGTACGGTGACCGCTTCGCATTCCTCGGGCTCTACATCGTCCATCCCGCGCACCGTTGCCGCGGCTACGGCAAGGCGCTGTGGGATGCCGGCCTGGCGAGCGCCGCCGGCCGGACCATCGGGCTCGACGGCGTGCCGGCGCAGCAGGCCAACTATGCGCGCTCGGGTTTCGCCTTCGCGCACCGGAGCGCCCGCTGGGGTGGGGTGCTCAGGGGGCTCGTCGCCAAGCGCTCCTATGTCCGGCCGCTGACGCCGGACGATCTCCCGGCCGTGGTCGAGTTCGACAGCCGGCATGTCGCGGCGCCACGGCCGAAGTTCCTCGCCGCCTGGCTCGCTCCATCCGCGACGCGGCAGACCGAGGGCTATCTCGAGGATGGCGCGTTGCGCGGCTACGGTACCATCCGCCGGTGCGTCGAGGGCTGGAAGATCGGCCCGCTGTTTGCCGAGACACCCGCCATCGCCGAGGCGCTGCTGGCCACCCTGGTGACGCCGGCCGGTACCGACCCGGTCTTCATCGACGTGCCGGATCCCAACACCGCCGCCCTCGCGATGGTCCGGCGCCTGGGGTTCACCCCCGCCTTCGAGACGGCCCGGATGTACCTCGGTCCGGCGCCGGCACTGCCGCTCCCGCAGATCTTCGGGGTGACGACGCTGGAACTGGGGTGAGGCGGTTGCTGCCGCCCGCTAGGCTGCCCGCGCCCGACGGCCGTCGCCGGATCGGTACTGAAACGCCCCGACCGCCGAGGCCAGGCGTTCGGCCTGGGTTTCGGTCTGTTCGATCGCGGCGTTCGTTTCTTCGGCCAGGGCCGCGTTGTGCTGGGTGATCTCGTCCAGCTGGTCGACGGCGTGGGCGACGGCGGCCACATCCTCGGCCTGGTGGGCGCTGGAGCGGGAGAGGCCTTCCATCAACTGCTGCGACTCGGCGGCAAGGCCCGCAACCCGTTCGAGCAGGTCGCCGGCGTTCGACACCAGCCGGACGCCGTTGGCGACATCGCGGCCGGTGGTTTCGATGAGCTTCTTGACGTCCTGCGATGCAGCGGCCGCCGATTGCGCCAGCCGGCGGACTTCCACCGCCACGACGGCAAAACCCTTGCCGGCGTCGCCGGCGCGGGCCGCCTCGACGGCCGCGTTCAGGGCCAGCAGGTTGGTCTGGAAGGCGATGTCGTCGATCATGCTGATCACGTCGAAGACCTTTTGCGAGGAGGCCTTTGCCTCGCTCATCGCACCGTCCGCCTCGAGCATCACCGTCCGGCCGTCCTGCGCCGTCTCGGCTACGCGCGAGGCGATCTGGCCAGCCCTGGCCACCCCCTGGGAGTTCTGCGACACGGCATCCCTGAGTGCGGTGATCCGGCCGGCGGTGTCCTTGAGGCGTTCGGCCTGCATGCTGCTGCGCGCCGACAGATCATTGGCACCGGCGAGGATCTCCGAGGTGGCGGAGCGCATTGTCGATGACGACGTCTGGATGCTGGCGATGGTCTGCGCCAGCTTCTCGACGGTGGCGTTGAATGCTGCGACCACCCTGCCGAGTTCGCCGGTGAAATTGTCCTGCATGCGGCAGTCCAGATCGCCGTTGGCAAGCAGTTCCAGCGATTGCGACAGGTCCTCGACCAGCCGCCTCTGTTCGTTCGCCGCCCGCGATTGTTCGAGCAGGCCGGCCTCGCGCTCGGACTGCGCCTTCTGCTCGAGCATCAGGGCCGCCTCGCGTGTCTCGGACTGTGCCCTCGCGGCCTCGCGCAGCCGTTCGACCGTGACGGTCTTGAGGTACTCGACTGCCGTTGCGATGGCGGCGAGTTCGTCCTTGCCGCCAAGGGCACGCAGCGTGGCATTGTCATCGTCGGCCAGGGCCCGGATATCGGCTTCCAGGCGGCGGACGTTGCGCAGGATGCTCTGGGCGAAGAGCCAGGTGACGGCAAACACCACGGCAACCAGCAGCGCTGCCGAGATCAGGGATTGCAGCAGGGTCGTCACGAAGCGATCGATGCGTTGCTGCAGCAGCGTCGTGAGAGTCTCGACCGCACGTTCCAGCAGGACATCGCTGGCCGCAACAAGGTCGCGCTGCGCTGCCGCCACGGTGTCGGCGCTTCGGTCGCCGCTCGCGGCCAGCATGGTGATGCCGACGTTGAGCGTGGCGTACAGCCGGTCAGCGGTCGCCGCGAATGCCGCGATGGCACCTCCCATCCGGTCGGCGACGAGGCCGGTCTTGTTGCCGGACAGTGCCGAGTCGTACGAGCTGCCCAGCGCCTTGACGTTCGCGGCGAGGCCACCAAGCCCGGCAACCAGGTCGATGCGGGTCTGGTCGGCGACGATGGCGGTTTCCGCTGCGGACAGGAACTCCCCCACGAGCCGGGCCGAGCTGTCCAGCGCGAATGGCAGCCGGCCGATCAGGATGTCCATCACGTAGTAGCTGTCGAGATCCGGATCGAGAATGAGGTTCGACGTATCGCCAACCTTCGCGATCATGCCTCTGAGCGCATCGCGCAGCTCATCGTTCGAGGCGTCCTCGTCGGCCAGCCTTCTCAGCGCGGCCAGGTGCCCATCGAGGTCGAGTTCGGGCGCTTCGGCAACGAGTGCATCCAGCCCCGGCAGGTTCGCCGGAGCCCCTCCCTTCGCCGCTCGCGACAGGTCTTCCAGCAGCGGGGCCAGCACGTTGACGCCGCTGAGCTCGCGGCTGGCGAAACTGATCTCCTTGAGGCTCTGCGACACGAACAGGTTGCCCAGGAAGAGCACGGACAGCAGCGACAGCAAGACGATGAGCGTCAGCCGGTTGCCGATAGACAGTTTGCGCATTCTGCATTCCCCAAGTCGCAATCGACAGCATAGTGAAGCCGGATTAAATTCTGGTTTCTCCAATATTGCTCAAGCCCTTGGCACTCCGCACAAATCTTGTGCAAGACGATGCCGCCGATGTCGCTTGATGCGCGCTTCCGGCGGCGAGAGGGGCTACTCTGCGGATGTCTTGTCGCCCAGGAGCCCGCCCGCATGACCTCGCTTGCCGCATCCGTGCCGACCGCCTCGATGCGCGTCCTCGACCTGTTGCGCCGCCGCTTCAGCTTCCAGATCTCGGTCGATACCGACAACGTACCGCAGGGCCTGGTCGTGGCCGAGGCTGCACTTGCCGCCGGCGTGACGCTCATTGAGCTGGGCACGCCGCTGCTCAAGACCGAAGGCGTCAGGAACGTGGTGCCGATCTTCCGCCAGCGCTTCCCCCAGGCCTTGCTGCTCGCCGACATGAAGACCATGGACGGCGGCGCCTACGAGGCGGCCGGGGTGTACCAGGGCGGCGGCAACATCATCGATTTCCTGGCGCTTGCCGGGGTCGCCAGTGCCCGCGGCATCTGTGCCGTTCGCGACCAGTACCGGGAGCGGACCCCGGACGTTCCGCGCCTCGCCTTCGCCGACATCCTCGTGCCGCACCAGGGCCCCGCCGCTCTGGCAGTCGCAGTGGCCCGCCAGATGGTCGATGCCGGCGTCGACGGGGTGGGGCTGCACCTGCAGCTCGATGCGCGCCGTGCCGATCCTGCGCTGATGCAGTCGGGCCATCTCGCCGATATCGCTGCGGCGGTATTCGACGCCGTCGGCGCCGAGGTGTCCGTACAGGTGGTGGGCGGGCTCAGTATCGATCAGGCCCGCTTGCTTGCGGCGAGGGGGCTCCGCGCCTTCGTGATCAGCGGCAACATGGGGCTGCCGGACGCCGTCGGCCGCTACGCCCTGCCGCCCGTCGAGATGACCGGGCTGATGGCCACCTTCATCCGCGAGGTCAGCGGGGTCTGAGGGCGAGACGCCTCGAGGCCGGGGGCCAGCTGAAGCGGGTGCTCGACATCGGCCGGCTCCTCCGAACTGACGCGGTCCCGCCCCTCTGCCTTGGCCCGGTAGAGCTGACGGTCCGCCGCGACGAGCAGCGCATCGAGGTCCAGTCGCTCTCCGGCCGTGCCCGCGACGCCGATGCTGACCGACACGCCATCCGGTATGTCCTCTATGTCCAGGTCCGCGATGGCGCGGCGCAGCTGTTCGGCGGTCCCGGTGGCCTGGCTGACCGAGGTTGCGGGCAGCAGGACGCAGAATTCCTCGCCCCCCCAGCGACCGAGCACGTGCGTGGGTCCCAGCAGGCGGCTGCAGCACTGCGCGATGGCAATCAGCGCCTCATCTCCCGCGGCGTGGCCATGACGATCGTTCAGCTGCTTGAAGTGATCGACGTCGAGCATGAGCAGGGCTGTCAGCTCTCCGTGCCCCGCCGCCACTTCCAGGGCAGCTTCGGCGCTGTCGATGAAGTGCCGGCGATTGCCGATGCCGGTCAGTGGATCGGTCTCTGCCAGCGAGGCGAGGGCCTGCTGCGCGTGGGCGAGCCGGTAGGCGAGGGACATCACCACCATGCCGACCACCGGCGAGATCAGTGCCGGCGTGAGGATGGCGAAGTAGATCCACTCTTGGAGGGCTATGTCGGGCAGGGTGAGGTGGATGCCCACCCCGGTGATCATCACCGACGAAAGCACCGAGAAGGCGGCGATCACCAGCACGGCCCGGACGAGCCCGATGCGCAGCAGCCAGGCCGTCAAGGCCTCGCCGAACTGCCGGATTGCGCCAGCGCCAGGCATATCCACTCCATCCTCTGCTCGCCCCAGCATCGGAGGCGCGGCTTTCGGCGCCGTTAGTCGGGATCGGTAATTTTGTCCTAATGTTCGCGCTGCCGCCGCTGTTCACGGACGCGGTGGCGCCGGCGGCGGGGCGGACAGATCGGGATGTGGCCTGAGGATGGCTCCCTTGAGGTTGGGCAGTCCCGCAGAGAACCACTTGGCGTCGGCGCTTCGCCGGGACCACATGGGCCCCGCCTGCCAGGTGGCTAGAGTGGCGTCCCGTCCTCGGCGGGGCACGGTGAAGGCCCGGCCTCAGGAAATCACATCGGGCAGGAACGAGCGGCCGTGCTCGCGCAGGAAGGCCTCGAAGGCGACCATCGCCGGGCTGGGCGTGCGGTCCGCCCGCGACACCGAGAACCAGTTGCGGATGATGGGCAGGCCCTCGACGTCGAGGATGGCGAGCCGGCCGAACTCGATCTCCTGGGCGATGGTGTGGGCGGAAATGAGCGCCACCCCCAGCCCGGCCATGACCGCCTGCTTGATGGTTTCGTTCGACCCCAGTTCGACGCCGATGTTCTCGATGCGGCCGGGGATCTCGGAGAGGAAGATGTCGAGTGCCGTGCGAGTGCCGGAGCCACGCTCGCGGACGAGGAAGTTCTCCTCTGCGATCTGCTGCTTGGAGATTCCGGCATGGCCGACGAGGGGGTGACCGGTCGGGGCGATGATCACGAACGGATGCTCGCCGATCTGGGTGGCGCGGACCGGGAATTCCCGTGGCGGGCGCCCCATCAGGGCAACATCGATCCGCTGGGCCTCGAGGCTGGCGATCGTCTCGTCGCGGTTCCCGACCCACAGGCTGATCTCGAGTTCCGGGTGCAGCTGCATGAAGGCCGCCATGATGGCCGGGGCGAAGTACTTGGCCGTCGAGACCACCCCGAGCCGGAGCCTGCCGCGCCGTCCGCCCCGGATGGCCGAGATCTCGTCGCCGAGACGCCGGAGCGTTTCGTCGATCTCCAGCGCGGCTTCGATCACGGCGGAACCTGCGGCAGTGGGACGCAGTCCCTCTCGCGTGCGTTCGAACAGGGGTGTCCCGGCTACCCGTTCGGCTTCCTGGATCTGCAGCGATACCGCCGGTTGGGTGAGGCTCAACTCCCTGGCAGCGTTGACGATCCTGCCGGTCTTGTGAACGGCGAGGACGGCGGAGAGCTGGCGAAGCGAGATACCCTTCATCGCGATATATTTGAATTTCTTATAGATAATGTAAAGTCATTAAACTTTACTTATCCGGGGGCCTCCTGGCTAGCTCGATCCCAGGCGCCAGCAAGGCGACCGGGGGGACGGCGGCCATGAGCGCTCACGCTCTGACGGATTTTCTGGAGCACTTCCGCAACTCGTCGCAGATGCCGCAGCGCGAAGCGGTGGCCGATGCGATCATCGCTCTCGCTGCCAGCGCCGTTGCCGTCTCGCTCGAAATTGCGAGTGGCGCCCTCGGCGAGGCGTTCTCGGAGCATGCGGGTGCGCACAACACGAACGGGGAACGACAGGCCGGCCTCGACCTGTACGCCGACGACCGCTTCCTCGAGGCTGCCGGTCGGGCGCCCGTTGCGATCTATGCATCCGAAGAACGCCCGCACCCGGTCATCCTCGATCCGTCGGCTCCGCTGATCCTCGCGATCGATCCGCTCGACGGCTCATCGAACATCGACGTGAACGTGTCGATCGGGACGATCTTCTCGATGCTGCCCATGTCCGGCGATCCGGATCGCGACCCGCTTTCCTGCGTGCTGCAGCCCGGCAGCGCACAACTGGCGGCCGGCTTCTTCATCTATGGCCCGCAACTGGCACTGGTGCTGACGCTGGGCGAGGGCACGCACCTGTTCACCTACGCGCCGCGCTTCGGGACGTTCGTCTACACCAGGGCCGGGCTGAAGGTCCCGCATCGCAGCAATGAGTTCTCGATCAACGCCTCGAACCGGCGACACTGGGACGAGGCCGTGCGGCACTATGTCGACGATTGCCTGCGCGGCGCCGAGGGACCCCAGGGCCGCGACTACAACATGCGCTGGATCGCCTCGCTCGTTGCCGAAACCTATCGGATCCTGGTCCGCGGGGGTGTGTTCCTGTATCCGGGGGACGGCCGCAAGGGCTACTCCCACGGGCGACTGCGACTGGTCTACGAGGCCAACCCAATTGCCTTGCTCATCGAGCAGGCCGACGGTCTCGCCACCCAGACGCAGCACCCGATCCTCTCGATGGTGCCGACCAGCTTGCATCAGAAGACACCGCTGGTGTTCGGCTCCCGCTCCGAGGTGGCCCAGGTCGCGCAGTACCACCTCAACCGTGAACCCGTGGGCGACCGCTCTCCCCTGTTCGGGACCCGCGGCCTGTTCCGTAACTGAGGTCAAGCGTCATGTCCGTCCAGCATCCCATCATCTCGATCACCGGCTCGTCGGGCGCAGGCACCACATCGGTCAAGCGCATCTTCGAGCTGATCTTCCGGCGCGAGCAGGTCAGCGCTGCCTTCATCGAGGGCGACGCCTTTCATCGCTACGACCGAGAGTCGATGAAGCGGAGGATTGCCGAGGAAGAAACCACAGGCAACCGACACTTCTCGCACTTCAACCCCGAAGCCAACGAACTGGAACTTCTCGAGTCGATCTTCGAGGAATTCGGTCGGAACGGCACCGGCCGCACCCGGACCTACGTGCATGATGACGAGGAGGCGGCTGTCCTCGGTGTTCCGCAGGGTCGGTTCAGCGACTGGCGCGAGTTCGCTCCTTCCGACCTGCTGTTCTACGAAGGACTGCACGGCTGCGCGGTGACCGACAGGGTCGACCTCGCCCGGCATGCCGACCTCAAGATCGGGGTGGTGCCGGTCATCAACCTCGAGTGGATCCAGAAGATCCATCGCGACAAGGCGACCCGCGGCTACTCGACCGAGGCCGTCATGGACACCATCCTGCGCCGCATGCCCGACTACGTGCGGCACATCACGCCGCAGTTCTCGCGCACCGACATCAATTTCCAGCGCGTGCCGATCGTCGACACCTCCAACCCCTTCGTCGCCCGCTGGATCCCGACGCCGGACGAGTCGATGCTGGTCATCCGCTTCGCCAGTCCGCGCGGCATCGACTTTCCCTACCTGCTGTCGATGATCCACGACTCGTTCATGTCGCGGGCCAATTCCATCGTCGTGCCGGGCAACAAGCTCGACCTCGCGATGCAGCTCATCCTGACGCCGCTGATCCTGCAGATCGTCGAACGCAAGCGGCGCAACTCATGAGCCCCGAGCACCGGCTTCTCGATCTGCCGCATATGCTGGGGGCCGACCTGCACGGCAGGACCGTGCTGCTGCGGGCGGACCTCAACGTCGCCGTGGTTCGGGGTGCGGAAGCCGCTTCCACCCGCGTCACCCGCTGCGCCGAGACGGTGCGGCTGCTGCGGCGCCAGGGGGCCCGCGTCGTCATTGCCGCACATCTCGACCGGCCGCATGGCGTCCCCAATCCGGTGCTGTCGCTGGCTCCCGTCGGTCGCCTGCTGGCGCAAGAACTGGGCCAGGAGGTCACCTTCGTTCGCGACTGCGTCGGTGCAGTGGCGGAGGGGGCGACCCGGTCGGCAGCGGCCGGATCGGTCCTGCTGCTCGAGAACCTGCGCTTCCACCTCGGGGAGGAGCTCAACGACCGGGCCTTCGCGCTGCTGCTGTCGGTGCACGGCGATGTGTTCGTCAACGATGCCCCCGCCTGCTCGGCGCGGCGGCACGCCTCGGTCGCCACCCTGCCCCTGGTGATGCCGGCGCTGGCCGGTCCGCAACTCGTCGCGCGGGCTGCCGAACTGGGCGAGCAGGCACTGCTCCTGCCCGGCATCGCCGCCCTCGCCATCACGCAAACAGAAACACTGGAGATCGCCTGACATGGCCCGCATCACCCTGAGGCAACTGCTCGACCATGCCGCCGAGCGCGGTTACGGCGTTCCCGCCTTCAACATCAACAACATGGAGCAGGCTCTCGCCATCCTCGAGGCGGCGCGCGAAGTCGATGCGCCGGTGATCCTGCAGGCCAGCCGGGGGGCCCGCTCCTACGCCGGCGACATCATGCTCGGCCGCATCATCGATGCCCTCGAGGAGATGTTCCCCGAGATCCCGCTGTGCATGCACCAGGACCACGGCAACAATGTCGCGACCTGCCTCAGCGCCATCCAGCACGGCTACACCTCGGTGATGATGGACGGTTCCCTCCACGAGGACGGCAAGACCCCGTCCGACTATGACTACAATGTCGCCATCACCGCCGATGTGGCGCGTCTCGCGCACCTCGTCGGAGCCTCGGTCGAGGGCGAGATCGGCGTCCTTGGCAGCCTCGAGACCGGGGAAGGCGAGGCCGAGGACGGGCATGGCTTCGAGGGCAAGCTGCAGCGCCACATGCTGGTGACCGATCCCGAGGAGGCGGCACGCTTCGTCGCCGCCACGCAGGTCGATGCGCTCGCCGTCGCCATCGGCACGAGCCACGGGGCCTACAAGTTCACCCGCGCGCCAAGCGGCGACGTGCTCGCCATGGATGTCATCGAGCGGCTGCACGAGCGGCTGCCGGACACCCACCTCGTCATGCACGGTTCCTCCTCGGTGCCCAAGGAGTGGCAGGAGGTGTTCAACGCCCATGGCGGGCAGATGCGCGAGACCTGGGGCGTTCCCGTCGAGGAGATCGTCCGCGGCATCCGCCACGGCGTGCGCAAGGTCAACATCGATACCGACCTCAGGCTGGCCGCCACTGCGGCGATGCGCCGGGCAGCGGTGACCGATCCGTCCGAGTTCGATCCGCGCAAGTTCATGAAGCCGGCCATGGAGGCCATGCGGTCGGTCTGCAAGCAGCGCTTCGAGGCCTTCGGCACGGCCGGCAATGCCTCGCGCATCAAGGTCGTGCCGATGAGCGAGATGGCCAGGCGCTACGCGTCGGGGAGCCTCGCGCCCCGCGCTGGCACCGCCCGAGCCGCCTGACCCCAGTCGAAAGGAACACATCATGGATACCCAGCCGACCGAAATCCGGGGCAAGGAACGCTACAAGTCCGGCGTGCTCAAATACGCGCAGATGGGCTACTGGAACGCCGACTACGTGCCCAAGGATACCGACCTCCTGGCGCTGTTCCGGATCACGCCGCAGGACGGTGTCGACCCCATCGAGGCCGCGGCAGCGGTTGCCGGCGAGAGCTCGACGGCGACCTGGACGGTGGTCTGGACCGACCGGCTCACCGCCGCAGACCAGTACCGGGCGAAGGCCTACCGCGTCGAACCCGTCCCCAACACGCCCGGACAGTACTTCTGCTACGTGGCCTACGACCTGATCCTGTTCGAGGAAGGTTCGATCGCCAACCTCACCGCCTCGATCGTCGGCAACGTCTTCTCGTTCAAGCCGCTCAAGGCCGCCCGGCTCGAGGACATGCGGCTGCCCGTCGCCTATGTGAAGACCTACAAGGGGCCGCCGACCGGCATCGTCATGGAGCGCGAGCGGCTCGACAAGTTCGGCCGCCCGCTCCTCGGGGCGACGACCAAGCCCAAGCTCGGGCTCTCCGCCAAGAACTACGGTCGCGTCGTGTACGAGGGTCTCAGGGGTGGCCTCGACTTCATGAAGGACGACGAGAACATCAACTCGCAGCCCTTCATGCACTGGCGCGACCGGTTCCTCTACTGCATGGACGCGGTCAACAAGGCCTCGGCCGAAACCGGCGAGATCAAGGGGCACTACCTCAACATCACCGCCGGCACGATGGAGGAAATGTACCGGCGGGCCGAGCTCGCCAAGGAGACCGGCTCGGTCATCGTGATGATCGACCTGATCATCGGCTACACCGCCATCCAGTCGATCTCGGAATGGTGCCGGCAGAACGACATGATCCTGCACCTGCATCGCGCCGGGCATGGCACCTACACGCGTCAGAAGAACCACGGCGTCTCCTTCCGGGTCATCGCCAAGTGGATGCGGCTTGCCGGTGTCGACCACATCCATGCCGGCACCGCCGTCGGCAAGCTCGAGGGCGACCCGATGACGGTGCAGGGCTACTACAATGTCTGCCGCGAACTCCGAAACGAGATCGACCTGCCGCGCGGGCTCTACTTCGAGCAGGACTGGGCCGATATCAAGAAGGTGATGCCGGTGGCATCGGGCGGCATCCATGCCGGCCAGATGCATCAGTTGCTGCACCTGTTCGGCGACGACGTCGTCCTGCAGTTCGGCGGCGGCACGATCGGCCATCCGATGGGCATCCAGGCCGGCGCGACGGCCAATCGGGTGGCGCTGGAGGCGATGGTGCTGGCCCGCAACGAGGGCCGCGACATCATCAATGAAGGGCCCGAGATCCTCAGGGCCGCGGCCAGGTGGTGCAAGCCGGTCGAGGCCGCCCTCGATACCTGGGGCAACATCTCGTTCAACTATGAGTCGACCGACACGTCGGACTACGTCCCGACGCCGGCGCCGAGCTACTGAGGAGCAACGGACATGCGCATTACCCAGGGAGCCTTCTCCTTCCTCCCGGACCTTTCCGACGATCAGATTGCCGCTCAGGTCGAGTATTGCCTGAGGAACGACTGGGCCATCGGCATCGAGCACACCTCCGATCCGCATCCGCGCAACGTGCTGTGGGACATGTGGGGCAACCCGATGTTCGATCTGCGCGATGCGGCCGGCGTGATGATGGAACTGAAGGATTGCCGCAAGGCCTTCCCCGACCACTACGTCCGGCTCAACGCCTTCGACTCGACCCGCGGCTTCGAGACGGTGCGGCTGAGCTTCATCGTCAACCGGCCGCAGATCGAGCCGACATTCCGCCTGACCCGCACCGAGGTCCGCGGCCGCACCGTCAGCGTCACGATGACCACCGAGTACTGACCGTGCTGCAGGGGGAGGACAGCAGCGCCGTGCCGGTCGCGATCGACCTGCAGGCGGAGTATCGCACCTCGGGCGTTGCCGAAGTGCTTGCCGAACTCGACCGCGAACTGGTCGGACTGCGGCCGGTCAAGCAGCGCATCCGCGAGACATCGGCCTTGCTGCTCGTCGATCGGGCCCGCCGGCAATTGGGCCTCAGCAGCCGGACGCCGACGCTGCACATGAGCTTCACCGGCAATCCGGGGACCGGCAAGACCACCGTGGCCAGGCGCATGGCCGACCTGCTGTTCCGGCTGGGCTATGTGCGCAAGGGGCACCTGGTCTCGGTCACCCGAGACGACCTCGTCGGCCAGTATATCGGGCACACGGCGCCCAAGACCAAAGAAGTGCTGAAGAAAGCCATGGGCGGCGTGCTGTTCATCGATGAGGCCTACTACCTCTATCGGCCCGACAACGAGCGCGACTACGGGCAGGAGGCGATCGAGATCCTGCTGCAGGTGATGGAGAACCAGCGGGACGACCTGGTGGTGATCCTCGCCGGCTATGCCGACCGGATGGAGCGCTTCTACCAGTCCAACCCGGGCTTTCGCTCCCGCATCGCCCACCACATCGACTTTCCCGACTATACGGACGACGAATTGCTGGCGATCGCGCAATCCATGCTCGACGAGCAGGGCTATCGCTTCGACGAGGCGGGGCGGGCGACGATGCGGGAGTATGTCGAGAAGCGGCGGGCCCAGCCGCATTTCGCCAATGCCCGCTCCATCCGCAACGCCATCGACCGGGCCCGCCTCAGGCAGGCCAACCGGCTGTTCGAGGCAAGTTCGGGACCCGTCGGGGTCGAGGCGCTTTCGACCATCACCGCTCCCGACATCCGCGCGAGCAGGGTGTTCGCCGCGGTCGGCACTGCAGGAGAGCCGTCATGAACGACATCGTCATCGCCCCGTCGATCCTGTCCGCCGATTTCGCGCGGCTGGGGGAGGAAGTCGACGCGGTTCTCGCCGCGGGGGCCGACTGGGTCCATCTCGATGTCATGGATGGCCACTTCGTGCCCAACATCACCTTCGGGCCGGCGGTGATCAAGGCGCTGCGCGGGCGCACCGAGGCGACCTTCGACTGCCACCTGATGATCGCGCCGGTCGATGCCTATCTCGACGCCTTCGCCGAGGCCGGCTGCGACATCATCACCGTTCATGCCGAAGCAACGACGCACCTCGACCGGTCGCTGCAGCGCATTCGGCAATTGGGGAAGCGTGCGGGAGTTGCGCTCAATCCCGCGACGCCGGAATCGGTGCTCGCCTATGTGCTCGATCGGGTGGATCTGGTGCTGGTGATGACCGTCAACCCCGGCTTCGGGGGGCAGGCCTTCGTTCCCGCCACGCTCGACAAGATCAGTCGAATCAAGGCGATGGTTGGGGAGCGCCCGATCCGGATCGAGGTCGATGGCGGCATCTCGGCGGCCAATGCGGCGGCCGTCGCCGCGGCGGGCGCCGATGTGCTGGTGGCCGGATCCGCCGTGTTCGGCGCCGGCCGCGAGGGGTATGCGGGGCGCATCGATGCCATCCGCACCGCTGCCGGCAGCAGGCCGTAGCGGAGGCAGACATGGATTTCGGAGATTTCGTCCTGACCACACGCAGCACTCCCGACCGCCGGCCCGGCGCCCTGCCCGGGGCGGTCCTCTTCGACCTCGACGGCACTCTGATCGACTCCGTGCCCGATATCGCCCTCGCCGTGGCGGAACTGCTCGACCTCTCAGGCCTCGCGCCGTTCGGCGAGGACAGTGTTCGCGCCATGGTCGGCCACGGCGTCGGCCCGCTGGTGTCGCGGGCCTTTGCGGCGCACGGCATCGAGCTGTCGCCCACCGAGCACGAGCGGCAGATCGGGCGGATGCGCGAGATCTATCCGCGCCATCTCACCGGCCGGACCACGCTGATGCCGCATGCGCGCGAGGCGCTCGCCGGCCTCAGGCAGCGCGACGTGCCGCTGGCGCTCGTCACCAACAAGCTGCAGTCGGCGGCCAATGTCGTCCTCGATCATTTCGGCCTCGCCGAGAGCTTCAGCGTCGTGCTGGGCGACCAGGCGCGCCCCGGCGGCCTTGCCGCCAAGCCGGCGCCGGACATGCTGCAGTTCACCCTCAGCCGGCTCAGGGCCCAGCCCGGCGAGGCGATCATGGTAGGCGACAGCGCGGCCGACATCGAGGCGGCGCGGGCGGCGGGCGTCTTCTCGGTGGCGCTGCGCAACGGCTATTCCAGCGTGCCGCTCGAGGATCTCGCGCCGGACGTCATCATCGAGGGCCTCGATGAACTCGACGCCGCTATCGACCTGTGGCGCCTTGGCTAGGCTCGCGGCGCTCATCTTCGACCTCGACGGTACCCTGGCCGAAACCGAGGAGCTGCATCGGCTCGCGTTCAACGGCGCCTTTGCCGAGGCGGGTCTCAACCTGCGCTGGGAACCTTCGGTCTATCGCCCGCTGCTCGACGTCACCGGCGGCAAGCGCCGGATCGTCCATTTTTTCGAGCAGGCCGGCCTGCCGATCCCCGATGAGCTGGCATCGGCCCTCCATTCGGCCAAGAACCGGCACTACGGCGAACTGGTGGCGCGCGGGGCGGCCGTGCACCGGCCGGGGGTCCTCGACCTGCTCGGGCGGGCACGGGCGAAGGGGCTTCGCCTCGCCATCGCCACCACCACCAGCCGGGTCAACCTCGACGCGCTGCTGGCGGCCTCGCCGATGCCCGCCTTTGACGTCCTGGTCTCGGCAAACGACGTCTCCGAGCTGAAGCCGCACCCCGCCGCCTATCTCGTCGCGCTCGAGCGGCTCGGCCTCGCGCCGGCGGAGGCGCTGGCATTCGAGGACTCCGAGAATGGTCTGCGGGCCGCCGTCGCCGCCGGGCTGCGCACCATCGTCACCCCCGCCGCCTATACCGTGGGCGGCGACTTCCGCGCCGCCACCGAGGTGCGGGAGAACCTCACGGCGTTCGACCTCGGGCGCTGGGACTGATCCGGTCGCCGCGCCGCCGCTCCCCCGGCCTCGGGGTCCGTCACACGGGCTCGCCCGGCCAGTCGCGGCGCAGGAAGTCGAAGTCGCAGCCGGAGGTGGCGTTGCCGACATGGCGGCCGTAGAGCCACTTGTAGCCGCGCTGGCTGCCGGCCTTGTCGGCGGGCAGGTTCGCACGGCGCACGGCCAGCTCCTGCTCCGAGACCAGCAGCTCGATGCTCTTCCGCGATGCCGACAGCCGGATCCGGTCGCCGGTCAGCACCAGCGCCAGCGGCCCGCCATCGGCCGCTTCCGGGGTGACGTGGAGGACGACGGTGCCGAAGGCCGTGCCGCTCATCCGGGCATCGGAAATGCGCACCATGTCCTTGACGCCCTGGCGGGCGAGCTTTTTCGGGATCGGCAGGTAGCCGGCCTCGGGCATCCCGGCCGGGCTCTTCGGTCCGGCATGCTGCAGCACCAGCACGTCGTCGGCGGTGACGTCGAGATCGGGGTCGTCGATCCGGGCCGCGAGGTCTTCGAGCGAGGTGAAGACCACGGCGCGACCCTCGTGTTCGAGCAGTCTCGGCGTTGCCGCCGCCCGCTTCAGGATGGCGCCGCCCGGCGCGAGGTTGCCATGGAGCGCGATCAGGCCCCCCACCGGCTCGACCGGGTCGTTCGGCGGACGGATGAAGCGGGTGTCGATCGGATCGGGCAGGGGCCGGGCCAGCCGTTCCCGCAGGGTCTGTCCGGTGACGTCGCGGGTCTCGAGGTTCAGCTTGTCGGCAATGCCGCGCAGCACGGCATCGAGGCCGCCGGCGGTGTTGAAGTCCTCCATGTAGCCGTCGCCCACGGGCTTCAGGTTCACCAGCACCGGGGTCTCGTCCGACAGCCGGTTGAAGGCGTCGAGATCGATGTCGACGCCGACCCGCCCGGCGATGGCGGCGAGGTGGACGATGGCATTGGTCGAACCGGAGACGGCGAGCAGGACCCGCAGGGCATTCTCGATCGCGGCGGGCGTCATCAAGGTGTCGGGCGTGCGGTCGGTGCCGACGAGGCTCGCGGCAAGCGCCCCGGTCTCCTCGGCGGCGCGCAGGCGGTCGGCGTGGACGGAGGGGATGGCGGAGCTGTTGGGCAGCATCATGCCGAGCGTATCGGCGATCAGCGCCATGGTGCTCGCCGTCCCCATCACCGCGCAGGTGCCCGAGGTGACCGCCAGCCGCCCCTCGACCTGGTTGATCTCGGCCTCGTCGACGTCGCCGCCCCGATAGCGGGCCCAGAAGCGCCGGCAGTCGGTGCAGGCGCCGAGCCGCTCGCCGCGATGCCGGCCGGTCATCATCGGACCGGACACCAGCAGCACGGCGGGCTTGCCGGCAGAGGCGGCGCCCATCAGCAGGGCCGGGACAGTCTTGTCGCAGCCGCCCATCAGCACCACCGAGTCCATCGGCTGGGCGCGGATCATCTCCTCGACATCCATTGCCATCAGGTTGCGGAAATTCATGCTGGTGGGGCTGAGGAAGACTTCGCCGAGCGAGATGACCGGGAACACCACCGGCAGCGCACCGGAGGCGAGGACGCCGCGCTTCACCGCCTCCAGCATCTGCGGAAAGTCGCGATGGCAGTTGTTGAAGCCGCTCTCGGTGTAGCAGATGCCCACGATCGGCTTGTCGAGCGCGGCGTCGGTGTAGCCCATCGACTTGGCGAACGAGCGGCGCAGGTAGCGGGCGAAATCGGTATCGCCGTAATTGGTGAGGCCGCCGGTCAGCCCGGCATGCGGCTTCCTCTCGGACATCAGCGCGCCCCTTCGATGCTCAGCCGGTGCCGGACATATTTGGTCTCGAGATAGTCCATGATGCCTTCCGAGCCGCCTTCGCGGCCGAAGCCGCTTTCCTTGACGCCCCCGAACGGCGCCTCGGCGAGGGCCAGCAGGGTCTCGTTGATTCCGACCATTCCGGCTTCGAGCCCTTCGGCGGTGCGCGCCGCGAGTTCGGCATTGTTGGTGAAGACGTAGGAGGCGAGGCCGAACGGCGTGCTGTTGGCGCGTTCAAGTACCTCGTCGAGCCGGGTGAAGCCGGCAATCGGCGCCACCGGTGCGAAGGGCTCGTCGCGCATGATGGCCGCATCGTCGGGCACGTCGGTCAGCACCGTCGGTTCGAGGAAGTGGCCGGTATTGGCGCCGGCCGGCCGACGTCCACCGGTCAGCAGCCGCGCGCCCCTCGCCTGCGCATCCTCGATCAGCGCCAGCGCCGAATCGAGCGCCCGGCGCCGGATCATCGGTCCCATCGTCACTCCGTCCCTGAGGCCGTCGCCGACGACGAGGCTCCTCGCCACCTCCACGAAAGCCGCCTCGAACTGCGCCTGGATCGTATGGTGCACATAAAAGCGCGACGGCGAGATGCACACCTGTCCGGTGTTGCGGTACTTGGCGCCGGCCACCTTCTTGGCCGCGGCGACGGGATCGGCGTCGGCATGAACGATCACCGGTGCATGGCCCCCCAGTTCCATGCTGACGCGCTTGACCCCCTGGGCGGCGAGCCCGAGCAGATGCTTGCCGACGGGCACCGAACCGGTGAGAGACACCTTGCGGACGCTCGGCGAGCCGATCAGCGTCTCCGAGATCAGCCCGGCATCGCCAGTCAGGATCCCGATCGCGCCCGGGGCAACCCCGGCATCGATCAGCGCCTGGCCGATGGCCAGGGTCGCGCCGGGCGCCTCCGAGGCCGGCCGCGCGATGATGGCGCAGCCGGCCGCCAGCGCCGCGGCGATCTTGCGTGCCGGCAGCAGGGCGGGGAAGTTCCAGGCCGACAGCGACAGGCAGATGCCGACCGGCTGGTGAATCACCGAGAGCCGCTCGTCGCCGTTCGCGAGGATGTCACCAATACGCCCCCGGCACAGCGCGGCGTCGCCATGGTGTTCCAGTCCTATGCGCTGTTCCCGCACATGAGCGTTGCCGAAAACATCAGCTTCGGCATGCGCCTCAAGCACCAGCCGCGCGACCTGATCGAGCGGCGGGTCAGGGAAGTGGCCGATATCCTGCAGATCACGCACCTGCTCGATCGGAGGCCGAAGCAGCTCTCGGGCGGCCAGCGGCAGCGCGTCGCCATCGGTCGCGCCATCATCCGCAACCCCAAGGTCTTCCTGTTCGACGAGCCGCTCTCGAACCTGGATGCGGCGCTCAGGGTGCAGATGCGCATCGAGATCGCCCGCCTTCACGCCGATCTGGGCGCCACCATGGTCTACGTGACGCACGACCAGGTCGAGGCCATGACGCTCGCCGACCGGATCGTGGTGCTCAACGCCGGCAACATCGAGCAGGTCGGCACCCCGATGGAACTCTACGAACGCCCTGCCAACCTGTTCGTTGCGCGTTTCATCGGGTCTCCGGCGATGAATCTGTTTCCGGTCCGCGTCGGCGGCGATGGCGGGCTCGTCCTCCGTCACAACGGCCGGCCTCTCGGGCTGCGCGTCGAGGCGGCGAAGGGCGAGGTGACGCTGGGGGTGAGAGCCGAGCACCTCGCCCTCGCCGCCGAGCGATCCCTGTTCGAGGCGCGGGTGGTGGCGGTCGAGCGGCTCGGCAGCGAGAACATCGCCTACCTGGGCCTCGCCGGCAGCGAGGACCCGATCTCGGTGTCGCTGCCGCCGACGACGGTTCCGCAGGTCGGCGACATCGTTCCGGTGTGCCTCAAGGACGACGTGCTGCACGCCTTCAGCGCGGACGGGGCCCGGCTCGATACCGCACCGCACGCCTGAGTTTCGCACGATCGTGGCAGCGGCCCTGATCCGCGGCGGCCGGGCAGACGTACTGGCTTGCGCACCATATGGCATTGTAGGCTGTCGGGGTGCGCGGGGAAGACGCGGATATGACCAACCCATCGCTGGTGCTGGTGGGGGCAGGCTTGGCGAGCGGGCTGATTGCCCTCAGGCTTTCGGGGCTGGCCGAGGCCCCGGCCATCGACATCGTCGAGGCCTCCGACCGCCCGTTTGGCGAACATACGTGGTCGTTCCATGCCGCGGACGTCTCCGCCGACGATCTCGAGTGGCTGGCCGGCGCGGTGGCGCACAGCTGGAGCGGGCAGGCGATACGCTTCCCGGCGTTCGAGCGCAGGCTCGCCTCCGCCTATGCCTCCATCACCTCGGTCTCGATGTCCGAGGCGGTCGCACGTCTCGGCAATGTCAGGATTCGGACCGGGGCGGCGGTCGAGCGGCCCGAACCGGGGCAGGTCCGGCTGGGCGACGGCCAGATCCTCCGTTCCGGCTGTGTCGTCGATGCCCGGGGCTTCGCCCCGAACGCCGCGCTTGAACTGGGGTTCCAGAAATTCGTCGGCCTCGAGGTCGAATGCGCCTCCCCCCACGGGGTGGACCTGCCCCAGATCATGGATGCAACCGTCGACCAGCTGGACGGCTATCGCTTCGTCTACCTTCTGCCGTTCTCGCCCACCCGGCTCCTGATCGAGGATACGCGCTACACCGATGGCGCGGCGCTCGATCCTGCGGCGCTCCGGCGCGACATCCTCGCCTATGCCGCGGTGCGCGGCTGGGTCGTTGCCGAGGTGCTGCGGGAGGAGACCGGCGTCCTCCCGATCAGCCTCGCCCACGATGCGGCGGCATTCTGGGTCGAGCGTCCGCTCGAGGTCCCGCAGGTCGGCATGCGGGCGGCGTTGTTTCATCCGACCACCGGCTACAGTCTTCCCGATGCGGTGCGCGTGGCCAACCTGATCGCGGCGCACTGGCCCATCGAAAGCGCGCCTTTGGCGGCGATCCTGCGACGGTACTCGCTGAAGCAGGTCGCCCGGCAGCGCTTCTACAGGCTGCTCAACAGGATGCTGTTCAGGGCGGCCGAACCGGCCGAGCGCGTCAGGGTCCTGCAGCGGTTCTACCGGCTGCCCCGGCCCCTGATCGAGCGCTTCTACGCCGGCAGGACCAGCTTCGCAGATGCCTGCCGCATCCTCATCGGCAAGCCCCCCGTGCGCATCTCGCGCGCGCTTGGCTGCCTCTTCGAGCACCAGGTGCGGCGACCCAGGGAGACCACATGAGCACACGTTCCGCGGCCATCATCGGAGCCGGGTTCGGCGGCCTGGCGCTCGCCATCAGGCTGCAGAGTGCCGGCATCCGGACCACCGTGTTCGAGAAGCGGGACAAGCCCGGCGGCCGGGCCTACGTCTATCACGACGCCGGCTTCACCTTCGATGCCGGCCCGACCGTCATCACCGATCCGGACTGCCTCGAGGCGCTGTGGCGCCTCAGCGGGCGCCGGCTCGCCGACTATGTCACACTGCTGCCGGTCAGCCCGTTCTACCAGCTCTGCTGGGAGGATGGCTTCCGCTTCGATTATGCGAACGACCAGGCCGAGATCGATCGCCAGATCCGCGCCAAGTCCCCCGCTGACGTCGACGGCTACCGGCGCTTCCTCGCCTACTCGGAGGAACTCTTCCACGAGGGCTACGAAAAGCTCGGTGCCGTGCCGTTCCTCAACTTCTTCTCGATGATCAGGGCGGCGCCGCAACTGGTGCGGCTCGAGGCGTACCGCAGCGTCTATGCCAAGGTGTCGCAGTACATTGCCGACGAGCAGCTCAGGCAGGCGTTCAGCTTCCACACCCTGCTGGTCGGCGGCAATCCGTTCTCCACCTCCTCGATCTACGCCCTGATCCATGCGCTCGAGCGGCGGGGCGGGGTGTGGTTCGCCAAGGGCGGGACCGGGGCGCTGATCGCCGGCATGGTCAAGCTGCTCGAGGATCTGGGCGGACGCATCGAGCTCAACGCGCCGATCGACCGGATCGAGGTCGAGGGGGGCAGGGCGCGGGCGCTGCACCTTGCCGGCGGCCGGCGCGAAGCGTTCGACATGATCGCCAGCAATGCCGACGTGGTGCACACCTACAAGCACATGCTGCGCGGTACGCCGCGCGGCGAGGCGCGGAGCAGGGCGCTCACCGCCAGCCGCTTCTCGATGTCGCTGTTCGTCATCTATTTCGGGCTGAAACGGCAGCACCCCGAGCTCAAGCACCACATGGTGCTGTTCGGGCCGCGCTATCGCGGGCTGATCGACGACATCTTCCGCGCGAACCGGCTGGCCGACGATTTCTCGCTCTACCTCCACGCCCCGAGCGTCACCGACGACTCGCTCGCCCCGCCCGGACACAGCGCCTACTACGTGCTGTCGCCGGTACCGCACCTCGGCACGGCGCCGCTCGACTGGGCCGTCGAGGGGCCGCGCTACCGCGACCGCATCCTCAAGTATCTCAACGATCGCTACATCCCCGGCCTGCTCGACGATCTGGTCACCGTGCGGCACTTCACCCCGTTCGACTTCCGCGACGAGCTGAACGCCCATCTCGGTTCCGCCTTCTCGGTCGAGCCGATCCTCACCCAGAGCGCCTGGTTCCGTCCGCACAACCGCGACGACGAGATCGACAATCTCTATATCGTCGGGGCGGGCACGCACCCGGGCGCCGGCATTCCCGGCGTCGTCGGCTCGGCGGAAGCGACGGCCGGCCTGATGATCGCGGACGCACGCAAATGACCGACAGAGTCGTCGCCGCGAGCGAGGAGGCCATCAGGCGGGGCTCGAAGAGCTTTGCCGCCGCCGCCCGCCTGTTCGACCGCGAGACGCGCGACGACTGCGTGATGCTCTACGCCTGGTGCCGGCATTGCGACGACGTGATCGACGGGCAGACGCTGGGGCACGAACAGCAGGCGGATTTCCGCACCGGACAGCGGCAGCGCCTCGAGCGGCTGGCAACCGAGACCAACTGTGCGCTGGGCGACGGCCACACCGACGATCCCACCTTCATGGCGCTTGCCCGGGTCGCCCGGCGGGCGCAGATCCCGCCGCGCCATCCGCGGGAACTGCTGGCGGGCTTTGCCATGGACGTCGAGGCCCGGCAGTACCGGCATCTCGAGGATGTGCTGGACTACAGCTATCACGTGGCCGGCGTGGTGGGGGTGATGATGGCGATGATCATGGGGGCGCGGGACGAGGCCGTGCTCGATCGCGCATCCGACCTCGGCATCGCGTTCCAGCTCACCAACATCGCTCGTGACATCGTCGACGACGCGCGGGCGGGGCGGGTCTATGTCCCCTCCGAGATCCTAGAGCCGCTGGGCATCGCCGCAATCGACCCCGAGGATCGCACGCAGTGGCCGGCGCTGCATGCCGCGGCACTGCGCCTGCTCGATGTCGCCGAGCCGTACTACGCCTCTGCCGCCGCCGGCCTCGCGGCGCTGCCCTGGCGATCGGCCTGGGCCATTGCGGCTGCGCGCCGGGTCTACCGGGCGATCGGGCAGAAGCTGCGGTCTGCCGGCCCCGGCGCCTGGGAACGGCGCGTCTCGACCGGCCGCGCGCAGAAGCTCGGCTTTGTGGCGCTCGCGTTCCTCGATGCGCTCCTGAGCCGCTTTGCGAACGCCAGCCCCGCGCCGCGCCGGGGGCTCTACCAGCGGCCGCGCTGAGCGGTCAGCGCTCAACCAGCAGTCCAGCCCGGTAGCGCGGCAGCTTCCACCACGGGATCCACGGCTTGTCGTGGTGCTCGTGGTGGTAGCCGAAATGGAAGCAGGTGAGGAGCGACAGCAGCCAGCCGAAATCGTTGCTGCGCGCATTGTGCCGGTCGGTGAAGGGCTGCGCCTCGATGCGGTGCGGTCGATAGGTGCCGAAGTAGAACAGCTGTACCGACGACAGGATCGCCGGCAGCGCCCAGAAGACCAGCATGGTCGGAAAGCGCTCGCGCAGGATCAGCGCATAGACAGCGACGACCACGGTCAGCACGATCAGCTCGCGAAGCCCGAAATAGCGCCGGAAGAAGGTGCCGTACCAGGGCCAGAAGGTGCGCGGGAACTCGGCGTCGAAGTCGGGATCCTGCGGGGTGCCCGAATAGCGATGGTGCTTGTGGTGGCTCTCGTACAGCGCCTTGTAGGAGAAGCCGGCATAAAGGGCGACGCAGATGCGGCCGATCCACTCGTTGAGCAGCGGATGTCGCGGCACCAGCGCACCGTGCATCGAGTCGTGGGCGACGATGAACATCCCCACGAACAGCCAGGTCTGCAGCACGATCACCGGGGCGATCCATGGCCAGGTGGCCGGTGCTGTCCAGTCCACGACGAAGATCGCACCGATGTGCAGGACGAGCCAGGAGCCGACGATCAGGGCGGCGAGGACGAGTCCGACCGCAGTGTCGCGGGGCGTCAGATTGGCCGCAGCCTTGGGGTTCGCGGTAGCCATCGTGTTGCCTCCTACAGTTTCAGGCGCCAGCGCGAGACGATCAGCGCGGCGACCACGCCCGCAATCGCAAGGCCACCGAGCGGCAGCAGGTCGCCGATGATCGCCTCGATGCCTTCGCCGCGCCAGAGGACACCATGATAGGCCTCGATCGCCCAGGCGTTGGGAGTATACCAGCCGATCTCCTGCAGCCATGGCGGCATAAGGAAGCGCGGCACCATCGAGCCGCCGATGGCGGAGGAGACGAGGACGACGAAGGTGGTGATCGTCTGCGCCTGCTGCTTGCTGGTGCAGGCGGAGGCGATGGCGAGGCCGAGTCCCGCCGCGGCGGCTGCCGCCAGCACCGTCGTTGCGGTCCAGGCCGGCAGCTGCCCCGCCAGATCGACCCCGTAGACGACCACCGCAACCAGGAAGATCAGCGCCACCTGCACGATGCCCTGCAGCGTCAGGAACAGGAACTTGCCGGCGACCACCACGTCGGTTCCCGCCGGCCCCACCGCCAGCCGGTCGACGATGCCGGAGGTGCGCTCCTCGATCAGCGTCGCGGCGCCCTGCATGGCGGAAAACAGCAGGAACAGGATTGCCACCGCCCCGGCATAATACGTCACGGTCGCGCCGGCCTCGCCGCCCCCGCCGAGCGTCTCGGTCGAGACCAGCCCGCCGGTCCCGTCCGGTTCCGGCGGCGCTTCGGCGAGTTCGTCCAGCGCTGCGGCGAGGCGTGCCGCTTGTTCCGGTGTGAACGCACCGACCAGCGCCTCGATCTGCGGAGCGCTGCGGGCGAGGCCGAGGTCGAGGAGGCGGGTGGCAAGGATGCGCTGCACATGTCCGGCAACGATGGGCCCGGCCATCAGCTTGCCCGGGTCGACCAGCACCAGGATGGGGGAGCTGTCCGCCTCGCCGACGAGGTCGCCGCGCACCACCAGCCCGACATCGGCGCTGCCGTCGGCGACCGCCGCCCTGACCTCGGCCTCCGTCGTGGCGATCCCGGGCGTGACGCGCAGGGACGGTTCGGCCCGCAGCTCGGTTTCGAGGCGCGCCGCGTTGTCCGAGCTGGCGGTGATGCCATAAGCCAGCTTCAGCCGCAGGCCGTCGCCGCTGGTGCCGGAAAAGATTGCGGCAAAGATCACGAAGATCGTCGGCGGCAGCACGAAGGCCATGGCGAGCGCGCCGCGATCGCGGAGCAGCCCGAGCAGCATCACGCGGAGCATGGCGAGGATCATGTGCCCGTCCCCGGCGTCGGCGCATCCTGGGACAGGCGGACGAAAAGCGTATCGAGCCCGGGCCGGCGCAGCCGCACCTCGCGCGCGCGGATGCCGACCAGTTCGAGCCGCTGCGCCAGGTCGCCGACGCTTTCGGCGCCGGTGTCGTCGAGGATCGACCAGGTCATGCCGGCATTGCTCGGCACGAAGCCGGCGCGTCCGAGGACCCCCGATTGTGCTTCGGCCAGCGGCGTGCGCAGTTCGACGATGACCTCGCTGCTCGCCCCGAACTGCTCGTCGACCAGGTCACGCGGCGGCCCCTGCGGATCGATCACGCCCTGGCGGAGAAACCCCACCTTGGTGCAGATGGTTTCGGCCTGGTCGAGATCGTGGGTGGCGAGCAGCACGCCCATGCCGCCGGCACTGAGGCCGACGATCACCGCCTGCAGATCGTTCCGCGCGTCGATGTCGACGCCCACCGTGGGTTCGTCGAGGATCAGCAGACCGGGCCGGTGCAGCACCGCCGCGGCAATGTTCACCCGGCGCTTCCAGCCGCCTGAGAGGATCTCGGTGCGCTCGTTCCAGCGCTGGCCGAGACCGCCGATCTCGCGCACCCAGGCAAGCGCGGCTTCGGCCTCGCCGGCGTCGAGGCCGGAGAGCCGGGCGAAGGTCTCGAGATTCTCCCGGATGGTCAGGTGGCCGTAGAGCGCGATCTCCTGCGGCACGAGGCCGATCCGCCGCAATGCGGCGCGGTCGCGGTTGTCGCGACCGGCCACCGCGATGGAACCGGCATCCGGCCGGACGCGACCGCAGATGGAGCGGATCAGGGTGGTCTTGCCGGCGCCGTTGGGGCCGAGCAGTCCGTAGATCGTGCCGCCCTCGATCTCGAGGTCGAGCCCGCGCAGCACGCTCCGGCGCCTGTAGCTCACCTCGAGGCCGGAAACCGATAGGGCGGGGGCGGCAGAGGTCACGTCGACTCCGTCCCCAGCGAGCCGAAGAATTTCCCGATCAGGGTACGGAACGGCTGTGGCTCGAGGCTGGTCTCGGCAAGGGCCCGGTCGGCACTCGCCAGGTGCTCGCGGCACCGCTGGCGCGCCAGGTCCTGACCCAGCAGGCTGACGATCGTCGTCTTGCCGAGGTCCTGGCCGACATCCTTGCCGGCCTGTGCCGCGGTGGCCGAGACGTCCAGCAGATCGTCCGCCGTCTGGAACGCCTGCCCCAGGTGCGTGGCGAAGCTGCGCACCGCGCGGGTCTGTGCCGGGGCCAGGCCCCGGATGGTGGCGCCCATCTCGGCGGCCGCGACGAAGAGGACGCCGGTCTTCAGCCAGTTCAATCGCTCGATCTTGGCCGGGTCGACGCCTTCGGTGCCGCGCAGGTCGAGTTCCTGGCCCGAAACCAGGCCTTCCCAGCCGACGGCGCCGGAGAGCTGTTCGGCCAGCTGCGTCCTGATGCTCGGCGACAGGTCGTCGAGCTCGGCGATGACGCCGAAGGCGCGGTTGAGCAGTGCGATGGCCGCGAGGATCGCCGTCGCCTCGCCGAACACGATATGTGTCGTCGGGCGCTGGCGGCGCGTCTTGGCGTCGTCCATGCACGGCAGATCGTCGAGGATGAGCGACGCGGTATGCACCATTTCGACGGCGCAGCCGGCATCGAGGGCCGGCAGGTGCAAATAGTCCTCTCCGGCAGCCACGAGGTGTACCATCATCGGACGCACCCGCTTGCTGGGCGCGAGCAGGGCATGCCGGACCGCCTCCCGCAGGTGGCGCGGCGTCGTCGGTCCGGATTTGACGAGTGCCTTCAGGCGGGCCTCGAGGCTGCTCTTGAGCCGCGCCAGGCCTTCCGCCGGCGGCGTCGCGTCGTCATTCGGCGCCGGGTCGCTCACGCCTCGCCTCCCGGGCCGCCGCACAGGGAGCGCGGAGCGAAGTGAACCGAGGCGCAGGCGCCCTCGTAGTCGGTACTGAATTGTCTGGGAGACGCCATCTCGTGCTGAAGGATAGAAAGTCTCAACACCTCGACATCGTACTCGCCGGCCAGGCACGGGCTGCTGCCGGTGCGAGTGGTTTGGACGGTATCAGCTTCGAGCACCAGGCCCTCCCCGAACTTCACCTTGACGAGATCAGGCTGGATACGCAGTTCCTCGGGAAGCGGATCAATGCGCCGCTGCTGGTGAGTTCGATGACCGGCGGTCCCGAGCGGGCGAGTGCGATCAACCGCAACCTCGCGATCGCCTGCGAGGCGCTCGGCATCGCGCTGGCCATCGGCTCGCAGCGGATTGCCATCGAGGGCGAGGGCAGTTCCGGCCTTGGTGCCGAGCTGCGCAGGTTGGCACCGACGATTCCGCTCCTCGGAAATTTCGGTGCCGCCCAGCTCAATCGCGGCTACGGGATCGAGGAAGCTCGCCGCGCCGTCGAGATGATCGAGGCGGATGCGCTGATCATCCATCTCAATCCGCTGCAGGAAGCGGTGCAGGCGGAGGGCGACCGCGACTGGCGCGGACTGCTCGGCAGGATCGGTGCGCTGGCGCGAGACCTCGAGGTCCCGCTGGTCGTCAAGGAAGTAGGCGCCGGAATATCGGGCCGGCTCGCCCGCCGGTTGTGCGACGCCGGGGTGCGGGTGATCGATGTGGCGGGGGCGGGCGGCACCAGCTGGGCAGCGGTGGAGGCCGAGCGGGCTGCGACGCCGCGCCAGGCCGCAGTGGCGCGGGCGTTCTCGGACTGGGGCATTCCGACCGCAATTGCCATCGCAGAGGTGCGGGAGGCATGCCCGGAAGCCACGGTCGTGGGGTCGGGCGGCATCCGGAGCGGCATCGACGTGGCGAAGGCCATCCGCCTCGGCGCCGATGTCGTGGGCCAGGCAGCCGGTGTGCTGGATGCGGCCGTCGAGTCGCCCGCGGCGGTCGTCGCGCATTTCGAAACGGTGATCGACCAGCTGCGGGTTGCCTGTTTCTGCACCGGCTCGGCCGACCTCGCGGCGCTCAGACAGGCGACGCTGCTGCGGGGGGCGCGATGATGCAACCGAACCCCCGGCACGAGCAGTTCATGCCGCCGCCGGTGATGGCCGTGTGGCGGCTGATTGGCGCAACGCTGCACTGGGCCGACCCGACCCCGGCCCCGCGCTCGGCAGAGGGGCTCTACCGCCAGATTTCCGGCCGGGCTCCGCAGGTCAGCCTGCGCGGCCGGCTGCCGACGTTCTCCCTGCCCTGCCGCGCGCTGGCCCGCGGCGTCGGCGCGGGCCTCAGCCTCGAGGTCTCGGTGCAGGGGCATGACTACGCCAGCAGCGTCGTCCTCGCCGAGGGTGAGGAACCCGGCCAGCTGCTCGAGGCCCTGCAGCGCGCCATCGATGCCACTGACGGCATCGACGGCGCCGGTGCCTGGCGGACGCTGACCCTCGACTGCCGTGCGACGGGTCTGCCCGCCGCCGATGCGACCGGCCTGTTCTGCGCCATCTCGGGCCTATCGGGCAGCGCGGCGACCGCCTTCGCCGCGCAGAGCTATCGGCGCTGCACGGAAGTCGCCGGCGAGGCCGTTCGACTGGCGGCCGAGATGGAGGTCTCACTGATCGCCCGACGCCCGGCGGCGGACCACCTGCTGGCGGTCGAACTGGCGCTCACGGCTAATCGCGATGTCCCGCACGACCCGCTTGCCAGCTGGGAAGATCTGCTCGACCACGGCCTCGGAGAATTGCAGCAGCTTGGCATCGAACTGCAGCGGTAGGTCGGAACGATCAGCCCGCGCCTGATGCCGATGCCGGCCGCGACGTCCCCCCGATGGCCCGGGACAGATCTGCCGCGGCCCGCATCAGGATCTCCCGGCATTCGTCGATCGGCACGCTGCCGAAATGCCGGTCGACATAGGGGATGGTCATGGCAGCGGCGGCGAACCCGGCATGCGACATGATCGGGGCGCTGATATTGGTGACGCCCTTGACCACGTAGGACCGCATCTGCTCGTAGCCGCGCCGCCGGATGCCGCCAAGTTCCCGGCGCAAGCGTGCCGGCAGCAGACCGTCGGGATGCGGGTGGTCGGCGAGGAAAGCCTCGAGCCGGTCCTCAGGCAGGTTGGCCAGCAGCACCCGGCCGGACGAGGTCTTCCAGGCCGGAATGCGGGCGCCGAGGCGCACGCGCATGATGTTGTAGCCCGGATTGTCGACCTGCCCGATGACGATGATGCTCTCGTCCGAGAGCACCGCGAGGTGCACGGACTCGTCGGTGGCATTGGCGAGGTCCGCCATGATCGGGGCGGCGGCGACGGTGAGGCGGGCGATCACCGGCGTCCGGTTGGCCATCTCGAACAGCTTGGTGGTGAGATAGTAGCGGTCGCCCGCCGGATCGAGCGCCACGAGGCCCCGGCGCTGCAGCACCACCAGCATGCGGTAGATCTCGCCCACCGAGCGGTCGAGCGTGCGGGCGATGTCGATCTGCGTCAGGCCGTGATCCTGCTACGACAGCACGTCGATGATGTCGAGGCCCTTCTCGAGCGCCGGCGCGGTGTATTTCTGCTCGTCCTGCATGGCTTCCACTTTCCTGCCCCCGGGCGCCATGACGGATGCCCTGTCGATACCGGGCGATGCAAGGCCGTTGCGCATCGTGTCGGTACGGACCAGCCGAAATCCCGACGCGGGCATCGGTCGGCTAGACGCCGTAGAGGTCCCGCGCGTTGCCGCCGGCGATGGCGCTCTGCTCGTCGCTCGACAGCCCCGCCAGCAGTTCGCCGGTGATGGCGATCCACTCGGGCAGGCCGGCGCCGAGATTGACCACCGGCCAGTCGCCGCCCCAGACCATGCGGGAGGGGCCGAAGCGGTCGAGCACATGGTCGACCCACGGGCGCACGGTCTCGGTCGATGCGGTGCCCGCCGCGCAGTAGGCGGTGATGCCGGAAAGCTTGACGCTGACATTGGGCAGTTCGGCCAGGGCATCGATCCCGGCGGCCCAGGCCTCGAAGGCGCCGCCGGCGATGTCGGGCACGCCGCAATGATCGAGCACGAATGGCTGGTCGCCGCAGGCGCGGACCAGTTCGGCGGCGATCGGCAATTGCCGCGCCAGCACGCAGATGTCGAAGACGAGGCCGGCAGCCCCGATCCTGCGCAGGTTGGTGCGGAACCGGCTCGAGCGGGAGAGATCGTCGGGCATGACGTGCAGCATGCGCCGGAAGCCGACCACCTTGAGGCTGCTGCACTCGTCCAGCCACGCCTCGAACCCGGCCTCCTCCTCTGGCCGGCACGAGGCGATCTGGCCGAGCAGGCCCTCGGTGCCCACGAGCCCGGCGATGAACCGCGCCTCCCGCTGGTAGTCGGCATCGTCGACTCCGGCCTCCATGAAGATCGTTCCGGCAACGCCCGCCCCGGCGGTCAGGCCGCGGTAGTCGGCGAGGGTGAAATCACCGCTCGCCAGTGCGGGGATGCCTCCGGTCCAGCCATAGCCGAAGCGATCGCGGTAGATCAGGTGCTGGTGGGTATCGATGAAGTCCATGATGCTCCTCCTTCAATTGGCGCGCCGGCTAGGCCGGCAGGCAGGCCGGGCCGATCGGCTCGAAGCTCTTGTAGGTGAGGATGAACTCGGCATGGCCGAGCGCCTCGGACCTGGTCTCGGCACCCGCCGCCACGTCGAGCACCAGCCGGTAAATCTCCTCGCCCACCTCGTCGAGCGAGGCCGCGCCGGTGATGATGCGGCCGGCATTGACGTCCATGTCCTCGGCGAGCCGCTCGTACATGTGGGGGTTGGCGGCGATCTTGATGACCGGGGCGAGGGCGGAGCCGACCACCGAGCCGCGCCCGGTGACGAACAGCGACAGGTGAGCGCCCGAGGCCATCATCTCGACGATCTCGGCATTGTCGGAGATGTTGGGAAAGCCGAAGCGCACCTCGCCGTCGGGCACCACGTCCATCAGGTAGAGCCCGCCGCGGGGCGGCAGGTCGCCGGGCTTGATCAGGCCGGCGATCTGCGAGGCGCCGGACTTGGCATAGGCGCCGAGCGACTTCTCCTCGATGGTGGTGAGGCCGCCATCGGCATTGCCGGCGGCGAAGCTGCCATAGCCGAGCGTGGCATAGTAGCGGGCCGCCTTGGCCACCGCGGCGCGCAGTTCGTCGCCGAGTTCCGGCGTCCTGGCGCGGGCCGCCATGATCTCCTCGCAGCCGATCAGCTCGCCGGTCTCCTCGAAGATGCAGGCGGCGCCGGCCTCGACCAGCCGGTCGAAGGCGCGGCCGGCGGCCGGGTTGCCGGAGAGCCCGCTGGTGCCGTCCGAGCCGCCGCAGACGGTGCCGACGACCAGTTCGGAGACATCCATCGGCACGCGCGGGGCCTCCGCGAGAGCGGCAACCGTGGACTCGATCCAGGCCTGGCCGTCGCGGATGGTCGCTCTGGTGCCGCCGTCGCGCTGGATCACCAGTGACTTGACCGGCCGGCCACTGTCGCGGATCACCTTTTCGAGGGCGTAGCGGTTGAAGCTCTCGCAGCCGAGCGAGACCAGCAGCACCGCCCCGACATTGGGGTGGGTGCACAGCCGCTCCATCATCTGCTGCGCATAGGCGTTGGGAAAGCAGCCGGGAAAGCCAATCACATGGGCCCGGTCGCGGTGCGGCCAGGCGATTTCGCGCGCCACGTGGTGGGCGCACTCGACCAGATAGGCGACGGCAACGACGTTGCGGATGCCCTTGCGCCCGTCGGTGCGCAGATAGCCGGTCAGCTCGCTCATGGCTCTTGTCCCTCCGCGCCGGCGCGGGCCGCATCCAGCGAATGCGTCGCGGTGTAGTTGCTCTTCAGGTTGTGCAGGTGCACGTGCTCGCCGACGGCGATGTCCTCGGTCGCGGTGCCGATCGGGGCGCCGTACTTGTGGACCGGGGTGCCGGCGGGGATGGTCCGGCGGGCCAGCTTGTGTCCCATGATGACGCGGGCAGGCAGCGTGATCGGCGTGCCGGACACGACGATGGTCTCGCCGGCCTCGATGGTTGCGCGCGCCACCAGCACGTTGTCGGCATCGCTGAGCAGCAGCAGGCGGGTGTCGGTCGTGGTCATGGCTGGAGAACCGCGATGGTGTCGTTGTCGATCAGGTCCCAGTCGAGGCCGATGCCGAGGCCGGGGCCCTCGGGCATGGTGGCGATGCCGTCGGCGATCGGCAGCGGCGCCAGAAGTCCGAAGTCGAACGGGGCGCGCGGCCAGAGCAGTTCGAGGTAGCTCGAATTGGCGATGGCGCCGTTGAGGTGGAGGTTCACCAGCTCGAGCGGGGCGAGGATAGTGGTGTGCAGCTCGCACTTCATGTGGAAGGCCTCGGCCAGCCGGGCCGTCTTCAGCGTGCCGGTGATGCCGCCGCTCCAGGAGGGATCGGCGCGCACCGCGTCGACGACGCGCGAGGCGATGCACTCGGCGACCGAGTAGGGATGCCTGGGCAGCACCTCGGTGCCCACGACCGGGATGTCGAGCACCCGGCTCAGTTCGCGCAGCGCGCCGAAGGCCTCGTCGGGCAGCGGCTCCTCGAGCCAGAGGAAGCCGAGCTCCTCGAGCACCCGCCCGAGGCGCACCGCCTCCTCCAGCGAGTAGGGTGCCACGGGGTCGGACATCAGCGGGAAATCGGGCCCGACCGCGGCCCGCACCGCGCGGTGGATGGCGATGTCGGCCTCGAGCGACCGGCCGGGCGGATGGATCTTGTAGGCCTTCATTCCCGCCGCCTGCACTGCCCGCGCCTCGGTGGCATAGGCCTCGGCATCGGCGAGGACCAGCGAGGAGACATAGACCGGCACCTGGTTGCGGGCCCCGCCGATGTAGCGCCACAGCGGCTGGCCGGCGGCCTCGGCGGCAAGGATCCACAGGCAGCAGTCGACCGGTCCGTAGCTGTAGATGGGCAGGTGATGCCACCAGCGGTCCGCCGTGCGCCAGTCCTGCCAGGCCTTCTCGCGGTCGAGGGCATTGCGGCCGACGAAGAACGGGCGGAGCGAGGCGGCGGCCTGGTGCGCCGCGCCGATGGCGGAGCGGCCGGCAAAGCCGAACATCGAGGCCGAACGTCCGTCCTCGGTGCGCAGCGTGTGCACCAGGTACTCGAGCCCGTCCTGGCTCTGCCCGTCGCGCATCGCCGCTCCGGCAACGGTCGAGCCCGAATGGCGGCAGGCGCGGATCTCGAGCTCGGCGATGCGCATCGGCTAGAACTTCCCGTAGGTCAGGTAGGCCTCTTGCGGGTCCATGCCTTCGATGATGGCGCGGCGCACCTTGCTCTCGGTGTTCATCGCGGCGACGCCCTTCTCGATCACCTCGTCCAGCACCGCGGCGGGGATCACCACCATGCCGTCGCGGTCACCATGCACCCAGTCGCCCGGATTGACCCGCACGTCGTCGATCATGATCGGCTGGCCGACACCGGTCGGCAACCACAGCCCGACCACGTCGCGCGGCGTGTGGAACGTGCCCCAGCAGGCAAAGCCGAGCCGGAGGATGAAGCTGGTGTCGCGCAGTGCGCCGTCGGTGACGACGCCCAGCACGCCCTTGCGGTGCAGCGTCTCGGCGGAGAGTTCGCCCATCTGCGCCACCAGCTGGTTGTGCGGCTGGGCGACCCAGACATGGCCGGGGGGCACCTCGAGAGCAGTCCTGTCCACTCGAGCAGCGTCTGGTGCGCGTCGGCGGTCTCGTCGATACGGCCCTCGATGGTGAAGACCGGACCGGTCAGGACGCCCGCCGGGTCGAGCGGGCGCAGGCGCGGCGGCAGCGTGAAGTTGCGCAGGCCCATGCCGCGCATCACGTCGTGCAGCACCGAGGTGTAGCAGTCGCGCAGCGCCGCGAGCCGTTGTTCAGTCATGGTGGAACACCTCCTCCATCATCGCCCACCACTCGCCGTCCTTGCGATCGGGCAGCGGCTCCTGGCAGGGCATGCAGACGGCCCACCAGTCCTTCGTGCGCGGATCGGCGGCCATGCGGGCGGCATCGGCGGCGAAGTCGGCGCCGCGATACTCCCAGTAGCCGAACAGCAGGTTTTCCGGCTCCTTGAGGTAGATCGAGTAGTTGGTGATGTTGCATTCGCTGATCTTTGCCAGGATCTCCGGCCAGACCGCGGCGTGCAGCCGCTTGTATTCGGCGACCTTTTCGGGCTTGAGCCCGATCACCATGCCCATGCGCTGCATGACTAGTTCCCCCCGGGTTGACGCGCCCGCACCGAGAGCCCGGTCCGGGTATCGAACAGATGGGCGCGGTCGAGGGCGAGGCGGAAGTTCAGCCGCTCACCCGGCGTGACGATGCGCGGGCCGTAAAGCTTGGCCAGCACCTCCTGGCCGGCGGCGCGGGTGTAGAGCAGGCTCTCCATGCCGAGCGGCTCGGCCAGTTCCACCGTCAGCTCGATCTCGGCGCCGGGACCGTCCTGGCTCAGCCCATGGCCCACCGGGCTGATATCGTCGGGCCGGATGCCGAGCGTCAGCTCCTCGCCGTCGGCGACGAAGGGCTTCAGCCGGTCCGGAACCGGCACCTCGGTGCCGTCGGCGAGCCGGACCGCATCGCCGTCTATCCGCGCTGGCAAGAGGTTCATCGGCGGCGAGCCGATGAAGGTCGCAACGAACGTGGTCCGGGGATGGTTGAATACCTCCATCGGCGTGCCGACCTGCTCGATATGGCCATCGCGCATCACCACGATGCGGTCGGCCAGCGTCATCGCCTCGACCTGGTCGTGGGTGACGTAGACCACGGTCGTGCGCACCTTCTGGTGCAGCTTCTTGATCTCGGCCCGCATCTGGCCGCGCAGCTTGGCGTCGAGATTGCTGAGCGGCTCGTCGAACAGGAACGCGTCGGGGTTGCGCACGATCGCCCGTCCCATGGCGACGCGCTGGCGCTGCCCGCCCGAGAGTTCGGCCGGCGTCCGTTCGAGCAGCGGGGTCAGCCCGAGGATTTCCGCCGCCTCGTTGACCCGCTCGGCGATCCGCTCCGGCGTCTCGCCGGCGATCTTGAGCCCGAAGCCGAGGTTCTCGCGCACGTTCATGTGCGGATAGAGCGCGTAGTTCTGGAACACCATCGAGATGTTGCGCTTGCGCGGCGGCAGGTCGTTGACCACCCGGTCGCCGATGCGGATCAGCCCGCCGGTGATGTCCTCGAGCCCGGCGATCATGCGCAGCGTGGTCGACTTGCCGCAGCCCGAGGGCCCGACGAGAACGACGAACTCCTCATGCGCGATCCTCAGGTCGATGCCGTGCACGACGCCGACGGAGCCGTATTTCTTGACGCCCTTTTCCAGCGCGTTTGCCGCCATGGGATATCCTTGCACGCCGCCGAAGGTGAGCCCGGCGATCAGATGTTTCTGGACGAGGAAGGTGAGGATGAGCGCCGGGATGATGATGATCACCGCCATGGCGCACATGCCCGCCCAGTCGATGGTGAACTGCGCCGTGAAGTCGAGCAGGCCGACGGGCAGGGTCTTGGAATCGGTGGAGCGGGTCAATTGGCTGGCGAGCGCGTACTCGTTCCACGAGGTGAGGAAGGCGAAGACGCCGGCCGCGGCGATGCCGGAGCGCGCCAGCGGGAACTCGATCTTCCAGAAGGCCTGCCAGCGCGTGCAGCCATCCACCTGCGCCGCCTCGGACAGCGACATCGGGATCTGCCGGAAGAAGCCGTCCACCAGCCAGATGGTGAAGGGGACATTGAGGCTGACATAGACGATGATCAGCCCGAGCTGGGTGTCGATCAGTCCCATCCAGCTCCACAGCATGAACACCGGCAGCGACAGCGCGATGCCGGGCACGGCGCGGAACAGCATCAGCCCCAGGAAGATCCCCGCCTTGCCGCGGAACCGGAAGCGCGCGAAGGCGTAGCCGCCGGCCATGCCGATGAGCAGCGCGATCACCGTCGAGGTCAGCGCGATGACGAACGAATTGGTGAAGTAGGCGATGACCGGAATGGCGATCTGGTCGGAGCCGAGCCCGAAGATCTTGGCGAAGTTGTCGAGCGTCAGCCGCTCGGGAATCCAGATCGGCGGCTTGGACAGGATTTCCGCGTTGGGCCGGAAGGCGGAGAGCACCACCCACAGCCCGGGCACGCACATCACCACCATGAGCAGGAAGGTCAGCGCCGTGAGGGCGATGCGCTTCAGGGCCTTGGAGGCCCGGCTTTCGACGGCGTCGCTCATTCCAGCCCTCCCATGTAGCGGCGGGCGGCCACGAGCTTGCGGTAGAAGTACCAGGTGAACAGGAGCGACAGGATGGTCGAGACATAGGCCATGGAATTGGCCATGCCCATGCGCGAGTTCTCGTAGCCGGTGCGCGCGATCAGCGTCCAGAGCAGTTCGGTGCGCCCCGCCGGGCCGCCGGCGGTCATCACCTTGACGATGTCATAGGCCCGCGCCACGTCGAGCGAGCGGATGGCCATGGCGATGTAGGCGAAAGGCATCAGGAAGGGCAGGGTGATGTGGCGGAAGGTCTGCCAGGGGTTGCAGCCATCCACCCGTGCGGCCTCGATCGGATCGCGCGGCATGGCGAACAGGCCCGCGAGCAGCAGGATGGCGAAGACCGAGGTGCTCATCCACACCTCGGCGAAGGTGATGGAGAAGAAGGCGAGGAAGCCGTCGACCAGCCAGGGCACCGCAAAACCGGTCAGCCCCAGCGACTGCAGGGCGTTGTTGACCACCCCGATATTGTCGTTGAACAGGAACTTGAACTGGAAGCCGACGAGGATGGGGGAGAACATCATGGGGAACATCATGATGGTGCGCAGCGTGCGCTGCCCCCAGGTGACCTGGTTGATCAGCAGCGCAATGCCGAGGCCGAGGAGGAACTCGATGTTCAGCGCCACGGTCAGGAACAGCACCGTGCGCCCGAAGGGGACCCAGAACTCGAGGTCGGTGAGAATGCGCTGGTAGTTGCGCAAGCCGACGAAGTCGCTGATCGTCTCGGGCTTGATCAGCCGGTAGCCGGTGAAGCTCGTATAGAGCGAGAAGCCGAGCGGAATCACCACCACGAAGGCCATGATGGCCAGCGCAGGCATGAGCAGCAGGTAAGGTGTGGCGCGTTCGCGACGCCTGAACAGCATGGCGGTGATCCTGCACTCGTCGGGCATGAGCGGGAGGGGCGGCGCGCCGCCCCTCCTTGTCGTGACGGCCTACTTGAGGTAGCCGGCATCTTCCATGACGAGCTTGGCCTTGGCGGCGGCGTCGTCGAGTGCGGCCTGCGGGTCCATCTCGCCCAGGATGCCCTTCTGCAGGGCTGGCCAGATGACGTTGGAAACCTCGACCCAGGGTTCGATCAGCGGCGGGGTGAAGGCGTCCTCGGCCATCGACAGGCTGTAGGTGTCCACCACCATCGCCTGGAAGGCGTTGCCGGCCGCCTCGAACTCGGCCTTCACGTCCTTCCACACCTGGGTACGGGTCGGCAGCAGGCCGCTGCGCGCCTCGATCATCTGCCGGTCATGGTCGGTGAGGAAGCTGATGAGGGAGGCCGCGGCATCCTTGTTGTCGCAGGTCTCGGTGATCGAGAAGGTGTGGCTGCCGGCCCAGCCCGAACGCTTGCCGCCGTCGCCCTTGGGCGCACGCACCACGCCGACATCGCCGGCCACCTTGGAATTGGCCGGATCGTTGAAGTACCCGGCCCAGCCGGCCCAGTCGAGGTTCAGCGCCACCGTGCCGGAGCCGAAGCCCAGCCCGGTATCGTCCCACAGGTAGTTGAGCACGCCCGCCGGCACCGCCTTGGCGTCATAGAGCTCCTTGAACCACATCAGCGACTTGAGGCCGGCCGCCGAGTTGAAGGTCGGGTTCCAGTTCTCGTCGAACAGGGCGCCGCCATTGGCCACCAGCATCTCGTAGAAGCGACCGGTGATGGCCTCGTCCTTGCCCACGTACTGGGTGCCGTAGAAGTCCGGCGCCTTGGCAAAGAAGATGGCCTGGTCCTTGAACTGGTCGAAGGTCTCCGGCGGGGCGAGATCGTAGCCGTACTTGGCCTTGAAGGCGTCCTTGTTGGCCTGGTCCTCGTAGAGCGACTTCTTGTAGAACAGGTTCGAGACGTCGGAGTGGCGCGGCAGCTGCACGAGGCGGCCGTTGACGGTCGAGTTCTGGAGCGCCAGCTGGTCGAATTCGGCCAGCACCTCCGGCTTCACCACGCCGTTGAGGTCGATGTAGATGTTGCCGTATTGCGGGGCGAACGAGGTGTGGTTGGAGCCCACGCACCAGTCGAGCGTGCCGGCGGCGATATCCTGCTTGATCTCGCGGTCGAGCTCGAAGTGGTTCTTGCGGCTCAGGATGTCCACCTTGGCGCCGGTCGCCGCTTCCCATTTCGGGATTTCGGCGTAGAGCGGCTCGTACTGGGCGCCGCCGATCAGCTTGACGCGCAGCGTGTAGCCGTCGAACTTGCCCCAGTCGTCCGCCGCCATCGACGTGCCGCCCACCGCGACGAGCGCGGTGCCCAGCACCAGGGCTGCGATAATCTTGTTCATGGTCGTCCTCCCTTCAGGGCGCGGGTTCGCGCCGTTGCATTCAGGTCGCGGATATCCGCGTGGTGGTCGTCTCACCGGGCTCCGGCACGAGGCCGAACTCCCGGATGATCCTGTCGCGGTCCGCGCCGAGGGCGGGGGCCGGTCGGGGATTGGTGAGGGCCGCGCCGTCGATGCGCAGCGGGCCGCGCAGCGTGTCGAGCGCGACCGTGTCGTCGGCGATGCGCTGCACCATGCCGAGCCGACGGAAGGCCTCGCTGGCGAACAGGCCGGGCCAGTCGAGTACCTCGGCGCACCAGATGTCGGCCGGCTGCAGCAGCGCCAGCCAGTGCGCCGTCGGCCGGGCGGCGACGGCCTCGGCAATGACGCGCTTGATGGTGTCGCGGGCCCGCATCGCGGCGGACCGGTCGGTGTAGTAGGGCTCGAGCCCGGCAATGCCCATGAGCGTGGCGAGCCGCTCGAGCGAGGGGGTCATGGCGAGCGCCAGCCAGCCGTCTTCGGTTCGATAGACGCCGTAGGGGGCGCCGAGATAGGCGTGGGCGCCGTTGACCTCGGGCCGCATCGGCGGGCGCCGGCCGTCGTTGAGATGAGTGGTCAGCACCTCGAACTGGAAATCGAGCAGCGCCTCGAGCAGCGAGGTCTGCACCAGGGCGCCGCGTCCGGTGCGCAGCCGGCGGATCAGTGCGGCGAGGATGCCCTGCGCCAGCGCGTTGCCGGCCAGCATGTCGGCGACCGCGAGGCCCATCGGCATGGGCGGATCGCCGGCGCTGCCGGTGAGCCACAAGAGGCCCGACCGGGCCTGGGCGAGCAGGTCCTGGCCGGGGAGGTCGACCCAGGGTCCGTCCTCGCCATAGCCGGAAATGGCTGCATAGACGATGTCCGGATTGAGCGCCCGCACCGCCTCGTAGCCGAAGCCCTGCCGGTCCATGACGCCGGGCCGGAAGTTCTGCATCACCACGTCGGCCCGCGCCACCAGGCGGTTCAGCATGGCCCGGTCGTCGGGGTTGCGCAGGTCGGCGGTGAAGCTCTCCTTGTTGCGGTTGATGGCGTGGAACAGGCTGTTGGTGCCCGCGATATCGGTGTCGGTGAGATAGAGCGTGCGGCACAAGTCGCCCTGGCCGGGCCGCTCGATCTTGATGACGCGGGCGCCCAGGTCCGCCAGCTTGAGGGCGCAGAGCGGCCCCGAGAGGAACTGGCTGAAATCGACGACCAGCATCCCCTCGAGCGGCAGGTCGGTACGGCCGGGGGCGCTCACGAGCGGCTCTCCTCATAGGCGTGCTGCAGGGCGGCGACGGTCGCGCCGACGCTCGCTTCGCCCCTCAGGCAGGCATGGACGATGTCCCCGGCGCGGTCCTGCAGGCCCATGTAGCCGTCGTCGCGCGGCCTGAGCCAGGCGCTCTCGAGCGTCGCGCGGGTGTTCGCAAGGAAGTCGCGGCAGGCAGCGTTGCAGGCCGCATCTTCCCAGGCGACGGCATTGCCCGGCTGGCCGCCGCTGGTGAAGAACAGGCCCTTCTGGCAGTCGGCGCCGGCGATCCAGAAGGCGTAGTCGAGGGCGATGTCGGGGTGCCGGGTGCGGGCCGATACGGCGATCCCCGTGCCGCCCAACACGGTGCCGCGCGGGCCGTTGTCGCCGAAGCCGGGCGCGTCGGCAAAGACCAGCGGATGGGCGCAGTAGCCGGGACGGATGTAATTGGTGTAGCCGTAGCCGAAGGGCGAATAGGCCGGTGCTTCCGCGGATCGTCCCATCCACTCGTAGATGCCGATCGGGTCGAGCCCGAGGCAGCGCGGATCGACGAGCGCCGTCAGTTCCCTCAGGTGCTCGAGGATCTCCGTCGCCTCGTCGGCCCGCATGAAGCGTTCGCCTTCGGCGACGGTGTAGCCCTTGTTGCGCGCGAGGCCGAAGACCGTCATCAGCGCATTGATCGGCACGAGGGCACAGCAGACCCGGCCCGACCGGGCCAGTGCCAGCACCTCGTCCCAGCGCTTGGGCGCCGCCGCGATCCGATCGGGCCGAAAGGCCGCAACCGGCGTCGCCGCATCGATCGCGAGGGCCCATTGCCGACCTTCGAAGGCATAGGACACATGCGACAGGCCCACCGACTGGCGGGCGAGGAGCGCGAGTTCGTCGTCCCGCCCGATGCCGTCGAGCGGCAGCAGCAGGTGGTTGCGCGCCACTTCCCCGACATGGGGGTGGTCGATCACCAGCAGGTCGTAGCCGTCGGCCAGCGTCTCGATCGGCTGGTCGGCAAAGGCCTGCAGCGAGCGCTTCTCCCAGCTGATCGTCACTCCCGGATGCGCCGCCGCATAGGCGGCGGAGGTCGCGACCATCGGGTCGTAGCCGCGGCTGTGGTTCCAGGTCATGCCGCGCAGCGCGACCGGCTCAGCCATTGTCGTCCGCCCGTTCTGCGGCCGTCTGCTGCTTGCGGGCGCGCTTCTCGGCCTGCCGCTGCTGCGCCTCCTCGGCGAAGGGAGCGGGGTCGCGGTAGAGCGCGGTCAGCAGGTGCTCGGCGTAGAGCGCCAGTTCGCCCTCGCCCTTGTAGACCGAGTAGCTGACCCTGAGCTTGCCCATGGTCTCGCTGTCGACCTGCTTGGAGAGGTTTTCGCGGATGGTGTAGATAGTGTCGCCGATGAACACCGGCTTGATGAAGCGCAGCCGGTCATAGCCGTAAGAGAACGAGTTCAGGCAATTGGTGGCGACCAGTCCCAGGCCATAGGAAAACACCATGGCGCCGGCGACCAGCCGCTTGCCGAACACGCCCTGCTGCTCGGCGAACTCGCGGTCCGACACATAGGGGTGGTGATCCATCACCAGCGAGTTGAACAGCATCGACTCGCCTTCCGAGATGGTGCGGCGGATCGAGCGGATGCGGTCGCCGACGACGAAATCCTCGAAGAACCAGTCCTCGGCGTTCCAGACGGGAATCCGCGCATGCGCCTCGGGCAGCCCCGGCAACGGACGCGCGTGCACTCCGATCTCGGCCATTCGATCCCCTCCGCCTCGCCGTCCGTCTTGTCGCGGACTGGTCGCCTTTATGATCCTTCAGATTTCATATGTCAAAGACGATTGTATGTTTGAAAGACACGACCTTCGACGCATGCGGTCTAGGTATTTGTAATCGCATGATCTTTTTCTGGCGGGTCGACGGGTTCGTCCTCTGGAAGCGGGGAGGCGCCTGTGGACTGCGCGTCGGCTTGGCCGGGACCTCGCTACGCTGCCGTCGCCTGGGTTGATCGGCGTCAAGGTCTCCGTCGTCCCGCCATGGCAGCATAGGACCGTCTTCGGGTCGGGACGAGTCTCGTGCGGTCGTCCGGCAGCCGGAGTGGTGGGGAGGCAGGATTTGCGCAGCAATCCTCTGATCGGGGCGGCGGTTTCACTAGCCATCGCAGCGGCGGCAGCGATGTGGCTGGTGCTGCAGTGGGTGGCCCGTGACGGCCTGTTCGATGTGCTTGGCTATGCCATGCACGCGATGACGCTGCTCGCCGTGTTCGCGCTCATTGCCGGGCTTGCGGTGGCGCTGCTGTTTCGACGCTTCGCCCGGGTCCGCGCCGATCTCCTCGCGGGGCGCAACGTCATCGCCCGCTGGAGTGTCGGGGCGGCCGAGTTCGAGGTCTTCACGGCGCGGGCCATCGCCGCCGACCGCGCCGACAAGCGCGGTGCGCTGGCGCTGGTCGTCGGCCTCGTCATCCTGATCTTCGGCGCCTTTGCCCTCTTCGACCCGGAGGTCGCGCCGGCGATGCTGGGCATGGCGGGCGTCGTCGCGCTCCTCATGGCCGGCGCCTATCTCCTCGGCGGGCGGGTGATGCGCCGGCAACTCGAGCCGGCCTCGCGCGAGGTGATCGTCGGCACCGACGGACTGATGCTCAACGGCGTGCTGCACGTCTGGTCCGCCATCCTCACCTGGCTGACGGACGTCGATCTCGAGACGGGGCCACCCGCTGTGCTTGTGGTCACCTACGCGTACCTCGCGCGCTTCGGTCCGCAATACGTGACGGTCGCGCTGCCGGTGCCGGAGGCGGCCGTGCCGCTGGCCCGGCAGGTGGTCGAGCAACTGGGGCAGCGCCGCGCTCGCAGGTCTTCGGGAGTCCGCTCATGACACTGTGGTCGCGCCTGCTGCGCACCGGTTTGGTCGCCGCCGCCCTGGCCTTCGCGCCGACGGTGGCGGATGCCGACCATGTGGGCGGCCTCAACCCGCAGGGCGACAACTTCCTTGCCCTGCGCACCGGACCCGGCACCACCTACCGGATGCTGCGCCAGATGGGCCCCGATACCGTCGTGCGGGTCATCGCTCGGCGCGGCGACTGGCTCAAGGTCGAGCTCGAGGATGGCGAGCAGGGCTGGGCCTTCGGGCGCTACATCCTCGCCGGCGATCCGCCCGGGACGGAACCCGAGGCCGTCGACGCGGAAGACGAGGCGGAGGACGAGAGCGAGGTGGTTGCGGTGCCGCTGCCGGCGGGTGAGGACTGGACCGCCTGGGCCAATGATCGCTTCGGCACCGGCCTGGAGTACCCCGCCGACCTGTTCGAGATGGACGAGGCGCCTGAGAACGATGACGGCCGCAGCTTCACGGCGCCGGGCGGCGTCGGCAGGTTCTTCGTCTACGGCGCCTACAACGTCTTCGAGTGGACGCTCGAGGGACTGCTCGAGGACGATCTGGCGAGCGGCGACTACGACAGGGTCACCTATCGCCGCACCGGGGAGGACTGGTACGTGCTCTCCGGCTATCGCGGCAGCGACATCTTTTATCGCAAGGTGATCCTCGCCGGTGAGGTGATCCACATGTTCGAGGCGAGCTACGCCCGCGGGCAGCGCCGGCTCTTCGATCCGGTGGTGGCCCGCATGGCGCAATCGCTGTCGGCCGGCCCCGGCGACGACTGGGCAGCGCCCGGGCCCGAAGCCGAGGTGGCGATCGAGGAGGCACCCTTCGGTGAGGTCGAGGTGGCCCCGGCAGCGCCCGAAATCGGGCCGGACGACTGGATGGCGCCCCCCGAGCAGGTGCTGTTCGCGGGAACCGCGACCGACCTCTTCCTGCCGCACCAGGCGCATGGCGGCATTTTCGGGCAGCACGCGCGCTACGAGGATGGCGCGCTGATCGTCGATGTCCCGCCGGACAATGGCTGGGGCAAGGTGGGGCTGCTGACCTCCGACCCGGTGGTCTGGCTCGATGCCTTTCACGGCGATGCCGAGGTGCGCATCGCCTATGAGTTCGATCCCGAGCGCACCGTCGGTTTCGGCGTTTCGCTGGCCGAGACAGGCTGGGGCGGCGTCATGGGCAACGATCCCGGCTGGCCCTGCGTGCGCTTCTACTGGATCCGGCAGGCCGACGGCAGCGCGGCGAGCGAGATGCATGTCGATCCGCACGGTACCGACGACTACGACCAGCTGGTGCTGCCGGGCGAGGCGCCGCGCGAGGTGACTTTCGTGCTCCGGCCGGGCTGGGTCTCGGTCGAACTCGACGGCAAGGAAGTCGTCGCCCGGCCCTGGAAGAACGTCGCCGAAGGGGCGGGCTATCGGCTCTATACCTTCTCGCACGCGGCTGCTGCCGGGCTGCCGGCGCAGATGGCACTCAGGGCAATCCGGGTCTCCCGCCGCGCAGCAACACTCGACGCCGTCGCCGCCGAGCCGGCTCCGGGGGTCGAGCCCCTGCCGGTCGAGACGCTGTTCGATGGCGCGCCCACGCCGGACTTCGAGCCGGCCGCGGTCGCCGGCGGCGATTTCGACAGCTTTGCGCGCTACGCCGCCGACGGGCTCGAGGTCGACGTGCCGGCGGGCAACAGCTGGGCCAAGACCGGCTTCATCTCCGCCGCGCCGCTGCTGGCGCTCGACGACCGCAATGCCTTGACCCCGACGCGGCTGACGCTCGGCTTCGATCCCGGGCGCACCCGGACCGTGGTTCTGGCGCTGGCCGGCGAGAAGGTGGTCGAGATGTGGCCCGGGCACAATGCCTGGTTCAGCTTCCTCCGGCCGGAGGGGCAGGACTTCGTCGAGATGGGTATCCACTCGAGCCCCTATCACAACCACAGCCGCAAGCTGCCGGCCGAGTGGGTGGACCGCTACTGGGACGGCACGCTGATCTATGAGTTCGTCGACGGCCGGACCTGCCTGCGGCTCGTGGCGGGGCCGAGCGTGTGCGCCGACATGCCGGTCAACGCCGGCTACGCCTACTACGCCACCATCCTTGCCCATGCCTGGCAGGAAAACGCGCCGGCCGCGATGGTGCTGCGCCGCATTACCCGCGGCCTCGCCACGCCGCCCGGCATGACCATGGCCGACCGCTGGTACTTCGTCGACGATGCCGATTTCGACCCAGGCCAGTTCCTCGGCGAACTCGGGAGCACGCTGCCATGAAGCCGTTCGCCACGTCCCTGCTGCTGGTTCTTGCCGCTCTCGCGCCGCAGCCGGTGCCGGCCCAGGAGGCCCTGCCCGCCGACCAGCAGGCGGTTGCCAATGCCATGGCCAGGCTCGACGGCAGCAAGCTGCAGCAGTTGTTCGCGAAGGTCGGCGTCCCGCCATCGCCCGCCTTCCTCGATTGCATGTGCCCGGGCGAGTACGGGTTTCACTACTTCACCGAAGGGCCGGCCGGCACCTCCTGCCGTCGGATCGGGCCCTTGGGCGGTACCGAGTTTCGCGGGCTTGCGGGCGAGCGGGTCGGCTCGTGCGCTGCGGCCTATCCGCTCGAGGACGGGCGGACGGTGCTCGAGGCGATCGCGGCAGCAGCGCCCAGGCCGCCGGTCACCTGCGCCGCTGCGGCGTCGCCGAGCTTTGCCAGCGCGCTCAACTACGAGGTGATGCCGGCCCTGTTCAGGGACATCGACCCCAGCCGCATCATCTATCTGCTCGGCCCCGAGGATCGCTCCCTGCTCGCCGCTCTCGCCAGCAAGGCGATGGCGATCACCGACCGGATGGTCGGCGCCATGGTCGATGCCAGCGCCTATACCGCGAGGACCGGGGCCGAGTTCATCGCCGGCGCCGGCCAGCATGCCTGGACCGCGGCGTGGTCGGGCAACATGGATGCCCGCATCGAGTTCAAGGGCGGTGAGGTCGCCTTCGTGTTCGATCCCAAGGAGGGGCGGTTCACGCCTACCGAGGTGGTGGTCAAGCTGCCCGTCAGGGGCAAGGGCCAGAATCTCGAGTTCGCCATCGGGATGGAGAACCGTGCCTGGAACGGCAAGTTCAAGATCGGCTATTCCAACGAGGCGGTGGAAGTGGGCCAGGTCCAGGCCGAGGGCAAGTTCGGCTTCGAGTACGATACAAGGGCGATCATCGACACCGACGTGGTCGCCGATCCCAGGCCCTACAAGATCCTGCCCCCCGGCACTCTCCTGCCCTGGAATGTCGGGATCGAGCGCTTCCTCGCCGGGGTCGATTTCTACGGCGGGGTTGCGGTGGGCGGCAAGGAGGAGGTGCTCGGCCAGGAGATCGTCGCCGGTCCGGAAGTCACCTGGTCGGTCAAGGAGATCTACTCCAGCGCCATCGTCTCGGACATGCTGGCCGGGCTCGACAATGTCCTCGTGCAGCAGAAGGCGCTCGAAGCGGCGCGGCACCAGTATTTCCGGCGGCTCGCCGGCCAGTATGGCGTCGAGGGGTCCGACTGCATGCCGCTCAGGGACGTGATGGTGGCATTGCAGGATCGCCTGCGGCACCTCGCCATCGTCAACCACATCCCCTACGAGGGCCGCAGGTTCTCCGACATCCGCAAGGATATCGACCAGCTGCCGAAATAGGCGGGAGCTCACCCGCCCGGACGGGATGCCAGACACCGGCCGTCATTGGCCGAGAGGATCTTCTCGGTCAGCAGGTGCGTCGCGATCGAGAGGGGCAGCCGCCAGGTGCGGTGTCCATCTGTCGGGGTGACGCGCAGCAGGCGGTACTCCGGCCGCATCTGATGCAGGCGGGCCTCGACCAGTTTCAGCAATCCGGCCCAGCTGGGTGCACTCTTTTCCCCCCAGCCGCCGGGTGGGGGCAGTGAGGGGACCAGTGCCGGACCGAAGGCGGTGGTTTCGATCCGCCCGGTTTCGCCGAGCAGCGCCACAATTGCGCCGGAGACATCGGCGCTGACGCGCCGGTAGGAGAGAGAGGTCGGTCGAGACAAGAGACCCTCTGCGTGGCTGAAAATCCGGGATGTCTGTTCCGTTGCCGCCAACCGGCAGGGAGGCCGGCGTGAGACGGGCGTCAACGCCTTGCCGTCCGGCGGCGGAATGTTGGAAAGGCGTTCTCCTCCCTCCGGCCGAAGTGAGACGTTGCTTTCGTCCCGGGACTGGTATTCGGGCGTCGCCTGCTTCATCCTGCCGCCCGTCTTCACTGTCATTTCCACAGACATTCCGCTCGGCGCGCGTCGTGCATCCAGTGCTGCAAAGGTGAGCCGGTGACTTCGGCGGTTCGAGCGATCGAGGAGAGCAGTTGATGGTCCGGGCATCGGGCTCGTCTGCTGCGTCGCGCGCGCCGGTCCGTCGGCCATTGCTGCATGCGCCGTTCCAGCTCGTCTGCCCGGATGCCGAGAACATCCGGCTGATCTGTGCCTCGGTCCGGCCGGAGGAGGTCGATTCCGCCTTCGCCGGGTTTCCCGGCATCGACGTGGCCGGGTGCGACCTCGACGGCGCCGTGGCGCTGGCAAGCTGCGAGGGGGAGGCCGCCGAATACCTGTCGCAGCTCAGTCTGCCCGGCGATCCGCGCTGCGGCAGCGGAAACGTCTTCCCGGCTGCGGTCGCGGGCGTCGCGGACGAGCTGGTCGTGGGCGTCCGCCTCGCCGATGATGCACCGGCGGGCATCCCCGCATCGCTGTGCCTCCGACGGGCGGGCCACGACGCGGCCCCGATGCTCGGCTCGGGCTGCGCGGCGGGCCGGACGCTGGAGGAGGCGATCGACGCAGCGGCCTGGGAGGTCGTCGAGCGGCATGCCGTGGCGCGCTGGTGGCACTTCGGCGCCCCCCCACAGGGGCTCGATCCGGCGCTCGAAGAGGATGCACGGGACTATCTGTCGCTGCTGCGGGGCGATGCCGCCGGGCGCGTCACGCGTCTGTTCGATATCTCGGTGGAGCCGGGGGCGCCGACCATTGTCGCCTGCTCGTTCGCCGCCGCGGGAGGCGGGGCAGCCTTCGGCTTTGCGGCTGGTCGCGACCCGCTGGTCGCGGCCCAGCGGGCGGTGCGCGAACTGCTGCAGATGGAGGCCGGGCTGCGGCTCATCGCCTACAGGACGGATCGCGGCCTGCCGCTCGGCGAGGCCGACCAGCGGGCGCAGCGCCGCGCCACCTGCCTCAGCGGCGACGAGCCGGCCTTCGCGCTGAGCGGCGTGCGCCTCCATCCGGCCGGAAGCAGGGCCGACATCGCGACGCGCTGGGGCGACGCCTTCGCGGTCGATCTCACCACGCCCCGGGTCGGGTTGCCCGTCGCCAAGGTGATCATCCCGGGACTGGCGACGATCCCCGACGAGGCGCAATGGGTCGCCGAGGACCCGGCAAGGGTGGCGCTCCTGTGATACCATCCGGCACCGCAGCCGACGGACGTCCGGTCGACGTCCGGGCGACCCTCGACAGCTTCGGCACCTTCCGGCTCGCGGTGAGCGGCACCACGCCGTCGATCCGCAGCCGCAAGTCGCGCGCCATCCTCGCCTACCTGGCGCTGGCGCCACATCAGCGGCTGCGGCGCACGCAACTCGCCGGGTTGTTGTGGAGCGAGGCCACCGACCATGACGCACGCGTCTCGCTGCGCCAGCAGCTGGCCACCCTCAAGCGCGAACTCGGCGGCGCCTCGCACCTGGTGCTGTCGGATCGGGACGAAGTCTGGCTGTCGCTGCCCTTGGCGATGGACGCCCCGCTGCTCATCGGCGCCCTCAAGGCCGGGGACGTGCCGGAGGCGCTGGTCGATCGTCCCGATCTGTTCGACAGCTTCCTGGGCGACATCGAGGGGGTCGATCCGGCGTTCGACTACTGGCTGGTGGTGCAGCGCGAGAGCTACCGGTCGGCGGTGCTGCACGAGCTTCGGCAGCTGCTGGCGGCCGGGCGGGCGGACCTGCAGGAACGCGCTGCCATCGCGCTGCGCAACATCGACCCGACCAACGAGGAGGCCTGCCGCACGCTGATGCGGGCGAGCATGGCACAGGGCGACGTTGCCGGCGCCCTGCGCCTCTACAACGAGCTCTGGTCGCTGCTGGATCGCGACTTCGACATGGAGCCGGGGCCGGAGACGCAGGCCTATGTGGCCCAGATCAAGTCGACGCCTCTCGGCATGCCGGTGCCGGCGATCGCCCCCGGTCCGGTGGAAGGACACATCCTCATCCTCGTCAATGCGTTCGACCAGGAGGAGCTGACGGGGGAACAGCAGCGGCGCGTCAACGGGCTGCGCCACGAGCTGATCGGGGCCCTGACCCGGTTTCGCGACTGGTCGGTGCGCGAGGCCGGCAGGTCGCTGGATGTGGACGAGTTCCGGCAGCGCAAGACCTACGAGATCTCCGTGCTCGCCGCGCAGGAGGCCGGGGAGCTCTACATCTCGGTGATCCTGCAGCGCTTCGGGGATGGCACCTACCTGTGGAGCCAGCGGATCCCGGTACAGCTCGAGCGCTGGGTAACGGCCAAGCGCGACGTCATCCGACGCATCGCCTCATCGCTGCAGGTTCACCTGTCGGCCGAACGTGTGGCGCGCACGGCCGGCCTTGCCGACCAGACGCTCGACATCCACGATCGCTGGCTGCGCGGCAACAGCCTGATCGCACACTGGCAGCCGCAATCGGAGCGGCGGGCGGAGGGGATCTTCCGCTCGCTCATCGCCGATGCGCCCGGCTTTCCACTGGCCTATGTGGGGGTCGCGCAGATCCTGACGACGCGGCACCACATCTTTCCCGGGACCCGTCGCGACCGCTCCGCCGAACTCGAGGCACTGGCGCTGGCCAAGACGGCGGTCAAGCTCGATCCCAGGGACTCCCGGACGCATCTCTGCCTCGCCTGGTCGCACCTCATGGTGGAGAACTACGAGCAGGCGATGTTCAGCTACGAGCTGGCGCTCCAGCTCAACGAGAACGATCCCTGGACGCTCACGTCGTGCGCGCAGGGGCTCTCCTACTGCGACCAGAAGCAGCGGGCGCGGCAGCTCGCCGATCGCGCCATCGACGTCGCGTTGGGCGGGGCGCCCATGCACTGGGGCTACCAGATGTGCATCCGCTTTCTCGAGGAGGACTATCGTGCCGCCGTCAACGCAGCCGACCAGGCGGAAGGCAGCGCGTTCTTCGTTCCCGCGTGGAAGGCGGCCGCACTGTCCCAGCTCGGCGAGACCGGGCCGGCGCGCGCCGCGGTCGCGCAGTTCTACCGCCAGATCGTTGCCAACTGGCACGGCACGGAGCGGGCGACGCCGGTCGCCGTCCACCGCTGGTTCATCGACTGTTTCCCGATCCGCCGGCCGGCGGATCGGGATCGGCTGGAGCACGGCGTGCTCGGCGCGGGGCTGCTGGACCTCGAGACCGCCTGATCAGCGGCACTGCCGCATGGTGTAGTCGGCCACGCGGGCGTGGAAGAAATCCTGGACGGTGTTGCCGGCAGGCTTGTTGGCCAGAATATCGATGATCGGCGGCAGGTCGTACTTCCCCTTCGCCGCAAGTTCATTGCTTTCCTCGACCTGATTCTTGGCCGGAAGCCGCAGCACGAACACTTCGTCGTTGCCCTGGATCACCTGGATGGTCTTGACGCCCGGGGGCAGGGTGTAGTGGGCACCGACGGCCTGGTTGAACTCGTCAATTGATCTGGGCCAGCTGCCGAACACCGGTTGACCACTCCACGATCACTTTGCCCACTTCGATATAGTCCTCGAGGCTCACGTTTGCGTCTTCGTTGCCAGACGGGCCGAATTCGGCCGGCGGATATTTTCTCGTCAATCTTGCCTCCATCTTGTATGGTGCACTCATTTCCAGACACCTGACGAGCGTGCCAAGTATTGAACTGTCAATGCGGCGTGAGACAGTCGTCAGCGGCGCGTGAATTCGCTGGCGGGCCGGCAGGAGGTCGCGGAGCGAACTGGGGGTGTGGGATGAATCTGAGGATCAGGCTTTTCGTCGCAGTGAGCATGCTTCTGCATTGTCCTTGTTCTTGGTCGGTACTCCGAGGATACGTTGCTGGATGGCTTCGTAGCCCCGCACCCGGAACTGCGCGGCCTCGGCCAGCAGCCCCTGGAAGACATCCGCGCGCCTTTTGCCCGGATATCGGACGCAGGGCGCGTCGTATCCGGCGATCGATCCAGATCGATCCTTGTTCGTGCGCAAGGACGAGCGCCTCGTCGGCCTCACGTTCGAACGCATCATGACCAAGCTCGCGGCAGATACCGGCACGGATGCCAAGGCCCTGTTTCGCCAGTTCTGGGCGAGCCTGGAAGCATGGCGAGGTGAACCCGGTGAGCGGGAGGAAGGTTGTGCCGGCGAGGGCCTGCGCCTAACGGTCTGTCGCAGCCGTTCCCGCTGCACCTGCGACACCATACCTCGCCCGTCTGGCCGCCTCGAAAGACCGTTCGTCGATGCCAGCGAACCCGACCTTCAAGGTCATTGCCGCGGTCAACCGGATCGACCTCAAGCTCCCGGGAGATTGCGGCGAGTATCGACTGGTTGTTGCCGCCGATCCGAAGTGGCTTGGCGCAACGCAGTACGTCTACGGAAGGGAGATCTATTTCATTTTCGAGGGAACGCTGCCGGAGCGGGGAGGCGGAGCGCTGCGTCGCCATCCAGAGATACTGGGCCCGCTTCTCCCAGATGCAGGGATGCGGACATTGCCGCAGCCCTCGAGCGCTTCTATTTGACGGGCGTCACCCTGACCGCAAGGGCGAAATGGCCGATCCGGCATCCTGCGCGACCGTGTGCTACGCCATCGGGCCGGTGATCGATGCCGCCAACATGACCTGCTCGACCGCTCCCGGCGACCGACCGGGGCAGGTCAGGCTTAACACCAACACGGGCACGACTCTCTGGTCGCTGCGCGAGTTCAAGTTCGAGCCGATGCCGCCGCGACAGCTGTTGCCTGGTCCCCCGTCGCCAACACGCCCGATTTCAGCACCCTCTCTGACGCCAGCCCTTCGTGCAGGCGATCAGCAAGGCATTGCTGGGACAGGCCGGGCGCATTGTCCAGCGACGTTTGCTGGGCTTGCTTTCAAGGCCCCGGCCGAGACCTACGCCAACCAGCAGATGGCGGAATCGCAGTTCGGCAAGTTCCCCCACGATCCCTACGGCGCCGCGATCGGAACGGTCATGCGTGATGCCTTCTGAGAAGCGGGCGATGGTGACCGGGCTGAGCAGGAAGACGCTCGTCAACCGCCTGACGCTGCTCAGCTGTGCCGGTTGCCACCGTCTGTCGAACCTCGGGCTGAACGACGTCGGTTTCAGTGACATGGCCGTCTGGCCGGGTTCGATCGATTTCACTCACATATCAGCGGAGCGCCGCGAGGCGGTCGATGGCCAGTACATGATCTCCGATGCCCTCATCAAAAATTCCTCCCCCTGCGCAAGGCCGTCATGGAGGCGGTGATCGGCGTCCAGCCGCCCACGCAACCAACGAAGTAGCCTCACGCGGCGGCGGTCTCGCCGTCGCCGGCGTCTTCGAGGATGCGGATCTCGATGCGATGCCGTCCCATGCTCAGGGTGACGGCGCCGCTGGCGGGATGCGCCTCGACCAGGGCGGGCAGTTGCGGCAAAGCCTGGGGGGCGCGCCGCCGCTCCTCGCGCAACTCCTGCCAGTAGCTGCGCTCGAGCAGCAGCCAGTCCTCGAACTCGTCGTCCCCGATGTCCATGCCTTCGAGGAACTCGCCGCGCTCGGCAGCAAGTCCGCCCGCGTCGCGCTCGCGCAGCGCCACGGCGTCGACCCAGACCGAGGAGAAGTCGATCGCGACATTGAACGCGTCGATGTGCAGGTAGCGGTCCCAGTCTGCGCCCAGCGCCCGCCGCAGGTCGGTGAGCGACTGGCGCATGCTGCCCAGCGCCTGTTCCTGCGAACGGTCGCTCCACAGCCGCGAGCAGAGCCAGGATCGGGCGCGCTGCCCCCTGTGGGCCACGGCCACCAGCGCCAGCAGCGCATTGGCCTTCTGCCGCCGGGGCGTCAGGTCGCGCCCATCCGGACCGATGATCTGGAACGGTCCCAGAAGAAGGACCTTCAGCTTTCCCGCGCTGCCTTCGGAGCCGTCACCCATTCGAGCCGTCATCGCGTCCACCGCTGTTGCTGCTGCGTCGGAGGGGAGGCTGCGGGGTGCAGCGTGAAGCGAACGTGAAAGTCTTGCCGCCCGACTTTCACGTCGCAAGTCAGCGTGCATTCACAAGAGGTTAGTCTTCCCTGAAGACGCGCGCGAGCTGGTCCAGCAGCGGCTTCACGAGGTAGGCGAGCACCGTCCGGTCGCCGGTTCGGATGAACGCCTCGGCCGGCATGCCGGGAACGAGGTGATCGCGGCCGCCGGGCAGGCGGTCCAGCTCGGCGGGCTCCAGCATCACCCGGGCGAGGTAGTATTGCGCGCCGCTGCGCGGATCGGTCGTGAGGTCGGGCGCCACCGATTTGATACGGGCAGCGAGATCCGGGGTAGCGCGTGCGTCGATGCCGGTGAAGCGCACGATGACGTCCTGGGCGGCGTACACCTTGTCGATGTCGAGCGGGCTCACTCGCAGATCCACCACCGCCTCGTGCAGCGCCGGGACGACCATCATGAGCGTCTCGCCCGCGCCGACGACGCCGCCGACGGTCACCACCGTCGAAGCGTCTACGGTGCCGCTCTGCGGGGCGCGAATGACCAGCCTGTCGAGCCGGTCGGCGAGCCCGATGCGCTGCTGGGCCAGCTGGGCCAGCTCGGCCCGCACCGCCTGCAGTTCCCTGATGGCCTGGACCCGCTGGTCGTCATCGAGCTGCACGAGCATGGCCTGGCGCTCCGCCACGGTGGCGCGCGTCTCGGCAATCGCGGCGGCGATGCGACCCGCCTCGCCGCGCAACTGTGCCGCGACGCGCCGCAGGTCGTTGGACCGTCCGGCGCTCACCAGTTTTTCGCCGAGCAGCCGCTGCTGGTCGTCGATCTCGGCGGCAACCAGCGCCTGCTGTGCCTCGTCCGCCGCCAGTTCGGCCTGCAGCCCCTCGGCCTTGCGCTCGAGCTGGACGATCTGCTCGGCGATCCGTTCGCGCTGTCCGCGCAGGGAGGCCGCGTGGGCGTCGAAGAGCTCGGCCTGCAGCGCCAGCAGGCGGTCGAACTCGTCCCCGGCGATGCCGGCCGGGAGCGGGCCCGGTGCCCCCATGCGGCTGCGGGCCGCGGCCTCCGCGGCGAGGCGCAGCTCGCGCGCATGGGCATCGCGCTGCTGCCCCAGGATCAGGTCGTAGCTGGCCTGGAGCGTCGTTCCGTCGAGGCGGACGAGGGCATCGCCGGCCCGCACCTGGTCCTCGTCACGCACGAGGATCGCGGCGACCACGCCCCCCTCGGGGTGCTGCACCCGCTTGGGGCCGCCATCGACGGCCACCGACCCGGTCGCGACGACGGCGCCGGCGATTCGGGTGCCCAGGCTCCACCAGACGAGCGTTCCCCCGGCGACGAGGACGATCAGGACGCCGGCCATCGAATGGGTCACGATGCTGCGGCGGTGACGCGGCGGTTGCTCAGGCATCGGCGGTCTCCTTCGAAGGGCGCCGTGACGAGGCGGCCGCGGCCTTGAGCACTTCGGGCTTGGGCCCGAGGGCGAGCTGTCGTCCGGCATCGAGGAACAGCAGCTGATCGACGGCGGCGATGGCGCTGGGGCGGTGGGCGATGATCACGACGATGGCGCCCCGGCGGCGCGCACCCAGCAGGGCCGCGGTCAGGGCGGCGTCGCCCTCGCTGTCCAGGTTGGAATTGGGTTCGTCCAGCACGATCAGGAAGGGGTCGCCGAACAGGGCCCGTGCGAGGCCGATGCGCTGACGCTGGCCTGCCGAAAGTGCGACCCCGGCCTCACCGACCTGGGTCTCGTAGCCGTCGGGCAGGGTGGCGATCAGGTCGTGAATACCAGCCGCCCGCGCGGCAGCGATGACCTCCGCCGCATCCGCGCCCTGCCGGAAGCGTGCGATGTTATCTGCCACCGTGCCGCTGAACAGCCCGACCTCCTGCGGCATGTAGCCGATGGCGGAACCGATGGTCCGGCGGTCGTAGTGCCGCATCTCCTGGCCATCGAGCCGGACTTCGCCGCGGTGCGGCCACACCCCGACCAGGGCGCGCGCCAGGCTGGACTTGCCCGAGCCGGAGAGGCCGACAATGCCCAGCCCGTCGCCGGCCTGCAGCGAGAACCGGATGTCCTGCACCAGCCGCCGCTCACTGTCCGGCGCGAAGACCGTCAGCCCCTCCACGGCAAGTCGCTGCACCGGGGGCGGCAGTTGCAGCCGTTTCGTCGCAGCCGGATCGCCCGGCTGCGGCTGCAGCCGCGGCCAGGCCTGGCGTGCGGCGACGAAGGCCCGCCACTGGCCGAGCGCCTGTTCGACGGGAGTCACTGCCCGCGAGGAGAGGATCGACGCCCCGATGATGAGGCCGGCCGACGACTCGCCGATCAGCACCAGCCAGGCACCGGTGGCGAGAACCGCCGATTGCAGGAGGTAACGGAACGATCGCGTCAGCGAGGTGTGGAGCGCCGTGCGATCGGATCCGCGCGTCACGGCATCCGCCACCGCCGCACAGGTGTCGCTCCAGCGGTGTTGCAGCTGCGGCTCCATCGCCATGGCGCGCACCACCTCGCCGCCGGCCCGGATATCCTCGGCGAAGCGCTGCCGATTGGCCAGCGCCTGGGCGATCTGCCGGGTCGGACGGCGCGTGGTGAGTTCGTTGACGGCCAGCAGCACGATGAGGATCGCCGCGCCGGTCGCCGTGACCAGTCCGAGCATGGGGTGCAGCAGGGTGATGAGGCCAAGGTAGAACGGGACCCACGGCAGGTCGAACAGGGCGGCCGGGCCTGGGCCGGACAGGAAACCCCGGACGGAGTCGAGGTCGCGCATGGGATCGATCCGACCCCGTCCGGAGTTGCGGGCGATCGCGCCGAGAAGCCAGGGAGAAAGCGTCTCTTCGACGAACGCACCGACACGGTTGGCGATGCGGGCGCGCATCCACTCGACCAGGGCGTAGAAACCGTAGAGGCCGCCGACGAGCACGGTGAGGGCGACGAGCGTGGGGATGGAGCGGCTGGGCAGGACCCGGTCGTAGACCTGCAGCATGAACAGCGGACCGGTGAGCAGCAGCAGGTTGGAGGCCGCGCTGAGCACACCGAAGGCCAGCCCGCCGATCCACGCCGTCCGGGCGAGGGGCGGCGACGTGGGATCGCCGTTCAGGTTCGAGGCGGCGGGGTCGAGGCGCTGGAGCATGGTCAGCAGGCCGCCTGCGCCGGTTCGCGGTGCGACAGCCCGGCGACGACGCGAACCAGGTCGGCCTGGCGCCGGCACCGCATCTTGCTGAGCAGCACCTTGCACTGCTGGCGCACGGTCTCCAGGCGCACGCCCCGCATCGCGGCGATCTCCCGCAGCGACAGGCCGGCTGCGAGATGGCCCAGCACGTTGCCCTCGGCGACGGTGAGATGGAACGCCTCGGCGATGGCCCCCAGCAGCGCCGGGTGGGGATCCACCAGGGCCCTGGTGATGTCGATGATGGCGATATGTGGAAGGTGCGGGGACATCGGCAGCGCGATGCGCAGCACGTAGGTCGCGGCGGCGTCCTCGTCGTCGACGACAAGCGGCGCGGTGTGGGTGGTGCCCTCGCGCAGCGCCTCGAGCATGGCATGCAGCCGTCGCATGGCCTGATCGGGGCAGATGACCAGCCGCCCGTTGCTCAGGCGCGCCGGTCGGCCGTGCTGCAGCATGTCGTGGGCGTGGGCGTTGGCGTAGAGCAGTCCCAGCCCGTTGGTGTCCACCGCAAGGCTCGCACCGCGCCAGTCGGGGCAGAACGATGCCAGCAACTGCCGCAGGTCGCCGAAGGTCCCGTTCGGTTCGACGATCCCGGACGCCCCGGCTCCGCCTGCAAGTGTTCGTCCCTCGGATGCTCGCCGCATCGCAACCTCCGCGCGATTGAACGGAGGCGAGCTTCGACCCGGCGCGCGATGCTGCCGTGAGCACGGCGTCACACCGCAGTGAACTCCCCGGCCGCCGCGTCGCGCCGGCCGGGGAGGGGTGGTCGTCAGAGGCCGAACAGGCCCGTGCCGGCGTCGAGGTGCCAGGTCTGTCCGGCGAAGATGGCCTCGACCGAGCCGGGGTCGGCGACATCGTGCAGCGTGAACGCCGCCGACCAGTCGGTGTTGACCGCCGAGCCGTTCAGCACCGCGTTCTCGTTGATCTCGATGATCACGTCGGAACCGCTGAACACGGCCCTGAGCAGTTGCGCGCTGTCGCCGCCGACCAGGCTGTAGGCGTCGTCGAGCAGTCCGGCGAGGTCGAGCACGTCGCCCTCGCCGCCAGCGCCGCTGTAGTCGAAGATGCTGTCGGAGTGATTGGCCAGCACCCCGCCGGCGCCGCCGAAATCGGCGACGTTGAAGTCGAACGTATCGGCCCCGGCGCCGCCGAACAGCATGTCGTGGCCGAGCCCCGCGATCAGGCGGTCGTCGCCGCCGCCGCCGATCAGGGTATCGTCTCCCGCCCCGCCGAACAGGTGGTTGGCGGCCTGGTTGCCGATCAGGGTGTTGTCGAGCGCGTTGCCGGTGCCCGCGATCGCCGAGGTGCCGGTCAGCACCAGGGTCTCGACGACGCCAAGGACATGAACCCCGTCCGCGATCAGGCTGAACGATACCGAGGCGCGGACGGTGTCCGTGCTGGAGCCGCCGGTGGTCTCGTCGACGCGATCGGCGGCATCGTCGACGATGTAGGTGTCGTTGCCGGCGCCCCCGATCAGGATGTCAGCCCCCAGCCCGCCGTCGAGCGTATCGTTGCCGCCGCCGCCGATGAGGGTGTTGCCGGCGCTGTTGCCGATGAGGACATTGGCCAGGGCGTTGCCGGTGCCGTTGATCGCTGCGTTGCCCAGGAGCGTCAGGTTCTCGACATTGGCGCCGAGGACGAAGGTTCCCGCCGGGCCGACGAAGTGCACCGTGTCGGTTCCTGCACTGGCGGCCTCGGTGACGATGTCGGAGACGCTGTCGACGATGCAGATGTCGTTGCCGAGGCCGCCGATCAGGGTATCCACCCCGGCACCGCCGTCGAGGATGTTGCTCCCCGAATTGCCGGTGATGATGTTGTTGGCCGCGTTGCCGGTGCCGTTGAGATTGCCGGTTCCGGTGAGCGTCAGCCGCTCGACCTCGCCCAGCACCCGCGTGGGGTCCGCGAGGCTGAAGGAGACGGAGGCTTGCACCGTGTCGGTGCCGGCGCCGCCATTGCCCAGTTCGTCGACCACGTCGCCGGCATCGTCGACGACATAGGTGTCATTGCCGGCGCCCCCGACCATGGTGTCCGCGCCGAGGCCGCCGTTCAGGATGTTGTTGCCCGAGTTGCCGGTGAGGATGTTGGCGAGGCCGTTGCCGGTACCGTTGATCGCAGCGGTACCGAGGAGGAGCAGGTTCTCCACATTGTCGCCGAGCGTGAAGCTCACCGAGGACTGTACCAGGTCGGTCCCCTCGTCGGCCGCTTCCACCGCCGTGTCGCCGATGTTGTCGACGATGTAGAGATCGTCACCGGTGCCGCCCGCCATGATGTCCGCGCCGGCGCCGCCGATCAGCGTGTCGTTGCCGCCGGCGCCGCTGATTGTGTTGGCGGCGGCGTTGCCGGTGATGATGTTGGCGAGGTCGTTGCCGATACCGCTGTTGGCGCCGCTGCCGGTCAGCGTCAGGTTCTCGACATTGTCGGAGAGCGTGTAGCTGACCGAGGACAGCACCAGGTCCGTGCCGGCGTCGATCGCCTCGATCACCGTATCCGCGCTGCTGTCGACCAGATAGGTGTCGTCGCCGAGGCCGCCGGCCAGCGTGTCGTCTCCGAGCCCGCCCGACAGGGTGTTGCCGAGGTCGTTGCCGGTGATGGTGTTGTTCAGCGCGTTGCCGGTGCCGGTGAGCGCCGCCCCGACGAGGATCAGGTTCTCGAGATTGGCGCCCAGCGTCAGGTTGACCGACGAGATCACCGTGTCGATGCCCGCATCGACCGCCTCGGTGAGGGTGTCGCCGCCATCGGTGACATAGGTATCGTCCCCCAGTCCGCCGATGAGCGTGTCGGCCCCGGTATCGCCATCGAGGATGTTGTTTCCCGTATTGCCGGTGATGACGTTGTTGAGGCTGTTGCCCCGGCCATCGATGTCGGCGGTGCCGATGAGGGTCAGGCGTTCGACGTCGCCGAGCACCGCGGCGCTGCCCAGGTCGAACGAGATCGACGCCTGGACCGTGTCCGTGCCGGTGCCGCCCGCCGATTCCTCGTCCACCACGTCGCCGGCATTGTCGACGACGTAGGTGTCGTTGCCGACGCCGCCGATCATCGTGTCGGCCCCGAGCCCGCCATTGAGGGTGTTGGCGCCGCCGTTGCCGGTGAGCACGTTGTCGAGGTCGTTGCCGGTGCCGCTGATGGATCCGGTGCCGCCGAGGATCAGGTCCTCGACGCCGGCGCCGAGCGTGTAGCTGACGCTGGCGATGGCGACGTCATGCCCCCCGTCGGCGAGTTCGACGATCGTGTCGCCGGCATTGTCGACGAGGTAGGTGTCGTTGCCGGCGCCCCGATCATCGTGTCGGCGCCGGTGCCGCCGCTCAGCAGGTTGTCCGATGCGTTGCCGGTGATGGTGTTGGCGAGCGCATTGCCCGTGCCACCGCTGGCATCGGCGCCAAGCACGAGGTGCTCCACGTTGTTGCTCAGCGTGTAGCTGCCGCTGCCGGTGAAGTGCACCGCGTCGATGCCGGCGTTGGCCGCCTCGGTCACCACGTCGGCGATGTCGTCGACGATGTAGGTATCGTTGCCCAGCCCGCCGATGAGCGTATCGGTCCCGCCGCCGCCATCGAGCGTGTTGGCGCCGGCATTGCCGGTGATGGTGTTGTTGGCCGCGTTGCCGGTGCCGTCGATATCGGCGCTGCCGGTCAGCACCAGGTTTTCGACATTGTCGCCGATCGCGTAGGAGACGGCCGCCTGCACCGTGTCGGTGCCTTCGTTGGCCGCTTCGATCGCGACGTCGCCGGCATTGTCGACGACATAGGTGTCGTTGCCGAGGCCGCCCGCCATCTGGTCGGCCCCGAGCCCGCCATTGAGGGTGTTGTTGCCGCTGTTGCCGGTCAGGACGTTGTCGAGGGCGTTGCCGGTGCCATTGATGTTGCCGGCGCCGGTGAGCGTCAGGTTCTCCACCTCCGCCGCCAGCGTCAGGCTGACCGAGGACAGCACGGTGTCGATGCCCTCGCCGGCGTTCTCGATCACCACGTCGCCGGCCGCGTTGACCACATAGGTGTCGTTGCCGGTGCCGCCGCGCATGGTGTCGCTGCAGGCGCCGCCGTTGATGGTGTCGTCACCAGCCAGGCCCCAGAGGGTGTCGTTGCCGCCATTGCCGTTGATGATGTCGGCCTCATTGGTCGGCAGCGGCTGTCCGGCCGGGGTGTGGGTGGCATCGATGAGGTCGGCTGCATTGGTGCCGTTGATGGTCACGCCGCCGACATCGGTCACCGTGACGCGGATCGTCTGTGTGTCGGTGAGGGCGCCGTCGCTGGCGCTGACGACGACCTCGTAGACGTTGTCGCCGTCGGCGTCGGCCGACATCTCGTAGTCGGGAGCGGCAATGAAGCTCAGCACGCCGGTCTCGGCATCGATCGCGAACAGCGTTGCGTCGTCTCCGCCGCTGATCGCGTAGGTGAAGCCGCTGCCGCTGCCGCCGCCGTCGGGGTCGGCCGCGATCACCGTGGTGACCAGTGTGGCGTTCTCGGCCCGCGACAGCGCCGCCTCGTCGCCACCGCCATCCGACGTGATGCTCGGCTGGTCATCGACCGGGTGGACGATAACGGTGAAGCTGGCGCTGGTGCTGGCCGTGTCGGTGGCGCCGCCGGACGACAGCGTGGCGCTGTCGGTCGAGACGGCCGTCACGGTCAGCTCGAAATTGCCGTTGTAGTTGGCCGGCGGCGTCGCCAGCAGCGGCGTGGCGGAAAGCGCCGCGATCTCGGCGGGATCGTCGATCACCCAGTCGCCGCTGCCGGTATCGAGAGCGCCGAGCGAGAAGGTCGTGCCGGACGGGAAGCCGGAGAGACGCAGTACGAGGCTCTCCGATCCGTCCGCGTCGATCGGGGTGGCCTCGATCAGGGGCAGGGCGATGGCCGTGTCCTCGTTGCCGGCCCCGGGGCCGCTGCCCGCGGTGGTGGCCGCGAAGATGCGGGCGACAAGCCCGCCATCGTCCTTGCTGCCGTCCATCCAGGTGACGAGCAGGCGGCCATCGGCCAGTTGCACGATGCCATGGTCGATCTCGCCCATGTCGTAGCCGATCTGCTGGTTGCCCACGGTCTGGCCGGGGATCAGCTGCTGCGGGCCGATCGGCGTGCCGCTGGCGTCGTAGTGGCGGGCATAGACGCCGAGCCCCGAACCGTCCTCGCCCAGCGACGTCCAGGCGATGACGAAGCTGCCGTCGGCCAGGGCAGTTACCTGGGCGCCATGCTGGCTCGACAGGTCCATCGAGGTCGCGACCTCGAAGGTCGGGCCAGCGTTGCCGCTGGCATCGACTACGCGGGCCCAGACGTCGTAGTTCGAGGCCCCGCCGGTATAGTGGGCCCAGGTGGTGACGTAGCCGCCGTCCGCAAGACCCGCGACCGACGGGAAGATGTTGAGGCCGATGCCGCCCGAGAGGCTGACGGGAGCCCCACGCGGGGTGCCATCGGTATCGAGTACGCTGGCGGCCACGTCGCCTTCGCCGTAGGCGACGACGATGGCACCGTCGGCGAGCGTGGCGATCGAGGGCGCCTCCTGGCTGGCGACATGCACCGTCGTGACCAGGTCGCCGGCTGCGTCGTAGGTGCTGAGCCCGACGCCGTTGTCGGTCGGGAAGCCGCCGGCACTCAGTTCCTGGTACCACGCCACCGCAAAGCCGCCATCGGCGAGCCCGATGACGCTCGGATTGGTCTCGTAGAATGCGGCGGAATTGGCCACGGCGAATTCGCTGCCCACGGCGACGCCGCCCGCATCGTAGCGCTGGCCGTAGACGCCGTAGCCGCCATCGTCCTCGGGGTGCCCGAGGGCGTACCAGGCCACCACGAACCCGCCGTCGGCGAGACCGGCAATGGTGGGATAGGGCGGGTTCGCTCCGCCCTCCTCGAGCAGGATGTCATTGCTCCGCGGCGTGCCGTCGGCGTTGAAAACGCGGACCGAGGAGGCCCAGTTGTTGGCGTCCGTCGGGTGCATCCAGGCGATGGCATAGCCGCCATCGGCGAGCGGTGCCGCCGTCGCGGCATGCTGCATGCCGGCGGTGTTCTGTTCGATGGCGGTCTGCTCGAGCACCGGGGTCCAGAACTCCGGTGCGGCGTGCGGTCCGATGGCGAGCGCCGGGGCATCGGCGACCGGCGCGACGTCGATGCTCACGGTGGCACTGTCCGAACCGCCCGCGCCGTCCTCGACGACATAGGTGTAGCTGGCGATGCCGGCGAACTCGGCATCGGGCGTGAACACCACGTTGCCACCCACAAGTTCGACCGAACCGTGTGTGGCGTCCCCCACCGAGACGACGGTCAGCGTCTGGCCGCTGTCGGGATCGGTGTCGTTGGCGAGCAGGTCGCCGACCGCGGTCACGAGCGGGACGTCCTCGCTGGCCGAGAGCGCGTCGCCTGCGGCTTCCGGCGCGCTGTTGAACAGCCCCTCGGCGCTGGTCGTGATGTCGGCGAACTGGAAGTACTCCGTGTCGTAGACTGTGTCGGTTCCGTCATTGTCGCCGGCGCGCAGGTCGGCAATGGAGATGCCGCCACCGGCGATCGCGGCCACGGCATAGTCGGTCCGGTTGCCGGAGAAGTGCACGGTGTCGATATCGGCGCCGCCATGGATGAGGTCATCGCCGGCCCCGCCGGTCAGGTCGTCGTTGCCGAGGCTGCCATAGAGGCTGTCATTGCCGGCGCCGCCCTCGAGGACGTCGTTGCCGGCCTGGCCCTCGAGCGTGTCGTTGCCGCCATTGCCGCGGAGCACGTCGGCGCCGTTGCCGCCGACGAAGGCGTTGTTGCCGTCGTCGCCGACGATGACGTCGTCGTGGCCGGTGCCGCGCACGTTCTCGATGTCGATCAGCGTATCGGTGCCGCCCCACACATCGCGCGCCTGATGCGCGGCAATGGTCTCGGCGCCCACCGTGATCTCAAGCTCGCTGAGGTTGACGATGATCCCGCCGGTCGGCCCGCCCGGCCCGCCCGCGTCCTCGTAGGAGGGTTCGGCCGCATAGTCGACCGTGTCGCCAATCGTCTCGTCGCCCTCGCCGCCATCGATCAGGTCGTCGCCCGAACCGCCGATCAGCGTGTCGTCGCCCGACCCGCCATGGATCGTGTCATTGCCGACGCTGCCGGCGATGAAGTCGTTGCCGTCCCCGCCAAAGAGCAGGTCCGCGCCCTGCCGGCCGGCCAGGGTGTCGTGGTCGTCGCCGCCGTGGATCTCGTCGTCGCCGTCGCGACCATCGAGCGTGTCGTTGCCGGCGCCGCCCATCAAGACGTCGTTGCCGCCGCCGGCGTCGAGGTGATCGTCGCCATCGCCGCCGGTGAGAATGTCGTCGCCCGTGCCGGAGATGATCTCGTCGCCGCCCTCGCCGCCATCGATGACGTAACCCGCATCGCCGACCCAGAAGCGGTCGCCATTGCGGCTGCCGATGATCTCCTCGATGCCCGACAGGGTCTCGATATTGCCGTAGCTGTCGCGTACCTCACCCGACTGCAGCGTGATCATGCCGGGGAAGGACTGCGATCCCGCCTGCAGGTTGACGAACACGCCGAGGCTGCCGTCCTCCCAGTCGTAGCGCACGACGTCGTGGCCGTCGCCGCCCGCGATGGTGTCGATGCCCGCGCCGCCGAAGAACACGTCGTCGCCGCTGCCGCCGAACAGGTGGTCGTTGCCGGCGCCGCCGCCGACGAAGCTGTCGCGGTTGTCGTCGGCCCAGAACCAGTCGTCGGCCTCGGTCAGCCACACCGCCTGCACCCCGACGAACTGGTCGGTGTCGCCGAAGATGCCGAAGCCGGTGCCGGCCGCCACCGTCAGGTCGCCCGGCCCGGAGCCGTCGTTGAGATCGAAGTCGAGTGCGGTGCGGCTGGTGGAGGAGAGGTTGACGACCACGCCGTGCTCGCCCGCCTCGCTGCCCCACTGGTCGCCGTCGAAATTGCCCGTCCCCCACTTGTCGCCGTCATAGCTGACCAGCATGGCGCCGCCGCTGTCGCCGCGCAGGCTGGTGTCCGAGAGGTCGGTGAAGCTGTCGTTGCCGGCGCCGCCGCTGATGTCGACAATGCCGTTTTCGCCGCGGCTGTCGCCGCGATCCGGGGTGAAGACGCGGAAGACGTCCGCGGTGTTGAGATAGCCCGCCGCGACCGTGAAGCTGTCGTCGCCGCTGGTGCCCTCGACCCGCTCGATGCCGGCAAAGCTGGTGTTCACCGCACCGGTGAACGGGTTGCCCTCATCGTCGTGGCCATCGCTGATCGTGCCGGTGATGGTGCCGCCGCCCGGGGCGCTGCCGCCCAGGGTGACCACGATGCCCTCGCCGGGCGCCTCCGGTTGCACCCAGCCGAAGCCGAGCACGTCGAAGCCGGCGCCGCCGTCGACCATGTCGTTGCCGATGCCGGCGCCCAGCCAGTCATGGCCGTCGCCGCCCTCGAGCGTGTCGTCGCCGAGCCAGCCGCTGATCGAATCGTCGCCGTCGCCGCCGATCAGGGTGTCGTTGCCGTCGTCGCCCTGAAGCTGGTCGCGGCCGCTGCCGCCGATGATGACGTCGTCGCCCTCGCGGCCCTGCAGCTCGCTGCCGTCGTCGCTGGCCTGCAGATGGTCTGCGAAGCGGGTGCCCTGGATGACCTCGATGCTGTCGAGCGTGTCGATATCGCCGAAGCCGTCGACGGCCTTGCCGGCCTCGACCGACAGAAGCCCCTGGCCGATATCGGCCGAGATCGTCGCGCCGCTGAGGTTGACGATCACGCCGTGGCTGTTCTCGCCGCCCGGCGCCCACTGCTCTTTCTCGTAGACCACCCGGTCGCGGCCGTCGCCGCCGTTGAATTGATCGGCGCCGGCATTGCCGGTGAAGTCGTCATCCTCGGCGCTGCCGTTGAAGACGTCGTCGTGGTTGGAGCCGACGACGATCTCGAAATTGGTGAAGCTGTCATTGCCGGCCCAGGCGCCGGTCACCGTGCCGTCGGTGCGGTTCAGCTTGTTGACGGTGATGCCGTCCTCGGCCTCGCGGTACTCGAGGTTGTCGTACTCCCCCTCGCCATTGCCGCCACCATCGGCGATGTCGTCGCCGCGGCCGCCGTCGACGAAGTCGTCCCCGCTGCCGCCGATCAGCGTGTCGTTGCCGTCGCCGCCCCTGAGGTTGTTCGAGCCGTTGCCGCCGATCAGCAGGTCGTTGCCGCCCCGCCCGTCGAAATCGTTGTGCTCGTCGCCCCCGACGATGATGTCGTCATACTGCGTGCCGTCGGCGTTCTGGATGCGGACCAGCGTGTCGGTGTCGCCATAGGAGTCGATGGCGGTGCCGGCCGCGACATCGGTCGTCGCGATGCCGTCGACGCCCACCCCGAGCAGGGTCGCGGCCGACAGGTTGACGATGACGCCGTGCTGGCCGGGATCCTCCGGACCCCAGTCGGTCTCGCCGGCATACTGGACGCGATTGAACTCGTTGTCGTGGGCGCCGCCGATCATGGTGTCGTTGCCGCGTCCGCCGACGAAGAAGTCGGCCCCGAAATCTTCGGCGCCGCCGCCGATCAGCAGGTCGTCGCCCTCGTTGCCCTGCAGGTCGTTCTCGTCATTGTTGCCGATGATGATGTCGTCGTACTCGCTGCCGCGCACCCGCTCGATGCTGGTGAGCGTGTCGATGTGGCCGTGCGTGTCGATGGCGGTGTGGGCCGCCACCACCTGCGGCGCGATGCCGGCCACCGACAGCACGTCCGTCGCCTCGTCGGAGAGGTTGACGATCACGCCGTGCGCGCCGGGCAGGACCTTGAAGCCCTTGGTCTCGTCGCGATAGTTGACCTGGTCGCGGCCGGCACCGCCATCCATGTGGTCGGCGCCGGCATCGCCGACGAATTCGTCGTCGCCGCCATTGCCGATCAGGATGTCATCGCCTTCCTCGGCTTCGAAGACGTTGTCCTCGTCGCCGCCGATCATCAGGTCCTGCTTGCTGGTGCCGGTGATCTGCTCGATGCTGACGGTCGTGTCGACATTGCCGTAGGTGTCGAGAATCTCGCCGGCGCCGAGGCTGATGTCGGTGCGCCCGGCGATCGAGACCGGCCCGATCGCATCGCCCGAGAGGTTGGCGATGATGCCGGTCGCCTGCTGGTTGCCCTGTTCCCAGTAGTAGTCGATCCAGTCGCGCCCGCCCTGGCCGTCGAAGCTGTCGGCGCCGTCCGCGCCGACGAACCGGTCATTGCCCCAGGCCCCGGTGAAACTGTCCGCGAAAGCGGTCCCGATGACGGTCTCGACATTGACGAAGGTGTCGGTGTCGCCCCAGGGATCGATGACGGTACCGCTGTTGTCGCCGTCCTGCACCAGCGTGATGCCGTGCAGCTGGGCCTCGCCATTGTACCAGTACTCGATCACGTCGGCATCGTGGGGCCCGCCGCCGTCGAAGCTGTCATTGCCCGAGCCGGCATTGAAGAAGTCGTCGCGGGAGCCGCCGATGACGATGTCGTCGCCGCCGAGCCCCTCGAACCGGTTGATCTCGTCGGTCCCCACGAACACGTCGTTCTGGTTCGTGCCGCGCGCGTTCTCGATGTTGGTCAGCGTGTCGACATTGCCGAAGGTATCGATGGCGCTGTGCGGCGCGATGGTGACGGGGTCGCCATTGCCGGTGTCGAAGTCGATGCCGGAGAGGTTGACCACCACGCCGCCGCCGCCGCCTTCATCCGAATAGTCGACCAGGTCGTCGCCGGCACCGCCGTCGATCGCGTCGGCCCCGTCGCCGCCCACGATGCGGTCATTGCCCTCGAGGCTCGCGATGACGTCGTCGCCGCCATGGCCGTAGATGTCGTCGTCCTCGTTGCCGGGGAAGGGCTGGCCGGCCACGGTGTGGGTCGCATCGATCAGGTCGGCGCCAGATGTCCCCTCGATGTGGACGTTGTTGAGGTTGTTGATGGCGACCGCGATGGTCTGCACGTCGAAATGGCCGTGGCCGTCCGAGACGCGCACGGTGACGTTGTAGACGTTGTCGCCGTCGGTATCGCGCGGATCCTCGTAGTCGGGGGCCGGGTAGTACTCGAACGAGCGGAAGCGCAGCGCCCCGGTGGTTTCGTCGATCTCGAAGAAGCCGCCGTCCTCGCCGCCGATGATCTCGAAGCTGAGCGTATCGGAACTGTTGGGGTCGACCGCCGTCACCGTGGTGACGGAGAGGGTATTCTCGTCCACGGCGACGAATGCGTCGTCGCCGCCGCCATCCGAGGTGATCACCGGCGCGCCGGCGAGCAGCATGGCGAAATCATAGACATTGCTGCCCACCTGCACCCATTCGAAGCCGGTGAGGGTGGAGGTGCCGCCGGCCGAGGCGACCACCAGGCGGTCCTGCTCGTCGGTGCTGACGGCATAGTCCGCCTCGGTGCCGGTGAAGACCACCGTGTCCGCGCCGGCGCCGCCGTCCAGCACGTCGTTGCCGGCCGTGGCGTGGATGGTATCGTCGCCGCCGCCGCCGTCGATCCGGTTGTCGGCGGCATTGCCGGTGAGCTGGTCGGCCTGGCCGGTGCCCACGATGTTCTCGATCTCGACGATGGTGTCGACACCGCCGGCGCCGGTGTCCTGCGCGGCAAAGCCGAGCCCGAGGTCGACCGTCACCCCGCCCGACGCGATGGCGGAATAGTCGATCGTGTCGCTGCCGGTCTGGCCGACATAGGTGTCGTTGCCGTTGGCGTCGGCCTCGATGAAGCGGTCGTCCTCGCTGGTGCCGTAGACGATGTCGTCGCCCGCGCCGCCGATCAGGGTGGTGACGAGGCCCGAGCTGGAACTGCCGCCGCCGATCTCGTCATTGCCGCTGCCGCCATCGATGGTGTGGCCGCCGCCCTGGAACTGGATGTTGTCGTTCCCCGCGCCACCCTGGATGAAATCGACGTCCTCCGGGGCGACGGTCGCCGATCCCGCGGCGAAGATGGTGTCGTCGCCGTCGCCGGCATCGAGGGTGAGCTGGCCGTCGGGGTCGATGAAGCTATCGTTGCCGTCCGCGAGCGTCACGGTATCGTCGTCGAGGAAGAAGCCGCTCCAGGGATTGCCCGGAACGTAGACGCCGTAGGTCCAGCTGGTCGTGCCGGTGTCCGCGTCGTAGGTGGTGGTGACGATCAGGGTGAAGTCGTAGTGCGCGTCTTCGATCGTGCCGATGACCTCGCCGGTCGTCGGGTCGTAGATGGTGAAGTCGCCGTACCCGACCATCTGGTACTGGCTCTGCTCCGAGTGGGTTCCGGTCGGCGGCATGAAGCTGATCGGCGGCGTCGGCCTCTCGATGGCGTCGGTGAGCAGGACTTCACCCGTATCCGTGTCGGGTTCGGTCTGGTTGGTGAACCAGGTGAAGCGCACGAGGGAACTGCCTGGGCCTGCCGGCTCCAGTTCGGCGCGCAGCTGGTTGGGCAGCGTCCCGAAGCTGTAATTGTCGATGTCGAGCGTCTGTCCCGCACTGATCTGCAGATTTGCCATGGTGTCCTCCTCGAGCGCCGGATCGGCCCACCACTGCACCCCGCGCCCTGGCGCGGGTTCCGCCGGTGGCGGGCACCGGATTGAGGCGGGACCTGAGCAGGAATCGGGGACGCCGGCATGAACCAAACGGGGGACGTGGGTGGCGGACCATGCGCTCACGACGGCGCCGTGGTCCGCGGCAAGGCTGCCGCTGCCGATGCGCTGGACTGGATCAGCCGGCGCGGCTGGCGCCCGTGGCGCCTGTCCGCGGCAGCCGGCGTCGGCAGGGGCTCAATGCGCCAGAAGCACGGGCAGGTGCAGTTCGGCGAACACGCCCCTGGTGGCGCCGCCGACGATGAAGTCCCGGAGGCGGGAGTGGCCGAAGCCGCCCATCGCGAGCACCTGCGCCCCCTCGGCCAGGGCGGTGTCCTGCAAGGCCGCGGCAATCGTCCGGCCTGCCAACGAGACGCCGAGCGGCCGGGCGCTGTAGCCGCGGCGCGCGAGCGAGGCGGCAAGCGCAACGGCAAGGTCCGATCCGCTCAGCGGCTTCTCGTCCTCGACGGTCAATACCGTGATGCGCCCGCCCTCGGCCAGCAGCGGCAGGGCATCGCCCAGCGCACGTGCGGCGACGCGGCTGGCATCCCAGGCGATCGCGAGATGGTCGAGGCTCGCCGGGGGCGCCGCAGGCGGAACCAGGAGGGCCGGGCGACCGGATCCGAAGACGACCGCCTGTGTCATGTCCTGCGCGGCGACGGTCTCGCCGGACCACGGCAGCACCGCAAGGTCGAAGTACCGTGCCTCGGCGGCAGCCGTCTCCAGTGCGGCGCCCAGCGCCGCCTCCCGGGTCGTGCACTGCACGCCGGTCCGCGATCCCAGCAGGTCGTGCAGACGCTGGCATTCCGACCGGCTCCTGTCCTCGGCGGAGCGGACCAGGGCGGGGACGTCGAGCAGCAGGCTGCCCAGGGCCGAGGACACGCGCGGGATGTCCACGGCGAAGGTGGTGACCTGCAGTGCGCAGCCGAGCGCCACGGCAAGATCCGCGGCCGCCGCGACCGAGGCGTCGGCGACGGCCTCGGGATAGGTGGCGATGGGCATGTAGGCGATGCGGGTCCTGGTCATCACGAGGCTTCCTTTCGACTTCATTGACCGCAGAGGCAGAACGTTCTGTCCTTGGGCCGGACCGCAGTCCGGCTCCTGGTGTGTCCGCTGTCGCCGCGGCTCACGGGTCGACGCGCGGTGGCGGGATGGCGAGGACATCGATGCCGGACAGCTGCAGCACCTGCTCGGCGACGCTGCCGAGGAGCATGCGCGCCACGGCCCCCTTGCCCTGCGTGGACACCACGATCAGGTTCGAGCCCAGGTCGCGGGCCGCCTTCAGGACTTCGTGGGCCGTCGTGGTCTCTTCGCGGCGCACCACCCGCACCGGGTGCCCGTCGTCCAGGCTGGCCAGGAACGCGCCCAGGTAGCGGTCCGCCTGGGCGCCGAGGTCGCTCAGATAGGCGTCCTGGTCTTCCGGGTCCAGCGTACCGGCCATCGCAAGCCGTAGCGCGGGCGCGCTGTAGACGCTGAGGATGTGCAGCGGGCCCTCGGCGTCGATCCCCAGCCGGCCGAAACGCTGCAGGGCAGTGCGGGAGGTTTCCGACAGGTCGGTAGTCAGCAGCACGTTGCGATACGGGCCCACCGGCGGACCGTTCACCATCACCACCGGGCAGTCGACCGCCCGGATGGTGCGTTCGGCCGTGGTCCCGACAAAGGCACCCCGCAGGATCTGGCGGCGATGCGGGCCGATCACCAGCAGGTCGGGAGCAAGGTCGGTGACCGCCTGCGCAATCCCGGCGAAGGCATCGGCGAGCAGGACCTGCACCGTGCACGATACCTGCTCGACGCTTTCCAGCGACTGCGCGAGTTCGGCCAGCAGCGAGCGCGCGTCGGCGGCCTCGTGCTCGACGATGTGGCGCGGCCGGTCGTCGTCGACGACGTGGACGAGATCGAGGCGAGCGCCGCTGCTGCGCGCCAGCATGGCGGCCCGGCGCAGGGCCCGGTCGGAGCGTTCGGAGAAGTCCGTGGCAAGCAGAATCCGCTGCATGGCGTTACCTCCCGTTTCGTCCCCGATCCAACCCGAGCCTGCCTGGCGCGGCTTGATGCAGATCAATCGAAATCCACTATCCGTCGCTATCCTTCACCAAACTGAGACGAGTCACTCGCTCGCCATGCCGTATGACCAGTACCAGACCGTCAGGGAAGTGGCCGAACGGCTGCAGGTCGCCGAGGCCACCGTTCGGCACTGGATCAAGGTCGGCCAACTGCGCGCCATCGACATCGGCAAGGGCTGGCGGATTGCCCATGCCGACCTGGCGCACTTCCTGCGACGGCATGAGACCGCGCCGCGTCGGGAGGGCGCCGGGCCGAACGGCCATGGATCGGAAGAGACAGGCTGATGCCGGAGCTGACATCGTTCGCGGAGGTGGCGCTGCTGCTGGTGATGGCGGCAGGAGTAGGGCTCGTCGGGACCCTGCTGCGTCAGCCGCTGATCGTCAGCTTCATCGCGGTCGGCCTCATTGCGGGGCCCTCGGTGCTGGATGTCGTGCATGCGGACGAACAGATCGACCTGCTGTCGGAACTCGGGATCGCGGTGCTGCTGTTCCTCGTCGGCATCAAGCTCGACGTGAAGCTGATCCGCTCGCTCGGCGCGGTCTCGATCATGACCGGGCTGGGGCAGGTGGTCTTCACCGCGCTGATCGGCTACCTGATCGGCCTCGGCCTGGGACTTGACCACGTCACCAGCCTCTACGTGGCGGTCGCCCTGACCTTTTCCTCGACCATCATCATCGTCAAGCTCCTGTCGGACAAGCGCGAGATCGATGCGCTGCACGGCCAGATCGCGCTCGGCTTCCTGATCGTGCAGGACCTGGTCGTGGTGCTGGCGATGATCGTCCTGTCGGCGATCGGCATCGGCACCCCCGGCGACGGCGAGGGGGGCGGGTCGGTGCTGGCGGTGCTGGCCTCGGGCGCCGCGCTGGTCCTCGTGGTGGTGCTGTTCGTACGCTATGCCGCCAATCCGCTGACCGAACGGCTGGCCCGGGCACCCGAGCTGCTGGTGATCTTCTCGATCGCGCTCGCTGCCATGTTCGCGGCCATCGGCGATGCGGTGGGGCTCGGCAAGGAGGTCGGCGGGCTGCTGGCGGGGGTGGCGCTCGCCTCCACTCCCTATCGCGAGACCATCGCGGCGAGGCTGGCGCCGCTGCGCGATTTCCTGCTGCTGTTCTTCTTCATCGCCCTCGGCGCCACCCTCGATCTGTCGCTGCTCGGGGCGCATGTCACCGGCGCCGTCGTCTTCTCGGTCTTCGTATTGATCGGCAACCCGCTGATCGTCCTCGCCATCATGGGGGCCATGGGCTACCGCAAGCGCACCGGCTTCCTCGCCGGCCTGACCGTGGCGCAGATCAGCGAGTTCTCGCTGATCTTCGTGGCCATGGGCGTCACCCTCGGCCACGTGGCCGACGATGCGCTCGGGCTCGTCACCATGGTCGGCCTCGTGACCATCGCCGCCTCGACCTACATGATCACCTTCTCGCATCGGCTCTATGCGCTCTGCGAGCCCTTCCTCGGCGTCTTCGAGCGCAAGGGGACCCCGCGCGAACCGAACGAGGCGGAGGCGCACCAGAGCAATGCCTACGCGGTCATCGTCTTCGGCCTCGGCCGCTTCGGCACGGCGATCGGCATGCGGCTCGCCCGGCGCGGTGTCCGCGTCTTGGGCATAGACTTCAACCCGCAGGCGGTGAAGCGGTGGCGGGACCTCGGGCTCGAGGCGGATTTCGGCGACGCGACCGATCCGGAATACGTCGCCGAACTGCCGTTCCGCGGGACCGGGTGGCTGGTGTCCACCGTGCCGTTCCATCCTACCGGCCTCAGCCACGAGGACGCCCGGACGACGCTCATCCAGCTGTCGCGGACGGCGGGGTTCACCGGGCGGATCGCGGCCGCCTCGCATAGTGCCGACGAGACCGGCGTGCTGCGGGGGGCAGGCGTCGACCTGGTGCTCGAGCCGTTCCAGGACGCAGCGGACCGGGCGGTGGAGCTGCTCTGCGGCGCCGCATCGCCCGAGCGCACCGTGATTCCGGAAATCGCGACCGAAGGCCGGACGACTGGCTGAGGCAAGTTCAACGATGGGAGATCGACTCATGACCCGATTTGCAGCAGAGGCCGGCATGGCAATCCGGAACGGCGCCGCCTGCGGGCGGGTCGATACCGCTCGCGGAGGGCGCTGACATGTCGCTGACCGATCCGCATGCCCGCTCCGTCGACGCCTGCCTCGCCGCGCTCGATGCCGGTCCTCAGGGCCTGAGCGCCGCCGAGGCCGCGAGGCGCCTGGCGAAGCACGGTCCCAACCGGCTGCCCGAGGCGCGCACCCGCGGTCCGCTGGTCCGGTTCCTCATGCAGTTCCGCAATGTCCTGATCTATGTCCTCCTCGGCGCCGCCATCGTCACCGGGCTGCTGCAGCACTGGATCGATACCGGGGTGATCCTGGCGGTGGTGCTTGCCAATGCGGTCATCGGCTTCCTCCAGGAGGGCAAGGCCGAGGCGGCGATGACCGCCATCCGGAAGATGCTGGCGCCGCGGGCTGCGGTGCTGCGCGAGGGGCAGCGCATCACCGTCGACGGCGCCGACCTGGTGCCCGGGGACCTCGTGCTGCTCGAGGCGGGCGACAAGGTGCCGGCCGACCTGCGGGTGCTCGAGGCCCGCGGGCTGGCCGCGCAGGAGGCGATCCTCACCGGGGAATCCGTGCCGGTGGAAAAGACCCCCGAGCCGACCGCCGCCGAGGCGCCGCTGGGCGACCGGAGGTCGATGCTGTGGTCGGGTACGCTGGTCACCCAGGGGACGGCCCGTGGGCTGGTGACGGCGACCGGGGAGGCCACCGAGATCGGCCGCATCGGCGGCCTGCTGGCCGGCGTCGAACAGCTGACCACGCCGCTGGTGGCGCAGATGGACCATTTCGCGCGATGGCTGTCATTCCTTATTCTACTCGCCTCGGGGTTGCTGCTCGCCTACACCTACTTCGTCGGCCATCACGACTTTGCTGAGGCCTTCATGGTCGTCGTCGGCGTCGCTGTCTCGGCTATCCCCGAAGGCCTGCCGGCGGTAATGACGATTACGCTCGCCATTGGGGTGCAGGCGATGGCACAGCGCAACGCCATCGTCCGTCGACTCCCGGCAATCGAGGCGATCGGCTCGGTGTCGGTGATCTGCACCGACAAGACCGGCACGCTGACCCGCAACGAGATGGTGGTCACTGCGGTCGAGACGCCGCAGGGCAGCTTCGAGGTTGCGGGCGAGGGCTATGCGCCGGAGGGGACAATCTCGCCCGAGGGCGACCTGGCGCGGTTGGCGCGCGCCGCGGCCCTGTGCAACGACGCGGCGCTGCGCTGTCGTGACGGGCAGTGGCTGGTCGAGGGTGACCCGATGGAGGGCGCACTGCGCGCCTTCGCCGGAAAGGCGGGGGGCGACGGGCCGGCCCGCCGGCTCGACGCCATTCCCTTCGACAGCCGCCACCGCTTCATGGCGGTCCTGACCGAGGGGGAGGCAGGGCGCCTGATCCATGTGAAAGGTGCCCCGGAGCGGGTGCTGCGCATGTGCGCCGGGATCGACCTGCAGGATTGGCACGACCGGGCCGAAGCTCTGGCGCGGCGCGGCCTGCGGGTGCTGGCGCTGGCCGAGCGCGCCGACGATGGCGCCCGGATCGACGCTGCGTCGCTGGAGGGCGGGCTGACCCTGCTCGGTCTCGTCGGCCTGATCGACCCGCCGCGGCCCGAGGCCATAGCCGCGGTCGCGGAGTGCCTCTCTGCCGGCATCAGGGTCAAGATGATCACCGGCGATCACGCCGGCACTGCTGCCGCCATCGCGGCCCGGATCGGATTGCAGAACCCGGACCGGGTGCTGACCGGCGCCGATCTCGACCGGCTCGACGACGCCCAGCTGGCGCTCGAAGTGGCCTCGGTCGACATCTTCGCCCGCACCAGCCCCGAGCACAAGCTGCGGCTCGTCACGGCGCTGCAGGCGAACGGGCTGACAGTCGCCATGACCGGCGACGGGGTGAACGACGCCCCGGCGCTGAAGCGCGCCGATGCGGGCATCGCCATGGGCCTCAAGGGTTCCGAGGCCGCCAAGGAGGCCGCCGACCTGGTCCTGGCCGACGACAATTTCGCCTCCATCGCCGCCGCGGTGCGCGAGGGGCGGACGGTCTATGACAACCTCAAGAAGGTTATCAGCTGGACGCTGCCCACCAATGCCGGGGAGTCGATCACCGTCATCCTCGCGCTGCTGGCCGGCCTCGCGCTGCCGGTGACGGCGGTGCAGATCCTGTGGATCAACCTGATCACCGCGATCACGCTCGGCATCGCTCTCGCCTTCGAGCCGACCGAGGCCGGGACCATGGCCCGTCCTCCGCGACGCCGCGACGCTCCGATCCTGTCGGGGGAACTGGTCTGGCACGTCGTGCTGGTGGGCCTGTTGTTCCTTGCGGCGGTGTTCGGCATGTTCAGCTATGCCCTCGACAAGGGCTATCCGCTGGCGCTGGCACAGACCATGGCGATGAACACGCTGGTGGTGCTGGAGATCTTCCACCTGTTCTTCATCCGCAACATTCACGGCACGTCCCTGACCTGGGCCGCGGTTCGCGGCACCAGGGTGGTCTGGATCGTGGTGGCCACCGTCACGGCGGCGCAGTTCATCGTGACCTACGCACCGCCGGTGCAGGCCATCTTCGGAACCCGGGCCGTGCCGCTGATCGATGGGCTGCTGATCGTCGCGGTCGGGGCGGTGTTCTTCGCCATCATCGAAATCGAAAAGCAGATCCGGCTCGGGCTGAAGCGACAGGCCCGCCGGAGCTGACCGCCGCACCGCGTCGCCCCGGCGGGCGAGGCGGACGGCCCGCTGGCCGCGAATGTGGTGCGTGAAGCGGACGCGATGGCCTACCGGCAAAACCGACCTCCTGCCGGCATCCGTCGCCTACGCAGTTTCTCGTATCTTCTGTCGTATAGGTAACGAGACGTAAGGGACTAACTGAGTAGTGTGAACTTATTGAAGTCAAGCACAGGTTGGGATGATGGGATTCGGCCTCTTTTCGAGCAGCGGCGCCAAGGCAACTGCCGCAACTGATCGCGCTACGCTGGAGGCGCTGTCGCGCTCACAGGCAATGATCGAGTTCTCGCTTGAGGGGGCGATCCTCAGTGCCAACCAGAACTTCCTCAACGCTCTGGGCTACAGGCTGGAGGAGGTCGTCGGTCAGCACCACCGGATCTTCGTCGAACCGGCCTATGCGTCCAGTGCCGAGTATCGGGCATTCTGGGAGCGCTTACGCAAGGGCGAGTACGATGCCGCCGAATACAAGCGCCTGGGCAAGGGCGGCAAGGAAGTCTGGATCCAGGCGTCCTACAACCCGGTATTCGGCAAGGACGGCAAGCCCGTCAAGGTGGTCAAGATCGCCTCGGATGTCTCCGCGCAGAAGCTGGCGGCAGCCGATCCCCAGGGGCAAATTGCAGCAATCGCAAAGTCGCAGGCCGTCATCGAGTTCAATCTCGCTGGTGAGGTGCTGACCGCCAACGAGAACTTCTGTCGCACGCTGGGTTACCAGCTCGATGAGATCAAGGGGCGGCATCACCGCATGTTCGTCGAGCCGGGCTATGCTTCGAGCAGCGAGTACCGCGAGTTCTGGGACCGTCTGGGCCGCGGTGAGTTCCAGGCGGCGGAGTACCTGCGCATCGGCAAAGGCGGCAAGGAGGTCTGGATCCAGGCCACCTACAACCCGATCTTCGACCTGAACGGCAAGCCATTCAAAGTCGTGAAGTACGCCACCGACATCACCGGTCGGAAGGCAGCGGTGAACATGCTCGGAGAAGGACTGGGCCGCCTCGCCTCCGGTGACCTCACGGCGCGCATCGAGGAGCGGTTCGTCGGCGAGCTCGAGGAAGTCCGCGTCGCCTTCAACGAGACGATCACCAGGTTCTCGAATATCGTGGGCCAGCTGCGCGAGACCTCCGGGACACTTAAGGTCGCCACCGGCGAGATCCTGTCCGGTGCCAACGACCTCGCCGAGCGCACCACCAAGCAGGCCGCCGCGATCGAGGAGACCTCGGCGGCGATGGAGCAGTTGGCGACCACCGTCAACGACAACGCCAAGCGCGCCGAATCCGCCAATGCCAAGGCCCGCCAGGTCTCGCACACGGCCGAGGAGGCCGGCGAGGTGATGAAGCAGTCCAATGCCGCGATGGAGCGCATCTCCTCCTCCTCGGGCAAGATCTCCAACATCATCGGGATGATCGACGACATCGCCTTCCAGACCAACCTCTTGGCCCTCAACGCCTCGGTCGAGGCGGCGCGCGCCGGCGATGCCGGCAAGGGCTTCGCCGTCGTCGCGGTGGAAGTGCGCCGGCTGGCGCAGTCCGCCGCCAGCGCCTCGTCCGAAGTCAAGGCGCTGATCGAGCAGTCGGCGACCGAAGTCAGCGGCGGCAGCCGGCTGGTGGCCGAGGCGACCGGCAAGCTGGTCTCGATGCTCGACGGGGTCAAGGAGAGCGCCAGCCTGATCGACGGCATCGCCCAGGCGACGCGCGAGCAGTCCAATGCCATCTCGGAAGTCACTACGGCCATCCGGCAGATGGACGAGATGACCCAGCACAATGCGGCCCTGGTCGAAGAGACCAACGCGGCGATCGAACAGACCGAAGGCCAGGCCAACGAGCTCGATCGGATCGTCGACGTGTTCGTCATCGACGGCTCCGGCCGGTCGCAGCGCGGCGCCGAGGACAGGCCGGCCCCCGAGCCCAAGGGGATCAAGGCGCTGCAGGCCAAGGTGAAGTCTGCGGCGAAGTCGTACCTGTCGCACGGCAACGCGGCCGTCAAGCAGGACTGGAGCGAGTTCTGATGACCCGGGCTTGCCGTCAAGGGGCGGACGACAGGGTCACGAGGCCTGCGGCTTCATCGCCTCGCTGAACAGGCTCCCGGATTCATCCGGCAGCAGGAACCGTCCTGGTGAGCCCGGCAACGGCCTTGCGCTCCGGGACGGCCACCGGACGCCGGACCTGCGGCACGGGAGCTGACGCGATAGTGTCCGCCTGTCCGGTGCGCGGTGGGCGTTTCGCCGACATCCGGGCGGGATCCATGCTAGGCTTGCCTACTTGCGCGCATTCCGCGTGCTCGTCTGACATAGATCGGACACTTCAAGATGCAGATCCCGACTTGGTTGAAACCCGGCCTGATGGGCGCGGGCGCAGGTGCCATTGCTCTCGCAATCGTGGGCTTCAGCTGGGGAGGCTGGGTGACCGGCGGATCGGCCAAGGACTTGGCCAGCAAGGCCGCCAACGCGGCCGTCGCCACGGCGCTGACCCCGTATTGCCTGGATCGGGCCGCGGCCGGCGATGCCGAAACCGCGATGATCGAGTTCAAGGGAGCGGCGGCCTACTCGCGCAAGGGCATCGTCGAGAAGGCCGGCTGGGCCACGCCGCTGGGTGCCGACAAGCCGAATACCGACCTGGCGCAGGCCTGTCAGCTGAAGCTTGCCGAGACGTTCTAGGGCGCTTCGAGGAACAGCGGCAATGGTCTTCCGGTTCGTGAAGCACGAATAGACAAAGACATGGACCACTTCATCGCTTCAACGAGGCGGTGAAACGGTCCGGTCGACGGTCGAGAACGATCGGCTGGCCGGTCGCGCCTGAGGCGGCGGCGCGACCGGATCTGGAAAGCCTGCCGCCGTCCGCGCTGCCCCCGCCGCCGACGCAGCGGGCCTCGCTCAATGGCCGAAGACATAGGTGTCGAGGAAGGCGTTGCGGAACTTGCCCCCGGGATCGTGGCGCACGGCCAATTCCCGGAAGTCCGCCAGCCTCGGATAGCGGGCCTGCAGATCGGCGGCCGGCGTGACGAACAGCTTGCCCCAGTGCGGGCGTGGCGCGAATGGCGCGAGCGCCGCCTCGAGGGCCTGCAGCGCGACTTTGACCAGCGGCCAGTCGCGCTCGAGCGAGAAGTGGAAGCCGACGCTGTCCCCGCCATGGTTCGTGCTCAGCCAGAACGTGTCGGCGGCGATGGTGCGGATCTCCGATACGATGAGCGCGGGATGCAGTGCTGCCTCGATCTTACGTATGGCGCGCATCGCGGCGGGGGCGTCGCGGCGGGCCACGAAGTATTCGGACTGGAATTCAGTGCCGATGGCCGGCAGGGCGCCGATGCGGGCATGCGGCAGGCGGTCGTAGGACGGGCCGGCGACGCCCAGCTGTGCGGTGGTGCCGGTCGGGTCGCGGCCCATGACCGGACTGCTCTCCCCCGGGGCCGGCCGTCCGCCGCAGGGCAAAGCCGGGGGGCTGGCATCGGGGTGGCCCTTCAGCCAGGCCTGGTCCACCCGGTCGCCGGCCCAGTGGGTGAACAGGCTGACGCTGTAGGCGCTGGCCATCAGCGCTTCGAACCCCTCGGTCACGGCGTCGAAATCGAGGCCATGGAAGACGTCCTGGCGCAGTTCGAAGCGCGGGACGAGGTCGAGCGTCAGGGCGGTGATCACCCCCAGCGCCCCGAGCCCGACCACGGCGCCGTCGAACTCCGGCTCGCCGCGCCTCAGCACCAGCAGGTCGCCCGAGGCGGTGACGATCTCGAGGGCAGCGACCGCGGCGGCGAGGTTGCGGTGGGCGTCGCCCGAGCCGTGCGTCGCGGTGGAGGTCGCGCCCGCCACGGTGAAATCGGGGACGGAGGGGAGGTTGGCGAGAGCCCAGCCGGCCGCATCGAGCCTCGGGCAGAGTTCCGCATAGGTGATGCCGCCGTCGACGGTGACGGTGCGCGCCGCAGGATCGATCTCGATCCGGCGCTCGAGTCGGCGCAGCGAGAGCAGGGCACCGGGCGTATCGGCGATGGCGTTGAACGAGTGTCGGGCCCCGACGGTTCGTACCCGCGGTGCCTGCCGGACGAGCGCCTGGACCTCGGCAAGGCTGCGCGGGAAGTGCGTCGAGCGGGCGCCGAAGGCGACGTGCCCGGCCCAGTTGTGGCTGATCTGGTTCATGCTGTTCATTGTCCGTGGCGGTGACGTCGCCAACCCATAGCCGGTGCGGCGGGTCGCGGCGAGCCGGGCGGCGGCAGGTGGTTCGTCCCGCCGGCCCCCCCCCGCCCGCCCCGGCCCCCCCCGCGCCGCCCCCGGGGGGCCCCGGCGCGCCCCCCCCCCCCCCCCCCGCCCCCCCCCCCCCCCCCCCCCCCCCCCCCCCCCCCCCCCCCCCCCCCCCCCCCCCCCCCCCGCGCCCCGGGCGGGCCCGCCCCCCCCCCCCCCCCCCCCCCCCCCCCCCCCCCCCCCCCCCCCCCCCCCCGGCCCCCCCCCCCCGCCCGCCGGCGGGCCCCGTCGGGCGCGCCGGTCATGCGATCCCGGCGCTGCTCCCGGGTCAGGGTCCCTTGGGCTTGTCGCCCAGCGGGAAGTCCAGCTTGGGCAGGTCCTTGGGCAGCTCGATCTTGGGCGCAACGCAGCGCCGGCCGTCGCCGAACATGCCCTCCGGGCAGACGCAGGCGGTACCCTGGCGGTTCGGCACGGCCGGCGCCCGGCATTCGAGGCCCTTCGGCTCCTCCTTGACGCTGACGCAGGAACTGCCCTCCGCAATCGTGCCCCGCGGGCAGGTGCAGATCGTCCCCGCCTTGTTGGGCACCGCCGGGGCCTTGCAGCTGATCGGGTCGGGCCTGGCGATGCAGCCCTTCGGCCCGGCAATGGTCTGGTCGGGGCAGATGCAGGCGGTGCCGGTGCTGTTCGTGGTCGCCGGGGCCTTGCATTGCAGGTCCGGGATGCAGACGCCGCGCTTGTTGGGCACCATGCCCCTGGCGCAGCCGGTGTCGGGCTCCTCCTCGGGCGGCGGCTGGACGATCTGCTGGGGCGGTGCCGCAACGCTGAACGGCGCGCAATTGCCCCACATGCCGCCCCAGGGCGAGGTGCTGGGGTTGATCTCGGCCACGGCGGCGAGGAAGTCGGTGGACTGGGTCGTCCGGCCATCGGCGACAAAGCAGTTGGTGTAGCCGCTGCCCACCGGCAGCGGGGCATCGAGCGTCACCGTGAAGCTGATCGACTGGTTGACCGGCAGCACCAGGTTGGCATTGCACGCGGTCGGGCCGGTGGTGCCGCTCCAGTCGGAACTCCAGTTGCAGATCGCCGGCACCGCCGTGTTGGTGATCGAGGCGATGGGCGAGGCGATCGGTCCCGAGCCATTGCTGACCCCGTCTCCGAACAGCACCGGACCGTCGAAGTCCTTGCACTGCGCCCTGACGGTGATGGTGAACGAGCAGGACGGGCTGCCGCCGGGCACGCAGACCTCGGGGAAGTCCGCCTTCTTGGTCACCCACAGGTAGGATGCGCCGCAATCGACCGGCGGCACGGGGGGCTTGTCGGCGATGCAGACGCTGCTCGAGGCCTCGTCATGCTCGTGCACCGGGCCGGCGACCGGGTCGGCCATGTTGCCGGGCACGGCGTTGAGCGTGGTATCGGCGGCGGTTACCTGCGCGTAGTTCGGGATGCAGCGCCAGTTCTCTGTCGGCGCCGGGCTCGGGGAGATCGTCACCTGGAAGGTGAGCGTCGCCGTGGCGCCGGCCGCAAGGCTCGGGATCGTCCACGAGACGGTGGTGCCGGTGACCGTCGCGGGCTGGCTGAAGCCGGTGGGCGCGGTGAGTTCGGGCGGCAGCGCGTCCTCGACCGTCACGTTGGTCACCGCAACGCTCGAGCTGTTGGTGACCGAGAGCGACACTGTCGCCTGCGGATTGCCGGTCAGGCCGTGGAAGTTGACGTAGTTCGGGCCGATCTGCTTTCTGAGGTAGAGGTCGGGGCAGAGTTCGCGCGCCATCCCGCTGAGGTCGGCGCCGAGGCTGCGATAGCTGCTCTGCTGCGCGCTGGTGCCCAGCAGGGCGTTGAGATGGGTCGAGACATTGCCGATGCCGATGCCGACGATCGGCGTGCCGGTGGCGTAGATGGCATTGACCGCTGGGATGGCCTCGTTGGTCGCCAGCACCGCGTCGGCAGTGTAGGTCACCGCACCGCCGCCATCGAGATAGGCCGTGGGCGTGCCGTCGGTGATGAACACGACGATGGTGTTGGGGTTCGGCAGCAGGCTTGCCGCCGCCGCCAGCGCGGCCTCCCAGTTGGTGCCGCCGCCCGCGGCCGGATTGTAGCCGACATTGACCGTGGCGTAGCTCGAACTCGCCATCGGGTAGGACACGGTCGCGGTATCCGAGAAGCGGATCACCGCCGCCTGCGAGCCGCTGGTGTTGAACACCGAGGCCGCCTGGGCCAGGGCGCCGGTGATGTAACCGGTGGCGCCGGCATCGGCGACCGAGCGCGACTCATCGACGACGAAGATGACGTTGACGCCGCAGGTCGCACCGAGCGGCGGCGGATTGTCCGGCTCGTCGAAGTCGTCGTCGTCGCCCGCGACCGGGGCGCAAGCGTGGTTGTTCTGGCTCTCGGTGTCCTCGAAGCCCGAGGCCGGGACGACGCCCACGTCGGCGCAGTTCTCGAACGGACCGGCCCCGGTGGTCGAGGCCGTGAGAACGACCTGGCTGGTAGCGCCGGTCGCGAGGGTTCCGGTGCCGGTGTACTGGCAGGTCAGCGTCGCGGGCCCGGTCAGGGGCAGGGGCGTGCAGGTGAAGTCGGCGGCGCTCGCCGCGCTGATCGTCATGCCGGCCGGCACTGCGTCGGTCACGGTGATCGCCGCGGTGGCATCGAACGGAGCGCCGATATTGGTGACCGTGAGGGTGAAATCCCCCGCGCCCACCACCGGTCCCTGCGCGAAGGTCTTGCTGATCGCGAGGTCGACCGGATCGGACTCCTCGCCCGTGAAGTCGGTGCAGCTCTCGCCCAGTTCCTCTCCGTCGAGCGAAAGCACCGCGCAGTTCTCGGTCTCGACGAGGAAGCCGGGGTCGGGCAAGACGACCGCGACGTCGATCACCGAGCTGTTGCCGGCGTTCGAGAGGCCCTGCCAGTCGATGGTGCAGATGGCGGGGTCGGTATCGGCGAAGGACGGCTGGTCGCAGGTCCAGGCATCGGCCGAGCCGAGCGAGACGATGGTGCCGTTGAATGGCGTGCTGCCGCCGAACACCACGCCCTCGTCGACCGACAGCAGCCCCGAGAACGGCGCGCCGTTGGAGGTGACCGTGATCTGGCACTGGCAGGTGGGCTTGCCGGTCACGGGGTCGATACGGCACGCCTCGCAGGTCTTCTCGATCTCGAATTCCGGCTCGGGGCAGTCGTCGTCGAGGCAGGCAATCGGGTCTTCGGGCAGTTCCGGATCGCCGCTGACATAGGGCGGATCGAGGGGGTAGCCGGCGCCGCCGTATTCGGAGACATAGGGAATGCCCTCGCAGGCGGTGCGGTAGACCGCGATGTCGCCCGGATGGCCGGTGACGTCGGCATCGTCGGCCCGCGCGTCGAGGTCGATGATGTAGCTCGCCCAGGGGGGCGTGTTCTCCGGCTTCACCGGGCCGGCCGGCATGGCCTGGAGGCCGTCGATGGCGAGGGGGCCGCCCGGCAGCAGCGCATCGGCCAGGTCGGGGGCGAGGCGGAGGTCGTCGCCGGTGGTCAGCAGCGTCGCCTCGCAGAAGCCGAGGTCGAGCCGGCCGTCGCGGTCGAAGCCGTAGCCGAGGTCGATGCCGCCGTCGGTCTGCCGGTGCTCGCCGCCGAAGCCGACGGCATACTCCTCGGGGGTCTCGATCCAGCGGCTCGGCGTTTCCGGATCGTCCGGCGTTTCGAGCCAGAAGCGGTAGAGGCGGGAGTCTCCCGTGTCGGCAAAGCCGGCATAGTCCCAGCTCGAGGTGATCGCGCCGCGCTGTGCAAGGATCATCGCGCCCTTCTCGGTGAAGACGATGTCGCTGACCGGCAGCTTCTTGGGGCGCTTGGGGACATCGAGTTCCCAGCGCGGATCGTCGGCAAAGGCGCCGCTGTGCGCATCAATGCCCACCGACCAGATCTGGCTGTCGTCGAGCACGGCGTAGTAGAGGCGGCCCTGATGCACGGCGAGCCCCCAGACCTGGCGATCGGGCGCGGCGTAGCCCCAGCTATCAGGATCCTCGGCGTCGAAGTCGCTGCGCGAGATGTCGAGGGCGCCGGAGGGATCGTATACCACCTCGGGCAGGCCTTCGGCGGCGCGGCCGGTGGTGCCGTGATCGTAGGCCTCGAGGTCCTCGCCATCGATGTCGAGGCGATGAATCATGCCGGTGGCGCGGTCCGAGACGAAGAACTGGCGGTGTTCCGCGTCGAAGGCGATGTTGCCCAGCGCCGGCCCGGGGTTTGCGACGCCGTCGAGGGTCACCACGGCGAAGTGGCTGACTTCGCCGGTCGTGCCGTCCACCTTCCAGATGCTCCCCGCGCCGCCGTCCGGCCCGAACAGGCCCTCCATGAAGCGTGCGTCGGGTTCGCCCTCGAACAGGCGTTCCGGGCGGCCGTCGTCATCGGAGTCGTCGCCGACGATGGGCAGGCCGTAGGCGGAACTCGCCGCGAGGTAGATGTTGGGCGGCTCGGCGTCGTCGAGCGCCACGCCGAAGACCTGCCCGACCTCGCTGGCCAGCACCTCGTGGCTGACCCCGCCCGACCAGGCCCGACCGTCCCACACGAAGCCGGGGGCGGAGGCGTCGATAACCCGGGCGGAGATGCCGTCGAGGTCGAGGAAGGTCTCCTCGATCGCCTCACTGTCCTCTGGGAGCGTCTCGGGGTCGGGGAACACGGTTCCGGCAAAGCCGGTGACTACCGCATCGCCGAGGCGGAGGATGGCGCCCTGATCCTGGGCGCATGCCGGCCCGGCCAGGCCGACAATGGCGAGCAGCGTCGCGAGGATTCTGTGCACGGTTCACTCCAGTCCGGGGGCGGATGCGGTCAGGTCGAGGAAGCGCGGGCCGTCAAGGCATCGGGCCCGGCAGGCAAACAGAACGATACAGAACAGCTCGATGCAAACTGCATCGCATTAGGCGCTGCGGCCCGGCGCAGATCAAGGTCCTTTCGACCCCTCCGTCGCCGCACGCACCGACTGATCGGCCGATTAATACTTTCGAAACCAGAAGAATATGAAATGCAACCGCGAACAACTGTCGTGTCCGTGTCACACACTGCCACGGAAAGCGCGTATAACAATACTCTGCCTCTCGACAAATCAATGAGGATCGGCTTTCGCTGTGGGGGTTGGGGAGATTCTCGTATGCGTCGTTCGTTGTTGCCACGGTTTCTGCATGCCACGCCGGTGCTGGCCGCCCTTGCCGTGTCGGGGGCGATGGTCGGCCAAGCCCAGGCTGCCCCGGACACGTGGAGCGGATTTTATGTTGGTGCCGATCTCGGCTACGGCATGGGGGCGACCAAGCTCGTCATCGGCGACTTCTTCGAATGGAACGCGCTCGGTTCGCAGGGCGGTTCGGTCGGTGCCTTTGCCGGCTACAACCAGCAGTTCGGTGACTGGGTGGCGGGCTTCGAGTTCGGCGGCACGCTCAGCGATGTGCAGGGGCATACCGAACTGGTGTCGGGCCCGGACTCCATCGGCACGCAGACTCTGACCGACTGGTCGGCAGGCGTAACGGCGCGGCTGGGCTACGTCGTCAGCCCGAGCACGCTGCTGTTCGCCGGTCTGGGCGGCAAGGTCTATCACGGCCTCGGACGGCTCAAGGAAGACGGCATCACCCAGTACGAGGATGACGACCAGTTCACCGGCATGGGCGTCGTCACCGTGGGCATCGAGACGGTGCTGTCGGGCAATGTGCGCATCCGGGCGCAGTACGACCTGGATCTTCTGCAGGCGAACGACTACGGCGGTCTCGTCGTCACTCCGATGGTGGGAACCGCCAAGGCCTCGATCCTCTATGCGATTGGCGACGCTGCGGCGTCCGAGCCGGTGGATGCGGCCAAGTGGGCGGGCTTCTACGCCGGCGCAGTGGGTGGTCAGACTATTGGCGTTGCCACGCTTCGTATCGGCGACGATACCGACTATTTCAGCCACGCGGGCTTCGGTTCCGCGGGCTGGACCGGCGGCGTGGTGGCTGGCTACAACCTGAGCGTCACCGAGCGGCTGCTGCTCGGCTTCGAAGGCGGGGTGTCGGCCTCGACCTCGCGGACCTTTGTCGGTCTCGCCACGGAAGAGGATGGTTTTCAGGGCACCAATGACTGGTGGATCGACGCGCGCCTGCGCGCCGGCTACCTGACCTCGCAGGAGACCATGCTCTATGGTTTTGCCGGACTCACCCGGATGCACAGCACGCTCGGTACGGTCGACGACGGGGAGTGGACCGGCGGCGAGACGACGTTCGAGCGCAATGGCGCAACCATCGGTGCCGGCATCGAGGCGCAGGTGACGGACAACCTGCTGCTGCGTGCGGAGTACGCCTATTCCCTGTTCGAAGAGTACGACATGTCGGGCGGTGGCGGCTTCATGACCCTGACGCAGCGCCAGCAGACGGCAACGGTCGGCGTCATCTACCGGTTCAACGAGTAAGCGCTCGGGGGCGAACTCGTCTGCCCGCAAGCATTGCTGGACGTGGGTGAGGGGCGTTTCAGTGGAAACGCCATTCCCATTTCAGCGTCGGTCGGCGAAGCGTCGCCGCTATTCGGGCCGAGCAGCGACGCTGCATGCGACGCCGCTGGCCTGCAGCCGCGCCGAGATGTCCTCCGGCGGTTCCTGGTCGGTGACCAACTCGTCGAAGGCGTCGAAGCCGCACACGGTGACGAGGGCCGACCGACCGAACTTGCTGTGATCTGTCACCACCAGGCGTCGCCGGCCCTGCCGCAGCACGGCGCGGGCGAGTTCGGCCTCATCGAGGTGAAAGTCCATCAGGCCGCGTCCGGCGCTGACCGCGGCGATCGAGATGATCGCGAAATCGGTGTTGAAGCGCTCGATGAACTCGATGGCGGTGCGGCCGAAGGCGGCGCCGTTGTCGCCGTTGAGTTCGCCCCCTGCCATCACCACCCGGTTGCCGTTGACGATCGCCAGCGTCCTCGCGATGTCGGAGGAATTGGTGACGATGGTCAGGTCGCGCTTGCTGAGCAGTTCGCGCGCCAGCATCGACGTGGTGGTGCCCGTATCGAGCATGACGCTGTCGCCATCGGCGATGAGGCTGGCGACGTGGCGCGCGATGGCCCGCTTCTCGGCGGCGTTCTCGCGCATGCGGCGTTCGAACGGGGCCTCGCCTCCAGCGGAGGCCGTGGTCACCGCGCCGTGGCGCCGCAGCAGTTCTCCGGCCTCGACCAGCGGGCGGATGTCGCGCCTGATCGTCTCCTCCGAGACGGTCATTGCCCGGGCGAGGTCCTGAATGCGGGACAGCCCGTTCTCCCGGACGCTGGCCAGGATGGCGCGTTGTCTGTGCGTGGCGTCCATGTGGAGTTCTTGCCTGCTTGTGTCCGAATTCCGAGAAATCCGCACAGAACTTGTGCAACTCGGTTCGCCTGGAGCCGTATTCGACGGGAATGCCACAGAATGTCAACACGCTCGATTGACTCGATGAGGCGCTTGCAGTTCAACTTCTCCAGGGTGCCAGCGGCCGGCGCGCGAGGCGACGGCTCGGAACCGGGGAAGGGACGAACAGCATGCCGAAAACTCTGCGTAACCTCTTGTCTGCTCTGGCGCTGGGCGCCAGCCTGGCGATCACCTCGCTACCAGCTGCCGCGGCGCCGGAATCGACTGATCCAATCAAGCTCACGCTGCACGACTGGACCGGGCAACTGATCACCACTCAGCTGATGGCCGAGGTACTCAAGAAGGCCGGCTACAATGTTGAGCTGGTGACGGCTGACTACCTGGCCCAGTTCGCCGGTCTCGAATCCGGCGACCTGCATCTCGCGATGGAAATCTGGGCGACCACCGGGCAGGAAGCGCTCGACGCCGCGGTCGCGACCGGCAAGGTCGAGAACCTCGGTGAAACCGGCATGCAGGCCAAGGAAGAGTGGTGGTACCCTACCTACATGAAGGAGAAGTGCCCGGGCCTGCCGAACTGGGAAGCGCTGCTCGAGCCGGCCTGCGCCGAGGCCTTCGCCACGGCCGAGACCGCGCCGAACGGGCGCTATCTGGGTGGTCCCGTGACCTGGGGCGGCTTCGACGAGGAGCGCGTTTCGGCCCTCGGCCTGCCGTTCGAGGTGGTGCATGCCGGCACCGACGCGGCACTGTTTGCCGAGCTTGAATCCGCCTATCAGCGCCAGGCGCCGGTCATGCTGTGGATCTACGCCCCGCACTGGGCGGTGGCCAAGTACGAGGGCGAATGGGTCGAGTTCCCCGAATACACGGCCGAGTGCTACGCAGACCCGGCCTGGGGCGGTAACCCGAACGAGGCTTATGACTGCGGAAAGCCGTTCGGCGCCATCTGGAAGGCCGGCTGGGCCGGGCTCAAGGACAAGTGGCCCGGGGCCTACAGGGGGATCCAGGGCTTCAGCATCGACAATGCCGAGATGGGTCAGATGATCACCGAGGTCGATCTCAACGGCAAGTCGGTGCAGGACGTGGCCGATGCCTGGATCGCGGCCAACGAGGCGCGCTGGTCGGCCTGGATCCAGTAGCCGCTCATCAGCGGGGCGCTGCGGCGCCCCGTTTCCTCCGACGCCCGGGTCGACGCCTCATGACCATCCCGACGGACGCCGCCGTCAAGCTCGAATGCCGATCGGTGTGGAAGCTGTTCGGTCATCACGCTGCTTCGGTCTATCGCGTCAGCGGCGGCCAGCTCAGCGACGCGCAACTGAACGAGCACCAGCTGATCGCGGGGGTGCGCGACGTCAGCCTCAAGGTGCACGAAGGCGAGAGCTTCGTGATCATGGGGCTTTCCGGCTCGGGCAAGTCGACGCTGGTGCGCTGCATGTCGCGGCTGATCGAGCCGACCGGCGGCGAGATCGTGTTCAATGGCGAAAACCTGCTGGCCGCTTCCGACAAGCGCATGATCGAGGTCCGGCGACACCAGATGGGCATGGTGTTCCAGCACTTGGCGTTGCTGCCCCAGCTGAGCGTCCTCGCCAATGTCGCCTTCCCGCTCGAGATCCAGGGCATCGACCGGGCGAGGCGCGAGAGACGAGCGCGGGAACTGATCGAACTGGTCGGTCTTGGTGGCCGCGAGGCGTTCTTTCCGCGCGAACTCTCGGGTGGCCAGCAGCAGCGCGTCGGCATTGCCCGTTCGCTCTCGGTCGAGCCCGAACTGTGGTTCCTCGACGAGCCGTTCTCGGCGCTCGATCCGCTGATCCGCCGCGAGATGCAGGACGAGTTCATCCGCCTGCAGTCGGTACTGAGGAAGACCATCGTCTTCATCACGCACGATTTCGACGAGGCCATCCGGTTGGCCGACCGCATTGCCATCATGAAGGATGGGCGGGTGGTGCAGATCGGCACGCCGGAGGAAATCGTGCTCAGGCCGGCCGACCCCTACGTTGCGGCCTTCACCCACAATGTCGCCAAGGCCAAGGTGGTGCGGACCTCGGCCCTGATGCGGCCGCATGACGGGCGGTCGACCAGCGGCCGGGTGCCCGCGACCGCGACCATTGCTCAGGCGGCGCCGCTCTTCGGACCGGAGGCGGGTGCACTCGAGGTCGTCGATGCCGCGGGTGCCATCGTGGGGCTCATCGAACGCGAACAGGTCGTCACCGTCCTGTTGGAAGGCTGAGATGGCACTGGCGGACACAACGCAGATCGCGCGCCGACGGCTCTCCGGTGGTGGCTGGTGGGTTGCCTGGCTGATCGCCGGGGCGGCGTTCGTGGCGCTGTGGTGGTTCGGTTCGGGCTGGCCGGTCGACTACCCCAAGGCTGCACAGGTCCCGGCCATGCGCGTCGTCGGCGATGCCATGAAGTGGCTGGTGAACGAGGCGAGTTTCGGCATCTTCAGCTTCGTCGACCTGACCCGTTTCATTGCCGCGCTGATCGAGGTGCCCTACTGGATTTCCTCGAGTCTGCTTGCCACCGGGCTCATGACCACTGCCGGATCGGCTGGCGTGCAGATCTTCCCGCCGGTCTCCTGGATCGCGCTGATCGGCGTGCTGGGTCTTGCCGGCTACTGGGCCGCCGGCTGGCGCCTGGCGGCACTGGTCGTGGCACTCATGGCCTTCATCGCGCTGTTCGGGCAGTGGACGGCGGCGATGGTGACGCTGGCTTCGATCGTCATTGCGGTGCCGCTCGGCGTGATCCTCGGGCTGCTGCTCGGGGTGCTGAGCTACCGGGCGCCGCTGGTCGAGAGGGTGATCACGCCGCTGCTCGACCTGATGCAGACCGTTCCGGTCTTCGCCTACCTGGTGCCGGTGCTGTTCCTGTTCGGGTTCGGGCCGACCGCAGCCATCGTTGCGACCATCATCTACGCCATGCCGCCGATGACGCGCCTGACGGTGCACGCGCTGCGCTCGGTACCGGCGGAAATCGACGAACTGGGGCGCATGGTCGGGGCGACGCCGCGCCAGCGCATGTGGAGGGTGATGATCCCGGCGGCGATGCCGGGGCTCATGATCGGCGCCAATCAGGTGATCATGCTGTCGCTCAACATCGTCATCATCGCCTCGATGATCGGTGCCGGCGGGCTCGGCTTCGAGGTGCTGGGGGCACTGCGCCGGCTCGATTTCGGCGTCGGGCTGGAAGCCGGTTTCGCGATCGTGGCGCTGGCGATCGTGCTCGACCGGCTGAGTCAGGCGGTTGCGACGAAGCTGCAGTTCCAGCCGCATCGGGGCGAGGATCGCCGGTCCCTCATTGCCAGGCATCCCTACCTTGTGGCCAGCATCGTGCTCGCACTGGGGTGCGGGCTGCTGAGCCTTGTCGAAGCCGGGTTCCAGACCTTTCCGGCAGCCGGACAACTGTCGACCGGCAGTTTCTGGGCCGAGCTGATCGCGTGGATCAATGTCAACTTCTTCACCCAGCTCGAGGCCTTCAAGGATTTCCTGCTGCTCAACCTGCTGATCCCGCTGAAGCGGCTGCTGCTGTCACTGCCCTGGCTCGGAGTGGTTGGCCTCGTGGCGCTGGCCGGGCTGCAGCTCGGCGGCTGGCGGCTGATGCTGCTGACCGGCGGCCTGAGTTTCCTCATCGCCGCGACGGGGCAGTGGGAGAAGGCCATGACCACGGTCTACCTCTGCGGCATCGCGGTGGCGGTCGCCGCACTGATCGGCATTCCCATCGGCATCCTCGCTGCCGAGAAGCGCCGCTTGTGGCCGGCGGTGCAGGCGATGATCGACACGCTGCAGACCCTGCCATCCTTCGTCTACCTGATGCCGGTGGTAATGCTCTTCCGGGTCGGCGACTTCACCGCCATACTCGCGGTCGTCCTCTATGCGCTGGCGCCGGCTATCCGCTACACGGCGCACGGGCTGATGCAGGTCGATCCGACGCTGATCGAGGCGGGCCGGGCCGCCGGTACGACGCGCTGGCAGCTGCTCACCAAGGTCAAGCTCAAGCTCGCCTTTCCCGAGATCATGCTGGGGCTCAATCAGACCATCATGCTGGCGCTCTCCATGCTGGTGATCACCGCGCTGGTCGGTACCCGCGACCTCGGTCAGGAGGTCTATATCGCGCTCGCCAAGGCGGACACCGGACGTGGCATCGTCGCCGGGCTCGCCATCGCCTTCATCGCCATCATCGCCGACCGGCTGATCTCGGCCGGTGCCCGGCGCACCAAGGCAAGGCTCGGGCTCAAGTGAGCGCGCTCGAAACCCGCATCGCGGCGCTGCCAATCTGGCAGGGACGGCCGCGGATCGAGCCGCTGGTTGGCGGGCTCTCCAACGCGAGTTTCTCGGTCATCGACGGGACGGGCCGCTACGTCGCCCGCGCCGGCACGGACTATCCGTTCCACCACGTGTCGCGCGACCGCGAGTTGATGACCGCGCGCGCGGCGCATGAAGCGGGTTTCGCACCGGAGGTGGTCTATGCCGAGACCGGCCTCATGGTCTCGCGCTTCATTGAGGGCAGGGTGTTCGGCGAGGCCGACGTCCGGGCCAATATCGAGCGGATCGCGGCGCTGGTCGGCCGCTTTCACCGCGAGATGCCGGCTTTCGTCACCGGCGCGGGCTTCATGTTCTGGGTGTTCCACGTCATCCGCGACTATGCGCACACACTCGCCGGCAGCCGCAATCCGCTGACTGGGCGGCTGCCCGAACTGCTGGCCGTCGCTGCTGACCTAGAGGCGGCGCAGGTGCCGCTGCCGATCGTGTTCGGACACAACGACCTGCTGCCTGCCAATCTCATCGACGATGGCCGGCGCCTGTGGTTGATCGACTTCGAGTATGCGGGGTTCAATACCGCCATGTTCGACCTCGCGGGGCTCGCGTCCAATGCCGGGTTCGACGCGGTACAGTCACTGGCGCTCCTCGACGCCTATTTCGGACCGAGCAGTCGGGCTTACCGACGCAGCCATGCCGCCATGCAGTGCGCCTCGCTGCTGCGCGAGGCGCTGTGGGCGCTGGTCTCCGAGATGTACCTCAGTGCCCCCGGCGCCGACTACGATGCCTATGCCCGCCAGAATTTCGACCGTTTCGACGCGGCCCTCGCCGTGTTTCGAAGAAAGACCACAGAGGCCTGAACCCAAATGAGTCTCCCCAGCCAAGCCCAGTTCGTCGTCGTCGGTGGCGGCATTATCGGCTGCTCCACCGCCTACCACTTGGCGCGCGACCACAAGGCCGATGTCATCGTGCTCGAGCAGGGCAAGGTCACCTCTGGCTCGACCTGGCATGCGGCTGGGCTGGTGGGTCAGTTGCGCTCCTCGGCCTCGATCACCCAGGTGCTCAAGTACTCGGTCGAGCTCTACAAGCGCCTCGAGGCCGAGACCGGGCTCGCCACCGGCTGGAAGATGACCGGCTGCCTCAGGCTCGCGACCAACCAGGACCGCTGGATCGAGTATCGCCGCCTCGCCACCACGGCGCGCAGCTTTGGCATGGAGATGGAGCTGGTCTCGCCCGAGGAGGTCAAGCGCATGTGGCCGCTGATGGAGGTCGGCGACCTGGTCGGCGCCTCCTGGCTGCCGACCGACGGACAGGCCTCGCCCTCCGACATCACGCAGTCGCTCGCCAAGGGCGCCCGCATGGCTGGGGCGAGGTTTTTCGAAGGGGTGCGGGTCACCGGCTTCGAGATGGAGGGCAGCCGCATCGTCGCGGTCAAGACCACCGGGGGCACGGTGCGCTGCGAGACCGTCGTCAACTGCGCCGGGCAATGGGCCCGGCAGGTCGGCGCCATGGCCGGTATCAACGTGCCGCTGCAGGCGGTCAAGCACCAGTACATCATCACCGAAAGGATCGAGGGCCTCGCCTCCGACGCCCCGACGCTGCGCGATCCGGACCGCTTCACCTATTTCAAGGAGGAGGTGGGCGGCCTGGTCATGGGCGGCTACGAGCGCAACCCGATCGCCTGGACGACCGGAGACATCCCCGACGATTTCCAGTTCCGCCTGTTCGACGACGACTGGGAGCACTTCGAGCAGCACCTGACCCAGGCCATCGCCCGCGTGCCGGCGCTCGAGACCACCGGCGTGCGCCAGATGATCAATGGCCCCGAGAGCTTCACGCCCGACGGCAACTTCATCCTCGGCGTGGCGCCCGAGTGCAGCAACATGTTCGTGGGCGCCGGCTTCAATGCTTTCGGCATTGCCTCGGGCGGCGGCGCCGGCTGGGTGCTGGCTGCATGGGCCGCCACCGGGGAGGCACCGATGGACCTCTGGGTCGTCGATATCCGCCGTTTCGCCCAGATGCATCGCGACCGCGAATGGGTGAAGGAGCGCACGCTCGAGGCCTACGGCAAGCACTACACCATCGTCTTCCCGCACGAAGAATACACCTCCGGCCGCAACCGCATCGTCTCCCCGCTCTACGGGCGGCTCGAGGCGCATGGAGCGGTATTCGGTTCGAAGCTCGGCTGGGAAAGGCCCAATTGGTTTGCACCTGCAGGCTCTGAGCCTGCGGACGTCTATTCGATGGGTCGGCAGAACTGGTTTGGACCGGTGGGTGAGGAGCACAGGCTCGTGCGCGAGAAGGTCGGGTTGTTCGACCAGTCCTCCTTCGCCAAGTACGAGTTGGCTGGTCCGGATGCGGTTGCCGCGCTCGGCTGGATCGGCGCGAACAGCGTCGACAAGCCGGTCGGGCGGCTCACCTACACCCAGATGCTCAACAGCCGCGGTGGCATCGAGTGCGACCTGACCGTGGCCCGCATTGCCGAGGACCGGTTCTACATCGTCACCGGCACGGGCTTCCGCACCCACGACTTCGCCTGGATCAGGGACCACATCCCTGCCGGGCTCGACGCTACGCTCACCGACGTCACCGAGCAGTTCGGCACGCTGTCGCTGATGGGGCCGCTGGCGCGCGACGTGCTCGCCGCGGTGACCAGCGCCGATGTCTCCAATGCCGCCTTCCCGTTCGGCCATGTCCGCATCCTCCCGATCGCCGGAGCCGAGGTGCGGGCGCTGCGGGTCACCTATGTGGGCGAACAGGGCTGGGAGCTCCACATCCCGCTGGGCAAGACCGGTGAGGTGTTCGACGCGCTGATGGCCGCCGGGGCGCCGCACGGGCTGAGGCCGGTGGGCTACCGCGCCCTCGAGGCGCTGCGGCTGGAAAAGGGCTACCGCGCCTGGGGCTCGGACATCACCCCCAACGACACCCCGCTCGAAGCCGGCCTCGGCTGGGCGGTCAAGCTCAAGAAAGACACGCCCTTCATGGGACGGGCAGCGCTCGAGGCGGCCTCCAACAAGCCGCAGAAGAAAGTGCTCGCGAGCTTCACCACCGAGCGCGAGGATGTGGTGCTGCTCGGCCGCGAGACCATCCTGCGCGACGGCCAGTTCGCCGGCTACCTGACCTCGGGCGGCTACGGCTACACCATCGGCCGGCCGATCGGGCTCGGCTATCTGCGCAAGCCCGAGGGCATCACCGACGAGTGGGTCCGCTCGGGCCGCTACGAACTCGTCGTCGCCGGCGAGACGGTGTCGGCCAAGCTGACGCTCGAGCCGCTCTACGATCCCAGCAGCGCCCGGGTGAAGGCATGAGCATCCCTGTCGATCGTCACGCCCGCATCGTCATCATCGGCGGTGGCGCCATCGGCTGCTCGGTGGCCTATGCGCTGAGCCGCAAGGGCGAGCGCGATGTGCTGCTGCTCGAAAAGCGCCAGCTCACCGAGGGCTGCACCTGGCACGCGGCGGGCCTCGTCGGGCAGTTGCGCGGCAAGCGCAACCTGACGCGGCTGATGCAGGCCTCTGTGGCGGTGTTCGACCGGCTGGCGGCCGAGACCGGCAATGCCATCCAGTGGCACAAGGTCGGCTCGCTCCGCCTTGCCTCCTCGCCGGATCGCTGGAGCGAGGTCCGCCGCTCGATGACGCAGGCCAAGAGCTTCGGCGTCGAGTGCGATGCGCTCTCGGCCGAAGCGGCGAAGGCGCTGTTTCCCTTCATCACCACCGACGGTATCGAAGGGGCCGCCTACATCGCGGGTGACGGTTATGTCGATCCCTATGGGCTGACGCAGGCCTATGCCCGCGCAGCCCGCGCCGGCGGCGTCGAGATCGAGGAAGGCGTCACCGTTACCGATATCATCACTGCCGGCCGGCAAGCGGTCGGGGTGGTCACCGATCACGGCACCATCGGCTGCGACGTCCTTGTCAACTGCGCCGGACTTTGGGCCAAGCGGGTGGGCGAGATGGCAGGCGTTGCGATCGCGGCTGGAGTGGTCGAGCACCAGTACTTCCTCACCGAGAAGACGCTCGACCTGCCCGACAACCTCACTACGTTGCGCGATCCGGACAGGAACTTCTACCTCAAGCCCGATACCGGGAGCTTTGCCATCGGCGGCTGGGAGGAAGGCACCCGGGGCTGCTGGCGCGGCCTGCCGCCGCTCGAGTTCGGGCGCGAACTGTTCGACGCCAACTATGACCGCCTGGCGCTGTTCGCTAGCCTCGCGGCCAAGCGGCTGCCGGTGCTCGACGAGACCGGAATCCAGACGGTGATCAACGGCCCGATCCCGGTCTCGGCCGATGGCGAGCCGATCATGGGCAAGGCGCCGGAACTGGACAACTTCTACCTCGCCTGCGGCTTCACCGCCGGCATCGCCGCTTCGGGTGGTGCTGGCGAGGCGCTGGCCAACTGGATCGTCGAGGGCGATCCCGGAATGGACCTGTGGCAGTTCGACGTGCGCCGCTTCGGCCCGGTGCAGGCCCAGGGGCGATATCTCGAGGAGCGTGCCATCGAGGCCTATGGCGCCTACTACAAGATCCACTGGCCCAACGAGGAGCAGCATTCGGCCCGGCCGCTGCGGCGCTCGCCGCTCCATGATCGCCTCACCGCCATGGGCGCCGTCAACGGCCAGAAATTCGGCTGGGAGCGGCCGAACTGGTTCGCTGCTCCGGGCGAGGATCGCCACGACGTGCCGAGTTTCGAAGGCAAGCCCAACTGGTTCGGAGCGGTCGCGCGCGAGGTCGAAGCGATCCGCAACCGCGTGGCGCTCATCGACCAGACCTCGTTCGTCAAGTTCGAGGTCACGGGCCCCGGCGCGCAGGCGGCTCTCGACCGGATCGCGGCCAACAAGGTGCCGGAGGCGCCCGGCAGTGCCGTCTACACCCAGCTCTGCAATGCGCGCGGCACCATCGAGGCCGACCTGACCATCGTCCATGCGGGGCCGGAACACTTCCTCGTCGTGACCGGGTCGGGCTTCGGCATCCGCGACGGCGCCTGGATCCGGGCGCAGCTGCCGCCGGGGGTCCAGATCCGGGATGTCACCGGCCAGTACGCCACCATCAACATCTGTGGGCCGAAGGCGCGCGAGGTGCTGCAGTCGGTGTCCGACAGCGATCTGTCGAACGCCGCCCATCCGTTCCTCGCCGCGCGCGAGATCGAGATCGGCTGGGCCCGCGCCCTGGCGGTCCGCATCGGCTATGTCGGCGAACTGGGCTATGAACTCTATATTCCCCAGGAGTTCGCCGCCCATGTCTACGAGACGCTGTGGGCGGCGGGCGAGCCCTATGGCATCGCCAATGCGGGCTACCGGGCGATCGAGAGCTGCCGGTTCGAAAAGGGCTATCTGTACTGGTCGGGGGACATCACCCCCGACACCAACCCGTACGAGGCGGGTCTCGGCTTTGCCGTCGATCTGGGCAAGCCCGAGTTCTCCGGCCGGGAGGCCCTCGCCGCGCTCAAGGCTGCCGGGCCGTCGCGGCGGCTGGTCACCTTTACGCTCGAGGGGTTTGTGCCGCTGCATGGCGGCGAGCCGGTGATCGCCGATGGCAAGGTGGTGGGGTCGCTGTCCAGCGCCGGCTTCGGCCATCACCTCGGCAAGTCGATCGGCTTCGGCTATCTGCCGGTAACCCAGGGCGATCGCAGGGACTTCGTCATCGAGGCGTTCGGCCGGGCCTACGCAGCGACGCGCGGACCGCGCGTCCTCTACGATGCGAAGATGGAGCGGCTCAAGGCATGAGCGACATCGACGACGCGCGCCGGGCGCTTCTCGCCATCCCCGCCTATGGCGGCTGGGAGGGCGCCGCCATCACGCGGCTCGGCGGGCTGACCAACCGGGTCTTCCGGGTGGCCGGCGCCGGGGTCTTGTGCCTTCGCCTTCCAGGCAAGGGCACCGAAGAGTACATCAACCGAGCCAACGAGGCGCAGGCGGCACGGGAAGCGGCCCGGGCCGGGGTCAGCCCCGAGGTGCTGTTCGCCGATCCCGCCAGCGGCGTGCTGGTGACGGCGTTTCTCGATGGCGTCGAGACCATGTCGCCGGCAATGTTCCGCGCGCGTTCCGGGGCGCCCCGCCGGGCCGGCGAGGCCTTCCGCCGGCTGCATCGCTCGGGAGCCCGGTTCGATTTCCGCTTCGAGCTGTTCGCCATGATCGACGACTATCTGAGGCTGCTCTCGACCCGCACCGTTGACCTGCCCGAGGGCTATCACGACGTGCTCGGCGAGGCCGAGACGGTGCGCGCCGCGCTCGCCGCGCATCCGCTGCCGCTCGTTGCCTGCCATTGCGACCCGCTGTGCGAAAACCTGCTCGATACCGGGGAACGCATGTGGATTGTCGACTGGGAGTACTCCGGCATGAACGATCCGATGTGGGATCTGGGCGATCTATCGGTCGAGGGCGGGTTCGATGCCGGCCAGGACGAGGAACTGCTCGCGGGCTATTTCGGCACCGAGCCGCGTCACGACGAGCGCGGGCGAATGGTCATATACAAGGCGATGTGCGATCTGCTCTGGACATTGTGGGGCCTGATCCAGCATGCCAACGGCAATCCCGCCGACGATTTCTGGGCCTATGCCAGCAACCGCTTTGCCCGCTGTCGTGCCCTGATGGCGACGCCCGGCTTTGCCGGGCACGTGGCCGCGGTCGCGGCGGGGCCGTACTGAAAGGATAACGGACCATGAAGATACTGGTCGCAGTCAAGCGCGTCGTCGACGCGAATTTCCGCATCCGCGTCAAGCGCGATGGCTCGGGCGTCGAGCTCGACAACGTCAAGATGGCGATGAATCCGTTCGACGAGATCGCCGTCGAGCAGGCGGTGCGGTTCAAGGAGGCTGGCGTCGCGAGCGAGGTCGTCGCCGTCTCGGTCGGGCCGGCCAAGGCCGAGGATACGCTGCGCCAGGCCCTCGCCCTCGGGGTCGATCGGGCGATCCTCGTCCAGCACGAAGGGCGCACCGAGCCGCTCGGCGTCGCCAAGGTGTTGCGGGCGCTGGCCGAACGCGAGGCGGCAGACCTCGTGCTCTTGGGCAAGCAGGCGATCGATGATGACGCCAACCAGACCGGCCAGATGCTGGCGGCGCTGATGGGGCGCGGGCAGGCGACTTTCGCGAGTGGCATCGAGATCGCCGGCGAGACGGTGCGCGTCACGCGCGAGGTCGATGGCGGCCTTCGGGTGGTGGATCTGACCCTGCCCGCAGTGGTGACCGTCGACCTCAGGCTCAACACGCCGCGGTTTGCGGCGCTACCCGCCATCATGAAGGCGCGCAGCAAGCCGCTCGCCAAACTCACGGCCGCCGAGCTCGGGCTCGACCTCTCGCCGCGCCTCACCGTGCTGCGGACCGAGGAGCCGCCGCAGCGACAGGCGGGAGTGATGGTGGCCACCGTCACCGAACTGGTCGACAAGCTCCGGCACGAAGCCAAGGTGATCTGATGACCACGCTCCTCCTCGCCGAACACGACAATACGACCCTCGATCCGCAGACCGCCCAGGCGCTGACCGCCGCGCTGGCGCTGGGCCAGCCGGTGCATGTGCTGGTCGCCGGCACGGGCTGTGGCGGCGCAGCCACGGCGGCCGCCGGCTTTGCCGGTGTCGAGCGCGTGCTGCTCGCCGATGAGGCGCGCTATGGCGCCGGCCTCGCCGAGCCGCTCGCGTCGCTGCTCATCGATCTCGCCGCCGGCTACGGCGCAATTGTCGCCGCCGCGACCAGCACCGGAAAGGATGTGCTGCCGCGCGTCGCCGCTCTACTGGATGTCATGCAGGTCTCCGATGTCATTGCCGTCGAGGGACCGGAGACCTTTCGTCGCCCGATCTATGCCGGCAATGCCGTCGAGATCGTGCGCTCTGGCGACGCAAAGCTGGTGATGACCGTCCGCGCCAGTGCCTTCGCGGCGGCCCCGGCAGGCAACGCCGCCGAGATCGTCGCGGTGGCGGCGGCCGGCGATCCCGGGCTGGTCCGGCTGATCGAGGACCGCAGCGTCGCGTCGGACCGGCCTGAGCTGACGGCGGCGCGGATTGTCGTCTCGGGTGGCCGCGCTTTCGGCAGCAAGGCGCAGTTCGATGCGCTGCTGATGCCGCTCGCGGTGGCGCTGAATGCTGCGATCGGCGCCAGCCGGGCGGCGGTCGATGCGGGCTATGCGGCCAACGACCTGCAGGTCGGCCAGACGGGCAAGATCGTCGCGCCCGATCTCTACATCGCCTGCGGCATCTCGGGCGCCATCCAGCACCTGGCCGGCATGAAGGATGCCAAGGTGATCGTCGCCATCAATTCCGACCCTTCGGCACCGATCTTCCAGTTGGCCAATTACGGGCTGGTCGGCGACATCTTCACGCTGTTGCCAGAACTCACGGCGGCGCTCGGGCCGGCGCGCTGAGTCAGCGCCGGCCGCGTTTGCCGAGGGCCCCGGCGGAGACGGCGAGGACGATGATGGCGCCGACGAGGATCTGCCGGATGTAGCTGTCGACGGCGAGCTGGGTGAGGCCGTTGTCGAGCACGCCGAGGATCAGCACGCCGATGACGGTGGCGAGGATGCGCGGCTCGCCCTGTTCGCTCATCGTCATGCCGAGGAACACCGCGGCGATTGCATTGAGCATCAGTCCACTGCCCTGGGTCGGATTGGCCGAGGCGACGCGGCTCGCGTACATCAGCCCGGCTCCTGCGGCGCTCAGCCCGGTCAGCGCGAAGGCGGCGAGCTTCAGCCGGCGGACCGGCACGCCGCTCAGGTAGGCGGCCTCGATGTTGCCGCCGATGGCGTAGAGGCGCCGCCCGAAGGTGGTCTGCTCGAGCAGCACCCAGACGAGGAAGACCACGGCAACGGCGACAATGGTGAGGTTGGGCAGCATCAGCGCCACGCCGCCGACCTCGCCGAGCGGCAGGCCCTCGCGGGCGAAGTTGCCGAAGCTCTCGGGGATCGACTTGCCGGAAATGGTCTTGCCGCCGCTGATCACGAAGGCGAGCCCGGAATAGATGGTGAGGGTGGCGAGGGTGGCGATGAAGGGCAGGATGCCGATGACGCTGACGAGGACACCGTTGATTGCCCCGCCGGCGAGCCCGATCGCGAGCGCGGCGCCGACCGCCATGGCGGGCGGATAGCCGGCGATGAACAGCGCTCCGGCGACGATGCCGGCTAGGCTCGCCGCCGAGCCGACGCTGAGGTCGAAATCGCCCATGGCCATGACGATGGTCATGCCGGCCGCCACCACCATGAGCATCGAGAGCTGCTGTGTGGTGTTGAGCCAGTTGCGGGCTGTCATGAAGGTTTCCGGAAGGCTGATCCAGAACACAGCGAGGATGAGGACAAAGCCGATCAGCGTGCCGTACCGGCGCAGCAGGGCGAGGGCCATCATGCCGCAGCCTCCGCGCCACGCCCGTAGCACAGGTTGAGCAGCGTCTCCTCGTTGAGGCCGCGCGCTGAAACCGTGCCGGTCATTCTGCCCTCCCGCATGATGGCGATGCGATCGCACATGCCGATCAGTTCGGGAAGGTCCGATGACACGAGGATCACCGCCATGCCGTTCGCCGTCATGTCGCGGATGATCGAGTAGATGTCGAACTTGGCGCCGACGTCGACGCCGCGGGTCGGCTCGTCAAGCAGCAGCACACGCGGATTGCCGCTCAGCGCTCGGGCGAACACCACCTTCTGCTGGTTGCCGCCGCTCAGCTGCAACGCCAGCTGGCCGGGACCGGTGGCCCGCAGGCGCACGTCGCCGCCGAGGCGGGCGGCGAAGGCCCGTTCGGCGCGAGGCCGGAGGAAGGTGCCGCCGAGGCTCTGGCTGGCCAGATGGGCGAGGGTGACGTTCTCGAAGATCGGCCGGCTCAGCACCAGCCCCTCGGAGCGGCGCTCGCGCGGCACGTAGGCAAAGCCGGCGCGCCAGGCGTCGGCGGGGCTCTTCGGGTGATATGGCCGGCCATCGAGTTCGAGCGTACCGCGCCGCAGCGGCAGGTCGCCGAACAGGGTGCGCAGCAGTTCGCGCTGCCCCGAGCCGGACAGTCCGGCAATGCCGACGATCTCGCCCTTGCCGACCCTGAGTGTCACGTCCGCGAGCGCGCCGTTCCCGATCCCCTGTGCAACCAGCGCCACCTCGCCCGATGGACGGGTGGCCGGGGGTGGATAGGCCTCCCCGACCTTGCGGCCGATCATCAGGGCCACGAGGTCGTCGTGGGTGATCTCGGCGACCCGGCCGGTGTCGATGGTAGTGCCGTCGCGCAACACGGTCGCCCGGTCGCACAGCGCCATCACCTCATCGATGCGGTGCGACACGTAGAGCACCGCCCCGCCACCGGCGCGGATCTCGCGCAGTACCCGGAACAGGCGCTCCGATTCCTCGCGCGTCAGCGCCGCCGTCGGCTCGTCCATGACGTAGAGCCGGGCCGGAGCGCCGGCCTCGCTCAGAAAGGCGCTCGAGATGCGCACCAGCATCTGGTCGCCGATCGACAGGCTGCCCATCTTGCGGCGGGTGTCGACATGGGTGATGCCGAGCCGGTCCAGCGCCGCGCGGGCCGTGGCGTGCAGTTGTCTCCAGTCGACGAACACTCCGGCCCGCGTCGGATAGCGGCGGCCGACGAAGATGTTCTCGGCGACCGACAGGGCCGGGACGGTGTTGAGTTCCTGGTGGATGAAGCGCAGCCCCAGCCGGTGCGCTGCGCCCGGGCTCTCGAAGGTGACGGGTCTGCCGTCCATCTCGATCGTCGCCCGGTCGGGTTGAATCACCCCTGCGAGGATCCGGATCAGTGTCGACTTGCCGGCGCCGTTCTCACCCATCAGCGCATGGATCTCGCCCGCAGCGAGCGTGAGGTTCACATCGCTCAGGGCCGGCACGCCGGCATAGGCCTTGGCGACATGGCTGAGGGAGAGCAGGGTCATGGGCGTCAGTTCAGTTGACCGGACCGGGCAGGAAGGGCGTCCAGCTCCGCCGCCCCCTTCACGTGGGAGGTGTGTTCTGGCGAAAGCGCGGGATAGCGCTAGATACGCGGCAGGGTGCCTCCCCCGTCACGGGGGAGGCTGGGAGGGGTGAGCAGCGCGCTCGGCCCCCCGCCATGCTCAGTTGGCCGCGTTCTCTTTCGTCACCAGCTTGGTGGGGACGAAGATCACCGGGTCGGCGATGGTCTCACCGGCGAGGAGCTTGGCCACCGCTTCGGCTGCGGCGGTGCCGATGCCGGTGAAGTCCTGCGCCACGGTCGCCTCGAGGTTACCGCCCTTGGCGACTTCCTCGCGCGCCTGCGGGTTGGCGTCGATGCCGGTGATGACGATGCCCTCGCCCTGACGGCCGGCGGCCTCGATGGCCTGCAGTGCGCCGAGCGCCGGCTGGTCCCAGGCCGCCCACACGGCGCTGATGCTGCCGGACGCCGGATTGGCGGCGAGCACGGCTTCCATCTTGGCCCGCGAATCGGCGATGCCGCCGTCAGAGACGTCCGGGGTGATGCGGTCCAGCACCTTGATGTCGGCATTGGCGGCGAAGATCTCGTCGGCCTTGGCGCCGCGGATCTGCACGGGCGGGAAGGCGTCGAAGACGAACATCACTACGTTGCCCTTGGCGCCGATGCGATCGACAACGTAGGTGGCGGTGGTCTCCGCCATCGCAACACCGTCAGAGGTGACATTGGTGGCGAGCAGCGGGTCGCTGCCGGCATCCATGCCGACTACCGGGATGTTGGCGTTCTTGGCCGACTGAAGGCCGGCGGTGACCTGGGCCGGATCGACGTTGATGACGATGGCGTCGACGCCCTGGTTGACCACGTCCTCAATGCGACTGATCACCGCGGCGACGTCGCCGGAGGTGTCGATGACGTTGACATCCCAGCCCTTTTCCTTGGCGACGGCCTGGAAGGCCTCGACATAGAACTGGGTGCCCGGCTGGGCCAGGTAGGGGGTGATGACGGCCACCTTCGACTGGGCGAGGGCGGGGCCGGCAAACGCTGCGGCCGCCAAAGCGGCGCCGGCAAGGACGAGACCGCGAACGGTCCGGTTGAAGCTGCTGAGCATGGGGTTAGTCCTCCTGGAGGCAAGGTGGCGTCGGCCTTGCCCGTCCGTCGGCGCTGCCCGGCGCCTGACGGTTGTTTTCCTTACGCCTCAGAGCACTATAAGGGAGCGGCGCAGCGGCTGCTACGCACATTTGGGCGCAGGGGCGCCGAAGGAGGATGGCTTGGCTAGCGAGTGCCTGATCGGCATCGACATCGGCACCACGGCGACGAAGGCGATCCTCGTCGATCGCCGCGGCAACCGGCTGGCGTCCTTTGCCCGCGCCTACCCGGTCCGGCGGCCCGCGCCCGGCCTCGCCGAGCAGGATCCGGCGGACTGGATGGACGCGATCGATGCCGCGCTCGAGGCCTTCGCCGCGGCGCACGACCTCTCCGGGCTGCAGGGGATCGGGCTCTGCTCGCAGGTCAATACCCACGTCTTCGTCGATGCGGCGGGCCGGGCGCTGCTTCCCGCCATCGTCTGGCAGGATACGCGCGCCGCGGCCGATGCGGCGGCACTCGAGGCGCGCATCGCGCCGGCGGACAAGCTGGCCTGGTTCGGGGCGCCGATCCCGGTCGATGCGAGCCACGCCCTGTCGCGCATGGCGCATGTCGCACGGGTGCGACCAGAGGTCTGGGCGGCGACGCGCCACGTGCTGCTACCCAAGGACTATTGCGCGCTGCAACTCACCGGCGAGGTGGCGGGGGACCCGGTGTCGGCGGTCGGCCTCGTCGGGCGCGACGGCTATGTCGCGCCGCTGCTCGATCTCGTGCCGGGCGCGGCCGAGCGGCTGCCGCCGCTCTTTGCCTTCCACCACGTGGTCGGTCGCGTCCGGTCCGGGCGTCCCGGCGCTGGCGCGCCGGTGATGGTGGGGGCAATGGATGCCTGGGGCGGCATGTTCGGGGTCGGCGTGGTGCGCGAGGGCGACGCCATGTGCCAGAGCGGCACAAGCGAAATCCCGGGCATCATCTCCTCGCGAATCAACCCGACGCCCGGCGTCATCGTGTTTCCACCCTATGGCGGAATCGTCATGCACGCGGCGCCAACCCAGACCGGTGGCGCGGCGCTGGCCTGGCTTGGCCAGGTGCTCGGCCGCAGTCCGGCCGAGATGTCGGACCTGGCCGCCGGGGTGGCGCCCTCGAGCGCGGTGCCGCTGTTCCTGCCGCATCTCGCTGGCGAGCGGGCACCGATCTGGGACAGCGCAACGCGTGGTGTCTTCGCCCGGCTCGACACGCGCGCCGGGGCACCCGAGATGGTGCGGGCGGTGATGGAAGGCGTCGCGCTCTCGGTGCGCTGGGCCTTCGAGGCGCTGGAGGCCTCGGCCGGACTCCGCCTTGCGCGCGCCAATATCGGGGGCGGCGGCTCGCGCTCAGACCCCTGGTGCCAGATCCGGGCCGATGCGCTCGGCTTCGCCCTGCGCCGCACCGCGGTCGCCGATTCGGCGGCGGTGGGTGCGGCGATCCTCGCCGGGCTCGGCAGCGGCGTGATGGCCTCGCTGCCGGAGGCCGTCGACGGCCTGGTGCGGTTCGACCGGACGTTCGAGCCCGATCCGGCGCTCTCCGGCTACTATGCCGAGCGCTTCGGCAAGTACCGGGAACTCTATGAGGCCCTTCGCGCGTTCAACGGCTGAGAGGGCAGGCCGGCGGATCAGCGCTTGTCCCGAGGTAGGCAGGGGCGCCATGTTTGGCTACCAATGGTACCCGCAACCCGAGGATGCGCGCCATGAACCCGTTTCACCAGATCCTCGGCAACAACCTCGTCGCCAACATCACCAACTTCACGGTGTGGTTCGCCATCACCTTCTGGGTGTTCATCGAAACCCAGTCGGTGTTCGCGACAGGGATGATCGCCGGCATTGACCTGGTGCTGACGGCGGCATTCGGCATCTGGTTCGGTTCCATCGTCGACCACAATTCCAAGAAGGCCGCGATGATGGGCTCGAGCCTGGTGTCGATGGGCTTTTATGCTTTGTCGCTGGTGCTGCTGCTGCTCGCGCCCGCCGCGAGTTTCGCCGATCCCTACGGTCCGGTACTCTGGGGGTTCGTGCTGCTGGTGATGCTGGGCGTGATTGCCGGCAATATCCGCAGCATCGCGCTACCCACGCTGGTCACGATGCTGATCCCCGAGGACCGGCGCGACAAGGCGAATGGCCTCGTCGGGATGGTGAGTGGCATCGGCTTTCTCACCACTTCGGTGATCAGTGGCTTTCTCGTCGCCTGGGGCGGCATGCTGCTCGTCATGCCGCTGGCACTGTTGTTCACGGCGCTGACGTTCTTCCACATGGCGATGATCGGCATCGACGAAGGGCGGCCGGCGCCCGATCCGGATGTGCCGCCGGAGCCGAAGCGCGTCGACATTGCCGGGACCATTCGCGTCGTCGGGGCGGTGCCTGGCCTGTTTGCGCTGATCCTGTTCGCGACCTTCAACAATTTCCTCGGCGGCATCTTCATGGCGCTGCTCGATGCCTACGGGTTGTCGCTGGTCTCGGTCGAGGTCTGGGGGCTGACCTTCGGGGTGCTCTCGACTGCCTTCATCATCAGCGGCATCGTCATCGCGCGCACCGGGCTCGGGAGCCGGCCTCTCAGGACGCTGCTGTTGGTCAACCTCATCACCTGGAGTGTGTGCTGCGTATTCGCCATCCAGCACTCCTACTGGCTGCTGGTTGCGGGCTGCTTCATCTGGATGCTGCTCGGTCCCTATGCCGAGGCGGCCGAGCACACGACGCTGCAGAAGGTGGTGCCGCTCGAGCGGCAGGGCCGCGTCTTCGGCCTCGCGCAGTCGGTGGAGCAGGCGGCCTCGCCGCTCACCGCCTTTCTCATCGGTCCGCTGACCGAGTTCGTGGTGATCCCGTTCATGACCGTCGGCTTCGGCGCTGAGGCGATCGGCGGCTGGTTCGGCACGGGGCCGGCCCGCGGCATCGCGCTGGTGTTCACGCTTGCCGGTCTGCTCGGCGTCGCGGTCACCGTGCTCGCCTTCAACTCCCGCTCGTACCGGCTGCTTTCGGCGGCCTATGCCGAGGCGCTGAACGTGCCGCCCGACGATCCTTCCGCCTCGGGGACGCCGAGCCCATCGGCCGCCTGAGTCCTTGTGCCGGTTTGGCATCGCGCCGGGCGGTCGCTAGTGTCACGGCGGAATCAGCCCCCGGAGCAACCGGGGGGCAGGCGGAGGAAGCAGATGACTGGGGAACTCAACGGCAAGATTGCGATCGTCACTGGCGGCGCGACGGGGATCGGCTTCGGCTCTGCCGTTGCCCTTGCGGAGCAAGGGGCGAACCTGGTGCTGTTCGGCCCCGACGAGGCGGCCCTCGAGGCCGCGGTGGCCCGGCTGGGGAGCGGGCGGGCCTCTCATGTCGTGGGCGATGTCAGCCGCTCCGCCGATGTCGAGCGGCTGGTGGCGCAGACCGTCTCGCGCTGGGGCGGCGTGGACATCGTGGTCAACAGCGCCGCCATCCAGCCCTATGGCACGGTGGTGACGATGGACGAGGAGGGCTGGGACCGGACGCTCGCCATTAATCTCAAGGGCGCCTACCTCACCGGACACTACGCCATCCCGCAGATGCAGAAGCGCGGTGGCGGCGCCATCGTCAACATCGCCTCGGTGCAGGGGATCGCCTGCCAGACCAATGTCGCGGCCTATGTCGCCTCGAAGGGCGGCATGCTAGCGCTGACCCGCGCCATGGCGCTCGATCACGCCAGGGACGGCATCCGGGTCAACGCCGTCTGCCCCGGCTCGATCGATACCCCGATGCTGCGCTTTGCCGCCTCCGAAAACCTCGATGGCCACACCGAGGACCAGGTGATTGCCAGCTGGGGCGCCGCCCATCCGATCGGCCGTGTCGGCCTGCCGGAGGACGTGGGCGCGATGGTTGCCTTCCTCGCCGGTCCGCGCGCCGCGTTCTGCACCGGCGGCGAATACAAGGTCGACGGTGGCCTGCTCGCCAAGATCGGTGTGGTGCTGCCCGACTGAAGGGGCCGACGGCGCCCGTTCAGGCGCCGAGGCTGCGCTCGAGGCAGGCGAGCCAGTTCTCGCGCGCCAGTTTCGCGAGCAGCGGAGCGTCGTAGCCGTGGGCAGACAATGCCTCGAACAGTTTCGGCACGCCGGTCACGTCACCGATCGGGTCGGGGACGGTGCAGCCGTCGAAGTCCGAGCCCAACCCCACGTGGTCCTCGCCGAGCCTGTCGATCAGATAGTCGAGATGGCGTAGCAGCGCCTCCCAGCCGATGGCGGAAGTGCCCATGCCGTCGGGGTTGAGGAACGATGTCGAGAAGTTGAGCCCCACCATGCCGCCCGTGTCGCGGATGATGTCGAGCTGCCGGTCGGTCAGGTTGCGCGGCGAGGCGGTAAGCGCGTGGGCGTTGGAGTGGGTCGCAACCAGCGGCGCGGTCGAGAGCTGCGCAACGTCGTTGAAGCCGGCCTCGTTCATGTGCGACAGGTCGATCATGATGCCCAGCCGGTTGCATAGCCGGATGAGGTCCTTGCCGGCCTCGGTGAGGCCCGGCCCGATATCGGGCGTGCCGGGGAACCTGAACGGGACGCCGTGCCCGAATACGGTCGGCCGGCTCCACACCGGGCCGAGCGAGCGCAGGCCCATGGCGTGGAAAAGGTAGAGCGCATCGAGATCGGCAGCGATCGCTTCGGCCCCTTCCATGTGCATGATCGCCGCGATCCGGCCCGACGCCATGGCGTCCCGCGCGGCGGCGGCGGTGCGGCAGATGGCGAAGTCGTCCGGTGCGACGCGCTCCATCCAGTGCAGGTGGCCGGCCATGGCGAGGGCCACCGGCTGCGCCACGTCGTGCCGCATCAGATCGGGCAGCGGCACCTCGAAGGGCGCCTTGGCCATGATCGACATGTAGTCGAGTGCGGCGCCCTTGCTGGGGGAGGGAACCCAGATGGCGAAGAAGCCTCCGGCGAAACCGCCCTTGCGCATGCGGCCCAGGTCGAGGTGGCCGGTGCCCGTTGCGCCGAGCCACAGCGCCTCGCGCTCGGCCGGCGCATTGTAGAGGCGCAGCAGGAAGTCGTTATGGCCATCGAAGAAGGGGATTGGAGCAGTCACGACGGTCCTTGGGGTTCGGGCGACCTTGTGCGGGCGGGCCGCGCATGCTGACAGTCGTCGGCGGGCGCAGGCGAGTGCGGGCCCTAGCTGTGCCGCAGGGGGTGGGGGATGGCAAGCCATGACGTGGGGGATTCGCCGGCCGGCGCATCCCGGTGGGGCGGGTCCGGCACGGTGATGGCGAAGTCCGACTGGGATCGCCCGCCGTGGAACCGCTGGTCGTTCCAGCATGTGCGCGAAATCCTCCCCACGGCCGAGATCTGGCGGGGGCGCGGACCGGTGCGGGACCTGCCGCGCCGGGAGGAGCAGCTCGACGACCTGCCGGTGGAGGGTTTCGGCGGCACCGCGATACCGCTTCTCGGCTTTCTCGAGGAGAGCTTCACCGATGGCCTGCTGGTCCTCAGAGACGGCGCTGTCGCCTACGAGCGCTATCTCAACGGTATGCACGAGCGCACGCTGCACCTGTCACAATCCGTGGCGAAATCGTTCGTCGGAGTGCTGGCCGGCATCCTCGCCGGCAGAGGCGTGATCGCAACGGAGACCGAACTCGCCACGATCGTCCCGGAACTCGCCGATACCGCCTATCTCGGCGCGCGCCTCCGGCATGTGCTCGACATGACCAGCGGGGTGCGCTTCACCGAGGACTATACGGATCCCCGATCCGGCATGGCACGGCTCGATGTCGCGGCAGGGTGGAAACCGCCCCCCGATGCGGCCGTGCGCTGGCCGGGCACGGTGCTCGAACTGATCGGCTGCCTCGACGTCGTCGAAGCCCCACATGGCAGCCGCTTCAGCTACCGGTCCATCGAGACCGACGTCCTGGCGTTGGTGCTGGAACGGGCGACCGGTGGGCGCCTCCCGGACCTGCTGTCGGAGATGCTCTGGCAGCCCCTCGGCATGGAGGAAAGTGGCAACATCACCGTCGACGCCGCGGGCTTTGCCCTCGGCGATGGCGGGCTCAGCGCGACGTTGCGCGACTACGGTCGTTTCGGACAGATGATCCTCGACCATGGTGCCGGGATCGTGCCCGAGGACTGGATCGCGGCGACCCGGAGCGCTGACCATGCCGTGTTCGGCGCGCCCTATGACGCCGTGCTGCCGCGCGGTGGCTATCGCAACCAGTTCTGGGTGGAGGACGAGGTGGGCCGCAACCTGATGGCGCGTGGCGTCTTCGGGCAGCTCATCCACATCGACTTCGCCCGCCGGACGGTGGTGGTGAAGCTCTCGAGCTGGCCGCACTTCGTCAACCCGGGCTGGACGAAGGCGACGCTCGCCGCGGTCAGGCGGATCGGCGCGGCGCTCGGCTGATCGGCAGCAGTTCGCGCGGCAGGGGGGCCATGACCTCGCAGCCGGCATCGGTGATCAGCACCTGGTCCTCAATGATGAAGCCGCCGAGGCCGTCGATGTACCAGGGCGTCTCGAAGGCCATCACCATGCCGGGCTCGAGCACGGCGTCGGACCCGGCGGCGATGAAGGGCCATTCCTCGCTCCAGATCGAGGCACCGACCCCATGACCGAAATGGCCGCGCCCGTAGGCCTCGAAGCCCTGGTCCCACATCCGTGTCGCCGTCACCCGGTAGATTTCGGCCAGCGGGGTGCCGGGTGTGAGGCACGCAAAGCCCGCTTCGAAGCTGCGCCGGAGTGCGTCATGGACGCGTTGCGCCTCTGGGTGCGGCGTACCTGCGACGGCGGTACGGCCGCCATCCGAACTGTAGCCGGCGACGACGCAGCCGACGTCGATCTTGACGAGATCGCCGTCCTCGAGCGGGCCGCCGGGCGCAAAGCCGTCGCCGGCGACCGATATGTAGGCCCAGCTCGACTGCGGTTCCGGATGGCCGCGGTGATTGGCTTCGGCCAGCGCCCCGGTGCGCCAGATGGCGGTCAGCTGCGCCGCGTCCATTCCGAGTTCGGCCCTCTCGAGCAGGTGGGTCAGGCCGGCGCGGGCATACTGGGCCGCATGGCGCAGCCGCTCGATCTCGGCCGGTGTCTTGATGGCCCGCAGCCGCTCCACCAGCCGGGTGCAGTCCTGCCAGGCGACCGGAACAGCGACGAAGGCCGGAAAGTCGGCGGCGGGTACAAAACCGAGTTCGAGGCCGATCCGGCCGTTCAGGAGGCGGCGTTCGGCGAGACAGTCGCGCAGCTGGTCGAGCGCGACGGCGAGGTCGTACTGGGCCGGGCGGGGCTGGCGCAGCGGCAGGTCGGGTAGCGGTTCGGGAAAGCGTCCGGTCTCGACCCAGAGCCGATGGGTGCGGACCTCGGCAATGCCGGATTGTCGTGCAAAGCCGCTGGCCTGCAGGTCGCCAACCACGGCTGCGAGCGGTGCTGCGGGATCGGCCGGGACCAGCACGAAAGCAGCACCGGCGCGCCGCCAGTATGTCGCCACCCCCGGAAACGCGCCGGTGGCGTAGATGATCGATTCCGGCTGGGCGAGGACGAGGGCGTCGAGACCCTCGTCCTGCATCAGCCGGGCGGCACGGTGCCGGTCGAGAAAGCCCGGCACCCTCCCGTCCTTACTTGGTGGTCAGGTTGTAGTAGACGATGTCCGAGGACGAGCCCTGGACGAAGCCCTCGACATTGGCGCGTTCAGCCCGCTGCGAGGTGGACTGGAACCTGATGATGTACGGGCCCTCGTCGAGCACCTTCTTTTGCAGATCGATGTACATCTGCTTGCGGGTGGCCTCGTCGCGTTCCTTGGCGGCAGCCGCAGTCATCGCCGTGAGTTCGGGCGAATCCCAGCTGTTGCGCCAGGCGAGCGGCTTGCCGCCGGTTGCCGCATCGGTGTTGTCGGTGTTGGTGACGAAGCCGTCGGCATTGGTGTGCGGGTCCATGTAGTCCGGACCCCAGTAGACCATGAGCGCCTGGTGTCCGCGCGCCCGGTACTTGGTCAGCATCGGCGCCATCTCGGATGAGACGATATTCACCTTGACCCCGCCTTCGGCGAATGTCGCCTGGACGGTCTGTGCCAGGTTGGTGAAGGGCGCGAAGTTCGGCGCGTCGAGGTCGAGCGAGAAGCCGTCGGGATAGCCGGCCGCGGCCAGCAGTTCCTTGGCCTTGGCCGGATCGAACGTGTACGGGTTCTCGTCATACGAGGCCCAGAAGCCGGTGGCCCAGAACGACTGGTGCACCTGCGCGCTGCCCTTGAGGAACGAGTTCGCCATGCCGTCATAGTCGACCAGGTAGCGCAGGGCCTGCCGAACGCGGGGGTCCTGCAGTTCCTTGGTGTTCTGGTTGAGCCCGACGTAGTAGAGCAGGGCCTCGGGGATCGAGGTCACCTTGATGTCGGCATTGCCGGCAATCGCGGCGATCTGGTCGGGCGTCAGGTTGCGGGCGATATCGACATCGCCCTTCTCGAGCAGCAGGCGCTGGGCCGAGGCCTCGGGCACGTGCTGGAGGATGACGCGCTTGAGGTTTGCGGCGCCGCCACGATAGTTCGGGTTGGCTTCCAGCACGACCGACTCGTTGGGCGTCCAGGAGCGGACGACATAGGCGCCCGAGCCGGCCGAGTTGGTCTTCAGCCAGGCGTAGCCGAAGTCGCCGTCAGTCTCGTGCTCCATCGCCAGCTTGCTGTCGACCACCGAGCCGACCACCGAGCCGAGGAGCGCGTAGACGAGCGAGGGAGCAAAATCGACGCCGATGGTGACGACGAGGGTCGATGCATCCGGCGCCGTCACCATGGTGTCGACATTGTCCTTGCTCCAGCCGAGTTGGGACAGCAGGAACACCGGGGTCTTTTCGAGCTTGATCACGCGCTGCAGCGAAAAGGCCGCATCGGCCGCAGTGATCGGGTTGCCCGAGGCGAAGGTCTGGCCGGCGCGGATCTTGAAGGTGAAGGTCCGCCCGTCATCGCTGACGGTGACGCTTTCGGCGACGCCACCCACGAGGGTGTTCACGTCGGTTGGTTCGAACCGCATGATGCGGTCGTAGGCGTTGGCGAGCACCTCGATGCCCGACAGTTCGTAGGCTTCCGCCGGATCGAGCGAGATCAGGTCGTCGATCTGCTTGGCGATCACCAGCGTGTCGGCGGGCGTCGCGGCGTAGGCCGCGAGCGGCATCGACGAAGCCAGCGTCGCCGCCAGGAGGGCGTATTTGAGGGCTTTCAGCATGCAATTCTCCCTGGAACGGGCCGTGCTGTGTTCAAGCGGTTTGGGCCGCGCAGCAGGGCTGCACCATCAGAAGCGCTTTTGTCGGACATTTGCAAGCCGCAGCTATGCATCCTGCCTGACAAAGCCGCGGCTGGCGGCCAGCAGCTGGCGCGAATAGTCGTGCGTGACCCGGCCGGTGCGCAGGTCATCGGCGGAGACGATCTCGACCAGGCGCCCCATGCGCATGATGGCGATGCGGTCGCACAGGTGAGCCACCACCGCGAGGTCGTGGCTGACGAGGATGCTGGTCAGGGTGTAGCTCTGCCGCAGCCGCGCCAGCAGGTTGAGGATTTCGGCCTGCACCGAGACGTCGAGGGCCGACGTCGGCTCGTCGAGCAGCAAGATTGGCGGCGACAGGATCAGCGCGCGGGCGATGGCGACGCGCTGGCGCTGCCCGCCCGAGAGCTGGTGCGGATAGCGGAAGCGGTGGGCGGGCAGGAGTCCTACATCGGCGATGGCCGCAGCGACCCGCGCATCGATGTCGGGCTCGCGGTGGATGACCAGCGGCTCGCGCAGGATGTCGTCGATGGTCTTGCGCGGGTGCAGCGAGCCATAAGGATCCTGGAAGACGAACTGCAGCATGCGCCGGTCGGCCCGGCTGCGCCGCCGTGCCGCTGCACGGCCGTCGACCTCGAGGGTGGCGCTGGTCGAGCGGACGAGGCCGGCGATGGCCTTGAGGACGGTCGACTTCCCGGACCCCGATTCGCCGACGATGCCGAAGGTCTCGCCGCGTGCGACCTCGAAGGACACCGCCTGGACAGCGCGGATATCGCGGCCACCGACCTCGAAGGTGACGGAGAGGTCCCTGACCGTGATCATGCGAGCCACTCCGGATCGCGCACCACGGTCGCCAGCTCGGCCCGCCGCACATCGAGCGAGGGTGTCGCAGCGACCAGAGCGCGCGTGTAGGGATGGCGGGCATTGCCGAGGTCACGCGCCGCACACTCCTCGACGATCCTGCCGCCATACATGATCAGCACCCGGTCGCAGAAGCTCGAGACCATGGTCAGGTTGTGGCTGATCATGATCAGCCCCATGCCGCGCTTGCGCACCAGGTCGTCGAGAATGCGCAGCACCTCGTTCTGCACGGTGACGTCGAGGGCGGAGGTGGGCTCGTCGGCGATCAGCAGGTCGGGTTCCGCGATCAGCATCATGGCGATCATCACCCGCTGGCCCATGCCGCCCGAGAGCTGGTGGGGGTGGAGATCGTGGACCAGCTCGGGGTCGCGGATCTGCACCGCCTCAAGCATGGCGAGGGTGCGGCGGCGCGCGTCGCGGCGGTCGGAGCCGAGGTGCAGCCGGCAGGTCTCGCCGATCTGCTGTCCGACGGTCCGCACCGGGTTGAGCGAGTATTTGGGGTCCTGCATCACCATCGACATGCGCCGGCCACGCAACTGCTGCCAGTCGCGTTCGCTGCAGGCGAGCAGGTCCCTGCCGGCGTAGGACAAGGTCTTCGCCGTGACCGTCGCCGAGTGCGGCAGGAGGCCGAGCAGGGCTCGTCCCATAGTGGTCTTGCCCGAGCCGGATTCGCCGACCACCCCGAGCCGCTCGCGCCCGAGCGTGAAGGAGGCATTGCGGACGGCGCGCGTCACCCCGGTGCGCCCCGGGAACGTCACCTCCAGATTGTCGACGGTGAGCAGCGGGTCGGTCATCGGGATTTCGGGTCGAACACGTCGCGCAGGCCGTCGCCGAGAAGGTTGAAGCCGAGGCTGACGATGAAGATGGCGAGGCCGGGGATGGTCGCGACCCACCACTGGTCGAGGATCACGTCGCGGCCGGACGAGACCATGGCGCCCCATTCGGCGGTGGGCGGCTGGGCGCCGAGGCCGAGAAAGCCGAGGCCGGCGGCGGTGAGGATGATGCCGGCCATGTCGAGGGTCAGCCGCACGATCACCGAGGAGAGGCAGAGCGGTACCACGTGCCGGAACAGGATGCGCCCGGTCGAGGCGCCCTGCAGCACGACCGACTGGATGAAATCGCTGCGGGCAATGGCGAGCGTCTCGGACCGGGCGATGCGGGCATAGGCCGGCCACGAGGTCAGCGAGATGGCGATCACCGCGTTTTCGATGCCGGGCCCCAGCGCTGCCGCGAAGGCGAGCGCGAGGACGAGGCGCGGAAAGGCGAGGAAGATGTCGGTGACGCGCATCAGCACCGCATCGACCCAGCCGCCGAAATAGCCGGCGACGGTGCCGACCGCGAGCCCGATCGGCACCACCACCACCGAGACCAATACGACGATGGTCAGCGTCACCCGGGCGCCGTAGAGGGTGCGGGCATAGATGTCGCGGCCCAGTTCGTCCGTCCCGAACCAGTGCTCGGGCGACGGCGCCGCGAGGCGCTGCGCGAGATCCTGCGACAGTGGCGACTGACCCATGGCGAACCACGGGGCGAAGACCGCCATCACCACGAGAAGGGCGACGATGAACAGGCCGGCGAGAGCCGTGGGATTGGCGAATATCGCCCGCACGCCGCGATAGAGGCTGCCCAGCACGGCCTGGCGCCGCGACAGGGGCGCCTCGCTCATCAGCCATTGTCCCAGCGGGGTGCTCATGTCGACCTCAGCCGGGGATCGAACAGCTTGTAGAGCAGGTCGGAGACGAGGTTGACGGTGATGAACACCGCCCCCACCAGCACAGTGCCGCCGAGCACGGCGTTCATGTCGCTGTTGAACAGTGCCCGGGTGATGTAGAGCCCGAGGCCCGGCCAGGCGAACACGGTCTCCGTCAGAACCGCGCCCTCAAGCAGTGAGGCGTAGCTCAGCCCGATCACGGTGATCAGCGGCACCATGATGTTGGGGAAGGCGTGCCGCCACACCGCGCCCCAGTAGGAATTGCCCTTGATGCGGGCGGCGGTGACATATTCCTGGCTCAGCTGGTCGATCATGAAGCTGCGCGTCATGCGGGCGATGTAGGCAAGCGAGAAATAGCCGAGGATGCTGGCCGGCAGGATCAGGTGGCTGATGGCGTTGCCGAAGATCTCCCAGTTCCCCTCGATCGCGGAGTCGATGAGAATGACGCCCGTCCGTGTGGTGACGATGCCGTTGAAGAACACGTCGAGCCGTCCGGTGCCCGACACCCAGCCCAGCTTGCCGTAGAAGACGAACAGGCCGACGAGCCCCAGCCAGAATACCGGCACCGAGTAGCCGAACAGGCCGACGACGCGGATCACGTGATCGGGCCACCGCCCCTTGCGTGCCGCTGCAAGGACGCCGGCCGGCACGCCGACCAATACGCCGATGATGGTGGCAATTGTGGCCAGTTCGAAGGTCGCCGGAAACACCCGCATCAGGTCGGTCAGGACCGGGCGTGAGGTCAGCACAGACATGCCGAAATCGCCGGTGACGAGGCGCTTGAGGTAGATCAGGTACTGCATCGGCAGGGGTTGATCGAGGCCGAGTGCGAGGAAGGCCTGGTCGTAGGCGGCCTGCGTCGCCTTGTCCCCCACCACGGCCAGAACCGGATCGATGTTGGTCAGCCGGCTGATGAAGAAGGTGACGGCGGTGAGGCCGATAAAGGTCACGGCCAGGGTCAGGACGAACCCGAGGGTCCGGCGGAGAATCGTACCGATCAGCCGTCCGGGTCTTCGGTCCGAAGCTGTGCCGGCGTCGCCGGCCGTTGTGCTCACGCGGGCAGCTCCGCCCGGGCGTCGAAGTAAAGGGCGAGCGCGCAGCACAACCGCGCAGGGATCGCCAGCCGCCGCTCGGTCGCCGCGACCCGCTGCGGCGTGTAGTGTCCCGCGACGTCGAGCAGGTTGATCGTCGCCACCAGGTCGCCCGCAAGCACGACCGGCAGGTTGTGGACCGAGCCGCAGCCGAGCGAAGCGATCAGTTCGTAGTCGGGAAAGACGCCCGCGATGTCATCGATGGTGTTGGCGACGAAGCTGCGCCGCTCACCATAGACGATGTCGAACCAGCGGTCGTGGTGGATCGGCTTGGTGCCCGATACCGGGTAGGCGCCTGGGTTGCTCGAGTAGGCGCGGCGGGCGAGACCGGCGTCCATATCGACGGTCATGACGGTGAACAGGCGATGCCCGGCGACGGCCGCGGCCAGGCCTTCCAGCGCGCGCCAGGCGGCCTCGGGACGCCGCGCCGCGGAGATCGCGGCGAGGAAATTCGTGTCGTGGTCGGTCATGCTGTCCGGTCTGCCTCGCAATGCCGGCCGACACTCCCCCATTTCCCGGCGCAAGCCAACCCCCCGACAGGTTCTGTCCGGCGATGATCCCCGGCAATGGTATCGACAGGGCCGCGGGCGGTATGCAATCTGGCGCCCGCGGTGCCGATGCCGGGGGACGGGCGTCGCTGTGCATGAAGGAATTGCCGGCATCCATGAGGTCCAGTTTGACCGATACCATCGTGCTGGGCGCCGGGATTGTCGGCGTCTGCGTGGCCATTCACCTGCAGCGGCGCGGTCGCAACGTGCTGCTCGTTGACCGGCGCGAGCCGGGCCGTGAGACGTCCTATGGCAATGCCGGCTTCATCCAGCGCGAGGGCGTTCGGCCGCGCGCATTTCCGCGCGAGCTGAGTGAACTGCTGCGCATTGCAGCCGGCCGCGGTCTCGACAGCCGCTATGACCTTGCGGCGCTGCCCGGCTATGCGTCGCCGCTGGCGCAGTACTGGTGGCATTCGGCGCCGGAGCGCTATCGCAGGATAGTTGCCGAGTATGCGCCGATGATTGCCCATTCGGTCACGGAGCACGCGGACCTCATCGCGGCCGCCGGGGCGGAGGACCTCATCGCCAGGCAGGGCTGGATGCTGGTCTACAGAACGGCGGCCAAGCGCGACGCTGCCTTCGCAGATGCCGAACGCGATGTGCAGTACGGCGTGGCGCACGCGCAGATCGACGGGGCCGAACTGGCGCGGGTCGAGCCTGCACTGCGCCTGCCGCTAGCGGGCGCGTTGCACTGGACCGACCCGTGGACGGTCCGCGATCCCGGAGCACTGGTCGAAGCCTATGCGCGGCTGTTCCAGAGCCTCGGGGGCACCATCGCCATCGGGGATGCGCAGACGCTGCGCGCGTCCGGCGCCGGATGGAGCGTGACGACGGAGGGCGGCGCGGCGGGCGCCGCGGAAGTCGTCCTGGCGCTCGGGCCCTGGGCGGACGAGGCGACGCGGCGGCTCGGCTATGGCTTTCCGCTCTTCATCAAGCGCGGCTATCACCGGGAGTACCGCGTGCTGCCCGACGGGCAGCTCAACCATCCGGTGCTCGATGCTGAAGCGGGCTACTTGCTGGCGCCGATGCGGCGGGGAATCCGCATCACCACGGGGGCCGAATTCGCCCGTTTCGATGCGCCTGACAATACGTCGCAGGTCGATGGCGCCGAGGGGGTGGCGCGCGAGTTGCTGAGTTTCGGCGAGCGCCTCGATCCGGCGCCGTGGCGGGGAGCGCGGCCCTGCACGCCCGACATGAAGCCGATCATTGGCCGCGCGCCGCGCCATCAGGGGCTCTGGTTCGCCTTCGGCCACGCCCATCACGGGCTGACGCTCGGTGCGGCGACCGGGCGTCTGATCGGCGAGCTGATGTCGGGCGAGACGCCGTTCGTCGACAGTCGGCCCTTCGCGCCCGAACGGTTCCTCTGAGCCGGACAGCCGCCGTCAGTGGGGTGGGAAGGCGACGCGCACCGTCAACCCACTCGGCGAGGTGGGGGCAAACGCCACCGTCCCGCCCATCAGCGCGGCGATCTCCTCGACGATGGGCAGCCCCAGCCCGGCCCCCGGCTTGTCGCTGCGGCCGCGTGCGAACCGCTTGCGCGCCTCGGCGATCTCGTACGGGTCGAGGCCGCGGCCGCTGTCGACGACCTCGAGCATCGGGTGCGGATCGCGATAGGTCCGCACCGTGGCGTCGGCACCCGGCCCGGCATAGTTGATCACATTCTCGACGAGGTTGCCGAGGAGTTCTGCGAGCAGCATCTCGTCCCCGTCGATTTCCAGCGGACCGGTACCGTCGTAGCCGAGGTCGATACCGGCGGCATGGGCCCGCACCACGTACGATGCCGTCACCTCCCGTGCGAGCCGGTCGAGATCGACCGCGACCGGCGGTCTCCCGGGTCCGGTGGCATCGATGCGCGCCAACATCAGCAATTGGCCGAGGATGCGTTCGGAGTGGACGGCCTCGCGATCGGCCACCTGCAGGGCGGCGCGGGCCTCTGCGAGCGTTGCAGCGCGCCGCGCGAGAGCGATCTGCGTCCGTACCACGGTGAGGGGCGTGCGCAACTGATGGCTGGCATTTCCGGTGAAGTGGCGCAGCGCCTCCAGCGCCGCCGAAAGCCGCAGCATGAATGAGTTGATGGTGTCGACGAGGCTGCGGACTTCCCTGGGCACGATCGCTTCGACGGGGCTCAGGTCGTCGGCCTCCCGGCTGTCGATGGCGGTACGCAATCGATAGAGCGGGGCAAACGACAGGCTGACCGCCAGCGACACCACCAGGGCAGCGACGAGAATCAGCGCGGCCAGTCGCGCGGCGGAGCGGACGAGCAGCGCCTGCGTCAGATGAGTGCGGGCGATGGTCGTTTCGGCCACCGTGACGGTGAAGCCGATGGCGCTCGATCCGGTGGAAATGGCACGGGTCAGCGTCGCCAGCCGGATCGCTTCGCCGCGGAAGACGTCGTCGGAATAGCTGATCTCGGTACCCGGTGCGGTCGGAAGCGGCAGGGTCTGGTAGCCGGTGACGAACCCTGCCGGTCCGTCGACCCGGTAGAACACCCGGTCCTGCGCGGCAGAGGTCAGCATCTCGAGCGCGACATAGGGCACATCGACCTCGAGGATGCCCTCGTCGGTGACGACCACGCGCTCGGCAATAGCGAGGACGGAGCCGGCCAGCACCCGGTCGGAGAGTGCAGTCGCCGTGTCTCGCGCTTCGCGCCAGCTGTCGAGGACGGCGACGCCACCGAGGACGAGCAGGGCCCCGATCAGTCCGAAGAGCAGGCGACGGCGCAGGGAATAAGGTCGGCTCATCCGGCCTCGCCCGGCGTCAGGTAATAGCCAAGGCCCCGTGCGACCCGGATGACCAGTCCGTAGGGTGCGATGCGGCGGCGCAGGCGCGATACGTAGGTCTCGACGGCGTTCTCGCTCAGGTCCTCGTCGAAGTCGGCGAGCGATTCGATGATCGCCTGCTTGGGCACCACCGAGCCGCTGCGCAGCAGCAGCGTTTCGAAGACCGCCAGTTCGCGCGCCGGCAGCGTGATGGTTTCACCGCGCGCGGAAATGGTGCGGGAGACCGTATCGAAGCAGACCTCGCCGATCTCGATACTGGACTGCCGCAGCCCGGCCTGCCGCCGCAGCAGCATGCGGACGCGCGCCTCGAGTTCGCGCACGTCGAACGGCTTGGTCATGTAGTCGTCGGCTCCAAGGTCGAGGCCATGGACCCGCTCGTCGAGTGCGCCGCGGGCCGTCAGCACCAGCACAAGGTGCGGTTCTTGCGGGGCCCTGAGGCGACGCAGCACCGCGAGCCCGTCCATTTCTGGAAGGGTCAGGTCCAGCACGACCAGGTCGAAGCTTTGAGTGCTGAGCACCGCATCGGCGGAGACACCATCGTGCACGACGTCGACCGCGTAGCCTGCCGCCCGCAGCACGGCCGCCAGTCCCTCCGCAAGGGCGCGGCTATCCTCGACCACCAGTAGGCGCATTGACCCCTCCGGCAGCAAGGCTAACCGCCCGTGCCTGACTTGCCTATCCCGTCTTGAGACGCGGTACGGATGGCGCCACTATGGCCCCATGTTTCGCCTGATCCCGCTCCTCGTGCTGCTCGCGACACCGGCCCTCGCCGAGGCCCTGCTGTTCCCGGCCCTCAACGGCGATGCGGAGGCCCAGGTCGCGACGGTCTATTCCTCTCTCGACGAGCCGCTGGCGCGGCCGATGATCGCGGCCTTCCAGCAGGCCAACCCGGATGTCGCCGTGTCCTACGAAGATCTGCAGACCATCGACATCTACGCGCGGGTGGTCGCCGAGACCGACACCGGCGGGCGAACGGCGGACTTCGCGTTCTCCTCGTCGATGGACCTGCAGGTCAAGCTCGCCAATGACGGCTATGCGCAGGAGAGTGTGGTTCCGCTCGCCGCCAGCTGGCCGCGCTGGGCCAACTGGCGCAACACGGCCTACGCCCTCACCTACGAGCCAGCTGTGTTCATCTACCACAAGCCGAGCTTTGCCGATGTCGCGCCACCCGGCAGCCGGGCAGAACTGATCCGCTATCTCGTCGACAATGCCGACACGGTATTCGGCCGCGTCGGCACCTACGACATCGAGCGGAGCGGCGTAGGCTTCATGTTCTTCTCGCGCGACCAGGAGCAGTATCCGGACCTGTGGACGCTGGTCGGGGCGATGGGCGCCGCCGGGGTGAAGCTCTACTCGACCACCTCGGCGATCGTCGAACGCGTGGCGGACGGACGGTTCGTGTTCGGCTACAACATCCTTGGCTCCTACGCGGCCGAGGCGTCGACGCGCAATCCGGACCTCGGCATCATCCTGCCCGCCGACTACACGGTGGTCACGTCGCGGATCGGGCTGGTGCCTCGGGCCGCCGCCAATCCGGACCTTGGTCGGCGCTACCTCGCCTTCCTGATGTCGGAAGCTGGCCAAACGATCATGGCCGAGCAACTGCAGATTGCGGCGCTCAATCAGAACGTCGCCGGCCCCAATACGGCGAACGCCATGCAGCAGGCACTCGGGGCGCAGTTGCGGCCGGTTCCGGTCAATCCCGGGCTGATGGTCTATCTCGACCAGGTGAAGCGTGCCCGGCTCATCCGCCGCTGGAACGAGGCACTGAGCACGCAGTAGCCGCGACAGCTTGGCGACAGCTTGGTGTGCAGTACTGTCTTCACGGCCGAGAGCGCGAACTGCGTCGGGCCGAGGAGTCTGGGAGGACCCCACCGTAGCAACTGATGTCGGCCGGCCATGCCGGGGCCCGGGCATCCGTGCTTGGTTGTTCCCCCGTATCGGAACGACGTCCGCGACCCATGTCGGCGGACTTCATGGAGGATTGAGACGATGAAGCATGCGATCGCTGCCACTCTGCTGGCCGGCGCCCTGGCGCTGGGCACTCCGGCCCTTGCGGCCGACTACTCGATCATGGCCCCAGCCGGTCCCGGCGGCGGCTGGGACCAGACGGCCCGCGCCATGCAGGAAGCGCTGACCAGTGCCGGCGTCGCGAGCAACGTGCAGGTCACCAACGTGCCCGGCGCCGGTGGCACCATCGGGCTGGCACAGTTTGCGCAGGAAGCCAATGGCGATCCGAGCCGGCTGATCGTGGGCGGCTATGTCATGGTGGGCGCAATCCTCACCAACAAGTCGCCGGTGACCCTTGACCAGGTGACCCCGATCGCCCGGCTGACCGGCGAGTATGAGGTGATCGTGGTGCCGGCCGCCTCCGATCTCAAGACGCTGGCCGACCTCGAGGCCAAGCTGAAGGCCGATCCGGGTTCGGTCTCGTGGGCCGGTGGCTCGGCCGGTGGTACGGACCACATCACGGCTGGCCTCTTTGCCAAGACCATCGGCGTTGATCCCAGGGCCGTTAACTACGTTGCCTTCTCGGGTGGTGGCGAGGCACTTGCCGCAGTGCTCGGGGCCCAGACCACCGTCGGCATCTCCGGATATGGCGAGTTCCAGGCGCAGGTCGAGGCGGGGGAGTTGCGCGTCCTCGGTGTTTCGGCGCCGGAGCGAGTGCCGGTCATCGACGGCCCGACCTTCAAGGAAGGTGGGGTCGATCTCACCGTGATGAACTGGCGCATGGTGGCGGCAGGCCCGGGCCTTTCCGCCGAGCAGGTCGCGGCGATCACCGCGGACATCCAGAAAATGGCCGAGTCGGAGAGCTGGAAGGCGACCCTCGCCACCAAGGGCTGGATCAACACCTGGCTGGCCGGCGACGCGTTCACGGCGCAGCTCGCCAAGGAGATCGAAGCCACCACTGCTGTCCTCAAGGACATTGGGCTCGTCGAATGATCGAGCCGGAGGCTCACGCCAAGGCACAGCGCCGCCCGGATCGGGCGGCGCTGGTCATTGCCGCCGGCCTTGCGGCGCTGGGCGTCCTGATAGCCTGGGATGCATCGCGACTCGGAACCGGCGGTTCCTATGCCCGGATCGGGCCGCAGACGATCCCGTATGTCATCGCCATCGGGCTCGGTGGACTTGCCGTCTGGACGGCAATCGAGGCTTGGCGCGGCGACTTCCCCGAGCGCGAGCACCAGGAGGTGCGGCCAGTGCTGTGGATCGTCGGCGGGCTTCTGGCACAGTTGGTGCTGATCAAGTGGGCGGGGTTTTCAATCGCCACCGGCCTGCTGTTCGCTCTTGTCGCCCGAGGCTTCGGCGAGAGGCGCCTGTGGCTGTCCCTGCCGGTCGGGGTCCTCCTGTCTGCCCTGGTCTGGCTGATCTTTGCGCGCGGCCTGCAACTGTCCCTGCCGGCGGGCCCAGCCGAGCAAGCGCTCGGTGGGTTGCTGTCGCAGGCCGTTTCCGGTCTCAGTCCTGCTCCGGGAGGAGCCCGATGAATACCTTCGAGCTCCTGTGGCAAGGCCTGGGCGTCGCCATCATGCCGATGAACCTGCTGTTCGCCCTGGTTGGCGTCACGCTGGGCACGGCGGTTGGCGTGTTGCCCGGCATTGGGCCGGCGCTGACGGTGGCGCTGCTGCTGCCCGTCACCTACAAGCTCGATCCGGCCGGCTCGCTCATCATGTTCGCCGGCATCTATTACGGGGGCATGTATGGCGGCTCGACCACCTCGATCCTCCTCAACACGCCCGGCGAGAGCGCTTCGGTCGTCACTGCGCTCGAGGGCAACAAGATGGCCAGGGCAGGCCGAGGCGGACCGGCGCTGGCTACGGCCGCGATCGGTTCCTTCGTCGCCGGGCTCGTCGCCACGATCGGCCTCGCCTTTATCGCGCCCTGGGTCGTCAAGCTCGCGCTGGCCTTCGGGCCGCGCGAGTACTTTGCCCTGATGGTGCTGGCGTTCGTGACGGTGTCGGCGGCTTTTGGCGAGTCGACGCTGCGCGGCCTCATCTCGCTCTTTCTCGGTCTGGCCCTGGGGCTCGTGGGCATCGACCTGCAGACTGGCCAGGCGCGGCTGTCCTTCGGGGTTCCTGACCTTCTCGATGGCATCGAGGTAACGACTCTCGCGGTCGCCATGTTTGCCATCGGCGAGACGCTTCACATCGCGGCCAAGGGCAACCGTGCGCCCGACAGGGTGGAACCGGTACTCGGGTCGATCTGGATGACGGCGTCCGACTGGGCGCGGTCATGGAAGTCGTGGCTGCGCGGGACGGCGATCGGTTTTCCGATCGGGGCTATGCCGGCCGGTGGCGCGGATGTCGCGAGCTTTCTGAGCTATGCGGCGGAAAAGCGGTTCAGCAGGCATCCCGATGAGTTCGGCAAGGGGGCAATTGAAGGCGTTGCCGGGCCTGAGGCTGCAAACAACGCGTCGGCCGCCGGAACGCTCGTACCGCTGCTGACGCTGGGACTGCCGACGACGGCGACTGCAGCCATCATGCTGGCGGGCTTCCAGCAATACGGTCTGCAACCGGGCCCGCTGCTGTTCGCCAACAACCCGCAGTTGGTCTGGGGGCTGATTGCCAGCCTGCTCATCGCCAACTTCATGCTCCTGGTACTGAACCTGCCGCTGATCGGGCTCTGGGTGCGGCTGCTGACCATCCCCAAGCCATGGCTTTATGCCGGTATACTGCTGTTCGCGACGCTCGGTACTATCGGGGCTAATCCCTCGGTGTTCGAACTGGGCGTGCTGTTGGTCTTCGGTCTGGTCGGCTTCGGCCTGCGCCTGTTTCACTTCCCCATTGCCCCCGTGGTGGTGGGGCTGATCCTGGGTCCGATGGCCGAGCAGCAGCTGCGCAGGGCCCTGGCGATCTCGCAGGGCGACCCGTTGACGCTCATCGCCTCGCCGATCTCGGGGGCCTTGCTCGCATTGGCCCTGATCGCGCTGGTCGTCCCGATCATCCTGCGCACAACCGGTCGGGGTCGCATTCTGGCGCAGGTGGCAAGCGACGAAGACTAGACGATCGGCGTGATTGCCGGGCCATGCAACGCTGCGCATGGCATTCAGCAAGTTCCTGTCGTCGGCAGAACGGCCCGGTCGACGAGCCGTTCGCCCGTTTCGATGTGAGGCGGGCCGTGCAGGTACGCCTCGACAGGCGACCTCAATCCCCCGAGCGGACGCGAATCTGGTCGAAGGCGACGGCAGCGATCAGCACGGTGCCCCGCGTGATTTCCTGCCAGAAACTCGACACATCCAGCAAGGTCAAGCCGTTGTTCAATGTCCCCAGAATGAGCACGGCAAGTACGGTGCCCCAGACCGAGCCGCGACCTGGTCTGGCGGATTCGTCCACCGTGCTGATCGGTGGGCATGTCGTCGAGCGTTTTGAACATCCGGTTGACGCACACGTCTTGATGAAGACTGCCACAAATGAAGCAGCGGCCTGACAGGTCCTCGGGAGGAAACAGATGAAGCTGAGCGTGACGAGTTGGTCTTTCCCACTTCTAGCTTTGCGTGAAGTCGGGGATATTGCCAAGGCTCTGGGCATTGACGCAATCGACGTGAGCCTCTTTTACGCATCCGGTCTGGACAAGGCCCGTCTGCTGGCGGAGCCAGAGGGGTACGGCGAAGACATCCGGAAGCAGTTGCCTCTGCCGGTAGCCAACTACTATCACCTGTTCGGCGCGGGCCTCGCCGATCGCAATCTGGCCGGCCCGGCCGATCCGCAGAACCTCGTCGACCTCAAGGCCACGTTGCGCTTTGCCAAGGCTGTCGGGGCTCCCACTGTCTTCATCCTGCCGGGCATGATCAATCCTGGCCAGAGCCGCGGCGCCGCCATCGCCGCTTCGGCGGAAGCACTGAAACCCATGGTCGAAGCAGGCCAGCAGGCGGGCGTGACCGTGACCATCGAGCCCCATGTCCACGGTATCCTCGAGTCGGTTTCCGCGACTGAGGACATGCTGCACCGGGTACCGGGCCTGAAGATCGCACTGGATCTGGCGCACTTCGTGGCTCTCGGATACCGCCAGGAAGAGATCGAAGTGCTGGCGCGCCACGCCGCCCATGTCCACCTGCGCCAGGCCAGACAGGGACTTCTGCAAGAAAAGCTGGAAAACGGGACGATCAACTTTCCCGGCCTTTTCGGCGCCCTTCGCGATGCCGGATACGATGGCTGGCTGGCCATCGAATATGTTCACCAGGCCTACATGAACACGGTCTTCGACGATGTCCTGTCCGAGACCGTCAAGATGCGAGATTGCTTCCGTACCTGGGCAGGTCAACAAGAGGATTGAGCCATGAAGAACTTTGCCTGGGTACTGGAAGTCCGCCCCGGATACGAAGAAGAGTACAAGAAACGACACGATGAAATATGGCCCGATCTGGCAGCAGATATTCGCGCGGCGGGCCTGCGAAACTACAACATATTCCGGCATGGCCTGACCCTTTTTGGTTATTTCGAATGCGACGATCTGCCAAAGGCGATCGCCTCCCTGAACGCCAGCGAGGCCAATGCCCGCTGGGGGGCCTACATGGCCCCGATCATGAAGATCGAGGTTGATACGTCCATTGGCTTTCCGTTCCTGCTGCCATTGCAGTTCCATCAGGACTGAGCGGACGTGCCCCCGGTCCTGATCCATAACGAAACGCTTGGCCGCCTGATTCGAGCAGGCGGCTGGGCGGAACTGGCCGAAGGGACGCCGCGGCTGATCGAGCGCGCGCTCGCGGGGCGGGACCACGTCACGGCAGCAGCGCTGATCGACTTCTTCGAAGTCGAGATGAAGGTTGTCTACGACATCTATGAACAGTGGTTCCGCGATACCCGACGATACCTCATCGACACAGGCATGTCGGCCGCGGAACTAGAGGCCGCCCATGCCGAAATCAGGCGCCGGTTGGCCCCCTTTCACGCCTCGGTTGCACTGGCGCGGCAAGAAGTCTGGGGTCGAGTTGGAGCGGCGCTGGCGCGTGCCAGGGACGGCGACCTTGCTGCCGATGAACGATCCTCCGCCCTTCGCGAGGCGGTCGGCATCTGGCGCGACCTGCATGACGGAGAAGTGGATCAGCTCTCAGGACTGTTCCACCTGGTGATGGCGCGCAATGGCGAAGCCGCCCTGCGCGAAATGTATGAAGGCTGGGTGATCGGCGACTGGTTCGCCAAACGCTACCAACGCTTCGACGTCAGCAAGATCGCGTGGGAAACCGCTAGCTGGCTGCTGGTCTATCTGGGGTTTGAGGGGCATCACGGCCACCTCAGCGGTACGGACCGCGAGGGCACCATCGACTTTGTCGAAGACGCCGAGAAGGTGACCATCAGTTTTGCGCCCTGCGGCTCGGGCGGGAGGTCGATGGCGGGTGAACAACTAGATGCGATGCCGGCGCTCTCTGCCCCGGAGTTGGGATGGCCGGAGCTGCAGCAGGCGCACGACTTCACCTGGAATGAACCCGGGATCTGCGCCTATTGCGCGCATTGCTGCCTGTTGCACGAGACGCTGCCGATTGCCGCCTTTGGCTACCCGGTGCGGGTGACGACGCCGCCCACTGCGCCGCTGACCGGCGAAAGCCGCTGCAGCTGGACCGTGTACAGGAACCTGCGCGATATTCCGGATGCCGCCTATGCGCGCGTGGGGGCGGTGAAACCACCTGCCCATGCACCGCTCGGCTCGAATGGGCGCGCTGAGCGTGATGCGATCCTGCAGGCCGGGAATGACTGAGCCGTTCTCGTATCGTCCCCGGCGAGGCAAGGTGGCCGTGATCGGTGGCATGATGGCATATTTTGAATCCATCATGCCGGCTGGCTTCCGTGAGGAACGTCGCGACCATGTGAGGGCTGTCACCCGGCCTCTCGCGGCCGAGTTTGATCTTGTCGAACTGGGGCTGTGGGCCGATCGCGGCGACGTGGAGCCGATGGCCCGCCGGCTGCAGGCCGAGGCGTGCGACGTCCTGCTCCTGATCCCGACCATGGCGACACCTCCTGCCGAAATCGCGGCGCTGGCCGCCGCGGCCGATCTGCCGGTGGTGATCGTTTGCGCGCATGCGCTCGAACACGTGGACGCAGACTACGACATGGCTGCGCTTTGCCGTCATTCCATCAATGTCGGCGCCACCATGCTGGGCGCCATGCTGCGGCGACAGGCAAGGCCGATCCGGCCGGTCCTTGTGTCGGGGTTCCTGTCTGACGCCGACTTTCATGCGCGCGTCCGGCTGGCAGTGAAGACCGCCTCGCTTGCGGCGCAGATACGCGGCCTGCGCATCGGCCGGCTCGGGCAGCCGATGGCGGGCTATGATCACCTCGGTTTGACCGAGGATCAGGCGAAAGCCTCCGGCCTGATTGTGGTGGATGTGCCGTACCGCGACTGGGCGGAGCGTGTCGCGGCCGTGACGGCCGAGGAAATTGCCGACGCGCTGGCCACCGCGCTGCCGCACCTGTTGCCACCCCAGGCGAGCTACGCCTGCAGCCCCGATCTTGACCGTGCGATCCGGCTCGGGGTGGCGATGGACCAACTTGCGGATGAACTGCAGCTCGATTGCGGCGCCATCGCCTGCCGTGGCCCCTTCGGCGATGGCCTGGCGCAGGGGGCCATCAGCTGCCTGGCAACGACTCTGCTGGCTGCAACAGGCCGCCCGTTTGCAGCAACCGGCGATATGGTCACCGCCGTTGCGATGCTGATCGGTCGCACCCTGGGCGGTGCAACGTTGTACTGCGAGCTGGATGCCGTGGACCGCGCCCGTGATGCATTCCTTGTGGCCAATACCGGGGAAGCCGACACCGGCTGGTGCCCCGCGAACGGACGATTCGAGATTGTCGATGCCTCGGCGCACTCAGGGCGGCAGGTGCCGGGGGTGGTGCTGCGTCACGATCTGGCGCCCGGCCCTGCCACCATGCTGGGTGCAACTCTCGACCAGAGCCGATCGGAGCGGCTGAGCCTGGTTGCACTCGAGGGGAGGACTCTTGAGCTCGGCGCAACCGCACTGAACGTCACCAACGGCTGGTTTCAAACCAGCCAGCGCCCGGCCCTCAGCGCCTTCGAAGCCTGGGCGAATGCCGGAGCGACTCATCACGGCGCGCTTTCCCCAGGTCACTTGAGCGAGGCTGCACAGTGGCTTGGGACGCTCTGCCAACTGCCGGTGACCACGATTGCCCAAAATGGAGTCAGGAACCATGGATGAAAGAGTTGCGCTCGTAACCGGCGCATCGCGTGGCATCGGACTCGAAGTGGTCCGCCAGTTGCTGTTGCGCGGGTGGAAGGTTGGAATGCTGGCACGTGGTCAGGTGGCGCTGGAACAGGCCGCCGCCGCTTTCGATCCTGCTGTCGTTGCCCCGATTGTCTGCGATGTGTCCGAGGCCGCTTCGGTTGAGAACGCCGTGGCGCAGGTCGTCGATCGCTTCGGTCCCGTCGGCGCGCTGGTGAACAATGCCGGCGTCATCGATCCTGTCGGCCTGATGCACGAGACCGATGCTGCCGACTGGATTCGGCTGGTCCAGATCAACATCGGTGGGGCGATGCTGGCCAGCCGCGCCGTGCTGCCGTCAATGCTGGCTCGCTCGAAGGGCGTGATCGTCAACCTGTCCTCGGGCGCCGCGCACACTCCGATCGAGGGCTGGAGCGCCTACTGCACCTCCAAGGCCGGACTGGCCATGTTCACCGACTGCCTTGCGGCCGAGTATTCCAGCAAGGGCATAAGGGTATTCGGTTTCATCCCCGGAGTCGTCGGCACCGACATGCTGAACGGCGCGCAGCGGAAATTCGACAACGTCATCGCGCGCCTTGGCGACGATATCAAGCTGACCCCCGATCTCCCGGCCCGTTGCATAGCCTGGCTGATCGATGCGGGCGAAGGCGAGGTTACTGGCGTCGAGCAGAGCATCCGTGACCCGGAGCTGCGCGCCAAGGTGGGGCTCGAGGAGCGCGCGAAGTGGTAGACGATCTCAATCCGGGCACTCTCGGTCTTGCAGGGCGCAAGGTCCTTGTCACTGGTGCAGCCCAGGGCATTGGGCGGGCCTGCGCCGTCTGGCTGGCCCGGCTTGGCGCGAGGGTAGTGCTGGCCGACATCCAGGATTGCACGGGCTCGGCTGCAGAAGCCGGCAACGGCGCCACGGCCCGTCGTCTCGATCTGTGTGACCGGGCGGCAGGCGAGGCGCTGATCGCAGACCTGACGGCCGGGGATGACCCGCTCTACGCCCTGGTGAACTGCGCCGGTTTGCTGATCCGCCAGCCCTTCGAGACCATAACGGCCGAGCAGATCGAACTGCACACTGCCGTCAACCAGACGGGAGTCTTCTTTCTGGCGCGCGCCACCATGGAAGCGATGCGGCGGCAGGGTGGAGGCGGCCGGATTGTGCTCTACACCAGCCAGGGCGCCTTCACCGGGGGCTCCTTCGGCTCGACCCACTACGCTATGAACAAGGCGGCCCTGACGGCCCTGATGAAATCGATGGCGCGCCTGGGCGGTCCGGATGGCATCACGGTGAATGCCATCTCGCCGGGCGCCGTGGACACGCCGATGTTCCGCGGCGGCATGAGCGAGGCCGATATCGCGCAGTTCTGCAAGACGATCCCCGTGGGAAGACCCGCCGAGCCACAGGAACTGGCGGCTCCCACCGCGTTTCTGCTCTCGGAGTGGGCGCGGTACATCACCGGCACAACATTGCACGTCAACGGCGGTCAATTGATGGTGTGAGCCATCGACACCACAGTTCCAGGAGAGAGAAATGGCAAAGGCAAGAATTGCACTGATTGGCGCCGGATGGTGGGGAGTGGAAGTCTACGTTCCGGCCATGATGAGCCACGCCGATATCGAGCTCGTGGCGATCAACCGGCGGGACCGGACGGCGCTGGACGAGATCCTGGCCCGATACCCGGGACCAAAGGGCTATACGGACTATCGCGAGATGCTGGCAACCGAGGCGCTGGATGCGGTCGTCATCACCTCGCCGCACACGGTCCATTTCGAGCACGCGTGCGCCGCGCTAGAGGCTGGCTGCCATGTCCTCATCGACAAGCCGATGACGACCAGTGCCAAGGATGCCCGCACAGTGGTGCAACTGGCGGCCGAAAGGCAGCGTGAAATCCTGATCCCCTACGGCTGGAACTACAAACCCTTCGTGACCGAAGCCGCGCAACTCATTGCCGACGGCAAGGTCGGGGAGGTGCGTCACGTGACCTGCAACATGGGCACTTTCACTTATGATCTGTTCGGCGGCCACGGCTTGAAGGAAGCGGCCGATCACATGTTCCAGCCCAACAAGTCGACCTGGGCGGATCCCGACAAGGCCGGCGGCTATGGCTGGGGTCAACTCAGCCATTCGCTCGGGCTGATGTTCCGGCTGGTCAATCTGGCGCCGACGCAGGTCTACGCGCTGTCCACGAAGTCCGATGCCGATGTGGACCTGACCGATGCCGCCGTGCTGACCTTCGAAAACGGTGCCCGCGCAAGCATTTCGGGCAGCGCACTGGTGCCCAAGCACTGCTCGTACCAGATGGACATCCGGGTCTATGGCACCGAGGGTATGCTGCTCCTCGATATGGAACGGACGCGAATGGAACTGCGCCGTTTCGACAAGAACGACGTCATTCTCGATCTGGAGCCGGATGCCGGCCAGTACGCTGCCGTCGAGCCGATCAGTCGGCTCGCCGAGGTGTGCCTGGGTACGGCGAAAACGATCGAAGCCAATGGCGTGGTGGGATTGCGGGCCATCGAAGTGCTCGATGCGATGTACCGGTCGATGAAATCCGGCAAAGCTGAGGCGGTCTGATCGTGGCCTGGAAGACCAAGCGCAGCGACATCATCAAGGGCGGCTTTTCGACCCCGCTCGATGCTCCGATGATCCCCAGCTTTCCCTTTTCATTTCGGGATTGCAGTATTCTCACGCTCGTCTACCGGACCGACGAGAGCGCCATCAGGGCACTCTTGCCGGAGCCGCTGGTCCCGACCGGTGACGAAGTGATGATCCACATCTACCAGATGAACGACACCAGCTGGATTGGCCCCTACAACGAGGCCAATGTGATGTTGGGCGCAGAGTTGCCCGGCGAGGCGGTGGGTAGCTATTCGCCCTACCTGTTCTTGTCTTCGGACATCGGGGTCGCGCATGGCCGCGAGATTCACGGCCAGCCCAAGAAGCTCGGCAACCCCAGGGTGGAGTTTCGGGGCGACCTCATCGTTGGCTCCGTGGAGCGCAACGGGATCGACGTCGTTACTGGCACGATGCCCTACAAGCAGCAGCCGGCCGACCTCGGCGAGTTGGCGCAAATCTTCCCCTTTGCCACCAACATCAACCTCAAGGCGGTCGATCACATCGACGGTTCCCCTGCGATCCGGCAACTGACCTCCCGCAGCCTGGCGGACGTGAAGGTGACCGAATGCTGGCGTGGTCCCAACACGGTTGAGCTGCGCCCAAACGCCCAGGCCCCGGTTCACCGCCTGCCGGTACGAGAGATGTTGGACGGGTTCTTCTGGGCGGCAGAATTCACCCTGGTACCGGGTAAGGTACTGCTCGATTATCTGAAGGGGGAATAGGGCATGGAGCCTGCGCCGCGCCTGGCCCGCGCTCCCGATGCTGGCATCGGGCACACGCCTGCCGTGCGGGGGCGGTCTGCCGTACCACCGGGTCGGATTGTGCGGCGGAACACCGGATGCCGGGTCGGGATCCCACAGACAGGTATGAGACGCTGATGCCCAGAAACACCGCCGTCCGCTCGGTCGAAGCCATTCCGGTTTCCTATCGTGAGCCCACCGACCACAACCGGTTCCGGTCGGTCTGTCTCGTCAAGATAACCGGCGAGGACGGACAGGTCGGCTGGGGCGAGTGCTGCGCTTACTTCACAGAGGCCGCGCTGGCGGCGGCAAAGATCGTCGAGGGCATGGCGCCCATGGTAGTGGGGCAAAGCGCTCTGCATACCGAGAAGATCTGGCACGCCCTGCGCAAGCACAGCTGGTGGTACGGTACTGGTGCAGGCATTGCCTCGATTGCCATTTCCGGCATCGACATCGCGCTGTGGGACCTCAAGGGCAAGATGCTTGGCGTGTCCGTCCTCGATCTCCTCGGCGGCCCGGTGCGGGACGAGTTGCCCGCAATCGCGAGCCTGCATGGTACCAAGGCCCGGATCGAAGACATGGCCGAGGAGATCGCGGGCCATACCGCCACCGGCCTGCATGGGGCCAAGGTGGGGTTCGGCAAGTATGGCAATGCCCATCTGGGCTTCGATCGGGACCGGGACATCGCATTCGTACGCCAGGTGACCGAGGCCATGGGGCCGGGCAAGAGCCTGATGATCGATTGTGGAGTCAACAATTTCTGGGACATTCCGACGGCGATCGGTCGCGCGAAGGCCTTTGAGGAGATGGGTGTGGCCTGGCTGGAAGAGCCGCTGGGCCATGACGATCCGGAAGGCTATGCCGCCCTGCGCGCCGCGACGGGCATCCGCATCGCCTATGGCGAACGCGAATCCACGCCGCGCGGCGTCAAGCGGATCGTCGATACCGGCACTGTCGATGTGATCGGCCTTGATCCGGGTCGGATCGAGGGCATCACAGGCTTCGTAAAGGCGGCAGACATCTGTGCCCTGTCCCGGCGTCAGGCCAATGCACACAACTTCTCGACCGCCATTGTCGGCGCCGCCAGCCAGGCGCTCAGCTTTGCCAGCCCTGCCTGCAATCTGCTGGAGCTGCAGCCTGTCTACGGGCCGGCACAAACCGATCTGGTCGACCGTCCCATCTGGCACCGGAACGGCTTCGTCGACATGCCGCAAGGTCCGGGGCTTGGCATAGAGGTGAACGAGAGCCTGGTGCGGGGCATGGCTATCTGAGCAGCGTCGGTCGAGGGGCGCGCCTCCGAAGACCGGGGAGCTCGCCCGGTCCCTCGACGGTCTGTGGAACGCCATCGTCGACGCGATCGCTACCTTTCGGGGAGTGCGGAGCTGCTTCACCGCGGGACGATGGATGCAACCCGATGGCGGCGCACTCTGGCAGGCCCTTGCCGTCCGGTGTGCCGGACGGCTACGGTCCGCTGCTCGTCCAGAGTGCCGGAACCAGGCAGATGACAGGAACGGCCGAATCCACGGCCCTCGACCGCCCCAATGTGGAGCAGGCGCTGGCCGCCTTTGGCCTGCTGCGCGACTATTTCGAGGGTGCCCTGATTGTCGACCGCGAGGCGCGGATCACTTGGATCGACCAGCGCTACCGCGATCTGCTCGGCCTCGCACCCGGGTTCGATCCGTCGGGCCTGCCGGTCGAGCAAGTCATCCCGCATTCGCTGATGCGGCGGGTGGTGGAGACCGGTCGCCCAGTGCTCGTCGACATCATGGAGTTCGGCGAACGGCAACTCGTGGTCTGTCGCATTCCGCTCAAGGACGGGACCGGTGCGGTGACCGGTGCCATCGGGTTTGTCTTTTACGATCGGGTCGACTACCTCGCTCCGATCCTCGAGAAGTTCGCGCTGTTGCGCCGCCAGTTGACCCGCGCCCAGACGGCGCTCAGCGAGGCGCGCGCCAGCAAGTACACGCTCTCCAGCTTTGTCGGCACCAGCCCGGCGGTGCGCGAACTCAAGGCACAGGTACGACGCTACGCGCTGCGCGACGGGGCGACCCTGATCACAGGCGAGACCGGCACCGGCAAGGAGTTGCTTGCCCATGCCATTCACCAGCAGTCCGATCGCGCCGATGGCCCGTTCGTCGCCGTCAACATGGCGGCCGTGCCCGAGTCGCTGCTGGAGGCGGAGTTCTTCGGGGTGGCGCCCGGTGCCTACACCGGAGCCGATCGCAAGTCGCGGAAAGGCAAGTTCGAGCTGGCGCATGGTGGCACGTTGTTTCTCGACGAGATCGGGGACATGCCGTTGGGTATCCAGTCCAAGCTGCTGCGAGTGCTGCAGGACGGAGAGATCGAGCCGCTCGGCTCGAACACGGTGCGCAAGGTGGATGTGCGGATCGTTGCGGCCTCTGCGCAGGATCTGCCGGCTCGCATTGCGTCCAGGCAGTTCCGGGCGGACCTCTACTACCGGATTGCCGTGTTGACCCTTGCCATTCCGCCTCTGCGTGAACGGCTGGGTGATATTGCGGTGCTGTGCGAGGCACTGCTTGAGGCGACGCCACGCGCCCCGGACCAGCGGGGCTGGATCATTGATGCCGAGGCCCTGTCGCTGCTGCAGCGGCATGACTGGCCCGGCAATGTCCGCGAACTGGGCAACGTGCTGGAGCGCGCGGCGGCGATGGCCGCCAGCGAGCGTATCGACAGCGGCCTCATCCGTGCGGCGTTGCCGGCAACGGGAACCCACGACAGCGGCGCCTCGCCGGAGCTTGCCACACTGATGGCTGAAGCCGAGCGTACGGCGATCCTCGCTGCCCTAGAGCGCTGCGGTGGCCGAAAGCTCGATGCGGCCAGGGCCCTCGGCGTGTCGCGATCGCAGTTCTACGAGAAGCTGAAGCGTCACGGCCTGTCCGCTTGACCGGAAGAATTGTCCGGAAGGCCGGACGGCCTGCGACGATCTGACCGCCGCCAGCGCCGTTTGCCAGCTGTACGCGGGCTGGCACGGAAATTGAATGGCGGGCAATGAATGGCGGGCAGCAGAGTCGCGTGACCCCGGGGACAAGGGCAGAGACAGATGGAGCAGCATGGTCGCACCGTACTGGTCACTGGTTCGACCAGCGGCATCGGACTTGCCATCGCGCGGCGCTACGCGGCACTGGGCTACGACGTGGCGCTCAACAGCCATGCCGCGGAGGCCGATGTCGGCGACGTCGTGGAGTCGGTCCGGCAGGCTGCCAACGGCAGGGTGCGGTACCTTCGGGCCGATCTCGCCGACCCGGTCGAAAGCCAGGCTCTGGCCGGTGCAGCGATAGCGGCCTTCGGACGGCTCGACATCTTGGTCAACAATGCGGGCATCCAGAGAGTGGCGCCGGTCGAGGCCTTCCCGGTGGCCGACTGGGACCGCATCGTGGCGATCACCCTCGATTCGGCGTTTCACACCACGCGCACGGCACTGCCCGGCATGGTGGAGCGGGGCTGGGGGCGGATCATCAACATCGCCTCGGCACACGGGCTGCGCGCCTCGCCATTCAAGTCCGCCTATGTCGCGACCAAGCACGCCGTCGTCGGGTTCACCAAGAGCGTGGCGCTCGAGGTGGCCGAGAAGGGGGTGACGGTCAACGCCATCTGCCCCGGCTATGTATGGACACCGCTGGTTGCCGCCCAGGTGGCGGACCAGGCCAAGGTCCACGGCCTAAGCGAGGACGAGGTGATCCGCAGCATCTTTCTTGGGCCGCAGCCAACCAAGGCGTTCGTGCAGCCCGAGGAGGTTGCCGAGTTGTGCATCTACCTGAGCGGCGACATGGCACGCTCGATCACCGGCAGCACGATATCGATCGACGGCGGGTGGACCGCGAAATGAACGTTGCCGGATGAGCAGGACGCTGCCCGCAGAACAAGGACTCGCCGAATTGAACCAGTCTCCCATCGTCATCGTCGCCGCCCGCCGCACGCCGGTAGGGTCCCTCAACGGCTCGCTGGGGTCGGTTGCGGCCCATGAACTGGGCGGCGTCGCCATCCGGGCGGCGCTCGGCGATGTCCGGATGGCGCCAGAGGAGATCGACGAAGTGATCCTCGGGCAGGTGCTGACGGCCGGGCAGGGGATGAACCCGGCGCGCCAGGCGGCCAGGCTGGCCGGCCTGCCGGACGCGGCTCCGGCGGCCCTTGTCAACCAGGTCTGCGGGTCCGGTCTGCGTGCCGTGGCACTCGCGGCGCAGCAGATCATGACCGGGATGGCCGACATCGTCGTCGCAGGCGGCCAGGAGAGCATGAGCCGCGCTCCGCATGTCGCAGCTATCCGACAGGGCAAGAAGCTTGGCGACGTACAGATGCTGGATACGGTCATGTCGGACGGACTGACGGACGCCTTCTTCGGCTATCCGATGGGCGTGACCGCAGAGAACGTCGCCGCTCGCTGCGGCATCGGGCGTGAGGCGCAGGATGCGTTCGCCCTCGCCTCGCAACAGAAGGCCGCCGCTGCCCTGGCCGACGGCCGGTTCGACGACGAGATCGCCCCGGTAGAGGTCATCGAACGCGGCGGTGGGCGCCGCAGCGTAGCGGTCGACGAGCATCCGCGCGCCGACACGACCCTGGCGGGTCTCTCCAGGCTGAAGCCGGCATTTGCCGCAGATGGAACGGTGACGGCAGGCAACGCCTCCGGCATCAACGATGGGGCGGCAGCGCTGGTTCTGATGCGCGAGGCGGCGGCCCGGCAACGAGGGCTGGTCCCGCTTGGTCGAATCGCGGCCTGGGCCCAGGCGGGTATCGATCCGCAGGTGATGGGACTCGGGCCGATTCCGGCCAGCCGGCGGGCGCTGGAACGAGCGGACTGGCCGGTCGACAGCGTCGAACTATGGGAGATCAACGAGGCCTTCGCGGCGCAGAGCCTCGCAGTGGTTGCCGAACTGGGACTGGATCCAGGGCGCGTCAACGTCGACGGCGGCGCCATCGCCCTCGGCCACCCTATCGGCGCTTCGGGAGGACGGCTGCTGGTGACGCTGCTGCACGCGATGCGCCGTCGCGGGGTACAGAGGGGCGTTGCGACGCTGTGCATCGGCGGCGGGATGGGTATCGCCATGGCGGTCGAGAATGTCTGAACCCGGCGACGTCCTGTGGCGGCCCGGCGCGGAGCGCATCGCGGCGAGCCGTCTGGCCCGTTTCGCAGAGGCGGCGGGCTTTGCCGCCGAAGACTATGCAGGGCTGCACGCCTGGTCGGTGCGGGAGCCCGAGGCGTTCCACGCACGGCTCTGGGAGGACCTGGGGATCGTCGGGGAGAGGGGCGCCCGGGCAGTTGAGCTGGACGCCGACCCGCGCAGGGTGCGGTTTTTTCCCGATGCACGGCTCAACTATGCCGAGAACCTGCTCGCCGATCCCGATGACCGGCCTGCGCTCATCGCCTGTCGCGATGACGGGACCCGCCGCGAACTCACGCGGCTGGAGCTCTCGGACCTCGTGTCGCGCATGGTCCAGGCCTTGCACGGACACGGAATCGGGCCGGGCGACCGGATTGCCGCCATCGTCACCAACGACATCGAGTCCATCGCCCTCTATCTCGCTGCGGCGGCAATCGGGGCCATCTGGGCCTCGTGCTCGCCGGACTTCGGGCCGGACGGGGCCAGCGACCGGCTCAACCAGGTCGAGCCGAAGCTGCTGTTCGCCGTCTTCGGCTACGGCTATGCCGGCAAGCAGCTCGACACCCGAGCCAGCATCAATGCCGTTGCGGCCGCGGACTCCGTCCGACATGTGGTGATCCTCGGGGACGCCGGGCCGGATGCGGGCTTCGCCAAGCCGCACAGCACGCTCGACGACTGGCTCGGACCGCATGCACCCGGTCCGATCGCGTATCACCGGCAGGCGTTCGATGCACCGATGGTGATCCTTTTCTCGTCGGGTACCACCGGCAAACCCAAATGCATCATCCACACGGCCGGCGGGCTTTTGGTTCAGCACCGGAAAGAGCACGCGCTGCATTGCGATCTCCGGCCCGGGGACCGGCTATTCTACTACACCACCTGCGGCTGGATGATGTGGAACTGGCTGATCAGCGGCCTCGCCAGTGGGGCGACCCTCGTGACGTTCGACGGTAATCCGGCTCATCCGCATCCGGCCCGCTTGCCGGATCTCATCGACGCCGAACGGATCACGCATTTCGGCACCTCGGCCAAGTACATCGACGCTTGTCTCAAGGCCGGGCTGGTGCCGCGGCAGACACATGGGCTGGAGAGCCTGCGGGTGATCCTCTCGACAGGTTCGCCTTTGCTGCCTCAGGGCTTCGACCACATCTACCGGGACTGGAAGGCGGACGTGCATCTCGCCTCGATCTCGGGCGGTACCGACATCTGTGCCTGTTTTCTCGGCGGTGTGCCGACCCTGCCGGTACGATGCGGCGAGTTGCAGGCGGCGCTGCTCGGGCTTGATGTCGCAGCCTTCGACGCCGAAGGCAGAGAGGTGGCGGGGAAGCCAGGCGAACTGGTCTGCCGCAATGCACATTTGTCGATGCCGGTCGGGTTCTGGGATGATCCGGACGGCAGGCGCTACGGCGCGGCCTACTTTGGCCGATTTCCCGGAGTTTGGGCGCATGGCGATCTCGTCGAGGTTCGTCCCTCTGGCGGACTTGTCATCCATGGCCGCTCCGATACGACCCTCAATCCGGGCGGCGTCAGGATCGGCACCGCGGAGATCTATCGCCAGGTGGAGACGATCCCGGATGTGCTTGAGTCGATCTGCATCGGGCAGGACTGGCAGGGCGACCAGCGCATCGTGCTGTTCGTGCGCCTCAGGTCGGGCGCCGCCTTGACCGACGATCTGGCAGCAACGATCCGCAGCCGAATCCGCAAGGGCGCGACACCGAGACACGTTCCGGCGCGGATCATTGCGGTGGCGGAGATACCTCGAACGCGTTCGGGCAAGATCTCCGAGACTGCGGTGCGCGACACCGTTCACGGGCGAGCCATCGCCAATACGACCGCGCTCGCCAATCCCGAATGCCTCGCCAGTTTCCGCGACCTGCCGGAACTCGCCTCGTAGAGCGATCCGGGTCGCTGCTTGCGGCAGCGCGAAGACGGGGTGGCTGGGTCCATATCAAGGTCCGGGCGTTCACCGGGACCAGCGACATGCCGACACTGCCGTCTCTCGACCCAGGCCTGAGCGCCTCGCTCCGCGAGGTGCTCGATCCGGAGCTTGGGCTCAACACCCGCATGATCGGCCCCACTGCACGACAGATCTGCCCAGATCCGCTTCGGTCATTGCGGCGCCCCGTGCCTCGTCAGAAGGCCGGAGTCTTTGTTCTGGAACAAATACCCGGGCGCGCGTCTGCCCTAGCTTGCCGCCTCACGAGATTCGGGGGCGACAGATGCGACTACCAGCAATCGTGCAGCAACTGGCGCGGCCGCTCCCGCTGGGACCAGTCGAACTGATGGCAAATGCCGCCTTCCACCGCGTACTGCATCGACACGTTCGCCTGTTCGAGCGGCTGGGCGAGCATGGGAGCAGGACCTTCGCCTTCGTGCCCGTGGACCTCCCTTTCGCATTCGTCGTCGTCCCTGTGCGCCGGCGTATCGCCGTGCTGCGACCCGATCGGCTGCCGCGTACCGATGTGCGCATCGGCGGTGCCATCGCAACGCTGCTGGCCCTTGCCGAAGGACGGCTCGACGGTGACGCGGAGTTCTTTGCCCGCGGTGTGAGCGTAGATGGCGACATGGAGGCGGCGCTGGCGTTGCGCAACGCGATGGATGACTGCCGGATCGATCTTGCGACCGACCTTGCACCGGATGGTCCGCTGCGGCGACCGGTCGAGGCCCTGCTCCAGACGCTGCGCTCCGCCGCTCTGTCCGGGGCGGTGCGCTGATGGAACTGGTGTGCCCGGCGGGAACCCCCGCGGCGTTTCGTGATGCCATCGACGCAGGGGCGGATGCGATCTACTGCGGCTTTCGCGACGAGACCAATGCGCGCAATTTTCCCGGCCTCAACTTCAGTCGCGAGGAGCTTGCCGAGTGCGCTGCGGCGGCGCGGGCGGCAGGTGTCCTGACGCTTGTGGCAATCAACACGTTCATGCGAGCCGACAACGAGCCACTATGGTATGGCGCCGTCGATGACGCCGCCGCGCTGGGGGCTGATGCCATCATCGTCGCTGACCTGGGTCTCCTCGCCTACACGGCGGAGCGTCACCCGCAGTTGAGGCGCCATCTATCGGTGCAGGCGGGGGCCGCCAACGCGGAGCATATTTGCTTCCTCGCAGAGGCCTACGGTGTCCGGCGCGTCGTGCTGCCGCGGGTTCTCACGGTCGCGGAGGTCGCTGCCATCTCCATTCGAGCAGGTCGGACGGCACATTGCCGCCTGCGGAGGTGTGCCGGCGCTACAAGGCGCGCGGCTACGACTTCCTCGCAATAACCGACCATTTCTTGCCGCACTACGACTTTCCGATCACCGACACGCGCGCTGCGAACGAGGCCGACTTCGTCACGATCCTGGGTGCCGAGCTACACGCACCGGCCACCTCCGCGGGCGAACTGTGGCACATTCCTGGCCGTCGGCCTGCCACTTGACTTCGCACCGACCGCGGCCGGTGAGACCGGTCCCGAACTTGCAGATCGCGCTATCGCGGCCGGCGCGTTCGTCACCATCGCCCATCCCGACTGGTATGGACTCACCCTTGCTGACGCCGAGGCTCTGGCCGCGGCCCACGCGATCGAGGTCTACAACCACACCAGCGAGGTCCACGCGGCCCGCGGGGGTGGCCAGGTGCTGCTCGACGGTGTTCTGGGCACGGGCCGGCGCATCTGGGCCCTGGCCACCGACGACGCGCACTTCAACATCGAGGGCGATGTGGACCGCGACGCCTTCGGCGGCTGGATCATGGTCCGTGCCGAAGCCAACCATCCCGCCAACCTGCTGCAGGCCATGAAGGCCGGCCTGTTCTATTCGTCGCAGGGCCCGGCGATCGAGGACATGCACCGTGAGGGCAACGAGTTGGTGGTGCGCTGTTCGCCCGCGAGCGAGATCATCCTGCTCGGCCGCGGCTCGCGTGCCGTTCTCGCTGCCGGTGACGGGCTGCGAGAGGCGCGCCTGCCACTGGCGCCCTTCGTCGGTGACTGGTGCCGGCTGGTCGTTTCCGACGCATCGCGCCGACGGGCCTGGTCGAATCCTCTCTGGCCCTGAACCGGCGAGAAGGCCGTCATTGCGGCGGTTCGACGGCATTTGCCCGCTACCCCATCGCAAAGAAGCGCTTCGGAATGAAGGCCGGGCCGGCGAACGCTAGAAGTCCAGCCGCGAGATGTTCACGTCCTGCCAGGCGGCGATCGGTATCGCGGCGAGGGTTCGGGCGTCGAACACGGCCCAGCCGTCCTCGCCATACTGCAGGGCGACCGGATGGACTTCGAGCGGTGTCGCCGAGCGGGCGGCGAGGCGGACCTTCCGGCGCTCGCGCACCGCCGCGGCCATGGCGAGGACGCGCGGGTCGACGCTGTCGGGGCGGGACCGCGACACCCGGAAGCGCTGGTTGGCCAGCGCCAGCTTTTCGCGGACCGGATCGGGCAGCGATTCCTTCAGCTTGCCGGCGGCCCGCCGGGCCGCGTCGGCCATCCCGAGCTCGGCCAGCAGCGGGCTCGGATCGGCGAGCAGCACGGCCAGCGCTTCGGCCTCGTCGGCCGCGAGGCCGGTGAGCCTGGTGCGATAGCTGAAGCCGAGTTCGAAGCCGCCCTGGCTGCCCTGGTAGGCGATGATCGGCAGGCCGGCCTCGCTGAGCGCATCCATGTCGCGCAGCACGGTGCGATGCGCCACCTCGAGCTCGGCGGCGAGGGCGCCAGCGGTCATGCGGCCGCGGTTCTGCAGCAGCAGAAGAATTTGCAGGAGGCGCGAGGCTCGCATTTCATCCATGACAGAAGATGTCGTATAAGCCGGATTATGGCTAAGGCGAACCGTGAGGCAAGCCATGCACGAATTCCTGGTCGAACGCCGTATCGAGGCCCCCCCCGAGACGCTCTGGCGGATCCTGGTCGACCCCGCCGCGCTAAGCGGCGGGGCGTTCGGCATCGTCCGCGTCGAGGGTCAGATCGCGCTCGGAGAACGGCTGAGGCTCTGGTCTTCTGCGGCGCCCAATCGGGCGTTTCCGCTTAAGGTCACCCAGCTGCAGCCCAACCGGCTGATGGTCTGGGCGGGCGGGATGCCATTCGGGCTGTTCACGGGAACGCGCACCTTCCGGCTCGCGCCGGCCGCGAGCGGCACGCAGTTCAGCATGCGAGAGGTCTACACCGGGGCGATGGTTGGTCTCATCTGGCCGTCCATGCCGGACCTCGGCCCCTCGTTCCAGCAATTCGCGGACGCGCTCGCGGCCGCAGCGGAGGCAAGATCATGACGACGCATATCGTGACCTATGGCAGCGGCACCAGGGACGATCCCTGGCAGCTGAAGACCCCTTCCCTCACGTCCGACTATCACGCCTGGCGAGACCCGGATGCCACGCCGCCGGCCCTGATCGTCGAAGTCGGCACCACCCGGCTCTCGTATCGGCTCGAGGCGATCGACGATCTGGTGCGCATGCTGATGGAGCGCGGCGACTGGGTGCCGCTCGGCAACGCCGATGAGGGAAAGCCGGTGCAGGAAGGGACGATCGAGGCCTGGGCCCGCTCCCCGGACAACCCGGTCGGCGGCTACTACGGGCTGCGCAAGGGGTATCGCGGCCGGTTCGCCAACTATGTCACGCCGGTGCTCGAGCTGCTCGGCAAGGCCGAACTCGAGCACGGCGCGCGGAACAACCGGGCGCGGTACCGGAGCGGCTGACGATCGGCGACCCGCTCAGCGCTCGCGGAAGGCGCGCCCCAACTGCTCCACCAGCGGCTGAAGCAGGTAGCTCGCGATGCTGCGGGACTCGGTGGCGAAATGTGCCTCGGCGACCATGCCTGGCACCAGCCGCTCGTCGCCCAAGAGCGCCAGCTGGTCGTCCGGGATGACGATGCGAACCTCGAAATAGCTGCGTCCGGTGCGCTCGTCACGGATGGCGTCGGCGGCGATGCGCTGCACCGTCCCGGTCAGTTCCGGGGCAGTTCGCCGGTTGAAGGCGGCGAGCCGGAGCTGCACCGATTGCCCGACAGCGATCAGGTCGATCTCGGTGGGTGAAACGCGGGCTTCGACTGCGACCTGGTCCGGATCGGGGACGATATCCAGCACGGTATCACCGGCGCCAATGACGCCCCCCGGCGTGTGGACACGCAGTTCGTGGACTGTCCCGGCAATCGGGGCGACGAGCTCAAGGCGACGGATCTCGTCGCGTGCCGCCTCGCGCCGTTCCCGGTACTCGGCGATGCGGGTGGCCAGTTCGTTCAGTTCGGCGGCCACGTCCTTGCGCAGGATCTGGTCTATGGGCAAGGATCTCGACCATGACCTCGCTGATGCGTCCCCGGTGTTCCGCGATGGCGGCTTCGATCCGTCCGATCTCGGCCGCCAGGCTGGCGCTGTCGCGTTCCATGGCGTTGAGCTGGCTGGTCTGCATCAGCCCCTGGTGCGTGAGGTCGCGGAAGGCGAGGAGTTGGGACGCGACGATCTGCTGCTCGGCGACGCGCCCGGCCTGTTGCCTGCCGAGACCGGAAATCGCTGCTTCGAGCTGCTTGATCTGCTCGCGGAGTTGCTGCTTCTGCCCCGCAATCGCTGCCCCGCGCAGGGAAAAGAGCTGCTGCTCGGCCGCCACCAGCGCCGCAAATGCGTGGTCGTCGGCGACCCGCTCAGCGAGCGCTGCAGGCAGTTCGAACCGGACCTCGGCGTCTCGTTCCGCGCCCAGTCGCGCCTGTCGCACCAGCATCTCGTCGAGAGTGAAATTGATGATGGCGAGTGAAGCGGCCAACTGGGTGCCATCGAGACGTATCAGGCGTTGTCCGGTGCCGACGCGCTCGCCCTCCGAGATATCGATGCCGGCTATGATGCCGCCGCGGGCGTGCTGGATGCTCATCACGTCGGTCTTGACCACGACCACGCCCGCGGCGATCACCGCGCCGGCGAACTCTATCGCAGCGGAGAGGCCGCCCGCTCCACCGACGAGCAGCAGGGCGGCGAGGCCGCCGGCGAGGCTCAGCCGGCGGATGGAGCGTTCCGGATCGCGCTTGCCGCTCATGTCGGTACTCCCGAATAGGCCGGCTCGACCACCTTGAGCCCCGCCGTGGCAGGTCGCGCCGCGCCGCCCTCGAGACGGCGCATCACGTCGTCACGTCGGCCGTAGGCGCGCTGCAGGCCGTCGGCGAGCAGCAGCAGGCTCTCGCAACTCTGGGTCAGGGAGGGCCGGTGCGTGATCAGGACGATCGCCGCGCCCCGCGCCTTGGCGGTGGCGATGGCCTCGACCAGAGCAGCCTCACCGACCGTGTCGAGATTGGCGTTCGGCTCATCGAGGACAAGCAGGAACGGATCGCCGTACAGGGCACGCGCCAGGGCGACGCGCTGCTGCTGGCCGCCGGAGAGCGCAAACCCGTCCGGCCCTCCAATGCATGTGTCGTAGCCCAGGGGCAGGGTGACTATCATGTCATGGGCGCCGGCAGCACGAGCGGCCGAGATCACATCCTCGGAGTCCCAGTCGATGGCCATGCGGGCGATGTTTTCGGCAATGGTGCCGGCAAACAGCTCGGTGGTCTGCGGCATGTAGCCGATGGCCCGGCCAAGCGCGGTCGGGTCGTACTGGTCGTAGCTGGCACCGTCGAGGGTTACCTGGCCACGGGCGAGCGGCCACACCCCGGCAAGCACCCGCCCGAGGGCGCTCTTGCCCGCGCCGGAAGGCCCGATCACCCCGACGGCGGTGCCGGCTTCGACGACAAGACCGAGCCTGTCGACGATCACCTGTCGGCCCGAGGGAGCGACCACCGTGCCGTCGATGACAGCGAGTTGCCGACGCGGTGCCTCGAGGTGCGTCGCCAGTGTCGGCAATGCGGACAACTGCGCAAGCCTGCCGTTCAGGCCTCTGTAGGCAATGCGCGCAGCCAGCAGGCCGCGCCAATTGGCGATGAGGGTTTCGATCGGGGCGACGGCGCGCGCAACGAGGATGGACGAGGCCACCATGGCGCCACCGGTCATCTGCCCGTCGATCACCAGCAGAGCGCCCGCTGCCAGCACCAGCGACTGCAGCAGCATGCGCAGTATCTTGGAGAGTGCGCCGAGACCGCTACTCAGGTCGGCCGCACGCCGGGCGGACGCGAGGAACCCATCATTGATTGCCGAGAGGCGCCGGGCGAAGGCGCCCTGCATCCCCATAGCCGTGATCAGACCGCCGTTGCGGCGAACGGAGTCCGCCAGCTCGGCGCGCCTGCCGCCTTGGTCGACGAGGGTTTCGGCGGCCCGACGCCCACCTAGTTCGGACAATACGGCGACAGCGAGCAACACGCCGCCACCAATGAGGGCGACGGTGCCGATGAGCGGGTGGACAAGCCAGCACAACACCAGGAAGATCGGCAGGAACGGCAGATCGAACAGGGCCGGCGGGCCGCTGCCTGCAATGAAGCCTCGCAACTGGTCAAGCTCGCGAAACGCCTGACTGCCGCCGGTTCCTTCCCGAAGGAGCGCCCGCTGCACCGGGCCAGAGAGCTCGGCATCGACCACCTCGGCGGCTCGCACCATGATGCGGCCGCGCAGGACGTCAAACAGCCCCTGGAACACGTAGGCCAGCACCAGCAGCAGGACAAGGCCGGCCAGGGTGGGAAACGACCCGCTCACCAGCACCCGATCGTAGACCTGCAGCATGAAGAGCGGGCCGGCCAGCATGAGCAGGTTGGTGAGGACGGAGAAGCCAAGCACCGAGGCGAGCGCCCCGCGGCAATGAGCGATTGCTCGCGCAACGGGGCTGCGTTCACCCGCAGTTGCTGGGTTGGATAGGGTTGCCATATGACGGTCTCGGGTTGGCCGCCGCACCGAGGGTACGGCGGCCGTTCTGGCTAGACGATGACGAAATCGGCGTTGGTGAGACCCAGATTGGCGCCAAGCTTGGCAAACTGTATCGCTGCACCCTTGCCGCTGCCGTCCGCATCGTAGAGCAGGTCACCGGTGGCGGCGTTGTAGATGATGCGATCGCTGGCATCGAGTGCCTTGGAGCCGGTGACGAAGGCTCCTGCGGAGGACCTGAGCGCCCCGACCTTCTTGAAGACCGCATCGTCGAGCAGGATGGTGTCGTCGATCGCCTTGAAGTCGAGGATGCGGTCGACATTGGAATACTTGTCGAGCGCGGTGTCGAACACGAAGCGATCCTGTCCTGCGCCGCCGCTGACGGTGTCGTTGCCCTTGCCGGCATTGATCAGGTCGGCCCCGGCGGACCCCTTGACCACGTCGTCCCCGTTGCCCGAGTGGATCAGGATGTTGCTGCCCACGAAGGTGACGGCAGAGAAGTCGAAGGTGTCCGAGGTGTAGTTGCCCAGGATGCGGGTCTGGCCGGTGGCGCCGGTCACATCAATCACCTCGATGCCGCTGGTGGAATCGAAGCGGGCGAGGCCGATGTCGACCTTGTTGCCGATGGCCCTGATCGTGTCCTGGCCGCTGGTGCCGGTATCGGCATAGGTGTCGAAATCGGAGAAGCTCGACCAGCCGCCGGCCTGGTTGCCGGTGACCCGATAGGTGTCGCCGCCATTGCCGCCATCCATGCGGTCGCGACCCGTGCCGCCGACAATGGTGTTGGCTTCGGCCGAACCGTAGAGCGTGTCGTCGCCGCCGGCACCGTCGATGACGATGTTGGTGCCGACAAAGCTCGTGGTACGGAAGTCGAGCAGGTTGGCGCTCCAGTCGCCGACCAGGCGGACCGTGCCGAGGGTGCCGGTGCCGTCGATGCGCTCGATGCCGCTCGATGCCCCGAAGCTGACGAGGCCGATATCGACATTGCCGACGCCGAGGGCGGCGATGCTGTCGATGCCCGAGGCTCCGGTATCGGCATAGGTGTCGTAGTCCTGGAAGCTCGACCAGCCGCCGGCCTGGTTGCCGGTGACCCGGTAGGTGTCGCCGCCGTCGCCGCCATTGAGGATGTCGTTGCCGCCTCCGCCGACGATGATGTTCGCCTCGGCCGAACCCGTGATGGTGTCGCCGCCATGGCCGCCATCGATGACGATGTTGCTGCCCACGAGGCTGGTGGACCGGAAGTCGAGGGCGTTGGCGTTCCAGTCGCCAACGAGGCGCACGGTGCCGAGGGCCTTGGTGCCGTCGATGCGCTCGATGCCGCTCGAGGCGCCGAAGCTCAGCAGGCCGATGTCGACATTGCCAGGGCCGAAGGCCTCGATGGTGTCGATGCCCGAGGCGCCGGTGTCGGCATAGGTGTCGTAGTCCTGGAAGCTCGACCAGCCGCCGGCCTGGTTGCCGGTCACCCGGTAGGTGTCGCCGCCATCGCCGCCATTGACCACGTCGTTGCCGCCACCGGCGAAAATGAGGTTGGCGTCGGCATTGCCGTAGATACTGTCATTGCCGTAGCCGGCATCGATCACGATGTTGGCGCCGATGAAGGCGGTGGTGCGGAAGTCGAGCACGTTGGCCTGCCAGTCACCCAGCAGCCGCACGGTGCCCACGGCGAGGGTGGCGTCGATGCTCTCGATGCCGCTGCTCGGACCGAAGGCCTTGAAGCCGATGTCGACATCGCCTGCGCCGATGGCCGCGATGGTGTCGATGCCGGTGGCGCCGGTGTCGGCATAGGTGTCGTAGCCCTCGAAGCTCGACCAGCCGCCGGCCTCGTTGCCGCTCACCGTGTAGGTGTCGCTGCCCTCGCCGCCGTCGACGGTGTCGTTGCCGCCGGCACCGGGAATGTAGTTGTCCTGGTCGTTGCCGAAGATGGTGTCGTCGCCGTAGCCGCCGTCGATGCCGATATTGGTCGGAACGATGAAGCCGTTGCCCAGGTCGAGCGTATTGCCCACGAAGGCGGTGCCGCGGAAGTCGAGCACGTTGGCCTGCCAGTCGCCTAGCAGCCGCACGAGGCCGGTCGCCCCGGTGGCATCGATGGTCTCGATGCCGGTTTCGGGGCCGAAGCTCCTCAGGCCGATGTCGACCTGCTCGCCGAGCGCCACGATGGTGTCGGTGCCGGTGGTGCCGCTGTCGGCATAGGTGTCGTAGCCGGCAAAGCTCGACCAGCCGCCGGACTCGCTGCCAGTGACCTCGTAGCTGTCGCTGCCTTCCCAGCCGTCGAGGGTGTCGTTGCCGCCGGCGCCGACCATGGTGTCGTCGCCCGCCGTGCCGAGCAGCGTGTCGTCGCCATAGCCGCCATCGATGACGACGTTGCCGCCGATGAAGGTGGTGCCGCGGAAATCGAGCACATTGGCCTGCCAGTCGCCCAGCATGCGGACCCGGCCGGTGGCGCTGGTGCCGTCGACTTCTTCGATGCCGGTCTCGGGGCCGAAGCTCTTGACCCCGACGTCGACGTCCTCGCCGATCGCGGCGATGGTGTCGGTGCCTTCGAGGCCGCTGTCGGCATAGGTGTCGTAGTCCTGGAAGCTCGACCAGCCGCCGGCCTGGTTGCCGGTCACCTGGTAGGTGTCGGAACCCTCGCCGCCGTCGACGAAGTCGTTGCCGCCGCCCGAGACGATCAGGTTGTCCTGGTCATTGCCGTAGATGGTGTCCTCGCCGTAGCCGGCATCGATGCGGATGTCGCCGACGAACTCGACGCCGCGGAAGTCGAGGTAGTTCGACTGCCAGTCGCCGAGCAGCGTCACCGTCCCGGCCGCGCCGGTCGCGTCGATCCGTTCGATGCCGCTGGCCGGACCGAACGACTTCAGCCCGATATCGACGTCTTCGTCGCCCCAGGCCTCGATGACGTCGTCACCCTCGGCGCCGGTGTCGATGTAGGTGTCGTAGTCCTCGAAGCTGGCCCAGCCGCCCGCCACGTTGCCGGAAACGCGATAGATGTCGCCGTCCTCGCCGCCGTCGAGCCGGTCGTTGCCGCCCTGGCCGTAGAGGAGGTCCTCGCCGGCGCCGCCGAGGATCACGTCGCACCCCCAGCCGCCATAGATCAGGTCGGCGCCGCCGCCGGCGTCGATCTCGTCATTGCCGCTGTCGGCGACGATGTGCTCGCTGGCATCGGTGCCGTTGATCTCGTCGGCGTTGCCTGTGCCGTAGATCAGCGTCTTGCCGCCGTAGAAATAGTTGATCCACGCCGAGACATCGACCAGCGTCTGGTTGGCGTCGCCATCCTCGTTCAGGAAGCGGCCGTTCTCGATGGCGAAGCCGAAATGATAGATGCCGTCGGCGACAGTGTTGACCAGGTTGCGACCGAAGTAATTGGTCGAGGCCCCGTCGTTCTGGACCAGGTGGAAGCCGGTTTCGGAGCCGTTCTCGTCGTCACCGTGCAACTCGACGAAGTGGTCGTAGCGACCCTCGCCCTCCTGCACCCAGGCGTTGATGTCGTAAAGGTCTTCGATGGTGATCCAGCCGTCGGCCTCGGCATCGGTGTCGCCGATGGCTTCGACCAGCATGTGGTTGAGGCTGTCGGCCGCCTTGGCGCCGGCATTGATGTCGGCGGCTGCCGTGTTCTTGGACAGCCCGCGGTCGATCTTGATGGTGTCGACGATGCGGTCGAGACCGGTGCCGGTCGAAGAGTGGTCGACATAGAAGTACTCGATCCAGCTGGCCACGTCGGCCACCGTCTGGTTGGCGTCGCCGTCCTCGTTGAGGAAGCGGTCTCCCTGGATCTCGAAGCCGATGTGGTACATGCCGTCGGCGACGGTGTTGACGAGGTTCTTGCCGAAGAACGTGGTGTTGGCCCCATCGTTCTGGACCAAATGGAAGCCCGTCTCGGAGCCGTTCTCGTCGTCGCCGTGCAATTCCACGAAGGCGTCGTAGCGGTCCTGGCTGGAGCGGATCCAGGCGTTGATCGCTGTCACGTCCTCGACCGAGATGCTGCGGTCGGCGGCGGCGTCGAACTCGGCGATCGCGTCGGCGATCAACTGGTTGATGCCGTTGGCGGCGTCGGCGCCGCCCTCGATGTCGGCCTCGCTGATCTTGGCGGCGAGGCCGCTATCGGCCATGATCAGGTCGGTGATCCGGTCGAGGCCGGTGAGCGTGGTCGAATGGTCCGTGTAGAACTGGGTCAGCCACTGCGCCACCTGTGTGACGCTGGCATTGGCGTCGCCATCCTCGTTGAGGAAGCGGCCGTTCTCGATGGTGAAGCCGAGGTGGTAGAGGCCGTCGGCAACCGTGTCGATCTGGTTCTGCCCGCGATACTTGGTGGTCGCGCCGTCGTTCTGGACGAGGTGGAACCCGGTCTCCTCGCCATCCTCGTCGTCGCCGTGCATCTGGGTCCATTCGGCCAGGTAGTTGGCCCGGATGTAGGCGTTGATCGCCTCAACCTCGGCGGTCGTGAACTGCTTGTCGGCGCCCGCGCCGGTCGCGTCGATCGCCTCGACGATGATCTGGTTCATCCGGTTGGCGGCTGCGCCCCCCCCGGAAATGTCATCGGCGGTGTTCGCCCCCGCGAGGCCCGGATCGCCGTTGATCACGTCGATCAACTGGTCAAGCCCGGTGCCTGTGTCACCCGGCGTCGGGTTGATCAACATGGAGTAGGATTTCACGACTGACGCTGTCATCTTCGACCCTCACACTTCGCGGACGGTGTGTCCGAGTTCATGTTCGAGGATTGAACTTAAGTGAAAACCCTAGTGGCGGAAGGCGAGGCGTTAATCTTCGTTAAGAAGTGGTAAGTTCTGGTTTCGCAACGCGGTCCATGCGGGCAAGTGGCCTCGAAGGCGTCCGGTCCTGATAACAGAGCTGGCTCGGTTTGATTGAACAGGTTGCCGGGGTTTCCCATCGATCGCCTCGCACAGCCGGCTCACCTGGCTCCTGGAGATGCCGCTCATTCCCATGGCCTTGACCAGGTCGTCTACGAACCGGGTCGAGATTCCCCCTGGACATAGGCCTCCTGGGTCATCGCCGTCAGGGGACTTCGAGGGATCAGAAATCGGTCCAGTGAGCCGATTTCCCGATGAAGGCCATGAGAGCTGTGCTCGAATGGCTGTGCCGCCCAGGTCGTAGGCAAAACTCTGGCTCAGCGCCGGGCTGTTGGTGTTGGCGGCGGTGAGGATGTGGTCGTAGCTGTCTTAGCTGTCCTAGCAGTACGTCCAATCGTCCTCGGCCCGGTTGCCGTCAATGCCGGTGATGCGGCCGGCGGCGTCGCGGGTGTAGGTGGCCGACTGGATGACGGTCGCCCCTTGACGGTCGAGACGGTGCTGAGCCACTCGCGGGTGGGCGAGTAGGTGTAGGTGGTGGTCACGCCATTGGCATAGGCAATGGTCAGCACCCACCTTCCGGCCCCTCCGCTGCGCGCAAGGGCGATCGACTGTTCACCGCATACAGGCAACTCGAGCGCGGCTGAAAGGCGCCGCTTGATGTTGCGGACCGGTGATCACGTAAACGCAATCAGTGACGATTCTGGTCTGGTCTCTCAACTAGTCGTGCTGGTCGCACCAGGCCTTCACCAAGTTTGTCAGTTCGGCCGACTTCATTTGCAGGTCAGCTTCATCGAGGAATTTCATGACCCGTGACGTTTCCCCGGTACCTTCGAGCGAGGGGTACTCCCCGGGAATGCTGGCGCCGGTGTGGAACATCAGGCTCACATGCGTTTTGGTTTTGGGATAGAAACTTGCCAGGTTTCCCCTGCAAGTAAACGTCGGCGCCTGCCACTTGATGGTCTCCTCGATCCGCGGGTCGGCACTCAAGATGACTTGGCGCACTGAACCGCCCCGGGTTTGCCGGAGGCCATTTGGTTTGAGTTACGCTGCCATGGCCGGCGTTTCGAGCATGGCGTAGTAGCGTTCCTCGGCTTCGGCCGGCGGGATGTTGCCGATGGGCTCCAGCAGCCGGCGATTGTTGAACCAGTCGACCCATTCCAGCGTGGCGAACTCGACGGCCTCCGAACGAGCGCCATGGTCCGCGTCGATGGATCACCTCGGCCTTGTAGAGACCGTTGATGGTTTCGGCGAGAGCGTTGTCATAGCTGTCGCCGACGCTGCCCACCGAGGGCTCGACCCCGGCCTGCGCCAGGCGCTCGGTGTAGCGGATGCTGACGTATTGAGAACCTCTGTCGGAGTGATGCACCAGGCCGCCGCGATGAACGGGCCGCCGTTCGTGCAGCGCCTGCTCGAGAGCGTCGAGGACGAAGCTTGCGTGCGCCGTCCTGCTCACCCGCCAGCCGACGATCCGGCGGGCATAGGCGTCGATGACGAAGGCGACGTAGACGAAGCCGGCCCAGGTCGAGACGTAAGTGAAGTCGGAGAGCCAGAGCATGTTCGGTGCCGGCGCATGGAACTGGCGATTGACGTGATCGAGGGGGCAAGGCGCCGCCCTGTCGCTCATCGTTGTGCGGATCGGCTTGCCGCGGATGACGCCCTGCAGGCCCAGGTCGGCCATCAGACGCTCGACGGTGCAGCGTGCCACCGGGATGTGCTCGCGGTTGAGCTGCCGCCAGACCTTGCGCGCACCATAGACCTCGTAGTTCTCGGCGAAGACGCGCCGATCTCAGGCCTCAGCATCAGGTCCCGCTTGGCGCGTGACGACAGCTTCTCGGGATCGGCCCGCTTGGCGACGTGGTCGTGGTAGGTCGATGGGGCGATCGGCAGCACCTTGCAGATCGGCTTCGACCCCATGCGCCCCACGATGATCGTCGATGAACGCGATCATGGCTTGAACCGGCGGTCGAGCTCCGCCTGGGCAAAATATGCGCTCGCCTTGCGCAGGATCCGTTGGCCTGCCGAAGCTCCCGGTTCTCGCGCTCCAGAGCCTTCAGCATGGCGGCCATGTCCGTCGGCACCCCAGCCCGCTTGCCGGCGTCGACTTCGGCCTTCTTCACCCACTCGTTCAGCGTCTGCGCCGTGCAGCCGATCTTGGCCGCGATCGAAAGGACCGCCGCCCAGCGCGAGGAATGCTCATGCTCGTGATCCAGAACCATGCGCACCGCACGGGCACGCACTTCCGAAGAAAACCTGTTCGTCGTCTTGCTCATCATGGCTCCACCTTCTCAGGAGTTGGAGCCTCCGGCAAACCCGGGCGGTTCAGTAAGCGCAACCCCAGTCTCGAAGTCCTCGATCGACTTGCAGGAGGACTGCGCGTCGACATTGGCGAGTTGTTTCGGAAGGACTAGGGTTTTCCCTGACTTCCCAAAAGTACCTCTCTTATGGATTGCCATCTCGAACCAAAGGAGATGGACATGTCCGAGATCGTTACCCTGAAGTCGATCTGCAGCGAACTCAAGCTCGATCCCCGTGAGGCCCGCGAACGGCTGCGGGCAGCGCTGCTCGACCCGAAGAAGCACCCGGCTCTGGCGGCCGACCACAAGCCGAAGTCGGCGTGGCAGTGGGTCAAGGGTTCGCCAAGTGAGAAAGAAGCCCGCGCATTGTTCGCGAAGTGAACTTATGGCCCCCGGCGACGCCACCGGGGGCCACACTTCCCCCGACAGTCCGCATTTGGCCCAATGTATGGACCGGCTGCTGATCGCAAGTGAGTTCGTGCGTGGAAAGCGGAAGTCGCTGATATGTATCCGGCCTGTTTGATCGGCACGTGGGCCGTGGCCTTGATGGGTATACGCACGCGTCTTTGGCCTCATTAGCGGACAGGCTGCTGAACAGCCATTTGGGCCACCAGGCTCAGGACGCGTCTATCGATCCGTTCCATGCATTCCTTCAGTCGCGAACGAGTGTGGAGGTGGAGGGCTACACCGCCTCGATCTCGAGCTTGTGGGTGTCGAAGGCCTTGCCAGTGCTCAGCACGCTCCAAGCGATGCGGGCGAGCTTGTTGGCCAAGGCAGCTGCCAGCTCGTTGCGATGCATCCTCGGCGCCGCGTTTGCGAGCCACGGACCGAAGCTGAACTTCGGCCAGTTCTGGGGTCGCTTCGCCCCATTCCGGTCCAGCGGATGACCAGATTGGCGTGGTAAGCAGCATTTCAGACTTCGGCTTGATTCTTGCCGCCGCCCCGATAGCTGATAGAGGGGAAATACCGACCGACCGACGGCGGTGCGGTAGCCGCCGCCGCCCAGGACAGAGTCAGCCAGTTGCCGATCCGTTGCAGAAATCACACTGGCTTGCATGTGGTTATTGGCGCTCATCCGGCGCGGGGTTGGCCGGCCAATCGGGGAGCAGCGAATAGCCGAACCCGTAAAGTAGCGATTCCCGCTCGGGTAGCGGCAGCACGGCGATCCGGTCCAGCGCCTGTTTCCACAATCCGAGGGTGGCGTCAATGACGCGGAAGCGGGTGGTGCCGTTGTAGACGAGGAGATGCTCGCCCGCCCAGTCAAGCGTCATGCCGTAGGGCAAATTCTCGTCGTTGAGGGACAACGGGATATCGCCGGCCATGGGTAGCAGCGACTCGCTGTCGATCGCGGTCAGGCGGAGTGGGCCCTCGCCGTCGCTGCTGTGGAGAGCGAAGATCGGCTCGCCGTCGGAGCCTGACAGGATCGATCGTGCCTGCGAGCCGAGCGAGATGCTGGCGCGCATGGCGGCGCCGCGAGCGGTGTCATATCCATCAAGAGCAAGGACGCTCATTACGCCGTTCATGGCGATGGCACCCGTCTTGCCCGAAGGTGAAACGGGCGGCGTCGCGAGAAAAGCCCTCGAGGCTGAGGTCCATTTGTTCGGCGTCGAACCATGCCGGGTCGCCCAGCCCGACAAGGTGCAGGAGGGCCCCCGGGCTGGTGAAAGCCATTTCCGGTGCGTAGGGGCGGATCAGCCAGGTTGATCCGTCTTCCCGGAGGGCAAGTGCCCGGTGGCCTTGCGGCGAGTAGGCAAGGCTCAGGATGTCGTCGACGCCGGTGACAGGCTCGCCGCTGACGAGAACTGCGGTGCTGCCGGGTAGCTTGGTAAAGGGATGGACTTCGTGGCCGTCCGCCGGATCAAGCACCGCGAGGCGATTGGCGGAATCGAGGATCCACAACTGGTCGTCGGCAAGACTCAGCAAATCGATGCTGTTATCATCGAGACTCGGCACGGTGACCGGAGCGACCTTGTCGCAGGGCGTGCCGAAATAGAGCTGGTTGTCGCTGCCGACAAACGCAAAGCGGTTTCCGGAAGGAGCGAGCTCCGGGCCGATGGCGATCTGGTCGCGGCTACGGCCGACAGGCGCGTAAGTGACCCCATCCTCGGCCGTGCAGGTCCCGTCGCCGTCGGTCAAGGCGACGAAGCCACCGTCGGAGCGCGAACCGGCAGCAAGGATCGGGTGCGGTGCAGTCCGGGTTTTCGCAATGCCCGAGTCCTGGTTGACGCTCCACCGCGTCAGGAAGCCGTCATTGTCGACATAGTCGAGTGTCGTACCGTCGGCGGCGAACTTCAGGATGCCGTCCACGACCGGGGAGATCGTCGGGATTTCCGTGCGTGCGCCGTTTGCCGCGGTATCGATGACTACGAGACCGCCATTCTTCAGGGCGACGCCGACAAGCTTGCCGCTGGCGCTCATCGCCACGGCGGCGATCGGTTTGTCAAAGCTTTCGACCTGCGGCGGAAGTGCAGTGTCCGCATACAGCCTGAGGGAAGAGCCAACCGCTAACGCATAGGTGTCGCCTGACTCGTCCGTAGCGAATCCGCTGACAAATTCGCCGTCGGCCGGGGGGCCGAAGATTTCCGCCAGTCCGCTGACTTTGGGCATCCCGTCGTTGTCGCTGAATTGCCAGGCAATCAGGCGCGAGTCTTCGCCCAGGACGACGAGTCTCGCGCCACTATCGAGGACCATGGAGCGGTGGGGTTGAACCCGTCAAGGGACTGGCAGCCCGTTGCCTCTTCGTCGGAAAGCCGAAGCAGGCAACCTTCTGTTTGCTGGTTATTCTTGCGGATGAAGAACAGCCATCCATCGGCTATCGTCGCGACGGCACGAACCTCTCCTGTTCCGTGGTACAGGTTTGTGGCGCTGCCAGACCGGAGATCAAATGAGGCGATCGCCCCGGTATCGTAGCCCAGGTAGAGCGTGCCCCCATCTCGTCCGGGCGTGACCGTCTCAATCGTCACCTGATCCAGCATTATTGGCCGATGCAGGCGCTTGAGCGACGGGTAGGCCAAGGCATGAATCTTGGTGGAATCAGCGCCGACGAACTGCCCGGTTTCCTCCGAGAGGACCATGTAGATCGGCCAGTTGAAGGTCAGTTGCTGGATAGCTTCAAGACGCGGCCAGGTCAGTACCGCCGTGAGCATTGCGTCGCGCGTTTCTCGCGTCATGGCCACGTTGGAGGCGGCGCGAACGAGCGGAAGGTAGTTGGACCGTGTGCCTCGGTTGAGTTCGTTGTTTGCCGCACCGGCCAGAGTGCTGGCGCGGTTCAGCGTCGCTGTTGCCGAGGCGCTGCCGTAGAACACGGCAGCGGTGGCCGACAAGGTAAGCGCGACGCCGACTATGGCTGCGAGCACGAACTGCTGCAGCCGGCCGGATGTTAGAAAACCGGCCATCGCGTCGAGTTCGACGAGAACTTTGTTGGATATCTCAGGCGACAGTTTTCCATCCGCACCGACCTGTTCGTCGACGCTCAGCCTGCGGTTCAGCGCGGCGTGTAGCGGGTGCACGTTGTCGAGTTCACGCACCGCACCACCGGCATCGATCGCCAATATACGTCGATTGCCGGTGGCGGAAAAAGTTGTGACTTCGGTCTGGACCTCCGGACTTTTAAGCGCAGCGGCGGTTCCGACCAGTACCATCGCCCTGCTGCGCCTGAGTGCAGATCGGATGGTTGCGTCGAGATGCCCGCCGCCACCGATCTCGGTATGGTCGATGAAGCAGCGCGGCCGATATGGGCGGGCCCTGAGCTGATCGACGAGGGCGACGGCATAGTCGCGGCCGTCGACCCAGGCGTAGGAGATGAAGAAATCGTAGCGGAATAGTCGCTCCCACGCCGTCGACAGCCGTTGCCACAGGATTGCCGTCGGGGAGTGGCTGCTGCTTCGGTCATGACCTGATCCGGCTACGATAGGGTGTAAGTCGGCTGGTACTCTTGGGGCGGCACGCCGTTGAGGAAGCGTGTCTTAACGGCGCTGACGATCGCAGCTTCCGAGCCCTTGCTAGCGCCTAGGGCGGCCAGTTCGTCAATCTTGGTACGGGTGGCATTGTCGAGCGAATAGCTGCCGGGCGGCCGGCTGAGGTCGATTCGCAGCAATCGCCCGCCGACAAGCAACCGTGCTTGCGCCAAGGCAGATTCACCCTGCGTGCGCATGAGGACGTCGATCAGTCCGGTGTTCCACTTGAGTACGCCGGCGGTGCGCATTTCGGAGAAGCTGCGCACGTCGTCGGTCGTGCCGACACTGAGGATGTCGATTTCCTCGAGCGGCACACCAAAGAAGGCAACGGCTTCGATGATGCCGACCATGGTTGGCGAATTCGCCCAGAGGCCACCGTCGAGGTAGCTTTCGCCCGGCCGCAAGGGAAACGGCGCTGCGTCGAAGTAGGTGGGGGCGGCCGAAGTGGCGAGCGCGACGTCGACAGCATCGGCCAGATAGTCCCGACTATGCTGCGGGTGGTGCGCCGTCTTCATGAGGTAGAGGCGGCCGCGCAGGGCCTCGTAGGTGGGGATGACCAGCGGGACGAGGAGTGGCCGAGCTTTTGGGACCGAGATGTTGCACAAGAATACTGCGCAACACTGATTGATCGAACTTGGGCCCGAAAGCTGGCGCAGCAGGCCGCGCTGGCCACCGAGGAAGCCGGAGCTGGGGAAGATCTCGCCGCCGCGATTGGAATAGAGCTTCAGCAGGTCGGCGGCTGGGATACCGAGGCCGAGGCCTATAGCGATGATGCCGCCCGTCGAGGTGCCGACGATAAGGTCGAAATGGTCAACGAGGCGCAACTGGGTCTGCCGCTCGAGTTCGGCGAGAATTGCCGCGGTGAACGTGCCTTTGATGCCGCCGCCGTCGAGTGCGAGAATTCGGAACACTTAGGTCTCCGCGGATGTCGTTTCGCTTCTTGCAGGTACCCGCCGAGCGCCCGCCTATGCGAAAGATCGCCCAGCGCGAGCGCTGCGTCCGAGACGGACCGCCGCTGACGTTCCATGCGGACGAGGTCTGCCCCGACTGTCGCGTGCATCGGCCACTGCGGCCGGCAGCGTACCGGGAGAAGCGAGCCGCCACTTAGGCGGGAAGAACAGATCGATGTCGCCCGACCCTCCGGAATACTTGGCCTTGATCCTGCTTCGAGCGCTTGCGAGTTCCGGGACCGCCTCCCTGCAGTACTTGTCGAGTTCGCAGAAGAGGCCCTGGCAGTCGATGCCATGAAGCGGGCGCCCGAAGAGCCCTCCGAAAGGAAGGTTGAGGCGCAGGAATTCATCCTGCTGGCGCTCCGTCATCCAGAGGATCGCATCCGCCGGCGTCATGTCGCCTAGATCGACGAAGGCCTTTTTGATGCCGCGGAGGGCGCCGGGGCCCGCCTGTGTGTAGTCGTTCTCGTCGAAGTCCAGCAGCTCGGAATAGTTAAGGTCGATCGCGGTCTGGTAGGCCATGAAGGGGCCCATCAGCGGAAAGCCCTGCAGCAGTTCGACTACAGAGCGGAGCGAGGGGGCCTGCAGGACGCGTTCGGCGCAGGCGTGTTCAAGGAACATGTGTCTAAACAACGCGACGTGGTTGCGGTGCTTTTCGTCGAATCCGAAGGCCTTGTTGGCGCACAGGATGAAGGCGCCGGTATAGAGGCCGCCGTTCCGCATCTTGGTGCGGTCGAGCGCCGTCTCGAACTCGCCGGAACGCAGATGGTCCAGCCGAGGCGCGCCACCTAGCTCGCGGGTCAGCGACTCCCAGGTCGCGATGTTGCTGAAGGTGCGGAAGGCAGTGATCTGGAACACCCGGTCGCACGCGTCGGTTTCCGGGTCGGCGCCGTAGGCCACGTCCCGGATCATGTACTGGGACACGCGGTCGCTTGCCCGAAAGACGTTGCAGAACTTGTAGACCTGCAGGATCGGATCGTCTGTCCAGGGACGGCTCCGTCCAGCCAGCCTTGCCTCGAAGGCAGCCTGACGCCGCGAAGCGAAAGTCCAGTAGAGCTCGTAGACCCCCTCGCGCATCTTGGGAGGCTCTTGCCTGACGAAATGGGTCGGAGACTGGTTCATATCTGCCTCAGGAATACGCCGGTGCCGTGCAGGTTGAAGTATCGTCCATCTGCCGAAAGTCTCCTCGCGGCCATTCTCTCACCTATAGTGTCGATATGCCGGTCGTGACCAGTCCAGTGGTCGAAGACCACGGCGCCCCGACCACGGTCCTCTCCGCTATGACACGGATGATCGCCTCCGCGGACGTGAAATTGTCGGTATCCACGAAAGAAAGCACCAGATCCTCTTCGGCAAGCCGACACACCGTTTCCACGACGTCGCCTTCGACGATCTCGACGTTAGGCCAGCGAACACCGCGCGCACGGTGTCGACGTCGAGAAAGACGCAGTCGGGATGGCTGTACATGTCCAGCGGACTGCGCTTGGCGGGAAGCCGTCGAACGTGTCGAAGCCGTAGACCTTCCAGTCCGCGCCGAGCGCCTCTATGAAACGGGAGATCAGCATAGTGGTCCCGCCCTTGAACATTCCGAATTCCGCCACCGCCCCCTTAAGGCCGCGGCGCTGCGCGTTCGCCAGACATTGGTAGATGTGGACCAGACAGTGCCGGTAGCCGTTGGCGAAGGAGGGGATGAACAGATCCCGGCATATTGAGTCGAATGTCGCGTCGTTGAACTCGAAGTGCGCGAACCCGCCGATCACGATCTTGGTCACGGCCGGCACTGAAGTGGCAATCTCGTCGAGGATGGCTTCCTTCCCGGCGTCCTCAGCGACCACGACGATGTCGGGATTCGACGCACTCAGCTCCCGGAGCGGGCGGACCTGTCCGCCTCCTTCACCTGCAAAGATGCCGACCCTTTCAGCGGCTCCGGACGAGAACACCGAGTCGGCGGCGATCTCGAAGGCGGCGGGCGACCATCCTGCGACCGCGACGCGCGCACCCGGTCCGCTTTCGACGACGGCATCGCGCAGCCTGATCCTGAGTTTGAACAGGTCTTCCGGGTTCATTCCGGGCTCCAGTTGCGAAGGAAGGCGACGAGGGTCTGCCTGTCGGCGTGGACGAGAGGGCCAGCAGTTCGGCCGCGTAGCCGGAGAGGGCGTTGGCTCGCATGAGCCGGGTTTCGACGGACTGGCCGTCCTCGGCACCCTTCCAGCAGGCTTCGAAGGCTTTGTTCAGGTCCGCCACCGCTTCAACAAGTGGGCGGGTGCGGGGCGCTAGGTCCATCGTGTCGATCAGGTAGCCGAAGCCGGCCTCCTAGCCCTTAAGGATTCCGGCTGCATCGAGCGGAAGCAGGGCCCCCGGGGGAAGCTGCTCCGCTAGGTAGAGCCGGTACCTTTCGACGTAGACGACCAGGTCAATGGCGGTATCGAGAGCGGACTCGCCCTCAAGTCCCGCTCCCGTTTCCGCCAGCGTATCCAGGCGGTCGACCTTTCTGGCGATGTTGGGTTGTATGCTGACCCGCTCGCCGCGTTTCTTCCAGGCCCCGCCGTATGCGCGGTCCTTTTCCGTGTGAAGCCTCTTGATAGCTGCCCTGACGTCGTCGATCATGTCGGAACTGCCGCGCATGCGGGCCGCGAAGAAGTCTGCGATTGGACGCTGAGGCACGGCGTCGATCAGGCCGGGATATTGGGGTGCAAGCCGGTCGTAGAGTGCGACCACCCAGTCCGCGGCGGGAAGGGCGGCAAGCGTGTTCGCCAGCCGCTCGGCACCCCAGCGAACGTGTCCAGACGAGATGTGGGCCAGCGTCAGTCCGCTGTCGAGCAGCGGGTCGCCGATTGCGCCGTAGCTCCCTATCTCTGCATCCGGCTGGGCGAATATTTGAGCTTCAAGCTCGAACCAGCGTTCAACTGCCGGGCCGAACCTCTCCCAGGGAGTGGCGAATGCCGCCCGTTCGACGCCGAAGTCGTAGGGCGACAGGCCATGGAAGCCTGCAGCCGCCCTTTCGGCACGTGCGAAGTGATCGGAATAGAGGTGAAACGACGTGGCATGGTAGTCTGCCCGGCCCACTTCCGCCCCGACCCAGAACGCGGGCATCTCCCTGGAGCATGCTCCACTCGAAGGCATTGACGCTCGAGAAACCCCACCACAAGTCATTGCTGCGGAGGCGGCGGACATATGGAGGCGGCCATCCCGGATGATCCAGCCCAACCAGTTGTTGCAGGGTATGTCCCTGGAGGGAGCATAGTCGCGGGCCGGGTCGAAGATGGACATGACCGCTTGCCGGCTGGAGCGGTCCGCTAGCAGCAACCTCCTGACAGCATCGATCTGGTCGACCCCTGCCAGTTTCGCAGCCTGGGACCATAGGCTCCGCGCCAGGTGGCGCCGTCGTCCGAGAACAGCTGCGCTCGAGGCAGATACCTCGTCAGCCAGGCGATGTCGTCGCGGCCCGCCAATACCCACATACTTTCGGCGAACTGCGCCACCACGTCGTTGTTCCGGTTCGGCACCGACAGATAGCGTTCCAATGGATGTTCGACGCGGGTGTTCCGTGCGATCAGTTCCTTTGTTGCCCGCTGCCTTACGAGGACGTCGGTGCCGTCGCGCAGGAGGTCTCGGACGCTTCCGACCAGAGCAAGGCTGATGTTGCGATAGGACGGCATGTCGGTCTCGGCGTTGTCCGCCGCGTCGATCCGCGCACGGGTGAAGACATGGCGAATCAGGCCGGGTAGATCGAGCGTAAAGTTGCCGAAGCCTCAGGCAAAGACCGGCGCAGCCAACGTCTTTCTCCGCAGATCAGATCATGCGCTGCTTCGTCGACGAGTAGCGCTTGGCGCTGGAGGCGAAATCGATCGGCGGGGCGACGACGTGATTGGGATGCGCCGCCATCTGCGGCACAAGCCAGTCCAGCAGGGGCTTTGCGGTGACGTCGTCGAAACGGCGATAGTCCCTCGCATTGCGCGCATAGCCGAGAGCGTCGAGGATCGGCTGCGGAAGGGCTTCGGCGGCTTCTCCGAAATATACGAATCTTTCGGACAGCAGCACCCGTTCGATCCGAGTGTCATGAGCGGTGTTCAGGGGGCAATGCGTGCCGTCCGGTCTGCTGTGGACTGAGTCTTCTTGGATCCAACGTCCGTCCGGCGCATCGCGATGGTAGATGTTGTCGCCGACGTGCTTTTTCGGCGTTCCGTTCCGGACGGGGCGGCGGGAGTGGTAGTCCGGATTGTCCCAGTATTCGTCGAACGTGGTGTCGCCGGTCACCACCATGGCGAAGACGCAGCGAAGGGCGGGAGCGGTTTTGTGGCCGGTTAGGCCGACGATCCAGTCGCCCTCCTGCGCCAAGCCGCGAATCTTCGGTTTGCAGCAGGCGAGGGTACAAAGCCCGCCGAACGGGTTCGGCGCAAACCCGAGGTCGTAGCTCACCGCATAGATGTAGACGCTCGGCATCAGGCGGCGCAACTGTGCGCGGAATACGGTCACCTTCCTTCCGCGGCGAACCGTCAGGCTTTTTCGAAGGGAACGTCCCTGCCTTCGATCGCGTCGATGATGTTTGCGGAATTCCAGCTGACCAGCGCATCGCCATAGTCAGCGAAAGCCTCGGGAATGTCGTTCTCGGTGCCGCATCGTTCGTAGACGCCGACGATCCGCTTGCCCAGCTCGTTGGCCTTATTGATTTCCCAGTTAACCCAGGGCCTCTTGTGCGTGTCCTTGCCAATGAGCACGACGACCGTCGACGCCCATGACAGCTTCATGCGAAGCAGACGCTCGAGTGTACGTTCCGGGACACGCTTTTCGTCCAACCGGCGCTGATTTTCAGGCTTGGCACGGATCGAGCTATTGCGAATCTTGTAGCCAGCCCGTGCCAACATGCTGGTCAGTCCGGTGACGCGAGCGTCGTCGGCGTGATGGTGACTTATGAAGAGGTGACGACGACTGGTCATGGTTTGATCCCGTCAACTAAACTCAATTCAAATATAAGTTCGATGGAGCGACGTTTCAATCCACTGTACTGCATATGTCCACGCTTCACGACCTGCTTCCGTACGAACCGAAACGGGATCGTTCCTCAGTTCGGGCAGTCAGCGTGACGGCGTCATACGGATTGAACTATACCCGGCCGCAGGTCATATATTCGCCTCGACGGGAAAGAGACAATGTCCTCCGCATCCGGCTGTACAGCATCGTAGCCGACCGAACCCTTGTTCGCCGCACGAAGGCGCTCGCTCGTTCCCCCTTGCTGCTTAAGACGCTGAAAAGCCTCGGCGTCGATGCAAAGGTCGTTGGATCGTTGGCCAGGGGCCGCTTTCACGCCGCGTTCGACGCGGATTTTCTTATGCTTTCATAAATTTCCGTTCTACGCGCCTCAGCGGTGCATTTACAGTCGGAGTATCTGCAATGATCGATCTGCTAAGGCTGCATGTGGTCTGGGACCACCACTCTGCCGAAGGGGCGCGCATCGCAGAGCGCATCTCCCGGCATTTCGACGGCATTGGCATGGAGAGGGACGGCGTCGCACCGTGTGCCCGTCCGTTTCGCGAGCGTGCCGTGGTCCGGCGGCTCCGACTTGCCGCGGGCCGTCGATCTGACGCGAGCCCGCCACAACGCTATCGTCCTTCTCCACGACGAGGAAATGCACGAGCGGCGGCATGCCTGGAACGCATGGACAACCGAACTGCGCGCCGCAATCGCCGCGCGGGGCACGCAGGACGTCTACGCCCCTTTCGGCAGCATCACCGGCGAGCCACCTCTCGAGAAGGATATGGCCGACAATATCCAGTACCAGCGCCGGGTCAGCTGGGCAGGACTGGCTGACGACGAGGCGCGGGACGCGCGTCTTCTGCTTGTGCTGCTGATCTGCGTGCGGGACCATCTGCGCAGGATTGCCGGCAGGACAGAGCGAGAGCCGATCTTCGTCAGCCATGCGAAGGCAGACGGGGATATAAGTGCCCGCGCGATCGTGGACTTCATCAACGACTCCCGGGACGGTCTGCCGCTCGAGACATTCTACGACGCGACCGAACTTATGCCAGGCGAGGACTATCGCGAGCGGTTTCGGAACGAAATCGGCCGAGGAACGCTGCTGGCGATCGTATCCGACGTCTACGACTCAAGACCATGGTGCGTGTTCGAACTCACCGAGGCGAAACGCCGGCGCCGTCCTATCGTGCTCGTCGATATAGGGGGGAAGAGGATCAGCCGCACGTTCCCGTACGGAGCAAACGTGCCCCGCGTGCGAGTGAGCCCGGACCCCGCGGGAAACGCATGGATCGAGCCGCTCTTGGTGGAGGCCATGTCCGAAGGCCTGCGCTGCGATCTGTTCGAGAAGCAGGCCGGAGAGGCTTCGCCGAACGACACGCTCGTGCTCCCGCGCCCGCCGGAACTCTTCGACGTTATCCATCGCGACGAGCTGCCGGGAAGCATTGTGTACCCCGACCCGCCGCTAGGAGACATCGAAGCGGATCTGATCCACAGGGCTCTTGCCGCGATGTCGCCTGCGACTAGGATGTTTACGTTGGGAGAGATCACATGAGCGCGCTCCCGGGGCGGATGGTCGCGGTTTCGGTCGGCGACGCTCCTGACCGGGCCCGCCTCGGTTATCCCCAGCGTGAGGTCGATAGGGCGCTGCTCTCGATCTGCACCGCACTGGTCCGCGCCGGCGCGGAGATCGCCTATGGCGGCCATCTGGATCCCGAGGGTTACACGTTCAAGATTTTCCGTCACCTCGCGGGGGCCTATGCGGGTTCGAGGGACCCCCCCTTCCGTCACTTCGTGCCCGAACCGGTGGCAAGGGCAATTCGCTACGGTGATCTGTTGGCAGTCTTGAACGAAGGACGGGGCGTCGTACGGATGGAGATTGCGTGCGGCGATGCGTTCATTCCGGTGCGGCCGGGAGGTGGAGGCATTCGGCTTGGCGATGAAGTCGTGTCCGACGACGTGCAGTTCGAGAGGTGGTTTGCCGCCGTCGCGCCGCGAACCCCTCCCGAAGGCTTCGCCACGGCGCGTCGCATGATGTCAGCACGCGTCGATGCCCGCGTCGTTATCCTATCAGGGCCCGATGCCAGGCATCGTGGAAGAAGCGATCGTCACGCTCGAAGCGGGCAAACCGCTGGTCGTCCTCGGCGCATTCGGCGGCGCGGCGCGGGATGTTGCGATTGCTTTGGGGCTGCTAGGCGCGGAACATGCGGTGCCGCGAGGAGAGCAGAATGCCAGATATGGACCTTCGATTGAACGGGTCGCCGCCCTTGGCGGTCGCATTCCAGGCGCCCTGCGTGACGTACTCGCTCAACTTGCTGACGATGACCGAGCAGAACAGAACGCCTTCCGCACGGCCAGCACTATCGCTGAGTGGCTGGCGACGCCGCGGTAAGGCAACGTTTGCGCTAGTCTAGTTTCCGTCCGCAAACGGCAAGCGATTGATTTTGTTTGGTGAATCGGTGTTTTCGCGGGCAAGGCCAGGCGGTTTCAGGTATCTTGGATCATTCCACTGAGTCCAAGTCCCCGCCACCGCCGGAGCCGACAATGCGCCAAGAACGCACCGTCCAAGCCAGTATATTCGATGTTTTCGCGGCACACGAGATCGGCCGTGAGTTGAAGGCGATGTCGCAATGGCTGGACGAGCATGGCGAACTGCCTGGCCTTGTGGCGCGCGATCTGGTCCGGGTGGGCGTCAAGGCGACGGGGCGGCAAGGCCTGTCGGCCGAGGCAGTGCTGCGCTGTGCGCTGCTCAAGCAATATCGGCAACTGACCTATCAGGAGCTGGCGTTCCACCTCGAGGACTCGGCCTCGTTTCGCGCCTTTGCCCGCTTGCCATGGTCATGGAGCCCGCAGAAGTCAGTGCTACAACACACGATCAGTGCGATCCGGCCCCAGACCTGGGAACAGATCAATCGAGCGCTGCTGGCAGGCGCGCGTCAGGCAAGCTCGAAGACGGTGCGGTCATGCGGCTGGACAGCACCGTGACCTCGGCCTCATGCATGAGCCGAGCGACAGCAGCCTGCTTTGGGATGCCGTACGCGTCATGGTGCGCCTGCTGAAGCGGGCCGACGCATTGAGTGCTGGCACCGGCCTGGCCTGGCGCGATCATTGCCGCGCCGCCAAGAAGCGCGCCCGTAAGATCCAGTTCACGCGCGGTCGTCCCAATCGGGTCCAACTCTACCGCGAACTGATCGCAATCACCCGCGCCACGTTGGCCTATCTGGATCAGGCGAGCGAGCGATTGGCCACGCCAAGCCATCCGCATATCGCGCCGTGGCACGCTCAGGTCCGTCACTATCGGCCGCTGGTCGAACGCATCATCGAACAGAGTGAGCGGCGGGTGTTGGCCGGTGAGGCAGTCCCGGCCGGCGACAAGCTGGTCAGCCTGTTCGAAGAGCATGCCGATATCATCGTCAAAGGTAGCCGTGTCACCGAGTACGGCCACAAGCTCAACCTCACTACCGGCCGAAGCGGCATGATCCTCGACCTGGTGATCGAGGCGGGCAACCCAGCCGACAGTGACCGCTTGCTGCCGATGCTGGAGCGCCATATCGAGCTGTATGGGCAAGCGCCGCGGCAAGCGGCAGCCGATGGCGGCTTCGCCACCCGCCACAACCTGACCGCAGCCAAGACCCTGGGCGTTCGCGACATGGCCTTCCACAAGAAGCTTGGCCTTAGCATCGAGGACATGGTCACAAGCAAGTGGGTCTATCGCAAGCTGCGCAACTTCCGGGCCGGCATCGAAGCGGGCATCTCATGCCTCAAGCGCGCCTACGGCCTGGCTCGCTGCACCTGGCGGGGTCTCGACCACTTCAAGGCCTATGTCTGGTCCTCGGTCGTGGCCTACAACCTCGTCCTCTTCACCCGCCTCAAGCCAACCTGACAGCGGACCAGGTATCCCCACTTGTCCCGCGCCGGCCAAGCCGGCCGCTTCGCCACGCCCCGCACTGCCCATGTGGCACAGCTGCCCACCAAAATCCCGCCCCGCCGACTGCCGAGCGTCCCAAAACCAGCGTCCACCGTCGATAACTCATTGAGCGTGAACCAAAAAAACGCGTTTGCGGACGGAAACTAGTCTAGACTGAAACGTCTAGGAAGGTAACGTCCGCTCTATAGCCCCATACTAAGAAAGCAGTCGGTCCGCCTTCGGCCCCATTCCTGACGTCACGACAGCGCTCGACCAACGGCTCCTTTTGGCGGATTGTGTTGCTCTAGACTAGTCGGCGGTTGATCGGGCGCCGTGGTCGTGATTCCGTTCTGCAGAGATGCAGGAGGTCGCGACGATGATGGGGATGCAGGTCGAGCCGGCGCAGCTGTTCTACGAGTTCCGGCTCGACGATCACGTGCCTGCCGATCACCTGCTGCGGCGCATCGATCGCTTCCTCGACCTTGAGAGCGTGCGGTCTGAGCTGAAGCCATTCTACAGCAGCATCGGTCGGCCCTCGATCGATCCGGAACTGATGATGCGGATGCTCATCGTGGGCTACTGCATGGGCATCCGCTCGGAGCGGCGGCTGTGCGAGGAGGTGCACCTCAACCTCGCCTATCGATGGTTCTGCCGGCTGGGTCTCGACGGCAAGGTGCCTGATCACTCGACCTTCTCGCGCAACCGGCACGGCCGGTTCCGTGAGAGCGATATCCTCCGGCACTTGTTCGAGACGGTAGTCGAGCGGTGTCTGCGCGAAGGCCTGGTGGGCGGTGAAGGCTTTGCTGTCGATGCCAGCCTGATCGCTGCCGACGCCAACAAGCAGCGCTCGGTGCCGGGAGAGGAGTGGCGAGCTGATGCCGATGCGGGTCGGGCCGTGCAGGAGTACCTGGCGACCCTCGACGATGCCGCCTTCGGCGCAGCGAGCCCGGTCACGCCGAAGTTCATCTCGCGATCTGACCCAGCCGCGCAGTGGACCGGCGCCCACAAGGGCCACGCCTTCTTCGCCTATGCCACCAACTACCTGATCGATACCGACAACGCGATCATCCTTGATGTTGAGGCGAGCCGCGCCATCCGCCAGGCCGAGGTCGGCGCTTCGCGCACCATGCTCGACCGGACGACCGAGCGCTTCGGCCTGACGCCTCAGAGCCTCGCCGCGGACAGTGCCTATGGCTCGGCCGAGAACCTGGCCTTCCTCGTCAAGCAGCGCGGGATCGCGCCGCATATCCCGGTGTTCGACAAGTCAAGCCGCACCTATGGCACCTTCTCGCGCTCAGACTTCGTCTTCGATGCCGAGCAGGATCGCTACACGTGCCCGGAGGGCAAGCAACTGGTGCAGTTCCACCGAACTTACGCCACACCGCGCTCCGGCATCACCAAGGACGGGACACGCATCTATCGCGCCAGCAAGCGCGACTGCGATGGCTGCGTTCTCAAGCCCAGGTGCTGCCCCAACACCCCGGCTCGCAAGATCCCGCGCGACCTCGACGAGGACGCCCGCGACGTGGCGCGTGCCCTGGCAGGGACACCGGCCTATGAACGTTCCCGGCACCGGCGCAAGAGGGTCGAGATGCTGTTCGCGCACCTCAAGCGTATCCTTCGGCTCGGTCGGCTCCGATTGCGCGGGCCCTGCGGCGCCCGCGACGAGTTCCTGCTCGCCGCCACCGCCCAAAACCTCAGAAAGCTCGCCAAGCTCCAGACCAATGACCGCGCTCGCATAGGCCAAGGGCGTCCGGCGGTGTCGCCCCTGCCGCCCGCGGGCTCATCCAGCACGAACGGGCCTCTCAGAAGGACCGAACGCAGCCAAATCGCCGACTAAATCAACACTATCGGCGCAAAGCGGACGCAGCGAAACCCATGTGTTACCCTGCGGCACAAGCGCGCCGGACGACGGAACTTGGTGTTCGTTTAACATATTGGTTCTAAAGTAGAATTTTGGTAGCGGAGGAGGGATTTGAACCCCCGACACACGGATTATGATTTAGCCCCGGTTCTCAGTCAGGTCGACGCAAAAGGCTCCATCCTGCATCAAAAAGTCAAAGTGCAAGAAGCAGTTGCTCACCCAAACCGCCCCAAGCCGCTTCAGGACAGTTCGTTCAAGCGCACACTTCTTGTTACCCCTCGGAACCCCGAAGCTGCGTCTACTCAGCGATCCCCATTCACGGCAATACCGACCGTCCTGGGCATCGCCTCTCCGGCGACATCTGTGGCGCGCCTTTGCGGTGTTGCGGCCGGCATTCAAAAACGGAGCGCGCCATGTTGCAGTAGTCACCTGGAGTCGGGCCTAGTCCAGAGTTCGGTTAACAGGCACCAGTTCAGGGTCAACAACGACTCCGAACCCTGGTGCGTTTCCCAATCGAGCTCGGCCGCCTTCGATCCTCACGCCTCCGCTGAACGGTGTTCCTGCAAAGAAGGTGTGACCTTGGGCGTCCAGCGGGTAGTGGTTCCTGATGGTTGCCCCCAGGTGGCACAGCATGGTGTCGCCAAGTAAAGTGAATGGCATGGTGTCGAGACTGACACCGATACCATTGGCCTCGCAGATGTCGATGATGCGACGGGCTGGCCACAGGCCGCCCACTCGATTGGGCTTCAGCACAATTCGATCCGCAGCCTCCATGCGGACGATCTGAAGCATGGCTGTCGGAGACGTAACGGCCTCGTCCAGCACGACTGGAAACGGCAGCATCTTCCGAATCTGGGCGTGGCCCGTAAGGTCCAGATGGTGCAACGGCTGCTCTATCGACATATTCGGATGGAATGCCTCCCGACGCACTCGCTCGAACATGGCAACGGCCATCTTGGCGTTCATGATTCCCTGATTGGCATCGACATCAACCTGGACGTGATGGGGCAGGCGAGCCAGAACGCCGACGACCTTGTCCGCATCGGCATCGAACAAGTCCTTTGAGTATCCGTGCTGCCGCAACTGCGAACCGATCTTCAGCTTCAGCCCGGTGAAGCCGCGCTCGACGTAGTAGTTGCAGACCCCCAGAAGCTGATCGACCGTATGGCCGTGCATCTGCGTCTGCAACTCAAGGTCCTGCCGGAAAGCGCCGCCCAGCAGTTCGTACACTGGGCATCCATAGGCCTTTCCGGCAAGGTCATAGATTGCCATGTCGATCGCCGCCTGGGCCGGGCGGCAACCCGGTACGCCAATGCTGGCAACGGTTTCCATGCGGTGATGGATGCCAGCGATGTTCAGTGGATCCTCGCCAACGAGCACGCGACGAAACCGGCCAAGCCAATCCAACATGCTGCCAATGCCGTGGCCGAGGTAGTGAGGCAGCGTTGCCCCATCGCCATACCCCTCAATCCCATCGTCCGTCTTGATCAGGACAAATACCGTTTCGGGGGGGGCATAGCGGCGGGCCGCAAGCATCTCGGGAGTGAACGCGGCCTGCTGGTCGGCCGCCCCGTCGGTACCTGCGTCACTTGGTGCTACCAAGCTCAGCGGAATGAAGTCGATTGATGCGATTCTCATCTGGGACAAGCACCTGTAGCGGAACCCTGATATAACGATATACGTTGACCGTCCAGCCGGCTCCCAGTATTTGAGGCCTGCCCCTCAATGCGGAGCCGGGCTCAAGGGACACATATGAGTAAGCGGGCATCGATCACCCTGAAGGATGTAGCGGCAGAAGCCGGCGTCTCCGTCGGAATCGCGAGCCGCGTCCTGGGCGGATACGGCTCGTTCAGTGAAAAGTCGCGTGCCAGCGTGCTGGCGGCCGCTGGCAAACTGAACTACCGCGCCAACGGGGTGGCACGCTCGCTCCGTCTGCGCAGAACCAACACTATCGGCGTGCTCATCAGTCAAATCAGCAGCTACCACTGGACAACCTTTGTACAGGGCGTGGAAGAAGCTGCGAAGCGGGCAGGGTACGGGGTGATCCTGTCCAACACCGGCGACGATCCCGTCCGCGAGATGGATTGCCTCCGAGACCTCCGAGAACGAGGTATCGACGGCGTGATAGCGTCACCGCTCGACCGCAACCTGCGCGCATTCAGGCAGGCGGCCGACTCTGGCTTTCCCATGGTTTCAGTCAATGTCGACGTCGGCAGCAACAAGGCCGCAGTCGTGGCGACCGACGAGCATCGCGCTGGCGCCGAGGCTGTAGCTCATCTTAGTGGCCTCGGTCATCGGCGCATCGGGCTTGTGGCCGGCGATCTGGACCTCGACAGCGGCAGGATGCGCCTTGAAAGCTATCGGGTTGGCCTTGCGGAGGCAGGCATAACATTCGACGAGGATCTGGTTGCGTTCGGAAACTACCGGCACGACGAGGCCTACGAGGCGGCCGGACGGCTAATCTCGCTGCCGCGCCCCCCAACGGGCATCCTCGTGTGCAACGAATCGATGACTGGAGCAGTTCTGGAGTGTCTTCGCGACCATGGCGTCGGCATCCCCGGTGACATCAGCCTGATCGGCTTCGACGATCCAGACTGGGCCAGGTTCTACTCCCCTTCGATAACGACGCTCCGTGAAGAGCGTTACTATATGGGCAAGCTCGCGTGCGACGCACTTGTCTCCAAGCTGGAGCGGAATGGCTCCGCTGATAGTGCGCCCTTGGTCACGCTGAGGACACGTCTGGTCATTCGCCAATCCTGCTCGACACCGCGAGGGACCGAAGCGCTGCCTCGGCGCATTCGCGTTGATCCCCAACAGAAGCAACAAACCACAGCCCTCAGCTAGGGGACAAAGACGTGCAGATCGGTTTGCTAGATATCCCCGGCACGAACCCGGCAAGCAGCGGCCTCTTGCTTTCGTTGGATGCGGCGGGTCAGCTTGGCTTTGGCGAGGTGTGTCAGCCTGCCAGCGCGGTCAAGCCTGACATTCTGCCCCTGATGCGGGCGGTCGCGGGCCTGATCGCGACGATGGAGGCGCGAAATATGAATGTTGTGCTGGACGCCGTGTCCAGCATCACGAGCCGGGACCCTATGGCAGGTCCCCTGGTGCTTTCGGCCATTGACATGGCGCTACACGACCTCAATGGGAAGCTCCGCGGTTGTCCTGTTCATGTGATGCTCGGTGGTCGCTATCGCAGCGAGATTGTGCTGTCGCAATACCTGCCACACGGGTCGCTCCTGCCGGCCGGTCAGGACGCTGTTGCAGCGGTAATCCTCGAATACCGCCAAGAGCCCGTACGACAGACCGATAGTTACGGGCCCAGTTCCGCACTCGGCTGGCTGACTTACGCGATTGAGCAGTTCGGTTCGCATGTGCAGATCGACATCGATGCAGGTGGGACCTTTGACAACCCCGCGCTTGCTCGTACCTTTGCTGAGGGGTTGCTGACCAGGAAGCCTCGTCTGAATCTCCGGCTGCTGCAGCCCCTGGACGACGCCGACCTGGTTGGTCACGCGGCCCTCTGCGCGGCTCTACCCCTCCCAATCATCCTCGACAGGTCGGTTCACTCGGCTAAGGTCATGGGGCAAATCGTTCGGCTTGGCGCGGCGGATCGCGTCGTCGTCAACCTCGAGCGTGTTGGTGGACTTCGTTCGGCGATGCCGGTCGTTGCGATAGCCGAGGCGGCTTCCATCGGGGTTTCTTCCGCCACATCATGCCACACGGCCATAGGAGCGGCCGCAGCACTGCACCTCGCAGTGGTCCTGCACGATACCCTACCGGCCCGACTGGACAACCTTCTTCGGGCCGGCGAGCCGATTGCAGACGCCGGCTTCGTCCTGGAGAGACGTTTGGCACGCGTCGAGGCCGCACCGGGGCTGGGCGTTCTGTTGAGAGACGAAGCGGTGTCTGCCTTTCAGTCCGTCCTCTAGGGGACAGTTTCGCCTATTGAGAGAGATGCCTGGCCCGATTCCGGCCAGTCCGGCGGCACTCCGGCGGACGACGGAAGTCCGGTTGCCATAAGCGCACAACTCCCAAGTTGGCCCTGCCTGTTGACCGCGCAGTTTGCGCTTGCGCGCCGCCACCTCCAAAGCTAGTCTCGGAGTATATCGTTATACCTATGGGAGAGGGAATATGGTACACCGTCGTCGTGTCGTGGCTGGCCTAACCGGTGCTGTTGCAGCATCGATGTTGCCGATTCCGTTGCTGGGCTTGAGCTCCCCAGCCCTCGCACAAGGGACCCCTGTTGCCGGCGGGACTCTGAACATTGGCCTGCATATCCCGCTCAGCACGCTGGATTGGCAGTCAACGGTTTCGCACCCGCTCCCCACGTAATGGGACACGTGTTTGAAGGTCTTTACGGGTTCGGAAAGGACTTCAACGCGGCACCTGAACTTGCAGAGAGTGTTGAAGCCACGCCCGACGGCTTGAAATGGACCTTCAAGTTGCGCCCCGGGGTGAAGTTCCACAACGGCGATACCGTCGATGCGGAGGATGTCAAAGCATCACTCGAACGCTGGCGAGCAGTGGGTCCCAAGGGCCCCGGCCTCGCTACGGTGACTTCCATCGATACACCGGATCCACTGACCGTGGTCCTCAACTTCAGCACGCCGATGGGTCGCTTCCTGTTGCTGATGCTCGGGTCGGACGAGAACAAGTTTGTCGTCATGCCCAAGGAGATCGCTGAGGCATCAACGACACCGGGAAAGCTCACCGAGGTGGTCGGGACGGGTCCATACAAGTTCGTGGAGTATGCCGAAGACCAATACGTCAAGCTCGCCAAGTTCGCCGATTACGTCGCTCGAGACGATGCGCCGAACTACCAGGCGGGCAAGAAGGTGGCGAATTTCGACGAGATCGTCTTCTGGATCGTGACTGAGTCGACAACGCGCGTTGCCGGCCTGAGTCTGGGGAGTACGACGTTATCACCGAAGTGCCTGACACTGAGTACAAGCGCCTGAGCGCCAGCGCCGACGTCGACGCCGTCAAGAATGGTCCCGGCGTCCTCATGTACATGATGTTCAACCACAAGAAAGGCCCGACGGCGAATCTCGCGATCCGCAAGGCCATCCAGTCCCTGATCGATCCGATCGAGATTGCCAAGATTGCGGTGTCCGACCCTGCCTTTGCCTTGACCAACCCGAGCATCTACGCTCCCGAAAGCGCGTACAACACCGACGCCGGCTCCGATCTCTACAAGCCGGGCGACGTAGAGGCGGCGAAAGCCTATCTCGCCGAGGCTGGCTATAAGGGCGAACCCGTTACTATCCAGGTCATCTCGGGGAATGACCTTCAGGAGAAGGTGGCCGTCGTTCTGGTCGAGCAGGCGGCTCGTGCTGGTCTCAACCTTCAGATCGGCACGTATGACCTCAACACCTGGGTGGCGCGGCGCCGTGACCCGGATGCCTTGAACATCTACACCTCCGGGGGATACTGGGTCGATCCGTCACTGTGGCAGCCCGAGTTCAACGGCACATTCCCGTCGCCCGAAGTCGGATTCATCAGCGATGAGACCCAGGAGATCTTCGCCAAGCTCGCCGCCGCGACCGCCTTCGAGGAGCGCAAGAAACTCGGTGAGGACCTGCAGCGCTCGTTCTATGCTCAGGTTGCCATGGTCAATCTGGGCTACACCTACAGGCTCGTTGCCAAACGCAAGAACGTGGTCGATCCCGATGGCAACCTCGCCCTGGGCAACCTGACGCTCAATGGTGTCGGTTTCGCCGGATAGTGCAGCCCGCACTTGGGGGGCGTGGGCGGCTGCCCGCCCACGCCTTTCGCCGCAGGAGGAACGATGCTTTCTTATGCGCTGCGCCGGATCGTGGTCTTCGTTCCCACCCTCTTCATTACCCTTACGCTGATCTTCGTTCTGACACGGATGCTGCCCGGTAGTCCGGTGGCGAGCTTACTGGGCGGGCAGTCCGTAAACGCAGCCAAGATCGAAGAGGTCTCGCGCCAGTTCGGCTTCGACCGACCTATCCTGGAGCAGTATCTTGAGTGGTTACCGAGAATCCTGAGCGGAAGCTTGGGGCAGTCGCTATTCTTCACCAAACCGGTGACAGAGGTCCTGATCCAGCGCTTGCCGGTTACCCTGTCGCTGACGGTTCTGGCACTGATGGTTACTATTGCCGTCGGCATTCCGCTCGGCATCCTGTCGGCAGTGAAACGCGGTAGTTTTCTTGATTACCTAGGAAACGTGCTGTCCAGCCTTGGCATGGCGCTGCCGCCGTTCTGGCTCGGCTTCGTTCTAATCCTGCTTGTCGCAGTCGGCCTGAAGTTGCTTCCGTCCTCAGGGTATCGACCCTTGGAGATGGGGTTCTGGCCGTGGCTCAGCCGGATGATCCTGCCAACGATCGCGCTCAGCCTTTCACAAATCGGGCTTATCGTGCGCATGACCCGCTCCACCATGCTCGAGGTGCTCGACACCGAGTATGTCGGGATGGCTCGTGCCAAGGGCATGCCCGAGACCGTCGTCATTGTTCGTCATGCGCTGCGCAATGCCATGGTGCAGATCATAACCGCAGTAGGACTCCTCTTTGCGCTTGGGCTGGGTGGCTCGGTTATCATCGAGCAGGTCTTTGCCCTTCCGGGTCTGGGAGAACTCATCACGACCGCCGCCATTCGACGCGACTATGCAACACTGGAGGGCGGCATCCTCTACCTGACGCTCATGGCACTGCTGGTCAACCTTCTGGTCGACCTCGCATATGCCTACTTCAATCCCCGGGTGCGGCTGGCATGAGCGGTGGGCCGTCTGCGCGGGCGGGTGCTCCGCAGCCTGGGGGGCACGAAGGCCGATGGTTTGGCTGGGCGGCGGACTATCCCATGCTGTCCGTCGGCCTTATGATGCTGACGCTGCTGATGCTCTTTACCCTACTCACCCCGTTGCTGGTTCCCATAGATCCGCTAGGCATTTCGGCAGTCGACAAGCTCCTGCCTCCCAGCCTGGACCATCTGCTCGGGACCGATGAACTGGGCCGGGACCAGTTATCGCGACTCGTCGTCGGTAGCGGTATCTCCCTAAGGATTGCGGTTGCCGCTACAGCGCTGACGGCCATTTTCGGGATTGGACTGGGGATGGTGTCAGGGCAGTACCCGGCGATCGACATCGTGGTCAGCCAGATCTCCGACTCACTGTTGATCTTCCCCGGCGTCGTCCTTGCCATCATGATCCTGGCGGCACTGGGCCCGTCAGAGTTGAACGTGATTATTGCGGTCTTTGTTCTCTATGTGCCGCGTGTGATCCGAACGGTCCGGGCCGCCGTCATCGAGTATCGCGACGCCGACTTTGTCCAGGCGGCACGTTCGCTGGGCGCAAGCGACCTACGAGTCCTCGTTCTCCACATTTTCCCGCGCGCCATCGGGCCAACCATGGTCCAGCTGTCGCTGGGCTTTTCTTCCGCCATCCTGGTCGAGGCAGGGCTGAGCTTTCTTGGTCTGGGCGCGCCGCCGCCCGCGCCAACCTGGGGCGGAATGATCAGTGGGGCACGCGAATACATCCGCACAGCACCATGGCTGATGATCGCGCCTGGCGCGATCATCACCTATGCGGTTCTCAGCCTCAACCTGATTGGCGACGGCCTGCGTGACATGCTCGATCCGCGTTCGAGGGCGGCTGGCCAATGACCAATGACGCGGTGGCAGCACAGAGCGCATCGCCAACTCTGGACGTCCGGGGCCTGAGCGTCGCCTTCCGCAGGCGGAACGGACTGGTTAGGGTGGTGCGCGATGTAGACTTGACCCTTGGGCCGGGTGAGGTCCTTGGCTTGGTCGGTGAGTCTGGCAGCGGCAAGTCGATCTTGGCGCGCGCCGTCCTCGGCACCCTGCCGCGGCAGGCTGAGGTCCTCGGGGGCAGTATCGCATTTTCGGGCGGCGATTTGATGCGCATGCCCCCGTCGCAGGTCAGGCGACTGCGCGGCGATCGGATCGCAATCGTCCCGCAGGAGCCGATGACCAGCCTCAATCCTAGCCTACGCATCGGTCGGCAGTTGACGGAGGTCCTGGAAGTTCACCGTCCTGAGATCCGTTCCAAGGAGCGGTCGGTGCGTGCCGTCGAGATGCTTGATCTGGTGGGCGTCACCTACGCTGACGAACGGCTCGCCCAGTATCCCCATCAGCTCTCGGGCGGCCTCAGGCAACGGGTCGCCATCGCCATGGCCCTGATCTGCGGCCGAGTGGAGTTGCTTATCGCCGACGAGCCCACAACAGCGCTCGATGTGACTATCCAAGCGCAGATTCTCGACCTGTTTGTCAGGCTGCAGAAGAGCCAGCGGATGTCAGTGCTGCTGATCACGCACGACCTCGGCGTGATCGCACAGACAGCGCAGCGGGTGGCCGTTATGTACGCCGGCGAGATCGTAGAGGTGGCCGACGTTAACGACCTTTTCGCGTCGCCCCGCCATCCCTATACCCGTGGCTTGCTCGACTCGCTGCCGCGGTCTGGCCGCGTGGCTCGCAAGTCGCACCTGCCCTCCATTGAGGGTTCGGTGCCGTCTCCGTCGGCAGCGGTACGCGACGGCTGCTCATTCGCGGATCGCTGCGCATTTCGCATCGCGATCTGCGATCAACAGGCGCCTCCGCTTGATTCTGCCGGCCTGGGACGGTCGGTCCGCTGCCACCGGTGGGCGGATCTCACCGCTGGCTTTGCGCGCCGGGATGCTCTGTTGTGACCGCACCCGCCGCAGTACTTCTGCAGACAATGGGCCTCCGCAAGCGCTATCGCTTGCGTGGCGTTGGAACTGCTGTCCGTCACATAACTGCCGTTGATGACGTCTCGATCCAGATGTCAGTTGGAGAGACCGTCGCAGTCGTTGGGGAGTCGGGATGTGGCAAGTCGACGCTAGCCAAGCTGATCACCCAACTGGAGACGCCAGACGCTGGAGAAATGGTCTTCGACAGGCGTCCCGTCAGAGTTCGGACTCGCCGTGAACGCCTTGCGTTCAGCCGCAATGTGCAGATGGTCTTTCAGGACCCCTACGGATCGCTGACGCCGCACTTCCGCGTGGGAACGCTGGTTGCGGAGCCGCTGCGCATTCACCGGCTGGAGACGCGCCCCAGGCTGGTCAGCCGGGTCGCCGAAGTCCTGGAGAGCGTTGGCCTCGATGCCGAGATCGCCAAGCGCTTTCCGCACGAGCTTTCGGGAGGCCAGCGGCAGCGGGTGAGCATCGCACGAGCAAGCGCGACACGGCCCCAACTCATCGTTTGCGACGAGCCGGTCTCTGCTCTCGATGTCTCGGTGCGCTCGCAGATCGTCAACCTGTTGCTCGACCTCCAGCGCGACCTGGGGCTCTCCTATCTCTTCATCTCGCACGATCTGGCGCTGGTCGATCACATCGCTGACGTGGTCTGTGTCATGTATTTGGGCCGAATAGTTGAGCAGGCGCCGGCGCGCGAGTTCTTCGCTGCGCCACGCCACCCGTACTCCCGAGCCTTGATTGCCTCAAGCCCGGTTCCCGACCCCCGCCGTCGCAGCCCGGCTCCGGCGGTCCTGGGCGCGGTGGAGTTGGGTGTAGCGCCGGCCGGATGTCGCTTCCGAAAGCGGTGTCCACTTGCTGTCGCCATATGCGCCGAGAACGATCCGCCGCTTCATGCAGTGGCCGCGGGGCATCTTGTCGCCTGTCATCGCGGCAATGAGTTCGGAGTTCCGACCGCTTTCCCGGAGCAATCTGTGTGACGAGGAAAGTGCGATGCTAGGTGAAGGGGGTGTGCTGGATGCCAATCATACGGGTTGAGCTTCTGAAGGGACGCACAATCGAGCAAAAGCGCGAGTTCGCAGACGTCGTCACTCGCGAGGCTGCCCGCATACTGAGGTGTTCCCCCGAGGTCGTCGACATCGTCTTTCACGAAGTTGAGCGTCACGATTGGTCAAGCAATGGCAGACTCTATTCCGACAAGTAGGCGGCACTTCCCAGTGCGCGGCATCTTGCTCGACAGCTACCAGACGGAGACATCATGAAAGCGGCCCAGCTACATGGACCGCGGGACCTCCGTCTCGTGGACCTGGCACCTCCGGTGGCCAGACCAAGCGAGGCTTTGATCCGCGTAGGGCGTGCTGGAATATGCGGCTCCGACATCCATTACTTCTCTCATGGCCGCGTGGGACGGTTCGTCCCAAGGCGCCCGCTTGTGCTTGGTCACGAGTTCGCTGGAACGATTGTTGCAACCTCGGAGGGCGTCAACGAGGGCTTGGTCGGCACAAGGGTTACGGTCGACCCTTCCATGCCCTGTGCTCATTGCACGTACTGCCGCTCTGGCCGATACAACCTTTGCGAGGACATGAAGTTCTTCGGTTCCGCAAGTTGCGATCCACACCTGGACGGCGGCTTTTCCGAGTATGTCTCGGCTCCGGTTGCCAACTGCTACCGGATTGCCGACCACCTCTCGTTTGGGGAGGCGGCGATGGCCGAGCCCCTCTCGGTCGCGGTTCATGCAGTCATGCGGAGCTGCATTGTGCCGAGCAAGAGCGCTCTGATCACGGGTGGTGGCACCATCGGGCAACTGATAGCGCTTGTGCTTCGTGCCTTTGGTGCAAGACGGGTCGTCGTTAGCGACCTTGCCGCATTTCAGCGTGACACAGCTTTCGCGTGCGGAGCCGACTTGGTGCTAGATGCCGCGGACGCGGATTTCCAGCAGACAGCTGTTGCCGCTTCCGGCGGCGGCTTCGACATTGTCTTTGAAGCATCCGGATCAGAGGCCGCCCTTGCGCAGGGACTGGCAGCGGCCCGAAGGGGCGCGACGATAATCCAGGTCGGCACACTCCCGGCCTCCGTGACTCTGCCTCTCAACGACCTTATGGCGCGCGAGCTCAAGCTGGTTGGCTCGTTCCGGTTTGCCAACGTATTCACCACCGCGCTCGGTCTAGTCGAGTCCGGTCGTGTCGACGTGCGTCCGTTGATTTCAGCCGTCTATCCTCTCACCGACGTTGCAGCAGCAATGGACAGGGCCGTCGCCAAAGCCGACACCATTAAAGTGCAGCTCGAGCCGTGAAGCAGAAGGCACTCGGTAAGTCAGGGCTCTTGGTCTCCGAACTCAGCTTCGGAGCCTCCTCGTTAGGGGGCGTTTTTCACGAGGTCGACGAAACGGAGGCCATCGCGACGGTGCAGGCGGCACTGGATGCGGGAGTCACATATTTCGACGTCGCGCCCGCCTACGGTGGCGGCCGGGCCGAGATCGTACTCGGCAAAGCCCTCAAGGGTGTTGATCGGTCGAGCTTCCGCCTGTCCACCAAAGTGGGCAAATACACCGATCCAGCTCGCTACGGTTGCGACACACTCGACTACTCCGAAGCCCGCATCCGCAGGTCATTGGACGAAAGCGCGCGTGCTCTCGGGACGGAGTACTTCGACATCGTTCACCTCCACGATTTCGAATACCTGGGTCGAACTCACACCGAGTGGGCACTCGAGGAGGGGCTCCGGACCTTGGACGCACTCAAGGCGGAGGGGCGCATTGGTGCGGTTGGCGTCGGGATCTATCCAGTAGACCTGTGGCATCGGATACTCAGCGGGGTGACCATCGACGTCGCACTCATCCACAATCATCACTGCCTCAGCGATACGCGACTACTGGATCTCATTCCGCTGGCCGACAATAAGGGCGTCGGTGTCATCAACGCGTCGCCTTTCGCGAGCGGCCTGCTCACGGACCGAGGAGCCCCTGCATGGCATCCGGCGGATAAGGGGCAGAGGGAGGTCTTTCGTCGAGCTGCCGAATTCTGTGCGAACGCAGGAACTTCCCTGGCGAAGTTGGCCTTCCAGTTCTCCTCCCAAAACGCCCGCATCCCGACGACCATGTTCAGTACAGCCAACCGGGAATCGCTGCGTCGAAACCTCGAATGGCACGACGAGCCATTCGAGCCGTCTCTCGTCGCAGAAGTGCAAAGCATCCTATTGCCCGTCACGAACGTGGACTGGTTCTGATGCACATCGACGCCCACCAGCACTTCTGGAACTACTCCGCCAACCCTTCAGACTATGTGTGGATGACGGAACGCTATGCTTCGTTGCGGCGCAACTACGCTCCGGCCGACCTGAGGCCGCTGCTTGAAGAGAGCGGTTTCGGCGGATCGGTGGCGATACAGGCTCGCGAGATGCACTGCGAGACGGACTACCTCCTGGACCTGGCGTCGCAAGAGCCTTCCATTCTCGGTGTCGTAGGTTGGGTCGATCTCTGCGATCCGGATGCCGAACGCCATTTGGATCGCTTCAGCGCCTCGCCGTGGCTCAAGGGCTTTCGCATGTTGGTACATGATCGCGCCGATACCGGATTTGCTGCGTCGGAGGCCCACGTTCGCGGTGTTAAGTTGCTTGAGGCCTATGGCCTGACCTACGATCTGCTGATCCGACCCCAGCACATTGATGCTGCCATACAGTTGGTGGATCTCTGTCCAGGACAACGCTTCGTGGTTGATCACTTGGCAAAACCCGACATCAAGGCGGGGGTTCTGGAGCCGTGGCGCAGTCGCCTGCTCGAGCTTGCTAGACGCCCGCACGTCTTCTGCAAGCTCTCTGGCATGGTGACCGAGGCCGACTGGGACGCTTGGCGGCCGCAGGATTTGCACCCCTATCTGGATTGTGCTGGAGGCGTTTGGTGCCGCCCGTCTGATGATTGGGTCGGACTGGCCAGTCTCGACGTGCGCGGCATCCTATGGGGCAACGATGAAGGTGGTCGTCGACTGGACCACCAAGCTCAGCGCCGACGAGCGGGAGGCCATCCTCGGTCGCACTTGTGACAGCTTCTACAGGCTCGGGGGGACGAGTTGACCGCCCCCCGGCAGATCCGCCGATTTGGCATGGTCATAGGCCTGCGAGAAGAGCATGCGACAGCCTATGTCGCGCTGCATGCCGGGCCCGGTGTTCGTGACCTCCTGATTGCCGCCAACATCAGGAACTTCAGTATCTTCCTGCATCGGCTACCCGACGGAAAGCTATACGAGTTCGGCTACTACGAGTACGTTGGCAGTGACTACGATGCGGACATGGCGGCTCTGGCTGCCCATCCGCGAAACGCCGAGTGGTTGTCCCTCTGCGATCCAATGCAGCTTCCCTTGCCCGGCGAGACAGGCTGGGCAGAAATGGAAGAGGTATTTCACAACCGATAGCTGCGACGGTCAGGACTACTCCGTGTGAAGAACCTCCTCTGCAAATGCCCTCCGGGCGAGAGTGTGCCATGCAACGGCCAGAAGGGATCGTAGATGAGAAAGCCCGCACGCATCACTACGACGTCGCTTGCCACGCTTGAGCCGTTTGCGCCGCCCTACAACCTCTCCGAGCCGGACCCGGCTGAAACTTCGCTCGCGGTCTTGCACTAGTCGACGCTGCCGGTGCTCAGCAGGCAGATCTTGTCTGCCTGCCCGAGACTTTCGCTTCGGCTGGCCTCTCAAGTGCGCGCATCGCTGACATGGCTGAGCCGATCGATGGGCCGTCCTTTGCCGCGCTTTCGGAGCGGGCCCGCGCCAACCGTGTCAATCTCGTCGCGGGTGCCTTCCTCAAGCGCGCCGGAGCGATCGAAAACGTCTCAGTCCTCTTCGGCAGGGATGGCAACCTAGTCGGGACATATTCAAAACGCCATCCAACCGAGGGCGAGATTGACGGCGGTGTGACGCCTGGCAACACAGTAGGAGTTTTCGATACCGATATCGGCCGCATCGGCCTCGCCATTTGCTTTGACCTAAACTGGCGAGACCTATGGGCCGAGATGAAGGCTGAAGGGGCCGAGATCGTAGCTTGGATTTCTGCCTATGAGGGCGGTTTTCCGCTGCAGGCATATGCCTGTCTGCATGACTTCGTCGTGGTGTCCGCTGTCCAGTCTTATACCGGCAAGATCATCGACCGGTCGGGCGTTGCTGACGACCACCAGTCGCTGGGGCAGACTGGCTAGCGTCACAGTGGATCTGGACCAGCGGTGGTTCCCGGCCGGGAAGGTCAAGCGCTAGGGGGCCGCCGTCCAAGCGCGCGCTACCGGCTTCGTGTCGAAACCCGTGGCGGGGAACACCTGTTTGTCGTCTCACGGCTCGATCCCTTATCTCTCTCGAAACGGTCATCTGAGGAGTTCGGCCTGATTGAACTCGGCGACTACCTCGGCCCCTGGCACCACGGCCAAGAATCCGGTCGCCGGGTTCGCGGGGGAGGAGGAGGGGGCGGTGCGGACCGCCCGGGTTTGCCGGAGGCTCCAACTCCTGAGAAGGTGGAGCCATGACAGGCAAGACAACCAACAGGTTCTCTCCCGAGGTCCGTGCCCGAGCGGTGCGGCTGGTTCTGGATCACGAAGGCGAGCATTCCTCGCGGTGGGCGGCGGTGTCGTCGATCGCCGCCAAGATCGGCTGCACGGCGCAGACGTTGCATGAGTGGGTGAAGAAGGCCGAGCGCGATAGCGGCGTTCGCGCCGGTGTGCCTACGGATGTGGCGACGAAGCTGAAGGCTCTGGAGCGCGAGAACCGCGAGCTTCGGCAGGCCAACGAGATCCTGCGCAAGGCGTCAGCCTATTTTGCCCAGGCGGAGCTCGACCGCCGGTCGAAGCCATGATCGCCTTCATCGACGATCACCGCGAGGCCTACGGGGTCGAGCCGATCTGCAAGGTCCTGCCGATCGCCCCATCGACCTACCACGACCATGTCGCCAAGCGGGCCGATCCCGGCGGCCGCCGTCACGCGCCAAGCGGGACCTGATGCTGAGGGCTGAGGTCGAGCGCGTGTTCGAGGAGAACTACCGCGTCTACGGTGTTCGCAAGGTCTGGCGGCAGCTGCAGCGCGAGGGCTTTGAGGCCGCCCGCTGCACGGTCGCGCGCCTGATGAAGGCCATGGGCCTCGAAGGCGTCATCCGCGGCAAGCCGATCCGCACGACGGTGAGCGACAAGGCCGCACCTTGTCCGCTCGATCACGTCAATCGCCAGTTCCATGCCCCGGCGCCGAACATGCTCTGGGTCTCCGACTTCACCTATGTCTCGACCTGGGCCGGCTTCGTCTACGTCGCCTTCGTCATCGACGCCTATGCCCGCCGGATCGTCGGCTGGCGGGTGAGCCGGACGGCGCATGCGAGCTTCGTCCTCGATGCTCTCGAACAGGCCCTGCACGAACGGCGGCCCATCCATCGCGGCGGTCTGGTGCATCACTCCGACAGAGGTTCTCAATACGTCAGCATCCGCTACACCGAGCGCTTGGCACAGGCCGGGGTCGAGCCCTCGGTGGGCAGCGTCGGCGACAGTTACGACAACGCCCTCGCCGAAACGATCAACGGTCTTTACAAGGCCGAGGTCATCCATCGACGCGGACCATGGCGCTCGTTCGAGGCTGTCGAGTTCGCCACGCTGACCTGGGTCGACTGGTTCAACAATCGCCGGCTGCTGGAGCCCATCGGCAACATCCCGCCGGCAGAAGCCGAGAAACGCTACTACGCCATGCTGGACGAACCGGCCATGGCTGCGTGACTCAAACCTGGATCTCCGGCAAACCGGGGCGGTTCATTGTCGGTCTGTCGGGGAGCCCTACTTCTACACCACAGCAACTGGACACGCAGTTGCCCCGGCAGCAATCCTGTCGAGCAGAGCCCCCGTCCCGGGGTTTCGAAGGGGTAACCGCTGAATGTTGAACGGTTGCTTTTGGCCACAGCGCCCCTCGCCCACGGCGTGGGCGGACGCATATATGCCACACGCAATCCGGCAAATATTTGTCAGCGACATTGACTAATAACCCTGCATTTGGCCTTCTGTGCCGTCAATAATCCACCTCCTGAGACAATTTCTCCCGGTGTTGTTGATACAATGTCATCGTCCTTGACAAACCTCTTGGGCGCGATAGCTTGGCGGTGCTCCAGATGGTCGAGGGCGGGCTCCACGCTGGGGGCACGCTGGTTGGCTGACCCACTCGCCGCAGTGGGGGCATCGCGCGGCTTGGGACGCAACAGGGGACATATAAATGGGTTCTATTTCGAGGCGTTTGTTTCTGGGCACTTCGGCCGCGGCGCTTGCCGTCGCTGCCAGCGGAATCCTGCCGGCGCTAGCGGCGGTCGCCATGGGTGAAGCACCGATGCTAAAGGCGCTGGTCGATGCGGGGACGCTCCCGGCACTGGCCGACCGCCTGCCACTCAATCCGATGGTGGTGACCCCGCTTCGGGAAGTCGGCAAGTACGGCGGCACCTGGCGCTCTACTATTGTCGGCGGCGGTTCACTGTCGATGCTGTTCCGCTACCAGGCCTACGAACCCCTGATGCGCTACAACCCCGAATGGACGGGGGTTATCCCGAACGTGGCCGAGTCCGTGGTCGCCAACGACACCGCCACCGAGTTCACCTTCAAGCTGCGCGAGGGCCACAAGTGGTCCGACGGGCACCCATACACCACCGAAGACGTGATGTTCTGGTACGAGGACGTGTTCTCGAACCCCGAGATCGAGGTCACTAATCAGGATCACCTGATCATCGGCGACGACAAGGGCGTCTTCACTAAGATCGACGACCTCACCTTCAAGGTGAGCTTCAAGAACTCCAACGGCCTGTTCCTGCTGCTGCTCGCTTGGGCCGACAGCGACCAGACCACCCGTTTCCCCAAGCACTACCTCAGCCAGTTCCTGCCCAAGTACAATCCCGATGCCGACAAGCTGGCAACGGACCAAGGCCTGTCGGGCTGGGTGCAGCTGTTCCAGAAGAAGTCCGGCGCGGCGCTCGAGGATGATTTCTTCCTCAACAGCGAGATCCCGGTTCTCCATCCGTGGAAGATGAAGGTCGCGCCCGGCGAGAGCACCGAGCACGCCATCGCCGAACGCAACCCCTACTACTTCAAGGTCGATACCGCCGGCAACCAGCTGCCCTATCTCGACAGCATCGACTACGTGCTGGTCGCCGATGCGCAGGTGTTGCTGCTCAAGTGCCTGCAGGGCGAGATCGATCTGCTCGACCAGTATATCGGCACGCCAACCAACAAGTCGGTGCTGTTCGATGGCAAGGAGCAGGGTGGCTACGACTTCTACACCACGCTCTCTACCCAGCCCAACGAGATGGCGATCTGCCTCAACATGACCCATCCGGACGCGGTCAAGGCGGAGCTCTACTCGAACAAGGACTTCCGTATCGGTTTCTCGCATGCCATCGACCGCCAGGCGCTTATCGACTCCGTCTTTGTGGGCGTCGGTTCGGCGTCCCAGGCGGCGATTGCCGAAGGCGACCCGCTCTACAACGAGCGGCTGGCCAAGCAGTTTACGGAGTTCGATCTCGCCAAGGCCAACGAGTTCCTGGACAAGGCAGCCCCGAACAAGGACGCCGACGGCTATCGCCTCGACAGCTCCGGCCGCCGCGTCACCATCGTTTTCGAGCAGGATCAGAACCGGCTCGAAATGGTGGACATGATGCAGCTTATCATGCCGATGCTGAAGGCCGTGGGTATCGACGGTCAGCTCAAGCTGATCGACCGTTCGCTCTGGGAAGTGCGCATCCGCCAGAACATGGACTACGACGCCACCACGAACCGCTTCGGCGGCGGCATCGGCCTCGCTGCCCTGCTCGATCCGCGCTACTTCGTGCCCTATAGCGGCAACGCCTTCTACGCCATGGGCTGGCAGATCTGGTACAACGACAAGACCGCCGCCAACGCGGTCGAGCCGCCTGCCCAGGTGAAGGAAGCGCTGGCTCTTTACGACGAGATGAAGAGCACCATCGACGATGCCCGGCGCGTCGAGGCGTTCAAGCAGATCCTGAGATTGCGGCCGACCAGTTCTATTCGATCGGCATAAAGGTGCCCAACGACGCCTACGGCATCGTGCGCAACGACTTCCATAACGTGCCGGAGCGGATGCCGAACTCGTTTGGCTATCCCACTCCTGCACCGACTAATCCCGAGCAGTATTTCAAGGCTTAGGCTTGGGCCTTCACGACAGGGGGCGCCTCGGCCGCCCCCTGTTGACCCTTCCAATTTTCCGGAACGACTGATGAACCAGACACTCAGGGTCACTGGCGGCCTGCGGTCGCCCACATGGTACGAAACGGGGACGCGCTGGACCCAGCTGACGCTGGTCGAAGACGATCCGCAGACCTTCGACCTCGATTTCTGGCTCCGGATCTTCGACGAGACACAATCCAACGCCGCCTGCCTTTCGGCTGGTGGCTACGTCGCCTATTACCCCTCGAAGATTCCGCTGCAGCATGTCAGCCGGTTCATCGGCGATACCGACCCGTTCGGCGATCTGGTCGCCGGTGCGCGGGCTCGCAACATGCATGTAGTGGCGCGGGTCGATCCGCATGCCGTGCATGCCGATGTCGCGGCGGCCCACCCCGAATGGATCTCGGTGACATCAGGGGGCGACCTGCGCAAGCACTGGTCGTTCCCCGACGCCTACATCACCTGCGCCTGGGGCGACTATAACCGTGGCTTCATGAGCGAGGTGATCCGCGAGGTCGCCGCCAACTACGATATCGACGCGGTGTTCGCCAATCGCTGGTCAGGCCACGGCGTCTGCTACTGCGCGCACTGCAGCACCGCGTTCAGGGCCGAGTCAGGCTACGACCTGCCGCGCCAGAAAGACCCGCACGACAAGGTGTGGCAGGCCTGGCTCAACTGGTCGCGCCGGGTGCTGACCGAACTGGTGGCGCACTGGAACGGCGTGGTTGCCAGCGAGCGTCCGCATGGCCGCTTCATCCCGAATATCGGCAACTCGTCTATGCTGGAATTCGATCTCGACGAGATCGAAAGATACTGCCCGATCCTGTTTGTCGACCATCAGGGCCGGACTGGCGTGGTGCCGATCTGGTCGGCCGGCCGCGACGGCAAGCGGATGCGCGGCGCCATGGGCGACCGTCCCATCGGGCTCATCACCTCGACTTCGGTGGAGGAAAAGTGGCGCTGGAAGGACTCGGTGCAGTCGCCCGAGGAAATCCGCATGTGGATGGTCGATGGGCTGGCGCACGGCCTGCGCCCCTGGTTCACCAAGTTCAACGCCAAGGTACCCGACAACCGCTGGATCAAGCCAATTGCCGAGAGCTTTCAGCTGCACGCTCGGCTGGAACCGGACCTGGCGCCACTGCACCCGACGGCCGAGATCGCCATGCTCGATCCTTCCACTACGCTACGCAGCTGGGATTCGGACGATCGAGAGAGCGCCGAGGGGCATGAGTTCGGGCTCTACCATGCCCTGATCGAGGCGCGGCTGCCGTTCGAGCTGCACTCCGATCTCGATGTCTCGGATGAAAAGCCTCGATCGCTACAAGCTCATCGCGGTGGCCAATGCGTCGTTCCTGTCGGATGCGCAGGCGACAGCCTCACCCGCTATGTCGAGCGCGGCGGAAGCCTCGTCACCAGCTTCCGAAACCTCGCTCTACGACGAGCGGGGATCGCCGCGGGCCGATTTCGGGCTGAGCAAACTGTTCGGTGCCAGCGTCGCCGGACAAACCACAGCCCATGCCAAGAACACCTATATCGCGCTCGGCACCGAGCACCCGCTGACTGCCGGGTTCGGCGGGGCCGAGCGCATCGCGGGCGGCACGCGGCAGATCCCGCTGCGGCTGCACGACGGCGCCCGGTCGGAGATCCCGTTCCGCTTCATTCCGGCCTTCCCGGATTTGCCGATGGAAGAGATCTATCCGCGCGAGCCGGCCACGGCGCCGGCGGCGATCGTCCGCGAGTTCGAGGGCGGCGGGCGGCTGGTGTACTTCCCTTGGAACCTCGGTGAAGTATTCTGGGAAGTGCTGAACCTCGATCACTCGATCCTGATCGGCAATGCCGTGCGCTGGGCGCTCGGGGCGCGTCCGCGCGTCGAAGTTAGCGGCCCGGGCGTGCTCGATATCGCGACCCGCGAGGGGAGCGGCAGGCTGTCGGTACACCTCGTCAACCTGACCAACCCGATGATGATGAAGGGACCGATCCGCGAGATCATCCCGGTGGGAAAACAGTTGGTGTCGGTAGCGCTGCCCTCTGGCGTCACCGGGGCTTCGGGCGCCTGCTGGTGTCGGGCGTGTCGCCAGTCATCTCGGTTGCTGATGGCCGAGTCGAGATCGTGGTGCCCGGAGATCGTCACCAACGAGGTCGTGCTTCATCGACTTCGCCTGGCTAGGATCGCCCGATGCTCGGTTTCATCCTCAAGCGCGTGCTCTACATGATCCCGACCCTGTTCGGGATGTCGCTGGTGTCGTTCTTCATCATACAGCTACCGCCGGGGGATTTCCTCACCTCGCTGATCTCGGCCATCGCCGATTCCGGGAAAAGTCTCGACTCGGCGACGGTCGCCAAGCTCACCGCGCAATATGGTCTCGATCAGCCGTTCTACGTGCAGTACTGGAAATGGATCTCGGGCATCCTGTTCCGTGGCGATTTCGGCTGGTCGTTCGACTGGGGCCAGCCGGTCAGCCGGCTGATCTGGGACCGCATGGGCATCACCCTGTTCGTCTCCGTGCTGAGCCTGATCCTCATCTGGGCCGTGGCTCTGCCGATCGGCATCTATTCGGCGGTGAAGCGCTATTCGATCGGCGACCATATCTTCACGCTGCTCGGCTTCATCGGCCTCGCCATCCCAACCTTCATCATGGCGCTGGTGCTGATGTACGTGTCGTACAAATTCCTCGGCCAGAACGTTGGCGGGCTGTTCTCGCCGGAATATCAGGATGCGCCGTGGAGTCTGGGCAAGCTGTGGGACCTTTGCCTGCACCTCTGGATCCCGATCGTCGTCATCGCCACCAATTCCACCGCCGCGCTGATCCGGGTGATGCGGGCCAACCTCTCCGACGAGCTGAACAAGCCATACGTGGTGACGGCTCGCGCCAAGGGCCTGAAGGAGTTCACGCTGATCATGCGCTACCCGGTGCGCATTGCGCTCAACCCCTTCATCTCGACCATCGGCTGGGTGCTTCCGGCGCTGATCTCGGGCGTCACCATCACGGCGATCGTCCTGAATCTTCCGATGGCCGGGCCGCTGCTGCTGCGGGCGCTAGTGAGCCAGGACATGTACCTGGCCGGCGCCTTCATCCTGCTGATGAGCGTGTTGACGCTGGTTGGCATGCTGATCTCTGACATTCTCCTCGCAGTGCTCGATCCGCGGATCCGGCTGCAATGAGCCTCGAACCCTGACAACCTGGTCACTGACACCGATCCTTCCACGGAGCTGCCGCTCGACGAGACGCAGTTCGTCGCCACTGCCGGTGTAAGCGCCGCCGTTGCCGGCCAGTGGACGCTGATGCTCTGGAAGTTCCGCCGCCAGAAGGTGGCGATGGCATCGCTCGTCGTGGTTCTGCTGCTTTACTTGGTGGCGATCCTCGCCGAGTTCCTCGCCCCCTACGACGTCGATATGACCCGGCCGCAATACACTTACGCCCCGCCGCAGGGCATCAGCCTGTTCGTCACGACGCCGGATGGCGGCTGGCGCTTCCTGCCGCACGCATCCGGCTACAAGATCGTCGTCGACCAGGAGGCGATGCGGCGCACCTTCGTGGTCGATCCCGAGCAGATCATCCCGATCGGGCTGTTCGTCACCGGCCAGAGCTACAAGCTGTGGGGGCTGTTCGAGAGCAACCTGCATTTCATCGGGCCGACCAATCCGGCCGACACCGTCTACTTGCTCGGCAGCGACCGCATCGGCCGCGACGTGTTCAGCCGGCTGATTTACGGAACGCGGATTTCGATGTCGATCGGCCTCGCCGGCGTGGTGATCAGCTTGGCGCTTGGCGTGTTTCTGGGCGGCATCTCGGGCTACTACGGCGGAGCTGTCGATACGGCGATCCAGCGGCTGGTCGAAGTGGTGAGCGCCATGCCCACCATCCCGCTCTGGATGGGGCTGGCAGCGGCGATCCCGCTCACCTGGCCACCAGGGCTGGTCTATTTCACCGTGACGGCAATCGTCTCGCTGCTCGGCTGGACGTCGCTCGCCCGCGAGGTGCGCGGGCGGTTCTTCGCGCTGCGCGAAGAGGATTTCGTCACGGCCGCCCGGCTCGACGGCTCGAGCGAGATGCGGCTGATCTTCCGGCACATGCTGCCCTCGATCACCTCGCACCTGCTGGCCATGGTGACGCTGGCGGTGCCGGCGATGATCATCGCCGAAACCTCCCTGTCCTTCCTCGGCATCGGCTTGAAGCCACCGGTGGTCAGCTGGGGCGTACTGCTGCAGGATGCACAGAACCTCCGAGCCATCGCCAACGCGCCGTGGCTGCCGGCAAGAGCGTCACGGCGCGCGCCATGATGCAGTTGATCGACGCGCCCGGCCGTATCGCGGGCGGCACCATCATGTTGAGCGGCGAGGGCGCGCCGGTCGATATCGCGACGCTCAACCCGCGTGGCGAAGCCATCCGCACCATCCGCGGTCGCCGCATCGGCATGATCTTCCAGGAGCCGATGAGTTCGCTGTCGCCGGTACACACCATCGGCGCGCAGATCGTCGAGGTGCTGCGGCTGCACCTCAAGATGGACCGGCAGCAGGCCCGGGCCCGCACCATCGAACTGCTGCGCCAGGTCGAAATCCCCGACCCCGAGCGCAATATCGACCGCTACACCTTCGAGTTCTCGGGCGGCATGCGGCAGCGGGCGATGATCGCCATGGCGCTGGCCTGCAACCCAGGTGCTGATCGCCGACGAGCCGACCACGGCGCTCGACGTCACCACGCAGGCCGAAGTGCTGGACCTGATCTCACGGATGCAGCGCGAACTCGGCATGGCGGCTGTTGATCACCCACTGATATAGGCGTGGTGGCGAAGTGGCCGACGACGTGGCGGTGATGTACCGCGGCCGGATCGTCGAAGCCGGGCCGGTGGACGAGGTGTTCCACGGCGCGAGGCACCCCTATACCAAGCGGCTGCTGAACTCGGTGCTGAAGCTCGAGCGGACATCCGAACTGAAGCAGGCGAGCACGGCGGCAGACCCCATCCTCTCCGTGCGTGACCTCGGCAAGCTCTACCAGCCGCGCCAGGGCTTTCTCAGTCGGAGGCCGAAGACCGAAGTGCGAGCGGTCGATGGCGTCAGCTTCGAGCTGATGGCAGGGGAGAGTCTGGGTATCGTCGGCGAGCGGGTCGGGCAAGACCACGCTTGGCCGGCTTATCCTCCGCATCGTCGAGCCGACGGAAGGGACAGTGACCTATCGGCCTGCCACCGGAGCGCCGATCGATGTGCGGGCTCTCGACAAAGCGGGCTGCGCGGCTTTCACCAGCAGGTTCGGCTGATCTTCCAGGACCCGTTCGCCTCGCTCAATCCGCGCATGACGGTGCGCCAGATCATCGCTGACCTGATGGTGGTGAACCACATCGCCGGCGGCGCTGCACTCGATGCGCGCGTGTCGGAACTGCTCAGCATGGTCGGGCTGGACCCGGCGATGATGGAGCGCTACCCGCACGCCTTCTCCGGCGGGCAGCGGCAGCGCATCGGCATAGCGCGAGCGCTGGCCCTCAACCCGCGGGTGCTGATCGCCGATGAAGCGACGTCGGCGCTCGACGTCTCGATCCGCAGCCAGATGCTCGATCTGTTGCTGGAGCTGCAGCAGCGGCTCGGGCTGAGCTTTCTGTTCATCAGCCATGACATCGGTGTGGTGCGCTATTTCTGCGACCGTGTGGCCGTGATGCGACACGGCAAGATTGTCGAACTCGGACCGGCAGAAACCATCTGCACAGCGCCCGAGCATCCCTATACTAAGGCACTGATTTCAGCGGTGCCTCACCCCGATCCGCGACAAAAGCGCATGCGAACGCGCACCCGCCTCGACGCCTGACAGAGACAACAAGGACGAACGACAATGGTCAAAGCAGCATTCCTGGGCCTCGGCGTGATGGGCTACCCCATGGCGCGCCATCTGAAGGCCAAGGGCCACGACGTGACGGTCTACAAACCGCACCACGGCAAAGGCGGAAAAATGGGTCTCTGAGCACGGCGGCAAGCTGGCGAAGACCCCGGCGGACGCAGCGCAGGGCCAGGACATCGTCTTCGCCTGCGTCGGCAACGACAACGACCTGCGCGAAGTGACGCTGGGCGAGCACGGCGCCTTTGAGGGCATGGCCAAGGGCGCCATCTTCGTTGACCACACCACGGCATCGGCAGGTATCGCGCGTGAACTCCATGCAGCGGCAACGGCGGCCGGGTTCGGCTTCTCGACGCGCCGGTGTCGGGCGGGCAGGCGGGCGCCGAGAATGGGCAACTGACGGTCATGGTCGGCGGCGATCAGCCGGTCTTCGATGCGGCGCAGCCTACTATCATGAGCTTTGCTAAGGCAGCGCGGTTGCTGGGAACTGGCGCCGGCCAACTGGCCAAGATGATGAACCAGATTTGCATTGCAGGAGTGGTGCAGGGCCTCGCCGAAGCCATCCATTTCGGCAAGCAGTCGGGGATGGACATTGAGGCGGTGATCGACGTCATCTCGAAGGGCGCCGCGCAATCCTGGCAGATGGAGAACCGCTACAAGACCATGAATGACGGCAAGTTCGATTTCGGTTTCGCGGTGGAGTGGATGCGCAAGACTTTCGGCATCGTGCTCGAAGAGGGCCGCGGCAACGGTGCCAAGCTCCCGACCGCGTTGGTCGACCAGTTCTATGCCGAGGTGCAGTCGATGGGCGGCAAGCGCTGGGACACCTCAAGCCTCCTGGCCCGGCTCGAACGCTAGGACAAGGCGCGCATGGCCAAGGCATCGTCTCCACCAGTCGCCCGCCAATTGTCGGTGCGGTCGATCATGGACGCCATTCTTCAAGAGGGGCCGACGTCGCGGGCCGCTCTGGCCAAGCTGACCGGGCTGTCACGCCAGACCACCACGCAAGTCGTGCTGGAGCTGGAGCGCGACGGCTGGTTGCAGGTCAGCGGCCGCATGCAGGGTCCTTGGGCCGAAGTGCACGACCAAGAACTCAATCCGCTGGCTGCCTATGTGCTCGGGATTCGGCTCGAAGGCAGTATCGTGCAGATGGCCCTGGCGGATATTCGCGGCGACGTGGTGGCCGAAATGTCGGAGCCCACGGATCCCAGCGGCGGCCTCGAAGTTGTGGGTCAGCTCGGGCGGCTGTTTCTGGCTTTGCTGGCCACGGCAAAAGTTCAGCGGGATCGGGTTCGCTTCGCAGTTATGGGAAGCCCCGGAGTTGTCGATCCGGAAGTCCGGCCATATCGATATCGCACCGAGCATCCCGCATCTGAGCGACATTAACTTCGTCGAAGCGGGTTCGCACGGCGCTCGGCCTGGAACTTGCCATCGA
>JADJPS010000017.1 GCA_016713105.1 Devosia sp. | reverse complement strand
GGAAATGGAGGTGAGCGGCGGATTGCGGGAAGGCGTAAAAGAACAAAGCACAAACATAACGAAGCCAAGCAGGAGAAACCAGATGATGACCGGCACACCGAGAGCGTCACGCTCGTCCGGATCGACCGATCGCGCCATCGGCCTCAAGAAGCCGATCACCGTGACCGAGCGCGATGGCGCCGATGGGGCGCCCGCCTATCTTCTGGTCTGCGGGGAAGGGCGGCTCAATGCCTTCCGGCTTTTGGGCGAAACCTACATCCCGGCACTGGTGGTCAATGTGACCGACGAAGATGCCTTCATCATGTCTGCTGGCAGAAAACATTGCACGGCGTGGGCATCGACCGCTGAAATCCTGGCCGACATCGAACTGCTGCTGGCCCGGGATTTTATCGATCGACAACATCCAGCGCGTTGGGGCTTTCGAGAACTACGTTCGCGACATCGTCTCCTGCTGGAAAAGGCGGAGGAGCGCCTGATTGAAGCGGTACAGAACGGCACCATCCCGCTGACCACTGCGCTCGAGATCGCCCGCGCCAAGCATGATGATGGAAAACCCTCGGTGACATGCTGGAAGAGGCCACAAGACTGGCCAGCTGAAGGGGTCACCAGATCGCCTGAAGCGAAGCGCCTTATCGAGAAGCGTCGGGAAAGGGTCCGCGCACCTGTGGCGAACGCCCCAAGCTCCCGAATTCCGCGCGTTCGCTGGTCAAGACCTATCAGCGCGGGGTCGCCCGCCAGCACAAGCTGATGCGAAGGCCGATCACGCCCATCAGCAGCTTTTCTGCTGGTGACAGGGCCCGACATCTCTTCGCCGATGAAAACTTCGTCACGCTTTGCGCGCCGAAGGGCTCGACACGCTGCCCAAATACCTCGCCGACCGCATCGAAACCGCCTGAACCATAGGAGCCTGTCGTGAACCAGTACAGCACCCGTCAAGCCGCTCTCCCGGAGCCTTCCCCGCCCACGCCCCAAGAGGACGACGCGCCCTATCCCAAGGCGCCGTGAACCTCACTCTGGGTTTGATCTCGAGACCTGGCAGATCCGCTCGAGGAGCCGCGCCATCCAAGAAGGTGCCGGACGGCGCGAACTCCGCGCGGAAGCCCGCCAGATCGTGTCGTCGATCCGCGAAATCGGGCTATCGAGCCTGTCGTGGTCATCAAGCTGATCAGAACGCCACGGGCTACCCTGCTGCTGATGGCAACCTGCGTGTTCTGGCGCTGAAGGAGCTTGGCAAAGACACGGCACCTGCCTGATCGCCAAGGATTTCGAGACCTATACCTACAACCCGCAGGATCAACCGGCTCTCGACGGTGCAGGAGCACCAATGCTGCGTCGCGCGATCGGTGGCAAAGGGTCCAGCAAGGAACGCCTGGCCCGCGCCTTCAGCGTCAATCTAACCATCATCAACAGCCGTATAAACCTCCTGCACGGGATCTCCCCCAGGGCGCAGTGGAACTACTCAGGACCATCAGTTCACGCGGACGACGCGGCACCTGCGCAAGATGAAGGCCGCCCGTCAGATCGAGGAAGTGGAGCTGACGGTTGCTCGCGAAACTCGATCACGGCCGCCCTGCCGACGCGCTTCTGAAGGCGACGCGCCGCCGGAACAGCGGGCGGACTCTGCCGCCAAAGCCCGATGAGCCAAAGGGGCGATCCTCTGCAGATCTCAAGCTCCAGCGCGAGATGAGGCCAGGTCCAGGAAAATACAAACGCGCCGAGGAAAGCTATGGCTCGAGCTGCTCCAGCCTGGTCGTGCCAAGGGCTACCTTAAGAAGGTTCTCGAGAACGACGCCATCCGCGCTCTGGGTCGGCCGCAACGCCCAGAAATCCTTGAACAGTTCGGCTGGTGGAACACCATCAGCATGGAAGAAGCCATCGAGCAGGCAGAGCGCGGCGACGGCACGTTGTGGATCAAGGCCGAAAGGACGCCCGATCAGCAGGCGGTGGCGCTGGTGTCGAGGCCCCAACTAAAGCCTGAGCGCCCTGCGGAGCTGGATCCGCATGCCGGCGTTGTGGCGACCTGCTGCTGATCGTCGGTCTCTACGGCCCGAACCTCAACGAGATTGCCACGGTTGACCCATGAGCGCCCCAACCACGAAGTTGAAACGAAATCCGACCTTAAAGACATGATCATCGCGTAAGGATCCGATATATTTTTATTGAGCCGAACGCGACTAGATAACGACGAGGTAGCCAACAAAGTCTCTGAGTATTACCGCTGTCAGTCGGCAGCAACTGCGGATCTGGGGTGGCCAAAAGCAAAACAACTTAAAGGATTGCGGAAGGGGTTGTTACAGCAAAAAGTAAGGAAATGTATGATAATTGCAAATGGCGAAGTTTGCTGAGATTGGGTCCGATTTTCATGGTCTTTTCCGCAAAATATAACGTGAAAAGCGGAACGAAGCCACAAATGAAACTGTTCAAGAAACGATTTCGTTGTCGTCATCTGCCGAGCTCAGGAAACAAAAAGAAAGGGGTTTTAATCGTTAGCCAATTGCACCCCTACAGGCGCAAACAGACAGAACGAGAAGAAGTTTTACACCAGCAGGAATGTGGGCTCAAGTCTGCGCCTTGGCGCATATTTTACGGTTCTCGAAGCGATTGAAAAACAACTCCTGACGCATACCAAATCCAGAAGCGGCGGATAAGGCAAACAAAACTTAAACTGAATCTAGAGTCACTTTCCCAAGGCGTCCCCAATCCTCGTTGTAGAGATGGGCGCTGCAAGTCTGGACGATCCACCCAGAAATTCCGGGGGGGGATGGTTGGTGTTTTTCGTCGAAAACATTACTATACCAGTTTCGGTTTGCGTTCCTGTTTGTGGGTTGATCCCGGACTGAATCAAATGCCACGTTGGACAGAGCGCGCCTCGCATCGAGATGCGAGCGAACGTTACCGGTGCGCTACCGTCAGGCTTACGAGCCTGACCCGGCGGTCCTCCGTATCGGGAACGGCTCAATCCAGCCCGCCTCCTGTTGGTCTCAGCTAGGCGTAAACCGTTGGCGCCAAACTCCCGACCCTTCGTGATGTCAGTCATGCAGGCGATCGGTTTTCACACTCAGCTTCCTCTAGTGATCCAGGATGGGCCGGCGCATCCTCGATCTCATTCAGCCCGCTGTTCGCCCCAAAGTGCTGGATAGAGACGGCGAAGCCGTAGTATGAACAATGACCTTCCAATGATAAAACTCCGTATCGAAGTCACCCGTCAACGATCACCGATCGTTCCGGCGCACCCCAACGTTTCGCGGTGCCACTCGCGTCAATCAGCATTGGGCGCGGCACAAGACCCACGCCTCGGCGTCACAAAGCTCTCATGGATCCGAACACCACCCCAAGACCGAGAAATCAGCCCAGATTGGTCGGTTCGCTCGAGTTCGTCCCTTGACATATATTGGGTAAAAACCGTAGAAGGATCGTCTGGCTGAACATGTCCATCAAAGGCGGGTTTGCGTAGCGGCAGGCGCCATCAGGGCAGTTCGGAATTTATCGGTGTCTCGCAGAGGTACCTGGCTGCAAAAGGCGAGGCGTATCGATGCAGCATCGAGTGTGCTTTTAATATACCGATACCGGGGTTCGCCGTTTGCTTGGGAAAGGAAGATAGCGGGAACCACCGAACGCCGGGAAGGAACCGTGGGTAGCGCCACCTACGACTGGGGCTCCCAGTTAGTGCGTCTGCGGTTTCAGTACGGAAGCACGTTGGTGTTTGCTATTGTACTGCCTGTTGCACTTCGTTGGGGCGGCGAAATTGATGGCTGGCTGAATCCGCTTCAGCTGAATACGACGCTCGCCTCGGCTTTCGCGATCCTGATTGGCATGATGAGCCTGCGCCAGATCGGCGCTGCCGGGCGCTCGCGAGGGGTATTACCTCGTGCCGGTCATGCTGGTGAGCTTCTCGGTCGTGCTGCTGGTGATGCTTTTTGGACGCATCCAGTATAACCGCTACCTCTTTCCGACAAGTTTGGGGTTGTCGGTGCTTTGGCTGTTTATGCTGCAGTCGGTGACCGCAAAGCTGCGGACCCCTCGCTTCGCGATCGTCCCAGGAGGACGTGTCGCGCAACTTGGCTCGCTGGCGGTGGCATCTGGATGCCGCTGGATCAACCTGCCTTGCCCGGGTCCCGCATAAACGGGGTTGTTGCTAACCTCGGCGCAGATCTCGCAGACGAATGGGAGCGCTTCATTGCCGAGTGCGCAGTGTCCGGGGTCCGTGTCTTCCATTTCAAGGAGGTTCACGAGGCCATGACGGGTCGGGTCGAAATCGAACACCTGTCGCAGAACACCCTTGGATCGCTCAATCCTGACGCGCTGTATCTGAAGGTGAAGCATGCAATCGACTGGCTTGCCGCACTCGTTGCTCTGTTCGCGCTATCTCCGCTGCTCGTCGCCTTCGGCATCTGGATCCGCATCGACAGTCCGGGACCGGCTCTGTTCCGTCAGACCCGTACCGGGTTTCGCGGTCGCCCCTTCACGATCTACAAGTTTCGGACCATGAAGGTGGAGCCCGCGGACTGATCGAACATCTGCAGTGACCCAGGAGAACGATCCGCGCATTACGCGGGTGGGGTCTTGGATCCGTCGTTGGCGCATCGATGAGCTGCCGCAGCTGCTCAACATTCTCAGAGGCGAGATGAGCTGGATCGGCCCGAGGCCCGAGGCCGAGGCGCTGTCCCAGTGGTACGAAAAGGAACTGCCCTTCTATCGCTATCGCCATATCGTCAGGCCCGGGATTTCGGGCTGGGCGCAAATCAACCAGGGCATGTGCACAAAGGTCGATGATGTGCTCGAGAAGCTGCACTGCGACTTCTACTACATCAAGAACTTCTCCCCTGGCTCGATGCGCTGATCCTGCTGAGAACGATCCGTACCATATTGACCGGGTTCGGTGCGCGGTGACCGACTGATTGACACACGCGCCGTTGGGGCTGCCGGGGTGGATGCACAGCGCTCCCTCATCTCCGGGTTTCGGAGAGGGCGCAATTGACCACGTCCCCACAGGTGGCCCCAAGTTCCGCTGCCGCCGCGCATTGGTATGCAGTGGCGCTGCAGCCTCACGCCGATGCGCTGGCGAAGGCGCATCTCGAGCGGCAGGGATTTTCCGTGTTTGCTCCGGTGATGCTCAGGACGGTTCGACACGCGCGGCAGTTCATCACAAAACAGGCGCCGCTGTTTCCAGGCTATCTGTTCGTCCAGCTCGCGCTGGGGCGCGACCGCTGGCGGGCCGTCAATGGCACGCGCGGCGTGCGCGGGCTGCTGACAGCCGGAGACGCTCCTGCCCGGGTGCCGGCGGCGGTGATCGACGAATTGCAGGCGGTGGAGGCGGCGCGCGCGGCGCTGCCGGAAGGTGCATCGCTTGAAATCGTCGCCGGGCCGTTCGCGGGTTTCGTTGGACGTCTGCAGCGGCTCGATGGAGCGGCGCGGGTGACCGTGCTATGCAGCTCATCGGCGCCGAGCGTGCCGTCGGTCTCGAGCGCACCGCTGTGCGGCTCGTCGGCTAGAAGAACGGGCCGCCTCGGGGTGGCACGCGATGGAAGCATTGCACGCCGGGGGGTCTTTCACCCGGCAGTGTGGTAGCATTGGTGGGGTAGGGTGGTGTGTTACTCGACAGCGACGGTGGTTCGAGGGCGCCAGGGCACGTCCGTCTCGCGCTTGAGAAGCGGCGTTATCGCACAACCGCACCGACATCCGGGCTCTTGGTCGCCGCGTCCCACCAGACGCCGCGACTGCCTGATGCGGCTGGCCGGCCAAACTAGAAGGGCGTCGGAGATCCAGGTGAGGGTTCCTTTGAAAGAGACTTGGGGCATTTGATGAACCTGGACGATAAGACCGTTGCGGTCATCGGCCTTGGCTATGTAGGGCTACCGCTGGCGCTGGCTTTTGGCGGCACCCGCAAGGTGGTCGGCTTCGACATCAGTACGCGGCGGATCGAAGCACTGCGCCGGCACGAGGATGCGACGCTCGAGGCATCGGCCGAGGACTTCGAAGCCGCGAGGCACCTGAGCTTCTCCACCGATCCTGAGGATCTCAGGCAGTGCGGCGTGTTTATCGTTACGGTGCCGACGCCGATCGACAAGGCCAACCGGCCCGACCTAACGCCGCTGCTGCGCGCTTCGGAGACCGTGGGCAAGGCGATCTCCCCGGGTGCTGTCATCATCTTCGAGTCGACCGTCTATCCGGGCTGCACCGAGGAGGTCTGCGCGCCGATCATCGCACGGGAGTCCGGTCTTGAGCTCAACCACGACTTCTACCTTGGCTACAGTCCTGAGCGCATCAATCCTGGCGACAAGGAACATCGCCTCGCGACCATCATCAAAGTGACCAGTGGCTCCACGTCCGAGGCTGCCGAGGCGATAGATGGGCTCTACGCCTCGATCGTGACCGCGGGGACGCATCGCGCCTCATCCATCGCGGTGGCTGAGGCCGCTAAGGTGATCGAGAACACTCAGCGCGACCTAAATATCGCGCTAATGAACGAGCTGTCGCTGATCTTCGGGCGCCTTGGCATCGACACCGGCGAGGTCCTCGACGCGGCCGCAACCAAGTGGAACTTTCTGCGCTTTTCCCCCGGTCTGGTCGGAGGGCACTGTATCGGGGTCGATCCCTACTACCTTACCCACAAGGCTCAGGAGCTTGGCTACCACCCCGAGGTGATCCTCGCCGGCCGTCGCATCAACGACGGTATGGGCACCTACGCCGCCGACCAAACGGCGCGGCTGATGATGAAGAAGGGCATACCTGTGGTGGGAAGTCGCATCCTGATGATGGGCGCCGCCTTCAAGGAGAACTGCCCAGACCTTCGCAATTCCAAGGTGGTCGACATCGTAACCCGGCTTCGAGAGTACAATGCCGAGATCGATCTCTGGGACCCGTGGGTCTCGCCCGCAGAGTGCGAGCACGAGTTTGGCATTGCGAGCCGAATCGAGCGGCCGAATGGGACTTATGACGGAATCGTCGTTGCCGTTTCGCACCGTGAGTTCAGGGACTTAGGCATTGATGGAGTACGGGAACTGGCCCGCGATAGCGCCGTGATCTACGACATCAAGGGTGTGTTCCCCCGTGAGCAAACGGACGGCCGCTTCTGATGAAAGTTCTCGTCACCGGCAATGCCGGCTTCATCGGCTTCCACACGGCCAAGCGCTTGCTTGAGCGCGGTGATGAGGTGGTCGGCTTCGACAGCGTCAACGATTATTACGATCCGAGCCTGAAGGAGGCGCGCCTCGCCATCCTCGAGGAGACGGCCCGCCAGATTGGCTCGTCCTATACCTTCATCCGGGCCAATCTCGCCGATCGGAGCGCGGTGGAAGCCTGCTTCGCGGCGCACAAGTTCGATCGGGTCATCCATCTCGCTGCCCAGGCCGGCGTGCGCTATTCGATCGAGAACCCTCATGCCTATGTCGACAGCAACATCATTGCCTTCACTAACATCCTTGAGGCCTGTCGGCACGCCCAAGTTGGCCATCTGACCTACGCCAGCACCTCCAGCGTCTACGGTGCCAACACTTCAATGCCCTTTCGCGAGGACGAGCCGGCCGATCATCCGCTGCAGTTCTATGCGGCCACCAAGCGCGCCAATGAGCTGATGGCCCATTCCTACAGCCACCTCTTCGGCCTGCCCACCACCGGTCTCCGCTTCTTTACCGTCTATGGGCCATGGGGCCGCCCTGACATGGCGCTTTTCTTGTTCGCCCGCGCCATCCTTGCCGGTGAGCCGATCAAGCTCTTCAACGAAGGGCGCCATACCCGCGACTTCACCTACGTCGAGGCATTGTCGAAGGCGTTATCCGCACTAGTGATCAGCCGGCCGCTGCGGATCCGGCCTGGAACAGCGATCGGCCGGGCGCAGCCACCAGCAACGCGCCTTGGCGCATCTTCAACATCGGCAACAACAACCCCGTGCAGCTTTCGAATATGTCGATGCGCTGGAGGAAGCGCTGGGCCAAAAAGCGATCCGCGAGTATCTGCCGCTGCAGCCTGGCGACGTACCCGACACCTTCGCCGATGCCAGCGCACTGGAACGCGTAGTCGGCTACCGGCAGGCGACACCTGTTGGCGAGGGCGTGCGGCAGTTCGTCGATTGGTATCTGACCCGATTCGAGACGGACCGGGCGTCAAATACTCAGTTAGCCTGAGAAGCTGCGGCTTGCAGCCACCGCGAGCCGGTCGCGAACCCCGCCGAAGGACAAGAAACGATGCGAGAGAGCCAAGATGGCAAAGACATTCGGACTCATCGGAGTGGCAGGGTATATCGCGCCGCGCCATCTGAAGGCTATCCGTGAGACGGGCAACGATCTTGTCGCTGCTTTCGACCCCAATGACTCGGTCGGTATCATCGACAGCCACTTTCCGGAGGCAGACTTCTTCACCGAGTACGAACGCTTTGACAGGCACGTCGACCTGCTGCGCCGCCGGAACCAGGCCATCGACTATGTCTCGATCTGCTCCCCCAACTATCTCCACGACAGCCACATGCGGTTTGCCCTTCGCTCAGGCGCCAACGCAATCTGCGAGAAGCCTCTAGTGCTAAACCCATGGAACATCGATGGGCTTGCCGAAATCGAACGAGATACAGGCAAGCGCATCAACACAATCCTGCAGTTGCGCCTGCATCCGGCCATCATCGCGTTGCGCGACCGTATGCAGGCAACGTCAACAGACCACAAGGTCGATGTCGACCTGACCTACATCACGTCGCGGGGGCACTGGTACCTCCAAAGCTGGAAGGGTGATGAGCGAAAATCCGGCGGAATCGCCACGAATATCGGCGTGCACTTCTTTGACATGCTCCACTTCGTCTACGGGGGGCTGCAGCAAAATGTCGTTCATCTACACGAGCCGACCCGTGCCGCCGGCTTCCTCGAATATGAGCGCGCACGCGTGCGCTGGTTTCTCTCTATCGATGTAAACGACGTGCCGAGAGCTGAGCGGGAGATGGGCAAGCGTACCTACCGCGCCCTCGAGGCGAATGGTGAAAGCATCGAGTTCTCCGACGGATTTACCGATCTGCACACCCGCAGCTATCAGGAGATTCTCGCGGGGCGCGGCTTCGGCCTTGAGGAGAACCGGGTGGCGATCGAAACCGTGGCCAGCATTAGGCAGGCGGCGGTTGTTGCCGGAGGCGAACGCCATCCCTTCGCGGCAACCGTGATCGAATGACTGCCTACCCAGACATAAGCGTGCATCCGACCGCAATCATCGACGACGGCGCGCAGATCGGCGCTGGGAGTCGTATCTGGCACTTCACTCACGTTTGCGGCGGCGCACGGATCGGTCGCGGCGTTTCGCTCGGGCAGAATGTCTTTATTGGAAACCGCGTAGTGATCGGCGACCGTTGCAAGGTACAGAACAATGTCTCGGTATATGACAACGTCACGCTTGAGGAGGGCGTGTTCTGCGGCCCCTCAATGGTCTTCACCAACGTGCAGAATCCACGAGCACTAATCGAGCGAAAGTCCGAGTTCCGGGATACCTTGGTGCGACGTGGCGCGACGCTCGGCGCCAACTGCACGATAGTCTGCGGCATCACCGTGGGAGAGTTCGCCTTTGTTGGCGCTGGCGCCGTGATCGCTCGCGACGTCCCGGACTTCGCGCTGATGATCGGCGTGCCGGCTCGATCCATCGGCTGGATGAGCGCCTACGGCGAACGGCTGGATTTGCCGGAGGAGGGCGATGGCGACTGCACTTGTCCCCATACTGGCGACCGCTATACGCTCGCCGCTGGGCGCGTGACCCGAAAGGCAGCGTCATGATTCCGTTCGTTGATCTCGCCGCCCAGCAGGAACGGCTGCGCGGCCCTATCGAGGCAGCGATCACTAGGTTCTTGCCCATGGACAATATATCCTCGGGCCGGAAGTGAACGAGCTCGAGGAGAAACTGGCCGCCTATGCCGGCGCAGCTCATTGCATTACTTGCGCCAACGGCACTGACGCGCTGCAGATCGCGCTGATGGCGCTGGGGGTGGGGCCGGGCGACGAGGTAATCACGCCCGGTTTCAGCTACATCGCGACTGCCGAGGCAGCGCTGCTGCTCGGAGCCAAGGTAGTCTATGTAGACATCGATCCTAAGAGCTACAATCTTGACCCGGCTCTGCTCGAAGCGGCCATTACTCCGCGGACCAGAGCGATCATCCCTGTGTCCCTCTATGGCCAGCCCGCCGATTTTGATGCGATCAACGCGGTTGCCGAACGGCACGGCATCGCGGTGATCGAGGACGCTGCACAGAGTTTTGGCGCCAGCTATAAGGGGCGCAAGTCAGGCAACCTCTCGACCATCGCCTGCACCAGCTTCTTTCCGGCCAAGCCGCTCGGCTGCTATGGCGACGGCGGTGCCATCTTCACTTCCGATCCTGATTTGGCAACGGTTATCCGCCAGATCGCCCGGCATGGGCAGGAGAGCCGGTACTATCACGTGCGCGTAGGGGTGAATTCGCGGCTCGATACGCTGCAGGCCGCGATCCTCTTGCCCAAGCTCGAAATCCTCGATGACGAGATTGCTGCAAGACAGGGGGTGGCCCACCGCTACGGGGTGGCGCTGGCGGCGGCGGGACTCGCTGGGCCGGAGGTGGCCCAGCACGATGTCAGCGCCTGGGCGCAATATACCGTGCGGGTGCAACAGCGCGAGCGGGTGCAGGCGCTGCTCCAGGCCGCCGGCATTCCTACCGCCGTACACTACCCGCTGCCGCTGAACCGCCAGCCGGCCGCCGCCGACCCGGCGGCGCAACTGCCGGCCGGCGACCGGGCCGCCGAGGAGGTGCTGAGCCTGCCAATGCACCCATATCTTGAACGGGACGCGCAGGCATGGATCGTCGCGGCGCTGGCCGAGGCGGTGGCGGCATGAGCCGGCTTCATTCGTCGGCGCTGCGCTGGTTGGGGACGGGTAGTGAGGGATCGCTGGGGCGGCCACCGACGCCGGCGGTCAACCCAACTTGTGCCATCTCTGGACGGTGGGCATCGGAGAGTGGCGGTTAGTTTGCCAAACATGCGCCGCGTGTTTGACCGCTTCGCGGTTGCCGGGCTGTCGCGCAATGCGCTGTTTGGGGTAGGGCAGGCCGTCATCGTGACCGTCTGTCTGTTCCTCGCCTATCGCCTCGTGATCCAGCACGCCGGTCTCGAGCGATTCGGCGTCTGGTCTCTGCTTCTGGCCGGTGCGTCGATTGCCCGAGTGGGCGATGTCAGTGGTGCAGGCGCGCTGGCGAGGTTTGTCGCGGCATCGCCGACGGAGGATGCAGAGCACCGCGCTGACCTCGTGCACACCGTCATGCTGACAAGCCTGGCGCTCAATGCCATGCTCGGTCTGGCGCTGTTGTTCGCTGCGCCCTTTGCCCTGCCGTTGTTCATCCCGGCGGCGCATCTGGCCGATGCCGAACGCCTGGTTCCATATGTCATCGCCTCGCTCGTGCTGGGCGGCCTGGCCGTCGCCGCCACCGCGGGTCTTGATGGGGCACAGCGTGCCGATCAGCGGGCTGCAGTAGTAGTGTTCGCCTCCATTGCATTCGTCGTCGCCTGCGCGGTCCTCATACCCAGCCTTGGCGTTCTCGGATTCGGGATCGCGCAACTCGTGCAACAGGCGACCCTGCTTATCATTGGCTTTGCGGTGTTGCGGCGGCACATTCCAGGCCTCACCTGGCTGCCGCGGCGATGGCGCCGCGACCTCTTTGCTAAAACCACCGGCTACGCTTTGAGGCTCAACGGCATCAGCTTGCTCGGCCTGATGTTCGAGCCCATTGCCAAATTCGCATTCAACTATGCCGGAGGCCCGGCGCTGGTCGCCCTTTACGAGTTCGCCTCGCGCCTCGTCGTGCAGATGAGGGGCCTCGTCGTCGCTGCATTTACCCCACTTGTCCCCGCCTTTGCCGCCCTACCCGACGCCGCCGATGTCAGATTTCGTCAGATCCTGGAGCGCGCCATGCGGGCCACCTGCGTGGCGGCCCTTGGCACCGCGGTCGCAGCGCTGGTCGGCGCCCCGCTAATGAGCCTGTTCGTCCTGGGCCGACTGTCGCCGGAGCTTCTGCTCATGAATGCCGCGCTGACAGCGGGATGGGCCATCAACGTACTATCTTTGCCCCTTTACTTTGCAGCGCAGGGTCAAGGCATGTTGCGATGGAATTTCATGGGCCACGCTTTGATTTCGGTCTCGGTGCTGGTTGGGGCGTTTGTCCTGGTCTCGCCCTTCGGCTCGGTTGGCCTGGTAGGCTCGATTGTCTTCGGCATACTCGCCAGTACCTGCGCGGGCCTTCTGGGCAATGCCACCATGTTCGGTCTCAGCGGGATTGTGCTGCGCCTGCGATGGTGGCTACTCAACACCGTGTTGGCTATTGCGGCGCTTTGCGGTGCCGCAGGGGTCACGCTTGCCGTGGTGCCTGGCTCATGAGCCTCGCTCTCAGACGTGGCGCCGTCCGCGGTTTTCATCAAGGCGAATGAAGTGATGGGTGCGCGTCTGGTCAACTCAACAACCTCCGGGATGGCGAAGGTGCACGATCGAAGGTGGAATCGATCTATACTGCTGCCTCAGGCCGCGGCGATAGTTTTCGCTTTGTCGATCGTGGGATACCCGCTGGCTGGCCTGCTGGCTCCGCATCTCGGCATCGATGAATTGTTGGTTACTGTGGCCTTTCGGATTCTCGTTGTCGCACTCTCGATTCTCGTGGTGGCGACTGTCATGCCAACGGAACGGACTGCGCCAAGCCGGTGGTTACTGTTTTTTCATGGCATACTTGGCTCGGCTAAGTTGGGACTGGCTCATTGAGGTGTCGCCGGACGCGGAGGAGGCGCTTGTCTATTTCGCTGCAGTATGCGCGATCCCTGCCCTAGCCGTAAACTTGAGTGTTCGCCGTTGGAACGAGGTTCAAACCTGTTTCACTGTGGTGATCGTCGGGTCGACTGGCTGTGCCCTGATCTGGATGTCGCAACGCGCAGGGTTAGGAAGCACTGACACCGGCAGATTGTGGTTCGACAAGCTGAACCCAATCTCGGTCGGGCATTTGGGGGTGACTACCTTACTTGCATGCATCGCACTTCTGCCTCAGATGCGGTTCTCCGTGGTCCGGTTGGCAGTCGTGATCGCTATCGGCGGGGCCGGCCTCTATGTGGCGGTGCTCGGCGCATCCCGTGGGCCACTCGTCGCAATGGTCGCGGCGCTGGGCTTTCTGGTCTGCGCAAAGTATGGCAGGTGGTGGGTCATTGCGCCGATCGTTCTGCCAGTCATTTGGTTCGTGATCGAACCGCTGCTGTCGGACGCCGGCGTGCTTGAGGCGCTTCGGTTCTCTACGATCCTCAACGCTCTGCTGAGCGGTGATGCGGGTTATGACGTAACGAGCAGTTTACGGGTCGAGGCTTTTGGCGAGGCGTGGGACAGATTTGCTTCCAATCCCCTATTTGGATCGAGATTTGACCTGGTGAACGGAGGCTACCCGCATAACCTGTGGATCGAATCGGGCATGGCTATGGGCATAGTCGGGCTAGTCCTGCTGAGCGGCTGCCTCTTGGTATCGCTTCGCCGGGCGTGGCAGTTGGTTCAACTGGATCATTGGCTGCTCCCACTGCTCTTTGTACAGTACGCCGTAGGGGCAATGTTCTCCGGGGCAATCTGGGGCAGCGGACCATTCTGGACTATTGTGGCGCCGCTGCTGGTGGTCGGACGCGGCGCGGCGCGTGCCCGGCCAGTGGCGCTGTCGTCTCTTTCTGTCTTCAGAAGGTACTGATGCGCTTTTTCCAAAATTCGGGACTCACGCGCGGCTACCTCCCGCGGCTCAGGTCCCTGACACAAGGTGTTGTCGGCTTCCGAGAGCAACGGGACACCTTCCTGGCGGACCGCTACTGCGCGTCGCACTTGCTGAAGCCTGTTCTTAACGCGGAGCCAGAGGCCTTTTTTACTAATGGTGACGATGCGACGCTGCAGAGGGCATGGGGGCGTGAGCACGGGCTGAAGCCGGATGCTAGCCTGGAGGATATCCTGCTCGCGCAGATCGAGGAGCACCGTTCAGAGGTTTTCTACAACCTCGATTGCGTCACCTACCAAAGCGCATTCCTGAGGCGGCTGCCGGGTACGGTGAGGCATCGATTGTGCTGGCGTGCTTCGGTGTCCGGCAAGATTGACCTCACGGGGTACGACGCTGTGCTCTGCAATTTCCCTTCGTTTGTTGCGCGCTGGACGGCCTTGGGCGCACGTGCCGCACACTTCTGTCCGGCGCACGATCCGGTGCTCGAAACGTATTCCGCCAACGATACGAGGACCGTCGACGTGTTGTTCACGGGCACCGTTAGCCAGCACCATGCCGATCGCGTCCGCATGCTGGAGCGGGTTGCAGAGCTCGCCGGAGCGTTTAGGGTTCGGTACCTGCTTACGTTATCGCGGCTGACGCGGCTCGCCAGTACACCCGCGGGGCTCGTCGGCCCGTTGCGCCAACATCGGCTTCCACAAGCGGTAAGGAGGATCTCCACGCCTGGTGTGTTTGGCCGCGAACTCTACCAAGCGCTCGGAAGCGCCAAGATTGTCCTCAATGTGAACGGACTCTACGAGATCGTCGGAGTGGAGCGCGGAAACATGCGCTGTTGGGAGGCGCTGGGATCGGGCGCTCTTATGGTCTCCGACGAGGGCAACTATCCAGAAGGAATGGTCGCTGGAGAGATGTTTCGCACGTTTCGTTCGCTTGAGGACGTGGTTGGCGTCGTGAAGGAAGCCCTCGCAGATTCAGTTGGTTCGGCGATGATGGCGCGCAAGGGGCAGGAGTTAGTGCGCAACCGATATTCGAAGGAGCGGCAGTGGAAGGACTTCCTGGCCCTACTCTGACATCGCATGGGGCCACCGCAGTAGGCCGGTTATGCTTTGTCAGCTCGTGGTACGCCCTCCACGAAATTCCTAACGCTGTTCGAAGGAAAAGCAATGTCACGCATTCGAGGCCCTGATTTGATCAACCCTGATTACCCCGCGGCTTCTCAGCCCTATTTCGCCACGCAGTCAGGGCTGGTTGCCCGCAAATGAAGGTTCTCGTCACCGGCGCTCGGGGTGCGATCGGCCGCGCTGTCGTCAGCCTCGGCGCCGCCCGCGGCGCGACCATGCTGGGCCTGGGGCACGGTGCCTGGACTGGGGATACTGACCTCCCTCCTTTGAACGACTGGATCAACGGGGATGTCAGCATCGATAACCTCGACCGCATCCGGGCTCTGGCCGGCCTCCCCGATGTGGTCATTCACCTGGCGGGCGGCTCCCACGTCGGGGCCTCCATCGAACGGCCGTCGGAAGACTTTCGCAGGACTGTCTCCGGCGGTCAGGCGCTGCTTGAGTGGTTACGCAACAATGCGCCTGAAACCCGTCTAGTCATCGCATCAAGCGCGGCGGTCTATGGCGATACGTTAGGCTCGCCGATTGCCGAAACCTCCGCCTATGCGCCCGCCTCGCCCTACGGTACGCACAAGGCGATGGTGGAGTTGCTGTCGAACGCGTATTCGATCCAATACGGATTGAAGGTCGCGGTGATCCGTCTCTTCTCGGTCTATGGCCCCGGTCTTCGCAAGCAGCTAGTCTACGACCTCTTTCAGCGGCTCAGACGCGGCGAGCGCGACATCATTCTCGGCGGGACTGGACGGGAGATTCGCGATTTCCTTTTCATCGGCGATGCTGCCGCGATGTTGCTGGGTGCAAGCGCATTGGCGACGGCGGACTGGCCGGTCCTGAACGGCGGCTACGGCCAGCCTGTGAGCACAGCCGAACTAGCCAGACTCGTCGTTACCGATTTTCCGGAGGCTTCGGTCCGCTTCAGCGGCGTTGGCCGCAAGGGAGATCCCTCAGCGCTGGTTGCCGACGTTTCGCGGGCGCGCGCCCTCGGCCTGCTTGCCCCCACTTCACTCGCTGACGGTCTGGCCGCGACGCGCCGCTGGCTCGATCAGGTGGACGTATGCCCCCACCCTTGAGAGCAGCCTTTCCTCTCCTCGGCCGCGGCGGCTGGACCGGCGGATACGTCTACCTCAAGAACACCCTGGGGCTCATAAACTCGCGGCTCACCGCCGAGATTGAGCCGTGGGTATTCCTCTCGCCCGAGGAGGAGCGGAAGTTCGGCGCTGAACTCCAGCCGCTGGTTGGGGGGCGAGTAATCGTCGATCCGGCCATCAGCGTGTCAGGGCGCGGTCCGAGCCTGGCTAGGGCCATCGTTACCGGGCGCGACGCCGCGCTAGAGCGGCTGCTGCTCGCGGCCGGTATCGATGTGGCATTCGAGAGCGCGAGCTTCTACGGGGCGCGCTTCGCCGTGCCAACGATCTCGTGGATCCCGGATTTTCAGCACCGGCACATGCCGGAGATGTTCGGTCGTCTAAACTGGTGGCGACGCGATCTCGGCTTCCGGATGCAAATCCGCTCAGGCCGCGCGGTGATGTTGTCGAGCCGCACGGCACTTGCCGATCTAGAGCGCTTTTACCCGGAAGCAAGAGGGCGTGGGCAAGTCGTCCGATTCGCTATCGACGTCGATCCGGCGCCCTACCTTGGTCGCGGCGAGGAGATGCGCGCCACGTACGCGCTGCCCGAACGCTATTTCTTCATGCCGAACCAGTTCTGGCGGCACAAGAACCACAGCGTGATAGTGGAGGCGCTGGGAGTCTTGCGCGCTGCGGGCCGGCTTGCCGCACTGCCACCTGTGATCCTGACCGGGCAGCCAAAGGACGCGCGCAACCCGGCACACTTCGAGAATCTGATGGCGCGCGCGACAGTCTTGGGCGTCAATAGCCACTTTCGCTAGCTTGGTCTCGTACCCTACGATCATGTGCTTTCGCTCAACGCAAACTGCCAAGTCATGATAAATCCATCGCAATTCGAGGGCTGGTCGACGCCGATCGAGGAGGCGAAGGCCTTCGCGACGCCACTTATGCTTTCAGACATACCGATCCACCGAGAGCAAGCGCCTGGCGCCCGCTTCTTTGACCATTCCTCTGCGGCGGACGCGGCGGCAGCGCTCGAGCAGGCGGGGGCTGGGTTAATGACGCCGCGTCCCGAGGTCCACGAGCTATGGGCCGCACAGGCGACTCGTCTCGACGAACATGCCCGCGCCTTGCTTGCCACAATGCGATTGGTGAGCCGGCCCTACGCGCGGACATGAAAATGTGGGGCGGTCAGGAAAACCGGGGGATCTAGAAGTGCGCTACGAGAGGATCGAGGGGCTTCACCCGGAGATGGGCGCCGGTGGTTTCACAGCCTATGACGGGACAGTCGCGTTCTACGCCCGCGTCGATGCGCTGCTTACACCCCAGTCGCGCGTGCTAGATTTCGGCGCCGGCCGGGGCTGGTGGATGCACGACGAGACTTGCGATTACCGCAAGCGGCTGCGCGACTTCCGGGGACGCGTCGCCCAAGTGTATGGGTGCGACGTCGACGAGGCGGTTCTGACCAATCCCTCGCTCGACCGGGCGTTCCTGATTGAACCAGGCAAGCCGTTGCAGCTGGCTGACGGCAGCGTTGACGTTATCGTTGCCGACTATGTCATGGAACATGTAGAGGATCCTGCCTCGTTCGCCTACGAAACCGCCCGCGTGCTGGCGCCGGGGGGGTGGCTGTGTGCGAGGACACCCTCCAAATACCACTACGTCTCAATGATCTCCCGCCTCTTGCCCTCGGGCATCGGTGATGCCTCGCTCGCCGCCTCCCAGCCGAACCGCAAGAAGGAAGATGTGTTTCCGGCCTTCTACCGGCTCAACACGCTTCGGGCGATCGATGCTGCGTTCCCGGCGCCAACGTTCCGCAACTGCTCATACGTCTTCTCGTCTGAGCCGCAGTACCACTTCGGCAGCCCCTGGATTTATCGCGGGTTCAAGGTCCTGCACGCGTTGCTGCCCGCCACGATGAAGGGCAACCTGTCTGTCTTCATCCAGAAGCGGGACGACGGCGCCGCCAACGCTATAGCTATAGGGGGGCAGGGAGAAGCATGACCTCGGCGGCTGGAGGCCACACCTGGGAGGACGCCGTCCGGTCGCTCGTTGGCGACCCAACGCAGCGAGAGTTGGTCGAGGCCTGTTATTTTGACTTGCCGCTCGCCGGGGCGGCGCGCCGCTATGCCGAGAGCCCTGAATGGGCGGCGATGCGCCGGGTCATCGGCACGCCGGGCGGCGTCGCCCTCGATATCGGAGCCGGCAACGGCATTGTGTCGTATGCGCTGGCGCAGGACGGCTGGACAGCGGTCGCCGTCGAGCCAGATCCCTCCGCGCTGGTCGGCGCCGGCGCCATCCGGGCACTGGCCACCGAGACGGGCGTCACCATCGACGTACGCCATGGCTTCGGCGAACGGTTGCCAGTCGCCGACGGCGAAGCCCAGCTGGTCATCGCCCGGCAGGTGCTGCACCATGCGCGCGACCTGCCGGCATTCGCTCGTGAAATAGGCCGCGTGCTGGCACCGGGTGGACAGCTTATCTCAACTCGCGACCACGTGATAAGTGGCCCCGAACAGTTGCAGGCCTTCCTCGACAGCCATCCGCTGCACAGGCACTACGGCGGTGAGAACGCGTTCACACGCGCCCAGTATATCGCTGCGCTGAAGGGGGCAGGCCTGTCGATCCAGCGGGAGATCGGGGCCCTAGAGAGTGTCATCAACTACGCTCCATTTACGCCACAGACGCTCGCAGCGGAGATCGGGCGGCGCCTCGGCCCGCTGGGCGGGCCGGCTAGGGTAGCGCTCAGCTCGCCGCTATTGCTCGGCCCGCTGCTGCGCTTGATCTCGTCGATCGACCGCCGGCCGGGGCGGCTGGTCAGTTTCATCTGCACCAAAAGATCGGACTAGGCGCCGATGCGCTGGGCAAGCTTTATCCTGAAGTCGCGCGAGCGTTTTTGGGCCGCCTTGGTCGGCGCTGCCGTACGCCAGCAGTCGAGCTGCGGCGAAGACGTCCGGTTCGGCCAGGAGGCGATTGTTCTCAACCTCCTCGGTGATCCCAAGCACATCGTCCAGGGGGCGAACAGCTTCGTCAGGGGGCACCTGCAGGTGTTGGCGGGGTGACAATCGGGAACCGTGTGCTGGTCTCCTACGGAGTGCACATACACGATGCCAATACTCACCCGGTGAATGCCGGGAGGCGTTTCGGGCAGACCAAGGCCATCCTGACCACGGGGCATCCTAGGGTCGATCCTGGCATTGCCAGCGCACCCGTGGCGATCGGCGATGATGTTTGGATTGCGAGCGGGGCCTTCATCATTAAGGGGGCAGCATCGGCCCGCGCGCCGTGGTCGGCGCCGGCGCGATTGTCCGGGCCGATGTTCCGGGCGATGGCTTCGTCGCCGCCGGGTCGCTGTGACAATAAATCTACAGTATTGGGTCCGCTGGTGCTATTTCTTTGCGGCTGGAAACCACGTAGCAGACCGGCGGATGCATTTACTAGGTTGGGATTGAGGGTCAATTGAAGAAACCAGTTGCGTTGATTACCGGCATTACCGGGCAGGATGGAGCCTATCTGGCCCGTCTCCTGCTCGCACAGGGCTATGTGGTCCATGGGATCAAGCGGCGTTCGTCGTCGTTCAACACGGGTCGCATCGAAGACATCTCCCAGGATCCCCACGTCCCCAATCCGCAACTCGTCCTCCACTATGGCGACCTAACGGACGCGACCAATCTGATCCGCATCATGCAGGAAACGCAGCCCGACGAGATCTACAACCTCGCCGCGCAGAGCCACGTCGCGGTGAGCTTCGAGACGCCCGAGTACACCGCCAACGCCGATGCGATCGGCACGCTGCGTTTGCTCGAGGCGATCCGCATCCTGGGGCTCGATCGAAAGACGCGGTTCTACCAGGCTTCTACCTCGGAGCTCTACGGCAAGGTCCAGGAAGTGCCGCAGAGCGAGACAACGCCGTTCTACCCGCGGTCGCCCTACGCCGTCGCCAAGCTCTATGCCTACTGGATCGTGGTCAACTATCGCGAAGCGTATGGCATGCACGCGAGCAATGGCATCCTGTTCAACCACGAGAGCCCCCTGCGCGGGGAGACCTTTGTCACGCGCAAGATCACCCGTGCTGCGGCCGCCATCCAGTTAGGCAAGCAGGATAGGCTCTACCTGGGAAACCTCGACGCCAAACGGGACTGGGGGCACGCCGAGGAATACGTTCGCGGCATGTGGATGATGCTGCAGCAGGATGAGCCGGATGACTACGTCCTCGCAACCGGAGAGACGACCGCGGTCCGCCAGTTCGTCGAGTGGGCTTTTTCAGATGTCGACATCACCCTCGAGTGGCGCGGCAGTGGCGTTGACGAGAAGGGCCATGATCAGGCGACTGGCCGGTGCCTTGTGGAAGTAGATCCGCGCTATTTCCGGCCCACGGAGGTTGACCTGTTGATTGGCGATCCCACCAAGGCCCATACCAAGCTCGGCTGGAAGCATGAGCGGTCGGCGCGCGACCTCGCCCGTGAGATGGTCAACGCGGATCTGAAGGTGATGCAGACCACCAGCGTGACGAAGGACGCCTAGCGTGTACGACCTGAAAGGCAAGCGCATCTGGGTTGCGGGCCATCGCGGTATGGTTGGGTCGGCGGTCGTTCGGCGGCTGGCGAGCGAGAACTGCACCGTGCTGACCGCCAAGCGTCAGGAGGTCGATCTCACCCGACAGGCGGACGTGGAGCGGTTCGTCGCAGACGCCAGGCCCGACGCCATCGTGCTCGCCGCGGCCAAGGTGGGTGGCATTCTTGCCAACGACACCTATCCGGCCGACTTTCTCTACGAAAACCTCCGGATCGAGACCTCGGTCTTCGGCGCCGCACATACCAACGACGTCGACCGGCTGCTGTTCCTGGGATCGAGCTGTATCTATCCGCGGCTAGCGCCGCAGCCGATCGAGGAAGAGGCGCTCCTCACCGGGCCGCTTGAACCAACGAACCAATGGTACGCCATCGCCAAGATCGCGGGCATCAAGCTGGCCCAGGCGTTTCGCAAGCAGCACGGTCGGGACTACATCTCGGCCATGCCCACCAACCTCTACGGGCCTGGCGACAATTTTGACCTCAATTCCAGCCACGTGCTGCCCGCGCTGATCCGCAAGGCGCACGAAGCGAAGGTCGCAGGCGCGCCAACGATGACGTTGTGGGGGACTGGCACGCCCCGGCGAGAGTTCCTGCACGCCGACGACTGCGCCGATGCGCTCGTCTTCCTGCTGAAAAATTACTCGGACGCCTCGCATGTCAACGTAGGGTCCGGGGAGGACTCTCCCATCCTGGAGCTCGCGCAACTGGTATGTGAAGTCGTTGGGTTCGAAGGCGAGATCACCCTCGACCGTTCGAAACCGGACGGTACGCCTCGCAAACTCATGGACTCCGGGATCCTTCAGGCGATGGGCTGGAGCCCGCGGATTCTCTTAAAAGAAGGTCTGGCCGCAACCTATGAGTGGTACTTGTCGTCAGCCCGCCAAGAAGAAATCCCGGTTAGCGCAACATGAAAATCACCGTCGTCACGGCGACCTATAACTGCGCGTCCACGATAGGGGATTGCCTTCGGTCGGTTGCCGGGCAGACGCACCCACACATTGAGCACATCGTTGTGGACGGTGCGAGCGGGGATGGAACCGTCGACGTCCTTCATCGACATGCAAGCCAGCTCAGCCGGATCATTTCGGAGCCGGACAATGGCATTTATGACGCGCTCAACAAGGGCGTCGCCAATGCTTCCGGGGATATCGTGGGCTTCCTGCATGCCGACGACCTCTATGCCGACAACAAGGTGCTCGAGGACGTTGCGGTAGCGTTTCAGAACCCTGAGGTGGACGCGGTCTACGGTGATCTGACCTACGTTCAGAAGGCGGACACCGACAAAGTTGTGCGGTACTGGAGGTCTTCCCCGTTCACGCGTGCAAGCCTCGCGAGAGGCTGGATGCCGCCTCACCCGACCTTGTACCTGCGACGGGGCGTCTACGAGAGGTTCGGCGGCTTCGACCTAAGCTATCGGATTGCAGCAGACTACGACTTCATGTTGCGGGTGCTGGGGGCGATAAACGGGAAGGTCACTTACCTTCCGCGGGTGCTGGTAAAGATGCGCTTGGGGGGTGAAAGCAATCGATCCATCCACAATGTCATCCGGAAGTCAGCAGAAGACTTGAGAGCTTTGCGCTCGAACGGCGTCGGCGGGTTGGCGAGCCTCGTGCTCAAGAACGGATCGAAGTTGGTGCAGTTCGTGAGACGCCCAAGCTGAGTCTAGGTGGGCTCCGCAGTTCGCAGGTGCAACTCGGTTGTGCGATAACGGCTAACATGTCGCCAGCGAGGGCGAGCTCGGGTGTTCGCTACTTCTTGGGCGGGGCGCCTTTGATCCGATCCCATAGGGCGAGCGGGTCTTTGCTGACCAGGGTCACCCACACGATCAGGTTCCGGCCGGAAATCCCGAGTACGCCCGCGACCGCGTGGCTCCATGTGCCTTCGAGGTGCAGCCCGGACACGATGGGATCGGTTGCGAGGACGGCGACGCCTATCCCGGCCGCGACGGCGAGGATGCCCGTCAGCACCGAGTGCCGCTTGATGTCGAGGAGCACCGCGATGATGCCCATCACCGCGGAGGCGACAAGCGTCGAGACCTTGATGCCGAAAATGTAGGGGGTCGGGTCGGTCAACGGCGGATCCCCCCGGCGGTCGCGGCGTAGTCTTGGGCAACGCCCTCGTACCATGCGCGGGTGGACACCAATCGGCCGTTGGCCTTGTCGAGCGCCACCAGCGCCTGCCCGGCGAACGACTTGGGATCGGCCCCGACCGTTGGCTCGGGCGCCTTGACCGGGGCCACGTAGGAGGGGGATCGCGGGGAGGCCGCGGGCGAGGACCGGCGTGGGCTCAACGCGTGAGCTCGCGCAGGCCGCGCACGTCATCAGCAGTAAACCCGCTGTCAGCAGGCGGGACGGCAAGGTCGTTCTCATAGGTCTTGAGCCTTTCATTGAGGTTGGCTTCACGGGCCTCGGCCGCGGCCTCTTGGGCCGCCGCCTGTTCCGCCGCCCGCATGGTGATGCGGAGGTCGGCCCGGAGGGTTTCTATTTGCGCGCGAAGGGCATCCTCCTGGCTGTCCGCCCGGCCGCTTTCCTCCCCCCTCATGTAGGCGTAGCCGAGCGCCAAGATGGCGATCAGCCCGACCCCGAGGGCCCGCCCGATGGGCGAGCCCACGAAGCCCCACGCCTTGAACAGCGGGATCATGGTCAGCGGGCCAGCTTGCCGGACTGGTAGTCCTCGACGACCTGAGCCCGGGCCCGGGTGGCGTACCAGAACACGGCGATCCCGCCCGCGACCGCAAGGAGCGGCCACAGGTCAACCAGGGGCTCGATGACCGTCCGGAGCCGGGTGATCATCCCGGCGCCACCCTCGATCTTTTTCGAGGATCGGCCCGACGCCACCGAGGACGGAGCCGCCGGTCAGGACGCCGCCAATGGTCTTGAGGACGGCAGCGTCCTTCACCACCCGGTTGTCGGCCGGGATGCCCTCGGCCCGCGTCTCGGCCACCGGCCGGGGATCGGACGCGAGGATCGCGGCGAGGAGCTCGGCCGTCGGCTTGCCGACGAGATCGAGTTCGTTGTCGGCCTCGAAGGCGAGGATGGCGCCGCGGGTCTTGGTCCCTGCCTTGCCATCGGGCTCGCCCACCTCGTGGTAGCCCTTGTCGATGAGGGCCTGCTGGACCGCCGCCACCAACGATGCCGTTACCGGCGCCGGGGAGGGGAGGCGTGGCGGCCTTCCGGGGTTTGGCCGGGGTGATCCCCGTACCGGCGGGCAGCTTGTCGGCCGCCGTGGGCCGCCTAATTCCCAACAACTTCGAGCGGGGCTGGGCCGTGATCGTCACGGCGCCATCGGTCCCCTTGAGGGACTGGTTGCCGCCGATAACCCACACGGTGTTCGCGTCGATCTTCAGGATGTCCGCGACGTGGCCCTGCCACCCGGCGGTGCCCCGCTTGAAGATGGCGGTATCGCCGCGCTTGGCGTTGTCGGGTTCGATCACCTCGCCATAGTCGAGGTAGGAGCGGGCGGCCAACGAGCCGCTGCCCTGGTAGCCAGCCCGGCGCAGCATGGCGCCCTTAAAGGCGGCGCACCACGCGACGCTGTCCGCCTTGATCCCGGAGAACCCGGCCTCGGCATAGAGCGCGAGCACCGCGGGGTTGTCGGCCGCGCCCTTGCCCTCGGTCAGCCCGAGCAGCTTGAATGCCTCGACAAGCCACGGGGGATCGTTCGGCTGGACCTTCTTAAAATCGGCCATGACGGCCTCCTTTCGATTTTAGCGGCTGTCTTTGCCCGCCTCGCCCTTGGGCTGGCGAAGCTCAAGCGAGGTGGTCCATCCACTTCGCGAATAGTCGTGATCGACGCTTTCGATCCGATAGGTGCCGTCCACGCCCGGTCGGCAACCGGTGACGATGCACTGGCCCTCGGGCTGGGCGGCGACGGTGCCCTCGATGGAGACGGAGCCCTCGCCGCTCTTGCGGTCGCTTTCGGCGGCGTCGGCCTTGGTCTGCTCTCCGGCCCGATCCTCGTCCGGCTCGGAGAACCGGGCGGGCTTGATGGTGATCCCGCCCTCGGTGCCGGTGTCCGCCGTGGTGTCGAGCCAGTCGGCCTTGGCCTTGTCGTACCAGCGCGACCGGGTGGCCTTCTCGACGGGGCGCCCGAGGATGGGCGCGATGTCGTAGCTGTGGAGGTTCCTCCCCCACGCGGCGGTGACGGTCGGCAGGCTGGCGCCCCCGGCGGACGATCCGCCGTTGCGCTTGGCGAGGATCGCCTTGTCGCCGACGATCTTGAACGTGCCGCCCACCTCGCGGGCGATCCGCTCGCCGAAGGCCACGAAGCTCTCGTCATCGAGGGCGATATAGGGCCGCTTGATTCTGCCGAGCTCGGCGTCAACCGACATCGTGAGCCCGGCCTTCTCGGCCGTCGCCGACAGGGCGTCGCCGATGTTGGTGTCGTCGAAGTGGCGCCGCTGGCCCTCCTTGGGCTTGCCGCGGGTGTCCATGCCCTTCGCACTGATCGACAGCGTCCGGCCCGAGCGCGAGCCCGAGGCGCGGATTTCATCGACGGTGCCTTCGAACACCCGACCCATCCCCCGGCCCTCCCACCCAAGGCTGATCAGCACCAGCGAACCCGGCCGCGGGAGGACGATCTGGCCGCCCCGGTCGTCCAGTTCGAGGGAGGCGGTGTCGCTGGACATGCCCGCCTTGTCGCTGACCCGGAGGCTCTGCAGCACCGGGTTCAGGTTCAGGGTGATGTCCTGCCCGCCGACCACGACAGAGAAGATGGCCTTCATCGGCTTAGCTCCAGAGGCGGACGGGGTGACGTCCGGCTCCGCCTTGACGACCGGGACCGGCAATCGGAGGACGGTCCCGACCGGGAGGACGGGGCCCACCAGGGCGAGCCGCGGGTTGAGGTCGTAGACCCGCTCGACGAGCCCCGGCATGGGGCGCTTGAACCGGCGCCAAACGAGAAGGGAGGCCGTGATGCCGTCCCCCTGAATGGTGATCGTCTCGATGGTTTCGGTCATGGGAACCTCGGTCACGACAGCAGCCCCGCCATCAGCGAGAAGAACGAGGCCGCCGATGGCGTCTGCGCCCGGCGGAGGCTGATGTTGACGTCGATCTGTCGGCCGACGCCCTTCCGGTCGAGGTAGGAGTGGCTGGCGCCGACGCTGGTGATCGCCCACCAGCCCAGCGCCCGGCCGTCGCCCCGCATGAGGTATTGCGGCTTCCCGCTCGCCCGCATCTGCCGGAGCAGTTCGATCTCCGTCAGGCCGCCGAGCTCGTGCGGAAAGAGCCTTCCAGAAATGGTCATTTCATTGCCGCCCTCGCCAACGAACTCGAGCGGGGGCTCGCGCCCCACCACCGGCTTGACCGCGTACTCGGCCTCCCCGGTTTCGCTGACTTCGTGGGCGTTGAACGGTGCGACCTGAATGGGCAGGGCGCCGAGTTGGTAGAGCATCAGACCCTCGCCATGCTGTCGGAGTGGGCGCCCCGGAGAAGGCCCCGGAGCTCGGCCTTGACCTGCCGCGCGGTTTCGGCAGCGTTGCTGGCCTCCTCGATGATCAGCTGCCCAATGTGGACGCCGCCACCGGACGCCATGGCGCCGGGTGCCTCGCCCGCCTTGTGAGCGAACACCGAGGACTTGGGCGAGAAGAACTCCTCGCCCTCCTCGTTGATCCGGTAGGTCGAGCCCGCCCACATATTGCCGCCGCGGGCGCGGCCGGAGGCCCCGTCAAACGCCGGGCCGGTGAGCTTGCCCCAGTTCTTCTTCTCGGGCTCTCCCCCGCCGCCGAACATGGCGCCGACGTCCGGGAACTTGAACAGCGAGCCGATGTCGATGGACCCGATGGCGTCGAGGATCATCTGCGGCCATTGGGCGAACCAGGCCGCGATGTTGTCCCACATGCGCTTCATGCCAGCGAGGATGCCGTCCACCAGCTGGTAGCCCATGTCCTCGTAGCCCGCCTTCTGCTCGTCGGTGAGCTTCTCCTGCCCGAACAGCGAACCGAAGAAGCCCCCGACCGCCTTGGCGGTGGCGTTCCAGGCGTCGCTGATCACCTTGCCGATCCCGCTGAACCACTCGAGCAACGGCTTGGCGGCTTCGAGGGCGGGCGATAGCTCCTCCCCGAGCCGCTTGGCCACGCCCCAGAACACCGACGACACCCGGTCCCAGTATTTCCAGATGAAGAACCCGGCGACCGCCACCGCGGCCACCGCCGCGCCGATGGCGGCGAGGGCGGGCGCACTGATCCCGGCGACCGCCGCCCCGACCGCCGTCAGGGCGCCGCCGATCCCGGACATGCCGGGGGCCGCGAGAGCCATGGCCTTGATGCCGTCGACCAGCTTGTTGAAGCCGGAGTAGTTCGCCCCCGACAGCGCCGCGAGCGACGTCTGCATGGCAATGGCGGACTTCGCCGCGGTGCCGTAGCGGGCGACGCTCCGGAACCCCACCGCCAGCATCGCGAGGGCGCCGCCCTTGCCCATCAGACCGATGAAGCTCAGCGCCGTTGTCGCCGCCTTGAAGCCCACCAGGGCCACGGTGGCCGCGATCAGGGTGGAGGTGAGTTGCGGGTTCTTGTCCGCCCACGAGCCGATGCTGTCCACGATAGGGATCATCTTGCCGCTGAGGTCGGTGATCAGCGGCAGCAGCGTCTGCCCGATGCTGGTGTTCAGGTTCTCGATGGTCGCCTTCCAGCGATCCGCCATCGCCTGCGAGGTCTGAAGGCGCCGCGCGTAGTCTTCCTCGACCGTGCCCTGCGCGCCCATCGCCTCCTCGCGGATGCGGCTATACTCGTCCATGTTGGCGAGCATCGGCCGGATGAACTCCAGCACCTGCTTGTCGCCGAAGATGCTGGCGACGAGCTCGGCGTCGCCGCCCTCCGACACCTTATTGAGCACCATCAGCATGTGCTCGATCGGGCTGATCCCGTTATCGACGGCGTACTTGAGCTCCCTGGAGACGTTCACGCCGAACTTGTCGAAGTTCTTGATCGTCTCCTTGGTGGTCAGCTTCTGCATGAAGTTGGCCATGTTGTTCGCCGCCTGGGCGCCATCGGCGGCGCCCTTGCGGGCGACTTCGAGGGCCGCGGCGAGATCGGAGACGGCGACGACGCCTTCCATGCCGAGGAACTGCGCCGACGCGGTCAGCGCCGGGAACTCCTTCGCCATGTCCTTGAGCTCGAAGCCGCCCTCCTTGCCCGCCTTCGCCATGGCGTCGAGGGCCCGCTCGGCGTCGGCCGCCGGGACTTTCAGGTTGTCGACCACGGCGAAGGTCGCCCGAGCGAGGTCTTCGGTCGCGGCCCGGTAGGCGGTGGCGGCCTTGCCGATGGGCTCGGCCACGGCCAGCGCGGTTTCCTGCCTCGAGCCCATGCCGACGAGGAAGTCGATGGCCTTGGCCATATCGCTCGTCGCCTGATTGGTGTCGCGGGCGACCTGCTTGATTTGCTCCCCGAGGGCGCCGAGCTTTTCCTGCGGGATGCCCGCCTTCTGCCCGATATCCTCCAACTGCGTCTCGAAGTTGGCGGCGGCCTGGATCGGCGCCGTCAGGGCGCCGCGCAGGATGTAGAGCGTGCCCACAACATCGAGCATTTTCATCCGGGCGCTGTTCAGCGCCTGCTCGTTGCGTTCCATGGCGTTGCTAATGCCGACTGCGAAGCCGCCCCTAGAGTTGTTCTCGATCCCGAGGAGGGCCGCGCCGACCTTGCGGGCCGGGGCGCTGACCTGATCGATTAGGCGGACGATCAGCGACGACGTGAGGGTCTTTCCGGCCATGGCTTATCCTTGCGGGGTCGTGTGCCGCATGATGCGGCGAGCCTGCTCGTGCATCCGCAGCAGCAGGAGGATCGGGGTTCTTCGGACGACCGGGTATGGCGTGCACAGGAAGTGCGCCACCTGGCCGTGATCGCGTCGCCCCGGTCCCGCACCAGCCTCGCGAGACTGGTGATCAGGCAGGGGCTTAGGTCGCGAGCCCCTCGAGCAAAGGGGGCCAGCTTCTCCGCCAGCCCGTTCACGTCGCGGAAGTGGATGCGCCGGATCGTCTCGTCGGGGATGCCGGTGAAGGCGACCAGCAGCGGCCGGATGTGGCGCACCGACAGCCTGATCTCCTGCTCGGCGGTGAGCCCGGAGCCTTTCGACGGCGCCCAGCACCCGCTCCATGGTTTCGAGGTCCGGCTCGGGGATCACGATCTCCCGGATCGGATCGGCGCCCGCGGTCAGCAGGACCGGGTAGGCGAGGGTGTGGGCGATCTTCGGCCATTCGGCGGAATAGACGGTCGCCGCGGGCCGAGGGGCCGCTTGGGCCTCGGGTTCCGTTTCGGGTGCGGGCGGGGCGGCGGCGGAGCCGGACGGGGCGGTCGCGACATAGGAGAGCGCATCAGCGGCGTGCTGATTGGACAGGTCGATCATTTAGGGGGTGTTCCTTGGCGGGGGCGTCTGGCGGGCGGTCAGCCCAGCGAGGGGATGCGGAGGATGCGGTTGATGTCGGAGTTCTGGTCGACGCCGCCGACCCGCCACTCGTTGGAGAAGAAGTCCCAGTAGACCTTCTCCTGGCCGTCGAACCACAGTTCGTAGTGGACCACGCTGTTCATCGAGTACTCGTGGCCCTGGAGCTCGCCGCGCTGGAAGGCGTCGGGGGCGATCTGGCCGAGGCGGGCCTCGATGATCGCCTTGCTCTCGATGGCCCGGCCCGTCCGCTGATCGCGGATCACGCCGTAGCCGGTGAACTTGTTCCGGACGCGCGAGCCGAGGCCGAACTCGGCGAGGAGGTCGGGGTCGAAGCCGTTGAGCTTGAAGGTCGGCTCGAGCTTTTCGACGCCGACTTCGAACTCGGTGGCGACAAGGGCGCCGCCCGCATGGTGGTCGGCGTAGATACCGGCAAGGTCCGGCAGCTTCAGTTCGGCAATGGTGAGGTGCTTGCTCTTGGTCGGGTCAGCATCGCCGACGAAGAGGTTCACCGCCTCCATGATGTAAACGGTCCCGCTCATGCGAGGGCCCTTTCTGTCAGGTGGTGTGGGGGGATGGCAGGGGGCGGATCACCGCAGCCGTTAGGCCGCTATGTCCATCTGTGCGATCAGGTTGTCGAGCAGGGTGCCGAGAGCAGGGCGGTAGCGCGACGACCGGACGCCCAGCTGGCGCAGGACCGGCGCCTCCTCGGCGGCGAAGTTCACGGTGAACTTGCCCATCCGGAGGTTTTCCGGGCTGTTCTGATCGCGCTCGAACGACACCTTGTAGCCGAGGATGTCGCCCTCGGCCTGCAGGTCGCGCAGGGCCGACACCATGGTGTTCCGGATCGCCTCGATGGTCTGGCCGTTGATGTTAAAGCGGCCGAGGTAGAACCGGAGCGTCCGCAGGAACATCAGGTGGATGTAATCCCGGCCGCGGGTGACGTTGTAGAACCGCCAGAGGTCGTCCTCCCCGGCGGTGTCGGTGCCGACGAACACGAAGCCGCCCGACGCAACCGCCGTCTCGACGCCCGCCTCGCCCGGGAGGATCACGCCGCCGTTGAGGGCGAGGATCGACTGGCCCTCGGTGGCGCCATCGGTGAGCGAGAAGTCGATGTTGCGGCCGGGGCCGACGATGCCCTGCACCGGCTGGTTGGCCCACGAGTGGAACGGACGGCCGCCCTTCTCGTGGTCGCGGCGGACGCCGATGCCGAGGACGGCGCCGACGCTGTCCATCAGGGTCGCCTGGGCGCCGACCTTGATCCAGCTTTCCACCGGGATCAGCCGGTCCGACTGGATGGTTTCGCGCCAGTCGGTGTAGCCCTGCAGCGTCGAGTGCGGGCCGGTGATGACCGCGTGGGCCAGCAGGGCCGAGCAGAGCGACGGGAGCGCCGCCACCACCGGGTTCGCCAGCTTGTTCACCGAGCCGGTCAGGGTCGCCCCGGTGCCGCCGTCGGTGGTGACCGCGAGGGTCGGCGCGGTGGCGTAGTCCTTGCCGCCGTTGGTGACCGTGACCCCGGTGATGGTGCCGTCGCCATCGACCGAGGAGACCGCGGCCGCAAAGCCGGAGCCGCCGCCGCCGGTCGCGGTGACCGCGTCGCCCACTTCGTAGCCGGTGCCGCCGGAGCCGACGATCACGGTGTCGACCCCGCTCTCCTGCTGGTAGGTGAAGTCGGGAACGCCGATCAGGCGCGGGACCACACACCGAGCTTAGGGCCCGCCGCGCGGAGGGCGTGGATGCCGGTCTTGAGCGAGGAGTTGCCGACGAGGCTGGCCATCGTGGCGTCGTCATCGGCTCCTTCCTCGACGCGGACGATCACCACGCGGGCCGAGCGCTGGAAGTCGCCCAGCTGGGCGTTGATGAGCTCCAGCTGCCCGGCGAGGGTGCCCTCGGTGCCGAGCGCGGTGACCGCCGCGGCGGCGTCGCTGAACACCAGCACCGGGTCGTTGAGCGGGTACTGCTCGGCGTTGGCGCCGGGGGCGGTGCCGACGAGGCCGATCACGGCCATGTCGGCCTTTACGGCCGGACGCGGCTCATTGTCGAGACGCGTGATCTCAATCCCAAAGTCGGGCTGGACATGGGTAGTCTCCTTGATGGGGCAGGGGTGGGGGCGGCTTAGGAGCCGGCCCGGGCGGTTTCGCTGTAGAGGCGAACCGCGACGAACATGGCCAGCGCCTTCCAACGGGCCACGCCGAGGATAAGCATTGCTTCGAGGAAGACGCCGTCGGCCGTCGCGCGGTCGAAGGGTTCGCCGTCGGGCGAGCGCCACGAGTAGAGGTAATCGTGCAGCACGGCCGCCGCTGCATACTGAGGGTCCGCCGGCGGGAGCAGCCACCACAGTGCGCGGGGCACCGTGGCGAGGTCGGTCGGGAAACCTTCGGGGACGGTGACGGTGAAGCCGGAGCCGTAGAACCCGAGGTCGAAGGATAAGGCGTGGGCTGTCCTATAGCCGCTGCCGGCGGGATCAGGCTCCAGCCACAGCGGGGCTGTGAAGCGCGCCGGTCTCAGGCCTCGATGTCCTTGGCCGCCATCCACATCGCCGCCGCCTGCTCGGGGTGAACCCCGCGATGGCCATCAGCTGCTGCGTCACTGGGTGATCCCACCGGATATCCCGCGTGTAGTCGAACCACGTCAGCATCGCCTCCCGTTCGAGGGGGTCGGCCACGGCCGCCTCGATGGCGCTGCGAACGGCAGACGGCAGGACGCCCGCCGCGATCAGGCCAAGCCTGAGCTGGCGATCCGACAGCACGATATCGGCGGGCTCGATGGGCGGGATATCTTCCAGCGCGTGGACGTAGCGAACGACGCCATCAACTCGCTGAACGCCGGTCGAGGTGACGCGATTGCCCTCGGGCACGGCGCGGCTTCCGCTGGAGCATAGAGGCCAACGGCCTTAAGCTCTGCTGCCGACCAAAGCCGGCCGATATCGCGGGGGTGTAGGATGCCAGCAATAGGCTGGCCATTCCAAGGGGCGAACCCCTCGGAGGTTTCGAGGTAGAGGGTCATGGGGTTCTCACTTCAAGAGGATGCCGCAGGACACGCCATTGTAAAGCGTGCCAGCAAACGTGTCGAAATAGCTGGTGACTGAGCCTTCGCCGCCTCCCGAGGCTTTGAAGGCCATCCCGTAGTTCTGGCCGTCGGCAAGATTGTTTCGAGCGTTGAGCAGCTCTCCGTTAGCCACCCCGGTAGCCAGTGCTTGCCAGCGTGGGTGTGCGCCCCATATCCCGATACTGGCGTTGTCGTAGGTGAAGACAGTCTGGCGAGTATCGATGCCGGTGCCGTACGTCGTGCCGTTGTAGGCGGCCTGCACAGCGTTTGACGTGTACTCTTCGACGAGCGCGCAGGAGATTGCGTAACCATTGAGCATCGACCCGCTGAAGGCGGCGCTGATGGCTATTGACCCTGCCGCTACCTCCAACGCGCGAAGGCCGACGCAGCCAAACTGTGCGTTGGGCCGTGCGTTTGGCGCTGCACTATTGCCGCCGATGGAGATCGAGCTCACCTGACGTGTGCCCGAGCCGTTGCGCCAACCGCCGGCCATCACGACAAGAATGCCTGGGCGAGGGACAGCGATGTTCCCAGCGTTGGTGAAGCCGCCGAGGTAGGAAATCTTCGGCGGCTCAGCAGCCCCACCGATCAACCTCCCAATTCCAGGAAGAACCATTATGCCATCCCCTTTCCGGCCAAAAACACATGCACCAGCAACTCATCGTCCACGTAGTACGAGAGGATGTTCCGGTTGGTGCCGAGCGCGATGCCCGCGCCGTTTGGCGTGACGAAAATGCTGGTGTTGAGGCTGAGCGTGCGCGCCGAGGGGTTCCAGACCCTGATCTGACCCGACTGCCCGGCCTTGCGGTTGTTCGCCGCGAAGAACGTGATGTTCGCGGCGGGGCTCATGAAGCCGTTGATGAAGGCCGCGAAGTCGAGCGTGACGTTGCCCGAAGGCGTCCCTAAGCTGACCGGGACGGCGGCGTCCCAGACCCTTGTCCGAGACCAACACCTTGTTCGCCACATCGGCGAGGAAGTCGGGCCCGCGGACGCGGCGGGGACGTCGGCGATCTGGTTTGCCCTCGCGAGCGGGGTGCCTCCGGCGGTCGTCCCATCGTGGACGATGACCGTCTTCTTGGTGGTGTCGACAGTGATCTCGCCCACCAGTCCTGTGAAGGCGGCATGCTCCGAAGTGCTGCCGCGTCGGCGCTGGATTGCCGTGCTCATGTGAGGTCTCCATAGTCGGCCGACGCGGCTGGTGACGAACTGATCAGGCCGTAGTCAGCGTCTGCTGAACCGCCGCCTGCATCGACCCAGGCGAGGTGGTGGTTGGTGGCGCTGGCCTTGGCCAGCACCTGCCCAGTGACGCCGCCGGCCGGAACGAGCTTTGGGGCCATGGCCTTGATCTCGGCCCCGATCCGGGTTGCCAGATCGGTGATGCGGTCTGCGAGCGTAGCCATCAGACCAACGCCGCCTCAAAGATGGTGACGTAGTTGGTGTCGATGGTGCCGAACGCCGACGCATCTGCCTTCAGGTTGAGGGCAGTCTGCTGCGCGGTGCTCACCGGCTTGTTGGCGTCGGACGTGTCGTCCACGTTGGGGAGGCCGACATGGGTCTTGGTCAGCTGGGTCCAGGCGGCCGAGTTGGCGGTAGCGCCCGAGACGAGTGCCCGGCCGTCGTTGGTGGTGCCGGTGGCCGGAACGTGCGAGTTGCCGTCGCCGGTCGGGTGCGTGTAGTTGTTCGCGCCCGTGGCAATGCCGTCGAGCTTGGTCTTGTCTGCCGCCGACAGGAAGCCTGCCACCGAAGTGGTCGCTGCCGAGTGGACATGCCCGGCCAGGGCGTAGAGCGTGTCGAAATAGGTCTTCAACGTAGCCTTGACGTTGGCCCAGGTGACCTTCTTGAGGGCGCTCGACGCCGCGCTATCCGTCAGGCCGATGCTATCGGCGTCAACAGGCGTGGCCTTCGCAGTCGCGGCGTTGAGGGCCGCGCCCACGGTGGTGACCGACGTCACGTCAGCGCCGGCAGACACGCCGTCGAGCTTGGTCTTGTCGGCCGCGCTCAGGTGACCGGGCAGGGAGGTGGTGGCCTCAGTGGTGCTGATGGTCACAGTGTCGGTGCCCGACGTAGTGGTGATCGCCACGCCTGCGCCGTTGGCGAGTGTCAGGGTGTCGGTCTTGGCGTCCGCGACGACATCCGACTGGCCCGAGACAGAGATCGTGCTGAACGCGTTCTGGTTCACCTCGGCGCCGGCCGAAACACCATCGAGCTTGGTCTTGTCGGCGCCGGTCATGAACCCCGAGGCGCCAGCCGCAACCACGTTGGCGTGAGCAGCGCCGCCCGTGCCCGCGTGGGTCGCATCGAGCTTGAGCCCGATGGCGGTCGCCTGAGCGTTCGAGACGGGCTTACTCGCGTCCGAGGTATTGTCGACGTTGGCCAGGCCGACGTCAGTCTTGGTGATTATGGCCCATGCGGGCGCGCCACCAGCCACCGAGTTCGACTTCAGGAACTCGTTCACATCCCCCGCGGCCGTCGCCGGGACGTGGCGATTGCCGTCGGTCGTGGGGTGGACGTAGTTGTTGGCCGAGGCGGCAACGCCATCCAGCTTGGTCTTGTCGGCAGCGGACATGAAGCCCGGTGCGCCGGTGGTTGCCGCGGCGTGGGTGTGGGTGTCCGCCGCCGCGCCGATGTTGGCAAGGGCCTGGGTCTTCTGCGGGGCGGTGAGGGTCTGCGCAGCATCGAAGCGCACCCGGTTGTCGAGCGCGGTCAGGATGCCGGTGATGTCACCATCGTTCTCGCCGATCAGCGTGGCGAGCTCCTGCAGGTGTCGAACGCTGCGCCCGCGCCGAGGATGTCGGACTTGACGTCGTTCAACTCGGTGATGATCTTCGAGGCCGACCGCGTGGCAGCGGTTCCGGTCGAGGCGTCGTTGATCTCGGTGGCGCTCGCGACGGCCGCCTGCAGTTCGTTGATCGCCGCGACGAGGTTGACTTCGCCGTGGTCAGCGACGACAGGTCGGCCGCGTTGCCATTGATCAGCGTGCGGTGAGCCTTGAGCTCCGTACCGATCCGGAGTGGCAAGGTTGGTGAGGTTGGTCTGCAAAGGGCCATTGGCACTCGCCTCTCAGATTAGCGCGTTTTCGAGTAGGGGTGATGTCGGGCATGTCGTCGTACTGGCTTCCGCCCACCGGGCCCACTGGGCCCGTCAGGCCCTGAGGACCGGGGCCGCCGGGCGGGGCCAGAGGCGCCCACCGGCTCGGCCGCCACCACCAGCGGCTTGTCCTCGGCCCCCCTCACTGGCGAAAGTGGCGGGGGCATCCGGCAGATGGCGATGGCGATCTCGTCGACGATGTCGATGGTGATCCCGTTCATCAGCCGTCCTGTGTGATGGGGGCGACCACGGGTACGCTGATCCGGAACCCGAGGTGCTGGTGGGTGGGGAGGTCGGTACGCACCACGTCGATCAGGACGCGGTGCTCAGGCCACCCTTTGCTGGCAACACCAGGCAGGATGAGGTCGAACGACTGCTCGCCCTGACGCTCGATGGTCCCGCTCGCCGTAGCCATGGTTGCCAGTAGCTCGCGCCGGGAGGTGTCCCGGCGGACCTGGGCCCGGAAGGTCGCCCCGGCGGGAAAGCCCCACCCCCGAGACGGTAAGCCGGAGCCGCCATTCGTAGCCGGCGTGGATTGCCCGCGCCCGGACGATTTTCTGCGTCATGCGCTCGCCCTCGCCAGCACCGACAGGAACACCTTGCCGTTGCGGAGCCTCTGGTAGCCGATGAGGTCTTTGGCATTCGCCACCGACGACAGCCTGAGGGCGCCGGCGGTCTCGAACACCGCGGTGTCCACGCTGGCGGTGTAGGGGCCGCCAGCGTGGTTGACCTCGATCGTTCCCGACTGCTTCTTTGACCCCGAGGCGGCATTGAACGTGAAGTTCGCTGTCGCGAGGGCGTGCCCGTTGATGAAGCTGTCCAGGTTCAAAGACACGTTGCCGGAGAGCGACCTGAGGTTGACCCACTCCGCAGCGCCCCAGACCTCGGTGCCCAAGATCTTGCCGGCCGCGCCGGAAAGGTACTGGGAAACAGTGGCGAGGCGGTCGCGGCCAGCTTCTGCGCCAGAGCGGCAATGGCCGCTGTCGAGAGCGGCTTGTCGGCGTCTGAGGTGTTGCTGGCGTTCCCAGCCCCACCATCGCCTTCGTGATGCCGCCGACCGTGCCGGTGAAGGTCGGGGGACGACAGCGGCGCTCTTAGCCGCCAGCGCCGCCACGAGGTTCTGAATGTCGGCGATAGCGTGTTCGTGCGCGCCGATCACGGAGGCCGGCGAGCCGGGGATCCACCCGGCCCCCGACCTCACCAGCAAGTACCCGTTGGGGGCCGCTGAGGCGCCCGACACGTCCGACAGGTCGTCAAGCGCGTGGGCGTGGTCAACGGCCGCCTTGCCGGCCAGAGCGTCGATCAGGCCCGAGATATCGCCCAGGGCGTGCGCGTGCCCGGTGACCGAGAGGCCAACAATGGCCTGAAACAGTGCACGGATATCCCCGTCGATAGCGACGAGGGCCTGATCCGAAACCGGGAACTCGTCCGCGATGGTGCGCGAAGGGGTCCGGGCGCGGATACGCCCGGTGCAAAGTGTCAGCCATCTTGGCCCTGCCTGAGGTGATAGCGGCCCCAAGGTCGCCGAGCCGAGGGCGGGCCGCGGGCCGCCCGTGATCGTGACCTTGAGCCGGCCTTTGACGCCAGTGATGCCGGCGACGGCGTGCTTACGCTCGACCCACGCGGGGTCGCTCAGCAATCCTCGGTAGACGCGAGCGTGAGGGTGAGCCAGTTGTCGTCGGCCTTGTCGTACTCAATCACCGCCGTTGAGCCGGCCGGGAGGGCGGCCTTGAAGTAGGCGGTGAGGGCCACACCCGCGCCGAGCCTGAAGGCGCGAGTGATGTAGGTGCCCTCCGTCGCGATCTCGCCGGCGATGAGCCAGACGGGCGCGTAGAGGATGGGCGACAGCTTCTCGCTGCCCGTGAGGACGGCGCGGAGCTGGACGGTTTCCGTGATGTACTCGGTCAACTGCAGCACCTGACCCGGTAGAAGCCGGAGGACGCTGTTGTCCGCCCGAACAATCTCGAAAACCACACGGCAGTCGGACGAGGGAAGTTCAACCGTCGCCCGCACCTGTAGGTCGCTGGCGTCCACCAGATCGAAGTTGCCGAGCGGGACCGTCTTGGTGAGCGGGCCAAACTTGGCCGCCACCGCGCGGAACGTCAGGTCTTCGTTCTGGTGAGGCGTCCACGTCATCTTGTTTGACGAGCTGAGCAGGACGCCGGTCGTGTACGGCTGCGCCCCCACGAAGCTCTGGCTCTCGACATCGAAGTCCGAAAGGCGAGCCACCGAGAGGGAGTGATCGGCGTCGTCGGTGCCGACGATCACCGCGCTCTCGCGGTCGTTGAGGGTGACAACCGGGAGCGCGAAGCGCCCGGACTTCCAGCCCACCACGGCGCCAGCCATCGGGATCAGAACCTCGGCCGTCACGTCCCCGTGGGGATGCCGTTCTCGACCGTTACCTGTTGCATGAACAGGTTGTTGCCGAGGTGCCCAAGGCGCAAGCTTGACGTCGAAGCCGACCAGCATCCGGGCCTCGGGGGCGTGAACGTCTGAGCCAGCGGGTCGCTGCTGTTGCTTGCTTTCGAGGCGGCGGCCCCGGCGCCACCGCTCAATCGTCGTGACGGTACGCATCACGTCGATTTCGATGGTGCCTTGCCGACGAAGAACGCCGTGGCCTTGGAGCCGCCCGCCCCTCTGCGTAGACCTCTTGACGCCGGCCGTGACGTTCGCCGGGGATCACGAAGTCGTCGGTGAGTTCCCCGTTGCTATCGGCCGCGACGACGCCAGCAGGCTTCACGTCCACGCCGTCGAAAGTGAGCACGTCGAGGATTTCCCCGGCGCCGAGCCCGGCGATGGCGAACGTGACCGCGATCTGCCGCAGGAACTCCGCCTGCTGTTCGGTTTCGGAAACCGTCCCGACCGCGTCGGAGGACACCACCAGGGGCCCGTTGTTCCGGCGCGCGCCCCTGGTTGAACTCGACCGTTACCGGGGCTGAGCTCACATGGTCTGCTGCTCGGTCCAGAAGTCGGCCGCCGGGTTGAGCGACATTGCCGCCGGCAGCGGCTCGAAGTTCTGGTACGGGTTGATCTTCATGCAGGAGGTCGAACGCTCCTGCTGGATGATGATCTCTTCCGTCCAATCGAGCGTCACCGGCGCCGTGAGCGACCCCTGATTGAAGGTCGGCTCAATCGAAAGCTCGAGAACGCCTTCGCCGACCGAGGCCGTCTGAACCTCACCGGCGTCTCGGTAGAAGTCGCTGATGAACGGGTCAACGAACATGCCGAGCTTGGCAACGGGCTCGCGGGCGTCGATGGCGGACTTGATCCGCTCAAGCTCAAGCAACCGCTCGTGCGCCTGCGCCGGCGGAACACCCGCCACTGCTGGGCGAAGGTGATCGACCGGACGCCGTTGTCTCAACGGCGGGCTTGCCGATCCACGAGTTGCTGATCTCGGCCAGGGCAGGAGGTCGTCCGGCGCGAGGGCCGGGGCGGGGTTCCGCGGGCCGAGACGCCCTTCACGTAGACGCCTCCCCGCCGAGTTGAGGCAGAGGAGGTCGATCCGCGGAAGCTTCCACTTGTAGCTCACAGGACGGACGGTCGTGCCTGCGACGCCGCCCGAGAGCGATCCAGGTGTCGGTCAGGCGTCGGGCGCCACGAGGTCGAGGTAGCGGTACGTCACCGATAGGTCGAGGACGGGAGTGCTCCGGGCCGCCCGGCGCCCAGTCGACCTGATCGCCGGAGCGAACCCAGAGGTCGTCGCGACGAAGGTCGTGGCCCTGCTTGACCTCGAGGATCTCGGTCACGCTGTTGTTGGCGAGCGTCGGAGCCCGCCGCGACCAGGCCGCGAACGACGTCCTCGGTCGCTTCTTGGTGACGAGAACGCTCAGCACCTCGTCAATGGGCGCGTTGTTGATGACGAAGGTCTTGGGGCCACCGCCGGCCGGCCGTCCGGGCCCTCGCGCGACCGTTCTCGGTTTCACCCTCCTCGGGCCTGGCGTGTCGCAGCGCCGCGAAGCGGAACGCGAAGCCGCTGATGTTGGCGACGCCCTCCTCAATCGAGAACAGCTGGTTGCCGCCGACCTTACCGAGGGCGGTCACCCGACACCCGGAGACGATGTAGTGCCCGTGGGCGTCGCGGTCATAGATCGCGATGGACTGGTTGATGCCGTCGAGGGACGGCGGCGGGGTCTGGTCGAGGATCGTGCCGTCCTGCAACACGTAGACCGGGACGAACGTCCCCTCACCATCGTCGTCGGAAACCGCCCAGGCGATAGTGACGATCTCGCGCGCCGCGCAGGGCTCACCCTCGGAAAGGGCGCCGGGCGCGATGCCAAGCAGCGACGGATCGTCTTCGGAAGTCAGCCACGTCTTGTTGAGGCGCACGCCGATCTCGATGCGGCCCGTCATGCTCACGCCCGAGAGGACGGTCTGCGCCACGGGCAACACGTCCCCGGCGACATAGAGCCGGCCGGCGGTGAGGATCACGTTGCCGAGTTCGACTGAACCACGGCGGCCGCGCCATCGACCCGGTTGCCATCGCTGGCGACCAGCCGGGCAACGCGCTCGTGGCGGCTGCGAGCGATGGTCTGAGCTTCATTCAGCTCGGCGCCTTCAATGAAGCGGCCTTCGGAGTAGACGACGCCCTAGGAAGAACAGTCGCTCGCGGACGGTGGCCCGGAGCGGGATGGCTGGAAACGAGCGGCGCAATGGTGATGCCGCCGCTCAGTTGATCGGGCTCAAGCCAGAGGCGTCCGGCCGGGATGCTCTTCCGCCAGATCGCCGTCAATGACGACTTCGGCGCCGGCCGCTGTTCGCCCTGGCGCCGTTGCCGGCGTCGGTCGTGCAACCGATCAGGACGGCCGTACCGTCGGCGGCAGGCGAGTAGCCAAGCCGGCGATGGAGTAGAGGCCGCCGACCGTTGGCTTGACGATCCGGTGGACGCCCGCCCTGCGGTAGCCGATCACCTCGCCGTCGCCGTCTTTCAGGCGGACATGGGCGCGGCGACCGACGAACCAGGCCGCCATCAGGGCGCGCCGCACGGTGGCGCTGTCCGAGGCCCAGGGCACGTCGGCCGTGGCCCACGGGAAGTCCATTTCCGACCAGGGGATTTCGCCCTCGGTGGGGGGAACCCAATTGCCCAGGCGGCGCCCCTCGGCCTCGGTCATCAGGGTAAGTGCGCACCGCGTGGCGGCGGAGCGACCACTTGCCCGCCCGCCCGATGCGGCGCCGCTATCATCGGCGAGCATCGAGGAACCGAGCCGGGTCCACCCCGCCTCCAGCGCCGGGGCGTCGAAATTCCAGACGCCGCGTCGGAAGTCAGAGCGGAACGGCTTGCCCAGCCGCGTCACCCGGTCGATGCGCTGCAGCGTCGGTGCGTCGTTGGCGGGCAGGGCGCCGAGGTACAGCTGGAAGTTGTTCCACCACGTCCGGCGGCCGGGCGCCTCGACGATCGTGCCGGGGGCGCCGACCCAGCCAAGGCCGCGGGCAACCGCGGCGAAGGTGTCGCGCTCGATCTGCCACGGGCGCCCTCGGTCATCAGGACGTAGGGGTTGTCGAGGTAGGGCACGAGCTCGATCAGCCCATATTCCCATAGAAGGAACCTGCAGGAAGGCCGGGAGGCCCGCCCCTTGACGTCGGGCACCAGCCCGAGCCCCGCTTCGACGTGCGGCTCACAGGCCACCGCCTGCTCGAACGCGCGCAGCTGGGCGTCCCGTTCGGGGCAGTAGCGAAGCGACCATTTAGACGTTCTCCCCGGAAACCGTCAGGACGACGGTGCCGATGCTGGCCGCCTCATAGGGCGGAAGGACAGTGTTGGTGGACGGCGCCGACAGCGCGACGCCGTAGACGCCCGGAACCATGAGCCGGCTCTTGATCCAGTCGAGCGTCAGGTCGCGACCGAGGCCGCCTTCCGCTGCCCATGCGGCGCGCAGGTTGGCCTCGGCCGTGGCGACAATCGTCGGCGGCGTCGAGGGGGTTACGGTCAGGCGGCGACGACGTTGACCACCGCGCTCACCGCCGAGCGGACCTCCACCTCCCCGTTGACCATTCGGTTCTCGGGCAGGGGCCAACGCCGCGGGCGACCGCGCTGAGTAACGGGGCGCCAGAGACGCCGCTGGCCGCGGTGGACAGGACCGCCACCCGGACCTTGGGGTCGCGGCCCTCGCGGTAGGCGATGGCGTCGCGCACCTCGGTCGAGGCGTTGAGCGCGATCAGCCGGTAGCGGTAGACGCTCCCGGTGTTGCGCGCCATCGACGACAACAGGATGCGGAGCCGGAACCGCTCGTCATCTTCGTCCAGTGCGCGGGCGACCGGAGGGCTGGCGTTGGCGCCCACATGATCGAGGTCGGTGCCGGTGGCATACCGCAGCAGGTTGGAGCGGGCGGCCTCGTTTATGCGGGCGCGGATCAGGAGCTCGCGATAGGCGGCCACCTGCATCAGCTTGTTGGCGACGGCGCTTTCGAGCGCCAGCAGCGGCTCGATGTCCGGGAAGCGGACAATCAGGTCCGCCTTCATCCCGGCGAGGATCGCTTCGAAAGAAAGCTCCTCGATCACGGCCGGGTCGGGGAGCCCGGCCAGGAACGCTTCGTTCATGCTGTCACCTCGATTGAGCCGGTGGTGCCGCCGACGACGGTCACGCGGCGGGCGCCCTTGGGGGTGAAGTCCCCAGCAAGGCGCGGGGGCGATACTCGCCCTCCATGTGGACTTGCAGCCGCCCGTCACGGCCGACGCTTTCGGGCACGATCTGGATGATGCGGAAGCGGGGCTCCCACTGCTCGACCGCGGCGGCGATGGCGGTGAAGAACGGCACCACCGTCTGCGTGTTGAGATTTTCGCCGAGGAAGGCCGGGATCATCGACCCGTAGAACTCCTGCATGATCCGCTCGCCGAAGCGGGTGGTCATGAAGTCCTCAATGCTTTGGAGGACGTGGGACCAGCTGGAATATTGGCCCCGGTCCCGGCGTCCATGTCGATGCTCGGGTCCGAGGCCATGGTGGGCTCCCCTTACTTGGCGGTCAGGTCGATGGCGCCGCGCTTGGCGTTGATCTTCGAGGCGATCACCCGCTTGGTGTCGTCCTTGCCGATCCCGACGCCCTCGGCCTTTGCCATCGCGACCAGCGCGTCGCGGTTGTGCTTTTCGGGGTCGACCAACTCGGGGCCGCCGTTGGCCCCGTTGGCGCCCTGACCGGGCTCGGCGGGGGTTTCCCCGTCGTTCGTCTCGGCCGCCGTGGCCCCGTTGGCGTCGTCGGGCTCGCCCTCGTCATCGTCGCCGGTCAGCAGCGCCCCGGCGACATACTCGTAGAACGTCTCTGGGAGGATGATCTCGGGGCCGCCGCCGCCCGCGGTCAGCTTGTCGCCGTCGAAGGCAGCGGTCAGCGGGACCGCGGGGTCAAGCGGGGTGCGGGACCGCTTGGCCTCGTCGCCCAGGGGCCTGGCATTACGTCGGGGTGCTTGTGGGTCGAGCCGATGTCCTGGCCGTTGTGGCCCACGCCGCCGCCCGCCATCGCAAGGCCCTCGGCACTGACGCGGAGGACGAAGCCGCCCACCTCGATCAGCACCGAGGAGGCGTCGAGCGTGATCCGCACGTCGCCGTAGGTGATCACGTTCTCGTCCCCCGATTTGCTGGGGGCCTCGTTCTGATCCGACCAAGTGAGCGGGACGGCGAAGCTCTGCTGGCTGTCCCGCCGGGGGCGAGCCAGGTCATCTGCTGGCCGACGGTCGGCGGGGTGTGAACCTTCAGCGCCCCGGGCGAACTGCGCGTAGGGGATCTTCGGGGAGAGCAGCGGCCCGCGCGTCGCCCTCGCCGAGATTGAGCCGGACCCATGCCTCGTCCGGGTCCACCTCGGCGGCGATCCGACCGTGCTTGACCATCCGGCGAGGCGCTGCTCCAGCCAACACCCGGTTGTAGAGCTCTAGCAGTTCGCTCATGGGGCCTCCGGCAGCTGCGCCAGGATCTCGGCGGCGTCGGCGGTGAAGGCGGCACGGTCGTCTGCCGCGAACGTGGCCTCGACAATCGGGGTGTTGTCGGCGCCGCCCTGGGGGCGCTGATGCCAATGGCCTGCCCGAGCTCGTCCGAGAGCCCGGCGATCATGGCGGCGACGCTGTAGGTTTCCGGCCAGCCGACGGGCCCGCCCTCGATCACCTCGCGGATGAGCGCGGCGAGCGAGGCGGTCTGTGGGTCAGCTGCGGCGGCGGCCAGAAACGCCCCGAGGGGAGTGTCGGCCGCCACCGGCTGATCGAAGGGAGGCTCGGCCATGGCGCTGATCGAGTAGACCGTCTGGCGTGCAGCGATCCGAGCGCCTTCCTTCGATTGGATGCCCCGGCGGGAGACGACCTCCGAGGTGCCGGTGACGAATTTGCGGAACACCACGCCCCAGGCTCCGCCGCCGCGGCCGAACAGGCAGGCGCTGATCTGGCGGGAGAGGACGGCGAGGGTCAGCTCGAGCCCCGCGTCGGTGTTCGGTACGAGGACGCCTTGGCCCTCGCCATCGGCGAGCTCGATCGACTGCGACATGGCGCTCTCGATCACCAGCTGGATCGACCGGCCGCCGCTATTCCAGTCGGCGCCGCCGACCTCGGCGCTGTAGTCCTAGGTCGAGACGACGATCAGCGGCTTGGGCTCCGCCGACACCATTTCATCGAGCGGAGTGATGGCGCTGTCGAACACGCGGGCCCCAGCGAGGGTGGCCCCGTCGGTTTCAAGGGCGCGGGTCGCCGACATGCGGATCGCGAGGGCGATGATGCTCATGGGGCGTGGGCTCCGGCGGTGAAGTGGATCACGATGTCTCGGTGGTCGCCGAGCGCCACGTTGGACACCGTCACGCGCACGCCGCCCTTGTCGGTGAGCTCGATAATGTCGCCGGGGCGGATGGCATAGCCGAGGGCGGCGTAGGCGGCCCGGTCCATCCAGCACTCGGACAGCGCCAGCGAGACTCCGCCCCCTGCGGCTGGTTCCGGCGAAGTCGAGCTTCCCGGTGTTGGGCGCGCGGCTGATGATCGCCCGGGTGTCGAGCGGGGGGCGGGCCGGGTCGGGAGCCCCGGCCCCGTAGTTTCCTCCCACCCGCTGGGGGAGCACCCGGATTGCCTCGCCGAACACTTGATCCATGGCCGCCTGTAGCGAGCCGTCGATGTCGTCGAAGAGAGACATTCCCGGGTGTTCCTTGTTGCGATGGCGCAAGCGCGCTCGCCCCGGCGTGACCGCAGGGGGTGGGCTGGCTTGGCGATGTGGGGGTGGGGGTGGGCAGCGGAGGATGATGCCGACCGCAGCCAGCTGGGTCCGCTTGGCCAGCTTCTCGGTGTCGGTGTCGACCGTCGCCTCGTAGACGACGGCGCCGATCCGCCACTCAGCGTCGCGCTCGATGATCGCGATCTCCCGATCCGCCGCGGTGGCGTCGCAGCCGTAGATCGCGATGGCAACCGCGGTTTCGGCGCCCTCGACGCCGACCGTCTCGGCAGCCGGGCTCGGGGCGAACTTGCCGCCCGCGGTGAGCTTGCCGAGGATCGCGCCGGGCTCGATAACGCCCGAGCCGGACTTGATCGTGGCCTTGCCGCGCGAGCGGTGGAAGTTGGCTTCCGACAGAGGCCCTCGCCAGGGTGGCGGCCTTCAGTGAGCGTGGTCATGTGGGGACGTCCTTGTCATGCGCCTCAGGTCCGTTTGCCGGGGATCAACACGCGAGGACGGGTGCAGTAGTGGAGCGCGTTCATCTGGAACTCCAGGTTCACGCCCTTGCCGTTCTGCATCTCCCACTGCTTGGCATAGAGGCGCTGGCCGGGGGTATTCACCGTCTCGATGTAGTCGGCGGGACCATAGACGGTGCGGAACAACCCCGGCACGCCCATGGGAAACAGGTGGCACCTGTTGGTATCCACCCCGACATTGTCGCCGCCGCGGTAGTTCGCCCAGGTGATGCCGCCAAACTCGAAGCTGCCATAAATGCCGGAGGTTCCTGCGTTCATGTAGGCATCGGAGGTTCGAGGCCTCGGCGTACCCCTTGTAGGTCTCGCGGACCTCCTTGTGGGCGATGAGATCGTCGAAGAAGGCGTCGCCGCAAAGAGCGGTCACACCCAAATAGGGGATGCCGTCGAGAATCCCGGCCATCTGGCCGGATGACGCTGGCGCACTTCTTCCGCAAAGCGCCTTCGGTCGGATGGCATTGTCGAGGTCGAAATCAACCTCGGCGGCCTGCGCTTCCCCGAACTCGGAGAAATAGTCGAAGAGCACCGACCCGTCGGCGTCGAGGAGGCGTCCGGTCTTGAGGATGTTGAGGCGGTGGTATTCCTCGGTGAGGGCGAAGAACTGCGATGCCTCGGCGGCGCGATCGGCGATCTTGCCCTGCAGCCTTTCGACAGCGATTTCCTCGCCGAAGGCGCGAACCTGCTGCACCTCATCGGCGTAGATCGCATCATCGACCTGGAAATGCGGCATCTTGAGCATGCGCATGGAACGCTGGTTGCGCCCGAAGGTCTGGCCGGCCCGCCGCGGGACTGGCCTGAACCAGCATCGGTTCTGCGCCTTGTCCTTTTCGATGGCGATATCGAGGGTATCGATGCTGGTGGTCTGGAAGAGCCCCATTTGGCCGATGCGGGATGGCGCGTACGAAATCTCGCGCAGCGCGTCCGTGAGGCGCATGACGCTGAAAGCGTCCTGCGTGAAGATGTTCATGATCGGCATGGGGAACTGGTCTCCGGGTTAGCGCACGATGATGCCGAGGCTCTTCAGCGCGTCATGCGCTGCGGCTTTCTCGGCGGGCTGGTCGCGGTCGGCGTGGTAGACGAGGCAATGGCCATTGACCTCGGCATCGCGGACAATGGCTGCGATCCCAATGTCGGCGCCGGTGGCGTCAGCGCCGTAGATGTTGATGGCTGCGGGCACTGGCTGCCGTCGCTGGCGCCGATTGCGCTCGACATACTTGTCGGAGGCCGTGACCTTCCGAGCACGTGCCTGGGGCAAGGAGCCCGACGCCGCCAGCGATGGTGATGGTGTCGCGCGAACGCTGTCCATTGGCTTCGGACAGCAAGAAAGCGCCGGGGTGATTGGTTTCAATGAGAACGGTCATCGTTCAGTCTCCTGTCAGGACGTTTCGAAGCGCCGGTTGGCGTTGCTGATGGCCCGCTTCCAGCCTTCTTCTGCGCGCATTGACCGGTCGGACGTTGAGGAGGCCGGAGAAGGCCCATCTCCGAACCTGACCCTGCGCGCGCGGCCAGGGCGTCAACGCGGGTTTCCTTTGGCGCGGCGAGGAGCAGCCTGGTGGCTTCCTGCAGCGATAGCGTCGTTTCAGTCGCCAGAACGATGGCCTGCGCCATGCGGCCCTGAGCGGCCTCGGAGTTGATGATGCCCGCGATGCGGGAGCGCTCCTCCTGCCGGGCGAGCGTCACTCCCGCCTCCTGTTCAGCGACCGAGATGCCCGGGTCTTCGTCACCGGGCGGCGTATGATCCGTGCTCATCTGGATTCCTTCTTTGCGAGCGTTGCGCCCGGAGGGGCGGGTAGTCTGGGGACGGTTCTGTTGGGACAGTGAGGCCAGTACCTCGTCGAAGCTGGCGACACGGTCGGCGAGACCAAGGGCGATCGCTTCTGAGCCGATGAAGGTGCGGGCCTCGGTGGCGCGCGCCATGTCGGCGGTGAGGCGGATGCCACGACCGGCAGCCACCGTGTCGATGAACTGGCGGTAATGGGCGTCGACACTCGCCTGCAGATCGGCACGCACCGCATCCGAAAGCGGCTCGAACGGATTGCCGTCGACCTTGTGGCTCCCCGCAAAGATCAGGGTTGGCTTCACGCCCTGCGCCGCGAGCTCGCCGGAGCGATCGGCATGTAGCATCACCACGCCTATCGACCCGACGATCGAGGTGGGCGAGATGACGATCTCGCTTGCGGCGCTGGCAATGCCGTAGGCGGCCGACGCCGCCATGTCGTTGACGAAGGCCATGATCGGCTTGGATTGGCGAACCGGTTCGGATCAGATCCGCCACCGCCGACATGCCGGCGCCGCTTCGCCACCGGGCGAGAGATGTCGAGCAGCACCGAGCGCACATCCGGGTCTTGCCCTGCCGCGCGCAACTGGGCTGCGATCCCATCGTAGCTTGAGCCCCGACCGGCTGTCGAGCCAGGCGCCGCGGTTCACCAGCGTATCGAGCACCGGTATGATCGCCACGCCGTCGGCAGTGTGGGCAAGCGAGGCCGATCCGTCCCCTCGCCGGGTCGAACCGACGAAGCGGCTTGCGTCAGGTCCCTCGGCACCTTCCTCCCCATTGAAAAGCTCGGCCTCGAAACCGATGCGGCCGCTCAAAGCGCCGAGTATGACCTGCGCCTTGGCCGGATGGATGAGCAGCGGTGCGTTGAGGAGCCGGTGGCTGAGGCGCAGAAGGTGTCCGGGCATCAATACCCCCCTCCTGCGCGGAGGCCGAAGCGTCGGCGCATCCCGGCCTGGCGTCCGCAGACGGTTTCGAGGCGGCTTAGTTCTGCGCGTAAGCTGGCAATGTCGGCCTTGCCGTACTGGACCTTGCGCCTGACGCCATTGCCGGCATCGAACTCGATCACTTCGGGCCGTCTGCCCTCGAGCAGCGCGTAATAAGCATCGCGGATCCGCGGCAGCACGGCGCACGGATCGGCATAGTTGGTGAAGATGGTCATGGGTTCGATTGGTCCCCGCTTGGATCGACCGTGGCGCTGTCCGCTAGATTGGTGATGCCCTGGTACTGATGGTCTGGCAGGCCGTAGGTATCTCGGAGCGCCTTCTCGCGGGCGCGCTGCGCATAGACGTCCTCGATGTCGTGGCCGAGGTCCTCGGCGATCGCCGCGTCCGTCATGACCCCGAGCCGGCACCAGATCTCGTGGGCCTTGGCCATCTTGAGATCGTCGGCCTGGGGCTTGGGCGCACCACGCCAGATGGCGCGGGAGGCTGCCGAGCGGTTGGCAAGGAAGCCCTCGAGCCCACCGGGAACGGATGCCGCCGCGGACGATCTCCTCCTCGAGCCAGGCCTCGTAGACGGCATTGCAGAACGGCGCGACAAGATGGGCGCGGCGGTAGAGCGTGATCTGGAAGATTTCGCCCGTGGCCATGCGCACGCTCGAATAGGTCGCGTTGGTGTAGTCCGCCGTAGCGCTCTCATAGGTGAGGCCCATGCAGCGGGCGAGTTCGCGCAGGAGGTGGGCGGCGAAGTCCCGGTAATCCGAATGCGGATGCTGGGCCCGGTGCAGTTCCAGCTTCTGTCCCGGAAACAGATGCGCAATCCGGCCATTGATGCCGAGATTGATGGTGGCGTTGTCGTACCAGCCCGATTGCGCCTGCACATAGGCGTCCCACGGCGATATCCCGCTTGCTGACAGCCTTGCCTGTTCCTGCGGCGTCAGCAGACCGGCGAGCACCTCTTCAGTCGGCTCGTCCGAGGTGATGGAGGCCGCAAACACCGTCTGCAGGATCGCTGCGGTCAGCGTCGCGTCCGACAGCTGGTCGAACTGCCGCGCCACCTGCAAGGCGGGGGTAAGCGGACTGATGCCCCGGATCTGCCCCGGCATCCCGTCGAAGACATGAATGACCCGGGTGCGGCCCAACTCATCGCGGGCGCTGACATCATATTCCACCGTGCCAAGGGATGGATCCTTGCGGGTGGCAAGGTAACCGACAGGCATGCCGTCAGAGTCCATGCGCACGCCCTGAACGATCTTGCGTAAGGTGTCACTGCGGCGCGGGATGCGGTGCGGCGGAACGAGCCGCACCTTGGTACCATAACGGCTGCCGGATCGCTCGCGCCAGGGCAACTCTGCCCAGATCTCGCCGGTCGCAAACCAGGAGCGGAAGGCAGCGGCCTGTATCTGGCCGAAGGAACGGCGGCCCTCGATGTCGCATTCGTAAGGACGGTTGGCCCACAGGCTCCAGCGCTGTTCGACAGTCTGGGCCCATGCCTCGGCTTCGGCGTTGCTCATGCCGAACAGGTCGTTTTCCGGCATGGCCTTGAGCCGGAGCCCGGTACCCACCGTATTGGCGACCGCCTGATCGAGCGCGCCCGCCATCCATCCGGAATTCTGGATCAGATCGATGGTGCGTGCCGCTGCCATGTCCCAGGACGCGCCGACATCGTCAGCGGCTTCCCGCAAGGCAGGTCGCCACCCGCCGAACACCACGCCGCGATTGCCGCGCATGAAGTCGGCCCGGATGGCTGGCGGCGTGACGTGGCGGCCACGGACTGGCGCAAACCAGTCCCGCACCTGATCGAACATGCCCATGGATCACCTGATCAAACGTGAGGAAAGCCCAGCGAAGCGGCGCGCAGGTCGGGGGCCGCGGCCAAGCGAGTGCTGCGACCGCCTCAGACTTGCTCCTGATTTCGTGGCCTTGCGCGTCGGCAAGCGCTGTTTCGCTGCGCTCCCGCAGGATGCCTTCGGGAATGCGCTGGACGTTCAGCGAGTAGCCGATCGCCATGGCGAGCGTCTCGCAGTCGAGAAAGTGGTTCTGGCGCGATCGCTGCACCCATTGCGGCTTGCCGGTCGCGGCATCGACGACGCGAACCTCCGAGACCAGCTGCTTGCAGTAGTCCTCATCGATGTCGTCGGGAACGATGAAGGACCCGGCTGGTCCAGCGGCGTCCGGATCCGCGACACCAGCAGCGACTTGAAGAAGTCGGTCGAGAGCCAGACGAGATTGATCGAATAGGACGCCTGCTTTCCCTTCGACGTCACCTCGATCTTCGACACCCGGTAGGGCGGCGACATGGTGGCCCGCCCCTTGGTCGGCGAGACCAGCCAGGGATAGCGTCGCGTGAACTCATAGACCTTGTGCTCATCGCCGCCGTCCGGCTTGTTGGGTCGAAAGCCGGAATCGATGAACACCCGCTCGATCTGCAGGCCTGCGATCGGCGTAAGCATCAGATCGGCAAGGGCGTTCCAGACCTCGTCATCATCGGTGGGGCCGAACAACTGCCCCCGGTCGATGAGCCATGACCGACCGCGCGAGCCGAAGCCGCGGATCGTGTAGTAGAGCGACAGCTTCTGCACATCGACGCCCATGCCGAGGCGAAGGACGCCGTCCGGCACCTCCTTCATCCGGTAGGGCTGCCGTCTCTGCAATATCTCCTGCCAGTCAAGGGCATCGCGTCCCGACGCCGTCGTGTAACATTCGCCAAACCCGGCATTGAGCGCTGTCTGCAACTGGTCGGGATCGCCGGATGCGAGCGCCCGGACATAGCGCTCGATCCTTGTGCCCCAGGTGACGAAGGGGCTTGCAAGCCCGCTCGCCCAAAAACTGATCACGGCGTTTTCTGGCGGCGCCCCTCGAACCTCGCCGTCCTCGACCCATTGGCCGGGGCGCCGTAGAGGCCCCGGGCGTTCATCTCCGTCTTGTCGTCATCATGGTGAAGGCCGCCACAGTGGGGACACTGCAGCTGCGCCGCTTTCGCCGCCTCCGCCGGGGTGGCGTTCTCCGGCCAGCGCATCTGCTCGAAGCGCGGCACGAAATACTGTCGCAGTGAATGCACGGCCAGCAAAAGTGATGGCGCGTGCCGGACTGCCAGAGTTTCCAGATGGCGCTTTCAACCGCCTCCGGATCGCCCGGCTTCCAGAAGGTCAGGCCGCTCCGCTCATCAAATTGCGTTTCGATCAGGCCGCGCGAGGGCGTCGAGGTGATGGCGGTGACAAAGTCGGCGTAGGTTTCGCCGCGGGCTTCGACGAGCCCCAGTGGGTCGCCCTGGCCCTTCACGTTCGCCAGCATCTCGTCGTACTCGTCGACGAGGGCCAGCGCCGCTGGGCTCGATTTGAGGCCCGCCGAGGATCCCGCATGCGCTAGGCGCACCGGCACACCGGCCACGACCTTCAGGGTCTTCTTCATCCGCCGGCCGCGGACGACCTTCGCCGCCAGGGTCTCCGCTTCATCGAGGAGGCTCATCAGCCGCGGTTCGAACTGGTCGGTCAGAAAATCCCGGATCGGACCAACATAGAGGATCGGTGCCGGGCGCTGATCGAGACGGGCGCCCATGATATCGAGCAGTCCGTCGGTCTTGCCCATCTGGGCCCCGCAGACCATGACGACCCGCTTGTAATGACCGGCATGAACTGCCCGCACCACCGGAATGACATAGGGCGTGATCGAGGGATCACGCGGCCCCGGCAGACCCGAGGTCTCCGGATAAATGCGATTGATACGTGCCCATTCGTCAGGTGGCAGCCTGGGTGCCGGCCGTAGGATGGCTTCGGCCAGCCTCCAGGCTTTCAGCCTTTTGAGCGGCTCGCTCGGCAAGGCGCGTGAGGACACCATCGATTTCCGTTTCAACTTTCTGGCGCTCGTCGATGATGCGGGTCAGCCGCGCGGGGAGCCCCGCCAGTTCCGAGCGCACGAGCCCTGCAAGCTCCGCCATGTCGGTGAGTGCGTCGTCGAGCGGGATCAGGTCGCGCGTGCGCTCGGCAATCCGAAGCTCGATCTCGAGCGCCCTTGCATCGCGCACCCGGCTGTCGGCCGCCGACCTGGTCGAGCGGCGCTCATCCTCCTTGAGGTATTTGAGATAGCCTTGGACTGCGCCGACCAACTGGACGTAACCGCGCTTTTCCGACTTCGGCACATAGCCCTGTTTTATGAGCTGGCGGATGCGTTCTTCCGAGATCATCAACAGCCGCGCCGCCTGATGTGATTGGAGATCGTCATGTCCTAACGGTCACCACCGCCGGGCTCGAGGTCGAGATTCGCCGCGAAGGCATCGCGGGCGTCGTTCGCGAGATGGTCGCACCGCGTCGGATGGAGGCTGCAGAATGACCAAGCCAGACGATACGATCCGCGTGCTGATCCCGCTGAAGATGCGCAAGAGGAACGGGCGGCCGAAGATCATGCCGCCCGCCGGCTACCGCCCGAGCGAGGATCAAGTGCAGGATCCGCACATCCTGCGCGCCATCGGCAGGGCATGGGGGTGGCGGCGGCGTATGGATGCAGGAGAATTCGCCACCATCCAGGAACTGGCTGAAGCCGTTGGACTAGCGGAACGCCATGTCAGCCGCCAGTTGCGGCTGGCCTATCTCGCGCCCGAGGTACTGAAGCGGCTAACGTGTGGGCGCGAGGCCTCGGCGGTCAGCCTCTATGATCTGTGTTTCCTGGCAGGAGAGACTTGGCAGGAGCAGTTTGGGCGAGCCGTTTGCGAATGAGGGGGGGGAGATCGACGGGGGCGGCGCTGAGCAAATCGACAAATGCTGTGCGGTTCCCCGCTTCATTGCCGGGTGGGTGGCGGAGATCGACCCGATGGCGGCAACCGTCATGCATTATCTTGATCGGAGTATTGGACGAACATAAGTCATCGGAGCCACAAATTGCGAGATGATGGACCATGTCGGGTTTTGTCCTCTTTATCGGTCAGGCTGTTGTCGTTTCGGCCTGCGTCGCCGCGCTGGTCATGGGGCTGTCACTTTTCTTCAAGTGGCTGCCCCGGCTTGGGCCGCAACAAGCTGGTCTTCAAGTGCTGTCTGCCGCGGCCCTGTTCGAGGAAGGGCGCTACTACAACGTCTTGGTGTCCTCCGGTCAGCGTCTGAGGGCCCTGCGGTTCGAGGGTTTTGTGAAGACAGAGGCCGAGGCAGGTTGGTCCCTCAGCCAAGTCGCAGTGATGCGGCGTGCCGATGGTGGCAAGGTGATCCTGCGGATGGACAGCGTGCGCGTGTTCGAGGAAGTCGCGCAGGCCCCGCTCGCAAGCTGACCCGCCATGTCCGCCCAGATTGAACATTTCATCTATGGCACGCCTGAGCGACTAGAACACTTTGTCGCCGATCTGCCCGCCAGGATCGAGGTCACACAGGTCCCGGACGGCCTTGTGCTGCGCGAGGTTCTGGGGGACGAAGACGACGTTGACGTCGCCATGGTGAGGATTAAAGCGTCCGCGCAGAAACATGGCGTCGCTATGGCGAGGCATGGGCAATGCTTGAACGATGCGCTCTCTGACAACACGGACCGGGGGCGCGACATCAAGGCCCAGACCTTTGCGTCCAGAACCGGCATCAAGGCGGGGCACGGCTTTGCTTTCGCACTGCCGGATGGACGCTTTGGGCATGCAATCCACATTGGCAGCGACCGGCGGGGATATCTTCTTCTCGAGATTACTGCGCTCGTGACCGACCGCCCAGTCAGCCCGGATGACCTGCGCGAGGCGCCAAGGCGGTATCGCCAGCCGATCCTTGTGTGGCACACGCCCTTTGCCGTCTTGCCGCTTTCAGGCGCAAAGCCGCTTGCACAACTGCCCAGCGAGTGCTGTTCCGCTGCCGCATGGGGTGGTCCGACCCGCAGGAGGTCGTGCGCCTTGAAAACCTGTTTGGTATCTCGGGAACAGACACACGCGCAGGTTGGAACAGCTTTGATCCTTGCCATGGCGGACGCAGGTGAACGCCTGACGGGTCTGCATGGGTATTGTGTCTGGACGGCCCGCGTCGGGCGCAGCGGCCTGCTTAAACTGATGGAAGATTATGCAACGCACCCCTTCCTGAAAACTGGCGACTGCCCGATGCCGTGGGAGCCTGTCGATATGGGCGAAATCATCGCGAGTCTGGCGGGGGCGCCAGACATGATAGCCGTTCGGGACAAGGTGACATGAATAGGTCGGACCGGAATATCGTGCTGAGCCTGACCGGACCTGGTTCGGAGTGAAGCGATGTGCACCTTCATCACCTTGGTCGCTGCGACCGATGACCTTGATCGCATGAATGCCATTCTTGCGACGTGGGACAAGCGCAGCCACACCCGCAGGGCCGAGAGGGTCGACACCCCCGGTCTGCACGCGTGCCTTGCACCGGATGAGCGAGAATACTGGCTGACCCGCTTGCCGTGCGATTGCGGCACTTACCTCGGCTGTGCCGTGCAGCGCGCCAACAACCCCGATGATGAGCGTGCTGCTGATATCGCGCGCTACCGCCGCAAGGGCTGGTCGGAGGCGAAGATTGCGCGTACCGAGGCTGACAAGGATCGCGCTGCAGCCCGCCCTGTGCGCAATCCGCCGAACGAGGATGGCACCTACTGGGCCGACCTGTTGACCGCGCTGGCGGAGGGTCTGGGCCTGCAGGAGGTTGGGCTAATGCATCACTTCTACACCAAATCCCCCGGGGCGGAGCCGGACATGGCAACCCGGCGGAACGCAGGGACGCTGTCCGAAGCCGATCAGGTGCTGGCTCGCATGGAGGACGGCGTCATTCATGATTTCCGGATCAAGGCGCCCCGCCGATGAAACCCGACATGCGCGACCTGCTTCCGAAATTGCGGCAGATCGGCTTTGGTTCCTGGGACCCTCTCGGTCTGTCCAAGACATGGGCAGACGGTGAAGCGATGGCCGACGAATATGACAGGTTTCTGATCAGCGCATTGGGCAAGGCTGTGAACCGGGGCGGCACCGATGCAGTATGTGAAGTTCTGCGCGAAGCTGAGGTCAGGATGGGTCTTGTCGATGACGGGCCAGCCGATTGCCGCGAACGGGCCGCGAGAGAAATCCTTGAGTTCGCATGTCGGCACGCTGTTGGATAAACTTCAATGTTACGTTCTCGAATGGCGGTACATCATGAGTGATCGAGTTCTCATGATGGCTGAACGACCGCTCTCCGCCTACGGCGACCTTGAGTCCCCAATTGGCCCCCGCTGCAACGCGCTTGACCCCGCACGACCACGCCGCCTTCGGGTGTCTCTGTTCACACAAAGCAGACGAACCCCCCCGCTTCAACTGCGGCGCAGCGTGATTCCGTCAACAACATACTGAAAGTGCGTCATTTTCTGAATCCGTCTCGATTTCGATGAAGGGCGGATGGAAAGAGACGCGGGGCGTTCAGAGACCAGTTTTGGCCAAATCGCCAGTCTCCCAAAGTCGCATGGCATTGGCAAACCCCTTTGAAACCAAAAGGAATTTGGACGCTCATCAGCACTTTGATGAGTTTGCAAAGAGAAAGTGGCGGAGAAAGTCCGACTAACCTCTGTGCCTGTCTGGTTCGCGCTGTTTCAGTAACGGCGGGAAAACTGGGGCTTTCACACTCCACTGTGTTCCCTTGTGCCACGCTGTGCCGTACAATGCCCGCAATTCCTTAGGGTGACTTTTGGGGGCAATTCGATGGCAGCGCAGACCAAGCGACTTTCGGCCCGGTTCGTGGATACCGTTGCAACGCCTGGGCTTTATGCCGATGGGGACGGGCTGTATCTCAACGTTTCGCCCAAGGGCGCCAAGCGCTGGGTCTACATATTTCAGCTCAAAGCGGCCGGCAGGTCCCAGCCCCGGCGCGAATTGAGCCTCGGGCGCCTGTCGGTGCTCTCCCTGGCGGATGCGCGGGAGGCGGCTACTGAGGCGCGCAAGCTGGTCGCGCGGGGCGTCGATCCCATCGCGGCTCGAAAGGTCACCGACGCTGCAGCGCTCGAAAAGGTCGAGACGTTCGGGACGTTCGCCGCGTCACTTGTCGATGCTCTGGCGTCCGGCTTCCGCAATCCCAAGCACATTGACCAATGGCGCATGACGCTCTCGGTCGAACGCGACAAGGCGGGAGAGTGGGTGGAGTCCGGTTACTGCCTGCCACTCCGCCACATGCCGCTTGACGCCATCGACACTGTAGCGGTCCTCGGGGTGCTGACGCCCATCTGGCAGACGAAGGCCGAAACCGCCTCGCGTGTCCGCGGCCGGATTGAGCGGGTGCTGGATGCCGCCAAGGCCAAGGGGCTCCGCTCGGGGGAGAACCCGGCGCGGTGGCGCGGACACCTAGATGCCCTCCTTCCCAAGCGCCAACGACTGACGCGGGGTCACCACGCGGCAATGCCCTATGCGGATGTGCCTGCCCTGGTCACCAAGTTGCACAGAAGCAAAAAAGGGTCGGCGCGCTAGCCCTCGAATACCTGATCCTCAATGCTTCGCGGTCGGGGAGTGATGATGGCGGGAGTGGAAGGAAATCGACCTCGACGCCAAGGTCTGGACCATCCTGCGAAATGGATGAAGGCCGGTAGGGAGCATCGCGTACCGCTCGTTACGCGGGCATGGCGATACTCACGGCGCTGAACGAGACCAAAGACCGCAAGTACGTTTTCCCCGGCACGGCGCGCAAAACGCACATTTCGAACGCCACGATGGCCAAGGCGCTCTCAACCGCCGGCGCCTCAGACTTCACGGTGCACGGCTTCCGGTCCAGCTTCCGGGATTGGGTGGGGGAAGAAACCAGCTTCGACGGCGCCATTGCCGAACAGGCGCTCGCACACATTGTCGGTGACGCGACTGTCCAAGCATATCGGCGCGGCGATGCTCTCGCCAAGCGGCGGAAACTCATGGAAGCATGGGCTGGGTACTGCCTGCCCAAAACGAAATCAAACGTGTTGCCGATGCGGCGGAAGCCTGCTGCGGCATAGTCGAGACGCATGGGGATAGGACGGCCATCCGACAAGCCGGGGCACACCTCCCGGCTTCCCCATGCACCCCAAGGTGGAGTCGCGGAGTGTAGCGATGGATAAGAGCTTGCTCGGTCCACTTAACGAACGTGAGGAGTTGATTTCGGCCGTCGAGCACGGCCGAATGACCGTCCAGGAAGCGGAAGCGAAAGCACTCGAACTCGGTCTGGTGACCTTGCTGCCTTCCCGCACCCCCGAGCTATTTGATCCCATGACACAGGAGCGGTGGACACTGCTAATGGCGGTCGTGTGGGTCCTGGCTCGCTCCCCAACTGCCGTGCGAAACAGCTGGGACGCCTTTCTCACCCTCGGTACCAATGGAACCGGGTGGGTCTGTTCGGCCCCTTCGGGCAGAACGTCGGTCGCGGCAATGGGTGCATAGCCTACCCCTCGGTCGCCCCGGGGAGATGATGTTTGCGGACTTGCCGGGCCGATCCTTTTTCAGTCTCGTGGACGCTATTGCGACTGTCCCTGTCCAATGGGGCGGTGACCGCATGGGGAAGGGATTGCGCAAAGGTGACGAGGCTGACGTAAGTCAGATTCCCAGACAGAATTGGAGCGCCCTCGTATTGGCCGGGATGCCGGCAAAGGACGGGGTGCTGCCTCACGCGCCGGGCGAGGATATGCTCCATTTCGGCAACGGCAATCCGGTCTATGCTTCCTTAGCCGTTGATCGCGCCACGCTTTTGACGGCGTTTCCAGCGGCCGACGTTGCCTCGGAGGGGCAGCCTATCTCGTTTGATCCCGTCCAGCAGGTCACCAATTCAGCACACGCGGCAGAGTCGTCCGCGCAGTACAAAAAGCGCATCCGATGCGATGCAATCCGAAAGCTGTTCCCGAACGGCAAACCCCCCTCAATGGGAATTAAGCAAGCGCAACAAGGACCTCGACGACGAGGTTCTATCGGTGGACAGGGCGATTGGGTTAGCAGACAGGCGCGAATGGGCCCGCCTCTGGGGCGAAATCCACGGGGAGTGAGGCGTGCGAATTGGGCAATACGGGGCAGGCGCTATTGCCCGTTTTGCCGCCCACCTTGCCCAAACACCGAAGTGACAAATGAGGGCAGTGTCCCCGTGTAGCCCCAGGCAACACAGGACACGCCAATGACTGAGCCCATTGCCTACACACTGCCCGACTTCCTGAAGCGCTTCGGCGTGAGCCGGTCGACGGCCTATCGGGAAATCAATTCTGGTCGTCTTGAGGCCAGAAAGCGCGGATCGCGCACCATCATCACATCGGCAGCGGCGCAAGCTTGCTCGATAGCCTTCCGGCTCTCGAACCCAAGTCGGTCGCCTAAAGCCACCCTCCCAAGGAAAACGCCGCCCCTGGCAGGACGGCGCTCCGAAACAGAGAAGTAGATTTGCAATGTCCTTCTCACCAAATCGGCTAGTGCCGCAACGCCCATAGTGGTCGCGATGTCTCGAAGTACTGATATTGCCCAGCCTGAAGGCGACTTGTCGCCGGGTGGCCGGGTGGTGTATCGGCGGCTCCGCCGCTCTGTCTCCCTCTGCAATGCGCTAGCCGAGTTGGCTGGCATCGGCACTGGGAGGGCGGCTGATGGCTAGCCGCAGTACCGGGATTTTCGTTGGCAAGACTTGGAGTCGTCGCCCTGAAGGGCTGCCTCCTAGCCCCCAGACGCGCTGGAACTCCAACAACCGCGAGAAACTGCAGGCGCAAGAAGCAGTACGCAAGGCACTTCTCAACGGCACCTTGAAGCGCGGCAAATGCGAGGTGTGCCAGAGCTTGAGGTGCGAGGCGCATCACACCGACTATGGCAAACCCCTCTCGGTGACGTGGCTCTGCCGCAAACACCATCGCGCGCTCCATGCGGAGTTGAGGAAGGCGCTCAGGGACGCCGACGTCCGGAAAGGTGAATGCTGGGGAGGGAGGCAGTATGAACCGCGCAAGCCACGCCGTCTTTCGCTCAAAAGCGCTCGCCATCTGCGACACGTTGCATATGCCGCCCGACGAGGTTGTGTCGGCGGCGTTCCGGCTCGCAATCGACCATGCCGCAAAGGCAGGATCGACCGTCGCGGGCTTCACGCGGTCCTGACGATATGCTGGCAGCGCGCGGCGTCGAGGGGGGTGGCAGAATGAACGCCCTGCCAATCTCCGCCCCCATGTCGAGTTGGTAGAGCCGGAAGTAGAGGCGACCGTGCTAGGCACGATCATCAGCTATCCGGACGCCTTGGCAGCCATCGGGTCAACGCTCAATCCGGACTGGTTCGGTGATCCGGGCTGCCGTGCGTTCGCAGAAGCTGCCCTGAGGCTCCACCGTGAAGGCCATAGGGTCAGTGCCGCCACCCTGATTGCCGCTGTGTCGCCTGCGGTGGAACGGGACGGGCTCACGCGGGCGCAATTCCTCGCACGGGTAGTCAGCATGGCAATGCCGCTTTCGATGCTGAGTGGCCCGCTCTCTACGCTCGAAAACCGCTGGGCGCGGCGGATCGTGGCACGCGAGGCCGAACAGCTAGCGGCCGATGCGGTGGCCATTGATGCTGATCCCCATGAGGCGGTGGCGGCATCGCTCGCGGCCTTCGATGAAGTCACCCAGGCCAAGGGCGAACGCGCGGCGGCCTCAATCTCCGAATGCACCAACGCCCTACTTGAACGGATCGCAACCGGGGTGGCGGCACGGGCCCGACAACGGGGCTTAGAAGCCTTGACGTTGAACTGAGCGGCTATATGCCCGAACAGCTCTATGTGATCGCCGGACGGCCCGGCATGGGCAAGTCTGCATATGCCTGTTCCTCGCTGCGTCAGACGGCGGAAGCGGGTTTCGGAGTCGGCCTGTTCTCGCTCGAAATGTCGCGCGATGAAGTATCGGCTAGGTGCGTCTCTGATGCGGTGGCCTCGGCCTCAAGTCCATTCTTCGGCTCCATCTTGCGGGGGCAGTGGAGTGACCCTGAAGGCGACCAGATCATGACGGCGCGGGAGCGTCTGCGGAAACTCCCGCTGCATGTTGACGCCAGCGCCCGGCTGACTATGCCGGAAATCGCCGCACGGGCTCGCTCGCTCAAGGCGCGCTATCAGACGGCCGGCAGCCCCCTGGCGGTGGTCGCAATCGACCATATGGGCCTTGTGGAGCCCGATGGGCGCTACTCCGGCAACAAGGTAGCGGAGACCGGGCAAGTCTCCCGCGCTGGCAAGGTGCTGGCGAAAAGAGCTAAAAGCTGCGTCGTCATGCTCTGCCAGTTGAGCCGGGAAGTGGAAAAGCGCGACGACAAGCGCCCATCGCTCGCTGATCTGCGCTGGTCCGGCGATATCGAACAGGATGCTGATGTCGTCCTGTTCCTCTACCGGGAAGCCTACTACCTGCAGAACGATCCGCCTGCGACCCGGACAAGCTGCACAACGCGACCCATCGCCTAGATGCCCTGATCCGCAAGAACCGCAACGGCAAGGCGCGATGTGCCGCTGTGGTGTTCCATCGCCCATTCCGCAATTCGTGACAGGGACCTCGCCCGCTGAGTGAGCTTGGCGTCTTTGCTGTTGACCGGGCGTGTTCGACCTCACCCGCTTTTGGCGAGTGGCGAGCCGTACAGCCGGCGGGAGGCATGGCTTTGGCTGATTTCTGAGGCGGCATGGAAACCGCGCCGGGTGGATCGCGGCGGCCAATTGATTGATCTGCGGCGCGGCCAGCTGGCCCACTCGCTGCGTTTCATGGCGGACGCCTGGGGGTGGTCGAAGTCGTCGGTAGACCGGTTTTTGACCCGATTGAAAACCGAGACGATGATCGGGACAGAAAGCGGGACAGGCTTCCTCATCGTAACCGTCTGTAAATACGATGAATTTCAGAGGGTGAGCCTACCTGACCGGGACACTCGCGGACGCCGACCGGGACACGAGCGGGACAGCACCGGGACAAACGAAAGACATTCAAGACATTCAAGATAACCCCAACCCCTAAAGGGGCATCGAAGGTCGCAAATCCGACAAGGGGTATGGCGACGAGGCCGATCCCGTCTATGCCGACTTCCTGGCCAATGTCTGGGCCATGCGGTGGAAGCGGAAAGGCCATGAACCCCTCCCTGCCTTCCTCGCCTATGCCAAGCTCTCGGTTGCCGACCAGGACAGATGCAAGTCCAACATTGAGGCGTGCGGCCGGCTGATCGCTGCCGGGGCCTCGGAAGAGAAGTTCCGCCCTCGTCTCGCCAGTTGGATCAACAAGCGCGGTTGGGAAGCCGACACCGGCCCAACGGCGACCGATGGCCCGGACTGGGCCAAGTGGGTTGCTGCCTACCGTGCCAACCGACAGTGGAACCCGATGGCGCTGGGCCCCGAGCCCGGCTCGCCGAATTGTCGCGTGCCGCGTGAGTTCCTTGTGGGCATAGCGGGCGCGGCGGCGTGACCGGGCGGACTTTTAGGTCGCCAACTTGGCGAGACGGTGTGACCGGAACGCAGTGGGACGCTGTGGCACAGTCTGGAACACATTGATATTAAAGTGAAATTTGGCCTAGCGACCTAGCTTTCGCGCCATTTCTACGGTAGATTGGCGCTGACATTCTGAATGGGAGACTCCCATGGCTAGCAGCAAGTTCCGCACCCGTAGCCGGCTCGATGAGCGACTGTACGTGACGCTCTCGACCTCGCAGAAAGAACGGCTCTTTCAACTCGCCGACCAAGAGCAAGTCAGCTCGGCGGCGCTCGTCCGCAGGGGCGCTCAACAACCTGCTCGCGGTGATCTAGATGGCGACCATCCCGCCGTGGTCCCTGCCGCCCTCTCCGCTTCCCCGATACGCGCGGCCGGGCGGCTACAGCATGACGGGCGCGGCTGCCAACCCCTACGCACCAAAGCCCGGCCCCCTCGGGCAACTGCTCGGCTGGGGTGACAACCCGATTTATCAGTCGCTCCGACCGCTCATGCAGGATGTCGGCTATGGCCTTTTGTCAGGGCAGAGCTTTCAGGACGGACTCGCCAAGGGCATTGAGCGCAACGGCCAGATGGAACCCTGGCGGCAACAGCAGGCGGTGCTGGCCTCTCAGTTCCAGACTGACTACGCAACCAAGGACTCGACGGCCCGCAACATCCTGCAGCTGGGTGATGCCTACAAAGACATTGCCGATGCGGTCTCGAATGGCGCGATGAACCCGAAAGAGGGGTGGAACGAAGCTTTCAAACGCCAGTCCGATGCGCGCGCAAAGTCCGAACTGGACTCGCGGAACAAGGCGAATGCCCAATTTCTCAGGACCCGACGCTGCAGCAGCTCGTCGTCAACGGGGCCATAGACTTCAAAGACGCATACGAGATGGAAACGGGGACGGGCGGCGATTTCGGGCAAGCCATCATCCCCGGCCTCGACGAGTCTACCGGGTCACTGGTTCCGATGCGCGCCGATCCTCGGGGCGGTCTTTCAATTGCCGCGATGCCTGACGGGATCAAGTACGCCCCTGACGCCTTGGCCGGCGCGCGTGCTGGCGGCACGATTGACGGCAAGACGATGGCCAACGCTCGGGCGGCACTGCCCGGTGCCGAACAGACCGTGCAAATCACCCTCGACGCTGTCGATACCCTGCGAAACGACAAGCAGGGGCAGGCGGAGATGTTCAACGGCTTCAACCGCTATTTTGGCTCCACCAAGGGCACGCCGATGGCGAATTTCGAGGTGAACCTCAACCAGGCTTCGGGTCAGGCGTTCATGCAGGCCCGGCAGATGCTCAAGGGCGGCGGCCAGATTACCGATTTTGATGGTCGGCGCGCGGAAGCAGCGTTCTCCCGCCTCAGTGATGCCGCCAGTCAGGGCGACCTGCCGACATTCCTCGCCGCACTCGATGACTTTGAGATGGCGGTCACGGAAGGCTACCGGAAGTTGCAGGCCGTCGCCAACGGCACCTATCAACCCACTACCAGCCTGCCGGGCGGCGGCTCTGGCAGTGCTGATCCCCTCAACCTGTTCGGGGGCAGTAATGGCGATTGCCCCGGTTCCGATGGCGCGCGATGCCCGACCCGGTGGGTGGGCGATGGGTGCGGCTCCGGCCGGTCCTGTTGCTGCACCTGGCGGCGGCGGGTCGCCGTTCCTCGCCAAGTTCAAGGCGGAACATCCCGACTATGCCAATGTCGATGATCGGACGCTGGCAGATGCGCTCTATCGGAAGTTCTATGCGTCGATCCCGCGCGGGGAGTTCGATGCCAAGGTAGGCCTTGCCCCGGCCAATCTCTCAGGAACGGTAGAGCCTCGGGGCAGCACGGGCGAAGTCTCGGGCAATGTCGAGATGGCGCCCGGAACTGAGTTCGGCGTGCCGATGAACGTTGCAGGCGGGGTCAATCGCTTCCTGCTCGATGTGACGGGCGGGCTCGTCGATAGGTCGCGCAACGTCATCAACTGGGGCATTGCCGGCGCCAATGCACTGTCGGGTCAAGAAGACCTGACCACCAACATGATCGAAAGCGCGGTCGGTGACTCCAATTCGATTGCGTCGGCCATGCAAGCGGTCGGGATGCGGGACCCGCGCACCATCAAGCCGGTAACGCTGGCTGAGCGTATTGCGGCCGGCGCCGGTGAGGGCATCGGCGCCACCCTCGCCCCGAAATGCTGCTTTCGACGGCCTCGCGCTGCGGGGCGGTTGCGCCTCGGGTTATGGAAACCCTCACCCCGCTCCCTCGGCAGCGGCTCCTCGGTCGGCGGCATGGCGCGCAACGCCGTTGCTGGCGGCATGGCGGGCGGTGGATCGGTGGCGGCTATGGAAGCGGCGCCCGAACCCTGGAAGCCTATGGCAGGCGTTGCAGGCGGCCTTGCCGGCGCTCTGGCTGGTGCCGGGCTCGGTGAACTGCCGGGCCTTGCGGTTAGTGCGGGGAAGGCAACGGGCAACATGCTTCGCTCCCCTTACCCAGGCCGGGCGTGAGCAGATGGCGGGGCGGACGCTTTACGACGGCGCCACCAGCCCCGGCGCAGTCCTCGACGAGCTGGGCAATGGGTCGGCTCCGCTGGTGCCGGGCTCGAACCCCACGACATTCCAGCAAACCGGCGACATGGGCCTGGGTGCGCTCGAACGCGGAATGGCGACAAAGTACCCAGAACAGTTCGGGCAGCGCCGCGCCGACCAGAACGCGGCTCGAGTTACGGCCTTTGAGGGGTTGCGGGGCGCGGGCACGCCTGACGCGGTGGTGACGACGCTGCGCAAGCGCCTGGCTGATCTCGACGAGCAGACGCGGCGAACGGTGGAAGCGGCCGGCACCAAGGCGGAACAGGACGCGGCCGCGCTTGGTACAGGTACCGCCCCGGATGTTGCCGGCGAACAGTTGCGGTCCAGCCTCGAAGCGGCTCGCGCTGCGGTCAAGGACGAGGAGCGCAAGCTCTGGCAGGCAGTCGATCCGGACGGCACGCTGGCGCTCGGCGCCACGAATGCCCGGAAAGAGGGAAAGCTGCTTCTCGATGATCTGCCGGCCTCGGCAAAGCCCCCTGAGGGGGAAGAAGCAGCGATATTCCAGACCCTGGGCAAGTACCGGGATGTGATGCCGTTCTCGGAGCTGACGGCCCTGCAAAGCCGGATCAAGACCCAGATGCGCGCCGAACGCTTCGCCAATGGGGAAAGCGTCTCCTATCGCCGGCTGACGCGGCTCAATGGCGCAATCCAGAAAGACTTGAAAGCGCGGTCGCGCGTAAAGTCGAGATGGAAGCCGGCGCGGTGGCGGCGGGGCGGATGAACCCGGCCGAAACCCTCGCGCCCGTCTCGATGCTGCCGGCGCTGGCGGCGCGGTGCCCAAGGCTGGGGCCTCGGTGTTCACCCCGTCCGGTCGCCGGATCGCGGTGGAATATCGCGTTGTCGATGCCGACTCGGCCATTCCCTCGAACCTCGACGACATGCGGACGAACCCGCGTTATCCGGCTGATCTGCAGCCCCGCAACCGCACCCGCGCGGCAAGAGAAGTCCAGATTGCTCGCATTGCAGGGGACCTGCAGCCGAACGCCTGGGGGCCTCGTCGTCGGCTGCCGATGGCGCTCCGATCCTCGGGCCCGATGGGTTTGTCGAAAGCGGCAACGCGCGGCTTCTGGCCATCCGCAAGGCCTATCGCGACGGTGGCAAGTCGGCGGCCGACTATCGGGCCTACCTGCAGTCGCTCGGCTACAACCTCGACGGGATCGCCAAGCCGGTGCTCGTCCGGGTACGCCAAACCGAAATGGGGGAACGCCGATCGGGTGCGATTTGCCCAGGAAGCGAACGCGGGCTCGGGGCTGGCCATATCTGCCAGCGAACGGGCGGCCTCGATGCCTCCCGCCTCGATGGCGAAACCCTCGGGCTCTACCAGGGTGGTGACATTGGCAGCGCCGAGAACCGACTTCGTGCGTTCGTTCCTCGCCAAGGTCGCGGACAAGGGGCGAAGAAGGCGCGTTCGTCACCGCGACGGCTCGCTGTCCCTCGACGGTGCGCAGCGGGTGCGCGGTGCCCTGCTTCGCGCGGCATACGATGACGGCACGCTGGTCGAGGCCCTGCTGGATAGCGGCGACGAGAATATTCGGGCCTTCGGCAAGGTGCTGTCTGACATTGCCGGTGACGTGGCTCGGCTTCGGGATGGGATCAAGGCGGGCAGGATCGACCCTGCGGCCGATGCGTCCCCCACGCTGATCGACGCGGCCAAGTTCGTCCAGGATGCACGAAAGCGCGGCGTCTCGCTCCTCCACGCCATGGCACAACAGGACGCCTTCAACCCGGTGTCGCAAGATACTGTTCGGGTCCTGCAGTACGCCTATGGCGATGGGATGGTCGGGCGCCTCTCGCGCGAACGCTTCGAAACCATCGCCAAATCTGCTATCGAGGAAGCCGAACAGCAGACCACGGACGCGCGCCTGTTCGGTGAGGCGTCGAACTTCTCCCAAATCCTGGAAGGCGCGGGGACTCGCTATGGCAGACAAAACGGTGCGTCCGGTTCGGTCGCCTTTGGCTCACAGCCTGTGGGGCCGGGCAGCGGAGCGGGTTGGGATGCAGGACGGGGACCTGTCGCTGGTGCGGCTGGGTCGGCAGGCGCAGAAAGAGGCGGCGGAAGCTCAGTCCTCGAACGGCCCGCCCTCGAACCCAACTTCATCCCGGAAGCCCTCGGCCGCCTGAGCGCGGCGCAGCGGGCTACTCGGTCACGCGCCGAAACCTCGACAACAGACGCTCAGGCCCTCCGTCGCCGTGCTGGTGGCGGGTCGGCGCCCGCGACATTCCCTGTCTCGGCGGTCGCTCCGAAGATATTCTCGGCCGGCCCCAAAAGCCTCGATGCCATCCGCGCCTATCGCAATGCGGTCGGCGATCAACAGGCGCTCGAAGCCCTGACCGGCTACGCCATTGACCGGCTGCGTCGGGCGGCGCTGCGGGAAGACGGGACACTCGATCCCGGCAAGGTCGCAACCTGGCGCCGGCAGCATTCCGATGCCCTGCGCGCCTTCCCTGAGCTTGATGCCCAAATCGCGAACGCAGCCCGTTCGTCTGAAGCCATGGCGGAAGCGGTCGCGGTTCGGCGGGCCACACTCGAAGCGGAACAGGACGACGCCCTGGGCAAGCTCTCGGGCTCGATGACCCGCGCGACGTGGTGGCCACTATCGGTGGGCTCTTCGGTCGCCAGGATGGCGTCAACCAGATGATGCGGATCAAGTCGGCCCTCGGGAACAACCGGGCGGCGGCGGACGGCCTGAGGCGCTCGGTGGCTGACTATATGGTCAAGCGGTTCATCTCGAACACTGAAGCGGGAACCTCGGGCGTCGGGGTGCTGAAGTCCGACCAGTTCCAGACCTTCGTTCGCGACAACCGGGCGATGCTCCGGCTCGCCGGCTTCGACGAAAGCGACCTGCGCACGCTCGATGCAGTCGCGAAGGACCTGCAGCAGGCAAACCGCTCGCTGACGGCGGTGCGCATCCCCGGCCAATCGAACACGGCCCAGGACACCCTCGCTGCAGCCAAGGGTGATGGCCCGAAAACCATCCTGGCCAAGTTGCTTGTTGCCTCGCTGGCAAGTGGCGGCGGGACCATCCTTGTCGGTGGTGGCCCGGTGCTGGATCGATTGCCGGCGTCGGTGCGCTCGTCGTCGGAGCGCTGCGCCAGAACGGCATTCGTCAAATCGACGAGCTGGTGAGACGCCATGCTCAACCCCCGACATGGCGCGGGCATTGCTCCTCGAGGTGAAGCCCGAAACTGAGCGTGAGGTGGCCATGGGCTTCCTGCAGCTCTACCGGCGCGCGGTCCTCGCCTCGCTCGCCACAAACGACAATCGAAACGAACAGAAGAAAGGCCGCTAGATGTTCATGGTCAATAACCTGGTGGGGTTTGGGGCGGTGGTCGATACCCTGACGACACTTACCTACATCACCGAAGACGGGGGAATTTCCACAACTGTTACGATCCCCGCCACCGCTCGCAGTGGAGACCTGGCGGTGCTGGTCAATGCCTCGCGGGTCCCTCGGCGCCCCCTCGTCACCCCGTCCGGGTGGACCAACGTGGTCAACGTGGCGGACTCGCTGCAGCGGGTGACGGTTCACTACAAAGTGCTGACGGGCGGTGATCCCGGCGCGGTGATTACGGGAATGGACGGCAGTTTTGCCGAGACGCTGCAAATCCTCATCTTCGACCGAATGGCACGATTGCGACCGTCACGCCCCTCGACGTTCGGGGCCCAACTGACGTCCGGCGATCCGACGCTGCAGACGGTCGCGGCCAATGGGCAGGCGACGCCTATCCCGGTGCTCGGCGGCCTGACCGATCAGGATACTACCCTGCGGCCTTCACCACGGCTTCCCCGGCCTTCGATGCGCAGATTGTCGAGAACGGGTCGGGCTCGGCCCTCGCCATCCGCACCGGCTATAAAATCTACAATGTGGGCGATACCCCGCCAGCCATTCGGTCGATACCAACGATATCGGCAACCAGAACGGGCTTTGGTCGGGCTACCTCAAGGTGGCGTGATTGATCGAAGGAACCAAAGAGCGCGTCGAACGGTGGCGGCACGTGGGTCAGCTCGCCGCGCTACGGCGTGAAATCGACCGTGCGGGGCGTGCCTCGAACTGCGGCAATGCCGGCAGGCCGTCGCCCTCTACGGCATTGGTGCAGCCGCCAGGGCAGACGGCCCCATGGCCCTGGAGACGGGCGCTGGCGGGCCCTTCGCTGGCAACCGTTCCTCGGTGGCGGCGGACATGGCGGCCTGCTCGCCCTGTTGCTCAACTCTCGGGGGCTCAAGTGATGCAATCGGGAAATGCAGGACGATGCCGAAGTCGCGTTGGCGTGGCTGAACCAGATACTGGCCCAGATGCTCGATGATGCGCCGTGGACGCTGGTGCCCGCTGATCCGTTCGCGTCTATCCTAGAAATCAACAAGCTCCGGGAGCGGCTCGAAGGCGCCGGCCTCGAAGTGCCGGCTATCGTCGATCCGAACATGCGGAACACCACGACAATGGATCGGCTGGAGTTCTACGAGCGTTCGCTGAACCGGTTGGCTCGCACCTTTAGCACCCAAATCGAGGCACTGAAGAAGTACCGGGCGGGGCCGCAACAGGTCGTTGTCGAGCATCGGCACTACCACTTGCACCAGGAGGCACCCGGCGACGAAACCCAGCCTGGGGTCGGGGTCTTCGAAGAAAAGGAGCATCAACCCCATGTGCGAAACCAAGGGCGTTTTCCCGAACGCGAAACAGTGCGCGGCTCGCTCGAAGCGAACGGGGCAGCAATGCCGGGGCCCGGCCATGAAGGGAAAGAGGGTGTGCCGCTTCCATGGCGGGAAGGCGACGGGCGCGCCCTCGGGCACAGCTAACGGCCGCTATCGCGACGGCACCAGGACCAAAGAGGCGATGGCGTCTCGGGCCTATGTGCGGGAGCTGATCCGCCAGGCCAATGCAATTTCCGCACGGGCCTTGGGTAATGGCTGAGGTGCTGGCAATCCCGCCAGCGATGCGGCTTAGGGCGCTGCTCGTTCTGCTAGAAGTCGAACGCGACCGGCGACGAGCGCCTGAAATAACAGGGGGCGAAACAGTGAGCCGATGGCAGCAGGGGGCAGTCGGGCAACCCCGGGGGCGTCCACTCGGATCGAAGCACAAGCTGGGCGAGAGTTTCCTCGAAGCGCTGCTTGCCGACTGGCAGGAACACGGCGCCGCGACTATTGCGCGGGTGCGCGAGGAGAAGCCCGACCAGTATCTCAAGGTCATTGCGTCGGCCCTTCCGCGCGACCTCAACGTGCATGCCAGCCCGTTTGACGACTGGTCCGACGAGGAACTGCTTGCTGGCATTCGGCGCGTCGAAGGGGAAATCCGGATGGCTCTTGTTGCTGACCAGGAGGACGAGGCCGCTTGGCCGGTCGTCAACTGATCTCGGATCGGCTAGCCGTTGATCGCAACGCAGTTGATTCCGTTTGCCCTGAACGAGGCACACGCCTGCGTCGCCTGCTGGAACGAGCCGGTAGGCAGCACGACGCGATACCACACGCCCTTGTTGCCCAAGTCGACACGCCGGATCTCTAGGGTCTGGCCGCCAAGCAGGCCCGAGAGCCGGTTCTGGGCGGTCAGAAACGACGCCTGGGCATCTCTTTCGGACCGCTGCGAAGACAGTTGGACATAGCCCCCCCCTGAAGCTAGCGGTCGAGTGAGTTTCTCGGGAGCGAGTCCAGCTGGGAGCCTATCCTCGCTGTCCTCAACCGGCAGCCCCAACGCCTCCGTTTCTTTGATTTCGGCGGGGGCCAGATACAGCTCCTCAAGTGCTGCGGGCTCCGAGCCTATTTCGGTACTTGACGGTGGAACCAAGTAGACCGGATCGCCGGGGAGCCTGCCATACACGAACGGCTCTTGCAGGTCGTTGGTTGACCGCATGACGGCATCGCCAATCTTCCGGAACATAAAGCCGACATCCAGACCGGGGTCATCGAGGTATTCTATGAAGGCGCTGGCGAACGGACTGTTGCGCCCGGTTCCATCTTTCGCAACTGACCCACCCTTTGCGGAATAGGCGATCAGCATGCCGCCGGACGGCTCGACCGCCGAGAGCCCGCGACCGATGGACCTCGTCGGGGAACTCAAGGCCATCTCGACTGCGAACGGATTATCCCGGCAGGCGTCGAGGATCACCATGCTGAGGGTCTTTGCCCCGCGACCGAGCCCTCCACAACCGCGAGCGGGATGGTCTCGAAGTCGATATCCCGGTCGGACTTCAGCCGTGCATCGACCGGCACCAAGTAGTTCTTGCCGTCGATTTCAAAGCCATGACCGGCATAGTAGACGAGCGCCATGTCGGTGCCATCGGCGTCGGCGCTGAACTTTTGCAGCGATGCGCGCATCTGGCCATAGTCGGCATTCTGGACCTGGGTCACCTCGAAGCCGATCCGCTCCAGCGCCGCCGACACGTCGGTCGCGTCATCTCCAGCGTTAGGCAGTCTCGGCACGTTAGCGTATCGCGAGTTGCCGATCACCAGAGCCACTCTTCGGCTCAGCGCTTGCGCTTCAAGTTCGCGTTGGATCGACGCTAGCCTCGACTGTGCCATCATATGGCCTTGCTCCAGCGGCCTTGCCGTACCACTTCGCAGCCTCGACATCGTCCTTGGGCACGCCCAGGCCGCGCTCGTACATGCCCCCGAGGTTGAATGGACCCAAGCGTCGCCTTGCTCGGCGGCGAGCCGATACCACTTCACCGCCTCGGCACCGTCCTGCGGCAGGCCCTGGCCTTTGTAGTACATGTCACCGAGGTTGACCTGGGCGCGGGCATCGCCCTGGTCGGCGGCGAGCCGATACCATTTCGCAGCCTCGGTGTAGTCCTGCGGCACGCCCTCGCCGTTGGCGTACATGAACCCGAGGTTGAACTGGGCGTCGGCATCGCCCCGCTCGGCGGCGAGCCGATACCACTTCACCGCTGCAATTGAGTCTCGAGTTACACCTTTGCCGGTGGCGCACATGACACCGCGTTTGTACAGGACGTAGGCTTCACCTTGCTCAGCCTGTAGTCTCCACAGCCGCGCGGCTGTCGCGTAGTCTCCGGCCTCGTACGCCGCGGCCCCGTCCGCGAACGGGCTTGCCAAGCCGGGCATGCGGTCACCCCTCCTAGGCAGAGGAACGACCGCGTTGAGCATCCAGCGGCCACTCCAATCGCCCACCACCTCGTTGAACATGGCGGTGGCCGCCTCGTCCTTTTCGAGGGTGATGATCGCCCGCTTGCCCGTGGCGTAGATCAGCGCCAGATCCATCCACTTGCGCGAGGTCAGCAGGTTGGAGTTGGCGGTGATATCGTCGGGCGAGGCGCTGAGCCCAAACAGGAAAGAGTTGCCGGAGACCCTGGACGAGAAACCGACCAGCGGCGTGCCCTGCACCAGTTCTTCATTCTTCAAGAGCACGCCGGGCAGCCCGGCGATGGAGCCGCCGATGAAGCTGTCGCTGACCCGGAAATTGACTTTCATCAGGTGGCTGGCGGGCAGGCTCGGATCGGAGTTCTTGCGGATCAGTACATCGACGCCGAGGTTGCGCGCCGGAATGTTCGCCTTGCCGATCAACGTGGCGACACCCATTTCGTCGGTGCCTTTGGACCACTCGACGGTGCCCGAATACGGCACGGCGCCCGTGGTGCCGTTGTCGGAAGCCTCGAGCAGCAGCGACTGGCTGCCGGCAAGGTTCGCCGGATCTACCGCCGCCACCGCGGCCTCGGCGCTGTCAGCGGCGGCGTTCGCATCGGCCCCGAGCCGCTCTTCCGTCGGCTCGACCAGCGGCAGCGCCTGCGTGTCGGCGACGGCCGGCGTATCGCTTCCCAGCCGCTCGTCCTGCTTGAGTTCGGCGGCCGGCGTGGCGCTATCGGCCGGCGTGTCGGTATTTCCGGGGCCGGTGGCAGGTGTGTCCGCGGCCCCGTCAGCCGGTGCAACTGGCGTGATGCCGGCCTGTTCCTGCGCCGGGGCGCCGCGGCCGAACATCTGATCGAGATTGATGAAGCCTTCGCGCCACGCCCAAATCCCCGCACCACTGGCGACGATCAGCAGTGTGGCAAGGCCCGCGACGGAGACGGCAGCCCATCGAAGGATCGGCCTTGAATGAGGGCGGCCGCCGCCGTCAGCACCTTGGCCACCAGCCTCCGATCCAGAAGCACTGTCTGCTGCGCCTCTCTATGGGCCTGCTCGTCCATGGCCCCGGAAGCCACATCGTACTCAAGGCGCCGGGCAGTGTTGCTGAGAACATCATACGCGTCTCGGAGCTGCTGAAACTTAGCCTCGCTGTCTGGGCCTTTCGAGACATCCGGATGAACTTGCTTCACAAGACGCCTGTAAGCGGCCTTGATTTCTTGAGCTGTGGCGTCGGGAGAAACGCCCAGTTCCTCATAAAATCCTGAATAGTCCCTGCGTGGCATCTTTGGCCCCAAAACAGCCGATGCACACTATTACGACTGTCTCAAAACTAGAAGCAGCTAACTCCGCGGCCCTCGCCCTCTCGGTGCCGGCGTTCGCCAGGACCCCGGCGGCTGCCGCTTCAGCGCTGCCCGGCCTCGTCGATGCCTACCGTTCGGCGGGCGCTCGCCGCTGACGCGGCCCTCGGAAGCCCGCTCGCGCGTCGAAGATGCCTACAACCGGGCTCGGCCTCGCTACTACGCCGACACTCCGGTGATTGGGAAGGTCGATGTCGAAATGATCGGGCCGGCGGACGTGCGCAAGCTCTATGCCGATTATGGACCGTCCATGCTCCGAAAAGGCCACAACCCCGTCAAGCTGCTGGCCATCGCTCTCGACAATCACGCCAAGGCCTGGGAACGTATCGAGGCGGGCAAGGCTGCTGCTGGCGTCAATGGCGCCGAGGCCGCCCTTGCTGCTGCCATCGAACGGGAGAAGGCGACCTTTGCCGCCATCGTCGCTCACGTTCCGGTGTCGCGTGCCGATGCTTCCGACAAGGTGGCGTTCCTGCTCTCGCAGCTCGATGACGATCCGTATTTCGTCTTTACCCCCGACGAGCTGCGGACGCTGTTCCAATCCTTCGCAACGGGGGCGTGAATGCCGGCCGTGCAACTGGTGAAACTGCAGGCCCCCCGCGTTGGGGGCCTTTCTTTGCGGGTGCGGCTCGAAGCTGAGATTGACCGGCTGATTGCCCTCCTCGATGCCTTGGACGGCGATTGCGACTTGGAAGTCTCCAAAGAGGACGAGGACGGCGGCGACGAGAACCTAGCCTTGGCTGGCAAACGCCCGGCGTAAGGGAACTGCCGGAGGGGTGGGGCTATTCGACATTTGGGGCGGTCGGGGGCGACCGTGAGGCGTAGTCGGTGCTTCTACTGCCGGTGCACGCTGCTACCCCTTCCCTGTGGGACGGCGTTGGGCCCGTGCCGGCCAATCTGGCGACGGTCGATCATGTCTATCCCCGCGCCATGCTGCAGGCGGTCGCTGCTTCCGATTGGTGGCGGCGGCGGAACAAGGTTCGTGCCTGCAACGCCTGCAATGAACGTAAGGGCTCGCGTCACCCGGTCCGGTGGCTTTCGATGCTCTCGGACTGTGACGCGCGCGACCGACTGGCAACCCGGCTTCTGGCGCTAGGGCGGCTGGATTGGCAATCCGGTCCATTCCGGGCTACAAAAAAACATGTTTGTAGAGGGGCGTTAATTGACGATTAATGCATTAGTAACTAGATATTCGCCATCACCCACCCGTAGCTTGCTGCGGGCTCAAAAGGCCGCTTGAGGGAAACCTCTTTGCGGCCTTTGCTTTTTCGGTGCGCCGCTGATGCGCACCATGGTGTATATCGACGGCTTCAATCTGTACTACCGCATGCTGCGCGACAGGCCGGCAATGAAATGGCTCAACCCGCTGCGGTTGGCCCGAGAGGTGCTTCAGCCGACCCACATCGTAACGCGTGTTAACTACTACATCGCGCGGGTGTCGGCGCGTGCTCACGACCCTTTGGCTCCCGCTAGGCAGGCCACCTACCTCAACGCTCTTTCCACGGTGCCGGAAATTGCCATTCACGAGGGAAGCTTCATGCTCTCGGAGCCATGGATGCCACTGGCTGCGCCGCCTCAGGCAAAGCCCAACGGCTATGGTGGTCAATGCCCCCGCCAGCGGTTGTGTCGCGTGGTTAAGAGCGAAGAAAGGGTAGCGACGTGAATTTGGGCGCTCACCTTGTGAGGACGCGTTTCTAAATGCCTTGATGTTGCAGTCGTGGTCACCAATGACTCTGACTTGGTTGAGCCAGTGCGGATCGCAGTCCAAGAAGCCGGAAAACGGGTCGGCCTGTTGTTTCCTGTGAATTATCCGAACCAAAGCCTTCAAAACGTGGCCTCGTTCTATCTTCGGATTCGCCCGGGCCACCTAGCCAAAATCACAGTTTCCGCCCGTGATAGGCCTGCCGGGCGGCGGATCAATGCCAAACCTGTCACTTGGGTTTAGGTGCCCCGGTTACCTTGGGCATCGTCGCCTAACTCTCGGCGGTGGGCGCCCCGCAGAAACAAAAGCTAGCCCCTCTCTCCGGTCCTGATCCGGAACAGCTCGGCTGATAGCGCGCTAACCATCTGGTTGATGCCAGGGGACCGCTGCCGCTTCGATGCCCTCGATATGAGCCAAGTCAATGTCGCCTTGTCACTGCGCCCGATGTCGATCGGAGATAGGTCCGGATCGCGTTGGCGCTCGGCCTCGTCGATCAAGGCAAGGCGTCGGGCTTCCTCGGCGGACTCGGCTGCCATTCAGGGCCGCATTGGCTATCACCTGAGGCCACGCCTCGTTGGCGGCATCTGAGGCACCCTGCCGGCTGTCTATCTCTCCAGCAATGTTCGCCCCGTCATAGACGACCCGCCAGCCCCAGGACCCGGGAGACACGAGCGGCCATATCCGGGCGAAGCGTCCCTGCTGCTCGTCGCCATCCGGAAAGGCGATAAAGTCGCTGGCGCCGCCACGCATCCATGACAGACGGGGATGATCGGTCGCCATGGCTCCTCGCGCTCCGCACCCTACACAACGCAGTGAACGCGCCCGGCACGAACGAGCGCAATTTCGCGGACCTTTAGGGTGATCTTTAGGGTTAGTTCCGCGAAATCCTTCGAAATCCCATATAATACCGCTAGTTAGCTGGATGGAATGGCGGAGAGAAAGGGATTCGAACCCTTGAGACGGTTCCCCGCCTACACACTTTCCAGGCGTGCGCCTTCGACCACTCGGCCATCTCTCCGCTCGCGCTACCGGGCGGACCCGGTACTGCTCGCCTGCCGAAACCAGTCGGTGGGACGGTGGTCGACCGTCCTCAGGCGCGGCGCAATATACTCAGGAAAGTCCCAGCCGCAAGCTGTTTGCGGATTTTGCCAGTCACCCTGGGCTCGCCGGTGTGCACGGCGGCTTGTGGAGGAATGTTGCGGCATGGCACAACAGGCGTGGCGGCTCGCTTCGGCCCGCCATGCCGGGGCGACGAGTTTTGGACGGAAAGGCCGATGCGGTTTGTGACAAGGCTGCTGGGCACATGGCTTGTCGGGCTGGCCCTCATCCTGCTGATCATTGATGGCACCCGATCGCTGGGTGCCAATACGCTGCTGGTCACGGCGTTCGGCGACGCCTGGACCTGGCTGCACGCCGACAGCCTCGCGGCAACCCGGCAGTTCGTGCAGTCCCGGCTCTTCGGCCCGGTGATCGAGGCCGCCGTGGACGTCGTTCTTGCGCTGCCCGGCTGGATCGTGCTCGCCGTCCCGGGCGTGCTGCTCGCCTGGCTTGGACGATCGCGCCGCACCCGGGTCTTCGTCCGCCATGACCAGATCTAGGGAGGCTCGGTCCGATTGAGCCTGCACGAACCCGACGCATTCGCTGCCTTCGTTGCCGGCCTGCCGGGAACCAGCCTGGTCGAGCAGTGGGGGAGCCGCGTCGCCAAGGTTGGCGGCAAGGTCTTCGCCCTGGTCGGCCTCGGAGGTGGCAACATGGCCTTCAAGGTGTCGGAGCTGTCGTTTGCCGGGCTCACCGAACTCGAGGGCATCGGGCAGGCGCCATATTTCGCCAAGGGGCAGTGGGTCAGCGTCGCCGCGGGCGCCTTGGGCGAAGCCGAACTGGCCGACTACCTCCGCCAGGCCCATGGCCTGATCGCGGCAAAGTTGCCGAGGAAACTGCGCGCCGAACTCGGACTATGAATCCGGCGCGATCGCGAACAGGCGCAAGGGGGACCCCGGCAGGGCCTGCTCGCTGAGCCAGTCCGGCAGGTCCTCGCGCGCTAGTCGTCGACCCAGGGCATCCGGGCCTGCATCTGGGCCGACATCGGGCGGGACGCCGTCGTCGGCGAGCGCGGGGCAGAGCACGAGCCAGGCGAGGCCGCGCCGCCGGACGATCTCGCGTGCCTCGTTGCCCGAACTGCCGAAGAACCGCAGCGTGTCGCGCAGCCCGCCCTGGGCCCGGTGGTAGGGAGCGCCCACGACCTCGTGGGCCGTGAAGGCGAGCAGGTGCGCGCCGAGGTCGATCGGGGCCATCAGGCGGCCGGGGGGCAACGCGGCGAGGGCGGTGTAGGCCTGCGGCCGCAGGCAGTCGTCGGCGCCGAAGGCGGATGCACGGCCGGTGGATTCGCCGGACGGTGCGGCAAGGCCTGAGACGGAACCGGCCGCGAGCGCCAGTACCATGCCGGCAAAGCCGACCCAGCCACCGAGCAACACCGCAAGGTCGGCCGGTCGACGGTGGCGCAGGTAGCCGGCCCTGGCCGTGGCGACAAGGGCTCCGCCGACTGCTGGTGCGAGCGCCGCACCGAGTCGCGCGGCCCGCGCCTGCATCAGCGTCACCGCCACAGCGACCAGCAGGAACAGCGCCATCGTCACCCAGCGTTCCCGGCCTCCGGATGGTGCGGCAGTGGCCATCCACAGAGCGAAGCCCAGCCCGAGCAGGGTGGGCAGTCCGGCCGCGATCACGAAGTCAGCCCGATTGGCGAACAGCGCCAGCGCCGGCTGCGCCTCTTCGACCCGGCTGAGCCAGTGGGTCACCAGCCAGGGGTCGAGGTCCGCATAGGGTCCGGCGAGGCACTCCGGATAGAGCAGCGCGAGGCCCGCCGCACTGACAGCCGCGGCTCCCAGTCCGGCCAGCAGCCGCCACAGGGGTGCCGCGACGTGCAGCCAGGACAGGACAGCGAGGAGCGCAGCTGTCGCAACCCCGGCCGCGACGTAGACGACCGAAAGGGCATCGCAGGCCGGAACCAGCCAGCGCTGCGGCGAGACCGTTGCCAGCAGCAACGCCGCAGTGCCGGTCGCAAGACCGGTGCCGAACCAGCGCAGGGCCCGGCCCTGCCCGCGATCCAGCACCCAGGCGAGGCCGAAGGACCCGATCGCCGCCAGCACGGCGGGCAGGCTTTCGAGGCCGATGGCGAGGCCGAGCGCAGCCACCCCGCCGGCGGCGAGACCGAGCCGGGGACGGACCTGAGCGCCGAGGGTGAGATCGACCAGCGCCAGGAGGATCACCAGTTGCACCGAGTGGTGATCGAGGCGGCCCGGCGGGAAGTCGGCGAAAGTCACCACCGAGAAGGCGAAGAGCAGCATGCCGGGCAGGGCCGCCTCGCTGCCGGCCAGCCGCACCGCGAGACGCCCCGAGAGCCCTAGCGCGACGAGGAGCAGCCCGAACGGAAAGAGGTAGGCGGCGACCGACTCGGCAGCGGCGGTGCCGATGAACGGGGCAAAGCCGAGGATCAGCCCGGCGATCGGCAGGTCGACGAGGCGCGACCAGTGCATCTCGACCCCGAAAGGCGTGTCGAGCCGGTGCTGGACCAGATCGTACCAGCCCTGTCCGGCCAACAGGTCCCTGACCTGGACGAGACGCATGGCGTCATCGGTATCGCCGAGCAGCGGAACGCTGTCGGCATTGGCGCGCAGCAGCAGCAGGGTGGCGGCCAGGGCGAAGCACGCGAGCAGCATGCGCCAGTCGATTGAGATGGCTTTCACCGTCATGCTTCGTCCTTTCGCCCCAGACTTAGCGGGCGGCGCTTAAGGACGACTGAAGCCTGTGGTTGACGAAGGGCGGGGGCCCCCATTTACTGTTGGTTAGCCATTGCCAAGGGGGGCAAGATGATTGCAGGGCTACTTTACGTCATCGGACTGATCGCCGCGCTCGTGACGGTCGCCATGGTCGGCTACAGCGCGCCGCCGCTGGTGCAGGCGGTCATGGCGGCGCTCGATGGGCCGAACGCCAACCTGTTCGTCGCGCTCGGCGACGCGGCGCGGGCCCTGTCATGGGCGCTCGGGCCGTTCGTCGGCGGCATCGTGCTGATGGGGCTGGGGCGCATCATCATGCTGCTCGGCGCCATCAACCGGGCCCTGCGCGGCACCGCCTGAGCGCCGAACCCGGGCTCAGATCAGGCTGGCCGCAGCCGGCACGATGGCCTGGTCGAACGCCAGCGCGAAGGCCATCGGGGCGAGCGCCAGCGCCAGTGCGAGCGGCTGGCGCACCCTTGCCACTCGCGCAATGAGAAACAGCGAGACGATCAGGATCACCGAGGCAAACAGCACGGCCGCGTGCTGCTGCAGCAGCGGTAGCCAGGTTTCCATCGCAAAGCCTCCTACGGGTGGTGCCGGTCAGTCGACCTGCTTGTCGCGCGCGCGCCCTTAGGGTCCGGTTGCGCCGATCCGTGGCCATTGCCTCAAACTGCGCCGATCTATACCCCGCCTGCGCGGGCCGGCGCGCCCTTGCTCCAGGTGACCTCGGCGCCGTTGGAGCGGCACCACCGACAGGCTCATCTTGCCCGAGCCGAGCTGCAGTTCGCGGGCATGGGCGAGATAGACCAGTGCGTTGTTCTCCGCATCGTAGATGCGGCTCACCCTGAGGCTCTTCCAGATCAGCGAGCGCGACTGCTTGAAGATCTCCTCGCCGCCCTTGGCGAGGCTGATGTCGCCGATGGTGATCGCCCCCTGCGCGCTGCAGTCGACGGCGGAATAGGACGGATCCTCGAACCAGTTGCCCTGCTGCAGCCGGTCGATCAGGCTGCGGTTGAAGTAGGCGACATGGCAGACGACCCCCGCCACCTCCGGGTCGGGCACCGCCTCGACGGCGATGTCGTTGCCGGTCCAGTCCACTCCGACGCTGCCCACATTGGTGGCATTGTTGTTGCCACAGGCTGCAAGCCCCCCGGCAAGGACGAGGGCGAGGCCAATGGAGGCGAAGCGCTTTAGCATGGCGGGCATCCGGGGTTGGGTTTGACGACGGGCGTGATGTGGGGACCGCCTGTCCCCTCACGCAAGCGTCAACGATCGGATAGTTTGAGCCGCCGCTCCAGCAGCCGGACCAGCAGCGACAGCGAGATCGTCATGCTGAGGTAGAGGAAGGCGACGACATTGTAGGTTTCGAAGAACTTGAAGCTCCCCGACGAGTAGACCTTGCCCAGCTGCGTGATGTCCTGCACGCCCAGCGCCGAGACCAGCGCGGAATCCTTGATCATCGAGACGAAGTCGTTGCCCAGCGGCGGCAGGATGGTGCGCAGTGCCTGCGGCCAGACAATGTGCCGGAAGGTGTTCCAGCGGCTGAGCCCGAGAGCCCGCGCCGCTTCGATCTGGCCGCGGTCCACCGCCTCGATGCCGGCCCTGAAGATTTCGGCGATGAAGGCGGAGTAGCACACGGTGAGCGCCACGATGGCGCGCAACGTGAAATCGAAGTCGCGCACCGTTACCGGTACGGTGAGGCCGGCTCCGATAAACGGCGTGAGCAACCAGTTGGCGGCTTTCACCATTTCCGGCGCCCCCACGAAGGCGACGTAGAACAGCGCGACGAGGATCGGGATGCCGCGGATGATCTCGATGTAGAAGGTCGCGAGCTGCTCGAGCCAGACGCGCCCGGAGGTGCGGGCGAGGGCGATGACGAGACCGAGCAGCGCCGCCGCCGCGAAGGCGACCAGGGTCACCCACAGCGTGGTCACCATGCCTCTGGTCAGCGTGGCGAAGATCTCGGCATAGCCGGCATCCGCAACGATTGCCCACAGGGTGGTGAGGCCAAGCAGCGCGATGGCGAGCAGCCACCACGGAAACCGCGACACCAGCGACGGACGGGAAGAGCGGGCCATGCGGCGAGCAGGCGCGACGATGCCGCGCCTGCCCTGTTCCGGGCTCAGCCGTTCTGGCCGTAGTCGAAGAACCACTTCTTGATCAGCGCATCGAGCGAACCGTCCGCCCGCATGGCATCGAGCGCGGCGTTGAACGGCGCGACCAGGTCGGAGCCCGGCGTAAGGATGAGACCGAGCGGCTCGGACTTGATCGGCTCGCCGACCTGCTTGAAGGCCCCCGGATCGGCGCCGATATAGCCGGCCGAGGCCGCCTGGTCGGCGATCACTGCGTCCACGTCGCCGGATTTCAGGGCCTGCACGGAGGCGCCGAAGGTGTCGAACAGCTTGACCCTGGGATTGGCTTCGTCACCGTCGAGCACATCGTAGATGGCGGTGTAGAAGGCCGAGGTGCCCGACTGCGCCCCGAACAGCAGGCCGGCATCGTCCTTGAAGCTCTGGACGCCGGTCACCCGGGCCTCGTCGGCGCGCACGAGGAAGTATTGCTCGACGGTGATGAACGGCGCCGTGAAGTCGATCTGCTCCTCGCGCTCGGTATTGATGGTGATGCCGTCGGCGCCGACGTCGAACTGGCCGGTCCGAACCGCCTCGATCATCACGTCCCAGGCCGACAGGTTCCACTCCACCTTGGCATTGAGGCGGGCGGCGATCTCGTTGATCAGGTCGTACTCGAGGCCGATGCCCTCGCCGGTCTTGGGATCGGCGAAATTGAGCGGGTAATAGGCGTTCTCGGTGACGGCCCTGATGGTGCGGCCGCCCAGATCAGGCAGTCCCTGGGCGGCGGCGGGCAGGACGAGGCCGAGCGCCAGCAGCGGCGCGGCGAGTGCGGTCAGAAGCGATTTCATGAGGCGGCAATCTCCTGAATGGCGCCGGACGAACTCAAGGGCCCGGCATTGCGGCGGACAATATGCGGGTTCTCCCGGCTCCCTCAACCGGATTCTGGGCGGTGGGGCGCTTGACGCTATGCCGGCCCATGGCGCGCCGCCGGACCGTGCGGCCGGTCGACATGACCGAGGTCGCGGCCGGGGTCGATGCGGTCGCGCACCAGTTGCTTGAGCTGGCGCGCATCGGGAAAGCCGCCATCGCGCTTGCGTTCCCAGACCAGCACCCCGTCCAGGTGGATCTCGAAAATGCCGCCGGTTCCCGGACGGAGGCTCACCTCGCCAAGCTCGAGGCTGAAGGTCGAGAGCACCTCCTGTGCCATCCAGGCCGCCCGGAGCAGCCAGTTGCACTGCGTGCAGTATGTGATCGCGAGGTGCGGCCGGTCGCTCATATCTGCGGATCAGACCAGCTGGAGAACACCGTGCTTGGCAGCACCAGAACATCCTCCCCGGCGTCCTGCTGCTCCTGCTTGAGCGTGACCAGTTGCGCCGTGGTGGCGTTGACGCGCTGCGCCAGCAGGCGCGCGATCTGCAGCAGCCAGGCCGGATGCGCCTCGAGCACGGTGAGTGCGTCGGCGATGACATAGAGCTGCACGTCGGTCACCGCACGCACGGTGGCGCTGTGCGGACGGTCGAGCAGCACGCTCATTTCCCCGAAGATCGCGCCGGGCTGGCGGATCGAGGAGACGAACCTGCCATCACGCAGCACCTCCACCTCCCCTTCCTTCAGCACGATCAGTGTCCCGGTGCGGCCGCCCTGCCGGATCAGCTCCGCGCCGGCAGGGTAGAAGTCGAACTTCAGCCAGCCCTGGTTGTCGGTCACTCGTCGCCTCCGCTACTTGAGAAGATCGAAAATCCTGTCGAACATGTCCTGGTCCTCGCGCGCCTTGGCTCGCTGCCGCAGGTCGACCAGCAGCGCGGTGGTCTTGTGCAGCCGGACGGCGAGTTCGCGCGCCAGATGCCGCGCCACCGCCGGGTGCTCGTCGAGGAAGCGATCGGCATCCTCCGCAACATGCAGTTCGGCGCCGTTCCGGGTCCTGACGGTCGCCGAGTGCGGCTGCCCGAGCAGCACCGCCATGTCGCCCACCACCGAACCGGGCTCGGCGATACCCGCCACCGAACTGCCCTGGCGCACCACCTCGAGATCGCCGGACTTGAGGATGTAGAGCCGGCCGGTGCTGCTCCCTTCGGCGAACACCACGGCGCGCGGTCCCAGCTTGAACAGTGGCAGAGACTTTGCGGCTTCGAGGATATGCTGCATGAATGGGCGGTCCGGTTCCGGTTCCATCAATGCTAGCCGAGGTTTGGGCGCTTGGTAAGCACCGCCGCCGAAAGCAGAAAGCGGGGGACGGACCGTGGCCGTGCTTGAGCGGCGGCGGCGCGTCGCTATGGTCGGCGCGGCCCGACGGAGGGGTGCGGCGTGATCGAGAACCCGGCGCGAGTCGCGCGCTACCAGTTGCTCGACCTGGCGCGCGGGCTGGCGATCCTTGCGATGGTTGTCTTCCATGTCGCCTGGGACCTCTACTATTTCGGCTACAGCTCCGTCGATGTGACCGTCGCGCCCGGCTGGGTGCTGTTCCAGAAAGCGATCCTGACGAGCTTCCTGCTGCTGGTCGGGGCGAGCCTGATGCTGGCTCACGGCGAATCGATCCGTTGGCGGCCGTTCTGGCGGCGCTTCGCCATCCTGGTGGCCGCGGCGCTGCTGGTGACCGCCGGCACCTTCTGGATGTTCCCCGAGTATTTCGTGTTCTTCGGCGTGCTGCACGCCATTGCGCTGTTCTCGCTCGGGGCCCTGCCGTTGCTGCGTCTGCCGGCGCCGGTGATCCTTGCAGCCGGGGTCGGCGTGCTGGCACTCTCGTTCGCCATCTCCGATCCGGTGTTCTCGAGCCGGGAGCTGGGCTGGATCGGGTTCTGGCCGGTATCGCCGCCGACCAGCGATGTGGTGCCGATCTTTCCCTGGTTCGGCGTGGTGCTGATCGGGGCCGGACTGCTGCGGCTGGTGCGGGGCACCGCACTCGAGGCGCGCCTCGCCGGGTTCCGGACCATGCAGCCGCTCGCCAGGGGCCTTGCCTTCATCGGTCGGTGGAGCCTGCCCGTCTACCTCGTGCACCAGCCGCTGCTCATTGCTGCCCTCTACGGCCTGATGCAGCTGCAATCGCCGGCCCTGGCACCGCCGGTGCCGACGGCAGCCGAGGCGTTCGTCGCCAGTTGCACCCGCAGCTGCGCGGCGACGGATAGCGATGCCGGCCGTTGCGAGCGCTATTGCGCCTGTGCGCTGGAGCAGGTCGACCGGAACAGCCTCTGGGCGACGATCGACGCCCCGGTGCGCACCGCCGATGAGCAGCAGCAGGTCGATGCGCTGGCCCGCCTCTGCACAGCGATGGCGCGGTGATCCCGTGTCCGGCGCGGGTGGGGTTCAGTTCTGCAACTCGCCGATGCTAGAGCATTTCATAGTTTCGTTGAAAAGCTGAAATCGCCCAAGCCTTTGATCTGTCGCGCTTCCGAACCGGAAAACCGTTGCCACTTTTCCTGGAAGCGCTCTATAGGCAGACCGGTATCGAGGAGGACGGGTAACATGCAGATCGTGGTCACGGGAGCGGCCGGAACGCTCGGGGGCAAGCTGTGGCCGCTGCTCGAGACGGCGCCCTGGTGCACCGGCGCCACCGGCATCGACATCAGGCCGCGACCCGCCGGCAGCCGTCTCGCCTCGATCGTCGCCGACCTGCGCGACCCGCACGACCGGCGCTGGATCGACCTGGTCGAGGCCGCCGACGCGGTGGTGCACTTTGCCGCGGTCGATCCGGCGCCCGCTTCGAGCTGGGCCTCCGCCACCGCCGCCATCGACATGACCGCCAACCTGCTCGCCCATGCCGGGCGGTCGCGGCCCTGCCGGTTCGTCTTTGCCTCCTCCAACCATGCCATGGGCGGCTACAAGGATGTGCCGATCCCCGACGACGGCAAGCTCAGGATGGCGACCGAGCCCCGGGCCGGGACGCGCTTCTTCATCGGCAACGGCGCCCATAGCCGCGGCGCCGCCTACGGGGCCTCCAAGCTGCTCGGCGAGCGCGTCGTGGGGGCGATGGCGGCGGCGTCCGAAGGCCGGCTGACCGGGGCGTCGCTGCGCATCGGCTACTGCCAGCGCGGCGAGAACCGGCCGGCGACCCTGCTCGGCTCGGGCGGCGGACCGCGCGAGGCCTGGGACAGCCAGCCCGAGGCCGATCGGCGGCGCGATCTCACCTGGTTCCGCAACATGTGGCTCTCCGACGGCGACTTCCGGAGGCTGCTCGCGGCGGCGCTGACGGCGGAGACCGGCACCTGGCCCGGCCCGGCCATCGCCGTCAACGGCGTCTCGGCCAACACGGGCATGGCCTGGGACCTCGAAGAGGCCCGGCGCTGGATCGGCTATGCCCCGCACGACGACGTGTGGGCCGGGCTCGCCGCGGCGGGCTGAACCTATTCGTGCAGCAATCGGGTGACGCGCGGCCCGCGCCGCGGCGGCGGCGGCGGCGGCGGGTTGGTGAGGGCCTGCAGGAGGCGCCCGAAGACACCCTGCTCCTCGTGCCGCCCTGCCGCCTGCTTGCGCAGCTCGACGAGCAGGGCCGAGGTGGCGTCGAGCCGGGCACAGGCGAGCGTCGCGACGTGCAGCGCCACCAGCGGCGTGCGCTCGAGAAAGCCGATCGCATCCTCGATCACCCGCACCGTGGTCTCGGCCTCGGCGGTGACATCGGCGGTATGGTCGGTGCCGAGCAGTACCGACATCTCGCCGATCAGCGCGCCGGGCTCGGCGATCCCGGCGATGGTGATTCCGTTGCGCTCGACCAGCAGCCGGCCGTGCTCGAGCACGTAGATTTCGCCCGAGAAATCGCCCTCGCTGATCAGCCGCTCCCCCGTTCGGAGCGTGCGGCTGGGCTGGGACTGGACGAGCGGCAGGATGCTGGCCACGATGAGATGCTCCCGGTTCGATCGGCGCAGCATAGCCGGAGCGCCGGCGCGTTGCCAGCCGCCGGCTGCCGCGGCGGGCCCCCGCCTCTCGCGCGACGAGGATGCCGCGTGGGCGGAAAGCTCAGGGTGGTCGGCCGCGACGACGTCCCGCTGGGCGCAACGCTGGTGGCCGAGGGCCTGGCGCATCGGTGGGCGGGCGGCAAGCGGGGGTGGTGTTAGGGGGTTCCGCATACCCGATGCGACACCCTCCCCTTGACGGGGAGGGCTGGGGTGGGGTGTGCGGTACGCGGGGTGCCATCAGTTGGCGCCGAGCCCGCCTCACCCCCCACCCAAGCTCCGCCAAGTCGCTTCGCTCCAAGCTGCGCGCAGCCATGCGAGCATAGCTCGCATGGCCTTCTCACCTATAATCGCTCCACCGGAGCGATTTTGCCTGCGGCACGGCTCGAAGCCCCGCGAGGGGGAGGGTGACGACTGCGGGCGCCACAGCCTCGATCGGCACCTCCCCCTTGACGGGGGAGGTTGGGAGGGGGTGTGCAGCTTGCGCGAAGGTTGCGACTCCCCTTGCACTTTCGTCCATGCCGGAGTCATGTATTGCGCATTTGAGGGCTCAATAATGTCGTTCAAGGAAGATGTCGCCGATCTGGCGAAGCGGGCCATTAGTGCTCAGGCGGCGGTGGCACAGACTGAAGAGGCGACCAAGAACGCCATCGTCATGCCGTTCCTCAGGGTGCTGGGCTTCGATGTGTTCGACCCCACCCAGGTTATCCCCGAATACGTCGCCGATGTCGGCCTGAAGAAGGGCGAAAAGATCGACTACGCGGTCAAGATCGGCGATCGGATCGAGTACCTGGTCGAGGCCAAGTCAGTCTCCACCAACCTGCGCGATGCGCAGTACAGCCAGCTGTTCCGCTATTTCCATACGGCGGATGCCAATATCGGCATCCTTACCAACGGGCTCCACATCTGGTTCTTTTCCGATCTCGATGCGCCCAACAAGATGGACGCCAACCCGTTCTTCAAGTTCGATCTGCTCGCCTATGACGACAACGACCTGCGCGAGTTGGAGAAGTTCCACAAGGCCAACTTCTCCATCGAGAACATCAAGGCCGCCGCCTCGTCACTGAAATACCTGCGCGGCGCCATGGCCTTCATCGAGAAGCAGTGGGCCAACCCGGACGAGGAGTTCGTGCGCATGGTGGCGCGCGACTTCTACGAGGGGCAATTGCGCGCCTCGGTGGTCGAAACCCTGAAGCCCATCGTCAAGCGCGCCTTCGACGATCTGTTCCGGCAGCGGGCGCTGAAGCGCATCGACGTCGCCTTCGATGGCGGCGGCGAGGAAAAGCTGCCCGAGGTGAACGAGGCCAAGGTCGAAACCACTGAGGAAGAACTGCAGGGATTCATGATCATCCGCGCCATCGCGGCGGAGGTGGTGCCCGTGTCGCGCATTGCGCTGCGCGACGCCCAGTCCTATTGCGCGATCCTCTTCGACGACAACAACAGGAAGCCGATTGCGCGGCTGCATTTCAATGGCAAGACCAAGTTCGTGACGGTGTTTGGAGCGGACAAGGAGGGGGTGAGACACGACGTGGCGGGGTGGAGGACATTTTCGCCTTGCGCGAGCAGATTCGAATAGTCGTCCGAAGTTACATATAGGTCGGCGACATGATTCCTTTTGCCACCGAGTTTCCGGTAGGACCGCGCGCAACCAAAGCAGCATTTATTGCCGAGGTGACCGCGTGGCTGAGGGGAACCCAGTACAGCCAAGTCTTGGCGACGAAATATCCAGACCTCTCTAGCGATTTCGCGCATCTCCGATCAGGGAGCGGTGAGGAATTGATTTTGCGCGAACTCGGGGAAAAAGCGGGTGGTCTGGTCGGCTTTCGGCACGACTATCCGGACGATGCTGGACGCATCTGGCGCACAGAGGGCGTACTGAGCACCAACTCAACCGGGCAGGGCTTGGTGCGAGTCAGGACTCAATGCATTGCAGGCCGCCCAGGCGCAACACTCGAGACGCCCCGCAAACCATACCTCATCAAGGCCCTGGTCGGGGATGGCTGGGGAGGGCAAGACGGTTCACTAACAGTCTCAGATCAGCCGTTCCGTCTTGAAGACTCTGGGGATGGCCTGCTGCTAGCGCGAGCAGTGGTCCAAGGTGAAGCGTCAGAATTTCTTCCCGTCGTGTACGTTTCGTCCACAAGCGGCAAGAATTGGGCCCTTTCAGACGATCAAATATCGAAGCTGGCCTACGACCTTGGCGGTGTCGCGCACGTTGTGGTCGAGCCGAGTCGGTCCTTTTCGTTTGACCTTCGAGAGCGAACCAAAGGTGCAAACGTCTACGGCGGTACGGTTGGGCTCTCCGTGCCCAAGACCGGTATCGTCCGCCGCATGTTTATTGGATGGCAGATTCCTGACAGCAGGGGGCTAGCAGACGCGGCTAGATTGTCCGCGACCGAGGTCCGAAGCTACTTACCAACCCAAGGCGTGGACTGGTCGGAGGTACAGGAACGAGCACTCAGGAAAGCACGCGAGACGGCTGGAGACGCCCTCACCTTCGATCAGCTTGAAGAGAGTTACCTTGAGGAGATCGCCGCTCTCAAGGAGCAGATAGGACAGTTGAAGGGCGAGCGGGCCTCGGCCAGCGCGCAAGTGGAGACTGCAACCGACAAGACGGCCCACAGCATAGTGGGATCGGCCATCACGCCGGAGATATATGAAGGGGAGATTTCGGATAGGTTGTCCTATGCTGCGGCGCTTGCCCTACAGGCTGCAGACCGCATCGGTCTCGATCCAAGGTCGAAGTTTATCTTTCAGAAGGTTGCCGCCATTCCCCGATCGCCAAACCTGCTCGACTTCAGAGAGAGTATCAAGCGCGCCACCAAGGATGCAAAGCGACTAGCCTCAGAAGTCATCAACTTGCTGACTAGGCACGGGTTTCACGAGAAATCTGACAACAAGCATATCCGCCTCGAGGCAAACTCGGGGATGGGTGGGCTAGATGCGATTACGCTGCCAAAGACGCCGGGCGACAAAGCACACGGGCTTGAGAATCAGAGAAAGCAAGTAGAGAAGACGCTTGGTTTGACAGGGCTCTAGTGCGCCCCGTCCCAATCTCGCGCGGCGTGGGCGTCTACCTTGATCGGCTCGGTCAGCATCACCGCCGGTCCGCCGCCCGTTTATTCGTCAAAACGATCACCGGGATCGCTGCAGTTGCGCCGGCCCGCCGGCCCCGCCACCGCCTCGCTCAGAAACCGAACGAAGTCTGGTGGGTTTGCTTCTCTGACTTGTTCAGATCCGTCGCGCTTCCACCGGCATCCGCCTCCAGGGCAGCAAGCTCCGCCGGTTCTCGAACGACGGTGAAGGCGCGCCTCGGCACGACATAGACGACGCTCTTCTTGCCCAGTTGCGCCAACTCGCGGGCATTGGCAAGCGAGCCCTCGCTCTTGCCGTCCCAGACGATCAGCCCGAAGTCGGCGGCCTCCGCCATGCGCTTGTCCTTGCGGGTATAGAACGCGCGGCCCGTAACGCCTGGCTCGACATCAACCTGCTCGGAGGGCCAAGCTCCAAGGTTGTTGCGATAACTGGCTCCGGAGTGAAACACGCGCACCCGGCGATAGCCTTTCCTGTCCAGATAGGCCTGCATCAGACGATCAGCCCCGTTCGCATCACCGAGGACGATTTCGAGTTCGCCATCAACCATCGCATCGAGCCGAAGCGCGACGTCGTCGGGCAGCCGGGTTATGCGTCTCGATCCAGACAGGAACACGATTGTCATCAGCCATTCCTCGTCTTGGTCATGGTCAGAACAGATACCTGCTCAACCCCCGCCTCAACAAGCAGTTCCGTCGCCGCCCTCAGCGAATCGCCGGAGCGGAAGAGGTCGTCCACCAGCAGTACCCTGGTGCCCGGCAAATCCGCCGTGGACGTCAAGCGCAGCGTCGCCTTCAGCATGGCCCTGCGCTCGCTCGCGTCATCGATATTCTTGAGTTGCGGGGTTGGGCCCGTCTTCATCAACAGATTGGGCCGCACCGTGACGCCTCGAGCGGCTCCAAGAGCCTTGGCTATTTCGGTGACCGGCTGAAAGGGGCGGGTCTGGTTGCTGGCCGCCATGGGAACGATCAGATCGAATCCTTCTATGCCTTTGATGGACCCCAGCAGATAGATGATCTTCTTCAGTACCCGGAGATCGAGCTTGTATTTCAGCTGATAGACCAGGTCTCCCATCTCGCTGCGTGTGTTCTTGGGCCCCAGAAAGGTGCTGTCGAGAATGTGCACATCATAGGCAAGTCCCGATTTCCAGTTGCCCACCAGCTTGATGGTCATTGCCTAGTGCGCCCCGTCCCAATCCCTGGCCGCGTGGGCGTCCACCTTGATCGGCACCGTCAACAGCACCGCCGGTTCCGCCGCCTTCTCCATGGTGCTCACGATCACCGGGATCGCCGCGTCGGCCTTGTCCTCGTCCACCTCGAAGATCAGTTCGTCGTGCACCTGCAGCAGCATGGTGACATCGAGCCCGGCCGCCGCCAGCGCGCCTTCCATGCGGATCATGGCGCGGCGGATGATGTCGGCGGCAGAGCCCTGGATCGGGGCGTTGATGCTCGCGCGCTCGACGAAGCTCCGCTCCGCCGGGTGCGATGAGTTGGCGTTGGGGAAGTTCACCTTGCGCCCGAAAATCGTCTCCACATAGCCATCGGCCTTCACCTTGCGCCGCTGCTCGGCCATGTAGTCCTGGATGCCGGGGAAGCGGGCGAAATAGGTCTTGATGTAGTCGCCCGCCTCGCTGCGCTCGATACCGAGCTGGTTGGCGAGCCCGAAGGCCGAGATGCCGTAGATGATGCCGAAATTGATCGCCTTGGCGCGGCGGCGGATCTCGCTCGGCATGTCCTTGACCGGCACGCCGAACATTTCGGACGCCGTCATGGCGTGAATGTCGAGCCCCTCCTCGAAGGCATCCTTCAGCGCCTCGATATCGGCGATATGGGCGAGGACGCGCAGCTCGATCTGCGAATAGTCGGCCGAGATCAGGAGCTTGCCCTTCGGCGCCACGAACGCCGTGCGGATCTTCCGCCCGTCCTCGGTGCGGACCGGGATGTTCTGCAGGTTCGGATCGTTCGAGCTCAGCCGCCCGGTCAGCACCGAATGCTGCGAATAGGTGGTGTGGACGCGGCCGGTGCGGGCGTTGATGTAGGTGGGGAGCGCGTCCGTATAGGTGCCCATCAGCTTGGTCAGCTGCCGCCAGTCGACGATGGTGCGGGCGAGCGGCACGCCCTGCGTCGCCAGCTCCTCGAGCACGTCGGCGCCGGTCGACCACTGCCCGGTCTTGGTCTTGGTGCCGCCGGGCAGCCCCATGCGGCCGAAGAGGATATCGCCGAGCTGCTTGGGGCTGCCGAGGTTGAAGCTCGAGCCGGCGAGTTCGTAGGCTTCGGCCTCGAGCGCGGCGGCGCGCTGGGCGAAATCGCCTGAGAGGCGCGATAGGATCTGCCGGTCGACGGTGATGCCGCGGGCTTCCATGCGGGCCAGCACCGGCGCCAGCGGGCGCTCGATGGTCTCGTAGAGGGTGGTCATCTTCTCGGCGACGAGGCGGGGCTTCAGCACCTTCCACAGCCGGAAGGTGAGGTCGGCGTCCTCGGCGGCATATTTCGCCGCATCCTCGATCGAGACCTGGGCAAACGTCCGCTGCGTCTTCCCCGTCCCGATCAGCTCCCTGATCGAAATCCCCTTCACCCCCAGCCAGTGCTCGGCAAGCTCGCCCATGGTGTTGAACTGCGGCCCGTCGAGCGCGTAGCTCAAGAGCAGGTTGTCGTCGAAGGAGGCGACCTCGATACCGTAGCGGTTGAGGATGCCCAGGTCATACTTGACGTTGTGGAAGAGCTTGAGGATCGAGCGGTCGGCGAAGAGCGGCTTCAGCAGCTCGAGCGCGGCGGCGATCTCCATCTGTCCCTCGGCCCGCCCGCCGCCGAAAATGTCGCCCTCGCCGGTGGTGTGGCCGAGCGGCAGGTAGGCACCGTTGCCGGGGGCGGTCGAGAAGCTGAGGCCGACGAGATCGGCCACCTGGTTGTCGAGCCCGGTGGTCTCGGTGTCGGTGGCGACGATGCCGGTGGCGCGGATTGCCTCGATCCAGCGCGCCAGATGCGCCGCATCGCGGATGATCTCGTAGGCGGCATGATCGAGCGGCAGCGCCTTGATCTTTTCGTGCTCGGCCTTGGCGTGCAGCACCGCCGCGTCGCCCGCCGTACCCTCCGCTGCCTGCCGCGCCGCCCGCGCCGCGGCCCGCGCCTCGTTGTCGAAGCCGACCGGGGCGGCCGGCTTCACCGCCAGTTCCGGATCGGCCGGCCAGGCCTCGGGATCGGCCTCGAGCACGCCGGCGAGCCGCTTGGTGATGGTGGTGAATTCCATCGCCTTCAAGAACGGGAACAGCTTTGCCGGCTCGAGCGGCTGGCGAGCCAGGGCCTCGAGCGGCAGCGCGACCGGCACCTCGCGGGAAAGCGTCACCAGGCGCTTGGAGACCCGCGCCAGCTCGGCATTGGTCTCCAGCGCCTCGCGGCGCTTGGGCTGCTTGATCTCCGAGGTGCGGCTCAGCAGGGTTTCAACGTCGCCATAGGTGTTGATCAGCTCGGCCGCCGTCTTCACCCCGATGCCGGGCACGCCCGGCACGTTGTCGACCGCGTCGCCGCACAGCGCCTGCACCTCGATCACCTTGTCCGGCGTCACCCCGAACTTGGTGAAGACCTCGTCCACCCCGATCCAGCGCAGCGGCGGCTGGCCGGGGCGGGGGATGGTGTCGAGCATGCGGATGGCGCCCGAGGGCTCGATCAGCTGCATCAGGTCCTTGTCGGAGCTGACGATCGTCGCGCGTCCACCGGCATCGCGGGCGAGGCAGGCATAGGTGGCGATGATGTCGTCGGCCTCCCAGCCCTCCATCTCGATCGAGGGCAGGTTGTAGGCGCGGGTGGCGGCACGGGTCAGCGGGAACTGCGGCACCAGGTCTTCGGGCGCCGGCGGCCGGTGCTGCTTGTAGTCGGGATAGATGGCATCGCGGAAGGTCTTGGCGGAGTGATCGAAGATCACCGCCATGTGGGTCGGCTCGTCCTCGCCCTTGAGGTCCTCGGTGAGCTTGAACAGCATGTTGCAGAAGCCGGCGACGCAGCCGACCGGCAGCCCGTCGGACTTCCGCGTCAGCGGCGGCAGCGCATGGTAAGCGCGGAAGATGTAGGTCGAGCCGTCGACGAGAACGAGATGCATGGGCGATTCCGCGGGGGGACAGGGTGCGGACCTTAGCCCATCGGGCAGCGGGGCAAAACCCTCCGGCCGGGCCGGTCGTCCCTCAGGCCTCCGCCTCGAGCGCGGCGATCAGTTCGGTCTCGCTCTGGTAGTTGCCCAGCTCGGCCAGCGCCGTTTCGAGCATGGCGACGCGGCGCTTGATGGCAAGGTGCTGGGTGGCCTTTTCGGCGACCTGCGTATCGAGCCGCTCGACGAACAGGTTGCGGTCGGAATCGGTGCGACGGATGCGGGCGCGCAGCGCCTGCAGCGCCGAGATCTCGCGATCGGTGCGGGCGAGCTTGAGCCGGGCCTCCGCGAGGCCGGTCTCGACCGCGGAGGCCATCTGGGTGACGAAATCCACGCTCTCGAGCCTGAGCCCGGTCGCCACGGCGGTCGCCACGGCCGCATCGAACATGTCGGCGAGAATCACCGTCACTTCGCGTCGATAGCCCCGGACCGCCTCGTCGTCGACGATACCGGTCTCGTCGTAGAGCCGGCGCGCATCGGGATCGGAGAGCAACCCGAAGGCACGGACCACGAGGATGAAGTGCGCGGGGTCGCCGCCGCGGTCGGGATGCGCCGACTGCACCTGGCGGCGGTAGGCGAACTTGATGTCGGCGGCCGGCGCGGTGCGGCCGATGCCGAGCACGCTGTAGGGGTCGAAGGCTTCCATGGCTCGCTGATAGCACGCCGGGCCGGCCGGTTTGAAGCGGCGGACGGCACGTCTTTCCAGTGTCGCCGAATGCGACTATATCGCGAGGCATGGCCGTGACCTCCCCCGCCGCTCCGCTGAAGCCGTTTGCCGCGATCGTGTTCGACATGGACGGAACGCTCCTCGACACCGAGGCGGTGTTCCGCGAGATCGTGTTCGACGTGAGCGCCGGGCTGGGGTTCGAGATGACCGACACGGTGCACCTGAGCATGGTGGGCTCGAGCCACGAGACCACCAACCGGCTGCTGGTCGAGGCCTATGGCATGGCCTTCCCGTACCAGATCTTCGACGAGCAGTGCCGGACCCTGATGCGGGAGCGGATGAGCGAGGTGGTGCCGGTCAAGGCGGGCGTCCACGAACTGCTCGCCGAACTCAAGGCGCGACATATCCCGACGGCGGTCGCCACCTCCTCGCGCGCGCCGCATGCGCTCAGCCATCTGGGCGCGGCGGGGCTCCTGTCGATGTTCCAGGCGATCGTGACGCGTGACGACGTCGTGCATCCCAAGCCGCATCCGGAACCCTACCTGACGGCGACCCGCCTGCTGGGCCTGGCGCCGCAGGCCTGCATTGCGGTGGAGGATTCGCACTCGGGGGTCAGGGCGGCACATGCGGCCGGGCTGCAGACCATAATGGTGCCCGACCTCGTCGGGCCATCCGAGGAAATCACCGCGCTGTGCACCGCCGTGATGAGCAGCCTGCACGAGTTGCGCACCGCCGCCTTCGCCGCCTGAGGCGAGCCACCACAAGTTGCGACTCGGCACTTCGGCGGGCCGTTGCAGCGGGCTGTTGCCGGCTGGCAACGATTCGGCCTCGACTTAACTTTTAGCGATTGGGACAAGTGTCCCTTAGCCATCTCCAAAGCCCAGCAAAAACAGTACTTTCGTACTCGCCGCGCGACCGTTAACCTCATCTTAACGGCCTAACATTCATGGTTAAACAACGGTAAATTCAGGGTTCCATCGGCATGGAACCTCGGATAGGTTGCCGAGCACGGAAACAGGCCAAAAAGCCGGTGCTGCCTCGGGGGCGGCGGCGGGGGAAGGTGGGCAGATTGCGGGCAGGACCGATCGCACCAGTCAGGCGCGCCTTGGCGCGGACGGCAGCGTTCGCTGCGGCGGCATTTGTGCTGCTGGTTAGTCTTGCTCCCGCTTCTGCCGAAGAACGCGTCGACGACGTGGTGGTTCCGGCGCCTCTCACGCAGACGATTTCCATCAAGCGGCAGCAGTTCCGGGCGAGCACCCAGCCGCAGCTGACGCCGGCATTGCTCGCCGCCTACGTGGCGCGCCAGCAGCAGATCGTGAGTTTCGACGCCTTCGATGTCCCGGTCGCCGACGCGGACCTGAATGAATCGGTACTGCTGGGCTACATCGCGCGGCAGCGGCAGAACCAGGCGCTCGATGCGATCGAGCATGCCGACTTCTCAAAGAAGCCGGCGCTCACGGCGGACGTGCTGGCCGACTACGCGGCGTCTGATTTCGTGCCGACGGCCAAGCGGGTCAAGCTCGCCGAGGGTGAGCGGCTGTGCCTCGCACAGGCGATCTACCACGAAGCGCGCGGCGAACCGCGCGAGGGCCAGCTGGCCGTCGCCAATGTCGTCATCAACCGCGCGATGAGCAAGAAATACCCCTCGACGATCTGCGGCGTGGTGTTCCAGAACGCCGACAAGGGCCGCTACAAGTGCCAGTTCACCTTCGCCTGTGATGGCCGGTCGGACATGGGCCGCGAGCGGACGGCGTGGAACCGGTCGCTGCAGATGGCCGACGAGGCCTTCTACGAATTCCAGCGCGGCGACCGCCCGGGCGTGATCCCGGACTCGGCCTTGTTCTACCATACCACCGCGGTGGCGCCGAAATGGTCGAACACCTTCCGCCGGGTGGCGGCAATCGGTTCGCACGTGTTCTACTCGACGAACTGAGCATTTCACCGTTTCGCTGAAACGCTGAGATCACCCAAGCCTTTGATTTGGCGCTCTTCCGAGCCGAAAACCCTTGCCACTTTCCTGGACGCGATCTAGCGAAACGCGGATGAATGGCCCCTGAACGGGGCCTTTTCGTTTGGGGGAACCGGCGGACACGACGACACAAGGGGGGATGGGGCGGTCTCGCATCCTCCTCCCCCGGGCCCTTTGTCGGCAAGAAGTACCCCGGCTCGCGGGTGGACGAGCCGGGGCTGCCACCAGCCTGGGAGAGACTGGCGCGACTATTCTGCGGCGACTGCCACCGCTTCGAACTTGCGGAAATTGTCGGCGAACAGCTGCTGCAACCGCTCGGCCGTCCGGTCGTAGGCCTCGACATCGTTCCAGCTGGCGCGCGGATCGAGGGCCCGGGGCGGCACTCCGTCGACGCGCAGGGGCACCTGCATGCCGAACAGCGGCTCGACCCGCATCTCGGAATCGTCGAGTTCACCCGAGAGCGCGGCACCGAGCAGGCGGCGCGTGGTGGCGATGTCGATGCGCCTGCCGACGCCGTAGCCGCCGCCAGTCCAGCCGGTGTTGAGCAGATAGACGCGGGCGCCCGACGCCTTCAGCCGCTCTTCGAGCAGGCGGCCATAGACGGTGGGGTGGAGTGGCATGAACGGGGCACCGAAGCAGGCCGAGAAGGTGGCCACGGGCTCGGTGATGCCGCGCTCGGTGCCGGCGACCTTGGCGGTGTAGCCGGACAGGAAGTGGAAGGATGCCTGCTCGGGGGTCAGCCGAGAGATCGGCGGCAGCACCCCGAAGGCGTCGGCGGTGAGGAACACCACGGTGCGCGGATCGCCGCCGATGCCGCCGGCGGCGACCGCCGGAAGCGTCTCGAGCGGATAGGCGGCGCGGGTGTTCTCGGTGAGTGATATGTCGTCGTAGAGCGGGGCGAGGTCCTCGCCCAGCTTGAGGTTCTCGAGCACGGTGCCGAAGCTGCGGGTCGCCTCGTAAATCTCGGGCTCGGCAGTGGAGCTGAGCTTGACCGTCTTTGCATAGCAGCCGCCCTCCAGATTGAACACGCCGTCACGTGTCCAGCCATGCTCGTCGTCGCCGATCAGGAGCCGCTCGGGATCGTTGCTGAGGGTGGTCTTGCCGGTGCCCGAGAGGCCGAAGAACAGCGCCGTGTCGCCGTCGCGTCCGATGTTGGCGGAGCAGTGCATGGGCAGCACGTCGTTGAGCGGGGCATGGAAATTAAACAGCGAGAACACCGATTTCTTGATCTCGCCGGCATAGGCGGTGCCGCCGATGAGCACGAGCTTGCGCGTCATGTCGAGCGCGATGACGGTGCCTGAGCGGGTGCCGTGGCGGACCGGATCGGCGACGAAGCCGGGCAGGTGCAGGATGGTGATGTCGGCGGCCTCGGACACCTGCTGCGGGCGGATCAGCAGGTTGCGGATGAAGAGCGCGTGCCAACTGGTCTCGGTGAAGACGCTGACCTCGAGCTGGTGGCGCGGATCGGCGCCGGCGAGGAGGTGCTGGGCATGCAGCGTCCGGCCTTCAAGGCTGGCCAGCATGTCGGCGAGCAGCACCTCGAAATGCTCGGGGGTCATGGCCTGGTTGTTGTCCCACCAGACCCTGTCCGTGGTGAGTCCGTCGCGGACGACGAACTTGTCCCTGACCGACCGACCGGTATAGACGCCGGTGGTAACGGCCAGCGCGCCGCCGGCGGCGAGCCTCCCTTCGCCGGCAGCGAGGGCATTCTCGACGAGGCGCGGGGGCAACTCGTCCCAGACCACTGCGGCGGTCATGCCATCGATGCGCTGCTCCAGATCGCGGTGGAAGTCGCGTGCCATAGGTCAAGTCCTCGCCCGTTCGTCGCCTTTCTAGGGGGGCGGCGTGGCGCCGGACCATCCCGAAATCGGTCTTAAGACCTAAGTCTCAGCGGCGAAGAGCAACGGGACGGACTGGTTATCCGGCAGCGCACGCCTTATTTATGTGCAATTGTGGCAGTCAATGTCCGCCACAATCTGGTCGGCGCGTCGCCTGGCCGCATTCCGGAAGGAAGGACTCAATGCCCAAGATCGCCCTGGTGGACGACGACCGCAACATCCTGACCTCGGTGTCGCTGACGCTCGAGGCCGAAGGCTACACGGTCGCCACCTATACCGACGGAGCCTCCGGGCTCGAGGGGCTGACGGCAGACCGGCCCGACCTTGCCATCCTCGACATCAAGATGCCGCGCATGGACGGGATGGAACTGCTGCGCCGGCTCAGGCAGAAGTCCGACGTGCCGGTGATCTTCCTCACCTCAAAGGACGAGGAGATCGACGAGTTGTTCGGACTCAAGATGGGTGCCGACGACTTCATCACCAAGCCGTTCAGCCAGCGCCTCCTGGTCGAGCGGGTGAAATCGGTACTGCGCCGCGCCGCACCGCGCGACCCCACGGCAGCGGTCGGCGCCTCGGGCGAGGCGACGCCCAGCAAGGCGCTGATCGAACGCGGCTCGCTGGTGATGGACGAGGAGCGCCACACCTGCACCTGGAAGGGCCAGCGGGTGACGCTGACCGTGACCGAATTCCTGATCCTGCAGGCGCTGGCGCTGCGTCCCGGCGTGGTCAAGACGCGCAATGCGCTGATGGATGCCGCCTATGACGATCAGGTCTATGTCGACGACCGCACCATCGACAGCCACATCAAGCGGCTGCGCAAGAAGTTCAAGGTGGTCGACGACGATTTCGAGATGATCGAGACGCTCTACGGCGTCGGCTACCGCTTCAAGGAGCAGTGAGGACAGCGGCGTGGCCGTCGGTGACGAGCAACTGCAGGGCCTGAAGCCAGCCGAGGATGGCGCGACCGCGTCGCGGTTGCGGCAGAGCCTCGGAAAGGCCCGGCCTCAGCTCGACGGCGTGCTGCGGCAGATCCGGCGGTTGCTTTCACTCACCGTCTTCTCGAGCCTCGCCCGCCGCATCATCGTGCTGAACCTTGCCGGTCTCGCCGTGCTGGTGATCGGCATCCTGCTGCTCAACCAGTGGCGCACCGGGCTCATTGAAGCGCGGGTGCAGAGCCTCAGGGTACAGGGCGAGATCATTTCGGCCGCCATCGCCGCCTCGGCGACGGTCGACAGCGACGTGATCACCGTCAATCCGGACCGGCTGCTTGAACTGCAGGGCAGCAACACAATATCGCCACTGAGCTTTTTCGACCCGAGCCTAGAGTTCCCGATCAATCCCGAACGGGTGGCGCCACTGCTGCGCAACCTCGTGACGCCAACGCGGACGCGGGCGCGGATCTACGATCAACAGGGCCTGCTGATCCTCGACAGCGCCAACCTCTATGCGCGTGGCGAACTGCTCAAGCAGGTCTCGAAGAAGCCGGAGGCTCCGAGCTTTTTTCTGCTCGACTGGTGGAACGCGGTGGCCGACTGGCTGCCCGGCGACGACTATCCGCAATACCAGGAACTGGGCGCCGACGAGGGCACGCGCTACCCGGAGGTTGCGGCAGCGCTGACCGGGGCGGCGACCGCCATCGTCAGGGTCGACAGCAAGCACCAGTTGGTGGTGTCGGTGGCGGTGCCGGTGCAACGGGTGCGCGCCACGGTGGGCGTGCTGCTGCTTTCCACCCAGCCCGGCGACATCGACCAGATCGCCAGCGCCGAGCGCTGGGGGCTGCTGCGCATCGCGCTGGTCGCGGCGACGGTGCAGATCATCCTGTCGCTGCTGATGGCCAGCACCATCGCCGGGCCGCTCCGTCGTCTCGCCGGCGCGGCCGAGGAGGTGCACTCAACGGTGTCGAGTCGGGCCGAGATCCCGGAATTCCCCGAGCGCACGGACGAGGTGGGGCACCTGAGCCGGGCGCTGCGCTCGATGACCTCGGCGCTCTACAACCGGATCGAGGCGATCGAACGCTTCGCGGCCGATGTCGCGCACGAACTGAAAAATCCGCTGACCTCGCTGCGCAGCGCCGTCGAGACCCTGCCGCGGGCCAAGCGGGCGGAGGATCGGGAGCGGCTGAACGCCATCATCCAGCACGACGTGCGCCGCCTCGACCGGCTGATCTCGGACATCTCCAACGCCAGCCGGCTCGACGCGGAGCTGGCCCGCCGCAGTGCCGAGCGAGTCGATATCGGGCAACTCGCCGAGGCAATGGTATCGATCCAGAAGGACGTGGCGGCCAACCGCAAGGTCGATGTGGTGCTGGACGTCACGGCCGGGCGCTTCACACCGGTGGTGATGGGGCACGACAGCCGGCTCGCGCAGGTGCTCAACAACCTGATCGACAACGCGGTGTCGTTCTCGCCCGAGGGCGGCAGGGTGACGGTGACGATTACCACGCAGGAGGACCGGCTGGTGCTGACGGTCGCCGACGAGGGACCGGGCATCCGCGGCGATATCTCCCGTATCTTCCAGCGTTTCTACACTGACCGGCCGGAAGGCGAGAGCTTCGGCGACCATTCAGGGCTGGGACTTGCCATCTCCAAGCAGATCATCGACGCGCATGGTGGCACGATCAGTGCCGCCAACCGGACCGACCGCAGCGGCGCCCTGTTCACGGTCACCCTCAGGCGCGCCCAAACTGAGAAACGGCGATGAGCGAGACACAGAACATCCATGCGACGGCGCTGGTGCTGGGCGGTTCGGGACTGATCCTGCGCGGTCCTTCAGGGGCCGGCAAGTCGCTGCTGGCGCTCGAGCTGATCGACGAGTGGGAGACCCGTGGCCTGGGCGGCCGGCTGGTGTCTGACGATCGCGTGGACGTCGTGCGGGTCGGCAAGGGACTGAGGATGCAGGCACCAAAGGCCATCGAGGGCCTGATCGAACTGCGCGGCCGCGGCATCGTCAGCCGCCCGTTCCTCGCCGAGGCGCCGCTCGATCTGGTCGTCGACCTGGTCGACACGATGGAACGGATGGTCGAGGAGGATGCGCTCTCGACTGAGTTGCTCGGGGTGCGGCTGATGCGGGCACCGGTACCGCGGGCCGGGGTGATCGATGCTCGCCACCAGTTGCTGCTGATCCGCGAGGCGGTGCGGGCGCTGCCGGCACACCGTCGGGGATCGCGACAAAAAACCACTTGAATCGGCTCCCCGTGCGGTCGACACTTCGTCGCCGCTCGTCGTGAGTGCCAGTAGGCGCTGCGCCGGAACCAGTACGGGGATATTGCATGATCGGCATGGTTCTGGTGACGCACGGTGCGCTCGCCGATGAATTCAAGTCCGCTCTCCAGCATGTGGTCGGTCCGCAGGACTTCGTCGAAACCGTCGCCATCGGGCCGGACGACGACATGGAGCAGCGGCGCGAGGACATCCTCGACAGCGTCGGGCGCGCCGACCAGGGCCAGGGTGTGGTGATCCTCACCGACATGTTCGGCGGTACGCCCTCGAACCTCGCCATCTCGGCCATGCACGGACGCAATGTCGAAGTGATCTGCGGGGTGAACCTGCCCATGCTGGTCAAGCTCGCCCGGGTGCGCGCCGATCTCGACATCAAGGCGGCGGTCAACGCCGCCGCCGATGCCGGCCGGAAGTACATCAATGTCGCCAGCGAGACGCTTGGCGGATAGGCCGGTTTCCGGCATTGTATGCGCCATGGATACTGCGGCAGGATCGGATAGGGCACTTGCGCAGCGATTGACAATCGTCAATCGCAAGGGGCTGCACGCGCGGGCTTCGGCGCGCTTCGTGCGTACCGCTGAGTGCTTCGATGCCGAGATCAAGGTGGTCCGTGACGGCCAGGCGGTGAATGGCAATTCGATCATGGGCCTGATGATGCTGGGGGCTGGGCCGGGCTCGACCATCCTGGTGCAGGCGACCGGACGGCAGGCGCGCGAGGCACTCGACGCCATCACTACGCTGGTCAACAACGGCTTCGACGAAGACGCAGACGGCGCCACGGCGTAGCCGGCCTATCGCCGGTTTTCCAACCCCCGTCAGCGGCACTGCCCCGCGACGGGAGGACTGGTCGCGGACCGCTGATGCGCAGGCGCGCCCTGGTCAACGGATATAAAGCTTTCTTTATATCCCGGTTGATCGCTTGGGCCGGCTTCAGTATAAGGCGGCCCGACAGCACGGAACGGAGACAGGGCCGATGGCCAGCACCAGCGACTACATCGTCAAGGATATCTCGCTTGCCGAGTTCGGCCGCAAGGAAATCGGCATGGCCGAGATCGAGATGCCGGGACTGATGGCGATCCGCGAGGAATTCGCCGCAAGCCAGCCGCTCGCGGGCGCCCGCATCGCCGGTTCGCTGCACATGACCATCCAGACGGCAGTTTTGATCGAGACGCTCAAGGCGCTCGGCGCCGAGGTGCGCTGGGTGAGCTGCAACATCTTCTCGACCCAGGACCATGCGGCAGCCGCGATCGCCGCCGCCGGCATCCCGGTCTTTGCGAGGAAGGGCGAGACGCTTACCGAATACTGGGACTACACCGACCGAATGATGGACTGGCCGAGCGGCCTCACCCCCAACTTGATCCTCGACGACGGCGGCGACGCCACCATGCTGGTGCTGGTGGGCGCCAAGGCCGAGACCGATGCCTCGGTGCTGTCCAATCCGCACAGCGAGGAGGAAGAGGTCTTCTTTGCCACCATCAAGAAGCGGCTCAGCAAGGACCCGAGCTTCTATTCGCGCATCAAGGCGGCGATCCGCGGCGTCTCGGAGGAGACCACCACGGGTGTCATGCGGCTCTACCAGCTGCAGCAGAAGGGCGAGCTGCCCTTCCCGGCGATCAACGTCAACGACAGCGTCACCAAGTCCAAGTTCGACAACAAGTACGGCACGCGCGAGAGCCTCGTCGATGCCATCCGTCGTGGTACCGATGTGATGATGGCGGGCAAGGTCGCCCTCGTTTGCGGCTATGGCGATGTCGGCAAGGGCTCGGCCCAGTCGCTGCGCGGCGCCGGTGCCCGGGTGCTGGTGACCGAAGTCGATCCGATCTGTGCACTTCAGGCGGCGATGGACGGGTACGAGGTGGTGACGCTCGAGGACGCGGCGCATCGCGCCGACATAGTCGTGACGGCGACCGGCAACAAGGACGTCGTGACCCTCGACGACATCCGCAACCTCAAGGACATGGCCATCGTCTGCAACATCGGCCACTTCGACAACGAGATCCAGGTCGCCGAGCTCAGAAACTTCAAGTGGACCAACGTCAAGCCGCAGGTCGATATCGTCGAGCTCGCGCCCGGCAGGCGAATCGTACTGCTAAGCGAGGGCCGGCTGGTGAATCTGGGCAATGCTACCGGGCACCCGAGCTTCGTGATGAGCGCTTCCTTCGCCCAACCAGACGCTGGCGCAGATCGAGCTGTGGACCAATGGCGACTCGCTCGAAAACAAGGTGCACGTGCTGCCCAAGCACCTCGACGAGAAGGTCGCTGAACTGCATCTCGCCAAGCTCGGTGCCAAGCTGACCCGGCTCAGCAAGGCACAGGCCGACTATATCGGGGTCGCGCCCGACGGCCCGTTCAAATCCGGCCAGTACCGCTACTGAGGCGACGGCCGAGGTGACATCGGAAGGGGTGGGCACCGGCCTGCCCCTGTCACCGTCCGGCCTCCCGCCCGGAGGAAAAAACCCGTGGCAAATCGGGCCACGTTAACGAAGCGTTCACTGTTCGGTCCGGGGTCAACTCCCTTTGTGGACGCATTCCCCGCTCTCCACACGCAATTTGACTCTTTTGGCGCGATTCCCCGCCCGGTAAGGTTCGGTGATTCGCCGGTTACGGGTTCTGGTCCGGCGAACTCCGCGGCGAATCAGTTGGGGGCTCGGCGCGGCATCGTGTGCGGTGTTGGCAGGTCCCGCCTCCGGTGCGGACTTTGCTGCGGACATTATCGGGCTAGGGGCAACGCATGGGGCCGGATCACTTCCGGAACGTACTCGGATTCGCGGGACTCGCCGCCAGTCTCGTGACCTTGGCCACTGCCACGCCGAGCCTCGCCCAGGGCCTTTCCGTCAGCAACGTGATGGGGCGGCACCCCTCGCGATCGCGCTCGGCGCAGGTGCCTTCGCGCTGATCGCGGTGTCGGTGGTGCGCGGCATGCTGCGCGAAGGCCGACAGGCCCGGCTGAGGGCCGCCGACCAGATCGCCGGCCTCCGGGCACTGGTCGACCAGTACGAGGCGCTGCTGTCGGCGACCCGCGAACTGGTGGTGCTGTGGACCGACACGGGCGAGGGTCCCCGCTTCCTCGGCCAGCCGGGCGCACTATTGCCGCCGGGCCGTCGTCCCGAGGCGGTGCTCGACTTCGCCTCGTGGCTGACCGATGCCGATGCTGACGATCTGGCGACCGCGATCGAGGGCCTGCGGGTCGGCGGACGCGGTTTCGAAACCAGCCTCACCGCGCGTGACGGCCGCCAGGTACGGGCGGTCGGCTCGGTGCTCGGGAACGGTGCCTCGCTCCGGCTCAGACCGGCCCGCGTGCAGGCCGATGCGTCGGTCGCCACGGATGACCCGGCTACTGCCAGGACGCTGCTCGCGCGGCTGGGCGAGCCCGCTTTCCTGCGTGATGCAGCAGGTCGGATCAGCTATGCCAACGCGCCCTATCACGACCTCGCCCGGACCCTGGGGCGGCGCGGCAGCGAGGCGCAGCCGGCCGAACTGGCTGAGCCCCGCCGCGGGGCCGATGGTGGAGCGCACGAACTGGTGCTGGGCGAGGCTGGCAGCTTCGAGATGGTCGAGTTCCCGCTGGCTGGCGGGTCGGCCGGATACCTGCATGCGCGCCAGTCGGAGCCGAAAAAGGACGCGAGCCTCGCGCACCTCAGCGCCATCATCGATGCATTGGCGACCCCGATCGCCATCTTCAACGCAGCGCGCGAACTGGTGCAGTTCAACCGCGCCTACTGCGCTCTCTGGGGGCTCGATCCCAACTGGCTGAAACCAGGCATGGACGAACGGGTGATCCTCGACCGGCTGCGCACCGATGGCAGGCTGCCCAACGAGCCCGACTACCAAAGCTGGCGCGCCCGGCACCTCGCTACCTACCAGCTCAAAGGCCCCAAGGAACTCGATCCCTGGCACCTGCCAGACGGCCGGACCGTACAGGTGATCGCGGCGCCGGCCGGACCCAAGGGCGGCGTCATCTACGTTTTCGAGGACATCACCGACCAGTTGATCCTCAAGAGCCAGCACCGGGCCGTGCTGGACGTGCAGCGCTCGACCCTCAATGCGCTGACCGAGGCGGTGGCGGTGTTCGGCACCAACGGGCGGCTGACGCTCTCCAACCCCCGGCTCTCCAGCCTGTGGAAGCTGCCCACCAACGTGCTCGCCGACAACCCGCATATCGACCAGGTGGCCGCCACCGTCAGCCGGGCGATGCCAGAGGACGGGGCGGCGATCTGGCGCGACCTCAAGGGTTCGATCATCGATCTCAATCCAACCCGCTCAGACAGGCAGGGCAGGATCGCCCGCGCCGATGGCAAGCTCATCGACTATGCCATCGTCCGCCTGCCCGACGGACAGACGATGATGACATTCCTCGACGTCACCGAGAGTGCCAACTACCAGCGCGTGCTCAAGGAAAAGAACGAGGCCCTGCTGACCGCCGACCGGCTGAAGGACGCGTTCGTGCAGAATGTCAGCTACGAGCTGCGCTCGCCACTCACCAACATCATCGGCTTTGCCGACCTGCTCGCCTCGGGCACGGCGGGCGAGCTCAACGACAGGCAGCGCGGCTATACCGACTACATCCGGGCCTCCAGCGTGACGCTGGGGGTGCTGATCGACAACATCCTCGATCTGGCGACGGTCGACGCGGGCATCGCCGAGTTGCGGCCCGAACAACTCGACGTCGCCGCGCTGGTCGAGAAGGCCCGCGCCGGCGTGGTAGCGACCTTCCCCGCCGTCAATGGCGAAACGCCGATCAATCTTACGGTGGTGATCGAGCCGGACCTGCCGCCATTCGTCGCCGACGGCACCCGCATCGTGCAGGTGCTCTACAACCTGCTCTCGAACGCGGCGCGGTTCTCCGAACCCGGCGGCGAGATCCGGCTGATCGTCTCGGGCCGAACCGGACGCATGCAGTTCACCGTCGAGGACGAGGGCACGGCGATGAGCGAGGAAATGCGCGCCGCCATGCAGGACCGGAACGAGCCGGCGAGCGGCATGGCGCGGCAGCGCGGGGCGGGACTCGGGCTCGCGATCGTAAGGGCCTTCGTCAGCCTGCATGGCGGCACGATCAGCATCGAACGGCGCGAGCCACGCGGCAGCCGGGTAATCGTCAGCCTGCCGAGCGATGTCGAAATGGCAGGCGCCGCAGAGTAGCGGCGCCCCGAGCACCGGAGGACGGCGTTGGCAGAGGAAGTGCTGCTGGCCGACGAGGCCGCGACGGATGCACTGGGTGCGCGCCTCGCCGCGCTGCTCGCGCCCGGGGACCTGGTCCTGCTCGCAGGCGATCTCGGAGCCGGCAAGACCGCGCTGGCACGGGCCATCATCCGGGCGCTGACGGATGAGGCCGATCTCGAGGTGCCCTCCCCGACCTTTGCGCTGTTGCAGCCCTATGCCGGCAATGGCTGGCGCATCCTCCACGCCGATCTCTACCGGCTTGTGGAGCCACGTGAGATCGACGAACTGGGGCTGTTCGACGATCCGGAGGCGATCGTCCTCGTCGAGTGGGCCGAGCGCGCACCAGAACTGACGGCCCGCGCCCACGCAGTGGTGACGCTCGCGGTTCCGCCCGGCGGCTCAGGACGGACTGCCCGGATCGCCTTCCGCGACGGACGGAACGGGTAAGTACGCTGGACATCGTCGGCGGCACCCGGTCAACTCGGAGACATGCGCCGCGACTCATTGTTCACCATCGGCCCTGACGTACCCTTCCTCCCCACGCTCGCGGCGCGGGTGCTGGACGGCACGCTGATCGGCAACTGGCGGCGGGAGGGGCCGTTCTGGCTCAGCGACGTGACCATCATCGTGCCGACCAGGCGGGCGCGACTGAAACTGGCCGAAGCGTTTGCGCGACAGGGCGGCGGCGCGGTCCTGCTGCCCGACATCCGCACCTTCGGCGGCGAGGCAGGCGAAGAGGAGCCGTTCCTGCCGCCTTTCGACGTGCCGCCGACCCCGCCGGTTGCGTCGGCGCTGGAGCGTCGCCTGACGCTGTCGCACCTGGTGCGGGCCTTCGCCGAGGGATCCGGGAGCTTCGCCACCCCTCCCAGCGCGGCAGAGGTGTTCTGGCTCGCCGATTCCCTGGGAACGCTGTTCGACGACATCGCCATCGAGGCGGTGCAGCCGGAAGCGTTCCGCACGCTGGTGCCCGAGGATCTGGCCGGAAACTGGCAGCAGATCCTGGGTTTCCTCGACGTGGTGCTGAAGGGCTGGCCGGCCATTCTCTCGGAGCGCGGCAAGCTCGATGCGGCCGTTGCGCGCAACGCGCGGTTGAACCGGCAGGCGGACGCCGCCAAGCTGACCTACGGGGCGCGGCCGGTGATTGCGGCCGGCTCGACCGGCTCGATCCCGGCAACGGCAGCACTGCTCGCCGCCATCACCGCCCTCGAGCGCGGTGTGCTGGTGCTGCCGGGCGTGGACACGTCGCTGGGCCCCGACCGGCACAAGCGGCTGCTCGAGGGCGAGACCACGCAGAGCCACCCGCAATACGGGCTGATGAAGCTGCTGCGCCGGCTGGGAGCCGGCGTCGGCGAGGTGATCGACCTGGGGGGCGAACATCCGCGCACCGCCCTGCTGCGCGCGGCGCTGGCGCCAGCGGATGAAACGTCCGGCTGGGGTGGCTGGCGCGACGGGTTCGACCTCGAGCCGGCGCTGGCCGGGGTCGGCATCGTCGCGGCCCGCACTGCGGATCTCGAGGCTCGCGCGGTGGCGCTCGCGGCGCGCGCGGCGCTGGCCGAAGGGCGCACCGTCGGCATCGTGACCCGCGACCAGAACCTGGGACGCAGGATCTCGGTGGAGCTCGGGCGACACGGCATCGTCGTCGACGATCCGGCGGGAACGCCGCTGTTCCAGTCGAGCGCCGGCCGGCTGGCACGACAGGTGCTGGCGGTCGCCGACGGCAACTTCGCCCCGGTCGACACCATTGCACTGTTGCACAATGGCGCCGTGCGTCTCGGGCTCGAGCGGCAGGTGGTGCGACGGGCTGCCGACCGGCTGGACCTCAAGCTGCGCGCGCAGCGGCCGCGGGCCGGGTTGCCGGGGCTACTGGCGCTGACCGACGACCCGGAGCTGCTCGAGGTACTGAAGCGGCTGGGCACGGCTCTCGCCCCGGCCGTGGCGCTGCACGAGCGGCCGCACCTCGTGGCAATGGAGCTTGCGGCGGCCCTCGTCGGCGCGATAGACGGGCTGGCGGACGGTGCCGAGCTGCCGGGAATGCCTGAGTTCCGACGCTGGGCCGAGGAGGTCGCCGGGCTCGGTGCGGCAGGGACGGCGTTCCCGCCACGTCTGCTCGAATCGGTGCTGGAGGCGCTGGTCGCCGGACTCAAGGCAGCGGTGCCGCCGGGCGGCCGCGACGACATCGCCATCTGGGGCGAACTCGAGGCGCGGCTGATGAGCCCCGACCTGATGATCCTCGCCGGACTGAACGAGGACGTGTGGCCGCCGGTCGCCGATCCCGGGCCTTGGCTCAGCCGCTCGATGCGGATCGCGGTCGGGCTCGAGCCGCCGGAGCGGCAGCAGGGGCAGGCGGCGCACGACTTCACCATGGCTATGGGCAATGCCGAGGTGCTCATTGCCTACGCAACGCGCATCGGCACCTCGCCGGCCCTGCCGTCGCCGCTGCTGCAGCGGCTGGACGCGCTGATCGGCGAGACGTCGGCAAAGGCGCTCCGGCCGCGGGCGACATGGCTGCGCCAGGCAGAAGCGATCGACGATGCCGGAATGCCGCGTCCTGCGCCGCGGCCGACGCCCTGCCCACCTGCCGCGATGCGACCGCGCCGGCTGTCGATCACCGAGATCGAGCCGCTGATGCGCTCGCCCTACGACATCTACGCCCGGCACGTTCTGGGGCTGCGGCGCCTCGAGCCGTTTGGGAGCGAACCGAGCGCGCGGGAGCGCGGCACGATGATCCACGCCGTGTTCGAACGTTTCGTGGCGGCAGGGCTGGACCTTGCCGCCGTCGATGCGCTGGAGCAGATGATGGCGATGGCGCGGGCCGAATTTGCCGGGCTCGACGCGATCACGGAACGCCGCGACATCTGGCTGAAGCGCTTCGAACATGCGGCGCAGCAGTTCCTCGCCTTCGAGCGCGAGCGCGACGCCGAGATCGCGGTCCGCCTTGCCGAGACCAAGGGTGAGTGGGTGTTCCCGGCGCTCGACAATTTCACGCTGGTGGGCAAGGCCGACCGCATCGACCTCAGACGCGACGGCACGCGCGAGATCATCGACTTCAAGACCGGCGGGGTGCCGCAACCCAAGGAGATGACGGCGTTCGAGGCACCGCAACTGCTGCTCGAGGCAGCGATGGCCAAGGCCGGCGCATTCCCGGGCCTCGCCGGCCATGACAGCTCCGCCCTCACCTACATCAAGATCGGGCTGGGGCCGGCGGCCTTCCAGGTCAAGCCGTTCAGGCTGCGCAACGGCATGGCGCTGATGGCGGCGGTGGACGAGATCGTGCGGCGCACCCAGGGCCATGTCGAGGCCTTCCTGATTCGCGACGGGCTGGCCATGACGGCACGCGTCCGGCCACGGGTCGAGACCGGACGCAAGCGCTTTGTGGGCGACTTCGACCACCTGGCCCGCACCGACGAGTGGACGCTGACGGCGGGAGTGGACGACCCATGAGCCGGCGCCTGCTCAACCCCATGCCGGACGCGATCATCGCCAACCAGCGCGCGGCCTCCGATCCCGGTCGATCGGTCTGGGTGCGGGCCAATGCCGGATCGGGCAAGACCTACGTGCTGACCGCCCGGGTACTGCGGCTGCTGCTCGGCGGCGCGCGACCGGAGGAAATCCTGTGCCTCACCTACACCAAGGCGGCGGCGGCAGAGATGCGCGGCCGGGTGGCACAGCGGCTGGGGCAATGGGCGCTCGCCGACGAGGCGAGACTGGTTGCCGACCTCGTCGCTCTCGGCGGCGTGGCGCCCACGCCGGCCATGCAACTGCGCGCACGGTCGCTGTTCGCCCATGCGCTCGAGACGCCGGGTGGCCTCAGGATCCAGACCATCCACGCCTTCTGCGAGAGCGTGCTGCACCGCTTTCCGGGCGAGGCAGGAGTGCCGTTCGACTTCACCGTCCTCGAGGAGCACGAGCGTGACGGCATGCTGCTCGCCGCACGGGAGAGCGTCATCGCGGCCGGGCTGCGCGGCAGCGGCGCCGCGCACGCGGTCGAGACGCTGTTCGGACTGATGAGCGACTTCCAGATCGAAATGGCGATCACCGAGGCGCTGAACCAGCAGCGGACGCTGCGCCGGGTGCTTGCGGCGCCGGAGCGGGCCCGCCGGGACCTGCGCCGGGCGATCGGGCCGGTTGGCACGATCGAGGCCGTCTACGAGGAGATCAGCCGCGGCTACGGCCTGAGCCGGTCGGATCATGCAGCGATCTTTTCGCATGTCCGGCCCGATCCGGACGGCAACGACTTCGTCGACAAGCTGGGTCGCATCGCGCCGGAGCGACCGGAGGCCGCGGCGCTGCTGGACGCCTACCTCACCCAGGAGGGAACGGCGCGGCAGCGGCTCCTGAAGAAGTCGGTGGCAGCGTTCGTTCCTGATGTCGCCGAACGACTCGCCGACGAAGCGGCACGGCTCGAATCGCTCAGTCGCGATCTGGTCGCGGCCGAACTGGTGGCGCGCAGCGAGGCCCTGCTCGAGATTGTCGGCGCGATCGCCGGGCACTACGAGAGGGCCAAGCGGGCCCGCTCGCTGCTCGACTTCGACGACCTGATCGAGAGCCTGGCGCGCCTGCTCAACGACGAGGCGCGCGGCAGCTGGGTGCGCTACAAGCTCGACGCGGGTCTGTCACACATTCTCGTCGACGAGGGGCAGGACACCAACCCCGAGCAGTGGCGGGTGATCGGGGCCCTGATCGACGATTTCTTCTTCGGCGACAGCGCTGCGGACCGGCCACGGACACTGTTCGCCGTGGGCGACCAGAAGCAGTCGATCTTCTCGTTCCAGGGCGCCCAGCCCGAAATCTTCGTCGATGCCGGCCGGAGATTCGCGTTCAGCGCCCGAGCCGCGCATTTCGAAGTCAGGCACGTGCCGTTGCAGCACAGCTTCCGCACTCTCCCCAACATCCTCGAGGCGGTGGACCAGGTGTTCGGTCGCGCCGACCTCAGGGCCGGGGCGCTCGAGGAGGACGGCATGGTACACCGCTCGGCGCGGGCCGAGCCGGGCGGAACAGTGACGCTGTGGCCGCCGACCCGGGAGCTGGCCGAGGAGTCCGATGCCGAGAACTGGCCCACCGAGCCGCCGGCCGTTGTGACGCAGAGCGCGCAGCGGCGCCTCGCTGAACGCATCGCGCGCGAGATCCGGCAGTGGATCGAGATGCGGCGCCCGCTCGGTCCGCGCGGGCGGGCGGTTGTGGCGGACGACGTGCTGATCCTGGTCCAGGTGCGGAGCGTGCTGTTCCACGAGATCATCCGCGCGCTGATCCGGGCCGGCATCCCGACACCGGGGGCCGACCGGCTGGCCGTCACCAGCCACATCGGAGTGCTCGACCTGATGGCGCTCGGCGATGTGCTGAGCAACCCGGCAGACGACCTGCAACTGGCGGCGCTGCTGCGCTCGCCGCTGTTCGAGGTCAGCGAGGACGACCTGGCGGCTGTGGCCTACGGGCGGCCAAAGGGCGAATGGCTGTGGCGGGCGCTGGAGCGGGCGGAAATCGCTTCGGTGCAGGCAGCCTCGACCCAGCTCAGGGCCTGGCGCAACCGGCTCGACTTCGAGCGGCCGTTCAACCTGTTCGCCGACGTGCTCTATGCCGGCGGCGGGCTCAGGCGGATGCGCGGTCGGTTCGGCAGCGAGATCGACGACGTGGTGGCGGAGTTCCTCGACCTGGCGCTGCACTACGAGCAGTCGGAGCAACCCTCGCTGCTGGGCTTTCTCGCCGAACTTCGGGGGCGCGAGGTGACGATCAAGCGCGAGCTGGCGGAAGGCGGTGCCGGGGTCAGGGTGATGACGGTGCATGGCGCCAAGGGTCTCGAGGCGCCGATCGTCATTCTCGCAGATGCGGCGAGCACGGAAAAAGGGCGCGACCGGCGCTCGGTCTATCTCAGGGCCGAGCCGCCGCTCTTCGTGCATGCCGGTTCGCTCGCTGCGCACGTGCCGGCGACCCTCGAACACCGGCAGGCGGCGGAGGCGGCACAGCAGGCCGAGTACTGGCGCAAGCTCTATGTGGCGATGACACGGGCCGAGGACGAACTCTACGTCACTGGATACCTGACCAAGCAGGGCAGAGCCGAGGGTTCGTGGTACGAGGCGGTGGCGCAGGGACTTGCGCCATCGAGCGAGACGGTGAGCGACGCCGGCGGCGAAGTAACGGCGATCTGCTATCCGGCGCGGCGGCCGGCACCGACGCCATTGCAGCAAGGCGCGGCTGAAGCGCTGACGCGTCCCGCCGGCCTCGAATTGCCGCCGCTGCCGCCGCACCGACCGCGTCAGATCATCCGGCCCTCGACGCTGCGCGAGCATGCCGATCCGGGACTGGCGCTCGCCAGCCGCGTCGAACAGAGCCTCGATCCGGAGACCGCGCGGCAGACGGGCACGGCGTTGCACGCGCTGCTGCAGCACCTGGGCCGCGTCGCCGAGGAGGATCGGCGGCAGGTCGCGGCGCGGGCGCTCGAGGTGCTGCTGCCCGGCGCCCCGGACCAGCACCCGGTGCTGGCCGGCAAGGCGCTGTCGATCCTCTCGAGGCCCGAGCTTGCGCCGCTGTTCGGCCCGCAGAGCCGGGCCGAGGTGCCGTTTCTCGTCGAGGCACTGCGCCATGGCCAGCCGGTGACGCTGGCGGGACGCCTCGACCGCGTCGTGATGGCCCCGGAGGGCGTGCTGATTGTCGACTTCAAGTCGGACGCGGCGCCCGCCCTGGTGCCGGAACAGGTGAGGCCGGCCTACCTCGCCCAGCTGGCGCTCTATGCGTTTGCTGCACGGCAGGTTTTCCCCGGCCAGCGGATCGAAACCGCTATTTTGTGGACTAGCCTGGAATCGCTGCTAAAATTGCCTGACGCTGCTTTGGCGGAAGCGGCGCGGGGGTTCACCATCCGGTGACGTTCGTTGAACTCACTCTGGACTCTACCTAGCTTTTGTATCAAACAGACCGCCGCTTTCAACCCAAAAGGCAAACCTCAATGACAACCCACGTTTCCGACGCCAACTTTGGCGAGGAAGTCCTGTCCTCCAAGGAGCCTGTGCTCGTCGATTTCTGGGCCGAGTGGTGTGGCCCGTGTCGCGCCATCTCGCCGGTGCTCGAAGAACTCTCCACCGAACTCAAGGGCAAGGTGAAGATCGTCAAGCTGAACGTCGACGAGAACCCGAACACCACCGTCAAGTACGGCGTACGCTCGATTCCGACGATGATCCTGTTCAAGGGCGGCGAGGCTGCCGACATGAAGATCGGCGCCGGCACCCCGAAGGCCGGCCTCGCCAAGTGGCTCGAGAGCCACGCCGCCTGAGCGGGCGCGACACTCGCCACTGCTTCGAAGCGCCGCTGGGACATCCCGGCGGCGTTCTTGTCTCTGGGCCATCCACGCGAGCGCGAGGTCATGGCTTTGTCTGCGGTCGACCAATAGCGTCCATCGGTACTCAACGATGGAGGCCTTCGATGTGCGCGCCATGCCGACGCTGATTGTGTTCGACGGCGTACCGGCCGGCTTCAAGGTCGGTGCCGGGCGATCGCGGGTGCAACTGATCAAGTGGTTGGACCGGCTCGCGGCATGATTTGCAGCGGGATTTCCAGAACGGATCGGGCATAGTGGCGCCCACGAACCGGAGACCCGCATGATCTACGAGCAGCTCGCGCAAGCCCCCTTCCACCTCGACGCTGCCGCGCTCGACTGGGTGCGCCAGCGCCTTGCGGCGCTGACGCCGGACGAGAAGCTGCGGCAGCTGTTCAACCTGCGCTCGGCGGGGCACGATCCCGCCGATGTCGAGCGGATCAAGGCCTTCCGGCCAGGCGGCATTACCCGGCACATGGGAGGTGATGCCCATGACGAGCGGGCTCTGGTGGCCACGCTCAACGCGGCAGTACCGACGCCGCTGCTGGTTTCGGCCGACCTCGAGGGCAGCCGCATGAGCCTGCCGTTCGGGGTGGAGATGCCCAATCCGCTGGCGCTGGCGGCCATTGACGATCCCGAGGTGACCGCCGAGGTCAGTCGGATCATGGCCGAGGAAGCGCGGGCCGCCGGCATCAACTGGAGCTTCACCCCGGTCCTCGACATCAACGCCGCATTCCGCAGCGCTATCGTGGCAACGCGCGGTTTCGGCTCGGATGTGGCGACAATCGAGCGGCATGCGCTGACACAGCTCAGGGTATTCCAGCAGCACGGCATCGCCGCGGCGGTCAAGCACTGGCCGGGCGAGGGCTTCGATGATCGCGACCAGCACCTGGTGACAACCATCAACCCCCTCTCGATGGCGGATTGGGAGGGGACTTTCGGGCGGCTGTACCGCGCGGCGATCAAGGCTGGTGTGCTGTCGGTGATGTCGGCGCACATTGCCTTGCCGGCCTTCGTCAGGCAAGGCGATCCCGAAGCCGGGGTCGAGGCCTTCCGCCCGGCCTCGATCAGCCGGTTGCTCAACGAGGACCTGTTGCGGCACGAACTGGGCTTCAACGGACTGATCGTGTCCGATGCGACGGGCATGGCGGGGCTCGGCGCCTGGTCGAAGCGCAGCGTCCACTTGCCAGAGATCATTGCCGCCGGGTGCGACATTATCCTGTTCTCCGACGATCCCGACCGGGACCTGGGATACCTCGAGGCGGCACTCGCGGACGGGCGGCTCGAGCCGGCGCGGATCGACGAAGCGGTGCTGCGCCAGCTGGCACTCAAGGCTGCGCTGGGCCTGCATCGGCCGGCGGCGAAGGCCGGAGCGACCGCAAGTCCGGGGACCCGCGCCTATGCCGATGCAGTGGCGCGGCGGGCGCCGACGCTGGTCAAGGATACCCAGCAGCTGCTGCCGCTCGACCCCGCGAAGCACAGGCGGGTGCTGGTGGTGTCGGGCGGAATCGTCTTCCCGTTCTTTCGCGAGCCGCTGCCGTTCAGGCTGCCCGAACTGCTCGCGGCACGGGGCTTCGAGGTGGCGATGTACGACCCCGGCACGATGGTGAAGCCCGAGGCATTCGACCTGATCCTCTATCTGTTCGGCGACGAGACGCTGCTGACACGCGGGCGAATCTACCTCGACTGGCTGGGGCTCACCGGGCACTTCGGCAAGGCGATGCAGCGCCACTGGCACGACATCCCGACGCTGATGATCTCGTTCGGCTACCCCTACATGCTCTACGATGCGCCGCGGGTGCCCACCTACATCAACGCCTACTCGACCACCGAGACGATGCAGCGGGCCGTGGTCGAGGCACTGCTGGGGCATATCGCGTGGAACCGGCACAGCCCGGTAGATCCGTTCTGCGGCCTCGAGGACGCGCGGTACTGACCGGGCTGTCGATTTGACATGGTGCCGGTCGACCAGATCGTCAACATGAGGTGAGATCATGCGCTTTGTCTGCCTGTTCCATATCGATGCCGACCGAATCGGCCAGCTGAGCCCGGAGGAGCTCTCCCGGTTCGACCTCGACAATCGCGATGCCGATGCCGCGCTGATCGAGAGCGGGCACTATGTCAGCGCCCTGGCGCTGGCGGAGGCGGCAGGGGCCGTGGTGGTGCGTCGCCGCTCGGGCAGGGTCTCGCTGACGGACGGTCCCCTTCATCGAGACCAAGGAGCAGCTGGGTGGCATTCTGATCATCGAGGCCGCCGACATGGCCGAGGCGCTGGAGATCGCGCAGCGCGGTCCGATGGCAGATTTCGGCGCGATCGAGGTGCGGGCGGAGCTGGATGTCGGCTGGCAGAAGGCGCAGCAGGGGCGCTGGGCGGCACTGCCGCGATATTGTCGTCAGGCGCGTGCGTCGCGACAGTAGTTGAGCAGCAGGGCGGTCAGCACGACATAGAGCGTGTTGTGGAGCGGGAAGCTCAGCATCGTGTCGGGTAGTCCCAGCACGAAGTAGCTGACGGTGAGCAGGCCGCAGCCATAGAGGCGGGTGTGGTACTGGCTGTCGCGCGGGCTGGCGAGACACGCGGTGAGCGGGGTGGCCAGCATGACGAGGTAGGTGCCGAGCCCGAACATGCCATTGGCGACGGCGAAGTTGAGGCCGTCGTCGTGCAGGTGTGGCAGGCCCGCATGCGACTGCTCGAAGGCATCGAGATAGGGCACGATCGAACTCATCAACCGGCTCCAGCCATGTCCGAAGAGCGGGGCATCGAGGAAGGCCTGCCCCCCGGCACGATAGAGGATGAAGCGGATGGCAGTGCCGAGGTCGGCCGGATGATCGCCTGCCGCTAACCGACCGGCAATATCGAACAGCGTAATTGCGCGCGCCCCGGCGATATCGCCGAGCCAGGCGACGGCGCCGAACAACAAGGCGAGCCCCAGGCTGAGCGACAGCGCCAGCAGCTTGCGACGCACCAGCATGAAAGCCGCAACGAGGAGCAGCACGGCAAACGCTATCAGGCCGGTACGGGTGCCGGTCGAGAAGATCACCACCAGCCCCATCAGTGGTCCCAGGAAGTAGATGTAGCGGTGCTGGCCGCCATGGGCCGCCGCCCCGATCATGGCGAAGAAGCCGGCGAGCAGTGCGGTGTTGGCGAGCCTGATCGGATCGGTGAAGAAGGTATTCCCGCCCGCCCGAGGCTCGAGCAGCACATGGGTGAAGAACAGCGAGACCAGCAACCCCACGGCGGCGCCCGCCAGTGCAAAGTCCGCGGTCTTGCGGCTGTTTGAGGGGCCGGCGGCGCGCCGGAACAACATGGCCAGCGGCACGTAGAGCAACATTGTCGCGAAGTTGAGCAGCGGCAGCAGGTCGGCCGGGTGGCGCAGGGTCACCAGCTCGCCGGCGGCAAGGAGCAGGAAGGCGACGAGAAACAGTCGCGCCGCAGTGTCGAAGTCGGCCGCGGGCGACAGGCGGCGCAGCAGGAACCAGCCGGCGACCAGGATGAGCAGAACCTGCAGCAGATAGGTCGTGAAGTAGCCGAGCAGGCAGCTCAGGCCGACCGCTGTCACCAGGATGGCGCGACGGAGTACCGTCTCGCCTGGGGCCGTTGCGGCAATGGCCCGGCTCGGTTCGCTCGCCTCGGGCTCGCGGCGGACCGTCATGGTGACCTCAGGTCCGCAGCACGCCGCCGGTCGACTTGCCCACCGCCGCGACGATGGCGGTCGACACCCGGTCGATCTCCTCATCGGTCAGGGTCTTGTCGGTGGGCTGCAGGGTGACGGCGATGGCCACGGACTTGCGTCCGTCACCGACCCCCTTGCCCTCGAACAGATCGAAGACCTCGACCCCGGTGATCAGCGCCTTGTCGGCACCGCGCGCCGCCTTGATGATCGTGGCCGCAGCGACATCGCGATCGACGACAAACGCGAAGTCGCGGCTGAGCGGCATCAGGCCCGAGAGCTTCAGTGCCGGCTTGGAGCGGGTCGGCTTCCGGCGCGGCTCGGGGATGGCGTCGAGGTCGAGTTCGAAAGCGGCAACCGGACCGGCAAGGTCGTACTGCTGCAACAGGCTGGGGTGCACCTCGCCGAACCACCCGATGGTCAGCTTGGGGCCCAGTTGCACGCGGCCGCCGCGCCCCGGATGGCTCCAGGCGGCCGGCTCTGCGACGAGTTGCAGCTTGTCGATGTCATGGCCCATGGCGTCGAGCAGCGCGGCAAGGTCGGCCTTGGCGTCGAACACCGAGACCTTGCCGGCACCCTGCCAATGCCGCGATCCGCCGAGCCGCAGCCCGGAGGCATGGGTGCGCTGGCCATCGGGGGTGACAGAGAGGAACACCTGGCCCACTTCGAACAGCTTGAGATCGGCATAGCCGCGATTGGCGTTGCGCTGCGCCGCGCCGAGCAGGCCCGGCAACAGCGAAGGTCGCATGTCCGTGAGTTCCGATGCGATGGGGTTGGCGAGCTTCAACTCCGGCGCTCCGCCACCGAAGCGGCTGGCTTCGTCGGCATGGATGAAGCTCCAGGTCACTGCCTCGTCGAGGCCGCGCGCGGCAAGCACGCGACGGGCGAGGCGGCGGCGGTTCTGCAGCGTCGTCAGGATGCGAGGTGCCACATTGGCAAGCCGTGGCAGCGGCTCCACCGGTACGTTGTCAACGCCGACCATGCGCATCACCTCCTCGGCGAGGTCGGCCTTCATGGTGACATCGGGACGCCACGAGGGCACACTGACGCGGCGACGATCACCCGAGCCCTCGAGCCCGAAGCCGAGCCGGCCGAGGATCGCCTCGATCTGCTCGGGAGTGGAGCGGAGGCCGGTCAGGCGTCGGACCTCGGCGAGCGGGAAGTCGATGACGGTACCCGGGAAGACATCCTCGCCCGAGATCACCGGCGCCATGGCCGCGCCGCCGCAGAGTTCGAGAACGAGGCGAGTGGCGAGCTCGAGCCCGGGTTCGGTCAAGGCCGGATCGACGGAGCGCTCGAGGCGATAGCGGGCATCAGAGACGATGCCGGTCTTGCGGCCGGTCTGGGCGATGAGATCGGGGTCCCAGCTGGCGCATTCCATCAGCACGGTGGTGGTGTCGTCGGTGCAGCCGGAGCGGATGCCGCCCATGACGCCGCCGAGGCAGAGCGGACCCTGGTCGTCGGCAATGACGGTCATGGTCTCGTCGAGCGCATAGAGCTTGTTGTCGAGCGCGTCGAAGCTCTCACCGGCCCTGGCGTTGCGGAGCACCGGCTGGCCGACGAGCTTGTCGGCATCATAGGCGTGGAGCGGGCGGCCCCAGCCGAGCGAGACGAGGTTGGTGATATCGACGACAGTGTTGATGGGGCGGAGGCCGACGGCACGCAGGCGCTGCTGCAGCCAGTCGGGCGACGGGCCGTTCCTGATGCCGGTGAAGACGCGGCCGGCAAACTTGCGGATGGCCTTGGGCTCGCCCGGCGCGAACAGGTGCGGCAAAGGCGCAATGGGGCTCGGGCCGCTGGAGGGGACCGCCGACATGTCGGTGGGCTTCAGCGTGCCGAGGCCGAAGGCGGCGAGATCGCGCGCCACGCCGTAGACGCCGGTGGCGTCGCCGCGATTGGGGGTGATCGAGATGTCGATCACCGCGCCGCCCAGCCTGGCATAGTCGACATAGGGCAGGCCGACGGGGACATCGGCCGGCAGCTCGATGATGCCCTCATGGTCGTTGCTGAGCTCGAGCTCGGCGGCCGAACACAGCATGCCGTCGGACTTCTCGCCGCGAATGACGACGCCGGCCTTGAGCGTGAAGCCCTTGCCCGGGATGTAGGTGCCGGGCGCGGCGAACACCGATCTCATGCCGGTGCGGGCATTGGGAGCGCCGCAGACCACATCGATCAGCGTGCCGGTACCCGCATCGACCTTGCAGACATTGAGATGGTCGGAATTGGGGTGCGGCCTCGCCTCGACGACATGGGCGACGACGAAGGGCCGGAGCTGCTCGGCCGGATCGACGATCTCCTCGACCTCGAGGCCGATCATGGTCAGCGCCTTGCCGACCTCCTCAGCCGAGGCAGTGGTATCGAGATGCTCTTTGAGCCAATCGAGCGTGAATTTCATGGGTCGAGCCTCGGTTGGAAGAAGGCGATGCCGGTCAGCACGACATTGGTGCCGAGCGCGACAAAGCTGGTTGGGTTGGTTTGCTGGTTCGGTGCCAGCGCGATGCGCAGCACCAGGCTGAAATCGGCGTTGTGGGCGACGAGCTGTTCGATGCCGCCCGGCCGGTAGCTGATCTCGATCGGCAGGCCATTGTGCTTGCTCTCTGCGTCTTCGTACTCCCAGAGCAGGTTCTGGTCGGTGATGACGTCGAGCTCCCATGCCCCGCCTTCGAGCGCTTCGGTCTCCCCGGCACGTGGGCCGGACCAGTAGCGGATCTCGCGGACGAAGCAGGCATAGGTGCCGTCGGGCGCCCCATGCGGCAGCAGGCGGCGACCGACGGGGGTCGATTTTGCTAGCTGCATCAATGCCATGACCCCGAAACCCTTGACGGCCATCACGTGAGGACCTCGACAAGCCTGAAGCGTTCGCAGACCAGCATCAGGCCCGGCGACCAGCCGCCATTGCGGGTGAAATAGGCGATGTGGCCGGCGCGCCATTCGGCATAGTCGCCCTCGCCTTCGGCGAGCGCGAAGGCTTCCGGCACGTCGTCGAAGCGGCGTTGGGTCAGTTCGACCGTCTCGATGATCGCGGCCGGGCGCCCTCTTCCATCGAGCACGATGTCCCGGCGGCCAACCTCGGGCATAGGCTCGCCATCGGCACCGTAGTCGCGCAGCGTCGCCACAGGTCGCGGTCTTCTTGCCCGCCAGCACCAGCGCCAATAGCGCATCGGCCAGCTCCGGGCTGTCCCCGAAGCTGAAGCTGATGGCGTTGGCGTGGGCGGGCGTGAGGGTCACGGATGGCGCTTAATGTGATCGGCGAGGATGTCGTTGATGCGGCTCTGCCAGCCGGGGCCGCTGGCGCGGAAGTGCTCGACCACGTCGTGGTCGAGGCGTAGGCCGATCCGCTCCTTGACCGGCGCCTTCTGCGGGCCGCGCTGGCCGCGGGCGCGTTCGAGAGCTGCCTTCAGTTCGGGGAAGTCGTCTATCGGCCGCGCCCGTGCGAAGTCCTCCTCGGTCCACTCGGGCGAGTCGTCCCCGACGCGCTTTTCGAAGTCGTCGAGGGTCTCGCCAGGCAGAATACCTTGCATCGTGCCGGGCTCTCTATGGCGCGAGGTACGCTTTGCGTTCGCGGTCATTGGCTTTCCTCATGGAAATAATGCGGATGCGTCCTTGGCGTGGCGTCCAGCAGAAGTTGATCAACGTGCCGTCCAGGGTGGCTCGAATAGCGGGGTCCGCTCCCCGGGTCGCGGGCCCGTCCCTCCGCGGGGAGCCTGGCCTGGGGGGCGCCCGGCAACATCGGCGGGACCCATTTGCCGATTGTCCCTGTCCGTTTCGCTTGTCTTCGTCCCACTCCAGGTCCATCTACCACGTCCATTTAATCGTGGCCACAATTAAATCAAGAGCTCAGCCCTCCGAACAGGGTCGGCAGGTCGAGCGGGCGGAAGCCGTAGTGGTCGAGCCAGCGCTTGTCGGCGTCGAAGAAGGCGCGAAGGTCGTTCATCCCGTATTTCAGCATGGCGATGCGATCGATCCCCATGCCCCAGGCAAAGCCCTGGTAGACATCGGGATCGAGCCCGCAATTGCGCAGCACGTTGGGGTGGACCATGCCGCAGCCGAGAATTTCGAGCCAGTCGCTGCCCTCGCCGATCTTCACTTCGGCGCCGGAGCGGTCGCACTGCACGTCGACTTCCATCGAGGGCTCGGTGAAGGGGAAGAAGCTGGGGCGGAAGCGCAGGGTGACGTTGTCGACCTCGAAGAAGGCCTTGAGGAATTCCTCGAGCACCCAGCGCAACTGGCCGATATGGGCAGTCTTGTCGATGACCAGCCCCTCGACCTGATGGAACATCGGGGTGTGGGTCTGGTCGCTGTCGTGCCGGTAGGTGCGGCCGGGCATTACCACACGGATCGGCGGATCGATCGCCGCGGTCAGGTATGGCGCCGCTGGCGCCTCGTTGGTCTTGAGCATGGTGCGGATCTGCACCGGCGAGGTGTGGGTGCGCAGCACGCGCTTCACCCCGTCGGGCGCCGGCGCCATGAAGAAGGTGTCGTGCATCTCGCGGGCCGGATGGCCTTCGGGGAAGTTGAGCGCGGTGAAGTTATACCAGTCGGATTCGATGTCCGGCCCCTCGGCGATGGAAAAGCCCATGTCGGAGAAGATGGCGGTGATCTCGTCGATCACCTGGCTCACCGGGTGGATGCGGCCCTCGGCGGTCGGCGCGGGACGGACCGGCAGGGTGACGTCGACGCGCTCGGCGGCGAGGCGGGCGTCGAGGGCGGCAGAGGCGAGGGACGCGGCCCTGGTCTCGATCAGCGCGGTGACCTCGGTCTTCAGGCCATTGATGGCGGCGCCGGCGGCCTTGCGCTCGTCGGCGGGTATGGTGCCGAGCGTCGCGAGCAGCGCGGACACCGAGCCCTTCTTGCCGAGCGCGCCGACCCGGACGGCCTCGATGGCGCCCTCGTCGGCAGCGCCGGCAACGGCCGCGGCAATCTCGGTACGAAGAGTGGCGATCTGGGCGTCGAGGGACATTTTCGGTTCCGTTGGCTTTGCCTCCCACTGACCGGGTCATACCGGCGGAGGCCGGTATCCATCTTGAGATCTCTCAGGATGGACCCCGGCCTTCGCCGGGGTGACGCCACGTATGGGGCTGGCGTCTGGTGCACAAACACAAAAGCCCCGCGCCATCCCCCATTGGGACGGCGCAAGGCTTCGCTTGGGGCCCCTGAAAAGGCGAGAGGGCTTAGGCCGAGATGCGCTCGTGGGTGGTCGTCTCGATCTCACCGAGATAACCGAGGGCAGTCTTGGCCTGGGCAACCAGCACGGCGAACGCTGCGGGCTCGGTGATCGCGAGATCGGAGAGCACCTTGCGGTCGACGGCAATCTCAGCCTTCAAGAGGCCGTCGATAAATCGGCCATAGGTCAACCCATGGTCGCGGACGGCGGCGTTGATGCGCTGGATCCACAGGGCCCGGAAGTTGCGCTTCTTGGCGCGGCGATCGCGGTACGCATACTGGCCGGCCTTGTCGACGGCGGCCTTGGCGGCGCGGATGGTGTTCTTGCGGCGCCCGTAGAAGCCGGAAGCGGCCTTCAAGACCTTCTTGTGGCGGGCGTGGGCGGTAACGCCTCTCTTGACGCGGGACATCTCAGGGCTCCTTAGCGGTTATAGGGCATGTACCACTTGACCAGACTCTCATCGCCCTTCTTGAGGATCTTGGTTCCCCGGTGAGAGCGGATGTAGTCGGCGTCGTGGCTAAGGAGACGGTGGCGCTTGCCTGCGACACCGGCCTTGACGCGGCCCGTCGCAGTCATCTTGAAGCGCTTCTTGGCGCCCGATTTGGTCTTCATTTTTGGCATTTTGCTTGTCCTGTTTGAGGCGGCTCGATGAGCCAGCATTCGGGACCGCCACGGCATGCCTTTTGGCCGGGCGACCCGTCGAGAAGGCGGCTGTATAGGGGGAAAGCGCCAAGCACGCAAGGGGCGCGCGCGGTACGGTCAGCGGTTGGCGGCAGCCAGTTCGCCGAGTTCGTCGAGCAGGTGGGCCGCCTGGGTGCGGCTGAGGCTGCCAAGGGCCTTGCGATCGGCGGCGGCTGCGGCCTCGGCAGCGGCGGGCAGCGCGGCGCGGGCCCTCTCGCTGAGGTACAGACCCTGCGCCCGGCCCTTGCCGAGCGCAGACTTTTCGATCCAGCCCTCGGCCTCGAGCCCGGCAAGGGTGCGGGCGACGCCGGGCTGTTCGAGGTCGAGCCGGATGACCAGTTCGGCCTGCGTCAACCCTTCGCGCTCGGCGATCTCGGCCAGCGCGGTGAACTGGGCCGGGTGCAGGCCGTGTGGTGCCAGCGCCAGGCGCAGCTCATTGGCGAGCCGGCGCGCCAGCAGGCTGGCGACATGGAACAGGGTTTCCTTGTGGTCGAACATGGCTCTCCCCCCGACAGACGGGTGTTCCATCATAGGGCGGGTGGCTTAAGCACAGGTTGCCTCGGCGGCCGGCTCAGGTGACGATCTCCGACCAGGGCCGGATACCGCTGCGGGTATCGGCGGCGGCCCGCGCAATCGCCATTTTCTGGGCGGCGGTCATCTCGTCGGAAACGACGTTGTTGGCGTTGGCCGGATCGAGCACGCCGCGCGCGACGAACAACTGGGCCAGATAGCCCAGCACGTGCCAGACATTGTCGGACAGCTCTCCCGGCGGGCGCCGGCGCAAGGCGGCGACGACGGTCAGTTCCAGATAGAACGACGGGAAGTCGAGGCCCTGCTGGTCGCGCCACAACTTGAGGATCCGGACCTCTTCCTGCCGGCCGGCTTCCACTGCGTCGAGCACGTGGTGGGTGAGATTGGTCTTCATCGGCGCAGCGCGCCGCGACGAGTAGATCTCGTGAATGTCGTTGGCGATCGATTCGCGCTTGGCCGGGATGATGTCAACGAGCACATCGTCGAACCGGATGCCGGCGGCAACGGGCCGGCGCACCGGCGACAGCTCCTGGCGCTCGAGCGCACTGAACAGCGACTCGTAGATCTCATGCAGGGTGAAGGGCACCTGAGGACTGAGAGACAGCACGAAGTCGATGCCGACTCCAGAGCGGTTGGCCATGCCCTTTTCGAAGGCGCCGATCGGGTAGATCTCGAGCAGATGTCGTCCGGCCCAGCCCGCGCACAGCTGCTCGACGCGCTGCTCGAAACGCCGCAGCGGCGCCTCGATACCGCTATCGACCGCCTCGCGTTGCAATATGGCGCGCAGATAGTCCGACGGCGACAATGACACCCACCCTGAAATGCAGGGCGAGTTTTACTAAATTGCGCCGCCCCGTGCCACCAACGGGCCGACCAAAACACTGCCGTGGTTAGGCGTTAAAGTTAACCCGGATGGCCGGCCCACAAAGTAAGAAGGGCGGCCGAGGGCCGCCCTGAAGCGCGCAATACCGGAGTGGCGTCACTTGGGCGCCAGCACCATGACCATCTGACGGCCTTCCGAGCGTGGTGACGACTCGACCTTGGCCTTGGCCTCGAGCTCGGCCTGCACCTTGACGAGCAGCTGCATGCCGAGGTCCTGGTGCGCCATCTCGCGGCCACGAAAGCGCAGGGTGACCTTGACACGGTCGCCCTCGTCGAGGAACCGGTTCACCGCCTTCATCTTGGTCTCGTAGTCGTGCGTGTCGATATTCGGACGCAGCTGGATTTCCTTGACCTCGATCACCTTCTGCTTCTTGCGCGCCTCGGCGGCCTTCTTCTGGGCCGCGTACTTGAAGCGGCCGAGATCGAGCATCTTGGCCACCGGCGGCGTCGAGTTGGGAGAGATGACGACCAAGTCCAGACCCTGCTCCTGCGCCTCGATGAGCGCCTCGCGGGTTCTCACGACACCTCGATTGGTGCCCTCGGCATCGATCAGCTGGACTTCGGAGGAGGAAATGTCTTCATTGGATTGCGGCCCATCCTTCTGGGGCGCAACTGGTCTCATGGGACGACGAATGGCAGGCGATCCTTCGGCTGTTACCGGAGCGGCGGGGAAAACGGCGCTAAAATCGTGCCGCCGGGGACATAAGTCAACAGCGACGGGCCCAAGAAACGCGCGATCTGCGCATTTGGCGGACAAACTGTTGCCGTGAACGGCGTTGCCGGTCAAACAACGTCGCCTACAACTCTTCAGCCGCAGGTCCGGACATGATCGATGCTCAGCTCGAACACCTTCTGGTCGGCAACGATGGCGAGACGCGCCAGATCGCCGTGCTGCGACGACACGGGGCAGCGCCGGGGCTGTTCTGGCTGGGCGGCTATCGTTCGGAGATGACCGGATCGAAGGCCGGAGCGCTCGATGCGCTGGGGGCCGAGCGCGGTCTGGCGGTAACGCGTTTCGACTATTCCGGGCATGGTCGGTCGGGTGGCGACTTCCGGCTCGGCACAATCTCGCGCTGGCTGGACGAGGCCCTCGCAGTGTTCGGAACCACCAGCGGACCGCAGATCGTTGTCGGCTCGTCGATGGGCGGATGGATCGCGCTGCTGCTGGCGCAGGCGCTCAGGGGCAGCGGCCGGCTGAAGGCCCTGGTGCTGATCGCGCCGGCTGTCGACATGACCGAAGAGCTGATGCTCAAGGGCTTCTCGAGCATACAGCGCAGAGCGCTCGCGGAAACCGGGGTGATCGAGCAACCGTCGGCCTACTCCGACGAGCCCTACCCGATCACCCGCGAGTTGATCGAGGATGGCCGGCGGCACCTGCTGTTCGGGCAGGGGATCGAAACGGGTTGCCCGGTGACCATCCTGCAGGGCGGCAGGGACCCGGACGTGCCGCGCGCGCATGCGCTGCGGCTGGTTCAGCACCTGCTGAGCGACCCGGTAACCTTCACTCTGGTGCCCGACGGCGACCATCGGCTGAGCCGCCCGGAGGACCTTGCACTGCTCAGCGCGGCCGTGCTGGCGCATGCCGACGGGCCGGCGGAGCAGCTCTCACTCGACCTCGGCATAGCAGACCGCAGTCCTTAGCCAAGACTCGCGACACGCGGTCCGGCGAGCCTTCACATGGCCGGAAGGGCCACCCAGAAGGCCACCAGCGCTCATTGGCTGCCCTTGCCGCTGGCGTCTCCAGGGGCGAGCGACTGGTTGCGGGCGAGGCGCTGCAGCAAACGGCGGTGACTTCACTGGCAGCTTTCCGGCTTGATCGGGTCGAATTTGTAATGTAATAACATTACTTATCAATGTGCCGAGCGCCGCTCGCCGACGATCCCGATTCAAGCTCCGGGCCTGCATGCCCGTTGCCAGCATGACACTTCCAGATCCGCCCCCCAATCCACACCAAAAGGAGATAATCACGTGAGGCAACCGATACTTGGCATCTCAGCCCCTGACCCTGGCAGCGGGGCTCCGGGGGTTCCGCCCTGGCAGACGATCGGGTTACCGCCTGGCGGCTCTTCGTTTCCGACCATGCCGAGCCGGTGGTCCGTGCCGTCGATGCCGTCGAGGGCACGGTCATCGACACGTTCGCGATCAAGGGGCCCGCGAGTCTCTATCGCAGCGACAGCGGCGAGGCCGTCTATGCGGTGCAGACCAATGCCGATCTCGTCACGACCATTGCCACCGGCATCGCCCTCGACGACCATGGCGACCATGCCGATATCGACGTCGATCCACCCAAGCCGACCGGTGCCGAGTTCGCCGGCGAGTACCCGGTGCACTTCGTCGAACACGGCGGGCATTGGGCGGTGTTCTTCGACAAGGAAGGCAAGGCCCGCATCTTCGAGGAGCACGAGGCACTCGAGGGCCATGTCGAAACCCGCGAAGTCGACTCCGGTGCGCCACATCACGGCGTCGCCATTGCCTTTGGCGACTATGCGCTGATCTCCACTCCGGACCCGGCGGACCCCACGAAGCTTCCCAACGGGATCAAGGTTCTGGACAACTCCGATACTCAGGTCGGCGAGGTGGCCGCGTGCCCGGACCTGCATGGCGAAGCCGCCTCGGGCAACATCACCGCCTTCGCCTGTGCCACCGGCCTCCTGGTGGTCAACACCGTGGGCGGCGTGCCCTCCATCACCCATCTGCCCTATGCGGAGAGCCTCCCCGAGGGCAAGGCGACGACGCTGATCGGTGGCCGGGGCCTGCAGTATTTCCTCGGCAACTACGGGCCAAGCGCCGTGGTGCTGATCGATCCGACCGAAGCCGACGCCTTCCGGCTGGTCGAGCTGCCGACCCGCCGGGTAACCTTCGCTGTCGATCCGATCCGCGCGCGCTTCGCCTATGTCTTCACCGAAGACGGCAAGCTGCACCAGCTCGACGTGCTGAGTGGCGAGATCGTCAACTCGCTGACCGTGACCGAGCCCTATTCGGTGGATGGCCACTGGAGCGACCCGCGGCCGCGCATTGCGGTAGCGGGCGACAATGTCGTCGTCACCGATCCGCTGGCGGGCAAGCTGCATCTGGTCAACGCCACCTCGTTCGAGGCAGCCGGAGAAATCGTGATCGAGGGCACACCATTCAACATCATCGCGGTCGGCGGCAGCGGCACCTTGCACGACCACGCGGAAGGAGACGACCACGATCATGACGACAGCCCAAAGGACTGATCGCTGACTCCACTGGCGGCGCCCAAAGGCTGGCGCCGCCCACCGCTTCTCGATCAGGCCGAGCCTGGCGGAGCCAACTGGTATGAAGAAACTGCCCGTAACCGTGCTCTCCGGCTTCCTCGGCGCCGGCAAGACCACGCTGCTCAACCACATCCTCGGCAACCGCGAGGGCCGCCGCGTCGCCGTCATCGTCAACGACATGAGCGAGGTGAACATCGACGCCGCGCTGGTGCGCGACGGCGGCGCCAATCTCAGCCGGACCGACGAGAAGCTGGTCGAGATGTCGAACGGCTGCATCTGCTGCACGCTGCGCGACGACCTGTTGAGCGAAGTCCGCCGGCTCGCCGACGATGGCCGCTATGACTACCTGCTGATCGAGGGCACCGGCATTGCCGAGCCGCTGCCGATCGCCACCACCTTCGATTTCCGCGACGAGAATGGCGAAAGCCTGTCCGATCTCACCCGGCTCGACACCATGGTGACGGTGGTCGATGCCGCCAACCTCTTGAAGGACTACGCCTCGCACGACTTCCTGCGCGATCGCGGCGAGATCGCCGGGGAAGGGGATGAGCGTGCCCTGGTCGACCTGCTGGTCGAGCAGATCGAGTTTGCCGACGTGGTGATCCTCAACAAGGTCTCGATCGCGGATGCCGAGCAGCGGCAGGCGGCCGTCAAGATCATCAAGGCGCTCAATCCCGACGCCAGACTGATCGAGACCGATTTCTGCAACGTGCCGCTCGACGAGGTGCTGGACACCGGCCTGTTCAGCCTCGAGCGGGCCGAGATGAACCCGCTCTGGTTCAAGGAGCTCAATGGCTTCAAGGACCACATTCCCGAGACCGAGGAGTATGGCATCCGCTCCTTCGTCTATCGTGCGCGTCGTCCGTTCAACCCGGTGCTGCTGCAGAAGTTCGTCAGCAAGAGCTGGCCTGGCGTCGTGAGGGCAAAGGGGTTCTTCTGGCTTGCGACCCGTCCCGACTTCGTTGGTGAACTCAGCCAGGCCGGAGCGCTCGTCCGGACGAGCCGCCGCGGCCTGTGGTGGGCCGCGGTGCCGCAGCAGCGCTGGCCCGACGACGCCGAGTGGCGCGCCTCGATGGCGCCTTACCTCGATCCGGTCTGGGGCGACCGGCGGCAGGAGATCGTCTTCATCGGCACCGAACCGATGAACGAAGCGGCCATCCGAAGGGACCTCGATGCCTGCCTCGTGCCGGCAAGGCAGTTCGCCCCCGAAACCTGGACTCGGCTTCCCGACCCCTTTCCGAGCTGGACGACCGCCTAGACCGAGGGGCGCCGCGGCAGGGCGGTCGTCGAGCCTTGCGCGGCGCTGGCGACGCGACGTGCCTGTCACGAACCGCCCGGGAGGGATTGCGGACGGCGCCTGGGTGCCGGAGAATGGTGGCCGACGGGCATCGGCCCAGGAAGACGCTGCACAGGCTAGCGATTCGTGTGACGACAGGCCATCATGCCCGCAGGAGGACGGATGGACGTGGATCCCAGCTCGGAGCGGAACGACAGCGACGAACCGACGCTTCGGATCGCCGCGATCTGCGCCGCCTACGGCAATGACCGCCACCGCATGCTCGATATCCTGCGCGATGTGCAGGAGGGGTTCCGCTGGGTATCGCCGCGCAGCCTCGAGACGGTCGCGGCCTGTACGGGCCTGTCGCGGGTGCAGGTGGAAGGGGTGGCGAGCTTCTACTCCTTCCTGTCGCTGACCCCGAAAGGCCGGATCACCATCCGGCTCTGCGACGACATCGTCGACCGTTTCGCCGGGTTGGCCGCAGTCGCCGCCGCATTCGAGGCGGAACTGGGCATCCGCATGGGCGAGACCTCCGCCGACGGCAGCTTCTCGCTCGACTATACCCCCTGCATCGGCATGTGCGACCAGGCACCGGCGGCGATGATCAACGATGTCGTGGTCACCCGCCTCACCCCGGAGCGAGCCGCGAGCATCGGCTCGGCGCTGAGGGCCGGCCGCTTGCCGCTCGAGATCGCGGTTCCGGGCCATGCCGGCCTGTCCCCGGCCGAGCGCGCTGCCGCGATGGTCGAGAACAACATCCGCCATGCCGGACCAGTGCTGCTCGGCCCCGTGCCGAGCGACGCCGGGCTGCGGCAGGCACTCGAGCTCACGCCCACCGCGATCATCGACGCGATCGAGGCCAGCGGCCTGCGCGGCTGCGGCGGGGCGGGCTTTTCCACCGGCCGCAAGTGGCGTGCCGCCGCATCCGAACCGGCCGAACGCCGCTTCGTCTTCTGCAATGCCGACGAGGGTGAACCAGGCACCTTCAAGGACCGCGTGCTGCTGACCGAACGCGCCGACCTCATGATCGAGGGCATGACCATCGCGGCCCGCGCGGTCGGTGCGCGGGAGGGCCTGATCTATCTGCGCGGCGAATACGCCTATCTGCGCGACCACCTCGAGGCGGTGCTGGAAAGCCGCCGCGCGGGCGGACGACTTGGCCGCCGGATCCACGGGATCGAGGGATTCGATTTCGATGTGCGCCTGCAGCTCGGGGCCGGCGCCTATGTCTGCGGCGAGGAAGGGGCGCTGATCAGTTCCTGCGAGGGGCTGCCGGGCGAACCGAAGACGCGCCCGCCCTACCCGGTCAATCGCGGCTACCTGGGCTTTCCGACCCTCGTCAACAATGTCGAGACCTTCTGCCACGCGGCGCGAATCCTCGGTCGCGGCGCCGACTGGTTCCGCGCCATGGGCACCGACAGGAGCCATGGCACCAAGCTCTTCAGCGTCTCGGGCGACTGCCTCAACCCCGGCGTCTACGAGCTCGCCTACGGCCTGACGCTGGCGGAACTGCTGACCCTTGTCGGGGGCGAGGATGCGGCCGCCGTGCAGGTCGGCGGCCCGAGCGGCACCATGGTCGATCGCGCCAACTTCCACCGCCGCCTGAGCTTTGACGACCTCGCCACCGGCGGCGCCATCATCGTCTTTTCGGCGCGCCGCAACATCCTCGAGATCGTCGACTACTACATGTCCTTCTTCGTGCACGAGAGCTGCGGCTACTGCACGCCCTGCCGGGTCGGCAACGTGTTCCTGCACAAGGCAATCGGCAAGTTCCGCGCGGGCCTCGCCAACCCCGAGGACATCGACTACCTGCGCGATCTCTCCCAGACCATCATCGAGACCAGCCGCTGCGGGCTGGGCATGACCTCGCCCAACCCGATCCTCACGACGCTGCAGAACTTCCCGCTGGTCTATTCGGCGCTGGTCAAGAGTTCGCCGGACCGGGTGCGGGCGAGCTTCGACGTGCAGTCGGCGATCGAAGGCGCCCGGCGCATCGCCAGGCGGCGATCGACCATCTTCGACGAGGACTATACCTGATGAGCGGCACGGGCTTCAGCTTCACCATCGACGGGGTCGCGGTGGCGGCCGAGCCGGGGCAGACGATCATGGAGGCCGCAGATGCCGCGGGCCTCTACATCCCGCGCCTGTGCGACCACGAGGGCCTGCGCCACCAGGGTGGCTGCCGGGTCTGCACCGTCAAGGCCGGCGGGCGCAGCGTGTCGGCCTGCACGCAGCCGGCCGCCCCCGACCTCGTCGTCGAAAACGAGACACCGCATCTCAACAAGCTGCGGCGCGACCTGGTCGAGATGCTGTTCCACGAGGGCAACCACCTCTGCCCGATCTGCGAGGCCAGCGGCAATTGCGAGCTGCAGGCAATGGCCTACCGCCTGGACATGACGGCGCCGACGCGGTTCCCCTACCTGCAGCCGAGCCGGACGCTCGACGCCTCCCACCCCGACATCGCGCTCGACACCAATCGCTGCATTTCCTGCGGCCGCTGCATCCGCGCCTCCCAGGATGTCGATCGCAAGGGGGTGTTCGGCTATGTCGGGCGGGGCATCCATCGACGAGTGGCGGTGAACGCGGACGACCTCGCCTCGACCGATGCGAGCATCGAGGACGCGGCGATTGCCGCCGGCACCTGCCCGGTCGGCTGCATCATCCGCAAGCGCCACGGCTTTGCCACCCCGATCGGCGAGCGCATCTTCGACAAGGGACCGATCGGCCACGACATCGAGGACAAGCGCCGTGAATGAGACCCGCAAGCCGCGCGTCGCCACGGTCTCGCTGGCCGGGTGCTTTGGCTGCCACATGGCGATCCTCGACATCGACGAGCGCCTCGTGGGGCTGATGCAGGCGGTGGAGTTCGACCGCTCGCCGCTGACCGATCTCAAGACCTTCACCCGGCGCTGCGACATCGGCATCATCGAGGGCGGCTGCTGCAACGAGGAGAATGTGCACGTCCTGCAGGACTTCCGGCGCAACTGCGACGTGCTGATCGCGCTCGGGCAATGCGCGATCATGGGCGGGCTGCCGGCGATGCGCAACGCCATCATGCAGTCGGACGCGCCGCTGCGCGAATGCCTCGAGGAGGCCTACATCACCGGCGCCTATATCCGCAACACCACCCACCAGATCCCCAACGACCCGGCGCTGCCGCTGCTGCTCGACCGGGTCTACCCCTGTTCCGAGGTCGTCGAGATCGACTACCAGATCCCCGGCTGCGCGCCGGGCGGCGATATCATCTTCGAGACCCTGAGCAGCATCCTTGCCGGCCGTTTCCACGGCTTTTCCCGCGACAGCTTCAAGTTCGACTAGGGGGGAGCGATGGCCGAGCCGCGACTGATCGAGATTTCGCCGGTCACCCGGGTCGAGGGCCACGGCAAGGTGACCATCCACCTCGACGCGCAGAACCGGGTCGAGGAGGCACGACTCCATATCGTCGAGTTCCGCGGCTTCGAGCGGTTCATCCGCGGACGGCTCTTGTGGGAAGTGCCGGTGATCGTGCAGCGCCTGTGCGGCATCTGTCCGGTCAGCCATCACCTGGCCGCCGCCAAGGCCATGGACATGATCTGCGGCGTCGACGTCCTGCCGCCGACCGCCGAGAAGATGCGCCGGCTGATGCACTATGGGCAGGTGATGCAGAGCCATGGCTGCACTTCTTCCACCTCGCCGCGCCGGACCTGCTGTTCGGCTTCGGCGCGCCGGCCGAGCAGCGCAACATCTTCGAGGTGATCCGGCAGCACCCCGAGCTGGGTCGCCGCGCCATCGCCATGCGCAAGTTCGGCCAGGACGTGATCGAGGCCACCGCCGGCAAGAAGATCCACGGCACCGGCGCCATTCCCGGCGGTATCAACCGCAACCTGCCCATCGCCACCCGCGATGCCTTTCTTGGACAGATCGACGACATGCTGGCCTGGGCCCAGGACGCGCTGGCGCTGGCCCGGGGCTATACGCAGGACCATGCCGAGCTGGTTGCCGGCTTTGCTGCCTTTCCCTCCAGCCACCTGTCGCTGGTGCGGCCGGGCGAGGGCGCACTCGAGCTCTATGACGGCCACTTCCGGGCCATCGACTCCACCGGCGGCACGATCTTCGACGGGCTCGACTGCGCGCGGTACCACGAGGTGCTGGTCGAGGACGTGCGGTCGTGGTCCTACATGAAGTTCCCCTTCATCCGCGACCTCGGGCCCGAGGCCGGCTGGTACCGCGTCGGGCCGCTCGCCCGGATGAACACCGCCAGCTTCATCGACACTCCGCTCGCCAATGCCGCGCATGCGGACCTGCGCGCCTTCAGCAACGGCGCGCCCAACAACACCGCGCTGGCCAATCACTGGGCCCGCATGATCGAGGTGGTTCACTGCGTCGAGAAGATCCGCGAGCTGTTGGCCGACCCCGACCTGCAGGGTACCGACCTCGTGGCCAGGGGAGCGGCGGGAGGAAGGCATCGGCGTGATCGAGGCGCCGCGTGGCAACCTCATCCACCACTACCGGGTCGATGAACGCGACCAGGTTACCTACTGCAACCTGATCGTCTCCACTACGCACAACAACGAGGGCATGAACCGGGCGGTCAAGGACGTCGCCACCCGCTACCTGTCGGGACAGGAGCGCATCAGCGAGGGCATGCTGAACCATATCGAAGTGGCGATCCGCGCCTACGATCCGTGCTTGTCCTGCGCGACCCATGCGCTGGGCCAGATGCCGCTCGCGGTCGAGCTGTTCGATGCCGCCGGGCAGTTGGTCGACAGCCGCCGGCGGGACGCGGCATGACCGGCATGACCCTGCTGGTAATCGGCTATGGCAATGCGGGGCGGGGCGATGACGGCCTCGGCCCAGCCTTCGCCGAGCGCATCGCCGAGGCCGGGCTCGCCGGCTGCCGGACGGAGATCGACTACCAGCTGACCCCCGAGCACGCCCTGCAAGTGGCCGGGGCCGATGCGGTGGTCTTTGCCGATGCCGAGCTCGGCCTTGGCCGCCCGTTCCGGCTCGAACGCCTGAAGGCGGAGCGCGTCGGCGAGATCGCCAGCCACGCGCTTGCCCCGGGCGCGGTCCTGGCGCTGGCCGAGCTGCTCTACGGCGCAACGCCCGATGCCTGGGTGCTGGGCATCGCGGGAGAGGATTTCGGTGCGGTTGCCGAGGGCCTGAGTGATACGGCGGCCCGGAACCTCGAGCTGGCGCTCTCCGGTTTTCTCGGTTGGCACGGTGCATGGCGGGCGCGGAGCCTCGCCGATGCATGAGATATCGCTGTGCGAAAGCATACTCGATATAGTGACCGAGCGCGCCGCGACCGACCGCTTCAGCCGGGTCACCCGGATCCGGCTGGAAATCGGCCCCCTGGCGGCCGTCGAGCCGGAGGCGCTGCGCTTCGGCTTCGACGTGGTGATGCGCGGCAGCATCGCCGAGGGCGCGCGGCTCGAGATCGAGTCGAGCCCAGGCAGGGCACAATGCCTCGCCTGCGGCAATGCCGTGGTGGTCCGGCTGCGCTTCGACCCCTGCCCGGTGTGCGGGTCGGACGCATTGCAGGTGCGGGGCGGCGATACGCTGCGCATCCGCGAGATGGAGGTGGTGTGATGTGCGGCACATGCGGATGCGGTGGAGTCGAGGCTCGCATCGAGGGGCCGACGCTGGCGAGCGGCGCGCATCGTCACGACCATGGGGCCGGGCACGAGCACGGCTTGCGCGATCATGACCACGACCACGACGACACGCGGGGCCGAGTCCTGCGGATCGAGGCCGACCTGCTGGCGAAGAACGCCGGGCACGCTGCCGCCAACCGCGCGGGACTCGCCGCACGGGGTGTTCTCGCCCTCAACCTCGTGTCGAGCCCCGGATCGGGCAAGACCTCGCTGCTGGTGCGTACGCTGTCGCTGCTGGAGCCCGCCGTCCCGGTCGCGGTGATCGAGGGCGACCAGCAGACCTCGCGGGACGCCGACCGCATCCGCGCCGCGGGGGCACCGGCGGTGCAGATCAATACCGGCCGGGGGTGCCATCTCGACGCCCATATGGTTGGGCACGCGATCGAGCGGCTGGCGCCACCCGAGGGCGGCGTGCTGTTCATCGAGAACGTCGGAAATCTCGTCTGCCCGGCCGGGTTCGACCTGGGGGAGGCGCACCGCGTCGTCATCCTCTCGGTCACCGAAGGGGAGGACAAGCCGCTCAAATACCCCGACATCTTCGCGACCTCCGATCTGGTCCTCGTGACCAAGACGGACCTCCTGCCGCATCTCGACTACGATCGGGACGAGGCGCTGCGGAACCTCGCACGCGTCACCCCGCGCGCCCGGGTGCTGTGGCTCTCGGCGCGCACCGGGGAGGGACTGCAGGCCTGGATGGACTGGCTTGCCGGAGCGCGGCAGATGGCGCTGGCGGCAAGGCCCGCCGCCTCGGCACGCGGGTAGGCCGGCGATGTGCCTTGCCATCCCCGCACGGGTCCTGGCCCTCGAACCGGGCGCAATGGCGATCGTCGGCGTCGAGGGCCTGCGCAAGCGCATCTCGGTCGCCCTGCTCGATGAGGTCGCGGTCGGCGACTATGTGCTGGTCCATGTCGGCTATGCGCTGCACCGGCTGAGCGAGGAAGAAGCCGCCCGCACCCTGGCGCTGATGGCCGAGGCCGGCCTGGTCGACGAGGAACTGGCAGCGATGCAGGAGGGCGGGTCATGAAGTATGTCGACGAGTTTCGCGCCCCGGACCTCGCCCGCGGCCTGGCCCGGCAGATCGCGCGCGAGGCGGATACCGGCCGCGACTACCGGCTCATGGAATTCTGCGGCGGCCATACGCACGCGATCTTTCGCCATGGCGTGCAGAACCTCATGCCGGCCAATGTGCAGTTCCTGCACGGCCCCGGCTGTCCGGTCTGCGTGCTGCCGGTGCGCCGCCTCGACGATGCGATCGAACTCGCCGAGCGGCACGGGGTGATCCTGTGCACCTATGGCGACATGATGCGCGTCCCTGGCACGGGGCGGCACTCGCTGCTGCGCGCCAAGGCGGCGGGCGCCGATATCCGCATGGTCTATTCGACGCTCGATGCCCTGCAGATCGCCCGCGACAACCCGCTGCGAGAGGTGGTCTTCCTCGCCATCGGCTTCGAGACGACGACGCCGCCCTCGGCAGCCGCGATACTGACCGCCCGCGCGGAACGGCTGAGCAATTTCAGCATCTTCTGCAACCACGTGCTGACCCCGCCGGCCATCGCCCACATCCTCCGCTCGCCCGACTTCGCCCCGGGGGGAGCGGCGCGGATCGACGGCTTCCTCGGCCCCTCCCATGTCAGCGCGGTGATCGGTTCGCGCCCCTACGAGCCCGCGGCGGCCATATTCCGGAGGCCGGTGGTGATCGCCGGGTTCGAGCCGCTCGATGTCATGCAGTCCGTGCTCATGCTGGTGCGCCAGCTCAACGAGGGACGCTTCGAAGTCGAGAACCAGTACACCCGCGTCGTCACTCGCGACGGCAACCGCCGGGCTCAGGCCATGGTGGCCGAGGTCTTCCGCCACCGCGCGAGCTTCGAGTGGCGTGGCCTCGGCACGGTCGCCGACAGCGCCCTCGCCCTCGCTCCCGAGTTCGCCGCATGCGACGCGGAGCGACGGTTCGCCCTTTCCGACAAGGTGACGCGCGAGGTGAAGTCCTGCGAGTGCCCATCGGTGCTGCGCGGCGTCAAGAAGCCGACCGACTGCGCGCTGTTCGGAACAACCTGCACTCCCGACAACCCGATCGGCGCCTGCATGGTTTCGTCCGAGGGTGCCTGCGCCGCCTACTGGAGCTATGGCCGCTCGACCTCTGCCGCCGGCGCGCGCGTTGCATGAGCCGCGCCGCGAGCCCCTTCCCCCTCACCGGCGCCATCGAGATGGTGCATGGCGGCGGCGGGCGCGCCATGGCCGAGCTGATCGCGGGCCTGTTCCGGCGCCACCTGGGCAATCCGATCCTCGACAAGGGCCACGATGCGGCGGTGCTGCCTGCCGTGCGCGGGCGGCTCGCCATCTCGACCGATGGCCACGTGATCTCGCCGCTGGAGTTTCCGGGCGGCGACATCGGGGCGCTGGCGGTGCACGGGACGCTCAACGACATCGCCATGGCCGGGGCCCGCCCGATCTGCCTCTCGGCCGCCTTCGTTCTCGAGGAGGGGCTTGCGCTCGAGGAGCTGGATCGCATCGTCGCCTCGCTGGCGGCGGCGGCGCGAGCCGCCGGGGTGCCGGTCGTCACCGGCGACACCAAGGTGGTCGAACGGGGCAAGGGCGACGGCATCTTCATCACCACTACTGCCATCGGTGAGGTCCCCGATGGGGTCGAGATCGCCCCGGAGCGGGCGCGTCCGGGTCAGGCCGTGCTGCTCTCGGGCAACCTCGGAGACCACGGCGTCGCGGTGCTGTCAAAGCGGGCCAATCTCGACTTCGAGACGGATATCCTTTCCGATTCCGCCGCGCTCCACGGCATGGTCGCCGCGATGCTGGCGGTGGCGCCCGGCATTGCGGTGCTGCGCGACCCCACCCGGGGCGGTCTTTCGGCGGCGCTCAACGAGATCACGCGGGCCGCGGGTGTCGGCATCGTGATCGAGGAGGCGAGGATCCCGGTGCGGCCCGGCGTTGCCGCCGCCTGCGAGCTGCTGGGGCTCGATCCGCTCAACGTGGCGAATGAGGGAAAGCTCATCTGCGTGTGCGCCGAGGCCGATGCCGACCGCCTGCTGGGTGTGATGCGCGAGCATCCCCTGGGGCGCGATGCGGCCCGCATCGGACAGGTGGTCGCCGAGGATGCGCCGTTCGTCCGCATGCGTACCCGTCTCGGCGGCCTGCGGATGCTCGACTGGCTCTCGGGCGAGCAATTGCCCCGGATCTGCTGAAGCCGATGCCGATCGCGGGTGAGGCCATCCGGATCCGGGGGAATTGTGCAGGGCGTGGGATTCCGCCCCCATGTCTGGCGGCTGGCCAACGAACTGGGCCTGTCCGGCGAGATTGCCAATGATGGCGACGGGGTCATTATCACTGCCTGGGGAGACGCTGCAGCGCTTGCGACGCTGTGCGAGCGGATCGCGGCCGCCCCGCCGCCGCTTGCCCTGATCGTCGCGGTCGAACGCGAGCCGCTGCCCGGCCTGCCGATGTCGGGAGCGTTCCGGATCGGGCCGAGTCGATCAGGCGCGGTCAGCACGGCGATCGCCCCCGATGCGGCCGTCTGTCCCGACTGCCTCGCCGAACTGAACGACCCGACGGACCGGCGCTACGGCCACGCCTTCATCTGCTGCACCAATTGTGGTCCGCGCTTCTCCGTCCTCGAGTCCCTCCCCTATGACCGCTCCGGTACTTCCCTGGCGGCCTTCGCCCCCTGCCCCGACTGCGCGCGAGACTATCGCGACCCGGCAGGCCGCCGCCTCCATGCCCAGGCCATCGCCTGCCCGGCCTGCGGGCCCCGCCTGTGGCTCGAGGACTCCGATGGGAGCGTGCGGACCGCCGACCCGGTGCGCGAGGCGGCGCTGCGGCTGCAGCGGGGCGACATCGTCGCCATCAAGGGAATCGGCGGCTTCCATCTCGCCTGCGATGCGACCAGCGAGGCGGCGGTGGAGCGGCTGCGCCGGCGCAAGGCACGACCGGACAAGCCGCTGGCCGTGATGGCGCGCGACCTGGCGCAGATCCGCAGCTTTGCCGAGGTGAGCCCCGAGGAAGAGGCGATGCTGCGCTCCCCGGCGGCGCCGGTTGTCCTGTTGCCTCGTGCCGGCGGCAGGCTCGCGGCGGCGATTGCGCCGGGGCTCGACCGGATCGGCGTGCTGCTCCCCAACACGCCGCTGCACCACCTGCTGCTGGCCGCACATGCGGGGCCCGTGGTCCTCACCTCGGCCAACCGCTCCAGCGAGCCGCAGGTGACCGACAACGCGGATGCCCGCCAGCGGCTCATCGGCATTGCCGATTCCTGGCTGATGCATGATCGCGCCATCGTCAACCGGGTCGACGATTCCGTCGTCCGGCAGGATGCGCACGGTTCCACCATGCTGCGCCGGGCGCGCGGCTTCGTGCCGGCCCCGGTGGCCGGCGGTTTCGATGTCGCGTCCTCGGTGCTGGCCATGGGAGGCGAACAGAAATCGAGCTTCTGCCTCGTCCGGCAGGGGATGGCCTATCCATCGGCGCCGATGGGCGATCTCGAGGATGCCGGGTGCTTTGCCGCATATCGCCAGACCCTGGCGCACTGGTGCGAGCTGTTCCGGTTCCGACCCGAGGTGATCGCCGTCGACCAACACCCGGACTATCTTTCGACCCAGTGGGGCCAGGCCCTCGCCGACACAACGGGCGCGCGGCTGGTGCGCGTGCAGCACCACCACGCCCATCTGGCCAGCTGCCTGGCCGAACATGGCCTCACGCCGGGCAATGAGCGCAGCATCGGGATCATCCTCGATGGCCTCGGGCTCGGGCAGGGCGGGACCCTGTGGGGCGGCGAGGTGCTGGTGGGCGGCTATGCGGAGGTCCACCGGGTCGCGCACCTGCTGCCGGTGGCGCTGCCCGGGGGCGCCCGCGCCGTGCGCGAGCCCTGGCGCAACGCGATCGCTCATCTCGCCGCAGCGTTCGGCGAGGGCTGGCTCGACCAGATCCACGGGCTGCCGCTTGCCGACCATCTTGCGTCACGTCCGGTGGAGCCCCTGCTGCGGATGATCGCCCTGAAGCTCAACGCCCCGCCCGCCTCCTCGGCAGGCCGGCTGTTCGACGCAGTGGCCGCGCTCGTCGGCATCTCTCCGCTGGAACAGAGCTACGAGGGGCAGGCGGCCGCCCGGCTGGAAGCGCTGGCGCGGCCGCATCTCGACGCTGCGGGGGCCTATCCGGTGGCGATCGAGACGGCCACAGACCCGCACATCCTGTCCTTTGCACCACTCTGGGCGGCGCTGCTCGAGGACATGCACCGGGCCGTCCCGCCCGGCATGATCGCCGCCCGCTTTCATCGCGGCCTCGCCGCCGCGCTGACCAAGGAGGCGGTGAGAGCCGCCGGGAGATTCGGCTGCGAGCGGGTCGTGCTTTCGGGGGGCGTGCTGCAGAATGCCGTCCTTGCCGAGCTCCTGCGCGAGACGCTGACCGGCGAGGGGCTGCGAACGCTGCTCCATACCCGCGTCTCGCCGGGCGACGAGGGGCTCTCGGTCGGTCAGGCCGCGATTGCCGCCCTGACGCCCGCCCGGTAGGCACTGGAGTCGCTGGCGCTCACGGCGGGTCGTGTCGGAGCGGGAGTTTCTGCCGGCCTTCCGCGTCGAAATTGCCCGGATCGAGCCAGCGCTCGAACGCGGCCCGACGAGCGGGCCACTCGCCATCGAGCATCGAGAACCAGGCGGTGTCGCGATTCTCGCCCCGAACGATCATGTGCTGGCGGAACACCCCCTCGAAGGTGAAGCCGAATCGGCGCGCGGCGCGCTTGGAAGGCTCGTTGCGATCGTTGCACTTCCACTCGAAGCGCCGATAGCCGAGGTCGTCGAAAACGTGGCGGGCGAACAGGTAGAGCGCCTCGGTGGCAAGGCGGGTCCGCGCGATGGTCGGCCCCCAGTAGATGTAGCCGATCTCGACGACGCCGTGCTGGGGCTCGATGCGCATCAGCTGCTGCCAGCCGCCTGCCCGTCCGGTCGCCCTGTCGATGACGGCAAATAGGATCGGATCGGACAGGACCGCCTGCTGCGCGATCCAGCCCTCGAAACCGGCGACGGTATCGGGCGGATCGGCAGGCAGGTAGGCGAACCGCTGGGTCAGGTCGGCAACGCTGACCGCCGCCAGCAGGTCGGCGGCATGGCACGCGGCGAGCGGCTCGAGGCGGGTGTAGCGGCCTTCGAGCCCGCGGCGGACAGGGGCGGGAGCCGAACGCGGCGGGATCATGCGTGGGCCCTCCAGATGGCGTCGAGGCCTTCACGGTAGGTGGGATAGAGCAGCCGGGTATCGAGTGCGGCGAGGATGCGCCGGGACGAAACGCGCTTGTTGTCCGAGTAGAAGCTGCGTGCCATCGGCGCCATCTCGGCGCTTTCTAACGGCGTCTCCGGCCGCGGCGGCACCCCCATTACGTCTGCGGCGTAACTGACCAGGTCCTGCGGCGGCGCCGGTTCGGTGTCGGTGAGATTGTAGGTGCCCGCGAGCTCGGCGAGGGCGGCAAGCGCGGTGATGCGGCCTATGTCCTCGACATGGATGCGGTTGAATACCTGGCCGGGCTTGACGATGCGACGCGCCGTTCCGTCGCGCAGCTTGTCGAAGGCGGAGCGGCCTGGGCCGTAGATGCCGGCAAGCCGCTCGATGAACAACGGCACGCCCCGCGAGGCGGCGTAGTCCCGCCAGGCCTGCTCCGCCGCCACCCGCTGCCGCGAGCGCAGGTTGACCGGCCGGGTCGGGGCATCCTCGTCGATCCAGTCGCCGCCGAAATCGCCATAGACGCCAACAGTGGAGAAGTAGCCGACCCACCGCAGACCGGGCGCCGCATCGAGATCGGCGCGATGATGCAGCAGCGCCGCATCGCCGCGCTCGTCGGGCGGGATGGAGACGATGACATGGGTCGCCCGCCGGAGTTCTGCGCCCAATGTCGGGCCGGGGGCCTCGCCGTCGAAGACGTGGACGCGATAGTTGCTGTCGGCAAAGGCCTCGGCGCCCTCCGCACTGCGGGTGGTGCCGGCGATCGGGATGGCGGGATCGCGCAGGTCATGCAGGGCGCGGGCCGTGGCACGCGAGGAATAGCCCATGCCGAAAAAGAAGACGTCCATGGCGGTGCGGTTCTCTAGTTGGCGCGCGCCGGCTGGACGACCGCGTTCCATTCTGCCTGAACGCTGGTGTCGCGCTCTTCGCCATAAAACGCAAGCTTGAGCGCTTTGGATCGGTCCGGCGCGAGGCGACGAAGAGCCCATACGGCAGCGCCACGGATCAGCGCCTCGGGAGCATCGAGCCGAGACTCGATCAGCGGCAGCAGTTCCGGCAGGGCAGAATTACCGGCGGCGATCAGGACATTGCGCAGGAAGCGCGCATGGCCGATACGCTTGACCGGTGAGGCGGCAAACAGCGCCCGGAAGGCCGCGTCGTCGAGGGCGAGCAGATCGGCCAGCGCCGGGGCGCGCAGCTCCTCTCTGGCCTGCAGCCTAGTTTCGCGGGCTGCGACGGCAAACTTGTTCCATGGGCAAACGGCCAGGCAGTCGTCGCATCCGTAGATGCGATTGCCCATCGCAACGCGGAACTCGTGCGGGATCGGACCTCTGTGTTCGATGTTGAGGTAGCTGAGGCAGCGCCGCGCGTCGAGCTGGAAGGGGGCCGGGAAGGCGGCGGTGGGACAGATGTCGAGGCAGCGGGTGCAGGTGCCGCAGTTCTCCGGGTGCGGCGCGTCGGGGGCAGATCGGCGCTGGTGAAGATGGCGCCGAGAAACAGCCAGGAGCCGTATTCGCGTCTGACCAGCACCGTATGCTTGCCCTGCCAGCCGATGCCGGCGGCTTCGGCGAGAGGCTTCTCCATCACCGGGGCGGTATCGACGAACACCTTGACCTCGGCGCCGGTGCGGCGATGCAGCAACCCGGCCAGTTCCTTCAGCCGGCCCTTGATGATGTCGTGGTAGTCGCGGTTGCGGGCATAGACCGAGAAATTGCCACACTCGGTGCGCGCCAGCAGCGGCAGGGGGTCTTCGTCGGGCCCGTAGTTCATCCCGAGCATGATGATGGAGCGCACTTCGGGCCACAGCGCCTGCGGCGACGCGCGCCGGGCGGCGGTCCCTGCCATCCAGTCCATCTCGCCGTGCCATTCGCGATCGAGGGCGATGGCCAGCTTGCCGGCGAGGTCCGGCCGGGCGTCGGCAGGCGCGATGCCAAAGGCATCGAAGCCGAGAGCCTGGGCGCGGACCTGAAGTTCGGCAATGACCGCGGGCTGGGTCACGGGCCGCGCCGGCGCACGCCGCACACCGAACTCAGAAATCCAGGTCCGCGTATCCGGCGGCGGCGGGCATGCCTGGAACACGGTCGTTGAGCAAGGTGCGGAAGGCGGGGCGGGACTTGATGCGGGCGTACCAGTGCCGCGTCTCGGGCGAGGTGTCCCAATGCACATCGCCCAGGTAGTCGAGGCTGGAGAGGTGCGCAGCGAGCGCGAAATCGGCGAGCGTCATGGTGGCACCGGCAAACCACTGGCGCGTCGCGAACAGCCAGTTGAAGTACAGCAGATGCTCGGCGAGGTTGGCCTTGGCAACCCGCAGCACGCCTGGATCGGGCGTGGCGCCGCGCTGGTCGCGCTTGACGATCTTCTCCTCGAGGACGTAGCGCGTCACCTCGTCGTTGAGCTTGATGAGCACCCATTCGAGCAGTCGCCACATCTCGGCCCGGTCGCGCGGCTGCGCCGGGAAGAGGCCGGCAATGGCGGTCGGCGCGTGGCGCTCCTCGATGGCGTGCAGCACAGCGAGCGTTCCCACGATCGGCGGCTCGCCCGGCATCGATCATGATCGGTACGGTGGCAGCCGGGTTGATCTCCAGCAATTGCGGCTCACGCGTCCAGGGCTTGACCTCCTCGAGATCCGCCACAACGCCATATTCGGCGAACATCAGCCGGCAGAGGCGTGAGGCGGGATCGAGCTTGTGGTGCAGCAGCCGTGGCATGTGCGTGAGGACTTGTCCTTGGCGGAGTCCGGCAAATCGGGCTAGAAGCAGCCGCGCCGTCCCCTGAACTTGGGATGAGTAGGGGATCAGATGAACGCCGATCAAGGTCTTTTTGTGCCGGCCATCCTTGGCGTCATCGAGGGGGTTACCGAATTCCTGCCGGTCAGCTCCACCGCCCATATACTGCTCGTCGGGCACTTCATCGGTTTCGACAGCCCCGGGCGGGTGTTTGAGGTCCTGATCCAGCTGGGTGCAATCCTCGCGGTGGTGGTGGTCTATTTCCAGCGCCTGCTGACCATCCTGCGCGACGCACTGGCGCGCCGGCCCGGGGCGCTGCGCTTCCTGGCCGGTGTGCTGCTCGCCTCGCTGCCGGCGGCGCTGGCGGGTGTCCTGCTGCACGACTTCATCAAGACGGTGATCTACGAGACACCGGTCGTGTTCTGCGTGTCGCTGATCCTGGGCGGCATCGTGCTGCTCTATGTCGATCAGTTGAAGCTCACGCCGAAATACACCGACATCTACGGCTACCCGCCGCTGCTCTGCTTGTACGTCGGTCTGTTCCAGATGCTGGCCCTCATCCCCGGCGTGTCGCGATCGGGCGCAACGATCGTCGGCTCGCTGCTGCTGGGCACCGACAAGCGGTCGGCGGCCGAGTTCACCTTCTTCATCGCCATGCCGATCATGTCGGGCGCGTTCCTCTACGATCTCTACAAGAACCGCGACTTCATCACCTCCGAACTCGGCGCGGCAGTCATCATCGGCTTCGCCGCGGCGTTCGTCACCGCCTTCTTCGTGGTGCGCTACCTGCTCGACTACATCTCGCGGCACGGCTTCTCGCTGTTTGCCTACTGGCGGATCTTCGTCGGCGCGATCGGGCTCTGGGCCATCCTGCTGTTCGGCTGACGCGCGCCGGGGTGACAAATCCGCCGGCCACCCCCATTATGCGCCGAGCGGAACCAGCGGTGGGGATGCCCGTGGCGCTTGAGGCCAATATCGACGCCTACTTCGAGCGAATCGGCTTTGCCGGTTCGATCGCACCGACCCTTGAGACCCTCAGCCAGCTGTGCGCCCTGCACACGGCGGCGATCCCATATGAGAACCTCGACCCGGTCATCGGGGCGCCGGTGCGCCTGGAGCTCGCCAACCTGCAGCAGAAACTGTTGTTCGATGGACGCGGTGGCTATTGCTTCGAACACAATCTGCTGTTCAAGGCCGTGCTCGAAACGCTCGACTTCGAGGTCAGGGTGCACCCCTCGCGGGTCATCTGGGGCCACGAGGAGGACGCGGAACCGCCGTTGCGCCATATCGTACTCACCGTCGAGGTGGCAGGCGTCAGCTACCTGGTGGACGCCGGCTTCGGCGGGCAGACGCCGACGGCTCCGCTCAGGATGCGCAGCGGACTCGAGCAGGAGACCCCACTGGAGCGGTTCCGGCTCAACGAGCAGGGTGGCACGTGGACGCTGCAGATCGAGATCGGCGAGGGCTGGCACACGCTCTACGATTTCAGCCTTTCGGCGTGCGAGATGGACCAGATCATCCGGATGAACGAGGCGGCCTCGTCCTCGGGGTTCCTCGTCGACAACCTGCTGGTGGCGCGGGCCGAAAAGGCGCGACGGCTGGCGCTGTTCAACCGTCGGTACAACACCCATGTGCCGGGCGAGCCCTCGATCGAGCGCACGGTCGGTTCGGCAGCGGAGCTTCGCGACCTGCTGTGCGGACCGTTCGGACTGCAATTGCCTGCCGATCCGCGCATCGAAGCGGTGCTCGAGCGCATCACCGGGACCGGGGCGGCCTGATGGCGTCGATGTGGGTCGACCCGGCAAGAGTGCGGGAGTTCGTCGACTTCCAGTCGTTCTACGACTGGCTGGCGCAACATCACGCGACTGCCGACGAGATCTGGATCCGGCTGTACAAGAAGGGATCGGGCCACCCCTCGATCAGCGCCCGAGAGGCGGTCGATGCCGAACTCTGCTGGGGCTGGGTGGACGGCATCCGCAAGGGACTGGACGCGACGAGCTTTCTGCAGCGCTACACGCCGCGGCGGCGCAACAGCGTGTGGAGCCGAATCAACCGCGACAATGTCGAAAGGCTGACGGCGGCCGGCCTGATGCGGCCCGCCGGACAGGCCGAAGTCGATCGCGCCAAGGCCGATGGCCGCTGGGCCGCCGCGTATTCGGTGTCGGAGTCCGAGCCTCCGGAGGCGCTAGTCGCGGCGATCCGGGCCGACCCCGAGGCCGCGGCCTTCTACAGCAGGCTCACCGCGCAGAACCGCTTTGCGCTGACCTTCCGCGTACTCGCGCTCAAGACCGAGGCGGGACGCAGCAGGGCCGTGGCGCGGTTCGTCGAGATGCTGCGGCGCGGCGAGACGATCTACCCGCAGGCGCGGAAATGACGGTCTGGGTGGCCTTCCTGCGCGCCGTCAATGTCGGCAAGCGGAAGATGAAGATGGCCGACCTCAAGGCCGTCTGCGAGGGACTGGGCTATGGCGGCGTGAAGACCATCCTCGCGAGTGGCAATGTCCGCTTCGAGTGCGCGCACGACCCCAAGGCCGAACTCGAAGGCGCTATCGCGGCGCACTGGGGCTTCCAGAGCGAGGCGGTGATGCGGTCCGGTGGCGAAATCGAAGCGATGCTGGCGGCGGCGCCCTTCGCGGCTTATCCAGATGAGGGGCCGTTCCACCGCTACGTGCTGCTGTTCGACAGGCCGCTGGCCGAGGGGGCCAGCTTCACCGGCATTGCCGGCGACTACGACGTCGTCCGGGTCGACAGGAGCGAGATCTACCTCGTTGGCTACCGCCAGCCCGACGGCCGCCACGGACCGGGACTGGACAAGTTCGACCGGCAACTGGAGAAGGGCGCGATCGCGACAATGCGCAACTGGAACACCATCCCGAAGGTCCTCAATTGATCACTGTCCTGGGCTCCACCAATCTCGACCTCATCGGTACTGTCAGCCGGATTCCCAAGCCGGGGGAAACCGTGCCCGGCCGGGAATTCTCCATGGCGGCGGGCGGCAAGGGGGCCAACCAGGCGCTGGCGGCGCGACGGGCCGGGGCAGAAGTGCGGATGATCGCGGCAACTGGCAACGACAGTTTCGCCGAAGCGGCTCTGAAGCTGCTCAAGGCCGACGGCGTCGACCTCGCCGCGGTGCGCACCGTGCCGGGGCCGACCGGCATTGCCATGATCTTCGTGGACACCGCGGGCGAGAACGTCATTGCCATCCTGCCGGGCGCCAACGGCTCGATGGGGCCGGCGGACGCCGACGCGGCACTGGCCGGGCTGGGCATCGGCTCGGTGCTGATGCTGCAGCAGGAGATCCCGCAGGCGGCCACTGAACGAGCGGCTCGACCTGGCGCGGGCACAGGGTGTGATCTCGATCCTCAATACTGCCCCGTTCCTGCCGACCACCGCGGCGATCGTCGAGAAGGCCTCGATCGTGATCGCCAACGAGACCGAGTTCGCGCTGCTGACCGGAGCCGGCCTCGACCGGCTGGACGCCGCAATGGCGGACTGGGCGAGGGCACAGAACCAGACGGTGATCGTGACGCTCGGCGGCGATGGGGCGCGGGCGGCGACGCCCGGCGGCAGCTTCACGGTTCCGGCGCTGACGATCGAGCCGCTCGATACGGTCGGCGCCGGCGACACGTTCTGCGGCTATCTAGCGGCCGGCCTCGATCGCGGCCTCGAACTGGAAGCCGCAATGCGGCGGGCGGCCGCGGCGGCGAGCCTCGCCTGCCTCAAGCCGGGGGCGCAGCCGGCCATCCCCTACGTGCGCGAGGTCGAGGCGGCGCTCGTCTGAGCCACCGCCGCGCGGGCGCGCAGCATTGGCTCGAGGTGATCCTCGAACAGCAGGCCGGGAGTCGCGGCGAGGGCCGCCGGATAGGCCGCCTCGGCGGCGAGCGACAGTTCGAGGAATGCGGCGAGGCCCTCGCTGGTTCCGGGGGCGGCAAACCGATAGTGACCGGCCCCGAGCCGCTGCAGCAGCGCCCGCTTGGCAGCGATCATCCGTTCGGTGACGCCGCTGGCATTGCTCATCGAGGTCATCACCTTGATGTAGTCGTGGGCGGGAGTGCCCAGGTGCCAGGTCGCGGGCGCCGTGCGCCACAACTGCATCAGGAACTCGAGGTCGCTCATGTTGGAGAAGGCCGGGTCGTAGCGTGCGTCGCAGCGGGTCCGATCCCAGACCAGCATCGAGTCCATCGACAGGCAGGTGAACTTGTAGGCGGCCGGCGTCAGCTCGCGATCGGGGCCGACGCCAACATGGCGCAGGTGCCGGTAGTCCTGGTCCATGACATCAAGAGCGCAGGACACGATGGCGTGGGTCTGAAGCGCGGCCACGGCGCGGGCCAGCTTGTCGGGTTTCATGCGATCGTCGGCGTCAAGCACGGCCACATAGCGCGACGACAAGCAGTCGAGGGCGAGGTTGCGAGCGGTAACAGCGCCGGCGCCGAGCCGGCCTGTCGAGAGAAAGCGCAATCGCGATCCGGCGAGGCCCTGGCGGCCGAGCATGGCCTCGTAGTCTTCACCATCATCGGCGACGATCCAGGCTTCCCACTCCCGGTGGCTCTGCACGACCAGGCTGCGGATGGCCTCGCCGATCCACGCGCCCGCCCGATACGCCGGGATCACCACGGCGACGCGAACATCGCTCAATGCTGTGCCTCCGCAAGCCGGGAATCAACCTTGAACGCAACCGGCCCGCGTCCCATATCACGGCCATGGGGCGGTGCCACTGAAACTCGGGCCGCCCCGGCGCGTTGCTTTTTGAAGGACGACAGGGATGTCGCGCATCTCCATGTTCTCGGCGCCGTTTCTGCTTGGCTTCGATGCCTTCGAGGAACGGGTGGATCGCCTCAGCAAGGCGGCCGACGGCTATCCGCCCTACAATATCGAGCGGATGCTGGAACCGGATGAACGGGAGGTGTTCCGGATCTCCATCGCGGTGGCCGGCTTTTCTGCCGGCGATCTCGAGGCGATGACGGAAGACAACCAGCTCGTGGTGCGGGGTCGCCAGAAGGACGACGGAACACGCGAGTATCTGCATCGCGGCATAGCTGCGCGGCAGTTCCAGCGTTCGTTCCTGCTCGCGGACGGGATGCTGGTGAGGGATGCGCTGTTGAGAAACGGCATGCTCACCATCACCATCGTCCGGCCGAAGCCGGAGAAAGTCGCGCGCCAGATCGAAATCCGTTCTGCCTAGAAAGGGGAACCCGCATGCAACACGATCGCCAGACCCAGTCCGACCACCCCCTGCGGCACCTGACGGCCGCGCAGTTCATGGCGCTCGGCGGCGACGCCGTCGTCTATGTCAAGCAGGTCAAGGGCGACAGCCTCGGCAGCATCCTGCCGGACGGCGACTTCGCCGCGAACGAGGATTTCCACGTCGTGGTTTCCGCCGACGGGTCGCCGCTGATGATCGGCGACAGCCAGGAGGCCGTGGTGGAGTGGCTGCAGGGCCAGACGCTCGGCGTCGTTACGCTGCACTAGCAGAGGAGCGGCCCCAGGGCCATCCGGCTCAGGCGGCCTGGGCCGGGACCGGCTGGGTGAGCACGCCATACAGGCCCGCGACGTCTCCGGTGCGTCGCAGCTTGTCCACGATCGCCTCGGTCCGAAGCAGTCGCGCAACGCGGGCCAGCGCCTTGAGGTGATCGGCGCCGGCGCCGATCGGCGCCAGCAGCATCATCACCAGATCAACGGGCTGGTCGTCGACCGCTTCGAAGTCGACCGGGGATTCGAGGCGGGCAAACACCGCAGTCACACCCGCAAGACCGGGCAGCTTGCCGTGCGGGATGGCGATGCCATTGCCCAATCCAGTGGAACCCAGGGCCTCTCGATCGGTCAGGGCCTCAAGGATCGCCGCAGCGTCTGCGCCGGTGACCCGGGCGCCTCGCTCGGCCAGTTGCTGCAGGACTTCGTTCTTGGTCTTGATGCCCGAGCAAACAATCACTGACTCCTCGGCGAGGATGTCGGAAAGTTCCATTAGTACAAGCCTGTGGTCGATGCAGGAAGAAGAATGACTGTGGCCCTAGTTGGCGCGCAGGGCCGGATCAATCCAGCCAATATTGCCGTCGGCGCGGCGGTAGACCACATTTAGCCCGCCGTGTCCAGCATGGCGGAACACCACCACCTCGGCCTGTGAAAGATCGAGTTGCATCACCGCTTCACCGACGGACATCTGTCGCAGGCTGGCAGTGGTCTCGGCGATGACCGGGGGCGAATAGTCCTCTTGCAGTTCCTCGGCTTCGGGGGCCGCCAGCACATAGGATGAAGCCTCCTCCTCCGTGCCGTTGGCGTGCCGCCGGTGCGACTTGAGCTTGCGATTGTAGCGACGAAGCCGCTTCTCGATCGTCTCGGCCATGATCTCGTAGGCAGAGATGGCATCACCGCCGTAGGAACTGGACTGCAGCAACGCGCCCGAATCGAGGTGCACCATGCACTGGGCATTATAACCGGAGCCTTCCGGCTCGAGGGTCATGTGACCGGTGTAGTTGCCATCGAAGTACTTCCGCACCACAGCGTCGAAATGGTCCTGCGCCTTGGCCCGCAGTGCATCGCCGACATCCATGTTCTTTCCCGAGACACGCAAAGTCATGGATTTCCTCTTTCTCTCGTTGCAACGGACCGGAGCGGCCCACACCCAAGAGGTGGTAACCCCGGCGCACCGAGTCTAGACCGGGCCTCGCCGGGGGGCAATGCGTCGCACCGAAAGCGGAAGCGGCTGGGGAAAGCTCAGCGACCGGCGAGGGCAAGCGCCCGCTTCTGGCGACGGCGGATAACCGAGGACGGGATGTTCATGGCCTCGCGGTACTTGGCGACGGTCCGCCGCGCGACCTCGATGCCGCGCTCCTTGTGCAGCATCTCGGCGATGGTGTCATCGGACAGGATGTCGGTGGCCGGCTCGGAGTCGATGATCTGCCGGATGCGATGTCGCACCGTCTCGGCGGAGTGGTCGGCCTCGCCCGTCGAGGAACCGAGTGCGGTAGTGAAGAAGTACTTCATCTCGAACACGCCGCGCGGGGTCGCCATGTACTTGTTCGAGGTGACGCGGCTGACGGTCGACTCGTGCATCTCGATGGCGTCGGCGACCGCCCTGAGGGTCATCGGCTTCAGGTGCGTGATGCCGTGGGCAAGGAACCCGTCCTGCTGCTTGACGATCTCGGCGGCCACCTTGAGGATGGTCTGCGCCCGCTGGTCGAGGCTCTTGGTCAGCCAGTTGGCGGTCGCCAGGCAATCGGTGAGGAAGGCCTTCTCGGCCGGTTCACGCGTCTTCCTCGTGACACTGGCGTAGTAGGTGCGGTTGACGAGGACGCGCGGCAGGACTTCGGAATTGAGTTCCACGGCCCAGCCACCGGCCGGCGCCTCGCGCACGAAGACATCGGGCACCACGGCCTCTACCGGCCCGGTCTCGAAGGCACGGCCCGGCTTGGGATCGAGTTCGCGCAGTTCGGCCAGCATCTCGAGAACGTCCTCGCGATCGGCGCCGATGGCCCGGCCGAGAGCCACGAGGTCGTGCTGGGCGATCAGCTCGAGCCGATCGAGCAACCGCTGCATCATGGGATCGAGCCGGTCCTTCTCCCGCAGTTGCAGCGCCAGGCATTCGCGGACGTCGCGGGCGAAGATGCCGACCGGGTCACAGGCCTGAACCTTGTGCAGCACCGCCTCGACCGCCGCAGTCGTGCTTCCCAGTTGCTCGGCAATCTGCTCGATCGGCGTGGCGAGGTAGCCCGACTCGTTGAGGCTGTCGATCAGAAAGCGGGCGATGAGCCGCTCGGCCGGGTCGGAGACGAGGAAGGAAACCTGCTGGCCGAGATGCTCGGACAGGGTCGGGCGCGCCGCGACGAACTGGTCGATATCGGGGGCCTCTTCACCGCCCCCGGCACCCCGTTCGTTCCACTGCACCGGTTCGCTCAGCCGATCCTGCGCGGCCTGCTCGGGAAACACATTGTCGACGTCGGTGTCGTAGCCGCCGGCAATCGAGTCGGCGGACTGGATGCGATCGGAGAAGTCCACCGTGTCCTCGGTGGCAATGATCTCGCCGTCGCCGTCCGCCTGCCCGGCAGGCTCCGGCTCGCCGGGCTCGCCGCCATCGTCGCGCTCGAGCAGCGGATTGCGCAGCAATTCGGCCTCCACGAAGGCCTGCAGCTCGAGATGGCCGAGCTGCAGCAGCCGGATCGACTGCATCAGCTGCGGGGGTCAGGGTCAGACCCAGGCCCTGCCGCACCTCCAGCCGAGGCGTCAATGCCATCCGCACCGTCTCCCGCGTACCGTTACGCTCGCAGGCCGGACCATGCCCCATTGGAGCGGCGAGAGCAAGCCGCGGGCAAGAACTGTGCCAGTACTGGTAAACTCACCGCGAGCGGCTCACACCGCGAAGCTGTCGCCCAGGTAGACGCGCCGCGCCTCGGGGTCGGCTGCAATCGTCTCGGGCTTGCCCTGGATCATCACCCGTCCGTCATGGATGAGATAGGCGCGATCGACAAGGGACAGGGTCTCGCGCACCGAATGGTCGGTGATGAGCACGCCGATGCCGCGCCGGGTCAGATGCCGGACCAGGGTCTTGACCTCGGCTACCGCGATCGGGTCAACGCCGGCAAAGGGCTCGTCGAGCAGCATGAACACGGGGTCGGTGGCAACGGCGCGAGCAATCTCGACGCGGCGGCGCTCGCCGCCCGACAGCGCCATGGCGCTGGCTCTGGCAATATGGCCGATGCCGAATTCGTCAAGCAGGGCGCGCAACCGCGCCAGCCGATCAGCCCGGCGCGGGACGTGGCCCTCGAGCACGGCCAGGATATTACCTTCGACGCTGAGGCCACGGAACACCGAGGGCTCCTGCGGCAGGTAGCCGAGGCCGAGCCGGCCGCGCTGGAACAGCGGCAAGGCCGTGATGTCGTGGCCGTCGAGCAGGATGCGTCCCTTGTCCGGTTTGACCAGACCCATGATCATGGTGAACACGGTGGTCTTGCCGGCGCCGTTCGGACCAAGCAGTCCGACAGCTTCGCCGCGCCGCACCGCGAGGCTCACGTCCTCGACGACCGGGCGCTTGCCGAACCGCTTCTTGAGGCCATGCGCCACGAGCCAGCCGGTCTGGTCAACCGCCACGCGGCCCGGCTGGGGAGTGACGGCAGCCGTCATTGCGGGTTGAACACGCCGGTGACCCGGCCCCCCTCGCTGCCCTTGAACACCGAACTGTTGGTGGCCAGGTTGATCGTCAGTTCCGGTCCTCGGACGGTGCCCTGGGCGTTGACCACGACAACGTCGTCGACGAGCCTCAGGATGGCGGTGTCCGGATCGAAGGTGGCGCGACGGCCGGAGGCCTGCTGTCCGCTGGTCTTGATCCGGACGTTGCCGGTGGCCTCGAGGGTATCGATATCGGCAGCACCGCCGCTGCCGTAGCGCACGACGACCTTGTCGGCCCACATGTCCATTCCGGATCGGGCGACCACCACATTGCCGGTGAAGGTGGCCGTGCCAGATTGCTGGTCCACGGTGAAATTATCTGCCGTAACCTTGACCGGAGTGCCCGCGGCGAGCACCGGCAATGCGATGCAGGCCAGGCCCAACGCCAGCAATCGCAGAGGCAATCTCATGGTGCGGCTCCCGGGGTGGCGTGCAGGGTGACCGTCGCCTTGCGGAAGCTGAACAGCTGGCTGCGGCCGTCATAGGTCATGCTCTCGGCCTCGACGGTACTGCCGTCGGCCAGGGTGAGAGCGACAGGCCCGGCGGCGCGCATGGCATTGACGATGAAATCGGCGAACACCCCGGTGAGGGTACCGGTCATGCCGTCGGATCCGGAGATCCGCATGTCGTCGTCGACAAACAGTTGCTGGGCTCTGGTATCGAGGCGGGCGACTGCAGCCAGCGCAGTGTAGCTCGGCCCCACCAGAGGCGGGGTCATGGTGAAGGCGGCATCGGTCAGCTCGATCATTTCGGCGGCGCTAATCGCCACCCGGGCGTCGGCGGCGGTCAAGGCATAGAGCGTGCCGTCGCTGCCCACGGAGTTGAGCGCGGGCGTGTCAATGACGAGGTGGTCCCGATCGATGCGGAGGTTCGAGAAGCCGAACTGATCGCGCAGGTTGTCGATGGCGATCTGCACGACAAGCACCGCGAGAACCGCGGCACCGAGCGCCGGCACGCCGATGCGCAGCGCCGCAACGACCCGATTTCGGCGCACCAGGCCGCGATAGAGCCGATCGCGGCCGTCGTCGGTCGTGGCGGCCGGGGCCAGCATCAGCTGTGCGCGAAGATGTCGGTCTCGCCCCAACCCATCAGGTCAAGGTCGATCCGATGCCTGAGGAACGCGAAGCAGGCGGCCGCCAGCTCGGTGCGTCCCTCTCGCTTGAGCATGCGGTCAAGATGCCGCTTGAGGTCGTGCAGGTAGAGCACATCGGACGCCGCATATTCGAGCTGGGCGTCGGAGATCTTCTCGGCGCCCCAGTCCGAGCTTTGCTGCTGCTTGCTGAGGTCGATGTTGAGCAGCTCCTTGGTGATGTCCTTGAGCCCGTGCCGATCAGTATAGGTGCGTACCAGCTTGCTGGCGATCTTGGTGCAGTAGACCGGACCGGTCACCACGCCGAAGCGGTGCTTGAGCACGGCGATATCGAAACGTGCATAGTGGAAGACCTTGGTGACGGCAGGATCGGACAACAGGCGGGTCAGGTTGGGCGCTTCGTTGGCGCCTGCCGGAATCTGCACCACATCGGCGCTGCCGTCACCCGGCGAAAGCTGCACCACGCACAGCCGGTCGCGGCGAGGATCGAGCCCCATGGTTTCGGTGTCGATGGCGACCTCGCGGCCGTAGCGGGAAAGGTCCGGCAGATCGCCGCGGTGCAGCCTGATGGTCATGTGGTCGGGTCCAAATCGGAGTAGGCGACTGTGATGCCATAGCATAAAGGCGTTGGAAAGGCTGGGGCGGTTTGGCTACAACAGCACCGCAACGGCGCGGCGGCGGTGGACAGTCCCATATGCTCGAACAGCTGAGAGAACGGCTGAGCGGCCTGCCGCGCGTCTGGAAGCGCGCGATCCTGCTGGGGTTCGACGTGCTGGTGCTGCTCGGGGCGCTGTGGCTGAGCTTCACCATCCGGCTCGGTGGACCGTTCACCCCCTCCACCATCCACGTTCTGCTGATGCTGCTCGCGCCGGTCGTGGCGATCCCGGTGTTCGTGCGCATGGGGCTCTATCGCGCCGTCATCCGATACCTGCCGGAGCGGGCCCTGTGGACCATCATGCAGGCGACCACGCTCGCGACGCTACTATGGGTGTTCACCCTGTTCGTGGCAGAAGCGACACGCCTGGCCATCTTTCCGCGCACCGTGCCGTTCTTCTATTTCGTCTTCGCGACGTTGGCGATTGCCGGTTCGCGCTTCCTCGCCAAGGCACTGCTGTGGTTGCCGGAACGTGCCGTCGGACGATCGGGCGGGGTGGTGATCCATGGGGCGGGTCCGGCCGGCATCCAGCTGGTCGAGGCGCTGCGCAGCCACGGGACGAACTTCGTGGTGGCGTTCCTCGACGAGGACCCCAATCTGTGGGGCCGGGACGTTGCCGGGATCCGGGTCTACCCGCCCGATCGGCTGGAGGCGCTGATTCGCGACCACGGCATCGGCGAGGTGATCATGTCGGCGCCCTCTGCCGATCGGGCTCGGCGGGCGGAGATCGTCGAGAGGCTCAGCCATCTGCCGGTCAATATCCGCACCCTGCCCTCGATTTCCGACCTGGTCTCGGGAAAATACCTCGTCAACCAGTTGCGGCAGATCGATATCGACGACCTGCTGGGCCGCTCGACGGTGCCGGCGGACCCCGAGCTGTTCAGGCAGTTGGTGACTGACAGCACCATCCTGGTGACGGGCGCCGGCGGATCGATCGGCTCAGAGTTGACCCGCCTGATCGTCAAATGGGCCCCGAGGCGGCTGATTCTGGTCGAGGCCAATGAATTTGCCCTCTACGAGATCGACCGCGTGCTACGGAGCACCGGGGCGGAGGTGGTGCCGGTGCTCGGTTCGGTGGGCGACGCAGCGCTGATGCGCAGGGTGCTGGACCAACAGCGCGTCGACGTCATCTTCCATGCCGCGGCGCACAAGCATGTACCGCTTGTGGAAGCCAACGCGCTCGAAGGTGTCCGCAACAACGTGTTCGGAACCCTGACACTGGTCGAGGCGGCCCGGGCGGCCGGCGTGGGCCACTTCGTACTGATCTCGACCGACAAGGCGGTACGCCCCAGTTCGGTGATGGGCGCAACCAAGCGGTGGGCGGAACTGATCGTGCGCCACAACGGCGGCCTGGGCGATACGGACAGGCAGCGCTTCTGCGCCGTTCGGTTCGGCAACGTGCTGGGTTCGAACGGGTCGGTTGTGCCACTGTTCCGCGAACAGATCGCCGCCGGCGGCCCGGTAACGCTCACCGACGAGCGGATGACCCGTTACTTCATGTCCATCCACGAGGCGGCCGAACTGATCGTTCAGGCGGGGGCCCTCAGCGAGGGCGGCGACATCTTCCTGCTCGACATGGGCGAGCCGGTGCGGATCCGCGACCTCGCCGAGAACATGATCCGGCTCGCCGGACTCACCGTCAAGTCCGAGGAAAACCCGTCCGGCGACATCGCCATCGTCGAGACCGGCCAGCGGCAGGGCGAAAAACTGCACGAGGAGCTGTTCTACGATCCCGCACATGCGCGCCCCACCCGGCAGCCACGCATCTTTCGCTCCCCATCCGCAGCGCGCGCCACGGGCGACCTCGAGGCTGCGCTCGCTGCCCTCGCCGCCGCGCTCGAGCGCGCCGACGAGGCCGAGGTTCGGCGATTGCTGTTCGCCTACGTCATGGAGTAGTGCGTCAGGCCGCCTTCGCCCGCTGCACGGCGCCGTGGGTGATCTCCGTACCCAGCACCTTGAGGCACTCGCGCATGAAGGCGGCCAGTGCGGTCCACCCCTTGGCCGAGACCATGTTGCCGTCGACCAGCGCCTCGGTGGGCGAGAGATCGACATAGGTGCCGCCGGCCAGCCGGACTTCGGGTTCGCAGGCCCCGAGTGCGCCGACCCGCTTGCCCTTCACCACGCCATCTACCGCCACAAGGATCTGCACGCCGTGGCAGATGGTGAAGATCGGTTTGCCGGTTTCGTGGAAGTGACGGACCAGGGCCTGCACCCGCTTGTCGGTGCGGATGTACTCCGGCCCGCGGCCGCCGGCGCAGTAGACGGCATCATAGTCCTCCGGCCGAACCTCCGAGAAGGTCTTGTTGATATCGGCGAGGTGTCCGTACTTCTCGGTGTAGGTCTGGTGACCCTCGAAATCGTGCAGCGAGGTCTGGATCTTGTCGCCGGCGCGCTTGTCGGGGCAGACGACGTGCACGGTATGGCCGACGGCCTCCATCCCCTGCTCGAAGACGAATATCTCGTACTCCTCGGTGAAATCCCCCACCAGCATCAAAATCTTCTTGCCCGCCATGTTTTCCTCCTCCAGCCGTAGCGCCTGAGGTTAGGCGGGGCGAGGTACGTATGGCAAGCGCTGACATGCTAGACTAGCAGATCGGAGCTCCCGCCTGCAGCGCGAAGCCGGCGCGCAGGTGCTCGTGCATCAACTGGCCGGCCAGCACGACTGCGGCAGACAGCGAGGCGGCGAAATGGCGACGAACGCAGCGGCCCCGGCGGCCCGGCGCATAGCGACGCGCCTCGATCCGGAACCCCAGCAGATCGGCTTCGACGCCGATAATCACCCGGAGACCGGATTGATCCGATCGCTCCAGACAGATGGCCTCGAGTATCCAAGCCTCGCCGGCATCACGTCGGAGACCGGGCGTGGTCATCCGGCATCGTGTCCGGATGGTGCCGCCAGCGCCTGACGGAGACGGCGTGCGCGCGTGAATGAACCCGCGCCCTGCCAGCCGCAGACGCTGCAGTGCATCCGCCGATGCGCCGTTGCGACGGCCTGCAGGTTGCCGAAAGGGAGAGTGGCGGGATCGAACAGGCGGGAGTCGCCGCATCGGGAGCAGACGAACTCCAGCAAGGCTCCGCCGCGGCGCAAGTCCCCGATGGTGACGTGGCGGGTCAGGCGCATGGCCGGGCTCCGGGCCGACGGCCAGCGGGCGCCATCGGCATCAGCGGAGTTCGCACAGGCTCCAGCCGATGAAGCCGCCGGCAACCAGCGCGCAGCCGAACTGGATGGCGCCCCTGAGGTCGCCGCCGACCAGGAGAAAGATCAGCGACCACAGCAGCAGCGCCGGAAGAACCGCAAAGGTCAGCAGGTTCTCCGAAACGGAGCGTTGGCGGCGCAGCGACAACTTCACGTGCGCCCCATCGCCAAGGTGGCGCACGCCACTGCCGCCGTCGCGAGCCGCAGCGCCCTTGGCTTCTTGCTTGTTCCGTTCGATCTTCGGCCTCCGACGACGGTTTTGCCCGGGGCGCGGCCTGATGCCGGTAACGGCCGACAACGGATCGCAGCCCGACAATAGCCCCGGCCAGACCGTCATGGCTGATCAGTCCGCACCGATCCGAAGGCAATGGGGCGATATCGTCGCCACTTTGGAGCGGCCAGGCTTCGGAGCGGTCAGGCCCGCCGCTCCTCGGCCACGCTGGTGCGCAGCCATTCGGTGAACTGATCCATCGCCTCGCGTCCCGTGCCAGTCTGGGTGATGAGCACCCGGCGCCGGTCATGCGGATCCGGAATCCGCTCGATGAGGCCCAGATCGGCGAGCGCAGAGAGGCGGCGCAGCGCGGTCGTGGCGGATGTGCCGGAGGCGACGCACAGGTCGGAGACCGTCACGGCACGGCCATGAAGGGTAGACGAGTAGAGGTCGAGCATGATGTTCCAGGCCGGATCCTCGAACAGCTCGGCCCCGAAGATCGAGTCGCGCTTGCGACGCGCCTTGAGCAGCAGCTGGGCGGCATCGCCGCGCGACAGCTCGCGGCCGCCGTTGCTCGCTCCCTGCGCCAGGGCCCGCCGGATGGCGTCGATCAGTTCCTCGGACATCACCGGCTTGGGCAGGAAGTCCACCACCCCCAGGCGCAGGGCATTGAGCACATGGTCGACAGTCGAGTAGCCCGAGAGCACGATGGAGCGCAGGCGACGGCCCGGACCCAGCTTGGACAGCTTGCGCAGCAGTTCAAGGCCACTGATCTCGCCCAGCATGATGTCCGTGACGATGATCTCGAACTCCGCGCGCTCCACCAGACCAATGGCGTCGGCAGCGTTGCTGACGGTTGTCACCGCAATACCGGCGCTGCCGACCGACTCGGCGAGCTCCTCGGCGAGTTCGGGATCGTCCTCGACCAGCAGGACCTGGGCCTGGCGCTGTGCGGCGCGTTGAGACGTTCGGGGCGGATCTTGGCGCATGGACGGTTTTATCCCCGGATGGACGGAAGCGGGTGAGTGGATCACGATTGGTCCGGCTCGATCCGGCACGCCGACCGGGTCACGAGGTCAAGACCGAAGTCACGGGCCCGGCGCAGGTCCCCTGCGGACTGCAGCCCGGTGCACAGGAAGGCCACACCGTGTCGGCGCAGGCGCTCGAGGCCGCGGCGCAGTCCCTCGGAAGCCCGCGGCGACTGCGGCGCCAACCGCATCTGCCCGACATCAAGCGCGAGCATGGTGACCGGCAGGACCTCCAGCGCGGCCGACTCCACTCCATTGTCGGGGTCGGCGTGCGCAAGCAGCCCGAACCCGGCGAGACGAAGGGCCAGGAGCGCGTCACGATGGGACGACAGGTCGAGGCGCGTGCCGGGTCCGAACTCAAGTACGACTTGCGCCGGATCGGCAGCGGTGCCGGCCGGGTCACGGCACAGCTCGATCCACTGATCCGGATCGTCCAGCACGCGATCCGGGATGGAGATCATGACGAAGCCGCGCTGTCCCCGAGCCGCAAGCACCTCGCGCATCTGGCGCGCGACGGCAATCGCATGCCGCAGAGCCCCGGGGCCGGCGCCCGCGCCGTGCACCAGCCCGGCCCAGTGGCCGGCATAGGTCCCGGCGTATTCGAGCGAGCTGATCGCCAGCACGGGGGCACCCTGGCCGCTGACCCGCGGCATGATCGCGCTGCCGCCTGCCGCCGGACCGATGGCCAGCAGACCCAGCAGCGCAGGCAGCGACAGCGGCTTGGGCAAAGCGGCCAGGACCGGGAAACCACGTCCGACGGCCCTCGCTCGCTCCGTTTCAAGCACGTCCTCGCCGGACCCGCTGACCATCACCACCGGCGGAATGCGACCACGGCCGCGCAGTTCCTCCAGCACGTTGAGGGCCGTCGTCGCGGCAAGCGCCAGATCGAGGATCAGCAGGCTGGCCTCGTCGAGCAGGGCCAGACTGGACTCGTGCGGGTGAGTCACCACGACCGCGCGGTGGCCATGACTGAACAGCAGGTCCTGCAACTCCTCGGCAAAGCAGACATCATCGTCAACCACGGCGATCATCGGTGCGCTCCCGGCTGCATGGCGGCTCGGCGCGCGCCCAGTTGCTCGGAAATGGCTCGCAGCATCGAGTTGGGGTCGACCGGCTTGAGAAAGAACAGGTCCGCGCCGGGCGGGCGCGGCCGGGCCTCGACCTCGATGTCGCCTGTCATCATCGCCACCAGATCCGGCCGCTGCGCGGCCGGCAAGGCAACGACGCGCCGGAGCAGATCGTCGCCATGCGCGGTCCAGCGATCGGTGACCAGGCAGGTGATCGGCCCGGCGTACAATTGCGCCAGGGCCTCGGCGACGGTGCGAGCGGTGCGCACCGTCCAGCCGTTGCACTCGAACCACTCGGCGAGCTCGCTCACCAGTTCGACTTCGTCATCGCAGATCACAATCACAGGCCCCCTCATGCGGCCGCCTCGCGCAGACAGGCCGGCAGGTGGATGGTGAAGATCGCCCCACGCGGACCGTTTCCTGCGCTGATCTCGCCCTGCATGCCTTCAACCGCGCGCCGCGCGATCGACAGCCCCAGGCCGGTTCCGATGTCGGTCGACTTCGAGCTGACAAAGGACTCGAAGATGCGCGGCAGCAGGGGCTCGGGTATGCCCCCGGCATTGTCCGAGATGGTGACCCACAGGTCTGCCTCGCGGTGGCTGGCGCGCACCTGCACGAAGGGCATGCCGACATCGGGGCGACGGGCGCGTGCAAACGCCTCGAGCGCGTTGAGCAGGACATTGAGGACGGCGATTTCGAACAGCGTCGGATCGCCGAGCACCGTGACGTCGTCGCCCGCATCGACCTCGATGTCGAGCGCCACTCCGGACAGCCGGTACTGCTGGCTGACCAGACCCAGCGCCGATCCCAGGGACCGTATGACCGGAAACGGCGCCCAGTTCGCCTGGGCCGGCCGGCCCAGCTTGCGAACGTTGTCAATGATGCGGCGTGCGCGCTCCACCTGCGCATCGATGCGGGCAAGCTTGTCGACGAGCCGGGCACCATCCGGAAGCGCGAGCGCCAGGTTCCTGCCATTGGCGGCGGCGGCCTTGATCACGGCGAGCGGCTGGTTCAGTTCGTGCGCGATAGAGGAGGACAGTTCTCCCAGAATCGCCAGCTTGCCGGCGTTCATGGCGCGCAGTTCGGTGTCGCGCAGCAGTGTAGTGTCGGAGAGCACGTAGACCTGGGCACTGCCGCCGAACAGCCAGATGCAGTTGGCCCGAACCGACAGGTCGCGCAGCGAGCCGTTGCCGTTGCCGACGGGAAACCTGCGCGTCACCGACTGACCGGGCCCAAGAACCCCGATATGCTGACGGACCGTGGCCACCAGCGCGTCGGTGTCGATATCGCCGTGCGGCGATGCGGCCAGGTCCTTGGCGGCATAATTCGCGTAGCGCACCGATCCGTCCGAACCGCTGACCAGTACCGGTACCGGCAGCGCCTCCAGCAGATCGACAGTCGAGGACTGCAACTCCTGCTCGGTCTCGCGCAACATCCCGATCTGGCGCAGCAGCACCGAGCGCAGTTGCAGTTCGCGCGCCAGCACCGCCATCAGGCCAACGCCCGAGACGACCAGGAGGATGAAGGGCAGCGACGCGTCGACCAAGGGAAACATCTCCTCCCCCGCAGCGGCATCGGCAGGTTGCAGAACGGCAACATTCAGCGCCGTCTGCAGCAGTCCGGCGAGCGGCTAGATCTCGCGCATCACGGCGGCAAGGCCGTCTGGCCCGGCCCCGGACCGGATGGTATCGGAGCGGTCCGTCAGCACCGCATGGTAGTGCTGAAGCTCGTAGTAGTACTGTGGAATGCTCGGAGGGTTGGTCTGGTGCATCAGGTCGATGACGGCCCTGAGCCGGGTGGCCATGGTGCCGACCTGCACCGCCAGCCGGGTGACGACGCAGTCGGGCCGGGTTGCGCACTGGCGCAGCATCGAAGTGGTGCGCACCAGCTCTATCTGGGCCTGATAGTTGAGCCAGGCCGCAGACCGGCTCGACTGTTCGAGCCGCTGCTGCTGGTTGTTGTTGGCGACATAAAGCCAGACGGTGGACGTCAGAAACATGGCGCATAACAGGACCAGTCCGGCGACGACGTACCCGCTCCAACGCATGGTGCTAGGCACGGAACCGGGCTGCCGGTTGGCGCAACGACGCGGTCGCTGCTTTGCCGCGCGACGTCCCCGTCGATCCGTGTCGCTGCAATATCGCACACATGCCGCTAGCCGGCATGATAGTATAATAGATACAAGTATAGTTTGTCACAGTCGGCCCTCAAGGTAGCGCCAAATCGACGCGCCGTACCGCAAATCTCGTTAGTTAATGATCCGTGAATAGAGCTAAATCCGGCCGTTCCGCACGGCACTTTCCCTCCAATTTGGAGGCAGTTTGCGCCATGTCATTATCGACAGGCGACATCAGGACGCCAATGCAGTCGCAGATTTCCCAAATATGCCTTGCACCGCTTGCAATGCTCATCTCGTACCCGGAAGGCTCTTGTTCCTTTCGTTGAGCCACCCCGTGGCGGACGGCGGCCGCCATTGATCCGACGCCCCCTCCTCCGCAATCGTTAAGAATTGGTTCAAATTGGAGCAGCTTCCGGTTCGCACCGGACTTGCCGAACGGCATGCTCTCGCCAGCAAGGGTGTAGGGCAAAATGGTTAAGCAGACTGCAAAGCTAGTGCGGGACGACGGCTCCGGATACGCGCCGCGCTCTTCCGAGGAGATCGTGACGGGTTCCTCCGAAGGGGGGGATTCCGGCGACGGACAGGCGCCGCGCCGACCGGATGCCCGACTGCTGGTCCTGCAGGTCGGCTGGGTCGGCATCGTCCTCGCAATCTCACTCCTCGAGCATGGACCGCAGCTTCTGGCGCCGGGCTTCTGGCTGTCGGGCACCGGGTTGGCACTGTTCACGTATGCGGCCCTGCCGGTGGTGGTGATGGCGGCCATCGCCGCAGGCGCCGCGCAATTGCAGCGACTGGCCGCCCAGCATGACGCGATGCGGGCGATGGTGGCCCGCATCGCCGAGCCCGAACCAGCCTCGGCGCGCAACATCGTGTCCATCCGGCACGCGATGCACAAGGAACTGGCCACCCTCAACGAGCATCTGGATCGCTCGCTGAACCGGACCGGCGAGATCGAGACGATCATCAAGCGCGAAGTCGAAACGCTCGAGCACAGCTTTGCCGAGAACGAGCGGCGCATGCTCGGCCTGGTGCAGGAGCTGGCCCGGCAGCGCGAGACCGTGGTCACCGCCACCGAGCAGGTGCGCGACGTGGTGCGGTCGAACCGAGAGGCGCTGAACGCAGAACTCGCCAGCCTCGCTGCGCAGGTGCTGGAGGCCGGCAACTACGCCCGCGGCGCGGTCGAGGAGGTGGGGGTGGAACTGCGGAGCGAGCTGGCCGACAGCGGTGCCAGGTTCGCCGACACGCTCCGGCAGGTTATCGAGGGCAGGATCGATCCGATCAATATCACCCTGGCCGAGCAGGTCAGCACCCTCGAAGCGTTGCTGTCGAACGGCAATGGCGGCGTCGTCGCGGTGCTCGAGGCGCAGGGACGCACCCTCGTTGAGACCCTGGAGGGCGCCTGGAGCCGGATCAGTGCGGACATGGCGAGCCAGGCCAGGATCGCCGAAGGTGTGGCCAGCCGGCTGGTGGGCGCCCTCGACCAGAGCCTCGAGAGCAGCGTCAACCGGCTCGAGAACCGCGTGCAGTCGGCCTCGCTGGAACTGCTTGGCGTGCTCGACAGCGCAGCGGACCAGGCCTCGCAGCGGATCCTCGAAGTGGGTTCTGCCAGCACCGACACGCTGGAGGGCCGAGTGGTGCTGCTGGGCGACCGCATCGACGGCCAGGTCCGCCAGTTGAGCGGACTGATCGAGAGCGCGGCCGACCGGCTGATGCCGACCATCGAACACCAGAACCTCACTCTCGAGCGGGCCATCAAGCTGGGCGGGGCGCTGGAGCACAGCACGGCACAGCTCAATGCCGTGCTGACTCACAAGGCAACCGAGTTCGTCGACACCCTGTCGACCAACCTGCGCCATTTCCAGGCACAGCTGGGCGATGGCACGCAGGCGATCAGCGAGGACCTGCGCGAGAAGCTGAGCCGCGCCACCGACATGCTGGACGGCAGCGCCCGCCGCTTCGACAGCACGCTGCTCGGCGTCCAGGACACGATCAGCCTCGCCGGCGACCGCCTGACGGTCGCGGCCGCCGAGTACAATGCCACGTTCGCCGAGCGGGTGGACCAGATGGAGGAACTGGTCCACGAGGGTTCGGAGCGCATCAGCGCCAAGCTGGGCCAGCGCTCTGCAGAGCTGGCTCTGACGCTCGCGGATGGCTCGCGCAGCCTCGAGGGCGCGCTCGGGGTCTGGTCGGCCCGCATCGGCGATGTGCTGGGCGACGGGCTCAGGGACGCCGAAAGCGCATTCGAGCTGCGACTGACCGACCTGCGGCAGGCCGACGATCTGCATCTGCAGCAGGTGCGGCAACTGTTCGGAACGGCGAGCGAGACCATGGGCGCAGTGCTTTCGAGCGGAGCGGACATCCTCGCTGCGGCAGCGGACCGGGCAGAAGCCGACATGGCCCGGATCACCGGCCGCTTCGGCGCCGAACTTGCCGAGCAGCGGGAGACGTTCGCCGTCGAACTCGGGCAGGCCACCAGCTCGGCCAGGGCAGCGCTGCTGGAGGCAGGAGCGAACAGCCTGGCGGTGTTCGACACGCAGGTCGGCGAGCTCAAGGCATCGCTGCAGGCGCAACTGGGCACCGTGTATGGGGGACTCGAGGCGCGGACCCGGGAACTCGAGGCGAATGTCGCCGCGTTCGGCTCGTCGATCGACGCCCAGACCAGCCGACTCAGCAAGGTTCTGGGACAGAAGGCGGAGGGAATGACGCGCGAGATCGAGCAGGGTGTGGATGCACTCGACGGCGCGATGTCGGAGCACCTGGGCCGGACCGAGGCGGTGATCGCCGCGTTCACTACCCGGGAGGCAAGCCTGTTCGCCGGCCAGATGGAGGCGCTCGACGGCGCCATGACGCGGCAATCCCAGAGCCTGGGCAGTCGCATCGACGAGGTGCGCGACCTGCTCGACGCGCGCGGGCGGGAGCTCGAGACCGGGCTGGCGCGGCACGGTGCGGGGATTGAGGCGCAGGCGGCAAGACTCGATGCGGCACTCACCCAGAGCACGCAACGGCTGGTCGGCAGCATGAGCGAGGGCACCGCGCGGATCGAAGGCGGACTTGCCGACCATCTGGAGCGAACCGAGGGCATGGTGGCGCGCTTCGTCGAGCAGGAGGAGGCGCGACTGGACCGCCGTATCGACGTTCTCGGCCGCACGCTCGACGGCCGCGCCGAAATCCTCGATTCGATCATCCGGACGCGCGGCGAGGACTTTACCGACAAGCTGCATGCCTCGTCCCGACGCTTCGAACAAGAACTGGCCGACGGCAGCCGCGCTCTCGAGAGCACCCTGCAGACCGCGACGGTGCAGTTGGAGGCAGCCCTGGGCGGCCAGACGACCATCATGCGCGAGTTGCTCGCCGCCGCAGCCAGCAAGGCCGAGACTGCCGGGCGCGAGCAGGTCGACGGACTTGCAGAGTCCGTCGACCTGCTCACGACACGCCTGGACAAGGCGCTGATCGGTGGATCGGACGCCCTTGCGCACAGGCTCGCAGCAGGCACGAACGAACTCGAACTGCTGCTCGATTCCGGGGGCGCGCGCCTCACCCAGCTGCTGAGCGAAGGGAACGGCAGGCTGGCCGGCGAGCTGGCGGAGCACACCGCCGGCCTCGAGCGCGCCCTCGAGGACCGCGTCGATGCGCTGCAGCTCCGGCTGCGCGAGCAGGTGGCGCTTGCCGGCTCGAGTCTCACCGATGCCGGGAACCGGCTCGACCGATCCCTGCAGCAGGTGGCAGCCGAGATCGATCGGGCGACACAGGAGGGTTCCGCCGAGGTCCGCGCACATCTCGCGCAGGCACTGGACGCCGCAGCAGAACTGCTCGCCTCGGGCGTCGACGCGACCCAGCAGCAGGTGGGCGCCGGGGTCGAGACCCTGATTGCCCGGCTGGCCGCGCATGAACGCAGCGCCGTCAGCCGCATGGAGTCGGCGGCGGCCAATGTCGGCGAGAGCACCCGGAAGGCGGCGGAACTGACGGCCGAGCGACTGGTGACGCTCAACGGCGCGGTCGTGCAGGTGCTCAATTCCCTCGGCACGCCGCGCACGCAGGCGCGCAAGCCCAAGATCGAGTTGCTGCAAGATGCCGCCGAGTGAGAACGGCCGCCGTCCGGGGTCGGATGCGGCGGCAGAAGCCTACATCGTCCGGCTGGTCGAGGAGATGGCGGATGCAGCCGGCGGACGTCAACCCGGGCAGCCGGATGTCGACCTCGACATTGTCGAGGAGCGGCTGGCGCAGTTGCGCGCCCTGCCCGCCCAGGCCCCGGACGGCGGCCCGGCATGGTCCGCGCCAGCGCCGTCGCCTGCCGCGCCGCCGGTCGCGCTCGATCTCGAGGTGGAGTTGCCGGCCGGGGCGCGCCCGACGCATTCTGGCGTTGCGCACGGAACCGTCGACGAGGTCATTCTCGCTGCCGCGGCCGCCAGTGGCCTCGGACCCGTCCGGCTTGTCGACGCCCCCACCGCGGTTCGACCGAAGCGACGCCGGCGGGGCGGCCTCTACCTCACCGCGCTGCTGCTGACCGCAATTGCCTCCGGATTGATATATGATCGGTCGCTCATCGTGTCGGCGGTCGACATGCTCGAGACCTACTGGTCAACCGGACCGGTGGTGCCGCCACTTGCCGGCACGTTCGAGACGGCTGCAGCGCCGCCGGACGCGATCGCCATGGAATCTGCGATGCCGGGCCAGCCGCTGTCCCAGGCATCGGTCTGGCGCAAGGTGAAGACCTTCCGGGTCGATGCCGACGGGCAGATTCTTCCTGACGCCAGTGCTGCTGCCGACTGAGAGTCACGCCTGCGTGCGGACGGGTTCGCCAACCAGCAACGCACACATCGCGTCCAGGTCCTCGCTGCAGCGCGCCAGCAGGCGCTCCCACTCGTCGAGCTGCTCCTCATCGATGGTCCAGATGAACTGCTCATCGGCAAGGCACAGTTCGAACGCGTCGCCGCCGTGCAGCAACGGATCGAGCCGCAGCCGGAAGATCGGGCGACTGACCAGGGCGAAGAACAGCCGGCTTGCCTCGAACAGGCGGTAGGTCACCATCTCTGCCTGCCGGCGTCGCAGATGCCGCACGATCGGCCGAATGCGCTCGATCTTGTCGATGGGAGAAAGCTCGGAGAACACCGCTTCGATGCGGCGGCGCAAGGTCAGGTCGGCCCCGCTGGTCGCCGCCGGCCCGTAGGCATCGAGGATAACGACACGGTCGATCGCCCCCACCACCTCGGCGCACAGCGGCAGCAGGGTCGCACGGATCTGGCGGATCCGGCCGGCAACGGCATCGCGGTCCGCCCGAACCTCCGTGACGAGCAGCCGGCGCCCGTCCGTCATCAACCCATCAGCGAGCGGCGGCTCGAAGTCCGCAGCCCGGATCTGGCGCATCGAAGTCTCCCACGGGCCGGGGCCGCACCGTTCACCCGATTCGCCGAGCGGGGACGCTTGGAGAGGGGATGGGTTGGGGCGTCATCCCCTCTCCGGCGTCCTTGTACAAGTCTGCATGAGGGGCCCCCTTTTGCGGAAGAAGGTCTGTCCCCAAAGCCTTTGCTTGATAGCGCATGGAGGCGATGACGGCAGCGCCGGTTTGCTCCGTTCCGGCGGCAACATGGACGCAAATCGGGCCGGCCCGGCGCGGCCATTGCGCCAGGCCCCGCGAAATCCGGCGCTCGCGGACAACAACGATTGCTCCGTCCTGGATGCGACAGGACGGAGCCCGGGTCGGGAAGCTGGAACCGGGCCCTCCGGTTCGGGCCCTAGCTGGCCAGGCGGCGCGCGCGAACGTCGCCGACGGCCGTCAGGCGGTAGCCCGAGACCATGCCATCCAGCTGGCTGGCCTGCGCCTCGGTCTGCGCGATCGCCGCATTGGTCTGTTCCACCAGCGCCGCGTTGTGCTGGGTCATCTCGTCGAGCTGCCGGACGGCGACATTGACCTCCGCGATCGAGGTCGCCTGGGAGTCGCTGGCCGTGGCAATGCTCGACATCGCGCCGGCGCTGCCGCCGACCATCTCCCGCATGCCGGCGAGCCGACCGGCGGCGAGTTCGACCAGCCGCGCGCCTTCGCGCACTTCGCCGGTGCTGGCCTCGATCAGCGCCTTGATCTCGGCGGATGAATCCGCGGCGCCCTGGGCGAGGCGACGCACTTCGGCCGCGACCACCGCAAAGCCGTGGCCCGCTTGGCCGGCCCGTGCTGCCTCGACGGAGGCGTTGAGGGCCAGCAGGTTGGTCTGGAACGAGATGTCGTCGATGACCCCGATGATCGTGGCAATGCGCTGCGAGGAGTTCGAGATGCGCTCCATAGCGGCAGTGGCCTCGCGCATCACGGCGCCACCCTCGTCGGCCGCCCGGGCAGCTTCGCTGACGCGCTGGCTGGCCACGCGGGCCTGGCGGGCGCTGTCGGCGACGGTGCCGGCCAGGCTCTCCATGGCCGCCGAGGTCTCTTCGATCGTTGCCGCCTGCCGGGTCGTGCGCTCACTCAGGTCGTTGACGCCGGCGAGAATCTCGCCGGTGGCCGACTTGAGGGCGCGCGAGGCGCCGCTCAGGCGCTGCACCATGCCGGCGGTGTTTTCGGCCACCGCGTTGACGTCGGCGGCGAGGCGCGAAAAGGCGCCGTCATAGGCGCCGCGCATGCGTGCCGAGAGGTCCGCCGCGGCGAGGCGGGCCAGCACCTGGCCCGACTCCGCGATCGGCCGAGAGATGGCATCGAGCAGCCCGTTCATCTCGTGCATGAAAGTCTGGTAGTCTCCATCGAAGCGGGCGGGGTCGATGCGCCGGTCCAGCTGGCCACGGCTCGCCAGCTCGGCGAGCGACCGAACCTCGGCAATCGCCCCCTCGATCATGGCCTGCCGGGCCGCCATGGCGTCGATGGCGATGTTGATCCCCTCGACGCTCTTCAGAAAGGCGCCCTGCAGGCCCTCGGGCCGGATCTTGCGGTAGTAGCGGCCCTCGCTGACGGCGAGCATGGCCAGGGCGCCTTCACGCACGAAGGCATCCGAGACGTCGATCAGGCCGTTGGGCCCCGCCCGCCCCCCCCCCCCCCCGGCCCCGGGGCGTGGGCGGCGCCCCCCCTGCCCCCAATCGCCCCGCCGCACCACCCCCCCGCATCAGGCCCACGGTTCCGAGGAAGCGGTCGAGCTCGAGCAGCGAGGCGGTCCCGATGCCCAGCGACAAGACTATCACCGCGGCGACGACGGCAATGATCCAGCCCGGCGCCCCCAGCAGCGCCAGGCCGGCGACGCCGACGGCAAGCACGCCGGCCAACCCCAGCGCCACGCCGGCTCTAGACAGACAGGACAAAGCGATCATAGTCGACCCCCATGGCCTCGAGCTTGCGCATGAGCAGGGCGAACGAGGCGTTGACGCTGTCCTTGCCGTTCCGGTGCCGCGCCTCTTCGGCCAGCAGCTCAGCATAGAGCGCCGAGATCGTCGCAACCGCCTCGGGACGCGGCCTGCGACGGTTGGAGTGGTAGCCGACGATGGCGCCGGCCGCGTCGAAGCTGGGGGTCACGTGCGCGAGCACCCAGTAGTGGTCGCCGAACTTGGTGCGATTGACCACGTAGGCGAAGATTTCCCGCCCCGCCTGGATGGTCTCCCACAGCAGGCGGAAGATGCAGCGCGGCATCTCGGCATTGCGGACCAGCGCATGCGGCTGGCCCAGTGCCTCGCTGGCGGAGAAATCCGCGATCTCGAGAAAGGTGTGATTGGTGTAGGTGAGGTGGCCCTTGAGGTTGGTCTTGCTGACGATCAGGTCGTCAGCCCCCATCACCCGTTCCTTGCCGGAGAGCGTCAGCACGATGCCACCCGCCGGCCATGCACGTTGATTGCCCCGCCGCCCGGCGGAGATGCAGTCCTGTCCACGACGAGGCTCCCTTTTCGGAGGCCCATGTCCGCGTCCGCAAGTCCGCAGCCACGAGGTTCGGGCAGCGTCCATGCCGTCCCGTGTGTACCGACTTGTACCGGTTTGTCCGTTAAGTTCTGGTTACGAAATAGTGAAGCTGCGCAAGTTCTGATCAGCGTGCCCCACTTTTAAGCATCGCTACTCGGAGATCACCCTCGGCGCGCCCAGCACGTCGAACTTCGGCTCAATGCCGAGACCCGGACTGTCCGGCGCCCGCATCGTGCCATCCACCCGGCGGGGCGCGCCATCGGCGATGTCGACGGTGCCGTAGGAATTGAAGTCGGTCGCAGAAAAGCAGAAGCGCTCCGGCGTCGACTGCGCCAGGTGCGCGATGGTGGCGGTGACGATGTCGCCGCCCCAGGTGTCCTCGATGGTCATCGGGATCTGGTGGGCAACGCAGAGATCGCGGATCTGCCGGGCCTTGGTGAGGCCACCGACCTTGGAGATCTTGAGGTTGATGATGTCGAAGGCATCGTCGGCGAGGCCCTTGAGCAGCATGCCCACCCCGTCGATATTCTCGTCGAGCACGAAGGGCAGCGTCGTCCGGCGGCGGATCGAGACGCTCTCGTCATAGCTCATGCAGGGCTGCTCGATATAGACGTCGAGATCGGCCACGGCGTTCACGACGCGGGCGGCATCGGCCATGGTCCAGCCGGTATTGGCGTCGCAGACGAGGATGTCGGTGGGCTCGAGGATGGCGCGGCAGGCGCGGATGCGCGCGATGTCGTCATTGGCATCGCCGCCGACCTTGAGCTGGAACTTGGTGTAGCCCTCGGCGCGATAGCCGGCGATCTTTTCGGCCATCACGCTCGCGTCTTCCTGGCTGATGGCGCGGTAGAGCTTGATTGCCTCCTGTTCCTCCCCTCCCAGCAGGGTCTTGACCGGCAGGCCGGCGACCTTGCCCAGGATGTCCCAGCAGGCAATGTCGATCGGCGCCTTGACATAGGGATGGCCGCGCAGCACCGCGTCCATGTGGCGGTTGAGCGGACCGAGCGCGGTCGGGTCCATGCCGATGACCTTGGGGGCCAGTTCCTCGAGGCCGGACCGCACGCCCCTGGCATAGGCGGGCAGGTAGGCCGAACCGAGCGGGCAGCACTCGGCATAGCCGGTAATGCCCGCGTCGGTTTCGACGGCGACGACGGTCGAATCGAACACGTCGATGAAGTTGCCGCCGCTCCACTTGTAGCGGCCCTCGCGCAGCGGCAGGCCGACCTGCCAGTACTTGATCGCGGTGATCTTCATCAGAAACGTCCTTCGAGGGGCCAGGTGTCGGAGAGGCGGTAGCCGGTGGGCCAGGGGTCGGTCGGATCGAGCATCTCCTGGCGGGTGCCGGTGATCCAGGCGCGGCCGGAGATCACCGGCACGATGCCGGGGCGACCGCCGATTTCCACCTCGCGCTCGATGCGGCAGTGGAACTCGGAATCGATGATCGAACGGCCGATGAAGCGCTCGCCGACCCGCATCTCGCCGCGCGCGTGCAGCACCGCCATGCGAGCGGAGCAGCCGGTGCCGCAGGGCGAGCGGTCGATCTTGCCGGGGCGGATGGCAACGGCGTTCTTCGCCGCGAGGATGCCGTCAGGGTCGCGTTCCACCGGCGCGGTGATCTGGCAGAACGAGATATGATCCCAGCCGTCCGGGTGCCTGAAGCCAATCTGCTCGTTGGCGGCCTTGGTGATCTTCATGCCGGTAGTCGCCAGATCGCGCGCCTCGTCGGGGTGAGGGCAAAGCCCAGCCGCGCCGCCGAGACGAAGACGAAGCTGTCGCCGCCATAGGCGGTATCGACCCGCAGCGAACCCAGCCCCTCGACCTCGATCATGGCGTCGAGCTTGTCGACGAAGGAGGGGTGGTTGGTGACATGGATGCGCTCCGCCTTGCCGTTCCGGCATTCGGCGACGACCTCGATCAGGCCGCCCGGGGCCTCGAGCGTGAGCCGGGTCAATGGCTCGGTCATGGGCAGGATGCCGGTATCGAGCAGCACCGTCGACACGCACATCGAGTTCGAGCCCGACATCGGCGGCGTGTCCTCGGGCTCCATGACGATCCAGCCCATCTGGGCCTTCGGGTTCCTCGGCGGGACCAGCAGGCTCACGTGCCGGAAGACGCCGCCGCGCGGCTCGTTGAGCACGAAGTTGCGCAGCGTCTGGTCAGTGGCGATGAAGTTGCGCTGTTCCCAGACCGTGTCGCCCGGTGGCGGCGCGACGCCGCCGACGATGACGTCGCCGACCTCACCCTCGGCATGGGCGGAAACGATATGGACGAGCTTGGACGAACGCATGGGCCTATTTGAGGACGGAGTTGAGGAAGGCGCGGGTGTCGGGCAGCTGCGGGTTGCCGAAGAGCTGCTCGGGGCTGCCGATCTCGTGGATCTTGCCCGACTTGAAGAAGGCGACGCGATCGGAGACTTCGCGGGCGAAGCCCATCTCGTGGGTGACGAGGATCATGGTCATGCCCTCCCTGGCGAGCAGCCGCATGGTGTCGAGCACTTCGCCCACCAGTTGCGGATCGAGCGCCGAGGTCACCTCGTCGAACAGCATGTACTCGGGCGCCATGGCGAGCGCGCGGGCAATGGCCATGCGCTGCTGCTGGCCACCCGAGAGCTTGCCGGGGAAGCTGCCGAACTTGTCGCCCAGTCCGACGTGCTCGAGCTGGCGCCGGGCGATGGCGTCGGCCTCCTCGCGCGATTTCTTCAGCACCTTGCGCGGCGCCAGCGTCACGTTCTCGAGCACGGTCAGGTGCGGAAAGGCGTTCCACTGCTGGAAAACGATGCCGATCTTGCGCCTGAGCCTGTTGAGGTCGGTCCCCCGGGCGTGCACCTCGGTTCCGTCGACGAGGATGCGGCCGCCCTGGATCGGCTCGAGCCCGTTGATGCACATCAGCAGCGTCGACTTGCCCGAACCGGAGCCGCCGATGATCGAGACCACTTCACCCTTGTTGACGGTGAGGCTCACCCCATCCAGCACCTTGAGGGCGCCGAAGCTCTTTTCGACGTTCTCGATCTCAATCATTCTCGCGGAACCTTCTTTCGAGACGGGCGCCGAGGCGCGAGATCGGGAAGCTGATCAGGAAGTAGATGAGTCCGGCGATCATCAGGATGAAGAGCGGCTCGTTCTGCATGCGGGTGATCAGGATCTGCGAGCTCTTGAGCAGTTCGATCACCCCGATCCAGCCGACCAGCGCGGTGTCCTTCATCACCCCCAGCGTCAGGCCGATCCAGCTGGGCAGCATGACTCGCAATGCCATGGGGTAGACGATCTCGGTCATGTCCTGCCACCAGGTGAGCCCCAGCGAGCGGGCGGCACGGCGCGTCGTCTGCGGCACGGCCAGCACGCCGCCCCGCACGATCTCGGCACAGTAGGCAGACGTATACAGGGCCAGAACCACGCAGCTCACCGCAAACGGGGTGGCGCGCAGCCCCAGGATCGGGATGAAGGAATTGGCAAGGATCAACTGGATGAGAAGCGGCACCGAACGGAAGATGTCGAGCAGGAAGCCGAGTGGCAGCGTCGTCCAGCCGGGCAGCACCGCACGAGTGACGCCGAAGACGACACCGAGGACCGTGCCGCCGACCATCGCGATCAGGGTGATCAGCAGCGTCCAGCCGGCGCCCTGCGCCAGGAACCAGAGGTCGTTTGCACTAACGGCTGTATGAAACATGTGCGCCGCCCTCAGTACCGGAACAGGCGCCAGGCGATGAGCCGCGCCCCGAGCGTCACCACCTTAGCGATCAGATAGTAGAGCACAGCGGCGATGGCGAAATACTCGAAGGTGCGGAAGGTGCGCACGTTGAGGTCCTGCGTGACGCCGGTGAGATCGGAGTTGAGGCCCACCACCACGCCCAGCGAAGTCATCAGGATGGCCCAGACCATCTGGTTGGTCATCGGGTGGAACACCGCACGGAACATCTGTGGCAGGACGATCAGGGTGAACGCCTCGTAGGCATTGAAGCCGAGCGAGCGCGCCGCGCGCGTCTGGGTCTGCGGCACGGCCCTCAGTCCCCCGCGGAAGGTCTCGGCAAGGTAGCCGGCATTGTTGAAGGTGATGCCGACGAGCAGGGCGAGGAAGCTGTCGAGCCGTATGCCGAGCTGGCCGAGGCCGAAATAGGCCATGTAGATCTGGAACAGCGCCGGGGTGTTGCGCGCCACCTCCACCCAGGTGGCATAGATGCCGTAGAGCAGCTTGTTGCGCGAACTTGAAAAGACCGAGAGAACCACGCCGACGGCGATGCCGATCACCATGGAAAGCACTGCGATCTGCAGCGTCACCAGTGCGCCCTGCAGCATCTGCGGCAGCGCATTGAGGGCCGGGCGCCAATGGAAGGTGTAGTTGAACACGCGAGCCCTCCCCCGTTCAGACTGGCATCAAACCATGTCGAGGCGGCAAAGGGGAGCGCCTTCTGGCGCTCCCCTCCCGACGGATCAGTAGTACGAGCCGGGAATCAGCAGGTTCGGCGCCGCACCTTCGCCAACCCACTTGTTGTACAACTCCTGATACCGGCCGCTGCGGATCTGGTGGTTGACGAACAGATTGAGGTAGTTGAGCAGGCCGTACTCCTGCCGCAGCCCGATCAGCGACACGTAGTCGACCGGATAGGGCGCATCACCCGACACCTTGAGGTTGGTGAAATTGCCGGAATTGACGGTAGCGAAAGCGACCGTCGAGGTCACTACGGTGGCATCGATCTGGCCCTGGCTCAGCGCCTGGAACACGTCGGCCTGTGCCTGGAACCCCTGGAAGGTCGAGGACGAACCCCAGGTCTTCATGTCGTCCTCGAGCAGGATGGCCTCGAAGGTGCCGGCCACCGAGCCGAGCTTCTTGCCCTTGAGGTCGTCATAGGTCTCGATGCCGGCATCGGTTCGGGTCAGCACCACGTTGGTAAAGGCGAAATACGGGATCGAGAACCCGATGGTCTTGGCGCGTTCGAGCGTGTCGGAGGTCGAGGCGACGCCGACATCGGCGCGACCCGAGACCAGGGCCGGAATACGATCCGGGAACGGCGTCTCGACATATTCCGGCGTCACGCCCAGTGCCTTGGCGAGGTCGTTGCAGGTGTCCACATCGAAGCCGATGGGATTGTTGCTCGTGTCGCGCGAGCCCATGGGCGGGAAATCCAGCACCACGGCACAGCGCAGGACGCCCGAAGCGATGATGTCATCCAGCTTGTCGGCAAAGGCCGGCGGTACCGTGAGCATGGTCAGGAAGGCTGCCGTCGCAACCAGCGGTGTCCACTTCATTGGTCTTCTCCCCTGTTCCGCAGGAAGCACTCGGCAGGATTGCCGGCCTTCCCTGCCCATACAGTAGGCAAACTGTATGCAATGTGGCAAGCTGTTGTGCTGAAGCGGGATTTCCATGACCTATAGAAACTACGACGCCGACGCCGTGACGCAGGCAACACCGTGGCCCAAACTCTTGGCGGCGCTGACGAAAGCCTTCGCGTCTCCACATGTCGCACCGGACCGGCATATCCACAGGATCGCCGTTCCGGGTGCCGAGGATGCGACGGCGCTGATCATGCCGGCCTGGATCGAAGGCGAGCATTTCGGTGTCAAGCTGGCCAATATCTTCCCCTCGAACAGCCGGCTCGGACTGCCGGCGGTGAGCGCCGCCTACCTGCTGTGCAACGGCCGGACCGGCGCCATAGAAGCCCTGATCGACGGGGGCACGCTGACGGCGCGTCGTACCGCCGCCACCTCGGCCCTGGCCTCGCGCCTGTTGTCGCGGGCCGACAGCCGGACGCTGCTGATGGTGGGCGCGGGGCGGATGGCGCGACTGCTGGTCGAAGCACACCGGGCGGTGCGTCCGGTCGAGCGGGTGCTGGTGTGGGCCCGTCGCCCCGAACAGGCCGAAGCGCTCGCCGCCGCGTGCGGCGCCGAAGTGGTGGGTGATCTGGACCGGGCCCTCGCTGCTGCCGACATCGTCTCGGCGGCGACGCTATCGACGGTGCCGCTGATCCGTGGGGCCATGCTCGGCCCGGCACGCATCTCGACCTCGTCGGCGCCTTCACGCCACTCATGCGAGAGGTCGACTCCGAGGCCGTTGCGCGGGCGACGGTGTTCATCGACACCGAGGGCGGGGCCAGGGCGGAGGCCGGCGACCTGCTGCAGGCCGAGGCGGAGGGCCGCTTCCGGTGGGACGAGGTGGCCGCCGACCTCGCCGCACTGGTCACCGGCCGGCATCCGGGTCGGCGCGACGAAACCGAAATCACCCTGTTCAAGTCGGTCGGCGCGGCGATAGAGGACTTGGCAGCGGCCCGGCTGGTGGCAGCGAAGCAGGGGAGTTGAGAGACGCGATGGCGACGAGGCGGACGGTCAACAGCAAGCCGCAGGCCGACGGCGAGCCGGCGCACGGCTACGGCGCGATCCTCGTGTTCGAACGCCTGCGCGACGAGATCTTGTCGCTGGAACTGCGGCCCGGGCAATTGATCGACGAGTCGAACCTCGCCGAACGCTTCAAGGTCTCCCGCTCGCCGGTGCGCGAGGCGCTGGTCCGGCTGGCCGCCGAGGGGCTGGTCCAGACCGTGCCGAACAAGGGCACGGTGGTTGCACCGCTCAACCTCGACGAGTTCCCCGCCTATGTCGATGCGCTCGACCTCATCCAGCGTGCCGTCTTCCGTCTCGCCGCGCGGCACCGGACCGAGGCGGACCTCGTCGCCATCCGCGCCGCCAACGAGGAATTCCGCAGCCGCGTCAGGGCAAATGACGCGCTCGGCATGATCCGGCAGAACGCCATCCTGCATCTCGCCATGGCCAATACCGGTCGCAACCGCATCCAGAATGAAACCTACCGCCGCATCCTAGACGAGGGCCGGCGCACTCTGCGCCTCTATTTCCGCTCCTATGGCGATACGTTGCCGGAGAGCCTGTGCGACGCGCATGATGCGCAGATCGCCGCCATCGCAACATGTGACGAGGCGCTGGCCGAGCGGCTGGCGCGCGAGCATGCCGAGGAGGTGCACCAGCGCTTCCTGCGCTTCATGGGTGAGCGCAACTCGAGCGATCTCAGCGTCGTCTACGATCGCTGACCCCCTCCACCGCCCCTTGCATCGGTGCCCGCCCGACACATAAGCTGATCGGCCTCAGGGGTGGCGAAACACGAAGGGAACCGGCACGAACATGCCGGGAGGGGTTCGATGAAGACTGTACGATACAAGGCAGGTGAGACAATCCTTGTCGAGGGCGAGGAGGGCGACTCTGCCTTTCTACTGCAGAGCGGGGCAGTCAAGGTGACCGTCGGGGCCAATCGGGTGGCCGTGCTGAACGCCGGCGAGGTCTTCGGCGAGATGAGCCTGCTCGAGCCGGGTCCCCGCTCGGCGACGGTGACGGCGACGACCGATGTCGAATGCACCGTCACCACCTACGACGAGTTCATTGCTTCGCTGCAGGATCATCCGGAGCAGGCGATCGTCTTCATGCGCACGCTGGTGCGGCGCCTTCGCCAGACCAACGAGCTGCTCAACCGGCTCGATCCGCGCAAGCGGGGTCTGCGCGGGCTGTTGTCCGACCTGCAGCAGAAGATGTCGCTCGACGCCCTCGATCTCAAGGACGAAGACGCGATCCGCCCCTACTACGCCTGGTAGCGGGAGGGCGGGCTGCCCGACCGGCGGGGAGGGCCAATGCCTGATTCCGTGCTGTTCGTGCTTCCCCGGTTCGGGATCGGCGGGGCCGAACGTGTCGCTGCCGACATCCTGGTCTATCTGCGCGACCAGGGACTGGTGGTTGGTGCGGTCGCCCTCGATGGGACAGGGACCGCGGCCGCTGCGACCGGGTGGTTCGGATCGGTCTGCCCCACCTGGTCGATCGCCCGCGATGCGCAGATGGGCCCGCAGATCGAGCGGCTGGTTGCAGACCTCGACGTATCGGTGCTGGTGCTGTGCGGGCGGTCACCGGCGTTTCGGCTGCTGCCGAGGCTTCTCGGCTGCCGCCCAGGGCTGCGGGTCGCGAGCTTCCAGTTCAACGCAACGCAGTTACGGGACGAACATAGCCTCTACGCACCCTTCATCGACATGGTGATCGCCGAGAGCTTCGACGCCGCGGCGGCCTTGACGGCGTCGGGCGGCATCCAGGTTCCCTTTCAGGTGATCCCGAGCGGCGTACCGGTAGCCACCCTGGCAGCGCGACCACGCCCCCCCGCCGCGCCGGAAGCGACCGTGGGCTATGTCGGGCGCTTCGACCGCAGCAAGAACCCGGCCGGCTTCCTGCGGATGGTGCACCTGCTCCACCGGCGCAACTACCGCTTCGTGATGGCCGGGCCGGCTCCGCGGCATTTCCGGGCTCCCGCCCGCATTACGTTCGCCGGGCCGCTGCTGGGCGAGCCGCTGCAGCAGTTCATCGACGCCATCGACATCCTCGTCGTGCCCTCGCGCAACGACGGGCGCCCCCTGATCATCCAGGAAGCCCAGGCGCGCGGCATAGCAGTGGTCGCCACGGCGGTCGGCGGCATCCCGGAACTGGTCGAAACCGAGGTCACCGGGCTGCTCTGTCCGGCCGGGGACGCACGGGCGCTGGCGGCGGCCGTCGACCGGCTCGCGACCGACCGCGCCCTCCGGCTGCGGCTTGGCCAGGCCGGGAGGGCCCGCGTCGAACGCGAGGGGGACATCGCCATGGCCCTCCCCCGCTACGCGGCAGCGATCACCGGCTGGTCCGGGCGAGCCGCCGGCTGAGGCTTCGGCGCAAGCTCTCGATCGCGATGCCGAAGCGGGACCGCCGCGGCAAGGCCTGCTGCAGGACCCGCGACTCTGCGGCCTGCTGCCAGCGCATCGCCCGGTGCGCGTCATCATCCGGCAGAGCCAGCGCCGCAAGGCGGGCGAACGGCGCGCGGGCGTGTTCCGGGTCGAAAGCGGTGCGACACCAGCTGTCGAGCCGCCGATAGAGGCGCTCGCCCTCGGCCGGATCGGCGAGCCGGTCGAGCGCCGCGCCCCAGGACTGCGGGTCCGGCGCAGCGACGATGACCCCCTGCGCCTCGCCTAGGCCAGCATAGGCCTGCTCGTCCGCCACCACCGGCACCGCCCCCAGGTAGGCGGCCGCGAGCAGGCTGGCCGGACTCTTGTTGGCCATATTGGCGCTGACGCCCGCTGGGTGGAGCAGCGCCCGCAGCCCGAGCCTCTGCCAGCGAAACACGAAGCTGCGGAAGCTGACCTCGAACGGCACCGGCGAGACGCCGGCCGCTCCCCGGGCGAGATCGGCGTTCGCAAAGGTCCTGATCCCGCGCTCGCGCAGGGGCGGCAGAACCTGCTCGGCAAAGGCGCGGTGCCGGAAGGCGCCGCCAAAGACTCCGGCGACCAGCGGGCGCACGGTATCGAGATGGTCGGGGCGCAGGGCCGCATCATGGACCAGCGGCCATTCGATGATGTTGCCGTGGAGCGGGGCGAGCGTGGCCCTGAGCGGGGCGCTGGTCGCGAGGATGGCCGCGGCACCGACGGTGAAGGACCGGAGCGTCTCGGGCGCGTAGTAGTCGAAGCCGCGCTGCTCGGCCGCGAGCGCGGTGAGGTCATCGTCGGTGAACCAGACATAGGGCACGCCGAGTTCGAGCAGCAGCCTGAGCGTTCCGGTGAGGTACATGTGTTCGAAGCCGCGCACCACGACGACCAGGCTGGCGGCGGCGAGCCAGACCATGTCGCTGAACAGGTCGCCCGGCTCGAGGAACCGGAGGCGGGCTCCGAGCGCGGCCGGCAGCCCGTCGAAGTAGAGGCTCACCGAGGCCTCGAGCCGGCCGTAGACGAGGATCAGCGGCCCATCGTCGGCAGGGCCCTGTCCTGCGAGGGAGGCGCGCGCGAACGGCAGGCGCGCGGTCGGTGGCGCCGGCGTCGCCGACGCTGCGAGGATCTCGCCGCTGCCCGCCGCCGGTCCGGTGTGGCGCAGCGCATTGGCGAGATCGGCGGCCCAGAACGAATCCCAGGAATTGGCAAGGACCATCGCCGCGCGACGCAGCGCCGACCCCCGCGTGATGATCGCTCCGGGCGGCACGGCGAGGAAGCGCGTGAGCTCGAGTTTGCGCTGCGGGCCCGAGAGCGTCCCGTCGAGATAGCGGACCCGGCCGAACACGGCACCCAGTTCCCCATTCGCCAGCTCGGTGGCAGCCCGCGCCACGCCTGCCGATATCGGCGTCGCGCCGGCATTGAGCAGATGCAACGGCGTCTCGCCCGCCGCACCGGCGAGGGCACGCCAGAGTTCGGCCGGGGTCGCGGCCGCGACGCTGCCTGTGGCGGACAACGCGCGGGCCCCGCCCTCGTGCCGCTCGATCCACCATGAGGCGGGCGGTTCGGTCATGCCGGCCCGCCTGCAAGCCGCGCCATGGCGTGGACGACCTCCTCGAGCGGCACGACCCGCGACGGGTCTGTCGGGCGGTGGGCGGCGCGGCGGGCGGCGCGCTCCGGCACTCCGGCGGCCGGAACGAGGGCGCGGCTCCGCCCGCCCGTCGGGCCGGTCATCTCGGGATTGGAGGCCTGGAAGAGCATCAGCGTGGGCACACCCGCCACGTCGGCGAGGTGGGCGAGGCCGGTGTCGACCCCGACCACCAGTGTCGCGCGGGCAATGGCAGTGGCAATCGCCGTGATGGAGGTCCTTGCGATGATGCGCGTTGCAGGCTCCGCCCGACCGATGGCCTCGGCGAGGCGGCGTTCGGCGTCGCTGGACCAGGTGGTGACCGGGCTGAGCCCGATCGTCGCGGCGGCTTTCGCCAGCCCGATCCAATGCGCATCGGGCCACTTCTTGTTCTCGGCGCTGGTGCCATGCAGCAGGAACACGGAACGTTCGCGCGGGAGCACGGGCAGGGACAGACGCGTCGGCGGATTGCCTCCCTTGTCGACCGAATAGGCCAGCGCGCTGCCCAGCAGTTGCCGGATGCGCAGCACGGCATGCTGCCGACGCGCGACCGGAGTGCGATGCCGATAGGCCAGCGCCGCCGGCGCTTCGCGCACGGAGCGTCGGTCGTAGCCGGCGACGGGGGCGCCAGCGAGCCGGGCGATGACCGCGCTGCGCAGCAGGCCCTGCGCATCGATGACCAGATCGTAGGCACCGCCACGCAAGGCTTGCTGCAGCCGCCACAGCTGCCGCCAGCTCTCGGGATCGGCCGGCGACACGAGGTGTCCGGCGGCAGGGTTGGCGTGGATGGTCCGCACCGCTGGGTGCAGTCGCACGAGATCGACGAAGCTGCGGTCGACGCACCAGTCGATCTCGAGCCCGGCACAGTGCGCCGCCGCCTCGCTCACGGCGGGGAAGGCGTGAATGATGTCCCCCATCGAGGAGAGCTTGACCAGCAGCACCCTCACGCAACCCGCCTGCCGATGAGTCCGAGGGTAGCCTCGGCCACCTCGGCGACGGTGAGCCCGCGCAGGCAGTCGGTATGGCCAAGGGGGCAGCGGCGACGGTGGCACGGCGAGCAGGCAAGGTCGCGCCAGAGCAGGGCCCGCCGGTCGGTGAGTGGCGGCGTGTCGACCGGCGAGGTCGAGCCGTAGATGCCGACGAGCGGCGTGCCGACGGCGGCGGCGACGTGCATCAGGCCGCTGTCGTTGGAAACGACCAGCTGCGCCGCGGCAATGATGTCAACCGCATCGCCGAGCGTCGTCCTGCCGCCGAGATCGATCGCTCCGGGCGCCGCCGCCGCGATTTCCGCGGTAGTGGCCTGGTCGCGGAGGCCGCCGAGCAGCAGCACGCGGTTCCCGTCCCGCTGCAAGCGACGGGCCAGCGCGGCGAAGTGCACGGCAGGCCAGCGCTTGGCCGCACCGCCTTCGGCACCGGGCAGCAGGGCCACGAACCCCGTCGCCGCGAGTTGGTGCAGCGCCAGAAGGCGGTCCCGGTTGGCGACATCGACGCGCAGGATCGGCGGCGTCGGCTCGGCCGCACCCGCCAGCCGGGCGTAGGCCTCGGCGGTCCTGCGCCGCCGGCCCGCTGGCATCCGGACGATGCGGGTGAGAAGGCCGAAGCGGAGCTCGCGCAGATAACCGACGCGGACCGGGATGCCGGCCAATGCCGGGACCAGCGCCGAGATCCAGCTTCCCGGCAGGACATAGGCCGAGATGAAGCGACCTTTCAGCGTGCCCGCCAGTGTCCGGCGCGCGTTGAGATTCGGCCGGTGCGGCGAGAAGTCGAACTCGATGACGTCCCGCACCTCCGCCATCCGCGCCGCAATCTGCGCGTTGGCCGGTGGCGCCAGCACGTCGATCGGCGCCTCCGGGAAGCGAGCGCGCAGGGCCTGGACCAGGGTGTGCGCCATGACCATGTCGCCGACCCAGTTGGGGCCGATCACGAGGATTGCCGGGCCTGCAGCCATGCGACGTAGTCCCTTGTGCCGCTGCGCAGATCGCGGAACGGACGGCCGTAGCCTGCCTCGCGCAGCCGGCCGATATCGGCCTCGGTGAACCCCTGGTAGCGGCCCTTGAGGTGGTCCGGGAACTCGACATAGCGAATGCTGCCCTTGCCGAGGACTTCGATCATCGTCTCGGCGAGCGTGTTGAAGCTCTCGGCGCGGCCCGACCCGCAGTTGAAGATGCCGCTCCGGCCGCTCTGCCAGAGCCACAGGTTCACCGCCGCGACATCGGCGACGTGGACGAAGTCCCGTCGCTGCCCGCCCGGCCCGTAGCCGCCATAGGCGCCGAACAGGGTGGCGGTTCCCACCCCCTGCAACTCCTCGAACAGGTGGAAGGCGAGCGAGGCCATCTGCCCCTTGTAGCTCTCGCGCGGCCCGTAGACATTGAAGTAGCGCAGCCCCGCCACGGCAGAGTGCTCGGTGCCCGACACGGTGCGGCGCACGTAGTCATCGAACAGCTTCTTTGAATATGCGTAGATGTTGAGCGGACGCTCGAGCTCCGGCACCTCGCGGAACGCCGAGCCGGTGCCGTAGACGGCGGCCGAGGAGGCATAGAGAAAGGGGACTCGACGCTCGAGGCAGTAGTGCAGCAGCACCTTGGAATAGGTGAAGTTGCGCGACATCATCAGCCTGCCGTCCCACTCGGTGGTGACCGAACAGGCGCCCTCATGGAACACGACCTCCGGCACCGGCAGGTCGCCGCGCTGCACCCGCAGCAGGAATGCGTCACGGTCCTCATAGTCGGCAATGGCGAGATCCGCGACATTGTTGAACTTGTGACCGTTGGTCAGGTCGTCGACGACGAGAATGTCGGAACGGCCCGCGGCATTGAGCGCAGCCACGATGTTGCTGCCGATCATTCCGCAACCGCCGGTGACGACGATCATCAGGCCACCCCCCCGCTGCGACTGGAAAGCAAGGCTTAGCGCAGCTAGGGTTGCCTGTCACGCCACCGTCGCGGCACTGTACAGGTGGCCGCCTGGGCGGTTCTTGCAGTGATATGAATGTGTTATCCGAGCACGACAGACTCTTGGAGGTTCACGCCCGATGACGGCCCGGTCAACAGGCAATGCCGACCTGAGCGCTGCCGTCGCCCGCTTCGACAGGTTGCGCGTCCTGGTGGCGGGTGATTTCATCCTCGACAGTTTCGTCGACGGGGCGGTGCACCGTATCTCCCCGGAGGCACCGGTGCCGGTGCTGCACGACCGGGGGGAGCGCTTCGCCCTCGGCGGCGCCGGCAACGTCGTCGCCAATATTGCGGCCCTGGGCGGCAGGGCACGCCCGCTTGGGGTCGTGGGCGAGGACGGGGCAGGCCGTCGCATCCTCGCGCTACTTGGGTCAGACGCCGGCAACATGCTCAGCGAGGCCGGGCGTATCACCCCGCACAAGACGCGCTTCAGCGCCCAGCACCAGCAGATCCTGCGGGTGGATCACGAGGAGGTGCGCGCCCTTGATGCCGGATCGCGCGCCAGGCTGGTCGCGGCATTCGCCGCGGCGCTGCCGGAGACCGACATCGCGGTGCTGTCCGACTACGGCAAGGGCGTGCTGCTCGACGGCGTGGCCGCCGAACTGATCGACCTGGCGAGAGCGGCGGGGTGCCCGGTCGTGGTGGACCCCAAGGGCCCCGACTATCGGCGCTATGCCGGAGCCACCGCGGTGACGCCCAATCTGCGGGAACTGGCCGAGGCGGTGGGGCGGCCGGTCGAAGGCGATGACCAGATCGTCGCGGCAGCCGGCCGGCTGCTGGACGAACAGGGGTTTGCCGAAGTCGTCGTCACGCGCGGGGACAAGGGGCTCACGGTGATCACCCGCGGTGGCGCCAGCCATGTTCCGGCCACCGCCCGCGCCCTGTTCGACGTGTCCGGCGCCGGCGATACCGTGGCGGCAGCCCTGGCGCTGGCGCTGGCGGCGGGGCTCAATGCCGAGCGCAGCGGCGTGCTGGCCAACGCCGCTGCGGGTCTCGTGGTCGAAAAGCCCGGCACGGCAGTGGTCACGGCAGATGAACTCGCCGCTACGCTCGTGCCTGATGCGAGCCCGGCCCCTTCGCCAGTCCTCGATCGCGGCGCAGCGCTGCAGGTGGTGGAGCGCTGGCGACGGGAGGGCCTCCGTGTGGGCTTCACCAATGGCTGCTTCGATCTGCTGCACGCGGGGCATGTCAGCCTGCTGCAGGCGGCGCGCAACCAGTGCGACCGGCTTGTTGTGGGCCTCAACAGCGACGCGTCGGTTCGTCGGCTCAAGGGTACGGGCCGGCCGGTGAACCCGGAGGCGGACCGGGCGCTGCTGCTCGCCGCACTGCGGTCGGTCGACCTGGTTGTGGGCTTTGCCGAGGACACGCCGGCAGCACTGATCGAGGCGCTGCGACCGCATGTGCTGATCAAGGGGGCGGACTACACGCTGGACCAGGTCGTCGGCGCCGATTTCGTCGCCGAGGCGGGTGGAGAGGTGGTGCTGGTCGAGCTGGTGTCCGGCCGAAGCACCAGCGAGATCATCCGCCGGCTGGCCGCGTCGCCCGCGGGCCATCCGCAATGAGCGGCCTCGGCGAGTACCTGTCCCAGTCCGCCGCGGTCCTCGAAGCCACGATCGCTTGCGATCTTGCAGCGCCGGTGGAGGCGGCCGTCGATGCCATCGTTGCCGCGCTGACGGCCCGCCGCCCGCTGCTGGTGTGCGGCAATGGCGGGTCGGCCGCCGATGCCCTTCACATTGCCGGCGAACTGGTCGGCCGGTTCCTCGCCGCCCGCAAGGCCTACAATGTGATCGCACTGCCCGCCAACCCCGCCATCGTCACCGCGTGGGGAAACGACCACGGCTTCGACAGCGTCTATGCCCGGCAGGTCGAGGCCCATGGAGCGCCCGGCGCGGTGCTGCTGGCGATCTCGACCAGCGGCGACTCGCCCAACATCGTGAGGGCCGCCGAACAGGCGCGCGCCGAGGCGATGACGGTGGTGGCGCTGACAGGGGCCGGAGGTGGCGCCCTGGCGCGGCATGCCGACATCCTGATCGCGGTTCCCGCGACGGCGACGCCGATGATCCAGCAGGTGCATGTCTGCCTCTATCACTACCTGTGCCAATGCATCGAAGCGCGGCTCGCCGGTGCATGAGCATCCGCGGTGGCCCGAAGCGCCCGGCCTGTGGGTCGAGATCAGCGCCGCCGCGGACTGGGCGGCACTTGCGGATATGCTCACCGCCTGCGGCCGACCCCGATGATCCGCGGGGGTGTCATCAGGTCCTCGATGTCCAGCACCTCGAACCCCTCGAGGAAGACATCCCGGACCGCCTGGGCAGAGAAGCGGTAGTAGTCGGCCGGGAAATTGTGGACGTCGAGCGTCGGCGTCGCCGCGGCAAGCCCCGCGAGTACCTGGCCGCCGGGACGTTCCGCGCCCCAAAGCCGCGCCAGCGCGCTCCTGAAGCGCTTGCCGGCACCGCGCGCCCGGACGTAGCCGGGCACCCCGATCATGGCGATGCCGCCGGCGCGCAGCACGCGCCGAATCTCGGCCAGCGTCAGCCAGAATCGCGCATCGTGCTCGAGCACCGAGTTGCACAGGACGAGGTCGAAGCTGCTGTCTTCGAACAGCGTCATGGCATTGGCATTGGCGGTGAAGATGGGCCATGGGCCCGCGGTTCGCTGAGGATCGGCATTGATCCCGATCCTGTCGGTCGTCGCGGCGATGGCGGGCAGGTTGAGCAGGGTGTCGGGACTGGCCATGGCGCCGATCTCGAGCACGCGCCCCCCCGGCCGGTGCAAGCGGCAGAGGCGATCGAAGGCGGCAAAGACGGTCCCGTGCACGCTGCCTACTCCGCTTCGAGATAGCCCAGTTCGATCAGCAGCGGCCGGGCATAGCGCTCGACCCGACGCAGCTTCCAGCGGCTCTGCCTCCGGTGCTTGCCGATCGAATCGGAGCGGACTCCGGCGCGCACGGAAACGAGGGCCTGCTCGGGATGCGGCGCTGCGGCGAACGCCAGCAGCCGCTCGGCCTCGCGATCGAAGTCGGTGCACAGTGCCTCATAGCGCAGCTCCAGGCAGCGCTCGCGCAGCATGGCGCCATGGCGCCGCCCCAGCGTGACGCTGTTGACCCAGTGCTGGACATTGTAGAGCGAGGAATCGATCCGATAGCCGGTGCGACTGTGCGGTCCATAGTACAGTCCGCGCCAGCGGCCGACGCCGACGGTATCGACATACACCTTCTGCCAGAACGGCTGCTTGGGCGGGACGTGGTCGCAGAACGCCACGTCGCGACCGTCGCGGATGACATGCACGTAGCGCGCCGCGGGAAACAGGCAGTCGATGAGCGGGAGGACATAGACCGTCTCGCACAGCTTCCAGCCCCAGGCCCCGCCGTCATGTCCGGCAAGGTGGGCGGCGATGGCCGCCCTGACCCGTGCGGCCAGCGCGGCACCCGCCGCCGGGTCGCGCCACAGCGGCGCGTAGTCGGGGTAGAACCCCTCCACCGCTGCGGTGACCACAGGCAGCATGGCCAGCGCATCGCCGGACTCGTTGCGCTCGCGCCCCATGAAAATCCCGCCGGCCTCGAGCAGCTGCGCCACCAGCCGGCTGCCGGAGTGCGACTTGTTGAAGACCACGACGGGCGCCGGCAGCCCCGCCAGTTCCTGCCTCAGATCGGTGAGCGGCGAGTCTGCGATGATGAATCTGGCCCCTGCGGTCTCGGAACCCAACTGGAACTGGCTGGGGCGCAGGGATTCGAACCCCGGAATGGCGGTACCAAAAACCGCTGCCTTACCACTTGGCGACGCCCCAACGGCGGCGTTCCTACACGGTTCGACCGGGCCCTGCAACCAATCGAGAAACCCACCAGTTAGGCGCTTGAATGGCAGGGGCGCCGAGTCTATAAAGCGCCGCAGTTGCCGCCGACCCGCCGAAACCTGCGTAGATTTCGGTCGATGGCCGGCGGGGCAACCATCTGACGGAGTATAGCGCAGCCTGGTAGCGCACCTGCTTCGGGAGCAGGGGGTCGAGTGTTCGAATCACTCTACTCCGACCAATCAGCCCCGGCCTCTCGCGAGGTCGGGGTTTTAGTGCCGACAGGTATTTCTTCGGCGGCTTGCCGGCGGCACGTGCTTGAGCAGCGGCCCGCGCCGTGTACGCTCAGTTCGGGGTTGCTGCCGGTGTTGCAGGAGCCGCCACCGCCGCCCACCACGCCGCCGTCGCCCTCCGAACCTTAACGGGTGTTGACTTCCGGACGCAGCGGAAAAATCCGGGGACGGGACCCCCGTCCCGCCGGTTCGTCACCAGGACTTCAGGGCTCTGAGCAGCGGCGACTTCTTGAACAGATGCCCATCCATGCGCTCGAACAGGCCGTCGAGTAGCGCCATCGCCTCGGCGACGTGCGGGCCCTTGTTCAGCATCACGCACTCGGCGCGCGCTGCCATGGCCGCGTCGGTCATGTCGCCGCGGACGGGACCCCGTCCTTGACCAGGCTCTCGAGCACTTGCGTTGCCCAGATCACCGGCACACGCGCGGCCTCGCCGAGCCACAGGATCTCCTCCTGCATCTCGGCCAGGCGCTCGAACCCCAGCTCGGCCGCCAGATCGCCGCGAGCGATCATGATCCCGAATGGACCGCGCCTCTTGGCCCGCGCGATGAGTGCCGGCAGGTTCCTGACCGCTTCCGGGCGCTCGATCTTGGCGACCAGCCCGATGCTGTGGTCGGCAGGCTGCGCCAGGTCGCGCAGCGCCTCGTCGAGGACATCGATATCGGAGGGTCGACTGACAAACGAATAGCCGATGATATCGGCGAGCTCCACCACGGTGCGAAGATCGTCGTGGTCCTTGCGGGTGAGCGCACTCACCGCAAGATCGCTGTCGGGGAAGTTGAGGCCCTTGTCGGGCTTGAGGCGAACACCACTGTCCCTGGCCCGGGTCACCTGCACGACGACAAGGCCTTCGGCATTGCTCTCCACCAATCCCTCGAGCTTGCCGTCGTCATATCGCACGCGCTCGCCCGGCGAGAGCCGGTCGAGGATCCCCTCAGCCGCAATTGCGGCGGCGTGATCAAGCAGGATGCCGTCGAGCAGCGCCGGCCGCTCGACCAGAGCGAACCGGTCGCCCGACCGCAGTCTGCTGTCCTTTTCGGCACGTGCTGCCGCACTGGTGCGGAGCTTGGGACCGGCAATGTCCATCAGCACGGACAGCCGCTGTCCTCGCGCGGCTGCGGCAGCACGCGCGTGTGCGGCCATGGAGCGCCAGAGCTCCGGGTCGTCGTGTGCGCAGTTGATCCGCACGACATCGGCGCCGCCAGCCACGATGTGCTCGGCGACGCTTCGGTCGAGGCCGGCCTCGGTGGGCAGCGTGACCATGATCCGGGTGCGGCGCCTCGCCTGGCGGGGGCCGAACAGCAAGTCGGTCTCGGCGGCCAGCCGATGCTCTCCGGCGAAGAACGCCTCTGGGGAGGGGGGGCTGATGTCGATCGGCGTTCGGCAGAGTGCCGCCAGCGCCACGATGGTGGCTTCGAGGCTCGGGCGGACGCGCCCTTCCAGCCGGCCGAGCGAGGAGAGTCCCAGGCTGGTCAGCCGCCGCTGCAGCGGCCTGAGGTCCTGGCGCCGCAGCGACAGATAGTGGGCGAGGTTGAGCAGATCGGGATCCGATGGATCGGAACCGATCTGCTCGAGGATGTGCCGGCCCTCGTCAAGGACCTGGGACCTCAGGGCCATCAGGCTGCCCAGCGCTGCGACGGCGCTCGCGTCTTCGTCCGGCTTGTGCATGTCGGTGTCGGTCATGTGAACGCCTTATCCCGCCAATGTGACAATCAGTCGAACCCCGGGTGCGACGTCCTGGTCGGTGTCCGGGTCGGACTGCGAATGGATTGTGACAGCGGGACGTGCGATCAAGGCGCGGAACCGGAGCACGCGAGGCCATGGCGGACAAGAACGACACCATCAAGGACACCCTGCTCGAGCTGTCGTCGACCGGCACGCTCAGGCCCCGGGATCTGCTGAAGGCGGTCAGGAAGGCACATCCCTCGGCCAGGAAGAAGGAGGTCGTCTGGGCGGCCTTCGCGTGCGTGATCGAGCTCGCCGACCGGAAGCCGCAGGCGGCCCGGCAGTTGCAGGACTTCGCCATCGCCAATCGGGGCGACGGCGAGGAGTAGCCCGCTCCTCACGCGCAGGCCCTGTCATCGAGTTGTCGCCGGAGTGTCATCCGGGCTTGTTGGGGCGCCCCTATGTGGGACGCCGGAACCAGTTCTCGGAGATGATGACAATGACGGACAAACGTGTGCTCCTGGCGATCGCGACGGCGCTGCTGACTTCGGTCGCGCCGGCGGCGGCGGCCCCCGTGTTCAATCGCATCGCCAGCTTCCCGGTGGCGCTCAACAGCCCTGACGCCGAGACGACGTCGTCCGAGATCATCGCGGCCTCCGAGGACGGCATGACGCTGGTCTATTCCGACAGCCCGGCGGGCGGCATCGGTTTCATCGACATCACCGATCCTGCCGCCCCCAGGGCCGCCGGGTTCCTCGCGCTCGAGGGCGAGCCGACCTCCGTCACCGTCGTCGGCGGCAAGGTGTACGCGGCAGTGAACACCCGCAAGAACTACGTCGAGGTTGCGGGCCAGCTGGTGGTCATCGACCTCGCGACTCGCGCCGTCGAGGCGACCGTCGAACTCGGCGGCCAGCCCGATTCGATCACCCGCAATGCCGCCGGCACGCTGCTCGCCATCGCCATCGAGAACGAGCGCGACGAGGAACTGGGCGATGGCGGCCCGCCGCAGATGCCGGCCGGCTTCGTCGTCCTGCTGAGCCTCGTCGATGGTTCGCTCGACGCCGCCAGCCTCAAGAAGGTCGACGTGACCGGTCTCGCCGCGGTGGCGGGCGAGGATCCGGAGCCCGAGTTCGTTTCGATCAACGGCCTCGACGAGGTGGCGCTGACGCTGCAGGAGAACAACCACATCGTCGTCATCGGCGGCAAGACCGGCACGGTCGTGTCGCACTTTTCCGCCGGCGCCGTGACCCTCGAGGGCATCGACACCAAGCGCGACGGGGCGTTGGTGTTCACCGGCAGGAAGGAAGACGTCGCCCGCGAGCCCGACGCGGTGAAGTGGCTGGACGATAACCGCCTCGTTGTCGCCAATGAGGGCGACTGGAAGGGCGGCTCGCGCGGCTTCACCATCTTCAACAAGGACGGGACCGTCGCCTACGAGAGCGGCCCGAGCATGGAAATGGAAGCCGTGCGCCTCGGCCACTATCCCGACGCCCGCAACAGCAAGGGCATCGAGGCCGAGGGCCTCGACGCCGCGACCTACGGCGAGGACAAGCTGTTCTTCGTTGCCCAGGAGCGCTCGTCCCTCATCGCCGTCTACAGGGACACCGGCGCAGCGCCGGAATACCTGCAGTCGCTGCCCTCGGGCATCTCGCCCGAAGGCCTGGTGGCCATCCCGTCGCGCAACCTGCTCGCCACCGCCAACGAGGTCGACCTGCGCGCCGACGGCCTCGCCGGCTCGCATGTCATGATCTACGAGCGCGCCGAGGGCGAGGCGGCCTATCCCGAATTGATCTCCGATCTCGACGCCGACGGGCATCCGATCGGCTGGGTGGCGATCTCGGGCGCCGTTGCCGACGCTGAAAAGCCCGGCATCCTCTATGCCGTCTCCGACAGCGTGCTCAGTGCCGAGCCGGCGATCTACACCATCGACGCCACCGCCAGGCCGGCCCGCATCACGGCCAAGACCATCGTGACCCGCGGCGGCCACCCGGCCCAGAAGCTGGATCTCGAGGGCATCACGCGCGATGGCAAGGGCGGTTTCTGGCTGGCCTCGGAAGGTCGTACCGACCGGCTGACGCCGCACGCGCTGTTCCGCGTCGACGCCGACGGCAAGATCGTCGAGGAAGTCGCTTTCCCCGAGGCGCTGCTGGCCGGTGAAATCCGCTTCGGCGCCGAAGGCGTCACCATGGTCGGCGACACCCTGTGGGTCGCCATCCAGCGTGAGTGGAAGGACGACCCGAAGGGCCTGGTGAAGCTGCTCGGCTACAACACCAAGGACAAGACGTGGAGCGCCGTGCGCTACCCGCTCGAGTCCCCGGCCGAGGGTGCCTGGAACGGCCTCTCCGAGATCACCGCGCATGGCGACTTCGTCTACATCGTCGAGCGCGACAACCAGATCGCCGGCAAGGCCCTGCTCAAGAAGCTCTACCGCGTCCCGGTCTCGGCACTGGTCGGGGCGGCGATCGGCACCGAACTGCCGGTGGTGAGCAAGGAGGAAGTCCGGGACTTCCTGCCGGATCTCGCCAGCAGGCAGGGCTATGTCCTCGACAAGGTCGAGAGCTTTGCGATCGACGCGGCCGGCACCGGCTTCGTCATCACCGACAATGACGGTGTGGCGGACAGCTCGGGCGAAACCTTCTTCTGGTCGGTCGGCCAGATCCGGTAAGGGCCTCCTGCTCGCGGGGCTCCGGGGCCGGCCTTCGGGCCGGCCCCTCATTGTTCCTGAGGCAACGGCGTTCTCGGGGTAACGGCGCGGCCGCGCCGTTACCCTGAAGGTCGCGCCTGGGAGGCGGTACGACGTGTCGCCCCCGGAGCCGCGAAACGGTGAAATGACCTGGCAGCTAGGCTGCCCGGCGCACCTCGCGGCCGTTGTCGACGACGAAGATATCGACGATCTCGTCCAGTTCGTGGGCCTGAGCTTCGGTCTGCCCGATCGCGGCGTTGGTCTGCTCGACGAGGGCGGCATTGTGCTGTGTCATCTCGTCCATTTCCTGCACTGCCGAGTTCACCTCGGCAATGCCCCTCGCCTGTTCGTTGCTTTCCCGCGCGATCCCTTCCATCAGCTCGCGGTTGCGCTGCACGGACTGCCGCATGGCCTCGAGCGAGGCCGTTGCCCTGGCGACCAGTTGGGTCCCCTCGGTCACCTCGGCAGCCGATTGCACGATCAGTGCCTTGACCTGCGCAGACGCCTCGGCCGCCGACTGGGCCAGGCGCCGGACCTCGATTGCGACCACGGCGAAGCCCTTGCCGCTTTCGCCGGCACGGGCGGCTTCGACGCTGGCGTTCAGGGCGAGGAGGTTGGTCTGGAACGCCACGTCGTCGATGAGCCCGATGATGTTCGAGATCCTGGCCGAGGACGCCGTGATGCGCTCCATTGCCGCGTTTGCCTGTGCCATGACGGCTCCACCGTCGTGAGCGGCCCGGCTCACCGCTTCCGCGTTTCGGGCGGCCTCGACGGCACGGTCGGCGTTCGCCTTGACCGTCTGCGCCAGCTGGCCGACGGTCGCGGAGGTCTCCTCGATCCGCGCTGTCTGCCTCCCGGTGCGATCCGACAGATTGTTGGAGCCGGTCAGGATTTCCGCCGTCGCGGTGCGCAGTTGCTGCGAGGTGCGCCGCAACTGCTCGACGATCAGCGTGAACTTGTCCGTTACCGCATTGGTGTCGTCGCGCAGCCTGGCCAGCGCCCCGGAGTAGTCGCCCGTTACCCGCTGCGTCAGGTCGGCCTCGGCGAGCGAGGCGAGCGCCGCGCCCGTCTCGGTGATCGCCCTGTCGACGCTGTCGACGAGTTCGTTGAAGCCCGAGGCCAGCTCGCCCAGGCCCCGGTCCTCGTAGGTTCCGGCGATGCGGTCGCTGAAGTCGCCCCGCACTGCGGCCGTCACCACACGCTCGAATTCGCCGTTGAGGCGCGTCGCCTCGGCAGAGCGCTTCCGCATCTCCTCGGTGTTCCGCTCCGACTCGGCGGCCAGGTGGTTGCGATCCTCGAGCGCGTTGCGATAGGTCGAGACGACACCCTGCATCGCCGCGATCTCGTGAACGCGCTGCACCTCGTTGAGCTTGCCGTCGGAGCGGCCGCTGGCCAGCTCGCGCATGATGAGGGTCAATCGCGCCAGGGGGCCACTCAGGTAGCGGCGGCCGAGCAGGATCATCGCGACCGTCAGGAACAGTGTCAGTGTGACGCCGGCCCAGTTCGCCATCGTGGCACTCAGTGCCACAGCCTCGGCTTCCCTGGCCACCTCGGCATTGGATGCCTCTATCGCGTCGGACACCGCCGACATCGCGCCCTCCAGTGCCTTGAAGCTCCGGTCGAAGTCCGGCAGCTGAACCCGTGCCTCGGGCAGCTTCGCATCGGCCGCGAGCCGAACGATGACTCCGGCCTGCTCGAGGTAGTCCCCGAGGGGCCCGGCAACGCCGGCCAGCGTGGCGCGCACACGATCGGGCAGATCGAGGCCGTTCTGCACGGCGAGGGCCGCCCGGAACTGACCGCCATACTCTTCGACTTCCGCCAGCCCCTCCTCCAGCATGGCGCGGTCGAAGGTCATCGCCGCATACATCTGGCGGAACACCACGCCGCGCATGCCGTCATGCAGCATGTCGGCCGTCATGTGTTCGCGCATCGAGTTCATCATCGTCACCGAGTGGTCGCTGGCCCGGGAGAACTCGGCAGAAGTCCACATGCTGGCCGCCGTCAGACCGAGTCCCAGCCCGAGCAGTACCGTCGACACGGCCAGCAGCAGGTGCTGGATCCTGAAGGCCAGCGGCCGCGGTGCCCGGCGCCGTTCGACGAATTCTGTTCTGCCCATGATCGCTCCCTCAAACGACTGCTCGCGCTGGTCGCCCTCCAAGGCGCCTGCAAACCGGACAAAGTTACTGTACCGAAGTTAAGGAAGCCTGATCCGTCGTACCGGTCACCGTCGGGCTCACGGCGCGGATGAACGAGGGTTCCGGCAGGCACCCGGATCGCGGAACCTACCGTGCCCGGCCGATGAAGTCGGCGGCGCGCTCGGCGATCATGATCACCGGGGAATTGGTGTTTCCCGACGTGATGGTGGGCATGATCGACGCATCGACAACCCGCAGCCCGGACAGGCCGTGGACCCGCAGTTCGGAATCCACCACGGCCATCGGGTCGCCGCCCATCCGGCAGGTGCCGACCGGGTGGAAGATGGTGGTGGCGATGTCGCCGGCCTTGCGTGCCAGTTCGGCATCGCTCTCGAACGCGCGGCCGGGCAGGAACTCGGCGGGCGCAAACGGCGCCACCGCCCGGGTTTGCATCAGGCTGCGGGCGTGGCGGATCGAACTGGCGGCGACGTGCCGGTCGGCATCGGTCGAGAGGTAGTTGGGCCGGATGCTGGGCGCCGCGGCCGCGTCGGGGGTGGCGATGTGGATGGTGCCGCGGCTCTCGGGCCGCAGGTTGCACACCGAAACCGTTACGGCGTCGAACCGGTGCAGCGGTTCGCCCAGGCGGTCGGTGGACAGCGGCTGCACATGGTATTCGAGATCGGGCGTGGCGAGGCGCGGATCCGACCTGGCGAAGATGCCGAGCTGACTGGGCGCCATGGAGAGCGGTCCGCTGCGCCGCAGCGCGTACTCGAACCCCATGCCGGCGCGCGTCAGCAGGTTGTGGTAGCGGGTGTTGAGGGTCCGCGCATTGCGCACCTTGAACACGGTGCGGATCTGCAGGTGATCCTGCAGGTTCTCGCCCACGCCGTCGAGCCGGTGGCGGATTTCGATGCCGAGCGGGCCGAGGATATCGGGCCGGCCGATGCCGGAGAGTTCGAGCAGCTTCGGCGAGTTGACGGCGCCGGCCGACAGGATCACTTCGCGGCGGGCGCTCGCCGCGACGCGGCGGCCGGCATGGCGAAAGGCGACGCCGTTGACCTGCCGGCCCTCCAGCAGCAGGGTCTCGGCTTCGGCGCCGGTCAGCACCCGCAGGTTCGGGCGCTTGAGGGCCGGGCGCAGGAAGGCCTTGGCCGTGCTCCAGCGGACGCCGCCGCGCTGGTTCACCTCGAAGTAGCCGGAGCCGAAATTGTCGCCGGCGTTGAAATCAGCGACGCGGGGGATGCCCAGTTCCTCGGCCGCGGCCTGGAAGGCATCGAGGATGGGCCAGTTCAGCCGCTGCCGTTCCACCAGCCACTCGCCGCTGCCACCGTGCACCTCGCTCTCGCCGGCGTGGTGGCGCTCCGACCGGCGGAACCAGGGCAGCACCTCGTCCCAACCCCAGCCCGCATTGCCCAGCTGGCGCCAGCCGTCATAATCGGCGGCCTGGCCGCGCATGTAGATCATGCCGTTGATCGAGGAGCAGCCGCCCAGCACCTTGCCGCGCGGGTAGTTCAGCGCACGACCGTTGAGCCCGGCTTCCGGCTCGGTCCGCATCAGCCAGTCGGTGCGCGGATTGCCCATGGTGAAGAGGTAGCCGATGGGGATGTCGACCCAGTGGTAGCGGTCGCTGCCGCCAGCTTCGAGCAGCAGCACGGACTGGCGCGGATCGGCGCTGAGCCGGTTGGCAAGCACGCAGCCGGCCGAGCCGGCGCCGACGATGATGAAGTCATAGGTGCCGAAATCGGTGGTCAAGGCGTGCTCATCCCGGCCCAGACCGGCGTCATGAGCTCGGCCAAACGGGTGTAGGTTTCCCGCCGCGCGCCGTAGTGGGGGCGCGTCTGCGGCTGAGGCAGGTAGTGGCGGTCGGGTGCCGTCATCGTCCGCGTGCCCGCCGCATAGTCGGCAAACAGCCCCACTCCGGTTCCGGCGGCAATGGCCGCGCCCAGCGCACCGGTCTCGCGACTGCGCGATACGGTGACCGGGAGTTCGAGCACATCGGCAAAGATCTGCGGCCAGACCGAGCTGCGCGATCCGCCCCCCGAGAGCGTTGCCGACGCGATCCCGGCCCCGGCGCGCCGCAATTGATCAAGGTGTCGAGCGTGCTCGAACACGACCCCTTCGAACAGGGCGCGCAACATGTGAGCCCGACCATGCCAACCACCAATGCCATAGAACCCGGCCCGCGCCCGACCATCCTGCTGCGCACCATACAGGAAGGGATGGTAGATCGGCGTATCTTCCGATGCCTCGATGGAGGCGACCAGTTCGCTGGCCAGCCCGAACCTGTCACCAGCCACCTCGCCCATGAACTGGTGCACCAGCCACTCCAGATTGGCCGCCGAGGTGGCGCTGGATTCGATGGCCAGCCAGCGCGAGCGGTCAAAGCTGGACTGCATGAAGACCGGAGGTTGGTCGATGGGCTGCTCCAGCACCACCTGGTTGATGCTCCAGCTGCCGGCGATGATGGAGGCCTGGCCCGTCTCGGCCACGCCGGAACCCAGCGCGCTCGCCACCACATCGAACAGCCCGGCCACCACCGGCGTTCCGGCGACGAGCCCGGTCGCAGCCGCCACTGCAGGGGTGACCCGCCCGGCAATGTCGGCGCTTTCGAGCAGGTCGGGCAGCATCGGCATGGCGTCGTCCAGGCCGAACAGTTCCAGGAGTTCGGCGGCGTATCTGCGGCCCGGAATGGAGAGCAGCCCGCACCCCGACATGTCGGTCGTCTCGCTGACCCGCGCGCCGGTGAGGCGGCCGACGACGAAATCCTTGCACAGCAGCACCGTGCCGATCTGGCCGTAGAGCTCGGGCCGGTGGCGCTTCACCCAGGCCAGCAGCGTCGGCGTCTGCGCCGGCCACGGGCCTTGCCGGCAGAGCGGATAGGTGCGCGCCCCCAGCCCCTCGGCGGCCCATGCCGCGACCAGGTCGACGGCCCGCGTATCGAGCGACTGGATGCCGATCAGCGGCTTGCCGGTGCGGTCGAGGGCATAGAGCCCGTTGCCGTGGCCGGCACAGCCGATGGCGCGGATGTGGGCCGGGTCGATGCCGGCCTTGGCGATAGAGGACGAAATGACTGCGACCGCATTGGCCCAGAGTTCGTCGAGGTCACGCTCGACATGGCCGGGCGCGGGCAGGCTGGCACGACCATCCTGCGCAACGACGGCCAGTTCGCGTCCGTCGGCGGCGTCGAACAGGGCGGCCTTGATGACGGTGTTGCCGGCATCCAGCCCCAGCAGGTAGTCGGGCATGAAGCTATCCCTTCTCGTAGATGGTCCAGGCCTCGGCGCCGCTGGCGCCATCGTGGATCAGCGCCATCAGCCCGCGTACCACGGCACCGGGATTGGCGTGCTGGTAGATGTTGCGGCCATAGACCAGGCCCATGGCGCCCTGGCCCATCAGCGCCGCCGATTTGTCGAACACGGCGCGCAGGTCCTCCTTGCCGCCGCCGCGCACCAGCACCGGGCAGCGCGCCGCTTCGACGACGCGGTGGAAGTCCTCCGGGTTGCTGGTCGGATCGGCCTTGACGATATCGGCCCCCATCTCGCGGGCCAGCCGGGTCAGGGTGACGATCTTTTCGGCGTCGCCGTCGACCATGTAGCCGCCCCGCTCGGAACTGGGCAGCATCACCAGCGGCTCGATCATCAGCGGCATGCCGTAGCGATCGCAGTCGGCCCGCACCCGGGCGATGTTGCCGATGCACTGCCGGAACAGGTCGGGCTCGTCGGGCAGCATGAACAGGTTCACCACCACGCAGGCGGCATCCATCTGCAGCGCCCCGATCAACGGCTCGGCCTCGTTCTGCAGGATGGCCCACATGGCGCGGTGGCGCTGCCGGTTGTAGGGGTTCCCCATGTCGATGCGCATCACCAGGGCGGGCTTGTGCCTGCCGGGCACGGCCTGCAGCAGGTCGGCCTGGCCGAAGTTCATCTGGATGGCATCCGGCGCCGCGTCGACGAGCGCCGCGACCACACCCGGCATGTCCTCGAGCCCCGCGAGGAAGCCCGGTTCGTTGCAGACGCCGTGATCGATGGCGACGTCGAGGCACCTGCCGCGGCCGAACAGGCGGTTGAGGCGGAATTTCCGGGCGCTCATGGCTGGGTCCTCGGGTCGCGGCGGGCAAGGCTTTCGGCGCTGAGGCCGTGGCGGGTCGCCAGCAGGTCAAGGAAGCTGCGGCGCTCGGCGGCGGCGCGCTCGGCGGTCCAGCCCCTGGCCGCGGACAGCAGGTCCAGACTGCGGTCGATGACCCGCAGCGACAACTCGCCGGTGATGGCAATGGTGGTGCGCCGAACCAGCAGGTCGGCCAGCGTCTCCACCTGCTCGTTGGCAATCAGGTAGGCCAGCTCGGCCGCCGAGTGGCCGGCGATCGCCGCATCCGGTCCGAAGTGCTGCGCCAGTTCGGCCGCGCGCGCACCGTAGCGCTCGAGCAGCGCGGCGACCCGCGTTTCGGCCAGGCCGGTCCGGGAGGCAAGTTCGGCCACCCAGGGTGCCGGATCGCCCGGATAATCGCGGCCGCCGCCGATCGCGAGGCCGGCCGTGTCGATGCGGCGTGCAACGCCCAGCCGCGCCATCGCCATGTCCGCGGCCAGGGCACCGAACGAACGAAACGTGGTCCACTTGCCGCCGATCATGCACAGCACCGGCGGGGTGCCCTCGATGACCTCGCAGAAGTGGTCCCTCGGAATTCGCCCGGTCACCGCGGCCGCGCTGGCCGGCAGCGGTCGAACGCCGGCGAAGCGGAAGACGATCTCGTCCGGCGCGATGACGATGTCGGGAAAGACCAGAGACAGCGAGGCGAGGATATAGTCCTGCTCGGCCGCGCTGGCGACGGCGGCGTCCGGATCGTCGATGCGGACATCGGTGGAGCCGACCAGCACCTTGCCCAGATAGGGAAAGGCGATGCAGATGCGACCATCCTCGTTCTCGTAGTAGATCATCTGCCCCGACAGCGCCCGGTAGAGCGCCGGATTGTCGACGATCAGGTGCGAACCCATGGTCCCGCCGATGAGCCGCGGCGCACGGGTGCCGATGGACGCGTTGGTCAGGTCGATCCAGCCACCGGTGGCGTTGATGACGAGGCGGGGCCGGATCGGAACGGCGCGGCCATCGACGCTGTCGCTGAGTTCGAGACCCGAGCCGGCGCGGATGACCGGGGCGTGGTTGAGTGCCAGGCCGCCCGCGGCGACGCCTTCGGCTAGCATCTCGAGTGCCAGCCGCTCCGGGCGGCTGACCCAGGCGTCATGATAGGTCGCCGAGGCGCGGGCGCCGAGATTGAGCGCGGGGAAGAGCCGGCGGGTGCCGGAGCGGCCGTGAAAGGCGTGGGTGGGCAGCGCCCGCCGGCCGGCCGTGAACAGATCATACAGGGTCAGGCCCAGCTTGATCAGCACCGCCCCGCGCCGTCCCTGCCGGCGGGACAGCCCGAGGAAGCGCAGGGCGCCGCTCGCCAGCCCGGAAAACACGCCGAAGATCGGCACGGTGGTGGGTAGCGGATGCACATAGTGCGGCGCATTGGCGAGCAGCAGATCGCGTTCCAGGAGGCTCTCGCGGACCAGCTTGAACTCGCCGTTCTCGAGGTAGCGCAGACCGCCATGCACCATGCGCGACAGCGCACCGCTGGCGCCCGAGCAATAGTCGGCCTTCTCGGCCAGCACCACGTCGACGCCGTTGAGCGCCAGTTCGCGGAAGGCCGAAATGCCGTTGATGCCGCCGCCGATGACGAGCACGGCAGGCTCGGGCCGCGCCTTGAGACGCTCTATGATGTCCTCGCGCGTCATGGAATGGCGGCGAGATGGGTCGTGCGGGCGGCCTCGATCCGGGCGAGGTCGGCCGCATCGAGGCGGAGTTGGGCCGCCCGGGCGTTGTCGAGCGCCTGGGCCGGGTCGCGCGCGCCACACAGCGCAAAGGTGATGCCCGGCTGGTTCAGCGTCCAGACGATGACGAGCTGCGCAACGCTGGCGCCGTGCTGGCTGGCGAGCGGCGCGAGCGCGGCGGCAAACGCGGCGGCGCGGTCGCGGTTCTCGGACGAGAAGCGCGGGTCGGTGGCGCGCTGGTCGTCGCCGGTGAACACCCGCGCGGCCGGGATCTTGCCGGTGAGCAGCCCGAGCGCGAGCGAGGAATAGCTGAGCGTCGAGACGCCGGCGGGGCGGGCCATCGGCAGCAGCGAGTGCTCGATGGCCCGGTCGAGCATGGAGTAGCGCTCCTGGATCGCGTCGAGGTGCCCGGTCGCCAGGTAGGCGGCAAGCTCTGCCGGCTCGACATTGCTGGCGCCGATGGCGCGGATCTTGCCCTGCTGCTTGAGCCGCAGCAGCGCCTCCATGGTTTCGGCAATCGGCGTCGTCGGGTCCTGCCAGTGGGTGATGTAGAGGTCGATGTGGTCGGTGCCGAGGCGCCTGAGGCTCTGCTCGACTTCGTGGGCGATACCGTCGGCGCCGAGGTAGCGGTGGACCGGAACGCCGTCCTCGTCGAAGAAATGGTTGCCCTTGCCGCTGTGCCAGTTGAGACCGCACTTGGTGGCGATCACCACCTGGTCCCGCTTGCCGGCAATGGCCCGTCCAACCAGTTCCTCGCTGCGCCCCAGGCCATAGGCCGGAGCCGTGTCGATGAGCGAGATGCCGGCGTCAATCGAGGCCTCGATGGCCCGGACCGACGCAGCATCGTCGGTGCCGCCCCACATCCAGCCGCCGATCGCCCAGGTGCCCAGTCCGACCGCAGAGGCAAGGATGCCGGATCGACCGATCTCGCGTCGCTGCACATCAGGCGACATGCTGCTTGCTTTCCATGGCAACGAGCACCGCGGCGGCGGTCCCCTCGTCGATGATGATGGACTTGAGGAAGCGGCCGTTGAGCGCGGCCTGGATCGGCAGCACCTTCTCGGTGCCGGCGGCAACGCCAATGACGCGCGGACAGCGCATCAGTTCGGCCGGATCCAGCGCCACCAGCCGCGAATTGAGTGGAAAGTCGGCGACGCTGCCGTCGGCGTGGATCAGGTGGGCCATCATCTCGCCACTGACGCCCCGGCTGAACAGGGCATCGCGGTCGGCGGCAGAGATGGGGTGCAGGTCGTAGTAGCTCGATCCGGGCGTGCGGATGGAGCCGATGCCGACGAGTGCGACGGAGGCCCTGCGGGCAAGGTCGAAGACCTCGCGGATCGACGCCATGTCCATCAGCATGTCACGCTGCTCGCGGCTCTCGGCAAACAGCGGGGCATGGACCAGCATGGTGCGGCCGCCGAGCCGTTCGGCCAGTTGCGTGGCGAGGTGATTGACGTCGGTGTAGAACTTGCCCTCCACGCCGCCGGTCAGCGGCACGACGGTGACGTCGAAGGCGCGTTCGGCCTGCAGGTTGTCGACGACCGCGCTCACCGCCTTGCCGCCGGTGATGGCAATCACGTCGCCATCCCGCAGGGTCTCGAGCAACTGGTTGGCCGCGGCGCGTCCCACCTGCTGCAGGTGGACTCGGCGCTGCCGGGCACCGTGGGCGTGACGATGCTCCCGGCAAGCTGGCCGATTTCGGTCAGCCGCTGCTCCAGTTCGACAAGTCGCTGGAACGGGCTTTCGATATCGATCCGCACCATGCCCAGCCTGCGCCCCTGGGTGATCAGCCGGTTGACCTTGGAGGTGGACAGGTTGAGCTGGCCGGCGATGGCCTGCTGGGTCATGCCGTCCATGAAATGCAGCACCAGTACGGTGTAGATCTGCCGGATGGCCTCGAAGTCTTCTTTCTTGTCACTCATTTGAGCACCTAACGCCACTCCTGACCTAGCGGCGTCTCTTGTTGAGGTAGTGGTCGATGGTCACGGCGCCGAGCAGGATCGAGCCGCGGATGATGTCCTGCCAGTAGACCGACACATCGAGGAGTGCGAGGGAACTGGAGACCACCGAGAGCAGGACGGTCCCCAGGATGGCCCCGAGGATGGTCCCGGTTCCACCCGAAAGGCTGGCCCCGCCGATGACGGCGGCGGCGATGACGTTGAGTTCCATGCCCATGCCGAACGTCGGTTGCGCCGATCCGAAGCGGGCCATGTAGATGATACCCGCTATGCCGCACAGTGCCGAGCACAGCGTGGTGGTGACAAACACCACATGCTTGGTGCGGATGCCGGAATAGGCCGCGGCCCTGGGGTTGGAGCCGGTATAGAACACCTTGCGGAACATGGTCGTGCGCCGCAGCATGAAGTCGAACGTCACCACCACCACGACGAAGATCACCAGCACCACCGGTATGGGCCCGATCGACCCCTGCCCGATGAACTTGAAGCTGTCGGGCAGGGTGAACAGCCCCAGCGGCCGCCCGCCGGTGCCCAGCAGGCACAGCCCGCGCGCAATCACCATCACCGCCAGCGAGACAATGAAGTGGTGCAGACCCACCTTGGTGACGAAGAAGCCCATGGTGGCGCCGATCGCGGTGCAGGCGAGGATGGCAATGCCCGACGCCAGCCAGGGGTCCATGCCGTTCAGGAACAGCAGGCCCGCGATCACCATGGCCAGCGCCGTCACCGAGCCCACCGACAGATCGATGCCGCCCGAAATGAGGAGGATGGTCATGCCCACCACGACGATGCCCTCGACGGCAAAGGCCATCGCCATGGCACGCATGTTGGTCCAGGTCAGGAAGTAGGGCGACGCGAAGGACATGGTGATGAACAGAGCGAGGATGATCAGGATCAACCCGGTCTCCCGCATGCGCAGCGCCCGTCCGGCAAAGCCCGGCAGACCGGTGCGGGTCCGGTGCTCCCCTCGCTGCAAGGCGGCCTGTGCCATCGGCTTTTCCATCATTCACGCCACCTGCCGCCGCTGCTGTCCTACCGACGCCAGGTAGATGATCGCGTCCTCGGTCATGTCGCCGCCCGACAGTTCGCCGGCGATGCGCCCTTCGCGCACCACCACCACCCTGTCGCATACCCCGATCAGTTCGGGGAGTTCGGACGAGATGACGACCACGCCGATGCCCCGGTTCGCCAGGTCGCGCAGGATGCGGTGAATCTCGGCCTTGGAACCGACATCGACGCCGCGCGTCGGTTCGTCCAGAAAGATGATCCGGGGGTCGACGGACAGCATCTTGGCGATGGCAACCTTCTGCTGGTTCCCGCCCGACAGATGGGCAACCGGCTGGTCGATTGCACCGTACTTGAGGTTGAGTCGCGCGCCCAGTCGCTGGGCCTGCGCCGCTTCGCGACCGTCATCGATGATGCCGGCGGCGCTGGCTACCTGGCGCAGCCGCAGCGCCGAGACATTGGCGGCGATCGACATCTCGAGAAACAGGCCGTCGCCCTTGCGGTCCTCGCTGAGATAGACCAGGCCCTGCGCGATGCTGTCGCCATAGTGGGCCAGCGCCAGAGGCTTGCCGGCCAGCCGCACCTCGCCCGTGACCTCGCCCTCGAGACGGCAGATGCCCTTGACGATCTCGCTGCGCCCGGCACCGATCAGCCCGGCAAAGCCGAGGATCTCGCCCTTGCGCACCTGAAACGAAACGTCGCTGAACCGGCTTGTCGCGCTGAGGCCGCGGACATCGAGGATGACTTCGTCCGACCGGTCCTGCGGGTGCTGCTTGGGTGGGTAGAGATCCTCGATCACGCGACCGACCATGGCGCTGACCACGGCGCCGGGCGTGGTTTCGGCGACGTTCAGGGTGACGATGTACTGTCCGTCCCGGAACACGGTGACGCGATCGCAGTTGTCGAAGATCTCGACCATGCGGTGCGAGATGTAGATGATCGAGATGCCCTGCGCGGCGAGCCGACGCATGATCTCGAAGAGAATCCTGGCTTCGCGCTCGGTCAGCGCGGCGGTGGGTTCGTCGAGGATCAGCACGCGGCAATCGAGGGTCAGCGCCTTGGCGATCTCCACCAGCTGCTGCTGCGAGATCGACAGCGAGCGCACCATGGCCGCCGGGTCGACATCGCCGAGCTGGCGCAGGATTTCGGCTGCCTTCCGCCTGAGGGCCGGATAGTCCATCAGCGGCGCGCGGCTGCTGTTGGTGGCCGCCATGAAGATGTTCTCGGCCACGCTGATGTCGGGGCAGAGCGCGATCTCCTGGTGCACGAGGCCGATGCCCAGCTTCTGGGCCATGGCGGGAGACTTGATGGCCACGACCTGCCCGTCGAGGCGGATCTCGCCGCTGTCGGGCATCAGGATGCCGTCGATGATGTTCATGAGCGTTGACTTGCCCGCGCCGTTCTCGCCGGCGAGCGCATGGATTTCACCCCGGCGCAGTTCGAAGTCGACGCCGCGCAGGGCGCGGATCGAACCGAAGGACTTGACCAGTCCGGTGATCTTCAGGATCGGTTCCTGGGCTGCGCCCGCAGACATGTCGGCCGACCTTTGCTCGGTGAGTGGGAGATCGCGCCGCCTCTCGACGGCGCGATTGCGGGTCTGGCCGGCCTAGTTGGGGTCGCGACCGATCATGTAGGCGTTCAGGTCGAAGGAGTCGGCGTTCTCCTTGGTGATGACGGCAAAGCCGTTGTCGACGAAGGGAACCTGCATCGGATTGTAGCCCGACACCTTGTAGTCGTTGAACGGGTCGAACAGTTCGGGATGCGCGCCCATGAAGGTGACGAGGAAGCCCATGAAGCCCTGCACGCCCTGGTTCGGGTTCAGCGCCATGTGGATGTTGCCGGCCTTGATGTGCTCGAGCGTCGTCGGCGTCACGTCGGCATGCATGATCAGCACGTCGGCCTTGGCCTCGAGGACTGCCGTGACCGCGCCTTCGGCCGAACCGGCTTCGGGAATCCACAGCGCCGCCAGGTTGGGATTGGCCTGAAGCATGGACGCCACGGCGCGATAGGCGGCATTGCTGTCCTGGTTGCTCGCCTGGCGGCCGACCAGCTTCATGTCGGGGTAGTTGGCCTGCATGTACGCGATCAGGGCGGTGACGCGCAGGTCGTGATTGGATTGCCCCGGGTTCTCGAGGACCGCGTACTCGGCCGCGTTGCCCACCTGCTTCACGATCTCCTCGGCGGCAAACTTGGCCTCGGCCAGGTTGTCCGAGGTGATATAGGCGGTGCGCTTGGAGTTGGGCGAGTCCGCTGCAAAGGTGGCGACCGAGACGCCGGCGTCGACGGCGCGGTTGATCGGCTCGATGAAGGGGTCCGACTGCATCGGATGGAGCAGGACGCCAGCCGGGCCCTTCACCAGATCCTGCTCGAACGAGGCGATCTGCTTGGTGATGTCATAGTCCGGCGTGCCCGAGAAGATGGTCTCGCAGCCCATGGCCTCGGCGGCCTGCTTGAAGCCCTGGTACACCGGCACCCAGTAGGGGTGCGCCGATACCATGACGTTCATGACGTAGGTCTCGCCCGGCTTGCACTTGAACCCCTCCTGCGCGGATGCCGCGGTGGGCACCAGTGCAAGGCCCAGCAATATGGCGGCCACAGCCCCGGCCGATCCGATGGTCTTCATGTGTTTCCTCCTTTTGCCTCTTGCGCCTGGGCCGGCCCTGCGGCTCATTCCCCATTCTGCAAGAAATTTCATATTGCGAAATGTTACGCAATGGCCAGATAGAAGCAGCCGGACCCGGCCTTGTCAACCAAGCTGCAAGAATAACTGGTAACTGAAATAAATGTCGATGTCTCCGGATCCGACCGCCGGCGGCGCGGCGCCTCTGCCGACGCTGCTCGGGCCGGCCGCGCTGCGCCGCCGGCCGTGGCACTGACGCCGCCGTTTCGGTCGTCCGACCTCGGGTCCGTCGCTCAGGCAGGAATCGTCAGGCCGCGTCGCGGACGCGCTTCAGTGCCGGGAGCAGGTCTGTCGCGAACAGGGTCATCGGCACCGTGACGCCGGATGGCGATGTGCGCGTCTCGGGGCATTGGCGCAGGGCCTCGATCAGTTGCAGCGCATCGCCGGCCTTGCGGTCCACCCGATATTGCCGGTAGGCGGCAAGCGTTGCCGCACCCGCGTCGGCGAGCAGCGCCTCGTCGGTTCTGTCGCGGAAGTTGAGCTGCTGCGCCCGCTCCGCGAGCCGTCCGTGCTCGGCCTGGGTGAGCAGGCCCATCGCCAGCAGGCGCGCCAGCGTCGCCGTCACGTTCACCAGCGGCTCGGTGAGGGGAGGATAGCCCAGTTCCGCCGGGCCGTGGCACAGGGCGACGGCGGCATCGTCGTCAAGCGATCCGTCGGCATAGGCCAGCGCGATGGCACCGACCGGCCGCATGCCGTAGGGGGCGCATTCCGCTGCCCGCAGCGCTCCCATTGACGACGACCCGAGCAGGGTTGCGCCGCTGGCCAGGGCGTAGAGGATCTCCTTGTGCCAGGGCGCGGCAACCGCATCGAAGTAGCCGTCCACAAGCCCGATCGCGGTAGCGCCCTCCAGCACCGCCCGGGCGATGTCGCCCAGCCGTGCCGGTGGCCGGAGCGAGATGCCGGAGAGGTCGGGGGCGACGCCGAAGAGCGTCGGTCCGGCGAACAGCACCCTCATTGCTGCAACGCGCGCAGCGCGCGCTCCCCGGGGCGCCAGTTCACGTTGGTCTCGCGCTCCTCGAGCCGGCCCGAGATCGCCCGCAGCACCGAGATGCCATGGGCGCCGTCCCCGAGCGCGACCCAGGCGATGTCCGCGGCTTCCCCCAGCCGATCGGCGAGTTCGTCCAGCAGTTCGGGCAGCGGGGTGCCGGCAGGAAGCCAGTCGGGAGCTGACGCGTCGGCGGCATGCCGTTCCTCGAGAAAGCGCACCGTCTCGTCGGCCTGCATCTCATACTCGTCGGGGAGAAAATCGTCGCGCCCGCCCGCGATGTTGGTGATCCGCGTCTGCGCCGCCTCGGTGATGGCGCGCACCATAGCGCGGCTGCCGACCGGGTGCGCACCATAGCCGGCTGCCAGGTCGAAGGCCCGCGCGGCGCCGCCGCCGGTCTCGACGATCAGCGCCATGACGCTCGGCACGCCGAGGTCGGTGGTCTGGTCGAACAGTCTCAGTTCCAGCCCCGCCGCCGCGATCCGCTCGCCGAGCTGCCGCACGGTGGCGTCGGCGACGGCCTCGACCGCAAACTCGGTGGCCAGTCGCGCCGGATCGGTGCGCAGCGACCACAGGGAGGTGGCGTCGCGCTCGATGAGCTCGCAGATGGCATGGAACAGCGCCTCTTCGGTGCAATTGCCCGAGGCGAGCCCGTTCGAGCTGCGGCCGATTGCAGGCAGGTCTTCGGCCTCGCCCCCGAGGCTCACCGCGTCGAGCGGCACCCAGATCGGGGCGCCGCCGGGCCAGCTGCGTCCCTGCAGCCAGCGGATCGGGCGGTCCGCCGGCAGCGGCGTGTCCGCGGGCAGCAGCCGGTGCGGGTCGAAATAGGCCTCTCCCCTCGCCGACAGCTCGGCGGCCGAGGCGCGGCGCGCCTGCGGCTGGGCCTGCTCGGCAACCGCGAACTCGATCGCCTCCATCAGGGCGGAAGCCTGCGCGGCGGCGTCGTCGAGTCCCTTGCCCTGGCTGGTGCTCAGCGTGCTTGCGGCGGGCCGGATCGCCGCGTAGCAGGGGATTCCGATGCGGTCGAGCCCGGTCTGGCGCGCCAGCCGGGTAATGCCGAAGGCCGAACATGACGCCCGCAGGCGCTCGACCGTCCTCGCGGCCTGCACCCGACGTTCGCCATGTTCGTGCCAGGTCTCGGCGGCCGGGTGCCCGTTACGGCGCACCGCGCCCCCGCTAGTGCCTGAAGAACTTGCGGCTCGAGATGTTCGGCATCGGCGGCAGCGCGCGCGCCGCGACCGGACCGGTCTTGGTGGAGGATGCGAGCGCCGTCGGGGCGGTCGTCATCGGTAGCTTGGCTGCGTTGTTCATGCGGACCTCCTGCTTGTGGGGGCAGGAGAGCCGCATTCCTCCTAAGGAGTCGTTAATGGGCGGCTAGGAAAAGCCTGCCATTCTGAGGGCTTGCAGGTAGTGGGCGGTATCGGTGCGGTTCGGCTCCGGATACAGGCTCGCCCATTTGGCCACCGTGAAGCTGGGATCGCGCTCCAGCACCTGGTCGCGGTAACGCCGGGCCTCCTCCAGGTCGCCGTTCATGGCTGCGGAGGCGGCCAGCAGGCGCAGCGCCAGACCCGGCGACCGCATCGCCGTCAGTCGGTCGATGGCCTCCTGGTAGCGCTCCCGGAAGAAGCTCACGGCACCGCCGATCCAGTAGTAGTCGTCCGGCGCCAGCGGGTTCAGCGCCAGCGCCCGCGTGATCAGGGTCTCGGCCTCGACATGCCGCGACATGTGGGTCAGCACGTCGGCCTGGTCGACGAGGAGGTCGGCGTGGTTGGGCGCCAGTTCCAGCGCCGCATCGAAATGCTCGAGGGCCGACGCCAGGTCGTGCTGGTAGAGCGCGGCATGGCCGATTTCCCTCAGGCTCGAGCTGTCCAGCGGGTCGTACCGGTGGCCCCGCTCCGCCAGGTGGGTCGCTTCCCTGAGCAGCGCGCGGTCGGCGCTGCCGCGCTCCAGCCACTCGAGCGTCTTGGTGCGCGCCAGTTCGCTCAGCGCCGGGACGAAGTCCGGCGCCAGCTGGATCGAGCGCGCCAGCGATTTCTGCGCCAGCAGCAGCGAGGGCAGGTCGGCCCGGTCCCCGCGACGCATCGCCAGCAGGTAGTGGACATAGGCCGAGGCGGCCCCGGTCCGCCGGAACCTGTACAGTTCCTCGCGGGCAATCTGGCCGCAGATCCGGTCGACCACCACCGAACTCAGGCCCTGATGCAGGCCGATCAGGTTCCCGGTCCGCAGCTCCATCTCGCCCTGGTGAATGCTCTGGCCCGAGCGGGCGTCGCCGATATCGATCCGCAACAGCGAGAACGGCAGCGGCGTGTCGCGCGCCACGAGGCTGATCCGAACGATGTAGTCGAACGAGATGGAATGCTCGCCGGCCTCGCGCTCGAGCAGTTGCTGTGCGGTGAAGGGCGCGACGACGTCATAGAGCCGGCTGCGGCACAGCGTCAGCGTCACGTCCTCGACCAGCGACCTCGAAAGCTCGCAGTCGCGGGGATCAATGACCGGTCCTGTCTCCGTGGGCGGCAGCATGAGCAGCCGCGGCACGGACGACCCGGCGCCGGATCCTCCCGGCACCCGCCGTGCCGGACCGGGTGCAACAATGCGGTTTTTTGCAGGACCCAAGAGACTTGCTTTCGCCTGAAGGTTGTTCTCACGCAACGCGACTGTAGCGCTCATCCCCAATGGCCAAAAGAACTTTCTCTGAACTACCGGGGAGTGCCTGCGTATTGCTTTCCCCCGCGCCGCGACGCGACAAGACTCCCAGAATGCCCCAGCGATGTCTCGGCGATGTCCCGGCGATCTCCCGGCGATGTCCCGGCATGGGCGGCCGCCCGACCTTCCCCGGTACGCCCGCGACGCTGCTCACTCGGCCGGGAAGTGCTCGCGGTCACCGGAGAAATAGCTGCGGAACAGCAGCAGCAGCGCCGCCCCCTTCGAGGCGGCGGCCATCCCCTGTTGCCCGGCGATGACCAGCGGGCGGCGGTCCGGCAGGGCCGGCATCAGCTCGAGGTGCCGGCGCACGCTCTCGATGTAGCGCATCACGACGGGGCGGGGCATGAGGCCGTCGACCACCGAGAGGTTGGAGCCGATGACCGCCGCCGTATTGGCGATGGCCTTGGCCAGCGCATGGCCCGCCTCGTCGAGCCAGTCGTCGAGCACCGGGCCCATGCCATCCCAGTCCCAGGTGGCGGGATCGGGGCAAGCAGGCGCCTTGCCGGCGGCCTCGAGCTGCTTCTGCAGCGCATAGAGCCCCGCCACCGAATGGACGAAGCGCTGCTCGCCGTCGCGCGTCGTGGTGATCATCAGCCCCAGGTCGGCAGCCTCGCCCGTGTGGCCCTCCCACAGGCGGCCGTCGGCGACGATGCCGGCAGGAATGAACGTGCTGACGAGGAAGAACGCAAAAGTACCGGGGCGCGGCTTCTGCATCGCGGCAAGTTCGCCCCAGCAGGCGGCATTGCCGTCATTGTACAGGGTGGTCTTGTATCCGCCCTTGGCCTCGAGCTGCTCGCGCACATCCACGCCGACCCACCGCTGCGCATCCTCGGCGCTTCCGCCGAGCGCCTCGACCTGCAGCGCGATGCCCGAGGGCGCGGCCAGGGCGAGACCGATCACGCGCGACCTGAGCGCTTCGGGCAGGTCGCCCACCAGCCGTCGCATCGCCGCGGCGATGGCATCGAGCAGTGTCGCGGCGTCGGGAAAGGCGTAGGTCCAGCGCACTTCCCCCACCACGCGGCCGGCGATGTTGACGAGGTGCACCGAGCAGTGCCGCCAGCCCAGTTCGCAACCGAGCGCGAAGGCACCCTCCGGCGCGAGGAAGATCGGCGTCGCCGGCTGCCCACGGGCGCCGCGGCGCACCTCGCCGCGCTTGAGCAGGCCACGGCTCTCGAGGTCGACGAGGATCTTGCCGACCGTCTGCGGCGCGAGTTGCGCCTCCCGCGAGATCTCGGCCGCCGACAATCCCGGCTGCAGTGCAATCTGCGACAGTGCGGCGCGTTCGTTGCTGATGCGGACCAGCGAGGTATCCGCCGCCGCTGCAGTCCTGAACCGTCCGGCATTAATGGGTGAGGACAATTGCGCTCCGCAAGGTTCACCACGGCCACTACTGCATGACCCGCCGTGGCGACGCAAGCGGATCGGGCCGGCCGGCCGGTCGCAGGTGGTCTCGGCCATTGACCGCGACCGGGCAAACCGCCAACAGTGATCGCCCCGATCCTCCGGCGCGTCCGCTCCATGACTCCGCTCGCCATCGTCCAGCGCCTGCGCCGCTTCGGCATCGACGGCTATCTCGTCCTGCTCTTCGTCATGGTGCTGCTCGGCTCGGTGCTGCCGGCCGCCGGGGTGTTTGCCGATATCGTGCGGATCGCCTCGCTGCTGGCGGTCGGCCTGCTGTTCTTCCTTTATGGCGCCCGGCTCGATACGGCGGCGGTGGTGGCAGGCCTCGCCAACTGGCGGCTGCAGGGCCTGGTTCTGGCCACCACCTACCTGGCCTTTCCCGTCGCCGCGATGCTGATCGCGCTGGGCCTCGGCCCCTGGCTCGATCCCCATATCGGCATGGGCGTGCTGTTCCTGGGCGCGCTGCCCTCGACGGTGCAGTCCTCGATCGCCTTCACCGCGCTGGCCCGCGGCAATGTCCCGGCCGCGCTCTGTGCCGCCTCGATTTCCAACCTGCTCGGCGTCGTCCTCACCCCGGCGCTCTGCGCCGTGCTGCTCAACGCCCAGGGCGGCATCAATCCGGGCGCGGTCGGCAGCGTGGCACTGCAGATCCTGCTGCCCTTCGTCCTCGGCCAGCTGGCCCGCCGCTGGATCGGCGAGTGGGTCCGGCGCCATCGCCGCTTCACCCTGTCGGTCGATCGCGGCTCGATCCTGCTGATCGTCTACTCCGCCTTCAGCGCCGGCATGGTGTCCGGCGTCTGGAGCCAGGTGGACGGACTGTCGCTGGCGCTGGTCATCGCCATCGCTACCGTCATGCTGGCGGCCGTGCTGTTCGGCACCAGCCGGGTGGGGCGGCTTGTCGGGCTGCCCGCCGCCGATCGGCTGGCGCTGCTGTTCTGCGGCTCGACCAAGAGCCTGGCGAGCGGCGTGCCGATGGCGGCCATCCTGTTCGCCGGCCAGCCGGTCAGCCTGATCATCCTGCCCATCATGCTCTACCATCAGATGCAGCTGATCGTCTGCGCCGTGATCGCCCAGCGCCACGCGGCGCTGGCCGAGGAGACGGAGGCGACCACGGCCTGAGGGGCGCGAAAGGAACGGCGGTCGGCCGCCGCGGTTCGATCGCGATTCAGGCCAGCCGCAGCACCAGCACGTCGCGCGGCGGCACTGCCGCGGTGTCATCGGCGGCAACGGCATCGGCGGCCGCCCAGAACGCTGCCCCCAGGCGGGCCGGCCGGCCGTCGATCGCCACCGTGACCCGTCGCAGCTCGCGGGTCGGGTTGAGCAGCCAGAGCACGCGGCCCGCCGGTCCCTCGTGCAGGCGCGCCTGCAGCGCATTGTCACTGAGCCGGACCCGCTGCGTGCGCCCGGTCCAGGCGAAGACCTCGGCGAAGTAGCGCAGCGCGTCGGCCGACGAGGTCCGGAAATACCCCGCGCCCGGATGGGTGCCGACCAGCAGCGTGCGACCGGCCCCGAAGCGGTTCTCGACGATGGCGATGCGCCCATCGTCGAAGCGGCCGCGCTCGCGCCCGGTGGTCACCTCATAGGCCTGGAGGAACCCGCCGCCGGCGAGCGGCCGTCCGTCGAGGCTGAGCCGGATGCGATCGGCGATGTCGGGCATGAACTCGACCTCCACCTCGCGCGCGCCGAACACCGCGTCGAGCCCGTTATTGGGCTGCACCGTCCCGACCTTGCCGCGATCGCCGAAATAGCCCGGCGTCGCCTCGCTGATCAGCTTGCCGCCGCGCTCCACCCAGTCGGCGAGCGCCCGGGCATGGGCCGAGGTCAGCATGATCGGATAGGGCGCGTAGATGGCGTCATAACCTGATATGTCGTCGATATGGACCCAATCCGCCTGGAGGCCGTTGTCGAACAGGCCGCGATAGGCCCCCCACATCGCCTCGCGATAGGTTTCGGGCCGGTGATGGGCGTTGAGCAGGTGGTCCCAGGCCTGGGCTTCGGGGATCACCAGGATGCCGATGTCCCCCCTCACCGGCCGCGCCGCGAACAGCTCGCGCTGCTCCGGCGCATTGGCCCATTTGGCGATCCGGCTCTGCATGTCGGAGCGTGGCGTGCGCGATCCGTCCATGCCATAGGCGCCGAAGGCGCCGAACAGCGGGCCGTCGAGCAGCGGGCGGTAGCGCAGGTTGAGGATGCCGGTGGCGCCGGCCGCGAACGAGGTCATGGTGAGGGTGCGGATATCCGCGGGCTCCATCACCCGGCCGTCCTCCTTGTCGCGTCCGAGCACCTGCGGCTGCAGCCAGAGCGGCCCGCCGGGGCGCTCGGCATGCCACCACGGCTTGTCGCGCGCGGCGGCCCGCGTCAGGTCCGGGCCGAAGAAGTTCTGCCAGGGGCTGAAGCCGCGGCGCGACGGCACCCAGGTCAGCCCGTAGAGCTCGACCTTTTCGGCCGCCAGCCAGTCGTCCGAGCTGTTCGCCGCCATGTTGGGGATGGCGCCGCCGACCCCGTGCGCGGCGATCAGGCAGTCCTGGTCGATCGCCCGGATGGTGTCGATCTTGAACTGCATCTGCCCGTAATAGTTCTGCCGCTTGAACTCGAGCCAGTCGAGGTTCTCGGGATAGGCCGCGACCTCGACGGGCGGCTCGATGTCGTCCCATTCGGCATAGGAATAGCGGTACCAGGCCTCGGCCAGGGCGTCGAGCGAACCGTACTTCGCCCTGAGCCAGAGCCGGAAGTCGGCCTTCATCCAGCTCGAGTAGTCGACATCGGCGGCGTAGTTGACCTCGTTCCACACATCGTAGCCGAGCAGTGCCGGATGGCCCTTGTAGCGGCTGGCGAGGGCCGAAAGGAAGGCGCCGACCGCCTCCTTCACCTCCGGGCAGTTCATGCTGAGCGCGCCGGCGCCGCCGCCATTGCTGGCAAAGCCCCCGGTCGCCGAGCTCACCCCCATGTTCGAGGTCAGCGGCCTGCCGTCGGCGCGCACCTGCCGCGCCTTGGCGAAGCGGCGATAGGCCCAGTCGGGCACGGTGTGGGTCAGTTCCGCGATGATCGTCCTGATGCCGTGCTCGGCCGCAAGGTCCATCTGCCGGTCGTAGTCGGCCCAGTCGTAGACGCCGGGCCGGCGCTCGATGGAGGCCCACATGAACCAGTGCCGGAAGATGTTGAGCCCGTCCGCGGCGGCGATGCCATAGTCGCGCGCCCAGTCCTCGCGCGGCGGGTTGGACTTGCGGAAATACACGGCCCCGAACGGGATCTGCGGGAGCTTGTCGATGGGCATGCGGGCTTTCCTTTGCGGCAATGGCAGGCGTGCGGCGGCAGGCGCCGTCACGAGGGGGCGAGGGCCGGGGTGAGGGCGGGTCCCCGGGGCCAGGCGGGATCGCCGTCCCGCAAAGGCAGAGGGGGAGGCCACCGATGGTGCAGAACCTCACCCATAGCGCTGCATCCAGCCCAGCCCGGCGCTGGTGCCCGCCCTCGGCTTGTACTCGCAGCCGATCCAGCCGTCGTAGCCGAGCCGGTCGATCTCGCTCAGCACGAAGCCGTAGTTGATCTCGCCGGTGCCCGGCTCGTTGCGGCCCGGAGTGTCGGCAATCTGGATGTGACCGATGCGCTCCCTCAGCCGCGCATAGGTCGGCACCAGGTCCCCTTGCATCACCTGCGTGTGGTAGACGTCGTACTGGATGAACAGGTTGTCCGAGCCCACCGCTTCGAGCAGCCGCTCGGCCTGATGCGTGGTGGTGAGGTAGAAGCCCGGGATGTCGCGGGTGTTGATCGGCTCGACGAGCAGCCTGACGCCCGCCGCGGCGAGGCGCGGCGCGGCATGGGCGAGGTTGGCGACGAGCGTTGCCTCCAGCACCTCCGCCGCCACCCCCTGCGGGGCGATGCCGGCGAGGCAGTTGACCTTGCGGCAGCCGAGCGCCGTGGCATAGGCGATCGCCGTGTCGATGCCGGCCCGGAACTCCTCGGTCCGCTCCGGCAGGCAGCCGATGCCGCGCTCGCCGCCGTCCCAGTTGCCGGCCGGCAGGTTGAACAGCGCCTGCTCGAGGCCGTTCGTTACGAGCAGGGCGGCAATCTCGGCGGCCGGGGCGCCATAGGGCGAGACGTATTCGACCGCGCGGAAGCCGTCGCGTGCCGCCGCGGCGAAGCGCTCGAGGAACGGCACTTCGGTATAGAGGAAGGAGAGGTTGGCAGAGAATTTCAGCATCGTCTTGTCCTGTTGTCGAACGTCACCCCACCCACCATGTCATCCCGGCCGTTGCCGGGAAGACACCGCGTTCCGGGGTGCGATAATGCCGCACACTCACGCCCCGAACCGCGTCCGGTGCAGCATGCGCTTGTGGCGCGGGTCGGGATTGGGCACGGCCGAGATCAGGCTCTTGGTATAGGGCTGTTGCGGCGCCGTGCAGATCTGCTCGGCATCGCCCAGCTCCACCAGCCGGCCGCGATGCATCACCGCGATGCGGTCGCAGAAGTAACGCACCACCGAGATGTCGTGCGAGATGAACAGGAAGCTCAGGTTCAGCCGCTTCTGGATGTCGAGCAGCAGGTCGAGGATCTGCGCCCGGATCGAGACGTCGAGCGCCGCCGTCGCCTCGTCGGCGATGATGATCCTGGGGTCGAGCGCCAGCGCCCGGGCAATGCCGATGCGCTGCCGCTGCCCGCCCGAGAAGGCATGCGGGTAGCGCTCCATGGCGAAGGGATCGAGCCCCACCAGTTCGAGCAGCTCGCCCACCCGTTTCTCGAGTGCCGCGCCGCGCGCGAGGCCGCTCACGTGGAGCGGTTCGCCGATGATCTGCCTGACCGTCATGCGCGGGTTGAGCGAAGAGAAGGGATCCTGGAACACCAGCCGCACGTCGCGGTGAAAGGCCTTGAGCCCGCTCCGGCTCAGCCGCGTCACGTCCATCGGGGCCGCGCCGCCGAAATACTCGACCCTGCCGCCCGAGGGCTCGACGGTTCTCAGGATCAGCCGACCCAGGGTGGTCTTGCCCGAGCCGCTCTCGCCGACGATCCCGAGGTTCTCGCCCGGATGGAGGTCGAAGCTCACGTCCTCGACCGCCCTGATCGCGTGCTTGGCGCCGCCCAGCCAGGCCGCCGAGGCGCCGTAGACCTTGGAGAGGTTGCGCACCGAGAGCACTGGCCTCTCATCGCCCGCCACGGCCGCGCCGCGCGTCAGTGCCCTGCGGTTGACTTCGAGCCTGACGGTCGAACTGAGCAGCGCCCGGGTGTAGGGGTGCCGGGCATCGTGAAAGATGTCGTCGACATCGCCGCTCTCGACGATTTGGCCGAAGCGCATCACGGCCACCTCGTCGGCCACCTCTGCGACGATCCCCATGTCGTGGGTGATGAGCAGCATGGCCATGCCGCGGCTCACCTGCAGCCGCTTGATCAGGTCGAGGATTTCGGCCTGCGTGGTGACGTCGAGCGCGGTGGTCGGCTCGTCGGCGATCAGGAGGTCGGGGTCGCAGGCGAGCGCCATGGCGATCATGGCGCGCTGGCGCATGCCGCCGGAGAACTCGAAGGTGTAGCGGTCGATCATCCGGTCCGGATCGGGGATCTCGACCTGGCGCAGCAACTCGATGGCCTCGGCCCGCGCCTGCTTCTTGGTCATCCTGCGGTGCAGCAGCAGCGCCTCGATGATCTGGCTGCCGATGGTGTGCACCGGGGAGAGCGAACTCATCGGCTCCTGGAAGACCAGCCCGATGCGACCGCCGCGGATCTTCAGCAGGTCCGGGCTGCGCTCCGGCAGTTGCGCGATGTCGATCTCGCTGCCCCCGCCGCCGAGCAGGATGCGCCCGCCGGCGATGGCGCCGTTCCTGTCGATGATCCTGAGCAGCGCCCGCGCCGTCACCGACTTGCCCGAGCCGCTCTCGCCCACGAGGCAGAGCGTCTTGCCGCGCCTGAGCGCGAAGCTCACCTCGCGCGCGGCATGCAGGACCTGGTTGCGCAGCCGGAAGTCGAGGCTCAGGCCTTCGACCTTGAGCACCACTTCGGTATCGCTTTGGTTTCGGGGTGCGGCCGTGCCGATGTCCATGCGCATCGGCTCAGCTCTCGTAGGGATCGGCCGCGTCGCGCAGGCCGTCGCCGAGGAAATTGTAGGCGAGCACGGTCAGCACCACCGCGCCGGCCGGCCAGATCAGCAGCCAGGAGGCCGTCGCGATGGTGCGCACGTTCTGTGCGTCCTGCAGCAGCACGCCCCAGCTGACGATCGGTGCCTTGAGCCCGATGCCCAGGAAGCTCAGCGCCGTCTCCGCCACGATCATGGTGGGCAGCGCCAGGGTTACCACCGCGAGGATGTGACTGGTCAAGGAGGGGAGGATGTGCCGGAAGATCAGCCGGCGCTCGCTCGACCCGTCCAGCCTCGCGGCGGTGACGAAGTCTTCGCTGCGCAGGGCGAAGAACCGGCCGCGCACTTCGCGGGCGAGACCGGTCCAGCCGAACAGCGAGACGATGAGGGTGATGACGAAATAGACGGTCAGCGGCGACCAGGTCAGCGGGATCGCGGCGGCGAGGCCGAGCCAGAGCGGAATGGTCGGCATCGACGAGATCACCTCGATGAGGCGCTGGATCACCATGTCCACGGCGCCGCCATAAAAGCCCGAGAGCGAGCCGAGCACCACGCCGAGGCAGAGGCTGATCGCCACGCCGATCAGCCCGATCGACATCGACACGCGCGTGCCGTGGATCAGCCGGCTCAGCAGGTCGCGGCCCAGCTTGTCGGTGCCCAGCAGGTACATCGTGTCGGTCTTTTTCAGCGGCCCGATTAGGTGCACGTCCAGCTCGAACAGGCCCCAGAGCCTGTAGGAGGCTCCCGCGACGAAGAACCCGATCGGCACCACCTTGCTCTCGTCGATCGCGTAGTTGCGCCGGAGCGAAGCCTGGTCGACCGTCATCGTGTAGCCGGTGACATGTGGCTCGAACCGCTGCGAACCATCCGGCTGCGACGTGAACAGCCGGATCTCCTGCGGCGGCGCATAGGTGAACTGCGGCCTCGAGGCTTCCGGCAGGGCCGGCGCCAGAAACTCGGCGAAGAGCCCGATCAGGTAGAGCGCGAGGATCACGAGGCCGGCGCCCACCGCCACCTTGTTGCGCACGAACTTGAGCCAGACAAGCGTCCACTGTCCGGCCGCGGCGGTCTCGGTGCGGCCGGGCCGGGCCTTGAGCGCGGTCACCGCCGGGCCGGTTTCGACCTCATCGCTAAAGGTGTGCGTGGCCATCAGGTGAACCGGATGCGCGGGTCGAGCAGCGCCAGCAGCAGGTCCGGAGATCAGCATCCCGGCGAGGGTAAGGACGCCCATCAGCAGGATGAAGCTGCCGGCGAGATACATGTCCTGCGAGATGAGCGAGCGGAGGAGCAGCGGCCCGGCCGTCGGCAGGTTGAGGACGATCGCCGTGATGGTGACGCCGGAGATGAGCTCGGGCAGCACCCAGCCGATGGCCGAAACGAACGGATTGAGGGCGATGCGCACCGGGTATTTCAGCACCGCCTTGTACTCCGGCAGGCCCTTGGCCCGCGCCGTCACCACGTAGGGCTTGTTGAGTTCGTCGGTCAGGTTGGCCCTGAGGATGCGGATCAGCGCCGCGGTGCCGCTGGTGCCGATGACGACGATCGGGATCCACAGGTGCGCCATGAGGTCGACGACCTTGTCCCAGCTCCAGGGTGCCTCGACATATTCGGGCGAGAACAGCCCGCCGACGCTCTGGCCCATGAACTTGTAGCTCACGTACATCAGGGTCAGGGCGAGGATGAAGTTGGGCACCGCAAGGCCGATGAAGCCCAGAAAGGTGAAGGCGTAGTCGCCGACCGAGTGACGGCGCATCGCCGAATAGATGCCGATCGGCAGCGACACCGCCCACACGAACAGCAGTGAGGCCAGCGAGATCGCGAGGGTCGAGCCCATGCGCTCCCAGATCAGGTCGGCGACCGGCCGGTTCCACTCGAACGAGTAGCCGAAGTCGCCGCGGGACAGGATGCCGCTGATCCACTTCCAGTATTGCAGCCAGATCGGATCATCGAAGCCGTAGGCCCGCCGCATCGCCTCGATCTGCGCCGGATCGGCGTTCTGGCCGTTGTCCGACATCGAGGCGATCAGCGAGGTGACGTAATCGCCCGGCGGCAACTGGATGATCAGGAAGGCAATGATCGACATCCCGATGAGGGTCGGGATCATGTAGACCAGCCGCTTGATCACATAGCCGAGCATGGTTCCCTCAGGCCCAGACGAGGTGCACGACTTCGAGCGTCTCGATGCCGGGAACATCGATCGTCACGCGGCCGTCGCGGAGGCTGGCCAACGCCGGCCGATCGGAGACCAGCAGCCGTGCGCCGGCAAGCCGCTTGCCGCCCGGTACGGCCACCGTCACAGCCAGCGGTCCCACCGGGTAGGCCTCGCGGATCGGCCCCTTCATCATCATCGGGTTGGCGAGGTTGTTGAGCACCACCGCCATGCCGTCGGCGTTGTGCCGCACGGCGATGTCGAGCACCGCTTTGCCTTCGACCTCGACGGCGGGGCGCTTGCCGAGGGCCCAGCGCACCGCGTTGGCGATCAGCCGCCCGTGGTCGAGCGCCAGCACCTCCCAGAAGATGCCGCCGATGTTCCACGGGAAGTAGACCGTGCGGCCGCCACCGGCGTGCTCGCGCAAAACCACCGCGGCGCCCTGCGGCGCGGCGCGCGGATAGACCTCTTCCATCGGCAGGTCGGGAAAGTCCGGGACGAAGAGGAACGGGGCGACGGTGTCGGGTGCCGCCTCGACCGCCAGCAGCCGGGTGCCGCCGATGATGCGGTTCGCCCCCTCGTAGCCCGCCGAGATCGGATGGCTGCCATTGATCGCAATGTAGCTGTTCTTGACCGGGCCGCGGGTCGGGGCGGTCTGCCGCACCCCGAGCAGCGGCCCGAGCCCGAGGCCGCTGCGCGGCCGGTTGTCCTCGGTACGGGTCGACGTCTCGAACGCCGCAACGAGCGCGCCGCCCTGCGCCACATAGGCCTCCAGCAGGCCGATCTGGGCGTCCGACAGGCAGGTCGAGTTGGCGAGGATCACCACCTTGAAGCCCCTGAGGCTCTCGGGCGTCATCGCCTGGTCCGACAGCATCTCGAACGGCAGCCGCGCCTCGATCAGCGCCTGGTAGACCCCCAGGTCGTCGGCCTCCGCGGCCTTCCGCGAACGGTCGCCATGGTGCCTCAGCGTCGTCGCCGGATCGAGGATGGCGATCTCGGCCACCGGCGTCATGCAGGAGAGCACCGGTTCGAGCGTGGCGTGCAGGGTGAAGCTCTCGGTCACCGGCGCCACCCAGCGGGTATCGGGCACCACGCCGTTGAACTTGGTGAACCAGGGCAGCATGCCCTGCGTCGTGCCGGCATCGATCCAGGCCCGGATCTCCGGCCCGGTGGTCACCGAATCCTTCCAGCGATACTCCTCCTCGGGTCCGATCGAGGTGATCAGGATGGTCGGCCGGTCGCGGAAGGTGGCGCGCATGCGCTTGCCGTTCCGTCCCGCCATCCACACCGGTTCGGTGCCGCGCCGCCCCTGGTCGTCGACGCACAGGAACGGGCAGTACTTCTCGATGATCCCGAGGTCGAACTCCATCAGCGAGACCGAACCCATGTTCGGAATGAAGCTGGTATGCGGCTTGATCGCCTTCATCGTGGCGTCCCACTCGACGACGAGCCGGCTGAGCAGGGTGCGCCGCCAGGCGGTCCACGCCATCCATACCGGATCCTCGGCATTGGCCTCGGCGGGCAGCTCGAAGCCGCTCGCGGCGCGGAAGCTCTTGCGGCAGCTGTCGCAGTAGCACACCCCATGGCCCTGCCAGCGGTTGGCGAAGATGGCGTCGATGTCGTAGTTCGCCGTCAGCTCCTGCAGCACCTCCGGCATGAACCTGAAATTGTAGTCCGAGTAGGCGCAGGTCACCCAGACCTCGGGATAGGCCCAGTGGCGGCGCCTGTTGCCGTCGCGGTCGACGGCGATCCACTCTGGGTGCGTCTCGGCGGCGTCCTGGTGGATGGCGTGCGGATCGACGCGCGCCATCACGTGCATGCCGAGCCCGCGCGCCCCCTCGACCAGCGTGCCGAACGGATCGGTATCGCCGATGAACCTGCTCACATAATGCAGCGGCACCTTGCTGGGATAATAGGCGATGTAGCCGCCGGCGCTGAGGCAGGTGGCGTTGGACTTGGTGCGCTTGAACACCTCGATCCAGAACGCCGGATCGAACCTGACCGGATCGTCCTCGGCCAGCGTCAGCTGCGTCCAGCGCGTCGCCGACCGGTACCAGTCGGGAGTGCGGAGATTGGCGGCGGGCTTGGCGTCGAGCATGTTCATCTTTCGATCATATCCGGGCCTGCGGCCGGGCGTGCGTTTGTCACAGGGGCCGCCCGCCCCCCACAGGTGTCATTCCGGCGCAGGCCGGAATCCATCCTGAGGTGCCTGCACTTGGGCGAAGGCTTCAGGATGGACCCCGGCCTCGCGCCGGGGTGACATCGTGATGGGATTGACGGCGATCAGGCCTTGAAGAACTGCTCGGGCCGGGCCGGGCCGGGGGTCGGCCAGCCGAACGAGTTCGGCATTTCCTTCATCAGGTTGACGACGTCGTTCTTGACCACCCCGTAGCCGTCGGCCGGCAGGCTGACGCCGAAGGTGAAGAACAGGTCGGCGGCGTTCTGCAGGACCCGGGCCATCAGTTCCTGCTGCTTGGCCGGATCGGCGGTGCCGACCAGCGTGCGATAGAGGTCCTGCTGGGCCTTGACCGCCGGAGGCGGTTCGATGGCGGCCGGATCGGCGGGCTTGGTGTAGTAGAGGGCCCAGCCCTGGGCGTAGAAGCAGTTATTGTTGATCGGCACGTAGAAGCTCGGGTCGAGCATCGCCGCGATCCCCGAATTGGCACCGAACTGGTGCGCCGTGGCGTCGTACTCGCGGCCGCGCCGCACCCGCTCTTCCCACAGCGAGCGGTCCATGGTGCGCATCTGGGCGTCGATCCCCACCGCCTGGAACATCGGGATGGCGAGCTCGAACATGTCGAGGAAGGTGGTGCGGGTCTGGTCGATCTCGAAGATGATCGTCAGCCGCCGGCCGTCCTTGTCGAGCCGGTAGCCCTCGCCGTCCCTGTTGGGAACGAGGCCATCCAGCATGGCATTGGCCCGGTCCGGGTCGTACTCGGTGAACTGCTTGGCCAGCTGCTCGTTGTAGAGCGGGTCGCCCTCGCGCATCGAGGCCTGCGCTGGCGAGCCCTGCCCGACGAACACGGCATCGATCAGCGCCTGCCGGTCGACCGACAGCGACAGCGCCTGGCGGAACTCGATGGTGTTGAACAGCTCGCGCCTGGTCGGATCGACATGGTTGAGGTTGAGCTGGAAGGCCATGACGTTGGCCGCCGTCTCCTTGAGCGTGTAGAAACCGTAGCCACCCGTTGCCTGGCCGTCGAACAGCACCGGCTTGTTGGCCGGGGTGCAGATGTACTGGTCCATGATGTCAACCTCGCCCTGCAGCGTCTTCAGCAGCAGCACCTCGGGATCGGCGACCATCTGGTAGACCACGCGGTCGAAGTAGGGCAGCTGGGTGCCCTCGGTGTCGACCTTGAAGTAGTAGGGGTTGCGGACCGCCAGCGCCTGCTCGGTGGCCTGGCCGGGCGCGATGCTGAACATCCAGGCGTTGAGGGTCGGCCGGTTCGGGTTCTGGAAGAAGGCGTTGTCGTCCAGCATGCCGATCTCGCGCTGGAACAAGGCGATCCAGCTCTCCAGCCCGGCCTCCTTGGCCAGCTTGTCGGCATCCGGATTGTAGCGGATGTGGAATTTCTCGAGATAATGCCTGGGGGTGCGGACCATCTGGTCCTGCTGTGCCCAGGCCAGCTGCTGCACGAAGAAGCCGTTGGGCGCCTTGAAGATCACCTTGAAGGTCTGCTCGTCGACCACTTCGAGCCTGGCCGGCTCGCCGCCGGCGCTCCACCAGGCGTTGCCGCCATGGCTGGTTTCCTTGTCGGTGAAGTAGGCGTCGTACCAGAACTGGATATCGGCGGTGGTGAACGGCGCGCCGTCCGACCACTTGTGGCCTTTCCTGAGGGTGAAGCTGTATTCGGTCGCCTCCGGGTTCACCGACCACGACTCCGCGACGTTCTCCACCAGTCCCGACCAGTCGGGGCTGAAGCGGACCAGCGGCTCGTAGCCCTGGTAGCGCACCAGCATGGACAGCGATCCACCGCCGACCAGCGCGTGCTTCCAGTCGCCGCCCTGCTGGCCGACCCGCTCGAGCGGCGTGACCACCAGCGGATTGGCCGGCAGGCGCTCGGCGACACCCGGGAGCTTGCCGGCATCGACATCGGCCTTGAGGAAGGCCGATTCCGTGGCCTGGGCGCGGGCCAGACCGGTGAACGCCAGGGTGCCCGCGAAGGCACTGGTGGCGGCAATGAAAGCTCTGCGGCTGATGGAACCCATGAAGATCTCCTCCTCGCTGACGGGATTGCACCCGCTTGTTAGCTATCGGATAGGTTACATCAACGATTTGTTAGGTAAAGTGTTATGTTCCTGCGCGGGCCGAAGCAAAGATTATCGTTACTTCACTCGTATCTCCGCCTGTCCTTCGGGCAAGCACCCAGCGGCAAGAAAGCGGCCGCGCAGATGGAGTTAGGTTGCGTTATGTCATGTTTGGTCGTAGGAGATCGGAAGCCCCGGAGGACCGAACAGCCATGGCACGCGTAACCCTGTCGACCATCGCCCAGCGCACCGGCCTGTCGAAATTCGCCGTGTCGCGCTCGCTGTCGGGCAAGGACGGGGTGAGCGAGGAGACGCGCCGGCGGGTCCGCGAGGTCGCTGCCGAACTGGGCTACAGCCGCGTCGTCGGCGAGCCCGGGCAGCCGGCCATCGGCCTCGTCTTCCATGACCACGACCTGATCAACTCCGAACTGCACCTGCTCATCCAGGGCGGAGTGCAGGCCGAGGCGCAGCGGCGCGGCTACCAGGTGCGGATGCGCTGGACGCACCGCGCCGACGAGGTCGAGGAGTTCGCCCGCACCTGCAGCGGGGTGGTCATGGTCGGCCCGCATGACAGGGCCAGCCTCGATCGCGCCTATGCGCTGGGCCGGCCGATCGTCAGGACCGGCTGGCTCACCCCGCTCGAGCCGGCCGACCACGTCGGCGGCACCGACCATGAAGCCGGCTCGGCGGTGGCACAATATCTCTACGAACTCGGGCACCGCACCATTGCCTATGTGCACGGGACGCCCGGCTATCGCGGCCGCATGGAGCGCTACTACGGCGTGCGCGAGGTGCTCGAGCAGAAGCCCGAGGTGCGCTTTCGCGAGATGCGCTTTGCCGCCGAGGTGCGCTTCACCGAGCATTTCCTCGCGGCCGAGGCCGAGGGCTTCCGCCCCACCGCCTTCTTCTGCGCCCATGACGGGCTGGCGCTGACCGTGGTCTCCGAACTGCTGCGGCTGGGCTACCGCATCCCCGAGGACATCTCGGTGATCGGCTTCGGCGACTTCGCTGCCGCCACGCAGATCTCGCCCCACCTCACCACGGTCAAGACCAATGGCCGCGAGATGGGCATCACCTGTGTCCGGCTGCTCGACGACCGGCTGCACGGCCGTCTGTCGCCCGGCACCGCGTACCGCGTGCATATTGCCGGCCACATCGTCCACCGCGCCTCCTGCGGGCCAGCGCGCGCCACCCCGCCGGCACTCAGGGCCGTCGGCGGCTGAGCTACTCGGCAACCGCCATGCCGAGCCGGCCCAGCACCCGCCGCTCGACCAGCACCACGGCCTGGTAGAAGGCGACCGAGACCAGCACCGAGAGCACCGCGACCGCCCAGATCATGCCGTAGTCGAGATAGCCGCGGGACTGGTTGAGCAGGTTCCCGAGCCCGGTTCCGGTGGCCAGCCATTCGGCGATCATCACCCCCAGCAGCGCCCGCGGCGCCGTCAGCCGGGTCGCTGCGAACAGGTAGGGGAGCGAGGCCGGCACCGAGACCAGGCGCAATTGCTGCCAGACCGTCGCGCCATAGGCGCGGGGCAGCTCGAGCGCAGCGCGCGGCACCAGCAGCAGGCCCTGCGCCATGGTGACGAAAGCGGGAAAGAAGGTGACCGAGATGGTGACCCACAGGATCACCGCCGGACCGCGCCCGACCAGCAGCACCAGCAGCGGGGTGAGCGCGACGAGCGGCATGGTCTGGGTCACCAGCGCCACCGGCAGCAGCGCCCGGATCAGCCGCGGGGTGAGCTGGGTGCCGAGCGCCAGCACGAAGGCGATCGCGAGGCCCGCGACCATCCCGAGCAGCGTCATCGGCAGCGTCTGGGCCAGCGCCGCGACGAGCTTGGCCTGCGTTGCCGGCGAACCGGGCAGCCCGAACAGGTAGTCGTAGAGTGCCGGCGGGGTCTTGGCCAGCATCGCCGGAACCTTCAGCACGGCCAGCAGCGCCCACCACAGCGCCAGCGGCAGCGCGATCGAAGCAAGGACGATCAGGCCCTGCTGCCAGGCCGGGCGGGGCCGGTCGGTCGAGCGCAGCACCGATGTCGGCACCGTCACCGCCTGGCTCGAGCCGGTGACTGCCCGCGCCAGCACGACGAAGGCGAGATAGGCCAGCCCGGCGATCAGCGTCGCCACGAGCCCGATCCCCCACAGCCGGTCCGGCTCGCCGCGTCCGAGCGAGCCCAGCAGGTACACCCCCAGCCCCCAGCGTCCGCCGCCGCCGAACTCGGCGAGGATCGAGCCCAGCACGGCGTTGGGCGCGGCAATCCTCAACCCCGAGAGGATCACCGGCAGGGCGATGCGGGCCTGCACCAGCGCCAGCACCTTGAACCTGCCGCCGCCATAGGCCCGCACCACGTCGACCGAGCGGGCGTCGGCCTGCGTCAGCCCGACCAGCGTCGCCGTCATGGTGACGAAGTAGCAGCCGATGGCGGCGAGCACGACGCGCGGCACCGGATCGGAAAAGGTCAGCACCAGGATCGGCGAAATGGCGATGGGCGGCAGCGCGAACAGCGCCACGTTGAGCCCCCGCGCCACCCGCGAGGTCACCGGATAGAGCGCGAACAGCACCCCGGCGGCGATGGCGATGCCGTTGCCGATCAGGAATCCCAGCCCCGCCCCGAACAGCGTCGCAAAGATGTGCCCCGGATAGTCCGACCAGTCGACCGCGAGCCGGGCGAGGATCGCCGAAGGCGCCGGCAGCGCCCCGCTCGCCACCAGCCCGAAGCGCCCGGCGATCTCCCACAGGACGAGGATGAGGAGCGGGCCGACGAAGGGGCGGAGGCGACTAGGCATGCCGTGGCGTCCCACCCGTCATCCGGCGCCTTGCGCCACCTTCTCCTCCAAGGGGAGAAGGAAGACCCGACCGAGATCTCTCCGGGATCGCCTTCTCCCCTTGTGGGAGAAGGTGCCCGAAGGGCGGATGAGGGGTCGAGAGCCACGATGCCGGCACCTCAATGCCCATCCAGCGCCCCCGCGATCTCGGCCTCCAGCCGATGGAACGCCGGATCGTTGAACAGCTCCGGCCGGCGCGGGCGCGGCAGGTCGATGTCGATGACCCGGGTGATGCGTCCCGGCCGGCTGGCCATCACCACGACGCGGTCGGCGAGAAACACCGCTTCGTCGATGCCATGCGTCACCAGCAGCGTCGTGGCGCGGCTTTCCATCCAGATGCGCTGCAGCTCGATGTTCATCTGGCGGCGCAGGATCTGGTCGAGCGCCCCGAACGGCTCGTCGAGGAACAGCACTTCCGGCCGGGTCACCAGGGCCCGGGCGATGGCGACGCGCTGCCGCATGCCGCCCGACAGTTCGGCCGGCAGCGCGTGCTCGTAGCCGGCGAGCCCGACCAGCTCGATCAGCTCTGCGATCTTGTCGCGATAGGGCTTGCGGTCGCGGCCGAGCACGTCGAGCGGGAGCGCCACATTGGCCTCGACCGAGCGCCAGGGGAGCAGCGCCGCATCCTGGAACGCCACCCCGGTGATGCCACCTCCGGTCGCCTCGGCCGGGGGCTTGCCGGCAACGGCGATCTCACCGCCCGACGCGGTTTCGAGCCCCAGGGCCAGCCTGAGGATGGTCGACTTGCCGCAGCCCGAGGGCCCGATCAGCGCGGTGAACGAGCCCGGGGCGCAGGCGAGGTTCACCTCGCGCAGCGCCTCGGTCAGCTTGCCGCGGGCCTCGAAGCTCTTCGAGACCCGCCTGAGACTGATGCCGGCGGGATCGCCCAATCAGATTTCCTCGAACACCGTGGTGTCGAACATGTCGCGCGTCGCGGCAATGCCGACCGCCGCGAGGGCCTCGATATTGGCAGCGATCGCCGCCTCGCTCATCGAGAAAATGCCGCCCTCGGCCTCGATCAGCGGTTTCTGCGCGGTGTTGAAGTAGATCTCGTTCTCGATCGAGCGGCCGGTGCCCTTGAACCAGGTCTCGGCAAAGCTCGGCGGGTAGGCCGCCGGGTCCTGGAGGTTCTCTTCCCAGCCCTTCTTCGAAGCGCGCAGGAACGAGACGATCTCCTTGCGCTTGGCCGCCAGCGTGTCGGTGGTCACCACCACGGTGTCGTTGAAGATGGTGAAGCCGAAATCGTAGAGCAGGAACGAGGTCGCCTCGGCGCCGGCCTGCTGGATGGTGAAGGGCACGTTGGTGGTGAAGTCGAGCGAGGCGTCGATCTCGCCCTTGATCAGCGGCGTCGGGTCGTAGGCATAGGGCACGATGTTGACCGCGGCGCGGTCGACGCCCGAGATCTTCAGCATCGCCTCGACCGAGATGACGTTGACCGGCGGCACCGCGAGGGTCTTGCCGACGAGGTCCTGCGGTGTCCTGATCGGGTTCGAGGCCAGCGAGACGATGCCGATCGGGTTCTTCTGGTACTGCGTGCCGATGATCTTGAACGGCGCCTGCTGCTCGACGATCGCCTTGATGGTGGTGTCCGGGGTGGTCAGCGTCAGGTCGGCCTTGCCGGCGATCAGCGAGGATTCCGGGATGACGTCGGGTCCGCCCGACAGGTAGGTGAGCTCCAGCCCTTCGGCGGCATAGTAGCCCTTGTCGATGGCGGCGAAGTAGCCGGCGAACTCGGCATCGTTGATCCAGCTGGCCTGGAAGGTGAAGGGCGTCGCCGCCTGCGCAAAGCGCGTGCTCAGCGGCAGCGTCGCGCCGGCCGCCATCAGGCCCAGCAGGTGCCGGCGGTTGAGGCTCAAAGGCTTTCCAGAAGACATGGGGAGGCTCCGGGTTCGGGTTGGGAGGAGGACGAAGGCAGAGGCGTGAGACGAAGGCTCAGGCAATGCCGCGGATGCGCGCCAGTTCGCGCAGGGGCGGCGTCGCCTCGATCGTGCCCTGCTCGAGCAGGTTCCACTTGATGCCGCGCGGGCGGCGGCCGCGGCCGGAGACCTGGATGAGGCGCGTCGGGGTGGCGATCAGGTCGACGAGGATGTCGGTTTCGCTGGGGTGGAGCTTGTCCTCGACCACCTGCACGTCATGCACGGCGGCGACCACCGGGGTGGCGTCGTTGGCGAGCCCGAGGTCGGTGAACATGCCCCATTCCATGTCGAAGAAGCCGTGCCCCTTGCCGAAGCGCACGCCGTCGACCGATACCGCCGAGGCACCGGTGACCATGAAGTCGAAGCGTCCCATCCGGGTGATCTCCTCGAGCGTGATCGGCCGGCCGAAATGCTCCATGCCGTCGAGCCAGGCGGCGTAGAGCTCGGCCCCTTTGGGGACGCTGCCCGGCTCGACATAGAGAAAGCCGCGATAGATGCCGTAGGTCGACATCACGAAGGGCTTGCCTTCGGCCAGCATGCGGCGGCGCAGCTCGACGAGGCAGTTGTCGGGGGTGATGAAGGCGAACCTGCTCGCCTGGTAGGCGGGAAGCGCGGTGATCCGGTCGGTGGCTTCGGCGCTGCCGACGAAGTCGGGGATCACCTCGGCGAAATTCATGTGGAAGCGGGTGTCGGGCAGCGCCACCGCGTTGAGTTTCTCCCAGATTCGCTGCCGGATGATCCTGGACGTCGACACCGGTTATCGCTCCCGTCGTGTTTCAGTGTTTCATGATCATGAAACAGTCGTTTCATTGTTGCAAGACGGCTGCTAGAGATTCTTTGGTGGGGAGCGTGATTGGCTCCCGAGGAGATCGTGCCCCATGGCATCGCGTCTGGTGCTCAGGATTCAGGAACGCTTCCAGAAGCTTACCGCCGGCGAGCAGAAGCTCGCCCAGCTCATGCTCGACCGCCAGGACGACATCCTCACCCATTCGGCCACCGAGATCGCCGAGATGGCCGGGGTCTCGAAGGCCACCGCGGCGCGATTCTTCCAGCACCTCGGCTATGCCGATTTCAACGAGGTGAAGCTGCAGGCGCGCGAGGAGCGCAATCGCACCGAGCCCTATGGCTATGCCGTCGGCGGCTCCGAGCAGATGGCGCTCGGCAAGGCGCTCGGCACCCATCTCGAGCTCGAATTGAGAAACCTGACCAAGACCTTCGAGGAACTGCGCTCCGACAGGGTGCGCGAGGCGGCCGAGCTGATTGCGGCGGCGCCGCGGCTCTGGGTGCTGGGGCTCGGGGCCGAGGAGGGCTTTGCGCGCTACGCGCGACTGGTGTTCTCGCGGCTCCGCCACTCGGTGATGATCCTCGGCATCAACCAGGGCTCGTGGGCCGAGGACCTCGCCATGACCGGCCCCAAGGACGTGCTGCTGCTGATCACCCTGCCGCCGCGCCCCAAGCTGCTGAAGCCGCTGCTGGCCTATGCCGAGACCACGCGCATGAACGTCGTCACCATCGCCGATCGCAACTATGCGCTCGAGGCGCAGCGCTTCTCGCGCGTCGTGCTCCCCTGCCACGTGGCGAGCTTCGGCCTCGGTCCCTCGCACACCGCCATCGGCAGCGCCATCCGGCTATTGGCCGTCACTTATGCCGCCGAAGCCGGCAAGTCGGCCGAACAGCGCAGCGAGATCATCGCCTCGATCCATGAGGAACTGGAGGATACCGACCGGTAGGCCGGCGCGGAGCTCGGGTACTATTCGAACGCTATCGACGGGTCGGAGCAAGTTGCACCGGCGAGCACCGGAGAAAGGGCGTTCTTCTTCCTACGCCACCACCGTCTTCCGCTTGGCGAGGTAGATGTGCTCGCAGGCCAGCACCACTTCGCCGCGCTGGTTCACGACCCGCACCTCCTCGGTGATCCGCCCGTGGTCGGGGCGGCGCTCGTCGGGCTCGAGCCCGGCAATGGTCAGCACGGTGTGGATGGTGTCGCCGATGAACACCGGCTTGGGGAAGCGCAGCCGCTCGTAGCCATAGGTGAAGGCCAGCGGGTTGATCTCACTGGCGGTCAGCCCGATGCCGATGGCGAAGGTCATGGTGCCGTGCGCGATGCGCTGGCCCCAGGCGCTCTGCTTCATCGCCTCGGCGTCCATGTGGTGGGGGAAGAAGTCGCCGGTATGGCCGGCATGCACCACGAAGTCGGTCTCGGTAATGGTGCGGCCGTAGGTCCTGCGGGTCTCACCCAGCACGTAGTCCTCGAAATGGCGCGGTCGTTCCATCACTGGCTCTCCCTGTAGAGGCGGTTGAGGTCGGCAATCACCGTCGCCGCGGGCTCCCCGTCGATCAGCCCGGCATTGAGGCGCGCCGAGGCGGCAGACTGGAAGCCCATGTAGCCATTGTGGCGCGGCCTGAGGAAGGCCCCTTCGAGCGTCGCGCGGGTGTCGCGGTAGAAGCCGTCGACCCGCGCGTTGACCAGTTCGCTCTCCCAGCCCGCCGCGTGTCCGGGCTGCCCGCCCGAGGCGGCATAGAGCCCCTGCTGCACCGGCCCCGAGGCGACCCAGAAGGCATGGTCCAGCGCCGCGCCGTGGTGGTCCGAGAACGCCGAGACCGCGATCCCCGTGCCGCCCAGCGCCGAGCCCACCGGGCCGCGCCCGAGGTCGGGGATATCTGCGGCCTTGAGGCGCGCCGGCCGGAAGCCTTCCGTGGCATAGCTGACATAGCCATAGCCATAGGGCATTGCCGAAACCACCGCGTCCGCCCGCGCCATCGCCTCGGACGCCATGATCGGGTCCATGGCGAAGTTGGAGGGCTCGATCAGCGCGGCCAACTCCCTGAGCCGCTCGAACACAGCGATCCCTGCCGCACCCTCGATCAGTTCGCCAGGCCCGGTATGGCAGGGCGTCCCGAGCCCGCCGGCAATGGTGAAAAAGCACATCAGGCTGTGCGGGGCCAGCATCGGCAGCACCAGTTCGCCGGCCTTGCCGAGCCCGATCACGTCCTCCCAGGACCTGGCCGGCGCGACCCGGTCCGGGCGGTAGAGCTGCACCTGCGCCGCCGCGTCGATCGGCAGCGCCCATTGCCGCCCGCCCCACTGGTAGCTTCGGAACGAGCCGCCGACATCGCCGGCCGCGATCGCCGCGAGCTCGGTCTCGCGGCCGCGCTCGTCGAGGGGCGCGAGGCAGGCCTCGGCGGTCACCTGCCCCACATGCGGGTGATCGATGACGATCAGGTCATAGGCGCGCGCCAGCTCCTCGACCGGGAAGGTCTCGAAATCCTGCAGCGAGCGCTTGTCCCAGGCGATCTCGACGCCGGTCAGTTCCTGCCAGAGCCGGGCTGTCGCCACCATCGGGTCGTAGCCCCGCGGATGGCTCCAGGTCATGCCGCGCAGTTTCGTCACAGTCCGAACTCCTCGCGGATCGCCTGCGACTGCTCGCCGATCAGCGGCGCGGCGCGATGCGTGCGCGAGCGCTGGCCGTCGACCCGGATCGGCGATCGCGTGGTCTCGATGGACACCCCGTCGAAGCGTCGCACCGTCTGCAGCATGTCGAGCACCCGGAAACCCTCGCTTTCGAGCAGTTCGGGCCACTCCAGCACCTTGGCGCACCAGATGTCGGCCGGTTCGAGCAGCGCCAGCCATTCGGCGGTGCTGCGTGTCGCGAGCCGCGCCGCAATGATCGTCTTGATCGCATCGCGCTCGGTGAACCAGCTCCCGGGCATGTCGCGATAGGGCGCCAGCGCCGGCAGGTCGAGCAGGTCCGCGATGCGGCCCAGCGGCGTCATCGCCAGCGCCAGGTGACCGTCCATGGTCGGGTACACCCCGTAGGGCGCCGACAGGTAGGCGTGCGCCGAGCGGAAGCCGGCCCGCCTGGGCTTCCGTCGCCCGTCATTGAGATGGGTGGTCAGCACCTCGAACTGGAAATCGACCAGCGCCTCGAGCAGCGAGGTCTCGATATGCGCGCCCTCCCCGGTGCGGCCGCGCCGCACCAGGGCCGCCAGCACGCCCTGCGCCACGGCCGCGCCGGCCAGCATGTCGGCGATGGCGAGCGCGAACGGCACCGGCCCCTGGTCGGCATCGCCATTGAGCCACATCACCCCGGACCGCGCCTGCGCCAGGAGGTCCTGCCCCGGCCGCTCGACCCACGGTCCCGCGCTGCCATACCCTGTTATCGAGGCATAGACGATCCGCGGGTTGATCGCTTTCACCGCCGCGTAGTCGAGCCCCAGCCGCTCGATCACGCCGGGGCGGAAGTTCTGCAGCACGATGTCGGCCCGGGCCAGGAGCTTTTTCAGCGCCGCCACGTCGTCGGCGCTCTTCAGGTCGAGCGCCAGGCTCTCCTTTGAGCGGTTGATGGCGTGGAAGATCGTCGAATCGCCGCCGATCTCGGTGTCGCTGAGGTACAGCCGGCGGCTGAGGTCGCCGCCGTCCGGCCGCTCGATCTTGATGACGCGGGCACCCAGGTCCATCAGCCGCAGCGAGGCATAGGGACCGGAGAGGAACTGGCACATGTCGACGACGAGAATGCCGTCGAGCAGCGGCGCGGTGGTCATGGAGCGGCTTTCACGGGGGTGGCGGGGCGGGCGGCCGATTCGAACGCGGCCTCGGCCAGCGCCATGGTGTGCCAGGCGTCCTCGACCGCGGTCATCAGCACGCTGTCCTCGCCGGCGGCGAAGCGCTGCAGGTTGCTCATCGTGCCGATGAAGGCGTGCGGGAACCACTTGCCGGCCAGCGGCACCTGCACCCAGTCCCCGCCCTTTTCGACGATCCACAGCTCGTCCGGCTCGCCCTCGGGATAGTTGAGCAGCAGCCCGAGCTTGACCAGCGCGGCGCCATCGGTGCCTTCGAAGCGGAAGCTCGCGTCCTGGAATTTCCGGCCGAAGTCGTGATTGTGGTTGATCGAGAAGGTCACCCGCTGGTCGGGGGCGAAATCGAACAGGGCCGAAGTGCGGGTCTGCGCCAGGTCCGTCGAGGGGTGGCCGAGGGTGCGGGCGTGGACGCCGGTCGGATTGCCCAGCATCGCCCGGATGGTATCGAGATAGTGGATCGAATGCACCGCGATCTCGACCCGCTCCATGCCCTTGAGGAACGGGAACAGATGCCAGGGCGTGACCAGGTTGAGGTGCACCTCGACATCGATCAGCCGGCCCAGTGCGCCGCGCCGCAGCGCATCGGCCACCGCCAGCATCATCGCCGAATAGCGCAGCTGGAAATTCACCGCGGCGATCAGGCGCTTGTCTCGGGCCAGCTTGAGGATCGCCGTCGCCTCGGCGAGCGTGCGGCCCATCGGCTTCTGCAGCAATACTGCCGCGCCGTCCGGCAGTTTCGGCAGCACGTCGAGATGCGCCGCCGGCGGCAGCGCCAGGTCGTAGACGGCGCCCGGCGTGGCGATTGCCGCGTCGAGCGTCGCGAAGGCCCGGGTCTGCCAGCGCTCGGCCAGCGCCGCGGCCTTCCCGGCGTCGAGGTCGTAGACGCCGGCCACCGGCAGCCCCGCCAGCCGATAGGCCGGCAGGTGCGCGTCGTTGACGATGCCGCCGGCCCCGATGATGACGATCGGGCGCGGCGTGCTGGGCAGCGGCCAGGCCTGCTGCAGGGTGCTGGGGTCGATGCTCATTCGGTGTGGAACACTTCTTCCATCTGGGCCCACCACTCGCCCGGCCGGCGCGTCTCGAACGGCGCCTGCATCGGCGAGCAGACCTTCCACCACTCCTGGGTCTTCTCGTCGGCGGCCATCGCCGCCATGTCGGCCGCGTAGTCGGTGCCGTGGTACTCGAAATAGGCGAACATCAGGTTTTCCGGCTCCTTGAGGTAGATCGAGTAGTTGCGGATATTGCTCCGCTCGATCTGCCTGAGCACCTCGGGCCACACCGCGGCATGGACGCGCTTGTATTCCGCAATGTGCTCGGGCCTGACCCCGATCACCGATCCGTAACGCTTCATAACGTGTTCTCCTCCACGATTGCCGTCCTTCCCCTCACCCGCCCTTCGGGCACCCTCTCCCTCAAGGGGAGAGGGACAATATGGCACGATCTCGCCCCACTTCCCCTCCCCCTTTGAGGGAGAGGGTGCCCCGCGAAGCGGGGCGGGTGAGGGGCCGCTTACTTCACCCCGTAGACCCGCTCGGCATTGCGGAAGTACAACTTCTCCCGCTCTGTTTCGCTCGCCCCGGCGACGATCTGGCGCGTCGCCTCGACCCATTTGGTCAGGCTGCCGGTCAGGGTCACCACCGGATGGTCAGAGCCCCACACCACCCGGTCCCAGCCGAAGCTCTCGATGACATGCTCGACGAAGGGCTTCAGCGTCGCGACGGTCCAGTCGGGCCCGGCATAGGCCATCACCCCGGAAATCTTGGCGACCACATTGGGCAGCGCGGCCATCGCCCTGATGTCGGCGCGCCAGGGATCGAGCGCCTGGGCGGCGACGTCGGGCACGCCGCAATGGTCGAGCACGAACTGCACGTCGGGCGCCGACGCCACCAGTGCCCGCCCCACCGGCAGCTGCCGGCTCAGCACGCAGATGTCGAACGGCAGCCCCTTGTCGGCGAGCCGCCGGAGATTGGCGCGGAACAGCTGCCCCTGCGACAGCTCGTCGGGCGAGGTGTGGAGGATGCGGCGCAGCGCCCGGACCCCCGGGATCGCCGCAATCCGGTCGAGATAGGCGGGGAAGTCGGCATGCTCGGGCCGTCCCGCCGCGATGGCGCCGACGACGGCGGGGTGGACGCCCAGCATGAAGCGCGTCTCCGCCTCCATCTCGGCCTCGGCGACATCCACCTCCATGTGCAGCGCCCGGTCGATGCCGAGCCCGGCCGCCTCGGCGAAATAGGCCTCGGCCGTCCACTCCCGGTTGATCGCCGGCGCGCCGTCGAGCCATGGATAGGTGAACCGCTGCTGGTAGACGAGGTGCAGGTGGGTATCGAGTATGCGCATCAGTTCCCCCCCGTTGCGCCGTTGCGAGATGTCCTGGCCGCAGGCGATCAGCATGCGCAGCACCGCCTCGCGGTTCGGCGCCGTCTGGACGTCGAGCCGTTCCGAATAGGGGCAGGTCAGCACCGCCAGCACGCGCCCCATCGGCCCCAGGATCGGCACCGACAGGTTGTTGACCCCGGCGATCTGCATGCTCTGCATGTTCTCGAAGCCCTGCTGGCGCACCCGCCTGAGGCGCTCCTCGAGCCCGCTGGTCAGCCGCTCCGGCTGCTCCTGCTCCTCGAGCATCAGCCGCCGCTCCTCGGCGCCCGCATAGGCCAGCAGCACATGCCCCGAGCCGGTGTTGATCAGCCCGATGCGCGAGCCCACCCGGATCGAGACGTTCCAGTAGCCCGGCCCGTCGACCTGCGCGGCGACGAACAGCGTGCCGCGATCGTAGATGGCGAGGTGGCAGGCCTGCTCGGCCTCGCGCGCAAAGCGCCGCATCACCGGCGTCGCCTGGCTGATCAGCCGCTGCAGCGGCGGGCGCGCATAGGCCAGTTCGAACAGCTTGAGCGTCACCTCGTAGCGGTCGGTGGGCAGGCGCCGCACATAGCCGCGCCGCACCAGCCGGTCGAGCATGCGATAGATCTCGTTGGGCGTGCGGCTCAGCGCCTTGGCGATCTCGGCCTGGCTCAGGCCCTCTTCGGTCGCCGCCAGGAGCTCGAGGATGTCGAGCCCCTTGTCGAGGGCTGGCGCGCGGTACTTCTCGAGCTCTTCGATCTGCGCCATGCCTCCCCCCTCCCGGGCCAGCGCAATTGCCGCTTGCCCGCGTGCTTATCTACGAATAGACTTTTCACATATGCACAATCAAGCCGGAATCGGGGAACAGCCCGGCCGGTTGTCGGGAGGGGACGCAACCGATGGCGCGGATCACGCGGGTCGAAATCCTGATGGTCGACCTCAAGCCCAAGGTGAAGCGGGTCGACGCCATCCAGTCCTTCGTCTCGCAGGAGACCCCGATCGTCCGGATCACCGATGCCGACGGCGTCACCGGCACCGGCTACAGCTATACCATCGGCACCGGCGGTCCGTCGGTCATCGAACTGCTGAAGCGCACGCTGGTCCCGGCGCTGATCGGCCGCGAGGCGCTCGAGATCGAAATGATCTGGCGCGACCTGCTGTTCCTCACCCACGCCACCACCACCGGCGCCATCACCTCGATCGCGCTTGCCGCCATCGATACCGCCCTGTGGGACCTCAAGGCCCGCAAGCTCGGGCAGCCGCTGCACCTGCTCGCCGGCGGCGCGCAGGAGGCCATTCCGCTCTACACCACCGAGGGCGGCTGGCTGCATCTCGAGGAAGCCGCGCTGGTCGAAGACGCGCTGCGGGCGAAGTCCGATGGCTTCGGCGGCTGCAAGCTCAAGGTCGGGCGGCCGCTGCACGAGGACGTGCGCCGCATTTCGACGGTGCGCGAGGCGGTTGGTCCCGGCTTCGAGATTTTCACCGACGCCAACCAGCGCTTCAACGTCGACGAGGCCATCCGCCGCGCCCGCGCCTACGAACCGCTCGATATCGGCTGGTTCGAGGAGCCGCTCACCGCCGAGGACATTTCCGGGCATACCCGGCTCGTCGCCCACACCTCGATCCCGATCGCGGTGGGCGAAAGCCTCTACTCGGCGATGCACTTCCGCGAGTATCTCGAGCGCCACGCCTGCTCGATCATCCAGGTCGATGTCGGCCGCATCGGCGGCATCACCCCCTGGCTCAAGGTGGCGCACCTGGCCGAGGCCTTCAACATCGCGGTCTGCCCGCACTTCCTGATGGAACTGCACGTGTCGCTGTGCGCCGCGGTCCCCAACGCGCGCTGGGTCGAGTACATCCCGCAGCTCGACGAACTGACCACCGAACGGATGACCATCCGCGACGGCAAGGCCATCCCCTCGCACAAGCCCGGCCTCGGCATCGCCTGGGACTTCGACGCCATCGAGCGGCTGACGGTCGACGGCAGCCATTCGATCCATCTGTAGGTCGAACCTATGCGCCGCACGTCCCACTCCCTCGGTGTCATTCCGGCGAAGGCCGGAATCCATGCCACCGTCAGCGCGGCCGAGACATGGATCCCGGCCTTCGCCGGGATGACATCGGGTATCGGGTGGCGGCGTCAGCCAACACGTAACAACAGGAGAACTGCAATGGCCGACCTGAGCGGCAAGATCGTCCTCATCACCGCTGCGGCACAGGGCATCGGCCTGGCCTCGGTGCATGCCTTCGTCAAGGCCGGCGCCACGGTGATCGCCACCGACATCAACGCCGCAAAGCTCGAGGAGCTCGACGGCACGCCCGGCGTCACCACCCGCGTCCTCAACGTGCTCGACACCGAGGCGGTGAACAAGGCCGTCGCCGAGATCGGCCGCATCGATGTGCTGTTCAACTGCGCCGGCGTCGTCCATTCCGGCACCGTGCTCGAGATGCCGGACAAGGACCTGCAATTCGCCTTCGACCTCAACGTCTGGGCCCAGGTGCGTACGATCAAGGCCGTCCTGCCGCAGATGCTGGAGCGCGGCGACGGCGCCATCGTCAACATGGCGACCGTCGCCTCCTCGGTGAAGGGCGTGCCCAACCGCGCCGCCTACTCGATCTCCAAGGCCGCGGTGATCGGCCTCACCAAGTCGATCGCCGCCGACTACACCACGAAGGGCATCCGCGTGAACGCCATCGCCCCGGGCACGGTGGATTCGCCCTCCCTGCACGAGCGCTGGCACGCCACCGGTGATTTCGAGGCGGCGAAGAAGGCCTTCATCGCCCGCCAGCCGATCGGTCGCATCGCCCGCCCCGAGGAGGTCGCCGACCTCGCCGTCTATCTCGCCGGCGCCACCTACACCACCGGCCAGGTGCACATCATCGACGGCGGCTGGACGGCGTAACGGGCTCGATCGGCTCCATCCTGAGGGGGAGGGTGGCATTGACGGCAATCGGGACCGCCTTCTCCCCTTGTGGGAGAAGGTGCCCAACGGGCGGATGAGGGGTGTCTCTCCACCATCGCCGACCCCTCATCCGGCGCTTCGCGCCACCTTCTCCCACAAGGGGAGAAGGCGACCGGTGCCATGCTGCCCACATGCGATGGCCCACACTGAGGGGCAGATCAGACCTGTATGCATCCGACTTGCCTTCGCCCAAGGAATGAGCACAACTCGCTCTTGCACGAAAAGTGAGTTGTCCATGTCCGAACGCCCTAGCCCCGTCGCCGCCGTCCGCCGTGCCTACGAGGCGCTCCGCGCCTGGAACGATCCGGCGCTGTTCATCTTCCTTGCGGACGAGGCGAAGTCCGTTCAACTGGCCGTCGACATCGAGGCGGGGGGCCCGGCCGGAAAACCGCTCTACGGCCTGGTCTTCGCGGTCAAGGACAATATCGATGTCGCCGGCATGCCGACCACGGCGGCCTGCCCGGCCTTCAGCTACGAGCCGGAGACGTCGGCCTTCGTCGTCGCCCGGCTCGAGGCGGCGGGCGCCATCGCGCTGGGCAAGACCAATCTCGATCAGTTCGCCACCGGCCTCGTCGGGGTCCGCTCGCCCCATGGCGTGCCACGCAACGCGCTTCGCCCCGACCTCATCCCCGGCGGCTCGAGCTCGGGCTCGGCCACCGCCGTCGGCGCCGGCATCGTCGATTTCGCGCTCGGCACCGATACGGCCGGCTCCGGCCGCATTCCCGCCGGGATGAACGGCATCGTCGGGCTCAAGCCGACGCTGGGGCTGCTTTCGGCCAGCGGCATGGTCCCCGCCTGCCGCACCCTCGATACCATCTCGATCTTCGCCCGCACGGTGGCGCTGGCCAGCGAAGTGGCCAGCATCGCCGCCGCCTATGACGAGGCGGACGCCTATTCCCGAAGGCTCCCGTCCCCCGCGATCGGCGGCAGGCCGTCCGGCTTCCGGGTCGGCGTCCCACCGGCGGTGCAGCGCAGGTTCTTCGGCGACGCGCAGGCCGAGGCGGCCTATGCGGCCGACATCGCGCGGCTCGCCGCGCATGGTGCCGAACTGCTCGAGATCGACTTCGAGCCGCTGCACGCGGTGGCGCGCCTGCTCTACGAAGGCCCGTGGGTGGCCGAGCGCTATGCCGCGACGCGGCCGCTGATCGAGGATAATCCCGGCGCCTTCCACCCGGTGACGCTGCAGATCATCGGCGGCGCCCGGGGGCTGACCGCCGTCGCCGCCTTCGAGGCCATGTACCGGCTCGCCGACCTCAGGCGCACCAGCGAAGCCATCTGGCGCGCCGTCGACATCCTCGCCGTACCCACCGTGCCGCGCGCCTATACCGTCGCCGAGGTCGCAGCCGATCCGATCGCGCTCAATTCCAACCTCGGCACCTACACCAATTTCGTCAACCTGCTCGATCTCGCCGCCATCTCCGTACCGGTCGGCCACCGCGCGGATGGCCTCCCCTCGAGCCTCACCCTGATCGGTCCCGCCGGTACGGACGGCTATCTGGCGGGGCTTGCCGCGGCCGCCGCGCGGTAGCTCGGGGCCAGCCGCGCCCCCTCAGCCGGCGCGGTGCCCGAGCTGCTGCACCGCGTCGCCGACGATGGCGATGTGCCGGCGCATCGCCGCCTCGGCCTCGGCGCGGTCGCCCCTGAGAATCGCCTCGACGATCAGCCCGTGCTCGGCGTGCGATCGCGCCAGCCGCCCCAGCGCGGCGAACTGGGCGCGGCGGAAGGGCTGCAGGCGCTGGCGCGTCGAGCGGGTGATCTCGCTCAGGTAGCCATTGTGCGCGCCCTGGTAGATGGCGGTGTGGAACACGTCGTTGGCCTCGGCATAGCGGGCCGTGTCGCCATCGCGCACGATCGGCGCCATCGCCGCGTGCAATGCATCGAGCGCCTCGCGCTCGGCGGTGGTCATGGCCAGCGCCGCGAGCCCGGCGCACAGCGCCTCGAGATAGGCCATCACCTCGAACATGCCCGCCAGTTCCGCCTCGTCGGGCTTGGCCACCAGGGCCTTGGCATGCGGACGCTGGTCGACCAGCCCGCTGGCCGCGAGCAGCCGCAGCGCCTCGCGCACCGGGGTGCGGCTCACCGCGAACTCGGCAGCGATGGTGCTCTCGTCGAGCGGCGTGCCGGGCGGCAGGGCGCCCGAGATGATGCGCTCGGCCAGCCCGCGCCGGATCTCCTCCGCCGATGTGCGCTTCAGCATTCTGGCCTCTCCCTGCCGGTCTTCAGGCCGGCTCGTCGATGATGCTCACATGCGCCGCCGCCACCCGCCAGCCGCCGGGCGTGCGCACCCAGGTCTGCATCTGGCGGCCCACCCTGCCGGGCGCGCCGTCGCGATAGAACAGTGTTGCCGCGACCGCCGCATCGCGCCCATAACTTGTTATCACGGTCCGTGCCAGGCGCCGCGCCAGCCCGCTCGCCGGTCGCGCGGCGCGGAAGGCGCGGATCGCCGCGATGCCGTAGAGATTCTCGCTGCCGCCATAGCGGATGGTGGTCGGCGCCGCGAGGAAGAGCTCGTCGAGCACCGCGATGTCGTTCGAAACCAGCGCCGCCTCGTAGCGGGCGAAGGCCGCCTCGACTTCGGCGAGCGTCTCGGGGTGGTCGATCTCCATCAGCCCCGCCGTCGCGCCAGCAGGCGCTCGCGCAGCTCGGCAAGGAACGGGATGGTCTCGAACTGGTCGGGCCGGACCCGCTCCCAGTCGACCCCGCCCGGCCGCCGGTCGCGATTGCCGGTCGTGATCAGCTCGGCTTCGGTCGCCACATAGTCGAGCGGCGAGTCGTGGCTTTCGAGCACCACGCGCGTGGCGTCGACCAGCTGGCTCGAGTGGATGGTGGTGGCGATCGGCGTCGCCTCCGAGATGATCCCCAGCTCGCGGAAGATCGCGGTCTCGAGATCGGCAAAACCGGCGCCCTTGCCGGTGCGTCCACCGATCCGCGTCACCGCCACGGAGCCGACCACGGCGAAATCGAGCGGCGCCACATCCTCGAAGCCGATGCGCTCGCCATGCTCCATGAAACCCTGCGCCGTCGCCGCCAGCTCGAACGAGACCCCGTTCGCCTTCAGCCGCTCCGGGTCGAGCCGCAGGTAGGGGAACTCGCGCGTCAGGTACGGCACCGGCGCGAACACCAGCTTGCCCTCGTAGAGGGCGCGAATGCGGATCGGGATCTGCGGCGCGTCCGGGTTGGTCTTGACGGTGCGGGCCGCCCGCCATTCCGGCGTCTGCGCCAGGTGCCAGGCGGCGAGGTCGGCGCCGACGAAATTGGGGATCATCGACCAGGCCGGGCCGACGGCGACGCCATCGCGCTCGAGCGCCGACCAGACGTCGTTGCGCACGAGGTCCTTGTTGGGGTTGCGTCCGGCCCAGCGTCCCGCTTCAGTCATCGGCAAACCCTCGCGCCACCGGTGCCCGGCATACCCCCGCCGCCTCGAGCTGGTGGGCGATCCGCAGGCAGATGTTCTCGCGCCAGGGCGCGGCGATCACCTGCACCCCCATCGGCAGCTCGGCGCCATCGAGCCAGACCGGCACCGCCGCCACCGGCAGGCCGATGAACGAGATCGGTTGGGTGAAGATGCCGATATTGGGCCTGAGCGGCATCTCGACGCCGCCGAACTTCGCCGTCTTCTGGCCGAGCAGCGGCGCCTTCATCGGCGTCGCCGGGGCGAGGATGGCATCGACGCCGTCGAACAGCGCCAGCACCTTCTCGCGCCAGGCGCGCCTCAGCTTCTGCGCCTTTTCCACCCAGACCGCCGGCAGCATGGCGCCGGCCAGCAGCCGGTCGCGCACCTCGGGGTCGAAATCCTCCGGCCGGTCCCGGAGCCGGTCGAGATGCAGCGCTGCGCCTTCGGCCATGGTGATCAGGTAGGCCGCCGCCCGTGCCGCCTGCACATCCGGGAAGCGGACCGTGTGCGCCGCGTCCAGCGCCCGGGCGACATGCCGGACATGCGCCTGCGTCTCGGCGTCGCCGGTGAAGTAGCCGTCGGCGACGGCGATGCGGATGCCCGGCACCGGATGGGTGATGCGGGCCAGCGTCGGTTCGCTGGCGCGCTTGGATTGCGCCGGGTCGGCCTCGTCGAAGCCCTGCATCGCGTCATAGGCGAGAGCCAGGTCGCGCGCCGAGCGCGCAAACGGCCCCAGGTGATCGAGGCTCGCGACGAACGGAAAGCTGTGGGCGCGGCTCAGCCGGCCATAGGTGGGCTTCAGCCCGAACAGGCCGCAGAACGAAGCGGGCACGCGGATCGAGCCATTGGTGTCCGAGCCCAGCGTCAGCGGCACCAGTCCGGCCGCGACCGCTGCCGCCGAGCCCCCCGACGAGCCCCCCGACATGTGGTCGAGCGCGTGCGGATTGCGCGAGGCGCCGTCATGGGCGTTCTCGCCGGTGAAATCATAGGCGTATTCGCCCATGTTGAGCCCGCCCACCAGCACCGCACCGGCCGCCTCGAGCCGCTGGATCAGCGTCGCGTCGTGCTCCGCCGGCGGGTTGGCGCGGTTGATCCGGGAACCGGCCCGCGTCACCACGCCCTTGATGTCGAACAGGTTCTTGACCGCGAAGGGCACCCCGGCGAGCGGACCGGGATCGATCCCTGCGGCCAGCTTGTCGTCGACGCGGTCGGCCTGTTCCAGCGCCCGCGTGACGGTGACGTCGGTGAAGGCGCCGACCATCGGGTTGTGCGCCTCGATGCGCTTGAGCGCCACGGCCACCACCTGCCGGGCCTTGATCTCGCCGGCCTTGACCGCCGCCGCGATCTCGCTTGCTGTCGCCGTCGCCTTCATGGGCGGTAGACCGGCGCGGGCTCGGTATCGTCGGCGAGCCGGATCTGCTCGACCAGCGCCGCCATCTTGCTTGCGGTCTTGAGGTTGAGCTTGATCCCGGCCCGGAACTCGGGCTCGATCCTGAGGTGCAGCAGCGGCGCAGACGCATCGATCAGCAGATCGGCATCGAAGGGTTTATAGGCCATGGTGTCGGTTGCCCCGGAGTCCAGTGGGCCCGTCATGCGGCCGCCCCGACCGCTTGAGCGAGCTCCGATAGCGGGGTAACCCATCCCACGATACCGCCCTGCGCGGCAATCATCTTGATGGTCGCGGCCTTGAATTCGGGGAAGTAGCTCTCGGTCGCATCCTCGATCAGCAGGCACTCGTAGCCGCGGTCATTGGCCTCGCGCATCGAGGTCTGGACGCACACCTCGGTGGTCACCCCGGCGAACACCAGATGGCTGATGCCGAGGCCCGCGAGCCGCTCGTTGAGCCCGGTCGACCAGAACATGCCCTTGCCCGGCTTGTCGACGACCAGTTCCCCCGCGATCGGGGCGAGCGCGTCGACGATCTGGTTGCCCGGCTCCCCCGTCACCAGCAGCCGTCCCATGGCGCCCACCTCCCCGATCTTGAGGCGCGGATTGCCGCGGCGAATCTTCGATGGCGGGCAATCAGAGAGGTCCGGCCGGTGCGCCTCGCGGGTGTGGATCACCGGCCAGCCCTGCGCCCGGAACAGCCCGAGCAGTGCCGCCGTGGTGGGGATGATCGCCGCGAGCCGGCCGACATCGTTGCCCAGCGAGTCCCCGAAGCCGCCGGGCTCGATGAAGTCGCGCTGCATGTCGATCACCACCAGCGCGGTGCGGGCGGGATCGAGCGGATAGGGATAGGGCCGGGCGGGGACGGAGATCATGGGCGGGTACTGACGATGAACGAGCCGCGGACGGGGATGTGGAGGACGAGGAAGTCCCGCAACTGTTCCGAGCGCACTGCACCCCCCCTCCCAACCTCCCCCGCAAGGGGGGAGGTGCGGGCCGGTGCAAGGGACACGGCCGAGCCAGGAACGCGATGCGACACCCTCCCCCTCGCGGGGAGGGTTGGGGAGGGGGGTGGGTTGCGAACCACCCCATCAGTCCCCCACCGGGTCATCCCCGCGCAAGCGAACCTCCGCCGCCCCCCCCCCCCCCCGGCGACGCGCGGCGTCCCCCTGCGCGGGAATGCATCGTGGATGGGGAAGAGCAAAGCTCGCCATCTTCAGTGCCCCGCCATGTGCTGGCCGATGGTGTTGCGGTCGGTGTCCTCGATCGGGGCGACATAGGTGATGGTGCCGCCGCTCATCACCGCCACCCGGTCGGCGAGTTCGAGGATTTCGTCCAGGTCCTCGCTGACCAGCAGCACCGCGGCGCCGCGGTTGCGCTGCTCCATGATCTGCGAACGGATATCGGCCACCGAGGCGAAATCCAGCCCGAAGCACGGGTTGGCGACGATCAGCACGTCGACCTCCCCGCTCAGTTCGCGCGCCAGTACGGCGCGCTGCACGTTGCCACCGCTGAGCGTTTCGATCGGGGCGTCGGCTCCCTGCGTCTTCACCCGGTACCTGGCGATCAGTTCGCGTGCCCTGGCCTTCATCGGGCCCGGCGACATCCACCAGCCCAGGCTCGCCACCGGCGGCTTGTCGAAGGACCGGAAGGCGAGGTTCTCGGCAACGCTCATCCTGGGGACCGCGGCATTCTTCAGCGGTTCTTCCGGCAGGCCGAACACCTTGTACCTGTCGAAAGCGCCTCGCTTGGGCTCGAAGCGCTCGCCCGAGATGAAGATGGCGCCGTCGGAGAGCGGCCGCTGCCCGCTCAGCACCTCGACCAGGGCCGACTGGCCATTGCCCGAGACGCCGGCAATGCCGACGATCTCGCCGGCCCTGACCCTGAGATTGACCGACTGGATCGCCGGCAGGCCGTCATTGTCGTCGGCGAACAGCCCGGCGAGTTCCAGCCGGTCGACCTTGTCGACCCGCGCGGTGCGCGCCGCCCGCTCGCGGATCGCCGTGTCGCCGATCATCATGGCGCTCATCTCGGCGACGCTGGCGGTCTTGGCGTCGCCCGCGCCGGTGAAGCGGCCGCGCCTGAGCACGGTGAAATGGTCGCAGAAGGCCTTCACCTCGCGGAACTTGTGCGAGATCATCAGCACCGTGATTTCCTTGCGCGCCGCCATGCCGCCGAGCAGCCCCAGCATCTCGTCGGCCTCGCCCGGGGTCAGCACCGAGGTCGGCTCGTCGAGGATCATGAAGCGCTGGTCGAGATAGAGAAGCTTGAGGATCTCGAGCTTCTGCTTCTCGCCCGCCGACAGCCCCGCCACCTGCGCGTCGAGCGGCACGCGGAACGGCATCTCGTCCATGAAGCGGGCGAGCGCCCTCTTCTCCTTGCCCCAGTCGATGACGCCCGGCGCATCGGCGCGCGAGATGACGAGGTTCTCGGCAGCCGTCAGGCTCGGCACCAGGGTGAAGTGCTGGTAGACCATGCCGATGCCGTTGGCGCGCGCGTCGCGCGGGGTCCTGATCGAGATCTCGCGGCCATCCAGTCGCACCTGCCCCTTATCCGCGCTGTAGAAACCCATGATACACTTGACCAGCGTCGACTTGCCTGCCCCATTTTCACCCAGAAGGGCGTGGAACGAGCCGGCCTCGATTTTCACGGAAACCTCGTCCAGCGCCACCAGCGGCCCGAAAACCTTCGTTATTCCAATGGCTTCAAGGGAGGGGGCGCGGGGAGAGGGGGAGGACATGAGGGGATAACTCCGTTCAGCCAAGTGACGCAATCAAGGCGTTGCTGGTCGCTACCGCGCCGAACACGCCGCCCTGCATCTTGACCATGTCGATGGCGGCGAGGTGGTTTTCGAGCCTGGTGGTGCCGCAGCAATCCTCGAGCAGCAGGCACTCGTAGCCCCGGTCGTTGGCCTCCCGCATGGTGGTGTGCACGCAGACGTCGGTGGTGATGCCGCAGAGCACGATGTTGCGGATGCCCTGGAGCCTGAGGATCAGTTCGAGATCGGTGGCGCAGAACGAGCCCCTTGCCCGGCTTGTCGATGATCGCCTCGCCGGGCAGCGGGGAGAGTTCGGGGATGATTTCCCAGCCCGGCTCGCCGCGCACCAGGATGCGGCCGCACGGGCCCTGGTCGCCGATGCCCGCGCCGATCCGCTGGCTGCGCCAGCGCTTGTTGGCGGGCAGGTCCGCGAGATCCGGCCGGTGCCCCTCGCGCGTGTGGATCACCGCGTAACCCTTGCTGCGGAAGGCCTCAAGCACCCGCGAGATCGGCGCGATCGGGGCCCTGGTCAGCGAGATGTCGTAGCCCATCGCATCGACATAGCCGCCAGGCCCGCAGAAATCGGTCTGCATGTCGATGATGATCAGCGCCGTGTTCGCCGGCCGCAGGTCCCCGTCATAGGGCCATGGGTACGGGGTCGAGGCGATAGCTATCCCCGCGGCCGCCATGGCCTCTACAATGGGCTCGTCGGAAACGCTCATGGGAGGCTCACTTGGTGATCGAGAGTTCGCCCGGCACGTCGCGGGCCGAGGCCTTGGAGCCGGCGGAGATGATCATGATGACCAGTGTCAGGATGTAGGGGGCGGCATTGAAGAAATAGTAGCCCTGCGAGATGCCGATCGACTGCAGCGACGGGCCGATGGCGCCGGCGGCGCCGAACAGCAGAGCAGCGAGGATGGCGCGGATCGGGTCCCAGCGGGCAAAGATCACGAGCGCCACGGCCATCAGGCCCTGGCCGGAGGAGAGCCCCTGGTTCCAGCTGCCCGGATAGTAGAGCGAGAGGAACGCGCCGCCGATGCCGGCAAGGAAGCCGCCCGCCGCGGTGGCGAGGAAGCGCACCAGGTCGACCGAGACGCCCATGGCCCTCGCCGAAGCGGCGCTGTCGCCGGTCATCCGCACGATCAGGCCCCAGCGGGTATTGCGGAGCGCCCACCACAGGAACACGGCCAGCACGATGCCGACGAAGAACAGCGGATTGACCTGCAGCGCCTGGGCCAGCGCCGGGTTGCCGGTCCACTCGCCGAGCGGGATGGCGTCGAGCCGCGGCGCGGTGGGCTGGATGAAGGGCTTGCCGAAGAAGAACGCAATGCCGGTCCCGAAGCTCATCATGGCGATGCCGACGGCGATGTCGTTCACCTTGGGCAGCTTGCAGATATAGCCGTGCAACGCCCCGAGCAGCAGGCCGGAGCCGCCGGCCGCGAGCACGCCCAGCCACGGGCTGCCCGAGAGATAGGAGACCGCATAGGCGACCATGGCGCCCAGCACGAGGTTCCCCTCGAGCCCCAGGTTGATGCGGCCCGACTTCTCGGTGAGCGTCTCGCCCAGCGCCACGAACATGAACGGGGTGGAGACCCGGATGGCGCCGCCGAGCATGGCGACGAGGACGGTGAGGAGGGCATTGTCCATCTAGGTGCGGTCCCCCGTGGGCTTGAGCTGGAAGATCCTGAACCGGCCGTAGAAGGTCTCCGAGACCAGCAGCACCACGAACATGATGCCCTGCAGCACCAGCACGGTGGCGTCCGGCATGCCCATGCGGCGCTGGATCACCCCGCCGGCGGCGGCCAGCGCACCGAACAGGATCGCCACCGGCACCACGGCGAGCGGATTGTGGCGCGCGAGGAAGGCAACGAGGATGCCGGTGAAGCCGTAGCCGGCGACCAGCGAGGCATTGGCCTGGCCGTGGATCGCGGCCACCTCGAAGAAGCCGGCAAGGCCGGCGCAGGCCCCGGCGATCATGCAGCACACCACCATCAGCCAGCCCACCGGCAGGCCCTGGGCCCGCGCGGCGCGCAGGTTCCCGCCGGTCATGCGGGCGGCAAAGCCGAAGGTGGTGCGGCTCATCAGCACCCACAGCACGATCGCCAGCACGATCCCCGCGGCGAAGCCCCAGTGCACGTCGGTGCCGGGGATCGAGCCGATCCGGTAGGCGTCGCCGATCGGCATGGTCGAGGGCTTGTTGGCCGAGGCGGGGTCGCGCAGCGCCCCCTCGACGAAGAAGTTCATGATGGCGATGGCGATGTAGCTCAGGAGCAGCGAGGCGATGGTCTCGTTGACGCCGCGCGCATATTTGAGCCAACCGGTGAAGCCGACCCAGAGGCCGCCGGTGAGGATGGCGGCGAGCGCCATCGCCGGCAGCGTGACGAAGGCGGGCACGCCGCTCGAGACCAGCGGGATGGCGGTCGCCGCGGCGGTGAAACCGCCCAGCACCAACGCCCCTTCGCCGCCGATCATGGTGAGCCCGATGCGTGCCGGAATGGCGAAGGCGAGGCCGGTGAGGAGCAGCGGCGCGGCACGCTGCAGCGAGTTCTGGAACGAGAACGAGGAGCCGAAGCCGCCAGTCCAGATCAGCCCGAAAAAGGTCAGCGGGTCCTTGCCGATGACGATGAGAAACACCGAGAAGAGCAGCGCCGAGACCACCAGCGCCCCGACCGGGATGGCGATCGACTCGGCGAAGCGCAGGACCTGGAGGTTCGGCCCGGCCCTGGCCGGGACAGCGGTGGTATCGGCGGTCTCAGCGGTCATGCACAAGGCTCCGGGCTGGGCACTGTGATCCTCCCCCGTTTACGGGGGAGAGGGACCGGCGCAGCCGGTGGAGGGGGCTGGGAGAGGCACCGACTGCGTGTGTGGCCGCACCCTCCACCGCCCACGGCGGTCCTCTTCCCCCGCTGCGCAGGGAATGATCGGGACCGCTCGGGCATGAATTCAGGTGATCGAGCCCTGGACGCCCTCGAGCAGCCAGTTCATGCCGTCGAGGTACGGGTCGTAGTTGTCGTAGTCCTTGTCGACGACGACATTGCCGGCATTGTCCTTGAGCGTGCCCTTGTAGATCGGGGCGCCGCCCTTGAGCGCGGCTACGGCCGCATCGGCAGCGGCGATCGCCTCGGGCGTCGCGCCGGCGCCGTAGGCCGAGTTGCGCAGCATGTCGTTGTGGTAGCCGCCGGCGATGAAGTTCGGCAGCGCCTCGCCCCTGGCCAGCGCGTCGGCATAGGCCTTGTAGATCGTCTCCCACTTGTATTCGGCGCCGGTGATGAAGCCCTTCGGCGCCAGCGGCGCCTGGCTGGCATTGTGGCCGCAGGTCTTGATGCCCCGGCCCTCGGCGGTCTCGATCACCACTTTGGGGCTGTCGACATGGCAGGTGATGACCTCGACGCCGGCATCGATAAGCGCATTGGTGGCCTCGGCCTCGCGCACCGGGAGGCGACCACTCGCCGGTGAAGATGACCTGCACCGTGGCATTGGGATTGACCGAGCGGGCGCCGAGCAGCACCGAGTTGATGTTCGAGAGCACCGAGGGGATGGGCTTGGCTGCAACGAAGCCGATCTTGCCGCCGGTCGAGAGGCCGGCAGCGACGCCGTTCACGTAGTGCGCCTGGTTGAGATAGGGGAAGTAGGAGCCGGCATTGACCGGATCGGTGTCCTTGTTCCACAGCGGCGCCGCGTGGCGGAAGGTGACCGCCGGGTATTTCTTGGCCAGCTCGACGACGAACGGCTTGTAGTAGCCGAACGAGGTCGCCAGCACGAGGTTGGCGCCGTCGAGGTTGATCATCGACTCCATCGACTTCGACACGGCGTCGGTCTCGGGGACGTTTTCCTCCTCGACCACGGTGATGCCCGGCAGCGCCTTCAGCGCCTCGACCGAGACGGCATGGGCCTGATTCCAGCCGAAATCATCCTTCGGCCCGACATAGACGATGCCGAGGATAACGCCGGTCTGCGCCCGGGCCAGACCGAAGGGCAGCGCCGTCGCTGCCAGCCCGGCGGCGCCGGCCCTGAGCAGCGCGCGTCGCGAGAGAGAGGTGAATGTCATGACGTGGTTTCCCTGAGTTTGCACCGACCGGGCGTCCGCCCCACAACCGGCGGCGCCCCTCGGACGATTCATTGCAAACCACGTGCCAAGCGCTTCGAGCGCCGCAGAACCGGCTCAACCCGTTGAAATCCAAAGTCATTGTACGAACAACTGCGTTCCGCATCGAAGACAGCGACCGCCTAGTTTGTGCACAACATTCGATTTCATGCTCACCAAATAGGCACCTTATCACGTATTGCATACAATATGTGAGCGCCCGTTAACGCGCGGGCGGTACCGGCTGCTGGCCGTCGCGACCGGCGGCCAGCTTGATGAAGCGATCGAGGATCTGGTGGATGCCGTCGGCACCTCCGGCCAGCAGCCCCGCCGTCAGGACCACGTCGACGGCGGTGAACAGCTGCAGTTGCGCCTCGTTGAGAGCAAGCCCCTGGCGCACGGCGCCGACCGTGCCGGCTGCCACGATCGCCCCCCGGGCATCTGTCCAGATCTCGGGCAGGAAGGTCGCGAGGGTCCTGAGCCCGGCCAGCGCGGCAAGGAAGCTCAGAGGGATCGAGATGGCGAGGGCGATCCGCTGGATCTTGCGGTTCTCCTCGGCAATGCCGGTCTCCAGCCGGACATCCTCGGAGAGGTTGGCGGCAAGCTGCGCCTCGAGGCCCGCCATCTGCTGGCTGACCGCACCATCCTGAGGCGCGGCGAGCGAGGCCTTGCGGGTGGCGTCGATCTGCACGCCCAGCAGCGCCGCGGCCGTGCGCAGTCGGGCCAGTTCGCTCTTCAGCTGCTCCTTTTCGAGGCCAGTCGAGGGTGAGATGAACACTTCCACCGCCCGTTCGATCAGCAACGCAACGAACATCAGCGCCACCAGCACATTGGTGACCTTGCCGACTCCGACCTCGCGCAGGTCGACGCCGCCCAGGGTTGTCGCCATGCTCCAGGCAGCCACCGCCCCGGCGATCACGATCAGCCACGTCCACCACGTCCGGTTCATCGCTACCTCCCTAGATTGCCGACGGGCAGCAGACGCCCCGGCAGGGCGCCGGAGAATCCGTAAATCTGCGGCTGCGGTTTCGTCCGGTTGGGAGATGTGCTGAAAGCGGCCGGAAACCTGCAGCCTACGACCAAGGTCCGGTCCCGCCAAGCTGGCTTCGCCGCCACTGACATGTTACGACCCGCTACCAAAGACCGGCAAAGGGCAGAGGACGGGATGAACCAGATCGATCTCAACGGACAGGTAGCGGTGGTGACCGGTGGCGCGCAGGGCTTCGGCCTCGCCTCCGCCAAGCGCTTCATCACCTCGGGCGCCAAGGTCAGCCTGTGGGATCGCGACGCCGACGCGCTCAACAGGGCGGTCGAGTTGCTCGGGCCCGGCGCCTCGAGCCAGGTGGTCGACATCACCGACTATGCCGGCCTCGAGGCCGCCCATGCCGCGGTCGAAAGAGACGTCGGGCCGGTCTCGATCCTGCTCAACTCGGCCGGCATTGCCGGCAGGAATGCCCCGCTCGACGAGATGGACATCGAGGAGTGGCGCAAGGTCATCGAGATCAACCTCAACGGCACCTTCTATGTGAACCGCGTCGTGATCCCCTCGATGAAGGCCCGCAATTACGGCCGCATCGTCAACATCTCGTCGGTCGCCGGCAAGGAAGGCAATCCCAACGCCTCCCACTATGCCGCCTCAAAGGCCGGCGTGATCGGGATGGTCAAGGCGCTCGGCAAGGAAGTCGCCAAGTACGACATCGCGGTCAACGCCATCACTCCGGCCGTCGCCAATACCCGCATTCTCGAGGGGCTCACCAAGGAGTTCATCGACTACATGCTGAGCCGCATCCCGCGCGGCCGCTTCCTCGAGGTCGACGAACTCGCCAACATGGTCGCCTGGCTGGTCAGCAGGGAAAACAGCTTCACCACCGCCTCGGTCTTCGACCTGTCGGGCGGCCGCACCACATACTGACGATGATCCGGCACTGCGTCCTGGTGAAGTTCCGCGCCGATGTACCGGGCGCGGAGCGACAGGCCATCTACGCCCAACTGGCGCTGCTCAGGCAGCATCTGGGCGGCATCCAGGCCATGAGCTTCGGCGCCAATGTCAGCCCCGAAGGCCTCGATCAGGGCTTCCGCGACGGCTTCACCATCGATTTTGCCGACGCGGCGGCCCGCGATGCCTATCTCGCCGACCCGGCGCATCAGGCGGCCGGCGCCAGGTTGGTTGCGGCGCTCGAGGGCGGGGTGGCGGGTCTGGTGGTCTTCGACCTCGCCGTCTGAATGATCTGGGAGCCCGCCCCCGCAGGGGCGCGCGGGACCGCGATGCGCTACCCTCCCGAGGCGGCGATCGTCTCGCGCAGCAGCCCGCCCATCTGCGTACCCGGCCGCCCCATGTCGCGCACGATGGTCATGTGGTCAAGCTCGGGCAGGGTGATCCGCTCGTAGTGCTGGCCGTGCCGCTCCGCGGCATTGCAGAGGTCCTGCGCCTGCCGGTGGAACGGTTCGGTCTCGTCGTGCCCCACCGTCACCCGCACTTTCGGTCCCGCCTGCTGCTCGGCCCCGACCGGCGAGTATTGCGCCACCTCCTCCTCGGTCAGGTCGAGGCTGGGCTGCAGAAAGCTCATGGCGATGGGCCGCAGGTCGTAGAGCCCCGAGACCAGCAGCAGCGCCTTGACGTCGATCCCCGGCCCTGCCTGCTCATGCGGGGCGCGGGCGGCGAGATAGGAGGCGAGGTGCCCGCCGGCCGAATGGCCCGAGGCGGAAAACGCCTGCGGATCGCCGCCGAAGCCTGCGGCATTGCCGATCAGCCAGCGCGCCGCCTGTCGCACCTCCTCGACCAGCTGCGCCATCCGGGCGTTGGGGATCAGCGTGTACTCGACGATCGCCGCGATCGCCCCCGAGGCAACGATGGTCTCGGCCGGGAAGGCGAACATCTCCTTGTCGTTGAGGTACCAGTAGCCGCCGTGGATGAACATGTGGACGGGCAGCGGGCCCGTGGCATTCTCGGGAAAGAACAGGTCGAGCCGGTGTCGCGCGCCGCTGCCATAGGCGACATCGAAGCGCGCACGCAGCCGCGTGCGGCTCTCGGCGCTGGCCGCCAGGTTTCCGGCCTTCACGGCCTCGAAGTCCGGCACCAGGTTGGGGATGTCGAAGGGGTCGATCTCGATCACGGCGGTTCCTCCCGAACCCTGACATGGGGTGCGTTCGGCGGGGCTTCGTCAAGTCGTTTCTGGCGTCCGTCCGTTCGCAGCAGGCATATGGGCGTGCCCTGATTTTCGGACTATCGTCGCTCCCTGACCCCGCGTGACATCCGCAACCGGAGCGGCGGGAAGAGGGAGGAAAGTCGTACCATGGGATCGTATCTCATCAAGAACGTGCGTGTCTTCGACGCGATCGATGACAGTGCCTATCCGGGCGAAGTGCTCATCGAGGGCAACAAGATCAAGGCGGTGGCCCGCGGCCGCGACCAGTTCGGGCTCGACAACGCCGCCGAGGTGATTGACGGCGAGGGACAGTTCCTCATGCCGGGCATGGTCGAGGGCCACTGCCACCTGAGCTTCGTCGGACCGGCGCGCAACCAGGACCTGGGCGAGATCCCGCCCGAGGAGCACCTGCTGCGCACCTGCCGCAATGCCACGTTCATCCTCAATCACGGCTTCACCTCGTGCTATTCGGCGGCCTCCGCCAAGCTCAGGCTCGATGTGGTGGTGCGCCAGGAGATCGAGGACGGCTATCTCGCCGGCCCGCGCTACCGTGCCGCCGGCCCGGAGATCACCGTCACCGGCGGGCTGGGCGACGAGCGCAAGCAGCACATGCACGCCGAGAGCTTCGGCATGATCGCGGACGGCGCCGACGAGATCCGCCGCGCCGTGCGAATCTGCTGCCGCGAGGGCGTCGACAATCTGAAGTTCAACGTCTCGGGCGACGAGTTCGTCGGCCACGCGCGCGCCGAGGTGGTCTCGCTCAGCCTCGAGGAACTGACCGCCGGGGTCGAGACCGCGCATGACTGGGGCAAGAAGGTCGCCTGCCACTCCCGCGCCGCCGAATCGGTCAAGCGCGCCGTACGCGCCGGCGTCGACTGCATCTACCATTGCGATTTCGCCGACGAGGAGGCGCTCGACATGCTCGAGAGCGTCAAGGACCGGGTGTTCGTCGGCCCCGCCTTCGGGCTCGTCCACAACTCGGTGTTCGAGGGCGACGTCGTCGGGCTGACCCGCGACGTGGTCGAGCGCATGGGGCTGCCGCGCAAGCTCGAGCACACCATCCGCACCTATCACGAGATGCGCAAGCGCGGCATGCGGGTGGTGGTGGGTGGCGACTACGGCTTCACCGTCACGCCGATGGGCCAGAACGCCCGCGATATCGGCCACTTCGTCAAGTTCTTCGGCTACTCCCCGGCCGAAGCCCTCAAGTGCGCCACCGCCGTCGGCGGCAAGCTGATGGGGTTCGACGACGAACTGGGCGTGATCAAGGCCGGGGCGCTCGCCGACCTGCTGCTGGTCGATGCCGATCCGCTGCTCGACCAGTCGGTGCTGGTCGGACCGGACCACTTCATGATGATCATGAAGGATGGAGACATCCACAAGGACCCGCGCAGCCGCCACGACAACTACCAGCTCCGCCAGGGCGGCCACTCCTCCCGGCTCGCGACCGGACCGGCCCCGCTCTGAGGCCGGCCTGACACCGCCATGGCTCCCTCTCCCCGTCGGGGAGAGGGTTGGGTGAGGGGGCCGGCGGACCTGACCGGCCTGCTGGCTGCCCTGGGCCCCGTTATCCGACCTCGCGCCAGCTGCTCCCGCAAGACAAAAGTTCTCATTTTGTCCCAGGGCCGATTCGACTAAGGTCGCGCGGCAACTGCATGGGAAACGAGATGAGCGAGTACGTCATTGCCCCGCCGCCGCAGGCCACCATCCCGGTGGCCGGGGGTGGTCTGTTTCCGGTACGGCGCATCTACTGCGTCGGCCGCAACTATGCGGAACACGCGCGCGAGATGGGGCATGACCCGAACGCGGAGCCGCCGTTCTTCTTTGCCAAGCCTGCCGATGCCGTGGTGACCGGCGGCGCCGCGGTGCCCTACCCGTCCGAGACGGAGAACTTCCATCACGAGATCGAACTTGTGGCAGCGATCGGAGTTGCCGGCGCCAGTATCGCGGTGGCCGATGCCCTCGGCCACGTCTGGGGCTATGCGGTGGGCATCGACCTCACCCGGCGCGACCTGCAGGCCTGGGCCAAGAAGGGCGCCAAGCCCTGGGAGATCGCCAAGGGCTTTGATCACTCGGCCCCGATCGGCACTCTGGTGCGCGCCGCCACGGTGCCGCAGCCGCTCAGGGGCCGGATCGAGCTCAGCGTCAACGGCGAGCTGCGGCAGGGCGCCGACCTATCCGACATGACCTGGGACCTGCCGCATGTCATCGCCGAACTGTCGCGGTACTTCGCCCTCCATCCCGGTGACCTGATCATGACCGGCACGCCAGCCGGGGTTGGCCCGGTGGTCCGCGGCGATCGCCTCCTTGGCAGCATTGCCGGCATCGGCACGGTCGCGACCACGATCGCCTGATGGAGTGGTCACCGCAACAGGACGAGGCGCTGCAGGCGGTCTCGCGCTGGCTCAAGGAAAAGGACGGCCAGCAGGTCTTTCGCCTGTTCGGCTGGGCCGGCACCGGCAAATCGACGCTGGCGCGGCACCTGGCGCAGGGGGTCAAGTCGGTGAAGTACGCGGCCTTCACCGGCAAGGCGGCGATGGTGATGCGCAAGTATGGGGCGCGCGGCGCCTCGACCATCCACAGCCTGATCTACGCGCTGGTGAGCGAGAAGGATGGCGAGCCGAAATTCGCGCTCGACCCGGAAAGCGAGGCGGCGACTGCCGGCCTGATCGTCATCGACGAGGTCTCGATGGTCGATGAGCAGCTCGGCCGCGACCTGCTCAGCTTCGGCACCAAGGTGCTGGTGCTGGGCGATCCGTTCCAGCTCCCCCCGGTGCAGGGGGCCGGCTTCTTCACCGCGCAGGAACCCGACTACATGCTGACCGAGATCCACCGGCAGGCGGCGGACAACCCGATCATCCGGCTCTCCATGGAAATCCGCGAAGGCGGCTATCTCGAGCATGGCCGCTACGGCGAAAGCCTCGTCATCCCGCGCTCCGAGGTCGATCGCGACGCGGTGCTGGTGGCGGACCAGGTGCTGGCCGGCCGCAACAAGACGCGCGTCGCCTACAATGACCGGTTGCGCGAGCTGAAGAACCTGCCCCGGCACGAGCCGGTGGCCGGCGATCGCCTCGTCTGCCTCAGGAACAACCCGATCAAGAAGCTGCTCAACGGCCAGATCTGGACCGCCGCGGAAGTGAAGAAGCGCACCAATGCCCGCTACTCGATGACCCTCGATCCGGACGAGCCCAGCGCCGGCAAGTCCAATGTCCAGGCCAAGGTGGTGACGCATGCGGCATTCTTTTCGGGCGAGGAGGATGCCCTGAGCTGGCCCGAGCGCCGGCAATACGACGAGTTCACCTTCGGCTACTGCCTCACCGTGCACAAGGCGCAGGGGTCGCAGTGGGACGATGTCTACCTGTTCGACGAAAGCTACGTCTTCCGCGAGGAGCGCCAGCGCTGGCTCTATACCGGGGTAACCCGCGCGGCGGAAAAGATCACCGTGGTGACGTGACGTAGCGGAGCGCGCCCTCCCCCTGAGCCCGTGGTGGCCCTCGCGGTCGCCTCAAGCCACCGCCGGCCCCTGATCCCCCTCATGCTGAGCCGGTCAAGCACGAGGGGGAAGCACCCGACCCCCTCAGCTCGCCGGCACCAGATAGAACTCCGTGGTCAGGTCCGAGTTGGTCCACGGGCGCTGCGGGCGTTCCTTCTTCCTCGTCAACTCCACCACCTTGGCCTTCACCCGTGTCATCAGCGTCTGGAACTCGACGCCGGGGGTGGGGAGCTGCTCGAGCAGTGCCGTGGTGAACGGGCTGTGATTGCCCTCGCCATCGGCGGCGACATCGCCCGGCGCAGTAGCAAAACCGATGATCATGCCGCCACCGTCGCCGATCGCGGCGAGCCCCTTGTCCACCGCATTGGAGCGCGTTGCTCCGAGGCTGCGCTTCAGGGTCTGCGCGAACGGATTGTCGCGGCAGGCATCGAGCAGCACGATCGCCACCTTTTCCTTGCCGGTCGCCTGGTCGAACCCGGTCATGAAGCTGGTGATGTTGTCGATGTCGACCAGCTCGAAGTTGATCGCCGTCGCCTCCTCCACCGTGGCGTCGATCGGCACCAGGTAGTTCCGGCCGTCCACCTGCAGGCCATGTCCGGCATAAAACAGCAGCGACGTGTCCGCCGTGCTCGCCGCCTTGGCAAAGGCCCGGGCCTTCTCCTCCATGGCCGACTTGTCGAGATCGGTGCCGAGCGTCACTTCGAAGCCGACCGCCCTCAGCATCGAGGCCATGGCCTCGGCGTCACAGGTCGGGTTGGGCAGCGCCGGGGCGTTCCGGTAGGCCGAGTTGCCAATCACCAGTGCCACCCGCTTCTCGCTGGTACGGACCGCCGGTATGCCCGTCACGTCGCAATCGCCGGTCGCCACCACGTCAGTGGAGCCGAAATCGACGGTCGCCGTGTCGCCGCCCGCCAGTTCGCGCCAGCGCTTGGCCTCGTCGGCATCCGGCCGGACGCCCTCGCCGCGCTCATAGGCCGAGGCGAGCGCGATCTGCGCGTCGGTATCGCCCTGCTCGGCTGCCCGCCGCCACCAGGTTACCGCCGACTCCGGGTCCTGCGTGACGCCGGCGCCCCATGCATAGGCATTGCCGAGCTTGCGCTGCGCCGGCGCATAGTCCTGTTCGGCTGCCAACTGCCACCAGCGCACCGCCTCGGCATCATCTTCCGGTACACCGGTGCCGTCGGCATACATCGAGCCGAGGTTGGACTGGCTGATCATGTAACCCTGATCAGCCGCCATCCGGTACCACGCGACCGCCTGTGCCGAGTCCTGCGGCACCCCGAGCCCCAGATCGTAGGCATAGCCCATCGAGTTCTGTCCTTCGGGAAGGCCCTGTTCAGCCGCCATGCGATACCAGCGCACCGCCTCCTCGTAGTCCTGCGGCACGCCAGTACCGTCGGCATACATGATGCCCAGATTGTTCTGGGCGCGCGCCATGCCCTGTTCAGCCGCCGTGCGGTACCAGCGCACCGCTTCGACGGAATCCTGATCGACGCCAAGTCCGAGATCGTAGAAATAGCCGACATTGTTCTGGCCGTCGGCGTAGCCCTGCAGCGCCGACCGCATGTACCACTCGAAGGCCACCGCCAGGTCGACATCGACGCCGCGGCCGTTCTGGTACATCAGTCCCATGGCATTCTGGGCCCAGGGGCTGCCGCGCTCGGCCGACTGGCGATACCAGTACACCGCCTCGCCGTAGTCCTGCGCCGTGCCGCGACCGATTTCGTAGGCATAGCCGGCATTGTTCATTGCATCGACCAGGCCGTTGGCTGCGGCCTGCTGGTACCAGTGCAGGGCCTCGGCATCGTCCTCGGCCACCGAGTAGCCGTTGTCGTAGAACAGTCCGACGGCGTTCTGGGCAAAGGCGTTGTTCTGTGCCGCCGCCAGTTGATACCAGCGCAGCGCCTCGGCGTAGTCCTGCCCGACGCCGGCGCCGGTCTCGTAGGCGAAGCCGAGATTGGCCTGTCCGGAGGCATTGTGCTGGGCCGCAGCCTTGCGGAACCAGCGCACCGCCTCGCTGTCGTTCTCGTCGACGCCCCGGCCGTTGGCATAGAGGTTGCCCAGGTTCGACTGCGCCAACGCGTTGCCGCCATCGGCGGCGCGGCGATACCACTTGAGTGCCTGCTCGTAGTCCTGGCCGATACCCGCGCCCACCTCGTACATGTAGCCGAGATTGTTCTGGCCATCGAAGCTGCCGTTGTCGGCGGCCTGCTGGTACCAGCGCACCGCCTCCCCGTCGTCCTCGGCGACGCCCGAACCGTTGTCATAGAACACGCCGATGGCGTTCTGCGCGTAGTTCGAGCCCTGGTCCGCGGCGCGGCGATACCACTTGAGCGCCTGCTGGTAGGATTGCTCGACACCCCCGCCGATCTCGAACAGGTAGCCCACCAGGGTCTGCCCATCAAGGAAGCCCTCGTCGGCCAGCGGCCGGGCGATGCGGTAGGCCTCCTCGTAGTCGCCCCGGTTGAGGGCGGCATAGGCGTCGTCCGAACGCTGCTGCTGCGTTTGCGCCAGCGCCGGAGTTGCCAACAGCGCCATGGCCAAGACGGCGGCGCCCAACAGCTTGCCGAGCCAGTTCATCCCTCATCCCTCATCCGCGATTATCCCTCGTTCAAAATGCTAGCAGTTACGCGGCATTGGAGTCCATCGTCGGACCTGCCTGCGCCGATCAAGGAAGCGCGAACCGGCCCTGCGACGTCCCTTCGCAACCGCACCATGCTGGTCTAGGGTCCGACCCCGACAAACCGCGAGGACGCAATCATGGACTATCGACTGCTCGGCCGTTCCGGCCTCAAGGTATCGGCGCTGTCCATCGGCACCGTCACCTTCGGCAATGATGGCAGTTGGGGCGAAACCGATCTGAGGGACGCGCAGCGCCAGATCGACCTCTGCCTCGATCACGGCGTCAACCTGATCGACACCGCCAATGTCTACAATAACGGCAAGTCCGAGAGCATGCTGGGCGAGGCGCTGAGTGACGGTCGCCGCGACCGCCTCCTGATCTCGAGCAAGGTCCGCTTTCCAATGGGCGCCGGCCCCAATGATCGCGGGCTCAGCCGCCATCACATCGTCCGCCAGTGCGAGGCGTCGCTGCAGCGGCTACGGACGGACGTCATCGATCTCTACCATGTGCACGAGTGGGACGGTCAGACCCCGCTCGATGAGACGATCGAGGCGCTCGATACCTTGGTCCGGCAGGGCAAGATCCGCTACGCCGCGTGCTCGAACTACTCGGCCTGGCATCTGATGAAGGCCCTCGCAGTGGCCGATGCGGGGCGCCACCAGCGCTTCATCGCCCAGCAGATCCACTATACTCTGCACTCGCGCGAGGCCGAGTACGAACTGATTCCGCTCGGGCTCGACCAGGGAGTCGGTGTGCTCGTCTGGTCGCCGCTCGGCGGCGGCTGGCTGTCGGGCAAGTACACCCGCCACACCCGTCCCGAGAGTGGCCGCCAGGTCACCGGCTTCCGCGAGCCGCCGATCTACGACTGGGACCGGCTGTGGGACATTGTCGACGTGATCAACGAAGTGGCCGCCGCACACGGCGTTTCCGGAGCGCAGGTGGCGCTGGCCTGGCTGCTGCAGCGGCCGCTCGTCGCCTCGGTCATCATCGGGGGGCGCACCACGGCGCAGTTCGAGGACAACCTCGGGGCCGCCGAACTGAAGCTGACGCCCGGAGACGTGGCAAAACTCGACAAGGTCAGCCAGCCGCCACTGATCTACCCCTACTGGCACCAGAGCTTCACCGCGCAGGACCGCCTCGGTCCGGCCGACCTGGCGCTGCACAGGCCCTATTTGCGGGAGCAATCCTGAACCTTGTGCTCAGGTTAACTTGACGAAGTTTAGAACTGTTATAAACTGAAGGTCGCGGAGGTATCACGGGCAGGCGAATCGGAAGATTGGCGGGCCCGGTTCCGCGACCTAAGGCCGGGAGCAGTATCCCGTCCGCACGGAGCCCTTCATGCGCCTGACCCGACAGTCCAACTACGCCATCCGCACGCTGATCTACTGCGCGGTCAACGATCCGGGCCTCAGCCGGGTCGCCGACATTGCGAGGGCCCACGCGATCTCCGAGCTGTTCCTGTTCAAGCTGATCAAGCCGCTGGTCGAGAACGGCCTCATCGAGACGGTGCGCGGCCGTCGCGGCGGCATCCGGCTCGGCCGGCCCGCCGAGGAGATCACGCTGCTCGATACCATCCGGCTGACCGAGGAGAGCTTCTCGATGGCCGAGTGCTTCGAGGATGGAGACATTGCCTGTCCGCTGGCCGGCAATTGCGACGTCAACTCGGCCCTGCGCGAGGCGCTCGGCGCCTTCTTCAACGTGCTCGACAGCTACACGATTGCCGACCTCGCCAGCAAGCGCCGCTCGCTGCGCGACCGGCTGGGGCTGACGTTCGAGGAGATGGAGCCGGTGCTGGTGGCACAGACGGCGAACTGACGCCGGTATCGGGGTCCGGACCCGCCGGCAGGCGCGCAAGGGAGCTGACCCTCATGCACGTGCCGGCGTGGCCGGGATGGGCCCGACGGGCTCTCGAACCGGCCAGTGACGGCCGGTCGCAGAGTCGGTCGGCTGGACTTCACAGGGCCTTGGCCGAGCAGGGATGGCCGGCTTCGACGCCGCTGCCGAGCACACCGTTGAGCTTGACGCCCTGTCCCGGATTGAGCGCGGCGACGAGGGTGTGGGTGCCCTTGAGGTTGCTGTAGCCGTTCACGTTCCACTTGATCTGCGTGCCGGCGACCAGCTTGCCGGCGCCCTTGTTGACCAGCCAGATGTCGTCGGGAAACTCCGACGGCGTGCCCGCGACTTCGCAGGCCGCCAGCTTTGCGAGCTGCAGGACTTGTCCGTTGGTCTGGTTGATCCGGATGCCGCCATTGCCCGCCTGGGCAAAGCTGGTGGCCAGCACGAGCACGGCGACGGCCGCTCCGGCGATCTTGATGGTATTCATTGGTCTCTCCTGTTCCGGATCCGGCGGCCCGGAGCGCTCTTCGCTCCGCTTCAACCGCATTCGCCGATGTCCGGTGCGTCAGCGAATGGCGTGCTTCTGCCACCAGCGGATTGAACGCACACTGATCCCGCTGTTTAGCGTTCGTTCAGGATCACAAGCCGTGAAAATTACGCCCATTGTCAGATCATGCCGCGTGTTGAGCGCCACTGGCCCGACTCGGTGCGCCGCTCCACCGAATGCGTCACCGCCTTCGGCGTCGTTGATCTCCCCCCCGCGCCATGCTCTATGCGCATCCTCGAGACCCACCGGACCCCGTCATGGCCGCCGCGCCGATTCTTCTTCTCAATGCGATCAGCCTGAGGCTGGGTTCCACCGATCTGCTCGAAAACGCCGAACTGTCGGTGCTTGCGGGCGAGAAGGTGGCGCTGGTCGGGCGCAACGGCTCGGGCAAGTCGACGCTGCTGAAGATCGCCGCCGGCGAGATCGAGCCCGATGGGGGCCGTCGCTTCCTGCAGCCGGGCGCCACCATCCGCTACCTGCCGCAGGAGCCCGACCTCACGGGCTTTGCGACGGCGCTCGCCTATGTCGAGGGCGGCATGCAGGCCGGCGACGACGCCTATCGCGCCACCTATCTGCTCAACGCCCTGGGGCTCAGTGGCACCGAGGAGCCCTCGCGCCTCTCGGGCGGCGAAGCTCGGCGCGCGGCGCTGGCGCGGGTGCTGGCGCCCGAACCCGACGTGATCCTGCTCGATGAGCCGACCAACCATCTTGACCTGCCGGCGATCGAGTGGCTGGAGGCGGAACTGGCCGGCCTGCGCTCGGCGCTGGTCATCATCAGCCATGACCGGCGCTTCCTCGCCGATCTCACCCGTTCGACCGTCTGGCTTGATCGCGGCGTGACCCGGCGGCTCGACCGGGGCTTTGCCGGCTTCGAGGCATGGCGCGACCAGGTGCTGGAAGAAGAAGAAACGGCCCGCCACAAGCTCGATCGCCAGATCGTGCGCGAGGAGCACTGGCTGACCTATGGCGTCACCGCCCGGCGCAAGCGCAACGTGCGTCGGCTCGAGGGCCTGCACACTCTCCGGCAGGAGCGTCGGGAGCTGAAGCGCGCCGTCGGCGACGTCCGGATCAGCGTTGCCGAAGGCGAGACGTCGGGCAAGCTGGTGGTCGAGGCCAGGGATATCTCCAAGCGTTTCGGCGAGCGCCCCATCGTTGCCGACTTCTCCACCCGCGTGATCCGCGGTGACCGGCTGGGGATCATCGGCGCCAATGGCGCCGGCAAGACCACCCTGATCAAGCTGCTGACCGGCGAACTCGCCCCCGACAGTGGCAGGGTGAAGCTCGGCGCCAACCTGGAACTTGCCAGCCTCGACCAGCGTCGCGCCACGCTCACAGCCGACATGACGCTCAAGGAGGCCGTCACCGGGGGCGGGTCGGACACGCTCGTGATCAATGGTGTACCCAAGCACTTCATGGGCTACCTCAAGGACTTTCTGTTCAGCCCCGAGCAGGCTGGCACCGCCGTGGGCAAGCTCTCGGGCGGCGAGCGCGGCCGGCTGGCCTTGGCCCGGGCGCTGGCGCTGCCCTCCAATGTGCTGGTCCTCGACGAGCCCACCAACGATCTCGACCTCGAGACGCTGGACTTGCTGCAGGAAATGCTCGCGGACTACCCGGGTACGGTGATCGTGGTCAGCCACGATCGCGACTTCCTCGACCGCGTTGCGACCTCGGTGATCGTCGCCGAGGGGCAGGGACGCTGGACGGAATATGCCGGCGGCTACTCCGATATGGTCTCGCAACGGGGTTTCGGTGTGACTGCACCGGTTGCGGAAAAGGCAAGGGCCGCTGCGCCCAGGACGGCTGCTGCCTCGTCCGCCGCTCCGTCGCCTGCCGCACCACGACAGAAGCTGTCGTTCAAGCACAAGCATGCGCTCGAGACCCTGCCCGCCGAGATGGCGCGCCTTGAACAGCTGATTGCCCGGCTCAACAATCAGCTCGCCGACGCCGAGTTCTATGCACGCAGCCCCGCGGCCTTCGCCGAAACCAGCCAGAAGCTGGGCACGGCCCAGGCGGCGCTCTCGCGGGCCGAGGACGAGTGGCTCGAACTCGAGGCCCTGCGCGAGGAGCTCGAAGGCAGCTGACGTCCGGAAAGGACGGCTAGAACCAGATCTCGGGCTGGTGCAGGATCTGCAGGGCCGCGGCGGGTTCGCCATTGATCCGGCGCAGCAGCAGTTGCCCCATCTCCAGCCCGGCGAGGGCCGTGTCCTCGAAGATCGCGTCGACCCTGGGCCGCACCTGGCTGAAGATCCCGGAGGTCTGCTTGGCCACCACTTCGACGTCGCGCCCAATGACCCGTCCCGCATCGGTGATGCCGGCCATCACGGCAAGCGCCGCGGCGTCCCCGGTGCAGATATAGCCGTCCGGGGCCCCGGGCGCACCGATCCGCTGCATTGTCGCGAGCCGGATTTCGTCGGCCGTGTTGTCGAGCGTCGCACCGGCGAAGATCTCCCAGTCGAGCCCGCTTTCCTCGACCGCCGACATGAAGCCCGAGCGCAGGTGGTTGCCGAAGCTGAACTGGGTCGGCGGCAGGATGATGGTGAGCTTGCGGCAGCCCTTGGACCGGAGCCGCATTGCCGCATGGTAGGCAAAGGCATGGTTGTCGTAGTCGACGAACGGATGCGGTTCGGAATGGCTGGTGCGGCCGTGCGACACGAACGGGAAGTCGTTCTCCAGCAGCAGCCTGACCCGCGGGTCGTCGGGCTCGGTCCGCGAGAAGATCACCCCGTCGGCCGCCTTGTTGCGCAGAATGTACAGGATCGGCTCGAGCGGCGACGAGTAGGGATAGTTCGGCGTGATGACGAGGTGGTACGGCGTGCCGCGGAGCGCCGTGGTCAGCCCCGAGACCATCGACTGGCCGAAGCCCAGGATCTCGTCGTGCGGGTCGAGAATCAGGCTGATCACGTGGGTACGGCCGGTCTTCAGCCGCAGCGCGGTGCGATCGGGGACGTAGCCGATTTCGGCGGCGATCTTCTGCACCCGGACGCGGGTCTCTTCCGACAATTCGGGCGCGTTGTTGAGGGCACGCGAGATCGTGGTGATGGCGAGCCCGGTCATCTGCGCAATGGTGCGCAGCGTCGGCTTGCCGTCGGACTTGCGGCCCGGACGCTGCGCCGCCGGCGTGTCGCCGCCGACGCGCCGACGGCCACGCTTTTCAAGGCGTGTTTCCTGGTCGCCCAATGATCCCCTCCCTCTCGCGGACAGCTACCTTCTGCGAGGCATTTTCGGCGCGCCGCTGACGCTTCTCCGGGTCCGATCCCGGTCACCACAACAGAATATGCAATCGATTTCAAGGCGGGAAGCCCCGCCGCTTTCGATCGGCGGGAGACTTTCCAAGCGGCCGTTGCGGATAGGGCGCAGCCGGGGTCAGCGATGCCGTTCCGCCGCGCTCCGATACGCCGCGCGCGGCAAGTTTTTCCGCCGCCACCAGGCACTTTGGTGCAGGGCCCTCTGGCAAGCCGCGCTCCGCAGGCCTATCTTGGCGCAGGGCTGGCGATAGCGACCAAAGCCGGATTGGCAAATGCGTCGGACCATCGCATAGTCGCCGTGTGGTGGACTCATGTCCGCCCTACAATAGCTGCGGAGCCGATGTCAGACTCGGCTCGCTGGATCTGAACCCAGGCCACTGGCCGCCGGAAGGGAGACGAACATGCACACTGCACTTCGCGCCGCGCTCCAAACCGGGATCATCGGCAAATGGGTAGGCTCCTCGAGCGGGTGTTGCCGAACCAAACGAATGTGACCGCCGTCACCTCTTCGTCTCACAGTTCAGCTAACACCCCGGCCGTCACCCATGACGTGCCGATGGAGGTTCTTCCATGCAGCATGCAGTTTTTGATAAGCCACATGGCGCCAGACCGATAGCCATCGATATCGATGGCGAGCCCAAGGGCGTGCTCATCGTCCACGGCGCCGGCTTCCGCTTCCTTGCCGTCAAGCTCGATGCCTTCGGCGTCGACGGTCAGGTCTTTGCCAGCATCGAAGCGGCCGAGGCCGCGCTGCGCAACGTGCTCAGGCCGTCGGCCTGAGCATCCCCGGGGCGTTTCAGGGGCGGCGGAATTCATCGCTGCCTGCCCCCTGAGCCGCCGGCTGATGGTCTCGCGCGGAATGCCCATGTCGTCCAGCAGTCGGTCGTCGAGGCCCTCGAGCCGCCGGATGTCGCGGCGGATGCGCTGCCATTGGCCGAGACGGCGGGTGAGCGTACCGAAGATCATCGTCAAGTCTCCTTTTCATCCAGGCAATGCAGCGCCGACGCTGTCTCCCTGGCAGGAGGCAGCTCACTTCCGGCGAAGCTCTGCAGGTTTGTCGTCCGGCGCGGGGTTTCCTCGACACTGGAACAACTTGGATGCCATCATTGTTGCCGATCCGGCGCTCAAGGCGCTACAAGCAGCATCGCAACGAGCTTTTCAATTCTGAACGATGAGCGCCATATCCTGGGATGACCTGCGCCTTTTCCTCGACGTCGCGCGCCTCGGGGGACTGAGCGCGGCGTCGAAGACGACCGGCTTCAGCGCCGCGACGCTGGGGCGACGCGTCACCGCGCTCGAGCAGCAGATCGGCGAAGCGCTGTTCGTGCGCAGGCAAACCGGCTACCAGATGACGCGCGCCGGCGAGGAACTCCTCCGGCGCGCCGAGGACGTCGAACAGGCGATGCTGGCGCTCACCCGCTGGCGCGACGGCGCAGTAGGTGAACAACTGGTGCGCATCTCGGCCGGCACGTGGACGTCGGCCTTCCTCGCCCGCCACATCGATTCGCTCTGGCATGTCTCGGACCGGGTGCGCATCGAGTTCGCCACCGCCTATGGCAAGCTTGACATCGGCCGGCGTGCCGCCGACCTGGGGTTGCGCTCGGAACGTCCGACCGAGCCGAACCTCGCCGGCCGCCAGGTCGGACGGGTGGCGCACGCGCTCTATGCCGGCCGCCAACTGATCAACGGCGTCGAGGCCGGCATGTTCGTCGGCGTCACCGGCGAGGCGGCGAACGTCGCCTCCGCACGCTGGCTGATGGCCCATCACGGCGATCGCATCGCGGTGCGCGGCAACGACGTGCACAGCGTCCGCGAACTGGTCGCTGCCGGTGCCGGACTGGGAGTATTTCCCTGTTTCGTCGGTGACAGCGACGAGCGGCTGGTCCGGGTGGCCACCCCGATCGCGGACCTCACCACCGAACAGTGGCTGGTCTCGCACCACGAGGATCGGCACCGGCCGGAGATCCGCGTCTTGGCAGACCGGATCGCTCGCCTGCTCAAGGAACATGGCCCCCTGTTCCGCGGCGAGCGGAGGAGGCCTTAACCTCGGCGCAATCCGACCGGGCTAGCCTGTGCAGTCGGGAATGCAGGGTATGGAGACGAGCCGATGAAGGCTTGTGCCTATGTGGTGGGGCCATCCGATGGCGCCGGTGAGGCACTCAGGGACATGGCGCGTTCCCTGGGATTCGCGGTGGTGCTGCCCTATTCCGGCCTCGCTGCTGCCGAGACCCAGGCGCATCAGACCCCGCTGCTGTTCTTCATGTTCGCCGCGGTCGACGAGGTCCCCTCGCTCAAGCCGGTCGCCGACAGCATCCGCTTCTCCCCCAGCCGCCGAATCCGCCTCTCTCCCCTGGTCTATTTCGCCGAGAGCCCCTCGCTCGACCAGATCCGGCTCTGCATCGACATGGGGTTCGACGACGTCATCACGCTGCCCTTCACGCCGCAGCGCATCACCGGACGACTGAAGCGCATGGTCGAACGTCCGATCGTGTTCCACGAGACCTCGGCCTATCTCGGGCCCGAACGCCGCAGCGTCAGCGGAGACAGCCGCAGCCAGTACCGGCGGCTCGAGATCATGCGCACCGCCACCGCCGGGGTCAGCGTGCTGCGCGATGAGATGCGCGCCGGCGGCTGAGGCCCGCCCGAGGCCCGCTCGCTTGATCGGCTGCAGCGATTTCTCTAGGGTGCCCGCAGTTCCTCGTGGGTCTTTCCAGCATGCGAATCGGTCTTGAGCTGCCGCCCCAGCAGCGTGTCTATGGCGGCTTCTTCATCTATTCGTTCTGCATGGGCAGCCTGCCCCCTCGGCTGGGCGACATCCAGCATGCCATGGGCATCGAGGAGGGGGCGCTGGGCTTCGGGCTGATCGGCGCTGCCGCCGGCACCCTGATCTCACTGAGCTTCGCCGGCCCGCTGCTCGAAAGGGCCGGCTACCGGCGCGCCATCCTCATGCTCATTCCGCTGTTGTCGCTCGGCTATGCGATTTCAGTGCTCGCCACGGGGCCACTGGCCTTCTTCCTGCTGCTGCTGCCGGTCGGGCTCGTCATCGGCGGCATCGAGATCATCCTCAATCTCGAGGCAGACCGGACCGAACACCTGCTCGGGCACCGGATCATGAACCGGGCACACGCCTTCTGGAGCTTCGGCTTCTTCTCGTCCGGTCTCGTCAGCGCCGCGATCGCCCAGATCGGCCTCGATTTCCGGGTGCACCTTTCCTCATGGTTCCCGTGGTGGTCACCGGGGTGGCGCTGCTGCTCGGCCGCTTCGATCCCGCGCCGCACCGCACCGGCGGATCGACCGAGGAGACCAAGGGCTTCGCCACGCCGACACTCGCCATCATGGTGCTCGTCATCGTGACCCTTTCCGCCATGATCATGGAAGGCGCCGGCATCGACTGGTCCGCCATCTACATGCGCGACGAGTTCGCCGTGACCCCCTTCCTTGCCGGCTTTGCGGTGGCGCTCGGCGCCTTCACCCAGGCCGCGACCCGCTTCTTTGCCGATCCCTTCGTCGAGCGCTACAGCCCGACAGTGGTGTCGCGCGTGCTGCTGGGCGTGCTCGGCATCGGTGCCGTGCTGGTCTTTTTTGCCACCGCCGACTGGATGGCGCTGCTCGGCTTCGGGCTGATGGGGGTAGGGACCAGCGTCATCTTCCCGCTCGCCATGTCGGCGGCGGCACAGCGCACCGACCGGCCCGCGGCGACCAATGTCGCCTCGCTGGCGCAGACCTCGTTCGTCGCCTTTCTCCTCGGCCCGCCGCTCCTGGGCTACATCGCCGAACATTTCGGCATCCGCTGGTCCTTCGGCATCGGCATCCCGCTGGTGGTGCTGAGCCTGGTCTTCGCCGATGCGCTGGGCCGAAAGCCGCTGCGCCACGAGATCGGTTGACGTCCAGTGAAGCCCCACCATCGCATCTACGGCATCTTCTTCGTGTTCGCACTATCGATGGGTGCGCTGCTGTCCCGGTTGCCGGACCTGCAGCGCTCACTCGACCTCACCGAGGGCCAACTCGGGCTGACGCTGATCGCCATGTCGATCGGGGCGCTGGTCGGGCTCACCGTGTCGGGGCCGCTGATCGAGCGCTTCGGCGCCCGCACCACGGCGTTCGTCACCGTGTTTGGCGCCTCGCTGATGTATGCGATCGTCCCCTGGGTGCCGTCCGCCTTGCTGCTGATCCCGATCTTCTTCATCGCCGGGCTGTTCGCCGGGGCGCTCGAAATCAATGTCAACCTGCAGACCGACCGGCACGAGGCGCAGCTTGGCTTTCGCATCATGAGTCGGGCGCACGGCATGTGGAGCCTCGGTTTCTTCGTGACCGCCTTCATCTCGGCGGGCGTGCGGCAAATGGAGATCTCGGTGCACATGCACACTTTCCTGGCGCTGCTGGTGGTGGTTGCCGCCGGGCTGGTGATGTTCTGGAAGATCGAGGATGCACCGCATCGCGCCGACAGCCATGCCGGTGCCGTGCCGTTGATCGCCTTTCCGACCTCCGGGCTGCTGCCGCTCTGCCTGATCGGGGCGGCGCCGCTGCTGGTCGAGGGCGCTGGCATAGACTGGTCGGCGATCTACATGCGGGACGTGTTCGACGTGCCACCCTTCGTGGGCGGGATGTCGATCACCATCTTCTCGCTGCTGATGGCGCTGGCGCGGTTGTTCATGGATCCGGTGGTCGAGCGCTACAGTCCGCGTGTCGTTGCCGGCAGCCTGCTGGGCATCGCCGCGGCCGGGCTGATCCTCGTCGGCGTGGCGCCGCATCCCTATGTGGCGCTGTTCGGCTTCATGCTGATGGGTCTGGGCTGCTCGTCGGTCTATCCGCTGGCGGTGTCCGCGGCGGCACAGCGCACCGACCGGCCGGCGGCGGTCAATGTCGCCTCGCTGGGGCAGATGACCTTCGTGGTGTTCTTCCTCGGCCCGCCGCTGCTTGGCTTTGTCGCCGAGAGCTTCGGCATCCGCATCTCCTATTTCGTCTGCGTGCCGCTGATCCTGTCGGCCTTGCTGGTGATCCGCGCGCTGGCGCCGCGGCCAGTGCCGCTGCTTACCGAACCCGAACCGACGACGCCGCATGGCTGAGCTGGGACAGATCGTCGATCTGAGGCAGTCGCCGACGGCACTCAGGGTGCAACGCGGCGTCATGCGGTTCCTGCGGTCCGCGCACGATTTCTGCTGCTTCGCCGAAGTGCCGCTGGCCAACGGCCGGCGCGCCGACGTGCTCGCACTCGGCCCCAGGGGGGAGATCTGGATCGTCGAGATCAAGTCGAGCCTTGTCGACTTCCAGGTCGATCGGAAGTGGCCGCACTACAAGGACTTCTGTGATCGCTTCTTCTTCGCCAAGCCCCCCGAGCTCGACCCGAGCATCTTCCCCGCCGACGAAGGCCTGATCGTGGGCGATGGTCACGACGCGGCCATCCTGCGCACGGGGTCGGAACAGCCATTGCCCCCGGCCCGTCGCAAGGCCATGCTGCTCAAGCTGGCCCGGCTCGGGGCGGACCGTGTGCACGTCCTGATGGATCCCGGTGAGAAGTGACCCCCTGCCCTCGGGGCTGACCGTCGAAGTGCTGCGCGACTATCGCGCCTTTCTCGCCATGCGCGAGGAGTGGGAGCAGTTGCGGGCGCGGGCCCGCTTCGCCTCGGTGTTCCTGTCGCACAAGTGGCTGTGGCTCAGCTGGGAGCTCAGGTGGCGCCGCTTTCCCAACCGGTTGCGCATCGTTCTGGTCCGCGACAATGGCCGGCTGGCAATGGCCGGTGCATTCGTGCTCCACCTGTTCAACCTCTGGCCGGCGATCGGCTTTCTCAACTCCGGCACGCCGCAGCATGACGACGTGCTCTACGAGCCGTCGGCGCGGACCGGGGAGCAGGCCCGCGCGCTGTTGCTCGCCCTGCGCCGCGCGGTAGCCTTCCCGCGCATCCTGCGCGCGCAGAGGTTGCGCGACGATTGCCCGCTCCGTGCCGCCGCTGCCGACCTGGGGCTGAAGAGCCGCACCCGGTCGCGGCTGGTCGCAGTGTCGCTCGACCTCACCCGCCATGCCGACTACGAAGCCTATCTGATGAGCCTGTCGCAGAAGACGCGCCAGGGGCACCGGCGACACCTGCGACAGCTGGAGGCGCTCGAGGGCTACAGCTATCGCCGGGAGACCGGAGAGGCCCGGTTCGCGGCCATCGCCTGGCTGTTCGAGCGCAAGCGGCAATGGGCGAGGGAGAAGGGGGTCGAGGCGGACTGGCTGCAGGACCGCAGCATCGACCGCTTTACCGATAGGCTGCTGCGTGGCGAGGACGCGCCCGAAGCCTGGGTGACCACCATGCGAGTCGGCGAACGAATCATCGCGGCCAAGCTCTGCTTTGAGGAGCGCGAGACGCTCAACTACTCCAAGATCACCCACGACCCCGCGTTCGACCACTATTCCCCGGGCTTCACCGCCAACGTGCTGATGATCCGCGACGCATTTGCAGCCGGCTTCGCGCGCATCGACATGGGGCAGGGCAATTTCGAGACCAAGCGCCGCCTCAGCAAGCAGACCCACGAGGTACTGGTGGAGCGGATCGAACTGAGGTGACCTCCCGGCAGCGCATCGTTCTCGTCTTCCTCTGCCACGCGATCTCGCAGGGCGGCCTGTTCGCCCGCCTGCCCGATCTGCAGCAGGCGCTCCGGCTCGACGAGGCTGCTCTCGGCCTCGCCCTGCTCGGACAACCGGCCGGCGCCATCGTCACCTTCCTGTTCGCCAGCCTCGTCGTCGAGCGGGTCGGTACCCGGCTGGTGATCCTCACGGCGATCCCGGCCATGGCGACGACCATGGTGCTGATCGCGCTGGCCCCGAGCGCCGCCGCCCTGTTCGCCGGCTTCGCCCTCTATGGCGGCATATTCGGGCTCAGCAATATCGCCATCAACGTGGAGGCGGACCGCATCGAGGCGACCGACGGACGCCGGCTGATGAACACCTGCCATGGCGTGTGGAGCATCGGCCTGCTGTCGGCCTCGCTGCTGGCGACGCTGATGCGCGGGCTCGGCGTGGCGCCGGCGCTGCATTTCGGCCTCGTCGTGCCGCTGGTCGTTGCCGGCATCCTGGCGTCGGCCCTGGGCCTCGTCAGCGCGCCGCCACGGGCCCACGGCGCTCCAGCGAAAGGCATCCGCATCGCCGTTCCCACCACCATGACGCTGCTGCTGCTCGGCTACGCCTTCGCCTCTGCCCTGCTCGAGGGCGGCCTCAGGAACTGGTCGGTGATCTTCATGCGCGACAGCTTCTCCGCACCGGACTGGGTCGACACGCTGACACTCCCCGCCTTCATGGCTGCGCAGTCGATCGGCAGGCTGCTCGCCGATCGCGCGGTGACGCGCTGGGGGCCGGTGCGGCTGGCGCGCGCGCTCGCCGTGACGGCGCTCTGCGGCCTGCTGCTGGTCGTCTTCTCGCCCAGCCTGGTCGTGGCGCTCCTCGGCTTCACCCTGATCGGCTTCGGCGTCTGCGTCGCCTTTCCGCTCTCGACTTCGGCCGCGGCCCGGCTCGGCGACCGCCCGGCCTCCGAGAACGTTGCGGCGCTGACCATGAGCCAGCAGGTGTTGCTGCTGGGGGCGCCGGCCCTGCTTGGTGCCATCGCCACGACATCCTCGATCCGGATCAGCTTCGCAGTGATGCTGCCGCCGCTGCTGCTGGCCATCTATCTGGCGCGCTACCTGGCTCCGCCCCCGAGAAAGAACGAGGAGGCAGGCTGACTATTCGTCGCCGGCCTCGCCGTGCGGCACCCGGTGCGTGGCCGGCTTCGGGCTTGCTCCGCTCACCCCCGGGCCTGCCCCGAGCGTTGTCGTCAGCACCGACATGAGTTCGAGCCGACGGTGGTCGTCGGGCTCTGCCTGCAGCCGGTTCGAGAGCTCGATCAGGAAGTTGGCATAGGCATTGTGCCAGTCCAGCGTCACCTGGTCCATGTCGAGGCGTGGCCGGTCGGGATGCCCGACGCCGGCGACGCCCTCGGCCCGCAGCTCGAACTGGTCGTCCAGCATCGGCATCAGCACCTGGTCGCTGGCAAGGCCGTCATCATGCATCAGCGCGGTCCTGAGCGCCGCCCGCTCCTCGTCCTCGCCGTGGGTGAGGAAGATCGCGCCATGCGCCGGCAGGCGCCGGGTCACCCATTCGACCAGTTCGGAATGATCGGCATGGGCCGAGTAGTTGCCCAGGCTGCGGATACGGGCCCGCACCGGCACGATGTCGGAGTGGATCCGTACCTCGCGAGCACCCGACTGGATGATCTGGCCCAGCGTACCCGGCGCCTGGTAACCGACGAACAGCACCGTGGCATTGCCACGCGGCAGATTGTTCCTGAGGTGATGTTTGATGCGGCCCGCCTCGCACATGCCGGAGGCCGACATGATGATGGCGCCGCCGCGGATCGAATTGATTGCCTTGCTCTCGGCGACCGCCTCAACCAGCCGGAAGCGCGGATCGTTGAACAGCGCCTCGGCGCTCAGCTCCAGGTCGTCGAACATCCCCGCGTGCTGGCGATAGACCCCCGTTATCTTGGAGGCGAGCGGGCTGTCGAGGAACACCAGGCTGGGCGAGATGTCGCCGTCCCGGATCAGCACGCCGATATCGTGCAGCAACTCCTGGCTGCGTTCGACCGCGAAGGTCGGGATCACCAGGTTCCCGCCGCGACCGAGCGCCTCGTTGATCTCGGTCTTGAGAGCGTCGCGCCGCTGCTCGAGCGTGAAGTCCTCGCGTTCCCGCCCGCCATAGGTGGATTCGGCGAGGATGTAGTCGAAGTCCGACGGCGCGTCCGGGCCCTCGTAGAACACCTTCTGGTCCGGCCCCAGATCACCCGAGAACAGCATGCGGATGGCCTTGCCGTTGCTGTCCCGGACCTCGAGTTCGATCGAGGCCGAGCCCAGGATGTGGCCGGCGTTCCAGTAGCGGACCCGTACCCCGGGCCCCGGTTCGCTCCACGCTCCATAGGCCAGCGTCCGGCGGAGCTTCAGCGCCGCTGCGGCGTCTTCCATCGTGTAGAGCGGCTTGGCCGGGGGATCGGCGCGGCGCGCCGCCTTGCGGGTCACCCGCTCCGCCTCGCTCTCCTGGATGCCTGCAGCATCCGGCAGCAGGTATTCCAGCAGGCCGGACGTAGGCTCGGTCATCCAGATCGGCTTCCTGAAGCCCAGGTGCACCAGACGTGGCAGCAATCCTGCGTGATCGATATGGGCATGCGTCAGCAGTGCGAAATCGATGCGTCGCGGGTCGAAGGGGAACGGCTTGAAGTTGAGGTCCCGAACCGTGCGATTGCCCTGGAACAGCCCGCAGTCGACGAGGAACTGCCCGGCCGGGTGCACGACGCGGTAGCACGAGCCCGTGACGGTCCCTGCCGCCCCGTGGAAATGCAGCGTGACCGTCATGGCAGCGTCCCTCGGGAGTGTTCGGTTATTTTGGGGCGCGCTTGGCGAGTATGCGCTGCAGCGTGCGGCGGTGCATGTTGAGCCGCCGTGCCGTCTCCGACACGTTGCGATCGCACAGCTCGTAGACGCGCTGGATATGCTCCCAGCGCACCCGGTCCGCCGACATCGGGTTCTCCGGCGGCTCCGGTGGCGCACCGCCGGTGGCGAGCAGGGCGTTGATCACGTCCTCGGCATCGGCAGGCTTGCTGAGATAGTCGACCGCCCCCAGCTTCACCGCCGTCACCGCCGTCGCGATGTTGCCGTAGCCGGTGAGCACCACCACCCGCGCGTCGGTCCGTCGGGTGTGGAGCGCGGCGACCACGTCGAGGCCGTTTCCGTCCTCGAGGCGGAGGTCCACCACCGCATAGGCCGGCGGGGCCTCGGCGACGGCGGCAAGGCCGCCTGCTACGGTATCGGCGATCCGCACATCGAAGCCACGTTTCTGCATCGCCCGCTCGAGGCGGGTGAGGAAGGTCTTGTCGTCATCGACCAGCAGCAGGCTTCTGTCGGCTGCCAGGAGTTCATCAACTGTGCTCATTGTCGCCCATGTAAGGGTTTTGGGCGAAAAGGTCAAAAGGTCGCAGGAATTCTGCCTCACCTGTGTTCGAAGGCACCACGCGGCCAGATCAGCCGCACCCGCGCATGCCCGTGTGCCGCCTCGTTCTCGAAGCTCAGCCGCGCCCCGGTGCGCTCGAGCAGGGTCTTGGAGATGAAGATGCCCAGCCCCAGCCCGCCCGGCTCGCCGCTCTCGGCCGAGCGCGGGCGGCTGGTCAGGTACGGCTCGCCCAGCCGGGTCACGAGTTCGGGCGGAAAGCCCGGGCCGTCGTCGGTGATGGTGATGGTCAGCGCCACCCTGTCCCAGCTCGCCTCGATCAGCACCGCCTTCTGCGCGAACTGCGCCGCATTCTCGATCAGGTTGCCGAGGCCATAGAGCAGGCCGGCCGAACGCGGGATCACCGGCTCCTCGCCTGCCGCCTTGTCGGTCCGGATCGAGATTGTCGTGCCGCGGCCGGCGAGCGGCTGAACCACCTCTGCGAGCAATGCTCCGAGCGGCACTGCGGCGAACGGGTCGCCCGGCGAATCGTGCAGGCTGCGGAGCCTGCCAAGGATGACGCGGCAGCGCGCCGCCTGCGACATGATCAGTTCGACGTCCTCGCGCACCGGACCCTCGGGCACCTCGTCGCGGATCTCGCGGGCGGCAAGCGCAATGGTGGAGAGCGGCGTGCCCAGTTCGTGCGCCGCCGCCGCCGCGAGGCCGTCGAGCGCACTGAGCTGCTCGTGCCGGGACAGCGCCAGCTCGGTCGCTGCCAGCGCGTCCGCCAGTTGTCGCGCCTCGTGCGCCACCCGGTTGGTATAGGCGGCGATGAAGGTGACGCCGCAGATCAGGCTCACCCAGATGCCGATGACATAGACCCGGTCGAATGCGAGCCGCTCACCTGGACGCCAGGGCAGGTCGAGGTGGAACACCGCCAGCCCCGAGGCCAGAACCGCCGCGATGCCCGCGAGCACCAGGGTCGAACGCTGGGGAAGCGTCGTCGCCGACACCGAGACCGGTGCCAGCAGCAGCAGCGAAAACGGGTTCTGCAACCCCCCGGTCAGCGCCAGCAGCGCACTGAGCTGGCTCAGGTCCCAGGCCAGCTGCAGGGTTGCGACCATCGGCGAGGGGCGGTGCGCCTCGCCCAGCCGCAGGACCAGCCAGAGATTGAGCCCGACCGAGAGGCCGATCAGCAGCAGGCACCCGAGCAGGGGCAGCGGGTAGCCCAGCCCGAACTGCACGAACAGCACGCCGAGCGCCTGCCCGGTGATCGCCAGCCAGCGCAGGCCGACCAGCGTACCGAGACGCAGCGGCCGCCAGCTTCCGGGGAAGCGGGCGCCCGCCGGTGCTGCACTGTTCGATTCGGTCAAGTCCTGCCTCCCCCACCGCCCCTCGCCTGCATGGGAAACCCGGCGCGGCATTTCAAGGGCAAAAATCCGTGAGCACCGCGCTTGACCCCCCGCCGCATGGGACCACATCCCCCCTGTTCGTGACTGGGAGACAAGTCCATGCATACCGCGATTATCAAACCGCAATGGAGCCCGCTGACCATCGCCTTGATGGTCCTGGGCTTCGTCATCTTCTGGCCGCTCGGCCTTGCAATGCTCGCCTATATCCTGTGGGGCGAGATGTTCGGGGGCTCGACGGACAAGGCGGAACGGTTCGTCAACCGCTCCCGCGCCTGGGCCGAGAACTGCTCGAAAGGTCATGCCTTCCGGCATGGCGGCTTCCACTCGGCGAGCGGCAATGCCGCCTTCGACGAGTACCGGGCCGAGCAACTGAAGCGTCTCGAAGAGGAGCGCAGGCGCCTCGACGGGGAAATCCACGCCTTCCACGAGTACATGCGCAATCTCCGCATGGCTCGCGACCGCGAGGAGTTCGACCGCTTCATGCGCGACCGCAACGGCAATCGGTCCAGCTATGGCGACAACAACGGGACCAATGCCTGACGGCATTTCTCCCGTGTTCTCCTGACCACTGCGCCTCCCTTCGGGGAGGCGCTTTTTTGTCGTTCGGCGACAGCCCGAATCGGCGATGATCGCGGCATGAACTTCCTCTTCCCCGCCAGGATACCCGACCGCTGCGCGCTGGTGCTCGACGGCCGGCGGGTGGAAGTGATGGTCAAGGTCAGTGCCCGGGCGCGCAGCTACCGGCTGAGCGTGCCGCACCACGGCGATCCCGTGCTCACCCTGCCCAGCCATGGCCGCTGGAAGGAAGCCGAGGCGTTCCTCCACCGCCACGAAGGCTGGCTTGCTGCGCGCATGAGGCGCAGCGCCCCGCGGACACCGTTCGCCGACGGCGAGCTGGTGCCGCTGCGTGGTGCTGTTCACCGCATTCACGCCACCGGTCGGCTGCGGGGACGGGTCGACGTCGCCGAGATCGACGGCGAACCGTCGCTGCTCGTACCCGGCGAGGCGGCCCACCTGGCGCGACGTCTGACCGAGTGGCTGAAGGCTGAGGCGCTTGTCGATCTTTCGGCGCGCTCCGCCATCCACGCCGAGAGGCTGGATGTCACCGTGCGCTCGGTGGCGATGCGCAGCCAGACGACGCGTTGGGGCTCGTGCTCGTCCACCGGCCGGCTCAACTACAACTGGCGCCTCGTCCTCGCCCCGCCCTTCGTGCTCGACTACGTTGCCGCGCACGAGGTGGCGCACCTCGTCCACATGAACCACTCGCCCAGCTTCTGGAAGACGGTGGAGCGGACGCTGCCCGACATGAGCCAGGGCCGCTCCTGGCTCAAGGCGAACGGCAAGCTGCTGATGGGCTACGGGCAGGACTGAAGGCCGAGGCGATCAGCCCCCACCGAAGATCTCGCCGAGCAGGTCGACCAGCGTGCGCTTGGGCCGCTCCACGGCCGGCTGTTCCATCGGCTGCAGGGCGTTCTGGTCGAAGCCCGGCTGGCTCGATGCGCCGGGAAGGTCCGCCACCGGGATGCCCTGGTGCGCCTTGGCCATGAACTGGCTCCAGATCTCGACCGGGACATTGCCACCAGAGAGCTTGGTGCCGACATCGTCGTCGTTGCCCAGCCATACGCCGGCGACCATCCGCGAGGTATAGCCCACGAACAGCGCGTCGCGCGCCTTCTGGCTGGTGCCGGTCTTGCCGGCCATCGGCCAGCCGTTGAGCTGGGCCCGCTTGCCGGTGCCGATCTCGACCGCGGCATGCAGCATGTCGTTCATCTCGGCGACGACATCGGGCTCGATCACCCGCCCCGGTCCGGCCGGCACGGCGTCGTAGAGCACCTTGCCCTCCCGCGTCTCGATCCGGGTGATGACGCTGGCGATCACTCCGATGCCGCCATTGGCGAACGGGGCATAGCCGGCGGTCAGTTCGAGCAGCGACACTTCCTGCGTGCCCAGCGCGATCGAGGGCACTGCCATCAGCGGGGAGGAAATGCCCATGCGCATCGCCGCCTCGACCACCTTGCTCGGACCGACATCGTTGGCAAGCAGCGCGGCAACGGTGTTGCGCGACAGTGCCAGCGCCTGCCGCAGCGTCATCTGCCCGAGGTACTTGCCATCGGCATTCTCCGGCGACCAGCCGCCGATGTCGATCGGGTTGTCCTCGGCCACCGTGTCGGGCGTGTAGCCCTTTTCCATGCCGGCGAGGTAGACGAAGGGCTTGAAAGTCGAGCCTGGCTGCCGGCGCGCCGTGACGGCACGATTGTACTGGCTCTGCTGGTAGTCCACCCCGCCCACGAGGGCGCGGACCGAGCCGTCGACATCCATGGCGACCAGCGCCCCCTGGCTGAAACCCTTGTCGGCGCCATGCGCCGCGACCGCCTCCTTGATGACGAACTCGGCTTCCTTCTGCAGATCCCAGTTGATGGTGGTGTGGACGACGACGTCCTGCTTCACCTCGCCCAGGTAGGCGGTCATCAGGCTCTCGACCCAGTCCGCGACGTAGGATTCCGAGCCCACCACCTTGGTGCGGATGGTCTGCGAGGGATCGATGGCAGCGGCCTTGGCCTCGGCCGCACTGATGTAGCCCTCCTTGGCCATGGCGGCAAGGACCAGCGACTGGCGCGCCTTGACGCGCGCCGGGTCGCCCTTGGGATTGAGCCGCGACGGGGCCTGCAGCGAGCCGGCGAAGATCGCCGCTTCGCTGAGCGACAGGTTGCGCGCCGACTTGCCGAAGTAGAACTGGCTGGCCGCCTCGATTCCATACTTCTCGTGCCCGAAATTCACCCGGTTGAGGTAGAGTTCGAGGATCTCGTCCTTGCTGTAGGTCTGCTCGAGCCACACGGCGAGCACCATTTCCTGCACCTTGCGCCCAAGCGTCTGGTCCGGGGTGAGGAACAGGTTCTTGGCGACCTGCTGGGTAATGGTCGAGGCGCCGCGGGTCACCTCGCCCGCCCTGACGCTCTCGAGCGCCACCGAGACGAGGCCGAGCACGTCGACGCCGAAATGGTCCTTGAAGCGACGGTCCTCGATGGCGATGAAGGCGGCCGGCACGTAGTAGGGCAACTCGTGCAGGGAGATGGCCTCACCGCCCGATTTGCCGCGGTTCGAGATCAGCTGGCCATCCGCTGCAACGATCCGGATGTTGGCGGCACGGTCCGGCACCTTCCAACTGTCGGCTGAAGGCAGCTGCACCGCGAAATAGACGATCACGGCCCCGGCCGCGAGCGCCCCCCAGAGCCCCAGGATGAAGGCCCAGGAGACGAGCTTCCAGACGACGCGCCCCAGCGTCAGGGGTTCGCGCTGGCGCCGGCCGCGGGACTTCTTGGTCCTGCCGCGCTGCGGCGTCTTGCGGCCCGGCCGCGACTGGTGCTCGTCGTCGACATGGATTTCCGTATCGGCAAAGCCCGGCTCGATGCGGGCACCGCGCGCCGGCTTCCTCGACGCGGGCTTTGCACTGGTCTGGCGGCCGCGCGTCTTCTTGGGAGTGGCCCCTACACGGTCGTCCGGCGAGATCTGGAAGTCCATGAACAGGGCCCCGGCATTCTTCTTGCGCATGGCTGTATCCGGTGCCGTTTCCCGAAGCGGGGAACCGGACGCGGATGCCATCGGGCAGTCCGACCGTCACGCTCGCCGAGCCCCGGAATCCGGGCCCCGCACCAGCGCGGTCCCCATCGCTATCAAAGCTAAATGTGGCCGGTTTATGTGGCCTTAAGCAGGCTGGTTAAGGGGTGTTGCGCCAGGGAGACAGGCGCGCTCCGCCGGCCCGGTTCACTCCTTGCGTCGCAACGTTCCGGTGAGCGTCACGGCCGCAGCCAGCGTGTTGGAAACCGTGCCGTACTTGCGGACATTGGTATGCAGCAGGTTGAGCCGCCGGTCGTCCTCGTCGGTGTCGACGACGATCTCGTAGTCGATCGAGAGGATGAGCGGTGGCGCATCCTGGCGCGTGGCGGAGAGGCTGACTTCGACACCCCTGAGTGCGAACGAGATCATCGGCGACACCCGCTCGATCCCCTTCATGATGCAGCCCGCCAACGCTGCCAGCAGCAGTTCGGTGGGGTTGAACAGGTCCTCGCGCCCGGCCGGATCGGTGTCGATCTCGAGGGCGGCCTGCTTGGTCCGGGCCAGCCCGCCATGGGGCCCGACCCGCTCCGCCGTCACCCTGTAGGTCTGCATCGATCACTCCCGCTTCAGATCGACCGATGCCACAGGCGACGGGCCCCGGCTTGATCGGTGTCAAGCGACGCGCTGCCGGCGGCTATTTCTGGTCCCAGCCGACGACCACGCCGTCCTCCAGCGTGACCTTGTCGCGAAACCGGTTCCGCGCCGTCTGCTTGTACTTGTAGATTTCCTTGACCTTGGTCTTGAGCACCTTCTGCTCGATCGCAGCGGGCTCGCCCCAGGCCTCGCGCAGCTGCTCGGCCGTCATCCCCTGCCAGATGGTCTGGGTGAGGATGGCGGTGACCAGCTGGTCGTCACCATATTTCGCCATCAGCCGCGCATAGCGACTGCGCCTTGCCAGCGCACGAGCGACAAACCACAGCACGGCGAGGGCAATGGCGACGAGGATGGCGGCCACAACCCAATCCATGTGGCCGCTCCCGCTAGACGTCGAGGTTGGCGACGCTCAGTGCGTTGTTCTGGATGAAGTCGCGGCGCGGCTCCACCAGGTCGCCCATGAGTTCCGAGAACAGCCGGTCGTGATCGTCGCTGTCCTTGATCTGCACCTGCAGCAGCGTGCGCGCGTTCGGATCGAGCGTGGTCTCCCACAATTGCTCGGGGTTCATCTCGCCCAGTCCCTTGTAGCGCTGCAGCGAAACGCCCTTGCGGCCAGCCGCGCCGATGGCGGCGAACAGCGAGCTCGGCCCGTAGATCGGCGTCGTCACGTCCCTGCGGGTCAGCGTCGCGACGCCGCCATAGAGGTCGGCGAGTTTCTCGACGATCTGCCGGATCTTGCGGGCGTCCGCGCTGGCGAGCAGCTGCGCGTCGATGGCATGGGTTTCGGTGACGCCCCGGATGGTGCGGGTGAAGATCAGTCCGCCCTGGCCGTCCGAGCGCCCCTGCCAGCCGCGCTCCACCTCGTCGGCCAGACGGTCGAGCCGGCGCACGACCCGTTCGACCACCGTCTGGGTCCGATCTGGGTCGAGCAGCGCCTCGGCGTCCAGCCCGCCGACAATGGCCGCCTGTTCGATCAGCGAGCGGTTATAGCGGGTGTTGAGGCCGTCGATGGCATGCACGATGTCGCGCGCCTGCCGAACGATCGCCAGCAGGTCCTCGCCGGCATGGGCGACCCCGTCGCGGGTCGCCAGCACCGCGTCGTCGCTACCGGTATTGATCAGGTAGTCCTCGAGGCTCCGTTCGTCCTTGAGGTACTGCTCGGACTGGCCGCGCTTGACCTTGTAAAGCGGCGGCTGCGCGATATAGACGTGCCCGCGATCGATCAGCTCGCGCATCTGCCGGTAGAAGAAGGTCAAGAGCAGCGTGCGGATATGGGCGCCGTCCACATCGGCGTCCGTCATGATGATGATCTTGTGGTAGCGGAGTTTCTCGGCGTTGAACTCCTCGCGACCGATCGAGGTACCGAGCGCCATCACCAGGTTGCCGATCTGCTCGGAACCGAGCATCCGGTCGAAGCGGGCGCGCTCGACGTTGAGGATCTTGCCGCGCAGTGGCAGCACCGCCTGGTTGGAGCGGTCGCGCCCCTGCGTCGCCGAGCCGCCAGCCGAGTCGCCCTCGACGAGGAACAGCTCGGACTTTGCCGGATCCTTCTCCGAGCAGTCCTTCAGCTTGCCGGCGAGGAAATTGACGTCCAGCGCCGACTTGCGCCGGGTGAGTTCACGTGCCTTGCGGGCCGCCTCGCGCGCCATCGCCGCCTCGGCGACCTTGCCGACCACCGTCCTGGCCTCGGCCGGGTGTTCCTCCAGCCACTGCTGCAGCTTGTCGCTGACCCCGTTCTCGACCACCGGCCGGACTTCGGAGGAGACCAGCTTGTCCTTGGTCTGGCTCGAGAATTTCGGGTCGGGCACCTTCACCGAGAGCACGCAGGTCAGCCCCTCGCGGGTGTCGTCACCGGTGAGCGCCACCTTCTCGCGCTTCAGGATGCCGCTGCTCTCCGCATACGAGGTGACCTGACGGGTCAGCGCTGCGCGCAGGCCCGCCAGATGCGTGCCACCGTCGCGCTGCGGGATGTTGTTGGTGAAGCACAGGACGTTCTCGTGGTAGCTGTCGTTCCACCACATGGCGACTTCCACCGTGATCCCGTCCTTTTCGGACTTCAGCATGATCGGGTTGGCGATCAACGGCGTCTTGGCTGCGTCGAGGTAGCGCGCGAAGGCCTCGAGCCCGCCTTCGTAGTGCATCTCCACCTCGACCGGTTCGGGATGCCGCAGGTCCTTGAGCACGATGCGGACGCCCGAATTGAGGAACGCCAGCTCGCGCAGCCGGTGCTCGAGCGTCTTGAAGTCGAACTCCACCATGGTGAAGGTCTGGGCCGACGGGGTGAACGTCACCTCGGTACCCGAGCGACCCTCATAGGTGCCGGGCTGCCGATCCGGCACATAGGTGCCGGTCTGCCTGAGCGGCGCATCGGGCTCGCCATGGGTGAAGCTCATCTCGTGGATCTTGCCGTGGCTGCGCACCTTGAGCTCGAGCTTGACCGAAAGTGCGTTCACCACCGAAACGCCGACGCCATGCAGGCCGCCCGAGACCTTGTAGGAGTTCTGGTCGAATTTTCCGCCGGCATGCAGCTGGGTCATGATGACCTCGGCCGCCGAGACGCCCTCTTCCTTGTGGATGTCGGTCGGGATGCCGCGGCCATTGTCGATGACCGTGACCGAACCATCCGAGTTCAGCGTCACGGTGACGAGGTCGGCATGGCCGGCCAGTGCCTCGTCGATGGCGTTGTCGACCACCTCGTAGACCATGTGGTGCAGGCCCGAGCCGTCGTCGGTGTCGCCGATATACATGCCGGGCCGCTTGCGCACCGCGTCGAGGCCTTTGAGGACCTTGATCGAATCGGCGCCGTATTCACTGGGGTCGTGGGGGGTCTCGGAGGTGCTCAAGGGGGGTCCCGAATCAGGTCAGCAGGTCCGCTCGCAATGCTCTAGCGGATGGGGTTCGGATAAAGAAGAGAAATGGCGATTTCGCGCCCGTTTTGCAAGGCTTTGGCGGGGCTGGGCGGAGCGTTGCCCGACCCCGGCCGCGGTGTCACCCCTCACGCTTCCTTCGCCAGCCGCCCATCCTTCACCGTCACACGCTGTGCCTCCGTCCCGAGAGCCTCGAACAGCATCGGGTCGGTGCCGGTCATGAAGCACTGCGTGCCCAGCGCCACGAGGGCGCCGAACAGCGCCGCCCGTCGCCCTGGATCGAGATGTGCGGCGACCTCGTCGAGCAGCAGGAACGGCGCGATGCCGGTGGTCCGCGCCGTCAGCCGCGCCTGCGCCAGCACCAGGCCGATCAGCAATGCCTTCTGCTCGCCGGTCGAGCCGAGCGCGGCCGGCATCTGCTTTTGGGCGTGCACGATGTCGAGATCGACCCGGTGCGGACCGACCAGCGTCCGTCCTGCGGCCCGGTCGAGCCGGCGGCCCTCGGCCCAGAGCCGACGCAGCGCCGCTTCGAGCCCGGCCGAGGATCCGGGCACTGCGTCATCGGCCAGCAGCGGCGTCAGCCCCAGCCGCGCCGCAGGAAAGTCCCCCGTGCCACCCTCGGCCGCCAGTGCCTCGAGATCGCCCAGGCTGTCGGCGCGGGCGAAGTGGATGGCGGCGGCGAGGGTCGCCATCTGTGCTTCGATGGCATCGAGCCAATGGCTGTCGCCGTCTTCCTCAAGCAGCCGGTTGCGCTGCCGCATCGCCTTTTCGTAGTCCGAGACGGTCGCCGAATGCCCCGGGATCAGCGTCGTCACCAGCCGGTCGAGGAAGCGTCGGCGGTCGCCGGCAGGACCGGTGAACAGCCCGTCCATCGCCGGGGTCAGCCAGAGCACGCGCAGGTACTGGCTCATCTGCTCGACGGTACGCGCGTTGGCGCCGTTGATGCGGACCCGCCGGCCACCATCCGGGCCGCCGGCTCCCGTGCCGATGTCGACCGGCCCGGCAGCGCTCTCGACCGTCACCGCCACCGCCCAGAGTCCATCCGAGCCCTGCGCCGCCACCTCCTCGAAGGCGACGCCGCGCAGGCCCCGTCCCGGCGCCAGCAGCGAGATTGCCTCAAGCAGGTTGGTCTTGCCGGCCCCGTTCGGTCCCACCAGCACCAGATGCCGCCCGTCGAGATCGAGCGCCGCCGAGGCGTAGTTGCGGAAGTGGCTGAGCCGGAGCCGGGAGATGTGGCGGGAGGGGATCACTCGGTGAATGGTGAATGGTGAATCGGGATCGAATCCCATTCACCATTCACACCTCCCTAGACCCGCATCGGCATCAGCACGTAGAGCGCCTTGGCGTCGCCGTCCTCGCGCACCAGTGTCGGCGAACCCGCGTCGTTGAACAGGAACACTGCGTTCTCCGACCGGATCTGACCGATGATGTCGAGCAGGTATCGCGCATTGAAGCCGATCTCGAAACTCTCCGGCTCGAACTCCACCGCCAGTTCCTCGCTCGCGGTGCCGTGGTCGGGGTTGGTGACGCTGAGCTCGAGCTGGCCTTCCTTCATCGCCAGCTTGACCGCCTTGCCGCCACGATCGGACGCAATGGTCGAGACGCGGTCGACGGCGGTGGCAAAGCTCGCCTTGTCGACGTTCATCTGCTTGTCGTTGTTCTTGGGCGTCACCCGCTCGTAGTCGGGGAAGGTGCCCTCGATCAGCTTGGACAGCAGCACAACGCCGCCCAGGGTGAAGCGGATCTTGGTGTCGGAGACTTCCACGGCAACGTCGCCTTCGGCGCCCTCGAGCAGTTTCTGCACCTCCGAAACGGTCTTCTTCGGCACAATGATGCCAGGCATGCCCTTGGCGCCGGCGGGTGCGTTGGCCTCGGCGCGCGCCATCCGGTGTCCGTCCGTCGCGACGGCGCGCAGCGTCGGCTCCCCGCCCACCTCGAGCGTGTGCAGGTAGATGCCGTTCAGGTAGTAGCGGGTCTCCTCGTTGGAGATGGCGAACTGGGTCCGCTCGATCAGTTCCCTCAGCGTCGTCGCAGCGATCTCGAAGCTGTGGGTGAAGCTGCCCGACTTGAGGTCCGGGAAGCTGTCGGGCGAGAGACACGCGAGATGGAAGCGCGAGCGGCCGGAACTGACCAGCAGCTGTTCCGAGCCCTCGTTCTCGAGCCGCACCTCGGCGCCGTCGGCGAGCTTGCGCACAATCTCGTACAGCGTATGCGCCGGCACCGTCGTGGTCCCGGACGTACCCACCATCGCCGGCACGTTCTCGGTCACCTCGATGTCGAGATCGGTGGCCCTCAGGTCGAGCCGCCCATCCTGCGCCTTGAGCAGGACATTGGCGAGGATGGGGTAGGTATTGCGGCGCTCCACGACGCGATGCACATGGCCCAGCGACTTGAGCAGATGGTTGCGCTCGAGAGTGACTTTCATAACCACAAAACCCCTAGGCGGACCGGCGAGAGCCCGGAAAACCGGGCTGCGACCTTGGCAATTCGAGGCGCAAAAGGCAAGTGCGCGGGTGCGTCGCAGCCCCCGCGTTCCCCAACATGCGCAGCGGCCCGAACTAGCGTTCGGCGCCGGCGTTCAGCGCCCGCTCCATTGCCGCCAGCCGCCGATCCGACTCCTGGGCATCCAGACGCTTCAGCATCAGGTGCCAGGCTTCGTCGGCCGGCTGCGGCTCGGGTACCGAACGAGCCCTGAGGTCGAGCTGCTTGAGGCCCGACCGGATACGCAACAACAACCGTGGTGTGCCCACGTGCATACTCCGACACAACTATCCACTACGACCCAAAGGGGCCACGCTACGCACTCTGGACGGCTTACGCTCCGCCCGTCCGGCGGTACTATCGGTCCCGCCGACTGGGCGGGGAAAGCTGTCGGGAGCGATACGCCTCCCGGTTGGCGGTGCCTCGAAAGGCTCCACCGGAGCCGTTCGACCGCGCCAGGCGCGGTGGGCAGCTACTCCTCCAGCATGCGCTTCAGCAGTTCGATCTCCTGGGCAAGGTCGCCGTCGTCCTTGATCATCTGCTCCCCCTTGCGCACCGAATGCAGCACCGTGGTGTGGTCGCGGCCGCCGAACCGGCGCCCGATTTCGGGCAGCGAGCGCGGGGTCATCACCTTGGCGAGGTACATGGCGATCTGCCGCGGTCGCACCACGTCACGCGACCGGCGGGAACTGAGCAGGTCGTTACGCGGCACCTTGTGGTGGCGCGACACGATCCTCAGGATATCCTCGATGCGCACGCGGCGAGCGTCGCGCTGCCGCACCAGGTCGGCAAGGGTCCGTTCGGCCATCGCGACGGTGATCGGCTCCTTGGTCAGCTGGTTGGCCGCCAGCAACCGGTTGACCGCGCCATCGAGGTCGCGGCCATGGCTGACCACGACGCGGGCAACATAGTCGAGCACCGCCGGGGCGAAATGGGCGTCGGCGAAGCGCTGGCTGGCCTGCTCGGCCCGCCGCGTCACGATGGCTCGCCTCAGGTCGAGGTCGAATGCGTTGATCGGCACCACCAGCCCGCCCGACAGGCGCGAACGTACCCGCTCGTCGAGCATTTCCAGATCGCGCGGCGGAGCGTCGCCGGCCACCACCACCTGCTTGGCGCCGGTGAGCAGCGTGCCCAGCGTATGTCCGAACTCGGTGGCCGACTTGCCCTGCAGGAACTGCATGTCGTCGATCAGCAGCAGGTCGACGCGGCGCAGCCATTCCTTGAACGCCAGCGCCGACTGGCGCTGCACTGCAGTGATGAAATGGTACATGAAATGGTCGGCGGTGAGGTAGACCACGCTCCGCCCCGGCTCGTTGCCCCCGGCCGCCCAGGCGATGGCGTTGAGCAGGTGCGATTTGCCCAGGCCCACGCTCGAATGGACGTAGACCGGGTTGAAGGTCACCGTGTTGTTGGCCGCCGCATGCGCCACCTGCTTGGCCACCTGCAGCGCCATCTCGTTCGACTGGCCGCTGACGAAGGTTTCGAAAGTCATCTTGGGGTCGAGCGCGCCGCCCGCCAGCGCATCGCCACGCGGCACCGCGTCACGCGGCGATCGCGCACTGGCCGGCACCGGCGTCGCGGCGGGCGTCTCCGGCTCACCCGGTGCGGCGGCCGGCTCGGCCTGCTGCAGGCGCGGCCGAGCCTGGCCGTTGATCCGCACGGTGATGTGCAGGCGGCTCAGGTCGGGCACCTCGATGCGGAAGGCGTCGAGGATCTTCTGCGAGTAGTTCGACTGCACCCAGGAGCACAGGAAGCGTGTCGGCACCGACAGGTGCGCCACGTCGTCGACCAGCTCCTCCAGTTCGAGGCGCGCGAACCACGAACTGAACACGTCCTCACCCACCGCCGCCCGGAGGCGGGCCCGCACACGCTGAAAGACTTCGGAGGCCGGCACCGGCTTGCCGTCGCTGTTCATGACGAAGTCCTCTCTGTCGCTGTCCGGTAGCTCCATGCTCCTTGCCAGATGTCCGCTTCTGTTCAGTCCGGCTCGCCCCGCCGCCGCGTTGATGGCCATTGCCTGGTTGCCCCATTCCGTTCGATCCGCCATGCCACCGCGAGGCACAGCTCCGCCTGTCCCGTCCGTCCGTTCTTGCGGACAAACTCTTTCCTCCGCGAATAGATTTCGCGGTTGGTCTACTCACTGTTTTACTTGATCCTGGCCACCCTATGCGGTTCCAGGCGTCGCCCTTGCTAGAAGGGCGAAAGACTAACTGCTACAGCCGCCAATCCACAGTTCCATGATGCTTGGCAAGAACAATCGCCCCCTAAAACTCTACTCGACGGGCGCGTCCCGAGTCTGCATTCATATTGCACTGGCCGCACGTTCACCGGTTCTGATGCCATCTGTCCCGAGCGACCAGGATCATTCTAGACAGCCGGGTTTGGGCAAGCAACCTGCCTTTTTCGCTGCGGGGGGCTTGACTCCCGAGTCCCGGAAAATCCTTTCGCGCCCCGCTCCCACACCCCCAAAACCAAGGGGCTGTGACTCCACGGGAGATCGGAGCCGCGCAAGGCTTTTTCGACCGCCGGACGGGGCTTCCGGGAGGCCCGCTTCAGGCCTCGGCGAGGCAAGAATTTCCGATTCCGGTGTCCGCGAGAGGGCCGGAAACCCTGGGCACCCGGAGCGCCGCGACTCCGTCGCTGACTGTCGCAAAGCTGTCACACTCCGGTGCTGACCGGGCGAACAAAAAAGGCTCCCGCGAGGGAGCCTTCGAAACCGTTGCGCGTACGGTGCAGGTCAGGCCTGCAGCGCCTTCACCCGGTTGTTCAGGCGGCTGACCTTGCGGGCCGCCACGTTGGCATGGACGATGCCCTTCTGCGCGGCACGAACGATCTCCGGTTCGGCCGCCCTCAGCGCATCCATCGCCACCTTGTGGTCACCGGCGGTGATGGCTTCCTCGACCTTGCGCACGAAAGTGCGCATACGCGACCGGCGCGACTTGTTCACGGCAGTCCGGGCCGCGATCTTGCGGGTGGCCTTCTTGGCGGAGGGCGTATTGGCCATCAATTCCTCTTTGGCGCTTCACCCCTCATGCGCCGGCTTCGGCGACCCGAGGAGTGATGAAATGAAAGCGGCGGCATCGGGGGCCGCCAAGGTCGGCGCTGTATAGTCGCGATGTCCGGGGCCGTCAACTGGATTCCCCATCTCAGTGCTGGCACGCCGGGCAGAAGAAGCTCGACCGCCCGGACTGCACGATCCGCTGGATCACGCCGCGGCAGCCGGGTGTCGGGCAGGGCTCGCCCTCGCGATCATATACAGCGAAACGGTGCTGGAAATAGCCGGATCCGCCGTCGGCGGCACGGAAGTCCCTGAGCGTCGAGCCGCCGGCCTCGATCGCCTCGGTCAGCACCGTGCGCACTCCGTCGGCAAGGTCCTCGAGCCGCCGCGAGGCCGCTCCGGATTTCAGCACCAGACGGGCCGCGGGCAGGTCCGGCCGGATGCGAGCCCGGTATAGCGCCTCGCTTACGTAGATGTTGCCCAGGCCCGCCACGACTCGCTGGTCGAGCAGGGCCGCCTTGGCCGGCGCGGCCTTGCCGCGAAAGCGGGCGGCCATCGCGGCGGCGTTGAAGGCGTTCGAGAGCGGTTCGGGACCGAGGTCCCGCAGGTAGGGGCAGTCCGCCTCGTCCTCGAACAGGTCCATGAATCCGAAACGCCGCGCGTCGTTGTAGACGAGTTTCATCCGGCCGTGCTCGGGATGGCCGAGTTCAAGCACGATGTGGTCGTGCTTGCGGTCTTCCTCGGGCTCGTAATAGCGCGAGGGCTCCTTGAAACGGAACCCCTCGAACCGGTACGCACCGGTCATTCCCAGGTGGCTGAGCCAGGTCGCCCCGCTCGACAGCCGGAACAGCAGGTACTTGGCGCGCCGGTCGGTGCGCGTGATGGTCAGGCCTTCAAGTGCCGCCCTGAACCCCGCCGGAAACGGGAAGCGCAGGTCGGCGCGGTTGAGCGTCACCGCCTCGATCCGTGCGCCGCTGACATAGGGATCGAGGCCGCGTCGCACGGTTTCGACTTCGGGCAGTTCCGGCATGGCGCCTCCTTGTCGCCGCTATGTGAGCGACCGGTGCGGTTCGGGCAAGGGCGTCCCCGTCAACCCTGCGCATCTTTCCCGCATGGCATGCCCGCGGTCTCTCCGCTATAACGCCGCCCAATATGGAGACCCCGCCATGGGCGAGACCACGCATTTCGGCGAACAGACCGTGCCACTCGAGGCCAAACAGGGGCTGGTCAACGACGTCTTCCATCGCGTCGCCGATCGCTACGACCTGATGAACGACCTGATGAGCGGCGGCGTCCACCGACTGTGGAAGGATGCCATGGTGGCGCGGCTGGCGCCACCCAGGCAGGGCAGCATGCCCTACCGGGTGCTCGACATGGCCGGCGGTACCGGCGACATCGCGGAGCGCATCGTCAACGCCTCGGTCGGCTTTGCCGAGGTGACCGTCGCCGACATCAATACCGATATGCTGCGGGTGGGCGAAGAGCGGGCTCGCCGCTGGCGCTTTCCCGGCCAGGCCAAGTTCGTCGAGGCCAATGCGGAGACGCTGCCCTTTGCCGACGAGAGCTTCGACGCCTACACCATCGCCTTCGGCATCAGGAACGTGCCGCGCATCGAGCTGGCTCTCGCCGAGGCGTTCCGGGTGCTGAAGCGCGGCGGGCGCTTCCTCTGCCTCGAATTCAGCCAGGTCGACACGCCGGTGCTGGATCAGGTCTATCGCGCCTTTTCCGACCAGGTGATCCCGCCCATCGGGCGGGCCGTCACCGGCGACGCCCAGCCCTACCAGTACCTCGTCGAATCAATCCGCAAGTTCCCCGCCGCCGACCGCTTTTCCCGGATGATCGGTACGGCCGGGTTCCGGCGCGTCACCCACACCGCGTTCTCGGGCAATATCGCGGCCCTGCACGCGGCCTGGAAACTCTGAGCCGATGGGACTTGCCGCCTATCTCCGGCTGCTGCGCACCGGCTACGTGCTCGCCCGCGAGGGGGCGCTCGCCATCATGGACAGCCCGGCCCTGCCGCCGGTGCTCAAGGCCGGCATCGGGGTCGGACGCATGCTCGAGCGCCCCGAGGTGCGAAAGTCCGGCCGCGTCGAGCGCCTGACACGGGCCCTCAACCGCCTCGGCCCGACCTACGTGAAGTTCGGCCAGACGCTCGCCACCCGCCCCGATATCGTCGGCACCGCCGTCGCTGCCGACCTCGCCGTGCTGCAGGACAAGATGGAGCCGTTCGATCCGGCTCTCGTTCCCGCCATTCTCGCCGAGGCGCTGGGCCCCCGGGCAGCCGAGCTGGTCGAGCTGTCCGCGCCGGTCGCCGCGGCCTCGATCGCGCAGGTGCACAAGGCCGTGCTGGTCGACGACGGCGGGCGCCGTACCGTCGCCGTCAAGATCCTCCGTCCGGGGGTCGAGGAGCGGTTCCGCGCCGACATCGAGAGCCAGTACGCCGGCGCGCGGCTCGCCGAGACGCTGGTACCCTCGCTGCGACGGCTGCGGCCAGTCGATGTGGTGGCGACCCTCGACCGTTCGGCCCGGCTGGAACTCGACCTGAGAATGGAGGCGGCGGCGATCTCGCAGTTCGCCGACAACATCAAGGGCGATGCAGGCTTTGCCATCCCGACGGTGCACTGGGACCATACCGCCCAGAATGTCCTCACCACCAGCTGGGTCGACGCCGTTCCGGTGCGCGACAACGCCGTGCTCGATGCCGCCGGCATCGACCGCAAGGTGCTGGCCGCCAACCTGCTGCAGTCCTTCCTGCGCCACGCCATACGCGACGGCTTCTTTCATGCCGACCTGCATCCGGGGAACCTGTTCGCCGATCCGAGGACCAATGGTATCGTCGCGGTCGACTTCGGTATCATGGGCCGGCTGTCGCGCGCGGAGCGCCGATTCCTTGCCGATATCCTCTACGGCTTCATCACCCGCAACTACCGGATGATCGCCGAGCGGCACTTCGAGATCGGCTACGTGCCGCGCCACCAGTCGGTTGACGAGTTCGCACTGGCGCTGCGCGCCATCGGCGAGCCGCAGCACGGCCGCTCGGTCGCCGACATCTCGATGGCCAAGGTGCTGGGTCAGCTCTTCGCCACCACCGAGTTGTTCGAGATGAAGACGCGGCCGGAGCTGATCCTGCTGCAGAAGTCCATGGTACTGGTCGAGGGGGTGTCGCGCGCCATCGACCCGGGGCTCGACATCTGGACGCTGAGCGAACCGATCGTCGCCGAATGGCTGCGCCGTTCCGCCGGTCCCCTTGGCCGCCTGGAGGCGCTGAAGGAGCACGTCGGCACGGCGGTCGAGACCTTCGGCCGCCTGCCCGCCATCGTCGACAAGGCCGAGGCGGCGCTCGACGACTATGATCGCGACAGACGCTCGCCGCGACGGCGCTTCGATCGCTTCATGCTGCTCTCCGCCTTCTGGCTCGGCGCAGCTGTCGCACTGGTACTGATCTGGCGCCTGTCCGGCCTCTGAACGGGGTTCAGGCCCCGTTCATCATCGTGACGGTAGTGCGGCGAAGCAAGCTTGCAGCCCTTCGGGCCGCTCCATAAGGTTGGCGGCGAGAGCGGCGGGCAAATGTTGAGGAGATATTCCATGAACCTGAAGAGTCTCGGCCGGCTGGCCGGGGTGCTGGCGCTGACGGCGGGTCTCGCCGGCTGTATCGACATGACGGCCGAGATCGAGGTGCTGTCCGAGACCACCGGCCGGGCCACCACGAACATGACCATGGGCGCCGAGTTCTATCCCATGATCAAGCAGATGGCCGATTCCGGCCAGCAGTCGGCCGATGACGGCTTCTGCGTCAACGAGAACGACGTGCTGACCGAGAATGCCGATGGCAGTGCCACCTGCACCACCGTGATCGAAGGCAGCCTTGATGACCTCAAGTCGAGCGACAGCCCGAGCGAAGACGCGACCTTCATCGTTGTCAGCCCCGGCGTCGTGCGGGTCGCCATGAAGTCCGAGGGCATGGCGAGCGAAGTCACCGAAGGCCAGGACGAGCAGACCGCGCAGATGATGAAGGCGTATTTCGATGGCCACAATGTCACCATTCGCATCAAGGGCAAGCGGGTGATCGACAGCAACATGACGGTGAGCGATGACGGCACCACGGCGGAGATCGTCATCCCGTTCCTCTCGCTGATGGACGGCACGGCCGGCCTGCCGGAGGAACTCTTCGCCGTCGTCGACACCAACTGACCATGACGGATCGGGTCGGCATCGCCTTCATCTGGCTCGATCACGGCCGCGGACTCGAGGCGCCGCAGCAGCAATCGGCGGGCGCGGCGGGAGTCGATCTCGTCGCCGCGCTTGACCCAGCCGAAGCCCTTCTGCTCCCGCCTGGTGGGCGGGCCCTGGTGCCCACCGGGATGGCCATTGCCCTCCCGCCCGGCTACGAGGGCCAGGTCCGGCCGCGCTCCGGTCTCGCCGCACGGCACGGGGTGACGGTACTCAATTCCCCCGGTACCATCGACGCCGACTACCGCGGTGAGCTCAAGGTGATCCTCGTCAACCTCGGTGAGGCGCCATTCGAGATCCGGCGCGGTGACCGCATCGCGCAGCTGGTGGTGGCGCCGGTAAGTGCCGTCAGGTTCGATCTCAGGGAGACGCTCGATGCGACTGACCGCGGGATGGGTGGCTTCGGCTCTACTGGCCGCTAGCCTCACCCTGGTGTCGCCGGCCGCCGCCGGCAGTGCCGCAGCCTTCAATCCGCTCGGCTTTTCCGAGGACGGCCGCTACTTCGCATTCGAGGAGTTCGGGGTTCAGGACGGTTCCGGCTTTCCTTTCGCCAGCGTCTATATCATCGACGTGGTCGATGATCGGTGGGCCGGCGCTCCGGTCCGGGTCAGCATCGAGGACGAGGCCGCGACTGTCGTCGATGCGCGCACGCAAGCGCTCGCCCAGGCAGGGCCGGCGCTCGAATCGAGGCGGCTCGTCGCCCCGGCCACGACGGTCGCCCTCAACGGCGATGGCGAGCCCGCCGGGGATGGCAGCACGCTGAGCTTCGGCCGGCCTGGCTACGGGCTCGCCGGGCCCCAGGATGTCGCCACCCTCACCATCACCACCACATTGCCGGCCTATGGCGGCCCATGCGTGACCGAATACGGTTTCGATCCGCCGGTGGGCTACAGGCTGGTCCTCGACGCACCATCCGGCGAGACCGTGCTGCATGACGACCAGACTGTTCCCGCCTCGCGCGGCTGCACCGTGGCCTACCGCATCTACGGCATCTTCGCGCCGCCCGACTGGGGCTGGACCGGAGCCGCGCCGGTCGCGGTCCTGTCTGTGTTCACCCACGGCTTCGAGGGGCCGGACCGCCGCTTCATCGCCCTGCCGATCAAGGGCTATCCGTGAGCGCCCTGTCCGCCGACGAGATCAGGCGCTACGCCCGCCATATCGTGCTGCGCGGGGTGGGCGGCGACGGCCAGCAGAGGCTCAAGGCGGCGCGGGTGCTGGTCGTCGGTGCGGGCGGGCTCGGCAGTCCCGCCATCGCCTATCTGGCCGCGGCCGGCATCGGCACGCTGGGGGTGGTCGACCACGACACGGTGTCGCTCTCCAACCTGCAGCGCCAGGTCATCCACCGGACGGACGGCATCGGGCTCTCCAAGGTGGCGAGCGCGGGGGCGTTCGTCGCCGGGCTCAACGACCGGGTGCGGTTCGTCGCGCATGCCGAGCGGATCGACGCGGACAACGCAGCCGCGCTCATGGCCGACTATCACCTCGTCCTCGACGGCACCGACAATTTCGGCACGCGCACGATCGTGGCCGACGCGAGCCGCGCCACCGGCCTGCCGTTGGTCTCCGGCGCCGTCTCGATGTTCGACGGGCAGGTGACGGTGTTCGCCCCCGGCGGCCAGCAGTTCCGCGATCTCTACCCCGACACCCCCGACGACGCCGATCTTCCCGCCTGCGAAGCCGTCGGCGTCCTCGGCGCCGTCACCGGCGTCATCGGCACGCTGATGGCGATGGAGGCGATCAAGCTCGTCACCGGCGTGGGCGAACCGCTGATCGGTCGGCTGCTGCTCTACGACGGCCGCGCCGCGCGGTTCACCGAACTGGACTACTGAGACGTCGCCCCACCGACCTCATCCAGAACGGATGAGCCCAGGGCATCCTCACTCCCACCCCACGTGTTGCACCGGCCGAAGCCAGTCGGGCGCAGGAAAGCCCCTATTTCACCCCACGCAGCGCCAGCGCCCGTTGCGCCCGGACCGAGAACAGGATCAGGGCGGCGATGGTGACGATGAACGGGATCATCCGGATCAGCTCGGCCGGCGCCTCGTTGAACAGGCCGGGCATCACCACCGCCAGCGCCTCGAAGGCACCGAACAGCAGCGCCGCGATCAGCGCGCCGACCGGATGGCGCGCCCCCAGCAGCACCGCGCCGAGCGCGATGAAGCCACGCCCGGCGGTCATGTCGCGGGTGAAGCCGACATAGTTGAACATCGCGAGCTGCGCGCCGCCGAGGCCCGCCAGCGCGCCGGAAACGATGAGGCTCCAGGTCCTGACCTTGTTGACCGGAATGCCGGCTGCCTCGGGCGCTGCCGGGTATTCGCCGACGCCACGCAGCCACAGGCCCCACGGCGTGCGGAACAGGAAGTACCACACCGCGAAGACTATAAAGGCGGCGATCCAGCTCAGCACCGAATGGCCGGAGAGGAATGCGGTGAGGACCGGTCCCACCCCGGGGATGGCATCGAGGAAACTCAGGTCGACCGACGGCACCGCCTTCGACTGCAGGTTGATCGAGGTGCCCTTGTCACCACCGGTGGCGAGAGCGAGCGCGAACACCGTGCCGCCGGCGGCCAGGATATTGATCGCGAAGCCGACCAGGATGATGTCGGCCTTGAGCCGGAACGAGAAGAACGCCATGACGAGGCCGAGCAGCGCGCCGGCGCCGAGTCCGGCGCCCACCGCAACATACCAGGGCGCGTAGACCGACACGATCACCGCGGTGAGGCACCCGATCAGCATCATGCCCTCGAGCGCCACGTTGAGCGCGCCGCTCAGGTCGGCCACCAGTCCGCCCATCGTCGCGAGGAGAAGCGGCGTGGTGGTGCGGATGATGGTGACGAAGAAGGCCGCCGAGAAGACGGTGAGGAACAGTTCCGTCATTTCGCGGCTCCCGCGGCAGCGGCCGGTGTCGGTGCGGTGGCCACTCCGCGCCGGAACAGTCGCTTCAGGAAGGCGAGCGAATAGGACGAGGAGACCAGCAGGATGATAATCGCCGTCACCACGCCGATCACCTCGGCCGGCACGTCGGTACGGATGTTCATCAGCTGCGCACCCTGCCGCAGGTAGCCATAGAACAGCGCCACGATCGGCACCGCCAGCGGTCGGCTGCGCGCCACGATGGCGACGAGAATGCCCTCGAAGGCAAGGTTGCCCTCGAACAGCACCGTGAGCTTGCCGTAGGTCTGGCCCTGGACGAACATCGAACCGAGAAGGCCACCCAGTGCCCCAGAAGCGGTCATCGCGGAGACCATGATGAAGGTCGACTTGATGCCGGAATACTCGGCGAAGCGCGCATTGTGGCCGACGAGTCGCAGCTTCAGTCCCCAGCTGGTGCGGTAGACCGCGAACCACACCACCAGCACGGCGACGATGGCGAGGATCAGCCCGAGGTCGATGCGCGTCTTGTCGACCAGCATCGGGAACACCGCGCTGTCGGGGAAGTCGTTGGTGGTCAGCACGCCGGCCTGCGGCTTGGGCAGGTTGGTGCGCACGAGGAAGTTGCACAGTTCGATCGCGACATAGTTGAGCATCAGCGAGGAGACGATCTCGTTGGCGCCGAGCTTCGCCTTGGCGATGCCGGGCAGGAACCCGTAGACGGCCCCGGCCAGCATCGCGGCGGCAATACCGAGGGGAATGCCGGCCCAGCTTGCCCCGAGCGGCGAGAGCGCCACATAGGTCGCCGCCAGTGCGCCGATGTAGACCTGCCCCTGCACGCCCATCGAGAACTGGCGCGCCTGGAACACCAGCGAGAAGGCGAGGCCGGTGATGGTCAGCTTGGCGACGTCGTCGATCCAGTAGCCGAACGTGCGGGTCTTCTGCGGCAATTGCGTCAGCAATTGCTCAAAGGCGCCCAGCGGATCCTTGGAGGTCAGCAGGACGATGACGAAGGTGACGATCAGCGAGATCAGCAGCGCCCCGCCGGCCCGGCCGATCTCCTTGCGCACCGCGCTCCAGCGCGACGACTTGTTGGTTCCGGATATGCTGCTCATCGCAAGGCCGCCTTCATTTCGTCCGCAGTCTGGGTCGAGAGCCCGAGCATGTAGGTGCCGAGCGTTTCCGGCGTGAGGTCCGGGGTATTGACGAAGGCCGCGACGATCCTGCCGCGATAGAGCACCAGCAGCCGGTCGCTCAACGCCAGCAGCTCGCCGAGGTCGGCCGAGCTGAGCAGCACGGCGGCGCCGGCATCCCGCGCATCGGTGATGGTGCGCCAGATGAACTGCGTTGCGCCCAGGTCGACGCCGCGGGTCGGCTGATTCACCAGCAGCAACTTGGGCTGCTCGGCCAGTTCGCGCGCCACCACGACCTTCTGCATGTTGCCGCCCGAGAGCGTGTCCACGGTAGAGGCCGGGCCGCCGACGCGGATCGAGAAACGCTCGATCAACTGCAGCGCATTGGCCTTGATCGCCTTGAGGTCGAGCAGCCCGTTGCGGACATAGCGGGTCTCGTTGAGCCGCGTCGCGACGAGGTTCTCCGCCACCGTCGCGCCAGTCGCGAGGCCTCGCGCGATGCGGTCCTCGGGGATCGAGGCGAGCCCGAGCGCGCGGCGATCGAGAACACTCATCGCCGTGGCGTCCTTGTCGGCGATGCGGATCGTCCCGGCGGCGATGGCGCGCAGCCCGGCCACGGCCTCGAGCGTTTCGGCCTGGCCGTTGCCCTCGACACCCACCAGCCCGACGACCTCGCCGGCATGGACGTTGAGGTCGAGGCCCGCCACCACCTCGGTGCCGCGGGCATTGACGACGCGCAGGCCCTCGATTTCCGCAACGCGCTGGCTCTGGTCGGTCGCCTTGCGCTCGACCCGAAGCGTCACCTCGCGCCCCACCATCATGGCGGCGAGGCTTTTCTCAGTCACTTCCTTGGCCTTGACCTGGCCCACGGTCTTGCCCTGCCGCATCACCGTGATGGTGTCGGAGATCTCGAGCACCTCAGGCAGCTTGTGGGCGATGAAGATGACCGTCTTGCCCTGCGCCACCAGCGAGCGGATGGCGACGAACAGCTCCTGCACCTCCTGCGGCGCCAGCACCGCCGTCGGCTCGTCGAGGATCAGGATGCGGGCGTTGCGGTAAAGCGCCTTGAGGATCTCGACGCGCTGCTGCTGGCCGACCGGCAGCGTCATGACCGCCGGCATCGGATCGACCGAAAGGCGAAACCGGTCGGAGATCGCCTTGACCTCGGCAATCGCCTTGTGCCGCTCGAAGCGGATACCGCTGCGCGGCTCGGAGCCCAGCACCACGTTCTCGTAGACGGAAAAGCTCGGGACCAGCGAGAAATGCTGGAACACCATGCCGATGCCCGCCTCGATCGCCTCGCGCGGGTTGGCAAAGCGCACCGGCTTGCCGTCCAGCATCAGCGCGCCGGCATTGGGCTGCTCGATGCCGAAAAGGATCTTCATGAGCGTGGACTTGCCCGCGCCGTTCTCGCCGACCACGGCGTGAACCTCGCCCGACTCGACGACGAGGTTCACCCCGTCGTTGGCCACCACGCCGCCGGGATAGGTCTTGCTGATCCCGATTGCTTCAAGAAGCGCCATGCTGCCCCCGGCTGCCCCCAGTCATGTGGAAGGGGCGCCGCGATCGGCGGCGCCCCTCGGTGGTCAGGTCACTTCACGTCGGCGGCGACGACGATCTCGCCCGCAATGATCGCGGCTTCCTTGGCCTCGATCTCGGCGCGGATCTCGGCCGGAACCAGGGCCTCGTACTGCGCATTCTTCGAGATGCCCACCGCGCCGTCCTTCAGCCCGAGAACCACGCGCTGGCCGTAGGCCTGGGTGCCCTCAATGGTACCCTTGAGCGCGAGGAACAGCGATTCGCCGACCTTCTTTTCCACCGAGGTGAAGATCACGTCGGCCTGCGCCGCGTCGGTCGCGGCAAAGATCGTCGCCTGGTCGCTGTCGACACCGACCGCGAGCTTGCCGCCACCGGCTTCCTTGACCGCCTGCAGGGCGCCGAGGCCCGTGCCACCAGCGATCGGGAAGATGATGTCGGCGCCCTGGTTGAGCTGCGCGAGACCGATTTCCTTGCCCTTGGCCGGGTCGGAGAAGGTGCCGGCCGTGGCATTCAGGATCTGGATGTTCGGGTTGGCATCCTTGGCGCCCTGGTCGAAGCCGGTCTTGAAGTCGGTGACGGTCGGGAACTCCATGCCGAGGATGGTACCGAGGATTCCGGATTTCGAGATCTTGGCCGCGGCGTAGCCGGCGAGGTAGCCGGCGGTCGAGGTGCCGTACTGCACGGCCAGCACGTTCGGGAAGGCGCCGCCCGAGAAGTCCGGCGAGTCGTCGAAGTCGATGAACTTGACGTCCGGGTACTCGTTGGCGAGTTCGGTGATGTAGCCGGTCATGTCGAACGTACCCGCGATCACCACGTCGTAGCCGGAGTCGGCCGCATCGGCGATGCCCGGCTGCCACTTCGAGCGGTCATAGCCCATCTCGATTATCTTCACGTCGACCGGCAGCTCGGCCACGGCCTTGTCCATGCCGGCCTTGGCGCTGTCGAAGAAGCTCTTGTCGCCGAGCGTGCCATGCAGCACCAGCGCGACCTTGAGCGGATTGTCCTTGGAATACTCCTGGGCAGCGGCGGGGATCGCCGTCGAGGCCATCATGCTCGCCGCGAGCAGCGTTCCGGCGGCGGCTTTTCCGAGAGTCGAGAGCAGAGACATGCGCACTCCTGTTTGCGTTTGTTCTGGTTCAGGGGGAATAGGCGGCAGATACGGCGTAGAGGGCATCGACCTTGGCGATGTCGACCTCCTCGACGAACGTAATCTTGGGGGTGCCGAGGCGCCCCGAGGGGTCGACGAGCGTCATGCCACGGGTGATCCCCGGGGCGAGGGCGACGGACGATGACGCCTTGATCGACCTGATGACCATGGTGGGATCGAGCACCACCGCGGCGGCCAGCGGATCGACGTAGAGGAAGCGGTCCGGATTACCCCGGCTCACCGAATTGTGGCGCGCATGGCTGGCCAGGGCCTTGGAGAAATCGCGCAGCGGGGTCGACGGTATTCCGTCGAACAGCGCGTCGACCCGCTCTCCCTCCATGAAGTGCGTGGTGCAGGGCTCCCAGGGCACCACGACCGTCTCGATGCCGGCGGTGAGCACCACATGCGCGGCCTCGGGATCGGCATAGATGTTGAACTCGGCGGCTGGCGTGGTGTTGCCGCGGCCATAGACATTGCCGCCCATGATGGTCAGCGTGCCGATGCCGTCGAGGATGTTGGGCTCGAGCCTGAGCGCCAGTGCCAGGTTGGTGAGCGGCCCGATCATCAGGATGTCGGCCTTTTCGCCCTTGGCGGCGGCATCGCGGAACACCTGCCGCAGGATGCCCACGCCATCGTCCGAGGCGGGGAGTTCCTGCCTGGAAGGCCGCCGCGCGCCGCCCAGACCATCGTCGCCATGCACATACTTGGCGTCGATGATCGGCTGCGTCAGTGGCCGGTCGGCGCCCTTGTGCACCGGGATCGACACGCCCAGCGTCGCGGTGACGGCGAGAAGGTTGGTCGTCGCCTGATCGAGCCCGACATTGCCGAATACCGTGGTAATCAGGTCAGGAGCCCTGCCGTTGGCGACCAGCAGGATCAGCGCCTGGGCGTCATCGACACCCCCGTCGCTGTCGAAGATGAACGTACGTTTGGTCAAGCTACTTCTTTTTCCTTGCTTTGCCGCGCGTCGGCGACGCGCTCCCAGAACCCGGCATAGGTCGCCGAGTAGGCGGAGCGGATATTGGCATAGGGGCGTCGCATAAGCACGCGGTCGCGCACGAGCTGTTCGCCGGCGACCCACAGGTGCCTGAGGTCCCGCCCGCTGCCCGAGTAGATCAGCAGGGTTTCGGGATCGGGCGTCTCCGAATAGCCCGGTCCCCGGAAATCGAAGGCGGCGATGTCGGCGGCCTTGCCCGGCTCGAGGCTGCCGATCTCGTGGTCGAGCCCCAGGGCCTTTGCCCCATCGATGGTGGCCATGCGGATCAGATCGCGGCTGGACAGGGGCTGCGCGCGGCCTTCACGGTGGCTGGCGACCAGCCCCGCGACCCGCATCTCGGCGACCATATCATAGGAATTGTTGGCGGCCACGTTGTCGGTGCCGATGGCGACCGTCACCCTGGCCGCTCTGAGATCCACCGCCGGGCAGATGCCTTCGCGGCCCGACCTCAGCCCGGCGCTGGCGCTGTAGGCGACCGAGGCCGCCGGAGCCCGGGCAAACACGGCGATGTCCTCGGAACTGAGCTCGAGGCAATGGGCGGCGTGCACGCGCCCCGAGAAGAACCCCGCAGCCTCGAGGGCCACTGCCGCCGTCCTGCCGTAGCGGCGCAGCGTTTCCTCGTTGTCCTCGGGGCCGGCGGCCATATGCAGATGCAGCCCGGCCCCATGGGTCTTGGCGACCTCGACTTCGGCCTTCAGCAGCGCTTCGGTATTGTCGACATAGGGCGCATGTGGTCCGAACCACGGGATGATCCGGCCATCCGCCGAGCGCTGCTGCTCGAGGAAATCCGTGGCCCTGGCGAGCTCGTCGGCACCACGCGCCTCGTCGCCGAGCTGCACGATGCCATAGGCGATCACGGCACGAAGCCCGGCCTGCTTCACCGCCGCGGCGATCTCGGCGGCAAAGAAATACTGGTCGCAGAAGGTCGTGGTGCCGCTCAGCGCCATCTCGGCACACGAAAGCGCCACCGCCGGGCCGATGTCGGCGGCGACCAGCGACAGCTCGGGCTCGCGGATGGAATTGTACCAGCCGTCCATGGTCAACAGGCTCTGGCCTTCCGAGCGACCGCGGAACAGCACCATGGCAGAATGGGTGTGGGCGTTGACGAGGCCCGGCATGACGAGATGCCCGGTCAGGTCGAGCACCTCGTCGAAGCCGGAGGGATCGGGCCGGTCGGCCCTCGGTCCGACAGCGCTGATCCGCCCGTCGCGGACGGCGACGAAGCCACCCTCGAACGACCGATCTTCAGCGTCCACGGAGAGGACAGTCGCCCCGTGGATAAGCGTCGAACCCATTTGACCCCCATCCGGTAAACCGGTTTACATGCCGATGTAACGACAGTTGAAAGGCGCTTGTCAAATGCAATCCGGGCGGCTCCGTTGAGCGCCAATCCCTTCGCTGCCGACGCAAGTATCGCCGCACGCCATGCCGAATTGAGCGCGGCCGCGGGCCCGGATATCGCCGCCCGCCTGGTCGATCTGGTGCAAGCAAACAGGTCCCGCACGACAGCAAACCTGGGTGGCGTCATCCTGGCGGCCGATGCGGCGGGACTTGTCGCGGCACATGGCCTGGAGAGCATCGAGATGCTGATGCTGTTGGCTCTGCCGGTGGCCCGGCAGATCGCGCAGCCGCCGATCTCGCAGTTCTTTGTCGGGGCCGTGGGCCTCGAGCGCGAGACCGGCAACCTGATCCTCGGCGGCAATGTCGAGTTCCCTGGCACGCATCTGGGGTTCACCATCCATGGCGAGGGTTTCGTCTTCACCCGGGCGGCCTCGCGCGGCACTTCGATCGCAGCGATCGCGATCGGGGAAGCACATCCGTGTGCCCATTGCCGGCAGTATCTCTCCGAGTTCGCCGCCACCCGCGACCTGGTGCTGATCGATCCGCTCGGACACCGGCTCGGCATGGCCCAGCTCTACCCCTGGCCGTTCGATCCCGAATACCTGGGCGAGCAGGGGTTCGTCACCGCTCGGGGGTCGCACCCCGACCTGGAGCTTGGCTCCAGCGATCTGCCCCCCGACATCGCCACGAGACTGCGGGCCGCCGGACGGCGCGCCCATGCGCCCTATAGTCGGTGTCCGGGCGCCGTCTTGCTCGACCTCGGCGACGGGGCGACGCTCAGCGGTGCCGCCGTGGAGAGCGTCGCCTTCAACCCCACCATGGGCCCGCTGCAGGCTGCGCTGATTGATCTGGCGGCCCATGGCTACCGCCCCGGGGATATCCGTTCCGCGGTGCTCGGCACCAGCCTGGGCGGCGCGGTGGACTACTCCGCCAGTACCACCGAACTGCTGGGCAGCCTGGCTCCCCAGGCCGCCCTGACCATTGTGGGGTGGGCCTGATGCTCGATGCCGCCACGGCCGCCTGGCAGGATGTCGACGCCGCCATCAAGGCCGGCCTCGTTGCCGTCCTGCCGGTCGGCGCGGTCGAGCAGCACGGCCCGCACCTGCCGCTGCTCACCGACACGATCCTCGCCACCGGCGTCGCCCGCCGCATCGCAGAGGGCTGCAGCGGGCTGCTGCTGCCGGCCATTGCCTATGGCGATGCGTGGACCGCCGAAGGCTGGGCCGGCACGCTGTCGCTGTCGCCCGAGACGCTGCGCCTGACCGTCCTCGATCTCGGCCGTGGCCTCCGGCGCATGGGGGTCAGGGGTCTCGTCACCCTCAACGGCCATTTCGGCAATCGCGAACCGATCGCGCTCGCCGCACGCGGCCTCGCCGAGGCCGGCTTTCCGGTGCTCCATCTCGACTATCCCCGGCTCGAGGCGATCGCCGCCGAGGTGGTCGAAAGCAAGCCCGCCGGTCCAGGCTTCTACCACGCCGACGAAGTCGAAACCTCGATGCTGCTGGCGCTGGCCCCGGACTCGGTGCATCTCGACCGCGCCAGGCCCGAATACCCCGAGTTGCCCGAACTGTTCGGCGTCGAACCGATGCAGCTCTCCACCTTCAACCGCACCGGAGTCTTCGGCGATCCCCGCCCCGCCACCGCCGAGAAAGGCGAGCGCCTGATCGGCGCCATCGTCGCGGAATCGCTGCGGCTGATCGAGATCTGGCGGGCGAAGTGGGGCATTTGACATGACGGTGATCGCGGCGTCCCCCCTCCCGGCCTCCCCCACAAGGGGGGAGGTGAAGAGCGGCTGTAGCTCGATCTCACCAGGCACACCGGCCGGCACCTCCCCCCTTGTGGGGGAGGATGGGAGGGGGGAAGGCCAGGGACTCGATCCCTCTGACCCCACCCCATGACCCAGCTCCCCTCCGACCTCCTTCTCGACGCCACCGATGAAGTCGCCATCCGGCAGGACCTGACCCTCGTGGCGCTGGGCAAGCGCCCCGCCGACCGGTCTCTCCGCGTCGGCCGTCTGCTCGACGTGCATTCGCGTACCTGGCTCGACGACCAGGAGATCGTCATCCGCGGCCGGCGTATCGCCTGGGTCGGGCCAGCCGGCACCTATTCCGGCGAGGTCGGAGAACGCTTTCACGAGCCCTCGCTCTCCGCCGTTCCCGGCTTCGGCGAGGTGCACAAGCATATCGAGAGCTCGCACCTCACCCCGGAATGGGAGGCGGCGCTGGTCATTCCGCATGGCTGCACCTGGACCTGCGAGGCGAGCCACGAGTTCTCCAATGTCGACGGGCCGCACAATCTCGAGTTCTGGCTCACCGCGCGCCGCGCCGGCTCGCCCGCCAAGATCTTCCCGCTCCCCGGCTCCGCCGTGCCGCCCACCGCCTACGAATGGGGCGGCGGGCATTTCGGCTATGCCGAACAGCGGGCGTTCCTTGCCCAGTCGCTGCAGGTCGCCGGGCTCGACGAGGTGATGGACTGGCCGGCGGTCTGGAATCCCGAGAACCCGTCCTACGGACGGCTCTGGGGCATGATCCGCGCCACCTTCGAGCAACGCGGCGTGGTCGAGGGCCACGCTGCCGGCATGCGCGGCGTCGACGAGATCAACGCCTTCGCCGCCGCCGGCATGGCATCGGACCATGAGGCGTGGACGCCGGACGAGGTGCGCGACAAGCTCCGCCGCGGCCTGTTCATGGAACTGCGTCCGCATTCGCTGCCCGACATTGTCAGGGCGATGCTGGCCGACGGGCTCGGCGACTGGTCGCAGTTCGCGCTCACCACGGACGATCGCTCGGCCACGGACACGCTGAAGCTCGGCGCCACCGACCACAATGTCCGGCTCGCCATCGCGAACGGGCTGGCGCCCGAGATCGCCATCCAGTGCGTCACCCTCAATCCGGCCCGGCACATGCGCCTGACCCCCTGGGTCGGGTCGGTCGCGCCGGGGCGCTATGCCGACATGGTATTGCTCGGCGACGTCGACAAGCTCTCCATCGCCTCGGTCTGGGCGGATGGCCGCGAAGTGGCCCGCGACGGTCGCTACCTGGCGCCGGTGCCGAAGATCGACTGGCCGGAATGGGCGACGCAGACCGTCAACATCCGGCGCCGGCTGACCGCCTCGGATTTTGCCATCCCCGCCTCCCCTGGGCGCGCGACCATGCAGGCGGCGGTGCTCCGTCCCTTCCACTGGGCCGACGACTTCGTCACCATGGAACTGCCGGTCGCCGACGGGATGGTGCAGCGCGATCCTGCCCGCAACGTCACCAAGTACGCCATCGTCGACCGTTTCTCGGGCGAGGGGAAGGTGGCAAGGATGTTCTGGCTGGGCACCGGGCCGCGCGACGCCGATACCGCACTCGCCGCCTCGCTCGGCCACGACAAGCACAATATCTGGGTCGTCGGTTCGTCCGACGCCGCCATGGCTCGCGCGGTCAACGCCCTCAACGACATCCAGGGCGGCTGGGCGCTGGTCAGGGGGGGCGAACTTGCCGCCACCGTCACCTACGAGGTCGGCGGGCTGATGAGTTGCCGCCCGGCCGCCGACCTCGATCGCGACATGCAGGCGCTCTATGCCGCCGGCGCCGGGATCGACTGGATGTACGAGCCGACCTATTCGCCGCGCTGGTGGCCGGGCTTTCCCGAGCGGCTGAGTTTCGCCACCCTCACCTGCGCGCCGTGGCGCTGGGTGCTGGTGGCGCCCTCGCCGCTGGCACCGGAGGGGTTCGTCAATGTCGCGACGGGCCAGACGCACCCGATCGTCTGGTAGTCCCGCTCAGACCGGGTCCAGGCGGCGTTCGTCCGCGGTCATGAAACCGCTTTACTAAAGCGCTTGCCAAGCACTAGCCTTGGCGCACGTGAGGGGGTGCAATGGCAACGATCCATGATGTGGCGCAGGATGCCGGCGTGTCGCCGACCACCGTCTCGCGCTATCTCAACAACCGCATCGAGCTGCCCTCCACCACTGCTGCACGCATCGACGCCGCGATCCGCCGGCTCGATTACCGGCCGAATCTGCTCGCGAAGCGCCTCTCTACCGGCAGGACGGAGGCCGTCGGCCTCGTGACCCCGGAGATCCGCGAACCATTCTTCGCCGAGCTGGCCTCGGCCTTCGAGGATGAAGCCGACAGGCATGGCTACACCGTGTTCATCAGCTCGACCCGCTCCGACCGCGACCGCGAGATTGCCTCGCTCAAGCGGCTGCATGACGGCCATGTCGACGGGCTGCTGATGATGACCAACACGCCGGACGACGGCACCCTCGCCGGACTCATCGGCCGCCGCAGGAACGTCGTCATCGTCGACGAGGACATCCCCGGCGTCAGCGCGCCGCGACTGTTCGTCGAGAACGCCGAGGGCGCCTACGCGGCGACCCGGCATCTGATCGAAAATGGTCACACCCGGATCGCCTATCTGGGCGGTCCGCAGCGGCTTTTCACCGTCGGCGAGCGGCATGCCGGGTTCGTCCGCGCCATGAGCGAGGCCGGCATCGGCATCCGCCCCGAATATGTGGCGATCGGCAGCTTCGCCCCGGATCTGGCACGCGCCGCAACACTCGGCTTCCTGGCGCTGGATGTGCCGCCGACCGCAATCTTTGCGTCCTCCGACTACCTGATGATCGGCGCCGTGCAGGGGCTGCGTTCCGCGGCAGTTCGCATTCCCGACGAGATCTCGCTGATCGGCTTCGACGACATGAGCTTCGGCGAGCTGCTGACGCCGCCCCTGAGTGCCGTACGCCAGCCGGTCGAAGCGCTCGGAAGGCAGGGCTTCCAGACGCTCCTGGCGCTGCTCAACGGGCAGTCGCCACCCATGCTGACACGGCTGCCGGTAGACCTGATGATCCGCCAGTCGGTCGGCGCCCCCCGACAGAAGGACCAGATAGCTTGAGCAAACGCGTGCTGATCGCCGGTGAATCCTGGGTCACCCACTCGATCCATACCAAGGGCTTCGACAGTTTCACCACCACCGAGTACAATGAAGGCGTGCGCTGGCTGAAGGCGGCGCTTGAGGCCGGTGGCTGGGACGTGACCTTCCTGCCCAACCACCTCGCGGCGCGGGAGTTCCCGCTGACGGCCGAGGCCCTGGGGGCCTACGAGGTCGTGATGCTCTCCGACATCGGCGCCAACACGCTGCTGCTGCACCCCGATACCTTCGTGCGCTCGATCCCCCTGCCGAACCGACTGGTCTCGATCCGCGACTACGTTGAGGGCGGCGGCGGCCTGGTGATGATCGGCGGCTATCTCACCTTCCAGGGTATCGAGGCCAAGGGCAAGTGGGCCGGAACCCCCGTCGAGGAGGCGCTGCCGGTCCGCCTCCACCACCGCGACGACCGGGTCGAGTCGCCGCAGGGCGTGGTGCCGCATGTCGGTGACCCCAGCCATCCGATCGTCGCCGGTCTGGCCGCCGAGTGGCCGGCGCTGCTGGGCTTCAACGAGGTCGAGGCCAGGCCCGATGCCGAAGTTCTGGTCAGGGTGGCCGGCCACCCGCTGGTCGTCGCCGGCACGTTCGGCAAGGGGCGCTCGGTCGCCTTCACCTCCGATTGCGGACCGCACTGGGCCCCGCCACCCTTCTGCGACTGGGCCGGCTATGCGCCGCTGTGGAACCAGATCGCCGGCTGGGTCTCCAGGCGATGACCAAGGTCCGACAGGCACCCGATCCTTGGCAGCGCACCACGACCGAACACGGCTTTGCCGCCGACGAGGTGATCTCGGCCCTGCAGAAGTCGATCCGCCGCGGCCTCGTCGAGAATGCCCTGCTGCTGGGCTGGGAGATGTACCTCACCAGCCCAGAGATGGAGGAAAAGCTCTGGGCCCGGCTCTCGGTCATCTCGGTCGAGGACGTGGGGCTAGGCAACCCTGAGGCGCCGATCCTCATCGACACCCTCTATCGCATGCACCAGCGCTTCCAGCGCCCCGAGCACGACCGGTTCCTGTTCGCCGCGCACGCCATCCGGGTGATGGCGGCGGGGCCGAAGGACCGTACCACCGACGACATGCTCAACTGGGCCAGGCACAGCATGGCCTTTGGCGAACGGATGCCCGAGATTCCGGACTTCGCCATCGACATGCATACGCAGCGCGGTGAGGAAATGGGGCGCGACTATCTTTACTTCATGGAGGAAGCCAGCAAGGTGTCCCCCGAAATCGAAGGTCGGGACCAGACCTACCGGAAATGGGTCCTGGCGGCGCTGAAGGCCGGCAAGCTGAGCTGAACGGCCCATCGAGGAGGACAACATGGGGCGGGCGGCAGTCGCGGTGCTCGGGATCTTCGTTGCGGACCTGGCGTTCAAGGCGCCGCGGCTGCCGGTCATGGGCGAGACCATCCTGGGGCAGGGCTTCAAGGACGGCCCCGGCGGCAAGGGTTCGAACCAGGCGATCGCTGCGGCGCGCGCCGGCGCCGATGCCCGGATGATCACGCGGATCGGCCGTGACACGTTCGGCGAGATGGCACGGAAGGCCTGGGCCGCCGACGGCATCGACACATCTGCCGTGGCGATCGATGACAGCCTTCCCACGGGCGCGGCCTTCATCTTCGTGTCCACCGAGACCGGCAACAACGCCATCATTGTCGAGAGCGGGGCAGCGGCGAAGCTCTCGCCGGAGGACGTGGCGGCGGCCGAAGCGGCGATCGCCGGCTCGAAGGTTTTCCTGACCCAGTTCGAACAGCCGGTTGAGACCGCGCTTGTCGGCCTGCGGCTGGCCCGCCGGCACGGGGTGACCACCATCCTCAACCCTGCCCCGGCGCTGCCCGTCGACGATGCGATCTACGGCCTGTGCGACTACGTGACCCCCAACGAGACCGAGGCGGCAACGCTCACCGGGCTGAAGGTGGAGACGGAGGACGATGCGCTCGCGGCGGCGCGCGATCTGGTCCGGCGCGGCGCCCGCAATGCCCTGATCACCCTCGGCGAAAAAGGCGCCCTGCTGCATGGGGCGGAGGGGACCTTCATGGTACCGGCGTTCAAGGTCCCCCGCGTCGTCGATACCACCGGGGCAGGGGACGCGTTCAACGGCGGCTTCGCCGTGGCCCTCGCCGAAGGCAAGCCGGCCGCCGAGGCGGTCCGTTTCGGCTGCGCCACCGCCGGACTGTCAGTGCAGAAGCCCGGAACCGCCCCGTCCATGCCGACGCGGGCCGAGATCGAAGCCCTGCTGGCGCAGGGCTGACGCTCGTCAGAAGCGCTCGCCGAGCCAGTCGACCTGCGCCCGCTCCTGGAACGCGCCGCCGCCCTCGTGGTCGTTGAAGCCGTACTCGTTGAGGGTCTTGTCGGCGCCGGCAAAGGCGTTGAACGCGGCAAACACCGTCGAGGGCGGGCAGATCGTGTCCATCAGGCCGACCGAGAACAGCGCGGCGGCGGAACTGCGGGCGGCAAAGTTCACCCCGTCGAAATAGGCGAGCGTCCTGAACACCCGCTCCACCTTGTCGCGATGCACGGCGAGGAAGCGCGAGATCTCCGGAAACGGATCGCGCGGCGTGAAGGTAACGGCGCGCGGAAAGTCGCACAGGAACGGCACGTCCGGCATCGCCGCACGCACCCGCCGATCGAGTCCGGCTGCCGCAAGGGAAATGCCGCCGCCCTGGCTGCCGCCCACTACCGCAATGCGGCCGGGATCGACCGCCGGATGTTGCGCCGCCGTCTCGATCGCCCGGACGGCATCGGTGAAGACACGACGGTAGTAGTAGGTCTCGGGGTCGAGGATACCGCGCGTCATGAAGCCCGGAAGTGCCGGGTCGGAGCCGACGGGATCCGGTGTGTCACCCTTCGACCAGCTGCTGCCCTGGCCTCGTGTATCCATGACCAGAAGGGCATAGCCGGCGGTCGGCCACATCAGGTGCTCGTGCGGAAAACCGCGTCCACCGCCATAACCGATGAACTTGACCACGCAGGCCAGTTCGGCATCGCGGCGTCTGGGCAGAATGAACCAGCCGCGGATCGGATGTCCGCCGAAGCCGGAGAAGGTGACGTCGTACACCTCGACCAGCCTCAGCCCGACATCGACCAGTTCGAAACGCGCCGGCATGGCCAGCGTCCGCGCCTCGGCGAGCGTCACGTTCCAGAAGTCGTCGAAGTCGTGCGGGAGCGTGGCGGTGCTGCGGTATTCCCGCAACTGCGCCAGGCTCATGTCATACTGCGGCATAAGGGTCCTCCAAGCCTCTCGACGGCCGGCAGGCTGCCAGCCGATGGCGCCGCTGTCCAGCGGCGTCGGCCGGGTCAGGCCTCGAAGTAGTTCCGATAGTCCACGTCGTAGCCGAAGTAGCGGGGGCCGACGAGCGCGATCCCGGCCGGGTTCTGCCATTGCGGATTGGAGGGGAGGGCCAGCGCAATGAGCCTGAGGCCGTAGCGCAGCGCATCGGCGGTGACCGGCCGACCGGACTCCGCCTCGAGCACGGTGATCAGGTCAGGGGTGGTCACGAGGATCTCGCCATCGCGCTCGGCCATCAGGAACTCGTTCTGGAAGTCGAGCTTGAAGGTATGGCCCTTCCACTCCTCGACGCCGTCGAAGCGCGCCGAGCCGCGGGCGAAGCCGCCGACCGTGCGCCGGTCGATGTCCTTGACGCGGCCGTGGAAGATCACCCTGGCGCCGAGCTTGTCGACCACCGCGTTGACCGGATCGACATGGCTGGCCTTGGCCTGGCGCAGCGTCTCGCCGAGTTGGGCGCAGAGCGTCAGCGTGCCCCGCACGATGGCCTTCTTGGCCACCGCACCGGTCATCGAGTAGAAGGCCAGCAGCGCCGAGCCACCCATCTCCACCGTCGCGGCACGGGCCAGCCGCTCCGTCCAGGCGTTCGAGACGGTGTTGAGCACCAGCGAGTTGCCCTTGTCGTCGCAGAGCACCATCGGCGTGGCCGAAACCCCATGCATGGTGAAGGTCACCATCTGCAGTTCGGGATAGGCGCGCCCCATGCCATCGCCATCGACCAGCGGCAGCCCGGTCATCGCGGCAACGACGAACGGGGTAGTGGAGTTGACGCCGCCCGCCTCGCCGCAGAGCACCGCGTCGATCTTCCTGCCCAGCAGTTGCTCGAGGGCACGGAAGGCGTTGATCAGCTCGTCGCCCTGCGGCAGCTTTTCGGTCATCACCGTCGGCGCACCCATCATCGCCACGGGAACGACCAGGGCGTCGTCGGCGAGTTCGTCGATGTCGATGAGGTTGACCGGTCCGTGCTTCCTGATGGCCTCCTGGGCCATGAGCTTGCCGATATAGGGATCGCCGCCGCCGCCGGTGCCCAGGATGGCGCCACCGGTTGCGATGTCTTCCATGTCCTCGGCCTTGATGGTGCGCAGGATCTTCATGGTCTGTCCTTTCAGGCGGCCGCGCCAAGCGGTGAGAAGCTGAGTTCGGGATAGCCGAAGGCCGCCGGTCCGATGACCTTGAGGGCTTCCGGAGTCTTGAGCAGGTCGTGGGCCGGCAGGCCGAGCACGGCAAGGCGCTGCCCGTAGCGCAGCACCTCGGTGGTCAGCGGCTCGCCGGTGTCGAATTCGAGATTGACGATCAGGTCGGGCACCATGATCACCGGTACGCCATCGACCCAGAGCACAAGGTTCTCGTTCTGGATGGCGATCCGGCCCTCCGAGCCGACCCAGTCGCCGGTGCCGCTCAGGATCGCCTCGCCGCGGGCGAAGCCGCCGACCAGATGGCGACGGATATCGGTGATCTTGCCGGTGAAGAACAGCCTGCCGCCCGTGGTCTCGAGGACGCGGTCGACGACGTTCTGCCGCTTCGCCCGGGCCTGCTTGATGGTCCGCCCGATCGCAATGGCCTGCATCACGGTGCCGGGCACCGCGGTACGACGGACGAAGTCGCCGCGCATCGGCGGCAGGGCCAGCATCGCGGTGGCGCCCATGTCCACCGTGGTGTGGCGGGCGAGTCGCTCGAGCCAGTACATGTCGATGACGTTGCGGTAGACCACGACATTGCCCTTCTCGTCGGCAATGGCGGCCGGCGACGGGCGGGCGCCGTAGATGAAGAAAGTGCACATCTGCACCTCCGGGAAGGCCCGGCCCATGCCGTCGCCGTCGACCACGGCCAGGCCCGCGCGCGCCGCGGTGATCACCGGTTCCATGGCGTTGGCGCCGCCGATCTCCCCGGAGATCAGTGCGACGACCCTGATGCCGAGCACCTCCTCGACGGCCCGCAGCGCCCTGGTGCCCTCGTCGCCCTGCTCGAACTTCTCGATCGAGACGACCGGGGCGCCGATGCCGCCGACCTCGCCGATCCAGTCCGCCTCGGTCAGCGACGCCGGATCGAGCAGCGGCACCGCCGCGCCCTGCCGGAAGATCTCGCGCGCCCTGAGAAATCCCACATACGGGTTGCCGCCACCGCCGGTGCCGAGCAGCGCCGCGCCGACGGCGAGGGGCTCGAGATCGGCTTCGGTGAGCCGGTAGATCTCACGCGACATGCAATTCTCCCACCGCCTTGACGCGGACGCGGGTGGCGTTGCCGGGGAGGTAGGCGAGCGGCACGTCCTCGACGTCGACGATCTCGATCGAGTCGCGGCGCGCTCCGGCGGCAACAGCGGCCTCAGTGGCACGCTCCTTGGCATCGGCCAGGGCGGCATCGCGGCTGATCTCGGCCAGCGCGTAGACGCGATCGATCTCGCCCGAGACCTGGGCGATCGCAGCCCCGACTGCGTTGGCGACGGCGAAGTGATTGGGCTTGACCACCTCGAGCCCGCCGATCGGCCCGTCGACGAGTATCGAGCCGCCGCCGACGACGATCACCGGCAAAGGCTCGGGCGAAAGCCGCGAGCGCTCGACGCAGTCCTCCAGCATCTGCATGATGCGGGTCTGGGTGCGGGCGATGAAGTCGGGTGTGATGTGGCCAACCCTGGAGCGGTCGCCCAGATCGTAGCGCCCCGCAGCCACCACGACGTCCGAGGTGGTGAGCGTCTTGCCGCCGAAGATCAGCGCTTCGGTGATGATGCGGTAGCCGACCGAGGTCGGGCCGACGGTGATCCCCTGGGCCGTCTCGACCACGTGGGAGCCGCCGCCCAGCCCGATCGAGAACACGTCCGGCATGCGGAAATTGGTGCGCACGCCGCCCACCTCCACGGCCACGGTGGCCTGGCGCGGAAAGCCTTTCTGCAACGAGCCGACATCCGAGGTCGTGCCGCCGATATCGACCACGATCGCGTCCTTGACGCCCGACAGGAACGCTGCGCCGCGCATCGAGTTGGTCGGCCCCGATGCAAAGGTCAGCACCGGAAACTTCTCGGCGAAAGCAGCGTCCATCAGGGTGCCGTCGTTCTGTGTGAGGAAGAACTTGCCTCCGATGCCGGTCTCGGCGATGGCCTTGCGGAACGCCTCGATCACGTGGGCGCTGAGGTCACGCAGGCACGCATTCATGATCGCGGCGTTCTCGCGCTCGAGCAGCCCGATGCGGCCGATCTCGTGCGACAGGGTGATGTGGGCGCCCGGCAGGGCCCGCGCGAAGATCTCGCCGGCCTGCTTCTCGAAATCGGAACTCACCGGCGAGAACACCGAACTGATCGCGACGGTGTTGATCCGCTTGGCGGCGATGTCGGCGGCGATGCCGAGCAGCTCGGCCTCGTCGAGCGGCGAGATCACCCGACCGTCGAACTCATTACCGCCATGTGCGAGGTAGGTATGACCGCCGATCGCCCGCTTGAGGTCCTCGGGCCAGTCCACCATGGGCGGCAGCGATGCGGTGGCGGGCAGACCCAGCCGCACCGCGGCCGTCTGGGCGAGATCGCGGCGCTGCACCACGGCATTGGTGAAATGGGTCGTGCCGATCATCACCACGTCGACCTTGCCGGCGTCCATGCCGGAGGCCGCGAGCACGTCGCGCAGCGCGTTGACCACGCCGGTCATGACATCAGGGGTGGTCGCGGCCTTCACCCCGGCGATCACCTGGGTCCCGTCCATGACGACCGCGTCCGTATTGGTGCCGCCGACATCGATGCCGATTCTGATCATTGGAAGATCCTTGCTTGAAAGCGCCCTTATGGGTCTTGGGGTAGGTGCGAGGCCTGGCGTCGCGCCAGCAGCTTTTCGGCCGTCGGGATCTCGCCGTCGATGAGCTCGATCCTGGGTCGCATGGCCTCCTCCTCGGCCGAGATCACCGGGACCGAGGCGAGCAGCAGGCGCGTGTAGTCGTGTGCGGGGTGCTCGAAGACGGATGCCGTCGGACCGGTCTCGACGATCCTGCCGAGGTAGAGCACCCCGACCTCTTCGGCGAAGTTCCGCATCAGGCTGAGGTCGTGGGAAATGAACAGATAGGTGAGCTCGAGCTGGCGCCCGAGATCGACCAGCAGGTCGATGAGCCGCGCCTGCACGGAGACATCGAGCGCCGAAGTCGGTTCATCGAGGACGATCAGCTTGGGTGCCACGGCAAGGGCCCGCGCGATTGCCACGCGCTGCTTCTGGCCACCCGACAGTTCATGCGGGTAGCGCCGGGCGAAGTCCGCCGGAAGCTGCACCATGTCGAGCAGTTCGCCGATCCGGGCGGCCCGGCCGGCGCGCGGATAGGCGTGCGCCTCGAGCGGCACCGCGATCGACTGGCCGATCGTGCGCCGCGGGTTGAGCGAGGAGCCCGGATTCTGGAACACCATCTGCACCTTGCGGCCATAGGCGCGGGTACCGGCCTGGCCGGTGATGTTCTCGCCGTCGAGCAGGATGTCGCCGGCTGTCGGCCGGGTCAGTCCCATGATCATGCGCGCGATGGTGGATTTGCCCGAGCCGCTTTCGCCGGCAAGGCCGTAGACGCCACCCCGCGGGATGGTCAGCGAGACGGTGTCGACCGCCCTGACGGCCCCGGTGATGCGCCCGAACGGGCTGCGCACCGGGAAGTGCTTGGATAGCCCGACCAGCTCGAGCATCGGACGGGCGGTCATGGTATCGCCTCCCGCCGTCCGAAGCGGGTCCCGCCGGTGAGCCGCGGCACCGCCGCGATCAGGGCCTGCGTGTAAGCGTCCCGTGGCGCGGCAAACAGCTCGGCGGTCGGGCCATGCTCGACCACGACGCCCTTGTTCATCACGTAGACGTAGCTGGAGGTCTCGCGGACGACGCCCAGATTGTGCGTGATCATCATCAGCGCCAGGCCGCGTGCCTCGACCAGGTCCTTGAGGAGCTTGAGGATCTGCGCCTGCGTGGTGACATCGAGTGCCGTGCCCGGCTCGTCCGCGATCAGCAGCCGCGGCTCGGAGAGCAGCGCCATGGCGATCAGCACCCGTTGCCGCATGCCGCCCGACAGCATGATGGGGTAGGATCGGGCGACGCGCTCGGGCTCGCGCATGCGCACCTGCGACAGAACCTCCTGGACGCGCGCCTGGCGCTCCCTGCCGGACCGCACCCGGCCAAGCCGACGGTCGGCATACTTGAGGATGGTGCCCATCTGATCGCCGATGGTGAACACCGGATTGAGCGAACTCATCGGGTCCTGGAACACCATCGACATCGAGGTGCCGCGCAGCTTCAGCCGTTCGCGATGCGGCAGGGTCTGCAGATCGCGACCGTCGTAGAGTAACTGCCCGCCGGTGATGCGGGCCGGCGGCGAGCGCAAGAGCCCCATGATCGCCTTCATGGTCACCGACTTGCCGGAGCCGCTCTCGCCGACCAGCGCCACCTGGCTGTGCGCCGGAACATCGAGCGAGACGCCTCTGAGCACCTTGTTGGTCTGGCCGTAGGTGACGAACTCGACACTGAGGTCGCGGACGGAGAGCAGGGCCTCGCTCATCGGACGTCCTCAACGTCGAACAGGTCGCGCAGGCCATCGCCGAGCAGGTTGAAGCCGAGCGCGACGACGAGGATGGCGCAGCCGGGCAGCACCGATTCCCACCAGTAGTCCGGCAGGAATGCCGAGCCGGATGCCACCATGGTGCCGAGGTCGGGGGTCGGCGGCTGGATGCCGAGGCCAAGAAAACTCAGCGAAGCGCCGACGAGGATGACGAAGCCGGCGTCCAGCGAGGTCTTGACCGAGAGGGCCGAGACGCAATTGGGCAGGATTTCGCGGAACAGGATGTGGAACTTGCTCGCGCCGAGCGTTTCGGCCGCCTCGACGAACTCCTGCGTCCGCAACTGGCGCGTGATCGAGTAGATGAGGCGGGTGTGCCAGGTCCACCACAGTGCCGCAATCGCCAGCATCGAGTTGACGAGGTCGGGCGACAGCACCGCGGTCACGGCCAGCGCCATGACGAGCGGTGGAATGGCGAGGGCAATATCGGTCAGCCGCATGATGACGATTTCGACCCAGCCGCCGAAATAGCCGGCCAGCAGCCCCAGCATCGTCCCGATCGGCACGGCGGTACCGAGCACGACCAGGGCCAAGAGCAGCGAGATGCGCAGCCCGAAGATGACGCGGGTGAAGATGTCACGGCCGACATTGTCGGTGCCGAACCAGTACTCGGCCGAGGGCGGCAGGTGGCGCGCCCGGAAGTTGACCACCGCGCCGACATGCTCCGGATAGGGCGTGATCCAGGGCGCGAGGATGGCGGCGAGCACGACGAGGGTGACGATCAGCGCGCCGATCACCGCGGTCGGATTGCGCGAAAAACGATACCAGTTCTGGTAGGCGTTGGAGATGCGCCGGACCGGGGTCTCGCTGGCGACGTCCACCATCAGCGCGCTCCCCGGATGCGGATGCGCGGATCGACGAAGCCCACCAGCACGTCGATGACGAGGTTGACGAGCACGAAGAACACGCCCGAGACCATCACCACGCCCATCACGGCGTTGAGGTCCTTCTGGAGGATCGTACGGATGCCGTAGGCCGCCATGCCAGGCCAGGCGAACACCAGTTCGACCACGAAGGCGTTGCCGATCAGCGATGCAAACTCGAGGCCGAGGATGGTGAGCGGCGGCACGAAGCTGGGGCGCAGCATGTACTTGAACACGCGGACCGGCTCGGGCACGCCGAAGGCGCGGCTCGCCTCGATGTAGTCCTGGCTCGCGACATCGATCATCGACGAGCGCGTGATGCGCGCGATCTGGCCCATCGTCGCAGCGGCGAGCGCCAGCGAGGGCAGCAGCAGGTAGCGGAAAGCCTCGCCGAGCACGTCGAGACGGCCCTTCAGCAGGCCATCCACCGTCATCAGGCCGGTGATGTCGGCAACGAAGTCGATATTGTGGGGCATCCGGCCAGTGGTGGGGAGGATGTGCAGCACGTAGCCGGCGAGGATCTGCAGCAGCAGCGCCAGAAAGAAACTCGGCGTCACCGCGCAGAAGATCGCAAGGATCCGCACCAGGTTGTCCGGCCAGCGGTCCTTCCAGCGCGCTGCGGCAACCCCCAGCGGCACGCCCAGCAGGAACGCGATGGTGATGGTGACGAGCACCAGCTCGAACGTTGCTGCGAAGGTGCTCCGGATGTCGTCATTCACCGGCCGTTCGGTCAGCAGCGAACGGCCCAGGTCGCCTCGAGCCAGCCCGGCCACGAACAGCCCGTACTGCTCGACGATCGGCCGGTTGAGCCCGAGCTTCTCGCGCAGGTCGCTCACTTGCTCCTGCGTGGCCGTCGGCCCGAGCGCCATCCGGGCCGGATCGCCCGGGACGACGCGGGCGATGGCGAAGATGACCATCGACAGGCCGACGAGCACGAGCAGCGACCACAGGATGCGGCGAACGAGGAAGAGCAGGAATTCCAAGTGCGGGAACCCGGGAAATGAGGAATGGCTCCCCGGCGCGGGGCCGGGGAGCCGCGGGCCTTACGAGCAGGTCCAGCTGTAGCGCACGAAGTCGTAATCGAACGACTGCATCGGCACCGGCTTGAAGCCGGTGAGGCACTTGTCCATGGCGTGCTGCACCGTCTGCGTCAGCAGGAACACGTCGGGCTGGGCCTCGACCAGCTTGTGCTGCAGCGCCTTGTAGATCTCGGCCTGCCTGGCCGGATCGCCGGTGCCGCGGGCCTCGTCGATCAGTGCGTCGATTTCGCCATCCTGCAGCCACTCCATCGACGCCCAGGTGCCGGCGGCCTTGGAATGGTACTGGGTGAAGAACATCGAGTCGGGCGATGGGTAGGTCGGGCCGAAGAAGATCTGGTTGACGGCCGGCGACGTCTCGATCTTGGCGGCCTTCTCGGTGATGACATTCCACGGGTCGGCCTGCTGGGTCACGACAAAGCCGAGTTGCTCGAGATTGGCCTGCAGCAGCAGGCTGATTTCCTCCTCGAACTTGGTCCCGGCGACGTAGCCCAGCGTGATCGGGATCGGCTGGCCCGCGTATTTCGACTGCGCGATCTCCGCCTTGGCCGCCTCGAGGTCGTACTTGGGCTCGGGGATGTCGTCGGCGTGAAAGGCTGCAAACGCCTTCGGCAGCGGCGTCGACAGCACACCACCCGGGAAGATCACCTCACGGATGGTGTCATAGTCCGTTGCCAGCGCCAGAGCACGACGGATATGAACATCGTCGGTCGGCGCCACCTTGGTGTTGAGCTTGAGGTAGAACGCGGTCGAGGTGTCCTCCGAGACGAGGTTGAACCGTCCCATGTCGACGAGCGCCTTGTAGGTCTCGGGCGACTGGAATTGGCTGGTCATCGTCAATTCGCCGGAGGCGGCGAGGGACTTCACCGTCGCCTCGTCATTGGTGATGATCCAGCGCACCTCGTCGATCGGGCCGGGGCCGAAGCCCTTGTAGTAGTCCGGATTGCGGGTGATGGTCATCTGCGAGCCGCGGTCCCAGCTCTTCAGCGAATAGGCGCCGGCACCGGCCACGTTGGTCGCGAGCCAGGTCTGGCCGTCGTCGTCGCCCGCGTTGGCCTTCACCACCTCCTCGTTGAGGATCATGATGGCGGGCACGGTGGTCAGGAACGGCGCGAAGGTCTTGGACAGGGCGAACTTCACCGTCTTGGCATCCACCGCGGTGACCGAGCCGGGCGTCAGGACGTCGGCGAACAGGTTCGCGGGGCCCTGGTTGATGCGCAGCAGCCGCTCCACCGAGTAGACCACGTCGCTGGCCTCGACCGGCGAGCCGTCCGAGAACTTCGCATCGTCGCGCAGCTTGTAGGTGACTTCCCTGGCGTCGTCCGAGACGGACCAGCTCTCGGCCAGTTCCGGAACGATGTTGCCGCCCGAGTCGACCGAGACCAGCCCGTCATACAGGTTCACGGCGGCCATGTAGTCGGTGTAGTCCGAGATCTTGGCCGGATCGATGGTGCCGAAGATCTGCACGGTGTTCATGGTGACGACGTTTGCCGCCAGGGTCGGCGCGGCGCCGAACGCCAGCGCGGACAGCGCGGTTGCAAGCAAGAGCCTTTGGGTCTTCATCCTCGTTTCCTTCGTTTCGCGGGGTATCTGGTGTCCGCTGCCGCGCCCCCATGCCGCAGCGATCTGGCCTTTTGGGTGGTCCGCACGCCGACCGGTCGGCCGGGCCGGGTCGCCGGACGCCCATCCAGCCTTTGTCAACCGATGAAAGGATAGCTTCGCGCGAGCAAGACAACGTGCTCAAGGCATCAGGAGTCTAGGTTTTTGCCCAAGATGGCTAGGTTTCCTGAGCAGCTCAGCGCACCAGTCCCAGGGCACGGGCGGCCGCAATGGCCTCCCGACGTCGACCACAGCCGAGCTTGCGGTAGACATTGCCGAGGTGGAACTTGACGGTGGCTTCGCTGAGGCCGAGGGCGTTGGCGATGAACTTGTTCGACGCACCTTCCGCAATCATCAGGAGCACCTTGGTCTCCCGTCGCGACAGACCGCTCTGCACCCCGAGCGGGGAGTTCGGCAGACCGGCGTCGCGCAGGCGCCGGAGCACCTGCCGCACCGGCGTGGAGCTGTCGAGATACTGCCCGATGCGCTGGTGTTCGATGAGTTCGCTGAGGAAGTGACGCTCCTCGGCAAGCGGCGCGATGGCGTCGAGACGCGCGGCCTGCTCGAACACCTTCTGCAGGAGCGCCCTGGCGCGCGACAGGTTGCTCTGGCGTTTGCTGACGAAGGCCAGCCAGATCTCGACGCTCAGCCGCTGGCGGCCGGTCAGGTTGAGGTTCTCCAGCGTGGCGTCGAGCTGTCGGTCCAGTCCCGCCCGTGCCGGCGCCTCGTTGACGAGGTGCCGAAGCCACGACAGGCACAACATGATCTCGTCCCGATCCTGCAGGCGGGAGAGTTCGTCGGTTGCTGCGGCGACCCAGGAGCGGGTAATCCGCGAAGGGACCGTCGCCAGTTTCTCGGCCGCCTCCTGCCAGCGGTTGGCGTTCTGCAGGATCGCCGCTTCGCGCATCTCGATCATCATGCCGAACTGCCGGTTGCGGACCTGGTAGACCCGCCAGCGATCGAGGAAGCTGCGTGCCGCGATGGTCGAGAAGTGTTCGCTCAGGGCCTGGCTGCCATACTGCAGGGCAAACTCGATGAGGCTCGGCCAGATCTCGCCATGCACGAAGTCATCGAGCTGCGTGCTGAGGAAGCGGGCCAGCGGTTCGGCCTTGCCGCCCTCGTAGTCGATGCAGGCGCGCAGGAGGCCGAGCAGCCGCCAGTCACCGGGACTGTCGAACCTGACGCTGGCGAGGTAGGTCTCGGCCTCGCCGGCATGCCGCCTCGCCGTCAGGGCATCGCCCATCATCAGGTGGATGAGGGCCCGGTGCAGGCTGATGTAGAAGGCCAGCATCGGGGCGCCGGCCTGCTCGTAGTGATGGAGCGCATGATTGGCCACGTCCTCGGCAGCGGCGAACCGGCGCCGTCGGATGTAGAACTCGAGCACCGAATTGTAGAAGCTGCCCCGAACCAGGTGGTCTTCGACGGGGAAGTACTGGAACATGTCGAAGACCAGCGCGAACAGCTCGTCGGTCAGCTGGTAGTCCTCGTAGATCATCATGATCACGCGGAAGGCCAGGAAGTCCGTGCTGTAGCGGCCGCGCTCCTCGAACACGGTGCCGAGGTCATTGACCTGCGGACCGAACCGATCGGCGATCAGGCGCCGTGCCCTGGCGATCTCGCCGCTCTTGAGGGCCTGCATGGCCAGGCTCATGACGAGCGTGTCATTGCCTTGGGCAAAGGTCTCCGGGAAGCCCGAAAGCACCCTTGCGAACGCCTCCGGGCCGAAGTGATAGAGGTAGAAGCGGCCCCAGCCCCGCTCGAAGGCCTCGAGCGCCTCATCAAAGCAGCCGGCGCGCTGATAGCAGAGAATTGCCTCCGTGATCTCACCGCGCCGATCATGGACTGCCGCAATGATCCGTGCCTGGGCCGGATCGTTCGCGCGGGTAGCGAGGATGGCGTTCAGCGATCGTGTCAAGGGCTCGCGCAACGCCGTCGGCAGCGCCGGTGCGCCTGGGTCGGGTGTCGGCTCCAGACTGATGCGGTCGCACAGGTCGAACAGCTCGTTCGAACTGAGGGGCGCCAGCACCTCTTCGCGCAGGAAGGCATCCAGTACCGATCCGTCCAGCGCCGTTGCCCCCAAGAGCATCGGCCAGCCGCCGGTCCGCTCGAGAACCCGTCGAGCGGAACGCGGCGACATGTGCGACGCGAGGTCCTCGAGGGTGAAGCGGAGATCCGCTTCGGTGAGGCGCAGGACTCGCCCGTACGCCATCGCTCGCGCCAGACCGTGCAACTCCTGTTGCGGGCGCTTGGCGACGACGAGGCGTCGCTCCCCCGCCAGGAACGCCTCCGGAAGCCGCGACGGACCTCCCTCGTCAACGAAGTCCCAGAGCAGCAGGGGCCCCTCGGCATCAGGCAGCGGGCCGCGGCAGACCGCTATCCCGAGTTGTCGCCCGAGTTGTTGCAGCAGCACTGACTTGCCCAGCCCGGCGGGCGCGTCGAGAACCACGATCGGCGACGCCGTGGCAAGGATCCGCTCGAGCAGGCGACGGCGCGGGACATCGAAGTCCAGGCCCGGCGGGCGGGCGTCGGCGGAGAACTGGATGACGTCGCCGCTCGGCACCCGGCGATACTCCCGGTCGGGACCCTGATGCCGGAAACCCTAGCGGAACCCGGCCGGAGCCAGCAAGCGGGCCATGGTGTCGCGCCCCGATCAATCACCGATCGGCTGCATCGGACCATCGGAGCGGATCGCCGCAAGGCTCTGCCGCACCCGCCGCAGCAGCTCCAGCACGTCGGGCCCGATCGCTTCGGCGGCGGCCATGGCGAGGATATCGACGACTGCCAGCATGGCAAAGCGCGACGAGGAGGGCTTGTAGAGGTTCTGGTCTTCCTCGAAGACGAACGGGACGAGGTGCTGCACGGCCCTGGCGAGCGGGGAATCCGGGGCGGTCACGCCGATGCAGACCGCGTCATACTGGCGGGCGACAGCCACCGCCTCGAGCACCGACCGGGCGCGCCCCGACGTCGAGAACGCCACGATGACCGAGCGCCCGTCGACCACCGAGGCGCTCATCGACTGCAGCTGCGGATCCGCATAGGCGTTGGAGTTGAGCCCCAGCCGGAACAGGCGGTTCTGCAGCTCGGCCGCTGCCATCGAGGAGTTGCCGCCTGTGCCGTAGCAGATGACGCGGGAGGCCCCGGCGATCAGTTCCCCCAGTGCCGTCAGGTCGAGCTGCGCCAGCGCGACGCTCATCAGGTCAAGGGCGGCATGGGCCCGTCCGCAGATGGTCGCGACCACCTGGTTGGAGCTGTGCTGGCCTTCCGAGTTCGATTCGTGCGCCCGCAGGTAGGCCCCACCGGTGGCGAGAGCCTGCGCCAGGTGCACCTTCATGTCCCTCGTGTTGTGAAAGCCCAGCGAGCGCGCGAGGCGCGTCACCGTGGGCTCGCTGACCTGGGCCCGCCGTGCAATCCCGCCGATCGCAGCGGTGGTGGCAAAGTGCAGGTCCGCGAGGATGCATTCGATCAGTTGGGCCTCGGCCCGATGCCCCTTCCCCAGTCGCGAGCGCAGGCGTGCAATGATGTCGATACGCCGGCCGTCGTCGACAATCGTGGCATCGCTCCGTCTCACGGCCGTTCGCTGCTCGCGCTCGTGAGCCTCTTGCCGCTGGTGGCGTCGAACAGGTGGATATGGTCGGGCGCCGCGCCGAGTTGCAGCGTGCTGCCCAGGGCCGGGTCCAACCGGATGCGGAAGACGCAGCGCACCTCCTTGCCCGCCATCCGCCCGAATACGTGGGTCTCGGGGCCGGTGGGCTCCACCACCTCGACGACCAGCTGCAGCGGGCCGTTGTCGGTGAACAGGTAGTTCTCGGGCCTTATGCCCACCTCCACCGCGGCGCCGTCCGGCGCACTCACCGGATGCACCGGCAGCAGCGCCCCGTCAGCCAGTTCGACCACGGCGCCGATATCGCGGGGGTGATAGGTCCCCGAAATGAAGCTCATGGCAGGCGAGCCGATGAAGCTCGCGACGAAGACGTTGGCCGGCTTGTCGTACAACTCGAGCGGCGAGCCGATCTGCTCGATATGGCCGGCATTCATCACCACGATGCGGTCGGCCATGGTCATGGCCTCGATCTGGTCGTGGGTCACATAGACGATGGTGGTGCCGAGCTTCTGGTGCAGCGCCTTGATCTCGGTGCGCATCTGCACCCTGAGCTTGGCATCGAGATTGCTGAGCGGCTCATCGAACAGGAAGACCTTGGGGTTGCGCACTATCGAGCGTCCCATGGCGACGCGCTGGCGCTGTCCGCCGGAGAGCTGACCGGGGGTCCGGCCCAGATAGTCGCCGAGGTTGAGGATCGTCGCGGCACGCTCGAGGGCCGCCTCCGTCGCCGCCGTCGGTTCGCGCCGCACCCTGGGCCCGAAGGTTATGTTGTTCCTGACATTCATGTGCGGGAACAGCGCGTAGGATTGGAACACCATCGAGATGTCGCGCTTCTGCGGCGGCACGTCGTTGGTGCGCCGGCCCCCGATATCGAGGTCGCCCCCCGAGATTTCCTCGAGCCCCGCGATCATGCGCAACAGGGTGGACTTGCCACAGCCGGAGGGTCCGACCAGCACGATGAACTCCCCGTCGGCGACATCGAGCGAGACGTTCTCCAGCACGGTTGTACTGCCATAGCGCTTGGCAATGTTGCGCAGGCTGAGTTCGGCCATGGCGGACCTCCGGTCGCGTGACAGCTGACAACAGGCTAGCCTCGAAATGTAATAAAGCAACACGAATGTCACATTTCGCTTGAAAGAGCCGCGAATATGAAAAAATCTACCGCACAGGGGTGATGGGTGCCGGCGTTCGTCGCGGGTCCCTCACGCCCGCAAGAACCTGGAAGGGAAGATCATGTCGTTGCATTGGTTGAAAGTCGCTGCCGTCGGCAGCGTGGCCGCCATCGCGCTGGCCAGCGCCGCCTACGCCCAGACGGTGCGGGTGACCGTCGCCGAGTACAGTTCCAAGACCGGCCCGTATTTCGAGAAGGCCGCAACCGCATTCGAAGCCGCCAATCCCGGCACCGACATCCAGATCGAGGTCGTGCCGTGGGATGTGCTGCAGCAGAAGCTGACGACCGACATCTCGGGCGGTGCCAATGCCGACCTCGCCATCATCGGCACCCGCTGGCTGATCGATTATGTGAGCCAGGGCGTTGCTGCCCCGCTGGATGGCTATATCACGGACGAGTTCAAGGGCCGCTTCATCGACACCTTCCTCTCCCCCTCGGTGATGGACGGCAAGACCTACGGCCTGCCGATCGCGGCCTCGGCCCGCGCCATGTACTACAACAAGTCCCTGTTCGAGCAGGCCGGCGTCGCCGAGCCCCCGGCCACCTGGGAAGACCTGAAGGGCGCTGCCGCCAAGATCAAGGCGATCGGCGGCGACGTCTATGCCTACGGCATGCAGGGCAAGGAAATCGAGACCGACGTGTACTTCTACTACGCGTTCTGGTCCTACGGCGGCAACCTGATCGACGCCGACGGCACCTCGGGTCTCGACACCGATGCTGCCTACCAGGCGGCCGAACTCTACAAGTCGCTGATCGACGAGGGGCTGACCGAGCCGGGCGTCACCTCGCTCAACCGCGAAGACGTGCAGAACCTGTTCAAGCAGGGACGCGTCGGCATGATGATCACCGCCCCGTTCCTGTCCAGCCAGATCAAGGACGAGGCGCCGGACCTGCAGTATGGTGTCACCGCCATCCCGGCCGGCCCCGACGGCGCTCGCGGCACCTATGGCGTGACCGACTCGATCATCATGTTCGAGAACAGCCAGAACAAGGACACCGCCTGGAAGTTCCTCGACTATATCTTCACGACCCCGCTGCGTGCCGAGTTCACCGGCGGCGAGGGCTTCCTGCCGGTCAACAAGGAGGTCGCCGCCTCGCCGGCCTTTGCCGACAATGCCGACCTCAAGGCCTTTGCGGCTCTGCTGCCAGACGCCCGCTTTGCACCGGTCATTCCGGGCTGGGAAGAGATCGCCGCGGTGACCTCGAACGCGCTGCAGAAGATCTACCTCGGCGAGGGCGAGATCAAGGCGACACTCGACGCCGCTGCCGCCGAGATCGACGGCATCATCGCCGCCAACAAGTAAGTTCGCAGTTCCTCCCGCGGTCGGGCCTTCGGGTCCGGCCGCACCCCGCTGCCGTGCCGGCCATGAAGGACGCTGCATGAACCGCTCGATCCTCACCAACCCTCATGTGCTGATCGCGCCCGCGTTCCTGCTTGCAGCCTTCATCATTCTGTGGCCGCTGTTCCAGATCGGCGAGATTTCGCTCAACAGCGTCAACCGCTTCGGCCAGCTCAAGGGTTTTTCCGGGCTCGAGAACTTCGCCGCGGTGCTGTCCGACCCGCAGTTCCTCAATGCGTCGTGGCGCACCGTCGTCTGGACCGTCGGCATCGTCCTGGGGACCATCCTCGTCTCGATTCCCGTCGCCATGATCCTCAACGAGGACTTCCATGGCCGCGGCCTCGCCCGGATCGTCATCATGCTGCCCTGGGCGGTCTCGCTGACCATGACCGCCATCGTCTGGCGCTGGGCGTTGAGCGGGGAAAGCGGCATGCTCAATTCGGCCCTCAGAGGCCTCGGGCTGATCGACGAGAACATCCAGTGGCTGGCGCAGGCCGGTACGGCCTTTCCGGTGCAGATCGCCATCGGCATCCTGGTCTCGATCCCCTTCACCACCACGATCTTTCTCGGCGGCCTCTCCTCGATCCCCGACGATCTCTACGAAGCGGCCCGGCTCGAAGGTGCCAGCGACTGGCAGATCTTCGTCTCGATCACGCTGCCGCTGCTGCGCCCCTTCATCAACATCGCGGTGGTGATGAACACCATTAACGTGTTCAACTCCTTCCCCATCATCTGGGCGACCACGCAGGGCGGGCCGGCCAACTCGACCGACATCCTCGTCACCTACCTCTACAAGCTCGGCTTCTCCTTCGGTAAGCTCGGCGAGGCGTCGGCCCTGTCGCTGATGATGTTCGCACTGCTGCTGGTCTTCACCATCCTCTATGTCCGCCTCGCCATGCGGGGGGAACGCTGATGGCTCTGTCGCGCAAGGCCCGCCGCAGCATCGTCTCGTGGCTGCTGCTCTCGCCGCTGATCGTTGCGGTGCTGTTTCCCTTTGCGGTGATGTTCATTACCGCGATCAAGCTGGCGACCGAGGTGCTCAAGCCCACCTGGTGGCCGAGCGCGCCGCAGTGGCAGAACTTCGTCAGCATGTGGGAGGCGACGCGGTTCGGGGCGGCGCTGTGGAACTCGATCTACGTCGCCGTGCTCTCGACCGTGCTCTCGCTGCTGGTCTCGATCCCTGCCGCCTATGCCCTGAGCCGCTTCCGCTTCACCGGTCGCGGCTTCGTGCAGCAGTTCCTGCTGGTCAGCCAGATGCTGTCGCCGATCGTGCTGGTCATCGGGCTGTTCCGACTGCTCGTCGCGCTCAAGATGCTCGACAACCTCAACGCCGTGGTTTTCGTCTACGCCACCTTCAACATCGCCTTCTCGGTCTGGATGCTGCAGAGCTACTTCTCGACCATCCCCAAGGACCTCGAGGAGGCCGCCTGGATGGAGGGCGCGACGCCATGGCAGGCGCTGCGCCGGGTGTTCCTGCCGCTGGCCCTGCCGGCCATGGTGGTCACCGCCATCTTCTCGTTCATCAATGCCTGGAACGAGTTCGTCATCGCCCTGACCATGCTGCGCAACCAGGCCGGCTACACGCTGCCGATCCAGGTCTTCTCGCTGGTCGCCGGCCGCTACACGGTGGAGTGGCACCACGTGATGGCCGCTGCCTTCGTCGCCACCATCCCCGTGGCCATCGTCTTTGCCTGGCTGCAGCGCTACCTTGTCCGCGGCCTCGCCCTCGGCGCCGTCAAATAACTCATCTCATCGGCAATTTCCCATGCGCGTCTTCACCGCCTCACTCGCCACCGAGACCAACACGTTCTCGCCCGTCCCTACCGACATGGCCTCGTTCAAGCACACCTTCTATGCGGCGCCCGGCGAGCACCCCGAGACGCCGACCCTGTGCTCGTCGCCCATGGTGGTGCTGCGCCAGCGTGCGGCGGCGGAGGGATTCACCCTGATCGAGGGGACCGCGACCTGGGCCGAGCCGGGCGGGCTGATCCGCAAGGACGTCTTCGAGACGCTGCGGGACGAGATCCTCGGGCAGTTGCGCGCCGCGCTGCCGGTCGATGCCGTAGTCCTGGGCCTGCATGGCGCCATGGTGGCGAACGGCTATGATGACTGCGAGGGCGACCTGCTCGAGCGCGTCCGCCAGATCGTCGGCCCGGACGTCGTCGTCGCCGCCGAACTCGATCCGCACAGTCACCTGACCCCCCGGCGGGTCGCCAGTTCCAACATCCTCGCGAGCTTTCTCGAGTTCCCGCACACCGACTTCTTCGAGCGCGGACAGCATGTGGTGGATCTTGCGCTGCGCGCGGCGCGGCGCGAGATCCGGCCGGTGATCTCGACATTCGACTGCCGGATGATCGACGTCTATCCGACCAGCCGCGAGCCGATGCGCTCGTTCGTCGACCGCATGATCGGGCTCGAGGGCAAGGACGACATCCTCTCGGTGAGCTTCATCCACGGCTTCATGGCCGCCGACGTGCCCGAGCTTGGCTCGCGCGTCATGGTGGTCACCGACAATGCCCCGCACAAGGGCGCCGAACTGGCCGAGCGGCTGGGCCGGGAGATCCAGTCCTATCGCGGTCGCACCACCATGCCGATGCGCAGCATCGATGCCACGCTGGCGCAGATCGCGGCCGCCGGTCCGGGCAAGGGCCCTTTCGTCGTCGCCGACGTCTGGGACAATCCCGGCGGCGGGGTGGCCGGCGACAATACCGTGGCGCTCGGGGCCATCATCGCTTCCGGGCTCGACCGCGTCGGCGTTGCCACCATCTGGGACCCGCAGGCTGCCGCCTTCGCGCTCGCCGCCGGCGAGGGTGCCGTCATGGACCTGCGCTTCGGCGGCAAGGCCGGCAACGCTTCGGGCCTGCCTATCGACGCCCGCGTCGAGGTGCTCAGGACCACCGAAGCGGGCTGGCAGAGCTTCGGCAGGTCGCAGGTGCCGCTCGGCGTCGCCGCGGTGGTGCGCATTGTCGGTACCGAGATCGACATCATCGTCAACACCAACCGCACCCAGACCTTCGAGCCCGATATCTTCACCAACCTCGGGATCGACTATGCCGCCAAGCAGCTGCTGCTGATCAAGTCGACGAACCACTTCTATGCCGGCTTCAAGCCGATTGCCCGCGAGGTGCTCTATGCCCGCGTGCCCGGCCCCTATCCCGACGATCCGCGCGTCACCGACTACCGCAAGCTCACCCGCCCGATCTGGCCGCGGGTCGACGTGTTTGCATCACCCGGCGCGGAAGGCGCGACGTGACCCGAGATGCGGCGCTCCGATGGCCCGTCGGGCGCCTATCGGCTCCGGTAGCTCTGCAGCACCCGGATGTAGTTGGCCCGCTCGAACGCTTCGGGATTGGCCATGGCCCCATGGCTCATCCGGCCCCGGATGGCATCGGCAGACTCGAGGCCCCGCGCCGCGAGCCACTGGCCGAGCTCGGCGACGAGGGTCCGCATGTGCCCTACCCCATGCCGCAGCAGCGACGAGGTGGTCATCACGACGTCCGCCCCGGCGAGGAGGTACTTGATGACATCGTCGGCGGTCTCGACGCCCGAGGTGGCGGCCAGTGATGCCTTCACGCGCCCCGCCAGAATGGCGATCCACAGCAGCGGCAGACGCATTTCGTCGGGCCGCGACAGCTCCAGGCTCGGGACCAGCGCGAGCCGCGCCACGTCGATGTCCGGCTCGTAGAAGCGGTTGAACAGCACCAGGCCATCGGCGCCGGCCTCGGCGAGCCGCAGCGCCATGTGGCCCGGGGCGCTGAAATACGGGCCGATCTTGACCGCCACCGGGATGGAGACGCTGGCCTTCACCGCCCTCAGCACGTCGAGGTAGCGCGTCTCGACCTCGGCCCCGGAGAGCGCCAGATCGGTCGGAATGAAGTAGATGTTGAGTTCGATCGCCCTGGCCCCGGCCCGCTCGACGGCGCGGGCGTGCTCGATCCAGCCGTGATCGGTGACGCCGTTGAGGCTGGCGATCACCGGGATGGTGACGGCGCTGCTGGCCCGCTCGATCAGATCGAGATGCCGCTCGATATCGAAGGCATAGCTCGACTGGCTGGGAAAATAGCTCAGCGCCTCGCCGAAGCTGTCGATGCCGCTGGTCATCAGCGCGTCCATCACCTCCTGCTCGCGGGCGATCTGCTCCTCGAAGATCGAGGGCAGCACCACGGCGCCGGCGCCGCAATCCTCGAGGTTGCGGATGGTGTCGAGCGAGGTGTTGAGCGGGCTGGCGCTGGCCACCAGCGGGCTCGCGAGTGTCAGGCCCAGATACCGGGTGCCGAGATCCATGCGTTGCTCCCTTTCAGGCCTTGCCTGCGCCGAAGGTCGACTTCGACGGGCTGGGTCCGGCTTGCATTTGCGCGAACTCCTCGTAGTTGTGGTACTTCTCGAGGATGGCGCGCTGCGCCTGCTTGAGCAGCGCCTCGGCTTCGGCCGGACGGCTGGCGGCCAGCGCGCGATAGCGCAGTTCGTTGTAGGCGTAGTCCTTGAACGGCAGCGTCGGGCGCGGCGAATCCAGCCGGAATGGGGCTTCGCCGATCTCGCGCATCGCCGGATCGTAGCGTAGCAGCGGCCAGTAGCCGCTGGCCACCGCCTTGTCCTGCTGGGCGAGGCCGTTCCTGAGGTCGAAGCCATGCGCGATGCAGTGGCTGTAGGCGAGGATCAGCGCGGGCCCGTCATAGGCCTCGGCCTCTCGGAAGGCCTGCAGCGTCTGCTGCGGATTTGCGCCCATGGCGACCTGTGCCACGTAGACATTGCCGTAGGCAATGGCCTGCAGGGCTAGGTCCTTGCGGGCAGTGCGCTTGCCGCCGGCGGCGAACTTGGCGATGGCGCCGAGCGGGGTGGCCTTGGAGGCCTGGCCGCCGGTATTGGAATAGACCTCGGTGTCGAGGACCAGGATGTTGACGTTGCGGCCGCTGGCCAGCACGTGGTCGAGCCCGCCATAGCCGATATCGTAGGCCCAGCCGTCGCCGCCGACGATCCAGACGCTGCGCCGCACCAGGTGATCCACCACCGACAGCAGGTCGCGGGCCGCCTGGCTCGTCGCCTCGAGCTTGAGCAACCGGGTCTTGAGCTCCGCCACCCGGATGCGCTGCGCCCGGATCTCGGATTCCTGGATCTGCGGCGCGGTGAGGATGGCCTCGACCAGCGCGTCGCCGAGGTCCGGCGCGAGACTGCGCAGAAGCGAATGGGCGAGGTCCAGGTGGGTGTCGGCGGCGATCCGGAAGCCCAACCCGAACTCGGCATTGTCCTCGAACAGCGAATTCGACCACGCCGGCCCGCGGCCCTCGCCGTTCCTGGTCCAGGGCGTCACCGGCAGGTTGCCGCCATAGATCGAGGAGCAGCCGGTGGCGTTGGCGACCATCAGGCGGTCGCCGAACAGCTGCGACAGCAGCTTCACATAGGGGGTCTCGCCACAGCCGGCGCAAGCGCCCGAGAACTCGAACAGCGGCTCGAGGAACTGCACGCCGCGCACATTGGCGAAGTCCACCCGTGCCCGGTCGTTGACCGGCAGCGTCTCGAAGAAGGCGATGCTGTCGCGCTCCTTCTCAGCCAGCCCCGCCTTGGGCTCGAGGTTGATGGCCTTCACCCCCGGCATGATGGCGCTGTGGGCCGGGCAGGCTTCGACGCAGAGGCCGCAGCCGGTGCAGTCCTCGAGGTAGAACTGCAGCGTGAACTCGGTACCCGGATAGCCGCGCGCCGTGACCGGCGCGTGCCTGAAGCCGTCCGGGGCGCCGGCCAGCTTGCTCTGGTCGTAGTACTTGGCGCGGATGACGCTGTGCGGGCAGACGAAGCTGCACTGACCGCACTGGATGCAGAGGTCGGAGAGCCAGACCGGCACCTCGTCGGCGATATTGCGCTTCTCGAACGCCGCGGTGCCGGAGGGAAAGGTCCCGTCGACCGGCATGGCGCTGACCGGAATGTCGTCGCCGAACCCCTCCATCATCCGCGCCGTCACCTTGCGGACGAAATCGGGGGCCGTGTCGGGAACCACCGGCGGGCGCGCGCGCTGGCTCGTGGCGGCGGATGGCACGGTCACCTGGTAGAGGCGCGCGAGGGCGCCATCGACGGCGGCGAAGTTCTGCTCGACGACGCGGCGGCCCTTCCTGCCGTAGGTCTTCTCGATGCTGTGCTTGATCGCCGCAATGGCCTCGTTGCGCGGCAGCACGCCGGAGATGGCGAAGAAGCAGGTCTGGAGGATGGTGTTGGTGCGGTTCTTCAGGCCGACATCCGCTGCCGCCTGGGTGGCGTCGATGACGAAGAATTTCAGCTGCTTGTCGATGATCTGCTGCTGCACCACGCGCGGCAGCTCGTCCCACACCTCGTCCGGACCGAAGGGACTGTTCAGCAGGAACGTCGCTCCCGGCGCCGCGAGCCGCAGCACATCGGTGCGCTGGATGAACTGGAACTGGTGGCAGGCGACGAAGCTCGCCGAGCGGATCAGGTAGGGCGAGCGGATGGGGCGCGGCCCGAAGCGCAGATGCGACACGGTCTGGGCGCCGGACTTGTGCGAATCGTAGACGAAGTAGCCCTGCGCGTAGCGCCCCGCCTCCTCGGCGATGATCTTGACGCTGTTCTTGTTGGCCCCCACCGTGCCGTCGGCGCCAAGGCCGTAGAACACGGCGCGCACCACGTCGTCGGGTTCGGTGGCATAGTCCTGGTCGACGATCAGGCTCAGGTGCGTGACGTCGTCGGTGATGCCGACGGTGAAGCCGTGCCTCGGCTCGGGCTGCAGCAGTTCATCGAACACGGCCCTGGCCTGGGCCGGGTCGAAATCCTTGGACGAGAGGCCGTAGCGGCCGCCGACAACCCGCGGCATGGTCGGGCGGACACCGCGCGACACTGCATCTGCGAGGGCAGCGATGGTATCGAGATAGAGCGGCTCGCCGGTCGCGCCGGGCTCCTTGGCGCGATCCAGCACCGCGAGGCTGCGGCAGGTGAGCGGCAGCGCCGCAAGCAGATGCGCCGCCGAGAACGGCCGGTAGAGGCGCACTGTCAGCACCCCGACCTTTGCGCCACTCCGGCGCAGGTCGGCGGCGGTCTCGTTGACCACTTCGGCGCCCGAGCCCATCACCACGACCACATGCTCGGCATCGGCCGGCCCCTCGTAGTCGAACAGGTGGTAGGTCCGACCGGTCAGGCGGGCGAAATCGTCCATCGTCGCCTGCACGATGTCGGGCAGCCGGGCATAGAAGGAATTGGAGGCCTCGCGCCCCTGGAAGAAGACATCCGGGTTCTGTGCCGTGCCGCGGATGAAAGGATGCTCGGGGTTGAGCGCCCGGGCGCGGTGGGCATGCACCAGTTCGTCGTCGATCATCGCGCGGATCTGCGCGTCGCTCAGCAGCTCGAGCGTATTGACCTCGTGCGAGGTGCGGAAGCCGTCGAAGAAGTGCAGGAACGGCAGGCGCGAGCGCAGCGTGGCCGAGTGGGCAATCAGCGCCATGTCGTGGGCTTCCTGCACCGAGCCCGAGGCCAGCAGCGCAAAGCCCGTCGCCCGCACCGCCATCACGTCGGAATGGTCGCCGAAGATCGACAGCGCCTGCGTGGCGAGCGAGCGCGCCGCGACATGGAACACCGTCGAGGTCAGTTCCCCGGCGATCTTGAACATGTTGGGAAGCATCAGCATCAGGCCCTGCGAGGCCGTGAAGGTGGTGGTCATGGCGCCGGCCTGCAGTGAACCGTGCAGCGTACCGGCGGCGCCAGCCTCGCTCTGCATCTCCTGGATCACAGGCACATTGCCCCAGATGTTGGTCAGGCCGGCGGAGGACCACTCGTCGGCCAGTTCCGCCATGGTCGACGATGGCGTGATCGGGTAGATGGCGCAGACCTCGTTGACCCGATAGGCGACATGCGCCACCGCGGCATTGCCGTCCATGGTGGCCCGGTTCGTCTGGGTGTCAGGCATCGGCCGCCTCCGGGAGCATCTCGATGGCGTGGCACGGGCACTGCTCGAAGCAGGCCGCGCAGCCGGTGCACTTGTCGTATTCGACCACGTAGCGCCGCCCAGGCCCGAGCTTGACGATGGCCTGCTCGGGGCAGGCGGCATAGCAGCCGTCGCACTCGTAGCAATTGCCGCACGAGTAGCAGCGCTGCGCCTCGTAGCGGACCTCGCCCTCGCTCAGTCCGGCAACGATCTCCTCGAAGCCGGTGAGGCGTTCGGCCGCCTCGAGCGTGCGCTGCGGGTTGGGATCGGCGTCGGCATAGACCGGCAGATGCAGCATGGCGAAGTCGGCGACCGGCGGCCGCGGCGGATGCACGTAGGTCGCGTTGCGCAGAAAGGCATCGATATGGCGCGCCGCGCGCTTGCCGTGACCGACGGCCTGGGTCACCGACTGCGGGCCCGGCACCATGTCGCCGCCGGCGAAGACCCCCGCTTCCCCGGTCATCATGTCGGGCCCGACCTCGATCGCCCCATCGGCGCTGAAGCCGATGCCGGGCAGCCGGCGCAGGAAGTTCGCGTCGGTCGCCTGTCCCAGGGCCAGGACCACCGCATCGGCACTCAAGGTCTCGAACTCACCCGTCGGCTGCGGCCGCCCGCTGCCATCAAGCGCCATGCGTTCGACTGTCAGTTCGGAACCGGAAATCTCCTTGATGGTGGTCAGCCAGCGGATCTTGACGCCCTCCTCGAGGGCCTCGTCGGCCTCGAAGGCCTGCGCCGGCATGTGCGCGCGATCGCGGCGATAGACGATCAGCGTCTCGGTGGCACCGAGCCGACGCGCCGTGCGGGCCGCATCCATCGCGGTATTGCCACCGCCGTAGACAATCACCCGGCGGCCGAGCAGCGGTGGCGCGCCGGCGCTGGTCTCGTGCAGGAGGTTCACTGCATCGAGCACCTTGGCGGCATCGCGCGCCGGAATATCGACATGCTTGCCCACCCCTGCCCCGATGGCGAGGAACACCGCGTCGAAGCCGCCCCTGGCGCGCTCTGTCGCGAGGTCGGTGACCTTGCGGTCGGTGAGGATCCTGACCCCCATCGCCTCGATCCGGGCGATCTCGCGACCGAGTTCGGCGCGCGGCAGGCGATACGCGGGAATGCCGAAATGCATCATCCCGCCGGCCAGCGGGCCGGCCTCGTGGATTTCGACGCTGTGTCCCAGCCGGGCCAGATGATAAGCGGCAGAAAGCCCGGAGGGCCCGGCACCGACCACCAGGATCCTCCTGCCGCTCGGCGGAGCGACGATGCGGAGCGGCCAGTTTTCCCGGCTCGCAAGGTCGCCGAGGAAGCGTTCGACGGCGTGGATGCTGACGGCGCTGTCGACCTCGGCCCGGTTGCAGGAGGTTTCGCAGGGGTGGTAGCAGACCCGGCCATGCACTGCAGGCATCGGGTTGTCGGCGACCAGCAGTTCCCACGCCTCGCGATACCGGCCCGCCTGTGCCAGGGCCAGCCAGCCCTGGATATTCTCGCCCGCCGGACAGGCGTTGTTGCAGGGCGGCATCAGGTCGACATAGACCGGACGGCGAGTCCGGACCGGGCCGGTGCCGAGATCGTGACCCGGGTCGAGCCTGGGTGTCATGTCGCTCAGTCGAGTGCTCACGGGCGGTCCTCCACAGCCCCGGCACATTATTGCCGTCGCGAGCTGCGTCTCTTGATCTGTGTCATGCCCATCCGCCAGGCGCCGCGGCGCTGCCATCCGGCCGTCCGTCAATCGCTGCCGGTCGTCCATCTCCGCCGCGCCGCTTCGTCGGCCTCGCGGGACTCGACCCAGCGCTCGCCGCCGCCGGCGGCTTCCTTCTTCCAGAACGGGGCGTCGGTCTTGAGGTAGTCCATGAGGAATTCGGCGGCCGCGAAGGCTGCGGCGCGGTGCGCGGCCAGCGTCATGACCTGAACGATCGGCTCGCCCGGCAGCAGGGTACCGTAGCGGTGAATGACCGCGGCCTTCAGCAGACCGAACCGTGCGGACGCCTGTTCGATCGCCTTGTCGATCTGCGCCACCGCCAGTTCGGGGTAGCACTCGAGCGTCAGGGTCTCCACCGTTGCGTCAGGCGGCGAGCGCACCAGGCCGGTGAACGTGACTGCCGCCCCGGCGTCCCGCGCCGCGGCGATGAACGCATTGGCCTCCGCGCCGGGATCGAAACCGGCCTCGCTCACTCGGATGCTCATCCTGCTCCCCGGGGAAACCTGTGGTGTCCGGGACTGTACCCGGCGGGTGCGACAAGACAAACCCCCGAGTGGGCGACATCGGGCCCGGGAGATTCGCGTGACCGGTAAAATTGTATCGAGCCTGACAAGGGACGCTGAACGGCCGACAGCTACAGCATTTGGCAACTGGTACCCAGGAGGGTCCGATGCGCCACCCCGTGCTTGCTGCGTTCCTCATCGTTCTGGCATTGCTGCCGATATCGGCCATTGCGGACGATTGGCTTGTGACCAAGTTGCGCGGACCGGTCGATGCGCATCTATCGGGCGCCTGGACGCCGGTCGAACGGGGTGACGTGCTGCCCGACGGCACCGAGATCCGCACCCGCGCCGGCGGCCGCATCGCCCTGACCCGCGGCAGGGAGACAGTCGAACTGCTCCCCAACTCGCTCGCCATCATCCGCGACAGGGATGGGCAGCGCTTCACCATCGTCGAGCAGTACTACGGCGCGGTCGAGGTGGAGGCCGAGGTCCGCAACGTCAGGCATTTCGCGGTGCGGACTCCGTTCCTCGCCGCCGTGGTCAAGGGCACGCACTTCACCGTCAGGGTGAGCAGGACCGGCAGCAAGGTCGAGGTCGACCGCGGTCAGGTCGCGGTGTCCAGCAAGAGCGGTCTCAGCGCTCTGGTGACGAAGGGCCAGTCGGCCCGGGTCGATGGCGACGGCGACCTGACGGTCGCGGGCGCCGGGGACCTGCCGGCAGTCCTTGACAGGAACGGCAAGGCGGTCGGCTTCAGCAGCGGCGCCAATGCCCACGGCCAGGCGACAGCCGCCGCCGCCAAGGCCGCGAACGAGGCCAAGTCGAATGCCGGCGGCAACGGAAATGGCCACGCAAACGGCAACAACGGCAACAACGGCAACGGCAACAGTGGCCACTGACCGTGCCGTTCGCCGGACGACCTCGCTGCGGCAAGGTTCGCCATCGGGGACGGGCGAGGCTCGGGACGATGCCCTTGCCGTCCGGCGATCGCTCCGAGGTCCCGCTGAGGCCAGTGTTATCAAATTGATGCCGGGGCGCAGTAAAGCAGAAGCCAGCTGTTCAGCCGTTATTCAGTTGCGGTGGCGCAGTGTATCTTCCGACGCGGCCGGCGGTGAGTCCGTGAGGTAGGGTATCCTTGCCGCAGCGGGCCACGCGTACTGGACGCCAACGCCACACTTCCTGGAGGGAAGCCATGAATCGACTTGCGCTCGCCGGCATCGCGCTGCTCGGCCTCACCGCCTATTCCACCGCGCAGACGCCGCCCCCAAGCGTCGTCAGCTTTGCGGCCATCGCCGACATGCCGACCCTGCGCGATCCCAAGAAGCAGGATCACTTCACCATCACGCTCTCCGATGCACAGGTGGCCACTACCCTCGAGATCGATTGCACCGCCGGCCGCACCGAACTGCTGATCGTGCGCAAGGACAAGGCCTGCGCCGTGGGTGGCAATGGCGCGATCATCAACCCGGCCAACAAGCAGCAGCTGCCCCGCACCCAGTACCTCGGCCAGTACACCGTGGCCGCCGACGGTCTGACCGACGCGACCGCGCTCAGCGTCAACTACCTGGCGGTCGGCAAGGTGCCGTCCGACACCAAGAAGTTCGCCGGCTCCCTCAACCTCAAGCCCGAGTTGACATCGACCGGGGCCGCCGGCCTCACCCAGGCGGTGCTGAAGAAGGTCACCGGCGACACCACCGGCCCGATCAACAGCGCCGTCGACACCGTCGACCTCAACCGGGTCTTCATCCCGGGGGCCGGGCTGCCGTCGGACAAGGGCTGCATCTGGTCGGGCAACATGGTGTTCGCCTACCAGACCTACTCGTGGTTCATGGCGCTGAGCGCCGATTGCGACGGCAAGACCTACGAGCTGAAGGGCAACATGCCCTTCACCGATTCTCCCGGCATTGCCGGCCAGACCCAGTATGACCTGACGCTGACGCTGCCCTCGACCGAGTTGATCGGCGACGACGCGCTGTTTGCCTCGACCGACCTCAATGCCGACCTCTTCGCGGCGGTGGACGGCATCACCGGGCAGATCATCATGAAGAACTCGTCGATGGTGACGGTCGAAGTCGACGGCGAGAAGATCACCACGCCGATGAAGGTGGAAGCGTCCGGCAGCCTCACCGGCACCAATGTGCCGCTCGAGGTGGTGCGTTCGCTCTCGACACTGATCGGCATCCTGCCCTCGACCTTCTTTGGCGCCTGATCTCGCCTATTGACGGCAGCGATCCGGCCTCCTAGAGAGGCCGCCCTGCGCAGCGGCCGCCTTCGGGCGGCCGTTGTCTTTTCGCTTCGAGACCGGAGGTCGACGATGACGCACACCCACTGCGGCATGGATTTCGGCACCTCCAACTCCACCATCGCCGTCGCCGCCGGCAACCGGCCCCCGGAGCTCCTGCCGCTCGAGGACGGCAGGCCGACCATTCCCTCGGCGATCTTCTTTTCCTTCGAGGACGATCGGACCTACTTCGGACGGCAGGCCATCAGCGAGTATGTTGGCGGCGGCGATGGCCGGCTGCTGCGCTCCATCAAGTCCGTCCTCGGGACGGCCCTGTTCACCGATGCCACCCGGGTGAAGCGCCAGTCCCTGGCCTTTGCCGATATCCTCGGCACCTTCCTCGGCGAGCTCAAGCGGCGCGCCGAGGCCGCCCATGGCGAGCCGCTCACCGATATTGTCTGCGGGCGCCCCGTACAGTTCGTCGACGACGACGCACGCGCCGATGCCGAGGCGCAGCGCCAGCTGGAAGGCGCGGTCCGCGCGCTCGGCTACCGCCATGTCGAGTTCCAGTTCGAGCCCATCGCTGCAGCGCTCGACTACGAACAGCAGGTGGCGGGGGAAGAACTGGCGCTGGTCGCCGATATCGGCGGCGGCACCTCGGACTTTACCGTCATCCGCCTCTCCCCCGAACGGGCCTGTGCCGCCGACCGACGGCCCGACCTGCTGTCGACCGCCGGCGTGCACGTGCGCGGGACCGATTTCCACCGCCTCCTGCCGCTCGGAACGGTGACGCCGCTCCTCGGCTACGGCACCGAAACCGCCGACGGCAAACGCCCGCTGCCCTCGGCACCCTACTACGACTTCGCCACCTGGCACCGCATCAACCGGCTGTACAACCAGAAGACCCTCGGCGAACTCCACTCGACGCTCAGGGAGGCACGGTTCCCCGATCTCGTGGCGCGGCTGGTGGCGCTGGTCGAGGAGCGGCAGGGCCACCGACTGGCCGGACGGGTCGAGGAGGCCAAGATCGCGCTGAGCGAGGCGCCACGCACCGAATTCCGCTTCTCGATGCGGGACGTCATGCTCGCCACCCCGATCGGCATGGAGGACCTCGACGCCGCCCTTGCCGGGCCATTGGCGGCAATTGCTGCAACCATCGCGGCGACACTGTCGGCAGCCGGCATCTCCGCCGGTCGCATCGATACGCTCATCCTCACCGGCGGCTCGACCCGCGTGCCGGCGGTGGGCAACCTGCTGCGCCGGCTGCTGCCCGAAGCCCGGGTGGTCGAGACCGATGCCTTCGGCAGTGTCGGGCTGGGGCTCGCGCTCGAGGCGGCGCGCCGCTTCGGTTAACGGTTCGCGAAGGCGCATCCGGCTAGGATGGGCGCCAATCAAGCCTGGGGCGGGGGTCCGGTGTGGCGGCGCTAGTTCGGTCTCTTGTTGCCGCGGCGCTCGTCGCAGCAGTGTTCCTCGTTGCTGCGACCGGCATCTACGCATCGCTCGACCGGATCCTTGCCGACATCCGGTACAGCCTTACCAACCGGGCGGCGAGCACCGACCTGCTGTTCGTCGACATCGACAGTTCGAGCCTGGCGCGGATCGGCGTCTGGCCCTGGCCACGCGACGTGCATGCCGAGGTTCTCGATCGGCTCATGGAGCTTGGCGCGCGCGACGTCGCCTTCGACATCGACTTCAGCACCCGCTCGAGCGATGCGGCCGATGCCGCCTTCACCGCGGCGCTCAACCGGGCCGGCGGCTTCACCTATCTCGCCGCCTTCGAGCAGCCGGACGGCGCCAGCGGACGCATCGTGCTCAACCAGCCGATTGCCCCCTTCCTCGCCGAAGCGGTGCCGGTCATCGTCAACGTCGGAACCGACACGCAGGGTCTCGTCGACCGCGTGCCGCTCGGGCTTGCCGTCGATGGTGGCATCCTGCCGTCGCTGGCGGCGGCACTGGCCGGTCAACCGCCACGCACCGCCGACGTCCTGATCGACTACGGTATCGATCCGCACAGCATCGCCCGGGTCTCGGTTGCCGACCTTGTGGACGGGCGGGTTGCGGCCGAAACCGTCGCGGGACGGCAGGCCATCATCGGGGCCAGTGCGATCGAGTTGCGGGACCAGTTCGCCGTGCCGCGATTCGGCTACCTCGCCGGGCCGCTGATCCAGGCGCTGGCGGCCGAAACGCTGAAGGCCGGCCAGCCGATGCGCAACTGGGGGCCCTGGCCCGGCCTCGCCACCGCACTTCTGCTCGCCATCGGCTTTGCGCCGCTCGGCCGTCGGCTGAAACTGGGACCCGCCGTGCCCGCCGCGGCACTGGTCATGCTGGGCATGGAGGGCGCCGCGCTGCTGCTCAAGGCAGAGGCGGGCGTGATGCTGTCGACGGCCAGCTTCCACATTGCCGTGCTGTTCCTGCTGGCCTTGCGCCTGCTGGACGCGTTCCTCGTCGAGTTCGCGGCCCGGCAGCGCGCCCAGGCCCGCCTCGCCTATCTGGCGCGACATGACGAGGTCACCGGCCTCAGGTCGCGTCGCGGCCTGATTGAGGCGCTCCACGGTCGGTCGGGCGAAACGACGCTTCTCGCCATCGGCATCCTGCGGCTCGGACAGGTCCGCGGCGCACTCGGCCAGGGCGTCCATGACGAGGCCCTGCGGATCATTGCCGACCGCCTCGCCGAATTGCGGCTGGGCGAGCTGGCGCTGATCGAGCGCGACATCTTCGCAGTAGCGCTGGGACGTCCGGCTTATGGTCCGGCGCTCGCTGCGTTCGGGCCGCTGATCCGCAATGCGCTGCGGCCGGCGCTGGCCCTGCCGGGCCACTCGGTGCATGTCGACGTGGCGATCGGCTCGGTCACCGGCGACGATCCGGCCGAGCGGCTGCTGCAGAGAGTCGAAATGGCGCTCGACGAGGCGCGACGCGACCACCTGCGCGGCGTCCTTGCCTACACCGATGCCCTCGAGCAGGCGATCAGCCGTCGCCGCAAGATCGATGCCGGTCTTCGGCAGGCACTGGCCAGTGGCGCCCTTTCCGTGGTGTTCCAGCCGCAGGTGCGGCTCAGCGATGGTGAACTGGTCGGTGTGGAAGCGCTGGTGCGCTGGGAGGATCCGGAACTGGGCGCTGTTTCGCCGGCCGACTTCATCCCCCTGGCCGAGGAGACCGGCCTGATCGTGCCGATCGGCGGCTTCGTGCTGCAGGAGGCGTGCCGTATCGTGGCCGGCTGGAACTGGACCGGCAAGCTGGCGGTCAACATTTCTGCCGTGCAGTTGCAAGTCTCCGACGTGGGGGCCGCAGTCGCAGCGGCGCTTGGCGGCTCGGGGCTCCCACCCGGGCGGCTCGACATTGAGATCACCGAAAGCCTGCTTGTCGACCGTAGCGGCCGGGTGGCGGCGACGATCGCCGAGCTGAGGCGGCACGGCATCGGCATCGCCATCGACGATTTCGGCAGCGGATACTCGGCGCTGAGCTATCTGGCGGACTTTCCGTTCGACAAGCTCAAGATCGACCAGACGTTCACGCGCGGCCTTACCGCCGATTCGTCGCAGGCCGCCATCATCCGCGCGGTCACCGACCTGGCGCAACGCCTGGGCAAGCTCACCGTCTGCGAGGGTGTGGAGACCGAGTTCCAGCGCGACCTGCTGACGCGGCTGGGTTGCGATGTCGGCCAGGGTTATCTGTTCGGCAGGCCGATGCCGGGCGAGGAGATCGTCGCCCTGCTCGAACGCTGCCGGGTGGGAGCACAGGCCGGGCAGGTCGGCTGCAGCATACCGTTCCGCCCCTGATCGCGCGCCACCCACCACCCGCCGGCCGCACCATCGAGGTCGGCCGGCCCGGGCGCACCCGGCCCCGGTGGTGGTTGCCGGACAGCGTTAAGCCTTGGTTATTGCTGGTAGAACGGCGCTGGTTCATCTGCGCTTCAGGAACTCTGGTCTAGCCTTGCTGCGAACATGCACAGAGGGAGGGTCCAGTCATGTTGCGAACCCTGGTTGCCGTCGCTGCCATAGCCCTGGGGGTTGCGGTTCCGGCCGCCGCCGCCGATCGGGCCATCATCATCCTCGACGGGTCGGGCTCGATGTGGGCCCAGATCGAGGGCAAGGCGCGCATCGAGATCGCCCGCGAGACCCTCGACAGGGTGCTTTCCGGCGTGCCGGTGGAGCTTGAACTGGGCTTGATGAGCTACGGCCACCGCGAGAAGGGCGCCTGCGACGACATCGAGATGCTGGTCGAACCGGCGGCGGGAACCGGTCCGGCGATCAGCGCAGCGGCCGCGGCGATCAGCCCCAAGGGCAAGACGCCGATCTCCGACGCGGTCCGCCAGGCCGCCGAAGGCCTCAGATACACCGAGGACAAGGCGACCGTGATCCTGATCACCGACGGACTCGAGACCTGCGAGGCGGACCCCTGCGCCCTCGCCTCGGAGCTGGAAAGCCAGGGCCTCGACTTCACTACCCATGTGGTCGGCTTCGGGCTGACCCGCGAGGAGGGTGAACAGGTCGCCTGCCTCGCCGAGAACACCGGCGGCAGGTACATCGCGGCGGGCGACGAGGCGACGCTGGCCGAGGCCCTGACGACAACGGTTGCGGAGGTCGCCGCGCCCGCCGAGCCCGAGCCGGCGCCGCAACCGGAGCCGGCGGCGCTCGCGTTCAACCTCGATCCGGACCTGGTGCTGGCCGAGGGCGGCAATGGCGGGATTGCCGAGTTCGACGTGACCTGGGAGCTCTACCGCGCCGCTGCCGGCGGCGGCTCCGGGGAACGCCTCTCGACCGACTACGGCATCGACTGGAAGGCCTCGGTCGATCCCGGCGACTACGTGCTGCGCGCCAGCGTCGGCTACGCGCATGTCGAGCAGCCGGTGACGGTGGCCGAGACCGGGCTCGCGGTCCCTTATTTCGTCATGAATGCCGGCCAGCTCATCATCCGTCCCCTGCCCGCCGACGGGGCGGAGCCGGACAGCAGCGCGGCCGTCTACAGCCGCTTCCCCAATGGCGAGGACGACACCAGCTATGGCGAGACCCGCCTGTTCGTGCCGGCCGGCGACACCGAGGTCAAGGTGACCATCGGCGCCGGCGAGGCGCTGCTCACGGTGCCGGTCAAGGCGGGCGAGCGGGTCAGCCGGGACGTGGTGGTCGGCATCGGCATCGCCAGGGTGAACGGCTATTTCGTCGAAGGCATGAAGGTCGAGGACTCGGGTGTGTTCGTCGAGGTGTTCGCCGCCAGAAAGGACATCCAGGGCAACCGCAGGTCGGTTGGCTATAGCTACGGGCCCGACCAGAGCTTCAGCCTGCCGCCGGGCGACTATGTGCTGGTCACCCGGCTGGGCGCCGCCGAGGTGGAGACCCCGTTCACGGCGGTCTCGGGCGAAGCGGTCGAGGTGAATGCGCTGCTCGGCGCCGGCGTCATGGCCGTCACCGCCCCGGGCAGCGACTTCGTCGAGATCTTCTCGGCCAGGACGGACATCCAGGGCAACCGCAGGTCGATGGGCTATGGCTATGGCGGGGCGCTCGACCTGGTGCTGCCGGCCGGCGACTACGTGGTGGTGGCGCGCCCCACCGACGGCAGCGCCGACCGCGAGGCCAGCGGCACGGTGGTGGCCGGCGAACGGCTCGAACTCAGCATCGAGTAGCAGCCCCGGCACAGGCGGCGCCCGCGCCACGCGCCGCCTGTGCCGCGATGTAGACATCGATCAACTCGCAGGCGCGGCGCAGCAGCACCGGCCGCCCTTCGTTGGCGAGCGCCGAGACCTTGGTGGGCAGCGTTGCACCGCTGTCGAGTTCCACCGCGACCGCCTGCCAGCCCCCGGCACGGATGACGCGGATCGCATGTCCCCGATACGTGATGTCCACCCGCGCCTCCCGATCCGCCCCTGGCGGCAGGGGGACACTGCACGGCTCGCCGGGCAGGCTCAACCGCAGCCCGTTCACTTCTTTGTCGCGGTGTGGAAATCGGGGAGGGGGCAAATTGCGGCAAATATTCTCGATCTAGAGGAAATCGTCCCGCCGCGGCGTGAAGCTGTCGATCAGGCGACCGGCCTCGAGCGCCTTCACCCCGTGCACGAGGCCCGACGGCACGATGTAGGCGCCGCCGGCGGCGATGGTCTCGGTGACCCCATCGATGGTGACCTCGAACACGCCCTCCGCCACATAGGAGGTCTGCCGATGCGGATGGGAGTGCAGCGCGCCGATTCCACCCTTGTCGAAGGTGAACTCCACCAGCATCAGGTCCGGCAGATCGAGAATCACCCGGCGGGTCGAGCCATCGAGCCGGGTCAGCTTGCCGTCGCCGGGCTGGGCGAAGAGCCGGGGTGCGGTCATCGTGGTCTCCTCACAGCTTGTATGCGCGCTTGGCGAGCCCGTAGGCGAGCTCGTGGGCCACCTCGTGGGCTTCGTCCTCATCGAGCCTGTGCTCACTGACCAGCCGGGCAAGGAACGCGCAATCGACGCGCCGCGCCACGTCGTGTCGGGCCGGGATCGAGGGGAAGGCGCGGGTGTCGTCGTTGAAGCCGACGGTGTTGTAGAAGCCCGCCGTCTCGGTCGCCATCTCGCGGAAACGCCGCATGCCCTCGGGGCTGTCGTGGAACCACCAGGGCGGCCCGAGCTTCAGCGCCGGATAGACGCCGGCGAGCGGCGCCAGCTCCCGTGCGTAGACGCTCTCGTCGAGAGTGAACAGGATGATGGTCAGCTCCGGTTCGGTGCCCACCGCGTCGAGCATCGGCTTCAGCGCCCCGACATAGTCGGTGCGGGTGGGGATGTCGAAGCCCTTGTCGCGGCCGAAGCGGGCCAGCATGGTCGGGGAATGGTTGCGCCACGATCCGGGGTGGATCTGCATGACCAGACCATCCTCGATGCTCATGCGGGCCATCTCGGTGAGCATCTGGGCGCGGAACAGGGCTTTATCGCGCGCATCGGCATGCCCGGAGCGGACCTTGTCGAACAGCATGCCCGCTTCCTTGGGCAGGAGATTCGCCGTTTCGGCCGTCGGGTGGCCGTGATCGGACGAGGTGGCGCCAAAGCTCCTGAAGTAGGCGCGGCGCTTGCGATGCGCCTCGAGATAGCCGGACCAGTGCCCGGTGTCCTCGCCGGTGAGTGCGCCGAGCCGGTCGAGGTTGGCAGCAAACCCGGCGAAGTCGGGGTCGACCACGGCGTCCGGCCGGTAGGCCGGCACCACCCGCCCGCGCCAGCCGCTGTCGCGGATCATCCGGTGCCAGCCGAGGTCGTCGGTCGCCGCGTCGGTGGTCGAGATCACCTCGAGGTTGAAGCGCTCGAACAGCGCGCGCGGCCGGTAGTCGTCGTGCTCGAGGAGCGCCGCGATATGATCGTAGAGCCGGTCGGCATTGTCCGCCGTCAGCCGCTCGTCGATGCCGAACAGGCTCGAGAACGTGTGGTCGAGCCACATCCGGGTCGGGGTGCCGCGGAACAGGTGGTAGTGCCGCGCGAACAGCCGCCAGATGGCGCGGCCATCCGCTTCGACCGGGCTGCCGTCGGCGGTCGGCACGCCCAGTTGCTCGAGCCGGACACCCTGGCTGAACAGCATCCGGAAGATGTAGTGATCGGGGACGATCAGCAACCGCGCCGGATCGGGGAAGCAGGCATTCTCGGCGTACCAGCGCGGCTCGGTGTGGCCGTGCGGCGAGACCAGCGGCAGGTTGCGGATGCCCTCATAGAGGGCGCGGGCCACGCTGCGGGCCCGGGGCTCGGCATCGAACAGGCGGTTGTCGTCCAGCAAAGCCATGTGAAGTCCTCCCGAACCGTCTGGTTACTTAGCGCCGTCGCCGATGTCAAAGCAACGCCGCGACTGTTGCGGCGGCGCCAATCGGGGTAAGGGCTAGGGATCAGCATGCTTCAGGATCCGCACATGACCAGGCCGCTCATCGAAATCTGCGTCGAAGGCATAGACGGCCTCGTCGCCGCGCAGGAGGCAGGGGGCGACCGGGTGGAACTGTGCGCCAGCCTGCTCGAGGGCGGGCTTACCCCGAGCCTCGGCGTGATCCGGCAGGCGCTGGCAGTGGCCACCATCCCGTTCCATGTCATCATCCGGCCACGCGGCGGCGACTTCCTCTATTCGGCGCTCGAGTTCGAGACGATGCGGGACGACGTGCGTGCCTGCCGTGATCTCGGCGTCGCCGGCGTGGTGTTCGGCTGCCTCACCGCCGACGGACGGATCGACGTCGCCCGCATGCAGGCCCTCGTCGCCGATGCCGGTACCCTCGCGGTCACCTGCCACCGTGCCTTCGACATGACGCGCGACCCCGAGGAAGCGATCGAGGCGCTGGTCGAGAGCGGGGTGCACCGGGTACTGACCTCGGGTCAGCGCGACACGGCGCTCGAGGGCCTCGACATCCTGCGGCGCAGCGTCGGCGCGGCGCGCGGCCGCATCACGATCATGGCCTGCGGCGGGCTCGAGCCGGGCAACATCGCGCGCGTCCTCGCCGAAAGCGGTGCGGACGAGCTGCACTTCGCCGCCCGCAGGACCGTGCCCAGCGGCATGGCCTACCGCAATCCGGATGTCGGCATGGGCGGCACGGCGCTCGAACGCGAGTTCGAGGTGACGCTCACCGACCCCGATGCCGTGCGGGCGACGATCGCGGCGGCCCGCCGGGGCTGACGAGCGGTTCCGTCCGATCCGCGACCTGACCTAGTCGGCATAGAGCGCGGCGAGCGCCTGTGCCGCGGCCTTGAGGCGGTGCCGCAGTTCGGGCGGGTCCAGCACCTCGACCTCGGGGCCGATGCGGATCATCTCGCGCGTCGCCCAGCCGATCTCCTCGATGGGGACGTCCAGCTCGGCCCAGCCGTCTGCATCGGGTGACAGCGCGGCGGCCTCGACGGCGGACTTCACCGTCTCGCTGATTGCCCGGAGCCGTCGCCGGCCCAGCTCGGAAGCGCGCACCCGTGCCGTGCCGACATAGATGTCGCGCTCGAACTGGGCCGTCGCTTCCAGCCAGTGTGCCGGCAGGTCGAAGTCGCGGGGCCGCACGAAACGCTCGCCGGTTGGGGTGAGTGCCTGGATCTGCGACAGCCGGAAGGTCCGCAGCTGCCCGTCGCGGCGGGCGACGACATACCAGACACCCCCCTTGAGCACGAGGCCGAGCGGCTCGATCATCCGTTCCGCCACCTCCTTCCAGCTCTCGTAGCGGATGCGGATGCGCGTCTCGCTCCACACCGCCTCGGCGACGAGCCGCAGGAACTCCGGCTTGTAGCCGGGCTGGAACCAGCCGCGCGGATCGAGATGGAAACGCGAACTCATCCGCCGGGCCTCGACCTGCCAGTCGGCCGGCAGCGCCGCGAGCAGCTTGAGTTCGGCCTGCGCTACCTCCTCGCCGAGCCCCAGTTCACCCGCCGGCCCCGGCAGGCCCGCAAGGAACAGGGCCCGGGCCTCGGGTGCGGTCAGGCCGTTGAGCCGCGTCTTCCAGCCATCGAGCAGGGCGAAGCCGCCATTGCGGCCGGTCTCGGCATAGACCGGAACGCCGGCCGCGCTCAGCTGGTCGATGTCGCGATACACGGTACGGACCGAGACCTCCAGCTCCTGAGCCAGGGCCTCGGCACTGGTGCGGCCGCGGGTCTGCAGGATCATCAGGATGGTGAGGAGACGGCTGGCACGCATGACATTCACTCTAGTCCATTTAGCCTGACATCGGGTGTCAGGGTTACACCGTTAGGGTGTTCGGCGAAAGCAGCGAGGAGCAGGGCGATGACCTATCAGTGGCACGAGATCGACATCGAGACGCCGGTCGTCGAGTTGCGGCGCTACCGGCTGCGACCGGGTCGGCGCGAGACGCTGATCGGGCTGTTCGAGGCGCGCTTCATCGAGCCGCAGGAGGCGGCCGGGGCCCGGATCCTCGGGTCGTTCCGCGTCGACGGGGACCCGGACGGTTTTGTCTGGCTGCGCGGCTTCACCCATCACGCCGTCCGGCCCGGGGTGCTCGGTTCCTTCTATGGCGGGCCGGTCTGGCAGGCGAATCGCGATGCCGCCAACGCCACCATGATCGACAGCGACGACGTGCACCTGCTGCGCGCCATCAGCCCGCGGGCGGGATTGATCGCGCCGCGGCTGCCGCGGCACGGCGAGCGCCTCCCGGCATTGCGCCACACCCTCGTGATCTCGGAGCTGCGTTACCCGGAATGGCTCGGCAGATACCACCTGTGGCTGCGGCTGTTCCTGCGCAAGCTCGGCGCCGATCCGGTCGCGAGCTTTGCCACGCTGATGGCCGAGAACAACTATCCCGCCCTGCCGGTCTGGCGGGATCGACCGGTGCATGTCGCCCTCATCCGGTCCGCCGCGCCGCTGCCAGCATTGCCCACTGAACTGGGCAACATGCTGCGCGCCGCACCAGAGATCGTGACGCTCACGCCGACGGCGCGATCGCGGCTGCGCTGAAGGCTCAGGCGGCCTGCCGGTCGAACTGGCCGTTCTTCATGAACCGCCACAGGTAGCCGTCGAGCACGGCGTCCATCGCGGTCGGCGCAACCCCGAAGGCGGCGAGCGTGCGCTTGTCCTGCCGCGCCGCGTCGGTGACGACATTGTCAGTCTGCAGCAGATCCACCTGATCGGCCGTGAGCAGCGGCGCCCAGGGCAGGAAAGCGAAGGGCAGCGCCATCAGCTTGCCGATCGCGGCGGGCACCGGCAGGAGCGGATTGCTGCGACCGGTCTTGTCGAGTACCCGCTGCACCAGTTCGCGATGCGTCGCGACTTCCGGTCCCCCCAGTTCGTAGGCGCGGCCACCCTTCACCCGGCCCTCGGCCGCGGCAACGATCGCCTCGGCGACGTCTCCCACGTAGATCGGCTGGAACCGGGCCTTGCCGCCGATCAGCGGCAGCACCGGAAACAGCCGCGCGAGGCCGCCATAGCGATTGAAGAAGCCGTCACCCTGGCCGAAGATGATCGAGGGCCTGAGGATCACCGCCTCGGGGAAGGCGGCCAGCACCTCGGCCTCGCCGAGCGCCTTGGAGCGGGCATAGCCCGAGGGGCTCTGCGCGTCGGCGCCCAGCGCCGACATGTGGATCAGCCGCTCGGCGCCCGCCGCCTTCGCGGCCTGCGCGATATGGCGCGCGCCCATGGTGTTGACAGCCCGGAAGCGCTGCCGGCCGGCTTCATAGCCGATGGCGACGAGGTTGATGACGATCGAGGCGCCCCCGACCGCGCGCTCGACCGAGGCCAGATTGCGCACATTGGCCTGGATCGGCATCACCTGGCCGACAGTGCCGAGCGGCCGCACATGCCCGGCCAGGTCCGGGCGGCGCACCGCGACGCGGACGCGATAGCCGCGCCGCGCCAGTGCCTGCACCACCTGCGTGCCGACAAACCCCGAGCCGCCGAAGATGGTGACGAGGGTCTTGGACGAGTCCATGGCTCGGGCGCTCCGCGCTGGGTATGACAGAATGACGGCGCTTGTATCGCGGCCGTCCCGACCTGTCGAGGGTCGCGCCGCCGCAGCCCGCGGCTTCCGCCCGCCGGTCACCGAAACCCGATTGACAGCCTCCGCGCCATCCCCTAGGTGAACGGCGCCCATCGGTTTGCCCTGGTGGCGGAATTGGTAGACGCGCACGGTTCAGGTCCGTGTGTTTAACGACGTGGAGGTTCGAGTCCTCTCCAGGGCACCATCACTGCCTACACCCGGGGACCGTTGCGGTCCGCAGGGTGTGGCGGCACCCGCTTCCGGCCTTGAGCGATTCGCTCGGCCACGCGGCAGTTCCCCTTGATCGTTGCGCTTGGCAGAGGCCATCGCGGGATGTCGTCCGACACTGACGGATCTCGCCCAAGAACCGAGCGGGCCGGTCCTGTCCGGACCGGCCCGCGGTTTTGTCGGATCGGGCGATGACGCCTAGTTCTTGCGCGGCAGCAGGTGCCAGACGCCGGCGACGGTGAAGGCAGCGAAAGCCATCTTCAGCACGTCCCACAGGATGAAGGGACGCACCGCGCCTTCGAAGGCGGCGGTCAGCAGGTCACCGCCGCCGAGCCAGGCCGGCAGCTCCGCGCCGGACTGGACGATGGCATTGGCGACCACCAGCAGCCAGCCGAAGCCGAAGGCGAACAGCACGGCATCGCCGATCAGCATGGCAATGAACAGGGCAAGCAGCCGGCCGGAAGCACCCCTGTCGGCGGCGCGGCCGATGATGAAGGCCATCGGCAGGTAGCCCAGGATGAACCCGAACGACGGCGATGCGAGGTAGCCGATGCCGCCGCCACTGGCAAACACCGGCAGGCCGGAGAGGCCCTCGACGATATAGAGCGCGACGGTGGCGACACCGATCCGCCAGCCGAACCCGGCGGCCAGCGCGGCGACGGCGAGAGTCTGCAGCGTCACCGGGATGGGCATCACCGGCACCTTGATCTGCGCCGAGAGCGCCAGCAGCAGCGAGCCCAGCACCACGGTGACAAGGTTGGTCACCAGCCGGGCCGTGCCGGACTTGGGCGCCAGCGCGCCGAGAACGGTGTTGGGGGTGGTCAGGGTCGAGGCCATTGCCAATCCTTCGTCGCACGGAGCATGTAGGGGCGTTTCTAGTCCGTCGCTGTGGAGAGCGCAATGGCAGCGCCGGTGCCACCACTGGTGTTCGACACCGACTTTCCGCCTACCTCCGGTCGGCCCGTCGGCATCGCCGCGGGTCTCAGGCGGCTCACGGCGCCCAATGCCGGACCCTACACCTTCCGCGGCACCAACAGCTTTCTCATCGGCGAGGCTGAGCTGTTCGTCGTCGATCCGGGGCCGGACGACGACGTCCATTTCGAGGCGCTGCTGGCGGCGATCGGGGCGCGTCCCGTACGGGCCATCCTGCTCACCCACACCCACCGGGACCATTCGGCGCTGGCGCCGAGGCTCAAGGCGGCAACCGGGGCGCCGCTCTGGTTCGGTGGTCCGCATCGGCTCAGCCGGCCGGCGCGCCCGCTCGAGATCAACCCCATCGCCACCGATTGCGACTGGCAGATTCGTCCGGACCGGACACTCGCGGACGGCGACGAGATCGCCGTGGACGGACTGCTGCTGCGGGTGGCTGCAACCCCGGGTCATTGTGCCAACCATCTGGCTTTCGCCATCGACGGCGACGACTGGCTGCTCACCGGCGACCACATCATGGGCTGGAACTCGACCCTGGTGTCGGTGCCGGACGGGTCGATGGCCGACTACCTGGCTTCCCTCGAAAGGGTCATCGCCCTGCCCTGTCGACGGTATCTTCCGGCACATGGTGGCCCGATCACCGATGGTCCCGTCTATGCCCGGGCGCTGCTGGCGCACCGCGAGCAGCGCAACGCCCAGGTCGCGGCGGCGGTGACGGCCGGTGCGCGCAGCATCGGCGATCTGCTGCGGATCATCTATCCGGATCTGCCGCTGCCGGTGCAGCCGGCAGCGCGGATGACCCTGGCCGCCCACGTCGAATACCTGGCCGACCGGGGGCGGCTCGCCGTCGACTGGGCGCCGCTCGGGGCAGCGATCCGACCGGCCGGCTAGTCGGCGGCACCATCATCGGCATTGTCCGCCGCCGAGGCCGCCAGCGGCGCGTTGCGCATCAGCAGCGTGATCTGCTGGTCGAGCGCCAGCAGGAACTCCTCGATCCGGCGGCCGCTCTCGCCGAAATCGTGCAGGCTCGCCAGCGGCACCGAACGCATGTCGATGGTCGAGCCCTGGACGGTGCCGGTCACCCGGATCGCGACCTCGTCACGCCATCCGAACAAGGTGGTGGCAATCACGTTGAGCTGGCCGGTCTCGAGCGCCGTCGGCGGCGCCCGGCGGGTCCGGACCTGCCAGCCGCGCGCCTCGACAAGGTCCGCCACGACCTCGAACATCTCGGTGGCCTCGACCGGATAGCTGCGCCGGGTGGCATTGGGGAAGGTCTCGAGGATGCGCTCCTGCAGCGCGAGGCTGGTCGGGGTCACCCGCAGGCCTGAGACCAGCGGCAGGGGACTTGAATAATCGGTGGAGACCTCGGCGACGGTCGGATAGCGCGCCGCCGCATAGGCGAGGTAGGCAAACGGGGCGAGGCAGACGAGCGCCAGCAGCAGCCCCGAGATGGCTTTGCCCCAACCCCGATCACCGGTGATCCACAGCCGCCCGAAGGCGCCGACGGCGGCGATCAGGGCCAGCGTCGCGATGCCGGCCGCCACCGCCTCCATGATCGTGAAGTCGGCACTGGTGACGAACTGCTCGCGGTGCAGGAGCACCGGGACGATGGTGAGGGGCAGTGCGAGGCTGCCGAACCGGCGCGACCAGATCGCCCATTTCGAAGTGCGTATGAGTATGCGCATCGGCAGGATCCGCTCGGTTCGGGTGCACCCGGTGCCAGGCACCGGGGACGTCAGGTGGCTGGTCGCGGAGGCTCCCGCGTGCCGATCAGGGGTAGAGTCGCTGCCGGCTCCATCCATTGCCAGCGGTGTCACGGGTGAAGCGTACCCGGTCGTGCAGGCGGTTGGCGCCGTCCTTCCAGAACTCCATGACCTGCGGCACCACCCGGAAGCCGGACCAGTGCGGCGGACGGGTCACCGGCTCGCCCTCCCCGAAGCTGGTGCCGAGCGTCTCGACCCGCTCCAGCAGGGCATAGCGGTTGGCGAGGGGCCGCGACTGACGCGAGGCGTGGGCACCGATCTGGCTGACGCGGGCGCGGGTGGCGAAGTAGGCGTCCGCCTCGCCGTCGGCGACGACCTCCACCGGACCCCGCGCCCGGATCTGGCGGCGCAGCGACTTCCAGTGCAGCACGAATGCGGCCCTCGGATGGGCCAGCAGCTGGCGACCCTTGTCGCTTTCGAAATTGGTGAAGAAGCAGTAGCCGCGGGCGTCGCGGGCGTTGAGCAGCACCACGCGCACGTCCGGCAGGCCGTCCTCGTCGACCGTGGCCAGCGCCATGGCATGCGGATCGTTGGGTTCGGACTGCTGGGCGAGGGCGAACCATTCCTCGAACAGCGAGGTGGGGTCGATCGGCGCGGTGTCGGAATCATCGAACACACGGTCGGATAGAGTCGTCGCAGTCATGAAAACCAGCCCTTTCGCGCCGATCTGGACAAGCCGCTGGCGCGTCGCCATATAGGATGGTGCCGGGCCCAAAGGCAATTCTTCCGGCGATCAGAAGGAACCCATGCGCGATCCGTATACCGTGCTCGGGGTGCCCAAGTCCGTTAGCGAAAAAGACCTCAAGACCGCTTATCGCAAGCTGGCCAAGGCGCACCACCCGGACCAGAACCAGGACGACCCGAAGGCCCACGCGAAGTTCGCGGAGGTCTCGTCGGCCTACGAATTCCTCACCGACAAGGACAAACGTGCCGCCTATGACCGCGGCGAGATCGATGCGGACGGCAATCCCCGCTTCGCCGGCTTCGGCCGGGGCGGTGGCGGCGCGCGTCCCGGATCGCCCGGTGCCGGCGGCTTCTCGGCCGAGGATATTCTCAAGGAGTTCATGTCGGGCTTCGGCGGCCAGCCGCGCGGCGCGCCGCGCGGGGGCGGCAGCACCGGATGGGACCCGTTCACGGGATCATCGTCGTCCGGCGGCTTTCGGCCGGCGCCGCCGCGCAGGACCTGCGGGGCGATGACGTGACCCTGACGGCGGCCGTCAGCCGCTGGAGGCCCACGCCGGCGCCAGCGTGCCGCTGCGCCTGCCGAACGGCAAGGTGCCTCAATGTCAAATTGCCCGACAAGGTGGAGGACGGCCAGCAGATCCGCCTGAAGGGCCAGGGGCCTTCCACCCCTGGGGGGCGAGCCGGGCGACGCCCTGGTGACGGTGAAGTTCGAGCGGCACAAGCAGTTCCGCCGCGACGGCGCCGACCTGCGGGTCGACGTGCCGATCACGCTCTACGAGGCGGTGCTGGGCGGCAAGGTGCGGGTGCCGACGCTCGACGGCTCGGTCGAGCTCAACCTGCCGGCGGCGGTCAATACCTCCAAGGCCCTGCGGTTGAAGGGGAAGGGACTGCATGGGGCCGGCGACATCTATGTCGGCCTGAAGATCGTCCTGCCCGAGGCGGGAGATCCCGATCTTGAGAGCCTGATGCGCTTCTGGCGGGACCAGAAGCCCTACAAGGTGCGGGACACCTGATCGCGCGGCGCGGCCGCGCGCTGCAGCCGGTCGTTGATCGCCTCGCCGCGGCCGTGGCGGGGATGGGCGCAACCGCGATCCGCGCGGCACTGCTATCCAGTTGATGCAGCATTGAAAACAGGTTCCGGGCGGCTTCGTGGAGGTTGCCCGATGGAGACAGGTTGAGCACCCCGTCGCGCGCGCCGAAGCCGAGATAGGCCTCGCCCGGCTCCGGCCGCTCGGCATTGATGCGCAGCCGCGCCTCCGGCGCATAGTGGCTGACGAGCATGCCGGGTGCCGTGATCGGGCTGTCCTCGCGCGCGGCCTCGACGGGTTGTCCGATGCGGGCGGCGATCGCCTGACGCGGCAGGGCACCGGCCCGCAGCTGCGTCACGGTGTCGCCACTGACCGCGACAATGGTCGACTCGACTCCCGCGGCGCAGGGACCGCCGTCGAGGACTGGGACAAGTCCTTGAAACGACTTCACAACCTGCGCCGCAGTGGTGGGCGACAGGCGTCCGGAACGATTGGCCGAGGGGGCGGCGAGGGGGACGCCGGCGGCCCGGATGAGGGCAAGCGCCAGCGGGTGATCGGGGATGCGGATGCCGACGGTATCGAGTCCGGCGGTCACGATGTCGCTCAGACCCGCGTCCGATTTGCGTTTGAGAACAAGGGTCAGGGGTCCCGGCCAGAAGACGGCGAGGCGGCGGGCGAGCGGGGTGAACTCCACCAGCTGCTCGGCCATGGCGAGATCGGCGACGTGGACGATGAGCGGATTGAAGCGCGGCCGGCCCTTGGTCTCGTAGATCCCGAGTACCGCGTCGGAACTGGTGGCATCGGCCCCCAGCCCATAGACCGTCTCGGTCGGAAAGGCGACAAGGCCGCCGGCGCGCAGACGCGCGCCCAGTTGCTCGATTTCTGAACTCAGATGGACGGGGTCCGACATGCTCCCGTTTGACAAGCTGCGCCCCTCACCGTCAAGCTTGGGGCAGATGAACGGCGACCCAGATGGCCACGCTCCTTGTTTCGCAACGCAATTTCGACAGCCACCGCACGCCGACCGGGCATCCGGAGCGGGCCGACCGCATCCGTGCGGTCGAGGAGGCTCTCAACGCGCCGCGCTTCGACCGGCTGGTGCGGCGCGACGCGCCGGAAGCCGATCTGAACCTGGCTCGGCTGGTGCACGACGAGGCGTATCTGTCCGGCCTCAGCCGGGCCCGGCCGGCCGAAGGGATCGGGCGTATCGACGAGGACACCTTCATCTCCGCCCATTCGCTGGAGGCGGCCGCAACGGCGCTGGGAGCGGGGCTGCTGGCACTCGACGCGGTGGCGCTGGGCGAAGTCCGGAACGCCTTCTGCGCCGTACGCCCGCCCGGGCACCACGCCGAGATCGCCCGGCCGATGGGATTCTGCCTCATCAACACCGTCGCTGTCCTCGCCCGCGTGGCCCAGAAGAAGCTCGGGGCCGAGCGGGTGGCGATCATCGACTTCGACGTGCATCACGGCAACGGCACGGAGGACATCTTCAAGGCTGACCGGACGGTGTTCTACGGATCGAGCCACCAGATGCCGCTCTACCCCGGCACCGGTTCGCCCAACTTCACCGGCGTGGGCAATGTCTGCAATGTCGGGCTCGGCGCCGGCAGCGGCGGCGAGGCGATGAGGGAGGCCTACGAGGGCGCGATCCTGCCGCAACTCGAGGCGTTCCGGCCGGACTTCCTGCTGATCTCGGCCGGTTTCGACGCCGACTATCGCGACCCGCTCGCCGGCCTCAACTGGCGGCCGGAGGATTTCGGCTGGCTGACTGCCAGGCTGGCCGAGGTGGCGGCGCGCTGCTGCGACGGCCGGGTGGTGTCGATGCTGGAGGGGGGCTATGATCGGCAGGGACTTGCCACCGGCGCGGCCGCGCATGTTGAAATGTTGATGGCCGCGGGCTAGCTACAGGCTCTCTGCCGAGGAGCATCCAGAATGGCCGATTCCAGCGTCGACGACATCAGGGCGATGAGCTTCGAGGCGGCGCTCAAGGAACTGGAGACAATCGTCCAGAAACTCGAGAGCGGCCAGGCGCCGCTGGCCGAATCGATCGCCATCTACGAGCGCGGCGATGCCCTTAAGGCGCACTGCGAAGCGCTGCTCAAGGAAGCCGAGATGAAGATCGAGAAGATCACGCTGCGCGGCGGCCAGGCGGTCGGTACCGAGCCGCTCGATCCGCAGTAAGTGGTCGAGCGCATCCGCCTCGACCAGGCGATCGAGCAGCGGGGGCTGCTGCCGAGCCGGGCCCGGGCCCGCGATGCGGTGAAGCGCGGCACCGTGACGGTGAACGGCGTGGTGGCCACGCGGCCGCACCAGCCGGTCGCGCCGGACGATGTGGTCGTGCTCGACGACCCGGCGGCGCGCTATGTGTCACGTGCAGCCCTGAAGCTGATCGCCGGACTCGATGCGGCCGGCTTCGAGCCGTTCGGCAAGGTGGCGCTCGACCTCGGCGCCTCGACCGGCGGCTTCACCCAGGTGCTGCTGGAGCGGGGCGCGTCGAGAGTGCATGCGGTCGATGTCGGGCACGATCAGCTGCATGCCACGCTCAGGGCCGATCCGCGCGTGGTCAATCTCGAGGGCGTCAACGGGCGCGACCTCGACGCGGAGTTGATTCCCGACCCGATCGACCTGCTGGTTTCGGATCTGAGCTTTGTCTCGGTGCTCAAGGTACTGGACGCCCCGCTTCGCCTCTGCGCCCCGGCCGCCGAGGCGGTGATCCTGATCAAGCCGCAGTTCGAGGTCGGGCGGGCGCATGTCGGCAAGGGTGGCGTGGTTACCGACGCGGCGGCAATCGCCCGCGCGGTCGCGGCGGTGGCCGGCCACTTCGAGGCGGCCGGCTGGGTCACGGTGACGACGCGCGACTCGCCGATTGCCGGCGGTGACGGCAACCGCGAGATCGTTGCGGCGTTCCGGCGGATCCTGCGCGACAGCCGACCGGGCTGACGGTTGTGCGCGGCGCCGCAGCCGGCCGGCCTACACGGCGAAGCGCGGGCCGAACTGGCCGGACAGGTGCTCCTGCTTGCGCTTCAGGGCCTGCCCGACCAGCTGGCGCTGCAGCACCGAGGTGCCGCGTAGCGGATCGCGCCGGATGACCATGCGCATGTGCGGACTGAGATCGGCGCGGCGCATGTCGGCGTGGTGAGGCAGTTCCATGCGGCGCCGGCCGGGTCCCAGATAGTCCGAGGTCTGGTAGTAGATCTGCTCGGAATTGAGCTGGGCGGCAAGGCGCGCCTCGAGCACCTCGCGCTTTTCGGGCAGACTGATGACGTCGTCGAAGCCGAAGTCGATGTACTTGAGCAGCACTTCCACCGTGCAGTCGTCGATGATCAGGATGACGGGCGACAGACGCTGGCAGGGATCGGGAAGGGCGCGGACCTGCGCGATGACCTGCTGCATGGCCGCATCGCTCAGGTGGTAGTGCAGAAAGAAACAGGTCACCGGCAGGGCAGGATCCTCGAGCGTATCCGCCTCGAAGGCACTGTGGACGATGCGGAAGCCGCTGCGGGCGGCCAGGCTGGCGAGCGTGCGGCACTGGGCGACCGATGGCGCAACGAGATAGGCGCGGCAATTCGACAGCATCAATACCCCCCTTCGACAGGACGGCGTAGGCGCGCGCCATGGGGACTGCAATGCTGCCGACATGGCGCAGCGCGGCGGCGCCGTCAATCCGCGCAAGCGCGCATCCGCTCGCAGACGATTCGCTAGCCATGCCGCACAGGCGCCAGGCGTGTGCCTTGCCGCACCCGGCTTCGTGGTCGCTCCTCGCTGCTCTCGTGGGGCGCCTGCCTGATCGGCGGCACGCGATCGATCGGATGCCAGCTACTCGATCAGGAGCATGGTCAGTGTCGCCAGGAGCCAGTCCTGATAGTCCGCAGGACTGCTCCCCTCGACCCCGGTGGCGAGAAGGAAGAGCTCCGGACTGGTGACCCGCGCCAGTGTCGCGAGCGCATGCCGCGGATCGAGGCCCCGACGAAGCGGGCCGTGCCGGAGCATGGCATCGATGACCATCTCGAGATTGCGGGCGCGGCCACGATGAAGGGTCGCATAGAGGGACGCAAGTTCCGGCTCCGCCTCGGCGGCAGCGCGGACCACGGCCATGACCGGGGCTGCGCGTGCAAGGACGCGGGTGATGTCCTCGACGAAAAGCTGCAGTTGCTGGCGCTGGTCAGGTGCCTCCCGAACGGCCCTCGGCCCGGCCTGCTCGGCGAGCGGCACGTCGGGTGCGGCGCCACGGACAGCCTGGGTCACGAGCGCCTCGAGCACCGCGCGTTTGCTGCCGAAAGTGGCGTAGATGGTCTCTGTGGAAACCCCGGCCAGCCTGGCGATGGCAGCGATGGTTGCCTTCTGCCAACCCGACGAGATGAAGACGGTACGCGCGGCCGCGAGCACGGCCTGGCGGGTCTCGGCGGCCTGCGCTTCCCGCCGGCTGGAGCGGTAGCGTCGCTTGACGTTGACAGAGGCGCACAATTGAATACATACTCACTGTATTGAATACATCTGCATCCTAGCATTGACGCATCGGGTACTGAAGCAGGACAACGAGAGGGAGAGTCCGCCATGAAGATCACTCCGACCAATGGAGTGCAGGGACTTGTCCTGCTTGCGGCGTCGCTGGTCGTCGGCAGCATGTTCGCGGTATGGCGGGGCTACGATCCGACCGTCTACTCCTCGGCGACCTTCGTCGAAGTGCACCAGGGGGCGGTGCGGGGGCTCAACCTGCTGCTGCCGCTGCTGGGCCTGGCAGTGATCGCCGGCATCGCGATCCTGGCCTTCCTGGCGCGGCGCCGGCCGGCAACGCTCTGGTCATACATTGTGGCCGGGCTGCTCATGGTGGCAGCAGGTGCCATTACCCGCTTCGCCAACCAGCCGATCAACGACGTGGTGATGGGCTGGAGCGCTTCGGCGCCGGCCGAGAACTGGGCCACGCTGCGCGATAGCTGGTGGGGCTGGCACATTGCCCGGTTCGCCGCTGCCGGTGCGGGCCAGGTCGCGCTGATCGCGGCAATCCTGGGCGATCGGACCTGAAGGCCCGCTTCGACCGACCGGCCGCCGGGGGCGTCCGCCTCGCAGGCACCCAGGGGCAGCGTTCTGCCAGCTAGCCGAAGCCGTAGCCGCCCTCTCGCCCGGTCTGGCCGCGGTGGCGAAGGTAGTGGTCGGCGAGCACGCAGGCCATCATGGCTTCGCCGATCGGCACGGCGCGGATGCCGACGCAGGGGTCGTGCCGGCCCTTGGTGATCACCTCGGTATCCTGGTTCCGCGTGGTCACCGTCTGGCGCGGCGTGATGATCGAGGAGGTCGGCTTGACCGCGAAGCGGACGACGATCGGGTCGCCGTTGGAGATGCCGCCCAGGATGCCGCCGGCATGGTTGGACTTGAAGGCCGGTCCGGCGTTCCCGGCCCGCATCTCGTCGGCGTTCTCGGTACCGGTGAGAGCGGCGGCGGCCATGCCCTCGCCGATCTCGACGCCCTTGACGGCGTTGATCGACATCATCGCCGATGCGAGATCGGCGCTGAGCTTGCCGTAGATCGGCGCGCCCCAGCCGGGCGGCACGCCCTCGGCCACCACCTCGATCACCGCGCCCACCGAATTGCCGTCCTTGCGGATGGTGTCGAGATAGTGCTCCCAGCCCTGCGCGGCGACCGGATCGGCGCAGAAGAACGGGTTCTGGTCGACCTGGTTCCAGTCGAAATTGGCGTAGTTGATCCGGTGCGGGCCGACCTGGACGAGGCTGGCCCGAATGGTGACGTTCGGGATCACGAGGCGCGCGACGGCGCCGGCGGCGACCCGGGCCGCCGTCTCGCGCGCCGAGGCGCGGCCGGAACCCTTGTAGTCGCGGATGCCGTATTTCTGGTGGTAGGTGAAATCGGCGTGGCCCGGCCGGTACTTGTCCTTGATCTCGGAATAGTCCTTGGAGCGCTGGTCGGTGTTCGCGATCTCGAGCGCGATCGGCGTGCCGGTGGTCTTGAGCAGCCCGTCGCGCTCATCCTCGAAGGTGCCCGACAGGATGCGGACCTGGTCGTCCTCGCGCCGCTGCGTGGTGAAGCGCGACTGGCCCGGCTTGCGCCGGTCGAGGTCGCGCTGGATGGCCTCGGCACTGATCGGAATGCCCGGCGGGCAGCCATCGACCACGACGCCGAGCGCCGGCCCATGGCTTTCGCCCCAGGTGGTGAAACGGAACAGTTGGCCGAAGGTGTTGAAGCTCATTGGGATATCCCCGGGGTTGGGGGCGTTCTAGGGGTGGCGCGCGGTGGGGTCAATCGAAGTAGCGATCGCCAAACATGCGTTCGAGCGTAGCGCAGACTACTTTGCGCCGACCCACCGCGGCGACCGCAATGGCGCTGACGCAGACGCGGTCAGGGCCAGCCAGGCCCCTCGGACATCCCGCCTCCAATTTGGCATGGTCCTGGACACATGCCGGGCGGAAGTTCAATCGTCCCAGCTCTGCCCGGCCGGATAGAGCACCGACTTGCCGTCGATGAAGTGCACGACGCAGTCCTGCGGCGGGAACCAGTTGACCGCCCGTTCGGCGGGGAAGTCCTCGATCAGGCGCCTGAGGATACGCAGGATGCCGCCATGCGCGACGATGATCGCGGGGCCGCACAGTTCGGCGCCGAAGCTCATCACGCGCTGCGCCACGTCCTCGTAGCTCTCGCCCGAGGGGGGACGAAAATACCAGAAATCGGCGTCGCGCTCGCCGGCCATGGCCATCTCGCCGGCAGCAAGTTCGGTGTGGAGGCGCCCCTCATAGATGCCGAAGGAGACCTCGATCAGACGTCTGTCGGGCACCGGCTCGGGCAGCGGGTCGGCAAAGGCGGCGCGGATGCGGGCCCTGTTCTCGAGGGTGCGGCCGAGCGGAGAGACATGCCAGGTGAACGCGGTTGGGGCGCGCCCGGCGCGCTGCAGCAGCCGGGCGAGCAGGCGGCCGTTGAGGTCGGCCTGGGCGCGGCCGACATCATTGAGCGGAATGTCCTGGCTGCCCTGGTAGCGCCCCTCGGCATTCCAGTTGGTCTCGCCATGGCGGACGAAATAGAGCTCTGGCCAGGTGACGGTCATCGTGGATCCCGCGCGTTGGAACGGCCCTGCACCCGGCTCTCCCGGTCCGGGCGACGGGGCTCAGGCAGGGGGCCGGGCTCAGGCGCCCGGCGCCTCGGCCTCGTCGTCGATATACATGCCGATGATGTTGAAGCCGCAGTCGACATACTGGATCTGGCCGGTGACGCCGGAACTCAGGTCGCTGAGCAGATACAGCGCCGCCGTGCCGACCTCTTCCTGCGTCACGTTGCGCTTGAGCGGCGCCGCCTTCTCCTGGAAGTGCAGCATGGTGCGAAGGCCGGAAATGCCGGAGGCGGCGAGGGTCTTGATGGCGCCGGCGGAGATGGCGTTGACGCGGATGTTGTTGGGGCCCATGTCGGCGGCGAGGTAGCGCACCGAGGCCTCGAGCGCGGCCTTGGCGACACCCATGACGTTGTAGTTCGGCACGTATTTCTCGGCGCCGTAGTAGGTGAGGGTGAGCAGCGAGCCGCCCGGATTCAGCATCGCCTCGGCGCGCTTGGCGACGGCGGTGAAGGAATAGACCGAGATGTTCATGGTCAGCGCGAAATTGCCGGCGCTGGTATCGATGTAGCGGCCCTCGAGCTCGTTCTTGTCGGAAAAGCCGATGGCGTGGACGAGGAAATCCATCGTCCCCCACTTGTCCCGCAGGACCCGGAAGGTCTCGTCCATGGCGGCGTCGCTCCCGACGTCGCACTCGACCAGCGTGGTGACGCCGATTTCGGCGGCGAGCGGCTCGACGCGCTTCTTCAGCGCCTCGCCCTGGTAGGAAAAGGCGATCTCGGCGCCCTGATCGGCCAGCGCCTTGGCAATGCCCCAGGCGATCGAGCGGTTGTTCGCCACGCCCATGATCAGGCCCTTCTTGCCGGCCATCAGCCCGTTCGCCATCGTCGCTTCCCTTCGTGTCGCAATCGTGTGGCGCCGCTTGTCGCACAGGGCCCGGTAGCGGGCAAGTTCACGCTTGCGCGGGCGACGGGTGGGGCTATGGTTCGGCGCCATGGACACCCAGGCTCCCCTCACCCCCAGGCAGATCGTCGACGGCCTCAGGGGGCTGCTCGGCGAGGCGGGACAGATCCTCGACCAGCCGGCAGAGATGGCGAGCTACCTGAGCGAGCCACGCAGGCGCTTCCACATCCCGGCCGTCGCGGTGGCGCTGCCGGGGAGCGTCGCGGCCTTGCAGACGCTGTGCCGCTGGGCCAACCAGCACCGGGTGAAGCTGATCCCGCAAAGCGGCAATACCGGTCTCGTCGGCGGCCAGGTGCCCGTTTCCGGCGACGAGGTGATCGTCAACCTGCGCCGGCTGGACCGGGTGCGCGAGGTGGACGCGGCGGCGGGACACATGACGCTCGAAGCCGGGGTGATCCTCGAGCACGCCCACGCGGCGGCGGCGGCAGTGGGCGCCATGTTCCCGCTGTGGATCGCCAGCCAGGGCTCGGCCCGCATCGGCGGGGTGCTGAGCTCGAATGCCGGCGGGGTGCAGGTGCTGGCCTTCGGCAATGCCCGCGAGCTGACGCTGGGGGTCGAGGCGGTGCTCGCCGACGGGCGGCTCTACCAGGGGCTCAATGCCCTCAAGAAGGACAATACCGGCTATGACCTCAAGGATCTGCTGGTCGGCGCGGAAGGGACGCTTGGCTTCATCACGGCAGCCACGGTGAAGCTGCTGCCAAGGCCCGAGGGGCATGAGACGGCCATCTGCAACGTTTCGGGACCGGAGGCGGCGCTGGCGCTGTTCACCCGGTTGCGGGCGCGTGCCGGTTCGCGGCTCACCGCGTTCGAGCTGATGCCGCGGCTGGGCATCGACATGCAGCTCCGGCACGGCATGCTGGCGCGCGACCCGACGACGAGCCCTTCGGCCTGGTACGTGCTGTGCGAGGTCAACCGCATGCAGGGCGGTGTTTCCGGGGCGCTGCAGGCGGCGCTGGAGGAGGCGCTAGAGGTCGGGCTCATCGGCGACGCGGTGCTGGCCGCATCGGAGGCGGACCGCATGCTGATGTGGGCGGCGCGCGAGCAGATGAGCGACGTGCAGTCGCGGGAGGGCGCCTCGATCAAGCACGACGTGTCGGTGCCGATCGGCGCGGTGCCGGCGCTGATCGCCGAGGGCAGCGCGGCAGTGGAGCGGGCCATCCCGGGCGTCAGGCCCTGCCCGTTCGGACACATGGGCGACGGCAATATCCACTTCAACTTCAGCCAGCCCGAGGGTGCCGACCCCAGGGCCTTCATGGCGCGCGAGAAGGATGCCAATGCGGCGATCTACGAGGTGGTGCTGCGGCTCGGCGGCTCGGTCTCGGCCGAGCACGGCATCGGGCAGCTGAAGACCGGGTTGCTCAAGCAGGTGAAGGACCCGGTGGCGCTCGACATGATGCGGGCGATCAAGCACGCGCTCGATCCCAACGGCATCCTCAACCCCGGCAAGCTGCTCGGGTGAAACCGGTTGACGGGCGACGCCGTCCAGCCCATCTGACGCCGTATGATCCTCGACATCGCATTCCTCGACGACGCCACCCGACCCGCCCCGATCCGGCTCGACGGCCTGACGCCGGCGCAGCGTGCTCCGGGCCTGCACCTCAAGGCCGTGCACGACCATCTGCGCGACAACATGAAGACCCTCGCGGTTCTGATCGAACGGGCCGCTGCGGGCGGTGCCGATGCATCCGAGGTGACGGCCGGGGCGTCGGGGCTGGCGATGGTCGCCAACTACCGGCGCTTCGGCAATCTGTGCGGCCAGCACTGCCGGATCGTCCACGCGCATCATTCGATCGAGGACGAGGCGGTGTTCCCGGCGATCGCGGCGCAAGGCGAGGGCTTCAGGGCCATCGCCGACCGGCTCGGGGCCGAGCACGTGGTGGTGCACGAATTGCTGATGCGGTTGATCGACAGCCTCAACCGGCTCGCCGCCGCCCCCGGCCCGGCGCTGTTCGAGGAAACGGTGGAGCTCTACCGGGCGCTGGAGCGGGTGCTGCTCAGCCACCTCGGCTACGAGGAAGAGGCGATCGGCGACGCGCTGGGAGCGTTCGGGATCTTCTAGCCAAAGCTAGAACTGGATGGTGCGGGAGTCGTACTGGGCCAGGTCCGCGTCGTGGGTGACGAGTTGCAGGCCCTCGACCCGCGCCTGGGCGAGGAGGAGGCGGTCGAACGGGTCGCCGTGAAAGTTGGCGATCGTCTCGACGGCTGCTGCATGTTCCGACTGCAGTGAGAGCATCTGGAAATCGGCCTCCCTGGAGGCGGCTATCAGATCGTCGGCGCTCAGGTTGAACCCGCCTCGCCTGGCGGCGGAATTGCGTGCGGCGACCTCGAAGACACTCACCACGGACACGTAGACCTGGTTGCGAGTATCGGCCACGAGGTGCTGTACACGAGGGGGAACGTGCCGACGATCGGTCAACAGCCAGATAAGCGCGTGCGTATCCAGCAGCAGCCTCATGCGCGCTTGCGCCGCTTCGCGGCCCGCTGCACCGGCTCCTCCGGAAGGAGCGGCTTGGCGAGATACTCCGCCCACATCTTCTTGTTCTCCCGGTCCCATTCGGCGGCCATCTCGGGAGTCAGCTCGCCGAACCTGCCCTCGGCCAGCCCGAGCTTTCGCGGCTCTTGCCCGATCGGCACGATGCGGGCCACCGGCTTGCCGTTGCGGGCGAGGATGATCTCGGGTTCCCGGCCGCTTTCCACCGCCTCGACCAGTCTGGAGAGGTTGGTCTTGGCCTCGAGCATGTTGACCTTGGTCATGTTGACTCACCTTAGCTAACCTGACCAAGGTAAGCCGGTCGAGGCCTCAGAACAAGTCCATCTGCCCGCCGCCGCCCGCTGCCTGCTTCGGGGCGTGCGGCTGCACCACCGCTTCTTCCTGCGGTACCGGGCGAATCAGTTCCGGTCCCTCCGCCCGGGCCGAGCCGATGGCCTTGCCGACCGGATGATACTTGAGCGAGCCCTCGGGCAGCGGCAGGGCGAGCTGGGTGGCGGCTTTCGCGTCGATGTCGCGGGTGTCGAGCCAGAGATCGATCGCCTCGCCGCGAAGGATCGCCGGCATGCGGTCGTAGACCGAGGAGATCTCGAGATTGGGCTCGACCGTGACGATGCAGGCGGTGTCGACCTCCTCGCCGTCCGGGCCGGCCCATTGCGAGTAGAGCCCGGCGAACACCATCGGGGAGTCGTCGCGCATGGTGATGTAGTAGGGCTGGCGCTTGCCGTCCGGGCCCTTCATCCACTCGTAATAGCCCGAAGCCGGGACGATGCAGCGCGAATTGCGCACCGCGTTCCGGAACGAGGGCTTTTCGGCCATGGTCTCGGCCCGGGCGTTGATCAGCAGCGTGAACTCGCGCGGGTCCTTGACCCAGGTGGGCACGAACCCCCAGCGCACCAGCTGGATGGTGCGCTTGCCGGCCTGCTCCCAGATCACCGCGATCGGCTGGGTCGGGGTGATGTTGTAGCGCGGCGGAAAGTCGATGGAATTGAGCAGGTGGAACAGCTCGACCATCATTTCGGGCGGCAGGGTGGCCGCATAGCGTCCGCACATCGCAACGATCTCCGATCCGGCCGTCGCATCGGCCGGGACGGCGAAGTTAGGGACTTGCCGGCGTGAAGGCAAACCCACTAACTCCACCACATGCTCCAGACCCCCAATGCCGCCAGCGTGGCGCTGATCGACCGCGACAAGGTGCTGCTGATCCGGCGGGCGCGAAAGCCCTGGCTCGGGCGGTGGAGCCTGCCCGGCGGACGGCTGGAACCCGGGGAGACGGCCGAGCAGGCGGCAACGCGCGAGTTGTTCGAGGAAGTGGGACTGAGCGTGTCCGAGCTGCGCCCGGTGCGTCAGATGGTCTTCGTCGAGGCCGGACAGTTCGTGCTGCAGGTATTTGCCACCACCAGGTTCGAGGGCCGCGTCACTCCGAACGAGGAGGCGAGCGCCTGCCGCTGGGTGCGGCCGGGGCAGCTGGCCGAGCTCGAGACCACGCCCGGGCTCGAGGCCGTGGTGCAGGAGGCCTTCGCGATCCTCGATCGCAGTTGAGGGGCGGCGGGCTTTCCAATAAGGGTCTTCGCATGCGCCCTGCCCGTCCGATCCGCGCCGCCCTCGTCTGCCTGCTGCTGGTTCCCGCACCGGCACTGGCGGTCGATCCGCCCTACCAGGGCGAAATGGAACGGCTGTCGGAAATCCTGGGGAGCCTGTATTTCCTCGAGCCGCTGTGCCATCCGGCCTCCGGCTCGGACTGGCGGCAGCAGATGGCCGACCTGATCGAGCTCGACCAGCCCGACGACGACCGGCGGCAACGGCTCGCCGGTTCGTTCAACACCGGATACGAGGCCTATGCGCGGCTCTATCGCGCCTGCACCGTCTCGGCCGACGAGGCGATGACGCGACTGCTGCTGGAAGCCGAGAAGACGGCGCGCGACATTCATTCGAGGTTCGCGGAATAGCGTCGCCACGCCCTCGTCCTTCGGCAGCCTCAGGATAAGGGCTACTGCTTAGGCCGGGCGGTTAACGACAATTGCCGACCACGCGTTAACCTTTTGATCACGACCGGCGCGCCGACGGCGTTTCGGCATGCTAGGCCCAAGGTCATGACCCTGACCAAGAATCGCCGCGGCATCGGCAGCCTCGACCTGCTGCCCAGCGCGGAACGCGAAGAGCGCCAGATTGCCCTCGAATACATCGCCGAGGCCTGGAACGAGGCCGAGGACGACGGTGTTTCGAGCCTGGCGCTGGCGCATGCCTCGCTGTTCGCGGCGCTGACCTCGCTGGTCGAGCACCACGGCGAGAGCGCCACCGCCGACATGGTCGCCTCGCTCACCGACCGGGTGCGGTCGGGCGAGTACAATCTGACGCGATCCCTGCAGTAGTCAGAGACTCGCCTCAACCACAGGTGGGGAGGCTCTCAGAGCGCCTCCAGGAACCGCATCGGTTGGCCGACGCTCGGCGTCACCAGTTCGCCCTGCCACATCACGGTATGGCCGCGCACGATGGTGCCGACCGGCCAGCCGGTGACCTCGACCCCGTCATAGGGCGTCCACCCGGCGCGGCTCTTCACCCAGGCGTTGCGGATGGTCTCGCGGCGCTTCAGGTCGACGATGGTGAGGTCGGCGTCGTAGCCGGCGGCGATGCGGCCCTTGCCGGCGATGCCGAACAGCCGGTTGGGGCCGTGGCTGGACATATCCACGAAGCGCTCGAGGCTCATGCGGCCGGCATTGACGTGGTCGAGCATGATCGGGACCAGCGTCTGCACCCCGGTCATGCCGGAATGGCTCGCCGGATAGGGATGGTCCTTTTCCGCGCGGGTGTGCGGCGCATGGTCGGAGCCGAGGATGTCGGCGACGCCGTTCCTGACCCCGGCCCAGATGCCCTCGCGATGCGCCTTGTCGCGCACCGGCGGGTTCATCTGCGCATAGGTGCCCAGCCGCGTGTAGGCGGTCTCATCGAGCGTCAGGTGGTGCGGCGTGACCTCGACGCTCGCCACGTCCTTGTGCGCGGCGAGAAAGAGCATCTCGTCGGCGGTGGAGATGTGGAGAATGTGGACGCGCTTGCCGGTCTTTCTGGCCAGCGCCACGAGCCGCCGGGTCGAGAGCAGCGCCGCCTCCGGATCGCGCCAGACCGGGTGCGAGGACGGGTCACCCGGCACGCGCAGGGGCTTGCGCGCCTCGAGCCGGAACTCATCCTCGGAGTGAAAGGCGGCGCGCCGCGAGATGGCAGACAGGATTGCCTCGACGCCATCGTCGTCGGGGACCAGCAGGCTGCCGGTGGACGAGCCCATGAACACCTTCACCCCGGCGCAGCCGGGGAGGCGCTCGAGTTCGGGGAGATCGGCCACGTTGTCGTGGGTACCGCCGATATAGAAGGCGAAATCGCAGTGCATGCGGCGGGTGCCGAGCCGGATCTTCTCTTCGAAACTCGCCTGCGTGGTGGTCAGCGGGTTGGTGTTGGGCATTTCGAACACGCCGGTGACGCCGCCCATCACCGCCGAGAGCGAGCCCGATTCGAGATCCTCCTTGTGCGTCAGGCCCGGTTCGCGGAAATGCACCTGGGTGTCGATGACGCCCGGCAGGATGTGCAGCCCGGTGCAGTCGACCACCTCGCCGGCCTCCGCCGTGCCGAGATCGCCCAGCGCCGCGATGCGGCCCGAGGAGACCGATATCGGCGCTGTGGATGCCGTCCTGATTGACGATGGTGCCGTTCTTGAAGATCGCGTCGTAGTGCGCCATGTCTGGTCCCCGGCCTCAACGCGCCGGGTTTAGCGGAAGCCTCAGATGCCCACAATCCACCGTCCGTCGCGTGCCGCCTTCCGGTTCTCCGGCCCGGAGGCGCACAAGCTGCTGTTCGACGTGGTGACCGGGCGGCTGCTGCCCGAGCCGGGTCCGGCCGCATGGTGGGCGCTGCTGTCGCCGCAGGGCAAGATCCAGGCCGAGGGGCTTTCCGCCTTCGCCGACGATGCCTTCTGGCTCGATGTCGATGCCGCGGCGGCCGACGGCTTCTTCAGGCGCATGCGGATGTACCGGCTGCGGGCCGAGGTGACGATCGACGATCTGCGCGAAACGCATGCCGTGGGCTGGAGCGAGGATGGCAGGGCGGCGGGAGTGGTGCATGCCGACCCGCGCGCCGGGGGACTGGGCTTCCGGGTGATTGCCCCGAAGCCCGCGACGGCAGGCTGGGCCGCGGCCAGCACCGCCTTCGCGGCGCGCCGGATCGCGGCGGGGGTGGCCGAACAGGGGCCGGATTTCGGCATCGACATCCATTTTGCCCACGATATCGGCATGGACCTCCTGGGTGGCATCGACTTCGTCAAGGGCTGCTATATCGGCCAGGAAGTGGTGAGCCGGATGAAGCATCGCGGCACGGCGCGGCGGCGGCCGGTGATCGTTTCGGGGATCGCCGCGGCCGCCGGAACGCCGGTGCTGGCCTCCGGCCGCGAGGCGGGAACGCTGGGCGAGGTGGTGGATGGCCGGGCGGTGGCGATCCTCAGGCTCGACCGGATCGCCGATCCCGATGCGGTGACGGTGGACGGCAGGCCGGTGCTGGTGAGCCTGCCGGGGTGGGCGACCTACCGGTTCGGCGAGGCCGAGGGCGAGGAATAGCGCCCCGGGTTGTCCAACCGGAAATTGGCGAATCAGGCGACGCCGACTAGCGTTCCGATCCTCGTCCTTCGACAGGCTCAGGATGAGGGTCCCCGCGCAAGCGCGGGCGATCTCCCGGGCCCTCATGGTGAGCCTGTCGAACCACGAGGGCGTCACGCAAGAGGGCAGGCAATGGCACGGGGCAGTCAGCGGGCGTGGCAGCGGATGCTGAGCGGGCGGCGGCTCGACCTGCTCGATCCCTCCCCGCTCGATGTCGAACTGAGCGACATCGCCCATGGCCTCGCCCGGGTGGCGCGCTGGAACGGGCAGACGCTGGGGGACTATCCGTTCTCGGTGGCGCAGCACTCGGTGCTGGTGCTCGAGATCTTCAGGGCGCTGAACCGCGAAGCCGATGCGCGGGCGGAGCTCTATGCCTTGCTGCACGACGCGCCCGAATATGTGATGGGCGACATCATCTCGCCGTTCAAGGCGGCGATGGGCGGCAACTACAAGGAAGTCGAGAACCGGCTGCTGGCTGCCGTGCACCTGCGCTTTGCGCTCCCGGCGAGCCCGGCGCCGACGCTCTACCGGCAGATCAAGCGCGCCGACCGCGAAGCGGCCTATCTCGAGGCGGTGCACCTTGCCGGCTTTGCCGCCGACGAGGCACGCCGGTTCTTCGGCGAGCCGAGCTTTCCGGTCTACGAGTTCGACGGGTTCGAGCGGCTGATCCGGCCATGGCCGACTCGCGAGGCCTTCGATCGCTTCGTGGCCGAAGTCGAGCAGTTGATCGCCCGTCTCCCCGCCTGAGTTAAGTTAAGCTTAACGAACGTTCCATTTTGACCCAGCTGCGCCGGTCATGGTTGATGGATGGTTAAGACCATCAACTGGAGCATCGTGCGGTGCGAGGCAAGCGGATCACCCCTGGGGTCGTGACCGGCAGAGACATCAGGACGATCGCGGGCATCGGCGTCCTCGGCGCGGTGATTGCGGGCGGGCTGGTGCTGATCGGCACCTGGCCGCAGGTGCTCGCCTCCGATACCGCGCAGGCAGTGGTCGACGTGCCGCTGGCCGTTCTCGACAAGACGGTCAAGGACTTCCTGCCCCCGGCCGTCGACACCGATGCCCTGGTCAAGTGGGACTTCGTCGCCGATCCGGGACTCGCCATCGAGCCGATCCGGCAGAGCACGGTGACCAAGATCGCGTTCGGTCGCGTGGTGACGGTCGATATCGTCGAGACGGCGAGCGGCATCTATTCGAGCGACGCGATGGTCGATCCGCACGTGAAATACCCGGGCATCACGCGGACCCGCAAGGCCGCGCAGCGGCTGGCGGTGTGGAATGGCTTCGGCTGGTCCGAAACCGGTGCCTTCTCGGCCGGCTCGTTCATGACCATGACGCCATTCGAGGACGGCAGCCTGATCGTTTCCGACGACAGCATGTGCGTGGTGCGCCCGAACCGCACCGACTGCTGATGGCCTGCGTGGCTTCGCGCCCGCCGCCGGCGCGTCGCGTCAGAGCTTTTTCGGCGCTTCCTCGGCCACGCTCGAGCCACCGATCGTCACCTGCCGGATCGACAGGGCGAATTCGCTGCGACCATCGGCGAGGAAGCGGAAGACGCCGTCCCGGCCGTTGAAGCCGGCGGACGCCGTCAGCAGGCCGCGATCGTAGCGCGGCGTGCCATTGGCCAGCGACTTGGCATTGGCAAGGATGGTGGCGGTATAGGCGAGGGTGGCGAACGGGTGCGGCGCAGCGCCGTACTTGGCCTGGTACTCGGTGGTGAGCGCGGCGAGCCCGGTCTCGGAGACCGCCGGGAAGATGGCGCCGGCGAGCGTGGTGGTGTTGGCGACGGCCGGATCGTTGTTCCAGTCGGCCGAGCCGACGAGCTGTACCGAGCCGGGGGCGATGCCGGCCTCGTTGAGCAGGTTGGCAAAGCTCGGCGCCGTGGCTCGATCGGGGATGAAGATCAGGTCGATCTGGCCCGACTGCAGCAGCGGCACCAGCTGGGTGACGATGGTGCGCGCCTCTGCCTCCGAGGAGAAATTGTAGACGGCACGTGCGGTGAGCCCGAGGTCCGCCATGGCCTGGCGGAAGGCGCCCTCCTGGATGCGACCGAAATCGGTGGTCGGGAAGATGCCGGCAAAGGCCTTCTTGCCGAGCTTCTTGGCGTAGCTCATCGAGCGCTTGACCTCGGTCTCGGGCAGGACGTTGAGCAGGAAGACGCCCGGCGAGGCGGCGCCGGAATTGTTGGAGAACCCGATCACGGACACGCCGCCGGTGCGCGCCACCTGGCCGACCGCGGTCACCTGGTCGGCGCGCAGCGGCCCGAGGATCAGGCTCGCGCCCTCGGCCAGCGCCGTGGTCGCGGCCTGGGCGGCTCCGCCGGCGGTCGGGCCGGTATCCTTGACCACGACGGTGATGTTGGAGCCGAGGTTGGGATTGGCGGCGACGAAGTTCATCGCCAGTTCCGATGCGTTGGCCATCGAGGTGCCGACGGCGGCGAGACTGGCATCGCCCGACAGCGGCAGCAGCAGCGCCACCTTGACCGGGCCGGTGCCGAAGTTGCGCCCCGCGCTCAGCGTAGCCGGCCCGGCATCGGGGCCGCCAACGCCGCCGCCGCTCGAGGGGCCGAAGGAAAAGCCACCGGGCGAACAGGCCGCCAGTGCCACCGCCGCAACCAGGCCGAGCCCGAGGTTTCTCAGTGCGCCAGACACGAACCCCCGGCGCCTCGCGCCGCTCACCGAAACACTCACTTGCCCAGCCTTCGCCATTTCCCGCACACGGCCCTGTCGGGCCCGTCCCGATCGCGTCTATACAGGTTCAGGACCGACGCATAAAGACCGACTTAACGAGAGGTAAAGGCGGGGTGATGGCGTGAACGACAGGGCGAAGAGTTTTTTCATCGCCGGAACCGAGTTCCCCGCAGCCCCCCTGGCGGCAGGGCTGTACGTGGTGTCGACCCCGATCGGCAACCTCAAGGACATCACCCTCAGGGCGCTCGAAACGCTGGCCGCTGCAGACCTGGTGCTGTGCGAGGATACGCGGCACTCCGCAACGCTGCTCGAGCACTACGGCATCCGCACCCGGCGCCAGGCGCTGCACGAGCACAACGAGCGGGCGCGGGCCGGCGAGATCGTCGCCATGATCGGCGCCGGCAAGGTGGTTGCCCAGATCTCCGATGCCGGCACGCCGCTGCTGTCCGATCCGGGCTTTCCGCTGGTACGCGCGACGCGCGAGGCGGGCCTGCCGGTCGTCGCGATCCCCGGCGCCTCGGCGCTGCTGGCGGGGCTGGCGAGCGCCGGCCTGCCCACCGATGCCTTCAGCTTCGTCGGCTTCCTGCCGGCCCGGGCCGGGGCACGGGCCAATGCGCTGGCGGCACTCAGGGGTCGCTCCGAGACGCTGGTGTTCTACGAATCGCCGCGACGCCTGGGCGAGGCGCTGGCGGCGATGGCGGCGGCTCTCGGCGGGGAGCGTCCGGCGGCGGTGGGGCTCGAGCTGACCAAGCGCTTCGAGCGCTTCGAGCATGGCACGCTCGGCGCCCTTGCGACGCGGTTCGGGGCAGGCGAGACCCGGGGTGAGGCCGTGGTGCTGGTCGGCGGTGGCGACGCCGCCGCCCCTCTCGAAGGCGACTGGGAGGCAGCCCTTGCCGAGGCCCTCGCAACCGAGCCGCTGCGCTCGGCCGTCGACGCCGTGACCGCCCGCTTCGGGCTGAAGCGCAAGGAGGTCTACGAGCGTGCCCTCGCCCTCAAGACCGAAGAGTAGCGCGCGACTGGCAGCCGAACTGTCCGGGCGGCGCGGCGAGGCGTTCGCCGCCTGGTATCTGCGGCTCAAGGGCTACCGCATCGTCGAGGCGCGGGTGAAGACACCGGTGGGCGAGATCGACCTCGTGGCGCGCCGCCTGGGGGTAACGGCGTTCGTCGAGGTGAAGGCGCGCGGGCGCCGGCAATCGGAAGCCGAGGCGCTCGGGGCGGTGAACACGCGGCGCATCGCGCGGGCGGCGACGTACTACGTGGCGCTGCATCCCCGGCTTGCCGCGACACCGCTCCGTTTCGACGTGATTTTCCTTGCGCCGCTCACCTGGCCGCGCCATGTCAAGGACGCTTTCCGGGGGTGAGCAGGGGAACGCTGCCGCCCCCTCCACCATGCTGCGCATGGTCCCCCTCAGGGGAGGATTATCGCCCGCGGCACCCCCGCATCCTCCCCGTTCACGGGGGAGGGGGACCGGCGAAGCCGGTGGAGGGGGCGGCGCAAGCTTGAGTGCCTTTGACACTGGAGGGTCGCGTGACTCTGAAAATCGCCGTGCAGATGGACCCCATCGCCTCGATCAACCCGACGGGGGATTCGACCTTCGCCATGATGCTCGAGGCGCAGGCGCGCGGGCACCGGATCGACTACTACGTGCCGCAGACCCTGGCCCTGCGCGACAACCGGGTATCGGCCAACCTCGCGCCAGTCGAGGTGTTCGACAGGCCCCGGGGCGAGCACTACGCGCTGGGTGAATTCGCCCGCGCCGACCTGGCGGGCTACGACGTGCTGCTGATGCGGCAGGATCCGCCCTTCGACATGAACTACATCACGCTCACCCACATGCTCGAGCGGCTGCACCCGAAGACCTTCGTGGTCAATCCGCCGGCGGCGGTGCGCAATGCGCCCGAAAAGATCCTCGTCACCGAGTTCCCCGAGCTGATGCCGCCGACGCTGGTGACGCGCGACCGCGGGCTGATCCACGAATTCCGGCGCGAGCACGGCAACATCATCCTGAAGCCGCTCTACGGCAATGGCGGCGCCGGGGTGTTTTTCCTTCAGGAAGGCGACCAGAACCTCGCCAGCCTGATCGAGCTCTTCGAGCAATCGTTCCGCGAGCCGTTCATGGTGCAGAAATACCTGCCCGACGTCAGGAAGGGCGACAAGCGCATCATCATCATCGACGGGGAACCGGTGGCGGGGCTCAACCGCGTGCCGGCCGAGGGCGAGGCGCGCTCCAACATGCATGTCGGCGGCCGCCCGGAACTGTCGCCGCTGACGGCGCGCGAGCACGAGATCTGCGAGCGCATCGGCCCGGCGCTCAAGGCGCGCGACATGATCTTCGTCGGCATCGACGTAATCGGCGACTATCTCACCGAAATCAACGTCACCAGCCCCACCGGTATCCGCGAGATCAAGCGCTTCGGCGGCCCGGACATCGCGGTGCTGATCTGGGACGCGATCGAGAAGCGAGTGGGGTGAAACAGCCGCGGCGCAACCGGGGGTTGCGCCGTCAGTTCTCTTGGTCGCCGGGGGCGGCGTCCGGCCCGCTTCAGTCGAACGAGAAGCGCAGGCCGCTCAGCACATTGGTGGTGGGGTAGCGGATGTCGTAGCCATTGGTGTCGACGTCCGAGAAGGTGCTCAGATACTTGACCTCGCCGAACAGCGAGACGTTCTCGCTGAGCGCCGCGCGGCCGCCGAGCGCGGCCTGGTAGCCGGCCCCGACGCCGGAATAGTCGGTGTCGTAGTAGTAGACGAGGACGCCGCCGAGCCCGAGGCTGCCATAGAGCTCGAGCCCGTCGGTCACCGGCACGGCATATTCGCCCACCGCCATCAGGCTGACGTTCTCGACGCCGATGTCGTAATACTCGTAGCCGACATAGTCGGCGCCCGACGCCATCAAATCGAGCTTGAGGGCGAGGCCCTCGACCGGGGTCTGGACGCCGACGGCAGCGCCGATCGCCCCGCCCCAGTGCATGTCGTAATCGGTGCCGTCGTAGCTGGAGACCCCCGGCAGCGCAGCACCGCCATAGAGGTCGACGAACATCCCGCCGAAATCGTCAAAGGCCTGAGCTCCGGTGCTCACGACCGCGGCCATCGCCACGGCGGCCAACACCATCGAAATCCTCGACATCCCAATCTCCTGCCCTGTCGCGCGAGGGCATCCTGGCAGGGATTGGTTGCGGATCAGTAACTACCCGTAGCGCCGGCTGCGGTGGCCCGGTCTTTCGGACCCACTCGCCAAACCGTTGCGATTGCGCCATGGTCCGCCCATGCCCATCGACACCTTCCTCCTCGCGCTGACGACCTTTTTCGCCACCATCGGGCCGGCGGACCTCTTGGTCGTCTATGCGGCGCTGACGCAGAAGAACACGCCGGCGGAGCGCCGGGCGATGGCGCTGCGCGGCACGCTGATCGCGGGCGTGATCCTGCTGTTCTTCGCCGTGTTCGGCGAGGTGCTGCTCAAGCTGTTCGGCATCACGCTGCCGGCGCTGAGGATTGCCGGTGGCATCCTGCTGCTGCTGATCTCGATCGACATGGTGTTCGCCCGCCATTCGGGCGGCACCGGCACGACGCCGGAAGAAGAGAACGAGGCGCAGGGCCGGCAGGACATCTCGGTGTTTCCGCTGGCGACACCGCTGCTCGCCGGGCCCGGCGCGATCAGCGCGGTGATCCTCCTGACCACCGGGGCCGGCGGCTTCAGCCTCGAGTGGTTCGTGGTCGTCGCGGCACTGCTGGCCATCCTCGCCCTTTGCTACGCCGCGATGCTGGTTGCCATCCCGATCCAGCGGCTGCTCGGCATCACCGGTCTCGCGGTGGTCAGCCGCGTGGTGGGCGTGCTGCTCGCGGCGCTCTCGGTGCAGTTCCTGATCGACGGGATCAAGGCCAGCGGGCTCGTCGGGGCGGTGGCCGGCTGACGCGACAAGGGCCGCGGCATCGCTGCCACGGCCCCCGATATCGGCAAGACCAGCCCGGTCCTTACTTCTTCTTGGCCGGCGCTGCAGTCGTCGGGCTCATCCCGGCGGTTGCCAGCACTTTCGGCTTTTCCTTCTTGGGCTTCTTGGCTTCCTTGTTCGACTTCAACTGACCTTTGGCCATCGGGTGTCCCCTTCCATGCTGTTACGCCGGCGCCAATCCGGCAAATCACGCCGTGAAAGCTAGGCGCAAGCCCATTGGCTGACAAGGTGCGCCGCCCTCGGGCGCCGCTATTTCATCGAACGGCAGCGGCCTTCCTCGCCCAGCCGGTCGACGGTGCGCGGGTCGCACCCGGTCAGGAGGAACGTCACCCAGTCGTCGGGCGTACCGTAGAACGCGTTGCGGTCGACCTCGGTGTTGATCCCCGACATCGTGCCGGTCTGCGTCCACTGCCAGAACAGCCAGTCGTGCCGGCCGTACTTGAGGTGCGGCTCGGCGGCGGTCGAGCGCAGCCAGAACGAGGAGTCGAAGCGTTCGCCGGCGAGCACGTCGCGGTAGAAGTTCATGTCGGTATAGATCACCGGCACCTTGCCGGTGTGCTTTTCCATCGCTGCCAGCATGACGCGCACCTTCTCGAGGATGTCGGTGCGGTCGTGCTTGTTCTTGCAGTTCGAGTGATTGTTCCACTCGAGGTCGAGCACCGGCGGCAGCGCATCGTCGTCGGCCGGGACCTTGCGGGCGAACCAGGCGGCCTGCTCGGAGGCCAGGCTGCACCAGGTCATGAAATGGTAGGCGCCGCGCGCCATGCCGGCCTCGCGGGCGCGCCGCCAGTTGTCGTAGAAGTTGGGGTCGATGTAGTCCTTGCCCTCGGTCGACTTGATGTAGACGAAGTGTGTGCCGCCGGCGCGGGCCGCGGCAAAGTCGATGCGGCCCTGGTAGCGCGCCACGTCGAGCCCCTGGACCGGCAGGCCCCAGGCGCGCCGCACGCCGTCATGCGGGTCGTTGTCGCCCGGAATGCCGACATAGTGCGTCGGCGAGCGACCGCAGGCGGCAAGCAGCAGCACCAGGCCCAGCAGCAGCAGCGGGCGCAGGACGGAGACGGCGGGACGAAGGACGGCGGCAGCCATGCTGGACAGGGACTCTCGGACCATTTGACGGCCTTTGAATCAACATGGCGAACTTAATGAAACCTTGCGCTAACCCCTTGTTTTTCCATCATGGTTAACGCCGGAGCGGGTGCCGGACAACGTTCACGATCCGATCCCGCCCCTACCGGAGGGCGGCGAGCTCGACGTTCCTGAAATGTTCTTGAAGGGCTCGTACAACTCCTGATAGCCTTGCTGTATTGGGCGAGGGCTGAACAATGGTGACGCGGGTTGCGACCGTGGCGTTTCAGGGCATCGAGGCAGTGCCGGTGGACGTGCAGGTGCAGGTTGCGCCGGGATTGCCGAAGTTTCTGCTGGTCGGGCTGCCCGACAAGGCGGTCAAGGAATCGAGCGAGCGCGTGCATGCGGCGCTCTATGCGTCCGGGCTGAGCCTGCCGCCGAGGCGCATCACGGTGAACCTGGCACCCGCCGACCTGCCCAAGGAGGGCAGCCACTACGACCTGCCGATCGCGCTGGGGCTGATGGCGGCGATCGGTGCCATCCCGTCGGATGCACTGAGCCGCCACCTGGCGCTCGGCGAACTGGGGCTCGACGGACGGCTGGCTCCGACGGCCGGGGTGCTGCCGGCGGCGATTGCGGCGGCGGCCCGCGAGCTGGGCATCATCTGCGCCGCCGACTCGGGTCCGGAAGCGGCCTGGGCGGGGGACGAGATCGACATCATCGCGCCGGAGAGCCTGCTGGCACTGTGCAACCACCTGGGCGGCTTCCAGCTGTGCAGCCGGCCGGTGGCGCGGCGTCGCGTCGAGATAGCGGGCCTGCCCGACCTGAGCGAGGTACGCGGGCAGGAGGTGGCGCGGCGGGCGCTGGAAGTGGCGGCGGCGGGCGGCCACAACCTGCTGCTGATCGGGCCGCCCGGAGCCGGCAAGTCGATGCTCGCCTCACGGCTGCCCTCGATCCTGCCGCCGCTCGATCCGCGCGAGTTGCTCGACGTCTCGATGATCCAGTCGATCGCGGGGGAATTGGCGGGGGGCGCGCTCTCCGACCGGCGGCCGTTCCGGGCGCCGCATCACTCCGCCTCGATGGCGGCGCTGGTGGGTGGCGGCCTCAGGGTCAGGCCCGGCGAGGTGAGCCTCGCGCACAACGGCGTGCTGTTCCTCGACGAGTTGCCCGAGTTCGCGCCGGGCGTGCTCGACAGCCTGCGCCAGCCGCTCGAGAGCGGCGAGACGGTGATCGCGCGCGCCAATGCCCGGGTCACCTTTCCCGCACGCTTCCAGCTGATCGCGGCGATGAACCCGTGCAAGTGCGGCCTTGCCGGCACGCCGGGCCACACCTGCCGCCGCGGCGACGCCTGCGCCGCCGACTACCAGGCGCGGGTCTCCGGACCCTTCCTCGATCGGATCGACCTCAGGGTCGACGTGCCGGCGGTCTCGGCTGCCGACATGATCGGCCCGGCCGATTCGGAGAGTTCCGCCACGGTGGCCGGACGGGTCGGGCAGGCACGGGAATTGCAGCGGCAGCGCTATGCCGAGGCGGGTGAGCCGCGCATCTTCACCAATGCGGCCGCCGGGCCGACGCTGATCGAGAAGGTGGTCAACCCCGACAAGGAGAGCCAGGCGCTGCTGCTGCAGGCGGCCGAACGCTTCCGGCTGTCGGCGCGGGCCTATCACCGGGTGCTCAAGGTGGCGCGCACGCTCGCCGACCTTGCCGGGGTCGAGCGCGTGGCGCGGCCGCACATCGCCGAAGCGCTGAGCTATCGCGTCGGCTTTGCGGGGGCGTGATGGACGAGCGCAGGCCATTCGATCTTGCCGGCGAGATCCGGCGCGCCGCCACGGGGCCCTGCTTCATCTGCGAGATGCTGGCCGGCCGCCCGGGCTATGTCCATCATGTCGTCGCCGAAGACGATGACGCCATCATCTTCCTCAGCCGCTACCCTACACAGCGCGGCTACTGCCTGGTGGCTCCCAGGGCCCATGTCGAGGACCTGGCCGACGGATTCTCCCGCGACGCCTACCTGGGCCTGCAGCGACGGGTGCATGACCTGTCGCGCGCGCTGAAGCAGGTGTTCGACGCGGAACGCATCTATGTGCTCTCTCTGGGCAGCATGGCGGCCAACAGCCATGTGCATTTCCACGTCGTGCCGCTGCCGCGCGGCGTTCCGCTGGCGCGCCAGCAATACCATGCCCTCATGGCGGAACACGGCATTCTCGAGCTGGACGAGGCGGAGATGCGGCAGATGGCCGTGGCGATCGGCCGGGCCTACGAGGGTCGACGGTAGCCACCGGGCACGCCGGCGGGGCTCAGTACCAGCTGCCACAGCTGCAGGTTGCGTGTCCTGAACATGGCGGCGAACGTCATCAGGTAGAAGCGCCACATGCGTCGGAAGCGGTCGCCATAGGTGCCGCGGAGCGCCGGCCAGGCGGCATCGAAATTGGCCCACCAGGCCATCAGCGTCCGCTCGTAGTCGGCGCCGAAATTGTGCCAGTCCTCCATCACGAAGCGCCGCTCGACGGCGGCGCCGATCTGGCGGATGGAGGGCAGCATGCCGTTGGGAAAGATGTACTTCTCGGTCCATGGATCGCCATGGGTCGAGGAGAAGTTGTTGCCGATCGTGTGCAGCAGGAACAGGCCGTCCGGGTCGAGCAGGGCGCGCACCTTGGCGAAATAGGCCTCGTAGTTCTTGTAGCCGACATGCTCGAACATGCCGATCGAAATGATCCGGTCGAAGCGTCCCTCGAGCGCCAGGTAGTCCATGACGCGGGTTTCGACCGGCAGGTTTCCCCGGGCGGCCTCGGCATAGGCCGCCTGCTGTCTCGAGATGGTGATGCCCACCCCCTCGATGCCGTAGCGCTCGGCGGCAAACCTGAGGAAGCCGCCCCAGCCCGAGCCGATATCGAGCACCTTCATGCCCGGCTCGAGCCCGACCTTGCGGCAGACCAGGTCGAGCTTGGCCTCCTGCGCCGCATCGAGCGTCTCGGCATTTGTCCAGTAGCCGCAGGAGTAGATCATGCGCTTGTCGAGCATGGCCGCATAGAGATCGTTGCCGATGTCGTAGTGCTTCTCGCCGACTTCGCTCACCCTGAGCCGCTGCAGGTTCAGCAGCCGGCCGCGCAGGTAGCTGACGGCGAGCCCCAGGTCCGGCTTCAGATGCGCGTAGATGTCGATCTCGAGCAGCCTGGCAATGAACTGGTCGAGCGCCTCGACATCGAACCAGCCATCCATGTAGGCCTCGCCGAACCCCAGCGTCCCGTGGCTCAGCACGCGCGCCCAGAGCCGCTCGTCATGCACGGCAATATCGAAGGGACGGTCGCCGCCGATCTCGATGCCGGCCCGCTTCAGAATGTCGTCAAAATATCGCGCTGGCCCAGAGTTCATCGGATAACTCCATGGCAATTCACCACATTCTATCGCAGGTCGGCAGACCAGCCAAGCGCTTCCGACGCGGCGCTTAGCTTCCCGTTCGGAAGGAACACCTTAACGTCGGAGCCCTATCATGCCGCCGTCTGGGACAGCGGGAACCGGCATGGCACCAAGCGACGGCGATCAGGACAGACTGGCGGGGATCAGCCTGATCGAGGTCGAGCGGGCCCTGGCAGCGCCGTTCGTCGGGCGCCCGTTCCCGCCGGCGATCGAGGCGCTGCTCGAGACCGAGACGGAGCGCTACCGCACCCGTCAGCTGCTCGGCGCCGGGCTGATCGGCATCGCCATCTACCTCACCTACCTGTGGGTGGACTGGGGGCTGACGCCGGATGTCCTGCACATCGCGTTCGCCGTGCGTCTGGTGGTCATGCTGCCGCTCGGGCTCGGGCTGTGCCTCGTGCTGCTGACGGCGCCGCCCCCCTGGCTGCGCGAGACGGTTGCCGCCGCCCTGCCGGTGCTGGCGACGCTGTCGACGCTGATCGTGGTGCTGGCGAGCGAGGCGCCGCTGCGCACGGTGCATCTACATTCGATCGTCGTCGCCCTGCTCTATCTGGCCGTGGTGCAGCGGCTGCGCTTCTACTATGCCGTGGCCGCCGGCCTGCTGATCTTTGCCCTCTACGGCGTCGCCATGCTGTTTCTCGGTGACGGCGACCTGCACGATCCGGCCGTCGAGACGGTACTGATCGGCCTGGCGCTGGTCTTGTCGCTGTTCGCCACGTTCGAGCTGGAGCGCGAATGGCGCCGCGGCTACCTGCTGAACGTCACGCTGCGCCTGCGCGGCCGGTCGCTCGAGGCAGCCAGCCTGCACGACCCGCTGACCGGGCTCGAGAACCGCCGGGCGCTCGAACTGGCACTGACGGAGATCGTCAGGTCCGGGCGCAGCGAGAGCGTGGGCCTGGTGCTGTTCGACATCGATCTGTTCAAGACCTACAACGATACGCTCGGGCATCAGGCCGGCGACGAGTGCCTGAAATGCATCGCCGACGTCGCCCTGCTCAATGCGCGCGGGCCCGATCGGGTGTTCCGCTATGGCGGGGAGGAGTTCCTGCTGCTGCTCCGGCGAACCGGCATGGCCGATGCGCTGCTCGTGGCCGAGCGGCTGCGCCGGGCCGTGGCGGCGAGCGGCCTCGTGCATCCGGGCCGCGAGGGGGCGTGGTGACCGCCAGCTTCGGCGCCGCCTCGGGCCAGCTCGGATCGAGCGAGGATGCCGCCGACCTGCTGCTCGCCGCCGATCAGGCCCTGTACCAGGCCAAGCATGCCGGCCGCAACCGGGTCTGGCCGTCGCCACCCGAGGCGGTGATGCGGCTCGCCGGCTGGGACCGCCACGGCCTTTCAGCCAGTTGACGCTCAGCGGGCGAAGGCGGCGAACGGGTTGTCGGCGGTCAGCTGCCGCAGGGTTGCCTCCGGCACGCCGCGCGCGCCGAGCAGCGGCAGCATCACGTCGCTGAGATGGGTGTAGGGGCGCGGCGCCCCGCCCCCCGGCTGCGCCGGGTCGTACCAGCCGAGGTCGTGGCTGATCAGCAGCTGTCCGCCGAGCCCGGCGTCAAGCGCCCGCATGATCAGCGTCGCGACCTCGTCGTCCGGCGCGCGCCCGACATGGTCGTACTCGATGAAGGCACCGCGGGCCGCGACCGCGCGGTTCAGCCCGAAATCCTTCTCCTCCTGGGTGTGGATGGAGATGAAGCGGTCGGCCCGGCCGCCCTCGGCCTCGATGATGTCGAGCTGGTCCATCACCACCCGGCCCCTGATGGTGTGGCTGCCGATCACCGCCCCGGTCGTCGCCGAGGCGCGCGCGGCGGCCCTGAGGATCCCGGCTTCGAGCGGGGTGATGCCGTCGTCGCCGGCGCTGAGCTTGATCCAGGCCGCCCTGACCCCGGTATCCCCCACCCCCTCGGTCAGCTCGCGCACCATCCAGGCCTCGAGTTCGGCCTCGCTCGCCGAACGCACCCAGTCGGGAATCCACGGTTCGCGATAATTGCCGGTCGGCACGACGATGGGCAGCCCGGTCGCCCGGCTGACCGCGAGGTCGATGTCGACCCTGAGGCCGACGCCGCCGGTCGAGCATTCGACCAGCGCGGTGACACCCCGCGCCTTGATCGCCGCGATCTGGGGCCCCATCAGCCGGACCACGTCGGCGGGGTCGGCCTCGGCGTAACCCGGCCGGTCTGGTGTCCTCAGATCGACGAACACATGCTCGTGCGGCAGGATCATGCCCAGTTCATCGGCCCGCCGGGGGCCGAGCGTCGTATGGAGCAGTGTCATTGCGGTCTCCTCGGGGAAGGAGCTTCCCCGAGACGAGGCGCGATGTAAACCGTCAATACCAGGACTTGAGCCCGAGCAGCTTCTCGCCCAGTTCGGTCAGCTTCGCGGTGGTCGCGTGCTGCTTTTCCCACTCGCGCGGATCGCCGGGGAAGGCGTCGCGCTTGGGGTGGTCGAGCTCGCGCCACAGCCGGATGCGCTCGGCGCGGTCGGCCTCGTCGTCCTCGTTCTCCGGATACATCGAGATGTACTGCGCCATGCGCACCCGGTTCCCCGAGTGGTTGGGGCGCACCCCGTGGGCGAGCAGGGTGTTGAAGATCATCAGGTCGCCCGGTTCCATCTCGATATTGGTGATGGTGAAGCCGGACCAGTCCGGATGCATCGGGTCGCGGTCGGCCGGCTGGGTCTTCACCCAGTTCTCGAAATCGTAGAACAGCTCGGGAATGCACTGGAACCCGCCGATATCGCCGTCCTGCCTGACGAGGCTCAGGACGCCCTGGACGCCGATCGGCAGGGGGTCGAGCGAGGTGTCGCTGTCCCAGTGGATGAAGCCGTTCTGGTTGGGGCCCGGCACCTGCTTGGGCGGATTGAGGTTGGCCCGGTCGATCGAGACCCACAGCTCCTCGATATCCCAGATGTCGACGAAGGCGTCGTAGATCTTCGGATATTGCCGGTTGTCCCAGAGCAGCTGGTGGTTGTAGATTTCCACCATGCCGGTGCCGTTGAGCTCCTTCATGAGGTGGTCGCGGCGCTGCGGCGCGTACCAGGTCGAGGGGTCGTCGGGGTCCTTCTCCTCAAACTCCCAGAGCAAGGCCTTCAAGCGCTCGACATTTTCCGCAGGCACGGCATTGCGGACGATCACATAGCCCTTCTCCTGCCAGTGCCGGAAATCCTCCGCCGACAGCACCCTGAGCGGCAGCGTCTTCCTGATGTCCTTGAGCTGGGTAGTGAGTTTCTGCGTCGTGGGGTGCGAATCCCGCTTGATCCCCTGCGCCATGCCCTGCGGGGCCATGCCCTGAGCCATACTCATCGTCTTCCTCCACCTGTTCCTCCCCTTCGGGGGATAGCTCCGATGCACCAAGCCTAGCCGAACCGGCTGCGACAAGTTGTCATTGTCGGGCCGGTACTGATACTATCACGGCGTCATGGAAGGGACCTCGGCACGATGAAGCCGCTTCTCGAGAAGGTTCAGCCCGTCGACGGAGCCTCGTGGGCCTGGCTCGACCGGCGCCTCGACGACGCCATCCCGTTCCAGTGGCACCACCATCCGGAGTTCGAGCTGACGCTGACCCTCAACTCGGTCGGGCAGCGCTTCGTCGGCGACCATATCGGCGACTATGCCGACGGTGACCTGGTGCTGGTCGGCCCCAACCTGCCGCACACCTGGGTCAGCCGCGACAAGCTGAGTGCCGGGGCGCCGCACGAGGCCAAGGTGATGTGGTTTCCTCCCGACTGGGGGACGGGACTCGCCAGGATCCTCGCCGAGATGCGTCCGGTCAGCGAGCTCATGGCGCGGGCGCGGCGCGGCCTGGCGTTCTCTACCGCCGCCTCGCATGCGGCCCGCGGCCCGATCGGGGCCCTGTTCGAACGTCCCCCGGGGGACCGGGTGACGGTGCTGATCGACATCCTGCGCCTCCTTGCGCGCGACACCGAGGCGCGCGCCCTCGCGAGCCCCGCCGCCAGCCTGCCCCCGGCGCGCGCCGACCGCAGCCGCATCGACCGGGTGCTCGACCATATCCACAGCCACTATGCCGAGGGCCTGTCGATCCCGGAACTGGCCGACATCGCGGCGCTCTCGCCCTCCGGGCTCAGCCGGCTGTTCCAGCGCGAGGTGCGCAGCAGCGTATCCGAGTATCTCACCCGATTGAGAATCGGCGAGGCCTGTGCGCTGCTGTCGACCGGCTCGCGCCCGGTTGCCCATATCGCGGCCGATGTCGGCTATGACTCGCTCGCCAATTTCAACCGCCAGTTCAGGGCACAAAAGCAGATGACCCCACGACAGTACCGCCAGAGCTTCGAGCAGGCCCGATGAGCGCCGCCGTCCGCATGCTGCGCAAGCTGGCGCAGAACAACCGGCTGGCCAACCACCGCCTCGGCGAGGCCTGCCTGGCGCTCGCGCCGGGTGAGTTCGAAGCGGCGCGGGTGAGCTTTTTTCCCTCGCTCAAGGCGACGCTGAACCACATCCTCACGGTCGACTGGTTCTATGTCGATGCGCTCGAAGGCGGGACCCTCGGCCCGAAGGCCTGGGAGCCGGAGGAGCCGTTCGATGCGGTCGCCCCGCTGGTCGCTGCCCAGGCGGCGGTGGACGAGCGCCTGCTCGGCTTCGTCGCCGGGCTGACCGAGGCGCGCCTCGCGGCGGAAACGCGGGTGCATCGCACCGGCCGCATCCAGGTCGAACGGACCGACGACCTGCTGCTGCACCTGTTCATGCACCAGACCCACCATCGCGGGCAGGTGCACGCCATGCTGTCGGGCACTTCGGTGCCCCCGCCGCAGCTCGACGAGTTCATCACCGGCGGGGTCGCCGACCGGGAGGCGCGGATCGCCGACCTCGCGGCGCTGGGCTGGAGCGAAGACGAGCTGATGCGATGAGCCGCCCGCGCAGCGGCACGCTGGTGCAGTGGAACGACGAACGCGGCTTCGGCTTCATTCGCGGCGAGGATGGCGAGCGCCTGTTCGTCCACATCTCCAGCATCGGTCGTATCGCCACCCGGCCGCGGATCGGCGACACGGTGAGCTTTGTCGCCCGGGTCGGGCGGGACGGGCGGGCGGAGGCGCGGGACGTGGTGATTCACGGCGCCAATCCGGTGAACCGGTCGGCGGCACGACGCGGCGCGCCGCCGCCGAAGGCCGAGCGGCGCGACTATCTGCGCGTCGGCGGGGCGGGGCTGATCGGGCTGCTGCTGCTCGCCGTCCTGGGCCTCGATCGTGCACCGCTCTGGCTGGCCGGGGTCTATCTCGGGCTGGGGCTGCTCAGCGGCCTCGCCTATGTCGCCGACAAGCGGGCGGCCGAGGCCGGGCGCTGGCGGGTGTCGGAGCTGAAGCTGCACGTCACCGACCTCTTCGGCGGCATCGCCGGCGGGCTCGTGGCGCAGCAGCTGCTGCGGCACAAGACAGCCAAGACCGGGTTCGCGATCGCCACCGCCGCCATCTGGCTGCTGCATGCCGGGCTGCTGTCAGGCTTGCTGCTGGGGGGAGTCCGGCTGGGCTGACCATCGTATGCTGAAGCAGTACTTCAGTTATTGACAGCCCGGCGGCAGGTCCATTACTTAGGCTTTATATTAACTATCAGGGCCGACATGGGCACTGCCGCATCCAGCCGCGATCAGCGCTTCGACCTGGTCTCGAGCCGTCTGCTCGACGCGCCGCCCGAGCGGGTGTTCGGCAGCTTCGCCGATCCCGCCACGCTGGCGACGTGGTGGGGACCCAAGGGGTTCTCCGAGACCATCGAGCTGTTCGAGTTCCGCGTCGGCGGCGACTGGCGGCATGTGCTGCACGGGCCCGACGGCACGGACTACCCGAACCTTGCCACGTTCACCGCCATCGAGGCGCCGCACCTCGTCGCCTTCGACCACAATTCCGGCAAGCAGTTCACGCTGCGATTCCTGCCCGCGGCCGGTGGCATGACGCTGTTCTCGCTGGCGATGAGCTTCGAGAGCGCCGAGGCGCGGGAGGCGATCCGGACCCTGATCGAGGCGGCCAACGAGGAGAACATGGACCGCCTCGCGGCGAGCCTTGGTCCCTGACGGCGCTCACGCCACCGCCTTGTCGAGGTTGGCACGCAGCCTCACCAGGCCGTCCCGCAAGCCGTCGAGTTCCGCTCCGTCGCAGGCCGAGGCATCGACGATGCGGTCGGGGAAGCCCTCGGCGATCGTCCTGAGCTGCGCCCCGGTCACGGTGAGGCTCACCACGACCTGGCGCTCGTCCGCTGCAGCGCGGCGACGGGTGAGCAGGCCGAGCTTTTCCAGCCGCTTCAGCACCGGCGTCAGGGTGCCCGAATCGAGCCGCAGGCGCTCGCCGATGGCGCCGACGCTCAGCCCATCGGCCTCCCACAGCACCAGCATCACCAGGTATTGCGGATAGGTCAGCCCGAGCCGCGCGAGCAGCGGCCGATAGAAGCGGGTGAAGGCATGTGCCGCCGAGTAGACGGCGAAGCACAGCTGTTCGTCGAGACGAAGATCCTTCTCGCGTGGCCGGGCCGTTTCACTCATGGCCAATTTACTAGTGCACAATTCAATTGTGCACAATCGAAACCTTCGCTATGTGGAGCGGCGTTGTCCGCTTGTCCACCCCTGTTGCAGAGGAACGCACATCATGCAGATCAAGTACACAGCCCACGGCACCGCCTATCACGGGGGCCGCGGCGGCGGCACCGCCGCCACCGACGACGGCAAGGTCTCGGTGAAGCTGTCGGTCCCCAAGGCCATGGGCGGCGACGACGGCCCCGGCACCAATCCCGAGCAGCTGTTCGCGGTGGGCTACTCGGCCTGCTATCTGGGCGCCATGCGCGCCGCCGCCGGGCGGCTGAAGCTCAAGCTGTCGGAGGACACCACCGTCGAGGCGGCGATCAGCTTTGCCGACCGCGAGGACGATATCGGCTTCACCATCGTCGCCAGGCTCACCGCCCGTGCGCCGGGGCTCGACAAGGCCGATGTCGAGCGGGTGATGGCGCTCGCCCACGACATCTGCCCCTATTCGGACCTGATCCGGAAGGCGCAGGAGGTGGAACTGGTCGCCGGCTGACCGCCGCCTCAGGGAGAGCGTGGCCAGGCCGGGTTGGCCTTCGCCCAGGCCTCGCGCCAGTCGCGCGTGAGCGCTGCCCGTCGCCGGCCGTAACGCCGGTCGGTGGGCTGCAGCGTCACCACCCGATCGGTGCGGAAATGGCGGAAGTCCTCTCTGAGACAGCACCAGGCGGCGAAGATCTGCTTGCCCTCGAAATAGGCGAGCTGCACCGGCCAGACCTCGCGCGTCGAGCTCTTGCCGGCATCGTCGGTGTAGACCAGCTCGAGCGCCCGCTCCTCGCGCATGGCGGCGCGCAACAGGCCGAGCACCGGGCGCGGCTCCGGCTCCCGGCCCATCGGCACAGGCCACAGCCCGGTGTCGCCGATGCGGTCCCGCAGATCCTCGGGCGAGGCATTGGCGATCTTGCCCAGCGCGTTGCGGGCCGCATCGGCGAGCCCGGCATCGGGCTGCGCCTCGACCCAGCGCGCCCCCAGCACCAGCGCCTCGAGTTCCTCGGCCGAAAACATCAGCGGCGGCAGGAAGAAGCCGGCGCGCAGCAGGTAGCCGACCCCGGCCTCGCCATCGATCGGGGCGCCGAGCCCGATCAGCGTCTGGATGTCGCGATACAGGGTCCGCACCGAAACCCCCTGTTCGGCCGCGAGCGCCGCCGCCGTCACCGGGCGGCGGTGGCGGCGCAGGGCGTCCATCACGGCAAACAGGCGCTGTGTCTTGTCCATGCCGGCCAGTCTAGCCTCTCGGCGCTGCGCCCTCACGGCCAAAAGCCGGCTTTCCCCGGGAAGCGCGGGGCCTGCCGAAGCCCGTCGCGGCGCAGCATCCGTTCCCGGACGTCTTCCTGGACGGCTCCGCTGCCCGCGGGCGCTTCCCCCTGGGTGTCAAGGCGCCGCGGCCCGTGCCGCCAGGCCGGCGAACACCCGCCAGTTGCGCATGGTCATCCGTGCGCCGAGCAGCTTTTCGATGGCGAGGCGCGATGCCGTTGCGCCGTCCGGATAGGCGACGACCAGGTGCGAGCCGATGACGGCCGTCTGCTCGGGACCGTCGTAGGACCCGAGCGGGGTCCAGTCCGGCGCCGCGTGGAACGAGCAGACTCCCAGGTCGGCGGGCCGGCTCGCCGCCATGGCCGGGAACGGGTCGGCGGCGACCACCGCCGCCATCTCGGCGGGCGTCCGCACGAACACCTCGTTGGCGGGGCCCAGCCCGAAGCCCGAGACGACGGCCTCGACCAGCGCCCGCACGCCGGCCGGTCGCTTCGGCGATCGCAGGATGACGTTGCCGGTATTGCCCACTGTCACCACGTCGGCCAGCCCGGCAGCGTTCAGGGCGGCGCGCAGCGCCGCCATCCGCATCTTTGCGTGCGTCACCGGGCCGATGGCCCGGATCAGCACCACGTGCACCGCCATCAGGCGATCTCGATGTCCACCCGATGCCGGTAGTCGCGGTCGGGACCGTAGATGGTGGAGGGGAAGTGCGGGTGGTTGACCGCGTCGGGGAGGTCCTGGTCCTCGAGGCAGAAGCCGCAATGACGGCCGAAGTGCCGGCCCTCGGCCGTCACGTCGGTCCACACCGAGTTGTAGATCTGCAGGCCCGGCCGGTCGGTGAACAGCTTCAGCGTCAGGGCCTGGTCGGGACCGGTGACGATTGCCACCGGGTCCTCGAACCGGCGGTCCGAGGCAAGGACGACATTGCCGTCATAGTCGACCGGCTGCCCCGCCGCGTCGCGCATGGTGCGGCCGGCCCTCAGGTCCCACTGCGTGCCCTCCACCGGCAGGATGGCGCCGGTGGGAATCAGCAGCCCGCCCAGTTCGGTATAGGCGTGGCCGGCGATCCGGAAGTGGTGGTCGAGCACATCCGGCCCGGTGCCGAGGTTGAAGTACTGGTGCTGCACGACATTGATCGGCGTGCGCCGGTCGGCTCTGGCGGACAGATCGAGGCGCAGCCGATTGCCGGTCAGCGTATAGGTCGCCGAAAACGTCACATTGCCCGGAAACCCCATCTGGCCATCGGGCGAGAACAGGGTGAAGCGGACGGCCGCGATCTCCTCGTCGACCTCGGCATCCCAGACCTGATGGCCGATGCCGCCTGCCCCCCCGTGCAGGCTGTGTCCATGGAAGTTCGCGTCAACCTCGTAGGTCTTGCCGTCGAGCCGGAAGCGCGCATTGCCGATGCGATTGGCGACGCGGCCGGCGAGCGCGCCGAAATAGGGTGAAACGGCCGGGTAGGCGTCGAAACCGTCGAAACCGAGGACCACCGGGCGCATGCCGCCCGCCACCGGTACCCGCCAGTCGCGCACCACGACCCCCCAGTTGATCAGGTCGACTTCGACGCCGGTGTCGCTCACCAGGTGAAACTGGTCGACCCGCCGGCCCTCGTAGCTGCCGAAGCTCTCTACCTTCACGCCCATGCGCCAACTCCTTGGTTCGGTGGTGGGGTGATAGCGACAAATGCCGCAGAGCGAAAGCCGAGCCGGGAGCGAAACGATTGACGTCGCGGCGCGAACTCGACAGGTATTGCAGCGACGGGGCCGAGGAACCATGGACGATTACAAGCGACGCGTGACGGTACACGACGTGGCGCGCCAGGCCGGCGTGTCGCTGGCGACGGTCGACCGGGTCCTCAACGGCCGGCCCGGGGTGCGGGCCGAAACCGCCGAGAAGGTGGCCGACGCCATTAGGGTGCTGGACTTCCGGCGCGACCTTTCGGCCTCGCTGCTGGCCCGGGCGCGCGACCTGTCGGTGACCTTCCTCATTCCGGACAGCCACAACGAGTTCATGCAGAGCCTCGTGTCGGCGATCGGGCGCCGGGCCCGCGCGGTCAAGGGCGAGCGGCTCAAGCTCGAGACGCACCTCGTGCATGCCTTCGATCCCAGGGCGCTGAGCAACGCCCTGGGGACCTCGACCCGAGGAGTTGCGACTGCGCCGTGGTGGTTGCCACCGAGGACGACCTGGTGCGGCGTGCCATCGACCAGGCGAGCCGGCGCGGCATCGCGGTGGTGACGCTGGTGTCCGACCTGCCCGGCTCGGCCCGGCAGCACTTCGTCGGCATCGACAATGTCGCGGCGGGACGAACGGCCGCGTCGCTGCTGGGCCGTTTCTGCCCCGAGGGCCGAATCGGGGTGGTGGCAGGCTCGCTCGCCCTCAGGGACCATCGCGAGCGCTACGAGGGCTTCATCGCGGTCATGTCGGCGGAGTTCCCCGGTCACGAGATTGTCGGGCCACTCGAGGGCTTCGATGACGACGCGCTGACCGAGCGGGCGGTGGGCGGCCTGTTCGAGCAACCGGGACTCACCGGAATCTACAACCTGGGGGCCGGCACTGCCGGACTGATCGCCGCGCTTGAGCGCCGGCAGGTGAGCGGCAGGGTGCGGGTGGTTGCCCACGAACTCACCGGCGCGACGCGGGCCGGGCTGCAGAACGGCAGCATCGACGTCGTCATCGACCAGAACCCGGACGGCGAAATCGCCGCGGCGATCGCCACGGCCCGTGCAGCGGCCATGGGGCATGATGGCGAACGGGCCGCTCCGCCCATTGAAATCGGCCTGTTTCTGCGCGACAATCTCCGCTAGAGGGGAACCGGCACGCAGACTGCCGCAGGGAGGACTAATCAGATGGTGACCGTATCCGGCTGTGAGGTACGTGCCTCATGACCTATCTCGGCATCGATATCGGCACGTCCGGGGTCAAGGCCTTCCTGATCGGCAGTGACGGCCATCCGCTCGGGGAGGCCAGCGCCAGGGCGGTGGAGCCGGTGCGGCCGCATCCCGGCTGGTCGGAGCAGAATCCGGCGGACTGGTGGACCGCCACGCTCGAGGCGATCGACCGGCTCGGCGCGGCGCATCCGGCGGAACTGGCAGCGGTGCGCGGCATCGGGCTGTCCGGGCACATGCACGGCGCGACGCTGCTCCACAAAGACGAGCAGGTCCTGCGCCCCTACATCCTGTGGAACGACGGCCGCGCGGCGGACGAGTGCGCCGAGATGGAGCGGGCGCTGCCCAACCTGCGCGATATTGCGGGCAACATCGCCATGCCGGGTTTCACGGCGCCCAAGATCGCCTGGGTGAGAAAGCACGAGCCGGAGATCTTCGAGCGGATCGCCAGGGTGCTGCTGCCCAAGGCCTATGTGCGCCTGCTGCTCACCGGCGAGGCCGTCGAGGAGATGTCGGACGCGGCGGGAACGCTGTGGCTCGACGTCGGCAGGCGCGACTGGTCGGACGAGCTGCTCGCCGTCACCGGGCTCGACCGCTCGCACATGCCGCGCCTGGTCGAAGGTTCGGCCCCCGCCGGCGCGCTGAAGCGCGACCTCGCCGCCCGCTGGGGCATGAGCGGCACCGTCGTCGTCGCCGGCGGCGCCGGCGACAATGCAGCCGCGGCCTGCGGCATCGGCGCGGTGCGTCCCGGCGAGGGCTTCGTGTCGCTCGGCACCTCGGGCGTGCTGTTCGTCTCGAACGACCGCTTCCGGCCCAACACCCGTGGCGCCGTGCACGCCTTCTGCCACGCCATTCCCGCGACCTGGCACCAGATGGGCGTCATCCTTTCCGCCACCGACAGCCTCAACTGGCTGTCGAGGATCACCGGGCAGGACCCGGCCGCGCTCTCGGGTGCCGCCGAGGCGGGCTTCAGGGGCCCGGGCGAAGAGATCTTTCTCCCCTATCTGAGCGGCGAACGCACCCCGCACAACAATGCCGGGGCCCGCGGCACGTTCGTCGGCCTCTCCCATTCGACCGACCCGGCGCTCATGGCGCAGGCAGTGATGGAGGGCGTCGCCTTCGCCTTCCGCGACTGCAAGCGGGTGCTCAACGATGCCGGCACCGCGCTCGGCCGGCTGATCGCGGTGGGCGGCGGCTCGAAATCCGAGCTGTGGCTGCGCCTGATCGCCACCAATCTGGATACCGAGATCGCGCTGCCCGCCGACGGCGATTTCGGCGGCGCGCTGGGCGCGGCCCGGCTGGGCCTGTGCGCCGCAGAGGGCGCCGACCCGCTCAGCGTCATGACCATGCCGGCGATCCGGCGCGTCATCGCCCCCGACAGGGCGCTGAGCCAAGCCTATTCCGACCAGTATGCGCGCTATCGCGCGCTCTATCCCGCCATTGAAGACGCGCGTGAACGCGCTTCAGATCCCGCCATCGAGGAGGCCCGTAAGTGACCGATTTCTTCAAGGGCATTGCGCCCGTCAAGTTCGAGGGGCCGCAAAGCTCCAACCCGCTCGCCTATCGCCACTACGACAAGGACGAGCTGGTGCTGGGCAAGCGCATGGAGGACCACATCCGGCCCGCAATCGCCTACTGGCACACCTTCGCCTGGGAAGGCGGCGACCCCTTCGGCGGCCGCACCTTCGACCGGCCGTGGTATGCCGGCAGCCCGATGGAGGGCGCCAGGCTCAAGGCCGATGTGGCGTTCGAGCTGTTCGAACTGCTCGATGCGCCCTTCTTCTGCTTCCACGACGTCGATGTCGCCCCCGAGGGCGCGACGCTCGCCGAAAGCAACCGGAACCTCAGGACCATCACCGACATCTTCGCCAAGAAGATGCAGAGCTCGCGCACCAGGCTGCTGTGGGGCACGGCGAACCTGTTCTCCAACCGCCGCTACATGGCCGGTGCCGCCACCAATCCCGACCCCTACGTCTTCGCCTATGCTGCCGGGCAGGTGAAGCAGATGCTCGAGATCACCCACGAGCTGGGCGGCGCCAACTACGTGCTGTGGGGCGGTCGCGAGGGCTACGAGACGCTGCTCAACACCGACATGAACAAGGAGCGCGAGCAGGCCGGGCGCTTCCTGACACTGGTCGTCGAGCACGCCAAGAAGATCGGCTACAAGGGCACCATTCTGATCGAGCCCAAGCCGCAGGAGCCGACCAAGCACCAGTACGACTACGACGTCGCGACGGTCTACGGCTTCCTCAAGGACTTCGGGCTCGAGAAGGAAGTGAAGGTCAACATCGAGGTCGGCCATGCCTTCCTCGCCGGGCACTCGTTCGAGCACGAACTGGCGCTGGCCCGCGCCCTCGGCATCCTGGGCAGCGTCGATGCCAACCGCAACGACCTGCAGAGCGGCTGGGACACCGACCAGTTCCCCAACAATCCCGGCGAGATGGCACTGGCCTTCTACCAGATCCTCAAGAACGGCGGGCTGGGCAATGGCGGCTTCAACTTCGACGCCAAGGTCCGCCGCCAGTCGCTCGATCCGGCCGACCTGCTGCACGGCCATATCGGCGGCCTCGACGTGCTCGCCCGCGGCCTCAAGGGCGCGGCGGCACTGATCGAGGACGGCACCTACGACAAGGCGCTCGACACCCGCTATGCCGGCTGGGGCGAAAAGGGTGCCGCGGCCATGCTCAAGGGCGAACGCACGCTCGAGCAGATTGCCCAGTGGGTGGAAGCCGAGAACATCAACCCGCAGCCGCGCTCAGGCCAGCAGGAATATCTCGAGAACCTGGTCAACCGGTTCGTGTGAGCCCCGTCTTCCCTCTCCCCTTGAGGGAGAGGGTGCCCGAAGGGCGGGTGAGGGGAAGTGGCGATATCCGTCCCCTCATCCGTCTCGCTTCGCTCGCCACCTTCTCCCTCAAGGGGAGAAGGGAAACCCGACTGCCACCCGAGTACCCCCATGCCCACCATCCGCAATCCCATCCTGCCCGGCTTCAACCCGGACCCCTCGATCCTCAGGGTCGGCGACGACTACTACATCGCCACCTCGACCTTCGAGTGGTACCCGGGCGTGCAGATCCATCATTCGAGGGACCTCGCCAACTGGGAGCTGGTGACCCGGCCGCTGACCCGGGCGAGCCAGCTCGACATGCGCGGCGACCCGGATTCGTGCGGCATCTGGGCGCCCTGCCTCAGCCATGACGGCGAGCAGTTCTTCCTCATCTACACCGACGTCAAGCGCAAGGACGGCTCGTTCAAGGACGCGCACAACTACCTCGTCACCGCGCCGGCGATCGAGGGTCCGTGGTCCGACCCGGTCTACATGAACTCGTCCGGCTTCGACCCCTCGCTGTTCCACGACGACGACGGGAAGAAGTGGTTCGTCAACATGCTGTGGGACCACCGCACCCGGCCGCTGCTGTTCGCCGGCATCGCGCTGCAGGAATACGACCACGCGGCAAGAAAGCTCGTCGGCCCGGTCAAGAACATCTACCAGGGCACCGACCTCAAGCTCGTCGAGGGCCCGCATCTCTACAAGCGCAAGGGCCGGGACGGCCGGCCCTGGTACTACCTGCTCACCGCCGAAGGCGGCACCGGCTACGAGCATGCCTGCACCTTCGCGCGCTCGCGCAGCATCGACGGGCCGTACGAGACCCATCCGCAACAGCACATCATCACCGCCAAGGACGCGCCCCTCAACGAGGTGCAGCGCTCCGGCCATGGCGACATCGTCGAGACGCCGGACGGCAGGACCTATCTCGTCCACCTGATGGGCCGGCCGACGACGCAGAAGCGCCGCTGCGTGCTCGGCCGCGAGACCGGCATCCAGGAGGCGTACTGGGGCCATGACGACTGGCTCTGGGTCAAGAACGGCCCGGTGCCCTCGCTCGAGGTCGAGATCCCCGGCACCCGCGACGACACCGGCTACTGGGCCGAGCAGCGCTACAGCTTTGACAGCCTGCACCAGGATTTCCAGTGGCTGAGGACCCCCGAGACCGAGCGCATCTTCCGGCTCGCGGACGGCAAGCTGCACCTCATCGGGCGCGAATCGATCGGCAGCTGGTTCGAGCAGGCGCTGGTGGCACGCCGGCAGACGCATTTTTCCTATGATGCGGAAGTGACGGTGGAGTTCTCGCCCGCCGACGAACGGCAGTTCGCCGGCCTCACCGGCTACTATGGCCGCTACAATTTCCACTATCTCACCGTCACCGCGCATTCGGACGGCCGGCGCGAGCTGCTGATCATGAGTTCGCTGGCGAGCCATCCCGATGGCCGGCTGAGCTATCCGGGCGAGCCGGTGCCGCTGCCGCAGGAGGGGCCGGTGCGCCTCAAGCTCGAGATCCGCGGCCCGGCGCTGCAGTTCTTTTTCGCTACCGGCCATGCCGGCGCCGGCGGCAACTGGCAGCCCGTCGGCCCGCGCCTCGATGCCTCGCTGCTGTCCGACGAATGCGGTGGCCACGCCGAGCACGGCAGCTTCACCGGCGCCTTCGTCGGCATGGCCTGCTCCGATCTCAACGGCACGGCGAGGGAAGCGGTGTTCTCCGATTTCGTCTACACGCCTGTGCGGCACGAGAGCGACCGGTACTGATCGGGGAACAAAGACATGAGAGTCGCAGTCACCGGCGGGACCGGTTCGTGGGATCGCGGCGTCGGGCCGGTGGTGATCGCCGCGCTCGAGGCCCGGGGCCACGAGGTCACCAATCTCGACCGGGCGGTGCCGGGCGGCATCGAGCGGCGGGGATTCATCAAGGTCGACCTCACCGACTACGGCCAGACCTTTGCGGCCCTGCACGGCCACGACGCGGTGGTGCAGCTCGCCGCCAACGGCGAGCCGGACTGGGACCATGTCTCGGGCGCGGCGCGCTTCCATGTCAATTCGCTGATCGCCTACAACGTGTTCCAGGCGGCCTGCTTTTTAGGGATGCGGAAGGTCGTCTGGGCCTCCTCGGAGACGGTGCTGGGCTTCCCGTTCGACCGGGTGCAGCCGGCCCACCTGCCCACCAGCGATGACGATCCGCCGATTCCGACCTCGTCCTACGGCATCTCCAAGGCCAATAGCGAGGACCTGGCGCGGCACATGAACCGCCGCTACGGCGTGCCCTTCGTGGGCCTGCGCTTTTCCAACATCTTCTACGACCGGGCCGGACACGTCACCGGCTACGAGAAAATCCCCGGCTTCTGGAGCGACCCGCTGTCGCGCCGCTTCAACCTGTGGGGCTATGTGGACAGTCGCGACACCGCCGATGCCTGCGTCCTGGCGGTCGAGAGCGGCATCACCGGGGCCGAGGTGATGACCATCGCGGCGCCCGACACCATCATGCGCCAGACCAATGCCGAGCTGGTCGCCGCCGCCTTTCCCGGCTGCGTCCTCAAACCGGGCACCGGGCCGCGCGACAGCCTGATCTCGATCGACAAGGCGCGGGCGCTGATCGGCTACGATCCGCAGTGGACCTGGTCGAAGGTCCTCGGGATAGAGCCCGGCTGAGAGTTGGCAGGGCGCGGCAAACCGCCTAACGTCGCGCCTTTCCCCGCTTTCGCTCAAGGCCGATGGACCAAGCGCCCTCTTCCGTCCCGACCGCTGCCGACGCCGCCATCACCCCGATGATGGCGCAGTATCTCGAGATCAAGGCGGTCAATCCCGGCTTCCTGCTGTTCTACCGGATGGGCGATTTCTACGAGATGTTCTTCGAGGATGCCGAGGTCGCCAGCCAGGCGCTCGGCATTGTCCTCACCCGGCGCGGCAAGCACCAGGGCGCCGACATCCCGATGTGCGGGGTGCCGATCCACGCCGCGCAGGATTATCTCAGGCGCCTGATCGCCTTGGGCCACCGCGTCGCCATCTGCGAGCAACTGGAGGACCCGGCGGAAGCCAGGAAGCGCGGCGGCAAGTCGCCGGTCCGGCGCGACGTGGTGCGGCTGGTGACGCGCGGCACCCTGACCGAGGACGACCTGCTGCCGGCGCGGTCCTCCAACTATCTGGCCGCCCTCGCCATGGTCCGCCACGGCGAGACCGACTTCGCGCTGGCCTGGGCGGACGTGTCGACCGGCGAGACGGCGGTGATCGATGTCGCCGCGACGGCGCTCGGCGACGAACTGGCGCGGATCGAGCCGGCGGAGCTGCTGCTGGGCGAGGCGAGCCGGGCGGCGCTCGCCGAAATGAAGGTGGTGCTGCCGGAGGCGGCAATCGTCATCGCCGACGGCGCGCTGTTCGACAGCGAACGGGCGGCGGGGCGCATCGCCACCGGCTTTGCCGGCCACCCGGTCGACCCCACCGCCTTCTCGCGTGCCGGACGCGCCGCGCTCGGGGCGCTCTGCGACTATGTGCGGGAGAGCCAGAAGGGCGTGCCGCTGGCCCTCAGGCCGCCGGCCAGCGAGCGGGTCGCCGCGCACATGGCGATCGATCTGGCGACGCGCGCCTCGCTCGAGCTGCTGGTCACCCAGCGCGGCACGGAGAAGGGGTCGCTCGGGGCCGAAATCGACCTGTGCGTGACCCCGGGTGGCTCGCGCCTGCTGGCGCGGCGCCTCGCCGCCCCGCTCCGCGAGGCCGGGGCAATCAATGCCAGGCTCGACGCGGTCGAGGCCCTGGCGGAGGATACGCTGCTGACGCGCCGGTTGCGCGGGGAGCTCAAGGCCGTGCCCGACATCACCAGGGCCCTGACGCGACTGATGCTGGGACGGGGCGGGCCGCGCGACCTCAAGGCCATCGCCGCGGCGGTGGCAGGGGCCAGCGGGATCGCCGACCGGCTCGGAGCGCTGTCGCAGGCGCCGGCGGTGCTCGTCGCCATCGGCGCCCGCCTCGCCGAGGCCCCCGCTGCGCTGGCGGCCGAACTCCTCGCCGCCATCGATGACGACCCGCCGCTGCTGGCCCGTGACGGCGGCTTCGTGCGCCATGGCTACGACGCGGACCTCGACGCCGAACGGGCCCTCGCCTCCCAGACCCGGGAGGTGGTGGCGGCGCTGCAGGCGCGGCTGATCGAGGAGACGGACGTCCGCTCTTTGAAGATTCGGCACAATGGCGTGCTGGGCTATTTCGTCGAGGTGCCCGCAGCACACGGGGCAAGGCTGCTCGAGCCGCCGCACGCCACGAGCTTCATCCACCGCCAGACCATGGCCAGCGCCATGCGCTTCACCACCAAGGAACTGGCCGAGCTGGAGGGGCGGATCGCCAAGGCGCACGATGCCGCACTCGGTCTCGAGCAGGCGATCTTCGCGCGGCTGGCGGCGGCGGTGGCGGCGGACACGGAACGGCTGCGGTCGGTTGCCGATGCGCTTGCCGAACTCGATGTCGCGGCCGGGCTGGCGGAGCTGGCGGCGAGCAGGGGTTTCTGCCGGCCACGCGTCGACGACAGCCTCGCCTTCGCCATCGAGGGGGCCGCCATCCGGTGGTCGAGACCCATGTGCGCGCGTCCGGCGCGGTGTTCGTCGAGAACGACTGCGACCTGACCAGTGGCGGGCTGTGGCTGGTGACCGGCCCGAACATGGGCGGCAAGTCGACCTTCCTCCGGCAGAACGCGCTGATCGCGATCCTCGCGCAGATGGGGAGCTTCGTGCCGGCGAGCCGGGCCCATATCGGGGTGGTCGACCGGGTGTTCTCGCGCGTCGGCGCCGCCGACGACATCGGCGGGGGGCGATCGACCTTCATGGTCGAGATGGTCGAGACCGCCGCCATCCTCAACCGCGCCACCTCGCGCTCGCTGGTCATCCTCGACGAGATCGGCCGCGGCACGGCGACCTTCGACGGCCTGTCGATCGCCTGGGCGGCGGTCGAGGCGCTGCACAATTCGACCGGCTGCCGCGCCCTGTTCGCCACGCATTTCCACGAGTTGACCTCGCTCAGCAAGAGCCTCGAACGCGTCACCAACCACACCATGAAGGTGCGCGAATGGGAGGGCGAGGTGGTGTTCCTGCACGAGGTGGCGGAGGGCGCCGCCGATCGCAGCTACGGCATCCAGGTGGCCCGGCTCGCCGGGTTGCCCGAGCCGGTGCTGGCCCGCGCCCGGCAGGTGCTCGACCTGCTCGAACAGCGCTCGTCGGGCGGCCAGGGCTCTTCCGGGCACAACATCGCCGTGCTAGACGATCTGCCGCTCTTTGCGCACCAACCGCCGCCACCGAAGGCGACCGTTAATCCGCTCCATGACATGCTCGACCAGGTTCGCCCCGACGACTTGACCCCCCGACAGGCCATCGACCTGATCTACGAGCTTAAGAAAACCCGTGATGCCGCTCGCCGAAATTGACACCCGCCCGCGAAAACCGGCCTTCCGGCTGGCGACGGCCGACCTCATCTATGGCGATCTCAAGGCCCTGGTGGGGGCCGATTCACCAAAGTCGGGACCGGCACGGGCAAGGGTGCTGCAGCACCTGAGGCAGGTGCTGGCCGAGGCCCGGCTCGGTGCCGAGGCCGAACTGATGGCGACCGGCAAGGGCACGCGCTGCGCCATGAACCTGAGCGCCGCCGAGGACGAGATCATCCGCGCCGTGCACCTGTTCGCCACCCGCGACGTCTATCCGGTCGACAATCCGTCGGGCGCCGAGGTGGTGTCGATCGCGGCGGTCGGCGGCTACGGGCGCGGCACGCTGGCGCCGGGCTCGGACATCGACCTGCTGTTCATCCTGCCCTACAAGCAGACCCCCTGGGGGGAACAGGTCACCGAATACATCCTCTACATGCTGTGGGATTTCGGCCAGAAGGTCGGTCACGCGGTGCGCTCGGTGGACGATTGCATCCGCATGGCGAAGTCCGACATGACGGTCAGGACCGCCACGCTCGAGGCGCGCTACCTCACCGGCGACAAGATGCTGTTCAGCGAACTGGTGCGGCGCTTCGAGAACGAGGTGATGCCGCGCACCGGGCCGGAGTTCATCGCCGCCAAGATGGCCGAGCGCGACGAACGCCACCGCCAGATGGGCAATACCCGCTACGTGGTCGAGCCCAACATCAAGGACGGCAAGGGGGGCCTGAGGGACCTCAACACGCTGTTCTGGATCGGCAAGTACTTCTACCGGGTCAAGACCGGCGCCGAACTGGTGGGCAAGGGCGTCTTGAGCGCGGAGGAGTACCGGCTGTTCGTGCGGGCCGAGGATTTCCTCTGGGCGATCCGGTGCAACCTGCACTTCCTCACCGGGCGGGCCGACGAGAAGATCAGCTTCGACGTGCAGCCGGACCTCGCGGCGCGGCTGGGCTACAACGACCGGGCCGGGATGCTCGGCGTCGAGCGCTTCATGAAGCGCTACTTCCTCGTCGCCAAGGATGTCGGCGACCTGACCCGCATCTTCAGCACCTCGCTGGAATTCGACCATGCCAAGCCGCTCGACATGGTGGGGCGGGTGCTGGCGCCGTTCAAGCGCGGCAAGGTCGCCATCCGCGGCGAGAAGGACTTCGTCATCGAGGGCGGGCGGCTCAACATCGCGCATGCCGAGGTGTTCCAGAAGGACCCCAGGAACCTGATCAAGGGGTTCCTGCTTGCCGGCCAGCACGACCTGCACCTGCACCCCGGTGCGATCAAGGCGATCCGGCGCTCCCTGCGGCTGATCGGGCACGAGCTCCGGAACGACCGGCAGGCCAATGCCTGGTTCCTCGAGATCCTGACGGCGCCGACCTATGTCGAGCGCATGCTGCGCCAGATGAACGAGAGCGGCGTGCTCGGCCGCTTCGTGCCGGAATTCGGCAAGATCGTCGCGCTGATGCAGTTCAACATGTACCACCACTACACGGTGGACGAGCACCTGATCCGCGCCGTCGGGGTGATGGGCGACATCGCCAATGGCGGCCTCAGGAACGAATTGCCGCTCACCCACGAGCTCCTGCCGCACCTCAACGACACGCGCCTGCTCTACGTGGCGCTGTTCCTGCACGATATCGCCAAGGGCCGTCCGGAGGACCATTCAATTGCCGGGGCGCGCATCGCGCGGAAGTTCTGTCCACGGCTGGGGCTCGATGCGGCCGAGACCGATACCGTCGCCTGGCTGATCGAGTATCACCTGCTGATGAGCGAGATCGCGCAGAGCCGCGACATCCAGGATCCCGAGACCGCCAAGGCTTTCGCCGACGTGGTGCAGTCGCCGCAGCGGCTGGCGCTCTTGATGATCCTCACCGCCTGCGACATCCGCGCCGTCGGGCCGGGGGTGTGGACCGGCTGGAAGGGCTCGCTGCTGCGCTCGCTCTACTATGCCACCGAGCCGCTGCTGTCGGGCGGTCACTCGAAGGTGACGCAGCGCGACCGCATCGAGGCGGCGAGGAACGTGCTGCGCAACGCGCTGTCGGCCTGGCCGGCCGACGAGGTGGCGAGCTACGTGGCACGCCACTACGACCACTACTGGCTGCGCGCCGAGCCGGAACTGCAGGCCGAGCACGCCAAGATGATCCGCGCCGCCGACCAAGCCGGGCAGGTGTTCGCCGGCTCGATCCGCGTCAAGGCCTTCGAGGGCATCACCGAGGTGAGCTTTTACACCCCGGACCATCCGCGGCTGCTGTCGCTGATCGCGGGTGCCTGCACCATGTGCGATGCCTCGATCATCGGGGCACAGATCTTCTCGACCCGCGACGGGCGGGCCGTCGACACCTTCCGGCTGCGCCGCTCCTTCACCTCGGACGAGGACGAGAAGGTGCGCGCCACCCGCATCATCGATACGGTCAAGCAGCTGCTGCAGGGCAAGCGGCAGGTGCTGATCGACCTGGGCAAGGAGAGCCGGCACAACAAGCGGCTGAAGCCGTTCAGCCTGCCGGCGCAGGTCGATGTCTCGAATGCGATCTCGGAGAAGTTCACCGTCATCGAGGTGATGGGGCTCGACCGCACCGGCCTGCTGCACCAGCTGACCCGCGAGATCTCCGACCTCAATCTCACCATCGGTTCGGCCCATATCGGCACCTATGGCGAAAAGGCCGTCGACGTCTTCTACGTCACCGACCTCACCGGCCACAAGATCGACTCGCGGGTCCGCCAGAAGCGCATCCACGACGCCCTGCTCGCGGTGTTCGGGCCGGTCGAGGAAAAGGCCAAGGCAGTCAATGGGTGAGGTGCGGCCGTCCGCGAGGCTGGTGCTTCGAGACACCCCCCACCCTGTCCCTCCCCCGCAGGGGGGGAGGAGACGAAGGAGCCGCGGGCAAAGCGCTGGCTTCGGCCAGAACCCGGACCCCACAGTCGGGTCTCCCTCCCCCTTGCGGGGAGGGGACAGGGGTGGGGGTACTCTGCCCGCACCGACCCGAGACGAGACCCGATGAGCCTTTACCGCAATTTCCTCTCGGTCGGCGCCCTGACCCTGCTGAGCCGCGTGTTCGGCTTCGTGCGCGATGCGCTGATGGCGGCGGTGCTCGGCATCTCGCCGGTGTCGGATGCGTTCAATGCCGCCTTCCGCTTCCCCAACCTGTTCCGGCGGCTGTTCGCCGAAGGCGCGTTCAATACCGCCTTCGTGCCGATGTTCGCGGGCGCCCTCGAAACCCAGGGGGCCGACGGTGCGAGGGAGCTGGCCGGCCGGATCATGAGCTGGCTCGTCGCGACGATCCTCGTGGTCACGGTGCTGGTCGAGATCTTCACGCCCCAGATCATGGTGGTCTTCGTTCCCGGCTTCGTCGGCAATGCCGACAAGTTCGAGCTGACGGTGTTCCTCACCCGCATCATGTTCCCCTACCTCGCCTGCATGTCGCTGATGGCGGCCTATGCGGCGATCCTCAACAGCCTCAATCGGTTCTTTGCCGCCGCCTTCGCGCCGGTGGTGCTCAACCTCGTCAACATCTCGGCGCTGATCCCGCTGGCGCTGCTGACGCTCGAGGACAGGGACACCGCCTTCTGGGTGGCGGTCGCCACCATGGCGGGCGGCATCGCGCAGCTGGCGCTGGTCTGGTGGGCGATCCGCCGGGCCGGATTCCTGCCGAAGCTGCGGTTGCCGCGGCTCGATGCCGAGGTCAGGCGCTTCTGGGTGCTGGCGGTGCCGGCGATCATTGCGGGCGGCATCACCCAGATCAACATCTTCGTGGGCACCATCATCGCCTCGGGCGCCGACGAGGTGATGTCGATCATCTACAATGCCGACCGGCTCTACCAGCTGCCGCTGGGCATCATCGGCATCGCCATCGGCACGGTGCTGCTGCCCGAACTCAGCCGCCATATCGGGGCGGGCCGGACCGACGAGGCGCGGCAGAGCCAGAGCCAGTCGCTGTTCCTGTCCATGCTGCTGACGATGCCCGCGGCCGGGGCGCTGATCGCGCTGGCGCTGCCGGTGGTGCGGGTGCTGTTCGAGCGCGGCGCCTTCGGGCCGGGCGACAGCGTCACGGTCTCGGAGGCGCTGATCGGGTTTGCGGTCGGCGTGCCGGCCTTCGTCCTCATCCGGGTGCTGCAGCCAGGCTTCTTCTCGCGCCAGGACACCGCCACGCCGACGGTGTTCGCCGCCATTTCGCTGGTGGTCAATATCGGGCTGTCGCTGGCCCTGTTCGCGAGCCTCAGGCATGTCGGGATCGCGCTTGCGACCTCCGCCGCGGCCTGGGTCAACGTGCTGCTGCTGGCGGCCTTCCTGGCCCGCCGAGGGCATTTCACCCTGACGCTGGCCGAGTGGCGGCAGCAGGGCCTGATCGCGCTGCTGACGCTGGTCATGGGGCTGGCGCTGTGGGGCAGCGTGGTGCTGCTCGGCCCGGTGTTCGACCCGGGCTACAACTTCCTCGTCCAGGCGCTGGCGCTGGCGGCCCTGTGCGGGCTCGGCGCCGGATTCTACTTCGCCCTCGCGCACCTGAGCGGGGTGCAGCGCCTCGGTGCGCTGGTCCGCCGGCTCAGGCGCACAAAGTCATAGGCTCTCAGCCTGCCGCTCCCCCTCCTCGGCCCTCCCCGCGAGGGGGAGGGTGCCCGATCGAGCTTGTTTCGCCACCGTCGCCCCAGGCACGGCGCGGCACCTCCCCCCTTGCGGGGGAGGCGGGGAGGGGGGTAGAGGCAGTCGCGTGGTCCGCCACGCCCCTCATCACGCCTGCCTGTGGGACTGTTCCATGCCCTTCACCCCGCGCGTCTTTTCCGGCATCAAGCCCTCGGGCGACCTGCACCTCGGCAACTACCTCGGCGCCATCCGGCGCTTCGTCCCCCTGCAGCAGACGCACGAGACGATCTACTGCGTGGTCGACATGCATGCGATCACCGTGTGGCAGGAACCCGAGGACCTGAGGCGCTGGACCTACGAGATCGCGGCCGCCTACATCGCTTCCGGCCTCGATCCGAACCGGTCCATCATCTTCAACCAGAGCCAGGTGGTCGAACACGCCGAGCTGGGCTGGATCTTCAACTGCGTGGCGCGCGTCGGCTGGATGGCGCGCATGACCCAGTTCAAGGACAAGGCGGGCAGCGAGGGCGGGGAGAACTCCGAAGCCGTGTCGCTGGGGCTGTTCGCCTATCCCTCGCTGATGGCGGCCGACATCCTGCTCTATAAGGCCACCGGCGTGCCGGTGGGCGAGGACCAGCGCCAGCACCTCGAGCTGACACGCGACATCGCAAAGAAGTTCAACCACGATTTCCGCAAGCAGATCAAAGGCCTGGGGCTCGACGAGGAGTTCTTCCCGCTGACCGAATCGATGGTCACCGGCCCCGCCACGCGGGTGATGAGCCTCCGCGACGGCAAGAAGAAGATGTCGAAATCCGACGCCTCGGACATGTCGACCATCTACATGATGGACGGTGCCGACACGATTTCGAAGAAGATCAAGAAGGCCACCACCGACCCCGAGCCGCTGCCCTCCGAGGCCCAGGGGCTCGAGGGCCGCGCCGAGGCCGCCAATCTGGTCGCCATCTACGCCGCGCTGTCCGATCGCTCGGTGGATGCCGTGCTCGACGAGTACGGCGGCTCGGGATGGGGCCGCTTCAAGCCGGCGCTGGCCGACCTGGCGGTCTCCGTGCTGGCCCCGATCGCCACCCAGATGCAGCGTCTCGTCGACGACCGGGCCGAGATGGACCGCATCCTCGGGAACGGCGCCGACCGGGCCCGCGCCATCGCCCAGCCGATCATGGACGACGTGCGCCGGATCGTCGGCTTCGTGCGCTGACTGGACGCGGCACCCGCCATTTGGGACAATGCAGGCCATCGGCAACGAGGAAACGGTGCCTTGGCTGAGCCCCTGAACGACTACAAGCGGAAATTCCTCGTCGTCATCGACGACAGCAAGGAAGCCGATCGCGCGGTGAGCTTTGCGGCGCACCGCGTCAAGCGCACGGGCGGCACCGTGGTGCTGCTCTCGGTCATCGAGACCCAGGACTTCGCGCAGTTCCTCGGGGTCGAGGAGGTGATGCGCGCCGAGGCCCGCGAAGCGGCGGAGCGGCTGATCGATGCGCGCCGTGCCCGCATCGCCCAGATCGGGGACATCCGCACCGAGACGGTGATTCGCGAGGGCGACCTCGTCGGCGAGATCGGCAAGGTCGTCGCGGCCGATCCGGGCATCGCGATCCTGGTGCTGGCCGCCGCCAATTCGAAGGACGGGCCGGGGCCGCTGGTCACCGATTTCGCCACCCGGGCCGGCAATGCCGCCCTGCCGGTGATCGTCACCATCATCCCGGGCACGATGACCGACGAGCAGATCGTTGCCGTCACCTAGGGACGGGGCCATCGAAACCCTTGCCTATCGGGCGCCGAAATCCTATTTAGAACCATTCTAACTCGAACTTTCGGACCCAAGATGTTCATCCAGACCGAAGCCACGCCCAATCCTGCGACGCTGAAGTTCTTGCCGGGTCGCGATGTGCTGGTTGGGGAACCGCGGGATTTCCGCGGTGTCGAGAGCGCCGCGGCATCGCCGCTGGTCAGCGCCCTGTTCGAGGTGCCGGGGGTCGAGGGCGTGTTCCTCGGCTCCGATTTCATCTCGGTGACCAAGGACACGGCGGAATGGAGCCACATCAAGCCGGCGATCCTGGGCGTCATCATGGAGCACTTCCTGTCCGGCAAGCCGGTGATCGCGGAAGGTGCGGCGGCCGCCGACACCGGCGAGGAGTTCTTCGATGAGACCGACAGCGAGACGGTCGAGGTGATCAAGGAACTGCTCGCCACACGCGTCCGCCCGGCAGTGGCGATGGATGGCGGCGACATCACCTTCAAGGGCTTCAAGGAAGGTACGGTGTACCTGCACATGCAGGGCGCCTGCTCGGGTTGCCCGTCTTCGACCGCGACGCTGAAAAGCGGCATCGAGAACCTCCTGCGCCACTTCGTCCCCGGCGTCGAGACCGTCCAGCAGGTCTGAACCGCCCCTCACCCGGCGCCATGCGCCACGCCCGCCGCTCGAGGGAGAGGGCCCCGAGGGGGGCGAGGGGAAGTATCCGCTCGACGTTGGCGACCTGCGAGATTATCTGTGCTGCATGCACACGCCCCTTCTCGCCATCGATACGGCCGCGCCGCGCCTGCAGCTGGCGCTGCTCGTCGGCGAGGCTGCCGACACGCTGGTCGAGGACATGGCGCAGGGGCAGGCCGAGCGCATCTTTCCGGCCATCGGCGAATTGCTGGCCCGCAACGGCCTCGGCTACGCCGACCTCAGGCGGATCGCCGTGACCACCGGCCCCGGCTCGTTCACCGGCCTGAGGATCGGCCTCAGCGCGGCGCGCGGGCTCGGCCTTGCGCTCGGCGTGCCGGTCATCGGCGTTTCGAGCCTCGTGGCGCTGTCGCTCGCGGCGCCCTGCCGGCCGGCGGCCGTGCTGCTCGATGCGCGGCGCGACGAAGCCTATTTCCAGGCCTTCTCCGGCCCGGGCCTCCCCATCGGCGGACCCGAGCTGCTGCCGATGGCCGAGGCGCGGCGCCGCGTGGCAGCGGACATGGGCCTGCTCACCAGCCCGTTCGTCGACATCGCGGCGCTGGCCCGCCTCGCCGTCCGGCTCGATGCGGCAGGCCACCCGCCCGAGGCCGCCTACATCCGCGGCGCCGACGCCAAGCCGCAGGACCGGTTCCGCGTCGCGAGAGTGGCCACCTCATGAAGCTCTGGATGGGCCCGGCGGGCCTTCACGTCGAGCCGGCGCAGGGCCGCGATGCCGATGCCGTCGCCAGGCTCCATGCCCAGGGCTTCTACCGCGGCTGGCCGCGCGAGGATTTTGCCGCCTACATCACCGGCGAGGGCACGCCCGTCTATGTCGCCTGCGACGCGAAACGCAGGATCGCGGGCTTTGCCATGGTGCGGCTGGTCGGCGCGGAGGCCGAACTGATCACCATTGCGGTCGACCCCAGGTGGCGCGGCAAGGGCGTCGGCGCGGCACTGCTGCGCGCCGTGTTCGACGACCTGCTGATGACCCCGGCCAGGCGGATGTTCCTCGAGGTGGCGGCCGACAACGCCGCGGCAATCCGGCTCTACGGCAAGTTCGGGTTCGTGAAGGTCTCCGAGCGCAAGGGCTACTATCCGCGGCCCGATGGCTCGCCCGCCACCGCTATTGTCATGGCGCGCGATCTTGGATAACCCCGAAAGCGACAACCGCGGGGGCGGCCCGATGAGCAAAGCCGGCATCCTGACGCTGGAGGAGCAGTGTGCCCACAAGGGCATGCGCATGACCGAGCAGCGCCGCGTCATCGCACAGGTGATCGAACAGGCCATCGATCATCCCGATGTCGAGGAGCTCTACCGCCGCGCCAGCGCCGTCGACCCGCGCATCTCGCTCTCCACCGTCTATCGCACGCTGAACCTGTTCGAGGAATCGGGGCTCGTCACCAAGCACGATTTCAAGGATGGCCGGGCCCGCTTCGAGCTGATCCCCGACGAGCACCACGACCACCTGATCGACATCCGCTCGGGCACGGTCATCGAGTTCCGCAACGAGGAGATCGAGGCGATCCAGGACCTGATCGCCAAGCGCCTCGGCTACCGGCTGGTGGACCATCGGCTCGAGCTCTATGCCGTTCCGCTGAAGGCCGAGGAGGCCGACCGATGATCCAGCGCAGCCTGTTCTTCGTGTTCTGCTACCTGCCGTTCATGCTGGTGTTCGTGCCCATGCAGTTCGTCATCACCCGGCTGGGGCTCGACTGGAACTTCATCCCGCGCTGGTTCCACTGGTTCGGCTGCACTTTCCTCGGGATGCGGGTCAAGGTCATCGGCACGCCCTCGACCCGGCGGGCGACGCTGGTGGTCTCCAACCACATCTCGTGGACCGACATCATCGCCGTCGGTTCGAAGGCCGACGTCACGTTCGTGGCCAAGTCGGAAGTCAAGAAGTGGTTCTTCGTCAACTTCATGGCGACCCTGCAGCGCACGCTCTATGTCGACCGCAAGAAGCGCACCGATGCGCACCGGGCGAGCCGCGAGATGGGCAAGCGCATGGCCTCGGGCGGCGCGGTGCTGCTGTTCGCCGAGGGCCAGTCCGATATCGGCACCCATGTCCTGCCGTTCCGCTCGGCGCTGATCGGGGCGGCGCAGCATGCGATGGAGGAGGCCGGCGCCGGCGAGGTGATGATCCAGCCGCTGACCATCGCCTATACCAGGCTGCAGGGCCTGTCGGTCGGCCGCACCGACCGCTCCTTCATCGCCTGGATCAAGTCCAAGAGCTTCCGCCAGAACCTCAGGGAAATCCTCACCGGTGGCACGCGCGAGGTGACGCTCGCCTTCGGCACGCCGCGGGTGCTCGGCGCCGGCGCCGACCGCAAGCAGGTGGCCCGTGAGATGGAAACCGAGGTGCGCCGCATGCTGGTGGCCCTCAACCGCGGCACGCCGCTGCCGGTCGCGGCGGAGTAGTCAGCCCAGCGCCTGCTCAAAATCGGCGATGATGTCGGCGGCGGCCTCGATCCCCACCGAGACGCGGAACACCCCGTCGCCGGCCCAGTCGCGATAATCGTCCGCGGCCTTGCCGGCGAGCCGGAACGAGGAGCGCAGGATGTCCTCGGTCGGAATGAAGAAGCACAGCGACTTGGTCTTGCCCAGCGACACCGCGGTGCTCACCGTCGTGAGCCGGTCGGCCAGCTGCCGGGCCATCGCCGCACCGCCGGATGTCACCGAAAAGCTGAGCAGGCCAGAGAAATTGCGCATCTGCCGGCGGGCCAGATCGGCCTGCGGATGGCTCGCCAGCCCCGGCCAGTTGACGCGGCGAACCCTGGGGTGGGCTTGGAGGCACTCGGCCAGCGCCCGCGCGTTGGCCTCGTGCCTGTCCATCCTCAGCTCCAGCGTCTCGATGCCGCGCAGGATCAGGTAGGCCGAGAACGGCGACAGCGCCGCGCCGAGATGGATCAGGCTCTGCCTGCGCAGGGCCGCCACCCGCTCGGCGGTGCCGATCACCGCGCCGCCCAGCGCGTCGCCGTGGCCGCACAGGTACTTGGTCAGCGAGTGGCAGACATAGTCGGCGCCGAGCCCGATGGGGTTGGTGCCGACCGGGGTGGCGATGGTCGAATCGACCGAAAGCTCGGCCCCGCCGGCATGCGCGATCGCCGCCACGGCGGCGATATCGGTCAGCCGGAGGATGGGGTTGGCCGGGGTCTCGACATGGACGAGCCGCGTATTGGGCCGCAGCGCCGCGGCGACCTGCCCGGGATCGGACGCGTCGACGAAGCTGACCTCGACGCCCTGCCGCGGCAGCTGGTGATGCGCGTACTCGGCGACGCCGGCGTAGCAGACGTCGGAAAGCACCAGGTGGTCGCCGCTGCCCAGCCGCTCGCTGAACAGCCCGGTGATCGCCCCCATGCCCGAGCCGAACACCACCGCCGCCTCGCCGCCCTCGAGCAGCGCCAGCCGCCGCTCCAGCAGCTCGAGCGTGGGGTTGCTCCAGCGGGTGTAGAAATGCGGCGTCTCGGCCTTGAGGTCCTCGGCCGAAAAGCCCACCGCGTCGGGATGGGTGAAGAACGCGGTCGACAGCACCGGCGCCGGGCTCACCGGCTGGCCGACGACGCGCGGGCCATCGCCGCCATGCAGCAACAGGGTCGAGAGTGTTTCGGTCATGGCATCCTCCGGGCGGCAAGGTGCCCGCTGCGGTGCCGCCTGGCAACCGGCACCCTGCAGCGCCTTTTGCACTCGTGCCGAGTTGGGTGTATTGACCGCGCCCATGATCGAGACGCCCGAAACGCCGCAGACCACCGAACACACGCCCAGGAAGCTGTTCATCAAGACCTACGGGTGCCAGATGAACGTTTACGACAGCGACCGCATGGCGGACGCGCTGGCGCCGCACGGCTACGTGCCGGTCGCGGCGATGGAGGACGCCGATCTCGTCGTGCTCAACACCTGCCATATCCGCGAGAAGGCATCCGAGAAGGTGTTCTCCGAGCTGGGGCGGCTGCGCGACCTCAAGACCGAGCGGCGCGAGCGCGGCGAGGACCTGATGATCGGCGTCGCCGGCTGCGTGGCGCAGGCCGAGGGCGAGGAGATCGTCCGCCGCGCGCCGGCGGTCGACGTGGTGCTCGGGCCCCAGGCCTACCACCGGCTGCCCGAGCTGATCGCGCGGGCCCATAACGGATCGAAGGTCGTCGAAACCGAGTTTCCGGCCGAGGACAAGTTCGAGCACCTGCCGGCGGCAAGCAAGGGCGTGACGCTGGCGCGCGGCCTCACCGCCTTCCTCACGGTGCAGGAGGGCTGCGACAAGTTCTGTACCTTCTGCGTCGTGCCGTACACGCGCGGCAGCGAGGTCAGCCGGCCGGTGGAACAGGTGCTGGCCGAGGCGCGCAACCTCGCGGCGGCGGGCGTGCGCGAACTGACGCTGCTGGGACAGAACGTCAACGCCTACCACGGCCTCGACGCCAGGGGGCGCGCCGTCGGGCTGGGCGAACTCTGCTTCCGGCTCGCCGCCATCCCCGGTATCGCGCGGCTCCGCTACACCACCTCGCACCCGCTCGACATGACCGACGAGCTGATCGCGGCGCATCGCGATCTCGGGGCGCTGATGCCGTACCTGCACCTGCCGGTGCAGTCGGGCTCGGACACGATCCTCAAGGCGATGAACCGGCGGCACAGCCGGGCCCAGTATCTCGGCGTCATCCGGCGTATCCGCGAGGCGCGCCCCGACATGGCGCTGTCGGGCGATTTCATCGTCGGCTTCCCCGGCGAGACGGAGGCCGATTTCGCCCAGACGCTGTCGCTGGTCGGCGAGGTCGGCTACGCCTCGGCCTTCACCTTCAAGTATTCGAGCCGCCCCGGGACCCCCGGCGCCACGATGGACAACCAGGTTCCCGAACCGGTCAGGATCGAGCGGCTCGCCCGGCTCAATGCGCTCATCACCATGCAGATGCGCGATTTCGGCCGCTCGGTGGTGGGGCGCGTCCTGCCGGTGCTGATCGACAAGCGCGGGCGCATGCCCGGCCAGGTCGGCGGCCGTTCGCCCTACCTGCAGGCGGTGCACCTGCAGGGGCCGGAGCGGCTTATCGGCCAGATCGTCCCGGTCGAGATCGTCTCGGCCGGAAATAACTCGCTCGCTGGCAAGATTGTCACAGTCGCGGAACCGAATTCTGCTAGCGTGACCGAGTCTCGCGCCATCGCCGCCCGTCTCGTGGGGCTGCAGCAAGGAGCCCAGGAGATTTGAGCAGGCATTTGCCCCCGTCGTCCGACCACGGCCCCTCGTCCCAGCTTGAACTCGCCTTCGAAGACAACAAGCTCGCCGCCCAGCTCTACGGCGACTTCGACCAGCATCTGGCGCTGATCGAGCAGCGGCTCGGCGTGCAGGCGACGCCGCGCGGCAACCATGTGATGCTGAAGGGCCCGGCCAGCGCGGTCGACCAGGCCCGGCGCGTGCTCGAGTCGCTCTACGAGATGCTCGAGGAAGGCCAGCCGGTCGAGGTGGCCAGTGTCGACAGCGTCATCCGCATGGTCGAGACCGAGGACAGCCAGCTCACCCTGCCCACGCTGGAAAAGAAGGGGCGGGTCCGCATGGCGCAGATCGCGACGCGCAAGGCGACGATCGTTGCCCGTACCCCGGCGCAGGATGCCTACATGCGGGCCATGGACCGGGCGGAGCTGATCTTCGGCGTCGGCCCGGCCGGTACCGGCAAGACCTACCTCGCCGTCGCCCATGCCGCGACGCTGCTCGAGCGCGGCGACATCAACCGCATCGTGCTCTCCCGTCCGGCGGTGGAAGCGGGCGAGCGGCTGGGGTTCCTGCCCGGCGACATGAAGGACAAGGTCGACCCCTATCTCCGGCCCCTCTACGACGCGCTCTACGACATGATGCGGCCCGAACATGTCGAGCGCTGCATCACCTCGGGGATGATCGAGGTGGCGCCGCTCGCCTTCATGCGCGGCCGTACCCTCGCCAATGCCGTCGTCATCCTCGACGAGGCGCAGAACACCACCTCGATGCAGATGAAGATGTTTTTGACCCGGCTGGGCGAGAACTCCAAGATGATCGTGACCGGCGACCCCACCCAGGTCGACCTGCCGCGCGGCGAGAAATCCGGACTCGTCGAGGCGGTCAAGCTCCTCGACGGCATCGAGGGCGTGCATGTCTCGCGCTTCAACGACAAGGACGTGGTGCGCCACGCGCTGGTCGGCCGGATCGTTCGCGCCTACGAGGCCGACACGGCGCGGCGGCTGGCGGAAAGCGACGCCAGGGCGTGATGCGGGCGCCGCTGGAGATCGCCCTGTCGGTCAATGCCGAGGGCTGGCCGGACGGGCTCGAGACCGTCGCCGAGACGGCCATCCACGAGGCGCTGGCGCAGTCCGGGGCCAGGGTCGCCGGGATTGCCGAGGTCTCGGTGGTGCTCACCGACGATGCCGAGCAACGCGAACTCAACCGGCAGTGGCGCGGCATCGACACATCCACCAACGTCCTGAGCTTTCCGCAGCTGGAACCCTTCACGCCGGTGGTGGGCCTCGTGGGCGACATCATACTCGCCCGCGAGACGGTGGCGCGCGAGGCGGCCGAGATGGGCATCCCGTTCGCGGCGCACTTCACCCACCTCGTGGTGCACGGCTTCCTCCACCTGCTGGGCTACGACCATGTCGAGGACAGCGAGGCTGAACGGATGGAGCGGCTCGAGACGCAGATCCTCGCCACCCTCGGCATTGCCGATCCCTATGCCGATAGCTAGATTACACCCTCCGATGAATGGAACGGCCGCCAGGTGCGGCCATGACCGATGACCGATACAGACAGTAGCGTCGCGCCTGCCCACAGGAAGCCATCCTCCGGCCGCAGCTCCAGCGAGCCTCCCTCTAGTCCCGCCCCCGCGGCAGCGCGGGGGCCATCACTGTGGAGCCGGCTCAAGGGCCTGCTGGCGCTGCGCACGATGTCGCTGCGCGACGATCTCGAGGTGGCGCTGGAAAGCGAGCAGAGCGGCGAGACCGCCGACTTCACCCAGTCCGAGCGCACCATCCTCAAGAACGTGCTGGAACTGGGCGAGAAGCGCGTCGAGGACGTCATGGTGCCGCGCGCCGACATCGAGGCAGTCGAGGCGAGCGAGACGCTCGGCGTGCTGGTGACGCGGTTTCGCGCCGTCGGGCACTCGCGCATGCCGGTCTATGCCGACAATCTCGACAACATCACCGGTTTCATCCACGTCAAGGACGCGCTCCGGCGCATCACCGAGCCGGTCACCGATCCGGAGGCGAGCCTGCCGGTCAAGCTGGTATCGCCGCCGCTGCGCCAGAAGCTCGAAAAGCTCGATATCGTCCGCCAGGTGCTGTTCGTGCCGCCGCTGATGCCGGTGGGCGACCTGCTGCAGCAGATGCAGCTGAAGCGCGTGCACATGGCGGTGGTGATCGACGAATATGGCGGCACCGATGGTCTGGTCACCATCGAGGACCTGCTCGAGGCGGTGGTCGGCGAGATCGAGGACGAGCACGACGACGACGTGGCGCTGGTCAGGAAGGTCAATTCCAACGTCTTCGTGGCCTCGGCCCGGGCCGAGCTCGAGGAGGTGCGCGAGGTGATCGGCCCCGATTTCGACCCCGGCAGCCACGCCGACGAGGTCGACACGCTGGGCGGGCTGGTGTTCGAACTGGCCGGCCACGTGCCGATCAAGGGCGAGGTGGTCAACGGCATCAAGGGCTTCGAGTTCGAGGTGCTGCAGGCCGACAGCCGGCAGGTGAAGCGCGTCAAGATCAAGCGGCTGAAGCAGCCCAAGCCCCGGCTGCCCAAGCCGCCGGAGGAGAAAACCGCGGCAACGCTGCCAGTGGCCGGGGTCGCAAAGCCGCCGCCAGCGGTGGAGTAGGTTCGCTCGGGTCCCTTCGATCGGGGCCGCTGCCGTTAGGCCGTCGGCGGATCGCTTCCGGACCGGTTCTGGTCCCGGTCTGTATCCTGGGCTCCCTCCTCCGGCGAGCCTTGACCGCCGGCATGCCGGATCGCAAGTCTGCACCATGCCCGCTGATTCGATCTTCGCCGCATGACCTGGCTCGCCGAGACCGTGATGCTGAGCCACGGCTGGCGGCGGTTCCTCATCGTTGTGGTGGCCGGAGCCGTGGCGGCGGCGTCGGTGCCGCCCTTCTTCCTCTTGCCGGCGCTGTTCGTCGGCCTGCCGATCTGGGTGTGGGCGCTCGACGGAGCCGAGCGCCGACGCGGCTGGGGGCGGCTGTTCGGGCCGGCCTTCGGCATCGGCCTCGGCTTCGGGCTCGGCTATTTCACCGTCGCGCTGCACTGGCTGGGGGCGGCCTTCCTGCAGCAGGGGGGCCTGTTCCTGCTGCTGATGCCGTTCGCCATCGTGGCGCTCGCCGCGCTGCTGGCGCTGTTCTGGGGCCTCGCGAGCGCGCTGGCGCAGCTGCTGTGGAGCGGCGGGGCGCTGCGGGTGGTGACGCTCGCGAGCTGCCTCGCCCTCGCCGAATGGGCGCGCGGCCACCTGTTCTCGGGCTTTCCGTTCGATCTGCTCGGCTATGCGCTCACCGCCAACGACCAGATGCTGCAGCTCGCCGCGCTGATCGGCACCTATGGCCTCACCTTCCTCGCCGCCCTGCTCGCGGCGAGCCCGGCGCTGATCTGGCCGGCCGACCAGCGCGGGCTGGTCCGACGCCTCGTGCCGTTCTTCCTCGCCATGGCGGCGATTGCGGCGCAGCTGGGCTATGGCGCCTTCCGGCTCGAGACCACGCCGCTGCTGCCGCGCACCGACATGACGGCGCGTCTCGTCCAGCCGATGATCCTCGATCATGCCGACTGGAGCCAGGGCGAGCCCGAGGCCATCGTCGCGCGCCTCATCGGCCTGTCCGAGACCCGGCTGACCCCCGCCGACCCGGGGCTCTCCGGCATCAGCGTGCTGATCTGGCCGGAATCGGTGTTCCCGTTCTTCCTCTCCGACTATCCCGAGGGCCTCGCCCGCATCGCCCGGGCGCTGCCGGAGACGACGCTGCTGCTCACCGGCGCGCCGCGCGAGCCGATCGGCGATGACGGCGTGCCGATCCCCGACAATCCCGGCTTCAACGCGATCCTCGCCATCAACGGCGCCGGCGAGACGGTGGCGAGCTATGACAAGTCGCATCTGGTGCCGTTCGGCGAGTACCTGCCGTTCCCCGAGTTCTTCCGGCTGTTCGGCATCACCCAGTTCGTGCCGGGCACCAATGGCTGGGCGCCGGGCGACGGCCGGCGGCTGATGAGCCCGCCGGGGGTGCCGCCGTTCCTCGCGCTGGTCTGCTACGAGGCGGTGTTTCCCGGCGACATCGGCGATCCCGCCGGGGCCGGGTTCATCCTCAACGTCACCAACGATGCCTGGTTCGATGGCTCGATCGGCCCCGAACAGCACGCCCACCACGCCCGGCTCAGGGCGGTCGAGACCGGGCTGCCGCTGCTGCGCGCCGCCAATTCGGGGGTGACGCTGGCGGTCGATCCGCTCGGTCGCATCACCGGCCGGCTGGCGGCGCTCGAGACCGGCGTGCTCGATGTCGTGCCGTCGCAGCCCGTCGCCGGCGGCACGCCGTTCAACCGGCTGGGGGACTGGCCGTTCTGGATCGCGGTGCTTTTCGGCATCGGCGCCAGCGCGGTGGCCGCACGGCGACCCCGGCGGTCCGCATGATGATTCTCCACCGTCCGGTGACGGGATATAAAGCTTTCTTTATATACGCCTTGACCGCGGCCGGCCCGAGTGGCAGAAACCGGTCAACCCTGCAATTTTCTGCAGTTTGAGGCCATTTTTGGGGGTTTAGCCGTGGTACGGTCGTCTTACCTGTTCACGTCGGAGTCGGTTTCCGAGGGGCATCCCGACAAGGTTTGCGACCGGATCAGCGACGAAATCGTCGATCTGGTGTTCCGCGAGGCGAAGAAGGCGGGGATGGATCCGTCGCGCGTCCGCATCGCCTGCGAGACGCTGGCGACCACCAACCGGGTGGTGATCGCGGGCGAGGTGCGGGTGCCCGAGACATTGCTCAGGCACGGCAAGGACGGCAAGGTGCTGCTCGATGCGGCGGGCCACCCGGTGGTCAATCCGGCCAAGTTCAAGTCGACGGCGCGCAAGGCGATCAAGGCGATCGGCTACGAGCAGCCGGGCTTTCACTGGAAGACCTGCAAGATCGACGTGCTCTTGCACGGTCAGTCGGCCGACATCGCCGCCGGGGTCGACGAGAGCGGCAACAAGGACGTGGGTGCGGGCGACCAGGGCATCATGTTCGGCTATGCGACGCGCGAGACGCCCGAGTTGCTGCCGGCGCCGATCTACTACGCGCACAAGATCCTCGAGGCGCTGACCGAGGCGCGCAAGGCCGGCGAGGGCGCTGCGATCAAGCTCGGGCCCGATGCCAAGAGCCAGGTGACGGTGAAATACGAGAACGGCGTGCCGGTGGGCGTCACCCAGATCGTGGTCTCGACCCAGCATGTCGACGCCGCGCTGACGTCGGAGGATGTGCGCCGGATCGTCGAACCCTATGTGCGCGCCGCCCTGCCCAAGGGCTGGATCACCGCCGAGACCGTCTGGCACGTCAACCCGACCGGCAAGTTCGTGGTCGGCGGCCCCGATGGCGATGCCGGCCTCACCGGCCGCAAGATCATCGTCGACACCTATGGCGGCGCGGCCCCGCATGGCGGCGGCGCCTTTTCGGGCAAGGACCCGACCAAGGTCGATCGTTCGGCCGCCTATGCGGCGCGCTACCTCGCCAAGAACGTCGTCGCCGCGGGCCTCGCCGATCGCGCCACCATCCAGCTGAGCTATGCCATCGGGGTGGCGCGGCCGCTCTCGATCTATGTCGACCTGCACGGCACCGGCAAGATCGACGAGGCGCGGCTGGAGACCATCCTCGGCGAGGTGTTCGACCTCTCCCCGCGCGGCATCCGCACCCGGCTCGAGCTCAACAAGCCGATCTACGCCAAGACCTCGGCCTACGGCCATTTCGGGCGCAAGCCCGGCCGCGACGGCTCGTTCAGCTGGGAAAAGCTGGACCTGGTGCCGGCCCTGAAGGCCGCGGCGAAGGCGAGCTAGCCCCACTATTTGCGGGAACTCGTGCGCGGGGCTATATTCAGAAAGGCGTCAGCCTTATGGAGCCCCGCGATGACCGACGAGGACCTTCTCCTTCTCAAGCGTATCGTATCGACGCCGGGCGTGCTGGGCGGAAAGCCCCGCATCGACGGAACGCGCGTCGGTGTCACACACATCCTCGAAGCCCTGGCGGCAGGCGATACCCCCGACGACATCGTCGAATCGCTGCCCTGGCTTACCCATGATGATGTTCGCGCTGCGCTGCTCTACGGCGCTTATCATACCCAGCATCCAGCCGACGCCGCGGAGTGACGCGATTCATCGTCGACGCCCAGCTATCTCGAAAGCTGGTTCGGCATCTCCAACGCGCCGGTCATTCGGCGTCCCACTGTTTCGAGCATCTCGATCCGTCGGCAGACGATATGGCCATCGCGATGTTGGCCAATCGGCTCGGCGCGTCGGTGGTGAGCAAGATGCCGACTTCGCGTCTCTTGCCCGGCGCGGCGTGCTGCGGCACACGTTCGTCTGGGTTCGCGTGCCGAACGTCGTCGATGACATCTTGCTGGCGAAGGTGGACCGTGTCCTCCCCGATATCGTGACGGCCGCTCACGACCACATGCCCATCCTCGAAGTTTTCTAGCCCGGACCGACCGTGACCCCCAAGCCCCACCACCCCCTCAACGTCAACGGCGAGCCGCGCGCCTTCTTCGGGCGACGCTCCGGCAAGCGCCTGCACCGCGGGCAGGACGCGTTGTTTCGCGAGGTGCTGCCGCACCTCGCCATCGCGCCCGGCGACGATCCGGTCGACCCCGCCACCCTGTTCCCCGGCAGGCGCGGGGTGGTCCTCGAGATCGGCTATGGCGGCGGCGAGCACCTCGCCCGGCAGGCGCGCGACAACCCCGAAACCGGCTTCATCGGCTGCGAGGTGTTCTCGGGCGGCATCGCCAAGCTGGTGCAGCAGATCGACGTGGAGGGGCTGGGCAACATCCGCCTGTTCACCGACGATGCGCTGAAGCTGCTGGTCCGGCTCCCCGACGCCTCGCTCGACGGCGCCTACCTGCTCTACCCCGACCCCTGGCCGAAGTCGCGCCACCACAAGCGCCGCTTCGTCTCGCCGGTGACGCTCGGCGAACTCGCCCGCGTGCTGAAGCCCGGTGCCCTGTTCCGCTTCGCCACCGATATCGAGGACTACGCCAACTGGACGCTGGCGCATGTGCTGCGCACGCCACGGTTCCGCCTTGCCGCCGCGGCGCCGGGTGACTGGCACAGGCCCTACCCCGGCTGGCAGCCGACGCGCTACGAGCAGAAGGCCCGGAACGAGGGGCGCATGCTGAGCTTCTACTTCAGCTTCGAGCGCTGCTGAAAACGGCTGCCCTTACGGCAAGTTAATGGAACGGAAAGGCCACCGCGCATTGAAATGGGCGGGCCGCCCCTTCAAAAACGCCGGAGACGCCCAATATCCGCCCCGAGGGGAATCGCGCAGTGCTCAATATTCGGGGCCGGCGCCGTTCGGAGTTGCCCATGCCGCGCCAGCCCATCGACACCGTCGTCATCGACGAACTTCTCATGACCCGCAACAGCAAGTGGACACCGACCGTGGTGCTGCACCTCAGGCGCGAGACCCGGCGGTTCTCCGAGCTGCAGCGCGATATCGGCTCGATCTCGCAGAAGGCACTGACCGCGACGCTGCGCGCCCTCGAGCGCGACGGCTTCGTCAGCCGGACAAGCTATGCCACCATACCACCCAGGGTCGATTATCAGCTGACCGAACTGGGCGCCGAGGCACTGAAGGCCTTCGAGGCCTTCGAAGCCTTTGCGGCGCAGCACTGGCAGCGGGTGCTGCAGGCGCGGCAGGCATTCGACAGTCGCGCGGACGACGCGCCGACCCCGCTGTTCCGCGCCGGCGGCCGCTGATCCGGCGATCCCGCACCGGCGGGTGAGCGAACCGGCGGGCCGTTGCCCGCCGGCTCGGAGCCTGGTCGTCAGTCGAAGAAGTTGTCGATGAGCAGCGAGTCGGTGCTGGCCGGGGCGGCGGTCCTGCCGGTGTCGAGCCGGCTCAGCACCCGGGTGTTGCCGCCCTTGCTGGCATTCACCGGCTGCAGCGAGTCACGATCGAAGTACTGGAAGACCTGCGAGCCGTCGGCCAGTTCGACGGTGGCGCGGAAATTGCCGTTCCAGCCATCGTTGGCGTCGACCGCGTTGATGCCCTTGTACTGCAGCTGCGTGACGTACCAGCTGCTGTCGAACCCGCCGCTGTCGGCGGCGAGAGCCGGGGCGGCGACGCCGCCGGCAATCATGAGAGCGAGGGCGAGGGAGGAGAGCTTGTGCATTTTCGAAGTCCCTTTCGTTGCTTGGACAATTGCCAGATCGGGGTCCGCCCGCTGCCTCGCAAGGGATTGAAACCCCGCTCCCGGGACTTGAAATTCGTCAATCCGTATCGAGGGTTACGCGGCAGAACGCGAGTGCCGCCGGAGAAACCCACGATCCCCGAGGAGGGTAAGGCGCAAAAAGGAAACCATCCGTGGCATGGGGCTTTGGGGGCCGATTCCAGCGGGACGAGAAGGCCGGACTCGTCGCGTTGAGCCGGCCGCGCAGGCCGCGGCAGGCGGTTGCTGACGACCCGGAACACGACAGCGTGAGAATCGTGAAGACTTGGAAAGCCGCCCGGGACCGGTTGGCGCGCCGCGGCGGCCGGGTGGAGCCATCGTTACCCGGAGGTTGAGACGACAGTTCGCCTTGCGGGCGCGCCCGGATCGAATTGGCAAGCTGGTTGCGGCACCCTGCGGGGCATGAGCGAGACACCCACATCGAAGACCGCCGGCACCGCCATCGGACTGCTGTTCGTCGCCATCGGTGCCCTGATCGGCTGGATGGTCCTCGCCGATCCCTCGGCGGCGCGGGCGCCGCTGTGGGTGGTGGAGGCGGCGGCCGGCTGCTTCGTCTGCGCCGGAGCGAGCGTGGTGGCGCGCGCCCTCGGCGCCGAGCTCGCCGCGAGGCTGTCGGCGCTGGCTGTCGTCTACCTCTTGGCCGTGCCCGGACTGTGGCTGCTGGCCGGGGATGGCGGCAGCTGTTCGGTCGGCGTCGCGATCGGCGCCACGGCCGCCCGCGGCACCGCCGATCCGGGCCTGTGCCGCGTCGTGTTCGGCACTGGTGGCATCGTCACGCTCGGCATCGCGGTGCTGTTCACCTGGTCGTTCGTGAGAGGACGGCGGGGAGCGCCGGACGGATCCCCGCCACCCGACGCTCAGTAGCGCTGCGGACCCGCCGACTTGTTGCCCATGATCGCTTCGATCCGGGCCAGCACCTCGGGGGTCATCTTGGACTTGTGCGCGAGCGCGGCGAGATTGTCCTTGAGCTGGCTCAGCCGCGATGCCCCGAGGATCACCGTCGAGACGTTCGGGTTGGCATTGCACCACAGCAGCGCCATGTGATGGATGGGCAGGCCGACTTCGTCGGCGAGTTTGGCGAGCTGCTTGACCTTGGCCAGTTCGTCGCGGCCCTTGTCGCTGTCGAGCCGGGCCTTCAGCCACTCGTAGCCGGGCAGGTTCATCCGGCTGTCAGCCGGGATGCCGTCATTGTACTTGCCGGTGAGGATTCCCGAGGCGAGCGGCGACCAGATCGTCGTGCCCAGCCCGAACAGCTGGTAGAGCGGCAGGAACTCGGCTTCCACCTTCTCGCGCCGGAACAGGTTGTATTCCGGCTGCTCCATGGTGGGCGGCGTGAGGCCGTACTGCCGGGCTACGGCGTAGGCCTCGGTCAGCTGCTGCGCCGTCCATTCCGAGGTGCCCCAGTAGATCACCTTGCCCTGGACCACGAGGTTGTGCATGGCGCGCACCGTCTCCTCGATCGGGGTGTCGAGATCGGGGCGGTGGCAGAAGTAGAGATCGAGATAGTCGACCTGCAGCCGCTTCAGCGCATCGTTGCAGGCATCGGCGACGTGCTTGGCGCTCAGCCCCCTCTGCATCGGCTGCTTGCCGTTGCCGCCGAAGAACACCTTGGAGGAGACGGCATAGCTGTCGCGGGCCCAGCCCAGCTGCTTCAGCGCCTCGCCCATCACCCGCTCGGCATTGCCGGTCTCGTAGCCCTCGGCATTGTCGAAGAAGTTGACGCCGTTGTCGTAGGCATGGGCCATGATCGATTGGGCGGCGTCCTCGCCGACCTGCTTGGCGAAGGTCACCCAGGCGCCAAAGGAGAATTCGCTGACCCTGAGGCCAGCCTTGCCGAGGCGGCGATATTCCATGTTGCGATGTCCGTGATTTGAGACTGCGGAAGAACGTTAATCTATCGGTCCTTGCCGATGGACACAACCGGCAGCGACGGTACCGCGGGGCGATCGCCTTCACCGACTCACGACATGCGACGACTCGGCCCTTTGCCGGGTGGAGCATCCCTCGCAATCCCTCGACCAAGCACGCTTCCAGCGCGCCCTACAGCGCGGCCGCGATGGACTTGATCGGCATGAAGAACGTCCGCCCGCCGGCAGGATAGGGGACGAAGCCGAAGGCGGCATAGAAGGCCGCAGCATTTTCGTCGATGGCGTGAACCAGTACGGCCCGGCAGCCGATCTGCTGCGAGATCTGTAGGGATCGCGACAGGGCGTCCTTGAGCAGCCCCTGGCCGATCCTCAGCCCCTGGTAGCCGCTGTGAACGGCCAGTCGACCGAGCGTGATGACCGGTACCGAGGACGGCATGTCGCCCGCGAGTTTCTTGGGCAGCTCGTCGACGCGAACCGATCCGGTGGCAATGCAGTAGTACCCGACGACCTCGTCCCTCACACAGACCACGTAGGTTCGCGCGCTGCGGCCTTCCGATCGCAGCGCACGCAGCTTAAGCCAGTCGTCGAGGTTTGGCTTGCCGCAGACAAATCGGCTGGTGACATGATCGGCCCGAATGGGCACGGGCGGGCCAACGCGTGGGGACCCGGCCTCGCCGACCGCGGTCACTGCTCCCACGGAGCCTTCTGGTGGAACAGCGCGCGGAGTTTTGCGGGCGGCTCCGGCGGGCGGTCGAGAGCGCTGACGAACGCCGCGTACTCCGCTTCTCCCAGCGAAAACAGCCGCTGGTCCAGAAGCATGTCGATAGCCTGCCGGCTGGCACTTTCGAGAATGAACTCGGAACGGGTCTTGCCGACTGAGCTTGCCGCGGAATCGATTAGGTCCCGCATCCGCGCCGTCAGGCGGATGTTGATGGTCGTATCGCGCTTCTGCGCCATACCCGAGCGGGCGGCGCGAGCAGACGAGGCGGTCATGGTGGCTTCCTTCTTCGACAGGCGCCGCTCCCGGCGGACTTTCTGCCAACCAATGATCTACCGTATGTACAATGTCAACACAGCGTCGGAGGACGCGTCACACCCCTCAGAACAGCACCACGCTGCGGATGCTCTCGCCGTGGTGCAAGAGGTCGAAGCCCTTGTTGATGTCCTCGAGCCGCAGCGTATGGGTGATCATCGGGTCGATCTCGAGCTTGCCGCTCATGTACCAGTCGACCATCTTGGGCACGTCGGTGCGGCCGCGCGCGCCGCCGAAGGCGGTGCCCATCCAGGTGCGGCCGGTGACCAATTGGAACGGCCGGGTCGAGATTTCCTGGCCGGCGCCGGCCACCCCGATCACCACCGACTTGCCCCAGCCGCGATGGCTCGCTTCCAGTGCCTGGCGCATCACCGTGGTGTTGCCGGTGCAGTCGAAAGTGTAGTCGGCCCCGCCGATCTGGTCGGCGCCGCGCCTGGTGAGGTTGACGAGATGGGGGACGATCTCGCCCTCGATCTCCCTGGGATTGACGAAGTGCGTCATGCCGAAGCGCTCGCCCCACTGGCGCTTGTCGTTGTTGATGTCGACGCCGATGATCATGTCGGCCCCGGCGAGCCGCAGCCCCTGGATGACATTGAGCCCGATGCCACCGAGCCCGAACACCACGGCGGTGGCGCCGGCCTCGACCCGGGCGGTGTTGAGCACCGCGCCGACCCCGGTGGTCACCCCGCAGCCGATGTAGAACACCTTGTCGAACGGCGCTTTCGGGTCGATCTTTGCCAGCGCGATCTCAGGCAGCACGGTGTGGTTGGAAAAGGTCGAGCAGCCCATGTAGTGGTAGATGGTCTCGCCCTTATAGGAAAAGCGCGAGGTGCCGTCGGGCATCAGCCCCTTGCCCTGGGTGGCGCGGATGGCGGTGCAGAGGTTGGTCTTGCGGCTGAGGCAGGAAGGGCACTCGCGGCATTCGGGCGTATAGAGCGGGATCACATGGTCGCCGGGCTTGAGGCTCGTGACCCCCGGCCCCACCTCCAGCACCACGCCCGCCCCCTCGTGCCCGAGGATCGAGGGGAACAGTCCCTCCGGGTCCGCCCCCGAGAGGGTGAACGCATCGGTGTGGCAGATGCCCGTCGCCCGGATCTCGACCAGCACCTCGCCGGCCCGGGGGCCTTCGAGATCGAGCTCGACGATCTCGAGGGGCTGGTTTGCCGCAAATGCCACGGCCGCGCGCGTCTTCATCACTCAACTCCCTTGTCCTCGCCGCGCACCATAGCGGCTGCGTGCGCCCTGCCAAGGGGTGGGCGGGGCCTGCCCAGTGCCGTCCCGCGCTGCCGGGCTTTACGCGGCCCCGCTCCGGTCCCTAGTTTCGCACGATGGACAGGGAGGGCCGCGTGAATCGCTTCATCGCTTCGGACGGGATCGGGATCGCCTTTCACGAGCTCGGCGGAGGACCGGGGGGCGTGCCGATCGTCTTGCAGCACGGCTTCAGTGCCACCACGCACACCGAGTGGGTCGATTGCGGCATCGCCCTGCGCCTCGCCGGGCTCGGGCGGCGGGTGGTGGGGCTAGATGCGCGCGGCCACGGCGCGTCCGACAAGCCGCATGACAGCCGCTGCTACGGCGAGGCGCGGATGGCGGCGGACGTCCGCGAGCTCGCGACGCACCTCGGCTTTGCCCGTTACGATCTGGTCGGCTATTCGATGGGCGCGGTGATCGCGCTCCTCGTCGCCACCGCCGAGCCGCGCCTCGGCCGGCTGGCCATCGGCGGGGTCGGCGAGGGGGTCGTCGCCTGCGGCGGGGTCGACCGGCGCGCCCTCGACAATCGCGTGCTGGCGGCCGCGATGCGGGCCGACGACATCTCGGGCTTTCCCGCCCCTGTCCAGGGCTTCCGCACCGGCGCCGAGGCGCGCGGCAACGACTGCCTCGCGCTCGCCGCGCATGCCGAGGTGGTGCACGCGACCCCGATCGGGCTCGATCGCATCGCGGTACCGACGCTGCTCCTTGCGGGCGATGTCGACCCCTCGCCGTGCACCCGGAGGTCCTCGCCGCCGCCATCCCCGGCGCGCGGCTGATCCTCGTGCCCGGCGACCATGGCAGCGCACGCACCGGCCCCGGCTTCGTCGCCGCGCTCGCCGCCTTCCTCGGCTGAGCCCGACCCCGCTTGCGTTGTGCCGGCATCGGCGCTATATGAACGCCAACAACATCTCTGGCTGATAAGCGAGAGTGGGTGCCTGGCGGGCCCCCGCTCTTTTTGTTTTCAAGGGACCCGACGCAAAACCATGGCGTTCGACCTCGGCGAAAAGCGCTACCTCAAGGAGACCGGCCTCGAGACCCGCATCGCGCGGATCATCGAGCCGGTGGCCAATGACCTGGGCTACAGCCTCGTTCGGGTGAAGGTGACCCAGGAGAACGGGCTGACGCTGCAGGTGATGGCCGAGGACGGCAATGGCCGCTTCACCATCACCGACTGCGAGCGGCTGAGCAAGGAAATCTCCCCCGGTGCTCGACGTCGAGGACCCGATCGACCGCGAGTACCATCTCGAGGTCTCCTCGCCCGGCATCGACCGGCCGCTGGTCAGGGCGCGGGATTTCCGCACCTATCTCGGCCATGAGGCCAAGGTCGAGCTCACCGACCTGATCGCGGGGCGCAAGCGCTTTCGCGGCGAGATCGTCGCCGTCGACGACGAGGCGGTGACCATCCGCCTCCCCGATGCCCCCAAGGGCACCGATCCCGATCACCGGCTGCCGCTGCAGCTCCTGAGCGAAGCCAAGCTGGTGATGACCGACGCGCTGATGAACATGGCGCGCACCGACCAGGAAGAATACCCGATCGACGACGACGACGAGATCGAGACCGTCGAACTGGGTGAACTCGACGCCACTGAGGAGACCAACTGACATGGCCGTTAGCGCGAACCGACTGGAGCTGCTCCAGATCGCCGATGCCGTAGCCCGCGAGAAGTCGATCGATCGCATGATCGTCATCGAGTCCATGCAGGACGCGATCGAGAAGGCGGCCAAGACCCGCTACGGCGCCGAGACCAATGTCCGCGCCGAGATCAACCCGCGCACCGGCGAACTCAGGCTGTGGCGGCTGCTCGAAGTGGTCGAGACGGTCGAGGAATTCGGTCGGCAGATCGGGCTCAGGGACGCACAGGCGCGCAACGGCGCGGCCAAGCTGGGCGACTATGTCACCGAGCCGCTGCCGCCGATCGAGTTCGGCCGCATCGCGGCGCAGTCGGCCAAGCAGGTGATCGTGCAGAAGGTGCGCGATGCCGAGCGCGACCGCATGCATGACGAGTACATCAACCGCATCGGCGAGATCGTCAACGGCAGCGTCAAGCGCGTCGAATACGGCAATGTCATCGTCGACCTCGGCCGCGGCGAAGCCATCATCCGCCGCGACGAGCTGATCCCGCGCGAGCTCTATCGCTACGGCGACCGGGTACGGGCCTATATCTACGACGTGCGCCGCGAGCAGCGCGGCCCGCAGATCTTCCTTTCCCGCACGCATCCGCAGTTCATGGCCAAGCTGTTCATGCAGGAAGTGCCGGAGATCTACGACGGCATCATCACCATCCGCTCGATTGCCCGGGACCCGGGCAGCCGCGCCAAGATCGCGGTGACGAGCTCGGATTCGTCCATCGACCCGGTGGGCGCCTGCGTCGGCATGCGCGGCAGCCGCGTGCAGGCGGTGGTCGCCGAACTGCAGGGCGAAAAGATCGACATCATCCCGTGGACCGAATCGATCGCCGATCTGGTGGTCTCGGCGCTGCAGCCGGCGGACGTCGCCAAGGTGGTGCTCGACGAGCAGGCCGAACGCATCGAAGTGGTGGTGCCGGACGAGCAGCTGAGCCTCGCCATCGGCCGGCGCGGCCAGAATGTCCGGCTGGCGAGCCAGCTCATCGGCTGGGATATCGACATCCTCACCGAGCAGGAGGAAAGCGAGCGGCGCCAGAAGGAATTCTCCGAGCGCTCCAGCCTGTTCATGCAGGCCCTCGACGTCGACGAGATGGTGGCGCAGCTGCTGGCCTCGGAAGGCTTCTCCTCGGTCGAGGAGCTGGCCTATATCGATGGCGGCGAGATCGCCTCGATCCAGGGCTTCGACGAGGAGACGGCGGCGGAAATCCAGAACCGCGCCACCGAGTACCTGGCGGCCATCGAGAAGGCCAACGATGACGAGCGCATCACGCTGGGCGTCGCGGACGAGCTCTACGAGGTGCCCGGCCTCACTGCCGCCATGCTGGTGGCGCTGGGCAAGGAAGGCATCAAGACAGTCGAGGACTTCGCCGGCTGCGCCGCCGACGACCTGGTGGGCTGGACCGAGCGCAAGGACGGCGAGACCAAGCGCTTCGACGGCACGTTCAAGGACTTCCCGGTGAGCCGGGAGGAGGCCGAGGACATGATCCTCAATGCCCGCCTGAAGGCCGGCTGGATCACCGAGGCCGACCTCGCTCCGGCCGAGGCGGTGGTCGAAGAGGAGGGCGCGCCCGCATAGGGGCGCTCCGGAGGGCAAGGTGCCGCGGCAGCAGGAAACCGAACGGATGTGCGCCCTGACCCGCGAGGTCAGGGCCGTCGACGATCTGATCCGCTTTGCGGTCTCGCCCGACGACGAGGTGGTGCCCGATACCGATGCCCTGGCCGAAGGGCGGGGGGTGTGGGTGACACTGGGCCTCAGGTCGGTGGCGGAGGCGCAGAAGAAGAAGGCCTTCGCCCGCAGCCTCAAGGCCGAGGTCAAGGTGCCCGACGATCTGGCCGGGCTGACGCGCCGGCGTCTCGAGGAGCGGCTGCTCAGTGCCCTGGGCCTTGCCCGCAAGGCGGGCCAGCTGGTCACCGGGGCGACCAAGGTGAAGGCCGCCATCGAGGCGGGCGAGGTGGTGGCGCTGCTGACCGCCTCGGACGCGGCCGAAGATGGCCGCAACAAGCTCCTGGGCTCGCTCAGGGGCTACTCCAGGGCGGCGGCGGAAGCCGGTCTCGAACCGGTCGAGGCGCGCCATTTCGAAATGCTCGATTCGGGGCAAATGGGTTTGGCACTCGGGATCGAAAATGTGATACATGCTGCGCTCACCAAGGGGGGTGCGGCCCAGGCGGCGGTGAAACGAGCCGAAAGACTGGCACGTTACATTGCCAACTAGATGGGCTATTCGAGCGGCGCGGCAGCGCTTCGCCGCCCCGCGGGCCCGGACCACCAGAGTGAAGACGCAGGGACCCGCTGGGCCTGCAATGCGAGTTTCGCAAGGAAGACGCGAGTTACATGGCTGATAACGACGACAAGCGCGACGAGTCCGGTGCCGGCGGCAAGAAGACGCTGACACTCAAGGGTGCCCCGAACCTCGGTGGCCGCCCCAACGTGGCACGCTCGTCCCGAAACACCGTGGTGGTCGAGAAGCGTACGCGCTTCGTGCCGCCGGGTGCGCCGGGCGGCCATGCCCCGCGTCCGCCCAGTGCTCCGGCCTCGCCGGCACCGCGCCCGGGGTCCGGCGGCGCACCCGGCCAGAGCAACCGTCCCTATGGCGGGCCTGGCGGCGGGCGACCGCAGGCACGTCCCGCGCAGGGCGGCGCACGCACCTCGATGGGACTGAGCGCCACGGAAGCCGATGCCCGGGCGAGAGCCCTGCGCGAAGCGGCGAGCCGGCAGGCCGAGGAACAGGCCCGCGCCGTCGCCGAGGAGGCCCGGCGGAACGAGGAAGATGCCCGCCGCCGCGCCTTGCGCGAAGAAGCGCAGCGGGCCGAGGAAGCCAAGCAGCGGGCCGTCGATGGCCAGCGGGCACTGGAAGAGGTGGCCGAGATCGCCTCGGTTTCGCGCGAGCCGCGCGTATCGCCGGCCCGTCGCGCTGCAGAGACCGCACCGCTGCGGCGGCCGGCGCCGACACCGGTGGCCGACCTGCCGCCGGCGCCGCCCTCCGAGGCGGATGGCCGCAAGACCCGCGCTGTGCCGGCGGTCCGTCCGCTGGTCAACGCCACCGAACTGGAGAATGCCCGTCGGGGCGGAGTGGCGCGCGTCGCCACGCCGGAGCGCCCGACCCGCCGCGCCGGCGAGGAGGCGTTCGCGCGCAGTCGTCTGACGCTGGCGAGCGCCACCACCGAGTCCGATCGCGACCGCGGTCCCTCGCTCGCCGCCATGCGGCGGCGGCAGAACAAGAAGCTCGGCCGCAACCAGCAGGCAGCGCCCAAGCTCAGCCGCGAAGTGACCATCCCCGAGGCCATCACGGTACAGGAACTGGCCAACCGCATGGCCGAGCGCGCCGTGGACGTGATCAAGATCCTGATGGCGCAGGGCCAGATGGTGAAGATCACCGACGTCGTCGACAGCGACACCGCCGAACTGATCGCCACCGAGCTGGGCCATACCGTCAAGCGCGTCTCCGACGCCGACGTGGAAGAGGGTCTGTACGACATCCCGGCCGACGACAAGGCCGAGGACCTGACCGACCGCGCCCCGGTGGTCACCATCATGGGCCACGTCGACCACGGCAAGACGAGCCTGCTCGATGCCATCCGCGAGACCAACGTGGTTTCCGGCGAGGCGGGCGGTATCACCCAGCATATCGGTGCCTACCAGGTCGAGAAGAACGGCCAGAAGATCACCTTCCTCGACACCCCTGGCCACGAGGCGTTCACCGCCATGCGGGCCCGCGGCGCGCAGGCCACCGACATCGCCGTGCTGGTGGTGGCCGCCGATGACGGGGTGATGCCGCAGACGATCGAGTCGATCCGGCACGCCAAGGCGGCCGGGGTGCCGATCATCGTGGCCATCAACAAGATGGACAAGCCGAGCGCCAACCCCACCCGGGTGCGCACCGAACTGCTGCAGCACGAGGTGTTCGTCGAATCGATGGGCGGCGAGACGCTCGACGTCGAGGTTTCGGCGGTGACCAAGGCCGGTCTCGACCGGCTGCTCGAGACCATCCTGCTGCAGGCCGAAGTCCTCGAGCTCAAGGTGGCCCGCGACGGGCGCGCCGAGGGTCTCGTCATCGAGGCCAAGCTCGACCGCGGCCGCGGTTCGGGGGCGACGGTACTGGTGCAGCGCGGTACGCTCGCGATCGGCGATATCGTCGTCGCCGGCACCGAGTTCGCCCGCGTCCGCGCGCTGATCAACGACAAGGGCGAGCAGGTCAAGGAAGCCGGCCCGTCGGTGCCGGTCGAGGTGCTCGGCTTCACCGGCGTACCCAATGCCGGCGACCGCTTCAGCGTGGTCGAGTCGGAAGCCAGGGCCCGCGAGGTGACCGAATACCGCCAGCGCCTGATCCGCGAGAAGACCGCCGGTGGCGGCGCCACCAGCCTCGAGCAGATGATGAACCAGCTCAAGGCGTCGGGTGTTTCCAAGTTCCCGCTGATCATCAAGGGCGACGTGCAGGGTTCGGTCGAGGCGATCAATGCCTCGCTCAACAAGCTCTCGACCGATGAAGTCTCGGCCCAGATCCTGATGAGCGGGGTGGGCGCGATCACCGAGTCCGACGTGACCCTGGCCGCGGCCTCGAGCGCCATCATCATCGGCTTCAACGTCCGCGCCAACAAGCAGGCCTCGGACCTGGCCCAGCGCGACGGCATCGAGATCCGCTACTACAACATCATCTACGACCTCGTCGATGACGTGAAGGCGGCGATGAGCGGCCTGCTGAAGCCGGAACGCCGCGAGACCTTCATCGGCTACGCCACGATCAAGGAAGTGTTCCAGATCACCAAGGTCGGCAAGGTCGCCGGCTGCCAGGTGACCGAGGGCATCGTCGAACGCGGCGCTGGCGTACGCCTGCTGCGCGACAACGTCGTGATCCACGAAGGCAAGCTCAAGACGCTCAAGCGCTTCAAGGACGAGGTCAAGGAAGTGCCGGTCGGCCAGGAATGCGGCATGGCCTTCGAGAACTACGAAGACATCCGCGCCGGCGACGTCATCGAATGCTTCCGCGTGGAGCAGGTGACCCGCACGCTCTGATGCCGAGAGCGCTGCTGCGCTGCATTCGGCCATCACTGATCGCCGCCGCACCCGTTGCGGCGGCGCCTGTCTTCCAGCCATGGGTGCGGCTCGATCCCTGCCCCGAGACAGGACCGGATCCGCGCACTGCCGGGGATGGCTTCGTTCAGCATCGTGGCCGAAGCCGGGCGACGGTGCGGCGAGCGTCCGAAAAACCGTTGCAGATCAATCGCCTGATTCACGTGAAACGAGCCCGGGCCGCTCCGATCCGCCTATCCCCACCCACCCGTTCTGCCGGCTTGATCGACCGCATCGGGCTCCCTATCGTCACCGGCGGAGTGTCGCGTCCCGCGTCGGGCGCTGGTTGTGGAGCACCCGATGGCGCGTGGACCGATGGGAGGAGGAGGGCGGCCGGGCGGCGGCCGGTACGGCGCCGATATCCCCGATGCGCTTCCCTTCGACAAGGGCGCGCGGCTGAAGACCATCCGGCACCTCGGCCGGCTGTTCGCGCAGATGTGGCGGACCAGCCCGGGGCTGATGTCGCTCTCGATCGGACTGCGCGTGGTCGTCGCGGTGCAGCCGCCGCTGGTGCTGCTGCTCACCAAGCTGATCATCGACGAGGTGGTGCGCCAGGGCACGCTGGGCTCGCCCGGCCCGGAACCGGCCGACTGGCTGGCCAGCGGACGGCTCAACTGGCTGGCGCTGCTGCTCGGCGTGGAACTCGTCCTGGTGCTGGCCCGCGACGGCTTCAACCGCGCCATCGGGGTGGTCGACGCGATCCTCGGCGAGAGCCACTCCAACGCCGTCAGCCTCGAGTTGATGCGGCACGCCTCGCGGCTCGACCTCAAGCATTTCGAGCAGGCCGAATACCAGGACAGCCTCGAACGGGCCCGGCGGCAGGCCGCCAGCCGCTCGACGGTGATCTCGCAACTGTTCGGCCAGGGCCAGGCCGTGATCACTGCCGTGGCGCTGGCGGCGGGGCTGTTCGTCTACGCGCCGCTGCTGATCGCGCTGCTCGCCGTTTCACTGGCCCCGGCGGTATGGGGTGAATTCCGCTTCAACCGGCTGGCCTACTGGATCAGCCACAACCGCTCGCCGGAGCGGCGGCAGCTGCAATATCTGCGCGAGATCGGGGCCAGCGCCGACAGCGCCAAGGAGATCAAGCTGTTCGGGCTGGGGGACTTCCTCTCGGACCGCTTCCGCACGCTCAGCGCCCAGATCCTCGCCGAAAACACCGCGCTCTCGATCCGGCGCGCCTGGCAGACGGGGGCGCTCGCCGCGCTCTCCACCCTCACCTACTATGCCGCCTATGCCTATATCGTGTGGCGCACGCTGCACGGCGAGTTCACGATCGGCGACCTCGTCTTCCTCGCCACCTCGTTCAATCAGCTCAACGGCTACCTGCAGCAGATCCTCATCGGCTTCACCCAGATCGCCGGGCAGTCGCTCTATCTCGACGACCTGTTCAGCTTCTTCGAGATCGCGCCCACCATCCTCGATCCCGCCGAGCCGAAACCGTTCCCGGTGCCGCTCAGGCAGGGGATCGTGTTCGACAATGTCGGTTTCCGCTATCCCGGCTCGGAACGCTGGGCGGTGCGCAACCTCAGCTTCACGGTCCCGGCCGGCGAGACGCTGGCGCTGGTCGGCGAGAACGGCGCGGGCAAGACCACCATCGTCAAGCTGATGACGCGGCTCTACGACCCGGACGAGGGGCGCGTCCTGGTCGACGGCACCGACCTCAAGGACTTCGCCACCGCCGACGTGCGCACCCATGTCGGGGCGATCTTCCAGGATTTCCTGCGCTACAGCTTCTCGGCCGCCGACAATATCGGGGTGGGCCGGATCGAGGCGGCCGGCGATCGGGCCCGCGTCGTTTCGGCGGCGACGCAGAGTCTCGCCGACGCGGCGATCAGGAAGCTCCCCGAGGGCTACGACCAGATGCTGGGGCGGACCTTCCAGAAGGGACAGGACCTTTCGGGCGGCGAGTGGCAGAAGCTGGCCATCGCGCGCGCCTACATGCGCGAGGCCGAGATCATCATCCTCGACGAACCGACGGCGGCCCTCGACGCGCGGGCCGAGGCCGAAGTGTTCACCCGCTTCAAGAACCTCGCCGAAGGCACCACTGCCGTCCTCATCTCGCACCGCTTCTCCACCGTGCGGATGGCCGACCGCATCGTCGTCCTGGCCGATGGCAAGGTCGAGGAGCAGGGCACCCACGCCGAGCTGATGCAGAACGGCGGCCGCTATGCCGAGCTGTTCGAGCTGCAGGCGGCGGGCTACCGGTAGCCCTCGACTTCACCCCTACGCCCGCATAGTTTCCCCTCCCATGCGTATCCTGTTGCTCGCCCTGGCCCTTGCCCTTGCCCTCGCCGGCCCCGCCCTCGCCGACGACGCCGCCGGTACCCGGCTCGGGCGCGAGGGCGTCAACATCGTGTTCGAGGCCCTGGGGCACCGCTTCACGCTGCCGACGCCGGACTGGCTCACCCCGGCCGAGCGTCTGGCGCCGGACCTCCAGACGCTGGTGTCGCGCAATACCTATGCCGATGCGGTGCAGGCCTTTGTCGAGTTCTTCCCGCGCGGGCAGTCGATCGAGAACTGGACGACGACCTTTGCGGCGCGCGCCACGCTCCTGCCTGATCGCAGCCTCGACGACTACCGGCGGGCGACGATGGCGGGCTACGCACAGATCTGTGCCGACGATGCCATCGGCTTTTTCAACTTCGGGGCAGAGACCGAGACCGACTTTCCCGCCCTCGGCATGGTCTGCGGTGCCTATCGCGACACCGGCCGGCTGGCCGGGCAGGGCGAAGTGATGGTGGCGGTGTTCCGCAAGTCCGGCAAGGGCATCGCCATGGTCTACCAGGAGTGGAAGGGGCCCGCCTTCGACCCCTCGGACCCCGCCACCTGGCCGGTGGATGCCGCCACGTTCCAGGCCCGCGCGGCGGAACTGCAGGCGGTGGTGCGCTTCGAGACCATCGCCCCGTGAGCGGCAGGCGTTGACGTGACCCGGCTGAGGGCCTAACTCGGGCCGATGAAACGCGATACCCACAAGCCCACCGGCCCCAGCCAGCGCATGCTGCGCGTCGGCGAACTGGTGCGCCATGCCCTTGCCGCGCTGTTTTCGCGCGGCGAGATCGAGGACCCGCTGCTGGCCGGCAAGGTGATCACCGTGCCGGAAGTGCGCATGACGCCGGACCTCAAGCTCGCCAATGCCTACGTGATGCCACTGGGCGGCGAGGGCTCGGCCGAGGTGGTGGCGGCGCTCAACCGGCACCACCGCTTCATCCGCGGCCGCATTGCCCCCGAGCTCGACCTCAAGTTCCCCCCCGACCTGCGCTTCTTCGTCGACAACACGTTCGAGGAGTTCGGCAAGATCGACGCCCTGCTCCGTTCCGAACGGGTCCAGCGCGACCTCGGCGAGGACGAGGACGACGCGTGACCGGCGGCAGCTGGACGAGCGCAGCGAGGACCCTGACCGGCGTCGGTCGCCCCCGTGGAGGGCCGGCCCGCGGGCGGTCAACCGAAGGGCGGTGCGGCCGGTGAGCGAGAAGAACATGAAACGCAACGTCTCGGGCTGGCTGATCCTCGACAAGCCCTACGACATGACCTCGACCCAGGCGGTGGGCAAAGTGCGCTGGCTGTTCGGGGCCAGGAAGGCCGGGCATGCCGGCACGCTCGATCCGCTGGCGACGGGCCTTCTGCCGATCGCGCTCGGGGAAGCGACCAAGACCGTGCCGGTGGTGCAGGACGGCCAGAAGGTCTACCGCTTCACCATTCGCTGGGGCGAGGAAACGACCACCGACGATGCCGAGGGAGAGGTGAGCGCGCGCTCCTCCTACCGCCCCGACGCGGCGGCGGTCATGGCCATGCTGCCGGCCTTCACCGGCGAGATCCTGCAGACGCCGCCGGCCTTCTCGGCCATCAAGATCGACGGCGAACGGGCCTACGACCTGGCGCGGGCCGGCGAGAGCGTGGTGCTCGAGCCGCGGCCGGTGGTCATCGACCGCCTGGTGCTGGTTGAACACGGCACGGCCGAAAGCCGCTTCGAGATGGCCTGCGAGAAGGGCACGTATGTGCGGGCCCTGGCGCGCGACCTGGCGCGGGCGCTGGGAACATGCGGCCACGTGGTGGCGCTGCATCGCGCCGCCGTCGGCCCGTTCGACGACAGCGATGCGGTGAGCCTTGCCGACCTCGAGGCCAGTGCCGACCGCGATGGCCTGCTGCTGCCGATCGCGGCGGGCCTGGGCGAGCTTGCCGAGGTGCGGCTGTCGCCGGCGCAGGCGACGACGCTGCGCTTCGGCAATCCGGTGCTGCTCACCGGGGCGGGCGCGCCGCTGGCGATCGAGGCGGCCTGGGCCAGCAGTGGCGGCACCCCGGTGGCGCTGGGACGGGTCGAGCGCGGACAGTTCGTGCCGTCGCGGGTGTTTTCCGGCTGAGCGGGAAAGTTCCGGGTCCGACGGAACCATTCGCTGCGATGCACCGTTCCTGCAGTCTCGTGTTGACCAGGGGCGCCGACTTCATGTTCGCCGGGCACTCAGATGGCTGACGGTGGCGGGGTCTCCGAACCCGCCCGGCGTCGGCGCCGCGCCGCACGGCCGATTGCCGTCTACCTGTTCGTCCTGGCGCTGGTGGCGCTGGTACCGGCCTTCGTCTTTTCGGCGGTGCTGCTGCAGCGCAATAACGAGGCCCAGGAACGCATCGTCGAAACCCTGATCACCGGCACGGCGCGCTCGATCGCGCAGGCGGTGGACCGCGAACTCAATGCCAATGCGACGACGCTCAAGGTGCTGACCACCAACCCCGCCCTGATCGCGGGCGACATGGCGACGTTCCACGACCAGGTCAGCACTGCCCTCGCCGGCACCGGTTCGTATGTGTACGTGCTCAATCGCGCTCTCGAGGCGATGATGAGCACGCGCCGCCCCTACGCCCCGGGGGTGCAGGGGAAATCGGCGGATGCCGTATCCAGCGGCAAGGCCTTCGCGAGCGAAGGCACGGTAGTGTCCGATCTGGTGCGGGGCGCGGTGTCGCAGGAATACGTGGTCAACGTGCTGCAGCGGGTCGAGGCGACGCGACTGGGCCCGGTGGTCCTCGGGTTCAACCGGGCGGCGACGCAACTCGCGCCGGTCCTGCTGTCCAACCGGTTGCCGGACGGATGGAACGTCGCCTTGCTCGACGGCGCCGGGCTGATCATCGCGGCATCCCCGGGGGCGGGCCAGACCGGCGATCGGTTCCGCCTCGAGGGCGCGCAGACTGTGGACTCGAGCTTCGGCTGGCGGCACGAGACGGTGGGAGACAAGCCATCGCTGCTGGTGGCGCAGCGCTCGCTGCTGTCGGACTGGACGGTGGTGGCCTGGGCGCCCGGCGACATCGTGGCACGACCGCTGGCCGATGCGTTCTGGTCGCTGCTGGCCGGCGGCGTGCTGCTGGCGGCGCTGGTGGTGCTGGTGGTCTACTGGGTCGGGTTGCAGATTGGCCGCTCGGTGCACGGTCTCGAGGCGGACGCCAGGCGCCTGGGCGCCGGCCAGCCGGTCGAGGCGCGGGCCTTTCCGATCGCCGAGATCGAGACGGTCTCCACCGCGCTCGGCGATGCGTCGCGGCGGCGGCAGGCGGCCGAAACGGAGGTGCGCTTCCTGATGCGCGAACTGGCGCATCGCTCCAAGAACCAGATGACGGTGATCGCGGCCATGGCCAAGCAGACGGCGCGCGGTGCCGACTCGGTGCCGGAGTTCGTGTCGAGCTTCGAGAAGCGCATCTTCGGCCTCGCCCGCTCGACCGACCTGCTGCTGGCCCACGGCGTCGCCGGCGTCGACCTCAGGGAACTGCTGGTCGGCCAGATCGACCCGTTCTGCCCGGTCGACGGCGTGCGCGTCGTGGTCGACGGGCAGAGCCTCAGGCTCAATGCGCAGGCAGCGCAGATCCTCGGCATGGCGGCGCACGAACTGGCCACCAACGCCGTCAAGTATGGCGCCTTCGCGCGCGAAGGCGGGCGGCTCGACGTCACCTGGCAGCGGGTCGAGGAGGCGCTGGCGTTCGAGTGGCGCGAGAGCGGCATCGGCGTCGGGCGGGCGCAGGACAATACGCGCCGCGGCTTCGGCACCACGGTGCTGGAGACCATGGTCGGCCGGTCGCTGGGAGCCGAGGTGCGGCGCGAGGTGGAGGCCGACATGCTCGTCTGGCGGTTCGTCGTGCCGCTCGCCGCCATCGATCCCGCCCATGCCGGCAGCGAGGCCGGCAGGCCCGAAGCGGACAAATAGCTGGCGTCCGGCGGTGCTTTCGCCTATAGGAGCGCGCGAGCCAGGCAAAGCCGGCTCGCCCGACGGCTCCGCCTGGACGACATCCCGGGCGGCAGCGACCCCGATCCTCCACTTGAAAGGACCTGACCGATGTCGATCACTGCCGAGCGCAAGACCGCGCTCATCAAGGACTTCGCCACCAAGAAGGACGATACCGGTTCGCCGGAAGTCCAGGTTGCGATCCTGAGCGAACGCATCGCCAATCTCACCGAACACTTCAAGAGCCACGGCAAGGACAATCACCCCGCCGCGGGCTGCTGAAGATGGTGTCGACGCGCCGCCGCCTGCTCGACTATGTCAAGAAGATCGACGAGGCGCGCTACAAGGCGCTCATCGAACGCCTGGGCCTGCGCCGCTAAGGCCTTTCCCGGCGATACCGACAGGACGGCGAGGTACGCCTCGCGGTCCGGCTCCACGAGGATGCGGAGCCATGGCGTAGGCTGACAGACCTACGCGGAGCATGGCGAGATCATCGGCCGCTCACGGCGCCGGACGGCGTCCCCTGCAGGGACATGAGCGGCTCATCGTCTTGTCCATGTTCCGCATCCGCCACAGGGCGGAGCGTCAGCGCGGAACCCGTGCCGATTCTTGGGCGGAGCGCTGCACATGGGGTGCGGGCGCCGCTGGCACACCGGACGAGTTCGCGGGGTTTGTCTACGCCCCCCGCGTTCCTGCTCGTTCCGGCAGAATGGAAAGCTGAGACGATGACCATCCATTTCGACCATCACAAGGTTGAGCTGAACTGGGGCGGCCAGCCCCTCACCCTCGAGACCGGCAAGATTGCGCGCCAGGCCGACGGCGCCGTGCTCGCCACCCTCGGTGAGACCGTGGTTCTCGCCACCGTGGTTTCGGCGAAGACGGCCAAGCCCGGCCAGGACTTCTTCCCGCTCACCGTCAACTACCAGGAAAAGTACTTCGCGGCCGGCAAGATCCCCGGCGGCTACTTCAAGCGCGAAGGCCGCCCGACCGAGAACGAGACGCTGGTCTCGCGCCTGATCGACCGCCCGATCCGTCCGCTGTTCCCCGATGGCTACAAGAACGAGACGCAGGTCGTCATTACCGTCCTCCAGCACGACATGGAGAACAATCCGGACGTGCTGTCGATGGTTGCGGCCTCGGCGGCGCTGACCATTTCGGGCGTGCCGTTCATGGGCCCGATCGGGGCCGCGCGCGTCGGCCTGGTCAATGGCGAGTACGTGCTCAATCTCGCCGTCGACCGTCGCGCCGAATCCAAGCTCGACCTGGTCATGGCCGGCACTGCCGATGCCGTGCTGATGGTCGAATCGGAAGCCCAGGAGCTCTCCGAAGACGTGATGCTCGGCGCCGTGATGTTCGGCCACGAAGCGTCCAAGAAGGTCATCGACGCGATCATCAAGCTCGCCGAGCTGGCCGCCAAGGAGCCGCGCGACTTCACCGCGCCGGACTACTCGGCGCTCGAAAAGGACGTCCTTTCGGTTGCCGAGACCGACCTGCGCGCCGCCTACAAGATCACCAGGAAGGACGAGCGCTACGCCGCGGTCGATGCCGCCAAGAAGAAGGTCAAGGAGCATTTCGCCGCCCGCATCGAGGACGGCAGCGTCTCGGGCGAAGCGCTCGGCGAGGTCATTCACAACCTGCAGGCCAAGATCGTCCGCTGGAACGTGCTTGATACCGGCCTGCGCATCGACGGCCGCGATCTGCAGACCGTCCGCCCGATCGTTGCGGAAGTCGGCGTGCTGCCGCGCACGCACGGCTCGGCAATCTTCACCCGCGGTGAAACCCAGGCCCTCGTCGTTGCCACGCTGGGCACCGGCGAAGACGAGCAGTACATCGACAGCCTCGAGGGCACCGGCAAGGTGAACTTCATGCTGCACTACAACTTCCCGCCCTACTCGGTCGGCGAAGCCGGCCGCATGGGGTCGCCCGGCCGCCGCGAGATCGGCCACGGCAAGCTCGCCTGGCGCGCCATCAACCCGATCCGCCCGCGGGCGGAGGACTTCCCCTATACCATCCGCGTGGTGTCCGAGATCACCGAGTCGAACGGCTCGAGCTCGATGGCGACCGTGTGCGGCACCTCCCTGGCGCTGATGGATGCGGGCGTGCCGATGAAGAAGCCGGTGGCCGGCATCGCCATGGGCCTGATCCTCGAGGGCGAGCGCTTCGCGGTGCTCAGCGACATTCTCGGCGACGAGGACCACCTGGGCGACATGGACTTCAAGGTCGCCGGCACGGCCGACGGCGTCACGTCCCTGCAGATGGACATCAAGATCGCCGGCATCACCGAGGAGATCATGAAGGTCGCCCTCGGCCAGGCCAAGGCGGGTCGCGAGCACATCCTCGACGAGATGGCCAAGGCCATCGACACCTCGCGCTCCAGCGTCGGCGAGTTCGCGCCGCGCATCGAGACCATCACCATCCCGACCGACAAGATCCGCGAAGTGATCGGCACCGGCGGCAAGGTGATCCGCGAGATCGTCGAGAAGACCGGCGCCAAGATCGACATCGAGGACGATGGCACGATCAAGGTCGCGTCCTCCGATGGCAAGGCGATCGAAGCCGCCATCAAGTGGATCAAGGGCATCACCGATGAGGCCGAGGTCGGCGCGATCTACCAGGGCACCGTGGTCAAGACCGCCGATTTCGGCGCCTTCGTCAACTTCTTCGGCGCCAAGGACGGCCTCGTCCACATCAGCCAGCTGGCGGAGACCCGCGTCAACAAGACCACCGACGTGGTCAAGGAAGGCGACAAGGTCTGGGTGAAGCTGCTGGGCTTCGACGAGCGCGGCAAGGTCCGGCTGTCGATGAAGGTCGTCGACCAGGCGACCGGCAAGGAAATCGCCAAGGACCAGGACGCCGCCGAGTAGGTGGATCCGACGCCGCAGGCATGCGAAGGCCCGGGAGCGATCCCGGGCCTTCTTCGTTGCGGCCGGCGAAAGCGGCACGGTCGACATCGCGAGCACGGATCTGCGCCTCCCGGTCGAGGCGAGGCTGCCGGCCGGTGGCTCGGCGCCATCGAGACCCGGACTCGATCGGTGCCTCCTCCCCCCAGAAGGTGAGGAGGGCGGCCCGTTTCAGGCGTCCGGGTGCTTGAACACCAGGGTCGCGTTGGTGCCGCCGAAGCCGAAGCTGTTGGAGAGCGCGATGCCGATATCGACGTCGTCGCGGCGCTGCCTGAGGATCGGCATGTCGGCGAAGGCCGGGTCCAGTTCCTCGATATTGGCGCTTTCGCACAGGAACCGGTTGCGCATCATCAGAATGCAGTAGATCGATTCCTGCACGCCGGTTGCGCCGAGCGAATGCCCGGTGAGCGACTTCGTCGCCGAGATCGGCGGGCAATTGTCGCCGGTGCCGAACACGGCCCGGATCGCTTCCATTTCCTTGAGGTCGCCGATCGGCGTCGAGGTGGCGTGCGGGTTGATGTAGTCGACCTTGCCCCTGACCGTCTCGAGCGCCTGCTGCATGCAGCGGATGGCGCCTTCGCCCGATGGTGCCACCATGTCGTAGCCGTCCGAAGTGGCGCCGTAGCCGACGAGTTCGGCGAGGATATTGGCGCCGCGCGCCTTGGCGTGCTCCAGCTCCTCCAGCACCATGACGCCTGCGCCGCCGGCGATGACGAAGCCGTCGCGCCTGGCATCATATGCCCGCGAGGCCTGTGCCGGGGTCGCATTGAAGTCGGTCGACATCGCGCCCATGGCGTCGAACAGGTCGCTGAGCGACCAGTCCAGATCCTCGTGTCCGCCGGCAAACACGATATCCTGCTTGCCCCACTGGATCAGCTCGAAGGCATTGCCGATGCAGTGCTTGCTGGTGGCGCAGGCCGAGGTGATCGAATAGTTGACGCCCTTGATGCCGAACGGCGTTGCCAGCGTTGCCGAGGCGGTCGAACTCATCGCCTTGGGCACGGCGAGCGGCCCGATGCGCTTGGGTCCGCGCTCGCGGGTGATGTCGGCCGCTTCCACCACGGTGCGGGTCGACGGACCGCCCGAGCCCATGATGATGCCGGTGCGCGGGTTCTTGATGTCGTGCTCTTCGAGGCCCGCCATGGCGATGGCTTCCTGCATGGCGATGTAGTTCCAGGCGGCGCCCTTGCCCATGAAGCGGGTGGTGCGCCGGTCGAGCACCTCGAACGGATCCAGCTTGGGCGCACCGTGCACCTGGCAGCGGAAGTTCAGATCGGCATATTCCTGGGCAAAGACGATGCCCGGCCGCGCTTCGCGCAGGCTGACCAGCACCTCGTCGAGGTTGTTCCCGATCGAGGACACGATCCCCATGCCGGTCACGACAACGCGTCTCATTGTGCCTCCTGGGCAGGGAGATCGGCCGTTGGGCCGAGTCTCGGACTTACTTGAACAGGCCGACCCGCAGGCCGGCGGCCTCGTAGATCACCTTGCCGTCGGCCTTCATCCAGCCGTCGGCAATGCCGAACGCCAGCCTGGACTTCATCACCCGCTTGAGGTCGATGCCATATTCCACGAGCTTGACGTCATTGGTCACCTGGCCGGAGAACTTCACCTCGCCGCAGCCGAGCGCCCGGCCCTTGCCCGGCGAGCCGTCCCAGCACAGGAAGAAGCCCAGCATCTGCCACAGCGCGTCCAGACCGAGGCACCCCGGCATTACCGGGTCGCCGATGAAGTGACAGTGGAAGAACCACAGGTCCGGCCTGACGTCGAGTTCGGCCCGCACCAGCCCCTTGCCATGGGCCCCGCCGGTATTGTCGACCTCCGTGATCCGATCGAACATCAGCATCGGCGGGGAGGGCAGCTGGGCATAGCCGGGGCCGAACAGTTCGCCCTTGCCGCTCAGGATCAGGTCGTCATAGCCGTATGCGTTCTTGCGCTCCGCCATTGGCCGGGGCTCTCCGATCGGATGTTTGGTCCCGTTACTAGGGGTTGGGGGGTGGAGGGTCAAGCGGGCCACCGCGGTCGTCCCGAGCTTCCTTGCCTGTTGCGGCCTTCCGCCGCTTGTGCCGCCGCTGAGGCAAAGCTATAAGTTCGCGATCAAGTCCCATGATCGACAAGGATCATATGCCCGACCGCAGCCTGATGCCCCGCCCCGTTCCGTCGCGCCGGCCGTGCCTGACGGCCGTGCTGCGCATGGCCGGACTGAGGCCGACGCGGCAGCGCGTGGCTCTCGCAGAACTGCTGTTTGCCGGCCAGCACCGACACGTGAGTGCCGAGCAGCTGCACGACGAGGCCGCGGCCGCACGTGTCAACGTGTCGTTGGCCACCATCTACAACAGCCTGCACCAGTTCCGCGAGGCAGGCCTGCTGCGCGAGGTGGCAATCGATGCCTCGCGGTCCTATTTCGACACCGACACGTCGGACCACCACCACTTCTACATCGAGGACGAGCAGCGCGTGGTCGATATCCCGGCCTCCTCGATCGTCATCCAGAACCTGCCCGAGCCGCCGCGCGGCATGAGCATCACCCATGTCGACGTGGTCGTGCGCGTGAAGAAGGCCCGCTGAAGGGCGACATCGATCGCCATGCGTGATTGAGCGTGCTCGATGCCTGTGCGGGCGTCTCCCTTCTTCCCTTGCGGGAGAAGGAAAAGCGGGCCGCAGGCGCTGTCAGTCGAAGACTTCGTCCTTGTAGACGCCCCACAGTTCCGACTGCAGCATGTAGCCCTCGAAGTTCTGCGATGCCGCGCCGACCGGATGCGAGGTGGCCACCACCTGGCACCAGATGCCGTCGCATTCCTTGAGCTCCACCCGGAACTTGGGCGTCAGCCAGGCCCGCACCGGGGCGTCGTCCTTCCGGTCGCGGCGCAGCGCGATCTGCTCGCCTTCGGCCCGCCAGGGCGCCACGAGCCCGGCCCGCTCGCCCTTCAGCAGGTTCTGGTGCAGCCAGCCCTCCGAGCCGTCGACGTCCCGGATCTTCCGCCAGGTATCGAACTCCTGGATGATCTCCACCGGCATGCCGGCCTTCACATAGACCCAGGCGATGTCATACTTGGTGCCGGGTCCGACGCGGACGTTGATCGGGTTGGAGCGCGTGGTGACGAAGCGCGGCAGCGGCAGCCCCGACGGATTGTCGGCCGCCGCGACGGGAGGCGCGGCAAGTCCGACGAGGAGCAGCGCGACGAGCCCGGCGCGCCGGAGCAGCGTGTCGATCCGTAGCGCGAGCGGGCGCCGCAGGGAGCGCGTGAGGCTGGTCAGGTCGAACATGGCTTTGCAGGGGGACGGTTTTTTTCTATCACTAGGCAAAAGACCTTAATGGTCGCTGAAAGGCACCCCGCTTGACCCTCAGCCGACCCCGGATATTCGTGACCCGGCGCCTGCCCGCGCAGATCGAGGCGCGCATGGCGACGCTGTTCGAGGCGGACTTCAACGCCGCGGACGAGCCGCTGTCGGCCGACGCGATCGTCGCCCGGCTGGCCGGCTGTGACGTGCTGGTCAGCTCCATCACCGATCGCCTCGATGCCGACCTGATCGCCCGCCTGCCTCCGACGGTGAAGCTCGTCGCCCAGTTCGGCAACGGCTTCGACAACATCGATGTCGAGGCGGCACACGCCGCCGGGCTGACGGTCACCAACACCCCTTCGGTGCTCACCGAGGATACGGCCGACATGGCGGTCATGCTGATGCTGGCCCTGCCGCGCCGGCTGGTCGAGGGCGCCATCGTGCTGCCGCGGGATGGGCAATGGCCCGGATGGTCGCCGACCTGGATGCTCGGCCGGAGGCTGCGTGGCAAGGCGCTGGGCATCGTCGGCATGGGGCGCATCGGCTCCGCCGTCGCCGCCCGGGCCCGCAGCTTCGGGCTCAACATCCACTATTTCTCGCGCAACCGGCGGCCGCCGGTCGAGGAGGCGCTGGGCGCCACCTACTGGCCGACCCTCGACGGCATGGTACCCGAGGTCGATATCGTCTCGCTGCACACCCCGCTCAACCGGGCCACTCACCACATCCTCAGTGCCGAGCGGCTGGCGCGGATGAAGCAGGATGCGTTCGTCGTCAACGTCTCGCGCCCCGAACTGCTCGACGAGCCGGCCCTGATTGCCCGGATCGAGGCCGGTCACCTCAGCGGGGCGGCGCTCGACGTGTTCGAGAACCGGCACGGCATCGACCCGCGGCTGTTGCAGCTCGCCCGCGACAATCGCGTGGTGCTGACCGCCCACATGGCATCGGCGACGCTCGAGGCCCGGCTCGAGATGGGCGAGACCGTGATCGTCAACATCCGCACCTTCATCGACGGCGCGCCGCCGCCGCATCGCGTGCTGCCGGAGAACCGGACCCATGTCGGCCGCTAGCCATGGCTGGCGCCACCCTAGCCGTCGTCGGACAGCGCCGCGATCCGGTCCGCGAGGAAGCGGCGTTCGGCCGCCTGGCGGGTGAGTTCGAGTGCCGTGCGAAAGGCCGCGCGCGCCTCGCTTCGCCGCCCCAGCCGCTGCAGCAGGTCGGCCCGCGCCGCGTGGGCATAGCGGTACCTGTCCAGCCCGCCCCGCGCCAGCAGCGCCTCGATCAGCCCTAGGCCCGCCGCCGGCCCGTCGCGCATGGCGATGGCCACGGCGCGGTTGAGCTGGACAACGTCGGACGTGTCGGCCCGCAGCAACAGGTCGTAGAGCCCGGCGATCGCCCCCCAGTCGGTGGCCTCGGGGCTCGCGGCCCGGCAGTGCTCCGCGGCAATCGCGGCCTCGATCGTGTAGGCCGAGAGCGGCGGCCGGGCAAAGGCCGAGCGGGCCAGCGCCATGCCCGCCTCGATCTGGCTGCGGTCCCAGAGGCGCCGATCCTGGTCGTCGAGCAGGATCAGGCCACCGTCGCTGCCGGCGCGGGCGGCGCGGCGCGCATCCTGCAGCAGCAGCAGTGCCAGCAGCCCCTGCGAGTCGGCGGTCCCGGTCAGCTCGACGAGCTGGCGGGCCAGCCGGATCGCCTCCGTGCACAGCTCGGCCCGGATTACGGCGTCTCCCTGCGAGGCGGCATAGCCCTCCGAAAAGATCAGGTAGATGACGTGCAGCACGGCATCGAGCCGGCCGGCCCAGGCCTCCGGCTCCGGCACCTCGTAGGGCAGCGCCAGGTCGCGGATGCGCGCCTTGGCCCGCACGATGCGCTGCGCCATCGCGGCCGGCGTCGCGAGGAACGCCGCCGCCACCTCTTCGGTGGTGAGCCCGCAGACCTCGCGCAGCGTCAGGGCGATCTGCGCGTCCGGCGGCAGCTCGGGGTGGCAGCACACGAAGATCAGACGCAGCGTGTCGTCTGCAATCGGCTCGGGTTCGGGGTCCATGACCGCCTCCTCGGCTCGCGCCAGTTCCGCCGCGATCGGGGCGAAGCGGGCCCGTCGGCGGATCCGGTCGATCGCCTTGAAGCGCCCGGCCGACACCAGCCAGGCGCGCGGATTGGCCGGCACCCCGTCGCGCGGCCACTGCTCGGCAGCGGCGAGAAAGGCATCGGTCAACGCCTCCTCGGCGAGCTCGAAGCTGCCGAGCAACCGGATCAGCGTCGCCAGCACCCGGCCGGAATCGCGGCGCCAGACGGCGTCGAGCCTGGGGTCGCCGGTCGCTATTTGCGCACCGGGATGTCGTAGATCGGCCGCACCTCGATGGTGCCGAGCCTGGCGAGGGGAATCCCCGCGGCCAGCCGGATCGCCTCGTTCATGTCGCGCGCCTCGATCAGGATGAAGCCGCCCAGCTGCTCCTTGGTCTCGATGAACGGCCCATCGGTGGCGGACAGCCTGCCATCGCGGACCCTGACCAGCACGGCGCTCTGCGGCGCCTGCAGGGCTTCCGCGGCGATCAGGTGCCCCCCGGCCTTGAGCTCCTCGTCATAGCCGACCGAATCGACGTCGAGCCGGTGCTTGCCGGCATGGTCGAGGGCGTCGAGCACGGCACCGTCGAAATGGACGAGACAGACATACTTCATGGCACCCTTGGCCTCCTGGTTCACGCCCTGTGGTCGAGCGGCCCCGAGGGGAATCGACAGCCGTCGGCGATGATTGCGCCACCATTTCGGATTTTCTGCAAATCCAGGCGGCGGCCGCAGCCCGCCATTCACCAGCCTGCTTCATCCCCTGCTAAGCGCTTTCTGCGAACCGCCGAGGCGCCGGACACAAACTGCGGCACACTGGGCGCCATCCGCGGATCCCAGCCGAGCGTGGCGAGATGTTCCCTGGCCTGTTTCATGCGACCCCCAGGGGGCACCTGCAGCCCATGCCGCTGCGCTCGCGCATGCTGTCGATCGCGACCGTGCTGCTGGTCTTCGCCATCGTTGCCACCTCGGTGTTCGGCTTTGCCCACGTGACGGCGCAGCAGGAGGCCCTGACCACGCTGCGCGAGGAGAGCCAGCGGCTGAGGAGCCTGCAGCAGGCCGTCGTCGAGGCCGATGGGCGGGTCATGCACATCATCGCCGGTGACGGGGCGCCGGGGGACTATTTCGACCGCCTGCCCGTGCTGGTAGGCGGGTCGGCGGGCGCCCTGGATCAGCTCGGCACGATCCCCGTACCCGGAACCGCGGCACCGCGTCCGGCTCGGCAACTGCTGTCCGGCCTGACCGGAACCTGGACGGAGGCCGTCTCGCTCGTCGCCGCCGGCGACCGCGACGCAGCAGCCGCGCTGCTGGTCCGCCGCGGCACGACCGGATCGGTCGCCGCGCTGACCGGGGTTGTGGACCGCATCCTCGCGGGGGCCGACAGCAGCCTGCGCGTGCACGAGGAACGCATCCGCTTCGGCAGCCTGCTGGTGCTGGTGCTGCAGCTGAGCGGGGGGGTGCTGGCGCTGCTCGGGCTGGTCTTCGCCTTCCGCTCCTCGGTCTCGGAGGCCGATGGCCGGGCTGCCGCCGTGCTCGCCGCCGACACGGCGCGCGAACAGGTGGCGCGGCTGTTCGAGATGGCCGACGTGCTGCAGAGCGCCGGCGACCATCTCGATGTGAACGCCGTGCTCAAGGCCGCGGCCGGCGAACTGCTGCCGGGTCTGTCCGGCGCCCTCTACATCTTCAACAACTCGCGCGACCGGCTGGTGCTCTCGACCAGCTGGGCCCGGCCCGAGGGCGAGCAACTCGACGAGACCATCGGTCCGGCCAGCTGCTGGGCGCTCAAGCGCGGCAAGCCGCAGCTCAACCGCCCCGATGGCAGCAAGCTCTGCTGCACCCACCATTCCGGCCCGGAGACGGTGCTGGAGATTCCGATGATCGCACGCGGCGAGATCGTCGGGCTGCTGCAGCTGTTCGCCTCGGGTGCCGAGGCCGAGGCCCGGCTCGAACGGGTGGCCAATCTCGGCTCCGCCCTCGCCGACGGCATGAGCCTCGCCCTCGCCAACATGGCGCTGCGCGAAAAGCTCAGGAACCAGGCGCTGCGCGATCCGCTCACCGGCCTCTACAACCGCCGCTACATGGAGGACAGCCTGCAGCGCTTCGTGCGCCTGGCCGAACGCGAGAACCGCGAGATCTCGCTGCTGATGATCGATCTCGACCACTTCAAGCGGCTCAACGACCAGCATGGCCACGCGTTCGGCGACCAGGTGCTGCGCGACAGCGCCCTGGCGCTGCTGGCGGGCCTGCGCGAGACCGACATCGTTTGCCGCTTCGGCGGCGAGGAACTGGTGGTGATCCTGCCCGATTGCGCGCTGGAGCGCGCCGCCGACAAGGCCGAGATGCTGCGCCTCGCCATCCAGGAACTCGGCGGGACACGCGGCGCCGAGATCTCGGCCTCGTTCGGTGTCGCCTGCGTTCCCCATACCTCGCAGAGCGTGCCCGACCTGCTGGCCGCCGCCGACGCGGCGCTCTACCGCGCCAAGCAGAACGGCCGGAACCAGGTGGCGACGGCACCGCTGCGCGGCTTCCGCGTGGATCGCCCGGAGCCGACACCGTCTGCCGAGATCAGCGCGTTCCACCGCGTCGCCGCCGAGTAGGGGGATTGCGCGCCGGCGATCGGTCAGGGCCAGCGCGGCGCGAACGGGTCGGCGAAGACGGGGGCGGCGAACCTGTGCTGCAGCCGGTCGCGCTGCAGTTGCTCGAGCACGGCGCCGGTGGCCGTCGCCCGGTTCCGGGCGCTGGTCTCGGCGCTCAGTTCATCGGCAAGGCAGAGCGTGTGCCGGAGCCCGTTGCGCACATAGGCACTCGTCCGGTCGTCCGGCACCGACACGCAATAGGCATGGGCGGCCGAAGGGGCGGCGAGCAGCAGGACGAGGGCGAGCAGCGTACGCATCCGGCCACTCTGACCCTGCAATAGCGCCGCAATCATGTCGGCGGCACCGTCGGCTCCCGGTCGCGGCGGCGCCGGTCGCTGTGCATCAGGTGGCGCAGCACGAAGAACAGCCCCAGATGGGCGCCCACCACCGCGCCGATGACGACGGCGTAGATCCAGATGGCGTCCATGACTGCGGCCCTCTCCATTGCCTTCGCAGCCTAGCTGCGCCGCACGCCTCCGGGTTGATCCGCGTCAACCGCGCGTCACCGGCCGGCGCCGACGCCACTTCTCTGCAATCCCGAGTATTGTCCGCACCAATGCAGAGCGGTGCGATGCTGTGCGCCCAAGAATCGGGAGGATGGATTGCGGACTTTGCTCACTTCGGGCCTCGTGCTCATATTGGCCGGCGGCGCGGCGCTTGCTGCCGACAAGGTACAGGTCGGCGACAAGATGGTGTTCCCGGAGAGCCTGACCTCCACGGCCGACGGCAGCCTGATCATCGGCAGCATCGGCACCGGTCAGATCTACAAGGCCGCCGCCGGCGCCACTCTCGCCGAGAGCTGGATCGGCGCGGTGACCGAGGGTCCGACCGCGGTGCTCGGGGTCTATGCCGACGAGGCGAACGACAACCTGTGGGCCTGCTATGCCGACCTCGCCCTGTTCAGCGGCGGCCCGGGCAAGGCCTCGGTGCTGCGCAGCTACAGCCTCGCCGACGGCAGCCTGAAGTCCGCCGTGACGCTGGGCGACGGCACCTTCTGCAACGACATCGCGACCACCGCCGACGGCACCGCCTATGCCGCGGATACGATGGGCGGGCAGGTTTTTGCGGTGGCCCCGGGCGCCACTGCTGCGACGGTGTTCTTCAAGGACGCGGCGCTGGCATCGCTCGACGGGCTCAGCTTCGGGCCAGACGGCGCGCTCTACATGAACGGGGTGATGACCAACAAGCTGTTCCGCCTCACGATCGGCGCCGACGGCGCCCCTGGCACGCTGACCGAGCTCAAGCTCAGCCAGGAGATCAAGGGTCCCGACGGCATGCGCTTCGGCGATGACGGCGTGCTGTACCTGGCCGAGAACGGCAATGCGCAGGTAGATGCCATCACCTTCGACGGCGACACCGCCAACATCAAGGTTGTGGGCAAGGACGCCTGGGATTCGCCCACCGCAGTGACCAAGGTCGGCAATACGCTGTGGGTGACCGAGGCGAAGTTCTCCAAGATGGGCGGCTCGGAAGACCCCGGCGCTTTCTACGCCCATCCGGTGACCCTGCAGTAGGGCGCGGATCGACGGCATCCGCAGGCATCCAGCCTGCCACATACCCTCCCGGCCTCCCCCGACACGGGGGAGGCGCAGATCGGTGGTCGTGGTGTCATGTGCCGATACGCCGGCCGGCCCCCTCCCCCTCGATGCTCTTCATGGGAATGGGTGTGCCGCCACCTGAATTCGGCAAGCCTGCCCCGGCTGCCGCGCCGCCAGCTCCAGCACCGCCATGAAGGCCCGCATGTCGGTCAGTTCCTCGCCCGGCGGGGCGTCGCCGACGACGACGTGGCCGCCGCGGTTGAGCACGCCGCCGTGCAGCATCAGGTTGTCGATGAAGCCCATGTCCTCGATCATCATGCCGTCCGGGCCGCGCGGATGGCCGTTCTCGTCCACCGAGTGCACGCCCTGGAAATGCGCCTTGGTGCGGGTGCCATGGTCGGCGCGCACATTGGTGTAGGCGAAGGCGGCCTTGCCCTGGGCGCACATGTAGCCGAGTTCGAAGCAGGTGCCGGTGTCGGCGGCGATGCCGCGAAACGGGGTAAGGTTGGCGATGATGGCGTCGGCCGCGTTCATCAGCTTTTCGTCGATGGCGCTGATGGCGAGCCCCAGCTCCCACTTGCTGGCTGTCTTGGGGAACTCGAGGTCGCCGGGGGACACCGGCACGAGGCCGGCGGCACGGGTCAGGGCAATCTTGCGGTCGAGGATCTCGCGCGCGTTTGCGAGGAAGACCTCGGGTCCGGCGAGGTAGACGGCCTTGGGCATGTTCACTCCGTCGAGACGACGCGCTCGCCCGAGACGTAGACGGCGGCGATGTTGGGACGGCTGGCGGTATAGAGGATCTTCTCGAGCACCGCCACCGGCTCGGTTTCGCCGAACAGCCGGATGCTGCCGCCTGCCGCCTCGGGGTCGACGATCATGGCGTCGAACTGGTAGCCCGGCCGGAACAGCCCGATCGGCAGGTCGAGCGCCACGCCGCCGCCGGCAGTGGCGAGGTGGAAGGCGGTGAGCATGTCGACGCGGGTGTCCGGCGTGCCGCGCGTTTCACGTGAATCGGTCGGATCGACGCCCTCCTCGAGCAGGCGCGACACCTGCACGGTGCTGCGGCAGGCCTCGAACATCGAGGCGGAGGGACCGCCGGAGACGTCGGTGCCGAGCCCGACATGGAGCCCTCGCTCGAGCGCGCGGCGCAGCGGGAAGACGGCATTGCCGAAATAGACATTGGACAGCGCGCAGTGGGCAATGCCGGTGCCGCGGCCGACAATCGTCGCCATGTCGGCCTCGGTGAGGAAGACGGAGTGGGCGAGCACGGTGCGGCGGGTGAGCAGTCCGAAGCCGTCGAGCGCCGCGGTGTCGGTCATGCCGTAGCGCGCCAGTGCGTGGCCATGCGCCCAGTCGCTTTCCGAGCAGTGGGTCTGAACGTGGCAGCCGCATTCGGCGGCGAGCGCGCCCAGTCCGGCCAGCGCCGCGTCGGTGCACGAGGGGATGAAGCGCGGCGTCACCACCGGCAGGACGCGGTCATTGCCGGGCAGCGCCCGCACCGCCCCGATGAAGGCGCGCGTCTGCGCGATGGCGGCCTCGGGTGAAGCATCGCGGCAGTTCGCCGGGCAAGCGAGCGGGTCGTCCATCGCCACCTTGCCGACGAGGGCGCGCTGACCCTTGTCGAGGCAGATCCGGGCGAGCAGTTCGGAGGCCTCGCGGTGCACGGTCGCGAAGTAGAGCGCCGTCGTGGTGCCGGAGGCGAGGAGGTCCGCGACCAGCACCTCGTACCGCGAGCGGGCAAAGTCGAGGTCGGCATAGCGGGCCTCGAGCGGGAAGGTGTACTTGTGCAGCCAGACTTCGAGCGGCACGTCGAGCGCCTGGCCGAGCTGGGGGTATTGCGGGGCGTGGACGTGCAGGTCGACGAAGCCGGGCAGCACCAGGCGGTGGGCGGAGAGCGTGACGAGGTCGGGTCGGCCGGCCAGGTCGGCATGCGCGGCGTCGTCCGGCCGGGCCAGCACCTCGATCGCGCCGTCCGCTCCAGTCAGCAGGATGGCATCGTCGAGCGCTTCGATGCGGCCGCGCTCGGGCGCGTGGATGAAGCGGCCGCGCAGCGGGCGGCCGCGCAGCCCCGTCACCAGACCACCCTGTGCTGCTCGCCGGTCTGGACGTTGACAAAGCCCTCCGGGCAGGCGTCGGTCGGCGCCACCAGCACCCAGCGCCAGGGCGAACAGGTGAGCGTCGCGAACTTGAGGTGCTCCGGGAAGCCGGGTTTCCAGAGGTTGTCGCCTCCGGGACGGTACATCCACTCGACCTTCGCCGCCGCGGCATGGAAGCCCTGCATGTCAAAGTCATAGGCCTCCGCCGATCGCGCCGTCATCAGTCCGCCGATCTCGAAGCGCATCTCGGCCACCACCGCGCCGCGATGCACGAGCACCCAGCCGCCGTCGATCTCCTCGAGGCGGTTTGCGGCCATGGCCATCGCCTCGTCCGAGGACCCCACACACCAGACATTGTGGCTGTCATGGGCCACCGACGAGCAGAGCGCAGTATCGGCATCCACCGGCCCGCAGCCGGTCCAGAACATCCTCGCCACCGCGCCATCGCCGCGATAGCGGTCGATCACCGCCCATTTGGTGATCAGCCGCGCGGTGTCGCGCTGGACCTCCCCGTCGACGACGGGCAGCGTCTCGGTCCAGTAGTCCTCGTTCCAGTGGAAGGGGCGGAGGATCGCGGCCTGCATGGTATCGCGTCCCGGATCGGCCTTGATGGCGAAGTCGGCGGCGTGCAGCCGACGGCCGATGTTCATGGTCTTTCTCGCCCAGGCCGGCCAGGCCAGCGGCGCCAGCGGCCCGAGGAAGCGCTTGCCCTCGGACATCAGCTGCCCGTCGGCATAGACGTGCCGAATCGAGAGTGCCGGGACATCGTCGAGCAACACGATGTCGGCATAGCGTCCCGGGGCGATCGAGCCCACCCACTGGTCGATCCGCATGTGCCGGGCCGGGTTGATCGTTGCGCACTGGATGGCGATCTCGGGCGCGAGGCCATATTCGATGGCCAGTCGCACATTGTAGTCCGAGGCACCCTTTGCCAGCGTCTCGCTGGCCGAGCGGTCGTCCGTGGTGAAGGCGACGTTCTGCCAGTCGGGCAGCCACTCGATCAGCTGGGGCATGATGACGTCGTAGGAGAACGGCCGGAGTTCGGTGAAGATGCCGTGGCTCAGCCGCTGCCGTGCTTCCTCGTAGGCCCAAACCTCATGATCCGAGGAAATGCCGGCGGAGGCAAAGGCGCTCAGATCGTGGGGATCGATGAGACCCGAACCGTGGCCCTCGACCACGCCGCGCATCTCCATGGTGGCGCCGATCATGCCCCACATGCGCAGGTAGCCGGGGTTGTCCGGGTTCCACACCGAGGGCCAGTCCATTACCTCGTCGAGGCTGACGGTCCCCATGTCGCCGGCGAGGAAATCGCGCTGCTCCTCGTAGCCGTAGTAGCCGCCGGTCTCCTCCCAGGCGCTGGGCGGCACGGCGGATCCGGGCTGGATGAAGATCTTGAGCGGTGAGCCCTCGAGGCGGGCTTTCTGCCAGAACTCCTGGTTCCTCGGCCCGTTGACATTGGCGAACTCGTGGGACGCCTCGCAGGTCCAGGTATTGCCACGCGGGATCACCAGCGCGGCCTCGAACTCCGGGGTGATGTGGGTGGACTCGATATGCTTGTGCACCTCGCCGAAGCCGGGCACGGCGCTGAGATCGGGGTAGCTCACCCGTCGCGCCACCTCGCCACGATAGCTGCCGCGCGGCCCCAGATAGGCGATGCGGCGACCGCTGACGATGATCTCCTGGTCCTCGAGCCAGGCTCGCGAATGCACCGAGAGCAGCCGCCCGACCTCGATGGCGAGATCGGCGGGACGCTTGCCGAGCGCCACCAGCGTCAGGTGTTGACGGATCGTCACCTCATCCTCGGGATTGAGGATCAGATCATCGGGGTGCTGCATGGGGCGCTCGTTCGGGTCGGGCAAACGGCGCCAGTAAAGCGGTTTACGAGGTCACATGCAATGGCCGCAGCCCCGCGTCGCGACGCGGGCGCCAGCGGATCTGCACGGCCTCAGGCGGCGAGGTCCGCCACCACGGCGTCGAGCACCGGCCAGCCCTTGTCGGTGACCCGGAGGAAGCCGTTGGGGAGGGTTTCGAGGAAACCAATTGCCTTCAGCTCGCTGATCTGGCGCTCGGAAATGGCGCGGCCCGAAATGCGGTGGAAGCGGCGGGGGTCGATGCCCTCGCGCAGGCGCAGGCCCATCACCAGCATCTCGTCGCCCTCCTCCTCCCAGGTGAGGACGTCGTCGGTGACCATGCCGTGGCCGCGGGCGAGGACCTTCCTGTGCCAGTCGAAGGGGAGCTTTTCGGTCGCAGTGGCGTGACGCTGGTTGTTGACCAACAGCCGGCCATGGGCACCGGGGCCGATGCCGACATACTCGCCATAGCGCCAGTAGATCAGGTTATGCCGGCTCTCCTGACCGGGACGGGCATGGTTGGAGATCTCGTAGGCCGGCAGGCCGGCCTGCTGAGTCAGCTCCTGGGTCAGCTCGTAGAAGTCGGCGCTGAGGTCCTCATCGGGCATCTGGAGCTTGCCGGCGCGGAACAGGTCGTAGTAGCGCGTGCCCATCTCGATGGTGAGCTGGTAGAGCGAGATATGGCCGGCCTCGGCCAGCCACAGCGCCTCGGTCAACTCGTCCCGCCAGTCCTCCAGCGTCTGGCGCGGTCGCGCGTAGATCAGGTCGAAACTCGAGCGCGGAAAGATCGACTGCGCCAGCCGCACCGCGGCGACCGCCTCGTCGACGGTATGCCGACGGCCCAGTTCGGCCAGCGGGCCCTCCCGCAGCGATTGCACGCCGAGCGAGACCCGGTTGACGCCGGCAGCGCGGTAGCCCCTGAAGCGTTCGGCCTCGACGGAGGTCGGATTGGCCTCAAGTGTAATCTCGACGCGCGGATCGATGGTCCAGTGCCTGCCGATCGCCTCGAGGATGGCGCCGACCGAGCGCGGGTCCATCAGTGAGGGCGTGCCGCCGCCGAAGAACACCGACTGCACGGAGCGCCCGGGCACCTTCTGGGCGAAATGCGCCAGTTCGGCGGCATAGGCGGCGACGTAGCCCGCCTCGTCGAAGGGGCCACGATGCACGTGGCTGTTGAAGTCGCAATAGGGGCACTTGGCGGCGCAGAACGGCCAGTGGACGTAGACCCCGAACAGCCCGTTCGAGCGCTCGTCGATGGCGTTGTGACCGAGAGTTTCAGTGGACATGAACGGACCTCTCGGAGTGATCCTCCCCCGTGCAACGGGAAAGGGAGGATGAGGAGGCAGAGCTAGTGCTCAACGCCGCCCCCCAGTGCATCCTCGACGAACTGTGCAAAGGCGCGGGCGCGGTGGCTGAGGCCGACCCTGCCGGGGGCCCAGGAGTGCTTGGCCTCGGACGGCATCTCGCCGAAGGTGTCGTCAAAGCCATCGGGCATGAACACCGGATCGAAGCCGAAGCCCTTGTCGCCGCGCGGCGGCCAGACCAGCGTGCCTTCGGCCTTGCCGACATAGAGCTGCTCACGCCCGTCGGGATGGGCGAGGCAGAGCGTGGCGTTGAAGGCGCCGCGGCGCTGGCCGGGGGTGGTGGCGCCGGCGGCCTGCAGCGCATCCTCGACGCGTCGCATGCCGACCGTGTAGTCGCGGGCGCCGCTCGCCGAGGAGCCGGCCCAGTTGGCGGTATAGACGCCGGGCTGGCCACCGATGGCTTCGACGCTCAGTCCCGAATCGTCGGCCAGGGCGATCAGCCCCGCCGCCCGGGCGGCGGCATGAGCCTTGAGCCGGGCGTTCTCGACAAAGGTGGTGCCGGTCTCCTCCGGCTCGGGCAGGCCGAGCTCGCCGGCCGACACGATATCGAGCCCGAAGGGCGCCAGCAGTTCGCGGAATTCCCTCAGCTTGCCCGCATTGTGGGTTGCCAGCACCAGCCGATCACCGCGCCGCAATGTGAGCCTGTCGGCCATCAGCTGGTCCCGGTGCTCATGCGAGCGCCGCCTGCTGCATGACGGTGAGTTCGCCGATGCCCTTTTCGGCGAGGGCCATGAGGCTCTGCAGTTCGGCGCGCGTGAATGGCACCTGCTCGGCAGTACCTTGGATCTCGACGAAATTGCCGGACCCGGTCATGACGAAATTGGCGTCGGTGTGCGCCTCGACATCCTCGAGATAGTCGAGATCGAGCACCGGGGCGCCGCGGAAGATGCCGCACGAGACGGCGGCGACGGTGTCGCGCAGCGCCCTGCCCTTGGTGAGGCCGCGCGCCTCGAGCCACCTGATCGCCTCGGCGAGCGCCACATAGGCACCGGTGACCGAGGCGGTGCGCGTGCCACCATCGGCCTCGAGCACGTCGCAATCGAGCGTGATCTGGTTTTCCCCGAGCGCCTGCATGTCGACCACGGCGCGCAGCGAACGCCCGATCAGGCGCTGGATCTCCTGGGTGCGACCGGACTGCTTGCCCTGCGTCGCCTCGCGCCTGGTGCGGCTGCCGGTGGCGCGCGGCAGCATGCCGTATTCGGCGGTGACCCAGCCCAGCCCCGAACCCCGGCGCCACGAGGGCAACGTGGTTTCGACACTGGCGGTCACGAAGACCTTCGTCGACCCGAAGCTGACGAGGCAGCTGCCCTCGGCCTTGGGTGCCACATTGCGTTCGAGCGTCACCGCCCGCATCTCGTCCAGTTGCCGTCCGGAAGGCCGCATCAGGTCAAATCACTCGCTGAAAACCGTTGTTAACCGCCTCTTAACCCTCGGGGCCCCGGGGAACAAGCAGCGCCAACTTGGCGGAACACCGGTTTGTGCCTAAATGGTGAATATGGTCGAGCGTCCCAAGATCCCCGAAGACATGCTGTCCCAGCTCAATTCGCGCAGCCGTGACATCTTCCGAAAACTGGTCGAGCGCTATCTCGAGACCGGCGCGCCGGTGGCCTCGCGCGATCTGGCGCGGATGCTCAGCGTCGGCCTCAGCCCGGCCTCGGTGCGCAACGTCATGGCCGATCTCGAGGATCTCGGGCTGATCGCGGCGCCACACACCTCGGCGGGACGGCTGCCGACGCAGCACGGACTGCGGTTCTTCGTCGACGCCATGCTGGAAGTCGGCGCGGTGGACGAGGACGAGAAGGCGGCGATCGCCAAGCAGATCCGCGCCCCGGCGGAGACCGGCCAGCTGGGGGACCTGCTCACCGAGGCGAGCCAGCTGCTGAGCGGTCTCAGCCACGGCGCCGGGGTGGTGATCGCACAGAAATCCGACCTGGTGCTCAAGCATATCGAGTTCATCCGCCTCGACGCCGAGCGGGCCATGGTGGTGCTGGTGGGCGAAGACGGCTCGGTCGAGAACCGCGTGCTGCCGCTGCCCCCCGGCCTCGCCGCCGACGCGCTGACGCAGGCCTCGAACTACCTCGCCCACCTCGCCATCGGCAAGACGCTGACCGAGACCCGCAAGGCTCTGCAGAATCAGCGCGAACAGACGCTCAGGGAGCTCGATGTCCTGACCCAGAAGCTGGTCGAGGCAGGTCTCGCCACACTTTCCGATACCGGCAGCAGTACGCCGACCGTGATCGTGCGCGGCCGGGCCAACCTGATCAACGACACCATGGCGTCGGAAGAACTCAATCGCATCCGGCAGCTGTTCGACGAGCTGGAAAGCCGTGACGGGCTGATCGAACTGCTTGGCGACACCGAGACGGCGCAGGGCGTCAAGATCTTCATCGGCTCGGAGAACAAGCTGTTCTCGCTGTCGGGATCGTCGGTGATCCTGTCGCCCTACAAGGACGCCAACCACAAGGTGGTGGGCGTATTGGGCGTCATCGGGCCGACGCGGCTCAACTATGCGCGCATCGTGCCGGTGGTCGACTACACGGCCAACATCGTCTCGACGCTGATTGCCCGCAAGGGCTGAGCCGGGCTTGAATCTTGGCGCCCTTTGGCCGATATGCGGGGCAATGTCCGCGCCGCCCGGCGGCGCCTCAACTCCAGGCCGATGATGAACGACGACACCAGCAAGCCCGAGGACCACAAGACCGCGCCGGAGGCCGAAGCGACGCCGATGGCGGATGCCGCTCCGGCCGAGGCAATGCAGCCCGAGGCCGAAGCGACCGAGGCGCTCAAGGCCGAGAACGCCGATCTGCGCGACAAGCTGCTCAGGACCATCGCCGAGATGGAGAACCTGAGGAAGCGCACCGAGCGCGAGATCTCGGACACCCGCTCCTATGCGATCGCCGGTTTCGCCCGCGACATGCTGACCGCCACCGATTCGCTCAGCCGCGCCCTCATGGTGCTGCCGGCCGAGGCCCGCGATACCGCCGACGGGGCGATGAAGTCGCTGATCGAGGGGATCGAGATGACCGAGCGCGAGATGCAGCGGCTGCTCGCCAAGCACGGGGTCAAGCCGATCGAGGCGGAAGGCCAGAAGTTCGACCCGCACAAGCACCAGGCAATGTTCGAGGTGCCCGATCCGTCGCGCCCGGAGGGCACGGTGGTGCAGGTGGTGCAGACCGGCTTCGCCATCGGCGAGCGCGTGCTGCGTCCGGCCATGGTGGGCGTCGCCAAGGGCGGCGGCAGCAAGGGCCAGCCGGCGGAAGGCAGCGTCGACAAGAGCGCCTGAACGACAAGCCGAACTCGGACGAGTCGAGGTTCTGCCCTACCTCTCGACCAGCTCGGTGCATCGCGTCACATCGTACCGCGCCCCGGGCTTGCCCATCTGGTCGACGACCTCGGCATCATAGCGCTCGACCAGCCCCGCCGCGGCCGCGTCCTCGAAACCGGCGGCGTCCAGGAGGTCGGTGGCGCGCAGCAGCAAGGTGTCGGACCAGGTGAAGTACTGGTCGGCTTCGGCATCTTCGCCGGCGTCGGACGCATCGGTGCCCAGCCAGTAGAAGGCACTGCCGCACCACAGGATGCGGTCCGCTTCCGGTGGCAGCTCCGCGGCGCCGGCGATACCCGACAGCAGCAAACCCAGCAGAATCGACCCGACGATGTCGCGCATCCCGCTCCTCAGGCGATGTCGCCGGCGACGATCCGCCTGACCCCCGCCGCATTCATGTCGGCCCAGGCCCTGGCGAGCGACCCGCCGGTATCGATGGCGCGGCAGGCATCCTCGATGACATGGGTCTCGAAGCCAGCGGCGGCCGCGTCCACCGCCGTCCAGTTGACGCAGAAGTCGGTGGCGAGGCCGGCGATGAACAGCCGCTTCACGCCGCGCTCCCTCAGGTAGCCTTCGAGCCCGGTCTTGGTCCTGCGGTCGGCCTCCTGGAAGCCGGAGTAGGAATCGACCACCTCGTGATAGCCCTTGCGCACCACCAGCTGGGTGTGCGGCAGTTCGACATCGGCCGAGAACTGGGCGCCGTGGGTGTCCCACACGCAGTGATCGGGCCACAGCACCTGCGGGCCGTAGGGCAGCTGCATCACCTCGAAGGGCCTCGTTCCCGGATGGCTGGAGGCGAACGAGATATGTCCGGCCGGGTGCCAGTCCTGGGTCATGCCGACATTTTCGAAACGGCGCCCGAGCCGATTGATCAGCAGGATGATCTGGTCGCCGCCGGCGACTGCGAGCTGGCCGCCGGGAAGGAAGTCGTACTGCAGGTCGACCACCAGCAGCATGTCGTCGGAACGCGGCGTAAGGGGCATGGTCATCCTATTGCCCGATCAGGGCGGAGCAATCCTGAAACGAATGGGCGGCATCCTCGCCGGCGCGGACAGAGCCGTTGACGACGCGCCCCACTTCCGTCTCAAGTGCGGTGCGCAACGCCGCCAGGGCCGCGTCGGAGTAGCCGGATTCGAGATAGATCGGGATGGCGCGCTGGATCAGCATTTGCCCACCCTCGGCGTAGAGCTTGGCGGATGCGAGCTTTTCAAGGCTGGCGTCCGCTGCCGCGTCGCGGGTCATCAGGTCGAACGCGGTACCGCACCAGAGGTCCATGGCAGCCTCGGCCGGCACCTCCTGGGCAATCGCGGCGACCGGCAGCAGCGCGGCGGCAATGGCAAGGACCCTCAGCATGCGGCCCGGCTTCCTCGGTCTGTGAGCGACGCTTCATAGACCATAACCGGTTGACGGACTACAACCGCATTGCCGCATGGACGACCGACCGAGCACCCCGGTATCCGTCATCCGCCCATCAGCAAACCATCCCGTAACCAACGCGACAGGCGGCCTTTGAGTCAGGTCCGCGGCAGATGCTATCGCCGCCTCAGCGCCGCGAGGTCGCGTGCGCACTCCGGGGGGCTTGCTTGAAGAACCTGCTGACTGGCGGACTTGCCGCACTCGGCGACAAGATGCTGCCGGCCGGCAGTCAGGTGAACGTCACCATCGGGGATGGCCGCGAGCAGTGCGTGTACGACATGAAGTTCGTGCTCGAGGACGATTCGGAGTTCGTCGAGCCGGGAATAGACCTGTGTGCACTGGACGAATACACCCTCGACGACGCCGAGTAGCCGGCGGCGGGACGGCCACTCCCCGTCGGGTCCCGGGCCCGCCCTGCCGCTGTCGCGGTTTCGTGACTTTGTGACAGGCGTGCGCTTGCAGGCCCCAAGCCCCCCTCCTATATAGCGCTCAAGCCCGGCGACGGGTCAGATCGAGTAATCTCAAGCAAGGAAATCCGGACTCCCGCACTGGGGTCAAGGAACTGCCGTAAGGGGTTCCATCCGGTTTCGCTAGGAAAGAGGCAGAGCATGGGTAAAGTCATCGGTATCGACCTGGGTACGACCAATAGCTGCGTCGCCGTCATGGACGGCGCGATGCCCAAGGTCATCGAGAACGCGGAAGGCGCCCGCACCACGCCGTCGATGGTGGCCTTCACCAAGGATGGCGAGCGCCTCGTCGGCCAGCCGGCGAAACGCCAGGCGGTCACCAATCCGGAAGGCACGCTGTTTGCGGTCAAGCGCCTGATCGGCCGCCGCTACAACGACCCGATGGTCGAGAAGGACAAGGGTCTCGTGCCCTTCAGGATCGTCAACGCCGACAATGGCGATGCGTGGGTCGACGTCGACTCCAAGAAGTATTCGCCGTCGGAAGTCTCGGCGATGATTCTGACCAAGATGAAGGAAACCGCCGAAAGCTATCTCGGCGAGCCGGTGACCCAGGCCGTGATCACGGTTCCGGCCTATTTCAACGATTCGCAGCGCCAGGCCACCAAGGATGCCGGCAAGATTGCCGGCCTTGAAGTCCTGCGCATCATCAATGAGCCGACGGCGGCGGCCCTCGCCTACGGCCTCGACAAGAAGAACACCGGCACCATCGCGGTCTACGACCTCGGCGGCGGTACGTTCGATATCTCCGTCCTCGAGATCGGCGATGGCGTGTTCGAGGTGAAGTCGACCAATGGCGACACCTTCCTCGGCGGCGAAGACTTCGACATGCGTCTGGTCGACCACCTCGCCGACGAGTTCAAGAAGGACCAGGGCATCGACCTGCGGCGGGACAAGCTCGCCCTGCAGCGCCTCAAGGAAGCGGCGGAGAAGGCCAAGATCGAGCTCTCGAGCACGACCCAGACCGAGATCAACCTGCCCTTCATCACCGCCGACGCCTCGGGCCCGAAGCACCTGACGCTGAAGCTGACCCGCTCCAAGCTCGAGCAGCTGGTGGATGACCTGATCCAGAAGACGGTCGACCCCTGCAAGCAGGCACTCAAGGATGCCGGCGTCACCGCCGCGCAGATCGATGAAGTGGTGCTGGTGGGCGGCATGAGCCGCATGCCCAAGGTGCAGGAAGTCGTGAAGGCGCTGTTCGGCAAGGAGCCGCACAAGGGCGTCAACCCGGACGAGGTGGTGGCCATCGGCGCCGCCATCCAGGCCGGCGTGCTGCAGGGCGACGTCAAGGACGTGCTGCTGCTCGACGTGACGCCGCTGTCGCTCGGCATCGAGACGCTGGGTGGCGTGTTCACCCGCCTGATCGATCGCAACACCACCATCCCGACCAAGAAGAGCCAGACCTTCTCGACCGCCGAGGACAGCCAGTCGGCGGTGACCATCCGGGTCTTCCAGGGCGAGCGCGAGATGGCCGCCAACAACAAGCTGCTCGGCAATTTCGACCTGGCCGGCATTCCCCCGGCGCCACGCGGCGTGCCGCAGATCGAGGTGACCTTCGACATCGACGCCAACGGCATCGTGCAGGTCTCGGCCAAGGACAAGGGTACCGGCAAGGAGCAGCAGATCCGCATCCAGGCTTCGGGCGGCCTCTCGGACGCCGATATCGAGCGCATGGTCAAGGAAGCCGAGGCCAATGCCGAGGCCGACAAGAAGAAGCGCGAGGCGGTCGAGGCCAAGAACCAGGGCGAGTCGCTGATCCACTCGACCGAGAAGTCGCTCAAGGACTATGGCGACAAGGTCTCGGTGGACGAAAAGACCGCCATCGAGACGGCGATCGCCGACCTCAAGGGCGTGCTCGACGGCGAGGACGCCGAGGCGATCAAGGAGAAGTCGGCGGCACTCGCCGAAGTCTCGATGAAGCTCGGCGAGGCCATGTACAAGCAGAGCCAGGCGGAAGCCGAGGCCAAGGCCGCGGGCGGCGACAAGCCGGCCGACGATGACGTGGTCGACGCCGAGTTCGAAGAGGTCAAGGACGACAAGCGCTCGGCCTGATCGAGCGGACTGAGTGAACCTGCAGAGCCCGGCCCGCTTGGCCGGGCTCTCGTTTTTCGGGACGCCGGCGCGTTCCACGTGAATCAATCGCGGCCCGATTGTGTGCTGCCGCCGCAGGAATGCCGCGGACCGGCCCAACTGCCTTCCCATATCCGCCGCTAGAGTGATGTCGATTCGCAATCCGGTCGTCCGTCAGCAGCTGCGACCGGAAAGGGCGGCCCGGCGCCGCGGCGCGTTTCGAAAGGGGCAGCAGCATGTCGTCCATGGATATCTGGCGGATCGCCCATGGGGAGTTGGCGGCCGGGGCAACCGACCGGCTCGACGCCGACATGCGCCACGTGCTCGCCGTGCTGGCGACGATGGGCGGCCGGCCGATCGAAGCGTGCCGGACCACTGCCGAGGCCCGGGCCCAGCCGACCCTCGACATGGCACTGCGCCGCATCCTGCGCGACACGGCCGGCGACCTCGGTGTCGGCATGGAGATGCGCCTGATTGCCGGCCCGAAGGGCGAGATGCGGGCCCGCATCTACCATCCGCCCGGCGTCGCCGACGGGCCGCGGCCGCTGATCGTCTACTTCCACGGCGGCATGTTCGTGCTCGGCGACCTCGAGCCGTTCGACGCGACGCCGCGCAGCCTCGCCCACCGCACCGGGGCGATCGTCCTCTCGGCCCACTACCGGCAGGCGCCGGAGCACCGCTTTCCGGCAGCCCACGAGGACGCATTCGCGGCCTGGACCTGGGCCCTGGAGAACGCCGCGGCGCTGGGTGCAGACCCCCGACGCGCTGCCCTCGTGGGCGAGGACTCGGGGGCGAACCTGGCGGTCAACGTCGCCCTCAGGGCGCGTGAGGAGGGCCGCATCGGCCCGGTACACCTGGGACTGATCAGCCCGATGGCGGCCATGCTGTTCGATCTGCCTTCGCATCTCGAGCCGGCCGAGACCGGCGCGCTGAGCACGGGGGCTCTGCAGTGGGCATCGAGGAAGCTGTCCCGACGCAAGGAAGACCTTGGCGACGGGCGCATGAACATTGCCGGGCGAACCGATCTCGGGGGGCTGGCTCCGGCGACGGTGATCCTCGCCCAGGCCGATCCGCTGCGCTCGGAGGGCGAGGCGCTCGCCGATGCGCTGCGGCGTGCCGGGGTCTGGGTCGAGCTGACGCGCTACGAAGGCGTCACGCACGGTTTTTTCGGGCTCTACCAGATCGTCAACAAGGCGATGTTCGCACAGGCCCAGCTATCGCGGAACCTGTCGCTGGCGCTCGGCACGTGACGGCCCGCAACACTTGTCGCATTTCGACAGCTGAGGTGCGCCAAGCACGGTTGAACGCGGCCACGTCTATGGTAAGAGCGCAGGGCAATACCTATCTAGGCCGAATGCCGGGGCGGGGCATTCAGGTGACTGGGGACGAGGCCGATTGGCGAAACGCGATTATTATGAAGTGCTCGGGGTGCCCAAGGGCTCCGACGAGGCGGTGCTGAAGGGCGCCTATCGCAAGCTTGCGATGCAGTACCACCCCGATCGCAACCCCGGCAATGCCGAGGCCGAGCACCGGTTCAAGGAAATCAACGAAGCCTACGATACGCTGAAGGACCCCCAGAAGCGGGCGGCGTACGATCGGTTCGGGCATGCCGCGTTCGAGAATGGCGGCGGGCGCGGGCCGGGCGGCTTCGGGCCGGAGTTCACCTCCTCGATGTCCGACATCTTCGAGGACATCTTCGGTGATTTCATGGGCGGACGCGGGCGCGGCGGCCAGTCCCGGCTGCGCGGCTCGGACCTGAGGTACAACCTGGAGATCAGTCTCGAAGAGGCGTTCCTCGGCCGTACCGTCGACATCGACGTGCCCACGCTCGTTTCCTGCGAGACCTGCGACGGCTCCGGCGCCAAGCCGGGCACCGGCATGTCGACCTGCCGGCACTGCAACGGCCACGGCAAGGTCCGCGCCGCGCAGGGCTTTTTCACCATCGAACGCACCTGCCCGATCTGCAACGGGCGTGGCCAGATCCTCGAGCAGCCCTGCACCGATTGCGGTGGCCAGGGCCGCCGCCAGCAGAGCCGCACGCTCTCGGTCGACATCCCCAAGGGGATCGAGGACGGCACCGCATCCGGCTCGCCAACGAAGGCGAGGCCGGACTGCGTGGCGGGCCGCCGGGCGATCTCTACATCTTCATCTCGATCAAGCCGCACGACCTGTTCGTGCGCGAGGGCGCCGACCTCTATGCACGAGTCCCGATCGCGATGACCACGGCGGCTCTCGGCGGCGAGTTCGAGGTGCCGACGCTCGACACGACGCGAGCGCGCGTCAAGGTGGCGCCCGGCACCCAGCCCGGCCAGCGCGTGCGGCTCAAGCAGAAGGGCATGCCGGTGCTGCGCTCCAAGGATTTCGGCGATCTCTACGTGCAGCTCGATGTCGAGACACCGCAATCGCTGACCCGGCGACAGCGCGAACTGCTCGAGGAGTTCGAGCGCGAATCGACGCGCGAGAACTCCCCGACCTCGGGTGGCTTCTTCGACAAGCTCAAGAAGATGTTCGAGGCCTGAGGCGGATCAGGGCAAGCCGAGGGTGGCTGCGCGAAGTTCCGCCGACAGCGCTTCGAGCGCCGTCGCGGCGGCGGCTTCGACATCGGTCAGCGCGGTGCCGAACGGAACCTCGAGGCCGAGGCGCTTGCCCGGATCGTCCGACCAGACGTACGAGACGAACGACTTCTTCGCTGCCAGATCGTGGCTGAGATGGGTGATGAGCAGCCGGCTCGCCATGGCGTCGTCCTCCATTGCTGCTGGCCAGACTGCACGATGGCTGTGGCGGCGGCAAGGCAGCGCCGGTGTGCGAGGGCCTTGCCGCGCCACCGGCCGGTGGAGCACTGTTTCCATCCCTGCAGGTTCGAGGATCCGGCCCAATGAGAACTGCCATCACCCTGTGCGGCTCGCTCCGCAAAGGCTCCGTCAACGAAATCCTGCGCCGACACATGTCGGCAAAGCTCGGCGAGGCGGGGATCGCGGTCAGCAACCTCAGCCTTGCCGATTTCGACATGCCGATCTTCAACCAGGATCTCGAGCCCGGCCACGTCCCGCAGAGTGCCGCCCGGCTCGCCGAAGCGTTCCGCAGCCACGACATCGTCTTCCTTGCCACGCCGGAATACAATGGCGGGGTGCCGCCGCTGGTGGTCAACACCATCGCCTGGCTCAGCCGCCAGAAGCCGAGCCCGTTCCGGAACGCCGTGTTCGGCATCGGTGGGGTCAGTTCGGGAAAGTATGGCACCATATGGTCGCTATCGCACCTCAGGGACACGCTGGGCAAGATCGGCGCCCTGGTGGTACCGACGCTGCTCGGCATCGGCCCCTCCGACGGCGCGTTCGATGCCGCAGGCCAGCCGGTCGAGCCGGCGATCCAGGTCAAGGTCGACCAGATGGTGAAGGAGTTGACGCACTTCTCGCGCGGCGGCATCTGACACCGGCGTCGGCCGGTTCCGGAACCACCGCCGGGGGGGCGCTGCAGCGAATCGCCTGTGGAGAGCGGGGAAAACGTCGACCGCCCGGGCTCTGCCTCGCACCCCGGACCGGCGCTTGAGTCAATAGTCTAGTCTAGTTTAGCCCTTCCTGCCGGGCAGCCAGGGGTCGAGACCGAACAGGTCGACGGCGTCCTCGAGCACGCGCTTCAGTGCATCGAGGCGCGCCACCTCGCTGTCGACCTGCCGGAGCCGCACCGGCCCGGCGAGCGGCACCTCTGCCAGCACCGCCACGCCCTTGTCGGTAAGCCCGACGAGGCGCGCGCGACGGTCCTTGGGATCGGTCCGCACCGTCACCAGCTCCTTGCGCCGCAACTCGTCGATGGCCTGCCCGAGAGTCGCGGGGTGGGCGACGAGGGTCTTGCGCAGTGCCGCGAGCGGCAGTTGCGGCCGCTCCGAACAGGTCACCAGCACGGCGTGCTGCAATGCCGTGATGCCATGCCGCGTGCGCAACTCGGCGCTGAACGCCTCCATGGCGCGCTCGAGACGCACCCAGGCGACGAGCGCCGACAGGGCCTGTTGCTGCATGAGAACTCCGAATCGGCGCCGCTGTCCTATGATGCCATACCATGGCTGCCGCCGATCAAGGCGCTTGCCCGATTCAGCCGGTTGTGCCACGCACCGGAAAATCCGGGAGTCCCGCAGATGACTGGCACACTCATCGTCGCCCTCGACCTCGACAGCCGCCGCGAGGCGGAGTCCCTCATCGAACGGCTCGACGACAGCGTCGATTTCTACAAGATCGGCTACCAGCTGTTCTATGGCGGCGACGGGCTGGCGCTGGGCAAGGCCCTGATTGCCGCGCGCAAATCCGTGTTCTTCGATCTCAAGCTGCTCGACATCGACAACACGGTTGAGCGGGGCGTCGCGGCGATCGCGCGGACCGGGGCAACGATGCTCACGGTGCATGCCTACCCCCAGTGCATGCGCGCCGCCGTCAAGGGTGCGGCCGGCAGCCAGCTGACGATACTCGGGGTCTCGGTCCTGACCTCGATGAACGACGCCGATGTCGCCGAGGCCGGCTTCGCGCGCGACACGGCCGGCCTCGTCGCGCTCCGCGCCGGACAGGCCAGGGCAGCGGGCATTGGCGGCCTGGTCTGCTCACCGCTCGAAGCCGAGATGGTGCGCGCCATCGCCGGCCCCGAAATGGCGATCGTCACACCCGGCATCCGTCCGGCAGGCAGCGATGCGGGCGACCAGAAGCGGGTGATGGGTCCCGCCGCCGCACTTGCTGCCGGGGCCACACACCTGGTTGTCGGCCGACCGATTGCGGCCGCCCCCGATCCCGCGGCGGCGGCGCGCGCCATCCTCGACGAGATGGCAGCCGGCGGCACGCGGCTCGCCTAGGGGCTTTCGCGGTCCCGGCCGCATGGGCTATAGGCGGGTCAACACCCCCGGGGGATCCAGCATGGCCGACCTCAAGATCGCAATCGCCGGCGCCGGCGGCCGTATGGGCGCTGCCAATATCCGCGCCATCGCCGAGTGCGCGGGCCTCGTCGTGGTAGCCGCCTTCGACCGCCCGGGTTCGCCGGCGCTCGGCCGCGACGCGGGCGAGACGGCCGGATTGCCCAGCCTGGGCGTGCCGATCACCGACGATGTCGATGCGGCGCTCAAGGCCGCCGGGGCGGTGATCGACTTCACCGCGCCGGCCGCCTCGGTCGGACTGGCGCACAAGGCCGCCGCAAGGGGCCTCGTCCACGTCATCGGCACGACCGGGTGCTCGCCGGAGGACGACGCCGCGTTTGCGGTGGCGGCGGGCGCCGGGGCGCGGATCGTCAAATCCGGAAACTTCTCGCTCGGTGTCAACACGCTGCTCGGCCTCGTCCGGCAGGCGGCGGCGGCGCTGCCCGGCTTCGATGTCGAGATCCTCGAGATGCACCACAACAGGAAGGTCGACGCGCCCTCGGGCACGGCCCTGATGCTCGGCGCTGCCGCCGCGCAGGGCCGCGGCATCGATCTCGCCGGCCACGCGGTGCGCAGCCGCGACGGCCATACCGGACCGCGGACAGCCGGCACGATCGGCTTTGCAGCGCTGCGGGGCGGCAATGTCATCGGCGAACACAGCGTTATCCTTGCCGGACCGTCCGAACGCATCGTGCTGACCCACATCGCCGACAACCGGGCACTGTTCGCCGAGGGAGCGGTGCGGGCAGCGCTCTGGGCCGCCGGACAACCGGCGGGACTGTACTCAATGGCCGACGTGCTCGGCTTCAACCCCTGAGGGATTGCAGATGACCGGAACGCTGATCCTCGTTCGCCACGGGCAGAGCGAGTGGAACCTCAAGAACCTGTTCACCGGCTGGCGCAACCCGGACCTCACCGAGAAGGGGATCGGCGAGGCGCGCGCCACCGGCAGGCGGCTGAAGGCGGCCGGCTACCAGCCGGAGGTCTACTTCACCTCGGCACTGAAGCGTGCCCAGCATACGCTCGACCTCATCCTCGAGGAAATGGAGATCACGGAGGTCACGATCACCCGCTCGAAGCTCCTCAACGAGCGCGACTACGGCGACCTCAGCGGGCTCAACAAGGACGATGCCCGCCAGAAATGGGGCGAGGAGCAGGTACATGTCTGGCGCCGCTCGTTCGACGTGCCGCCGCCGGGCGGCGAGAGTCTCAAGGACACGGCGGCGCGCACCCTGCCCTATTACGAAGCGACGATCGTGCCTGAACTCAAGGCCGGCAAGACCGTGCTGGTCGCCGCACACGGCAACTCGCTGCGCTCGATCGTGATGGCCATCGAGGGCCTCACGCCCGAGCAGATCCTGAAGCGCGAGCTGGCCACCGGCGAACCGGTGATCTACCGGATCGGCGCGGATGGGAAGCTGGTGGAGACGGTGGCGGTTTGAGCGTCAGCCGGAATGCGTGGTATAGCCCTTCCAACTGGAGGGCTGTCGGTGCTAGGAGGCGTCGGCGAGGACCACCCCCCGCCCCGGGCTTCGGTTGTCAGCGCCCAGCCCCCCGCCCCCGGCCCCCCCCGGCGGTTCACTAGCAAGGGGGTGGCCCCCTCCCTCAGTTGCCGCCCCCCCCGGGCAGCCCTTGGGGTACCGTCTCGAACGGTCGCCAAGGCCGTGCCAAGTCAGGTCCCAGCTTCCCAGATTCGCGTCGCTGAGGGGTGGCCGACCCTCGGGACTGCGCCCAGGCCGCCAGGCTGCCGAGGCGCCCCGAACGGCGGTTGCCAACCGGGGGGTGCATCAACGGCTGATCGACGGACCTTCCCAAGTTGGCTGACTTCATCAAGCCTGGCCACCCCGCCACACCGCACTCCCAGCCGAGGATCGCGCGCTTGCGCGGCAGGCCCCAGTGGTAGCCGGTGAGGGCGCCGGTCGAGCCCACGACGCGGTGGCAGGGGACAACGAAGCTGATCGGGTTCTTGCCCACGGCTGCGCCGACGGCGCGGGCGGCGGTGGGGCGGCCGATGTGGGTGGCCACGCTCTGGTATGTCGTCGCCCTGCCCACCGGGATGCGCAGCAGGGTCTCCCACACCCTCACCTCGAAGTCGGTGCCGATCAGCACCACGCGCACCGGCTCGTCCGGGTTCCAGCGGCGCGGGTCGAAGACGCGGGCGGCGACCGGGGCGATGGCGGCATCGTCGCGGCGATAGCTGGCGTTCGGCCAGCGGTCGGCGAGGTCCTCGAAGGCGGCCTCGACGCTGGTCGTCGCGTCGGCGAAGCCGATGCCCGACAGTCCATATTCGGTCACGGTCAGCACGGCGGTGCCGAAGGGCGAAGGTGCCGCGCCCCAGACCATCTCGAGCCCCTCGCCGCGGGCCCGCCAGGCGCCGGGCGGCATGGCCTCGTGGGTGACGAACAGGTCGTGCAGTCGCGAGGTCGAGGAGAGGCCGACCTCGTAGGTGGTATCGAGGACGCTCTGTTTGCCGGCGAGGAGGCGCTTGGCATGGTCGAGCGCCACCGCCTGGGCAAAGCTCTTGGGGCTCAGCCCGCACCAGCGGCGGAAGAGATCGGTCAATTGCCGCTCGGTCAGCCCCAGGGCCCGGGCGAAGCGCTCGAGGTCGATCTCGTCGGGCAGGGTCTCGCTCAGATAGGCGATGGCGGCCTGCACGGTCTCGTAGTCGGAATTGGCGATGATCTGGTCATGTCTGCTCATGGTCGGACACTAGGCGCGCGCAGCCGCCGAATCGACCCGGATTTGACGGTGCCGCGGGCTTTCACTCCGCAAAAGGGGGCGGCAGCGGCCCCTCCGGAACCGCACCCGGCTATTGCCGAGCGCGCTTCAGCGCCGTGCCGAAGGCCTTGGCGAAACTCGATTTCTCGTCGGCGTTGAGAAAGCCGCCAAGCACCAGATCGCGGTCTCGGGTCCGCAGATGCAGGCCGGTGGTGCGCTCGTTGAAGTCGCGGTCGACGACGAGCTTGACCACATTGGGATTGAAGCGCGTCAGCGTCTCCTTGCCGGCGCCGTCGACCTGCTTGAGTTCCAGCTGATCGGGCCACAGCGTCACCTGCTCGTAGCGCTTGCCGTCCTTTAAGGAGACGAGGAAGGCCCAGCAGGCGAGCCCCACCACCACGGCCACAAAGCCGACGACGGGCCAGGCGCCGATCGAGGCGTAGACCGCCACGGGTACGCCGGCCGACAGCACGAACAGGGCCAGGACAACGCCAAGCCCGCTGCGCCCCAGCGAGCGCTGCGGCGTCAGCCTAGCCGCAAAGAGCGGTCGTGCTTGCGTTTGCGTCGTCATCTTGCGCATCAGTATAGGCTCAGAATCGGAATGGCGGAAATGGCGCAGAGAAAATTGAAGACAATGCCGACACCAGATGTCGAGGCTATTTTCGGCGCTTTTGCGGCGGCCGATCCGGAACCGAAAGGCGAACTGGACCACGTCAACCCGTTCACGCTGCTGGTCGCGGTGGTCCTCTCGGCGCAGGCGACCGATGCCGGCGTCAACAAGGCGACGCCGGCGCTGTTTGCGCTCGCCGATACGCCGGAAAAGATGGTGGCGCTCGGACCGGTGGCGATCGAGGACAAGATCAAGACCATCGGGCTGTTCCGCAACAAGGCCAGGAATGTCCACGCACTGAGCCAGGCGCTGGTCGAGCGCTTCGACTCGCAGGTGCCGCAGACCCGCGAAGCGCTTGAAAGCCTGCCGGGGGTCGGCCGCAAGACGGCCAACGTGGTGCTCAACATCGCCTTTCGGCAACCGACCATCGCGGTCGACACCCACCTGTTCCGGGTCGCCAACCGTACCGGGCTCGCGCCGGGCGCCACGCCGCTGGCGGTCGAGCAGGGACTGCTCGAAATCGTGCCCGAGAGCTACCTGCTGCACGCGCATCACTGGCTGATCCTGCATGGGCGCTACATCTGCAAGGCGCGAAAGCCCGAGTGCTGGCGCTGCCCGGATCCGCGACTGGTGCCGGTTCGAGCCGAAAACTCCGGCCCCGAAGGCGAGCTGAGGGCTGACGGCGTTGCGGAGGCGCCCGATCTCGGTTATTGCGGCGCGGCGCTTTTCCACCCGCACGCATCGCAAGGACTGCCGATGGCCGAGACCCGGTTCGACGTTCTCACCATCGGCAATGCCATCGTCGACGTGATCGCCCCGATCGAGGACGGGTTCCTGGAGCGCGAAGGTCTGGTCGAGGGCATCATGCACCTCGTCGATGCCGAGCGCAGCGCCTACCTCTACGAGCGCATGCCGGCGCACAAGCAGCAGATCTCGGGCGGCAGTTCGGGCAACACGGCAGCCGGCGTCGCCTCGCTGGGGGGACGTGCCAGTTTCATCGGCAAGGTGGCCGATGACGACCTGGGAGACGTGTTCGCCGCCGACCTTGCCCGCATCGGGGTGCACTACGGCGTATCGCGGCTCAAGGACGGCCCGGCCACGGCACGCTCGATGATCCTGCTGTCGCCCGACGGCGAGCGCACCATGAACACCTACCTGGGCGCCTGCCACCAGCTGACCCCCGCCGACATCAGGGAAGAGGAGATCGGGGCGGCGACGGTCACCTACATGGAAGGGTTCCTGTGGGATCCGGTCGAGGCCAAGAAGGCCTTCGTCACGGCTGCGCACTACGCCCACAAGCACGAGCGCGCCACCTCGTTCACCCTCTCCGATCCATTCTGCGTCAACCGCTACCGCGAGGAGTTCCTCGACCTGATCCGGTCGAGGACCATCGACATCGTGTTCGGCAATATCGAGGAGCTGAAGGCGCTGTATCAGACTTCGAGCTTTCACGACGCCGTGCAGGGGATTGCCAGGGACGCCGAGCTTGCGGCGATCACCATGGGTGCCGACGGCGCGATGGTGGTGGCGGATGGCGAGGTGATCACGGTGCCGGCCTATCCGGTGCCCGACGTCGTCGACGTCACCGGCGCCGGCGACCTCTTCGCCTCGGGGTTCCTGCTCGGCTATGCGCGGGGGCGGGATCATCGCACGGCGCTGCAGGCGGGGTGCCTCGCGGCGAGCGAGGTGATCAGCCATATCGGGGCACGGCCGGTCGCCGACCTCAAGTCGCTGGCGGCGGAAAACCGCGTCGCGATCTAGAAACCCCTCTTCCGTCTCGGCCTTCGGCCGCCCGAAGGGCGGATGAGGGGTATGCGAAACGCACCCTAGACCTTCCGCAAGTCCACGCGTTCGATGGTGTGGCTCGGTCCCTTGGTCAGCACCAGATCGGCGCGGCTGCGGGTGGGCTGAATGTTGTCGCGCAGGTTGGGCAGGTTGATCTCTGTCCAGGCCCAGAGGCCGAAGGCTTCGGCTTCTGCCGCACTCATCCGGCTGAAGCGGTGGAAGAAGCTGCGCGGATCGGCAAAGGCCGTCTCGCGCAGCCGCCGGAAGCGCTCCATGAACCAGGCGGTGAGGTCCGCTTCGGCGGCATCGATGAAGATCGAGAAATCGATGAAGTCGGAAGCGAACAGGATTGGCCTGCCGGACTTCGGCAGTTCGCCCGGCTGCAGGATGTTGAGTCCCTCGACGATGAGGATTTCGGGCCGGTCGACGGTCAGATACTCGCCCTCGACCACGTCGTAGACCAGGTGGGAATAGACCGGCACCCTGACGTCGGGCTTGCCGGACTTGATGTCGGAGAGGAAGCGGATCAGCGCGGCGCGGTCGTAGCTCTCGGGAAAGCCCTTGCGGTCGGCGAGCTTGAGCTCGTCCAGCACCCGGTTCGAGTAGAGGAACCCGTCGGTGGTAACGAGGTCGACCTTGGGCGAGCTCGGCCAGCGCTGCAGCAGGGCCCTGAGGATGCGCGAGGTGGTCGACTTGCCCACCGCCACCGAGCCGGCGACGCCGATGATGTAGGGCACGTGGCGCCCGTCGGCGCCGAGGAAGCGGGTGGAGGCGCGGTGCAGCTCCTGCGTCGCCTCGACATAGAGCGAGATGAGGCGGGAGAGCGGCAGGTAGATCTCCTCCGCCTCGACGAAGGATATCGGGTCGTTGAGGGCCCTGAGCCGCTGGATGTCGGCGGCCTCCAGCGTCATCGGCTCGTCGGCGCGGAAGCGGCTCCACTCGGCCTTGGTGAAATGGTGGTAGGGCTCGAGCGTCGTCGTCGGCATCACGGGTTCCCCTTGCCGCGCGAGGCCTTCTCGGCGAGGCCGGACTGCGCGGTGCGGCGCTCGAGCTGGGCCATGACGTCGGCGAGCGGCACGCCGGCCGCACGCAGCAGCACCAGCAGGTGATAGAGTACGTCGGAGGCTTCGCCCTCGGTGCCCTTCCGGTCCCTCGTCACCGATGCAATGATGATCTCGGCCGCCTCCTCGCCGAACTTCTTGGCGCAGCGCTCGACGCCTTCCGAGAGGAGCTTGGCCGTGTAGCTCTCGGCCGGATCGGCCCCGGCCCGCTGGCGGATGCGCTCGTCCAGCGCCTCGAGGGTGAAGCTCATCTCAGTGCCTCCGGGCTCAGGTCGTGGCGCATGGGGATGCCGTGGCGCTCCATGTAGTGCTTGGCTTCGGCGATGGTGTAGGTGCCGAAGTGAAAGATCGAGGCGGCCAGCACCGCCGAGGCGTGGCCCTCGGTAACGCCGGCGACGAGGTCGTCGAGCGTGCCGACGCCGCCCGAGGCGATCACCGGCACATGCACGGCATCGGCTATCGCACGGGTGAGCCTGAGGTCGAACCCCGACTTTGTGCCATCCCGGTCCATCGAGGTGACCAGCAGTTCGCCGGCGCCGCGCTCGACCATCCGCGCGGCGAACTCCACCGCATCGAGCCCGGTCGGATTGCGCCCGCCATGGGTGTGGATCTCCCACTCGTCCATGTTGTGCTGCCCGGGGGCGCGGGTTTGGCGGCGTCGGGCATCGACCGACACGACGATGCACTGGTCGCCGAACTTGTCGGCGGCGCGCGCCACGAAATCGGGGTCGTTCACCGCCGCGGTGTTGATCGACACCTTGTCGGCGCCGGCGAGGAGTAGCTTCCGGATATCCTCGATCCGGCGTACCCCACCGCCGACGGTCACCGGCATGAAGCAGTGCTCGGCGGTGCGCGCCACCACGTCGAAAATGGTCTCGCGGTTCTCGTGGCTCGCGGTGATGTCGAGGAAGGTGAGCTCGTCGGCGCCGGCGGCGTCATAGGCGATCGCCGCCGCCACCGGGTCGCCGGCATCGACGAGGTCGACGAACTGCACGCCCTTGACGACGCGGCCGTCCTTGACGTCGAGGCATGGAATGATGCGGGTCTTGAGGGTCATCGGACGGCCGTCTCCCTGCTCTGCGCGTCCTCGCGGCTCTGCCGCTGCGGGCGACGCCTGCAGGCCCTGACGTCGAGGCATGGAGTGATGCGGGTCTTGAGGGTCATTGGCGCAGGTCCGGTGGCGGCTTTCGCAGCTTGCTGGCAATGGCGAAGCCGAGGCTGAAGATCCAGAAGAAGGCGGCAAAGAGCCCGATCAAGCCGATGATGGGCGAGAGGATGCCGGAAAAACCCATGTAGACGACGGCGAGGATGGGCAGGATGGCGAAAGCGTACCACCAGAGGTTGACGCGCCTGACCAGGATGGGGCGGTTCCTGAGCTCAGCCATGGCCGGCCCCTTCCTCGCGGAAGCGGCCGCGGTGCAGCACCAGCACGCCGAGCCAGACGACGGTGGCGACAATGGCCGCCGGCCAGGTGATCAGCACGTACCACAGGGCCCCCAGCCCGGTCTGCAGCTCCTCGGTGCGGTCGACGCCATTGTCGAGGCAGGGAGCGACGATGCCGTCGGTGATGGTGCAGCCGAGCCGCTCGGCGGTCTGCCCGGCAAGCACGGTGAGCACAACCGGTGCCATGGCAAGGGCGAAGAGCAGCGCCAGCACCAGCCAGTACGGCCCCATCGGGAAGCGCCGCCGGCCGGTCACGCTGCCCCACCCCGGAGCAGCGCCAGTGCTTCACGTGAATCAATGCGGCCGTCGTAGAGCGCCCGGCCGGAGATGGCGCCTTCGAGCACGGCGTATTCGGGCCGCGCCAGGGTGCGGATGTCGTCCATCGAGGCGAGCCCGCCCGAAGCGATCACCGGGATCGACACGGCCTGCGCCAGTTCCAGCGTCGCCGGCCAGTTGATGCCGGCCAGCACCCCGTCGCGGTCGATATCGGTGTAGATGATGGCGGCGACGCCGGCACCCTCGAAGCGCCGCGCCAGTTCGATGACAGAGAGTTCCGAGGTTTCGGCCCAGCCTTCGACCGCCACCTTGCCGCCCTTGGCGTCGATACCGACCGCCACCCGACCGGGGAATTTCCGCGCGGCTTCGCGGACCAGCGCCGGGTCGCGCACGGCGACGGTGCCGAGGATGACGCGGCTCAGGCCGCGCGTCAGCCAGCTTTCGATGTGGGCGATGGAGCGGATGCCGCCACCGAGCTGCACCGGGAAACTCACCCTCCTCAGGATCGACTCGACGGCCGCACCGTTGACGCTCTCGCCGGCGAAGGCACCGTTGAGATCGACGACATGCAGGTATTCGAAGCCCTGGTCCTCGAAGCTCTTCGCCTGCGCAGCCGGGTCATCGCTGAACACCGTCGCCTGCGCCATGTCGCCGAGCTTGAGGCGCACGCACTGCCCGTCCTTCAGGTCGATGGCGGGAAAGAGGATCATCGCGAGGCTCCGACGTAGATCGAGCGTGGGGCACACCCCACCCCATCCCTTCCCGTCAAGGGGAGGGTGTCCGCCAGAGCGACAGGCACGATCCAGCCAAGAACACGGAACGGCACCTCCCCCCTTGCGGGGGAGGCTGGGTGGGGGGGTGCAGCGGGTACGAACCTCACGGCTTCCACCGCAGGAAATTGCCGATCAGCGTCAGCCCCAGCGTCTGGCTCTTTTCCGGGTGGAACTGCGTCCCCACCAGGTTGTCGCGGCCGACGATGGCGGTCACCGGCTGGCCGTATTCCGCGGTGGCGATCAGCGTCTCCGGCTGCGCCACGCTCAGGTGATAGGAGTGGACGAAATAGGCGTGCAGCCCCTGCGGTCCGTCCGGGATGCCGGCGAGCACCGGGTGCCGTTGCAGGATGTTCAGGGTGTTCCAGCCCATGTGCGGCACCTTGAGTCCACCGGCCGGCTCGATGCGCACCACCGCCCCGGCAATCCAGCCCAGCCCCTTGGTGATGATCTTCTCGCGGCCCTCCGACGCCATCAGCTGCATGCCGACGCAGATACCGAGAAACGGCACCCCGCCGCGGATCACGCGCTCCTCCAGCACCTCGACCATGCCGGAGATTGCATCGAGCCCGGCCCGGCAGTCGGCGAAGGCACCAACGCCGGGCAGCACGATGCGATCGGCCCGGCGAACCCGTTCGGCATCCTCGGTGACGACAATCTCGTCGCCGGTCCCGGCCTCGCGCGCGGCGCGCCCGAAGGCCTTGGCGGCGGAGCGAAGATTGCCCGAACCGTAGTCGATGATGGCGACGGTGCTCATCGGCGCTGCAGCCAGGCAAGGGTGGCGAGGTCCTCGTCGGGCGCGACGATCTCAGTGCGATAGCGGAAGCCGCGGCGGCCGAGCCGCACGCGCCTGAGGGTCGGCGCCTCGAGCCCGATCAGGGCGGCGAGCGCCACATAGGTCCAGAACGCCGCGTCGGCCCCGGCCAGCACGGAAAGCCCGGCGATCGCGAACAGCAGCACGATCCAGCCGGCGAGCAGCAGCCACAATCCATGCAGGAGGGCGTAGACCGGCGGCAGCAGCGCGGCAAGGAGCGAGAACCGATCGGCAACCGCGACCGGAGAGGCATCGGGGCGGTCATAGACGGAGTAGAGGGTCACGGGCTATCCTTCAGGCGCGAGGACCGGCGGGCTCGGGGTTTCGCTCTAGAGCAAAAGCCGTCCGGTTGGAAGATCGGGGACCGCACGCGCGGGAGACGCGTTCGATCCCGTCAACGAGGAGGACGATCAATGACGCATGATTCGCCTGGTCATGGCGCGCTGGGTTCGCAGCCCAGCGCCCAGGGCTTCTTCATCGGCGGCCTGGCGCTGGGGCTGATCGCCCTGGTGGTGGTGTTCAGCCTGTTCGTGCTGATCGCGGCCGGTACGGGCGGCTGAGACCCGGCGCCGGTTCGACGGGCTCACCTGAGGCTCGAGGCGCCGGACCAACGCGCCCGGCCCGGGTGCCGCTAGAGCAGGCCCTTGGTCGAGGGAATGCGGTCGGCGGAGCGCGGATCGATCTCGACCGCGTCACGCAACGCTCGCGCCAGCGCCTTGAAGGCGCTTTCGGCGACGTGATGGTTGTTGTCGCCGTAGAAGGTCTCGACATGCAGCGTGATGCCGGCATTCATCGCGAAGGCCTGAAACCACTCGCGGAACAGCTCGGTGTCCATCTCGCCCACCTTGTCGCGGGTGAACTCGACCTTGAAGACCAGGAAGGGCCGGCCCGAGACGTCGAGTGCGACGCGGGTCAGCGTACCGTCCATCGGCAGGTCGGACGAGGCGTAGCGGCGGATGCCCTTCTTGTCGCCGAGCGCCTTGAGGATGGCCTGGCCGAGCGCGATCCCCACGTCCTCGGCGGTGTGGTGAAAATCGATATGCAGGTCGCCTTGGGCGCGCACCGTGATGTCGATCAGCGAGTGCCGGGAGAGCTGGTCGAGCATGTGGTCGAGAAAACCGATGCCGGTCTCGATATCGTGCCGGCCGGTGCCGTCGAGGTTCACCGACACGGTGATGTCGGTCTCGTTGGTCTTCCTGGCGATCTCGGCGGTGCGCATGGCGGATCCTGTCGTTGGCGCGGGGTCCTTAGCACTTAGCCGCAGAGCTATGAAGAGGCCGTAAGCGGCGGCGTTGCACTCACCCCACCCACCGGGTCACCCCGCCACGCGAACCGGCGTTCCCGCCACCCCACCGCTGTCACCCCGGCGCGGCCGGGGTGTGGACTCACGTTTGAAGTGCAACAGGTTTGAAGACGGGTGCCTCAGGGCTGGCAGGCATTTTCTAGGTGTGGTGGCCGAGCGTCGTTCTTTCCGGCGCGCGCCGACCCGCGGCGCCCTTTGCCAAGGGCGGGGACGCAGAGAGGTGCCCAGCGCAGCTCAGCGCCGAGGGCGCCCCACGAGGACGAACGGGAACGGAAAGGAGAAGGGGGGGGGCGAGGGGGAAAGGGGGGCGGGGACGGAGAGAGGAAGACCCAAAACAAAAAGGAAAAGGAAGGGGGGGGAAAAAAACAAAGAGGCGCGAGAAAAAAAAAAAAAAAAAAAAGGCAACCCCCCAACCAACGGCAAGGAAAAAGAAGGGAACCCCCCAAAGAAAGGCCCCCCCCGCCCAGCGCCCGCGGCGCCCCGCCCCCCCCCCCCCCCCCCCCCCCCCCCCCCCCCCCCCCCCCCCCCCCCCCCCCCCCCCCCCCCCCCCCCCCCCCCCCCCCCCCGGCCCCCCCCCCCCCCCCCCCGCCCCCCCCCCCCCCCCCCCCCCTGCCCCGCGCCCATTGCCCCGCCCCCCCCCCCCCCCCCCCCCCCCCCCGCCCCCCCCCGCCCCCCCCCCCCCCCCCCCCCCCCCCCCCCCCCCCCCCCCCCCCCCCCCCCCCCCCCCCCCCCCCCGCCCCCCCCCCCCCGGCCCCCCCCGCCCCCCCGGGGGGGGCCCCGCGGCGCCCCCCCCGGGCCCCCCCCCCCCCCCCCCCCGCCCCCCCCCCCGGCCCCCCCCCCGCCCCCCCCCCCCCCCCCCCCCCCCCCCCCCCCCCCCCCCCCCCCCCCCCCCCCCCCCCCCCCGGCCCCGCCCCCCCCCCCCCCCCCCCCCCCCCCCCCCCCCCCCCCCCCCCCCCCCCCCCCCCCCCCCCCCCCCCCCCCCCCCCCCCCCCCCCCCCCCCCCCCCCCCCCCCCCCCCCCCCCCCCCCCCCCCCCGCCCCCCCCCCCCCCCCCGGCCCCCGCCCATCCCCCCCCCCCCCCCCCCCCCCCCCCCCCCCCCCCCCCCCCCCCCCCCCCCCCCCCCCCCCCCCCCCCCCCCCCCCCCCCCCCCCCCCCCCCCCCCCCCCCCCCCCCCCCCCCCCCCCCCCCCCCCCCCCCCCCCCCCCCCCCCCCCCCCCCCCCCCCCCCCCCCCCCCCCCCCCCCCCCCCCCCCCCCCCCCCCCCCCCCCCCCCCCCCCCCCCCCCCCCCCCCCCCCCCCCCCCCCCCCCCCCCCCCCCCCCCCCCCCCCCCCCCCCCCCCCCCCCCCCCCCCCCCCCCCCCCGCCGGCCCCCTCCCGCCCGCGGGCCCAGCCTGAGATGCCCCCCCAACCCACCGCGCGTGTGGAAAATCCTGGGTCCCGGCCTTCGCCGGGATGACATCGAGCGTGTTGCGGTATCGAAGACCAAATCAATCCCCCCACCCCCAACCCCGTCGTATTCTCCCCCGTCCGCTGCACCGAAGCGAGATCATGACGAGTGGTTGGTGCGGCGGAGGTTGGGTGGGTTGGCAGTCGTGCCGGCCCAGGCCCAAGTCGCAGCCGGTTGTGCCGTAGCCTGTCCGGCTGCGGTCGCGCCGAGGACAGCCCGCGACCGGGGAGACCATCCCCCGGTCATCGACCAGCTCCCCCACGGGGGAGCGGAACTGCCTGCTCGGAAACGTCCGGTGTGGCGACACACCGTGGATCTGGACCGGGGGGATAAGGTTCCGGGTCGGCGGATGGCGCCGGGGAAGTCTCCGGATCCGCTGCGATCAAGCCCAAAACCCCGATCGGCCGGCGAGGCGTGAGCCTCACTTCAACTGCGGACTACCCGCGTCGGGGCAAACGCCTCGCCGGCCCCGCTTCATTCCCTCAAGGTGCGAGGGAATGGTTCTCTGAAAACTCCGAAGCCCATCGGGCTGTCGGACGCTTCCGCGCGTCCCCACCTCCCCATCCGGCTAGGCCGATTTGCATTCCTGCGGCCTGTGCCTAAATAGGTGCCAACGGTTCTGGAGTATTCCCCCCATGTCGCAAGACAACGACTTCCCCGGCTGGCACGGGACCACCATCGTCGCGGTGCGCAAGGGCAACAAGGTCGTGGTGGCCGGCGACGGCCAGGTTTCGGTCGGCAACACGGTGATGAAGCACACTGCCAGGAAGGTCCGGCCGCTGGCCGGGGGCAAGGTGATCGGCGGCTTTGCCGGCGCCACCGCCGACGCGTTCACGCTGTTCGAGCGGCTGGAAGCCAAGCTCGAGCAATATCCCGACCAGCTGATGCGCGCCTCGGTCGAGCTTGCCAAGGACTGGCGCACCGACCGCTATCTCCGCCGGCTCGAGGCGATGATGATCGTCGCCGACAAGACCGTCACGCTGGTGATCACCGGTACCGGCGACGTCCTGACGCCGGACCATGACACCATCGCCATCGGCTCGGGCGGCAATTATGCCTATTCGGCGGCACTGGCGCTCAGCCAGAACACCGACCTCGATGCCGAGGACATCGCCCGCCGGGCGATGAAGATCGCCGCCGAAGTGTGCATCTACACCAACGAGAACGTCACCGTCGAAATGATCGAGAACTGAGGTGGACTTCACGGTCCGCCGACTGGTGCCCGACGATGCTCCGGCCTATCGTGCCATCCGGCTCGAAGGACTGGCCGATGCGCCGTCGGCGTTCGGTGCGTCGCTGGAAGAAGATGCGGCGCTGGCCGACGACGAGTGGCGGGCGCGACTTGGGCGGAATTTCGCCTACGGCGTGTTCAGCGGCGCCCGCTCGGCCGACGAACTCGCTGGCATTGCCGGGTTCTATGTCGAGGGCGGCACGAAGACGAAGCATCGCGGTCACCTCGTCGGCGTCTACACGCGCCCACGGCACCGCGGCACCGGCGCTTCGCGACTGCTGCTCGCCGAGGTCGTCGCCTCGGCCCGCCAGCACGTGCAGTTCCTCTACCTGCAGGTGACGCAGAACAACCTCGCCGCCGTGCGGCTCTACGAGCGCATGGGTTTTGAGGTCTACGGCAAGGACCCGGGCGGCCTGAACGTCGACGGGGTCATGCACGAAGACTATCTCATGGTGCTGCGCCTCGATCGAGGGCAGCCGGAAAGTGACAGACAATGAGTGAAGCCAATCTTTCGCCGCGCGAGATCGTATCCGAGCTCGATCGCTACATCGTGGGCCAGGCCGACGCCAAGCGCGCCGTTGCGGTGGCGCTGCGCAATCGCTGGCGCCGCCAGCAGCTCAGCGAGGACCTCCGCCACGAGGTGACGCCCAAGAACATCCTGATGATCGGGCCGACCGGCGTCGGCAAGACCGAGATCAGCCGGCGGCTGGCCAAGCTGGCGCAGGCCCCGTTCATCAAGGTCGAGGCCACCAAGTTCACCGAGGTGGGCTATGTCGGGCGCGACGTCGAACAGATCGTGCGCGACCTGGTCGAGGCCGGCATTTCGCTGTTGCGCGACAAGAAGCGCTCCGACGTCGCCGCCCAGGCGCATCACAATGCCGAGGAGCGGGTGCTCGACGCGCTGGTCGGTTCTTCCGCCTCGCCCTCGACCCGCGACAGCTTCCGGATCAAGCTCAGGGGGAACGAGCTCGATGATCGCGAGATCGAAGTCGAGATGGCGCCTTCGGGCCCGGCGGGCGGTTTCGAGATCCCCGGCATGCCGGGGGCCAGCGTCATCAACATCCAGGACATGCTGGGCAAGGCCTTCGGCGGCCGTGCGGTGAAGCGCAAGGTCAAGGTCAGGGACGCGCATGGCCCGCTGATGGCCGAGGAGGCCGACAAGCTGCTCGACATGGACCAGCTCAACAAGGAGGCGCTCGACCGCGTCGAGAATCACGGCATCGTCTTCATCGACGAGATCGACAAGGTGGCCAACCGCGAGGGCGGTCATGGCGGCGGCCCGTCGCGCGAGGGGGTGCAGCGCGACCTGCTGCCGCTGATCGAGGGTACCACGGTCTCGACCAAGCACGGGCCGGTCCGCACCGACCATGTCCTGTTCATCGCCTCGGGCGCCTTCCACGTCTCGAAGCCCTCGGACCTCTTGCCCGAGCTGCAGGGCCGGCTGCCGATCCGGGTGGAACTCAAGGCGCTGACCCGGGACGACCTGGTCGAGATCCTCAAGGACACCGAGGCGAGCCTGATCAAGCAGTACGTGGCGCTGATGCAGACCGAAGGGCTGACGCTGGACTTCACCGAGGACGCGATCGAGGCGATCGCCGATGCGGCGGCCAAGGTGAATGCCACGGTCGAGAACATCGGGGCGCGCCGGCTCTCCACCATCATGGAGCGGCTGGTCGAGGACATCTCGTTCGAGGCGCCCGACAAGCAGGGCGAGACCATCCGGATCGACGCCGCCTATGTCGAGAACCGCATCGGCAGGATGGCGGCCGATACCGACCTCAGTCGCTTCGTGCTGTAGGGGCTGCGGTCTCGCGCAGGGCCTCGATCGCCTCGGCCAGCACCAGGTGGATGTCGAGCCGCCCGCCGTCCGGCAGCGCGAGCCGCACCCGCTGCACGGTGTGGCCGTTGTACAGGCTGACCATGAAGTCGGCGACGTCGAGTTCGCCATAGCGTTCGAGCGGCACGGCGACCGTTTCGGTGACGAGGCGGCTGCGGCCCGCCGCGAGAGCGAACAGGTGGCCGAGCGCCGGGCTGCGGCACGCAAGCGCAGCGCGGAACTCGAGGATGTCGCCCGTCGTCGGATCGGCAGCGAACAGCCGGTCGGCGAGGGCATCGGCGAGGAGCGCGCAAAGCAGGGCCTTGCGGGCCGAGAGCGGCGCCGCGACGGCGTCAGCGAACTCGGCCTCGAGGTAGGCGAGGTGATCAGCCCAGGTGCCTGGCAAAGAACTCAAGGGTCCGCGCCGAGGCCTTCTTGCAGGCCGCTTCGTTGAAGTTCTGCGGCCTGTCGCCGTTGCAGAAACCGTGCACGCCATCGTAGACGTGGACGCCGACGCCGGGATGGCGGGTCTTCAGCGCCTCGACCTGCTCGAGCGGAATGCCGGTGTCCTTGTCGCCGAAGTGCATCTCGGTCGGGACCCTGGGTTCGAGGTCGATGTAGCCCGGTGTTCCGCCGCCATAGTATCCCGAGGCGGCGCTGAGTCCGAGGCCGAGGCTCGCCGCCTGCCAGCAGACGCGGCCACCGAAGCAGAAGCCGGTGATGCCGACCTTGCCGGCGACCGACGCCGCCCCGACGGCAGCTGCAACATCGAGCGGAGCGGTCGCGCTGTCGAACTTCTTCATCATCTCGCCGATGATGACGAACTGGTCCGGGCCGTAGTTCTCGCTCTCGTAGCCGTAATCCAGCCGATCGAACATGGCCGGTGCGATGGCCAGGTAGCCATGCCGGGCGTAGCGGTCGACGACCGAGCGCACCCAGCTGTTGACGCCCCACCTCCTGGATCACCACGACGCCCCCACGCGACCGGCCCTCCGGTAGCGCCCGGTAGGCGTTGAGGGAGAACCCGTCCGATGCGGTCAGTTTGATGTGCTCGCCCAGTTTATCCCCCTCGGTTGCAGTGCTGCTATGATGTCAGCACGATTTGCAGAGGACCACCACTTGTCTCTAGCGCGCGCGTTTCACGACTTCGTTGCTGATGAAGACGAGGTCGTCCGGCCCGAGCCGGCCAATGTCACGCGCCAGCCGGTTGGCCAGTTCGGTTGCCTCTGGCGCCATGCCGGCCGTGTCGATGGTGATTTTCGGATCGGACATCTCGGCCAGCCGCTGCAGTTCCTCGGCCTCGTCCCAGATGACGTTGAAATAGTGAATTGTGCGCTGCAGCAGCATCCAGGTCGGCTTGCCGCGCCGCCCGTGCTCGAGGGCCGAGAGGTAAGCGCTGGAGACGCCGAGGGCGCCAGCCATCTGCTTGAGCGTCACACCGCGCTCCGCCCGCAGCTGGCGAAGCCTGAGGCCGAGCGGGGTCACCGGTGCTCCCTTTCGCGCCGCAGCCGCACGTAGAAGGCCCCGTCGCCGCCATGCCCGTGTGCCGCGACGTCCCAGCCGGCAACCATGGGCCCGAGTTCGGAGCTCGACAGCCAGACCGGCAGCATGGCCCGCAGCACGCCGCGCTCGACGATCACCGCGGCATCGTCGGAGAGCTTCTTCAGCCCCTTGCCGGTGATGACGAGAATGGTGCGGTCGCCCCGCGCCCAGCGCGCCGCGACGAAGCGGCTCAGCGCCTGGTGGGCCTCCACCTGGCGCATGCCGTGAAGGTCGATGGTGCCGTCGATCTGTTCACGCCCGCGCTGCAGGCGCTGCCTGAGATTGGGCTCGATCCCCTGTCGCGGCTGGCGCGCCGGACGCCCGTCGGACTGATATGGCGGCATAGGAGGCAGGAGGCGGCGCGGCTTGGCGGCGGCAGCCGGGCCCGGAATGGGCAGCGACGTGTCGCTCAGGTCGACCAGCGGCAGGTGCTGCGGACGCAGCGGGGATACGGTCCGCGACACTTCGGTCCACAGGTGCCAGTCGGGCAAGTGCGGCCGGCCGTCGCTGCGGCGCTTCGACATGTGCGTCCCCGTGCCGGCCCGGGCCTACTCGAGCTGGCTGGTGGCGACGAGCTTCCAGTTCGGGTCGCGCGACCTGGGGCTCCGCGCGAAGGTCCATTCGTCGGCAATGCCGGTCACCAGATCGGCATTGCCCTCGATCAGGGTGCCATCCTTGTCGCGCGTCGCCGACACCACCTCGGCGTGGAAGCGCACGGTGACCTGCGCGGCGCGCTTGTCGAGTTCGGCGCTCGAAATCTCCACCTTGGGCAGGCCGACGAAGGTGAAGTCTATGCTGTGGCCGGCCGCTTCGCGATCCTTGATGGCGCGTTCGAAGCCATCGTAGACCTCCTTGTCGAGCAGGTTCCGCAGGGTCTGACGGTCACCGGCGGCGAAGGCGGTGACAATCATCTCGTAGGCGGCCTTGGCGCCTTCCATGAAGCTCTTGGGCGAGAAGCTCGCGTCTGCCTCGGCGATGGCCTTGAGACCGGCGGCGACCGCCTCGTCGCCATGGGCGAACTGGGTCACCTCGGTTTCGAGCCGGCGGGCCTGGCGTTCGCCGTCTTCGCTCGGCTGTTCGGCCGCCGGACGGGGCCGCATCGGCACGACGTTCTCGTCGGCGGCGGGCTTGACGACCGCCTCGCTGCGCCGCTCCACCGGCGGACGCTCGCGCCCGGTGCGGGTCCCGAGAACCTGACGCAGCCGGAACAGCACCACGATGGCAAGGCCGATGACGATCAGGGTGGGAATATCGAAGAACTCGTCCATCGGTGCGGGTACTCGCGGATCTCGAGAAGGGTGTCGGCTCGCGGAGCCGGGATGATGTCCCTATATATAGGGAAACGCTTTGCCGGAAACCAGTTCACGTTTGGCTGAGGGTTTACCGTCGTTCCGGTGCTGAAAGGATTGTCCGTGGGTCGCCTGCTGTTTCTGGTATTCCTCGCCGTGCCGCTGATCGAGATTGCATTCTTCGTCCTGATCGGGCAGGCGATCGGACTGTGGCCCACCCTTCTCGGCGTCCTCGTCACGGCGCTCGTGGGCGCCGTCGTGCTCCGCCGACAGGGGATGGCGCTGTTCAACGAGATCCGGACCAGCATGGGGCGTGGCGAATTGCCGGCGCGGGCCCTTGCCGATGCCATGCTGGTGGCGATCGCCGGCGTGCTGCTGCTGACGCCGGGCTACTTCACTGACCTGCTTGGCCTGCTGCTGCTGGTGCCGCCGGTGCGGGGACTGATCTACGCCTACCTGCGGACCCGCCTGCAGGTGGTTTCGACGACGACGGCCGAATATGGCTACAGCCAGCGTCCGGACACGCTCGAACTCGACGACGACGAGTGGCGTCCGCGCTGAGGCACCAGCGCTCGGCTTGTCGCTGCGGACCAAAGATGCTAGCCAGCGCGCCAAAAGAAGCCCACGAGGAACCCCACCATGGCTGACGAACTCCCCACCGGCGCCGCGCCGGCCAATGCGACCGCCCCGAGCTACAGCCTCGTCGGCCAGTATATCCGTGACCTCAGCTTCGAGAATCCCGGCGCGCCGGGCTCGGTGATGCTGGGCGGCCCCAACCCGAATGTTTCGGTCAGCATCAATGTCGGGGTCAAGAAACAGGCCGACGATCTCTATGCGGTCGAGATCAACCTCACCGCCAAGGCCGAGCGCGATGCCACGGTGCTGTTCAATGTCGAGCTGGTCTATGGCGGCGTATTCCGGCTGCGCAACGTGCCGGAGACCACCCTGCCACCGCTGCTGATGGTCGAATGCCCGCGCATGCTGTTCCCGTTCGCCCGGCAGGTGCTGGCCAACACGGTGCAGAATGGCGGTTTCCCGCCGCTGATGATGGAGCCGGTGGATTTCAACGGGCTCTACCTGCAGAACCTCAAGAACCTGCAGGCGCAGTCGGCGGCCAACGCTGTCCCCAACTGATCCCTATTCGGCGGCCACGGCGGCGTCGGCATAGGCCAGCCATACCGCCTCGGCGCCGAGGGTGCCGACCAGGGCTGCATGCGCCTGCCGTTCCGTCTCGCTGAGCCGGGGCGGCAGCGGCGCGGGCCGGACACGGGCGGGCCGCAGTTCGACATCGATGCTGACCTCGATGCGGGTCTCGGCGATGAGCGCCAGGGCCACCTGCCGGCCGCCGATCAGTTCGAGATAGACATCGGCGAGAATCTCGCTGTCGAGCAGGGCGCCGTGCAGGGTCCGGCGCGAATTGTCGATGCCGTAGTGCTTGCACAGCGCATCGAGGCTGACGCGGGCGCCCGGATGCACCTGGCGGGCGACCATCACCGTGTCGATCACCTCGTTGCGCAGCCCGGGGCGACCGACCCGCTCGAGCTCGGCGTTGAGGAAGGCCATGTCGAACGGGGCGTTGTGGATCACCAGCGTGGCCTCGTCGATGAAGGCGAGGAAGTTCCCGGCCTCCTCGGCGAAGCGCGGCTTGTCGCGCAGGAATTCGCTCGACAGCCCGTGCACGCGATACGCCTCTTCCGGCATGTCGCGCTCGGGGTTGAGGTAGACATGGAAGTGCCGACCGGTCGGGATATGGTTGATCAGCTCGACGCAGCCGATCTCGACCACACGATCGCCCGTTACCGGGGAAAGCCCGGTGGTTTCGGTGTCGAGAACGATCTCGCGCTTCATCGACTGGTCCCGGCTGGTGCCTCGAGCGTACGAACCAGAGCGCCGACAGCCCGCCGGGTCGCCTCAACCGGTCCGGACGTGTCGAAGACATAGGTGGCGCGCCTGACCTTTTCGGCCTGGGGCAGCTGGCGGGCAAGGATGGCCTCGAGCTTTTCCACACTCATGCCTGGCCTTGCCAGCGCCCGGCGACGCAACTCGTCATCGTCCACGGTGGTGACGATGACCGCATCGAGACCCCAGTCGACGCCGTTCTCGAAGAGCAGCGGGATATCGACGACGGCCAGCCGTGCCCCGGACGCCTCCGCATCGGAGAGAAAGGCGGCAATGCGGGCCCGTACCAGGGGATGGACGATCGCCTCGAGCTCGGCCAGCCGACCGGGATGCGAGACGAGGATGCGGCTGAGTGCCGCCCGGTCGATCGTTCCCTCCCGCACTGCTGCCGGGAAGGCGTCGCCAACCGGCCCGACAGCGGCGCCGCGATAGAGTTCGTGCACCGCCGCGTCGGCCGAAAAGGCCGGCACGCCTAGCGCCGCAAAAGCAGCGAGCACGGTGGATTTGCCGGTAGCGATCGACCCGGTGAGCCCCAGCTTCAGCATCTAGAGGGTCGCCTCGACGGTGCGCCGCAGTTCGGGGGTCACCTCGGGGCGCACCCCGAACCAGGCCTCGAAGCCCGGCACCGCCTGGTGCAGCAGCATTCCAAGGCCATCCACCGTCAGCAGCCCGCGCGCGCTGGCGTCGGCGAGCAGCGGGGTGACGAGCGGCACGTAGACGATGTCCGTCACGATGGCGGTGCGCGGCAGGAGGCCGAGGTCGAGCGCGGCGAAACGGCTGCCATGCATGCCGATCGAGGTGGTGTTGACGACGAGCCCGGTCTCGCTCGCATGGCGGGCATAGTCCTCGAGACCGCCAGGGATGACCGGCCCGCCGATCTCGGCCGCCAGCGCCACAGCTTTTTCTGCGTTGCGGTTGAGCAGCACGATCTCGGCAACGCCGCGCTCCCGCAGCGCCACGAGGATGGCGCGAGCGGCGCCTCCGGCGCCGAGGATCACGGCACGGCGAAGGCCGTTGCTCCACCCCGGCAGGGTCTGGTCGAGATTGCCTAGGAACCCCATGTAGTCGGTATTGAAGCCGCGCAGGCCGGCCGGACTTACCACCAGGGTGTTGACGGCGGCGATGGTGCGGGCCAGCGGATCGACCTCATCACAGAGCGCGAACACCGCCTGCTTGTGCGGGATGGTGACGTTGCCGCCGACGAACTCGCCGCCGCGCACCCGCGTGACAAAGGCCGGCAGGCCGTCCGGAGTGACCTCGATCGCTTCATAGCTCGCCGCGAGGCCGTGCTCGGCGATCCACGTGCCGTGGATCAGCGGGGAGCGCGAGTGCTGGATCGGGTGGCCGATGACAAAGGCCTTCTTCACCTCGGGTGGTCCTCCATGACGGCCGGCGCATGCTGTCGCAGCGCCGCGAGCAGTGGCAGCAACGGCAGGCCCAGGATACTGAAGTAGTCGCCCTCGATGCGGTCAAACAGGCGGATAGACGGACCCTCGAGGCGATAGGCGCCGACCGAGGCGAGCACCGCATCCCCTTCGAGGGCGAGGACCGCATCCCGTTCCGCAGCGGAAAACCGGCGCATGGTCAGACTGGCGGTTTCGACGGCGGACCAACTCAGGAGCCCATCGACCGCCAGGGCGACGCCTGCGTGAAGCTGGTGGGTCCGGCCTCTCAGCCGGTCGAGCTGGGCCCGCGCCGCGTCGAGCGACGCGGGTTTGTGGAAGAGTTCATCTCCGAGGGCGAGAACCTGATCGGCTCCGATGACCACCTGTCCCGGCTGGGTGGATGCGTCCAGAGCCTTGGCCTCGGCAAGACGCCGGGCGACGGCCGGTGGGCCACCGCCTTTCCCCAGCACGTCCGCCTCGAGATCCCGCTCGTCGATTGCGGCTGGACTCGTCGCGAATCGGAGACCGGCCCCGGTCAGGAGGGCCTTTCGCGCGGTGCTGCGGGAGGCAAGGATCAGCATGGGGGAGCTTTTCCACACTGTCCTTGCTCACTCAAGAGCCACGACGGTGGACAAGCGTCCTGGGGCCGGTCGAGGCGCGACTTGTCCCCACTGCCTTGCCTTAGCTCCACAGGAAGGCCGCTGACAGGGTTAGCGATCCGTTAACGGGGGAATCGGGGACGACGGTGCGAACCGAGGCCAATCGGTCCACAGCTCCGTTAACCGATTGTTAGCAATTGTGGCATGGTTAACGCCCGGTTAATCCGGAGAGTCCGGCGGTACCGCCCGCTCTTCGGGCGAGAATATCCACAGCGTGGCGACGGCCACCCTGTGCGGCTGTAGCGCAGGGGCGCGCGGTTGTGTGAAACCGGCAATCCCGGATAAACACCGCCATGATAATGATACTGAAGAGTCTAGACTCTCGTTTTTGGAGGGGGGCGTGACCGCCAGTCCTGTGGCCAAACCATTGCTCGAGGCCGTCCTCGGCCGACGCCCTGAGAAACTGCCGATCTGGATCATGCGCCAGGCCGGCCGCTATCTGCCGGAGTACCGGGCCCTGCGCGCTGAGGTCGGTAGCTTCCTCGAGCTCTGCTATACGCCCGATCTTGCGACGGAAGTCAGCCTGCAGCCGCTGCGGCGCTTCGATCTCGATGCCGCGATCCTGTTTTCGGACATCCTGGTCGTCCCCGATGCACTGGGCCAGAAGGTCCGCTTCGAAACTGGTGAGGGACCCCGGCTCGATCCCCTGACCGCAGACGGTATTGCGCAGCTCGAGACCGCAATGGCTTTGGAACGGCTCGGGCCGGTCATCGAGACGGTGCGACGCATCAAGGCGGCCCTGGCGCCGGACAAGACCCTGATCGGGTTCTGCGGCTCGCCATGGACGGTGGCGAGCTACATGCTGGCCGGGGAGGGCTCGACGGACCAGGCGGTGGCGCGTCTGTTCGCACTGACCCAGCCGGCGGCCTTTGCCCGGCTGATCGATGTGCTGGTCGAAACGAGCACAGCCTATCTGGTGGCGCAGCTGCGCGCCGGGGCGGATGTGGTGCAGCTGTTCGAGAGCTGGGCGCTCAACCTCGACGAGGTGGCGTTTCAGAACTGGGTGATCGAACCGAATCGGCGCATCGTCGAGGGAGTTCGGCAGGCCATTGCGGAGGCACCCATCATCGGATTTCCGCGCGGTGCGGCGGGTAACCTGGCGGCCTATGCGGCAATGACGGGAGTGAATGTGCTGGGACTGGATTTTGCGACGCCGTTGCGAGTCGCCAGGGCGCTGCCGGCGGGTGTGGGGGTGCAGGGCAATCTCGATCCGTTGCGGCTGGTTGCCGGAGGCGAGCAGATGGAGGTGCGGGCCCGGGAGATCGTCAGGGCGTTTGCCGATCGTCCGCATATCTTCAATCTCGGGCATGGAATTGTGCCACAGACGCCGATCGCGCACCTTGAGCGGCTGATCGACGTGGTACGGGGAAGCTGAGGCATGGAGTGGGTCAAGGCGCTGCACATCCTGTCGGTGATCGCCTGGATGGCCGGGCTGATGTACCTGCCCAGGCTGTTCGTCTATCACGCTGATGCGGAGAAGGGATCGGTACAGTCCGAGACCTTCAAGGTGATGGAGCGGCGGTTGTATCGCGGCATCACCACGCCGGCCATGGTAGCGAGCTGGATCTTCGGCCTGTGGCTGGCCTTCGGCTACGGGATCGTCGATTTCAGCCAGGGGTGGATGTGGCTGAAGGCGCTGATGGTGCTGGCGCTGAGCGGGGTCCACAGCTATTTCGGCAGCCTGCGGCGGGCCTTCGCCGAGGACCGGAACGACAAAGCGGGCACGTTCTTCCGGGCGATCAACGAAGTCCCGTTCGTCATCGCCATCATCATCGTCATCGCGGTGGTGGTGCGACCTTTCTAGCTGGGGCGCCTGTCGGGTTTCACGTGAATCCGGTGCCGATCCCAATCGATCTTGAACATCGCGGCGGTTTTCGCTATCTGGAGCGCCATCACAGTCCGGTTCATCGCGCGTCTCCCCGACGCTGGCGCGGGCAGCTTCACCTCTCCCCGATATATCTCCTACGTCCTCTTCCGATTTCCCAAGGGTCTTCCGCGCAATGGAAAATATGAAGCTCAGTGAGCTGAAGGCGAAAACTCCGGCCGAACTGCTCGAGTTCGCCGAGTCCGTGGAGGTCGAGAACGCCTCGACGATGCGCAAGCAGGAGCTGATGTTCGCCATCCTCAAGGAGTTGGCGGGCCGCGAGGTCGACATCACCGGGGAGGGCGTGGTGGAGGTGTTGCCGGACGGCTTCGGCTTTCTGCGCTCGCCCGATGCCAACTACCTGCCTGGCCCGGACGACATCTATGTGAGTCCGTCGCAGATCCGGCGATTTTCGCTGAGGACCGGAGATACGGTCGAGGGCCAGATCCGCTCGCCCAAGGAAGGCGAGCGCTATTTCGCGCTGGTGAAGGTCAATACGATCAATTTCGAGGACCCCGAGAAGGTCCGGCACAAGATCAATTTCGACAACCTCACTCCGCTCTACCCTGACGAGAGGCTCCGGCTCGAACTGCCCGACCCGACGGTCAAGGACAAGAGCGCCAGAATCATGGATCTGGTGGCGCCGCTCGGCAAAGGCCAGCGCGCGCTGATCGTCGCGCCGCCGCGCACCGGCAAGACGGTGCTGCTGCAGAACATCGCGCAATCGATCGCCAGCAACCATCCCGAGTGCTACCTGATCGTGCTGCTGATCGACGAGCGGCCCGAGGAAGTCACCGACATGCAGCGCTCGGTGAAGGGCGAGGTGATCTCCTCGACCTTCGACGAGCCGGCCTCGCGGCACGTGCAGGTGGCCGAGATGGTGATCGAAAAGGCCAAGCGCCTCGTCGAGCACAAGCGGGACGTGGTGATCCTGCTCGATTCGATCACCCGGCTCGGCCGCGCGTACAACACGGTAGTGCCGAGTTCGGGCAAGGTGCTGACCGGCGGTGTCGACGCCAACGCCCTGCAGCGGCCGAAGCGCTTCTTCGGCGCGGCCCGCAATATCGAGGACGGCGGTTCGCTGACCATCATCGCCACGGCGCTGATCGACACCGGCAGCCGCATGGACGAGGTGATCTTCGAAGAGTTCAAGGGCACCGGCAACAGCGAGATCATCCTCGACCGCAAGGTTTCGGACAAGCGCATCTTCCCGGCGATGGACGTGACCAAGTCGGGGACGCGCAAGGAAGAGCTGCTGGTCGAGCCGGATATCCTGCGCAAGATGTATGTCCTTCGCCGTATCCTCAACCCGATGGGGACGGTGGACGCGATGGAGTTCCTGATGGACAAGGTCCGCCAGACCAAGACCAACAGCGACTTCTTCGACTCGATGAATACCTGAGACCCGGGCGGTCGCTTGTTCATCTGGAGCAACCAGCGGACGCTGGTGTCGTCGACAGGAGGTCGGCGGGTCCAGCCGGCGACGGTCGGAAGATGATGTGGCTGCATGGGTAGTGCCGACACCATTGTGGCGCTGTCGTCCGGTGCGCTGCCCTCGGGCGTCGCCGTGGTGCGGCTGTCCGGACCGATGGCCGGAGCAGTCTTGGTCGAGATCATCGGCCACCTGCCTCCGCCGCGCCGGCTCATACTCAGCGATATCGTACTCGACGGCGACACGCTCGATCGCGGGTTGCTGGCCTGGATGCCCGGTCCGAACAGCTTCACCGGCGAGGACTGCGCCGAACTTCAGCTGCATGGCTCGCCGGCGGTCGTCCGGGCCGTGCTGCGCAAGCTGGCGTGTCGCCACGGCCTGCGGCTGGCTGAAGCGGGGGAATTCACGCGCCGGGCCTTCGAGAACGGCAAGCTCAATCTCGTCGAGGCCGAGGGTCTCGGCGATCTGATTGCGGCAGAAACCGAGAATCAGAGGATGTTGGCCCATGCCCGCCTCGAGGGCGGCCTGACCCGGCAGGTAGAGGGCTGGAGGGAGCGCCTGCTCGATCTGCGTGCCGAACTCGAGGCTCAGATCGACTTCGCCGACGAGAGCGATGTTGGTTCGCTGCCCGAGGGCTTTCGTGACGAGCTGCTGCATCTGCACGCCGATATAGCGCGCGTTGCCGAGTCCGCTGGCCAGGGGCGGATCCTGCGCGACGGGTTTCGCGTGGTCCTCGCGGGTCCGCCGAACTCCGGAAAATCAAGTCTGTTCAATGCCCTGTCCAGTTCGGATGCGGCGATCGTCTCCGACGAACCCGGCACGACACGGGACCTGAAGGAACTGCCGCTCGATATCAACGGTCAGCTGATCGTGCTGATTGACAGTGCCGGGCTGCGTGAGACCGGTTCCCAGGCGGAGGCGATCGGCGTCGCACGGGCACGTCAGGCGATGCAGTCGGCCGACCTGGTGTTGTGGCTGCAGGCTCCGGACCAACCGGTCGAACGGCCGCCGCTTGCTGTGCCCGAGCCTGGCGACCAGCGGGAGGGACGTCCGCCTGTGCTGGTGATTGGCAGCAAGTCGGACCTCGGAAGTGTGCCGGGTACCGATCATCGAGTCTCGGTTGCGACTGGCGAGGGGCTCACCGCGCTGCTCGACCTGCTCTATCGGAGTTCGGGTGCGAGCCTGGTCCGGGCCGGGGAGCTTCTCGTCAGTCGGGAGCGGGATCGTATTGGGTTGATCGATGCCGCAGGGGCGGTCAGGCGGGCGGAGGGCCATCTGGGGAGCGCTGAAATTGCTGCCGAGGACCTGCGTCTGGCGTCGACGGCCCTGGAACGCCTGTTGGGTCGGATCGACGCGGAGGCGGTGCTCGACAGGCTGTTCTCGGCGTTCTGCATTGGCAAGTGATTCACGTGAAACGCGGCGCTTCCTGCGCTGCCCGGCTGCTGTGAGTCGAGTGCACGCAGTTGATTCACGTGAAACCTTGGCGTAGACCCCGCCGATCATCAGGAACTGAGACATGAGTGACTTCGGCGTCATTGTCGTGGGGGGCGGGCATGCCGGCTGTGAGGCGGCGGCGGCGTCGGCGCGCCTCGGGGTGCCCACGGCGCTGATCACCCACAAGTTCGGCACCATCGGGGAGATGAGCTGTAATCCCGCGATCGGTGGGCTGGGCAAGGGGCACCTGGTGCGTGAGATCGACGCAATGGACGGGCTGATGGGTCGCGTCGCCGATGGGGCCGGCATCCAGTTCCGCGTGCTCAACCGGCGCAAGGGCCCCGCTGTGCGCGGTCCTCGCGCGCAGGCGGACCGCAAGCTCTACAGGCAGGCGATGCAGGCGGCGGTGCGGGCGCAGCCAAATCTGTCGGTCATCGAAGGCGAGGTGGATGACCTCGTGGTGGAAGCGGGTCGGGTGGCGGGGGTGGTGCTGCTCGATGGCCGGAGGTTCTCCGCGAAGGCCGTTGTCCTCACCACGGGGACGTTCCTGCGCGGACTGATCCACCGGGGCGACGAGACGGTGCCCGCCGGGCGGGTCGGCGAGTCGCCGGTGCTCGGGCTATCGGTGCGGCTCGAGGCCCTTGGGCTGAGGCTCGGACGGCTGAAGACGGGTACACCGGCGCGCCTCGACGCGACATCGATCGCCTTCTCGGGGCTCGAGGAGCAGCGGGGGGACGACCCGCCGGAACCGTTCTCGGCCCTGACGGAGTCGATCACCGTCCCGCAGATCAGTTGCTTCATCACCCGGACTACGGCGGAGACGCACCGCATCATCGCCGACAACCTGCACCGGTCGGCGATGTACTCGGGCCGCATCCAGAGCCGCGGGCCCCGATATTGTCCCTCGATAGAGGACAAGGTCGTGCGGTTTGCCGACCGGGACAGCCATCAGATCTTCCTCGAGCCGGAGGGGCTCGACGATACGACGATCTATCCGAACGGCCTCTCGACGTCGCTGCCGGCCGAGGTGCAGGTGGCGTTCCTGCGGTCGATGCCGGGGCTCGAGAATGTGCGCGTGCTGCGCCCGGGCTATGCCATCGAGTATGATCATGTCGACCCGCGCGAGTTGCGGCCAACGCTGGAGCTGAAGCGGCTGCCGGGTCTCTATCTCGCGGGGCAGATCAACGGCACCACCGGCTATGAGGAGGCGGCGGCGCAGGGCCTTCTCGCCGGCGCCAATGCCGGCAGGTCGGCGGCCGGTGCGGACGCTCTGGTGCTGTCCCGAACGGAGAGCTATCTGGGAGTGATGGTGGACGACCTGGTGACCCGTGGCGTCAGCGAACCCTATCGGATGTTTACCTCGCGTGCCGAGTTCCGCCTGCATCTGCGCAGTGACAATGCTGACCAGCGGCTGACCCCGGTGGCGCTGGCAGCGGGGCTGGTGGGAGACGAGCGCAGGGCGCGGTTCGAGCAGCGCATGGCTCAGCTGGCCGCGGGACGGGCGATGCTCGATGGACTGGAAACGTCCCCGAGCGCGGCGCGCCGAGCCGGACTGAACGTCAACGCCGACGGCCAGCGGCGCACGGCCTTCGAGCTGCTGTCCTATCCCGAGGTTTCGGTCGAGGCGCTGCAGCGACTGTGGCCGCAGATCGGGGGCATTCCGCCGGCAGTGCTGGAGCGGGTGGCGGTCGATGCGCAATACGCGGTGTACCTCGACCGGCAGCGCGCCGACATCGCCGCGGTGCAGCGGGACGAGGGGCGAGAGATCCCGGACTGGGTGGACTATGCGGCGCTGCCGGGTCTGTCCGTGGAGATCCGGCAGAAGCTGACGCAGCGCCGTCCTGCCACAATCGCCCAGGCGCAGGCGATCGATGGGGTTACCCCGGCCGCGATCACCTTGCTGCTGTCGGTGATTCGCCGAGGAAGCCTGCGGAAGGCCGGCTGAGTTGCCGCCCGACGTCGGAATTGAGGCGTATTCACGATGGTTTGGGCGACCAGTCGGGGCAGTGCGGAGTGATCTCGAGGCCTTTGCTGGCCTGCTGCTGAAGTGGAATGCCACGCAGAATCTTGTTTCACGTGAAACGGAAATCGACGTTTGGAGGCGGCACGTCCTCGATTCGCTCCAGGTTCTGCCACTGCTCGGTCACGATGCTGAACGGGCTTATCCCCTCCGTCTTCTCGATGTCGGCAGCGGGGGAGGGTTGCCTGCGCTGCCGCTGGCGATCGCCGCCAAGGGCACGGCGTGGCGGTTCACGCTGGCTGAGCCGATCGGCAAGAAGGTGGCGTTCCTGCGCACGGTGATCCGGGAGTTCCAGTTGCCGGCCACCGTGCGGGCCTCACGGTTGGGCGAAATTGATTCACGTGAAACACCGGAATTCGACATCATCACCTCCCGCGCCCTGGCGCCCCTGCCGCAACTGCTCGGTCTGATAGCTCCTCGATCCGGCCCTGAAACGGTGGCCATCCTCCATAAGGGACGCGACCATGCTGTGGAGCTTTCAGAAAGCCGTTTGGCCTGGGACTTCGACGTGCTAATACAACCCAGCGCCACCGACGAACGCGGCGTCCTGCTTCGGATCACGAATCTGCGTGCGAAGTCAGTGAGTTAACGGCAAATCCGGGAGGCCGGCTTGGCTCCGCGAATCCTGACTCTCGCCAACCAGAAGGGCGGTGTCGGCAAGACCACCACCGCGATCAACCTGGCCACCGCCCTCGCCGCGATCGGCGAGCGGGTGCTGATCGTCGACCTCGATCCGCAGGGCAATGCCTCGACCGGGCTCGGCATCGACCGCGCCGGCCGCGATATCTCCAGCTACGACCTGCTGGTCGGCGCGGCGGGGATCGCTGCCGCGGCGACGATGACCAGCGTCCCCAATGTCGCCATCGTGCCCTCGACGCTGGACCTGCTCGGGGTGGAACTGACGATTGCGCAGCAGGCGGACCGCGCGTTCCGACTGCGAGACGCGTTCAGATCGATCGGGGAGCTGAAGATCAACGGCAAGGAGGTCAGCTATGTCCTGGTGGACTGCCCGCCCTCGCTGAACCTGCTGACCATCAATGCTCTGGTCGCGGCGGACGCGGTGCTGGTGCCGCTGCAGTGCGAATTCTTCGCGCTCGAAGGGCTGAGCCAGCTGCTGCAGACGATCGAGCAGATTCGCTCGACACTCAATCCGCGCCTGTCGATCCAGGGTGTCGTGATGACCATGTTCGACAAGCGAAACAACCTGTCGGAACAAGTGCTTGCGGACGTCCGCAGCGAAATGGGGGCGCTGGTCTACGACACCGTCATACCGCGCAATGTCCGCTTGTCGGAGGCACCGTCCTACGGCAAGCCGGCACTGCTCTACGATCTCAAGTGCGCCGGCAGTCAGGCGTATCTCCGTCTCGCCACCGAAGTGATTCGGCGCGAGCGGCAACTGATCGCAGCATAGGAGCGATCCATGAACGAGAGACCCTCCCGGCTCGGCCGCGGCCTTGCGGCGCTGATCGGCGACATGGCGACAATGGATGGCGCGCGGCTCGCCGAGAGCGGTAGCGTCAGGCGACTGCCGGTGGCGTTCCTCGTCGCCAACCGGGCCAACCCGCGCCGCGAGTTCGATCCCGAGCAACTGGAGGAACTGACCAGTTCGATCCGCGAGAAGGGCGTGATGCAGCCGCTGCTGGTCCGCCCGACCACCGACCCGAACCAGTTCGAGATCATTGCGGGCGAGCGGCGCTGGCGAGCGGCGCAGCGCGCCGGACTCAACGAAGTGCCGGTGCTGGTGCGCGAGGTCGATGACAAGGAAGCGCTCGAACTTGCGATCATCGAGAACGTGCAGCGCGTCGATCTCAGTCCGCTCGAGGAGGCGATGGGCTACGACCAGCTGATCGAGCAGTTTACCTATACCCAGCAGGACCTGGCACAGGTGATCGGCAAGAGCCGCTCGCATGTCGCCAACACGCTGCGGCTGCTGAAGCTGCCGCAGGAGGTGCGCGACATGATGGGGCGCGGCGAACTGACGGCCGGTCATGCGCGTACCCTGATCACGGCGGAAGACCCCGCGGCCCTGGCGCGTCGCATCGTCGGCGGCGGGCTGTCGGTGCGCGAGGCGGAAGCGCTCAGCCAGCGCGAGGCGGCGACGCCGCGCAGGAAGCCGCTGCCGGTGGACCGCGACGCCGATCTGGTGGCGCTGGAAAAGCGGCTCTCGGACGTACTGGGCCTGCATGTCTCGGTCGACCACAAGGACCAGGGCGGCCGGCTCGAGATCCGCTACCGCACGCTCGACCAGCTCGACGGGATCTGCATGAAACTGACCGGCTACGGCGTGTAGTCCGGGCAGCGAGGGCCGGCGGACCGCCATGTTTCACGTGGAACGTGCTGGGTGGAGCTCAGCGCTCGGCCGCGAGGAACGACACCGCGAGCAACGCCCGCCTGGCGATAACCTCTTGTAGCCCATAGCGTTTCCGGCTGTCACCGATCGCCGTCAGCAGCCTCTCCAGGGCCCCCTGCAGGCTGTCGTCCGACCACAGCCGCAATTGCCGTTCAAGTCCGGCGCGGCGAGAGAAGTGCGGCTTCGGCCGCGCCGAATCAAGAACGGCTCCTGCCGATCTGCCGGCGTCGACCTCGGACCGCCAGCGCCGGAGGGTGGCGAAGTGGCTCAGACTGGCGGCCAGCACCTGCTGCACGTTGATGGCTGCGGCCAAGGCGCGCTCGAGGGCCAGGTCGAGCGCGGCGGCATGTCCGGCGGCGGCGGCATCGACGATCTCGTCGAGCACCATCGCGGCATTGTCGGCGCACAGCAGCAGCACGTCGGCACGGGTGATGAGCTTGCTCCGCGCGGCATAGAGTTCGAGCTTTTCAAGCTCGCGCCGGGTGACCTCGCGATCGTTGCCGAGCGAATCCCGCAGCGTCGCGACGGCATCGGCATCGGCGCGGATGCCCGCCCTGGCAAAGCTCTCTGCGATCAGCCGGCCGAGCGATTCGTCGCTGTCGGGGAAGCACGGCAGGGCGCGGCCGCAGCGGGCGCCCTCGACAAGGGCGCGCAGCGGATCGCGCGGCGCCAGGTTGCCGGCCTCGAGGATGAGGGCGGCGCCGGGCGCCTCGGCCAACTCGGCCAGTGTCGTGACCAGCCCCTTGCCGGCGCCGCGAACCCGAATCACCCGCCTGTCGCCAAACAGCGAGGTGGTGCGCGCCTCGAGCGCCAGCCGCGATGGATCGGCGTCGAGCTCGGCGGCATCGAGCACCACGAGGTTCATGCTGTCGGCGTCGGTTCCGGCAAAACGCCGCGCCAGCCGCTGGGCGGTCTCGCGCACGAGGCCGGTATCCGGGCCGTAGGCGAGAAAGATGCCTTCCTCGATATCGGGGCGATCGAGAAAACGGCCGACCTCGTGCGCCTTGAGCGCGACCATCAGCCGGCGGGGCGGGCGAGGGCACCGATGAGGGTCAGGCGAACGGTATCGGCCAGCGCCAGGGCCGCCTGCTCGCGCGCCTGCCGCTCGGCCTCGAACTCGCTCAGACCCTGGCGATCGATGGTGAAGGGAGCGGCCGCCGAGCGCGTCGCGGCAAAGACCACGGCGCCGTCCGCCCCGACGATCTCGATGCGGCTCGTCACGGTCACCTCGCGCTCGGCGGCCGGCCGGGCGACGTTGGAGCGCGTCAGGGCCCGCGTCGCGCTGGTGACGACCAGTCGCACCTCGGGAGCCGCCGGATCGGCGCTGCGGCCGAGCCGAAGCGCCAGGTCCTGGTAGATCACCTGCTCGAGCCGGTTTTCCGGCCTGGCATAGCGGAAGGCGTGCTTTTCGACGCCGATGCCGCGCTCGCCATAGACGGGCATGAAGCCGGAGCACGCCGAAAGCGCCGTGGCGCCGGCGACGGCCAGCGCCAGCAGTCCGGCGCGCGCGAGCTTAGACGACCACATTGACGATCCTGTCCGGCACGATCACCAGCTTCCTCGGGCTCCTGCCATCCAGCATGCGGGCAACCGCCTCGAGTGACAAGGCCTGTTTCTCCACCAGATCGGAGGGAGCGCCGACCGGGACGGTGATCTCGCCCCGCCGCTTGCCGTTGACCTGCACCGGGATGACCACGGTGGAATCGAGCAGCAATGCCGGATCGACCTCGGGCCAGGGGGCGTCGATGACCAGCCCGGACCGGCCGAGCGCCGCCCAGCAGGTCTCGGCGAGGTGCGGCATCATCGGCGCGACGACCTGGACGAGGCGCTCGACCGCCTCGCGCAGGGCGGCGAGCTGGGCCGGCGAAATGGCCGTCGCGGTGGCCTGCGAGAACCTGCCGATGGCATTGGCGAGCTCGTAGATCTGCGCCACGGCGCGGTTGAAGCGCAGACCCTCGATTTCGCTGCCGACATTGGCGACGGTGCGGTGGACGCTGCGCCGCAGGTCGGCGACGCCTGCGTCGTCGGTCGCGCCGGCCGTCGGGCCTTCCGCCTCGCGGTCGAGGAAATCCGCAACCAGCTTCCAGATGCGCTGCAGGAAGCGGCTGGCGCCCTCGATGCCGGCCTCGGTCCACTGCACATCGCGCTCGGGCGGGGAATCCGACAGCATGAACCAGCGGGCGGTGTCAGCCCCGTAGGTCGCGACGATCTCGTCGGGGTCGACGACGTTCTTCTTGGACTTCGACATCTTCTCGATGGAGCCGATGTCGACCGCCGCGCCGGTCTTGGCGTGCCGGGCACTGCGCACGTCGCCACCGGTGACCACAACGTCGGCCGGCGACAGCCACTCGCCGGCGGCATCGCGATAGGTCTCGTGGACCACCATGCCCTGGGTGAACAGGCCCCTGAACGGCTCGTCGAGGTTCAGGTGCCCGGCCTTCTTCATGGCGCGGGTGAAAAAGCGCGAGTAGAGCAGGTGCAGGATCGCATGCTCGACGCCACCGATATACTGGTCGACCGGCAGCCAGGCATTGGCAATGGCCGGAATCGTCGGTGTCTCGGCATTGGGGGCGGTGAAGCGGGCGAAGTACCAGGAACTGTCGACGAACGTGTCCATGGTGTCGGTTTCGCGCGTCGCGCGGCCACCGCAGCGCGGGCAGGCGACGTGCTTCCAGGTCGGGTGGTGGTCGAGCGGATTGCCGGGCCGGTCGAAGCTCACGTCCTCGGGCAGCACCACCGGCAGGTCCTTGTCGGGCACCGGCAGGGTGCCGCAGACCTCGCAATGGATCACCGGGATCGGGCAGCCCCAGTAGCGCTGGCGCGAGATCCCCCAGTCGCGCAGGCGGTAGTTGACCTCGACGGTGCCCTGGGGGTGGCCGTCGACGGTACGGACGCCGAAATGCGCGGCAATGGCGCGCTTGGCGGCCTCGATCTCGAGGCCGTCGAGGAAGTCCGAATGGTAGATGCGGCCGGGACCGGTATAGGCCTCGTCGCCGATCTCGAAACTGTCCGGATCGCCGGTCTCGGGCAGCACCACCGGGATCACCGGCAGGCCGTAGCGGCGGGCGAAATCGAGGTCGCGCTGGTCATGCGCCGGGCAGCCGAAGATGGCGCCGGTGCCGTAATCCATCAGCACGAAATTGGCGATGTAGACCGGCAGCGTGGCGCCGGGCCGGACCGGATGCTTCACGTGCAGTCCGGTGAAGCGGCCGAGCTTTTCGGCCTTGTCGATGGTCTCGGTGGCGGTGCCGTGGCGGTGCGTCTCGGCGATGAACCCGGCAAGCTCGGGGTTGCCCGCGGCGAGCTCGGCGGCGAGCGGGTGATCGGCGGAAATGGCAATGAAGCTCGCCCCGAAGATGGTGTCGGGGCGGGTGGTGAAGACCTCGATGCTGGTTGCCGCCGTCTGCTCGCCCGGGACCACCTCGAAGAACAGGCGCAGGCCCTCGGAACGGCCGATCCAGTTGCGCTGCATGACGCGCACCTTCTCGGGCCAGCGATCGAGCGTATCGAGGGCGGTGAGCAGTTCCTCGGAATAGTCGGAAACCTTGAGGAACCACTGGGTCAGCTCGCGCTGCTCGACGACGGCGCCGGAGCGCCAGCCACGGCCGTCGATCACCTGCTCGTTGGCGAGCACGGTCATGTCGACCGGGTCCCAGTTGACCTTGGACTTCTTGCGGTCGACGAGGCCGACCCTGAGGAAATCGAGGAACAGCTGCTGCTGCCTGGCATAGTACGCAACGTCGCAGGTGGCGATCTCGCGCGTCCAGTCGATGGCGAGGCCGATCGACTTCAGCTGCTTCTTCATCGCCGCGATATTGGCGTAGGTCCAGCCCTTGGGATGGACCTTGTTCTGCATGGCGGCATTCTCGGCCGGCAGCCCGAAGGCGTCCCAGCCCATCGGATGCAGCACGTTGTGGCCCTTGGCGCGCATGTAGCGGGCCAGCACGTCGCCCATGGTGTAGTTGCGCACGTGGCCCATGTGGATGCGCCCCGACGGATAGGGGAACATCTCGAGCACGTAGTAGGGCTTGCGGGTATCGTCGGGCTGCACCACGAAGCACCGGGCGTCATCCCAGGCTTTCTGCCAGCGCGGTTCCTCAACGCGCGGATTGTAGCGTTCGACGCTTCTACCGGTCACTTTCAGGACGTCCTCTGAGCCCGCAGGATCATTGCTTTGCGGGGGGTTTTTGGCTACCGGACCATCATCAGAAATCGGCTGGACGGTCAACACTTGCGCAACGACAGTGTCCTCGACAGAGTGGCGGACATCCGGCGGCGGATCGAGGCCGCCCGCCGCCGCTTCGGCCCCCCGCCGGAGCGGGTGGAACTGGTGGCGGTTTCCAAGACGTTCGGCGCCGACGCGATCGAACCGTTCCTTGCGGCCGGACAGCGCGTCTTCGGCGAGAACCGGGTGCAGGAGGCCAAGGAGAAATGGCCGGCGCTCAGGGCATTGTATGACGGCATAGAGTTGCACCTGATCGGACCGCTGCAGACCAACAAGGCGCGCGAGGCGGTCATGCTGTTCGACGTGATCGAGAGCGTCGACCGCGACAAGCTGGCGGGCGTGCTGGCCGCCGAGATGGCGCGGGCCGGACGGCAGCTCAAGGTGTTCGTCCAGGTCAATATCGGGCGCGAGCCGCAGAAGGCGGGGATCGACCCGGACGAGGCGGTGGCGTTCGTCGCACGCTGCCGGTCGGTGCATGGCCTGGCGGTGGTGGGGCTGATGTGCATTCCCCCCGACGGGGTGCCGCCGGGTCCGTATTTTGCGCAACTGGCCATGCTGGGCCGGGCGGCAGGCGTGGACCAGCTCTCGATGGGGATGAGCGGCGACTTCGAGACGGCGATCGCCATGGGGGCGACGCATGTACGGGTGGGGAGCGCCCTGTTCGGGGCGCGGCCCCGGCCCGCCGCGGATGCCATGCCGTCATAGTATCCCCGGCGGGCGCCACCGGGCGACGGCACCGCGGCCATCGGGTGGTTGATCCGGAAGCGTCGTGGCTGCGTAGTAAACCGCAGAGACCATGAAACCGAACCCTGTCAAATCACGTTTGTACAGTTGCGCGGTCGTCACGCCGTTTTGATTGGCAGCACTGCGACGACCCATCCACATACTAAAATGTCAGTGACGGCTTGGGGATAAACGATGAACAGACGGCGCATTCTGATGGTGGATGACGATCAGGAGCTGCGGAAGATCCTCGTCGAACAGCTGTCGCCCTACCGCGAATTCGATCTGCTCGAGGCGGCTACCGCTGCCGAGGCGCTCGGGAAGGTGCGGAGCGCGCATATCGATCTGATGCTGCTCGACGTCGGCCTGCCGGACATGGATGGTCGCGAAGCGGTCAAGATCATGCGCCGCGACGGCTTCAAGAGCCCGATCATCATGCTGACCGGCCAGGACAGCGACGCCGACCAGATCCTGGGGCTCGAATCGGGGGCCAACGACTACGTGACCAAGCCGTTCCGCTTCTCGGTGCTGCTGGCCCGGATGCGCGCGGCGCTGCGACAGCACGACCAGAGCGAGGACGTGGTGTTCACCATCGGGCCCTACTCGTTCCAGCCGGCGGCCAAGCTGCTCGAAGCCCCGGACGGCGGCAAGGTGCGGCTGACCGACAAGGAGACCTCGATTCTCAAGTATCTCTACCGGCAAGGGCCCAAGACCATCACCCGGGAGATCCTGCTCAAGGAGGTGTGGGGCTACAACAACCGGGTGACCACGCACACGCTCGAGACCCATATCTACCGGCTGCGCCAGAAGATCGAGCGCGATCCGAGCAATGCGCGGCTGCTGGTGACGGAAGAGGGGGGGTATCGGCTGGTGCCGTGAGGTGCAGGCCCTCGCCGGCCGGAGGATGGAACTGACCGGCGTCTTCCATGCCGCCGGTGCCATTCGGGCCTGGCTCTCGCCTTCCGACCGCAAAGCGCATTGCCGGCGCGACCTGGCCCTGCGGGGCCCGGTCAGAAGTGCATAAACCGCGCTGCGTAAGCATGCGTGGCAAAATGGATTCCGGTTCCTTAAAAGAAATGCTCTATATCGACCCCGCGGGGCACGATCCGGACGCCGGCAGGTTCGGGACGCGGTTTGGGCTCGGGATTGGGGCGGGATGCAGCTAGACGATGCGGCGACGATACTGGGACGCGCGGACTTCTTCGAAGTCTGCGACGCCGAGCAGCGGCGCCTGCTGGCGTTCGCCTCGGAGCGCAAGAAGTTCCGCCCCGGCTCGGTGATCTACGCTTCGGGCGACGTGCCGGAAGGCGCGCATGTGCTGATCTCGGGAACGGTGGCAACGCTGCAGGACGGGGCGGAGGACAATCCGTTCCTCGTGCATGAAACCGGGGCGCTGCTCGGCGCCATGGGGCTGGTGGTGGCCAAGCCCCGGCCGGTGACGCTGAAGGCGATCGATGCGGTGGAAACGCTGCTGGTGCCGCGCGCCGCGTTCATGAAGCTCGCCAACCAGTATCCGCAACTGGCGGCCCGCGCGGCCGAGCGCATCCGGCTGGAGCTGACCGCCTACCTGGGCGCGATCGAGCAGGTGCGGGGCCGGATCGGCTAGAGGCCGGATCGCAGCCTGCCGGGGGTAACGGAAGCCCTCTGATCACGCCGGCGATGGCGGCATGGCTATCGACCCCGCCGCTCGGCCACCGCCACGGTCAGCGTCATGGCGAGCGCCATCGTCGCCGCCATCGAACGGAAGCCCTCGAAATCGGCCTCGACGATCTCGAGCCAGGCATCGGCGATCGGGGCGATCGGCGAAAACACCGAATCGGTGATCGAGACCATCTTCGCCTTGCGCGACTTGGCGGCCTGCGCCAGCGAAACCGTCTCGCTGGCATAGGGCGTGAAGCTGATGGCGAGGACCGCATCGCGCGGCGAAATGAAGCCGATCTGTTCGGCGCCGAGGCCGGCTATGCCGTCGACCAGCACGTTGCGCACGCCGAGCTTGCCCATGGCGTAGGCCATGTAGGAGGTGATCGGGAAGGACCGCCTCAGGCCGACCAGGTATACCGTGTCGGCACTGGCGAGGATGTCCACGGCCTGGTCGAGCACCGCATGGTCGATCTTGACCCGGAGGTCGCGCACCGAGCGTTCCGCCGTCTCGGCAAAGCCCTCGAGCAGCAGCCCGGTCTTGCTGGCGCCGATGCCGTGCTCGCGCAATTGCCGCAGCCGTTCCTCGTAGCTCGGCACCTTGTCGCGCAGCCGCGAGCGGAACACGTCCTGCAGGTCCGAGAAGCCCTCGTAGCCGAGGGCCTGCGAGAACCGCACCAGGGTGGAGGGCTGCACCCCGGACTCCTGGGCGACACTGGCCGCCGTACCGAAGGCGATCTCGTCGGGGTACTCCAGCGCATAGCTCGCCACCTGGGTGAGCCGGCGCGGCAGGTTCGGGGCGCGCGCCGCGATCAGGGCGCGCAGCGCGGCGAAGTCGCGGGGGGCCGGCTCGCTCTTGTTTTCGTCGTCGGCCATGTCTGGGCATACTCCTGTGGGTCACCAGATTCCGGATCGGCCGGTCGAAGTCCATGGGTCGGTCGGCGCGAGATCAGCTTTTCCACCCCCACCCACTCTCCCCGGACGCTTGACGTGCTGTTGTAGAATGGAATAAACGTTCCATCAACGCTGAGCTTGGCACAAATCGTTCCACATGCAACGAGAGCGATGTGCCGCGGCGGATGGGAGGACCGAACGCATGGCCGGAGCGCTGCTCGAAGCCAGGGGCATCTCGAAGTATTTCGGAGCCATTACGGCGCTGCGCGACGTGAATTTCCACGTCGGGCCAGGCGAGGTGGTGGGGGTGGTCGGCGACAACGGCGCCGGCAAGTCGACCCTGATGAAGATCCTTTCGGGCCTCTTCGTCCCCTCGGAGGGCGAACTCGTGTTCGACGGCCGGCCGGTCAGCTTCAGGAGCCCCAAGGACGCCCAGCGCCTCGGCATCGAGATGGTGCACCAGGACTTCGCGCTCGCCGGCAACATGCCGATCTACGAGAACATCTATCTCGGGCGCGAGCCCGGATGGCGGCTCGGGCCGCTGACCGTGGTCGACCACCGCCGGGCCCGCCGGATGGCGGCCGAGCACCTCAACCGGCTGAAGATTCACGTCAAGTCCATCGACCAGAACACCGAGGACCTCTCCGGCGGACAACGCCAGGCGGTGGCCATTGCGCGCTCGACGGCGTTCGATGCCAAGCTGGTGATCATGGACGAGCCAACCGCCGCCCTCGCCATCAAGGAAGTGGGCAAGGTGCTCGACCTCGTCCGCTCGCTCAAGGAGCACGGCGTGGCGGTGATCATCATCTCGCACCGCATGGACGACATCTTCTACTGCTGCGACCGGGTGATGGCGCTCTACCAGGGCACCAATTTCGCCGAGTCGCCGCTCGGCACGACCTCGCGCAACGAAGTCATCGGCTGGATCATGGGCACCAAGGGCCACACCCAGGGCCTTGCACACGACAACATGCATTGAGGGGTGGGATGATGGATCGTGCCCCAACCCCTCACCCGTCCCGGCTTTGCCGGTCCACCCTCTCCCCGACGGGGAGGAGAACAGAGCTGACCACCGATGCCGCGGTATTCTTCTCCCTGTCGGGGAGAAGGTGGCGCGTAGCGCCGGATGAGGGGACACGCCACGATGTCTGACACCCCCGCCACCAAATCCGGCTTCTCCCTGCGCGGACCGCGGGTCTCGAAGTTCCTCGAGGTTTACGGCATCGTGCTCGTCGTCATCGTCATGATGCTGGCGCTCGCCGCCATCAAGCCCGAGGTGTTCCTCTCGGCGCAGAACCTCACCAACATCCTCAAGCAGAATGCCTCGCTGGCACTGCTGGCGCTCGGCATGTACGTCGTCATCGTCACCGCCGGGATCGACCTCAGCGTCGGCTCGATCATGGGCCTGGCCATGGTGGCGCTCGCCATTGCGTCGAAGGCGGGTGTACCCTGGCCGCTGGTGCTGCTGATCGGGCCGGCGATCGGGCTGATGGTCGGATGGATCAACGGTGTCGGCCTCACCGTCCTGAAGCTGCCGCATCCCTTCATCATGACGCTGGGCACGCTCAACGTCGCCCGCGGCCTCACCTACCTGATCTCGAACGGCGCGCCGGTCTCCGGCCTGCAGCCGGAGGTCCGCTACATCGGGCAGGCCTATTACAGCTTCGGCATGGCGCCCCCGGCCGGCATTCCGGCGAGCCTCATCCTCGTCGCGGTCTGCGCCATCGGGCTGTGGTTCTTCCTCGAGCGCACCAATATGGGCCGGCACATCTTCGCCATCGGCGGCAATCCGCACGCGGCCCGCGTCTCCGGCATCAATGTCGATCGCACCCTGGTGGTGGTCTACATGATCTCGGGCTTCATGGCCGGGCTCTCGGGCCTGCTGCTCGCCGGGCGCACCGATTCGGGCTTTCCCAATGCCGGCATCGGCATCGAACTGGATGCCATCGCCGCGGTGATCATCGGCGGCGCCTCCTTCTTCGGCGGCCGCGGCACGGTGCTCGGCGTACTCGCCGGCGTGCTGATCATGGGGATCCTGCGCAATGGGCTCAACATCAACAATGTGAGCGCCTTCTGGCAGCAGATCCTGATCGGGCTGGTCATCATCATCGCCGTCTACATCGACGTGCTGCGCCGCCGGGCGGCGGTGCGCCGCTAGGGTTTCGCCTAACGCCCGGCGCTTTCGTCTCCAGCGGCCGGGCGAACCTGTTGAGGAGACTGGGAGGACTGAAATGAAGAAACTGCTTCTCGCCGGCGTCGCCATGGGCGCGCTGCTGGGCATGGCCGGTTCGGCCAATGCCGCCTTCGTGCTGGGCATGAAGGGTCCGGGCGCCGGCAATCCGTTCTGGGCCGCCGTCGAGGCCGGCGCGAAGGCCAAGGGTGCCGAACTCGGCGTCGACGTGATCGTCGTCGCGCCGCCGGCCGAATCGGACGTGCAGGCGCAGATCACCCAGATCGAGGACCTGATCGCCCAGGGCGTCGAGGGCATCGCGCTGGCGCCGACCGATCCGAACGCCCTCGCCCCGGTGGTGGAGGCTGCGAGGGCCGCCGGCATCCCGGTGGTGTTCGTCGACACCCGCGGCATCAACGAGGGCGTCACCTTCATCGGCACCAACAACGAAGTGGGCGCCGCGCTCGCCGCCAAGTACCTGTGCGACACCCTGGCGGCCGGTTCGGAGGTGGCGATCCTGCAGGGCCTCGTCAGCCAGTCGACGGGCCAGGCTCGCGCCGAGGGCTCCAAGAAGGGCCTGACCGACTGCGGACTCAAGGTCGTCGCCGAACAGACCGCCGAGTGGGATCGCGCCAAGGGCCTTGCCGTTACCGAGAACATCCTCGCCGGCAACCCCGGCATCAAGGGCATCTTCGGCTCGAACGACAACATGGCGCTGGGCGCTTCCGAAGCGGTGAAGGCCGCGGCGCGCACCGACATCACGATCGTCGGCTTCGATGCCAATCCCGATGCGGCAGCAGCGATCCTCGCCGGCGACATGGCCGCCACCATCGCGCAGGCACCCGCCAACATGGGCGGCTTCGGCATTCAGGCGCTGGTCGACCTCAAGGCCGGCAAGACGCTCGACGCCTGGATCGACACCGGCACCGTGCTGGTGACCAAGGACAATGCCGAGCAGTACAAGTAAGCTCTCCGAGGAGTGCTGGGCGCCCGGGGCTTCAGGTTCCGGGCGCTTGCTGGCTGCGGGTGCGGGGGACCCCCTCATCCGGCGTACGGCCGAAGGCGGAGACGGCGAGGCGTTGAGGCGGGATGTTTCGAGAATGACCACGATCGGCGTCGGCCTCATCGGCACCGGCTACATGGGCAAGTGCCATGCGCTGGCCTGGAACGCGGTGAGGCCGGTGTTCGGCGACGGGCCGCGGCCGCGCCTCGTGCACCTTGCCGAGGTCACGGCCGACCTCGCGGCACGCCGGGCGGACGAGTTCGGCTTCGAGCGGTCGACCGACGACTGGCGCGTGCTGATCGCCGATCCCGAGGTCGAGGTGGTGTCGGTGACCACCCCGAATGCCTTCCACGCCGAGATGGCGATCGCCGCGCTCGCGGCGGGCAAGCACGTCTGGTGCGAAAAGCCGATGGCCGTGGCGCTCGCCGATGCCGAGCGCATGGCAGCGGCGGCCCGGGCCTCCGGCCGGGTCACGGCACTCGGCTACAACTATATCCAGAACCCGGTGATCCGGCACATCCGGACCCTGATCGGCGAGGGCGCCATCGGCGAGGTCAATCACGTCCGCTTCGAGATGGACGAGGACTTCATGGCCGATCCGGCGGCACCCTTCTACTGGAAGAGCGAGGCCAGCTCGGGCTATGGCGCGCTCGACGATTTCGGGGTGCACCCGCTGAGCCTGATACAGTTCCTGTTCGGCGGCATTTCGCGGGTCATGGCGCAGCTCTGCATGCCCTACGCGGATCGTCCCGGTGGCGATGGCGGCCGGCGCCGGGTGGAAACCTGGGACATCGCCTCGGTGCTGCTGGAGTTGACGAACGGCGCCTCGGGCGTGATGGCGCTCAATCGCTCGGCCTGGGGCCGCAAGGGGCGGATCGCGATGCAGGTGTTCGGCTCGCGCGGCACCATCGCCTACGACCAGGAGCGGATGAACGAGTTCCAGCTCTATGCAGTGGAGGGCCGGGCAAGCGAACACGGCTTTCGCACCGTGCTCACCGCACCGGTGCACGAGCCCTACGACCGGTTCATTCCGGCGCCGGGCCATGGCCTGGGCTTCAACGAGCTCAAGATCATCGAGTGCCACGAATTGCTGCGGGCGATCCGGGGCGAAGCGGCGCAGATCGTCGGTTTCGACAAGGGACTCGAGATCGAGCGGGCCGTGCATGCGATGGCGCGGAGCCATCACGCGGGCAGGTGGGTGGAGGTGTAGGCAATGCCCGAGCTGGCGAGACAAGGACGGCACGCCTTAACCGGAACAGTGAGCGGTTGCCGCCGCCCTCCCGCGATCGGAAGGACGGCTGACCGCGCAGCGGCTAGGCCGCCGCGAGCCTGGTCGGGCGCTGATCGCGGCTCTCGGCCCAGTAGATGAATACCGAGGCGGCAACGATCAGCGCGGCGCCCGGCCAGAACCAGACCGTCGGGGCCTGGCCCAGCAGGACCCAGCCGAGCAGGCCGCTCAGCGGCACCTTCACGTCGCCGAAGGGCTGCAGATAGGCGGCGTCCGCCACCTTGTAGGCGAAGGCGAGCAGGTACTGCGCGGCAGCGGTCAGCGCCCCGAGCAGGGCCAGCAGCCAGAGCCCGGAACCGGACGGCAGGGCGAACACGTTGTCGGCCAGCCCGACCGGGAGCAGGCCGGGGGCGGCGGCGCCGAGCGCCCAGACCGCGAGCAGGATCATGAGGTGGTTCGGCGTCACCAGCACCAGCAGCGAGATGGTCAAGGTCTCGGGGCTCTCGCCCTTGAGCGCCAGGTACCTGGTCAGGACGTCGGTCGTCGCCCACAGCGCGGCCGCGACAATGGGGATCAGCGTCGGCCAGCCGAGGCTGTCGGTGCCGACGCCGGACACGATGATGGCGCCGGCAAAACCCGCCAGCGCCGCCCCGATCCGGGCGGCGGAGACGCGCTCGCCGAGGAACAGCGTGGTGCCGACGATGATGAACAGCGGCCCGGTGGCGAGCAGCGTCACCATCTGCCAGATCGGCACGCCGGTGGCGAAGCCGTAGACGAAGACGTGAACACCGAGCGCCGAGACGAAGGCGCGGACTTCGTGGGCCAGCGGATGGCTGGTGCGCAGCTTGTCGACGCCGATCCTGAGGATGAGCGGCAGGCTGAGGACGGCAGCAATGACATATTGCCAGAAGGCCATGCCGGTCGAACTCATGCCGTAGCCGCCATACTCAACCGGCGTGGGCAGCAGCGACTGCAGCAGGTTGGTGCCGGCGAAGGCGAGGCTGGCAATGAGCATGAAGATGGCGCCGGACGTCGCGGCACCTGTCGGGGAGGAAATCTGGTTCATCGATCGATCCTTTCCGTAACCAGTTCCCTCAGGGAGTTACGGGGATCAACGCTGGCAGGGCGCCCGGCCCGGCAATGGGCGCGGACGCCGGCGAAACCAGCGCGAAATCCCGTTCTCTTGCATCCGGACTATACCGTCGGCCCCGGAATTGCACCGGATCTGCTGACCCTCCGGATAGTCTCCGGAGGCGCTCGCGGGCTTTGGGAGAACTCCCATCTACCGCCGGTGGGGAATTGCACCCCGCCCTGAGAACGTGCCGGCCCGAGCGGACCGACGGGGAGACACATAGTACCGGCACGGTTCGCGTGCAAGCGGCGACACGGCTGATACCGGTCCGGGGCGTCGCAGCTATTGTATTATCGCTAATACCCGTTCAGGATACCGCCAGTCGCGCCGCAGGGGTCGTGCGCCGTCGCAACAGGAGGATCGCTTGGCAGCATTCAGAAACCTGGGACACATCGCGCTCAAGGTACGGGATCTCGAGGCCTCGGTGGCGTTCTACGAGGCGCTGGGTTTCCCCGAGTTCCTCAGGCTCAACGAGGAGGACGGACGCGCCTGGATCGTCTACCTGCGCTTCGGCGACGACCTCTTCCTCGAACTGTTCCCGGGCGGCACCGCGCGCGTGCCGGGCCCGGAGGCGAGCGGTACCAACCATCTCTGCCTCACCGTCGAGGACATCGAGGCGACCGCCCGCCACCTCGCGAGCGTCGGCATCCCGCTCACCGCACCCCTTGATCCCACCCGACGCGGCGTCGACCGCAATCGCGGCATGTGGATCGAGGACCCGGACGGCACCCGCATCGAGATCATGGAGATGGCGCCCGACTGCATCCAGTACGAGGCGATCAGGCGTCTCGAGGGCGGCGGCGGCAAGACGGCGCTTGTTGCCCCGAGTCGGCCGCGCAGCAGCACGGCCTGATCGCTTCGGCCATCGGGCTAGGTGGCGGCGCCGGGCGCTGCATCGCGTAATCGCCGCACCCGGAACGCCCCCAGCAGGCTGGTGTCGATCCCCACATGCCGGCGGTTGAACAGGGCGATGGCGCTCGAGGCGAGGGCACGCGCCACCGCATTGACCGCCGCGGCGCCCACCAGGCCGAAGACCGGGATCACCGCCAGCCCGACCACGAGGCCCGCCAGCATGATGCCGCCGAAGATGCGGACATAGTCGCGCTCGTGCCCGCTCATCATCATGACGATGCGCGAGGGGCCGGTGGCCGCATCGAACAGCAGGCCCGCGCCGAGCAGCACCAGCGCCCAGTATCCCGACCCGGCCGGGGTGCCGAACAGCGACAGCACCTCGTTGCCGAACAGCACGAAGAGCGCGAACACCGCCACCGAGAAGACGAAGCCGGACCAGGCCGTCAGCGCACTGATCGCCTGCGCCTTGCGCATCTCGCCGGCATGGTAGTGGCGGGCGAACACCGGGGCCAGCACCAGGTTGATGGCGAACATGAACAGGGTCAGCAGCCCGGCCGTGCGGAAGGCGTTGAAGTAGATGCCGGCGCTTTCGGCGCTCAGCAGCAGGCCGATGAAGATGATGTCGGCATTGAGCGCGGCCGAATCGATCACCGTGCCGATGAGGAACCAGATCGTCGGCGTGCCGTGCGCCCGCCAGTACGGTACGACGCCACCCAGTGCCGGAGCCACCGAATAGCTGCGTCGGTGCGCAACCAGCGCCTGCAGGCCGAGCGTGGCGATCAGCACCAGCGCGGCCAGGACCAGCGCCTGCCAACCGCTGAGGGGGATCGCGGCGACGAACAGCAGCACCACGATCACCGGCGTCGCCAGCCGCCACAGGATGTCGCGCGGTACCAGCGCGGTCCACACCGAGCCCTGCGCCCGCAGCGCCGACGACCAGTACTCGGCGAGGGCGAGCGGTGCGATCAGTGCGGCTGCGGCGAACAGGTGGGCGGTCGGGGCGCTCGACCATTTTGCCGCGACCAGGGCGAACACCAGCAGCGCAAGCGAGATCGCGGCCCCGGCGAGCAGGGTCAGCGCGCCGCCTGCGCGCAACGCCTCGAGCGACTTCGCGGGGCGACCGGCCACCTGCTCCTCGGGCCAGTAGCGCAGGATGGCGGTCTGCTGGCCCATCCCCGCCCCCACCGCCAGGAGCGTTGCAAGGCTCAGCCCGAAGGCAAAGTAGCCGTACTCGGTGGCGCCCATGGTGCGGCTCAGCACCACGTACATGGCGTAGGTGAGGCCGGCGGTCGCCACCTTGATGCCGAGCGAGGCCAGCGATCGGCTGAGGCCGGACCTGAGCAGGGCTCGCAGATCGGAAGGGGGGGCGTGCATGGCTGCTGTTTTCGGATATCCCGGACCACCATGACAGGTCGGAACTGACAAGGTCTTACCACTCGACAAGCCGCGAGCCGGGACGCACTGTGGCGCGGGGTCGATGCGTCGCGACTTGAGGGGGGACTTCGCGTTGAGCGAGACGACGAGCTTCAGCACGCGCGCGGCACTCATCGCCCGCGCCCAGGGCTATCAGTCGACCGAGCCGAGCTTTGCACGGTTCCTCAAGGCGGTGGCCGAGGCCACCGAGCCCGAGGATCTCGCCCGCCACGACCCCGAGGCACTGGAAGCGCTGTTCCGACGGTCCTATGGCCGACTCGGCAAGCGCGAACTGGCGAGCCACAACATCTACATCCTCCCCCCCGACGCTCCGGGACGCTCCGAGATCATCGAGGTCTTTTCGGCCGACATGCCGTTCATCGTCGACAGCGTGCTGGCCGCGATCCGCTCCTATGGCGGTGTCGTGCGCGCCCTGTCGCATCCGATCCTGCTGTTCGATCCGGCCACCTACCGGGTGCTCGAACTGCCGACCCCCGGCAGCCGGCTCGAAAGCTTCCTGCATGTCGAGATCGACCCGCTGCCCGACATCGTGGTGCGCGAGGCGATGAAGGGCGAGATCGACGACACCCTGACCGATGTCGGAAGGGCCGTTGCCGGCTGGCGTCCGATGCTGGAGCGGGTGCGCAAGGCGGTGCAGGACTGGCACGATACGCCCCCCAGGGGGGTGCCCCCGGCCACCATGGCCGAGGCGATGCACTTCCTCGGCTGGCTGGTCGAGCACAACTTCACCTTCCTCGGCATGCGGGAATATCGCCTCGAGGGGACCGGTGCGGCGGCGCGGCTGGTGCCGGTATCGGACAGCGAACTCGGCATCCTCGAGGATCCGAACGTGCTGTTCCTGCGCGCCGGCGCCAGCTACGTGGAGATGACGCCGCAGCACGCCGCCTTCATGGCCGAGCCGACACCGCTGCTGGTGACCAAGGCCAACATCAAGTCGCGCGTCCACCGCCGTACCCACCTCGACTATGTCGGGGTCAAGCTCTACGACGCCCAGGGCGCTCCGTCGGGCGAACTGCGCGTCGTCGGCCTGTTCACCTCGATGAGCTACACCACGCCCAACATCGAGGTGCCCTTGGTCCGCAGGAAGGTCAGCGACGTGCTCAAGCGCGCCGGCCACGATCCGCAGGGCCATGCCGGCAAGGCGCTGATCAACGTTCTCGATACCTATCCGCGCGAGGAGCTGTTCCAGATCTCGGAGGAGAAGCTGCTCGAATTCGCGAGCATCATCGCCTCGCTGACCGACCGGCCGCGGGTTCGCGTGCTGTCGCGCATCGATCGCTTCGACAATTTCGTGTCGGTCCTCGTCTACCTGCCGCGCGACCGCTACGATTCGGACGTGCGCCAGCGCATCGGCGCCTACCTGGCCGAGGTCTACGAGGGCCGCGTCTCGGCGTTCTACCCGCACTTCCCCGAGGGCGAGCTGGTGCGGGTGCACTTCATCATCGGCCGCAATGGCGGCAAATCGCCGGATCCGGACCGTGCCGAACTCGAGGCGGGCGTCGCCGAGCGGATCCTCACCTTCGGCGACCGCCTGAAGGCCGCCGCCGGCGACGGCGGCAACGTCTCCGACTTCCTCGAGGCCTTCCCGCCCGACTATCAGCACGCCAATTCCGCCGAGGCGGCGCTCGATGACATCGCCATCATCCGCCTGCTGCCCGACGAGCGGGCCATCGCGCTCCGCCTGGCCCCCCGCGACGACCGGCTCGGCCTCAAGGTCTATCACCGGGGCGGGCCGATCCCGCTATCCGACCGGGTGCCGATGCTCGAGAATTTCGGCTTCAGGGTCATCGACGAGGACACCTTCACGGTGACGCCGCGCCACGGCGTCGAAACCTTCGTGCACGACATGCAGCTCGAGGCGGACGGCGACGCCGACCTGTCCGATCGCGCCCGCGCGGAGCGCACCGAGGACGCCATCCTCGCGGTCTGGCGGGGCGAGGCCGAAAGCGATCCGCTCAACCAGCTGACCCTCCGACGCGACCTCAACTGGCACGACGTCGAGATCCTGCGGGCCCTGACGCGCTATCTCAAGCAGGTGGGGATTTCCTTTTCCCGCAGCTACCTCAATACCGTGATGGCCCGCCAGGCCGAGGTCTCGGCCGCGCTGGTGCGGCTCTTCCACGCCCGGAACGATCCGCACCATGCCGGGCATCGCGAGCGCGCCGCCCAACTCGCCCGCGAGACCGTGCAGGCCGCGATCGAGTCCACCGGATCGCTGGACGAGGACCGCATCCTGCGCCGCTACCTCAACCTCGTCGAGGCGGTGACCCGCACCAACGCCTACCAGCGCGACCATACCGGCGCCCGCCGCCCGGCGCTGGCGTTGAAATTCGACTGCACCAGCATCGACGGGTTGCCCGAACCGCGGCCGTTCCGCGAGATCTTCGTCTACTCGCCCCGCGTCGAGGGGGTCCACCTGCGGTTCGGTCCGATTGCCCGCGGTGGCCTGCGCTGGTCGGATCGCCCCGAGGACTTCCGCACCGAAGTGCTCGGCCTCGTCAAGGCGCAGCAGGTCAAGAACGCCATCATCGTGCCGGTGGGTGCCAAGGGCGCCTTCGTGCCGCGGCTGACGCCGCCGGCAGCGGATCGCGACGCCATGCTGCGCGAGGGCACGTCGTGCTACCGGATCTTCGTGTCGACACTGCTCGACGTCACCGACAATCTCGAAGGCGACACCGTCGTGCCGCCTCCCGACGTGGTGCGGCGCGACGGCGACGACCCCTACCTGGTGGTCGCCGCCGACAAGGGCACGGCGCGCTTCTCCGATACGGCCAACGCCATCGCCATCGATCGGGATTTCTGGCTGGGGGACGCCTTCGCGTCGGGCGGCTCGGCCGGCTACGACCACAAGGCGATGGGCATTACCGCCAAGGGCGCGTGGGAGGCGGTGAAGCGCCACTTCCGCGAACTCGACCGGGACATCCAGGCGACGCCCTTCACCGTGGTGGGCGTCGGCGACATGAGCGGCGACGTGTTCGGCAACGGCATGCTGCTGTCGAAGCAGATCCGCCTGGTGGCGGCCTTCGACCACCGCCACATCTTCATCGACCCCGATCCCGATCCCGACCTGGCCGTCGGTCTCGCCGAGCGGCAACGCCTGTTCGAACTGCCGCGCTCGAGCTGGCAGGACTACAATGCCGAGCTGCTGTCGCGGGGCGGCGGCATCTACTCGCGCGGGCTGAAGACCGTGGCGCTGTTTGCCGAGGCGCGCAAGGTCCTCGGCCTCGGCAGCGAGCCGGTGACACCTGCCGACGTCGTCCGCGCCATCCTCAGGGCCGATGTCGACCTCATCTGGTTCGGCGGCATCGGCACATATGTGAAGGCCGCCGGCGAGACCGACGCCTCGGTCGGCGACAAGGCCAACGACGCGGTGCGGGTGAACGGGGGCGAACTGAGGGCCCGCGTCGTCGGCGAAGGGGCCAACCTGGCCGTCACCCAGCTCGGGCGCGTCGAGTATGCCCTGCGCGGCGGACGCCTCAACACCGACGCCATCGACAACTCGGCCGGCGTCAACTCCTCCGACCTCGAGGTCAACATCAAGATCGCACTCGGCAGCCTCACCCGCGAGGGCAAGCTGACGACCACCGTGCGCAACGAGTTCCTCGCCTCGATGACCGACCAGGTGGCGGCGCTGTGCCTGCGCAACAACTATCTGCAGAGCCTCACGCTGTCGGTCGAGGAAGCCCGCGGGCTGGCCGCATTTCCCGAGCACCTGAACCTCATCGCGACGCTCGAGGCGGAGGCGGGACTCAACCGCACCGTGGAGGGACTTCCCGACGACGCGGCGCTGCGCCAGCGGGCCCAGGGGGCGCGCGGGCTGACCCGGCCGGAACTCGCCGTCCTCATCGCCTACGCCAAGAACCACGTCTATGCCCGGTTGCTCGAGAGCCGGGTGCCCGACGATCCGTATCTGGGCAAGGAGCTCTATCGCTACTTCCCGGATCGACTGACGGACACGTTCGAGGCCACCGTGACCGGCCATCGCCTGCGGCGCGAAGTCATCTCCACCGTCCTTGCCAACGCCATGATCAATCGCGGCGGCCTCGCCTTCGTCAGCGAGCTGTCGGCCGCGACCAGCGCCGATGTGGGCCGGATCGCTGCCGCCTACGCCGCCGCCCGCGACGTCTTCGATACCCCCGACCTCAACCGCGAACTCGACGCGCTGGACGGACGGCTGCCTGGCCGCACCCAGCTGGCGCTCTACACCGAGACCCAGTCCCTGCTCCGCCGCCAGAGCCTGTGGTTCCTCCGCAACGGCCGTCTCGATGCCGGGCTGGCGCCGCTCATCACCCGCCACGCCGCCGGCGTGGCAGAACTCGGGCGTCTGCTCGGCGAGCTCGTCGGACCGGCCTTCGAGGGGCTGGTGGAGGAGCGCACGCAGCGGTTCCTTGCCGGCGGTGCCGGTCGCGACCTGGCGCGGCGCTTCGGCGAGTTCCCGGTCCTGGGGTTCGCGCCCGACGTCGCGCTCGTGGCGGAACGGGCGCCCGCGAGCCTCGAGGATGCGGCGCGCGCCCTGTTCGGCGTCCTCGACGCCTTCCGCCTCGCCCGGGTCATCGCCGAGGGCGAGGCCATCGTGCTGGCCGATCGCTTCGACCGCATGGCGCTCGACCGGGCACTCGCCAACCTGATGCGGGCCCAGCGCGAACTGGCGCTCGAGGTTCTCGGCTCCGGTGACGGGCCGGTCGCCGACCGCCTCACCGCCTGGCGGAACAGCCGACCCGAGGCGATCGCCCGGGTCGCCGATGCCGTCACCAACCTGACCGAGGGCGACATGACCGTGTCCCGCCTTTCGGTGGCGGCGGGCCTGCTCGGGGACCTCGCCGGGGGCGCCTGAGCCACGCGGCGCGATCCCAGATGCATCCGGCCGTCAGTGCCGGAAGTGCCGCATCCCGGTCATCACCATGGCGATGCCGGCCGCGTCGGCGGCAGCGATGACCTTGTCGTCGTTGAGCGAGCCGCCCGGCTGGATGACTGCGGTCGCACCTGCCTCGACGGCGGCCAGCATGCCGTCGGGGAACGGGAAGAACGCGTCGGACGCGACCACCGAGCCCTCGGTCAGCGCCCCGGGCAGTCCTGCCGCCTCGGCTGCATCGATGGCCTTGCGATGCGCCACGCGCGAGGAATCCAGCCGGCTCATCTGGCCGGCGCCGATACCGACAGTTGCGCCGTCCCTGACATAGATGATGGCGTTGGACTTGACGTGCTTGGCGACCTTCATGGCGATCTTCAGGTCGCGGATCTCGGCATCGCTGGGTTGCCTGTGCGTCACCACCCGGAACGCGGCGTCATCGACATTGCGATCGTCGCGGCCCTGGACCAAGAGCCCGCCCGCCAGCGAGCGGACCGTCAGGCCGGACGCCTTGGGGTCGGCCAGCGCGCCGGTCAGCAGCAGCCTGAGGTTCTTCTTGGCGGCGATCACCGCGACGGCCGCCTCGGTCGCGTCCGGCGCGATGATCACCTCGGTGAACACCTTGACGATCTCGGTCGCCGTCGCCTCGTCGATGGTCTGGTTGAGTGCGACGATGCCGCCGAAGGCGCTGACCGGATCGGTCCGCAGCGCCAGCCGGTAGGCCTCGATCAGGCTCGGGGCGACCGCGAAGCCGCAGGGGTTGGCGTGCTTGATGATCGCCACGGCCGGCGTGGCCGGGTCGAACTCGGAGACCAGCTCGAAGGCCGCATCGGTATCGTTGAGGTTGTTGTAGCTCAGCGACTTGCCCTGCACCTGCCGCGCCGTCGCGACCCCGGGGCGCAGCTCGCCGGTGGTGTAGAACGCCGCCCACTGGTGCGGGTTCTCGCCATAGCGCAGGGTCTCCCGAAGCCGGCCGGAAAAGGTCCGATAGGGCAGGTCGGGATAGTCGATGGTGCGGGCGAACCAGTCCGAGATCACCGCGTAATAGGCCGCCGTGCGCGCATAGGCCTTGGCGGCGAGCCGCCGGCGCAGCGCAAGGGGCACGCCGCCGGTCGTGCGGATCGCATCCAGCACCGGCCCGTAGTCGGACGGGTCGACGACCACCGTGACATAGGCATGGTTCTTGGCCGCCGAGCGGATCATCGCCGGGCCGCCGATGTCGATGTTCTCGATCGCCTCCTCCCAGGAGGCGCCCCGCGCGATGGTCTCCTCGAACGGGTAGAGGTTGACCGCCACGAGGTCGATGGCACCGATGCCGTGTGCCGTCATCGCCGCCTGGTGCTCGGGGTTGTCCCGCACCGAAAGCAGGCCGCCATGCACCCTGGGGTGGAGCGTCTTCACCCGGCCGTCCATCATCTCGGGAAAGCCGGTGAGATCGGAAATGTCGCGTACCGCGACGCCCATTCCCGAGATCAGCCTGTGGGTGCCGCCGGTCGAGACCAGCTCCACCCCGAGCCCGGCCAGCGCCCCGGCGAAATCAGCCATGCCGGTCTTGTCGAAAACCGAGAGCAGCGCACGCTTGACCGGAACCACCTTGCCGTCGGACATGCCGTCTTTCCTCGCGATGCTGGATTTTGCCGGCTCGCTAACATGGACCGCGGCCGAAGGAAACAGCCGATTTCCCGGGCCGCCGTTCGTGGTCAGCTCTCCTCGAGCGTGAAGATCCAGCTCACCTCGCTCGCGTCCGCCGCCAGCACCTCGAGCACCAGCTGGCGGGTGCGGTGGAAGCCGAAATAGGCCGATTGCCGCACGCTGTCCTCGACCCGCATGTCCGCCCCCTCCCACAGGAAGGTCCAGACGGCGCCGGAACTGAGCCGCAGCCGCACCAGGTCCTCGGTCACCTGCACCTCGGTCTGGTGCGCGAGATGAAAGCGGATCGCGGCGGCTCCAGAGACCCGGTGCCGGTGCCGCACGAAGCGATCCTGGCCGACCAGCGTCTTGCCTTCGGCCAGCAGCGTCAGGTTGCGCTCGAGCGTCACGCCGAAGCGCTCGGCAAAGCCGTGGCAGGTGATCAGCAGCGAATCGTCGGCGGCCCGTGCCTCGATCTCGTTAGGCCGCCCGATCTGAACCAGGCGGCCGGCGAGCGGCCCGCTCTCCGGAATGCTCGCCGCCGAGAGCGCATTGATGGTGGGGGCGGAGTGCGCGATGCCCTGCCGGAACAGCAGCGGATCCTCGTAGCCGGACGGCGCCGGGCCACAGTTGCACACGACCAGGTCGCGCCCGTGGCTGAACTCGAAGGCCAGGGCACTGGCATGCGCCCGTGCCGCGAACTCGGGATCCGGCACCTTGCCCGAATCCGCCACCACGATGGACCGGCCGGCGATCAGCCGGCCGTAGCCGCCGGCGACCCCGGTCTTGCGGGCCCTGGCCGCGCTCTGTGCCTGCACCGCAACGATCAGGTCGTGCGGCATCTGCCCGGTGCCGTTGAAATACGCCGGCTCGCCCGTGCCCAGCGAGATGGCGTCGAGCGCCCGCTGCATGCTCTCGGTCAGTTCGCTGAACTCGTTCGAGTACTGCTCGTGATCGCGGCGCAGTGCCTGGCCGACGGTGGTGAGTTCGATCAGCAGCAGGATCTGGGTTGCCGCCGAGCGTGAGCGATGCAGCCCATCCTCGTCGATCTGCTGCTCCACGAGCTTCTGCAGCCTTCGGATCCGCCCGACGGTCTCGATCTCGGGCCGGTCGGAGCACAGCGAGACACCCAAGAGCGCCGTCGCAACCAGCAGCGCGTCGACCGGATCGCTGGCGAGCGCCCCGCGCAGCTTCAGCGAGGAGACCTGGGTCGACAGCGAGCGGGTGATCTGCTGGATCTGGTCGACGCTGGCGCCCTCGGTCAGGATATTGGAATGCCGCAGCCAGTTGAGCACGCGGCGGGCGGTGATCGACAGCGTCCAGCTCTGGTGATTGAACCGGCCCTCGCGCCCGATCCAGTCGAGCGCCAGGGTGCGGGCGAAGCGTCGTTCCTCGTCGGTGCGCGCATCCCGGAAATGCCGTAGCCAGGAAAAGGTCTGCAGTTCCTCCTGCCAGTCCTCGTGCTCGACCTCCACCGAGAACGGCGAGACGCCGTGGGTATCGACGAGCCGCGAGGACAGCAGGTACCGCCCCTGCATCATCTCGAGCACCGTCTCGCGGTCGGTGGGGCGGAACTCGGCGAGACTGCTGACGAGTTCCTCGTTCGCCGGACCTGTCCAGGTCCAGCGGATCAGCGGATTCGTGACGACGCCGTCGACCGCTCCGAGCAACGAACGCCGGGCGAGGAATCGCAGCGAATGAGCCAAACTACGCCCTCATCATCGGTTGCCGGCGGCGCCCCTGATAGGCCGGTCCACCGAGCTTGCCAAGTCCGTTCCCTCGGCATGCGCGTGCAGCATACCTATTCAGCCCCGTCGGAAGCGTGCAACGAAGAACCCGTCCAGCGTCCCGTCGTTTTCCCCAGGAACCCGCATGCCGGGATAGGTGCGGACATATCCGGCAGGCGTCACCGCGCTCTCCAGGCCGACGAGGTCCAGCGGACGCACCGGATCGGCAGTCACGTCCGGCCGATCGGCCAGCCAGGCGGCCTGTGCCTCCCCCTCCTCCGGCTCCAGCGAGCAGACACAGTAGACCAGGGTCCCGCCCGGCTTCAGCCACGCTAGCGAACGCTCGATGAACCGCTTCTGAAGAGCGGCGCGACCGGCAATGTCCGCCGCGTCGCGATGCCAGATCACCTCAGGGTGCCGGCGGAAGGTCCCGGTGGCGGAACACGGGGCGTCGAGCAGGATGCCGTCGAACGGCGCCGTCGGCGCGTAGGAGAGCACATCGGCCACCACCAGCTCTGCCTGCTGGCCGAGGCGGGCGAGGTTGGTCGCCATCCGCGCCATCCGCTCGGCATCGCTGTCGAGCGCGGTGACCTCATAGCCGGCCTTGATCAGCTGCGCCGTCTTGCCGCCCGGTGCGGCGCACAGGTCGAGCACCCGCGCCCCGGGTGCGAGGCCGAGCAGCCGGGCCGGGATGGCGGCGGCGGCGTCCTGCACCCACCAGCGGCCTTCGGCAAAGCCGGGGAGCGCATCCACCGGCCGGTCGCGCGCGTCGATCCGCACCGTGTCCGCCAGCACCGGCGCCGCCCGCAGCGCCTCGAGCAGCGCCGGGTCGTCGTCGCGCAGGGTGAGATCGAGCGGCGCCCCCTCGAGCAGCGCCTCGGCAAAGCCTTCGAGCGCCGCTTCGCCATAGGCGGCGATCCAGGCCGACTGCAGCGCCTCGGGGAACAAGAGCTCGGGCGGCAGCTGCCGCAGCTGGTGCGCCTCACCCTGCGCCCGGCGCAGCACGGCGTTCATCAGCTTGCCCAGGTGCTGGCTGCGGGTATCGCGCTTGGCCGCTTCGACGGCGAGGAAGATGGCGCTGTGATCGCCCAGCTCGGGCAGGAAGACGAGATGCGCCAGCGACAGGCGCAACTGGGCCTCGAACGGGCCGCTCTTTTTCGGGATGCCGCGTTCGAGGTAGCGGGCAATGATGGCGCTGAGCTGGCCATGCCGGCGCAGCGCCACCGTCACCAGCCGGTTGGCCAGGGCCCGGTCGCGGCCGTCGGCGATCTCGGCAACGGAAAAGGGGGCGAAGTTCGCCCCCTTCAGCACGCTCGCGAGCCGCTCGGCCGCGAGGAGCCGGAGCGTCAGCCCCGGCGGCGTCTTCGGTTTGTTCAAGTCGTCAGCCCCACGGTCCGCGCCAGCCCCCGTCGGTTTCATTACCCCCGGTCGGCGGCACGCGCCAGCCTCCAGCGGAATTGCGGGGCGCTGCGCCGGGCTGGCCGAAGCGCGGCGGCGACCGACGCCCGGTGCGGTCGACCTGCATGTCGCCGGCCAGCCGCTGCAATTGCGCGATGCGGTTCTCGACCGCCGGGTGGGTTGCGAACAGATTGTCCATGCGCTGCCCGTTGAGCGGGTTGAAGATGTACATGTGGGCCTGGGCGGGATTGCGTTCGGCTGCCATGTTGATCGTGCGCTGCGCCAGTTGCGAGATCTTGGCCAGCGCCGAGGCGAGCGCCAGCGGATCGCCGGAGATCTCCGCGCCGTCCTTGTCGGCCTCGTACTCGCGGGTCCGGCTCACCGCCATCTGCACCAGCATGGCCGCGATCGGCGCGACGAAGACGGCGACCAGCACACCGACCGGCCCGAGCGGGTTGTCGCGCGAGTTGCCGCCGCCGAAGAACAGCCCGAACTGGGCCAGCATCGAGATGGCGCCGGCAAAGGTCGCCGTCACCGTCATGGTCAGCGTGTCGCGGCTGCGGATATGCGCCAGTTCGTGCGCGATGACCGCGGCCACCTCGCGCGGCTCGAGATAGCGCAGCAGCCCGGCCGACACCGCCACCGCGGCGTTCTGCGGGTTGCGCCCGGTGGCGAAGGCATTGGGCTGGTCGGTGTCGATGACATAGAGGCGCGGCATCGGGATGCCGGCGCGCTGGCTCAGCGCCTCGACGGTGCGATGGAGGTCGGGCTGGGTGCGCGGATCGACTTCGTGGGCGTTCTGCATGCGCAGCACCAGCCTGTCGGCATTCCAGTAGCCGATGAAATTGGTGACCGCGGCTACGCCGAAGGCGATCCACATGCCGCTGGTGCCGCCGATGAGGTAGCCCACGCCCATGAACAGGGCCGTCAGCGCTGCCAGCAGAACCGAAGTGCGGAAGAAGTTGAGCATGGCCCGTAAGTCTTGTACCTCAGCATGGTGTTTCGATGTCCCACAAGATGGGATGCCGCGCCGCGCCCGGCAAGCCTGGCTTTCCAATTGGTAATGCAATGACCGGACAGAACCCCGCCGAGACCGACACCCCCGCGCCCGTCGTCGAGGTAAGGCCTCTCACCCCGGCAGCCCGTCGCGCCCTGGCCGAAGCCCAGGCACGCCGCAGCGCCATCGATGCGGCAGCGGCGACCGGAAGCAAGGAGAGGGGCGGCCGCGGCGGCCTCGACCCGGCGCGCTACGGCGACTGGGAGATCAAGGGCCTCACCGCCGATTTTTGACCACGGCGCCGCCGGATGATATACCACTGACACATGTATATCATCGGGGTTTTTCATGCGCGTATCGAAATGGGGCAACAGCTTGGCCATCCGCCTGCCGAGCATGGTAGTGGAGGCTCTGCAGCTCAGGGAAGGCGACGAAGTCAGCCTTCGGCCCGGCAGCGGGCAGCACTTGGAAGTCGTCCGCGAAGCATCGCGTTCGGAGCGGATCGCACGCCTGCGAGACCTCCTGAAGGGCAGACTGCCGGCCGATTTCAGATTCGACCGCGAGCAGGCCAATGAGCGCTGACTTCCTCGACACCAACGTGCTGGTCTACTTCGCGGAGCAGCATGAGCGGAAGTACCCACGTTCACTCGAATTGCTCCAGGCCGGTGGAGTGGCCAGCGTACAGGTGCTCAACGAGTTCACCAGCGTGGCGCGGCGGAAGTTGTCATTGGACTGGCCGATAGTCGAAGAATCGCTGCTGCTGCTCCGCAGCCTGCTCGACATTCGTCCAATCGACATCGACACGCACGAAATGGGTATCGAACTTGCCGCCCATCATGGGCTTCACGTCTACGATGCAATGATCGTCGCCGCGGCCCTGCTGGCCGGTTGCGACGTCCTCTATACCGAAGACATGCAGCACGGCCTTCTGGTCGAAGGCCGGCTGCGCATCGTCAACCCGTTTGCCTGATCAGGCCGCCGCCGGCATTGCCCCGCTCCCGAACAGGCCGATGACCAGACCCTGGACCAGCAGCGCCACCAGCAGGTAGCCGCCGTCGATCAGGGTCCGGCTCCACGGTGCCCCCTCGTAGCGATGGTTGAGCGTCATCGCGGTGATGACGAAGCCCAGCCACATCAGCCCGCCGGTATAGAGTCCGTTGAGCGCGGTGGTGGCGCCGAACAGGCCCGGCATGATCGCGGCGATCACCGTGGCCATGACGATCTGGCAGGCGAAGCCGATGATGTAGGGTGTCGGGTCCTTGCCGTTGATCTGCTCGCGCGTCTTGCCGATGGCGGCAAGCCATTGCTGCGCCAGCGCCATGTACCAGACCGCGCCGATACCCCAGGCGACGACCACCCCGACGATGACGCCGAGCCAGTTGATTGACAGTGTCATTGCGCTTCCCCCGCGGGGCCCTGCGCCCCGCGACACAATAGCGCACCCGGCCCGCCCTCTCCAGCCCGCCTAGAGACCGCCCATCTCGAGGATGAGCCGCCACTCGGCCTCCGTGACCGGGCCGACCGAGAGACGGGAGAGCTTGACCAGCGCCATGCCGGCGAGGGCAGGGGTCTGCTTGATCGTGTCGAGCGTCACCGGCTTGGGCAGCTTGCGCACCGGCGCGACGTCGACGCACTCCCAGACCACCTGTCCCTTGTCGTTCGGCTCGGCGGTCGAATCCGGGTGGGCCAGCGCCACCACCCTGACGATGCCGACGATCTGTTTGCCGATATTGGAGTGGTAGAAGAATGCCTCGTCGCCGAGGCGCATCGCCCTCATGTTGTTGCGCGCCGTGTAGTTGCGCACCCCGTGCCACTCCTCCGGCACGCCCTTGGCGACGACATCGTCGTAGGAAAGGACGTCCGGCTCGGACTTCATCAGCCAGTAGGCCATCGTCCGATCACCTATTTCTTGGTGTTGTTGATGCCGATCCGGTAGGGCTTGATGGTGATCGAATCGAACACGCCGCGGGCCACGAACGGGTCGCGCCGGAAGGTCGCCTCGGCCTCCTCCTGGCTGGCCGCCTCGATCACCATGAAGCTGCCCACCATGTCGCCCCTGGCATCGAGGAAGGGGCCGGCCAGCACGAGCTGGTCGCCCAGCGACTCGAGGTGCTCGAGGTGGTCGGGCCGCACCTCCATACGGTGGGCGAGGCCATTGGGCTTGTCGTAGGCAACGATCGCGTAGTGCAATTCAGTTCTCCCTCTTGAGCGGCCGTTTCATCAGGCCGGCGACGATGTCACTGATGGTGGTGAGGCCGCCGAGCAGCTGGTCTACCGCATCGATCAGGGGGGCGTCGATGCCGAGTTGCCCGGCAAGGCGCTTGGCCACCGGGGTCGTGGCGACGCCCTCGGCCAGCCCGATTCCGGCGAGGCTCAGCCCGCTGCCGAGCGCCATGCCGTAGCGGTAGTTGCGCGACTGGCTGGAGGTGCAGCTCAGCGTCAGATCCCCGAGCCCGGCGAGTCCGGTGAGGGTGTGTGCAGCGCCGCCCATGGCGACGATCAGCCGGGTCATCTCCGCGAACCCGCGCGCCAGCAGCGCCGCGCGCGCCGACGCGCCGAGCCCGGCGCCCTCCACCGCGCCCGAAGCCAGGGCGTAGACGTTCTTCAGCGCGCCGGCGAGTTCGACCCCGACAATGTCATCGGCCGCATAGAGGCGGAAGGTCGGACCGGCCAGCGCCGCGGCCAGTGCCGATGTCGCCTCCGCGTCCTGACCCGCGAGGGTCACCGCCGTCGGCCGGCCCAGCGCCACATCGGCGGCAAAGCTCGGGCCGGACAGCACGAAAGGGTGCGATCCGGGGGCGCTCTCGGCGAGAATCTCGCTCTGGCGCCTGAGGCTGCCGGCCTCGAGGCCCTTTGCCGACAGGATCACCGGTTGCCCCATCAGCAGGCCGCGCAGCGGCCCGAGCACGGCACGGCTGGCCTGGGCCGGCACGGCGAGAATGTAGAGGTCCGCCTCCGGCACCTCGGCGGCGGCACGGATCCGGTCGGACAGCGTCACGGGCCCCAGATGCGGGGTATTGCGGTGTCGGCCGTTGATCTCATCGATCACCGTCGCGTCGCGGCCGACCAGCGTCACCCGACGCCCGGCGACCGCCGCAACCTGCGCCAGCGCCGTGCCCCAGGCGCCCGCCCCGATCACAGCCACATGCTCAGGCCGCATGGCCGATCCCCATGTCTGCGCTGTCGAGCGGCCAGCGCGCCCGGGCGGAGAAATCCAGCCCGTCGCCGGCCCCCAGCCCCAGGCGCTCGGCGCCTGCCCAGGCAACCATGGCGCCGTTGTCGGTACAGAGCGGGATCGGTGGCACGATCAGCTCGGCCCCGGCCGCAGCGGTCACCTGGCGCAGCGCGGCGGCGATTTCGAGATTGGCCGCGACGCCGCCGGCCACCACCAGGCGCGGTATCGCGTCGGGCAGTTCGGCGCGCAGGCGGACCAGCGCCGCGCGGGCCCGCGCCGAGACGATCTCGGCCACCGTGCGCTGGAAGCTCGCGGCGATGTCGGCCGCATCCTTCTCGCTGAGCGGGGCCGCCGCCTCGGCGGCCAGCCGGACGGCCGTCTTCAGCCCGGAAAACGAGAAATCCAGCCGATCCTGGTTGAGCAGCGGCCGGGGAAGCGCGAAGCGGTGCGGATCTCCGCCCCTGGCCAGCCGCTCCACCTGAGGCCCGCCCGGAACCCCGAGCCCGAGGAGCTTGGCCACCTTGTCGAAGGCCTCGCCGAGCGCATCATCGATGGTCGTGCCCCAGCGCTGGTAATCGCCCACGCCGCGCACCAGCACGAACTGGCTGTGTCCGCCCGAGACCAGCAGCATCAGGTAGGGAAACCCGATCCCGTCGGTCAACCGGGCCGTCAGCGCGTGCGCCTCGAGGTGGTTGATCGCGAGCAGCGGCTTGCCGAGGGCCGCAGCCAGCGCCTTGGCCGTGGTCAGCCCCACCAGCACGCCGCCGATCAGGCCTGGACCGGCGGTCGCTGCAATTGCGTCGACTTCGCGCAACTGCAGGCCCGCGGCCGCAACGGCCCGCGCGATGATCCGGTCGAGATGGCTCACATGCGCCCGTGCCGCCAGCTCCGGCACCACCCCGCCGAAGGGGGCGTGTTCCTCGAGCTGGCTGCGCACGATACTGGAGAGGATGCTGCCACGTCCCCCGGCATCGCGCGCGACGATCGCGGCGGCAGTTTCGTCGCAGCTCGTCTCGATGCCCAACACCCGGACACCCACGCTCATCGTCGCACCCCTGCGGCAGTGCCTGTCATCAACCTTGCCCGCCTCGCTCGTGTCGGATAAGCCCTGCCCGGCTCCGGCCTACAATAGGTGAGGCGTGAAATGCAATCGGCCCCGTTCCTGCGCATCGGCACGCGCGGTTCTCCTCTTGCGCTGACCCAGGCGCGGCTGGTGCAGCGCCTGCTCGCCGAAGCCCACGCGGTCGAGCCCGAACGCATTGCCATCACGGTCATCTCGACCAGCGGCGACCGCATCACCGACCGGCCGCTCAGCGAGGCCGGCGGCAAGGGCCTGTTTTCCAAGGAGATCGAGGCGGCGCTCGAGGCCGGCGAGGTCGATATCGGGGTGCATTCGAGCAAGGACCTGGCCTCGGAACTGCCCGATGGGCTGGTGCTGGCCGCCTTTCTCGAGCGCGAGGATGTGCGCGACGCCTTCGTATCGCTGCGCTATCGCAGCCTCGCCGAGCTGCCGACCGGTGCGCGGTTGGGCTCCTCCTCGATCCGCCGCGCCGCCCAGGTGCTCCGGGCCCGCCCGGATCTCGAGATCGTGCCGTTTCGCGGCAATGTCGATACCCGGCTCCAAAAGCTCGAGGCCGGCGTCGCCGATGCGACACTGCTGGCCAGCGCCGGGCTCAACCGCCTGGGAAAGGCGGACCGTGTCGCGAGCTACCTCGACCCGCGCCAGTTCCTGCCGGCGCCGGCGCAGGGCGCCATCGGCATCGAGATAAGGGACGGCGACGCGCGCACCGCCGGGATCGTGGCGCCGCTCGACCATGCGCCGACCGCGACCGCCATTGCCGCCGAGCGGGCCCTGCTCGGCACGCTCGACGGCTCCTGTCGCACGCCGATCGGGGCGTTTACCGATTTGAACGCAATTTCGTGCACCCTGACCGCCGAGATCCTCAGCCCGGACGGGCGGGAATTCCATCGCGACACCGTGTCGGGACCGCCCACGGAGGCTGCCCGGCTCGGGGCGCAGCTGGGGCGCACCCTGCTCGAGCGGGCGGGGCCGGAGTTCCACAGGCAGTTCAAGGGATAGGCAATCCATCGTGCGCATGCTCGTGACCCGGCCGGACCCCGACGCGAGCGACACCGCCGCGCGGCTCGGTGCGCTCGGCATCGCGGGCGTCACCTGCCCGCTGCTCGTGCATGAGACGCTGGGTGGCAGCATTCCCGATCCCGAGGGCTTCGCCGCGATTGCCCTGACCAGCGCCAATGCCCTCAGGGCGCTCGCCGAGCGCGGCCAGCTGGCGCGCTATTGCGGGTTGCCGGTGTTCACGGTCGGCGACCGTACCGCGGAGGCCGCCCGGCGCCATGGCTTTGCCCGGGTCGAGAGCGCCCATGGCGGCTTCGCCGATCTCGTCGACAAGCTCGCTCACACCACGGTCGGCGGCCCGATCCTCTACTTTGCCGCGAGCGAGCCGGCCGGCGACCTCGCCAAGTCGCTGGCGCCGCACGGGCGCATGGTGATCACCGCGCAGATCTATGCGATGAACCCGCTGGCGGCGATGCCGGACGGCATCCTTGCCGACCTCGGCAGCGGCGAGATCGGTGCGGTGCTGTTCTACTCGCGCCGCACCGCCGCCACCTTCGTCAGGCTTACCCAGGGACAACTCGGCAAGCAGGCAAGGGTGCGGCTCGGCATGCTGTGCCTGAGCGAGACAGTTGCCGAGCCGCTGATCGATGCCCATTTCGTCCGGGTCGGACTTGCCGATCATCCGAGCGAGGAGGCGATGATGAGCCTGGCCCTGTCCTTCTGCCGCGACCAGAACGCCTCATGACCAAGAGAACCAAGGACCTGCCGCATGGCTGAGCGCAAACCGGGCCCCGTCAAGCCGCCGGTCATCGACCTCAAGGCCCGCCCGCAGGAGGGCAAGGCCGAGACCGAGACCGGCGAGACAGCTGCCGAGCCGGCCCGCCCGACCCCGCCGCCGCGGCCATCGGCGCGCCTCGCCATGCCCTGGAGCGCGATAGCGATCGCCGCCGCCGCAGGCGCCCTGCTCGGCACCGGCCTCACCTATGGCCTCGTCAACCTCGTGCCGATGCCCGACCGGCGCCCGCTGCCACTCGATCCGGCGCCCCGCCTCGAGGCGCTCGAGACCGCGCTGGCCGAGACATCCGGCCGGATCGGCTCCGGCGAGGAGCAGGCCAGGCGCACCCAGGTGAGCCTCGATGCCACCATCGCCCAGCTCGATGCCGGCCTCACCGAGCTGCGCGCGGCGATTGCCGCGCTGCCCGCGCCGGCAGCAACCGACCTCGCGCCGCTCGAGGCGCAGCTGGCTGCGCTCGAGGACCGCGTCGCCGCGATCGGCGCCGGAGCCTCGAATGCGGACGCCGCGAGCATGGCCGAGACCCTCTCGGGCATCGAGACAGAACGCACCCAGGTGCAGGCCCGCCTCGACCAGCACGACGGGCGCCTCGGCGGGCTCGACACGGCCCTTGTTGCGTTGCGCGACGAGCTCGCCGCCGCTCGGGCGGAGTTCAGCGTGCAGTCCGGCCCTGTCGGCAGTGTCCCGCTCGGGCCCGCGGTCAAGCTGCCGCTGCTCGTTTCCGGCCTCGAGAGCGCCCTCGCCAATGGCCGCGCCTATGCCGGCGAACTCGACGCGCTGAGCGCCCTGCTGCCCGACCTCGCGGTTCCCGAGGCCGTGCGCACTGCAGCGGCCACCGGCCTGCCCCGCCCCGATGCCGTCGCCGCCCGCTTCACCGCGCTGGTGCCGGACATCCTCGGCGGCAGCGCCGCCGTCGCCAGCGGCGACCTCGGGCAGGACGCGCTGGAGTGGCTGAAGGGCGTCCTGGCGCTGCGGCCCACCGGCGAAATCGAAGGCACGACGCCGGAGGCCGTCATCTCCCGGCTAGAACCGGCCGTCGCCCGCGGCGACTTCATCGCTGCCGCCGCATTGCTGGACGGCCTGCCGCAGCCGATGCAGGCGGCTTCCGGCGAGGTCGGGGGCCAGATTCGATCGCTGGGCGCGGCCCAGACCTTCATTGCCGACCTCCGGGCCACGGCGCTGGCGCCCCTCGCGGAGGCCGGCCAGTGATCCGCCTCGCCTACTGGCTGGTCGTCAGCCTCCTGGTCACCGCCGGCATTGCCTGGCTGATCGGGCTGCCCGGGACGCTCTCGATCGAGCTGCTCGGCCTGCGCATGCAGCCGCGCCTGGGGGTCGCCGCCTTCATCGCGGTGGCCGCGGTGGCGCTCGTGATTGTGATCTGGGGCCTCGCCAAGCGCGTCGTCGGCGCCCCGTTCTACTTTGCCCGCCGCTCGCGCGAACGCCGCAAGGATCTCGGCTTCACCGCCCTGTCCGACGGTTTCATCGCGCTGCAGTCGGGCGACGCCCACCGGGCGCGGCTGCTGGCGCGGGAGGCCCGCGGCAACCTGCCGCGCAATGCCGCGGCGCAACTGCTCGAGGCACGGGCAGACCTGGCGCTCGGCGACATGCACTCGGCCCGCGAGCACTACCGGGCGCTGATCTCGAACCGCAAGACGGCTCTCGCCGCCCTTGCCGGCCTCTACGACCAGGCGCGCCAGCAGGGTCGCCCGGATGCGGCGCTCACCTTTGCCCACAAGGCGCTCGAAATCTCGAGCCTCGCGCCCTGGGCCCGCGAGGCGGTGTTCGACGACATCACCCGCAACGGCCGCTGGGACGAGGCCTTCCGCATGGTGGCGGACGAACCGGCGATCACCCGCGAAGAGAAGATGCGCAAGCGCCGCCGCATGGCGGTGGTGGAAGCGGCGCGGGCGCAGCTGGCCGAGGGCAATGATCCCAACACTGCCCTGGAGCACGCGCTGGCCGCGCTCAAGCTCACCCCCGACTTCGTGCCGGCAGCGCTGATCGCGGCGCGCATCTATGCCAACCGCGGCGAGGCGCGCCGTGCCATGAGCCTGCTGCGGCGGGTCTGGCGGGCTACCTCGCATCCCGACGTCGGCACGCTGTTCGCCAATGCCGTGCCGGGCAGCTCGGCTGTCGACCGGCTGCGCCGGGTGCGCGAGCTGATCGACCTGCCGCCGCCCAATCGCGCCGGGGCGCTGGTGCTGGCCCGCGCTGCCGTCGATGCCTTCGACTGGGTCACGGCGCGGGCCGCGCTCGCCGGCTATGTCGGCAGCAGCCCCTCACAGGCCGTCTGCCTGATGATGGCCGAGATCGAGGAGGGTCAGTCCGGCGACAAGGGCAAGGCGCGCGACTGGGTCAATCGCGCCGTGCGCGCCCCGCGCGATCCGGTCTGGACGGCCGACGGCATCACCGCCGAGGAATGGGAGCCGCTCTCGCCGGTGACCGGCAAGCTCGACGCCTTCGAGTGGCGGGTGCCGACCAGCGCGGTGGCAACGCGCAACGGTGCCAGCGCGCCCGCTGCTCCCCCCCCGTCTCCGGGCTCGACCGGAACCGAGCCGCCACAATCCGGCGGTCCGCTGGCCCTGCCGGAGGCGTAACCATGCCGCCGCCAAGCCCCTTGCGCCGGTCCGCCCCCGCCTGTAAGAGGACCCGCAGTCTGCGCCGAGCGCAGTGTGGCCGCATTAGCTCAGTCGGTAGAGCATCTCATTCGTAATGAGGGGGTCGCTGGTTCGAATCCGGCATGCGGCACCATCCCACTTGTGACGATCGGCCGGAAGGGCACCGCTGATGCGGAACGGGTCTTCAGTCCGGAGCGACGATGTCCGGTGAGGCCCTGGCGTTCCTGATGCTCGGCGTGGGGCTGGGGGTGACGCTCAGCCTCCTGGCCATTGCCGCCTATGGCCTGATCGAGGCGCGTCGACTGCGTCGACTGCGCCCGCTGCCGGACCTCCGCTATGTCGCGCCGAACCCGGCCGAGGCCGCCATCGCGGCGCTGCGTCGCGTTCCGCCGCGACCCGAGCCGGCCACCAGCGAGGACCCCGAGGCCGCCGATCTGGCAGAGCCGACCGGCACGGCTCCGCCGACCGTGTCGTCGCTGCTCGTCCCGCCGGTACCGGCAGTGCCGTTGCCGCCCGCGCCCGCCGCCACTGCGCCACCGGCGAGGCCGCCGGTCATCGTGCCGTTCCCGCCTGCAGGCGACGGCCCGGCTCCCAGTATTGCCGGGCCCATGGCAGGCCGGCCGGCCGAGATCCGGCTGCCGCCGGTGCCGCCTGCGATGCCCGCGCCGGCACCGCCTCCGACCTTGCCGCCTCCGCCAGCGCCGCTGCCCCCTCCCGCGCCAGTGGGGCCGCCACCACCGGTGGTCGGCGGCGTGGTGTTCCGGCCGGTTCCCCAGCGGCCCGGTCCGCCGGCCGCCGCCGGGACCACGCCCGGCAAGCCCGCGCCGAAGATCTAGCGAGCTGGCAGCCTCTCGTCGGCCGCGGGGCAACCGGATGTGCCGGTGGGCGTTTCCCCCTCCAGATGTCGTGCCTCTCCTGTGGCAGGCACAACAAGGAGGCTTCGCCATGTCGCGCACCGTCAGCAAGTCCATCGCCGGAGCGGCACTCGACCAGAGGCTCGAACGCGCCGTCGCCCGCGCGCTCGGGCTTGGGCCGCCCGTGCCTCTGCCACGCCCTCTGCCACGCCCGCCGCCGAACCGCGCCCGGCGGAACCGGAGGGAAACGCAACTGGCTTGATTGGATTTGGCCTTCGCCTGGGCTAGCATCCGCCTCGGGCGGCCAGGGCATTTCACCGTTTCGTTGAAACGCCGAAATCGCCCAAGCCTTTGATTTGTCGCGCTCCCGAACCGGAAAACCGTTACCACTTTTCCGGGAAGCGCTCTGGGCCGAGGACAGCATGCAAGAGGTGGTGGCGGCGGATCTGGCGCGGTATCGCGCGCTGATCATCAGTGCGCTGCCGCAGTTTGTCGGTCGGCAGTTCGTCACCCTCAGCGAGGGCTGGGACAGCGTGGCCCTCGAGTGCGACGGCTGGATCTTCAGATTTCCGCGCAGCCAGCTTGCTGCCGAACGGCTGCGCCGCGAGGTGGGCCTGCTCGGCTTCCTGCGGCCACGGATCACCATGGCGCTGCCGCAGCCCGTCTGGCACGAGGGTGACGAGCCGTTCACCCAGCATCGCAAGATCGACGGGACGTATCTGGAGACACCGCAATATCTGGCGCTGGACGACGGCCGCCGCAATGCCATCGCCATGCGCCTGGCGCAGCTCTATGCCGAGCTGCACCAGCTGCCGCTGGCCCGGGTGCAGCAGGCGGGCGCCGTCGCGGTGGATCCGTGGATGGCACCGGACGACATTCTTGCCGGCGCCATCCCGAAGCTGCCCAAGAAGCTGCACCCCTTCGTCAGGCGGACGGTCAAGGCCTATCGCAAGCTGACCATCGCAGGCGACGAGCTGGTCTATGGCTATTTCGACGGCCATGGCTGGAACATGGCCTTCGACGACAAGACCGGACTGCTCAACGGCGTCTACGACTTCGCCGATTCGGGCTTCGGCTCGCGCCATCGCGACCTCAGCTACTCCAACTGGATCTCCGCCGACCTCACCTTGCGGATCATCGATCGCTACGAGGGCCTGACGCGGCGCGCCATCGATCGCAACCTGGTCATGCTCTACACCTCCGCCCTGCGGCTCGCCGAGCTGGCGGCCGAGTTCCTGCCGGAGGAGACGGCGGTCGCCAACGTCGTCGGCTGGGTGGCCGAGCTCGAGGCAATCAAGCCCAGGATCGCCTCGAGCCAACGACAACAATAGCGTCCCGCCACCCGCTCGGCGGCAAGGGACCAGGAGGAGCAGCAATGAGCCAGTATCATCCCGTCCGGTTCGTCAATGTTCGCCTCGAGGGCGACTTCTGGAAGGAGCGGCTCGACACCGTGCTGGCCCGCACCATCCCCAGCCAGCACAGGAAGCTCGGCGAGTACGGCCTGCTCGATTCGCTGAAGCTCCCCGATCCGCCGCCGCCGCTGCGCTTCCCGCGTCACCCCAACGGCTTCACCGTGCAGGTGTTCTGGGACAGCGATATCGGCAAGTGGATCGAAGCTGCGGCCTACGCGCTGAGCCACCGGCGCGACGCCGATATCGAAGCCAAGATCGAGGCCATCGTCGACGATTTCGAGCGGGCCCAGGAGCCCGACGGCTATCTCAACTGCTGGTACCTGGGGCGCGAGCCGGAAAAGCGCTGGTCCAACCTCCGGGACAACCACGAGCTCTACAATGCCGGCCACATGCTCGAGGGCGCCATCGCCTACTACGAGACCACCGGGCGCCGGCGCTGGCTCGACGTGATGGAGCGCTATGTCGAGCACATCCGGCAGACCTTCGGCACCGGACCCGGCCAGAAGCGCGGCTATTGCGGGCACCAGGAGATCGAGATCGCGCTGATCAAGCTCTACCGGCTGACCGGGGAGAAGCAGCATCTCGACCTCGCCGCCTATTTCATCAACGAGCGCGGCACGCCCAACCCGCACTACTTCGATGTCGAGCGCGAGGAGCGTGAGAAGAAGGGCTGGGAATACCAGCGCTATACCCAGGGCACCTACGAGTATTCGCAGTCGCACAAGCCGGTGCGCGACCAGGACAAGGTGGTGGGGCACGCGGTGCGCGCCATGTACATGTACACCGCCATGGCCGACCTCGCGGTCGAGCTCAACGACTCGGGCCTCAAGCAGGCCTGTGAAACGCTGTGGCGCGACGTGATGGACACCAAGATGTACATCACCGCCGGGCTCGGGCCCTCGGCGCACAATGAAGGCTTCACCTTCGACTACGACCTGCCCAACCAGACCGCCTACGCCGAGACCTGCGCCTCGGTGGCGCTGATCTTCTGGGCCCAGCGCATGCTGCATCTCGATCTCGACGGCAAATATGCCGACGTGCTCGAGCGGGCGCTCTTCAACGGCGCGCTGTCGGGGCTGAGCCGCGACGGCGAGCACTATTTCTACATGAACCCGCTCGAGAGCAACGGCACGCCGAGGCGCTGGGACTGGCATACCTGCCCGTGCTGCACGATGAACGTGTCGCGGCTCGTGGCATCGGTCGGCGGCTACTTCGTCTCCACCGCGCCCGACGGCATCGCCTTCCACCTCTATGGCGGCATCTCGTCCACGCTCGATGTCGGCGGCACCAGCGTGGCCATTCGCGAAGTGTCGAACTACCCCTGGTCGGGCGCCATCGCCATCTCGATCGATCCCGAGGCGGACACGGCGTTCGACGTCAAGCTGCGCATTCCCGGCTGGTGCCACGGCGCGACCGCGAAGGTGAACGGCGAGACGGTGGAACTGGTCCCGGTCGATGGCTACGGCACCCTTCACCGCACCTGGACGAAGGGCGACACGGTCACCCTCGATCTGCCCATGCCGATCGAGCGCATCTACGCCAATCCGCATGTGGTTATGGATGTCGGGCGCGTCGCGCTGACCCGCGGGCCGCTGGTCTACTGCCTCGAGGAGGCCGACAATCCGGGTGGCACGGTGCAGCGCTTCAAGCTGCCGCGCTCGAGCCCGGTTTCCGTCAAGGCCTCGGACCTGTTCGACGGGATCGTGCAGCTGACGGCCGCCGCGCAGGCCGTCGATGAGGCCGAATTCGCCCCCCTGTACCGCACCAGCCCGCCCAGGGAGGCGCCAGCGACCCTGACGGCGCTGCCCTACTACCTGTGGGCCAATCGCGGCCAGGGCTCGATGGTGGTGTGGATACCCGAGAGCTGATCGCCGACGGGACGATGCCGCCGCGGGTGCTCCTCCTGCGGGGAGATTTCGCAGCCGCTATTCGGCTGCGATCGTCGCATGACCCGGCTGCGCCTCGAGCAACGCCCGCTCGTAGGCCAGACGCGAGGTGGTTCGCTGCGGCGTTTCGAACGCCTCGGTCAGCGACTGGCTGAACAGCCGGTTGCGCTCTTCCTCGGTCGACATGAAGAACGGGTAGCGCGTGAAGATCGAACGGTGCCGGCTTTCCTCGACCCTGGCGCCGTACAGCGTCACCGGGAATGCCAGCCCGGGATAGGAGCGGATCTCGCTCATCTTTTCGGACTGGAATACCCGACGGTAGAACGCGGTGTGCTCGGGCCGGACCAGCGCCAGGCACATGGTGGCCTCGAAGAAGACCGTCGCCATCACGGCGATGCGCAACGTCAGGAACGGCAGCGCGGGATAGGCCAGCGAGGCCTCGTAATCGCTGGTGAACCGGCTGGGATCGATGAAGCGATCGCCGCGCTGCAGCATCGGCTCGAGCACATCGGGGAATACCTTCATGCTCGGCGACCAGCGCTGGGTTGCGCTCAGGTGATGCAGACGGATCGAACTCACCAGTTCGCCGTCGATGTGAACGCCGAAGCTCATGCCGTTGGGCGCCGTGTCGAGGTCGTCGACAACGATGCCCGCATCGTTGAACGGTACCGATTCTTCGCGACGGTACGCTTCATAGCGCAGCCGGTAGATCGGATTGTCGGTGACGTCCATCCGGACGCGCGAATAGGTGACCCGGTCGAGGATATCGAGGAGGGTGCCGGCGAATCTGGATACAGGCGCCGCTGCCGAACCGTCCACGTCCGCACGCATGGGTTACTCCACAACTTGTGCGAATAGCTTAACCTTTCGTTAGCCATATTCAAATGGCCATTGCCGCAGGTCAGAGGTCCGATTGCCGCATGCGGCCACACCCGGTGACCGCAGCGCCTGCAAATCCAGCAGGTTTATCAATTCGTTAGCGGGGGTTAACCACGTTTGCGATTCGCCACCAGCGGCAGCGTCTCGGGCACTGTCCGCGGCGATCGCGCGGCCATCCGCGCAATCAGCTCAGCCACCTCGCGCTTGGGCAGCGGCACACCGAACAGGTAGCCCTGGATCTGATCGACCTTGGAATGCCGGGCGATCAGGTTGAGCTGTTCCTCGGTCTCCACGCCCTCGGCCGTCACCGTCAGGTTGATGTCCTTGCCCAGCTGGGCGACGTTGCACAGCAGCTTCAGCGAGCGCGGATTCTGCCCGATATCCATGACGAAGCTGCGATCGATCTTCAGCTTGGTGAAGGGCAGCGCCTGCAGGTAGCTGAGCGAGGAATAGCCGGTACCGAAATCGTCGAGTGCGATGCCGATGCCCTGCGTGGCGAGTTGCCCGAGGATCTGCGTGGCGGCGGCGCGCTCCTCGATCAGGGCGGTCTCGGTGACCTCGATCTCGAGCCGGCGCGGGGCAAGGCCGGAGCCGGCCAGCGCCGCATCGACCATTGCCGCGACGTCGGCATTGCGGAAATCGCGGGCCGAGATGTTGACCGAGACCGAGACTTCCTCAGGCCAGTTGCGGCACTCCTGCGTGGCCGACTTCAGCACCCAGGCGCTGATTTCGGAGATGAGGCCGGTTTCTTCCGCGATCGGGATGAACAGCGATGGCGGGATGGAACCCAGTTCCGGATGGTGCCAGCGTGCCAGCGCCTCGCAACTGACCACCCGGCGGGTCCTCAGGTCGACGATCGGCTGGTAGGCGAGGCTGAGCCTGCCTTCGGCGACGGTCTGCTTCAGGTCGGCCTTCAGCCGCTGCCGGTAGCGGTAGTCGGTGTCCATCTCGTCGTGGAACACCTGCGACTGGCCCTTGCCGAGCGCCTTGGCCTTGTAGAGCGCGAGGTCGGCCTTGGTCATCAGCGCGTCGAGATCGTCGGCGCCGTCGCTGACCGTCACCACGCCGATCGAGACATTGACCGAGAACACCTCCCCGCTGACTTCGAAGGCGCCGGCGAAGGCGGCGAGGATGGCTTGCGGGTCGGAGATGGTATCGCTCAGCTTCACGCCGCCGGAGCGATAGACCACGTACTCGTCGCCACCCAGCCGTGCCACCAGGCTGTCGCGGCCCAGTACCCGGCTCAGCCGCTCCGAGGTCTCGATCAGCACCCGGTCGCCGATCAGGTGTCCCATGGTGTCGTTGACATGCTTGAAGTCGTCGACGTCGACAATCATCAGCATGGCGATGTCGCTGGCCCGGCCGTGTCGGCGCCGGTCGAGGTCGGCCTCCACCTGCTCGGTGAAATAGGCGCGGTTCGGCAGCCCGGTCAGCGTGTCGTAGTGCGCCATGTAGTTGATGCGCTCCTCCGACTTGACACGCTCGGTGATGTCCTCGAACAGCAGCACCGAGTTGTCCTGCCGCGAAGACACCGTCACCTCGCAGAACTGCCCGTCGGCCAGCCGCAGCACCACCTTGCCGCCGCCGGGCTGTTCCAGCGTCTCCATCAGCTGCTGGGCGGCGCGCTTGGGCAGCGAGCCGCGCGCCTCGCCCGCCGAGATCATCGCGGCGAAGGGCCGTCCGGTCCAGTTGCCCGGCGCAAAGCCGGCGAACACCGCCTCGGCCCGGTTGTTGACCACCGCCACCAGCCCATTGGCATCCAGCATGCAGATGCCGTGCTGCATCGTCTCGAGCGCGGCGTCGAGCTCGGCGGCGAGCCGGCTGGCCTCGAGCCGGCCGCGCACCGCCTTGAGCAGGATCACCCGCACATTGCCCGCCACCCGCCTGAGGCTGGCGAAATAGGGCAGGAACACGAACGACAGCAGCGCGGTGTAGAGGTGCCCGTCAAAGAACATGCCGATCCAGGTGGGGATGCAGATCAGCATCACCTGCGTCATCATCACCCGCTCGACGGCGAAATTGCGCGCCGCGACCCCGACCAGCACCGACATCGAGACGCCAAGGCTCGCGAGTTCGGCAAAGAAGGTGTTGACCACGAGGAAGCTGTAGAGCGTCCAGCTGCCGTAGAGCAGCGCGATGGCGCCACTGCCGATCATCGCCCGCAGTTCCCAGCGGGCGGCGCCGGCGACATCGGTCTCGTCGTGCTCGGCGCGCTCGAACTTGATCATGTCGATGTTGCGGGCGGTGCCCACCAGCACGAAGGCAATGGCGATGGCGAGCAGTATCGGCGACTGCGATTCGAGCCAGGTCAGCGCCACCGCCACCGCCGATCCGTAGGCGCCGAGCAGCTGCGATCGCCGGTCAGCATAGAGCGACCGGATCATCGACACGTAGTCGATTGGCGGCAGTGACTTGTGTGCTGGCTCGAACATCGACCTCACCGAGTGGTCCGGATCATGTCGGACGAGCCGTTAATGGCAGCTTTCAGGACGGCCCGGGCAAGGCGGATAGGGACGACAGCGCTGTCATCGGGTGCCGCAATCGCCTGAAATGGTTTATGCTTCGTTGTGCGCGAGGGCGGCACCGCACCGCATCGCCGGAGGCCGTTGCGCGGGCGAAGGGCGGCACCCCCGAGGGCAGGGGCGCCGCCGCCGCACGGACCGTGGAAGGGTCGGCCCGCAGCGCTCGTGGAGACCTACGGGTCCGCCGGGGAAGGCGCGGCACGCGCGCCCCCCACTTCGATCAGCCGAAGATCGCTTCGTAGTTCTCGGCAAAGCCGGCGATCACGTCGTCGGCGGTCTGGCTCTTGTTCGACCAGAAGTCGTAGAGCACCGTCCAGATGGCATTATGCCAGTCGCTGTCGGTGATGTTGAACGGGTTGGCGACCTGGCCGTTCGGCACACTGAGTGCCGCCATCGCGGCCTTGTTGCAGTCGTCCTGGTACTCTGTCGAAGCATCGGCACGCGGGCTGGTCGAGCCCTTCTGCTGGTTGGCCCGGGCCGAAACCACCGGGTCGACGAAGGCGGCGACGAGGTCGAGTTCCGCCTTGTCGATCGCCTCCGGCTGCCCGCCGAGCACGCCCATGGCGTCCGAGGTCACCGAGACCGCCTTGGTGCCGGGGATCACTTCACAGCCGAAATCGACGCCCGGCACCTTGCCGGCGGCGAGCCATTCGCCCTTCATCCAGTCGCCCATGATGTGGAACAGCGCCTGGCCGGCGATCACCGTGTTGGTGGTCTCGTTCCACGGCCGGTTCTCGCTCTCGGGCGTCGCCTCGTTGGAGAACGCGCGCACGATTTCGATCGCCTTCCTGACCTCGGGCGTATCGAACACCGCCGGGTCGGGCTCGGCGCCATAGAGCCGGTTGTAGATCTCCGGACCCGCCGTCGCCGCCAGCATGGCATGGAACAGGTAGCCGACCTGGAAGGCCTGCCCGCCGACCGCCGCCGGCACGAAGCCCGCCGCCTTGATCGCGGGGAAATCGGCCAGCATGGCATCGACGCTGGTCCATGCCGCCGGATCGACCCCCGCCTTGGCCGCGACGTCCTTGTTCCAGTACACCATCCCGTCGATGTGCATAAACAGCGGGATCTTCACCATCTTGCCGTCCACCGTCGACAACTCGCGGATGATCGGGAAGAAGTTCTCGGTGGCGCCGATCTCGCTGTAGTAGTCGGTGAGGTCGCGCGCCAACCCCAGCCCCTGCAGGTCGCGGAACACGCCCGGGTCGGAGTTGACGAAGGCATTCGGCGGCTCGCCGCCGGTGACGAGGTTGACGAGGCTGACATTGACGCCCGAATTGTGCGGAATCGCCAGGTCCTTCCAGGTGTGGCCCTTGGCGTTGAGCGCCTCCTGCAGCACGTTGAGGGCCGCCACCTCGCTCTTGCTCGACCAGCCGTGATAGACGATCAGTTCCTCGGCGAGGCTCGAGGCCACCGGGGCCGCTCCCATCAGCAGCGCCGCCGCCATGGTCGCCAGGACTCTCTTCTGCATTCTGTCTCTCCCAATTCGGGCCCGCACTTCGGGCGGACCGTTCGCTTGTCATCCCTGTCTTCCTGCAGGGCGTGCCGGGACATCCGGCAAGTCCACACGCGATCCTCCCGGCTCCGGAAACGCACCGGAGCCCCGCGTGCCGCCCACCATTCGGCGGGCCCGATCTTCCGGCCGGTGACCCGGCCGCCCCGGCTCGTTCAGAGCCGCAGTCCGCTCCGTGCGTCGAATATGTGCAGCTTGGCCGCCGGGAAGCCGACCGAAACCCGATCGCCCTGCCTGAGCCCGCCGATCGCCTCGGGATCGATGCGCACCGCCAGCAGCCCGTCGCCGAGCCGGAGGTAGCCGGTTGCGTCGCCGCCGGTGCGCTCGCCGTGCTGCAGCGGCAGCTCGAAGTGGATCGCCTCGCCGTCCGGCACCGCACCGGGCGCACCGAAATGCTCGGGTCGCAGCCCCACCACGATCTCATCGCCCTCGCCCGGTGCCTGGACGAAGCCGTATGAGGAGAGGTTGAGCGTTAATCCTCCGAGGTTCGCCGCCAGCCCCGCCGGCGTTGACTTCACCCTGGCGGGCCGCAGGTTCATCGCCGGGGCGCCGATGAAGCCGGCGACGAACAGGTTGTGGGGCCTGGAGTAGATGTCGTCGGGCGTGCCGAACTGCTGGATCACACCGCCATCCATCACCGCGATTCTGGTGGCCATGGTCATGGCCTCGATCTGGTCGTGCGTGACATAGACGACAGTCGACTTGAGCTCGTCATGCAGCTTCTTGATCTCGAGCCGCATCTCGGTGCGGAGCTTGGCATCGAGGTTGCTGAGCGGCTCGTCGAACAGGAACACCCCGACATTCTTGACCAGTGCCCGGCCGATGGCGACGCGCTGCCGCTGTCCGCCAGACAGCTGCGCCGGCTTGCGGTTGAGCAACGGTTCGATCTGCAGCAGCTTTGCCGCCCACGCGATCCGGCGCTCCACCTCCGCCTTGTCCAGCTTCGCCGCGGCGAGGCCGAACTTGAGGTTCCCGTATACCGTCTTGGTGGGGTAGAGCGCGTAGGACTGGAACACCATGGCGAGGCCCCGGTCCTTGGGATCGAGGTCGGTGACGTCGCGCCCGCCGATGCTTATCCGCCCGGCGGTGACGTCGAGCAGACCGGCCAGCAGGTTGAGCAGCGTGGTCTTGCCGCAGCCCGAGGGGCCGAGCAGCACCAGGAACTCGCCATCCTCGATCTCGAGGTCGAGATGCTTGAGCACCGTCAGGCGGCCGTACTGCTTGATGATGTCTTCAAAGACAACGCGTGGCATCTCGTGGTCTATCCCTTGATCGCGCCTGCAGTGATGCCCTGGACGAAGAACCTGCCGAGCACGAAGTAGATGAGAAGCGGCGGGATGGCGGTGAGCAGCGCCGCCGCCATGTTCTCGTTGTAGGCAGCCTCGCCGGTGGTGGTGATGACCACGTTAGCGAGCACCACGCTCATCGGCTGCGTGCCGAGGCCGCCGAAGGTCAGCCCGATCAGGAAGTCGTTCCAGATCGAGGTGATCTGCAGGATCAGCACCACGATCAGGATGTTGGCGCTCATCGGCAGGATGATCTCGACGAAGATGCGCCAGAACGAGCCCGAGTCCATCATCGCCGCGGACATGATCTCGTGCGGGATGCCCTTGTAGTAATTGCGGAAGATGAGCGTCAGGATCGGCATCGACAGCACCGCGTGGACGATGGCGATGCCCCACACCGTGCCGTAGACCTTGAGCCCCGAGCTCAGGATGATCAGCGGGATCATGATGATCTGGAACGGCACGAACGCGCACATGAACAGGATGAACAGGAAGGCGTTGGCCCACTTCACGTTCCACAGCGCCAGCGCGTAGCCGGTCACCGAACTGAGCGCCAGGCTGAGGGCGAGGGACGGGAACAGGATCGCCATCGAGTTCCAGAAGCCGACCTTGAGGCCGTCGCAGCGTATGCCCGAGCAGGCGCTGTCCCAGGCGTTCCACCACGCATCAAAGGTGAGCGGCAGCGGCAGCGAGAAGATGTCACCCTGCCGGATCTGGTCCATCGTCTTGAACGAGGTGGTGACGATCACGTAGAGCGGCACGCAGAAGAAGGCCGCGCAGATGGCGAGAAACACCAGGATGGCGATGGAGCGCGGCGTGATCCCCTTCTTCTTGCGCGGAAACAGCGGTGCCCGCTCGACCGGGGCCTCGGCGATCGTCAGACTCATCAGCCCCGTGCCTCCCGTGCGCGTTCGCGCCAGGCCGTCAGCATCACCAGGGGCAGGAAGATCGCCAGCGTGATCGCCAGCATGATCACCGCCGCCGCCGAGGCGTAGCCGAGATTGGACTTGGCCCAGTAGGCATTGATGGTGAAGTAGGCCGGCACCCAGGTCGTTTGTCCCGGCCCGCCATTGGTCATCGCCACCACGATGTCATAGGCCTTGACCACGCCGAGCGAGAGCAGGATCGCGCAGGTGAGGAAGGTGAACTTCATCATCGGGATGATGATCTCGGCATAGAGCCGCCAGAAGCTGACCCCGTCGAGCCGGGCGGCGCTCCAGATCTCGGAGTTGATCGATTTGAGCCCGGCCAGCATCAGTGCCATGTAGAAGCCCGAGCCCTGCCACACCGAGGCGAGGATGATGCCGTACATGGCGGTCTCGCCCGAGGCGAGCCAGTTGAAGTTGACCCAGGTGAGCCCGAGTGCGTGCAGGAACGCCTGCACCCCGAGGGTGGGATTGAACATCCAGCGCCAGGCAACGCCGGTGACGATCAGCGACACCGCCAGCGGGTAGAGGAAGATGGTGCGGAAGATGCCCTCGCCGCGCTTCTCCCGGTCGATCAGCGCCGCGAGGACGAAGCCGAAGACGATGGCGAGACAGGACCCGAGTCCGAGCACCAGCAGGTTCTTGAGAGCGATCTCCCAGCCCGAGTCCTTGAACAGCCGCTCGTACTGGCGTGACCACTCGCTCCAGTCGATGACGTACTCCGGAAAACGCCGCGACCGCGTCAGGCTGAGCAGGACGGTCCAGCCGATCGCCCCGATGAAGGCGACCAGGGCGACCACCACCGCCGGAATCAGGGCAACCTGCGGCGACCATCGGCTCCAGCGGACGATCATGCTCCTCCCTCCCGGCCGGCAGGTGATCCCCACCCCCTGCGGTCGTTTCCCACTGGCGGTTTGTCACCACCGCTGTATTATCGTTAAACTAAGACCATGAAGACCGGCCCGTCAACAGCGAATTCCATCAAGGGGACAAGGCCGGCGTCCAGTGCTACCAGAGGCGACGCGGATCCCGACGGCCGACCGGATCTGCCAGCGCCGCGAGGAGGAGGAGATAACATATTGACGAACAAGTATAATATTCCCCAGATGGGGTTCGGCACCTTTGGTCGCACCGGCCCGGAGGGGATCGCCGCGCTGCAGTTCGCGCTGGAAACCGGCTACCGGCATCTCGATACGGCGCAGAGCTACGACACCGAGTACGAGTGTGGCGAGGCGCTGCGCCGGTCCGGACTGCCGCGGGCCGAGGTGTTTGTCACCACCAAGATCACCGGCGTCAACTGTGCCCGAAGTCGCCTGTTGCCGTCGCTCATGAAGAGCTGCGAAACGCTCGGGGTCGACAGGGTCGATCTGACCCTCATCCATTGGCCGGTAACGCCCGGCGGCCGTCTCGACATGCCCGCCTACCTCACCGAGCTCGCCGAGGCGCAGGCGCGGGGCCTCACCCGGCTGATCGGCGTGTCGAACTTCACCATCGCCGATCTCGAGGAGGCCAAGACCATCCTCGGTCCGGGCCGGATCGCCAATCACCAGTTCGAACGGCACCCGTTCCTCACCAACCAGAAACTTGTAAACTACTGTCTCTACAACGGGATTTCTGTGACCTGCTATCTGCCGCTGGCGCGCGGCGTCTGCGCCGGCGACCCCGTCATCGAAGCGGTTGCCAAGCGTCACGTCGCCACCCCGCACCAGATCGCGCTCGCCTTCTCGCTCGCCCAGGGGCTGATCGTCATCCCCACTTCCGGCAATCTCGAGCGCATCGCCGAGAACTTCGCCGCGCGTGACATCCGGCTGAGCACCGAGGAAATCGCGGCCATCGCGGCGCGCAACAACAACGCCCGCCAGATCAATCCCGGCTGGAGTCCGAAATGGGACTAGCGTCGCGGGCCGCACCGGGTTTGGCCGGCGCGGTGCATATTATCGTTCGTACAATGACCTGCCGCAGCCGGGCGGCAGTGGAACCGCCCGCTTTTCCGTGGCATTGCGCATGCGAGGTGCGCTATTGCCTCGGTCGCTGGCGCGCCCGGGCGCCGGACTTGTAGGGGTCGGGGCATGGGCAGGTCGATCGTTCGACTCAAGGACATTGCGGACAAGACCGGCTTTTCCACCAACACGGTGTCGCTGGCGCTGCGCGAGAGTCCGCGCATTCCGGAGCAGACCCGCACGCTGATCCGGCAGGCCGCCAGCGAACTCAACTACCTGCCCAACCAGATCGCCAAGTCGCTGGTGAGCCGCGAGACGCGCACCATCGGCCTGGTGCTCACCGACATCACCAACCCGACGCTGACGCGCGTCGCCCAGGCCATCGAGGTCGCGCTCAGCGAACGCGGCTACGGCACCCTGTTCGCCACCTCCAACAACACCCTGTCGGAGGAGATGCGGGCGATCGCGATGTTTCGCTCGCGCCAGGTGGACGGCATGCTGATCTACCCCACCAGCCACCGCAAGCTCGACCACATCCGCCCGCTGCGGCAGGCCAATTATCCGATCGTGCTGCTGGTCGGCGATCCCGATGCCGGGATCGACGCGGTCTGCATGGACGAACGGCGCGGCGCCTACAAGGCGAGCCGCCACCTGATCGACATGGGGCACCGCCAGATCGGCATCATCGACAGCTCCAATCCGCTGGGCAATCTCGAAAAGCGCGAAGGCTACCAGCAGGCGCTGGCCGAGGCCGGGATCGCTGCCGACCCGGACTTCGCGGTCGATCCGCGGGGCCATTCGGTGCAGCGCGGCTTCTGGGCCATGGACCAGCTGATGGCCGGACCACGTCGTCCGAGCGCGGTGTTCGCCGCCAATGATTCGCTGGCGCTGGGGGCGCTGCGCTGGTGCCAGTCGCATGGTGTCCGCGTGCCCGAGGATGTCGCTATCGCCGGGTTCGACAATATCGAGTTCGCCGAGTTCGCCGGCGTGCCGCTGACCAGCGTCAACTATGCCGTCGAGACCGTCACCCGCATGGCCGTCGATCGCCTGATGCGGCTCATCTCTGCCGGCGACGTGCTGCCCGAACCGCGGGTGACGCAGATCGACCCCGACCTGGTTGTGCGCGAGTCGACCCGTCCGGCCCGCTGACGGCCCGCCTTGGATCGGACGCGAAGCCGGCGCAGGCTGCTTCGCCCCACCCCCGAGGAATCACCGATGCAACAGACGCTCAGCCCTTCCGACCGGGAGACCGCCCTCGCCGGCCTCAACGGCTGGATCTACGATCCGGCCGCCGATGCCATCAGCCATGACTTCCGCTTCACCGGCTTTTCCGAGGCCTTCGCCTTCATGACCCGCATCGCGCTGCTCGCCGAGCGGGCCGACCACCACCCGGATATCGCCAATAGCTACGACCGGGTACGCGTCACCCTCTCCACCCACTCCGCCGGCGGACTGACCGACAGGGACATTGCCCTGGCAGGCGCGATCGACGGCCTGCTGCACCGGGGTTGATGGTGCGAGGGGCGAAAAAATGCTAGCAACCCGACTCGCCGAACTGGCTCCCGGCAACGACATTCCGGCAGCAGCGACAGAGCCGGGAGCATTTTCTCCTGTTGCCGGTTTCGGCAGGTGGGCCTGAGCTTGAGAATGCCTACTAGACCGGTAGAGTAATCACCGTATCCGAACGGAGGACACGATGAAGACCGCACCCCGTCTGCTGGCCGCAGGAGCGCTCGTTGCCGCCCTCGGCCTCGCCACCGCGATCACCGCCCGCGCCGCCGACCAGACCCTGCTGAACGTGTCGTACGACCCGACCCGTGAGCTTTACGCCCAGTTCAACGAGGCCTTCGCCAGGCACTGGAAGGACACCACCGGCAATACCGTCACCATCGAGCAGAGCCATGGCGGCTCGGGCAAGCAGGCCCAGGCGGTGATCGACGGGTTGGCCGCCGACGTGGTGACGCTGGCGCTCGAAGGCGACATCAATGCCATTGCCGAGAAGTCGGGGCTCATCGACGAGAACTGGCGCGCCGAACTGCCCAACAAGTCCACCCCCTACACCTCGACCATCGTGTTCCTCGTCAGGAAGGGCAATCCGAAGGCCATCGCCGCCTGGGGCGACCTGATCGAGGACGGCGTCGAGGTCATCACCCCCAACCCCAAGACCTCGGGTGGAGCGCGCTGGAACTACCTCGCCGCCTGGGCCTGGGCCAGCAAGGCCAATGCCGGCGACGAGCAGAAGACCGTCGACTTCATCAAGGCCCTTTACGGCAACGTCCCGGTGCTCGATACCGGCGCCCGCGGTTCCACCGTGACCTTCGCGCAGAAGGAACTGGGCGATGTGCTGCTGGCCTGGGAGAACGAGGCCTTCCTCGTGCTCGACGAGTTCGGTGCGGGGGATTTCGACATCGTCTACCCGTCCTCGTCGATCCTCGCCGAGCCGCCGGTGGCGATCGTCGACAAGAATGTCGAGGCGCGCGGCACGGCCGCGGTGGCGAAGGCCTATCTCGACTATCTCTACTCGCCCGAGGGCCAGACGCTGGCCGCCGCCAACCACTATCGCCCCTCCGATCCCGCCGGCGTCACCGATCCGGCCCTGATCGCGGCCTTCCCCGCAATCGACCTGATCTCTATTGACGATCCGCTCTTCGGCGGCTGGAAGACGGCCCAGCCCAAACACTTCGGCGATGGTGGGATATTTGACCAGATCTACACCCCCGCTCAGTGACGGCCCGGTCCCGGCCCTCCCCCCAGTTCCAGGCCTGATCGCCAGGCTCCGACCCGGTCCACCGGGCTGGAGCTTCGTCAAGCCCAGCATCCTGCCCGGCTTCCGGCTGACCTTCGGCTATACGCTGGTCTATCTGAGCCTGATCGTCCTCATCCCGATCATCGGGCTGTTCCTCAAGGCGGCCTCCGTGCCGCTCGAGGAGATCGTCCGCATCGCCACCGCGCCGCGCACCCTCAAGGCGCTCGAGGTGAGCTTCGGCTCGTCGCTGATCGCGGCGCTGGTCAATGTCGTCTTCGGGCTGATCGTCGCCTGGGTGCTGGTGCGCTACCGCTTCTTCGGTCGGCGCCTGCTCGATGCCATCGTCGATCTTCCCTTCGCGCTCCCCACCGCCGTTGCCGGCATCGCGCTCTCCGCCCTTTATGCCCCCAAGGGCTGGGTCGGCTCGCTGTTCTCCGAGCGCGGCCCGCTCTGGCAATGGTGGCAGGCGCAGACCTGGCTGCCCTTCGGGATCAGCGAGTTCGCCCCCAACCTCAAGATCGCCTACACCCCGAGCGGCATCGTCATCGCGCTGATCTTCATCGGCCTGCCCTTCGTGGTGCGCACCGTGCAGCCCGTGCTCGAGGAGTTCGAGGCCGAACTCGAGGAGGCGGCCGCGACGTTGGGCGCCAGCCGGCTGCAGACCATCGTGCGGGTCATCCTGCCCCGCCTGACGCCGGCTGTCCTCACCGGCTTCGCCCTCGCCTTCGCCCGCGCCGTCGGCGAGTACGGCTCGGTGATCTTCATCGCCGGCAACCTGCCCCACATCTCCGAGATCGCGCCGGTGCTGATCGTCATCAAGCTCGAGGAGTTCGACCAGGCCGGCGCCGCCGTTATCGCCGGCATCATGCTGGTCATCGCCTTCGTGATGCTGCTGGTCATCAACCTGATCCAGGCCTGGAGCCGCAGGAGATTCGGCGATGTATGAGCAGGACGTTGCCGTCTACGACAGCCGCCGGATCGTGCCGGCCAATGCCCACACCAGCCCGACCACCGAACGCCCCCTCGTCCGCCGCACCCTGATCCTCGTGGCCGTGGCCTTCATGGCCCTCACCCTGGTGCTGCCGCTGGTCCTCGTCTTCGTCGAGGCCTTCCGCAAGGGCGCCGACACCTATTTCGCCGCCTTCGCCGATCGGCACAGCCAGACCGCCATCGCGCTGACGCTGACCGTCGCCGCCATCGCCGTGCCGCTCAACCTCGTCTTCGGCGTGGCCGCGGCCTGGTGCGTCGCCAAGTACGAGTTCTGGGGCAAGAGCTTCCTCACCACCCTGATCGACCTGCCCTTTTCGGTGTCACCGGTGGTTTCGGGCATGGTCTATGTGCTGCTCTTCGGCGCCCAGAGCGTGCTCGGTCCCTGGCTCCGCTCGATGGGCATCGAGATCATCTTTGCGGTTCCAGGCATCGTGCTGGCCACGATCTTCGTCACCTTCCCCTTCATCGCGCGCGAACTGATCCCGCTGATGCAGGCGCAGGGGAGCACCGACGAGGAGGCGGCGCTCTCGCTCGGCGCCACCGGCTGGCAGACCTTCTGGCGGGTGACGCTGCCCAACATCAAGTGGGGCCTGCTCTACGGCGTGCTGCTGTGCAATGCCCGGGCGATGGGCGAGTTCGGCGCGGTGTCAGTGGTTTCCGGACATATCCGGGGTCGGACCACCACCATGCCGCTCGACATCGAGATTCTCTACAACGAATACAATTTCGCCGCAGCCTTCGCGGTTGCATCGCTGCTGGCGCTGCTGGCGCTGGTGACGCTGCTCATCAAGACCATCCTCGAGGTCCGCTTCGGCGCGGAACTCGCCGGTACCCGGCGGCACTGAAAGGAAGAGACGGTTGGACATCCGCGTCGAAAACATCCGCAAGCAGTTCTCGCTCTACCCGGCGCTCGACGACGTCTCGCTCGACATCCGCTCGGGCGAACTGATCGCGCTGCTCGGCCCCTCGGGCTCCGGCAAGACCACGCTGCTCCGCCTCGTCGCCGGGCTCGAGACCCCGACCGCCGGCCGCATCTACTTCGGCGACGAGGACGCCTCGCTCAGGACCGTGCAGGAGCGCAATGTCGGCTTCGTGTTCCAGGCCTATGCACTGTTCCGCAACATGACGGTGCTCGACAACGTCTCCTTCGGCCTCACCGTGCGGCCGCGCGCCACCCGGCCGCCGAAGGCGGAAATCCGTCGCCGCGCCCTCGAACTGCTCGATCTGGTCCAGCTCACCGGGCTAGAGAAGCGCTACCCGCAGCAGCTCTCGGGCGGCCAGCGCCAGCGCGTCGCCCTCGCCCGGGCGCTCGCGGTCGAACCGACCGTGCTGCTCCTCGACGAGCCCTTCGGCGCCCTCGACGCCCAGGTCCGCCAGGAGCTGAGGAAGTGGCTGCGCGAGATCCACGACCGCACCGGCCATACCACCGTGTTCGTCACCCATGACCAGGAGGAAGCGCTCGAGCTGGCCGACCGGCTGGTGGTGATGAGCCAGGGCCGGATCGAGCAGGTGGGGTCGCCTGACGAGATCTACGACCGGCCGGCCAACCCGTTCGTCTTCAGCTTCATCGGCGAATCGAGCGCCCTGCCGGTGACCGTCAAGAACCACGAGGTCTGGACCGGCGGCCGCGCCATCGGTCTGCCGGCCCCGCACGAGGCGACGGGACCGGCCAGCCTCTATTTCCGCCCGCACGACATCGAGCTGGTCGAGGACGGCGCGGCGCTCGCCGGCGTTGTCGCGGCCTCACGAAGGGTCGGCGGCACGCGCCGGGTCGAACTCGAGATCGGCGGCCATCCCGACCGGGTCGAGATCGACCTGCCCTTCGATCATCCCGCCGGGGAGCGCACCCGCATCGCCTTTCGACCCAAGCGCTGGCGGGTCTTCCCGGCCGGGCGCGGCAGCTGACGCAGGCCCCGCATGGTCTCCGGCAATTAGCACCGGATTAACCCTACCCGCCTAGGATCGCACCTCGATCGGCTACGCCCTCCGGCAGAGCCCCCGCGTTCCAGTTGTGTAGAGTGTTTGAGACGATGCCGGCACAGCACCTGCTCGATGACGCCCGTCGAGAGACAGCCCCCGCCATAGCCATCCGCATCCCGGTCCGCCTCATCGGCGCCATCGTGCTGGCGCTCGTCGCCCTGGCGCTGGTGGCCCTCGCGACCTGGTCGGTCGACGATCCGAGCTTCTCGTACGCCTCGGGTGCACCGGCGCGGAACTGGCTCGGCTTTCCGGGCGCAGTGATCGCCGACGTGGCCTTCCAGGTTTTCGGGCTCGGCGTGCTGGTGGTTCTCGTGCCGCCGGCGCTCTGGGGCTGGAGCCTCGTCCGCCTGCGGACCCCGTCGCGGATGGGCCTGCGTCTCGTTGCCTGGGTGGCAGCGAGCCTCATGAGCTGCGGCATCTTCGCCTTCGTCGCGGTGCCCGAGAGCTGGCCGCTGCCCACCGGGCTGGGTGGCCTCATCGGCGCCGGCTTCTCCAATCTGGCGACCCTTGTCACCGGCGAAGCGCCGCAGCCGGTGACCGCCGTGCTGTTTGCCATCATCATCGCCGCGCCGACCCTGGCGCTGTTCTGGCTCGCCATGGGCCTCGGCAGGGTGACGCTGCCCAGGATCGCGCCGGTCGCGCGGTCGCGCGAGACCCGCGGCAAGGCCGCCGGATCGGCTGCCAGGGCCGCCGGCCCGTCCGCCGCCATGCCTGCCGAACCCGAGGACGACGAGCGGGCCGACCGCGATTCGGTGTTCGACGTCGCCCTCGGCGCGGTGACGCATCTGGGCTTTTCCGTCGGTGCTGCCGTCCGCCGGGCCCTTTCGGCCTTCGCTGCCCGCAAGGCCGCCGAGGTCGAACAGCAGGGCTGGCGTGGCGAAGCGGTCGAACCCAGCCTTGCCGGCCGCCCGGTGGCGCCGCCTGTCATTTCCCCCGCCGCGACAACGCGCGAGGAGCCGGCCCTCGCAGTCGAACGCCGCATCGGCCCGACCATCGATGCCGGGATCGACGAGCCGCCCTTCGAACTCGGGAACGAGGAGGACGAGACCGCCGACTTCGCCCCCGATCCGGTGCGCTGGGACATGCCGACCCCGTCGCGCGGACCGATGGCCTCGCGCCCGGTGACAGCGCCTCTGGTGTCGCCGCGCGTCGCTGCCCCTGCGCCGCGGCCGCAGCCCGGCCTGCGCGCCACCCGCGAGGCCCAGGGGTCGCTGCTCGAGGACGAAGTGGGTTTCGAACTCCCCCCGCTGAGCCTGCTGGCCCAGCCCAAGCACAAGGGTCCGAGCCCCGAGCATGCGCCGGAGCGGCTCGAGCAGATGGCGCGCAAGCTCGAGTCCGTCCTTGCCGATTTCGGCGTCAAGGGCGACATCATCAATGTTCGCCCCGGCCCGGTGGTGACGCTCTACGAACTCGAGCCGGCCCCCGGCATCAAGTCGAGCCGCGTCATCTCGCTGGCCGACGACATCGCCCGCTCGATGAGCGCCATCTCGGCCCGCGTCGCCGTCGTGCCCGGCCGCAACGCCATCGGCATCGAGCTGCCCAACGAGATGCGCGAGACCGTCTACCTGCGCGAAATGCTCGCCTCGTCCGACTTCGAGAAGATGAAGGGCAAGCTGCCGATCTGCCTCGGCAAGACCATCGGCGGCGAGCCGATCATCGCCGATCTCGCCCGCATGCCGCACCTGTTGATCGCCGGCACCACCGGCTCGGGCAAGTCGGTCGGCATCAACACCATGATCCTCAGCCTGCTCTACCAGATGACGCCCGAGCAGTGCCGGCTGATCATGGTCGATCCCAAGATGCTCGAACTCTCCATCTACGACGGCATCCCGCACCTCCTCACCCCCGTCGTCACCGACCCCAACAAGGCGGTGGTGGCGCTCAAGTGGGCGGTCCGCGAGATGGAGGACCGCTACCGCAAGATGAGCAAGATCGGCGTGCGCAACATCGACGGCTTCAACCAGCGCGTCGTCGAGGCGGAAGCGAAGGGCGAACAGATCACCCGCACCGTGCAGACCGGCTTCGACCGCGAAACCGGCGAGGCGATCTACGAGCACGAGGAGATGGACCTCGAGCCGCTGCCCTACATCGTCGTCGTCGTCGACGAGATGGCCGACCTGATGATGGTCGCCGGCAAGGACATCGAGGGCGCCATCCAGCGCCTCGCCCAGATGGCCCGCGCCGCCGGCATCCACATGGTCATGGCCACGCAGCGCCCCTCGGTCGACGTCATCACCGGCACGATCAAGGCCAACTTCCCCACCCGCATCAGCTTCCAGGTGACCTCCAAGATCGACAGCCGCACCATCCTCGGCGAACAGGGCGCCGAGCAGCTGCTGGGCAATGGCGACATGCTCTACATGGCCGGCGGCGGCCGCATCCGGCGCCTGCACGGCCCGTTCGTCTCGGACGGCGAGGTCGAGGCGGTGGTCACCCACCTCAAGTCGCAGGGTTCGCCGGACTACCTCGACTCGATCGTCGCCGACGAAGACGAACTCGACGAGGGCGGCGAGATGCCGGGGGACGACTACTCGGGCTCGGGCGACGAGCTCTACGACAAGGCCGTCAATGTCGTGCTCACCGACAAGAAGGTGTCGACCTCCTATATCCAGCGGCGCCTCGCGGTCGGCTACAACAAGGCGGCGACGCTGATCGAGCGCATGGAGAAGGAGGGCGTCATCAGTGCCGCCAACCACGCCGGTAAGCGCGAAATCCTCGTCGGCAACAACGCCGACGGCTACTGAGCGGGTGGCGGCGTCATTGCCGCCGCCACATGGGCCGCGCGTTGGCGATCAGGGCTGCAAGGCAGGCGCTGAGGTCGGCGACGTGCTCGGGCCGTAGCAGCGAGCCGCCGATCCGGGGATTGATCTCCAGGACCAGTACCTGTCCGTCGGCGCGCCGCCGCGTGTCGATATTGAGCGGGCCGTCGTAGGCGAGCGGCAGAAGCAGCCGCTCGAAGGCGGCAAGCGTCGCCGCGCTCTCCTCCACGGTTTCGATCGCCTCCACCGTCTTGGGCGTCTGGATCGCGGTCCCTTCAGCCAGACGATAGCGGTAAGTCCGGTGCCAGACGATGCGCCCGCCGACGGCAACGGCGTGCGTGACATGATCGACGCCCGCCCCGGCATAGGCCTGGAGCACCGGCGTTCTGGAGCGGAAGCGCGCCTCGTTCAGCAGTTGAGCCAGCTCATCGGCATTGCGCGCCAGCGCCACCCCCTCTCCGCTGCTGCCCTCGGGCCGCTTGACCACCACCGGAAAACGCACGTCGCCGCGCCCGTCGAAGTGCCGGGGCGCCAACCCGGTCAGGCCCTCGGCCACGAGGTAGCGGGCGAAGGCCTGCTTGTCGGCAAGCACCCGAACCGCGCGCCGCGACGGCCAGAGGCCCCAGTAGAGCCGTGGGCAATGCCGGATATTGCGTTCGCGCAGCGGCACGACGAGGCTCTGCCGCCCCCCGCGATGCCCCAGGCGCAGCAGTTCGCAGGAGGTCCGGACCAGCACGACCTCGTCGGCGAGACCTGACCACACCGACGTCTCGGGGGCGAGCGCCGTGAGCCAGCGCTGGGGGTGCCGACCATAGACGATGATGCGCCCGGGCCGTTGCGGCGCGGCCAGGTAGGCGCGGATGAAGTCGAGCAGCATCATCGGACAGCCCATCCCTCCCCAATTGTCTGCGGCGCGGGCCGCCGGTCAATCTGACCGCCTCGGCTTTCCACCTCTTGCCGCAATTGCCCGCTAGGCTCATGTTTCGATACGATCCACCCAGGGACTCGACCAAGCCCATGATTCGCCGCAGTTTCCTCGCACTTGCCGCCTGCCTGGCGTTGTCTCCGGCGTTCGCCCAGGAGCAGGGTGCCCCCCCACCACGGGTCATGACCGACGCCGAGCAACAGCTGATCGGCGAGATCAACGTCCACAACTCGGCCATCCGCACCATGGTCGGCCGGTTCCTGCAGATCGACACGCAGGGCCAGCGCATCGAGGGTACCTTCTTTCTCGAGCGGCCCGGCAAGATCCTGTTCCGCTACAACCCGCCCAGCTACGAGCAGATCGTCTCGGTCGGCCGCGGCTTCTATGTCGTCGACCGCAAGGAGAAGACTCAGTACGCCTACCCGCAGGACAAGGTACCGCTGCGCCAGTTCCTCGATGCCGAAATCGACCTGTTCAAGGCCAACATCGTCGCGCTGGGCCAGTCGGACGACTATTTTTCCGTGACGCTGCAGGATGATACGCCGGCCGGCGTGGTCCGGGTGGCGCTGGTTTTCGACACCGAGAGCAAGGACTTGAAGCAGTGGACGCTCACCGAGCCCTCGGGCGCGGAGCTGACGTTTTCGCTCTACGATGTCGAGACCGGCGTCGAGATCCCCAAGTCCTACTTCTATATCGACCCGACTTATCGCGCCGTGGCCGCACCCGCCGAGAGCTGAGCCCCGATAGCGGCTTTACGCCCCCGCAGTGCCTCGGCATAAGGGGCGCCCCGACCGAGGGCGCGCCGATGCCGATCACCTTTGCCACCTGGAACATCAATTCCGTCCGCCTGCGGCTGCCGCTGGTGCTGGATTTTCTCGCCCGCTACCGCCCGGACGTGCTGTGCCTGCAGGAGATCAAGTGTCTCAACGACCAGTTCCCGCGGCAGGATTTCGCCTCCGCCGGCTACCCGCACCAGGCGGTGCACGGGCAGAAGGGCTATCACGGCGTCGCCATCATCTCGAGATTTCCGCTGACCGACATCTCGAGCCGCGTCTTCTGCGCCATCGAGGAGAGCCGACACGTCTCCGCCCGCCTCGATTTTGGCCGCGGGCCGGTCACCGTCCACAATTTCTACATCCCTGCCGGCGGCGATGAGCCGGACCCCGAGATGAATCCCAAGTTTCGGCACAAGCTCGGTTTCCTCAGCGAGCTCAAGGCCTGGTTCGGTGAGGACCACTTCCGCGAGCGGCAGCTGATCTGCGGCGACTTCAACATCGCCCCGCTCGAGCACGATGTGTGGAGCCACCGCCAGCTCATCGACGTGGTGAGCCACACCCCGGTCGAGACCGAAGCGCTGAACGCCCTGCTTGCCGGCGGCCATGGCTGGGTCGACGTGGTGCGCAAGTACTTCCCCGCCGACCAGAAGCTCTATTCGTGGTGGAGCTATCGGGCGCGGGACTGGGACGCCGCCGACAAGGGCCGCCGTCTCGACCACATCTGGGCCACCGCCGACCTCGCCGCCCACACCATCGGCGCCGAAATCCTGCGCCCGGCGCGCGGTTGGTCCGAGAGGCCGTCCGATCACGTCCCCGTTCTCGCCCGCTTCGAGTAGCCCCCTGCTTCAGGGCTGCCGAACCTGACGCCATCGGTTGTCGGCCCGCATTCGCCGGTGATCGGGAAAGGGCCGGGTGGGGGCCAGACTCCGCTCAGGCCCTGGTCGGATAGCCGCCGAGGCTGCCGCCATGGGCGCCGAACACGGTCTGCTCGTAGTCCAGCACCGAGCCGGTCATCGGCGCCGATTCGGCGCTGGCGAGGAAGCAGACGATGCGGGCGACGTCGCCGGCCTTGATCAGCCGGCCGAAGGGGCGATGCGCCTCGGCCTGCTCCAGCCAGTCGTCGGCGGCATCGTGGAAGGTCTTGAGCGTAACGTGCTCGCCGGGCGTATCGACCCAGCCGAGCAGGATGCCGTTGACCCGGATGCGCTGCAGGTTGGTGGCATTGGCGGTGTTCTTGGTCAGCGTCGTCAGGGCGCCTTTGGAGGCGCTGTAGGCGGCGAGGTTGGGCGAGCCGACATGGGCGTTCACCGAGAGTATGTTGACGATTGCGCCCTCGATGCGCTCGCGCTGCATCACCTTGATGGCGTCCTGCATCAGGAAGAACGGCGCCCGGACATTGATGGCGAACATCCGGTCGAACAGCGCCAACTGGGTATCGAGGATGGTGCCGCGATCGGTGAGGCCGGCAATGTTGGCGAGGATGTCGATGCGGCCGAAGGCGGCGTCGGCCGCCGGGATGACGCGTGCCACCTGGGCAGGCTCGGCCAGATCTGCGGCGACGAACAGCGTGCGCGTGCCAAGCTCGTTGAGCGCCTGCGCCACGGCCTCGCCCTTTTCCACCTGGCGGTCGACCAGTACGATGCCGGCTGCACCGCGCGCAGCCAGGAGGCGCGCCGTAGCTTCGCCGATCCCCTGCGCGCCTCCGGTGACCACGGCGACTTTGCCGATGACGGCGGAGGCGGAATTGGCGTCGGACATGGCGGAGTCTCTAGCGGTCGGTGGGCGGCGCGACACTAGGGATTTGCCGCCGGTTCGCCAAGAGGCATCGCGGGCTGGACAGACGGTGTCTTTCCTAGACCACCCGCACCGCTTCGCCACTCTGCCAGCTCTGCGTCGCCGCCTCGGCCAGCTTCTGCGCCATCAGCCCGTCATGGCCCGAGGGAGTCGGGCGGCTGCCGCTCGCCAAGGCGTCGATGAAGCTCCGGACCTCGGCCGCATAGGCGGCGACATAGCGGTCGATGAAGAAGTTCTGGATGACGTCGGCGGTGAAGCCTGCACCGTCGGCGCGCTCGACGGTCGACATGTGCACATTGCCGGCGCGCAGCATGCCCCTCGAGCCGTGCACTTCCATGCGCTGGTCGTAGCCATAGCTGGCGCGGCGCGAATTGGTGATGACGGCGATCTTGCCCGACGCGGTCTGCATCTGAACGGCGGCCGTGTCGACGTCTCCGGCGGCCCCGATCGCCTTGTCGACCAGCGCCCCGCCGAGGGCCGAGACGGTGACGAATTCCTCTCCGAGGAGGAAGCGGGCCATGTCGAAATCGTGAATCATCATGTCGCGGTAGAGGCCGCCCGAGCGCGCAATATAGGAGACCGGCGGCGGCGACGGATCGCGACTGATGATGGTGACGAGTTCGATCTCGCCGACCTCGCCATCGCGCAGGCGCTTCTGCAGGCCTGAAAATTCGGATCGAACCGGCGGTTGAAGCCGATCATCAGCGGCACGCCGGCCTGCTCGACCACCGGCAGGCAGGCCTCGATGCGCTCGACCGAGAGCGAGACCGGTTTCTCGCAGAGGATCGCCTTGCCGGCCCGCGCCGCGGCTTCGATCAGGTCGGCGTGGGTGTCGGTGGGGGTGGCGATGAGTATGGCATCGACATCGGAGGCGATGACCTCGTCGACACTGGCCACCCGGCGCCGACGCTGGCGGCCAGCGCATGTGCGGCATCGGGCAGGGCGTCGGCGACGAAGGCGACGCTGGCGCCTGCCGAGCCGGCGATGGTCGCCGCATGTACCTTGCCGATGCGGCCTGCCCCGAGAATGCCAAACCTGACCACGAAACCGCCTCCTTGCTGAATGCCGACTGACGACCGGCCGAACGCGGCCCGCACAATTAGAACGTTCATTCCGAAGACTGTGCAGTTCGGAATTGACGTTTCATTCGGCGGAGGGATACAACGGCGCCTGAACGCTGTCCAGTCGTCGCGATGCGGGGGAGAGATCATGCCGGAGCCGGGGCTCGATGTCATCACCATCGGGCGATCTTCCGTGGATCTTTACGGCCAGCAGATCGGCAGCCGGCTCGAGGACATCGGCTCATTCGCCAAGTCGGTCGGCGGGTGCCCCGCCAATATCGCCATCGGCACAGCCCGGCTGGGGCTGAAATCGGCGCTCGTGTCGCGCGTCGGGGCCGAGCAGATGGGCCGGTTCATCACCGAGCAACTGGAGCGCGAGGGCGTTTCGACCGCGGGCATTGCGGTCGATGACACGCGGCTGACGGCGCTGGTGCTGCTGGCGGTCGAGGCCGAGGGCGTCTCGCCGATGATCTTTGTCAGGACCGACTGCGCCGACATGGCGCTCTCGGAGGCCGATATCGACCCCGAGTTCATCGCCTCGGCCCGCGCCATCGTGGTCACCGGCACACATTTTTCCACCGCCAATGCCGAGGCGGCGCAGCTCAAGGCCATTCGCCTCGCCCGGGCCGCGGGGCGCAAGGTGGTGTTCGACATCGACTACCGGCCGAACCTGTGGGGGCTGGCCGGGCATGCCGCCGGCTTCGAGCGCTATGTGAAGTCGGACTATGTGACCGGCAAGATCAAGCCGATCCTCAGGGACTGCGACCTGATCGTGGGGACCGAGGAGGAAGTGCTGATTGCCGCCGGAGAGAGCGACCTGCTGGCGGCACTCAAGGCGATCCGCGCCGTTTCCGGTGCCACCGTGGTGCTCAAGCGCGGTGCCAAGGGCTGCATCGTCTATGATGGTGCCATCCCGGACGACCTCGAGGCGGGGATCGTCGGGCAGGGGTTCCCGATCGAGATCTATAACGTGCTCGGCGCCGGCGACGCCTTCATGAGCGGCTTCCTGCGCGGCTGGCTGAAGGGCGAGGACCATGCCACCAGCGCCACCTGGGCCAATGCCTGCGGTGCCTTCGCGGTGAGCCGGCTGCTCTGCGCGCCGGAGTATCCGAGCTGGGCGGAGCTGACGCATTTCCTGACCCGTGGCAGCCGCTTCCGGGCGCTGCGCAAGGACGAGGCGCTCAACCATATCCACTGGGCGACGACGCGCCGCCGGCACTACCCCAGGCTGACCGCCTTTGCCATCGACCACAGAAAGCAGATCGAGGACATTGCCGGCGAAAGTGACGGGCTGATCCCGGCCTTCAAGGTGCTGGCGGTCAGGGCCGCCGCGGAGGTGGCGGCCGGCCGGCCCGGTTTCGGCATGCTGCTCGACGACAAGTGGGGGCGCGACGCGCTGTTCGCGGCGCCGAAGAATTTCTGGATCGGTCGGCCGCTCGAGCTGCCGGGGAGCCGCCCGCTGCGCTTCGAATTCAGCCAGGATGTCGGCAGCCGGCTGGTCGACTGGCCGGTGGACCATTGCATCAAGGTGCTGTGCTTCTGGCACCCGGACGATGCCGACGGGCTGAAGGCCGAGCAGCTGGGCAAGCTGCAGGCGGCGCAGGATGCGGCGCGCCGGATCGGCCGCGACATCCTTGTCGAGATCATCGCCTCCAAGGCCGGGCCGGTGGATGACGACCACGGCGCGGGCGCTGGGGGAGCTCTATGCCGCAGGCCTCAGGCCGGACTGGTGGAAGCTCGAGCCGCAGGCGGATGCTGCGGCCTGGGCCGCGGTCGACGCGGTGATCGAGGTCAATGATCCGCTCTGCCGCGGCGTGGTACTGCTCGGCCTCGAGGCCCCGGAGGAAGAGCTGGCGCGCGGCTTTGCGGCGGCACACACGTCGCGCACGGTGAGGGGTTTCGCCGTCGGCCGGACGATCTTTGCCGAGGCGGCCAAGGCGTGGTTTGCTGGCACGATGAGCGACGAGCAGGCGATCGCCGACATGGCGGCGCGGTTTGCCGCGCTGGTGGGGATCTGGGGGGAGACGTGAGTTTCGAGCGTGAAGCCGGTTCGGTGCGCGAGGAGGAACAAGAAGCATGACCAACACCACCATCCGCCTCACCATGTCGCAGGCGCTGGCAAAATTCATGACGCGGCAGCTGACGGTGATCGACGGGCGCACCGTGCCGATCTTCGGCGGGGTGTTCGCCATTTTCGGGCACGGCAATGTCGCGGGGTTCGGCGAGGCGCTTTACCAGGTGCGGGCCGAGCTGCCGACCTATCGGGCGCATAACGAGCAGGGCATGGCGCATGCCGCCATCGCCTTCGCCAAGGCGAGCTTCCGCCGCCGCTTCATGGCGGCCACCTCCTCGATCGGGCCGGGCGCCACCAACATGGTGACCGCCGCGGCGCTGGCGCATGTCAACCGCATCCCGGTTCTGCTGCTGCCCGGCGACGTGTTCGCCAACCGCGCCCCCGACCCGGTGCTGCAGCAGGTCGAGAGCTTCGGCGACGGGACGGTGAGCGCCAACGACGTGTTCCGGCCGGTGTCGCGCTATTTCGATCGCATCACCCGCCCCGAGCAGATCATCCCCGCCCTGAGCCGTGCCATGCAGGTGCTCACCGACCCGGCCGAATGCGGCCCGGTGACGCTCAGCCTCTGCCAGGACGTGCAGGCCGAGGCCTACGACTATCCGGAGAGCTTCTTCGACGAACGGGTGTGGGTGCCGCGCCGGCCGCGACCCGACGAGACCGAACTGGCCGCCGCGCTCGCCGCGCTCAAGGGGGCGGAAAGGCCGGTAATCATCGCCGGCGGCGGCGTGCTCTATTCGGAGGCGGCAGCGACGCTCAGGAGCTTTGCGGAGCGGCACGGCATCCCGGTGATGGAGACCAATTCGGGCAAGAGTTCACTGCCGCACGAGCACCCCATGAACATGGGCTCGGTCGGGGTCACCGGCTCGTCGGCCTCGAACCTGCTCGCCGAACAGGCCGATGTGGTGCTGGCGGTGGGCTCGCGCCTGCAGGACTTCACCACCGGCTCCTGGGCGCTGTTCAAGGCCGAGGGCGTCCGCATCCTGGGGCTCAATACGCAGGTGTTCGACGCAGGCAAGCACCGGGCGATGCCGCTCGTCGCCGACGCGCGGGTCGGGCTCGAGCTGCTGTCTGCCGGGCTCGGCACCTGGCGCAGCCCGGCGAACTGGGCGGAGACGGCGCACGCCGCCAAGAGGCGCTGGCTCGGTGCCGCCAAGGCGGTGACCGATCCGACCAACCAGCTGCCGTCGGACGCGCAGGTGATCGGCGCGGTGGCGCGGGCCAAGGGCTCGGGCGTGACGCTGGTCTGTGCCTCGGGCGGACTGCCGGGCGAGTTGCACAAGCTTTGGCCGGCCGGCGCGCCGGGAAGCTACCACATGGAATACGGCTACTCGACCATGGGCTACGAGATCGCCGGGGGCCTCGGGGTCAAGCTCGCCAGGCCCGACCACGAGGTGGTGGTGATGCTGGGCGACGGCAGCTACATGATGATGAACTCCGAGATCGCGACCTCGGTGATGCTGGGCAAGAAGCTGACCATCGTGGTGCTCGACAATCGCGGCTTCGGCTGCATCAACCGGCTGCAGATGGCGACCGGCGGGGCGAACTTCAACAACCTGCTGAAGGACGCCACGCACGAGGTGCTGCCCGAGATCGACTTCGCCCAGCACGCCGCGGCGATGGGCGCCTGGAGCCGCAAGGTCGACTCGGTCGGCGAACTCGAGGCGGCGCTGAAGGAAGCGGCCGCGATCGAGCGCACCACGGTACTGGTGATCGATACCGACCCGCTGATCTCGACCGAGGCCGGCGGGCACTGGTGGGACGTGGCGGTGCCGGAAGTGAGCGTGCGGCCGAGCGTCAACGCGGCGCGGAAAGAGTACGAGGAAGCGCTGAAGGGGCAGCGGTTGTAGGGCACCGAACTTCACCCTCCCCCTAGCGGAAGTGGGGTGGGGGGAGCATCGCACTTCGAGCGCATGGCGCCCCCCACCCAAGCTTCGCTAAGGCTGCGCCTGAGCTCCGCTACCCTCCCCGCGAGGGGGAGGGTGACGACTGAGACAGAGGATTGGAATGCTGAAAGCGAGACTGGGCATGTCCCCCATTGCGTGGTGGAACGACGACCTCAAGGAACTCAGCGATGATGTGAGCCTCGAGGAATGCCTCAGGCAATCACGCTCGGCGGGGTTCACCGGCATGGAGAAGGGCCGGCGCTTCCCGGACGATCCGGCGGTCATGCTGCCCATCCTGCGCGCGGCCGACGTGACGCTGTGCGGCGGCTGGTTCTCCGGCACGCTGGTCGACGAGGACCTTGCGGCCAACCAGGGGCGCATCGCCCCGATGATCGAACTCTTCAAGGCGGTGAACGCCCCCTGCATCGTCTATGGCGAGGTCGGCCGCTCGATCCAGGGCGACCGGACCAAGCCTCTGGCGAGCAAGCCGAGGCTCACCGACGAGGAGATGAAGGTCTATGCCCGCAAGGTGACGCAGTTCGGCGAGTGGTGCGCCGACCGGGGCATGCCGCTCGCCTATCACCACCACATGGCGGCGGTGGTCGAGACCGAGCCGGAACTCGATGCGTTCATGGCGGCCTCCGGGCCCGGCATTCCGCTGCTGCTCGATGCCGGGCACCTGGCCTTTGCCGGCGGCGACGTGCTGCGCGCCATCGACCGGCACCACGCGCGCATCAATCACGTGCATGTCAAGGATATCCGCCGGTCGGTGGTCGAGGCGCTCGACCGGTCGCGGCAGAGCTTCCTCGATGCGGTGGCGCTCGGCGCCTTCACCGTGCCGGGCGATGGCTCGCTCGATTTCGGCGCCATCGTCCAGCGCTTCGCCGACTACGGCTATGAGGGTTGGTTCGTGGTCGAGGCCGAGCAGGATCCGAAAGCGAATCCGCCTTTGAAGATGGCCCAGGTGGGCTACAAGGAACTGATGCGGGTGATGACGGCTGCGGGCTACAGTGTCGAAACCCAGGGCTTTCCCAACTGAAGCCCGTTCGGAGGGTCTGGCGTGAGCGAAGACAAGAAGGTCGGGCTGTTTACCCTCGAGTGGTTCCGGCCGCTCTGGCGGCGGGTGATCGTCATCGCCGTGATCGCGCTCTGGTGCGGCTGGGAGTGGCTGTTCAACCACGACCAGTTCTGGGGCCTCGCGACGGCGGCGATGCTGGCCTACGGAGTGTGGACCTTCTTCATCAATTTCGAGACCGAACTGAACAAGGCCAACAATGGCAAACCTAAGGATTAGGCCGGTCGCGCCAAGCGGCCACGTGCACCACGTGACGCCCGAGAGCGCCGGCTGGAGCCATGTGGGTTTCGACCTGCACCGGCTGCCCAATGCCGGCGACGTGGCGCAGGGCGGGGGCGACGATCGCGAGGTGTGCATCGTGCTCGTCTCCGGCCGCGCCCGTATCGACGTCGATGGCCAGACTTTTCTCGCCGGCGAGCGGATGAGCCCGTTCGAGGGCCCGCCGCACTCGGTCTATGCGCCGGCCGGCGCCAGATGGCACGTCGAGGCGCTGACGGCGCTGGAAGTGGCGGTGTGCAGTGCGCCTGGCCGGCGCAGCGCCCGACCGCCGCGGTTGATCGGGCCGGCGGATGCCGAGCGCCTGACTCGCGGCAAGGGCACCAATACCCGCTACCCCACCAACATCCTGCCCGAGACGGCGGACGCGGACTCGTTGCTGGTGGTCGAGGTGATCACGCCGGGCGGCCACACCTCGAGCTATCCGCCGCACCGGCACGACGAGGATGACCTGCCGCGCCAGAGTTTGCTCGAGGAGACCTACTACCACCGCTTCTCGAAGCCGCAGGGCTTCGGGTTCCAGCGCGTCTATACCGACGATCGATCGCTCGACGAGACCATGCTGATCGAGGATGGCGACGTGGTGCTGGTGCCCAGGGGCTATCACCCGGTGGCCGCGGTGGCGGGCTACGACATCTATTATCTCAATGTCATGGCCGGGCCCAAGCGGACGTGGAAGTTCTACAATGCCCCGGAACATGAGTGGATGCTGGACTGAAGTAGGCAGTCGGCAGTCGGCAGTCGCAACCTGGCGGATGGATTCGGGCTTGATGGTGCCCATCCCGTCTGCCAACTGCCGACTGCCGATTGCCGCGGCCCCTTGACCCCCTGCCCGTGCGCGTGCATCGCTCCGCCACCGTTTCCAGGAGCCTGCCATGCCTGCCAATTTCATCCTCACCCTCTCCTGCGCCGACCGGCCGGGGATTGTTGCCGCGGTGACGACGGAACTGGCGGGCCTCGGTTGCAACATCGCGGAGTCCAACCAGTTCTGGGATCGGGAGACCGGGCAGTTCTTCATGCGGTTGGCGTTCACGGCGCCGGACGGGGTGGATCGCGATGGGCTGGAGCGCGGGCTGAAGCCGGCGATCGAGCGGTTCGGCATGCGCACCACGCTGGTGGATCAAGCGCGCCGGAAGAAGCTGCTGGTGATGGTGTCGAAGTTCGACCATGCGCTGCTCCATCTGCTCTACCAGATCCGCGTCGGCTGGCTCGACGCCGAGGTGGTGGCGATCGTTTCCAATCACGAGGACAGCCGGCGTACCGCCGAGTACGAAGGCGTGCCCTATCACCTGCTGCCGGTCGGCAAGGACAACAAGGCCGAGCAGGAAGAACAGGTCATCGCGCTGTTCAAGGAGACGGGCGCCGACCTCGTGGTGCTGGCGCGCTACATGCAGATCCTGTCGGACCGCTTCGCGACGCGACTGTTCGGGCAGATCATCAACATCCACCACTCGTTCCTGCCCAGCTTCAAGGGCGCCAAGCCCTATCACCAGGCGCATGAGCGCGGGGTGAAGCTGATCGGTGCCACGGCGCATTACGTGACGCCCGAGCTCGATGAAGGCCCGATCATCGAGCAGGAAACGGCGCGGGTCACCCATGCGATGAGCCCCGACGACCTGGTGGCCGCCGGGCGCGATGTCGAAAGCCGGGTGCTGGCCCGGGCCGTCAAGCTCCATCTCGAGAGCCGGGTGATGCTCAACGGGCGCAAGACCGTGGTGTTCGGCTAGCTCACGGCGTCCCGAGCAGCGCCGCGCGGTTGGCGGCGAGGACGTCGGCAACCGACATCGGCTTTTCGCCCCAGAGGGACTCGACCGCATCGGTAACCGCCTCGACCTTGCGCTCCCGGGTGTTGCGGTCGAAGGCGACGATGAAGTGCTCGATGACGAAATCCGGCACGCCGGCGGCCTTCGCGCCGGCGGCAAGCTGGTCGTCGGTGACATCGACGACGGCGATGGGCCTGCCGGCGATGCGGCTCGCTTCGGCGGCGATCTCGCGGGTGGTGAGGGCGGCGGGACCGGTGATGGTGTAGGTGCGGTTGGCGGCCGGGCGGAGCAGTGCACCGGCGGCGGCGCGGGCGCAGTCCTCCCGGCTCACGTAGCTCACCCGGCCTTCGCCGGCCGAAGTGTACCACTGGCCGCGAGCCAGCGCGCCGGGGAGGGAGCCGAGAAGGTTCTCGGTGTACCAGGTCATGCGCAGGATGGTGTAGCCAAGGCCGCTGGCCTTGATCGCCTCCTCGGTGCCCAGGTGCTCGGGCGCGAAACTGATGGCCGAGGGTGCCTCCGGTGCCGGCATCGAGGTATAGACGAGCTCCGTGACGCCTGCGGACTTTGCCGCGGCCACGGCGTTGAGATGGTTGGCGAGGCGGGTCCCGATCTGGTCGGTGGAGATGATGAGGAAGCGGTCGGCCCCAGCCAGCGCGGCGGCGAGGCCTGCGGGATCGGTGTAGTCCGCCCGGCGGACCTCGACGCCGTCGAGCTTGCCGAGCTTGTCAGGGTCACGCGTGCCGGCGACGATGCGACCGGCATAGCCGCGTTCGCGCAGCAGCTCGACGACACGACGTCCGAGCTTGCCGCCGGCGCCGCCGACGAAGAGGGTGGGTTCAGTCATGGTACTCTCCGAGTGGTTGTCTCAATTCGAGAGCACGTATATGTTTGATACCGCTTATCGCCGCAAGACGGCAGTTTTGCCGCCCCTGGTTACCTCGGGAGAACCACCATGACCGGTCTCGACGCCCGGACACTCGCCCCGCACTTCAGCCGCATGAAGGCGCAGTATGACGATCCCGCGCAGTGCCCGGTGCGCAACGTGCTCGACCAGCTGGCCGACAAGTGGAGCGTGCTGATCGTCACCACGCTGGCCGAGCGGCCCCACCGGTTCGGAGAGCTGAAGCGCGCCATCGGCGATATCAGCCAGCGCATGCTGACCCAGACGCTGCGCGAACTGCAGGCCAATGGGATGATCGAACGGACGGTGTTCCCGACGACACCGCCAAGCGTCGAGTACCGGCTGTCGCCGCTCGGCCGGAGCTTTCTCACCCCGCTCGCGGCGCTGGTGGAATGGGCCTATGCCAACCACCCGGCGATCCGCGCCGCACGCGAGGATTTCGCCCGCGCCGCGTGAACGATAGCCGTTCAGCCCTCCGGGTTCGAGCCGATGGAGTGGATGGCGAGGTCGGCGCCGCGACGCTGGTCGGCGTCGGAGAGGCGGATGCCGATGACGCGGCTGGTGAGGCTGTAGAGCAGGTAGCCGGCGCCCAGCGCATAGGCGGACAGAACCAGCGAGCCGATGAACTGGCTCAGCGGCGAGACGCCGCCGATACCACCCAAAGCCTCGAGCCCGAAGATGCCGGCGGCGATGCCGCCCCACAGGCCGCACAGGCCGTGCAGCGGCCAGACGCCGAGCACGTCGTCGATCTTGAATTTCTCCTGGGTGATGATGAAGCCCTTGACGAAGACGACACCGGCCACGGCGCCGACCACCAGCGCGCCGAGCGGATGGTAGAGGTCGGAACCGGCGCAGACGGCGACCAGCCCGGCCAGCGCCCCGTTGTGGGCAAAGCCCGGATCGTTCCGGCCGGCGATCACCGCGGCGATGATGCCGCCGACCATGGCCATCAGCGAATTGATGGCGACGAGGCCCGACACGCCGGCCACGGACTGCGCCGACATGACATTGAAGCCGAACCAGCCGATGCAGAGCAGCCAGGTGCCAAGCGCCAGCCAGGGAATCGAGGAGGGCGGGAAGGGCCGCCCGTGCGGGCCGTAGCGGCCGATGCGCGGTCCCATCTTCAGCACCGCGGCGAGCGCCAGCCAGCCGCCGACGGCGTGGACGACGATCGAGCCGGCGAAATCGTGGAGGCCGGCGCCGAAGGTCGCGATCAGCCAGGCCTGGATGCCGTAGTTGGAATTCCACACCAGGCCTTCCGAGAACGGATAGATGAGGCCGACGATGACGGAGGCCGTCATCACCTGCGGCCAGAAGCGCGCCCGCTCGGCAATGCCTCCCGAGATGATCGCCGGCACCGCGGCCGCGAAGGTGGCAAGGAAGAAGAACTTGACGAGGCTGAACCCTTGCGGAGCGAATCCGGCGCCGCCGCCGGCCAGGGTCGCAGCATTGTGGAAGAACGTCACCCCATAGGCGATGGTGTAGCCGACGAGGAAATAGGCCAGTGTCGAGAAGGCGAAGTCGACAAGGATCTTGACCAGGGCGTTGACCTGGTTCTTGCCCCTGACCGTGCCCAGTTCGAGGAAGGCGAAGCCGCCATGCATTGCAAAGACCAGGATCGCGCCGAGCAGCACGAAAAACACGTCGAGCCCGTAATTGGACTCCGCCATCTGAGACCTCCCATGTGACCCGGCTCGCATTCCGGGGTATTTTGAAGGCAACGCAATCAAGTCTCGTGCCAACGCCAGTGCAGCACCAACCGCTTTTCTTTCATGCACTTAGCGGTCGGCCCCGGCAATGACCGGGCGATGGCCGGAGGCACATGCTTACCATTTGTGCACCATGCCTCCGGCAAAGCCTAATCGATGGGCAGTGAAGGCTGCTTGCCAGCCAGAGGCGCCGGGTCTAGTGCGAGACGAACCCAGGACTACCCCTTGCCCATAGCCTCACCGTTTTCCGACCGCCGCGTGGTCGTCGCCGTCGCGCTCGCCTGCTGCCTGCTGTGGGGCAGTGCCGTACCGGGGGTGAAGATCGGCTACGGGATGCTCGGCATCATGCCGGCCGACACCGCCTCGCTACTGCTGTTCGCCGGCGTGCGCTTCGCTCTTGCCGGCCTGCTGCTGCTCGGCCTGGGGCTTGCCACCGGCCGGACGATCATGCCGGCCCGGCGGCGTCTGGGGGAGCTGGCGGTGCTTGGGCTCGTTTCCACCGCCGGACAGTACCTGTTTTACTACATTGGGCTCGCCCACTCGAGCGGGGTCAAGGTGTCGATCACCACCTCGACCAGCACCTTCTTTTCGGTGCTGCTGGCGCACTGGCTCTATGTCGATGATCGCCTGACCGGACGGCGGCTGCTCGGGTGCCTGCTCGGCTTTGCCGGGGTGGTGACGGTGAACCTCGCCGGTGGCGGACTCGACCTCGAGGTGAGCCTGCTGGGCGAGGGCTTCATCGTCATCGCGGCGCTGCTGTTCTCGCTCGCCGGCATCTATGGCAAGCGGCTGAGCCGCGACATGGAGCCGGCGACGATGACGGGCTGGCAATTGCTGCTCGGCGGACTGATGCTGACGGTTGCCGGCCAGCTCGGTGGCGGTCACTTCGGCGGCTTCGACAGCGCGGCGCTGCTGCTGCTGCTCTACCTCGCGGGGCTCTCGGCGGCGGCGTTCTCGCTGTGGAGCGTGCTGCTGAAGCACAACCCGGTCGGCCGTATCGCCATCTTCAACACCGCCATCCCGATCTTCGGGGTGCTGCTGTCGGCGCTGTTCCTCGGCGAGAACGTGCTCGAGTGGAAAAATGTCGTGGCGCTGGTTCTCGTGAGCCTGGGCATCTGGCTGGTGACGGCGGCGCCACGCCGGACAACGGCCTGACGGCACCGAACTGGTCGGTCAACGGCGGCTCCGTCTGGCGGGGCGGGGCACGAACCCGGTTCGGATCCTGGGCCGTTGACCGGGGTGTGCAGCCCACGCAGTTTGCGAGTGGGAAGCCTCTGTGGCGGGCCAAGAGGGACGTGAGCTGCACGCCGCGGTCAGCGGGCGGAGCGCCTTCTGGAAAGGCGCGGCCAATGTCAGACTTCAGGGTGGAGGGCCGGACCGGTCGGCCCGGCCCTCCAGCTGCAAACGCGGCGACAAGGGGAGGAAGTCCCGCCGCCGCGTCAGGAACCTCAGTTGTAGGCGTGCTCGCCGTGGCTGGAGATGTCGAGCCCGTCGCTTTCGGCCGACTCGGTGACGCGGGCGCCGCCGAAGATGGCCTTGACGATGAGCATGGCAACGAGGGTCACGACGGCCGACCAGACGATGGCGATGACCACCGCGATCAGCTGGGTGACGAACTGGCTGCCGATATTGTAGGCCGCCGGGTCGCCCAGCGCGTAGCCGCCCAGGGACGGAGCCGCGACGATGGCGGTGCCCAGAGCGCCGACGATACCGCCCACGCCATGCACGCCGAACACGTCGAGTGCATCGTCGTACTTGAACATCGGCTTCAGTGTCACCACGGCCCACAGGCAGACCACGCCAGCGACGGCACCGAGGACGATCGCGCCCATGGAGCCCGCAAATCCGGCTGCCGGGGTGATGGCGACGAGACCGGCGACCGCACCGGAAGCCGCGCCGAGCAGCGAGGCGTGGCCGCGGGTGAACTTCTCGGCGACGGCCCAGGCGAGCGCCGCGGCTGCGGGAGCGGTGATGGTGTTCAGCGTCGCCTGCGCCGCAAGGCCGGTGGCCTCGAGGTTGGAGCCGGCGTTGAACCCGAACCAGCCGACCCACAGCAGGCAGGCGCCGACGAAGGTCCACACCAGGTTGTGCGGCGGGATCGGTTCCTTCATGAAGCCGACGCGCGGCCCGAGCACAATGGCGGCCACGAGGCCGGCGACGCCGGCATTGATGTGCACCACAGTGCCGCCGGCGAAGTCATAGGCGCCCAGGCCGAACAGGTAGCCACCGCCGAACCAGACCATGTGCGCGATGGGCAGGTAGGAGAAGGTGAACCAGATGGCGAGGAACACCATCACGGCGCCGAACTTCATGCGCTCGGCGATGGCGCCGACGATCAGCGCCGGGGTGATGGCGGCAAAAGTGAGCTGGAAGATGACGAAGGTCAGCTCGGGGATCTCGACGCCGGCGGTAAAGGTCGCCGCAGTCGAGTCCGGCGTGACGCCCGACAGGAACAGCTTGGAGAAATCGCCGATGAAGGCCGAAAGGCCACCCTCGGTCGGGCCATTGAAGGCCAGCGAATAGCCGTAGATGACCCAAAGGATGGCCATCATCGAGAAGCCGGCGAACACCTGCATGAGGACGCTCAGCATGTTCTTGGCGCGGACCAGGCCGCCGTAGAACAGCGCGAGGCCCGGAATGGTCATGGCGATCACGAGGATGGTGGAGATCAGCATCCAGGTGGTGTCGCCCTTGTCGACGGTGGCGACCACCTCGGCCACCGTCTCCGCCACGGCCTCGGCGGCGGGGACCGCGTCCTGGGCGAGAGCCGGCAGGGCGAGAAGCAAGGACGCCAGGGCGGCGCCTCCCGCCAGTTTCGACACCTTCATTGCGTCTGTCATTGTGGTTTCTCCAAACAGGTGCGGCATCAGAGCGCTGCCGCGCCGGTTTCGCCGGTGCGGATGCGGGTGACGGCCAACAGGTCCAGGACGAAGATCTTGCCGTCGCCGATGCGGCCGGTCTGGGCGCTCTCGCGAATGGCCGAGACGATGGCGTCAGACTGCGCATCGTCGACAGCGATTTCGATCTTCAGCTTGGGCAGGAAGTGCACCGCATACTCGGTGCCGCGGTAGATTTCGGAATGGCCCTTCTGCCGGCCATAGCCCTTGACTTCGGTCACGGTCATGCCGTGGACGTCGAGCGAGTTGAGGGCCTGCCGGACCTCTTCCAGCCGCGACGGCTTGATGATTGCGATCACCAGTTTCATGGATGCCCCTTTCGATAGTGGGTTTGGACTGTCTCCAATCGGCACATTCAGACTCAAGCCGCGTGCCAAGACCCGACCAGGCTTGCCAACGTCATGATTCCGTTGCACAAACTACTCCATGCCGGGGACAAAGCAGTCGTCCCGGTGCTGCTGGGCCACGGACTCTGCACACAATTTGTGCAACTTGGAATTCGCTGCTGCACTATTGAGCACATGTTGACGCTGCGACCGCGACGGCGCTTGCCGTGCTGCCGCTGCGGCGCGACACTGTCACCCGACCGTTCCGGAGAGTGCCGCCATGACCCATCCCACTCATGATCTCGTCATCGTCGGCGGCGGACCGGCAGGGATGACACTGGCTTTGGCGCTGGTGCGCGCCGTGCCCGGCATCGCGATCGCCATTCTCGACCGGCGCGCCTTCGCCGCGCCCAGGGACTACCGTGCCTCAGCGATCGCCGCCGGGGTGCGGCGCGTGTTCGAGCAGGTGGGGATATGGGACCGGGTGGCGTCGGCGGCCGAGCCGGTGCGGCAGATGAAGATCACCGATTCGGGCACCGGCGACATCGCCCGGCCGCTGTTCCTGCGTTTCGAGGGCGAGGTGGCGCCCGGCGAGCCGTTCGCGCACCTCGTGCCCAATACCTCGGTTGCCGCCGCCCTGCTCGAGTCGCTTGCGGGCCAGGTCGAGCTGGTGGCGCCGGTCGAGGTCACCGGCTTTTCGGCGACTCCGGCGCTGGGGCGGATCAGCCTTGCCGACGGCAGGCTGCTCAGCGCGCCGCTGGTGGTCGCTTCCGACGGCGCCAATTCCGCGCTTCGCAGCATGGCCGGAATCGGTACCTTCGGGCACGCCTACGGGCAGGCAGGCATCGTCACCACCATCGCGCACGAGCTCGATCACGAGGGCACCGCGTACGAGCACTTCCGGCCGGCCGGCCCGTTTGCCAGCCTGCCGCTGCCCGGCCGACGCTCATCGCTGGTATGGACCGAGACGCTGGAGGCAGCGGCGGCGATCAAGGCGCTGGACCGGGCCGAGATCGCCCGCCGCATCGAGGCGGTGATGGGCTCGAGCCTCGGGGGCGTGACGCTCGAGGAGGACGGGGTGCAGACCTTCCCGCTGCGCCTGCAGCTGGCGAAGAGCTTTGTCGCGCCGCGCCTGGCGCTGATCGGCGATGCGGCGCACGTGGTGCATCCGATCGCCGGGCAGGGGCTGAACCTCGGACTGAAGGATGTCGCGGCGCTGGCCGAGGTGGTGGTCGAGGCGATGCGGCTCGGGCTCGATCATGGCAGTGCCGACCAGCTCGAGCGCTACCAGCGCTGGCGGCGACTGGACACCGCGCTGATGGCGATGGTGACGGACGGCATGAACCGGCTGTTCTCCAACGACATCGCCGCGGTGCGGGCGCTGCGGGACCTGGGGCTCGGCGTCGTCGACCGCCTTGGGCCGGTCAAGGACTTCCTCATCGGCCGTGCCGCCGGCATCGACCGGGGCGGACCGCGGCTGCTGCGCGGGTTCGACCTCTAGAGCATTTCAGCGTTTCGTTGAAACGCTGAAATCGCCCAAGCCTTTGACTTGTCGCGCTTCCGAACCGGAAACCGTTGTCACTTTTCCTGGAAGCGCTCTAGCCACAGCCAGCCATGGGCGGGCCGCTCTGCGGCGCCGCGGCAACCCGGATGCGCAGGGCGATCGGCATCGCCCTCGCCTCAGCCGCCTCCGTACTCGCCGCCGAGGGCGCGTACGCCGGCCATCTCGTCGGGGTCGATCTGGCGGGCCTCGTCGAGGCTGAGCATCGGCACACCGCTGCGGATGGGGAAGGCGAGGTGGGCAGCGACCGAGATGAGTTCACTGCCGTCCGCGCTGAGGGTGAGACGGGTCTTGGTCAGCGGGCACACCAGCATCTCGAGGGTGCGCCTGTCCACGACATGACGCGGCTCGAGCGTCGGAGGGGCATCGCCGCCGCTCAATTGAGCGCAGAGGCCCGGTTGTCGCCCTTGGCCATCTCGAATTCGGCCATGGCGATCAGCGTTTCGGCCCGCGCCTCGAGGCTCTGCGCCTCGAGCAGCGCCTGCTTCTCGGCGGCGCCATAGGGCGAGACCATGCAGCAGAAGTTCACCAGGTCGGCCGTGCCGGTCTTTTCGATCTCGTCCCAGTTGAGGTCGAAATTGCCGAACTCGGCATAGTCCCGCATCATCTTGAGGAACCGCTGCCGGTCGACCGCAGCCTCGCCGAAGGCGCGGTCGAAATCGGAGGCGAAGGCAGCGCTCGCGATCATGGCGCGTCGGAACGGCGTCATCACCGGGATTTCCTTGACGAACTCGAAGCGGCACAGGCCCTCGAGGATGACGAAGTAGCGCGCCTCGTCGGTCTCCTCGAAATGCGTGATCCGCCCGACGGTGCCGATCTTCTGCAGCGCCACCGGACCCTGCGGGCTCTCCTCGCTGGTGTCCTGCGGCTGGATCAGGCCGATCAGCCGGTCGCCCCGCAGCGCGTGATCGACCATTTCCAGATAGCGCGGTTCGAAGATGTTGAGGGGCCGCCGGGCGTAGGGCAGCAACAGCGCCCCGGTGAGCGGGAACACCGGGATGCTGGCCGGCAGATCGGCGGGTGAGGATGGACGCTTCAGCATCGCAGGGGCCTCCGGTTCACTCCACTACGAGAACAGCACCGACGAGAGCAGCCGGCGCCCCTTCAGGGTCGCAGGATCCTTGGGACCCCAGGCCTCGAACAGCTCCAGCAGCTTCTTGCGGGCGCCATCCTCGTTCCAGGTCCGGTCACGCCGCATCAGGGCCACCAGCGCCTCGGCCGCCTCGAGCCGCCTGCCTTCGGCATTGTAGCGGACGGCGAGATCGAAGCGCGCCTGATGATCGTCGGGATTACGCGCGAGGCGGTCCGCCAGTTCATCGGCGTGGGAGAGCTGCGCTGCCTCGGTGATGAGCTTGAGCGCGGCGAGCGTCGAGGTGTAGTCGGCGCCCTTGCGCTCCGCCTCCGGCACCGCGTCGAGCGCCGCCTGGGCCTGCTCGGGCTCTCCGGCCTTGAGGAAGGTCCGCGCCATGCCGATCAGGGCGGCGGCATTGTCGGGCTGGTGTTGCAGCACCATGCCGTAGATCTGCGCGGCCTGGTTGAGGTCGCCGGCCGCGAGGGCCTCGCCGGCGGCGGCGATCGCGTTCTTGATTTCCTCCTCGATCGAGCCGGCGGCCGGCTGCCCGGCGGGAGCGGCCGCGATCACCTTGTCGGCGAAGCGCCGCACCTCGCTCTCGGGCAGGGCGCCGAGGAAGGCATCGACCGGCCGCCCGCCAGCGAAGGCAAAGACCGCCGGGATCGACTGGATGCCGAGCTGGCCGGCGATCGAGGGGTTCTCGTCGATATTGATCTTGACCAGCCGGATCTTGCCGGCCTTCTCCTTGATGACCTTCTCCAGACTGGGCGTCAGCTGCCGGCACGGCCCGCACCAGGGGGCCCAGAAATCGACCAGCACCGGGGCCTCGAGCGAGGCATCGATGACATCGGCCTTGAACGCCCGGTCAGTCGAATCCTGGATGAGGGCGGCCGGCGGAGCGGCGGAGCCGGAAGCGGGAGAAGTGAGGCCGTTCAATGCCATTCGGAGTGTCCTTGCCGGGTCGAGAGGCCCTGTTTGCCTGCTTCGTCATGCGCCAGCCCCGGGGGTCGGAGCAAGTCACATCGCAGCGTTCACGAGGGCAGAATTATGGGTTGCAAAGCTGCTGTCGATTGGGCATATAGGCGCGCGGCGCGGCGCTGCCAAGCTCTTCCCGAGCAAGGCATCGTCAATTGCCGATGGAGTGCGGGTGTAGCTCAGGGGTAGAGCATAACCTTGCCAAGGTTAGGGTCGAGGGTTCGAATCCCTTCGCCCGCTCCAATATCCTCCCTTCGCAAAGGGTCGATGACAAAGGCGCCTCCGGGCGCCTTTTTGTTTTTTCCTGGCGTGGTTCGAGGGCCCGGTTGGAGGCCCTGGTTCAAGCGGGCGTGTTCCGCTTCGGGCCGTCATGGTCAGCGGCCTGACATGGCTGGCACGACGAGTGCATAACCGTTGAACTGGCCGATGGCCTCCAGCGCCCCAGGACCGGCAGGCATGAAGGCCTTACAGCGCCCCTGCCTTCGCACCATCTGCGGTCAGGCGAGGGGCTCCTTCAACGACCTGCTCTTCCGGAAGGCTCCCGGGGGTGGCCACGACGACTGGGCAGAGTCCCGGCCTCCTGGCGCTGGCGGTCATCAGAGGGTCTCGGCGAGTGGCTCAGGATCGGCGTCCGAGCAGCAGATCGACGTAGGTTGGCAGCAGGGCGCGCCGGCTCTCGCGCGTTTCGTCGATCTGCAGGGTGTAATAGCCGACCTGGTGGAAATAGGTGATCCGGGCGCGCACCAGCGCCTCCGGCTCGCCATTGCCGAGCCGCCTGAAGATGCCGTGCAGCAGTTCGATGCGGCGGTCGTCGATGCGCCGGACCGCCGTTTCCACCTCCGGCGACGTCCGCGCCCAGTCGCGGATGGCCCAGTCGTAGGCGGGACTGAAGGCGCTCTCCTCCAGCCAGACCATGCACAGGTCAGCGAACTGCCGTTCGGGATCGTCGCCCGCCCCGGCGACAGCATCGAAGAGCGGCCGGTTGTTGGTTTCCTCCCAGTCGGCAAGGATCTCTGCCAACAGGGCCTGGCGATCCTTGAAGTGCCAATAGAAGCTGCCGGTCGTTACGCCGAGCCGCCGGGCGATGACGTCGACCTTCACCGCGACCAGGCCGCCCTGGATAACGGCATCGCGGGCAGCGGCGATCCACTCGCCACGCCCGAGACGCGTGTTGGACGCGCGGGCGGCAGGGAGTCTGGACGATCGGGCAGGCGCGGTCGCTGGCTTGGACATGGCGGCAACGTCCCGGCGCCGGGTGCGATTGTCAAGGTCCATAGAGTAGTCTATGGTGAAGTCATCCGGCACGCCGCTGAGCATTGAGGATCGCATGTCACGCTACTCCGCCTGGCGCGTTTTCCGGGAAGGCCTGTTCGGAAATCGCGGTTGGGATCCGGCCTGGCGGGCGCCGACGCCGAAGCCGAAATACGACGTGGTGATCGTCGGCGGCGGCGGGCACGGGCTGGCCACCGCCTACTATCTCGCCAAGAACCACGGGGTGCGGAACGTCGCGGTGCTCGAGCGGGGCTGGATCGGCGGCGGCAATTCGGGCCGCAACACCACGGTGGTCCGCTCGAACTACTATTACCCGCAGAGCATCGCCTCTACGAGCTCGCGCTCGGGCTCTACGAAAAGCTCTCGCTCGAACTCAACTTCACCGCCATGCTCAGCCAGCGCGGCTTCGTGATCGTCGGCCACACGCGTCACGACATGGAGATGATCGCGCGGCTGACGGGCGCCATGCGGCTATTGGGCGTCGACGTGACCGAGCTCGACCGGGACGGCGTCGAGGCCCGCGTGCCGGCGCTCGATTGCTCGCCACGGGCCCGATACCCGGTGCTGGGCGGGTTCACGCAGGGCCGCGCCGGTACGGCGCGCCACGACGCGGTGGTCTGGGGCTATGCCCGGGCGGCGGATGCGCTGGGTGTCGATATCATCCAGAACTGCGAGGTCACGGGGTTCGAAAAAGGTGCGACCGGGCGCCTGCAGGCCGTCGAGACGAGCCTGGGCCGGATCGCGTGCGACAAGGGGGCCATTGTCGTTGCCGGGCATTCCTCGGTGCTGGCCGAGAAGGCCGGCTTCCGCCTCCCCATCACCAGCTACGCGCTCCAGGCCTTCGTGACCGAGCCCGTCAAGCCCGTGCTGGACACGGTCTGTCTGTCGCTCGCGACCGGCGTCTACATCAGCCAGTCGGACAAGGGCGGGCTCGTGTTCGGAGGCGGCCTCGAGCTTTATCCCTCCTACGCGCAGCGGGGCAACCTGCCGGTGGGGGCGCAGGTCGTCGGCGCGGTGGCGGAACAGTATCCGGCCTTCGGACGCATCCGGCTGCTGCGCCAATGGGCCGGCATCGTCGACGTGGTGCGCGACTCGAGCCCCATCATCGGCGAGAGCCCGCTGCCGGGCCTCCATCTCAATTGCGGCTGGGGAACCGAAGGCTTCAAGGCGATCCCGGCGAGCGGCGTGCTGCTCGCCCACCATCTCGCGACGGACCGCCCGCATCCCGTCGCCGAGCCGTTCGGGCTCGAACGCTTCGAGACCGGGGCGCTCATCGACGAGGCCGCCGGCGCCGGCATTTCCCACTAGGAGGGGAGCACGATCGTGTTGCGAATAGACTGTCCCTGGTGCGGGCCGCGCGACGAGCCCGAGTTCGTATGCGGCGGCGAAAGCCACGTCACCCGCCCGCCGTTCGACCGGTCCGACGACCGCGCCTGGGCCGACTACCTCTACTTCCGGAAGAACCCTAAGGGCGTGCACCATGAACGCTGGCTGCACCTGCACGGCTGCCGGCAGTGGTTCAACGTGGCGCGCGACACCCGAACCCACGCCATCCGGGCCGTCTACCGGATGGGCGAAAGACCTCCGGAGCTTGACCTGTGAGCAGTACGCGGATCGACGGCGGCGCCGATGTGGACTATGGCAAGCCGCTCGGCTTCAGCTTCGGGGGAAAGCACTATCGCGGGCTCGCCGGCGATACCCTCGCCTCGGCGCTCCTCGCCAACGGCGTGTCGGTGGTCGGTCGATCGTTCGGGTATCACCGGCCGCGGGGCCTGCTCGCGGCAGGGCGTCGAGGAGCCCAATGCGCTGGTCACGGTGACCAGGGGTTCGCGGACGGAGGTCAACCTCCGCGCCACCGAGGTTGAGCTGATGGAGGGGCTGGCGGCGCATCCGGTGAATTGCTGGCCCAGCGTCGATTTCGACGTCGGCGCGATCAACGGGCTGCTCTCGCCGTTCCTGCCGGCGGGCTTCTACTACAAGACATTCATGTGGCCGGACTGGCATCTGTTCGAGCCGTTCATCCGGCACGCGGCGGGGCTCGGTCGGCCGCCGCGGCAACCGGACAGCGAGCGCTACGACATGCGCTTTGCCCATTGCGACGTGCTCGTCGTGGGCGGCGGGCCGGCAGGGCTCGCCGCGGCCGCCGCCGCGTCGGCAGGCGGGGCACGCGTCATCCTCGCCGAGCAGGAGCCGTTGCTCGGCGGCTCGCTGCGCTGGAAGGACGCCGAGATCGACGGCGGCGCGGGACGCGACTGGGTGCACAGGTGCGCCACGCTGCTGGCGGGTCGCGCCGAGACGAGGGTGCTGACCCGCACGACGGCCATCGGCTATTTCGATCACAACGAGGTGGCGCTGGCTGAGCGGCTGCCGGCAGGGTCGCGCACGCATATGCGGCTGTGGCAGGTGCGGGCCAAGCGGGTCGTGCTGGCAACCGGCGCCTTCGAGCGGCCACTGGTTTTCCCGGCAACGACCGGCCGGGGTGATGCTCGCATCCGCGGTGCATCGCTATCTCGCGCAATACGGGGCGCGGGTGGGCGAAAGACTCGTACTCTTCACCAACAACGATGCCGCCTACGATCTCATCGAGCCGTTCCTCGCGAGCGGCGGACGCGTCGCGGCTGTGGTGGATTGCCGCCATGGCGACGGTGACGCGGCTCGCCAGCGGATGCGCCGGCTGGGGATCGAGGTGGTCACCGGCGTCGTCGCCGGGACATCAGGTTCGCCCGGCCTTGCCGGTGTGCTCGTCCGCGATGCGAACGGAGAGGAGCGGCGCATCGCCGCTGACGTGCTCGCCATGTCGGGAGGGCACGATCCGGCCGTCCACCTGTTCCGCCAGTCGGGCGGCACCTTGCGCTGGGACGAGGCGGCCTGCCGCTTCCGGCCGGACCGATCCGCGCAGGCGGAGCAGTCGGCGGGGGCCTGCTCGGGAGACATGACGCTCGCCGGCGCGCTCGGTGCCGGTCACGAGGCCGGCCTCGATGCGGCGGCGAAAGCCGGGTTCCCCTCCGATGGTGCCGACGGCGCCCCGCGGACGGGCGTCGCGCCTCCGGCCGGGCCGAGTGCGCCGTTGTGGCGGGTCGACGGCAAGGCCAAGGCCTTCGTCGATTTCCAGAACGACGTCACCACCGCCGACATCGACCTCGCCGTGCGCGAGGGGTACGCCTCGATCGAGCACGTGAAGCGCTACACGACCCTCGGAATGGCGCCGGACCAGGGCCGCACCTCCAACATCAACGCGCTCGGCATCGTGAGCGGGCTGGTCGGCAAAACCGTCCCCGAGGTCGGCACCACCGGCTTCCGGTTCCCGTTCGTCCCGGTGCCGCTCGGCCTGTTCCGCGGGCGGCAACGGGAGGCATTGTTCCGTCCGGTCCGCCGGCTTGCGGCGCATGACGGTCACGTCGCGGCCGGCGCGGTCTTCGAGGAATACGGCGACTGGCTGCGCCCCTCCTACTATCCGCGCCCGGGAGAGGATCGCGCGGCAGCGGAACGGCGGGAGGCTCTCCGTGCGCAGTGCAGCGGGTCTCTTCGATGCGTCCCCACTCGGCAAGATCGAGGTCAGGGGGCCCGATGCGGCGAAATTCCTCGACCGCATCTACGCCAACACGATGTCCACCCTCAAGGTCGGCCGCGTGCGCTACGGCATCATGCTCAACGAGTTCGGCATCGTCATCGACGACGGCGTCGTCGCCCGTCTCGCCGAGGACTGCTTCCTCGTCGGCACGACGAGCAGCGGCGCCGGCCGCATCGCCATGTGGCTCGAGGAATGGCTGCAATGCGAGTGGACCGATCTCGACGTCGTCGTGGCGCCGGTCACCACCGCCCGCGCCGTCATGACGGTCACCGGGCCGGCGGCGCGCGCCGTGCTGAATGCGGTGGGCGTCGACTTCGACATCGGCGCTGAGGCACTGCCGCATGAGCTTTCGCGATGGACGCGTGGCGGGGCTGCCGGCGCGCGTGTCGCGCGTCAGCTTCACGGGCGAGGTGTCCTACGAGGTGGCGGTGCCGTGGAGCCAGGCCGAGCCGCTGCGGCAGAGCTTGCTGGATGCCGGCAGCAAGTTCGGCCTTACGCCGGTCGGCGTCGATGCCTGGATGCTCCTGCGGACAGAGAAGGGGTTCCTGCATGTCGGCGTCGACACCGACGGCACCACCAATGCTCTCGACATCGGCTGGGGGCACGTGCTCAGGCGCGGGGACGATTTTGTCGGCCGGCGCTCGCTCGTGCGCCCCGCCGACCAGGCCGGCGACCGTTTCCAGTTCGTCGGCCTTGCCGATGCCGATGGCAAGCGCGTCCTGCCTATCGGCGCCCATCTCGGCCGCCCCGGCATTTCGGGAACGACGGAGGGCTTCGTGACCTCTTCCGGCTTCAGCCCGGTCCTAGGGCACGGGGTCGCACTGGGGCTGGTCAAGGGCGGGCGCGACCGGATCGGCGAGGTCCTCGAGCTCAAAGGCGGGCGCGGCGGCGGGAGGGTTCGTGTCGTCCGGCCGGGGGCCTACGATTCCGACGGCCAGCGGTTGAAGGGCTGAGTGAGATGGACATTGTGAGCAGTGGCGTGGAGGTCGAACGGAGGCCGGCGGTGCGGATGTCGGTGCTGCGACTGCGCCGACCGTTTGAGGTGACCGGTGCGCTCGACGTGGCGTTTGGCCACCCCTGGCCGAATGAAGCCGGCCGCATTGCCGGACCGGTCTATTGGCTGGGCCCGGGGGAGTGGGCAATCGTCGGGCTCGAGCCCGAACGCGTGGAGGCCGCCTGCCTTGCCGCCTGCGCCGGCGCGACGCATCACCTCGTGCATGTGGGAGAGGCGACCGCGATGTGGCGGATCTCCGGCCCATCGGCGGGGGCGCTGATCGCCCGCGGCTGCAGCCTCGATACCCATCCGCGCGCCTTTGCGGCAAGGAGCTGCGCGCGGACCCTGTTCGCACAGGTTCCGGCCCTTCTGGCCCGCCCCGGCGACGAGCCCGCGTTCGAGCTCATCGCCGACATCAGCCACGCGGACTACCTGCGCGGCTGGCTGGAGGATGCCCGCACCGATTGCTGATGCCGCGCAGCGCTGCTTGATGGCGCGCGCCCCATTTCCATAGAGCACTCTACGTTTGAGATGGAGATCGACGACGTGACTGAAGACCGCAGATATATCCTCGTGTTGAGATGCCCCGATGCCAAGGGCATCGTCGCGGCAGTGTCGAGCTTTCTGGCTGAGAACGATGCGACGATCGTGGACGCGCAGCAGTTCAACGATGCGGATGCCGACCTGTTCTACATGCGCACGAGCTTTCGTGCGGCCGGGCCGGCCTTTCCCGGTCCCGATGCGCTGCGCGGGCAGTTCGCTCCCATTGCCGACCGCCTCGGCATGCACTGGCAGCTGCACGATGCCGGCCGGAAGGCACGGGTGCTGATCGCCGTCTCGCGGATCGGGCACTGCCTGTTCGACCGCCTGCACCGCTGGCGCGCGGGGTTGCTGAACGTCGAGATCCCGGCGGTCTTTTCGAACCACGAGGACATGCGCTCGTTCGTCGAATGGAGCGGCATCCCCTTCCACCATCTGCCGGTCTGGCAGGGACAACCGAGCGGAGCAGGAGGCGGCGGTCCTCGATCTCGCGGAGCGCCTCGACATCGACCTCGTGGTCCTTGCCCGCTACATGCAGGTGCTGTCGCCCGCCCTGTGCACGGCGCTGTCGGGCCGCTGCATCAACATCCACCACTCGTTCCTGCCCAGCTTCAAGGGCGGCCGGCCCCTACCAGCAGGCGCACGAGCGCGGCGTGAAGATCATCGGCGCCACCGCGCACTACGTCACCGGCGACCTGGACGAGGGCCCGATCATCGAGCAGGGCGTCGAGCGGATCAGCCACGCGCAGAACTCGCGCGACCTTACCCTGGTCGGGCGCGACATCGAATGCTCGGTTCTGGCGCGTGCCGTCACCTGGCACGTCGAACGCAGGGTCATGCTCAACGGCAAGAGGACCGTGGTGTTCCGCTAGAGATCGGCCCCGACGCTACTCCACGGCGCCTGATCCGGCCCATCGAGCGCGGTAATAATGGGCATGTCGTATATCAATTGGACGCACGGCTCGACCCACTCCTAGGTTTGTGTGTCCGTCACACTTGTTGGAAACGGGCTGCACAATTCCGAGGGGGCCTCGGGGTTTTACGGCGAGGGCCGGTCGGGCCAGGTGCTTCTGGTTCGGCGGGGACATAGATCAAGATGCCGACAGGGCATTTCCAGCAGTCTCGACTAAGCTCTGTGCGACTGGATGAAGACGATCCTGGATCCTTGAGAGGAACATGAAGATTATGATGAGGCTCGCTTAGGGCTGCAGCGTTGGGGATGTGCCTCACCGGGGCCGTCGCCCTGAGCAGCGGCGCCGCCTTCGCTCAGTCGGTGACACTGACCGGCGAAACCGGATTCGACAGCTCGATGGTGCAGGTCTCCCTGACCTCGCCCCGCTTCACCGACGAGGTGGAGAAGCGCACGAACGGACGCGTCACCGTCCGATGGTCTTTCGGCGGCGCGCTGGTCGGACCGACCGAGATCGGTGATGCCCTCATGAACGGCGTCATCGACATCGCCGCCCTGCCGCCCGGGATGACGCCGGGCGTCTTCCCGCTGAACGCGCCGCTGCCGCTGTTCGACCTGAATATCAGTACCGATCTCGGGCAGGGCGCCCTCAACTACATCTACCAGACCCTGTCGGATGAGTTTCCGGAGATCGAAGGCGAGTTCACCGCGCGCGGCGTGAAGCGCCTCGCCTTCTATCCGGCCGGCGAATACTACCTCGCCATGCGCAAGCCGATCGAGACGCTTGCCGACATGAAGGGGCTCAAGGTGCGCGCGCCGGCCGAACCCTCGCTCAACCTGCTCAACAGCTCCGGCGCCACTGTGATCGACACCCCCTACACCGAGGTCTACACCAGCCTGCAGTCCGGCCTGATCGATGGCGTCTACACCACCGGCGACTCGATCACCGGGGCCAAGATGTACGAGGTTGCACCCTACGTCTACCGCATCAATGCCGGCCCGATCCTGCCCAGCAGCACACTCGCCATCAGCCTCAAGGCGTGGTCGGAGATCTCTGCCGAAGACCAGGCGATCATCATGGAAGTGAGCCGTGACAGCCTGAAGTGGACCGGCGAGATGCTGGACGCACGCGAAGCGGAAATCCGCAAGATCTGGCAGGAGACTGCCGGCGTCCACTACGCGGAGTTCCCGGCGGCGGCACGCGCCGAGTGGGCGGCCAACTCTCCGGACTTCCTTGGCAATCTCGCCAAGAAGCTCGATGAGGCCGGAATGCCCGGCACGCCGATCGCCGATCGCATCAAGGAACTGGTTGCCGGCTACAATTCCGGCGAACTGAAGATGCCGGAGTGATCTGTCACACCTGATCGGGCGCGGCGCTCGCCGCCGCGCCCCCCTCTGTTCATAGCGCGGAGCTCAGATGAAGCTGCTGACCGCCACAAGGAACGTGATCACCGGCCTCACCGTGTTCGTGTTCGCCGTGATCGTTGTTTCCATATTCGTCGATATCGGCAGCCGCCAGCTGCTCGGGCAGGCGCTGCCCGGAGACATCGTCTTCGTCGAGATGTCGTTCTGCGCGATCACGTTTCTGCCGCTGATCCTCGTCAGCCACGCGCGCCGCGACATCCGCATGGAGATCTTCGTCCAGAATGCGAGCGGCAGGACAGCGCTGGTGCTGTCGATCATCCAGAACCTCGCGGTTGCCGTCGGCTACGGCCTGCTCTGTGCGGGCAGCGGACGGCACCTCTATCTGGCGATCACCGAAGGCCGCTGGCTTCCGGCGGTTCCTCCGGTGCCGCTCGCCCTGCCGCTGAGCTTCGTGTTCATCGGCACTCTGCTCGGGCTGGTGCAGACACTCGTCAACATCGCCATCGATCTCACTGCGCCACGCGCAACGCACAACGAACAGGTATGACCATGCTCGGCCTCGATGTCGCTGGACCGATCGTCCTACTGCTGTTCCTCATGACCGTGGGCGTGCCGATCGGTGTCTCGCTGATGATTGCGGGGTTTGTCGGCATGTGGGCCCTGACGGGCACGCTGGAGGGCACGCTCACCGTGCTGTCGGGCAGCGCCCTCAACGTCTCGACGACATACTCTTTCGTGGTCGTGCCGCTGTTCGTGCTGCTGGGCGAACTCGCCGCGGCCATCGGCATCAGCTCCGACCTGTTCACCGCCTTCAACCGCTTCTTCGGCCGCTATCGCGGCGGCATGGCGATCTCCGCCAACCTGGCCTGCGCCGGTTTTGGCGCCATCACCGGCTCCAGCACGTCTTCGACGGCGGCGATGACACGGGTCACACTGCCGGAGATGCGCAAGTACGGCGACCACGACCAGATCAGCACCGGCATCGTCGCCTCGGCGGGGACGCTGGCCCTGCTGATCCCGCCGAGCGTCGCGCTCGTCGTCTTCGGCATCATGGCCCAGGAGTCGATCGGCCAGTTGCTGATGGCGGGCGTGATCCCCGGCATCATCACGGCCGCGGCCTATACGGTCGTCATCATCATCCTGTCGCGGCTCAATCCGCAGATGGCGCCTCACGGCCAGGCGTTTTCCTTGAAGGAGCAGCTGAATGGCCTCGTATCGGTCGTACCATTCGGCTTCGTTGCCGCCACCATCGTCGCCGGGATCGTGTTCGGCTTCTGGACGCCGACCGAGGGCGGCGCCGTCGGGGTGGCGCTGGTGCTGTTGCTCGGACTGCTGAAGCGGCGGGTGACGGGCGCAATGCTGCTGCGCATCAGCCGCGACACGCTGATCACCACGGCCTCGATCTTCACCATCGTCATCGGCGGTCTGCTGTTCAGTCGCTTCCTAGCCGTGTCAGGGGTCGCCGCCGACTTCATCGACTTCGTCGTCTCGCTCAACCTCAACCCGTTCGTGCTGTTCCTGGCGCTGGTGGCCATCTACATCGTGCTCGGGATGTTCATGGATGGGTTCGGCATCCTGGCCCTGACGCTGCCCGTCGTGCTGCCGATTGTCGCCTCGATGGGCTGGAGCAAGGTCTGGTTCGGCATCGTCATCACGATCCTGATCGAGATCGCGCTGGTGACCCCGCCAGTGGGGCTCAACCTCTACACCATCAAGGCCGTCGCACCCGACGTGCGGCTCGACAGCATAATCCGGGGCATCTGGCCCTACGTCGCGGTCAACATCCTGCTGCTGATGCTGTTTTACTTCTTCCCACAGCTCGTCACCTGGCTGCCGACCGAGATGATGAAGCGCTAGCGACCGGCTGCGCCGGACTGCCTCCACCCTGCCGATCGAGCGAGAACCCGCATGACCCTCTTCGTCCCGAACCCGCACGTCAAATCCTACAGTGATGCCACCGTCGTGCCGGTGGGAGCGGGTGCCCTCGTGTTCGTTGCGGGCCAGCTCGGCGTGCCGGGCGAGGCCGCCTCCAACGACCTCTCGCTGCCGTTCGAGGACGAGGTCACGGCGTGCTTCAGGAACCTCGAGGCTGTGCTGGGCAAGTCCGGCGCGACCGTACGACAGCTCGTGCGCACGGACACGTTCCTCTCCGATCTCTCCCTCTATCCACTGTTCGCCAAGGTCCGGTCACAGTTCATCGGCGAGGACCCGCCTGCCAGCACGCTGGTCGAAGCGACGCTGCTCAAGGGGGCGCGGGTGGAAATCGCTGCCGTCGCGTTTGTGCCCAAAGCCTGATCGTCGTTCGGCTGGGCCCGCGCAACCGGCACAAGTCCCGCGCTGCCGACACTGCGACCACTGCCATCAAATTGGTCGATATTGGTCATGGCGACTATCGATTTGATCGCAAATCCTTACTTGGCCAATCTCGACTGCGGCCGTTGAACGTCGGCCATGGCCGCGGGGCTCTCTTTCTCCGCTCCGCCCGATGCAGCGAGACACCCTGAATGATCTCAGAACAGGCCCTGGAACAGCTTTCGCATGACGGCCCGCGGGTCGTCAGCAACGCGTTGCCCGGGCCGAAGTCGCGGGCAATCATCGATCGCCTGGATGCGCTCGAGTTCTCCAACGGCATGAGCCGGGGAAGCCCGCTCGCCTATGCCGGCGGCAAGGGCACGATCTTCGAGGATGCCGACGGCAACCGCTTCGTCGACCTTTGGCCGGGGCGCACCTGCACCTATGTCGGCATCTCGCATCCTCACGTCGTTGCGGCGATACAGGCGCAGGCGGCGCAGCTCAGCGTATCGGGAGACGTGCAAGGTGAGGTCCGCGCCCGCCTCGTCGAGACCTTCTCCGCCATGCTGCCGGAGAAGATGCGCGAGGACGCGCGGGTCATTCTCACGCTGTCGGGCAGCCAGGCGAACGAGATCGCGGTGCGAATCGCGATGCGGGCGACCGGCCGGCGCACCATCGTCGCCTTCAGCAACTGCTTCCATGGCATCTGGGGTCTTGCCTGGGAGTTCACCTCACTGGCGCGGCTCCACGGCTACGACTGGGGCAACCGGTCCCAGCCCGTCTCCTTCCAGCCCTATCCGGATTGCTTCAGTTGCCCGCTGGGGCTGAAGCGCGAGAGCTGCGGACTTGCCTGCGCCGACCTGCTCGAGCGCGCCCTGGCCGGCCCCAATTCCGGCGTCGATGACGTGGCCTGCGTCATCGTCGAGGCCGAGCAGAACAACGGTCACATTCCCCTTCCCGAAGGGTGGCTCCAGCGCCTGCGCGAGATCTGCGACCGCATCGGCGCGCTGCTCGTCGTCGACGAGATCGCCAACGGCTTCCTGCTCACCGGCGACGTCTGGGCCCACGAGCGGCACGGCGTGCGCGCCGACATCGTCACCGCCGGCAAGGGGCTCGGCGGCGCGTTCCCATTCGCGGCGATTGCCCTCACCGGCGAAGTGGCCGAGCGCGCCAAGGGAATTGCCGCCTATAACGGCCAGAACGCGAACCCCGTGGTCCTCACCGCCGCGCAGGCCACGCTCGACGTCGTCCTGGATGCCGGTGACGACCTGCTGGGGCGCGCCAAGCAGCTCGCAACGGACGTGGCGGAACGGCTCGCTCCGCTGAAGCGCCTTCCGGTGGTTGCCGAAATCCGCACCGCGGGCATGACCGCCGCGATCGAGCTCGTTCGCGACAAGGCGAGCGGCGCGCCAGTGGCCGACGGACGTCAGCCGGGGACGCCGCTCTACCGGATGCTCGCCGAAGGTACCGGCGATTCCCTGTTGCTGCAGGGCTATCCCTTCAGCGTCGGCGGACCGCACAACAGCACCATCCGCTGGATGTCGCCCCTCACCATTCCCCGGCGTCATCTGTTTGCGGCGCTGGACGCGCTCGCGGAGGCGCTCGAACGGAATCAGTCCGCGCTGGCGTCGGGCAGAACAGACCAATCACCGAACAAGGCATCGAGGCTATGAACAAGACGGAAACGACATCGTCGGCGGAGCGGGGAATAGACCTGCTGACCATGACGGTGCTCCTGCGCAGCATCGAATCGACCAGTCTCGACATGTCGAACGCTCTGCTGAAGACCGGCCGGGCCGGACTCATCAACACGGCGTTCGACTTCTCGTGTACGTTCGTCGACCGTGATTTCCGGACCGTGAACACCTCGGTTGCGGGACTGCCGCTGCACTTGAACTCGATCGACCTTATCCCGCGTTCCATCGCCAAGAAGTTCGGTGACGGGATCAGTGCTGGCGACTGCTTCGCCAGCAACAGCGCCTATCTCGGCAACACCCATTGCGGCGACCTCACGCTGGTCGCGCCGGTGATCATCGAGGGGACGCTGGTCGGCTACTCGCTGGCGCGGGCGCACCTCAGCGATATGGGCTTCGCGACGCCGACGACCTACAATCCCGAGGCCAAGGACGTCTACCAGGAAGGACTGATCTTCCCCTGCATCCGGATCCAGCGCGACTACCGGGACCTCCCGGATGTCCTCGACATCTGCAAGGCCAATATCCGCGTACCCGATCACTTCTATGGCGACTACCTTGCCATGATCTCGGCCGTGAGGATCGGACAGGCCCGCATCACCGAGCTCTGCCGAAAGTACGGCGTCGGTACCTTTCTCAGCTTCATGGATCAGTACCAGGTCTATGCCGAGCGCATGGCGCGCAGCGCCATTCGTGCGCTGCCGAAGGGCCGGGTGACCAAGCAGCTGCTCTACGACCCGATCATCGGCTATCCCGACGGCTTTCCCGTCCGGGTGACCATCGAGATCGATCCAGACCAGGAGCAGGTGACCGTCGACCTCAGGGACAACGAAGACAACCTGCCGCTCGGCATCAACCTGACCGAGGCCATCGTCCTCGGCGCCTGCCGGCAGGGCATCTTCAGCTGTCTCGGCCCCGAGGTACCGCGCTGCAGCGGAGCCTTCGCCCGGGTCAACATCCTCGTTCGCGAGGGGGCAGCCGTCGGGTTGCCGAAGTTCCCGGCCGCCACCTCGAGTGCCACGACCGACCTGTGCCAGTCGACCATGGTCGTCATCCACGAGGCCATGGCCGAACTGGGGGACGGGCTCGGTTTCGGGGGCAGCTCGATCGGCATCCCGAGTTCGGGTGCCGTGGTCAGCGGCTATGACTCCCGCAAGGAGCGCTATTTCGTCAACCAGATCTTCCTCGCCTCATGGGGCGGTCCCGCCCTCAGCGGCCACGACGGCTGGTTCACCTATTCGAGCAATGCCGGCGCCGGCGGCATCATGCAGATGAGTGTCGAGATCGCCGAGCGGCAGCAGCCGATGTACTTCGAGAAGGTGGAGATACGCGTCGACAGCGGCGGCTACGGCGAGTGGGAGGGGCTCCCGGGGCCGACTGTGATGCGCCCGACGACCGATGCCATCCGCTTCATGACCAACGGCGCGTCGCGCGTCTTTCCGCCGCGCGGCGTGCGGTCCGGCGGACCCGGTGGCGGGATGTGGACCTGGGTCGAGGATGCCGCGGGCAACCGCACCGCGGTCCCCAGTGTCGGCGACGTTACGGTCAGGCCTGGCGAGGCGATGGTGTCGCACAGCGTTGGCGGCGGCGGCTACGGCCCACCCCTCAAGCGCAGGCCTGAACTGGTCCGCAAGAAGGTCGAGGAAGGCTGGATCTCCGAACAGCGCGCGCGACGTCTACGGCGTCGTGCTCAGAAAGGACGAGGGAACCGGCCTCTACGCCCTCGATGCCGACAAGACCGTGCAGCTGCGCGACCAGATGGCGCGAGCCTGAGTTCACAAGGGTAAACGACAATGACCGCGACGACATACGAACTGAGCGTGGATGTGGGCGGGACGTTCACCGATTTCGTCCTCTATGGCAGCGACCGCACCAGCCGGCTGTTCAAGAACTCGAGCTCACCGGGCGACATCTCGCATGGCATCTTCGAAGGCATCGGCCGCGCCGCCGCTGGGCTGTCGCTTTCGACGAACGAGTTTCTCGCCCGGGTGAGGCACCTCGCGCTGGGTGCGACGACCGCAACCAATGCCATTCTCGAGAACAAGACGGCGCGAACCGCGCTGCTCTGCACCAAGGGCTTCCGCGATACGCTGGTGATCCGGGAGGGACACAAGGAGGACACCTCGATCGTCCGTGTCGACTATCCCGATCCGTTCATCCCGCGCGCCCTGACGCTGCCGGTGACCGAGCGCGTGCTCGAGGACGGACGTATCCTCGTGGCCCTCGAGGAGACGGAACTGCGACAATCGCTCGAGCGGCTGAAGCGGCTCGAGATCGAGGCGGTAGCGGTTTCCTACCTGTGGTCGATCGCCAACCCGGCGCACGAGTTGCGCACCGGCGAACTGATTGCCGAGATGTTGCCAGATGTCCCGTTCAGCCTGGGTCACCAGGTGAGCCCGGTTGTACGCGAGTATCGCCGCACCTCGACCGTTGCGCTCGACGCATCGTTGAAACCCATCGTGCAGAAGAGCCTCATGGCCATCGAGCGACGCCTCAAGGAGGGAGGCTTCAACGGCACGTTCACCGTGGTCACCTTGAGCGGCGGACGCATCTCCGTCACAGAGGCGATCGCCAAGCCAGTACATCTGTGTCTCTCCGGCCCGTCGGGCGCACCCGTTGCCAGCACGCGGATCGGAGCTCTCGAGCAAGTACCTGGCGGCCGGCTGATCACCACCGACATGGGCGGCACCAGTTTCGACGTTTCCGTCTCGAGCGGCGGCGAGGCCGCAGTGCACCGTGACGGCAGGATCGGGGGGCACATCTTCGCGATCCCGTCCACCGACATCAAGACCATCGGGGCCGGCGGCGGCTCCATCGCCGAGATCGATGAAGGCGGCATGATCCATGTGGGCCGCCACTCGGCCGGAGCATTCCCGGGTCCGGCCTGCTATCAGCGCGGCGGAACCACGGCGACGGTGACCGACGCGAACCTGGTGCGCGGGCTGCTCAATCCCGCGCGGTTCGGTGACGACACGGTCAAGCTCTCACCCGAGAAGGCCTACGAAGCCGTCCGAAGCTCGGTCGCAGTGCGGCTTGGCATGAGTGTGGAAGAGGCCGCCTGTCTTGTCTGCGCCGTGGTCGAGCAGAACATGGTGACCGCGATCGAGGAGATCACCATCAAGCGCGGCATCGATCCGCGCGAGTATACGCTGGTCGGCGGCGGAGCGGCCGCGGGCCTCCACGCGGCCGAGATAGCCAGGTCCCTGCAGATCAAGCACGTGCTCTTCCCCCGTGCGGCGGGCGTCCTCAGCGCCTTCGGCATCGCGACCGGCGACGTCAAGATGACGTTCGGGAGGGCCTTGCGCACCGACAGCGATCGCTTCGATCAGGTCGGCGTCGGACGCACGCTCGCCGAACTCGCTGCCGAGGCGAACGCGTTCCTCGACAACATGGGCGTGCCGGTAGCGCGGCAGCGGCTGCGGTTCTCCGCGCAGGCCTGCTACCCGACCAGGTCTGGCACCTTACCCTGCCCTTGCGGGGGCGGGCAGATCGAGAGCGCCGAGGATCTCGCCGCGGCGGTCGAGGATTTCCATGATCTGCATGAGCACTATTTCCGGGTGCGTTCCTCCGGGGAGGCCGTCGAGTTCTGGGAGTGGAACGTCGAGGCCATCGGCCTGCATGAAGCTCCGGAGGCACTCAATCAGGCACAGACTACCGTGGTGATGACGAATACGCCGCCCACAAAGCGACGCGTGCAGGTGACCAAGGACCGCCAGGCCGATGTCACCGCCTACGAGCGGACGTCTCTCGCGGTGGGCCAGGTCGTCGCGGGGCCGGCGATCATCGACGACCTGCTCACCGTGATCTTCGTTCCCGAATATGCGCAGGCGCGCATCACCGTGCAGGGAAACGTCATGCTCGAACTGCAGCTGTGACGCCCCTCCCGCCGCGGTGTCCACGCCTGCCTGCCCCCGCCCCGATGCGTGAGGACCCGGAATGAGTGCTGAGACGCCATCGGCAGGTGAGCTGGACCTTCTGACGATGATCGTCCTGCAGCGCAGTATCGAATCGTGCTGCCGTGAGATGTCGAACGCGCTGCTGAGGTCGGGGCGGGCCGGCATCATCAACACCGCCTTCGACTTCTCATGCACCTTCGTCGACCGCGCGTTCCGAACCGTCAGCACCTCGGTCGGCGGCCTGCCGCTGCACCTCAATTCGATCGACCTGATCCCGCGCGCCGTCGTCAAGAAGTTTGGCGACGGCATCGAGGCGGGTGACTGCTTTGCGAACAACAGCGGCTACATGGGCAACACCCATTGCGCCGACCTCACGCTGTGCAGCCCGGTGGTCGTCGACGGCACGCTTCTCGGATACGCGGTGGCGCGTGCCCATCTCAGCGACATCGGTTTTTCGACCCCCACGACCTACAATCCGACGGCTGCGGACGTGTACCAGGAGGGTTTGATCCTCCCCTGCATACGCGTGCAGCGGGACTACCGGGACATCCCGGACGTCCTCGACCTGTGCAAGGCGAATATCCGGGTGCCGGACCACTTCTACGGCGACTACCTCGCCATCCTGGCCGCGGTCCGCGTCGGGCAGCGCCGGATCGGGGAGATCTGCGGCAAGCACGGCACAGACGTCTTCCTCGGGTTCATGGACCAATACCAGCTCTACGCCGAGCGCATGGCGCGACAGGCGATCCGCGCCCTGCCGGCCGGCGAGGTGCGCAAGGAGCTTCTGTACGATCCGATCGTTGGGTATCCCGAGGGCTTTCCGGTCCGGGTGAGGATCGAGGTCGACCCTGCGGGTGAACTCGTCACCGTCGACCTCACCGACAACGAGGACAGCCTGCCGCTCGGAATCAACCTTACCGAGGCCATTGCCCTGGGGGCCTGCCGGCAGGGCGTCTTCGTGTTCCTCGGGCCCGAAGTGCCCCGCTGCACCGGCGCCTTCGATCGCGTCAGGATCCTGCTGCGCGAGGGCGCGGCAATCGGACTGCCAAGGTACCCGTCGGCGACGCCGAGCTCGACCACCGACCTGTGTCACATGACCATGGCCGCGATCCACGAGGGCATGGCCGATCTTGGACACGGACTTGGCATGGCCGGCAGCTCGGTCGGCATACCGGCCTCGGCCGGAGTGGTGAGCGGCTTCGACTCGAGCCGCGGCCGCTACTTCGTCAACCAGTTGCTGCTCGGGCACTGGGGCGGCCCGGCCCTCTCGGGGCACGACGGATGGTTCACCTATGGCACCAGCGGCAGCGCCGGCGGACTGATGCAGTCGAGCGTGGAGATTACCGAGCGGCAGCAACCGCTCTATGTCGAGAGGATGGAGATCCGGCCCGACAGCGGCGGTGCCGGCACGTGGGAAGGTGCGCCCGGCTCGGAATGCGTGTTGCGGCCGTTGCGCGATGCGCTCCGCGTCATGACGAATAGTGCCTCGCGGGTCTTTCCGCCACGGGGCGTGGTGGGCGGCGGGAAAGGCGGCGCCATGTGTGCGTGGGTCGAGAACGCTGAGGGCGAGCGCATGGTCGTACCGAGCGCCGCCGATGTCACGATCATGCCGGGCGGGGCCCTCATTTCCACAGCGTGGGGGGAGGTGGCTTTGGCGACCCGCTCGAGCGCGCTCCCGAACTGGTGCGCGACCGCGTCGAAGAGGGCTGGATCACAGGTACACGTGCCTTTGATCCTACGGGGTCGTGCTCGCCCGGGACCAGACGACCGGCAGGCTGGAGATCGATCGCGAGGCCACCGCGCGTCGACGACAGGAATTGGCGCAGGCGCGTGCCGACCGACCTAGCTGACGGCTGTCCCGCGCCCGGAAGCGGCCGGAAGCCGAACGTTCGCGTCCCGGTGCAACTGGCCGTTGACATCCACCAGCAGCGAACGAAGCCACGCAGATCCCGGGTCGTCGTCCCAGCGCTCGTGCCAGACCAGTGACATCGGCAGCTTGTCGACGGGAAAAGGCGGAGGGCAGCCTTCGAGACCCTTCTCATGAAACGCCTGCTGATAGATGCCCGCGGGCCCCACCACGACTGCGTTTGACCTGGACGCGATGGCCGCCGCCGCAAGGTAGGTGAACGTTCCGATGCTCACCTTGCGCGAGAGCCCCTGCTTGTGCAGGGCGTCAGCAACGGGACTGGCCGTGGCCCCCTGTACGTCACCGAAACCTGTGGCCGGGCCATGAACCTGTCGATCGTTGAGGGGGCCTCACCGCACGCCGGATTGTACCAGCACATATACTCGACTTCGAACAGCGGGCAGGTGCGGATCCACGGCGCGGGATCGGGACAGTGGTTTATGGCAAGGTCGACTTCATCCCGTTCTATGTGCTCGGTGACGAGATTGGAATCGATGGGCACGGTGACGAAGCTGATGCCCGGTGCTGCGCTCTCTGCGGCGCGCAGCAGGCCCGGGATGAAGTAGACCTGAACCATGTCGGAGACAACGAGCCGGAACACCCGTTCCGTGCTGATGGGGTCGAAGCTGTTGTCCTGCACGAACAGCGCCTCGAGTCCCTTGAGGTGCGGCACCAGCTTGGCGTGGAGCTCGCGGGCGCGGCGGGTCGGCACCAGGCCGTCGCGCGTCCGGTCGAAGAGCCGGTCGCTGAAGATCTCGCGCAGCCTGCCGAGCAGGTGGGACACCGCCGGCTGCCCGAGCGAGAGCCGCTCTGCCGCCTTGGTGGCGTTACCTTCCGTAATGAGAGCATCGAAAGCCACCAGCAGGCCGAGGTTCTGCCGCAGGATATTAGGTCGCTTCATTTCGCCGCGCATGAGTTCAAATGGATCGAATATGTGAGCGGGAGTCAACCGGTGCTGAGGCACCCGACCGAAAATCATCAAGCATGTCGAAGTCGAGCATTCAGATTATCGATTGGACTGAGGTTGCCAGCACTGCATAGCCTCGTGCCCGTCGACGAGCGCTCTGTCCATATGCCCGTGAGGGCGACAGGTGGTTGCCCGTCGGAAGCCTGCACAGAAGCCACATCGGGAGGTCGGACCATGACGGACAGTCCAGCAGACGAACTCGTGCCGTATCAGCTGGGGATGCCCGCAGATTGCGCCAGGGAGATCGTCATTCCGCGCGCGATCGCCGCCGACAACGACCCCCAGTGGGTCCCGCAACAGCCCAATGTGTGGTTCAGGCCGCTATGCCTGTCGGCGAGTCAGGGCTTCTGGGTCACGCTGCTCAAGGTACGGCGGGCGGGTGTGCTGACCCGGCACCGGCATCCCAAGGCGGTCCACGGCTGGGTCGTCAAGGGGTGCTGGCACTATCTCGAGCATGACTGGGTGGCCGAGCCCGGCTCCTACGTCTACGAACCGCCGGGAGAGACACATACGCTCGTCGTCGACAACGACGATGAGATGATCACCCTCTTCAAGGTCGATGGTGCGATGATCTACGTCGACCCCTTCGGCAAGACGACAGGCTACGATGACGTCTTCACGAAGATCGATCGTTGCCGCGAGCACTTCATCGGCTGCGGCCTGGGTGCCGACTACGTGAACCAGTTCATCCGATGACGGCGGTTCCAGGTGCTGCCAGGGCGCGGGATTGCAGCGCTCGGCGGCCATGAGGGAAGTATCCGTGGACGCACCGCTCAAAGGCATCAGGGTACTTGACCTATCCCGCGTGCTGGCAGGGCCCCTGAGCACAATGGTGCTGGCCGACCTCGGCGCCGACGTCATCAAGGTCGAAGAGCCCGGCGTGGGCGACGGGACCAGAGGCTGGGGCGTCGAGATCGGCAAGGGCGACACCTCGTATTTCTACGCTTTCAATCGCAACAAGCGATCGATCACGCTGGACCTCGGCCTCGCCGCCGACCGCGAGGTCCTGACGGCCCTCGTGCGGGACGCGGACGTCGTTGTCGAGAACTTCAAGGCCGGGACCATGGAGCGCTTCGGGCTCGGCTTCGATGCGCTCAAGGTCCTCCGTCCATCACTCGTTTACTGCGCGATCTCCGGCTACGACCGGGCGGGTGATGAGTCGGCACGTCCCGGTTATGACCTGGTGCTGCAGGGCGAAACAGGGCTCATGTCCATCAACGGCCATCCCGATGACGGGCCGCTGAAGTTCGGCCTGCCGGTCGTCGACATCCTCACGGGCATGGCGGCGGCTCAGGCCATCCTGGCAGCCGTGCTCGCGGCAAAGTCGCGTGGCGAGGGACGGCGCATCGATGTCGCCCTGTTCGATGTCGGGCTGACTTCGACCGCGTATTTTGCGCTTGATGCGCTGATCGGCGGCAGTGAAAGTCCACGCTACGGCAACTTCCATCCTCGATCTTTCCCTACGGGGTGTTCACGGCGCGCGACGGGGCGTTCATCCTTGGGGCGGGCACCGAGCGACACTATCAGGCCCTGTGCCGAAACGTGGTCGAGCGGCCCGACCTTGCCGACGATCCGCGTTTCGGCACAAACCTGCAGCGGCTCCTGCATCGGAGCGAGCTGCTTGCCGAACTCGAACGGGAGCTCGCCCGACACGATCGCAGTACCTTCCTTGCCGGCCTTGCCCGTGCCGGCATTCCCTGCGGCGAAGTCGGCGGCTCTACGCAGCCCCTTACCGGGGCGCGCGCCACCTCGGCCGGGTTGGTCACGGCGGTCAAGCATCCGACGGCTGGCGATGTGCCGCTGCTTCGACCGGCCTGGCGTCTCGACGGCGACCGGCCCGAAGCGATCCGGCCGCCGATGCTCGGCGAGCACAATGAAGAGATCAAATCCCGCGTCGGCAGCTCCGGCGCCTGGAAGTGACGCGCCTGACGACACCGAAAGAATGGAGCACCGATCTCAAGTGACCGAACGCCCGAGTTACGACTGGCAGGATCCCCTGTTGCTTGGGGAGCAGTTGACCCAGGATGAGCGCCTGCTCGCGGATGCGGCGGCCGAGTTTGCGCAGCGGTCGCTGCGGCCGAGGGTCATAGATGCATACCTGCATGAGACAACCGATCCGGCGATCTTCCGCGAGATGGGCGATGCCGGCCTGCTTGGGGTGACGATACCGGAGGAGTATGGAGGGATCGGCGCGAACTACGTGTCGTACGGCCTCATCTCGCGGGAGATCGAGCGGGTCGACTCGGGCTTCAGGTCAATGATGAGCGTGCAGTCGTCGCTCGTGATGCAGCCGATCCTTGCCTATGGTTCGGAAGCGCAGCGCCGGAAGTTCCTGCCGAAACTCGCCAGGGGCGAATGGATCGGCTGCTTTGGCCTGACCGAACCCGATGCCGGCTCCGACCCGGCGGGCATGAAGACAACGGCCAGGCGCATCGAAGGCGGCTACCGCCTGAATGGCAGCAAGACCTGGATCTCCAACGCGCCGATTGCCGATGTCTTCGTCATCTGGGCAAAGTCCGACGCCGACGGCGGCAAGGTGAGAGGTTTCGTGCTTGAGAAGGGCACCAAGGGTCTTTCCGCGCCAAGGATTGATGGGAAACTGTCGCTTCGCACGTCCACGACAGGAGAGGTCGTCCTCGACAATGTCGAGGTCGGTGAGGAGGCGATGCTCCCGGATGCACTGGGACTGTCCGCCCCGTGCGGCAGTCTCAACCGGGCGCGCTTCGGTATTGCCTGGGGGCGATGGGCGCGGCCGAGGACTGCCGGCAAGGGCACGTCAATACGGTCTTGACCGACATCAGTTCGGGCGGCCGCTTGCGGCGACGCAACTCTACCAGAAGAAACTCGCCGACATGCAGACTGACATCGCGCTTGGCCTGCAAGCCGCACTGCGCCTCGGGCGTTTGCTTGATGAAGGCCGCATGGCGCCGGAGATGATCTCGCTGATCAAGCGCAACAATGCCGGCAAGGCGCTCGACATCGCGCGCGCGGCGCGCGACATGCACGGCGGCAACGGCATCCAGAGCGAGTACCACGTCATCCGTCACGCGCAGAACCTCGAGACCGTGAACACCTACGAGGGGACCCACGACGTGCACGCGCTGATCCTCGGACGCGCCATCACCGGGCATCAGGCTTTCTTCTGATGGGGGAGGTTCGGGGCGGTACGCCGGCAGCGGCCGGCGAGGCAGATGCCGGAGCCGTCGTCGTGCGGGTCGAGCGCGCGGGGCATGTGGCAGTGCTCGTCGTCGACAATCCGCCGGTGAATGCGCTGGGGATCGCGGTCCGCCGGGCCCTGCGCGACGCGCTCCTCGGCCTCGACGGCGACGTCACCGTCTCGGCCATCGGACTCGCCGCGGCGGGCCGGACCTCTGCGTCGGCGCCGATATTGCCGAGTTCGACAAGCCGGCGGAATCGCCGACGCTGCGCGAGCTGATCGCCACCTTGCGGGGATTGTCAAAGCCGACCGCCGCAGCGCTGCACGGCAACGTGCTCGGCGGAGGGCTCGAGCTTGCACTCGCCTGTCGCCTGCGGGTCGCCGACGCCGGGTGCCGGCTCGGCTTCCCCGAAGTGCAGCTGGGCCTGATCCCGGGCGCTGGAGGCACTGTCTATCTGCCGCGCCTCATCGGGGCGGAACGGGCACTGCGCATGATCCTCTCTGGCGAGCCTGTCGCCGCGGCAGAGGCGCTCGGGCTTGGCCTCGTCGACAAGGTCGTCGGCGACCACCCCCGCGCTGCAATGATCGAGATGTTGCGTGAGGCCGCGGAAGCCGGGCTGCGGTCGGCAGGCGGGCGAAAACACGCCAGGGCGGCAACGCCCCTGCCGGACTTCGACGTCCTCGCGGCGGAGCTGCTTGCCAAGAACAAGGACCTCGAGGCTCCCGCCGCCTGCGTGGCGGCGATACGCAACAGCCTGACCATGGACGAGGACGCCGCCTTCGCCGAGGAGCGGCGCATCTTCGAGCGTCTGCGCCAGGGCAAAGAGAGCCGCGCGCTCCGGCACATGTTCTTTGCCGAGCGCAGCGCGGGACGCGCGGCGGCGAAGGCCGCCCGGCCGAGGCCCGTCGAAAGCATCGGCGTCATCGGGGCGGGCACGATGGGAACGGGCATCGCGATGGCGTTCGCGGCGGCCGGCCTGCCGGTGGCCGTCGTTGAACGCGATAGTGGCGCCCTCGCGGCGGGCCTCGGACGAGTCGACACGCTCTATGCCGGCTCGGTATCGCGCGGATCACTGCCGCCCGAGGCGGCAGCGGCGCGCCGAGCCCGCGTCGTCGGGACGACCGACTACAGCATGCTTGCCTCGTGCGATCTCGTGGTGGAGGCCGCGTTCGAGGACATGGAGGTCAAGCGGGGGTCTTTGCTCGCCTCGATGCCGTATGCCGGCCCGGCGCCATCCTCGCGACCAATACGTCGTATCTCGACGTGAACGAGATCGCCGCGGCAACCGGCCGGCCCGAGGATGTCGTTGGCATGCACTTCTTCTCGCCCGCCAACGTCATGCGGGTGGTCGAGGTCGTGCGGGCGAACCGGACCGACCCCGCGGTGCTGGCGACCGCCATCGCGGTCTCGAGGCGCATCGGCAAGGTCCCGGTCCCCGTGGGTGTCTGTCACGGTTTCGTGGGCAACCGCATGCTGGGCGCGCGCAATGCGCAGATGATCGACCTCGTGATCGAAGGCGCCATGCTCCAGGATGTGGATCGGACGTTCCGTGAGTTCGGCTGGCCCATGGGTCCCTTCGAGATGTGGGACATGGCCGGACTCGACATCAGCTGGCGTGCCCGCAAGGCGCAGGGCAAGGCGCTCGCCATTGCCGATGAGCTCTGTGCCCAGGGGCGTTTCGGACAGAAGTCCGGCCGCGGATTCTACCGCTACGAGCCGGGCAGCCGCACCCCGCTTCCGGATGAGGATGTCACCCGGCTCATCCATGAGGAAGCCCGTCGCCGCGGGGTGCAACGGCGAGACATCGAGGCAACCGAAATCATCGAGCGAACGCACTACCCGATGGTCAACGAGGGGATGCGCACACTCGAGGAGGCGGTCGCGAACAGCGCGTCCGACATCGACGTGATCTGGGTACTGGCTACGCTTCCGCGGGCCAAGGGCGGTCCGATGCACTGGGCGAGCGACATCGGCTGGGATGTCGTCGCGGAACGACTGGATCATTGGCGCGGCAAGACTGGCAGCGACCTGTTCCGTCCGGCCACGCGCGGCTAGATCGGCAGCCGGGTCGTGTTCTTCACCGCACTTGAGCGCGAAGCTCGAGTTGATGGAGGCAAGGCCCGGCAGGTGGAGCAGGGTCGTGCGGAGCAGGCTTTCGTACTCGTCGACGTTGCGGACGACGACGCGCAACAGATAATCGCTCTCCCCACTCATCGAGAAGCAGTCGACGATCTCCGGACGTTCGGAGGTGACCCGCTCAAACGCGTCAAGCGTCTCCTCGTCGTGCTGCTTCAGCCGGATATGGGCGAACACGCTGATGGCGCGATCGACCTTGCGGGAATCGAGGATGATGGCGCGCTCGCGGATGACGCCCAACTCCTCCATGCGTTTCACCGCCGCCAGCAGGGCGTGCGACAGACCGACCTGGTCGGCCAGCTCGACCGCCGAGATCTGCGGAGACTCCTGCAGGATACGCAGGATTTTCCAGTCGACCTCATCCATGCAATATCGTCCTAACTCATGCTAATAGAGTGCAATGGTATTGCACAATGTGCGCGCTGCATAGCCAACAAAGCATTTTCGTCCCAAGCGACCGGGTGCCAAGCTGACCGGGCAACAAGGTGGTCGGTAATGTTTGGTCCTCCGGCGGCAATCCTCTACATCCCTGTCCCGCGGTCGCGTCCCGGGGATCCGCCCGATTTCAGCCACATCGAGGTTCCGCCGGCCGGCGCAACACGGCGGCCGGATATCGCGGCGCCGGCCTTGGAGCTGCGCGACCTGCCCTATGGCCTCGTGCGCGTGCTCAACGAGAACGGGGTCGCAGTCGGACCGTGGGGCGAGGGGGTCGAGCCGGGACTGTTGCGCCGCGCCCTCTCGGCCATGATGCTGACGCGCGCCTTCGACGAGCGGCTGTTCAAGGCGCACCGGCAGGGCAAGACCTCGTTCTTCATGAAGTCGACCGGCGAGGAGGCGCTGGGCGCCGGCCCCTCGCTGGTGCTGCGCCGCGACGACATGTGTTTCCCCCACCTACCGGCTGGTCAGCTACCTCATGGCACGGGACTACCCGCTGGTCGATCTCGTCAACCAGATCTTCTCGAACGCCGCCGACCCGCTGCAGGGACGGCAGTTGCCGATCCTCTACTCTGCGCGCGACTACGGCTTTTACTCGCTCTCGGGCAATGTCGGCAGCCGCATTGGGCACGCCGTCGGCTGGGCCATGGCGTCGGCCTACAGCGGCGACGACCGGGTTGCCATCGGGTACATCGGGGAAGGCACGACCGCCGAGGGTGATTTCCACGAGGCGCTGACCTTTGCCGCGGTCTACCGCGCGCCGGTGATCCTGTGCGTCACCAACAACCAGTGGGCCATTTCGACCTTCTAGGGCACCGCCGGCGGGGACTAGACGACGTTCGCGGCGCGGGCGGTCGGCTACGGGCTGCCGGGACTGCGGGTCGACGGTAACGACCTCATCGCCGTCCTCGCCGCGACGCGCTGGGCGGCCGAACGGGCACGCCGTGGGCTGGGCGCCACCCTCATCGAGTTCGTCACCTACCGGGTGGCCGAGCATTCGACGAGCGACGATCCGACGCGCTATCGCCCCGCCGACGAGGCGGCACACTGGCCGCTCGGCGATCCGATCGAGCGGCTCAGGCAGCATCTGTGCTCGAGCGGCGAATGGTCCGGTGCGCAGCACGACGCGCTGCAAAACGAGCATGCCGAAGCGGTGCGCACCGCGGTCAAGGCTGCCGAGGCGATCGGCACGCTGGGCCAGTCCAAGCCCAGCGTCCGCGAGATGTTCGAATGCGTCTACGCCACGCCCGACTGGCGCCTCATCGAGCAGCGGCGCGAGGTCGGAGTCTGAGCATGCCGACGATGACCATGACCCGGGCGATCAACTCCGCCCTCGACGTCATGCTGGGCCTCGACCCCCGGGTGCTCGTTTTCGGCGAGGACGTCGGCTATTTCGGCGGCGTGTTTCGCGCGACCGACGGCCTGATGCAGAAGCATGGCCCCACCCGGTGCTTCGATGCCCCGATCTGCGAGGGCGGCATCGTCGCGGCGGCGATCGGCATGGGCGCCTACGGGCTGAGGCCCGTGGTCGAAATCCAGTTCGCCGACTACATCCTGCCCGCCTACGACCAGTTGGTCTCCGAGGCGGCACGGCTGCGTTACCGGTCGGGCGGCGACTTCACGGCGCCGATCACCGTGCGCGCGCCCTATGGCGGCGGCATATTCGGCGGGCAGACGCACAGTGCCAGCCCGGAGGCGATCTTCGCCCATGTCTCCGGGCTGAAGACGGTGATCCCGTCAAACCCGATCGACGCGAAGGGGCTCCTCATCAGCGCGATCGAGGACGAGGACCCGGTGATCTTCCTCGAGCCCAAGCGGCTCTACAACGGGCCGTTCGATGGCCGCCAGGACCGGCCGCTGTCGCCCTGGTCAAAGCATCCCCTGAGCGACGTGCCGGTCGGCCACTACACCGTGCCCTTCGGCAAGGCGGCGGTGGCCCGCGCCGGCAACGAGGTCACGGTGCTGGCCTACGGCACCATGGTCCATGTCGCGCTCGCCGCGGCCGAGGATAGCGGGATAGACGCCGAGGTGATCGATCTGCGCTCGCTCGTGCCACTCGATATCGACGCCATCGTCGCGTCGGTCGAGCGTACCGGCCGCTGCGTCGTCGTGCATGAGGCCTCGCGCTTCGCCGGCCTTGGCGGCGAGCTCTCGGCGCTGGTGCAGGAGCGCTGCTTCTACCATCTGGAGGCGCCCATCGAGCGCGTCGCCGGGTGGGATACGCCTTACCCCCATGCCTTCGAGTGGGACTACTTCCCCGGCCCCGCCCGCGTCGCCGCAGCCATGCGGCGCACAGGCGTAGGTGAGCAATCGAGTCTTCAACCTCCCCGACATTGGCGAAGGCGTTGCCGAGGCAGAGCTCGTCGCCTGGCACGTGCGGCCCGGCGACAGCGTCGAGGAGGATGCGCCGCTGCTCGACGTGATGACGGACAAGGCCACGGTGGAAATGACCGCCCCCTTCGCCGGCCGCATCGTCGCCACGCATGGCGAGGTCGGCGCGCTCATCGCCGTTGGCTCGCCGCTCGTCGAATTCGAGACCGGCGAGATCGCCGATGCGCCGCCGGCAGTGCCGGCGCGCCCTGAACGGGTTCCCCGTACGGAGCCCATGCCGGCGCCGGCTGCCGACGCGGTATCCGCGCGCACCGTTGCGGCGCCCGCCGCGCTCTCGACATCGCGGTCCCTCGCGTCGCCGGCAGTCCGTCACGCCGCGTTCGAGCGCGGCATCGCGCTGCAGTACGTACACGGCTCCGGCCCGGCCGGGCGCGTGGTGATGGCCGATCTCGACGCCTTCGCGGCGCTCGGCCCGGCCCATGTGCCTGCGGCGCCCCCGACGCGCCGCCCGGAGCGCATTACCGAGACCAAGGTCGTCGGCCTCCGTCGCCGCATCGCCGAGAAGATGCAGCTCGCCAAGCGCCACATCCCGCACTTCTCCTATATCGAGGAACTCGACCTCACCGGTCTCGAAGCCATTCGGCGCGACCTCAACGAGACGGCGGGTGAGGGGCGGCCGAAACTCACACTGCTGCCCTTCTTCATGCGCGCGCTCGCGCTTGCCATCCCCGACTTCCCGGTGATCAACTCGCATTACGACGAGGACGCCGGACTCGTGCGCACGTTCGGCAGCCTGCATGTCGGCATCGCCACCCAGACCGTGCGCGGGCTGCTGGTCCCGGTGGTTCGCGATGCCGACGACCTCGACCTCTGGGGCTGCGCCACGGGGCTCGCCCGCGTCGTTTCGGCCGCGCGCACGGACCGGGCGGCCGCCGCGGACCTCACCGGATCGTCAATCACCTTGACCAGTCTCGGCACGCTCGGCGGCGTCGCCGCGACCCCGATCATCAACGCCCCCGAAGTGGCGATCGTCGCTCCCAACAAGCTGGTCGAGCGGCCGGTCGTCATCGACGGCGCCGTTGAGATCCGCACGATGATGAACCTTTCGGCCTCGTTCGATCACCGCATTGTCGACGGCCACTATGCGGCGAGCTTCATCCAGCGGCTCAAGTGGCTCATCGAGCGCCCCGCGCTTCTCGTGGTAGCACCGCGATGACGACACGGATCGACACCAAGGTGCTCGTCCTGGGCGGCGGCCCGGGCGGCTATGTCGCCGCCATCCGGGCCGGACAGCTCGGGCTCGACACCGTGCTGGTCGATCGCGACGGGCTGGGCGGCACCTGCCTCAACCGCGGCTGCATTCCCTCCAAGGCGCTGATCGAGGCCGCGACGCGCTTCGCTTCAGTGTCCGAGCTGGCGCGCGGCACGATCTCCGGCGTGCGCCTGGCGTGCGCACCTGAGCTCGACCTCGCCGCGACGATGCAGTGGAAGGACGGCATCGTCGAGCGCCTGCGAGGCGGTGTCGCATCGCTGCTGCATCGCTCCAGGGTGCGCGTCGTTGCCGGCTGGGGCCGGTTCTCGGATGCCAAGACCTGCCATGTGACGACCGCCGATGGCGAGGTCGCGATCGTGGCCGAGCACGTGGTCCTCGCAACGGGGTCGGTGCCGGCGGAGCTCCCGATGCTGCCGTTCGGCGGCCCGGTCGTTTCGTCCACCGAGGCGCTGGCGCTGCGCGAGCTGCCAAGACGGCTGGTGGTGGTCGGCGCGGGCACTATCGGCCTCGAGCTCTGGCATCGCCTTTCGCAAGCTCGGCGCCGAGGTCGCCATCGTCGAGCAGCAGCCCAGGCTGCTGCCCCTCTGCGACGACAAGCTCAGCGAACCCGTCCGGCTCTGGCTCTGAACGGCACGGCGTGACGCTCCACCCCTGCCGCAGCGCTCGGGTGGGAGGGCAACAACCCCGCGCTGCGCATCCGCGACGCCGCCGGCACCGAGCTCCTGCTGCCCGCCGACAAGGTCCTCGTCACCGTCGGCCGCAGGCCGGCGCTCGGGGGCTGGGGGTTCGAGGAGATGGCGGTCGCGCTAGAGGGCCGGTTCGTCGCCGTTGACGAGCACTGCGCCACCTCGATGAAGAACGTCTGGGCCATCGGCGACCTCGTCGGCGAGCCGATGCTGGCGCACAAGGCGTCAGCCCAGGGCGAGATGGTTGCGCACCTGATCGCCGGAGAGAAGCGCCGTTTCGACCCGGTGGCGATTCCCGCCGTGTGCTTCAGCGAACCGGAGATCGTGAGCGTGGGTGCGAGCCTCGAGGAGGCCCAGGCTCGCGGCGCCACGGTCTCCGTTTTTCCGTTCAAGGCGAATGGCCGCGCCCTCACCATGAACGCGGACGGGCAGGGCGGCTTCGTGCGCGTCCTTTCGGCCGAGGACCATCGCATCCTCGGCATCCAGGCAGTCGGCGCGCATGTGTCTGAGCTTGCTGCCGCCTTCGCCCTCGCGGTCGAGATGGGCGCGCTGCTCGAGGACATCGAGGGCACGATCTTCGCCCATCCCACGCTCGGCGAGGCGTTTCGCGAGGCCGCGCAGAAGGGTCTGGGCATGGCGATCCATGCGTGAGGGAGTGAAATGAACAACGACATGAACGACCGGGATGGGTGGATCTGGCTCGACGGGCGGCTGGTCCCGTGGCGGGAGGCCAGCGTCACTATCTCACCCACGCGCCGACGCCGGATTGTCTTCTCGACGGCATTACGCGGCAGACCGTCATCGAGATCGCGCCGTCGCGCGGCATCGAGGTGGTCGAGCGCCATGGCGACACGGTCCGGGGCGCCGCGCTGGCGGAGCCCGTCGCATGAGCGCGCTCGATTTCTTCCTTGGCGAGACCGCCGAGGCGGTGCGCGATACGGCACAGCGCTTCTCTGCCGACCGCATCGGGGAACGCCGGAGCAGAAGCGGCGTCTTCTGCCGCGGCTCGTCTCGGGCGAACATGTCGGCGCGCTTGCCATGTCCGAGGTCGGAGCCGGCTCCGACGTGGTGTCGATGCGGCTCAGGGCCGAGCGGCGTGGCGATCACTTCGTCCTCAACGGGACCAAGTTCTGGATCACCAACGCGCGCACGCCGATGTGCTCATCGTCTACGCCAAAGACCGATCCGGATGCGGGGCCGCGCGGCATCACCGCGTTCCTCGTCGAGAGGGGGACACGCGGCTTCTCGGTTTCGCCCAAGCTCGACAAGCTCGGCATGCGCGGCAGCGATACGGCCGAGCTGGTCTTCACCGACTGCGAGATTGCTGCCGAGAGCATCCTCTGGGGCGAGGGCAAGGGCGTCGCGGTGCTGATGTCGGGGCTCGACTATGAGCGCGCCGTACTCGCGGCGGGGCCGCTCGGCATCATGCAGGCCTGTCTCGACATCGTCGTCCCCTATGTCCGCGAGCGCCGGCAGTTCGGCAAGCCCATCGGCCATTTCCAGCTGATGCAGGCCAAGCTCGCCGACATGTTCGTCGCGCTCAACTCGGCGCGCTCCTACGTCTATGCGGTGGCGCGCGCCTGCGATGCCGGCCTTGCCACGCGCTCGGATGCCGCCGCTGCGATCCTGCTCGCGAGCGAGAACGCCGTCCGGACCGCGCTGGAAGCCATCCAGGCGCTGGGCGGCGCCGGCTACACGCGCGAGATGCCGGTCGAGCGCCTCCTGCGCGACGCCAAGCTTTACGACATCGGCGCCGGCACCAACGAAATCCGCCGCTATCTCATCGGTCGCGAGCTTGTCGGGGCATGAAGTGTCCTCGCCCCAGTCGTCGACCGCCAGTCGGCCGCGTTCCGCGCCAACGAGGCGCACAACCGCGCGCTGGTCGCGGAGTTACGCGGCAAGGTGGCCAGCGCAGCCATGGGCGGGCCTGCGGCGGCGCGCGAGCGGCACGTCGCACGTGGCAAGCTCTTGCCGCGGGAGCGCGTCGTCGGGCTGCTTGATCCCGGCTCGCCGCTCCTCGAGATCGGCGCGCTCGCCGCAGACGGCATGTATGGCGGGGAAGCGCCGGGGGCCGGGCTGATCGTCGCCATTGGCCGTGTCTCTGGCCGCGAGGCGATGATCGTCTGCCAACGATGCGACGGTGAAGGGCGGCGCCTATTTCCCGCTGACGGTCAAGAAGCACCTGCGCGCCCAGGAGATCGCACGGCAGAACCGGCTGCCCTGCATCTATCTCGTCGACAGCGGCGGCGCAAATCTGCCGTATCAGGCCGAGGTCTTCCCCGACCGCGAGCATTTCGGCCGCATCTTCTTCAACCAGGCCACCATGTCCGCCGAAGGCATTCCGCAGATCGCCTGCGTCATGGGCAGCTGTACCGCGGGCGGCGCCTACGTGCCCGCCATGGCCGACGAGTCGGTGATCGTGCGCAACCAGGGCACGATCTTCCTGGGCGGCCCGCCGCTCGTCAAGGCGGCGACCGGCGAGGTGATCTCGGCCGAGGAACTGGGCGGCGCCGAAACACATGGGCGCCGCTCCGGCGTCGTCGACCATGTCGCCGACAACGACCGGCACGCGCTGCAGATCGTGCGCGACATCGTCGCCACGCTGAATACGCGCAAGGGGGAGCAGGTGGTGCTCGACGATCCGCGGCCGCCGCGCCTCGATCCCGCTGACCTCTGCGGCATCGTTCCCACCGATGTGCGCGCGCCCTACGACGTGCGCGAAGTGATCGGACGCATCGTCGACGGCTCGGAACTGCACGAGTTCAAGCCGCTCTACGGCAGCACGCTGGTCTGCGGCTTCGCGCGCATCTGGGGGATGCCGGTCGCCATCCTCGCCAACAACGGCGTGCTGTTCTCCGGAGAGCGCGCTCAGGGGTGCCCACTTCGTCGAGCTTGCCTGCCAGCGCGGCATTCCGCTGCTGTTCCTCCAGAACATCTCGGGCTTCATGGTCGGCGGAAAGTATGAGGCGGGCGGCATTGCCAAGCACGGTGCCAAGCTGGTGACGGCAGTCGCGACCGCGACGGTGCCCAAGCTCACGGTGATCATCGGCGGCAGTTTCGGGGCCGGCAATTACGGCATGTGTGGCCGCGCCTACGACCCGCGGTTCCTGTTCACCTGGCCCAACAGTCGCATCAGCGTGATGGGCGGCGAGCAGGCGGCCTCTGTCCTCGCCACCATCCGCCGCGATGCGCTCGAGGCCTCGGGGGCCGCGTGGCCGGCCGAGGAAGAGGAGGCGTTCAAGCGCCCGATCCGCGCCACCTACGAGAGCGAGGGCAGCCCCTACTACGCGACCGCCCGGCTCTGGGACGACGGCATCATCGATCCGGCCCAGACCCGCGACGTGCTCGGCCTTGCCCTGTCGGCGACGCTCAACGCCCCGATCCCCGCCCAGCCCCGGTTCGGGCTGTTCCGGATGTAAGATGTTCGACAGTCTCCTCATCGCCAATCGCGGCGAGATTGCCCGCCGCATCATCCGGACGGCGCGCCGGCTCGGCATCCGCACCGTCGCCGTTCATTCCGACGCCGATGCGGCGCTTCCCTTCGTGCGCGAGGCGGACGTCGCGGTCGCCATCGGTCCCGCGCCGGCCCGCGACAGCTACCTCCGCCATGACCGGATCATCGAGACGGCGCTGCGCAGTGGCGCCCAGGCCATCCATCCCGGCTACGGCTTCCTCTCGGAGAACGCCGAGTTCGCCGAGGCGGTGACGGCGGCCGGGCTGGTCTGGGTCGGCGCGCCGCCCTCCGCCATCCGGGCTATGGGGCTGAAGGATGCCGCCAAGCGGCTGATGGCTGCCGCGGGCGTTCCCGTCACGCCCGGCTACATGGGTGACGACCAGTCGCCGTCGCGGCTCGCCGTCGAGGCCGATACGATCGGCTATCCCGTCCTCATCAAGGCAGTGGCGGGCGGCGGGGGCAAGGGCATGCGCCGGGTGGACGAGCCCGCGGCCTTCCCTGGCGCTCTCGAGTCCTGCCGGCGCGAGGCGGCAGGCGCGTTCGGCGACGACCGCGTCCTCATCGAAAAGTACATCCAGAGCCCAAGGCACATCGAGGTGCAGGTCTTCGGCGACACGCACGGCAGCGTCGTTCACCTCTTCGAGCGCGAGTGCTCGCTCCAGCGCCGCCACCAGAAGGTGGTCGAGGAGGCTCCGCGCCCGGCCTCGACGAGGCGACGCGCAGGGCGCTCTATGCGAGCGCGGTCCGTGCGGCGCAGGCCGTCGACTATGTCGGCGCCGGCACGATCGAGTTCATCGCCGACGCGTCGGAGGGCGTTCGCCCCGACCGCATCTGGTTCATGGAGATGAACACCCGGCTCCAGGTCGAGCACCCGGTCACCGAGGCGATCACCGGGCTCGACCTCGTCGAGTGGCAGTTGCGCGTCGCATCGGGCGAGCCACTGCCACTTGGGCAGGAGCAGATCGTCCGATCGGGCGCCGCCCTGGAGGCGCGGCTCTATGCCGAAAACCCCGCCACTGGCTTCCTGCCCTCCACCGGCCTGCTGCGGCATCTGCGCCTGCCGGACGACATCCGCGTCGACAGCGGCGTGGAGCAGGGCTCGGAGGTCACTGGGCACTACGACCCGATGCTGGCCAAGCTCATTGCCTACGCACCAACCCGCCGCGAGGCGGCCGCCCGGCTCGCCGCCGCCTGCCGCTCGGTCGAGGTCTGGCCGGTCCGGACCAACGCCGCCTTCCTCGCCCGCGTCGCCGCCGACACCGACTTCCTTGCCGGGCGCATCGATACGGGCTTCCTCGAGCGCCATGCCGACAGGCTGCTGCCGCCGGCCGAACCGGATCAGGCAACCATCGCCGCGGCGGCGCGCTGGCTGCTGCCCGCGCATGGGGCGGGCGATCCCTGGACGGCGCTCATCGGCTTCCGCATCGCGGTGCCCGCATCTGCTCCGGTCGCATTGGAGATCGACGGCCGCCCCTATGCCGTCGACCTGGCAATGGCGGGTTCCGCCGCCGATGGCCACTCGCTGACGCTTGAGCATGGCGAGCATGTCCTCTTCCGCAACGGCGAGGCCTGGGGCTTCGCGGCGCTGCGGACCGAGAGCTCTGGATCTCCCGCCGGCGGTAGCGGTGGCAGCCTCATCGCGCCGATGCCAGGCTGGGTCGTCGCGGTGCACGTCGCCGAAGGCGAAGCCGTCACCGCCGGACAGCGACTGGTCGTGCTCGAGGCGATGAAGATGGAGCTTGCCCTCTCGGCGCCCTTTACCGGCGTCGTGACCGAGCTCAAGGCGACAGTCGGAACACAGGTCGGCGAGGGCATGGTCCTTGTCCGCATCGAACGCGGAGTGGAGTGATGGCGGGACGCTACTTCGATCAGTGGCAGGTCGGCGACCGGATCGCGCATGCGATCCGCCGCACGGTGACCGAGACCGACAACCTCTTGATCACCACGCTCACCCACAATCCCCAGCCGCTGCACCTCGATGCGGAATATGCCGCCACCACCGAGTTCGGCCGCATCGTGGTCAACGGCACCTTCACCTTCGCGCTGGCGGTCGGGATCTCCGTCGCCGATACGACGCTCTGCACGCTCGTCGCGAACCTCGGCTACGACGAAGTCCGCATGCCCGGGCCCGTGTTCATCGGCGACACGCTGCGGGTCGAGACCGAGGTGGTGGAGTGCCGCGCCTCGGCCTCGCGGCCGGAGACCGGCATCGTCACCTTCCGGCACCTTGCCTTCAATCAGCGCGACGAGCTCGTCTGTTCGTTCACCCGCACTGCGTTGCTCAGGCGGTCGGCGCCATGAGGCTGCGCTCGCTGCTCTTCGTGCCGGGCGATCGCCCCGACCGCATGCTGAAGGCGCTGCTCGCGGGCGCCGACGCCCTGATCCTCGACCTCGAGGATGCCGTCGCCGATGGACACAAGGACGTCGCCCGCGATGCCATCGCGACATTCCTTTCATCCGACAAGCCGGGCCTGCCGGTCTTCGTTCGCGTCAACCCGCTCGAGTCCGACCTGGTCGCCGCAGACCTGGCCCTGGTCGCGGCCAAGCGCCCCCGCGGCGTCGTGCTGCCCAAATCGGCCGGCGGGCCCTCCGTCGCCGAGCTCGAGCGCCGGCTCGCCGCGCTCGGGAACACCGACGCGCTCATCCTGCCGATCGCGACGGAAACGCCGGCCGCGATCTTCGGCCTCGGCACTTACGGTGGCGCCAGCGCCCGGCTGTGCGGGCTCGCCTGGGGCGCCGAGGACCTGCCGACCGCCATCGGCGCCGCGATGTCGCGCGAGGCGGACGGCCGGTTCACGCCGCCCTACGAGGTGGCGCGCACGCTGATGCTGTTCGGCGCGCACGCGGCGGGCGTGTCCGCCATCGAGGCCGTCTATCCCGCTGTTGCCGACGACGCCGGCCTTGCGGCCTATGCGGGGCGCGGCCGCCGAGATGGCTTCGCCGGCATGCTCGCCATCCACCCGCGGCAGGTCGCGATCATCAACGCGGCCTTCACGCCGACAGCGGAGGAGATCGCCTGGGCGCGCCAGGTCGTCGCCGCGTTTGCCGCGAGCCCGGACGCTGGCGCCCTTCGGGTCGAGGGTCAGATGGTAGACCGGCCGCACCTCACGCGCGCGCGGCGACTGCTTGATGCGGCGCTGTCGCCCGGCCGGCCATCGATCGAGGTGAGCCGATGATGCGGGCCGGCCATGTCGAGTGGTAGGGGGTGCCCTGCCACCTCAGCGCCAGCCGAGAGCCGGAGCGATGTGGGTGAGGACGGCCTCGATGACGTGGGCGTTGTAGTCGACCCCGAGCTGGTTGGGGACGGTGAGCAGCAGGGTGTCGGCCGCGGCAATGGCCGCGTCGGCGCGAAGCTCGTCGATCAGCCGGTCGGGCTCGGCGGCATAGGAGCGGCCGAACACGGCCTGCTTGCCCGGCTCGATGTAGCCGAAATGATCCTCGCTCTGGCCGTCCCGGCCGAAATAGGCGCGGTCCATGTCGCTGACCAGCGGGAAGATCGAGCGGCTGACCGAGACACGCGGCGAGCGGCTGTGGCCCGCCTCCCTCCAGGCCGCACGGAAGGCCTCGATCTGCTCGGCCTGCTGGATGTGGAAGGGTTTCTGCGATTCCGCCATGACCAGGGTCGAGCTCTGCAGATTCATGCCGAGCGTGCCGGCCCAGCGCGCCGTCGGCGTGGTGGCGGCGCCCCACCAGATGCGCTCGCGCAGGCCCTCCGAATGCGGCTCGAGGCGCAGCAGGCCGGGCGGATTGGCAAACATCGGGCGCGGGTTGGGGTGGGCAAAGCCCTCGCCGCGCAGCAGGTCGAGAAACACCTCGGCATGGCCGCGCGCCATGTCGGCGTCGGTCTGGCCCTCCGCCGGCACGTAGCCGAAATGGCGGTAACCCTCGATCACCTGCTCGGGCGAGCCGCGCGAGATGCCGAGCTGCAGCCGGCCACCGGCGATCAGGTCGGCGGCGCCCGCATCCTCGGCCATGTAGAGCGGATTCTCGTAGCGCATGTCGATGACCGCGGTGCCGATCTCGATGCGGCGGGTGCGCGCGCCGATGGCGGCGAGCAGCGGGAAGGGCGAGGCGAGCTGGCGGGCGAAGTGGTGGACGCGGAAATAGGCGCCGTCAGCGCCCAGTTCCTCGGCCGCGACGGCGAGTTCCAGCGATTGCAGCAGCGCATCGCCGGCCGAGCGGGTCTGCGAGTGGGGCGAGGGGGTCCAGTGTCCGAAGGACAGAAAGCCGATCTTCTTCATGGGTGCGACCATAGGGCCGGGACCGGCGGGCGTGAAGCGCGCACCTCGATGTAACCGGCCCCGCTAGACCACCAGTTCCAGCCGGTCGGCGGGAAAGCGGGTCAGCATGGCATGGAGCGGCCGTCCCGCGGTATCGATGTCGACGGCGTCGGAAACCAGCACCACCGCGCCGGGGGCGAGTGCAAGGCTCCGGCTTTCCTCGACATCGGCGTGGCGGGCGGAGATGCGGGTGCTGCCGCGGCTGTAGTCGTCAATTCCGAAGCGGTGCAGCGCCTGCGTCACCGAACCGGTTTCGGCGTAGGCGTCGCCGAAGCCCCTGAAACGGGCCTCCTCGAGCCAGCCGGTGGCGCGGGCCAGGGGACGTCCGTCGGCGAGCGACAGGGTTTCGATGCGGACGAGCCGGGTACCCGGCCGCACTGCGAGGGCGCGAGCGAGGCCGGCGCCGGCGCGTTCGAGCCGCTCGGACAGAAGCTGTCCGCGAATGGCGCGCGCCTGCCCGGCAAGCCCCTCGGAGAAACGGGTCCGGCGCCCGATCGGGTAGCTCAGCCGCCGCGCCGCGCTGACGAAGGTGCCGCGCCCATGTTCGGCCCGGACCACGCCCTCCTCGGCGAGCACCGACAGCGCCCGTCGCACCGTGTGGCGATTGACCCCGAAGCGCTCGGCCAGCGGCAGCTCGCCGGCCAGCCTGTCGCCCGGACTGAGCTTGCCGCCGACGATGTCGAGCCGGATCGCATCGGCCACCTGCCGCCACAGGGCGACGCCGCCTGCGGCGGCGGCAAGATCGGCGCTCAACTTTGTCATTGCATCTTCATGAGGAAGGCCTAAGGAGGGCGTAGTCGACGAACTTGTCTAGTCGACTATACAAGTTGGAGCAAGTTCCATGATCTCCCCGGCAGCGAACCCGGCCGACCAGCCGCGACAGGCGGCGATGGCCGTGCTGAGCCACGCCGCACCCGCCCGTCTGGCGGCGCTCTGGGCCGGCTGGCCGGACAAGCCCGGACATCACAGGGTGCGCGGCCCCGAGACCGGCCTCGTCATGGTGCGTGGCCGCGCCGGCGGCGGCGGCAACCCGTTCAACCTGGGCGAGGCGACGGTGACGCGGGCGACGGTGCGGCTCGCGACGGGCGAGGTCGGGCACGCGTACTGCCTCGGGCGCGACGGCGACAAGGCGATGACCGCCGCGCTGTTCGACGCGCTGTTCCAGCGCGATCCGGCCCGCATCGAGGCCGAGGTGCTGGCGCCGCTCAGGGCCGAGCAGGTGGCTGCCGATGCGCGGCGGCGCGACGAGACGGCGGCAACGCGGGTCGATTTCTTCACCATGGTCCGGGGGGACGACTGATGGACCTCGCCATCGAAGGTGGCTTTGCCGATCCGGTGCTCGATGCGCAGGGCGCGTTCCGCGCCATCATGGACGCGCTGGCCTGTCCCGGCCGACGACAGGCGCTGCCGCCCGGTGCAGCCCCGCCGACGCCGCTGACGCCGGAACTTGGCAGTGTGGCGCTCACCCTGTGCGATCACGACAGCCCGATCTGGCTCGACGCGATCCTCGCCGCAGATGCCGCAGTCGGCGGCTGGCTGCGCTTCCAGTGCGGCGCCCCGCTGACCTCGGACCCGACCGCGGCGCAGTTCGCGCTGGTCAGCGACAGCGCATTGCTGCCGCCGCTCGAGCGTTTCACCCAGGGCAGCGACGAGTACCCGGATCGCTCGACGACGATCGTGCTGGCCCACGGCGCCACCCTGCACCGGCTCACCCTCAGGGGTCCGGGCATCAAGGGCGAGCTTGTCACCGAGCTGCCCGTCCCCAGCGGGGACTTCATTGCGCAGTGGCGGGCGAACCGGGCCCGCTTCCCGCGCGGTGTCGACCTGCTGCTGGTCGGCGATGGTGCGGTGATCGGCCTGCCGCGCAGCACCCGCATTTCGGAGGCCTGAAATGTATGTGGCCGTCAAGGGCGGCGAGGCTGCCATCGCCAATGCGCACCGGCTGCTCGCCGATCGCCGCCGCGGCGACCGCGCGGTGCCGGCGCTCAGGCTCGACCAGATCGTCGAGCAACTGGCGCTCGGCGTCGACCGCGTCATGGCCGAAGGCTCGCTCTATGACAAGGAACTGGCGGCGCTGGCCATCCTGCAGGCCCGGGGCGATCTGATCGAGGCGATCTTCCTCGTTCGGGCCTATCGCACAACGCTGCCGCGCTTTGGCTATTCGCGCCCGATCGACACGGCCGAAATGCAGATCGAGCGGCGCGTCTCGGCCACCTACAAGGACCTGCCGGGCGGGCAGCTGCTCGGCCCGACCTTCGACTACACGCACCGGTTGCTCGACCCGGCCCTCGCGACGGGCGACGTGGAAGAACCGGTCGTACGGCCGAGCATCGATGAGCGGGCGCCGCGGGTCACCGACCTGCTCGGCCACGAAGGCCTGATCGAACCCGATATGCACGAAGCGCAGGACGACATCGGCGACCTCACCCGCGAGCCGCTGGAGTTCCCAGTCAACCGCGACCTGCGGCTGCAGGCGCTGGCGCGGGGCGACGAGGGGTTCCTGCTGGCGCTCGGTTACTCCACCCAGCGCGGCTACGGTCGCTCGCACCCCTTTGTCGGCGAAATCCGTATCGGCGAAGTGGACGTGGAACTCGATGTCCCCGAACTCGGCTTTGCCGTCTCGCTGGGGCGCATCCGTGTCACCGAGTGCCAGATGGTCAACAAGTTCAAGGGGAACGCCAAGGTGCCGCCGCAGTTCACCCGCGGCTACGGCCTCGTCTTCGGCCAGGCCGAGCGCAAGGCCATGGCGATGTCGCTGGTCGATCGATCCCTCCGGGCGCGCGAACTGGGCGAGGATGTCGACCACCCGGCGCAGGACGAGGAATTCGTCATCGCGCACTCCGACAACGTGCAGTCGACCGGCTTCGTCGAGCACCTCAAGCTGCCGCACTATGTCGATTTCCAGGGCGAACTGGGGCTGGTGCGCGAAATGCGGGCGGAGCACACCGGCCTCTCGGACACCCTCCCCCTCGCGGGGAGGGATGGGGAGGGGGGTGAAGCCCACTCCGAGCGTGCTGCTCCCCCCCTCCCAGCCTCCCCCGCAAGGGGGGAGGTGCCAGACGGTGCAAATGGCGGCATCGAGGGTCTCACATCAGCGGAGGCCGCGGAATGAACTCCATCGCGACCTACAACTTCGCCTATCTCGACGAGCAGACCAAGCGGATGATCCGGCGGGCCATCCTCAAGGCCATCGCCGTTCCCGGCTACCAGGTGCCGTTTGCCAGCCGCGAAATGCCGATGCCGTATGGCTGGGGCACCGGCGGCGTGCAGGTCACCGCTGCGATCATCGGGCCAACCGATGTGCTCAAGGTCATCGACCAGGGCGCCGACGACACCACCAACGCCGTCTCGATCCGGGCCTTCTTCGCCAAGGTGGCCAATGTCGCGGTGACCACCCACACCGCCGACGCCACAATCATCCAGACCCGCCACCGCATCCCGGAAAAGACGCTTCGCGAAGGCCAGGTGCTGGTCTACCAGGTGCCGATCCCCGAGCCGCTGCGCTTTCTCGAGCCGCGCGAGACCGAGACGCGGAAAATGCATGCGCTCGAGGAATACGGGCTGATGCACGTCAAGCTCTACGAGGACATTGCGCGCCACGGCCGCATCGCCACCACCTACGCCTATCCGGTCAAGGTCGAGGGCCGCTACGTGATGGACCCTTCGCCCACCCCGAAGTTCGACAATCCCAAGATGCACATGAGCGAGGCGCTGCAGCTGTTCGGCGCCGGCCGCGAGAAGCGCATCTACGCGGTGCCGCCCCATACCGAGGTGGTCAGCCTCGACTTCGAGGACCACCCGTTCGAGATTCAGCATTTCGAGGAGCCCTGCGCGCTCTGCGGCGCGACGGGGGTCTACCTCGACGAGGTGATCCTCGACGACCATGGCGGGCACATGTTCGTCTGCTCCGACACCGACAATTGCGAGGAGCGCCGCGCGCATGGCCATCGCGGGGTGTTGGCCGGGCACGCGCTCGAGGCGGCGGAATGAGCTCCGTGTCGTGCCCCCTCCACCGGCTGCGCCGGTCCCCCTCCCCCGTAAACGGGGGGAGGATCAAATGCGGCACGATCTCTCAGGATCCTCCGCTGCGAAGCGGGGGAGGGGGACCGCCCGCAGGGCGGTGGAGGGGGCGCGTTTGCTGCATTTGTTGGTGGAGGAAAGCCATGACCCAACCCCTCCTCCGCGTCCATCGCCTCAGCAAGTCCTATGGCGCCCGCATGGGCTGCGCCGACGTCTCGTTCGAGCTCTGGCCCGGCGAAGTCCTCGCCATCGTGGGCGAGAGCGGCTCGGGCAAGACGACATTGCTCAACTGCCTCTCGACCCGGCTCGAACCCAGCTCCGGCCTCGCCGAATACCGCATGCGCGACGCGGTCTGGCGCAACCTCTACGACCTTTCCGAAGCCGAGCGGCGCTTCCTGATGCGCACCGACTGGGGCTTCGTGCACCAGAACCCGGCGGACGGCCTGCGCATGACCGTCTCGGCCGGCGCCAATGTCGGCGAGCGCATGATGGCGGTCGGCAGCCGGCACTATGGCACCATACGATCGACCGCCATCGAGTGGCTGGGCCGCGTCGAGATCGCCGAGGACCGCATCGACGACGAGCCGCGCAGCTTTTCGGGCGGCATGCGGCAACGCCTGCAGATCGCGCGCAACCTCGTCACTCACCCGCGCCTGGTGTTCATGGACGAACCGACCGGCGGCCTCGACGTCTCGGTGCAGGCGCGCCTGCTCGACCTGATCCGCGGTCTGGTCGCAGACCTCGGCCTCTCCGCCATCATCGTCACCCACGACCTCGCCGTGGCGCGCTTGCTCAGTCACCGCATGATGGTGATGAAGGGCGGCCATGTCATCGAGCAGGGCCTCACGGACCGCGTACTGGACGACCCGCGCGAGCCCTATACGCAACTGCTCGTGTCTTCGATTCTACAGGTGTGACGGTGAAGAGAGTGCACTTTGCCACCACCCACCCGACCTCCCCCGCAAGGGGGGAGGTGCCGTTCAGTACCCGTGGCCCGGCCCGAGCCACGCGCTCCGCCTTCACCTCCCCCTTGATGGGGGAGGCCGGGAGGGGGTGGGCCGCATTCCCGGAGTCAAAGTCATGACCCCTCTCCTCTCCGTCCACGACGTCGCCAAGAGCTTCACCATGCACCTGCGGGACGGGATCGTCCTGCCCGTGGTCGAGGGTGTCGGCTTCGAGGTGCATCCGGGCGAATGCGTCGTCCTCGGCGGCCCCTCGGGCGCCGGCAAGTCGTCGCTGCTCAAGATGATCTACGGCAATTACGGTGTCGATGCCGGATCGATCGTGCTCCGTCACCACGGCCAGCCGGTCGATCTCGCCACCGCCGACCCGCGCACCGTGCTCGATCTGCGCCGCGACACCATCGGCTATGTCAGCCAGTTCCTCAGGACCGTGCCGCGCGTCTCGACCCTCGACGTCGTCGCCGAGCCGCTGGTCGATCGTGGCACCGGACGCGAGCTGGCGCAGGGCCGGGCCCGCGAACTGCTCGCCCGGCTCAACCTGCCCGAGCGGCTGTGGAGCCTGCCGCCCGCGACGTTCTCCGGCGGCGAGCAGCAGCGGGTGAACATCGCGCGTGGCTTCATCACAGCGCATCCGGTGCTGCTGCTCGACGAGCCCACCGCCTCGCTCGACGCCACCAACCGGGCCGTGGTCGTCGAAATGATCGCCGAAAAGAAGCGCTCCGGTGTTGCATTGCTGGGCATCTTCCACGACGAAGAAGTGCGGGCCGAGGTCGCCGACCGCATCGTCGATGTCACCGCCTTCGCGCCGAGGAGAGCCGCATGACCAAGCTCAGCGAGCAGCCGGTCGTTCACCCCAGTGCCGATGTCCGGGATTCGCACCTCGGCCGCTACACCGAGATCGGCGCGAACTGCCACGTGCAGCATTCCACCATCGGCGACTATTCCTATGCCGTCGAAGGCACGCAGATCGCCTATGCCACGATCGGCAAGTTCGCCAACATCGCCGCCCACGTGCGCATCTACGCCAGCAAGCACCCGATGCAGCGCGCTTCGCTGCACCATTTCACCTATCGCTCGAGCTGGTACTTCGACGGCGAACCGGATGACCAGGCCTTCTTCGACTGGCGCGCCGAGCAGCGCATCGAGATCGGCCACGACACCTGGATCGGCCATGGCGCGGTGATCATGCCGGGCGTCAAGGTCGGGCATGGTGCCATCATCGGCTCCAATGCCGTGGTGACGCGGGACGTTGCCGATTTCGCCATCGCCGTCGGCGTGCCGGCGAGGCCGATCCGACAGCGCTTCCCTGCCCGGATCGCCGAGCGGCTGCTGGCGCTCGGCTGGTGGGACTGGGACCACGCGAAACTGCAGGAAGCGCTGCCGGACTTCCGCGCGCTCGAGATCGAGGCGTTCCTGGACAAACATCAGTCCTGAGGCGACAGGGCAACTCCTTCGCCGGCAATCAGCGCCGTCGCTGCGGCCCGCCCGCGCTCCCTTTTGTCATTCCAGAACAATGTCGTGCGCGGCCTGCGAGAGCCCCTTTTCCACCGTCATGCAAGCTTCACTAAAGCGTCATCCGCAGTTTGCGAAGCCAACCTAGGACTCGGTCCCGTCGATCCGAACGAGGACGCCGGGCATGCTCAGGATATCTCAGGTGACGCGGCGCTTCGGCGCCAAGGTTGCAGTCGACGCCGTCACCCTCGAGATTCCGGAAGGCCAGATGGTCGGCATCATCGGCCGATCGGGCGCCGGCAAGTCGACCCTGCTCCGGATGATCAACCGGCTCACCGATCCGTCGGCCGGCAGCATCAGCTTCTCGGAGGTCGAGGTGTCGGCCCTCAAGGGGCGAGCACTGCGCGGCTGGCAGCGCGACTGCGCCATGATCTTTCAGCAGTTCAACCTCGTGCCGCGCCTCGATGTCATCACCAATGTCATGCTCGGCCGGCTGAACCAGCGCAGTACACTCACCACCATGCTCAACCTGTTCCCGCGCGAGGACATCCTGAAGGCGATCGAGATTCTCGAGCGGCTGGGGATATCGGAGCATGGGCCGAAGCGGGCCGAGGCGCTTTCGGGCGGCCAGCAGCAGCGCGTCGGCATCGCCCGTGCCTTGATGCAGGATCCGCGCATCATCCTCGCCGACGAGCCGATCGCCTCGCTCGATCCGATGAACGCCCAGGTCGTGATGGATACGCTGCGTCGCATTCATGACGAGGACGGCCGGCTGGTCATCTGCAACCTGCACACGCTCGACACCGCGCGCCGCTACTGCGACCGGGTGATCGGCATGCGCGCCGGGCGGATTGTCTTCGATGGCCGGGCGGACGAACTCACCACGCCGGTGGCGCGCGACATCTATGGCGCCGACGCGGATTTCTCGGAGGAAGCCACCTCCACCAGCCTTGAGACGCTGAGCCGTCCACGCAGCGTCATCGCCGCGGAAGCTGCGCTCGCTGTCTGACCACGAAATCCCCGGCCGTTGCCGGGGCTGAACCCCCTACCGGAGAAACTGAGATGAAGAAGCTTGTTGCAGCCCTGCTGCTGACGTCGACGATGGTCGCGCCCGTCATGTCGCCGGCCATGGCCCAGGACATCACCGAATTCCGCATCGGCATCCTCGGCGGCGAAAACGCCCAGGACCGCCTGACCTCGAACGAGTGCGTGCGCGCCTACACCGAGGAACTGCTCGGCGTGCCGACCAAGATCTTCACCCCCGCCGACTATGACGGCGTGATCCAGGGCCTGCTCGGCGGCACCATCGACATGGCCTGGCTCGGCGCCTCGGCCTACGCCAAGACCTACCTGACCGACCCGGAAGCCGTCGATGTCGTGCTGGTCAAGACCAACCTCGACGGCTCGTTCGCCTACCACTCGATCGGCATCGCGCGTGCCGACTCGGGAATCAAGTCGCTGTCCGACATGAAGGGCAAGGTGTTCGGCTTCGGCGACCCGAACTCGACCTCCGGCTACCTGATCCCGTCCGTCGAGATCCCGCAGGCGACCGGCGCGACCATGGAAAGCGGCGACTATTTCGGTGAAGTCCGCTTCACCGGTGGGCACGAGCAGACCATCGTCGCCGTCGCCAATGGCGATGTCGATGCCGGCGTCACCTGGGCCGATGGCCAGGGCGACTGGGCCGACGGCTACAACTCGGGCGCTCTCCGCAAGGCGGTGGATTCGGGCCTCGTCGACATGAACGACCTGGTCGAGATCTGGAAGTCCAAGCCCATCCCGGAAGGCCCGATCGTTCTGCGTCGGGCCCTCCCCGACGATGTAAAGACCAAGATGGTCGAGTTCCTCTCCGGCCTCCACGCCAAGGACAAGCAGTGTGCCTACAACATGGCAGCGGGTGAGACGTCCGGCTTCGCGCCGATCACGCACGACGCCTACCAGACCATGATCGACCTGCGGAAGTCGCAGGAGAACTGAGTCTACGCCGTCCAGCCGGCCGGGCCCCACCGAGGGTCCGGCCGTCAGCGCGCATCCGGGGATCGTCACAAATGCCTGAACTCGCCTATGGCGGTCCGCCCCGCGATCGGCCACGGGATCTTCGCACGTCCTACCTGCGCGACGTGCAGCAGCGGCGGCTCTATTCCGGCCTGCTGTTCGCCATCCTCGCCCTGCTGCTGATCTCGGGCTTCACCCTCGCGGACGAGCGCAATGCCGGCGGCTTCTGGGATGGCCTCGCCAAGCTCTTCGACTTTCCGACCGAGCTGATCGCCGAAGCGTTCGAGAAGAGTGCCAACCTGCCGGTACACCTGCTCCACTATCTCCCGTCGCTGCTCGAGACCGTCAACATCGCCGCCGCCTCGACCCTGATCGGCGCCCTGCTGGCAACGATGCTGTCGCTGCTGGCGACCCGTGGCCTCGCCCGCTGGCCCGTGCTGATCCCACTGTTCCGCCGCGCCATGGACATCATGCGTGCCGTGCCCGAGGTGGTGATCGCGCTCGTCCTGATCTTCGTGCTGGGCGGCGGCCCGGTCGCTGCGATGATCGCCATCGCCTTCCACACCACCGGCGCGCTCGGCAAGCTGTTCTCCGAGGTCAACGAGAACGCCGACCTGCGTCCGGTCGAGGGTCTCACTTCGGTGGGCTCGACCTGGCTGCAGCGCATGTGGTTCGCCGTGGTGCCGCAGGTGGCGCCGAATTACCTGAGCTACGGACTGATGCGCTTCGAGATCAACATCCGGGCCTCCGCCATCCTCGGTTTCGTCGGCTCGGGCGGCATCGGATACGATCTGAAGAACGCCATGAGCTGGGGCACCGGGCGCTACGACGAGGTCGCCGCGATCTTCATCCTGCTGCTCGGCACCATCATTGCGGTGGACCAGCTCTCGAGTCTGGCCCGCAACCGGCTCGTGCGGGGGACCCTGTGATGACACTCGCCGCTCCCTCCCCCGACCTGCGCGCCGAAGCTCTGGGCCTGTTCGCCCGCAAGCGCCTGTTCGCCCTCGGCGTACCGCTGCTGGTGCTCGCCTACTTCGCCTACATTTTCGTCAGCTTCGACATGGCTGGCCTCGCCGGACGGGCGCGACCGGACAATGCCCGCATCCTTTTGTCCGACACCGTGAGCTTCAAGACCCACGTCACCCGCGACAATCGCACTGGCGTGATCTCGGCGGCGATCGAGGGCGAGGCGAAGGGGAAGTATCCCGACGGTGCCGTGCCCGACTGGGTCACGCTCTATGGTACCGACGCCGATGTCCGTCTCGATGATGGCACGACAGTCAAGTTCCGTGGCGAGACCGTCACGGTCGCCGTTCCGGACTATGGATCCGTCGTGTTGCGGTCGGCCGGCGGCGATATCGAAATGACGCTGCCCGGCGAGGGCGTCCCCGACTGGATCAGCGCATCGGCCACCCGCGTATCGCTCACCATGCCCGCCGGCCGCGTGCAGGTGACGCGCTCGAAGTCCGAAGTCTTCCGCTACGAGGCGGGCTGGGAGCTGTTCTTCTTCACCCTCGACAGCCCCTTCTACGGTCGGAGCTTGGGCGACCTCGCCGCCCTCGCCGTCTCCGCCGATCCGGTCGTGCCCGGCAAGGCGAACATCGTGGCGATGGCCGAGGATTTCTGGACCAACAAGATGTGGCGCCACAGCGATGTCGCCTGGGCCCTGTTCGAGACCGTGCTGATGGCCTTCCTCGGCACCGTCGGCGCCGGCCTGATCGCGCTGCCGCTCGCCTTCCTCGCCGCATCCAACTTCACGCCGGGCCGCTGGATCCGGTTCGGCTTCCGCCGGGTCTTCGATTTCCTGCGTGGAGTGGACGGCCTGATCTGGACCCTCATCCTGTCGCGCGCCTTCGGGCCGGGACCGATGACCGGGGCGCTGGCGATCCTGCTGACCGATACCGGCAGCTTCGGCAAGATGTTCTCCGAGGCGCTCGAGAATGTCGACGATCGACAGATCGAGGGGGTGCAGTCGACCGGCGCCAATACGTTGCAGCGGCACCGCTTCGGCGTCATGCCGCAGATCATGCCGGTCCTGCTCAGCCAGCTGCTCTACTATTTCGAGTCCAATACGCGCTCGGCCACGGTGATCGGTGCCATTGTCGGCGGCGGCATCGGCCTGCTGCTCACCCAGGCCATCAGCACCCAGAAGGACTGGGAAGAGGTCAGCTACTATATCGTGCTGATCGTGCTCATGGTGATGGCAATGGATGCGCTCTCGGGCTGGGTGCGGCGCCTGCTGATCAGGGGCAATGCCGACGGCAGGTAGGGGTCGGCCGTCTTCACTTGTAGCCTCTCCGCAGATGAACGGGCCGGCCGGCTCTAGTCGCGCTTCACCCGGCGGATGGCGCCCGCCTGTGGATCGTAACCGCGCGCGGCGAGCAGGAACGCCACCAGGGCGCAGCCGGCGACGACGCCGAGCGATACCAGGTTCAATTTGCCGTAGGCCGCGAAACGGATCAGCTCGACGGCGTGGGTGAACGGGTTGACGACGCTCAGCCAGTAGACGATGTCGGCGCCGGCCTCGCGCAGCTTCCACAGCGGATAGAGCGCCGATGACAGGAAGAACATCGGGAACACCACGAAGTTCATCATGCCGGCGAAGTTCTCGATCTGCGGGGTGTAGACGGAGACGACGAGCCCGATGGCGCCGAGCATCAGACCGGCCAGCAGGATGGCGGGGATCGCCGTCAGGTAGCCGTAGTCCGGCAGGCCATAGCCCACCAGCCTGGCGATGATCAGGAAGGCATAGGCCTGCAGCAGCCCAAGGATGGTCGCCCCGGTGATCTTGGCGAACAGCAGGGAAGCCGCGCGGCAGCGGCGTCACCAGCATGACGCGCATGACGCCGGCCTCCCGATCGTAGACCATCGAGAGCGCCGACTGCATGCACTGTAACAGGATGACGATGCCGACGAGCCCGGGCAGGATATATTCCTGGTAGGGCGTGTAGGTCTCGTATGGCGCGATGATCGAGACGCCGAGCAGGTCGTGCAGCCCTGTGGCAAAGACCAGCAGCCACAGGGCCGGGCGCACCAGAGCCGAGAGCAGCCGCTCGGTCTGACGCAAGAACTTGGCGATCTCGCGCCAGGTGATGGCGTAGACACCGAGCCAGAGCTGGCCGACACTTACTGACACTTGTGCTCCGGTTCGTCGGTGCCCAGCGTATCGAGGGTGTTGTTCTGGTGCAGGTAGCCCTCGAGCGGGGCGATGGCGATCACCGAGTTATGGGTGGTGAGCACAACCGGCATGCGCATCTGGCCGTCCCAGGGGCGGAAGTTCATCTGCACGCCCTTGGATCCGTCGAGCTTCAGGCGGTTGCCGCGCAGGTAGGCATCGATCTTGGCGGGTTCATCCGAGCGGGCCTTGGCGTAGGCCGTGGCGATCGCCTTGGCGGCCATCCACACCGACCAGTCCTGTCCGGTCATCCGCCGGTCGGGCGTGAACTCGGCGAAGCGCGAGCTGACCTGCGGGGCGCCATAGCGCTCCAGCCCCCAGTGCCATTCGGAGGCGACCAGCCCGGTCGAGCCGATGACCGGGCGCGGCAATTGCGTGGAATAGGGCAGGTAGCGGGCGAACTCGCCCTGGCTGTCGGCGACATAGACGAGGTCGTAGTCGACGCCGCCGGTGATCAGCAGCGTGTTGTTGGCATCGCGGTTGGCCGGATCGGCGAGGAGCGTGAACTCGCGTTCATCGACGAGGTTGATCCGCTGGCGCTCTGCCGACAGGCGGAACGCCGCGGCCATCTCCTTGTCGCGCGTCTCGGGACCGACGAGCATCAGCACCTTGGTCCAGTTGCGGGTCCTGAGGTACTGCACCAGCGCATCGGCCTCCATCCGGTCGGAAGCGGCGGCATGCAGAAGGTTCGGGTGGCAACGGTTGCGCAGGAAATCGTCCGGCGCGGTGCCGTTGATCAGCGTGACGCCCAGATCGCGCGTTGCAGACGCCACTTCGTCGGTGAGCGGCGCCGGCAGATCGAGGATGATGAACTGCTCGCCCGCCGCCGCCATCTCCTTGACCGCGGCGACGAGTCCGGCGGCATCGGCGGCGGTGCGGTGGTCGAGGGACAGCGTCTTGTCCACCGCGGCGGTGACCATCTCGAGGTCGGCGAGGCCCATCTTTGCCGCCGAGACCGGGTCGCCGGCGGGATTGAGCTCGATCCGGGCATAGGTGACGTCGGCGAGGTAGCGCGGATCGTCGGTGAGCCCCAGATAGCCGACACTGACCTCGGCGGAGATGACGGCGCCGCTCCAGAGGAGCGACGCCGCCAGGGGGAGGAGACCGGCCAGCAGGGAACGCGACTTGTGCACGGCACGCAGCTTAGTCATCGATCACCACCGAGTGCGGCACGCGGCCGACGGGAACCGACTTGATCGGCTTCAGCGTCGCCATGTCGACAATGGTCACGTCGTCCGAGAGACCGTTGGCCACGTAGGCCTTGCTCTCGTCCCGCGACAGGTCGACCGACCAGGCGCGGCGGCCGACCAGCACGTAGTCCAGCACCTCGTACGACTTGGCATCGATCACCGCCACGTGGTTGGCCCGCCCCAGGCTCAGCAGCACCTTGCTGCCGTCCCTGGTGATCGCCATGCCGACGGGGGTCACGTCTTCCTCGCGGAAGCCCGGCGGCACGAAGATCAGGCTGTCGCCCTTGATCTCGTTGGTGGCCGTGTCGATGATGTAGATCTCGCTCGAGAGCTCGCAGCTCACCCACAGTTCGGACCCGTCCGGTGTCAGGATGAAGCGACGCGGCCTTGTGCCGACGAGGATGTTCTTGGTCACCGCGCCGGTCGCCGTGTCGACGACATGCACCATGTCGGCGACTTCGGATGTGACATAGGCGGTCTTGCCGTCCGGCATCACCAGCACGCCCTCGGGTTCGGCCCCGGTCGGAACGTCCTGGATCGAGACACGCGTCTCCATGTCGATCGCCTCGAGCCGGCTGTCCTCCTCGTTGGAGACGTAGATGAGCTTCTCGTCCGGGGAGAACGCGAAGACCTCGGGGCTCGGACCGGTTGGGATGGTGTCGATCACCTCGAGCGTCGCCACGTCGATCACGTCGATGGCGTCGTCGTCGCCGCAGGCCACGTAGAGTAGGGTCTTGTCGGCATTGAAGTAGATGTCGCGCGGGCGGCGCGACGTCTCGATGCGCTTGACGAGGTTCATGTCCTGGTCGAAGACCACGACCTCGTTGCCCTTTTCGGTGGACACGAAGATGTACCCCGTGCCCGCGGCCTGTACCGGCCCCAGGGCAAGAAAGACCAGCGCCGTCGCCAGCACGAAGACGCCGATCAGGAGCGGAAAGCGGGCGCTCGTCATTTGACCACGAACTTGCCCTTGAGGCCACGGTCCTCATAACCGGGCACATAGATGTCGTACTCGCCCGGCCGGATCGGCACGAACGAGATGTTGAAGGTGCCGCCGTCGTCGAACTCGATCGAATAGAGCCCGTAGGACTTCACCTCGAGGTCGTTGACGACGATCTGGTTGATCCAGGAGTTGCGCCACAGCTCCGGCGACACCACGGCGATTTCCTCATTGCCGTCGGAGGTGATGGCGATGCGGTAGTACTTGCCGGTCTCGAGCTCCCAGACGTTCTGCGAGAACTTGAGATCGACAGTGTTGATCTCGAGCGTCAGGTCCGTGCCGTTGGACGCGAGGTTGCCCTCGGCCAGGGTCGGTGCGGTCGTAAGCAGAGCCATGCCAAGAGTGGCGGCAGCGACGAAGTGTTTCATGGATTTCCTCCTCGTTATGAGGCAATTCATCATCGCAGCATCCACCAGGCGCAACTCTGTGATGGCAATACTCAATATAGCGATCACCAATGAGTGCGGGTGTTAGCCCAATGGCACAAAAGTGCCCCTGACGGGAGGAAATCCATGCGTTCTCTGCTCATGCGGCTAGCCTTTGCCTCGCTCTGGCCCTCGTTGCCGCCACCGGTCCGGGCCTCGCCCAGCACGGCAAGGAAACCGCGCGCCTGACGCTGGGCGTGCAGGCCACCGGCACGGTCAAGTGGGAACTGGCGGCGATGGCCGCGCTCGGCCTCGACGAAAAGCACGCGCTCGAGCTCACCGTGCGAGACGTCGCGGACAGCAAGGCCGGCCAGATCGCCCTGCAGGCCAAGGAAGTCGATATCATCCTCTCCGATTTCGTCTGGGTGTCGCTGCAGCGCCACCAGGGCAACATGGTCACCATAGTGCCGCATTCGCTGACGGTGGGTGGGCTAGTGGTCGACCCGGCCGCCGGCATCGCCAGCGTGGCCGACCTCAAGGGCAAGACCATCGCGGTCTCCGGCAGCCCGGTCGACAAGAGCTATGTGATCCTCGCGGCCGAGTACAACAAGCTCACCGGGGGCAACCTCACCGAGGATGCCGATGCCAAGTTCGGCGCGCCGCCGCTGGTCAACGAACTGATCACTTCGGGCCAGGCCCAGGCGGCCCTCAACCTGTGGAACTGGAACTCGCGCGCCAAGCTCGCTGGCAAGACCGAACTGATCTCGGTCGCCGCCATGCTCAAGGATCTCGGCGTTTCCCAGACGCCGCCGCTGCTCGGCTGGGCCTTCTTCGACGAGACCGCGCAGACCCGAAAGGCCGACATCAAGGCCTTCCTCGATGCCTCGTTCGAAACCAAGAAGGCCCTGCTGACCGACGATGCGGTCTGGGACCAGATCCGCGACGTGATGAATGTCGGCGACGATGATGCCCTGTTCACCCAGTTGCGCGACGACTATCGCGCCGGCATCGTCACCAAGTACGCCGCCACGAGCATGAAGCCGGCGGAGGAGAGTTTCGCACTCATGGCTCAGTATGGCGGCAAGGACGTGGTCGGCGATGCGACCGAGATCGCCGAGGGGACGTTCTGGAAGGGCTATCGCAAATAGGCGCAAGGGTACCCGATCGGGTGCCCGCCGCCGCAGCCGGGGCGGGGCGGGGATCGTGGCGCGCCGCCCCGCTCGAGTTGATCAGCCTGGTGCTGCTGCTCGGGACCTGGCAGGTGCTGGCAACCCTGTTTCCGGGGCGTCTCTTTCCCACTCCGGTCGCGGTCGCACTCGAGCTATGGCAACACCTGACCGACGGCAAGCTGCTGGCAGATCTCGGCAAGACGCTCAGCCGCGCCTTCCTCGCCTTCGGCATTGCCATGCTCCTGGGGACGGCCATCGGCATCGCCTTCGGACGCTCGCGCTTGCTCGACCGGCTGTTCTCGAGCTGGGTGGTGATCGGGCTCAACTTGCCGGCCATTGTCATCGCCATCATGCTCTACATCTGGCTGGGGCTCACCGAGTTTGCGCTGGTCCTCGCCGTCGTTCTCAACAAGCTGCCGCTGGTGATCACCACCATCCGCGAGGGGGTGCGCAGCTTTGCACGCGACTTCGACGACCTGGCCCGGGCCTACCGGCTGAGCTTCTGGCGCCGCATGCGGCTGATCTGGGTGCCGCAGCTGATGCCGTTCGTCCTGGCCGCCGCGCGCACCGGCCTCAGCCTGATCTGGAAGATCGTGCTGGTCTTCGAGGTGCTGGGCTCGGACGGTGGCGTCGGCTTTCGCATCTCTGTGTTCTTCCAGTTCTTCGACATCAAGGGGATCCTCGCCTATTCGACCGCCTTCATCCTCGTGGTCTTCGCCTTCGAGTACCTGGTGCTGCGGCCACTCGAGGGGCGGGTGCTGCGCTGGCGCCGCGGGGGTGGCCAATGATCGGGCCCGAGCTCAGGCTGACCGGAGTGGGCAAGCGCTTCGACTGGCTGCCCGATCCGCTGCTCGACGAGCTCAGCTTCACCGTCGCGCCGGGGGAGGTGTTGGCACTGGTTGGGCCGAGCGGGGTCGGCAAGTCGACGCTGCTGCGCATGATCGGCGGGGTCGACACGGTGTTTACCGGCCATGTCACCATCGACGGCGTCGAGGCCGGCGTGGCGCCGCCCGCCGGCTTCGTGTTCCAGGACCCGCGCCTCCTGCCCTGGCTGACGGCACTCGAGAACATCCGGGCGGTGCGGCCTGAGACCGGTCGCGACGAGGCCGTGGCCCTGCTTGCCCGGGTCGGCCTTGCCGGCTACGAGCAGGCCTATCCGCACGAGCTCTCGGGCGGCATGCAGCGGCGCGTCGCGATCGCTCGCGCGCTCTCGGTCAATCCACGGCTGCTTCTGCTCGACGAGCCGTTCGTCTCGCTCGACCGGGCGCTGGCGCGGGAGATGGAACTGCTGCTGACCGATCTGCTCGATGCCGACCACCCTACCGCAGTCCTCGTCACCCACCTCAACGAGGACGCAGCGATGCTGGCCGATCGTGCCGTGGTGCTGGCTGGCCGACCGGCGCGCATCGCCCTCGACTACCGTTTCGAGAGCCGCCGCGGCAGCCGCGACGCGGTCGAACGCGAACACATCGCAAGCCGCCTCGCCGAGGCGGCACTGGAGTCTGTCCGATGACCCCGCCTCCCGCCCTCGAGCTGATCGAGGTTCGCAAGTCCTATGGCAAGACCGAAGCGCTGAAAGGCATCTCGCTGTGCCTCGCCCCGGGTGAGATCGTCGGGCTGCTTGGGCCCAACGGGGCCGGCAAGTCGACACTCTTCCAGATTGCTGCCGGCCTTTTCGCCCCCGATGCCGGGGAGGTGCGGTTGTTCGGCATGGGCTACCGCGACAAGGGTTCGGAGATCCTCAGTCGGCTGGGCGTGATGTTCCAGGCGCGGGCCATCGATCTCGACATGACGGTCAAGGCCAACCTCAAGTTCCACGGCGCTTTGTTCGGCCTCTCCGGGCGGACACTCGCGGCCCGCATCGGCGAGGTGGCGACCCTGCTCGAGATCACCGACCTCCTCGACAAGCCGGTGCGGACCCTGTCGGGCGGCAACCAGCGACGGGCCGAGGTGGCGCGGGCGCTGCTCAACAAGCCGGACCTGCTGCTGATGGACGAGCCCTCGACCGGACTCGACCCGACGACGCGGCGCCTGCTCATCGGCCACATCGAAAAGGTGCGCACCACCCACAACAGCTCGATTCTGTGGGCCACCCACATCGTCGAGGAAGTGGAGGGCGCCGACCGCATCGTATTGATCCGCTCGGGCAGGATCGTCGGCGAGGGTACGCCGGCCGAGCTGCTGGCGCGGACCGGCACCCAGACTCTGACGGACGCCTATGTCGCAATCACCGGAGCCCCGGCGACGGAGGCCCCACCAGCCTAGCTAGTGGAAGCCACCGGGGCGCTGTCCGCTTCGGCGCAGGGACGCATCAATGCGGTCCCCTCCCGCCGGATGTGGAGTCTGGCGCGCCGCCTCGCCCCGAAACAGGCTCCGGCAGGGCCCAATCTTGGCTATCGGCTTTTCCAATGACTGGCACGTCTAGACTAGTCCGACACTTTGCGGAGACGGCATGCGCACTTGGCATATCCTGGTCAGCCTGAGCCTGATCCTGTCTTCGGCACTCGGGCTTCTGGTCATGTCCGGAGAGGCGCGCGATCTTCTGTCGCCCCCCCTTCGGGCCCAGCTCACCTTGCAGGAATTCCCGCTGCCGCCAGACATGGGCGTCGACCCCACCCGGGTGGCCGGCTTCATGGCGCAAGAGCTGCAGCAGCGGCTGGATGACGATATTGCCATCCGCCTTTCGCTGAAGCCGGACATCGTCAAGAAGGTCAAGGAGATCGTGCTGCCGCGGCTGATGAACGTCGTCGTGGTTCAGGCCATGATGCGTCAGATCCCCGAATTGTCGGCACTCCTGGACCTCGGGTCCTTCCACCGCACGGTCAGTGGATCGATCACCAGTGCCGATGCTGCCGACGATGTGGCGCTGACCGTGCCGGGCGCCCTGCTGGCCGCCGTCGATGGAAAGAAGGTCAAGGTCACCACGACCTCGACCGGGATGGCGGCGCTGGAACTCGGTGCGATGACGGCGGGGCAGAGCCATCAGGTGACCCTGTGGCTGGACGCCAGCACGACTGGGGTCGACCTCGGTCAGTCCATCCTGCTCGGCGCAGCGGACGGCCAGCGTGGACGCGTCCTGCTGTGGGGCGATCAGGGCTGGTTCGGTTCCGATGTCGAGGCCCTGCGGTGGGCGCGCTGGCTGATCGGGGCGAATCTGGGTGTTCTCCTCGCCTTCGGCCTCGCGAGCCTGGTATTGCCGTTCCTGACCCGCCGGCAGGACCGCCCGCGACGCGAACTGGCACGGCCGGCCGAACCGGCCTGATCAGCTCCGACGGATCTGGCCGGTCCCCGCGATCAAGGGACCGCAGTCGCGCATCGCGAGGGCAAGGGCCGCAAGTTTCACGCCACGACAACGGGTGGAGCACGCGTGGTCGAACTTGCCACGGGCGGCAAGGTGCATGGACCTCTGCCGCCGCGTGGCTGAACGGACGGCCAGCAAGTCACTGCGACTCCGGCTCGCACAGAGGCCGCGGCGGACAACGTGCCTAAATCGTTTCGATCAAATGCGCTGCCGACGACACGGAGGTGGGTGCCGCCGGGCGACCGGCGGCTATCCCGAGGGGGTCGGCGCCGGCCCTCGGGGCAACTGGCGTCTGGAGGCGATATGCTACCGTGGCTTCTCCGGCGTGACAGGCGCGGCTTCCACACCAAAGGTCAGCATGCCGGGTTCGAACTGGAAAATCCGCTCGCCCACGGTGCTGGCCCCGCCGGGTCTCCCCTCGACCATGCCCGTCTCGATTTCCTGCGCCAGGGCCTCAGCGGTCTCTTCGGGCAAGGCTTTCTTGGCATCAACCTTGCCCTGGATTTGTTCGCCCTGGGCAATCTTGCCCATTGCTTCGTTGACCTTGATCTTCAGATCGTCGGAATAGGCGAGCTGAAAGGCGCGCGGCTGACCCGTAGGGTAATTGTCGGCATCCAGCGTTTGCAGCCACAGGAATACATGTCCCTTTTCGCCCTGCAGCGGACTGGGTTCGACCACCTGGGCCCAGAGCATGCGGAAGCTGAACGGAATCGGCCCGTCCGAAGGCAGGCCGCGCAATTCACCGATGCCGTTGAAGGTCAGAGGAATGAGCGCGATGGTCGCCGCTGTCGCCAGCGCTTTGAATACCCAGTGCAGCCGTGACAGCAGCAGAAGGTAGGCCAGCAGCGCCACCACCAGCGCATAGGCCGCCGTCAGGGACATGATCGTGAAGGTCATTCCGGAATCACTTGTCCAGTCGTTGCATCTATTGCGCCGCCCTGTCCCCCCTGACCGGCCGACGCGCCGCCGCCTCCCTTGTTGCCGGATGACCGCGTCAACTCGACAAGGCTTTTTGGCGTACTGACAACATTGACCACGTCAGCCCCGGCGAGTGTGAAGCGCACGGCGGTCTGTTCGTCGCCCGTGCCCTTCAGCTGCAGCGTCTGGTAGAAGATCACCTTCACCGTGGGGTTCAGCTTTTCGACCTTCACCGTCACCGGCAGCGGCGCCGAGCCGTTGGCGATGTAGTGGACGACGTTGACCACGTATTCGCCGTCCTGCAGCCCGCGGAAGGCAACGCTTTCCTGGTTCAGCGGATTCGAGATCTCCTTGCCGTTCAGCAGGATCACGTCCTTGAACATGCCCCGGTCGTCGCGTTCCAGATTCATCAGGCCGCCTTCGCGCTGGTTGTACCAGACGATATTGCCGGCCGGGTCCTCCACGTAGGTATCCACGTCATCGGGGTTGTCGTCGGGCCAGGTCACGGTGATCATCATCTCGGCCTTCGGGTCGACTTTGCCCTCGTCGGCCGGCGCGTTGATCATCGCGAACGAGATGAAGAACATGAAGGTGATGGCCTTCAGGGAGTTGAACAACAGGGCCGAGAAGATCTCGAATTCCGGTTCCGGTTCCTCTTCAAACATCGCGCTCGCCCCGAGCCAGCAGCGGCAGCAGGGACACTTCGGTGAAGCTGACGGCCGTCTGGCTGATGTCGGTTACCAGCGCATCGGCAATATTGTATTCCAGCCGAAGCAGGATGCCGCCGATAAGCCCGGCAATCGTGGTCAGCAGGGACACGGCCATGCCGGCGATCATCTGCTGCAGGGCGCCGCGCAGGGTATCGATGTCGAAATTCGACAGATCACCCATCGAATTCAGCATCATGACGAAGCCGACCATGGTGCCCAGCATGCCGAGCTTGTAGAGCAGGTCCGTGCCATAGGTGCCGATCTTGGTGCGCCGGCGAAGACTGGCCCCCAGGCTCATCATCAGCAGATGGGCGTTGCCTTCCACTTCCGACGGGTGCTCGCGCGACCGGATCACATCGGCCATGTAGCGGTCGATCATCATGTTGCCCTGCGGCAGGTCGGGAACCTTCGCCGATCGGGCCAGCGTTTCCTTGATCTGCAGCGCCCGGCGGTATTCGCGCGCCAGCTCCACCAGAATCCACAGGCAATGGCCCGAGAAGCCCACGTAGAGGACTGCGATCAGCACGGTGATCTTCGACTTGTCGGCGCCGAACAGATAGGTCAGCAGTCCGTAGTCATAGGACACCACCGCGGCCACCGCGATCAGTGCCATCAGAAGCACCCACTTCAGCACCGCGTCAAAGGCCCCGCTGCGACCCGGTGCCATGATTGCATCGCCAACTTGCGCCATCGTCCGTCCTATCGGTAACCGCCCGGGGTCTCGCGGCGGCGAAACACCCAGGGTTCTTCAAAAACCACGCCCAGCTGCCAAACGCCGACCCCGGCGGTGATCGCGTCGGCCATTGCAGCATCGTATTCATCGGATTGATCGTGAAACGGGAGTGCCAGACCGGCCCTCACCATTTCGGCGTTGAGATCCTGTCCACCGCTCTCACAAACGCCGTAGCGGCGGCCGAACGGGTCCGGATCGCCCCTGTAGGCGCAGGTCACTTCTCCGCGACCGGACAACAGCTGCAAATGGCGGAACGCCGCGTCGTAGCACCCCCAGAGCGCGCCGTTCAGCACGCAGGTCTGCGGCCGTTCGGGAGCATCGATGCCCCACAGGATCACCCGCTGCGTGCCGAACTTCAGGACGTCGGCATCGATCACCTCCGGCAGGCCGCTTATACCGGTGTCCGTCGACTGCGCCTGGGCTTGGCTGCTGAAAACGGCACTGGCGAGCACAGCTATTGAAAGGGCCAATGTCCAGAATTCGGCAAAGCGGTGGAGGCGGCCTTTACTAGAAGACAAAGATCTGGCCCTTTCAAATGCAGGAGAGACCAACAATGCGCATCGTGATGGCGGCGGCCATGGTCGCAATGGCGAGTCCGGTCTATGCGGACCAGGCCGCTGACCTCGTCGCCGGAACGATCAAGGAGTGCCGGGGCTGTGACCTGCAGGGCGCCAATTTCAAGAAGGCCGATCTGGCCGGGGTCGACCTGACCGGCGCGAACCTGACGGACGCCACCTTCCACCGCGCCGACTTGCGCGGCGCGATCCTGACGGATGTCACCGCGGTGAACGCCAACTTCAATCTGGCCAATCTGACCCGTGCCCAGATGGCCAAGGGCAACTTCACCCGCTCCATGTTCTACGAAGCCCAGGTGTCGGGCGCGGACCTGTCGGGAGCCAACCTGACCGAGACGCGCATGCAGAAGGTGCGCCTGACCTCGGCCACGCTGGTTGGCGCGGTGCTGAATGGGGCGGTGCTGCGCAACGCGCTCGCCAACAATGCCGATTTCAGCGCAACGTCGATGACGGAGACCAACTTCATCGACGCGCATATGGGGCGCAGCCGCTTCACCGGCGCAACCATCACCAATAGTGCGTTCATCAATGCCGAAGCCGGCAGCGCCAACTTTGCCGATGCGACGATCTCGCTGACCGACTTCTACGGCGCCGACCTGCGCCGCGCCAAGGTCACCGGCGCCACCCTGAATGGAAACCGGTTCACCAGCGCGGCCACGACCAATGTCGACTTCGACAAAGCCACGATGACCGGAAACTTCATGGCGGATGGACGACCGCAGAAGTGAGGTCATGACGCCATCTTCGGATCGTAGGGCACGAGGACTTCCTCGTAGCGCGTCTGGCTCTCGAAATAGCCCTTGTTGACCTGCTGGGTCTCCTGGCTGATGGCGCGCTGCCCCTTCTTGCGCAGATAGCTGGCCTCGATCACGATCCGTGTCTGGCCATCGGGCGACTGTCCCGTACACAGTTCGTGCACGAACTGCTTGCCGACGGGCTGTTCGCCATCCTGCATCGGAAGGTCGTTGCAGCTCAGCGACCATTGGCCGTAGCGGGCCTTGAAATTGCGGATCAGGGTGTAGGCATTGCGTCGGTCGTAGTCGGTTGTCCGGTCATCGGTGACGATCCGGCGGCCCTGCACAATGCCTGCCTCGTCGACGAGCAGCGACACGATCACAGGCTGCGCATAGACGGAGGTTCCACCCTTGAGGAACTGGTAGGCCACCTCGAGCGCCAGGGTGATGTAGTCCTGTTCGTCGTCGTAGGTGAAATAAACTTCCCGCAGGCCCGAGGCCTCCGGTGCACAGGTCATGTAGTCGTTGAACGACCTGAGTTCCTGCCCAGGCGGACCGCCGTCCGTGCCACAGGCAATGGCGCCGACATCACCGTCGCGCGCCTGCGACAGGGGCTGGCCCATCGTGACGTCCCAGATGGAGTAGACGGGCTTGATCTGCTCCTGACTGAGGGCAGGGAGAGCCGGAAGGCCCAGGCTCAGAAGGGCGAGAAGAACCTTCTTGCTCATCCGCGAGCTCACTTCAGGTTCTTGCAGGCCGACGCGGCGGGATTGGCAAATATGTCTATGCACTCCTCGAATGTCGGCACGCCGCGGCCGAGCACCTTGGCCTGCAGGAATGCGACGATGTTGGCGATATCCTGCTCGCGGAGCAGCTTGCCGCGGTTCGGTGCGGTATCGGGGCCAAAGTCGGCCATGAGCAGGCCGTAGCAGCGCGCATCGCGATAGGCGGACCTGTCGTGGTAGGGCATCTGGGTCGCGGGGCGGCCACAGGAAATGACCTCGGTCAACAGGGTCTTGTCCAGTTCGCTCTCGCGCAGGTTTGCCCCGGTTGGGGAGCGCATGTCGATGCCGGTCTTGCCGTCACCTGGCCAGCCGTGGCAACTGACGCAGCCACCCAGGGTCAGAAACACAACCCTGCCGCGCTCCGGGTCGCCGACGAGGTCGGGCAGTTGCTGCGCCCAGGACATGGGGACAGCCAGGGCGACTAGGGCAAGGGCGACAGCCGCCACGCGGGCCAAAAACATGTCAGTTACTCAGGTTACGGCAGGATCAGAAGACGAAGAGCCGGGCAGCCGAAGCTGCCCGGCTCGAGGGTAGGTCGGATCAGTTGACCGCGAAGACCCACAGCATGTTGGCAGCCTGGTTGTTGGTCAGCTCGACGTTGCCGCCGGCATTGCCGCCGCCCAGAGCGCCGCCCATGATGGCGACATACTGCTTGTCACCGACCGAGTAGGTCATCGGCGGGCCGCGGAACGCGGTGCCGACGTTCATCGACCACACCGGAGCCAGCGTCTTGGCGTCATAGGCGCCGATGGTGCCGTCGATCGAGCCGGTCCAGACGAGTTCCGGCGTCACCAGCATACCGCTGTTGTTCGGGTACTGGGTGTTCAGCTTGGCGACAGACTTGCCGGTCGTCACGTCGATCGCGCTGATCGAACCGGTCTGGATACCCTTGGTGGTCAGCGTACCGCCGAGGAAGATCGAGCCCGGCACGACGTCCTGCGGCGCGACTGCCTTGTTGCCAAGGTCGGAGCAGGCCTCGATGCCGGCCGCGTAGGCCACGCCGGTGGCGGGGTTGTAGGCGGTGGGATAGTAGTTGACGCCACCCGAGTAGTGCGGGCAGTTGGTCACCCCGGGCTGGTCGCGGCGCAGCACGCCCATGGCGTATTCCTGCAGCGACTTCGAGGGATCATACTCGACCGGCATGCCGGTCTTGGGGTCGATGCCCTTGGTCCAGTTCACCTCGTCCACGTACTGGGCCGACTGGATGTAGGAACCATTGCTCCGGTCCAGCGAGTAGAAGATGCCGTTGCGGCCGAAGTGCGACAGCACCTTGCGGTCTTCGCCGTTGACCTTTGCATCCATCAGCAACTGAACGCCGACTTCGTCATAGTCCATGTAGTCGCCGGGCGTGTACTGGAAGTGCCACTTCAGCGCACCGGTATCGGCGTCGAGAGCGATGGTGGAGTTGGAGTAGAGGTTGTCGCCCGGACGGAATTCAGGGTCGAACATCGGGACCGGGTTGCCCGTGCCCCAGTAGACAGTGTTCGAAGCCGGATCATAGGAGCCCGACACCCAGAGAGCGGCGCCGCCGGTCTTCCAGCAGTCGGGGTTGCCCGCTTCCTCGCACTTCCAGGTTTCCGACCCCGGCTGACCCGGCTCCGGAACCGTAAAGAAGCGCCACAGTTCTTCGCCGGTCTCGGCATTGAGCGCGGCGAGCCAGCCACGGGTCGCCCAGTCACCATAGGACTGACCGACGAGAACCTTGTTTCCCACGACCTGCGGCGCGCTGGTGAAGCCTTCGCCGGGCTCCTTGCCAACCTGCTGCTCCCAGGCGACGTCGCCGGTTTCGCTGTCGCAGGCCACCACGCGGCCATCGTTCAGCGCCGTGATGACGAGGCTGCCGGACAGCGCGAGACCACGGTGCGCCAGCAGCACGCCACGGCTCGGGTCCTTGTCGATACCCGTATCGCAGACCCAGACGACCTTGCCCTGGGTGCCCGACGAGACGTCGATCTTGTAGGGCGTGCCCCACGGATCGCTGACATACATGAAGCCGTTGTCGACCAGCGGCGTGCCTTCCATGTAGCCAACGCCGAAACCGGCCGGCTCCAGGCCACCGAGCGGCACGGCGAAGGCGAGTTTCATGCCGGCGACGTTGCCGGCATTGATCTGATTCAAGCTGGAAAACCGATTGGAATCATAGGTCTTGTGGACCGTCAGCCAGTTGCCGGCCTCCGCCTCGGTTCCTGCGGCCGCCAGGCGTTCGGGCGTCACTTGCGCCCATGCCGCCGACCCGCTCAAGGCCAGGGCTGCTACGCAGGTACCGGCCAGGAGTCTTGCCATTCTCATTGAGTTCCTCCCTGAGAAAAACAGATGCAACACGCATCCGCTATCTGGAACGTTGGCACCCAATGTCCCCTGCAGGTCCAATCCTCAATATTGGACATCCCAATTTGCCCCATATGCAGGGCCGGGGTCGAGGAGGCGGACGGGTGCAACGGAGGTGGTGGCAGGCCAGGACGACTGCCCTGTGCGGCCCGTTGATTTCCAGACGGCTTCAACTCGTCGCGCACTGACGTACCCAGGCTCACCCATCGGCCAGTGGAGCGTAGCCGGTCAGGTACCGCTCGCGGTCCATGGCGCTGGAGTGGATTGCAGGGGCATCGGCTTTGCCGGCGCTCCGCGGCGGCACCACAGGGCAGGAGGCAGTCGACCTGCCATGGCTATAAACAATGCGGTTCCGAGGTCGCAGACAGGCGCACCCCGAAGCCCGGGATGCGCCGAACCGTTGTTCCAGAGGTGGCTTGCCGGCTCTGCCTCACGTCGAGCGATCCTTCGCCCGACGGGAGCTGCCTCAGGCCTGCTTCGGTTTGCGGACGAACAGGCCTCGAACCAGCGCGAGGAAAGTCAGAAACCCGCCCGCACCGAGCGATAGCCAGAAGCCGATCTGGAGATCGGAAACCATCTTGATCTTGGTGCCCGTCTCAGGCTGCAGGATTTGCGACTTGCCGATGAAGTTGGCCCCGGCCCAGCCGGACCGCAGCGTTCCGAGCCCATAAGCGATGCCAAGAGCCGACATGTAGGACAGCCCGACGAGCGCGATCAGGATCACCGCAATGGGCAGACTGATCGGGCCGATCTTGAAGCGGCGGTTGATGAACAGGCTCGCCGCCAGAGCCAGCATGCAGACGCCCAGGTAAACCCACATCAGGGGGGCAAAAAACCCGGGCATATCAAACTGCGCCGTATCGGTATTGTTGCGCACCTGGGAGACCGCCTCGACCCCCCAGGGGCGAAGCACCATGTCATTCTCACCCTTGATGACGGCGATATCGGCGCTCCACCATGGCTGGAACCACGTGTAGACCATGAAAGCAGCGCCAGCCACGAGCAGGACACGGAAGATCCAGACCCCTACCCCTGCACCGCTCCGCGTGCTGCTTGCCATACCGCCTGCCGTATCAGTCTGTGCCATCATTCCCCCGTCGCCTGCCTGTAATCAGGCCACTAGCTGTTGTCTTGTCAATCCATTAATCGGCCGCCAACGTTCTCCGGGCGGCCCTCGAACGCAAACTAGCAGCGACAATGCGTTGGAACTCCAATGAAGGATATTGGCATCGGCGAAACTGTGAAAAACTCCTGTTCCTCGCGTGAGGCGCGGCAGGGGTTTCCCGATAGCGCGCCCCGGCACGCGGCAACGTTTCGCTCGGACAGGTTTCGCTCGGACAGGTTTCGGTGCCCCTGCTCGTCGCGAAAAGTGGTACCAGATCCTGCGGAGAACGGAAACCTGGACGCCCCGGGTGTGCTCCGGGGCGGTTCCCCACGTCGCGACTGGTGGACAACGTGTCGTCGCGAGGAGGACAAGCCGATGCGCCTTGCCGTCCTGGTGGCAATCCTTGCTGCTTCGGTTGCTCCCGCACTGTCGGAGGACGTTCACTTCCGGCCGCTGGCCGAGTGGCGCGCCTGGCGCGGCACCGGCATTCCCCCGCAATGGACGATCCGCGGTGGCGTGATCGAGCACGAGCCCGGCGGCGGCGATCTCGTCAGCGTCGAGAGCTTCCGCAATTTCGAGCTGGGCTTCGAGTGGCGCATCTCCGCCGGTGGCAATTCCGGCGTGATCTACCGCAGCAGCGAGGATTTCCGGGCGCCGTACCAGACCGGCGCCGAATACCAGATCCTCGACAATGCCGGCCACGCCGACGGCAGGTCGCCGGTCACCGCGGCCGCCAGCGCCTACGGGCTGTACGCGCCCTCGGCCGATCTCACCAGACCGGTGGGCGAATGGAACACCGCGCGCATCGTGGTAAATGGCAACCACGTCCAGCACTGGCTCAACGGCATCCAGGTGCTCGACTACGAGATCGGCTCGCCAGACTGGAAAGTGCGCGTGGCGCGGAGCAAATTCGCCGTCTGGCCGGAATACGGCACCATCGCCAGCGGCCATATCGGCCTGCAGGACCACGGTAATCCTGTCGCCTACCGCAACCTCATGATCAAGGTGCTGCCCGATTGAGCCGGCCGATGCACGATATTGGTGCGGTCCGCGCCGCAGCGTGGCATGAGAGCGGCATGAAGCTGTCCATCCTGTTTGCCGGTGCCGCACTGGCGCTCGCCGCCACCCCTGCCGCCGCATTGTCGCTGACCTCGACGCAGGTGGGCGACATCTACTGTGCCGCCCGGCTGAGCGGCGACATGGCGCCGATCCTCGCCATCCTGACCCCGGAACTGGCCGCGCTCGTCGCCCGGCATCTGCCTGAGGGTGCCGACGCCGCCACGGCGATCCCGTGGCAATCCAGCGCCGACTACGCCAATACCTGCATGCCGGTTGGCGCCAGCGGCAGCGCCGCTGCGCCCGAAATCGTCATCGCCTTCGGCTTTCGCGACGCCAGCAAGGCGCAATACGCCGACAGGCTAGTGATGCAGTTCGTCGACAAGCGGCTGCGCATCGACGACATCGCCTATGCGACCGGCGGCACGCTGCGCGAGAGACTCGGCAATCTCCCCTCCTAGCTGATCTGCGTCAGGCAAGAGCCGGCACGAGAGGTTTCCGGGGGAGCGGGTTTGCCAGTGCCATCCGTCGGCTATTTTGCCGGCACCTCGTGCGCTGCGCGGGGGACGACCGGGTCCTTTTCGAGGCGCGCCCGGTCGACCTGAGGCAGCTCGAGCACCGTGTCAGGAGGCACGTTGAGGCCGTATTCGTGCCGGGCGAAGTCGGTCAGCCGGCGATGGATGTTGGCATAGCCGGCCAGCGTCATCAGGTGCTTGGGCATGGCCAGGACGATGTTCCGGTCGAGCCCGGGAATGGCATAGACCCTGAGCCGCGACCGCACCGACTGGGGCAGGCTGGGGAGCAGCGACAGCGGCGTGTGGGCGGTCGCCAGACCCTCGGCGACGATGTCGATCGCGGCCGCGTAGGTCATCGCGGAGAAGGCCGGAGTCGCATAGGGCAGGTGGGCGCGATACCAGGCGTCCGAGGCGCCGCGCATCGGCACGTTGGCATCGATCTCGACATAACGGCTCAGGATGGGGTCGAGCTGGCTCGCCTTGACGCCTTTCTGCAGGGCCCTTTCCACCATCTCGTGCGGCACCGTGGCAGGCACGGCGAGGACCAGCGGGTCGCGGAACAGGCTGGCCACGCTGAAGGATGCCCGGTCTTCCTCCAGCGCCTCGTCATTGACGATGACGCAGTTGAGCCGGTGCAGCCGCAATTGCTCGACAAGTTCGCCGCTGGTCACCGCGTAGGTCACCTCGAACTTGGCGAAGCCCGGCTCCTCGCTGGCGATGCGGGCGGCGGCGGCGAGGAAGCGACCGCGCAGGGTCGGGCTCACTCCCATCCTGAGGAAGATGCGGTTGTCGACATAGCGCTTCTCGTGCTCGTCGATGGCCTGGTCGAACTTGCGCAGCAGTTCGTCGGAGAACTTGAACCAGTATTCGCCCGACGGAGTGAGGCTCACCGCGCCGGTCCGGTTGCGATTGATCAGCTGGACACCCAGCCGTTCCTCGAGCTTGGCCAACTGCTGGCTGATCGACGGCTGCGACAGTGCCACGCGGCGCGAGGCCTTGGTGATCGAGCCGGCGATCACCACGGCGCGGAAGATCTGCAGCTGCTTGAGCGTGATATCCATCGTCTCTCCCCTGGGAACGATGTCACCACAATACGACACATTGGGTAACCCAATAGATTGTCGCAGTTACATCATAACAGAAACGTGTTTCGGGGTCCGCCTGGGCAGACCCCGAAAGCCGCTGCTACTGCGCCGGCGCCGGGGGAACGTAGTTCGGCGAGAAGGTCAGCAGGTAGGCGATGAGGTTGGCCTCGTCCTCCTCGTTGGGCAGTCCGGCGAAGGTCATCTTGGTGCCGGGCACCACTTCCTTGGGCTTATGCAAGTAGGGCTTGAGGGTTTCCTCGGTCCATATCAGGCCGCCGGCGCCGGCCTCCATCATCGCCTTGGAGTACTTGTAGTCCGGGGCCGTGCCGGCAACGCGGCCGAAGAGATCGTTGAGCTGCGGGCCGACCTTGTTCTTGGCGCCCTCGCCGACGGCATGGCAGGCGAGGCACTTCTTGAACACCGTGGCCCCGGCGTCGACGTCGCCTTCGGCCAGCACCGGCGTTGCGGCCATCGCCACGGCGATCAGGGAAACAGCCAGAAATCTCATGCTCTCTTCTCCTCCGGGGCCGATCAGGGTCGGCAACAAATGACATATCCCATGCGGGCCGGATGTGCTGCGAGTCAAGACCGGGGGAAGCGACCGGGCGTCGCAGGGGCGCCTGACCGCCAGGGCGCGCTCAGTCGTGATGCGTTCCCTGCCGAATCCGCCGGATACCAAGAAAGACGAGCAGCAGCACCAGCGGTGCCGACAGCGCCAGCATGGTCCCCTTCGGAGCCGGCAGCAAGGCGTGGAAACCCTCGTAGAGGTACCCCAGCAGCCCCAGCGCATAATAGGAGATGGCGATGATCGACAGGCCCTCGACCGTCTGCTGCAGGCGAAACTGGCTGCGGGCGGTCGCCGACAGGCCGTCGAGCACCGACTGGTTCTGCACCTGGATGGCCAGCGAGATGCGCGCATCCAGCAGCTCGATCGACCGCTGCACCTTGTCGGTGAGCGCCCCCAGGCGCTTCTCCATGGCGCGACAGGTGGCGATCGCGGGGTGCGCACGATTGGAGATGAAGCGCTCGATGGTGGTGAATTCGCCAATGGCTGCCTCGCGCAGCCGCCCGAGGCGGTTGTCGAGCAGATCGGCATAGGCCTGGGTCGCCGCGAAGCGGAAGCTCGTCTCCTCGACGGTTCGCCCCACTTCGCTCGAGAGGGCATGCAGGCCGGCCAGCGTCTCCTGGTGCTCGGCGGCCGACTGGCTGAGGCCGATGGTCCGGACGATCTGGGTCAGCCGATACTCGTAGTCCGCGACCCGGCCCCCCAGATCGCGCGCCAGCGGCAGGCCGAGCAGTGCCATGCTGCGATAGGTCTCGATCTCGAGCAGCCGCCGGACGATGACGCCGCGACGAAGATTGCCGCAGCGGCCCGCGGCCACCTCGACGCGGACAAAGCGATCGGCGTCGAGGTGGAAGTCGGTCGCGGCCTCGGCCTGTCCGTCGAATATGGTGGAATAGCTCAGGCTGAGCGGGCTGAAGCCGGAGAGGGCCGGCTCGGCGATCCGGTCTCCGGCCGTCAGGTCGATGCGGGTGGCGGAGATCACCGGCAGGCCGGCATGCAGCTCGAGCCCGATCCCCTCCGGTGCCGACTCCCCGTCATCGATCGGCGCGGACCAGGTCAGGGTGGCGAACTCGTTATGAAGCTCCCAGGTCACGGTGCGCCCGTCCCGCGCGAAGGTCAGCTGCCGGGCCCAGGCCGGTCCGTCGGCCGAGATGCCGGCGATCTGCAGCATGCGCCCGTGCAGGGCCCGGAGGTCGTCGCCGGTCCCTTGAGCGCTCATGAAGGCCAGTCGCCGGACCCGGCACGGGGCCGCCATCGGCAGAACGGGACGCGCATGCGTCTCGGCATCGATCAGCCGCCGGTAGCCATGTTCCGTCCAGTGCATCACGGTTCCTCAGGTGCATCACCCTGTTACGATGGGGACGGGCCGGCAACCACGCCTTTCGTCGCGCGCCGGCACCGGGGTCGGCGGTTCGCCGGGGCGACAGATCGGGGATCGTGCCGGCCAGAGGCCCGGCCTGCGCTCAGCGCTTGCTCAGGGCCTCGGCTGCGAAGGTCAGGGCGCTCTCGACGGCCCGGATCTCGACCACCAGCGGCCCGATCCGGGGGTCAGCCTCCCAGGCGGCATAGCCGCGCTGTCGGGCAAGCGCAGCAAGTTCGGCAGCCCGTGCCGCAACGATGCTCGCTGCTGTACGCGCCTCGCTCAAGGCATCGTTGCGCACCAGGGTCGGGGTCTTGGGGTTGCTGGCGAGCGACTGCAGCCGCTTGGCGTTCGAACGCCACTGGCGGGCAAACTCCTCCGCCCGCTTCAGGCGGAAGGAAATGACTGTTTCGCTGAGCTTTTCCTCCATGACCGGTACTCTCGATTGGGGAACGGCAAGAGTCAATCGCGCCCCGCGCGCGACCGGCATGGCTCGGTTGCGGCGAGGGGACTTCGCGCCACCTCCGGTGGCTGCTAAATCTCGCCGTGACGAGCACGGCTGGCGGGGCCGATGGCCTTGCCGCCCTCCAACCCCGGGGAGATGACAATTGCCCAGCAAGACCAAGACCGCCGCGGCCTCGCCCTCCGAGCAGGCGATTCGAGACCGCGCCTATTTCCTGTGGGAGGCCGCCGGTCGCCCCGAGGGGACCGGTGATCACTTCTGGCACCTGGCCCAGGCCGAAGCGACGCAGGCCGCCAAGGTCGGCACGCCCGCTCCGGCCGCCGGGACCGGCAGGGGCAGCGCCGGGCAAGCGGCTCCGGCCAAGGCCGGCAAGCTCAAGGCGGCGGAGGCGGGCAAGCCCAAGGCCAGGGGCAAGTCCAAGCCGGGCGACTCCAGGTCGGCCAAGCGCACGGTGCCCAAACCGCGCGCCGCGATCCTGCCGCCGAAATAGCGGCAGAAACGCCGGTGCCGCGTCAGTCGCGCGCGGCGACCGCGATGATCTCGACCTTGAGCGACGGATGGGCGAGGCGCGCCTCGATGGCGGCACGGGCGGGGGGGTTGGCCGGATCGATCCAGGCATCGTAGACGGTATTCATTGCAGCGAAGTCGGCAATGTTGTTGAGCACGACCTGGCAGAACAGCACCTTGGACTTGTGGCTGCCGGCCTCGGCCAGCAAGCGGTCGATGGCCTCGAGCACCTCGGCGGTCTGCTTTTCGATCGAGCCGTTGTAGTCGGCCGCGACCTGGCCAGCGAGATAGACGGTGTTGCCATGGACAACGGCCTGGCTCATGCGCTTGCCGGGCTGGTAACGGGTGATGCTCATCGGGGACTCCTCGCGTGAACGGAATGATGGGACGCCTCTTAGCCGTCGGCAGACCGGGGCGGAAGGCCAAATCTTCGGGTGCCGCCGCCGCTCTGATCGCCAGAATGCCAAATCGAGCAGGAGGCCGGCATGGCGCCTGACAGGCCCCCCTTTATCACCGCAGGTCCGGACGACCATGATCGGGTGCGCGGACTCGTCCGGCTGGCCTATGCGCGCTGGGTGCCGATCATCGGGCGGGAGCCGCGGCCGATGCAGGCGGACTATGCCCGTGCAGTGCTCGAGCATCGCATCGATCTGCTGGTCGAGGGGGGCGCGCTCGTCGCCCTGATCGAGACGGACATGCGATCCGATCACCTGTGGATCGAGAACATCGCCGTCCATCCGGACCACCAGGGTCGCGGTATCGGCACAAGGCTGGTCGCCCACGCCGCCCGGCTGGCTCGCGCCGAAGGGCGCCGCGAGCTGCAGTTGCTGACCAATGCGGCCTTCCTCGCCAATGTCCGGCTCTATGAGCGGCTGGGCTTCGTTACCTGGAAGACCGAGCCCTGGCGTCAGTCCACCGCGCTCTACATGCGCAGGCCGCTCGACGATCTGCCCGACTGACTACATCGTGATGCCGCCATCGACGATGAAGTTGGCGCCGGTCGCATAGGCGCTCTCGTCGCTGGCAAGGTAGACCAGCAGGTGCGCCATCTCTTCGGGCTGCGCCATCCGGCCCATTGGCTGGCGGGCGATAAAGGTCTTCCACACCTCGTCGTGGTCGCCCAGCGCATGCGCCCGTTCGTGCAGGGATGGCGAGTCGACACTGCCGGGGCAGATGGTGTTGGCCCGGATGCCGTGCTTCATGTAGTCGAAGGCGATCGACTTGGTGAGCCCGATCACCGCCGCCTTGCTCGACATGTAGCTTATCCGATTCGGCACGCCCTTCAGCGACGACGCCACCGAGGCGACGTTGATGATGTTGCCGCCGCCCTGCACGATGAAGGCCGGCAGGAAGGCCTGGCACAGGACGAACATCGAGGTGACGTTGATGTCGAAGCTGCGCTGCCAGTCATCGAGCGCGGTGTTGCCCAGCATCCCCTGGTGCACCCAGCCGGCACAGTTGAACAGCACGTTGACGCCCTGGTGCCGCGCGGCGGCCGCCTGGAGCGCCGCGTGGTCGGTAACGTCGAGCGCGTAGGCCTCGTGACCGGACGAGAGAGTGGCCATTTCAGCCCCCTTTCGCGCGATGCCGGCGGCATCGCGATCCGTCGCGATCACCCTCGCCCCTTCCCGGGCGAAGGCCAGCGCCGCGGCGCCGCCAATGCCGGCCGCCGCTGCAGTCATGAAAATCGTCTTGCCGTCCAGTCGGCCCATCGGTTCCTCCCCTGCCCGGTTCCTCGCCCGGAGTTATTCCTGCATATCTTGGATTGGTTGTGGGTTCGAGCCGGATCCGCTAACATTCTAGTTGTTTCGTCGCGACTTAGGCGGCGGTGGGGGAGTAGATGACCACCGATAGCTGGGAAGCCCTGCTCCCCCACATGTTCGCGGCGGCCGGCATCTCGCCCGTCACTCCGATGGTCATCGAGCCGCTCGCGGGGGGCGTCTCATCCGACATCGTGCGCATCGGCCTGCCGGGTGCCCGGCAGTTCTGCGCCAAGCGAGCCCTCAGGAAACTGAAGGTCGCCAGCGACTGGCAGGCGCCGCTCGAGCGCAACCACTACGAAGTGGCGTGGCTCAGGCGCGCCAACGCCATCGTTCCCGGTTCGGCCCCAGCGGTGATCGGCGAGGACCGGACGCACGGCATTGCGCTGCTCGAGTACCTGCCGCCCGACGACTACCTGCTGTGGAAGGCCGAGCTGCTGGGCGGCCGCGCCGATCCGCGCGTCGCGCCGGCGGTGGCCGAGGCGCTGGGCCGCATCCATGCTGCTACGCTGGGGGATGCGTCTGCCGCAGCCGAGTTCCCAACCGATCACCTTATCGATGCGTTGCGTCTCGATCCCTATCTGCGCTTCACCGCAGGTCGGCATCCGGCGCTTGCCGAGCGCATCCTGGCGGTGTTGTCGACCACGGCGTCCACCAAGGTCGCGCTGGTCCATGGCGACGTCAGTCCCAAGAACATCCTCGTGTCGCGGCGCGACGGCCACCCGGTGCTGCTCGATGCGGAATGCGCCTGGTATGGCGACCCGGCCTTCGACGGGGCCTTCTGCCTCAACCATCTGACGCTGAAATCGGTTCACCTGCCGCAACTGCGCACGGTGCTGCTGGCCCAGGCCGAGGCGTTCGCAGCGACCTGGCTGGCCCACTTCCCCGCAGCGCTGCGGTCCGGCGTCGAGGCTCGGACGGCGGCGCTGCTGCCCTGCCTGATGCTGGCTCGGGTCGATGGCAAGTCGCCGGTCGAGTATCTCGGGCCGGCGTCCCAGCAGGCGGTGCGCGACCTGGCCATGCCGCTGATCGCGTCGCCGGTGTCGAGGTTGGGCGCGGTGTTCGCCACAATTGCCGGGGAGCGCAGGGTGTGAGTGCAATCGGGCGTGTCGTCGGTCGGCAGGTGTGGGACTCCCGGGGCCGGCCCACCATCGAGGTCGAGATCACCCTCGTGTCGGGCGCGCGCGGTCGCGCCATCGCCCCCTCCGGCGCTTCGACCGGCAGCCGCGAGGCGCTCGACAAGCGCGATGGTGGCAAGCGCCTCGGCGGCTACGGCGTCAATCTCGCCCTCGCGGCCGTCAATGGCGAGATCGCAGCGGCACTCGCCGGCCGGAACGCGAACGATCAGGCGGAAATCGACGCAGCGCTCATTGCACTGGATGGCGCCGCGCAGAAGTCGCGGCTCGGTGGCAATGCCATTGTCGCAACGTCCTCGGCCGTGGCCTGGGCCGCGGCGGCGGACAGCGGCATACCCCTCTGGCGGCACCTGCGGGGCCTTGCCGGGCTCGCGCCGGACGCGCCGCACATCCCGGCACCGATGATCCAGATCTTCGGCGGCGGAAGGCATGCTGGCAATCGCATCGACATTCAGGACTATCTGGTACTGGCGCTGGGGGCGAGGAGCTTTGCCGAGGCGACCGAGTGGATTGCCGAGGTCTATATCGCGGCGGCGCGCGGCATGGCGCAGCGCGGCGGTCCCGGGGGCGTCGCCGACGAAGGCGGCATCTGGCCCGATTTCACCACCAACGAACAGGGGCTGGACCTGCTGACCCGCGCCATCGTGGCCGCCGGGTTCCGGCCCGGCACCGATATCGGCATCGCGCTTGATGTCGCGGCCAGTTCGTTTGCCGTGCCCGGCGGCTACCGGCTGGCGCTCGAGGGCCGGACGCTCTCCAGCCTCGAGATGATCGAAATGCTCGAGCGCTGGGTGGCATCCTATCCCATCGTCTCGCTCGAGGACCCGCTCGGCGAGGACGACGATGCAGGATTTGTCGAAATCACCCGCCGGCTCGGCAAGTCGACCCAGGTCATCGGGGACGATTACCTGACCACCAGCGCCGACCGGATTGCCATGGCAAACGAGATCGGTGCATGCAATTCTGTATTGCTCAAATCCAATCAGTGCGGCACGTTGTCGGAACTGATAGCAGCAAGCAATCGCGCCCGCGCGCTCGGTTGGAACACCATACAGTCGGGCCGCTCAGGTGAAAGTGAGGACGTGACTCTCAGTCATCTCGCGGTCGGGCTGCAGTCGGATCAGATCAAGGTGGGCTCGATGACAAGATCGGAGCGCACTGCGAAGTGGAACGAGGTAATGCGGATCGAGTCGGAACAGCCAGATGGGGCGTTCTGGACTTTCCGGGTGCCGTGAGCAGGCGGCGCCCGCGAGCGATCCAAGGTTGGGGGACGGGTTGACGTTAGGTCGCAAGTCGACAGACACGAACCGGCAGGTTCGCGTGGAAGACGTCGCACGCCTCGCCGGCGTGTCGCCGATCACGGTGTCGCGCGCCCTGTCCTACCCGGAAAAGGTGCGTGAGGAGACCCGTCTGAAGGTGGCCGATGCGGTTGCCAAGACCGGCTATGTGGTCAACCACTTCGCCTCGAGCCTGCGCTCGGGGCGGTCGAGCATTGTCACGGTCTTCGTCTCCAGCCTGCTCAATCCGCATTTTGCCGATTCGATGCAGGGGTTGATCGACGCTTTCGAGGGCAGCCCGTTCCACCTGATGTTCGCCCAGACCAGCTACTCGGAGCAGTTCGACATGGACGCGGTCGGCGCCGTGCTGCCGTTCCGGCCGGCAGGCCTGGTGTTCACCGGCGTGGTGCGGTCGGAGGCGACGCGTCGGGCGCTGGGAAGACTCGGAGTTCCGGTGCTCGAGATGTGGGGCGCGCGCCCCGATCCGATCGATATGCTGATCGGCTTTTCCAATCATGACGCGGGCGAACTGATGGGGCGGCATCTGGGTGCGTGCGGCTTCCGGCACGTCGCCTACTCGGGCCATACGGTCGAGCGCGGTGCGGAGCGACTGGAGGGGCTCAGGACCGGCCTTGCTGCGTTCGGTGCCTCGATCGAACTGGCCTACGCCATGGAGGGGACGCGTCAGATGTCGGACGGCATGGCCGCGTTCGATGCCATTCTCGAACAGCTGCCAGCCTGCGACGCGATCTTCTTCGGTACCGACGTGCTTGCCTTCGGCGCTCTGGTCCGGGCCTATGACCGGGGTATCCCGGTGCCCGGCCGGGTGGCAATCGCCGGCCTCGGCAATCTCGAGTTCAGCCAGCATACGCGACCGTCGCTCACCACGCTGCACGTGGGAGGGTACGAAGTCGGGCGCGAGGCGGGACGCAGGATGCTGCGGCGGCTCAACGGGGCGCCGGTGGATGATCCGATCGTCTCGCATCCGATAACGCTGGAGGCGCGAGGCAGCACAAGACATTGAGTGGCAGGTCGACGGCGACAACGGACGGAGTGGAGGCGAGCCTGCTTGCGGAGCGGCTCGTCGGGTTGGGTGACAGAGGTCAATGGTTGGGAAGAAGCGCACGGGTGACCCGAGCCGGCCGGTTCGGGTGGAGGACGTTGCACGCGTGGCAGGCGTATCGCCGATCACCGTATCGCGGGCCCTGACCAATCCGGACAAGGTCAAGGAAGAAACGCGCCGCAAGGTCGCCGAGGCGGTGGCCCGGACCGGCTACGTGGTCAACAGTTTCGCCTCGAGCCTCCGTTCGGGTCGGTCGCCGATCGTCGCGGTGTTCGCCTCCAAGCTCCGGAACCACCACTTCGCCAGCGTGCTGCAGGGCTGCACCGAGGCACTCGAGGGTCATGGTCTGCAATTGCTGACCGCCCGGATCGGCGAATCGGCGGAGGAGCAGCGGCGCGTGGTCGCGGCGATGGCGCCGTTCCGTCCGGCGGCGATGCTGTTCACCGATCTGCTCAAGCCCGAGTTCGACCGCGGCGTCATCACCTCCCAGAGCATTCCTGTGGTGGAGATGTGGGACCAGCGGCCCGATCCCGTCGACATGCTGGTGACCATTTCGGAGGACGAGGCCGGTCGTATCATGGGCCGGCACTTCGCCGCGTGCGGTTTCCGGCGGATTGCCTATGCCGGGCAACTCTACGATCGCGGCCGCCTCCGGGTGGCAGGATTCCGCGCCGCACTGGCTGAACATCAGCTTGCCTGCGACCTGGTAGTGCATGTCGAGCGCGGCTGGGAGCCCGACGCGGGTGCCGAAGCCCTGACGGCCATTCTCGAGCAGATGCCCGACTGCGATGCCATCCTGTTCGGCACCGACATGCTGGCGGCGGGAGCGCTGCTGGCGGCGCGCGGGCGGGGCATTCGTTTGCCGCACGAACTCGGCATTGCCGGCTTCGGCGATATCCCGCTCGCCGCCTATTTCGATCCGCCGCTAACCTCACTGCAACTGAGCGGACTCGAAATGGGGCGAAGGGCAGGGCAGATGCTGCTGCAGCGGCTCGGCGGGCAGCAGGTTGGCGAGCGCATCGTCACCTTTCCACTGCAGCTGCGCGCGCGGCAGAGCACGCTGCGTTGAGGTACGCACATCGTGCCGTCCCTTGCCGCGCCGCGGCTGGCCTGATATTCCGATGCTGATCAGCCAGACCGGCAGGACCCAGCGTTCGAGGAGCCGCCCTTGGGGTGGAAGGGGCAGCGACCGGTACTGCACATTTGCGTCACGAGGAGACCAGCATGACTTCGGCTAACGGCGGCGGAAACGCGGGCGGCGGCGCTGCGCGCAGATTGAGGTCGCGCGCCTGGTTCGACAACCCGTCCAATCCGGACATGACGGCGCTCTATCTCGAACGCTACATGAATTTCGGCATTTCCCGCGAGGAACTGCAGTCGAACAAGCCGATCATCGGCATCGCCCAGACCGGGTCCGACCTCTCGCCCTGCAACCGCCACCACCTCGAACTGGCCAAGCGCGTCCGCGAGGGCATCCGCGAGGCCGGCGGCATCGCCATCGAGTTCCCGGTGCACCCGATCCAGGAAACCGGCAAGCGCCCGACCGCCGGTCTCGACCGCAATCTCACCTATCTCGGCCTCGTCGAAGTGCTGTACGGCTACCCGCTCGACGGCGTGGTGCTGACCATCGGCTGCGACAAGACCACGCCGGCCATGCTGATGGGCGCCGCCACCGTCAACATTCCGGCGATCGCGCTCAGCGTCGGGCCGATGCTCAACGGCTGGTTCCGGGGCCAGCGCACCGGCTCGGGGACCATCGTGTGGAAGGCCCGCGAGCTGATGGCGGCCGGCGAGATCGGCTACGAGCAGTTCGTCGAACTGGTGGCGTCGTCGGCACCGTCGACCGGCTACTGCAACACCATGGGTACCGCCTCGACCATGAACTCGCTGGCCGAGGCGCTCGGCATGCAGCTGCCGGGCTCGGCCGCGATTCCCGCGCCCTATCGCGATCGGCAGGAAATCTCCTATCGCACCGGCATGCGCATCGTCGAAATGGTGCATGAGGACCTCAAGCCCTCGGACATCCTGACCAAGGACAATTTCATCAATACCATCGTCGTCAACTCGGCGATCGGCGGTTCCACCAATGCGCCCATTCACGTCAATGCCATTGCCCGGCATATCGGTGTCGAACTCGACATCGACGATTGGCAGACGCACGGCCACAAGGTGCCGCTGCTGGTCAACATGCAGCCGGCCGGCGAGTATCTGGGCGAGGACTACCACCATGCCGGCGGCGTGCCGGCGGTGGTCAACGAGCTGATGAAGGCCGGGCTGATCCGCGAGAATGCCCCGACCGTCAACGGCAGGACCATGGGCGAAAACTGCCGCAACACCACGGTGCAGGACACCAAGGTGATCCGTTCGGTCGCCGATCCGCTGAAGCAGGATGCCGGCTTCCTGGTGCTGCGCGGCAACCTGTTCGACAACGCCGTCATGAAGACCAGCGTCATCTCGCCGGAATTCTTCGAGCGCTACCTCAACGATCCGGCCCATCCGGGCATGTTCGAGGGCAAGGCCGTGGTCTTCGACGGCCCCGAGGACTACCACCACCGCATCGACGACCCGGCGCTTGCCATCGACGAGCACACGCTGCTGTTCATGCGCGGCGCCGGCCCGATCGGCTATCCCGGCGCGGCCGAGGTGGTGAACATGCGGCCGCCGGATTACCTGATCAAGAAGGGCGTCACCGCGCTTGCCTGCGTCGGCGACGGGCGCCAATCCGGCACCTCGGGCTCGCCCTCGATCCTCAACGCCTCGCCTGAAGCGGCGACGGGCGGCAACCTGGCGATTCTCAGGACCGGCGATCGGGTGCGGATCGACCTCAACCAGGGCTCGGCCGATATCCTCATCTCCGATGAGGAGCTCGAGAGGCGTCGCGCCGACCTCGCTTCGATGGGTGGCTACAAGTATCCGGCGCACCAGACGCCGTGGCAGGAAATCCAGCGCGGCATCGTCGACCAGCTCGGTTCCGGCGGCGTGCTCAAGCCCGCCGTCAAGTACCAGCGCCTGGCGCAGACCATGGGCGTGCCGCGGGACAATCACTGAGGCGCCGGCTTTCGGCGCAACGAGGGGCCGGTTCGCCGGCCCTTCGGCGTTCATTTGCACCATTGCAGGCTTTCGCCTGGATGCTGGCGGTATTTGACGAAGCGGTCGCCGATAAAGCACTATGGCCGGCGCGGCAGGTGAGGGCCCGATGTCTGATATTCTCGACTACTGCAAGGGACGCGAGGCGGTCCGCTTCAAGCCCGGCCAGGTGATGATCGACGAGGGCAGCCAGGAGGGCAAGCTCCTGGTGCTGATCGAGGGCCAGGTCGAGGTGCTGCGCAAGGACACCCAGGTCAGCTACATCGACGAGCCGGGGTCGATCTTCGGCGAGATGTCGTCGCTGCTCGACATTCCGGCGAGCGCCACGGTCAAGGCGCTGTCGGCGGTCAAGGCCTATGTGATCGATGATGCCATCCAGTTCCTCGGCGGCGATCCGGAAGTGGCGCTCTACGTGGCGACGCTGCTGGCCCGGCGGCTCTACTACACCACGAGCTACCTGGTCGACCTGCAGCAGCAATCGGAGGGCAAGCGCGAGGATCTCGACCTCGTCGACAAGATCCTGGCACAGCTCGTGGAAAAGCCGGACGAGAGCAAGGCCGCGAGGCGTACGCGCAAGTAGGGCGGCAGCATCAGGCGAGGCCCTTGGCCAGCAGCACCGCGTAGATCATCGCGGCATAGGTCAGCTGGTGCGTGATCTGGTCGAGCCCATGCAGGCTCCAGAAGCGGCGCGGCTGGGTGTCGACGTGTACGCCCCGCGAGTAGTGGATCTTGGAATAGTCCAGCAGGTAGTGCACGGCGAATTCGCCGATGGCCAGTGCCACCAGCGCCACGACCGGCGTGCCGGCGAGCAGCAGCACGATCAGGCTGAGGCCGGCATGAACGCCCGCGTGGGCGTAGCCGCCGATCTTGCGGTAGTCGCCCTTGCCGGCCAGCATCCAGCCGGGCTGCATGAAATAGTCGGCGATGTAGTGCTTGAGCTCGAGTCCGAGAAACAGCAGAAAGAAGAGCTCGACCATTGACCCTCGTCCCTCGCCGGGCGCCTGCTGCGCCCGCATCACGTATGGGTCATGCTGGCAAGCCGAAGCGCGTGAGGCAAGCGCAGAGTTTGACGTTGTCAGGCGCAGCCGGCCGGCTCATTCACCCGCCATTCATCTGCTGCGTGGCATCAGAGACGGTCGGACCTGTCCGGCAGATGGAGGATGTCGATGCGTGCCCTGGCCTCGCTGTTCGTCACGATGCTCGGTCTGCTGCTGGCCGCACCGGCGCTGGCCGCTTCGGGTGTCGCCTTGGGCGTCGACCAGAGTGCCACGCTCGAGGGTAAGGCCGGTCCACGGATACTTGCCGTCGGCAGCGACGTGTTCATCGGCGACAAGGTGGTGACCGACGCGAGCGGCCTGGTCGAGCTGCGCTTTTCGGACCGCACCAGGCTGGTGATCGGCCCGCGCTCGAGCCTTGTGATCGAGGACTACCTCCTGCGCGAGGACGGCTCGGCCGGCAAGTTCGCCGTCAATGCGCTGGCCGGCACCTTCCGCTTCATCACCGGCGGCGCCCCCAAGGATCGCTACCTGATCACCACCCCGACCGGTACGGTCGGCGTGCGCGGGACCGCCTTCGACCTCAACGTCGAGGCGGCCGCCACCAGCCTGCTGCTGTTCCATGGCGCGGTGATCCTGTGCACCCTCGACGGCAAGTGCGTGATCGTCGACGAAGTGCGAATTGGGGCAGGCAAGTACCGCCGAGGCGGTGGTTCTGGGCATGACCGACGACGTCAAGGGCCAGGCGCGCGAGGCGCTGCGCACGATGTTTCCCTACGCCAACTCGCAGGCCGAACTGCTCGCTGCGTTCCGGCTCGAGCAGGCGCGGCGCTGCCTCAACCGGCCGGTGGTGCTGCCCGAGCAGGATCCGGTGAGCAATAGCGACGAGCCCGAGAAGTATCGCGGGCAGCTGATCCTCAACCACGTGCCCTGACAGTCGGGCCCGGACAGGGTAAGCAGTAGGGATGATCCGGCGCCTGCTTCCCATTCTCCTGGGTTTTGCGATCGTCCTCGGGCTGACGCTCGTGCGCGCCGCCGATCCGTTCCCGGTGCAGGTCCTGCGCGAGATCGCCTTCGACTTCTACCAGCGGCTGCAGCCACGCCCGCAGGGCGAGTTTCCGGTCCGCGTCATCGACATCGACGAGGCCTCGCTCGGCGATCTCGGCCAATGGCCGTGGCCGCGCGACCGGCTGGCGATGCTGGCCGACCGGTTGACCGAACTGGGCGCTGCCGCCGTGGGCTTCGACGTGCTGTTTCCCGAGGCCGATCGCATGTCCCCCAGCCGCATCGCGGCCGAGATCCCGGGCGTCGACGCCGCCAGTCTGCCCGACTACGACGCGCTGTTCGCCGACGCGCTGTCGCGCTCCCCGTCTATCCTGGGGTTCTCGCGCACCCCCGGCGGCAAGCCGATGACCGGTGGGCCGAAGGGAGGCTTTGCCGTCTCCGGCCCCGACCCATCGGCATCGATTCCGTTCCTCACCGGCGTTGCGGCGCCGCTGCCGATGCTGCGCGATGCGGCGCCCGGCCTTGCAGCCCTCAGCCTCAATACCGAACTGTCGACCAGCGCGGTGCGGCGGCTGCCGATGCTGTGGACCAATGGCGACAAGCTGTTTCCGACGCTGTCGCTCGAAGCGTTGCGGCTGGCGCTCGGCATCGGCACCGTGGTGGTGTTCGGCGACACTGCGGCGGAGGGCTATGTCGACGGCCTTCGGCTGGCCGATTTCTCGGTGCCGCTCACCTCCGAAGGCGACCTCTGGCTCTACTACTCCAGGCCCCGGCCCGACATGCTGGTGCCGGCGAGGGAGTTGCTCGGGCCAGGCTACCGGCAACTCGCCGATCGGATCGCGGGCCACATCGTCCTCATCGGCACCTCGGCCTCGGGCCTGCTCGACCTGCACACCACGACGCTCGGCGACAACGTCCCCGGTGTTACCGTACATGCGCAGGCCATCGAGCAGATCCTGGCGGGGACCTATCTCACCCGGCCCGACTGGGTGGCGGGACTCGAGATCGTCGGGCTGATGCTGATCGGGGCCCTGCTGGTGGTGATCGTCCTGCAGCTGGGACCGTTGGCCGGGCTCACTGTCGGCGTGCTGTCGCTCGGTGGCGTCACCGCCTTCTCGTGGTGGATGTTTGCCACCAGCGGCACGATGATCGATCCGAGCTACGCCCTTGTGGCGCTGACGCTGCTCTATCTGGCGCTGGTGTTCTTCCGCTTCCTCACCACCGACCAGGCGAAGAAGCAGATCCGCCGGGCTTTCGGCTACTACGTCTCGCCGACGCTGCTTACCGAGATCGAAAAGAACGGTGACCGGCTGAAGCTCGGGGGCGAGATGCGGCAGGTAACGGTGATGTTCTCGGACGTGCGCGGGTTCACGCCGCTCAGTGAGAAACTCACCCCGCCGCAGATCCTGGCGCTGCTCAACACCATGTTCGGGGCGCTGGGCGAGGAAATCACCGGCCGCCTCGGCACCATCGACAAGTTCATCGGCGACGCCATCATGGCCTTCTGGAATGCGCCGGTCGACGTTGCCGAGCATCCGCGGCGCGCCGTCGAGGCGGCGCTCGGCATGCGCAACCGGCTCAAGGCGCTCAACGCCGCCGACGCCTTCGGGCTCAGGGCCGGCAATCGCGGCGGCATCGACGAGGTGGTGATCGGCATCGGGCTGTCGACGGGGGACGCCCTGGTGGGCAACATGGGTCTCGAGACCCGCTTCGACTATTCGGCGCTCGGCGATACGGTCAACGTTGCGAGCCGGGTCGAGAGCGCCTGCAAGGAGATGGGGTACGACCTGCTGATCACCTCGTCGACGCGCGAGGCCATCCCCGATTTCGCCTGTCTCGAGGCCGGGGCCATGGCGCTCAAGGGCAAGTCCGATCGCGTCGTGCTGCACCTTCTGGTCGGCGATCCCGCCCTCGCTGCGACCGGCGCCTTCAAGCTGCTGCGTGCCACCCATGCCGAGGCGCTCGCGGCGCTACGCGATGGCCGCGATGCCACCGGCGCCATCGCCGAGTGTGCCGCGCTGGCTCGGCAGGTGGAGCCGGGTCTTGGCCGATTCTACGACAAGCTCCCCGGCCGCCGTGCCGATTTCGCCGCCGTGGCGAGTGCTCACGAAGCGGCGGAATAGGCTTCGCGCATCTCCTCGATCTCGCCCAGCGCGTCGTAGAGCGGTCGCCAGTCGTCGCGCTCGGCGATCGGCGCCCACAGCGCCTCCATGTCCTCGATCAGCATGGTGCGCGGCGTTTCCCGTGCAAAATACGGATGGTCGAGATTGGCGTTCGCCGTCGGCGGATGCGCCGTGATCAACCCGGCCAGCGTCTCGAACGCCACCCCCCGATAGTGCTCCGCGGCCGGGCTCCGCATCGCCCGCCCCCCGTCACCGCCGCGCCAGTCGAAGAAGAACTGCTCGAACGGCATCTGCGTCTCGTGCAGGACGTTGAACACCTCCTGCACCAGCGTCGAATCCTGCTCCGCCCCCAGCGATTGGAGCCCCAGCCTGTCTAGCACCGCCCCCCAGACCGAGTGCTGGAAGGTTGGCCAGAAGCGGTTGAGCGCCGCTTCCAGCCGGGCGTGCTCGGAGAGCGGCAGCAGCACCTCGGCGAGCCGGGTCAGGTTCCAGGCCAGCACATCGGGCTGCTTGCCGAAGGCATAGAGCCCCATTGGTCGAAATAGGCGGCGGTGAAGGCGGGGTCGTAGCTGGGCAGAAACCGCCAGGGTCCGTAGTCGAAGCTCTCGCCGGTGATGTTGATGTTGTCGGTATTGAGGACCCCGTGCACGAAACCCGCTGCGATCCAGCGCGCCCCGGTCCTGGCCACCTTCTCGCTGACCGCGCCGAGGAACTGTGCCGCCCGGCCGTCGTCGCCGTCATGCCACAGCGCCGGGTAGTAGTGGCGAACCGCATGATCGAGCAGCGCCGCCAGCGCCGATTCGTCCCCGAGGTAGCCCAGCCGCTGGAACGAGCCGATCCGCACATGCGAGTGGCTCAGTCGCACCAGCACCGAGGACCGCGTCGGGGAGGGCTCGTCGCCGCGCTGCAGCGCCTCGCCGGTCTCGATCAGGCTGAGGCTCCTGGAGGTGTTGACGCCCAGTGCCTCCAGCATCGCCGTCGCCAGCACTTCGCGCACCCCTCCCTTCAGCGTCAGCCGCCCGTCGCCGCCGCGCGACCAGGGTGTTCGCCCCGAGCCCTTGGTGCCGAGATCCATGAGGCGTCCATCCCGCAGGTCCTCGAGCTGGGCGAAGAGAAAGCCGCGTCCGTCGCCGAGGTCCGGGTTATAGGCCTGGAACTGATGCCCGTGATAACGCAGCGCCAACGGCTCCGGAAACGAACCGGGCAGTGGCTCGAACCGGCCGAAATGGCCGATCCACTCCTCGTCTGTCAGCCCTTCGAGCCCCACCGACGCTGCCGCCCGCTGGTGGCGATGGCGCAGGATCGTCCGCGGGAAGGCGGCAGCCTTCACCGTGTCGAAACAGCCCTCGCCGAGTTCGGCATGGGTGGTGCGGGGCTTGAACGGATGGGTCACGCCTCCTGGCTCCCCCCTCCCCAGCTCTCCCCGAGAGGGGGAGGGTGTCGTGTCCAGTGTGAAGCACGATCCGGCCAGACCCACCGGCCGGCACCTTCCTGTCGACGGGGGAGGCTGGGAGGGGGTGGGCGCAACACTCGGACCCGGGCGCAGCTCACCTGCGAAATACCCCCACCACCTCGACATGCGTCGAATAGGCGAACTGGTCGACCGGGGCCACCGAGACCAGCCGATACCCCCCGCCGATCAGGATGGCGGCATCGCGGGCAAAGGTCTTGGGTTCGCAACTCACGGCGACAGCCGTCTTCACCCTGCTGCGCGCCAGTTCCCGCGCCTGCGCCTCGGCACCGGCGCGTGGCGGATCGAATACCACCGCGTCGAAGCGGTCGAGTTCCACCGGCGCCAGCGGGTCGCGGAACAGGTCGCGCACCTGCGTGGTGATCGGCTTCAGCCCCTGCACGTGGTTGACCGCCTTGTGCAGCGCCGCAATCCCCGGCCGGTCGCTGTCGGCCGCGAAGACCCGCGCGCCTTCTGCCAGCCTGAGCGCGAACGGCCCGACGCCGCAGAACAGGTCGGCCACCGTCTTCGCCGCGCCCACCCCCTCGCGCACCAGCCCCGCCAGCACCGCCTCGGCCGTCGCCGTCGCCTGCAGGAAGCTCCCCGGCGGCAGCTCCACCATGGCCTTGCCCATGCGGATGGCCGGCGGCTGCGCCATGAACACCGGTTCGCCGTTGAAGGTGAGGCGCGCCAGCCGGTGTGTGCGCGCGAACGCGGCCAGCGCCACCGGCTTCAGCTTGCGTTCCGATTTCACCGACAGGTCGAGCCCGGTATCGGTGGCAGTGAAGCTCGCGTCGCACTCGCCGGCCAGCGGCAGCAGCGCCCGGGCGATGCGCGGCGCGGCGTTCTGCAGGGCCGGTGCGAGGATCGGGCAGGTGGCGATATCGAGCACGTCGTGGCTCCTCGCCCGCATATAGCCGACGCCGGATTTCCTGACATGCAGCGTTGCCCGCCGCCGGCCGCCGGCGGTGGCGTCGCGCAGCGGCTGCAGCACCGTCTCCACCTCGGCATGCTGCAGCGAAGTCTCAACGAGGCCGCGCTTGAACGCGGCATAGGCCGCCGGGTCGAGATGCTGCAGGGCGCAGCCGCCGCAGCTGCCGAAATAGCCGCAGGCCGCCGCCACCCGCTGCGGGCTGGGGCTGATCACCTCGACCAGCGTGCCGCGCTCGCCATCGAGCACCGCCTCGACCCGTTCGCCGGGCAGCGTGAAGGGCACGAAGGCCTTGCCGCCGCCATGCGTGGCAATTCCGTCGCCGTGCTGGCCGAGCGAGGTGATGGTCAGTTCCGTCATGGTTGGGAGGTAGCAGGGTTTGGCGGTCGTCGTAAGGCCTCATCACCGCACTACCGGCGCCACCGCGGACACGATATATGACGGTCCGCCGGCAACGGAGCCGAACGGATGCCCTCTGATCCAGACTGTCCGCTGGTGCGGATCGCCGAACTGGAGATCGACCCCTCCCGGCTCGCTCGATACCGGGCCTTGCTGGCCGAGGAGATCGCGGCCTCGGTGCGGCTCGAGCCCGGCGTGTTGTCGCTTCAGGCGACGGCTCTCAAACACGCGCCCAACCAGATCCGCATTCTCGAGGTCTATGCCAGCCGTGCCGCCTATGAGGCGCATCTGACGACGCCGCACTTTCTTGCGTACAAGCACGCGACGGCGGACATGGTGCGATCGCTTCGGCTCATCGATACCGAGCCGGTTGCGATCTTCAGCAAGCCGCTGCCGCAGTCACCCGCCCGCACCCCGTCCAGCTATAGCTAGAAGCCCAGCAGGGTCCACAGGCTCGCCAGCGTCATGAAGACGATGATCAGCGAGCCGATGGTCCACAGCGTGGCCCGGATGTCATGGATCTGGGCGGTGTAGTAGGCGGCAAAGTGCAGCAGCCGCGATACCACGTAGCCGTAGAAGAGCGCCTGAGCCAGCCATAGCGGCGGAGCGGTGAGCACGTAGAGAAAGCCCGCGACGAAGAAGAACGGCAGGTTCTCGAGGTCGTTGTGCTGGATGCGGCGGATGCGCTCGACCCGGTCGTCGGGTTCGAGCTGGCCGGGCCTCGGCTCGGGATTGAGCGCCGTGCGCTTGGCGTCTTCGGGCGAGCGATAACCGCCCTTGACCTGCATCATCCTGACCACGGTGAGCCAGGACATGCCCACCGCCTTGAGCACCATCAGGGCCGCCGCAATGGCGTAGGTGGCGAAGACGGGATTGTCGAAACCGATCTGCGGCATCTTCGGGTCTCCTCGCTGTCAGTCAGCGTCTGTTGCGGTTACGGGCGGCTTACCTTCTCCAGCAGGCTCGCGATCGAGACGAACGGAATCCCCATCCGCTCGCTGAGCCCGGTGGCGCAGGTCGAGACGGTCGAGAGCCCGATCGTGCAGTCGGGGGGTATCTGCGCCCGCGCAAAGCGCGTCGCATGGGCGTTGAGCTCGGGAACGTAGAGCCCCTTGTCGCCGGCGTAGCCGCAGCAGGTGATGGCATCGAGCACGACGACCTGCCTCGCGATCGCTGCGGCAAGGGCCTCGATCGCCGCCTGCTCCTTGAGGCGCTGCGCCGAGCAATTGTGGTGCACCGCCACCGTCGGCAACGGCCTGGTGATGGTGAGCCGCGGCAGCACCTCGTTGACGAGGAATTCGGCCGAATCGAGCACCGTCGCCGCTCCGGGATGCTCGCGCATGTGCTTGGCGCAGGTCGAGGCATCGGTCACGACCGTGTGGGTGCCATGATCCGACAGCCGGTCGAGTTCCGAGCGCGTCCCCGTCCCCACCCGCTCGGCTGCCTCGGGGAACCCCTTGGAGAGGAACGGCTGGCCGCAGCACTGACCCTCGAGCTGCTCCGGCACCACCGGGTTGAAGCCGGCCCGCCGCAGCAGTTCCAGCATGGCGTCGGTGGTCGGCAGCAGGCCGTTCTCGGCGGTCTGGGCGCCGAACATGCGGGTCGCGCAACTGGGGAAATAGACGACCGTGCCGCCCGGCGCCGCACCGACTGCAGTCGCCGGCTTCGGCACTCCCGGACCGACACGCAGCGCCGGCGAGACCCGCGGCACCGCCTTGGGCGCGAGCCGGTGCATGGCCCCGGCCACCGCATCGGTGACACCGTCGCCGACGATCCGCCGCGACAGGTGCTGCAGGCCGACCCCGAGCCTCATGCCCACCTCGACTGCGCCGGTGTGGTCGGCAACCCACGCCGCGGTCCTGTGGTCGCCATCGGTGCGTCGGCGTCCGCGCTCGCCGATCACCATGGTGCCGGTCTCGATTCCCACCGGGCAGCGCAGCGAGCACAGGTTGCAGGCGGCACAGGTATCGAGTCCGGCATACTGGAAGCCGTCGTCCAGCGCCTTCAGCCGCTCCGGATCCTCCCCGGTCTGCCTCAGCCGCGCCCGTTCGCGCGTCACCACGATGCGCTGGCGCGGCGAGAGCGTCATGTGATGGCTGGGGCAGGCCGGCTCGCAGAAGCCGCACTCGATGCACAGGTCGACGATCTCGTCGGCGAGCGGCATCAGCTTGAGGTTCTTGATGTGGATGTCCGGGTCGGGATTGAGCAGCACGCCCGGGTTCAGCAACCCCTCGGGGTCGAACAGGCGCTTCACCTCATGCATCACGAGATAGGCCCTGGTGCCCCATTCCGCCTCGACGAAGGGCGCGATGGCGCGGCCGGTGCCGTGCTCGGCCTTCAGCGAGCCACCGTAGCGCACCGAGACGAAGTCGCTGAGCGCCTTGGAGAAGCGGTCGAACTTGTCGGCTGCATCCGGCTCCATGAAGTTGTCGCTCATCTGGAAATGCAGGTTTCCGGCGAGCGCATGCCCGAAGATGATGGCGTCGTCATAGCCGAAATCGTCGAGCAGCTGGCGCATGTCGATGACGAAGTCGGCCAGCCGGTCGATCGGCGCCGCCACGTCCTCGGTCAGCATCGAGGTGCCCTTGGGCCGCGCCGCGCCGCCCGAGGCGAAGAACCCCTTCCGCACGTCCCACAGCGCATGCGACTTGTGCTCGTCGGGCGAAAAATCGATATGCGTCGCCCCTTCGGAGTGAAGGATGGCCGTCGCCTTGTCGGTCTCGTGCCTGAGCGTTTCCTCGTCCGGGGCGCTGATGTCGATGAGGATCACCGGCGAGGTCTCGGTGAAGAAGCGCACATAGGGCTGGATCGCCGGCAGGTGCTCGACCGTTGCCAGTGCCCGCCGCTCGATATACTCGGCCGCCGTCACGCCGGTCGTCGACTGCACGCCGCCATTGGCGAGCTTCGAGATCGCCCGGGCGCAGGAATAGGGGTCGGGGAAGGGGATCAGCCCGGTCACCTTGTAGGGGTGTTCGGGGATGGTGTTGTAGGTCACTTCCGACACGAAGCCGAGCGTACCCTCCGAGCCGACGATCAGGTGGATCAGGATGTCGATCGGATCGTGGAAATCGACCAGTGCGTTGATGGAGTAGCCGACGGTGTTCTTGATCCGGTACTTCTTGCGGATCAGCTCCACCAGCTGGCTGTCCGCCGTCACCTGGTGGTGCAGCTGGTGCAGCCCCTCGAGCAGCCGCGCATGCGACTTGCGGAATGCCGCCACCGACGCCGGATCGCCCGAATCGAGCACCGTGCCGTCGACCAGCATGACCCTCAGCCGCTGCATGGTGTGGTAGGTGTTGTAGGCCACCCCGCAGCACATGCCCGACGAGTTGTTGTTGACCACGCCGCCGATCTTGCAGGTGGCCTGGCTCGCCGGGTCCGGCCCGAGCTTGGCGTTGTAGGGCTTCAGTGCCCGGTTGGCATTGGCCACGATCACCGCCGGGCCCAGCGTCACCCGCGTCCCGTTGTCGTGAATTTCGAGCTTCTTCCAGCCGTCGCCGAGCACGGCGAGGACGCCCTCGGTGATCGCCTGGCCGGAAAGCGAGGTGCCCGCGGCGCGGAAGGTCAGCGGCAGCCGTTCGGCCCGAGCCGCCTCGATCACCGCCCGGACCTCGTCCTCGGTGTTGATGATCGCCACCACCGCCGGCACCAGCCGGTACGAACTCGCATCGCCCGAATAGGCATAGGTCATCACCGGGTCGGTCATCAGCCGGTCCTTGCGGATCACGTCCTTCAGCCGGTTGACCACACCCTCGGTCGCCTTTGCCCGGTCCACCCCGATGGGCGTCATCTCGTTCACGTTGCTACCCGCTGCTCGCAAATCTGTCAGACAAGTTAGTGCATCGGGCCGCAAGATGCAAAACGCCGTCCGCCGCCCGGGTTCGGCCGGGATTCGACTTTCGTCGCGGCTTGCCAGTTGACCTCGGGCCGCCGGAAATCGTTTGCTGCGTCAATGGAACTCGCGATCCATCGTCCCGCCCCGCCGCTCGGCCTCCACGTCGAGATGATGACGTTTTTCGCCGGGCTCGATCCAGCACACCAGCGCCAGAAGCTGATTCCCGACGGCGCCATCGAGTTGATCGTCGACCTCGGCGAACGGCCCAAGAAGCTCTATGCCTCCGAGCACGGCCCGATCGCCACCGCTTTTCGCGGCGCCTGGATTTCCGGCATGCAGCGCCGGCCCATCATCATCGAGGCGCAGCCGCAGGCCTCGCTCTTCGTCATCCGGTTCCGCCCGGGAGGCGCCCATGCGCTCGTCCGGCATGATGCCGAAACCCTCACCGATTCCGTGTTCACCCTTGCCGACGTCATCGATGCCACTTCGCTGCGCGACTGCATCCTCGAGGCGGCAACGCCCGCCGGCCGCTTCGCCGCGGCCGAAGCCTGGCTGCTGGGCCGCATCGGCCCGCGGCTCGGCATCGATCCCGTCGTCCGTCATCTCGCCGCGCGTCTCGGCCGCGGCCGGGTGCGCGATCTGGTCGAGGCCACCGGCTACAGCGACCGCCACGTCCGCGCCCTGTTCCGCCGCCATGTCGGCGTCAGTCCCAAGCAGTTCGCCCGCATCGAGCGCTTCCGCGGCCTGCTGCGCGGCCTGAGCGGCGTGGTCATCGACATGGAGTTTCGCGGCGCGCCGCTGCCGCCGCAGGATTGGGCCCGGCTCGCGGGCGCCCACGGCTACGCCGACCAGTCGCACCTGGTGCACGAGTTCCGCGCCATGTCCGACATGACGCCGAGCGCCTACCTCTCCGCCTATCGCGGCCTCGAGAACTACCTGCCGATCGTCACCGATGGCGATAGCTGACCGGTTCGGCAGGGAGCAGACCACCCGGCCGTCGACTTCCGTTTTCTACAAGACGGATCGCGCCGTCTGGGGCAGCATCAGGTCGGTCTCAGGGGGAACACACCATGCCTGCCGTCAACTGGCTCGCCGTCATCGCCGCCACCATTGCTGCATTTATGCTCGGTGGCCTGTGGTATTCGCCGCTGCTCTTCGCCAAGGCCTGGCAACGTGCCGCCGGGCTCAGCGACGAGGCCATCGCCAACGCCAACCTGCCGATGATCTTTGGCCTCGCCTTCGTCTTCACCGCGCTGATGGCTGTCAATCTCGCCTTCTTCGTCGCCGGCGCCGACCTGACGATGACCCTTGCCTACTCGCTCGCCGCCGGCCTGGGCTGGGCCGCCTTCGGGCTCTTCGTCGTCGCCTTGTTCGAGCGCCGCCCGCCGGCCTATTTCCTCATCAACGGCGGCTACCTGACGCTGATGTTCCTGCTGATGGGCCTCATCCTCGGGCTCTGGCGCTAGTCTTGGTCCAGGGGCCCCCGCCGGCATCAACCGGCGAGGGCCAAGCTGCGGGGGGCAACTATTCCAGATCGATATCGACCACGTCCTCGGGACGGCGGCCACGACCGCCGCGGCGGATGTCCTCGGCGGCGCGGTTGAGGATGTCGATCACCCGCTGCTCCTCCTCCGGTCCGTTCTTGACCGCTTCCTTCAGCGCCCGCTTCAGCGCCTTGCGTGCCTCGTCGACGTCGCGCGGCAACGGCCCGGCATCGCGAGCCTCGAAACCCGGCCGCCCGGGATGCGGCGGATGCGGCGGCGGTGGCGCGCCGCGTTCGCCGAACGGCCAGCCCTGCCGTCCCATGTCGCGGAACCGCTCGGCCTGTTCGGGGCTGAACGGGAAATCCGGGTTCGCCATCTTCTCGCGCCACTCCTCCATCCGCGCCCCGGCCTTGCCGAGGAAATCGAGGGTGGATTCGATCGCCTCGCGATTGTCCGCGAGATGCGCCCGCCCCTCGTCGGTGATGGTATAGAGCTTCTTGTTGCCCTCCGCCGCCGAGGTGACGTAGCCCGCCTCCTCGAGGAAGGTCAGCGCCGGATAGACGATCCCGGGGCTCGGCGAATAGAAGTGGTGCGACTTCTCCTCGATCGCCTTGATCAGGTCGTAGCCGTGTCGCGGCTGCTGCTCGATCAGGAACAGCGCCACGAGGCGCAGGTCGCCCGAGGCCAGCATCTTGCCGATGCGGAAATTGCCGCCGAAGCCGCCCCAGTCACCGCCGCCGATGTTGAAGTTCCCGAAATTGCGGAACCCGCGGCGCGCCATCGCTTCCATCCGGCGCCAGTTGCGGTCCCAATTCTGATCGTGACCTCGCATCTTCTTCTCCATGATATATCTTACGATAGCTCGAAGATAGAGCGCGGCCCCCCACTCGTTCAAGAGTGTTCCAAGATATATCTTGAACTCGCTCGCTTCGCCCCCCCCCGCTCCAAGCGAGGTGCCGATCGAGTCTACCGCGCCCCCAGTCGTCACCCTCCCCCTCGCGGGGAGGGTAGTGCAGCTTGGGAGCACAGCGACCAGGGGAGCTAGGGTGAGGGGTGGTGACCGCTCGCCGTCCGCAATTGGTCGACTGGCGGCGTGCCTAGCTGATCGCCGTCACGTACCGCTCCACCGAGGCCGCCACCCGCGCCTTGGCGTCACGCTGCATCACCCGGTCCCACCAGGCCGAGTAGATCCGGTCATAGGCGAAGTCCTCGACGCTCGCCGCGATCCGCCGCACCTCGCGCGCCGGCAGCGGGATCAGGTTGGGATACGAGTACATGAAGCTCACCCAGCGGGTGTCGGGCACCACCATGATGGTGTCGCCGGTCATCAGCACGCCCTTGCCGTCGGCGCCCGCCGCCCAGTGCAGCACCGAGCTGCCCGCAAAGTGCCCGCCACAGCGGCGCAGCGTGATCCCCTGGTCCAGCCCCAGCGTTTCGCCGGCCCAGTAGCTCACCCGGTCGGACGGCCGCATCACATATTGCCGGTTGCTCTCGTGGATATGGATCGGCACTCCGCCCAGCGCCTCGGACCAGTCGACCATCGACGAGTAGAAATGCGGATGCGAGATGGCGATGGCGCGTACCCCGCCCAGCCCCTTGATCCGCTCCACCGCCGCGTCCGTCACCAGCGGCGTGCAGTCCCACAACACGCCGCCGCCCGGCTGCGCGATGAACAGTGCCCGCTGTCCGATGGCGATCTGCGGGCTCGCGCCGACCCCGAACAGGCCCACCTCCACCTCACGGATGTCGTTGCTGTGCGTCTCCTTGAGCGCTGCCAGCGTCGTCCAGGCCTGTCCGCTGGCATTCACATATTGCCGCTCATCGCCGCAGATGGCGCAACTGGACGGCGGCGTCTCCGACGGCGCATGCCCGACGCCGCAGGTGGTGCAGATGAAGGATTGCATGGAGAGACTCCACGTTCGAGGGTGCTGCCCGCGGGGAGTCTAGCGGCTGGAGTGGTCGAAGGTGAAGGGCGGCTGGCGCGGGCGCCGACTTAGCCCCCAGTCCCTTCCAGCGCTCCAGCTCGTCCAGCGTCTCCCCGCGCCCGCCAACGCGAACTGGTAGATGTCGAAGCTCGTGACCACCTGCCCGTAATAGCCCTCCCGGGCCCGGGCCTCGTGCTTGAGCCTGAGGATCAGGTCGCGGTCGCAGGCCGAGAGGTCGGCCCTGAGGTTCGCGTCGCGCGCCTGCCGCACCGCGAAGTCGAACGGCTCCCAGCCCCAGACATCCCATTTCCAGAGATTGTCGGCGAAGTCCTTGAACTCCAGCCCCCAGTAGAGCCCGGCGCCGAGCGGATGCGGGTCGACATAGTCGTTGAGATAGTGTGCCTTGTGCAGCATCAGCCCGCGGCTCGCCAGCTGCTGTCCGATCTCCACCCCGAGCCCGGCTCATTCTTCCCAGCGCTCGGCCTCGCAGGGCATGTGGATATCGAGATCGCGCCACACCATCAGGTCGTAGCCGGCGCTCCCGGTCACCACCGCCTGGCCGAAATGGCGGGTGAACAGCTCGAGCAGGCCCGTTTCAACCAGCAAGAGCCGCGCCTCCGCCCTCAGCTCCGCGGCGATCTCGGCCCGTTCCGCCGCCTCGTCCGATCCCATCCCAATCCCTCTTTGGAATCAAAAAGCCCGGCACCATGGCCGGGCTTGGAATTCGCGTGAAGAAGCCGCCCGAACTGTGGCGGGCCCGGCCTACTCGGCCTTGGGCTCGGCGGCGGCCGCAGCAGCGGCTGCTTCGGCATCCTTCTGCGCCAGTTCCTTGGCCAGGGCCTCGGCCGCGGCGACCTTCTCGGCCTCGCGGGCGTTCTTGGCGGCCATCGCCGACTCGCGCTCGCCGGCCTCGATCTTCTTGGTGCGGGCGCCGACGTTCTCGAAGATACGGGCGGCCTTGCCGCGCCGATCGCGCAGGTAGTAGAGCTTGGCGCGACGCACCTTGCCGCGCTTGACCACTTCGATGCGGTCGATATTGGGGCTCAGCACCGGGAACACGCGCTCGACGCCTTCGCCGTAGGAAATCTTGCGGACGGTGAAGCTTTCCATGAGGCCGGCGCCGGAGCGCGCAATCACCACGCCTTCATAGGCCTGCAGGCGTTCCTTGTCGCCTTCGCGGATCTTCACCCACACCTTGACGGTATCGCCATGGGTGAACTCAGGATGCTTGGCGGCGGCGGCGAGCTTTTCGTACTGCTCTTTGTCGAGCTCTGCGATGATCTTGGACATCTGGGTTCCGTTCTCGAATCTTTTCTCTGGAGCGTTTCGCCGGCCTTGCGGCCGACCGCCCGGTCTTGGTTGCACGGATTATATGCGCTTATTGGCCGGGCCCGTGGCTCCGGCGAGCGCGGCTATAGAGCAAGAACACCCGCGAGTCTAGGGCCCCGGAGGGCTCGCACGCCAGCGGCCTCTCGCGATGTTGCGGCGGAAGGGGCCATCCGGGCTGCCGGATCATCGCTCGTTTCCCTCCCCATGGCGGGGAGGGATCAGGAGTGGGGCGAGCCCACGGCTCGCGTCGCTTGCCCGAGTGTTACAGCCACCCGGCGAGGACGCCGACGCCGCCCAGCGCGAACAGCCCGCCCGCCATCTGCGCGACGAGTTTGCCGTACTTGCCGACCAGCCGTGCCACGCCCATTGCCCCGGCAATGCCGGCGGCATGCAGCAGCGCGGTGGCAATGATGAAGCCAGCTGCGTACTCAAGCCCGGCCGCATCGACCGGCATCTCGGCGCCATGGGCATGGCCGTGGAAGATGGCGAACACCCCGACCAGCGCCGAGGCCGCCACGACCGGCATCGGCCGGCCGAGCGCCGCGGCGGCGCCGATCACCACGCTCGACAGCGCGATCCCCAGTTCGACGAACGGCAAGTCGACCTGGCCGATGCCGACGAGGAAGCCGACCGCCATCATGCCCACAAAACTTAGCGGCACCAGCCACAGGGCCCGGCCGCCCAGCACATAGGCGAACACCCCGACCGCCACCATGGCGAGAACGTGGTCGACGCCGCCGATCGGGTGCATGAAGCCATGCAAGAAGCCCGACGCATCGCCGGCCCCCGTATGGGCAAGCGCCGCCGTCGGCAGCAGGATCAGCAGCAGGCTCAGTATCGCGCGCATGAAATCTCCTTGTCCGGGACCCACCGTCCCGCATCGCGTTTCGTTGTGACGGCCGGTCTCCTGGCTCCGGGCCTCTTCCTCCGCCTTCCCAGTCGCAAACCAGTGGCACGCGTGGAGGAGAACTCACCCGATACAGTCGCGGGGGCGGCGCCGGCCTTGCCCGAAGGCGTACCGGCTTCCCGTTTCACATGCGCCCGAAGGGACGCACGCACCGTCATCGACATGTTCTGTCACCTTGCTTGCGCCAGATCAATCTCCACCCAGCGCATTTGCCGCATGACGAGTGCGCCGACAATGCGCTAGATCAGCGCTGCAACTGGGGAGGCCGGCCGGTGCGTTACGCGCGGCTCATCAGCATCGACATCCTGCGCGCCCTGGGCGTGCTGGCGCTGATATTCCTCAGCTTCGGGCATGCGCCGGCGCCGAGTCTCGCCGGCGGCGAGGACGTGCTGACGGCGGCGGTCGATTTCAGCTATTGCGGCGACGATCCGTCCGGTACCGATTCCGCTCATGCACCCTGCCATGCTTGCCGCGTGCTCGGCGCAGCCCTGCCGCCACCGGCTGGCGGGCTCATCGACTTGCGGTTGGCGCTCGGCGCCGACTTTGCCCAGGCCATGCCGGAGTTGCCGGTCCTGGCGCCGGTGCGCGGCCTGCCGGAGGCCCGCGGCCCGCCTCGTCTCGTCTGATCCATCTTCGCCTTCGGATCAACGATCGCCCCGCGCCCTGCGGGCGCTGCGGTCACATCAACGAGACACATCATGATCATTCTTTCCCGCGCCGCGCTTGCGGCTGGCCTGTTTGTCATTTCCGCCCTGCCTGCCATGGCCCACGCGACCTTCGAGGTCGGCGAGGCCGCCCTCGGCTCCACCTACAAGGCCGTTCTGCGCGTGCCGCATGGCTGCGACGGCCAGGCGACCCATACCGTCCGCGTGCAGATTCCCGAGGGGTTCTTCTCCGTCAAGCCGATGCCCAAGGCCGGCTGGGAACTGACCACCGTCAATGGGCCATACAAGAACACCTATGAGAACCACGGGGCCAAGGTGACCGAGGGGGTGCTCGAAATCACCTGGTCGGGCGGCAACCTGCCGGATGAGTTCTACGACGAGTTCGTGTTCCGCGGCACCATCGCCGGCTCGCTCGAGGCCGGTACCACTATGTACTTCCCGGCTGTGCAGGTCTGTGCGAACGGCGAAGTCAGCTGGATCGAGATCCCGGTCGAGGGCCAGCCCGAACCGGAAGGTCCGGCGCCGGGCGTCAAGCTGATCAAGGCCGGCGAACACCACCACTAAGGCCGCGCGGGGGCGCTTCCGGGCGCCCCCGCACTCCAGCGCCGATGCGTGCGGTCCGCAAAATCGCGATCAACCTGCTGCTGGTCCTTGCGGCGAGCCTCCTGCTGCTGTCGGGAGCGCTGGCGCATGCCGGCCTCGTCGCGTCCGATCCGGCCGATGGCAGCGTGCTGGCGGCCGCGCCCGCGACGCTGACCCTTAGCTTTACAGAACCGGTCACGCCGCTGGTCTTCACCCTGGTCTCGCCTTCGGGCGAGCGGCGCGACCTTGATGGTGCGCTTGCCACCGACCAGCAGGTGACGCAGGCCCTTCCCGCCGAACTCGGGCGTGGCACCCATCTGCTCAGCTGGCGCGTCGTCTCCGCCGACGGCCACCCGGTGGCGGGATCGCTGGTGTTCTCGATCGGCGAACCCGGCACGCGCCCGGTGGTCGCCACAGGCCCCGATGCCGTGCTGGCAACTGCCATCTGGGCCGTACGGGCCGGCCTTTATGCTGCACTGTTCGTCGGCGTCGGTGCCGCCGTGTTCGGCCTCGTCGTCGCGCCGCTGCCGGCGCCGCTGCGCCCGCTGCCCATCGTGTCTGCGGGGATCGGGTTGCTGCTTGCGCCGCTCGCCCTTGGCCTGCAGGGCCTTGATGCCCTCGGGGTCGGTTTCGGCCGGCTGCTGTCGACGGCGCCCTGGGCGACGGCGCTTTCGACCAGCTATGGCGCCAGCTTCATTGCCGCCCTCGTCGCCTTTGCCGCGACGCTGGCCGCTGCCGGCCTCGGACGCAGCAGACTTGGCGCCAGCTTCGTCGTACTGGCCTGGATCGCCGCGGCCCTCGCCCCGGTGCTGAGCGGCCATGCCGGCACGGCGGCGCCCGAATGGCTCAGCCGGCCGGCCGTGTTCCTCCATATCGCCGGCCTGGTGTACTGGATCGGGGCGCTGATCCCGCTGGGCTGGCTGCTGCGCTCGGCCGGGACCGCGGCGCCGGCCGCGCTCGAGCGCTTCTCGAAGCAGATTCCGCTCGCCATCGCGCCGATCGTCGTCAGCGGCATCGCCCTCGCGGCGCTGCAGATGGGACCGCCCGGCGCGGCCTGGCTCTCGGCCTACGGGGTGCTGCTCGGCGCCAAGCTGGTCCTCCTCGCCGGTCTGTTCGGGCTGGCACTGTGGAACCGCGCGGTGCTGACCCGCCCGGTGCTGGCCGGAGCCGATCCGGCTCGTCGCCGACTGCGCTGCAGCATCGGTGTCGAACTGCTGCTCGTCCTCGCGATCTTCGGCGTCGTCGCCGGCTGGCGCTTCACCCCGCCGCCGCGGGTCGTGGCCGAAACGGCCGCGCAGCCGGCCCACCTGCACCTGCACGGCGAAGCCGCCATGGCCGACCTCACCTTCACGCCGGGACGGGCCGGCCCGATGCTGCTGCGCATCTGGCTCACCGATGCCGGTTTCGCCGCCATTTCCCCCAGGTCCGTCGCGCTGTCGCTCTCCAATCCGGCGCTCGGCATCGAGCGGCTCAGGCGCAGTGTCGAGCCGGCCGCCGACGGCTTCTGGGAGGCGCCGCTGCTGCTGCCGGCAGGCGGCACCTGGACGGTCGAACTCGACCTGCGCATCGACAGTTTCACGCTCGTCAAGCTGGCGGGCCAAGTTGACCTCAACCCCTGACCCAACAGGCCGGACCCCGGCCGAGAAAGGAAGTACTGAAATGAACAGACACAGCATCCGGGCCGCCCTCGTGGCGCTGACCCTCATCGGCGGCGGGCTCGCCGGCGCGCCGCTCCTCGGCGGAGCCGTCGCTGCTGAAGTCATCGTCGGTGACATCGTCATCGCCGGTGCCTTCAGCCGTGCCACCCTTCCCAATGCGCCCGTCGCCGGCGGCTTCCTGACGCTCACCAACAAGGGCGCGACCGATGATCGCCTGATCGCGGCGGCCTCGCCGGTGGCCGGCGTCATGCAGCTGCACGAGATGAAGATGGAGGGCGATGTCATGAAGATGGCCGAGCTGGCCAACGGCATCCCGGTGCCGGCCGGTGAGACCGTGACGCTCCAGCCGGGCGGCCTGCACCTGATGTTCATGGAACTCAAGCAAGCGTTGGTCGAGGGCACCCAGGTGCCCGTTACCCTGACCTTCGAGAAGGCCGGCACCGTCGAAGTGCTGCTCGATGTCCAGGCCTTCGGCGCCAAGGCACCCGACCATTCCATGCATGGCGATGCCTCCGGCCACGATGCCCATGCTGCGCACGCCCACGGCAATGGCGCCGGCATGGACATGAGCGGCATGAGCGATCTCGACGCCATCGCGGCCATGCAGAAGGCCATGTTCGACAAACCTGAGAACCCGCTCACCATGGGGCCGATCGTGGTTGTCGGCGAGTATGCGGTCAGTGCCTGGGCGCAGGAGGGGACCGGCGGACGGGCGCTGCTGAAGAAGACCGCCTCGGGCTGGGCCATCCACCTGTGTTCCGGCGCCAGCCTCAAGGATGCGATGGCACTGTCCCGGATCGGCGTGCCGCACGACGTCGCGCATGAACTGGCCGCGCAGGTCTCCACTGCCGACGCCTCGGTGGCGCCCGAACTGGTGAAGCAGTTCGATGCCTTCGACGGCGTTATGATGATCGATGATTCGTTGATCTGAGGCCGACCATGTCCCCCGCTGCCCTTCGCCGTTTCCGCCTGATCCTGTGGGCCCTCGTGGCGATTGCCGCCATCGGTGCCACGGTGCTGTTCGTCGTGGCGCCGCCCAAGTCGCCAGGCGGGATCGGCGGGGGCAGCTATGCCCTGCTCGACCAGCGCGGCAACCCCATCGACCAGACGATATTCCAGGGGCACCCGTCGATGCTGTTCTTCGGCTACACCCATTGCCCGGACGTGTGCCCCACCACCATGGCCGAGATGTCGGTCTGGTTCGAGCAGCTGGGTCCCGACGCCGGGGAACTCAAGGCCTATTTCGTCACGGTCGACCCGACGCGCGATACGCCCGAGGTGCTGGGGGACTACGTCTCCTGGGTTTCAGACCGCATCACCGGGATCACCGGCACGCCCGAGGAGGTGGACAAGATCGTCCGCGCCTGGGGCGTGGTGGCCGAGAAGGTGCCGGGGGCGGGGGACGACTACACCATCAATCATACCGCCTCGGTGTTCCTGCTCAACAACCAGGGCGGCTTCGAAGGCACGATCGCCTACGGCGAGAATGTCTCGACCGCCGTCGACAAGATCAGGAAGCTGCTCGCCAAGGGTTAGGCGAGCACCAACGACGTGCCGGATTCCCCCTCTGGACAAGGGGGATAGGGTGAGGAGGCTCGGCTTTGCGCCGCCACGATGCCCCCTGAAGGACCGTGAGTCTCCTCACCCGACCGGCGCGCCTCAGCGCGCCAGCAGATCCGGCCGGCGCGCCCGTGTCAGGGCCTCCGCCTGCTCGCGCCGCCACCTGGCGACCTTGCCGTGGTCGCCCGACGTCAGCACGGCGGGAATTTCCCGCCCTTCGAACTGCTGCGGCCGCGTGTACTGGGGATACTCCAGGAGCCCGTGCTCGAAGCTCTCGTCGGCATGGCTCTCTGCCGCCCCGAGGACGCCCGGGATGAGCCGCACCACGGCCTCGAGCAGCACCATGGCCGCGACCTCGCCGCCCGCCAGCACATAGTCGCCGATCGAGACCTCCTCGAGTCCGCGCGCCTCGATCACCCGCTGGTCGACACCCTCGAAGCGCCCGCAGACGATCACCGCGCCGGGTCCGGCGGCGAGTTCGCGCACCCGCGCCTGGGTCAGCGGCAGCCCACGCGGGCTCATCAGCAGGCGCGACCGCGGATCGTCGGGCGGCGACACCGCGTCGATGGCCCTCGCGAGAATATCGGGCTTCAGCACCAGGCCGGCGCCGCCGCCCGAGGGCGTATCGTCCACCGTCCGGTGGCGGTCGGTGGCGAAGTCGCGCAATTGCGTGGTCTCGAGCCGCCACAGCCCTTCGGCGAGGCCGCGGCCCAGCACCGAGGCGCCGAGCGGGCCCGGAAACAGCTCCGGGAACAACGTGACGATGTGCGCCGAAAAGCTCAATCCGGCTCTTCTTCGCCCGGCTCCGCCTCGATCGGCGGGACGATCGTCAGGTAGCCCTCGGCAATCCGGATCTCCGGCACCACGGCGCGGCTGAACGGATAGAGGTAGGTATCGCCCGAGTGCGGATCACGCACCTCGATCAGGTCTCCGGCGCCGTAGTTGGGGACGGCCAGCACCTCGCCGATCTCGGTGCCGTCGGCGAGACGGGCCTTCAGCCCGATCAGGTCGGCGTGATAGAAATCGTCCTCGTCGGGCGGCGGCAGCACCGAGCGGGCGACATAGAGTTCGAGGCCGTTGAGCCGTTCGGCAGCGGTACGATCACTCACCCCCGCGAGTCGCGCCACCAGCACGTTGGTGTTGGTGCGCGCCGCGAGGATGACGATGGTCAGTCCCGGCCGGTTGGTCGAGAGCGGTCCGTATGAGGCAAGCGCCAACGGGTCCTCGGTGAAGGACTGGATGCGCACCTCGCCCTTGATCCCGTGGGCCGCACCGATGCGGCCGACGAGGATCTGCCTGTCGCCGTCGACCGCCGGGGCCACGGCTTACTCGGCTGCGGCTTCGGCCGGCGCGTTGCTGGCGGCCTCGGCGTCGGCGGCCTTCTTGGCCTTTTCGGCAGCACGCTCGGTGGCCTTGGTGCCGGGAACGGCGCGCTCGGGGTTGTTGCGCGGGGCGCGCTTCATCAGCCCGGCCGCATCGAAGAACCGCGCCACGCGGTCGGTCGGCTGCGCACCGACGCTGAGCCAGTGCGAGACGCGCTCCGCCACCAGCGACACGCGCTTCTCCCGGTCCGCGAGCATCGGATCGTAGGTGCCGATCCTCTCGATGAAGCGGCCGTCGCGGGGCGACCGGGCGTCGGAGACGACGACATGATAATAGGGGCGCTTCTTGGTGCCGGCGCGGGCGAGGCGGAGTTTCAGCGACATCTTGGTTCCTTCGGTCTGTCGGTTCTGATCGGTTATTTCTTCTTGGGCACGAAGCCGCCGCCGAGGCCGGGCAGGCCTGGGAAGCGCGACGCGCTCCCGAGCCCGGGCAGTCCCGGGCCGGAATTGAGCAGCTTGCCGACATCGCTCGGCAGCTTGTCGGAGAGCGCCTTGGGCGCGGGAGCAGCCCCGCCGGGGGCCGGGAGCGAGGCGGGATCGATGCCCATCTGCCGCGCCAGCCGCTCGATCTCGGCCGGGTCCATCCTGGCGGGGTCGGGCATGTTGCCCAGCCCCGGCATCATGCCGCCCAGCTTGCCGCCGAACATGCCGGCGAGCGAGCCCATGCCGCCCTTCGATACCTTCTTCATCATGTCCGCCATCTGGCGGTGCTGTTTCATCAGCTTGTTGACGTCCTCGACCTTGGTGCCCGAACCGTTGGCGATGCGGATGCGCCGCTTCGCGTTCAGCAGGTCCGGGTTGGCCCGCTCCGCCTTGGTCATCGAGTTGATCACGGCGATCTGCCGGTCGAACACCTTGTCGTCGAGGTTCACCCCGGCCATGGCCTTCTTCATCTGGCCCATGCCGGGCATCATGCCCATCAGGGCGCCCATGCCGCCCATCTTCTTCATCTGCGTGAGCTGGGCCCGCAGGTCCTCGAGGTCGAAGCTGCCCTTCTTGAGCTTCTTCGCCATCTTGGCCGCGTCCTCGGCCGAAACGTTCTGCGCCGCCTTCTCGACGAGGCTGACGATGTCGCCCATGCCGAGGATGCGGTCGGCGATGCGCGAAGGATGGAAATCCTCGAGCGCATCCATCTTCTCGCCGGTGCCGAGCAGCTTGATCGGCTTGCCGGTGGCCGCCCGCATCGACAGCGCCGCGCCGCCGCGGCCGTCGCCGTCGACACGGGTGAGCACGATGCCGGAGATGTCGACACGCGCATCGAACGAGCGCGCGAGGTTCACCGCGTCCTGGCCGGTGAGCGCATCGGCGACGAGCAGGATCTCGTGCGGGTCAGTCGCGGCCTTCACCGCCGCCGTCTCCGCCATCAGCTCCTCGTCGACATGGGTGCGGCCGGCGGTATCGAGGATCAGCACGTCATAGCCGCCCAGCCTTGCCTCGCGCTGGGCGCGGCGGGCGATGTCGACGGGCTTCTCGTCCTGCTGGATGGGCAGCGTCGCAACGCCGACCTGCTCGCCGAGGACGCGCAATTGCTCCTTGGCCGCCGGACGGCGGTCATCGAGCGAGGCCATCAGCACCTTCTTGCCCTGCCGCTCGGTCATGCGCTTGGCGAGCTTGGCCGACAGCGTGGTCTTGCCGGCGCCCTGCAGACCGACCATCAGCATGGTCATCGGCGGGGTGGTGTTGAAATCGATCGGGACCTGCGTCTCGCCCAGCACCTTGACCAGCTCGTCATGGACGATCTTGACCACCTGCTGGCCCGGTGTCACCGAGCGGGTGACCTCGACGCCGACGGCGCGCTCGCGCACCTGCTCGACAAAGGCCTTCACGACTTCAAGGGAAACGTCGGCCTCGAGCAGGGCCCGCCGCACCTCGCGCAGCGCCTCGTCGACGTCCTTGTCCCCGAGCGCCCCGCGCCCGCGCAGTCCATCGAAGATTTTCCCAAGCCGGTCGCTGAGTGATTCAAACATCGGTCCGTCCTTATCCCGCGAGATACGGGATGTAGGGTCCATCAGCGCAAACGCCAAACCCACCCGAGGGCGCATCGCGCTGTCGGGTGTGAGCCTCCGGGATCTCTTTATACCTTTACGGGTCCCGGTCGGCCGTCAGGCGTTCGAACCTGATGGATTGGCGCGGGGAATAGAGGAGGAATGGGGTGGAGTCAAGGAAAGGGTATCAGCGATAGACGTCGCGTCGATGGCCGACATCAATCACAAGGACCACCAGACGGTCATCGATCAGCTGGCAGATCACTCGGTAGTCGCCGATACGGTAACGCCACTGCCCCGCCCGGTCGCCGACCATTGCGGCACCAAGCTGCCTTGGATCATCCGCTGCCGCAACCCGGTGGTCCATGTAGTCGAGGATCCGTCTGGCCTGTTGCCGATCGAGCTTGCGAATGACCCGGCTGGCCGCGTCGGCATACTCAATCTTCCAAGCCAAGTTCGCGCCTCAACTCGTCGGAGCTGCAGACCTTCTCCTCGCCGCGCTGGACGCGCTGCCATACATCGTCGGCCCGGTAGTAGTCTTCGACATCCTCAATCCCGAACTTGAGTATCTCCGCCGCGTGCTCGGCCTTGCTCCTGCCGGTGCGCGCCGCCAGATCGGCGAGCCGCTGGTCGGTGTCGCGATCCAGTTCCACGGTGATGGCCATGGCAATCTCCTTGCTGCGCCAGATATAGCGCACCTGCGCCATTCCCCCAAGCCGCCGCTTGCGCACGCAAGTGAGCGTCGCCCCGCGTCTGCGGGTCACCCAGGCGCCGCCACGCCCTACCGCTGGCGTATCGGCAGCGACCGAGGAGGAGCCGGCCTGCCGCCGGTCAGTCGAAGGCGATGATGGTGCGGGCGAGGACGCCCGCTTCCAGCTCCCGGAGGGCCTCGTTGACCTCGGCGAGGGTGATGCGCCGGCCGATCTGCCGGTCGAGATCGAGCCGCCCCTGCCGATAGAGCGAGAGAATGCGGCCGATATCGCGCTCGGGCACGCCGCCGCCATAGATCGAGCCGACGATGTGCTTCTTGGAGCCGGGAAGGCCGATCGCGGGGATGGCGAACTGCGCGCCGACGGGCGCGATGCCGACGATCACCACCGTGCCGGCAGGCCGCGTGATGTCGTAGGCCAGCGTCATCGCCGCGGGGCGGCCGGTGCATTCGATGGTGCCGTCGGCGCCGCGGCCGTGGCTGAGCTGGCGCACCTGCTCGCGGCAGTCCGCGTCGGCGGCGTTGACGAAGTGGGTGGCGCCGTGCACGAGCGCCACCTCGCGCTTGGCCGGGTTGACGTCGATGGCGCAGATGACCTCGGCTCCCGCCAGCCGGGCTGCCGCGATGGCATTGATGCCGACGCCGCCGACGCCGACCACCGCGACGCGGTCTCCCGGTCGCACCGTCGCGTCATTGGTCACGGCGCCGAACCCGGTCGTCACCGCGCAGCCGACCAGCGCCGCCACCGCGAACGGCACGTCATCGGGGATCGGGATGCATCCGGTCTCGGGCACCACGGCCAGTTCGGCAAAGGAGGAGACGCAGGAATAGTGCTTGAGCGGCGCCTCGGCCGGGCCCAGCCGGCTGGTGCGGTCCCACAGTCCCCCGCTCATGGCCGCGCCGCCATAGGTATCGCACAGCGTCGGATGGCTTTCCTGGCAGTAGAAGCAGTGGCCGCAATTGGGGGCCCAGCTCAGCACCACCCGGTCGCCGCGTTTCACCCGCGAGACGCCCGCCCCGACCCGCTCGACGATGCCGGAGGCCTCGTGGCCCGGCACCAGCGGCAGTTCGGAGGCGGTCTTGCCGCGGATGGTGGACAGATCGCTGGCGCAGACCCCGGTGGCCATGATGCGGACCAGAACTTCGCGATCGCGCGGATCGGCGATGGCGATGTCCTCGATGGCGAGCGGCCTGTCGAAGGCCCGAAGGACGGCAGCTTTCATGTCACGACTCCCGTGGCGAGACGAACCGCCGGTCATAGTTCTCACGAGAGTGCATACGTATGCAACAGGTATCGATGGTCTTGTCGCCGGGGGCGCCGCTGCGCTACACCCGCGTCATGGGTCCGCAGTTCACCCAGGCGTCGCCGCCCCATTTCGGGGAGCTAGACCTGCGACTATCCTTCGAGCCAGCACTTGTCCTGCGTGCCATCTCGCAAGCCGGCGACCGCGATGTCCGTTTCGGATCGGCACCAACCGAGGATGAGCCATGTCCCGAACTGCCATTCCGCTTGAGGTCGCCGACCTCTCGCCCTTCGCCAAGGCGCTCCGCCAGGGCTGGCCGTCCGTGAGGGCGTGCCGTCCCATGTCGAGCTGCTCAATCTGATCGCCAAGGCCGCCGGCTTTGCCAACTACCAGCACCTCAGGGCCGATGCCGAGACCGCCGATCGGCTCCGGGCGGCCGCCGAGCCTGGCCCCCGCGCCGATCTCGGCCAGGTCGAGAAGGCCGCCCGCTACTTCGATGCGGCCGGCGTGCTGCTGAGCTGGCCGTCGCGGCTCGCGCTGCAGACGCTTTGCCAATGGGTGTTCTGGTCGCGCATCGCGCGCGGCGAGGTGTTCACCGAGCGGCAGGTCAGTGCGCTGATCAGGTCCTGGCACGGCTTCGGCGACCACGCGCTGATCCGCCGCGCCATGGTCGATGCCAGGATGCTCGAGCGTACCGTCGATGGCCGGGAATACCGCCGCATCGAGCGGGCGCCACCGGCCGAGCTCGGTCCGCTGCTGGCCCAGCTCGCTGCCCGCGCGGCTGCGGAGCCGGACGTCGCTAGACCTTGAAGGCGATCCGCAGGCCGCCCCAGTGCCGGCCCCTGACGAAGATCGGGGCCGAGCAGTCCTTCATCAGCGCGAACACGCCGCCGCCCATGTCGCGGCGGTAGGTCTGTAGCAGGAACGGCCTGGTGTTGCGCCCGGCCGCGAGCCCGGTGCGGTCGTTGAAGATGCGATGGTTGCGGCAGTTGGCGGCGTTCCAGACCGGATCGTCGCCCTGCGGCTTGGAATAGACCAGGTTGTGCGTCGGCAGGTAGCCGTTGCGGTCGACCGCGGCGCAGAAGGTGATTCGCCTGTCGAAGCCGAGTACCGGTTCCTGGATGGCCGGCAGATAGCGGTCGGTGAAGGCGAGGCATTCTGTCGTTACCTGGGCCGGATCGGAGCCCGGCACCGGCCGATAGTGCTCGTCGAACAGTTGCGCCATCGTCAGCTGGCCGTCGGTGATCGCCCGCTCGAACAGCGCCCCCACGATGGCGGCCTTGTCCCGGCACAACGCGATGATCGGCGTGTCTGGTGTCTCGACGCCGCTTTCGGCCACGAGCCGCAGGCTGTCCTCGGAAATCTCGAGGATCGACTCGCTGCGCTTGGCAGCCGTCCCGAGCTTGGCCTGCGCGTCGCCGACGGTGTCGACCAGTTGTTCGAGTTCGGTCTGCATGCCGGCGACTGCGTCGATGGTGCGTTCGACCGGCTGGGTCATCGCATCGATGTCGTCGGCAAGTCCGCCTGCAGACTCGACCAGCCGGTGCAGCGTGTCGCTGGTACGGCCGGCCGCCTGCGCCTCGTCCATCGCGGCATGTGCGGCATCGGCATTGGTGGTGGCGACGCGCAACAGCGAGGTGAGCGTCTCGGTCAGCTCCACCAGGTTGGCTTGGTTCTGGGCCGAGAAGTTCCGCACCTGGTCGGCGAGATCCTTGACGGCCACCGCGATCACCGCGAACCCGCGGCCGGCATCGCCGGCCCGTGCCGCCTCGACGCTGGCGTTGAGCGCGAGGAGCTTGGTCTCCTGCGCCACCTTCTGGATCGCAGAGCTGGCGGCCTGCACGTTCCGCAGCGTGGCTTCGACGCTGCCCAGGGAGGTGCGGATGTCGACCGCGCCGTCCGACAGGGTCTTCAGCGTGGAGGCGGTGCGCTCGACCACGCTGCCGATCTCGCCGGCGCTCTGGCTCAGCACTTCTCGGGTATGGGCGGCGGCATCGCGGGCATGCTGCATCGAGGCGCTGAGCGAGGTCGAGGTCGCCCGCATCGAGCGCGCCGCGCTCATCGCCGCGCCGGCCGCCTTGGCCTGGGTCGCGCCAATGGCGGCAAGATCGCCGACGAGGCCACTGAGGTCGGCGATCTCGACCCCCAGCCCGCCGATCCGGGCAGCGATCTCTCCCAGGTCGGTATCGCCTCGGTCGACCTTCGGATCCGCCATGCGACGGACAGCAGCGTCAGGCATTGTCGGATTCTCCCTTTGCGCAAGCCTACCCGACGGATCGCTAAGGAAGGCTTTACTATGTCCAGCCGATGTCCCGGGGCCGCAAGGCTGGCAATTCCCGTTCGCATCCGCCATATAGAGCCCAAATTCCGGCCGCAGGGTCAGCCGCATGTCCAGTGCCCCATTCCTCAAGATGAACGGGCTCGGCAACGAGATCATCGTTGCCGACATGCGCGGCCGTGCCGATCGCGTCACCCCGGCCGCTGCCATCGCGCTCAATGCCGATCCGGCGACGCGCTTCGACCAGATCATGGCGATCCACGATCCGCGCACGCCCGGCACCGCCCATTATGTCGAGATCATCAATTCCGATGGCTCGCTGGCCCAGGCCTGCGGCAACGGCATGCGCTGCGTCGTGCAGGCGCTTGCCGCCGAAACCGGCAACAAGAGCTTCGTGTTTGAAACCCTCGCCGGCATCCTGACTGGCGACGAGCTTGCCGATGGGTCGATCACCGTCGACATGGGTAGGCCGCGCTTCGGCTGGGACGAGATCCCGCTCGCCGAGGAATTCCACGACACGACGGGGATCGAGCTGCAGATCGGGCCGATCGACGATCCGGTGCTGCACACCCCGTCGGTCGTCTCGATGGGCAATCCGCACGCGACGTTCTGGGTCGAGGACGATGTGTGGAACTACGCGCTCGACCGCTTCGGGCCGCTGCTCGAGAACCACCCGATCTTTCCCGAGCGCGCCAATATATCGCTGGCCCTGGTGGTGGCGCCCGATCACCTCATCCTGAGGACCTGGGAGCGCGGCGCCGGGCTCACCCGCGCCTGCGGCACCGCCGCCTGCGCCGCGCTGGTCAATGGCGCCTGCACCGGCCGAACCGGACGCAAGGCCACGGTGACGCTGCCGGGCGGCGACCTCGTCATCGAATGGCGGGCGGACGACCATGTGCTGCTGACCGGCCCGGCCGAGCGCGAATTCGCCGGCCGCTTCGATCCCTTCACCGGCAGCTGGTCGCGTGAGCGGGAGCTTGCCTGATGGCCATCGAAACGCTGACCTTCGGCTGCCGCCTCAACGCCTATGAATCGGAAGTGATGAAGGCCGAGGCGGAGAAGGCCGGACTCGGCGACGCCCTGATCGTCAACACCTGCGCGGTGACGGCCGAGGCGGTGCGCCAGGCCCGGCAGCAGATCCGGAAGGCGCGCCGCGATCATCCGGGCCGCGCCATCATCGTTACCGGCTGCGCCGCGCAGACCGAGGCGCGCTCCTTCGGCGACATGGCCGAGGTCGATCTGGTCATCGGCAATGCCGACAAGCTGAAGGCCGAGAGCTACGCGCCCATCGCCTTCGGCACCCCGCTCAACGACAAGGTGCAGGTCAACGACATCATGAGCGTGCGCGAGACCGCCGCGCACCTGATCGACGGCCTCGACGGCCGGTCCCGCGCTTTCGTCCAGGTGCAGAACGGCTGCGATCACCGCTGCACCTTCTGCATCATTCCGTTCGGTCGCGGGCCGTCGCGTTCGGTGCCGATGGGGCTCGTGGTCGAGCAGATCCGGCGCCTCGTCGGCAACGGCTATCGCGAGGTGGTGCTGACCGGGGTCGACATCACCTCCTATGGTCCCGATCTCCCCGGCACCCCGAGCCTGGGCAAGCTCGTCCAGCAGATCCTGCGTCACGTTCCCGACCTGCCGCGGCTGCGGATCTCGTCGATCGATTCGATCGAGGCCGATGCACCCTTCTACGACGCCATGGCCTCCGACCACCGGCTGATGCCGCACCTCCACCTCTCGCTGCAGTCGGGCGACGACCTGATCCTGAAGCGCATGAAGCGCCGGCACAGCCGCAGCGAGGCGCTGGCCGTGGTCGAAAGGTTCCGGTCGATCCGGCCCGAGATCGTCTTCGGCGCCGATATCATCGCCGGCTTTCCCACCGAGGACGAGGCGATGTTCGAAAACACGCTGCGCTTTGTCGGCGAGGCTGATCTCACCTATCTGCACGTGTTTCCCTATTCGCCGCGGCCAGGCACCCCCGCAGCGCGCATGCCGCAGGTCGACCGGGCCGTGGCCCGCCGTCGGGCCGCCGCCCTCAGGGCGCTGGGCGAAAGCCAGTTCGCAAAGCTCGCCCATTCCCGCGTCGGTGCCGTCGAGAACGTCCTCGTCGAACAGGAGGGCATCGGCCGTCAGGAGCAGTTCATCACGGTGACCGTTCCGGGGCACAAGCAGGGCGAACTCGTGGCCGCCCGTATCACCGGTACCTCGCCCACCGGCCTCGTCGGCGAGCCGATAAGGTCAGCAGCCTGATGGTCGAAAAGAAAAAAGGCTTCCTGCAACGCCTGTTCGGCGGCGGCGATACGCCCCCCGAACCGGCGCGCGAGCATACCGTCGCCGAGGACCTAGCGGCCGACATCGTGCTCGACGACGTGGTCGAGGCCGCGCCTCTGGTTCTCCCGCCAGACCAGGAAATCGCTCTCGAAGAGGCCATGCACGAGGCCGGCCTCACCATTGAATCGCCTGAGGAAATCGTCTCCCACGCGCCGCCCGGCCCGCCCGAGGCGACCCCGACCTATATCGAGAAAGTCGAGGCCGCCGCGCCCGCCGAGCCGCCGAAGAAGCGCAACTGGTTCCAGCGCCTCGCCTCCGGCCTCAAGCGCACCTCTGACCAGCTGACCGGCAACATCGCGGCCGTCTTCACCAAGAAGAAGCTCGATCAGCAGATGCTCGACGAACTCGAGGACATCCTGATCCAGGCCGATTTCGGCATCGACATGGCGACCCAGGTCACCGAGACGCTGCGCCGCGACCGCTTCGACCGCGACATCTCCGCCGAGGACGTGCGCGAGGTGCTCGCCGACGAGATCGTCAAGGTGCTCGAGCCGGTGGCGCAGCCACTCGTCGTCGATGCTGCGCAGAAGCCCTTTGTCATCCTGATGGTGGGCGTGAACGGCACCGGCAAGACCACCACCATCGGCAAGCTCGCGGGGCTCTACCGGGCACAGGGCAAGTCGGTGATGCTGGCGGCCGGCGACACCTTCCGCGCCGCCGCGATCGAGCAGTTGCAGGTCTGGGGCCAGCGCACCGGCGCCGAGGTCATCGCGAAGCCGGCCGGATCCGACGCCTCCGGGCTCGCCTACGAGGCGGTGGAGCGGGCGCGCGCCGAGGGCGTCGACGTGCTGATGATCGACACCGCCGGGCGGCTCCACAATCGCGACGAACTGATGAGCGAGCTCGAAAAGATCATCCGGGTTATCAGGAAGGTCGAGCCGTCGGCGCCGCACGCGACACTGCTGACACTCGACGCCACGACCGGGCAGAACGCCCTCAATCAGGTCGAAATCTTCGGCAAGCGCGCCGGCGTCACCGGGCTGGTGATGACCAAGCTCGACGGCACGGCGCGCGGCGGCATCCTCGTCGCCATCGCGCAGAAATTCGGTCTGCCCGTCCACTTCATCGGAGTGGGAGAGGGTATCGACAACCTCGAGGCGTTCGCTGCGCGCGACTTCGCCACAGCGGTCGCAGGGAGTGCCAAGTGACGGACGACAGCAAGACTGCCGAGGTGAACTGGTCGGAGCTCCGGCCGCAGTTGATCAAGATCGCGCTCGAACTGGGGCCGCTGCTGATCTTCTTTTTCGTCAACGGCAATTCCGACATCTTCACCGCGACCGCCTGGTTCATGGGGGCCATGGTGGTGTCGCTGGTACTGAGCTGGCTGCTGCTCCGGAAGATCGCCGTCATGCCGCTGGTGACCGGCATCGTCGTCCTCGTGTTCGGTACGCTGACGCTGCTGCTCAAGGACGACATGTTCATCAAGATGAAGCCGACCATTGTCAACACGCTGTTTGGCGTGACCTTGCTGGGCGGGCTGGCCTTTGGCCAGTCGCTGCTGAAGTACGTGTTCGGCGATGTCTACAAGCTGAAGCCCGAGGGCTGGCGCAAGCTGACGGTGAACTGGGGGCTGTTCTTTCTCTTCCTCGCCGTCGCCAACGAGGTGGTGTGGCGGCTGTTCGACACCGACACCTGGGTGGCTTTCAAGGTCTGGGGCATCATGCCGATCACCATCGTGTTCTCGATGCTGCAATTGCCGCTCCTGACCCGCTACGCCCCGGATCCGCAGCAGCCGATAGACCCGATTCCGCCTCTCGATCCACTGCCCTGAAGGTGTTCCACGCGTCGGCGTGCGGGAATCGGCCGGTCAGGGCCGCTTCAGCAGGTCGTCTCGACTGACGTTGAGAGTGATCCCGTCGCGGTTCACCGACCCGATCTGCTCGGGCGTCACGTAGCGGTCGGCGGCGAACAGGCCGTCGGCGTCGATGCGCACGAAGCCCTGGTGCAGCAGCCGCTGGCGCACCTCCTCCGGCAGGTCGTCGGGGCGGAAGACGTCGGCGATGGCGTCGATCAGCGTGTCGCGCCGCGGCACTTCGGCGCCCGCGTTCGCCTCGATCTCTGGGGTTTCCGGGTCATCGTCGCCGAAGCGGACCCAGTCGACCCGGCCGATTTCTTGATTGTCGCGGTCATGGACCTTCATGCCCTTCTCGACGGAACGCAGGGATACGCTGTGCATGCCATCTCTCCTTGGCTGTCGCCGCGCGACGACGCGGCCCGAGGAGAGCAACGGACGAGCCGTCAGTTGGTTCCGGCGGGAATCATGACGCTCTGGCCTTTGCGATCGCCGGCAGTACTTCCCTCTCCAGCGACTCCGGAGTGATCGGGCCCACGTGCTTGTAGACGATCACGCCTCTGGCGTTGACCACGAAGGTCTCCGGCACCCCGTAAACCCCCCAGTCGATCGATACGCGATTGTCGCCATCCGCCCCGATCCGATCGTACGGATTGCCCAGTTCGGCGAGGAACGCTACCGCATTTTCCGCCGCGTCCCGCTGGTTCATGCCGAACAGCCGCACCCCGGTGCGCTGCTTCAGCACCTCGAGCAGCGGGTGCTCGTCGCGGCAGGGGATGCACCAGCTGGCGAAGATGTTGACCACTGTCACTTCGCCGGCCAGCGTTGCCGTGTCGAAGCCCTCCCGCCCGGTGCCGGGGACCGCCGCGAGGCTGAACTGCGGTGCCGGCTTGTCGATCAGCACCGAGCGCACGAGGCTGGGATCGCGGTCCATGTTGAGTGCGAACACGGCAAGCAGCGCAACGAGCAGCACCAGCGGCAAGAGGACGAGGGCGATGCGGGTCAATTGCCGGTCCCGGCCGAGCGCCGACGGATGCCGGCCTTGTCGAGCGCGGCGAGCCTCCTCTGCACCGCCCGCGCGTCGAGTGCGACATAGGCGATGAGCGCCAGGGTAACCACCGCGACGCCGGCATAGGCCCAGACGATATACTGCAGGTGCATTGCTTCGGTGGTCATTTGGCCCCCCCGGCGAGGGCCGCCTGCCGGCTCAGCGTATCGGCGCGCCGGCGCAGGATCTCGGTGCGCATGCGCACCAACATGAGCAGCCCGAACAGCAGCGTGAAGGCCAGCATCATCACCAGCAGCGGCGTCAGGATCGAGGGCGGCATGCGCGGGCCCTCGGCAGTGAACACGCTCGCCGGCTGGTGCAGCGTGTTCCACCAGTCGACCGAGAACTTGATCACCGGGATGTTGAGCGCACCGACCAGCGTGACGATGGCAACAATGCGGCCGGCCTTGAGCTGATCGTCGAAGGCGCGCCACAGTGCCACGATGCCGAGATAGATCAGCAGCAGCACCAGGGTCGAGGTCATCCGCCCGTCCCATTCCCAGAATGTGCCCCAGGTCGGCCGGCCCCACAGGGCCCCGGTGTAAAGGGCGAGCGCGGTGAAGGCCGCGCCGAGCGGGGCGGCCGCCTTGTTGGCGACGTCGGCGAGCGGGTGGCGCCAGACCAGCGTGCCCAGCGCCGATACCGCCATGGTTCCGTAGACGAGCTGGCTCAGCCAGGCGTTGGGCACGTGAATATACATCACCCGCACCATGTCGCCCATCTGGTAGTCTTCGGGCGAGTTGAACAGCGCGAACCACAGTCCGATCGCGAAGGCGAGAATGGTCGCGATGGCCAGCGGCAGGACGAGGTAACGGGTCCAGGTGAGAAAATACCCCGGATGCGCGAGGCGGCTGAACCAGTTGGGTTGCTTGACGGTGTCGACGGTCATCTGGCGGGGCGGATCTCGATGCTGCCGGGTCCTAGGCCTCGGATCGTCGCGCCGCCTTGACCCAGATCAACGGCACGCGGGCTACCGATTTCGTCTATTCCCCGGCCGCGCGCAAGGCAAGCGCGGCAGCGAAGGGGGAGAATACGGTGACAAGCAGGCTGAGTGCCACGAGGAAGAGCAGTGCACCACTTCCCGCCAGCGGATCGAGCATGCCGACCCCGAAGATCATCACCGGGATGGCGAGCGGCAGGATCAGCACCGGCGCGATCAGCCCGCCGCGCCTGAGGCCGACAGTCACCGCTGCGCCCAGCGCGCCGAAGCTGGTGAGCGCCGGGGTGCCGGCCAGCAGCGCCAGAACTGTCCCGACCCACTGCGCCCAGCTCATCGAGAGCAGCAGCGCCAGTACCGGCGTCGCAAGCAGCAGCGGCACGGCCGTCACCAGCCAGTGGGCAATCACTTTTGCGGCAACGACCGCCTCGAGCGGCAAGACGGAGTGGCGGAGCAGCAGGAGCGAGCCGTCCTCATCGTCAGACCGGAAGAGCCGGTCGAGCCCGAGCAGCATCGAGAGGAAAGCTGCGATCCAGACGATGCCGGGGGCGAGCCGCATCAGCTGCGGGCGGTCGGGACCGATGGCGAACGGCACGATCACCGCCACCATGATGAAGAACAGGACCAGCGTCATCGCTTCGCCGCCGACGCGGACGGCAAGGCGCAGGTCGCGCCCGATGAGGGTCTGGAAGGCCCTCATGGCGAGTCCCCCAGCACCAGTGTGGTGATGCCCCCGCCATTCGCGAGCGGCAGGGCGTGGTGGGTGGCGATGACGGCCATCCCGCCGGCCTCGCGGTGCGCATCGATCAGCCGGCCGAGCAGCGCCTCGCCGTCCCGGTCGAGGGCAGCGCTCGGCTCGTCGAGCAGCCAGAGCGGGCGATAGGAGACCAGCAGGCGCGCCAGTGACAGCCGCCGCACCTGACCCGAGGAGAGATACCCCGCCTCGAGCCCGGCGAGCCCACCGATGCCGACGGCCTGCAGCGCCTCGGCCACGGACACGCCGGTTTCCCCGTACATTCGCCGCCAGAAGCCCAGGTTCTCCGCAGCGGTGAGCCGCGCCTTGATGCCGTGCTGGTAGTTGAGCAGATGCATCTGCGGCAGTTCGTCCGGGCCGGTGATCTCGACGCTTCCGCCCTCGGCCCGCACCACCCCCGCCAGCGTCAGCAGAAGAGTCGACTTGCCGGTGCCGTTCGAGCCGCGCAGCAGCAGCACCTCGCCAGGTGCAAGCTCGAAGGCGAGATCGGCGAAGAGCAGGCGTTCTCCCCGCCTCACGGTGAGACCGCGCACCCTCAGTCGGGCCTGTGCAAAGGTCGGGCTGGCACTCATCGGCGCCATGCCTATTCAACCAAAGTCCGTGCTGGCAAGCGCGAAATTGTTTCTCTATAAGCCAGCGCTAGATTGGACCGGTTCCAATCTTGTGACTTCGCCCCCCGGTCCCGCGGGCCTTGCGGTCCCCGCGTCAGGGCCGAGGTGGCGCCTTGCAACACCAGCGCGTGAAGGCGACACCGTGACCTCCAAGTCCCTCGACAGCTTCAAGTCCAGAACCACGCTCAGAGTCGGGGACAGGACCTATTCTTACTTCTCGATCCCCCTCGCCGAGCAGAACGGCCTGAGGGGCGTGAGCCAGCTGCCCCACTCGATGAAAGTAGTGCTGGAGAACCTGCTTCGCTTCGAGGACGGCGTGACGGTGACGCGCAGGGACATCGAGGCGGTCGCCGACTGGCTGAGGACCCGTACCTCCGAACACGAAATCTCGTACCGTCCGGCGCGCGTCTTGATGCAGGACTTCACCGGGGTGCCGGCGGTGGTCGATCTCGCAGCGATGCGCGACGCCACCGCCCAGCTTGGAGCCGACCCGCAGAAGATCAACCCGCTGGTGCCGGTCGATCTCGTCATCGATCACTCGGTGATGGTCGACAGCTACGGCACCCCGCTCAGCTTCACCCAGAACGTCGATCTCGAATACGAGCGCAACGGCGAGCGCTACGAGTTCCTGCGCTGGGGGCAGAAGGCCTTCGACAACTTCCGCGTCGTGCCGCCCGGCACCGGCATCTGCCACCAGGTCAATCTCGAGTATCTCGCCCAGACGGTGTGGACCCGCAAGGACGAGGAGTCGGGCGAGATCTACGCCTATCCGGATACGCTGGTGGGCACCGACAGCCACACCACCATGGTCAACGGGCTTGCCGTGCTCGGCTGGGGCGTCGGCGGCATCGAGGCGGAAGCGGCCATGCTCGGCCAGCCGATCACCATGCTGATCCCGGAAGTCGTGGGCTTCAGGCTCACCGGAAAGATCAACGAGGGCATCACCGCCACCGACCTGGTGCTGACCGTCACCGAAATGCTGCGCAGGAAGGGCGTCGTCGGCAAGTTCGTCGAGTTCTACGGTCCGGGGCTCGACCATCTCAGCCTTGAGGACCAGGCGACGATCGCCAACATGGCGCCTGAGTACGGCGCGACGTGCGGCTTCTTCCCGGTCGACGTCGATACCCTCGCCTATCTCGAAACCTCGGGTCGCGATGCCGACCGCGTGGCGCTGGTTAAGGCCTATGCCGAGGCGCAGGGCATGTTCCGCGCCGCTTCGTCGGCCGATCCGGTGTTTACCGACACGCTCGTGCTCGACCTGTCGACGGTCGTTCCTTCGTTGTCGGGCCCGAAGCGGCCGCAGGACCGGGTGTCGCTGGTCGATGCGGCGCCGAAGTTCGCCGAAGCGATGAAGGAGCTTGCCGGCGGGCGCAAGGATCGCACTGCGCTGCCGGCATCGAACGGCGAGAGCCGGTTCGTCGACGAAGGCGCCACCGGCGTCGACGACATCCCCGAGGAGGCCGCCTTCCCGGTGCGCGGCGCGAGCTATGGCATCAATGATGGTCACGTGGTGATCGCCGCCATCACCTCGTGCACGAACACTTCGAACCCGAACGTCCTCATTGCCGCCGGGCTCGTCGCCCGCAAGGCGCGCGCCAGGGGCCTTACCTCCAGGCCCTGGGTCAAGACCTCGCTGGCGCCGGGCTCGCAGGTCGTGACCGACTACCTCGAGGCCGCCGGCGTGCAGGCCGACCTCGACGCCATGGGCTTCAACCTCGTCGGCTATGGCTGCACCACCTGCATCGGCAATTCCGGCCCGCTGCCTGAGGCGATCTCGGAATGCATCAACGCCAATGACCTCGTTGCCGCCTCGGTGCTGTCGGGCAACCGCAATTTCGAGGGCCGCGTCAATCCGGATGTCCGCGCCAACTATCTGGCCTCCCCGCCGCTGGTTGTCGCCTATGCCATTGCCGGCACGATGACGAAGAACCTCGTCACCGAACCGCTCGGCACCGATCCGGACGGCAGGCCGGTCTACCTCAGGGACATCTGGCCCTCCAACCACGAGATCGCCGAGGTGGTGCGCTCCGTCATCACGCCGCAGATGTTCCTCGGCCGCTACTCCGACGTGTTCAAGGGCGACGAGAACTGGCAGGCGATCGCCGTCGACGGCGGCGAGACATACCGCTGGAACTCCTCCTCCACCTACGTGCAGAACCCGCCCTATTTCGACGGGCTGAAGATGGAGCCCGAGCCGGTCACCGACATCCACGAGGCGCGCATCCTCAGCCTCTTTCTCGATTCGATCACCACCGACCACATCTCGCCGGCGGGCTCGTTCAAGTCGGGTACTCCGGCCGGCAAGTACCTGGTCGAGCGCCAGGTGGCGCCGAAGGACTTCAACTCCTACGGTGCGCGACGCGGTAACCACGAGGTCATGATGCGCGGCACGTTTGCCAATATCCGCATCAAGAACCAGATGGTGCCGGGCGTCGAGGGCGGCTTCACCAAGGGCCCGAACGGCGACGTTCTTGCCATGTACGACGCGGCCATGGCCTACCAGAAATCGGACACCCCGCTGGTCATCTTCGCAGGCAGGGAATACGGCACCGGGTCCTCGCGCGACTGGGCCGCCAAGGGCACAAGGCTGCTCGGCGTGCGCGCCGTGATCGCCCAGAGCTTCGAGCGCATCCACCGCTCCAACCTGATCGGCATGGGCGTCTTGCCGCTGCAGTTCGCTGAGGGCGAGAGCTGGCAGAGCCTCAAGCTCGACGGCACCGAGACGGTCTCGATCGAGGGCCTGACCACGCTGACGCCGCGATCCGAGGTCAAGGTGCGGATCGTCCGCCATGACGGGCGGATCGAGGAGATCACCACCCGCTGCCGCATCGATACGATCAACGAACTGGAATACTACCAGAACGGCGGCATCCTGCACTACGTGCTGCGCAATCTCGTGGCTGCATGATCCGGCTGCCGCCCCGCAGGGGGCGGCAATCCACCTGTTTCGCGCTCACGCGCGATCTCGCGCTGAATTGACTCGCGCAGCATGGGTCCGCTGCCTAGAAGAGGGGCATGCTGCATCGCTTCATAATGCTTGTCGTTCTGGCCGTGTTGGCCTCGTCGCTGCCGGCCGCAGCCGGTGAACTGCGCCAGGGTCCCAGGGCCGTCGTCGAACTGTTTACCTCGCAGGGGTGCTCATCCTGCCCCAAGGCGGATGCCATGCTCGCCGAACTCGGCGACCGCAGTGACATCGTCGCGCTCGCCTATCATGTCGATTACTGGGACTATGTCGGTTGGGAGGACACGTTCGGGGAACGCGAATTCTCCGACCGGCAGCGGGACTACGCGCAAAGCTGGGGGTCGTCGCGGATCTTCACGCCGCAACTGATCGTCAACGGCGCCGGGGGCGTGGTGGCGAGCAAGCAGGAGGCGGTAAGCGCAGCGCTCGCGAGGGCCAAGCTGCCGGTCCTCGTGGCGCTCAGTTGCGACGACGACGACAAGGTGATGAGCGTCAGCATCAGTGGCGGTGAGGGACAGGCCGACGGGGTGGTCTGGCTCGTCACCTTCATCGATCGGGCCGAGGTCGATATCGAGCGGGGCGAGAACAAGGGCCGCAAGATTGCCTACACCCAGATCGTCACCGGCCGTCAGGTGGTCGGCATGTTCCGGCCAGGCTCCGAGGGGGAAATCCGCCTGCCGCTCGACGAGGTGCTCACCGGCAAGGCCAACGGGGTAGCGATCCTGGTGCAGCAGGAGCGCGACGGTCTGCCCGGTCCGATCCTGGGTGCCGCCAGCTATACCAGGTGACCCAGAAAGAACCCGCCGGTCGGAGGGACCGGCGGGTCAGAATGACTGGTGCAAATAGGGCGGCCGGCATTCAGGCATCGTGGTTTGGGGGCTCGGTCAGCCCGAATGCCGGCCACTGGAGGCAATGGAAACAGACTGCCGCTCCAATCTGGCGCCTTGAGGGACACATTGTGACCGAAATGGGGTTTCTCGCCTCCCCGGTCCCCGCGTGACTTGCCAACCCCGCCGATCGGGGCAATCATGACAGTGGCGTGACGGGAGGCATCAGGGTGGACGAACCGCAGCAGGGTGGGCCGGGTCTGGTGGTGGATTTTCCCGCCGGGGCCGGTCCGAAAGTCTCCCGCTTCGTGCCAGCGGTCAGCTTCGATCGCCGGGAACTGTCCACCATCCTCAACCTCTATGGCCGCAAGGTCGCCGATGGCGAGTGGCGCGATTACGCGCTGGATTTCCTGCGTGAGCGGGCCCTGTTCTCGATCTACAGGCGCGCCTCCGAGCGCCCGCTCTACGTGGTCGAGAAGAACCCCAGGCTGAGGCACAAGCAGGGCCAGTACCTGGTGTTGAGCCAGGAGGGGCGTGTGCTCAAGCGCGGCCACGACCTCGAGACGGTGCTCCGGGTGCTGGAACTGGCCGTGGTGAAGTGAGCGGCGTCCGGCCGGCGCGGGCCGGCGACGTCGACGCCATGAGTGCGCTGCTGATCGCCTCGATCACGCAGCTTTGCACTCCAGATCATCGCGGTGATGCCGGCACGATCGCGGCGTGGACCGCCAACAAGACCCCCGAGGGGGTTGCGGCCATGCTGGCCGACCCGGCGACGCGCCTCTTCGTGGCGGAACGCGACGGCAGGATTGCCGCGGTCGGCAGCGTTCGGGATGACTGCGAGGTCACGCTCAACTACGTGCACCCGGCGCATCGCTTTGCCGGAGTCAGCCGAGCCCTGCTCGTGGCGATGGAAAGCCACATGGCCAGGCAGGGGCACCGAGCTCGCAACCCTCAAGAGCACGATCACCGCCCATCGCTTCTACCTGGCACAGGGCTGGCAGGATACGGGACCACTCTATACCGGGCGCTTCATCGACGCCTACCGGATGGCGAAGCGGCTGGCCCCGGCGGGTGGATGACAGTCGGCAGGCGCCCGCGGAAGCTTCCGCGGGCCGGCTACAGCGCCCTCTGCAGGTGCACGATGTCGAGCCAGCGGTCGAACTTGTAGCCCACCGCCTCGTAGCGCCCGACGTGCTGGAACCCCGCCCTCTCATGCAGCCGTACGGAGTTGGCGCGTTCGGCGGTGATCACCGCGATCATCTGCCTGAAGCCGGCTGCCCGGCTGTCTTCGAGCAGCCTGTCCAGCAGCTGGCCGCCGATCCCCCGCCCGACCACGTCCTTGCTGAGGTAGATCGAGTCCTCGCAGGTGAAGCGGTACGCCGCGCGCGGCCGGTAGAACGAGGCATAGGCGTAGCCGACGACCTGCCCCGCCTGCTCGACGACAATCAGCGGATGGCGGAGGGTAAGGAGCTTTCCGAAGCGCTCCGCCATCTCGGCCTCGCCCGGCGGCTCGGTCTCGAAGGTGATGACGGTGTCATCGACATAGTGCCGGTAGATGGCGGTGATCGCCGGAATGTCGGACCAGACGAAGGGGCGGAAGCGGACATCTGCCATGTGGTGCTCGGGACAAACGAAGGGGCCGCAATCTTGATAGATCGCGGCCTCCGGAAGTTCCAATCAGACTTGCTGATCGCTGCGATTACTCGCGGTTACCGAACAGGCGCAGCAGCATCATGAACAGGTTGATGAAGTCGAGGTAGAGGCTCAGGGCCCCCATGATGGCGCCCTTGGCCAGCACGTCGGCGCCATGGCTGGCCGAGTAGCTCTCCTTGATCTTCTGGGTGTCGTAGGCGGTCAGGCCGACGAAGATCAGCACGCCGATGGCCGAGATCGCAAAATCCAGCGCCGAGGAGGCGAGGAAGATGTTCACGAGGCTGGCGATGATCAGGCCGATCAGGCCCATGATCAGGAAGTTGCCGATGCCGGTCAGATCGCGCTTGGTCGTGTAGCCGTAAAGGCTCATCGAACCGAAGGTCGCGGCGGTGATGAAGAACACCTTGGCGATCGAGGCGTCAGTGTAGACCATGAAGATCGAGCTGAGGCTCAAGCCCATGACGGCAGCGAACACCCAGAACACCGCCTGCGCGGCGCCGACCGAGAGCTTGTTGATGCCAAAGCTCAGCACCAGCACGAAAGCCAGCGGCGACAGCGCGATCACCCACATCAGCGGGCTCTGGTAGATCAGCGCACCCCAGGCGGTGAGTTGTCCATCGGCCACAGCGCCCTGGGCGCTGAAATAGGCGACGAGCCCGGTCACCACCAAGCCGATACCCATGTAGTTGTAGACCTTGAGCATATAGCTCCGCAGGCCCTCGTCGATGGCTGCGGCGGTTCCGGCCCGCGCAGCGGCGATAGTCGGTCTGTCGAATTCAGCCATTACAGTTCCCTTTCCTGGCAGCAGGCACTCACGCATGTCGCTGCGATAGCCTCGGGGAGGAAATATGGCGGCTCAGCCCCGCGATTACAAGAGCGTCGGTACCCCTGCATCGACCCGCAATGTCACACCCGCTCAACGCCTTACGTCCGCGCGACGATGCGTTGACCGCATCGTGAGCGGCCCGGCCGGGACGAAGCCGCGGCAGCTCAATCTTGCTCGCGCTGGCGCACCCCGATACGCTTGCCCCCGAGGAAGTGCGAATCAGTCGCTCCATCTTCGCGGCAAAGGGAGGGTCGATTGCCCAGGCTCTTTACCGGAATCGAGGTGCCCCGCGACGTCGGGTTGGCCTTGTCGTTGAAGCGCGGCGGTCTCACGGGCGCCCGCTGGATCGACACCGAGAACTACCACATCACTCTGCGCTTCATCGGCGATGTCGACCACGCCACGGCAAGCGATGTCATGGACATGCTCGATCGCCTCGCCGACAGCGAGGCCTTCTCAATCAAGCTCAGCCACCTGGGGTCTTTTGGCGGCGACAAGCCGCGAGCGCTGTTCGCCGGGGTCGAGAACAACCAGACTCTGCTGCGACTGCAGGCCGCACAGGAACGGGTGCTGCAGCGTGCAGGGTTGCCGCCCGAGGGCCGGAAGTTCGTGCCGCATGTGGCGCTGGCGCGGTTGCGCGGCGCCACGGCGCAAGAAGTGGCCCGTTTCATTGCCTTGTCGGGCCGCTTCATGCCGCTCGAGTTCCCGGTCGGACGCTTCGTGCTGTTCTCGAGCAAGGACTCGGTCGGCGGTGGGCCGTATTTGGTCGAGCATGCCTACGCTCTTGCGGCCTGACATCGGAGTTAACGGTTCCTTCACCAAGCCGGGCCAAACAGAAACCACCGGGATTTGCCGCGCCAAAATGCCGTCACGATTGCCGCTATGGTCTCGACTTAATTCAAATGCGCTCCCGGTTTGAGACCTTGGTAACCATGCCGTGGCAGGATGTTGAGGTGTCGATTGCGCAAATTTCGGGCAAGGACGTTCGGGCGATGACGGCAATTCGTTTTGGACTGGCAGTGGTACTGAGCGGCGTTCTCGGTGCCGTTGCGGTGGTGCCGACCGCGGCGCAGCAGATCAAGCAGCTTGGTACGTTCAAGGCCTGGACCGCCTGGGTCGGATCGGACGCCAACGGGCCGATGTGCTACATTTCGGCCGAGCCGGAGGACTGGAGTCCGAAGGAGGTCAAGGGGGCTCCGGTCAAGCGCAGCCCGATCCACTTCCTCGTGATCAACCGCAAGGGGCTCGGCACCAAGAACGAAGTGCAGACTCTCGTGGGCTACCCCTTCCACCCCACAAACGCCAATGTGACGGCCACAATCGACGGCAGGACCTATCAGATGGTAACCGAGGGGGAAGCCGCCTGGCTGGCGGTCGAGGCCGATGAGGCGACCTTCGTTGAGGCGCTCAAGGCAGGCACCAAGCTTGTCGTCAAGGGCACCTCGCAGAAGGGCAACAACATGAGCGACACCTACAATCTGTCGGGTGTGACCGCTGCGCTGGGAGAAATCGGCAAGGCCTGCGCCTGAGCCTGTGCATGCCGCAGGCCAGGCGCGATCTCGATTGGACGGCAGGGACGCGCCCTGCTACCAACCGATGACCATCGAGGCCCCATGACGACTCTGCCCGTTCGATCGCTAGCCCTGCTTGTCTTCATGCTCGCCAGTGCGCCGGCTTCGGCGCAGTCGGTCAAGCTGATCGGGGAGTATCGGGCCTGGTCGGCCTATTCGGCAACCGAGTCGACCGGGCCTGTCTGTTTCGCCCTCACCCGTCCGAGCGATGTCTCGCCTGCCCCCGACGGCTACACCGAGGCCTATCTCTACCTGACTCACCGGCCTTCCGAAGGCGTCCGCAACGAGATGAACATCGTTGCCGGCTACACTTTTGCGCCGGATACGACTGCCACCGCTACGGTCAGCGGTCAGAGCTTCGAACTGTTCACCGAGAACGACGCGGCCTGGCTGCTCGATCCAAGCCAGAACGACAATCTGGCCGGTGCGCTCAGGGCCGGCTCGACCGTGGTCGTCGAGGGTACCAGCGACAAGGGCATCCGCATCACCGAGACCTTCTCGCTCTCGGGTGCCACCGCGGCCTCGCGCGCCATCGAGGGCGATTGCACGGGCTGAGCGCAGCCCTTTGCTGCCGTAGGCTGTTTTGCGCGGACGCCGTTCCTATGTTATCAGCCGCGCTCAGACGCGCCCGCTGAGAAAGCCGCCCGCACCATGTCCATCGCCCTCGACCTCGATCACCACGCCCATGCCGACCGGAGCCGTCCCGGCCGCGCCTCGCTGGTGGGGCTGATGAAGCCCGAATTGCGCTCGACCCTGATGGGCATCGGGCTCGACGAGCGCGAAGCCAAGATGCGCGCCTCGCAGCTGTGGAACTGGATCTACCACAACGGCGTCACCGACTTCGAGCTGATGACCAACATCCAGAAGGGTTTCCGCCAGAAGCTGAGCGATACTTTCCTGCTCGACCGGCCGGAGATCGTTACCGAGCAGGTGTCGATTGACGGCACCCGCAAGTGGCTGTTCCGCTTCCGCGATCCGAAGACCCCGGCATTGCCGCCGGTCGAGGTCGAGACCGTCTACATCCCTGAGGAGGACCGCGGTACGCTGTGCGTCTCAAGTCAGGTCGGCTGCACCCTCACCTGTTCGTTCTGTCACACCGGCACGCAGAAGCTGGTGCGCAACCTGACCGCCGGCGAGATCCTCGGGCAGGTGCTGATGGCGCGCGAGCGTCTGGGCGATTTCCCCGGCGGCGTGCGCCCCACCGACGGGCTGGTTCCGGCGCCGCGCGGCTCGGGCGGCTCGGAGGGCGACAGCCGCGCCGTCACCAATGTGGTGATGATGGGCATGGGCGAGCCGCTCTATAACTACGACAACGTCAAGCAGGCGCTGCTCATTGCCTCGGACGAAGCGGGAATCTCGCTGTCGAAGCGCCGGATCACGCTCTCTACCTCGGGCGTCGTGCCGTTCATCGAGCCGACCGGGCGCGAGATCGGCGTCATGCTCGCCATCTCGCTCCACGCCGTGCGCGACGAGCTGCGCGACCTCCTCGTGCCGATCAACAAGAAGTGGCCGCTCGCCGAACTGCTGGCCGCTTGCCGGGCGTATCCCGGCCTCTCCAACGCCCGCCGCATCACCTTCGAATATGTGATGCTGCGCGACATCAACGATTCGCTTGCCGACGCGCGGGAGCTGGTGCGGCTGCTCGCCGGCATCCCGGCCAAGATCAACCTGATCCCGTTCAATCCGTGGCCCGGCACCGACTACGAGTGCTCGACCTCCTCGCGCATCGAGCGCTTCGCCGACATCGTCAATGCCGCCGGCTATGCCAGCCCGGTCCGCACCCCGCGCGGTCGCGACATCTTCGCCGCCTGCGGACAGTTGAAGAGCGCCAGCGAGCGGCTGAGCAAGATCGACAGGGACGCTCTGCTGGGGGCGTGATGGATGGCCCCACCCTCAGAGGCAGGCGGGTTCTCCTGCGCCCGGCATCGGCCGGTGATCTCGACGCGCGGCTCAGTCTTGGCACCGATCCCGATATTCACCGCATGTTCGGCGGCAGCCATTCGCAGCTGGCGCCGCTCACCTCGCAGGGGGCGGAGCACTGGCTGCGCGGCCTGCTTTCTCACCCGCATGCCTGGGTTATCGAGACAGACCGGCTCATTGGCGAGATTCGCCTCGACCGGCTGGAGCCGGTCGACAGGCGGGCCAACCTGGCGATCGGCATCCTCGATCCGGCCGCTCTCGGACGCGGCTACGGGCCGGAGGCCATCAACCTGCTCCTGGCGCATGCCTTCAACAGCCTCGGACTGCATCGGGTGGGACTGCGGGTCGTCGCCTACAACGAACGCGCCATTCGAGCCTATGCGAAATGTGGCTTCGTCGTCGAAGGGTGTGAGCGGGAAGCGGCACTGGTCGACGGTGTCTTCCATGACGACATCCTGATGGGCATACTGGCTGCCGAGTTTGCTTCGAGCCAGCCATGACCATCACCTTCAGACGTCTCTCTGCGGGCGACGAGGCCATCCTCGAGCACATCGCTCCTGACGTCTTCGACGAGCCGATTCATCCCGGGCGGCTGCATGACTACCTGCGCCAGCGCGGCCACCTGCTGCTGCTGGCCGTCGATGGCAACCTCGTCGTCGGCCAATGTGCGGCGGTGCTGCACTTCCATCCCGACAAGTCGACCGAGCTCTATATCGATGAGGTCGGCACGGCCACCACCCACCTGCGCCGCGGCATCGCCACCGCCATGCTGGAGGCGATGTTCGCCTGGGGGCGCGAACTGGGCTGCACCGAGGCCTGGCTCGGCACCGAACTCGACAATGTCGCTGCCAACGCCCTCTACCGGCGACTCAGCCCTTCCGAGGACGAGGCGATCCAGTACTACCTGTTCTCACTCTAGGAGCCGGAGCGGTCGCGACCGGGGCGGCGGCCGGTGCGATTTCCCCGGCAATCCACTCGAGCCTGTGCCGGCCCTGCCCCGGATCGCCCAGCATTTGTGCCAGCGCCGGCAGCAGCACCCGCAATTCGCCCTCGAGCGTGAAGGGCGGGTTGACGAGGATCATGCCCGAGCCGTGCAGGCGCGGCGGGTTCGAGGCCAGGCGGATGCTGATCTCGGCGCGCAGCACGCGCGGGATGCCGGTCGCTGCGAGCGACGAGACGAAATCGTGCACGGCGCGGGTGTCCTTGAGCGGATACCACAGCGCATAGAGTCCACCGGGGAACTTCCGGTGCGCCTTCTGCAGCCCATCGACCAGCCGCTCGAATTCGCCCTGTTCCTCGAATGGCGGATCGACCAGGACGAGCCCGCGCCTTTCCTTGGGCGGCACGTGGGCGTTGAGCGCCAGCCAGCCATCGAGATGGATGACCCTGACCTGCACGTCGCCCTCGAAGAGCTTGCCCAGCCGCTCGGCATATTCGGGATGGAGTTCCAGCGCCGAGAGCCGGTCCTGTTGTCGGAACAGCTTCCGAACCAGCAGGGGCGAGCCGGGATAGGTCTCGAGCCTGTCGCCCGGATTGAGCGCGGCGATCACGTCCAGGTACGGCTTGGCCAGCGCCTGCGCCTTCTGCGGCAGCCCGCCCTTCAGCACCTTGCCGATGCCGTCGAGCCATTCCGGCGAGCGCTTGGCGATCGCGCCGGTGAGGTCGTACTGCCCGATCCCGGCATGCGTATCGATCACCCGGAATGCCGCGTCCTTCTTTTTCAGGTACTCGACGAGCCGCGTGAGGACGATGTGCTTCATCACGTCGGCGAAGTTCCCGGCATGGAAGGCGTGGGAATAGTTCATCTCGTCAGTGCCGCGCCTGCGCGGTGAGAATGGTCGCCGCGAATGCCGTGAAGATCGCCGCAAAGCTCCAGTTCAGTGCCTTCTCGATCCACTTACTCCGCTTGAATTCGGCCGCCAGCCGCTCGGCGGCAAAGACGATCAGCACTCCCAGCGGGATCGAGAGCACGACGAACTGCATCCCGAGGAAGAGCAGCTTGCCGGCCGCCGCCGGATCGTGCGCCTCGACGAACTGCGGCAGGAAGGTCACGAAGAACAGCACCACCTTGGGGTTGAGCAGGTTGATGCCGAGCCCGGTCATGAAGCTCTGCCGCAGCGTCGGAGTCCTCTTGGCCGCCTCCGCGAGCCTGAGCCCGCCGCCATGCGCAATAGCCTGCCAGGCGAGCCACAGCAGGTAGATCGCCCCGGCGAGCTGGAGCGCGAGGAACAGCGGCGGCGCGGCAACGATCAGCACCGAGATGCCGAAGGCGACGAGCGTCGTGTGCACCACGATACCGGTCATCGCCCCGAACATGGCCGCCAGGCCATGGGCGCGGCCGTAGTTGATGGCGCGGCTCATCTGCAGCGCCATGTCGGGGCCGGGAGTGATCATCAACACGAACGTCGCCGCGGCGAAGGCGAGCATCACGGGCAGGTCGGGAACGAAGTCGGGCATCGTGGCTACCAGGAACGGACCACCCGTCTTGGCACGACGCGGAGTGGCTTGCCAGCCCCCATCGGCCTGCGCCACAACGTGGCCATGCGCAGTCCCGACATCATTCCCATCGGCGCCGCCGACCTATTTCGCGTCGCCGATCTTGCCCAGCGCATCTGGCCCGAGGCGTTTGCGGGCATCCTGCCGGCCGAGCGTATCCCCGGCATGCTGGCCGAGATCTACGCGCCCGAGACGCTTGCGGCCGACATTGCCGAGCGTGGCCACCAGTACTGGCTCGCGAGGCGTGCGGGTGCCGATGTCGGCTTCGCCTCGGCCTATCGCGCCGACGGCCGGGTGTGGGTCAAGAAGCTCTATCTTCTCGCCGAAGCCCGCGGGCTGGGGCTCGGCAAGGCGCTGATTGCCACCGCTCGGGCGCATTGTGGGCCCGACCTGCCGGTTGCGCTCTATGTCAATGACGGCAATGCGCCCGCCATCGCCTTCTACCGCTCGCAGGGCTTCGAAATCGAACGGCACGAACCGGTGCGCATGGGACCCTATGATTTCACCGACTACGTGATGCTGAAGCCGGTCTAGCCGGATCGCCTCGACAACGTGATCATGGCCGGCCCCGCTGGCGTCGAGCGAGGGGGCTGGCCGTTGTTTAAGCCGTCCTTAACCCTGCGCCAGCCATGCTCGGAAGCAGCAAGTTTCGGGCATGTTGAGGTTGTTTGAGTGAAGGCGCCAGGGAAGGCATCGGCGGGCCGGACGGATAGTGCCCTGCTCCTCGATGCCGCACTCGAGAGCATTCCCTACGGCTTCTGCGTCTGGTCGCCCGAGTTCCGCCTGGTGATGTGGAACCGGCACTACCTCGATATCTACGGCTTTCCGGAGAAGCGCATCCGCAAGGGCATGACGCTCGAGGCTGTGGTCCGGCTCTCGGCCGAACTCGGCAACCATCCGGACCAGTCGCCGGACGACTTCCTCCTCGCCTATCGGCACGAGCTGCTGCAAAACCGCGGCGGTGCGCGCGCCAAGGTCCGCGAACTGGTGCAGGGCGGGCGCACGCTCGAGACCGCCCATGTTTACTCGCCGGGCCTTGGCTGGGTGGTCACGCACGAGGATGTTTCGGAGGAAATCGCTTCCTCCGAGATCATTCAGAAGCGCAAGCGCGAGCTCGAGCGACAGAACATCCGGCTCGACGCGGCGGTCAACAACATCAGCCAGGGCCTGTGCATGTACGACCCAAAGGGCCGGCTGGTGATCTGCAACCAGCCGTACCAGCGGATCTACAAGCTGCCCGAGAACCTGCTGAAACCGGGCACCCAGCTCGACGACATTCTCGCCTACCTGTTCGAACACGGCATGCGGGCGAGCGGCAATCGCGAGGAGTATATCCGCTGGCGGCGCGAGGTCATCTCGCGCGGCGCATACGGCAAGAACATCCATGAGCTGGATGGCCGTATCATCATGATGCAGCACCATCCGATGAAGGACGGCGGCTGGGTCACCACGCACGAGGACATTACCGAGCAGCGCCAGCAGGAAGAGCGCATCAGGCATCTGGCGCGACACGATGCGCTGACGCAATTGCCCAACCGCCTGCTGTTCCTCGAGGAAATGGTGGCGGCCGAACAGGGCATGGACCGTGGCGAGCACATTGCCGTTCTCTGCATCGACCTCGATCACTTCAAGGCAGTCAACGACACGCTCGGGCATGCCCTCGGCGACCGCGTCCTGCAGCAGGCCTCGGCGCGGCTGTGGGGTACCACGCGCGAGAACGACGTGCTGGCGCGGCTGGGCGGTGACGAGTTCGCCCTGATGCTGCCCGGCATCGAGCGACCCGCGGATGCTGCAGCGATCGCCGAACGCATCGTCAGGGCGATCGGCACCCCCTTCGCCATCGAGGGACATCAGGTGGTGATCGGCGCCAGCGTCGGCATTGCCATGTCGCAACAGGACGGCACCACCACGGACGCCCTGATGAACAACGCCGATCTTGCGCTCTACCGGGCCAAGAACGAGGGGCGATCGACCTTCCACTTCTTTGAGCCCGGCATGGATGCTGCGATCCAGAAGCGCCGGACCATCGAATCCGGGTTGCGCGTCGCCCTCGACCGGCACGAACTGCGCCTCGTGTTCCAGCCGCTGGTTGGCCTTAAGGAGAACCGGGTCACCTGTTTTGAGGCCCTGCTGCGCTGGGACCCGGAGGGCCGGGGCAGCGTCTCGCCGGCCGACTTCATCCCGCTCGCCGAGGACACCGGCCTGATCGTGCCGATCGGCGAGTGGGTGCTGCGCGAGGCCTGCCGCACCGCGGCGCAATGGCCCAACGACGTCCGGGTGGCGGTGAACCTGTCTCCGGTGCAGTTCAAGAACAAGCGGCTCTACGAAACGGTCGAAGCAGCGCTGCGCGACACCGGCCTCAAGCCCACCCGCCTCGAACTCGAGATCACCGAGTCGCTGCTGCTCGCCGACAACGAGCTGACGCTGAAGACGCTGCACCGGCTGCGCGCCCTGGGCGTGCGCATCTCGATGGACGATTTCGGCACCGGCTATTCGTCGCTGAGCTACCTGCGCAGCTTCCCGTTCGACAAGATCAAGATCGACCGCTCGTTCATGCGCGACCTCAAGTCGAAGGGCGACAGCCTCGCGATCATCAAGGCGGTGATCGGGCTCGGCCACTCGCTCGGCATGTCAACGACGGCGGAGGGCATCGAAACCGAGGAACAACTGACCGCCGTGCGCGAGCAAGGCTGCAACGAGGTGCAGGGCTTCCTGTTCTCACCCCCGGTGAGTGCCGAGGCAGTGAGCCAGATGCTCGCCGAGGAGAGGCGATCGAGGCTGAAGCGCGCCTCCTGAGCACGCGTTGCCTTCCTGGCCATGCACCGGCATGATCACCGCCATGCGGTCCCAGCTATATTCGAGGCTCTGCGCCATGGCCCGCCGCGACTGCGGCGGGGACGCAGAGGACGTCGTGCAGGAGGCGCTGCTGGCTGCCGTGCGCGCCGGCCGCACCGATCTCGCCGATGCCGAGACGGGCCGTTGGCTCGCCGGCGTGGTGCGCAACCAGGCCCGCATGCATGCCCGCGGTTCAGCCCGCCGCCGCAATCGCGAGGCGGCCTGGGTCGCTTTCGGCTCTGACGTCGTGCCCATTCCGGAGCCCAACCAGTCGTCCGATCGCATCCTCTCCCGCCTTCCGCCCGGCCTGCGGATCGTCGCCCTGCTCGCGCTGACCGGCCACAGCCGCCGCGAGATCGCCTGGCTGCTTCGCCTCGAGGATGCCGCGCTCCGTCAGCGCGTCGCTCAGCTGCGCTCGAGGTTTGCGGCCGCTGGCCTCGGGCTGCCCTCCGGCATGCCGGGCTTGAGCCTCGACCTCGCCTATGGGCGAATTCGTGACGCATTGCGGCCCCTCCTGGCGCGACAGGGCGGTGTGCTGGCAAGCCACGATCCTGACGGGCATCTGTTTGCGCTGAGATGCTCACAAAAGCCGTGACCGCGGCAACTCACCGGTGGGAACAGAACACGGAGGTCTCCCATGAGCTTCAAACCGAAATCGGCCAGCGTCGTCTTCTACGTCGCCGACATTGCCCGGACCGAGAAATTCTACAACGAAACAATGCGGTTGAGCCTGGAGCGCATGGAGGGCGCCGAGCCCTACTGGCTGCAGGGGTCGCTCGACAACGGCCTCGACCTGATATTCTTCCAGATGCCGGCCAGGCGCGGCGAGAGTCCAGCCATCGTCTTCACCGTGGATGAGGGCGGCATCGACGACATCGTCGCCGATCTCGCGGCGAAGGGCGTCACCATTGTCACCCCGGTCAGCGAGGCGCCCGGCGGCTGGTCCGCCGACTTCCTCGATCCTGACGGCTTCGGCCTCGGTCTCTGGCAATCCGGCGGACTGCCGCGCACGTTGAAGCCATGAGGTCTGGAGTCTGGCAGCAAAGGCCAGTGCGCTCACGCGTCTCGGCGAGCGACCACTTGCCGGCGTCCGTCCCCGCAACCCTCCCATTCGGCGAATTGTCTTGAGAATGTGACCCTTGTCCGATATGGGGCGCGGCTAATCACCAGAAATCTGATCGGCCGCCCCCAAATGACTTCGCAGACTGCCTTGCGGAACATCGCAATCATTGCCCACGTCGACCACGGCAAGACCACCATGATCGACGTCTTGCTCAAGCAGTCGGGCGCCTTCCGCGACAACCAGCGCGTCGAAGAGCGCGCGATGGACTCCAACGACCTCGAGCGCGAGCGCGGCATCACCATCCTCGCCAAGGTCACCTCCCTGGTCTGGAAGGACACGCGCATCAACATCGTCGACACGCCCGGCCACGCCGATTTCGGCGGCGAGGTGGAGCGCATCCTGTCGATGGTCGACGGCGTGGTGATCCTCGTTGATGCCGCTGAAGGCCCGATGCCGCAGACCAAGTTCGTGCTGGGTAAGGCGCTGGCGCAGGGCCTCCGGCCGATAGTCGCCATCAACAAGATCGACCGGCCCGACGAGCGCCATCTCGAGGTGCTCGAGGAAATCTTCGATCTGTTCATCGCGCTCGACGCCACGCCCGAGCAGCTCGATTTCCCGGTGCTCTACGGCGCCGCCAAGCATGGCTGGATGAGCGAGAGGCCCGAGGGTCCCAAGGACAGTCTCGCGCCGCTGCTCGACAAGGTCGTCGAATACGTGCCCGAGCCCAAGGTACAGGAGGGCCCGTTCCGCATGCTGGTCACCACCATCGAGCGCAACCCGTTCCTCGGCCGCATCCTCACCGGACGCATCACCTCCGGCGTCGTCAAGGCCGGCGATCCGATCGTCTCGCTGGGCCGCGACGGCAAGATCGTCGAGAAGGGCCGGGTCAGTAAGGTGCTGGCCTTCCGCGGCCTCGAGCGCACGCCGATCGAGTATGCCGAAGCCGGCGATATCGTGGCCATTGCCGGCCTCGAGACCTCGACCGTCGCCGACACGCTGGTCAACCCATCCGTCACGGTGCCGCTGCCGGGCAAGCCGATCGATCCGCCGACCCTGTCGGTCACGTTCCGCATCAACGATGGCCCGCTCGCCGGACGCGAGGGTGACAAGGTGCAGTCTCGCGTCATCCGTGAGCGGCTGCTGCGCGAGGCCGAGGGCAACGTCGCGATCAAGATCACCGAAGGCACCGACAGCGACTCCTTCGAGGTCGCCGGCCGCGGCGAACTCCAGCTCGCCGTGCTGATCGAGAACATGCGCCGCGAAGGCTTCGAGCTCACCATCGGACGTCCGCGGGTGGTGCTGCGCGAGGAGAACGGCCAGCGGCTCGAGCCGATCGAGGAAGTGATCATCGACGTCGATGACGAACATACCGGCGTGGTCGTGCAGAAGCTCACCGAGCGCAAGGGCGACCTGGTCGACATGCGCCCTTCGGGTGTTGGCCGCACCCGGCTGCGCTTCTACGTGCCGACCCGCTCGCTGATCGGCTACCAGCCCGAACTGCTCTCGGACACTCGCGGCACCGCGATCTTCAACCGGCTGTTCCACGCCTACGAGCCGTACAAGGGCAATCTGCCGGGTCGCCGCACTGGCGTGCTCATCTCCAATGGCAGCGGCCAGGCCGTGACCTACGCGCTGTGGAATCTCGAGGAGCGCGGGCCGATCATGATCGATGCCGGCGTCGACATCTACGAGGGGATGATCATCGGCGAGCATTCGCGCGAGAACGATCTCGAGGAGAATGCGCTCAAGGGCAAGCAGCTGACCAATATCCGCACCACGTCCAAGGACGAGGCCGTACGGCTGACCCCGCCCAAGAAGCTGACCCTCGAGCAGTCGCTGGGCTACATTGCCGACGACGAGTATGTCGAGGTCACCCCGAAATCCATCCGCCTGAGCAAGATCCAGCTCGATCCGAACGAGCGCAAGAAGCAGATGCGGGCCCAGAAGGCGAGCTAGCCCGGACCAGCCACAATCACGGTGTCGCCCCGGGGCAAAGGCCGGGTCCATCCCGAGGACCATCCTCGCGCCGTGCACGTGGTGATATCTCGGGATGGATTCCGGCCTTCGCCGGAATGACATCGTGCAAGGAGCGGGCATGGCCACCTGGATCATCGAGACCATCACGGCATCGGGCTACCTCGGCATCTTCCTCCTGATGCTGCTCGAAGCGGTGTTCCCGCCGATCCCGTCCGAGCTGATCATCCCCTTTGCCGGCTTCTCCGCCGCGCAGGGCAAGCTCAGCTTTGCGGGCGTGATCCTTGCCGCGTCGCTCGGCTCGGTCGCCGGAATGGTGCCCTGGTACCTTGCGGGCAGGTGGTTCGGGCTGGGGCGGGTCCGTGCGCTGGCCGACCGGTACGGGCGCTGGTTCACCCTCAATGCCGACGAGATCGACCTCGCGACCGGCATCTTCCACCGCTTCGGACCCTGGATCGTGCTGTTCGGGCGGCTGTTCCCGATCATCCGCACGCTGATCTCGGTGCCTGCCGGCCTCGCCAGGATGCCGGTCGCTCTGTTCTTCGGCGCCTCGCTGGTCGGCATCCTGGCCTGGAACACGCTACTTGCCGGCGCCGGCTTCATTCTCGCCGAACACTACGAACTGGTCGAATCCTGGCTCGACCCGCTGACCCTCGTCGTGTTGCTGGCCGTGCTGGCGCTCTATGCCTACCGCCTCGCCACCTGGCGCCCGAGCCGGCGGGCCGAGCGATAGGCGCAAAGGATAAATGCTCCAAGCGCTTGCCGTGACGCCCGGCCCCTCCTAAATAGTCTGGCGAACCTGAGGGCCTGTCTATGACCTTTGCCATTCTGCAGACGCTGAGCTTCATCCTCGGCATCGTGTGGTGGATCTTCCTGATCATGATCATCATGAGCTGGCTCATCAGCTTCAACGTGATCAATACCCGCAACCAGTTCGTCGCCACGGTCTGGCGGGTCCTCAACCAGATCACCGAGCCGATCCTCAAGCCGATCCGCCGCATCGTGCCCAACGTCGGCGGACTCGACTTGTCGCCATTGATCGTGTTCGTCATCATCTTCTTTCTGCAGAACCTCATTGCCTCGGCTGCCGCGGGCCGCTTCCTCTAGGCTGGGCCGTGCCGGCCTGGCGCCTCGATCGCGACGGCGCGCTGTTGCTGAACCTGCGCGTCACGCCCAACGCCGGCGTCGACCGGATCGACGGGGTGGAGCGCCGGGACGACGGCACCGAGGTGCTGCGGGTAAGGGTGAGGGCGGTACCCGATCGCGGCCGGGCGAATGCCGCGGTGGCCGAACTGCTGGCGGCTCTGCTCGGCGTGCCGCGCACGGCCATCGCGCTGACCTCCGGTGAGACCTCGCGGCTGAAGACGGTTCGCGTCCAGGGCGACAGCGAGGCGATCCGGAAGCGTCTCGCGCCCCTCGATCCCGGGGCCGGGGGATAGGGCGCACAGCGTCGCAAAGCCGTTGCACTGCACGCCCCGATTTGGCACAAGCCTAGAACCATCTTCGGGGGCGGAGGACGGGCGCGGCGCGGGCCGGCGTGCCCACACTTACGGAGCCTGCCTCGGGGATCCACATCGAGGAACAATTCTATGACTCTTTTGCTTTGGGCGATCGTGGTGTGCGGGGCACTCTCGATCGTTTACGGCGTCGTCACGACGCAAGGCCTGATGGCCGCCGATGCGGGTTCCGCCCGCATGCAGGAAATTTCCGCCGCCGTGCGTGAGGGCGCCTCCGCCTACCTCCGCCGCCAGTACACCACCATCGGCATCGTCGGTGTGGTCATCCTGATCCTCGCCTTCTTCCTGCTCGGCACCTACGCCGCGATCGGCTTCCTGATCGGCGCCGTGCTCTCGGGCGCTGCCGGCTTCATCGGCATGAACGTCTCGGTCCGCGCCAATGTGCGCGTCGCCCAGGCGGCGACCAAATCGCTGGCCGGCGGTCTCGACCTCGCCTTCAAGGCCGGCGCCATCACCGGCCTGCTGGTCGCCGGCCTCGGCTTGCTCGGCGTCACCCTCTACTTCATGGTGCTGACTGGCATGGGCTTTGCCCCCACCAGCCGCACCGTGATCGACGCGCTGGTGGCGCTGAGCTTCGGCGCCTCGCTGATCTCGATCTTCGCCCGTCTGGGCGGCGGCATCTTCACCAAGGGCGCCGACGTCGGTGGCGACATGGTGGGCAAGGTCGAGGCGGGCATTCCGGAGGACGATCCGCGCAACCCGGCAACCATCGCTGACAACGTCGGCGACAATGTCGGCGACTGCGCCGGCATGGCTGCCGACCTGTTCGAGACCTATGTGGTGACCGCTGTCGCCACCATGGTGCTCGCCGCCATCGTTCTGCCCGATGCCTTCAAGCTCGCCGGCATGGTGCTGCCGCTTGCCATCGGCGGCGCCTGCGTCGTCACCTCGATCGTCGGCACCTATTTCGTCAAACTCGGTGCCGACAACAACATCATGAACGCCCTGTACAAGGGCCTCATCGCCACCGGCGTCCTCTCGCTCGTCGCGCTCTTGCCGACGCTCTGGCTCACCTTCGGCGACATGAACGCCGCGCTCGGCATCGAGGGCGGCAAGGCCTTCACCCCGTGGAGCCTGTTCTTCTGCGGCGTCGCCGGCCTCGTCATCACGGGTCTGATCATCGTCATTACCGAATACTACACCGGCACCGGCAAGCGCCCTGTCAACTCGATTGCCGAAGCCTCGGTCACCGGGCACGGCACCAACGTCATCCAGGGCCTCGCGGTGTCGCTGGAATCGACCGCCCTGCCGGCGCTGGTGATCATCGTCGGCATCATCGTCACCTACAATCTCGCCGGCCTGTTCGGCATCGCCTTCGCCGTCACCACCATGCTGGCGCTGGCCGGCATGATCGTCGCGCTCGACGCCTTCGGCCCGGTCACCGACAATGCCGGCGGCATTGCCGAAATGGCGGGCCTGCCCAAGGAAGTGCGCCAGAACACCGACGCGCTCGACGCCGTCGGCAACACCACCAAGGCCGTCACCAAGGGCTATGCCATTGGTTCGGCTGGCCTCGGGGCCCTGGTTCTGTTCGCCGCCTACACCCAGGACCTGCAGTTCTTCTCCGCCAACGCGCCGGAGGGCTCGTTCTTTGCCGGCCTGGGGCCACTCACCTTCTCGCTCGCCGATCCCTATGTCGTGGTCGGCCTGCTCTTTGGTGGCCTCCTGCCGTTCCTCTTCGGTGGCATGTCGATGACTGCCGTCGGCCGCGCGGCGCAGTCGGTGGTGGTGGAAGTCCGACGCCAGTTCAAGGCCGATCCGGGCATCATGGCCGGCACGTCCAAGCCCGATTATGCCCGGGCCGTGGACATGCTGACCAAGGCCGCAATCAAGGAGATGATCGTCCCGTCGTTGCTGCCTGTCCTTTCGCCGGTCCTGATCTTCGTCGTGATCTACTGGATCGCCGGCGCGGCCGCAGGCTTCTCGGCGCTCGGCGCCATGCTGATGGGCGTCATCGTCACGGGCCTGTTCGTCGCCATCTCGATGACCGCCGGCGGCGGCGCCTGGGACAACGCCAAGAAGTCCTTCGAGGACGGCTTCACCGACAGCCACGGCGTCAAGCACTTCAAGGGTTCGGACGCGCACAAGGCCTCGGTCACCGGCGATACCGTCGGCGACCCCTACAAGGACACCGCCGGCCCGGCGGTGAACCCGATGATCAAGATCACCAACATCGTCGCGCTGCTGCTGCTCGCGGTACTGGCGCATCTGGCCGGAGGGGCGTGAGGCCCGGCCTCCCCCCACACCCGGAGCCCTCACCCGAGCTTGTCGAAGGGCGAGGCGGGGCAGGGGCGGTAGTGAAACGACAGAGGCCCGGGAGCGTTCCCGGGCCTCTTCTTTGCACGCTCTCTGCGGCGGGGCTCCGCCCCCTGGATCCCGGCCTGCGCCGCGACGCCCTCGATGGTTGCAGGACGGAGTTAGGCCCGGCGGTGAGACTCGGGCCGCGCGGCTCCGGAAAGTGCCGTGGTCGTGCCGTTGCGGCGCGCCCAGCTACAGCCGCGGGTCGGACTTGCGGCTGGAGCCGGTGGTGACCGCCGGGCGCTGGCGCTGCACCAGCGCGTCGAGTACCTCGTCGACCATGCCCAGGTGATCGGAGCGGTCGGCGAACTGGCGCTTCAAGTCGGCGAGATAGGTGGTGGCGTCGGTGAGCCGGCGGGCGAGGATCGAGGAGACATGGAAGCTGATCTCGCGGTGGCTTTGCAGCAGCGCGCGGGCATTCTCGATCCGAAAGGCGGTGACCTCGGTGACGGCGCGCACGGTGGCGGTATGGCGGCCGCCAAGCAGGGCCGCGATCTCCCCGAAGATGGCGCCGGGCATGGCGATGGCGGCGACCTGCGTGTCGCCGCGCATCACCTCGACTTCGCCGGCGGCGAGGATGAACATCCGGTCGGACGCCGGCCCCTCGGCGAGCAGCACCTCGCCGGGACTGAACCGGTCGAGCGGAAAGCCGTCGCAATAGGCCAGCACCGCCCCGACCGAACCGTCGTCCGCCATCTGATGAACTCCGTTTGCACCGCCCCGATCATGCGGCCGGACGGCGCCGGAGGCAAGCGCGTCGCCGCGCTCAGGCCGCGAGGCCGGTGTCGGCCGGTACGCCGAGCATCAGGTTGAGGTTCTGCACCGCCGCGCCCGAGGCCCCCTTGCCCAGGTTGTCATAGACGGCGACGAGGCTCGCCTGTGCCCGCGCATCATTGGCAAAGACATGCAGCCGCATGGTGTTGGTGTTGTTGAAGCGCTCGGGGTTGAGCTCGGCAGAGCGCTCCTCCTCGGCAAAGGGCGCCACCGTGACGAAGCCCTCGCGGATCGCGGCGAAATGGTCGGCGATCGCGGCATGAAGGTCCCGGCCGGTCGGGATCTTGTCGAGCGTCCACAATTGCAGTGGCACCACCGTGATCATCCCCTGGGCGAAATCGCCCACCGCCGGGCTGAACAGCGGCGCATGCGTCAAGAGCGCGAAGCGCTGCAGTTCCGGCAGGTGCTTATGCTTGAAGGTGAGGCCGTAGGGCATGAACGGGTTGGCATCCGCGCCCGCCTGCTCGTAGTCGGCGATCATCGCCTTGCCACCCCCGCTATAGCCGGAAATGCCGTGTACGCTCACCGGATAGTCGGCCGGCAGCAGGCCGCCCTCGATCAGCGGCCTCAGCGTCGCGATGGCGCCCTGCGGCCAGCAGCCGGGATTGGCGACGCGCCGCGCCGCCGCGATCAGTGCCGACTGCCGCAGGTCCAACTCGGCAAAGCCGTACACCCAGCCCTCGGCGACGCGGTGCGCGGTCGAAGCATCGATGATCCGCGTCCGCTCGTTCTCAACCAGCGCGACGCTCTCTTTCGCCGCATCGTCCGGCAGGCAGAGGATGGCGACATCGGCCGCGTTCAGGAGGCGCCTGCGCTCATCGATGTCCTTGCGCTTGTCGAGCGCGATCGAGAGCACCTCGAGGTCGCGCCGGCCGGAGAGCCGTTCGCGGATCTGCAGCCCGGTCGTTCCGGCCTCGCCATCGATGAAAACCTTCGCGACCATATCCGTCTCTCCCGATGCGGGACCCGATGCGCGGCGACATATAGGGGTTGCGGCCGGGCGCTGCAAAGGGTTTGACTGCGCCGATCAAGCCAAGAGGAAACACCGCGATGACGCCGCACAACCATGCCAAGCCCGGCGACTATGCCGAAGCCGTCCTGCTGCCCGGAGATCCGCTGCGGGCCAAATGGGTTGCGGAGAACTTCTTCGACAACCCGCGCCAGGTGAACGCGGTGCGCAACTGCCTCGGCTTCTCCGGCACCTGGAAGGGCAGACCCGTCTCGGTGCAGGCGACCGGCATGGGACAGCCCTCGCTGTCGATCTACGTGCACGAGCTGATCAACGTCTATGGCGTCCAGAAGCTGATCCGCGTCGGCACCGCGGGCGGGCTGAACGCCAGGGTGAAGGTGCGCGACCTGATCATCGCGCAGGGCGCCTCCACCGATTCCGGCATCGTCAAGGACGGCTTCGCGCCCTTCGCATTCGCCCCCCTCGCCGATTTCGGTCTCTTGCGCGACAGCGTCGAGCGCGCCGAGAAGGCCGGGCTCGCCTACCATGTCGGCAACATGCTCAGCTCCGACGTCTTCTACCATCTCGAGCCGGGCCTGGCCGGTTACGGCCGGCTGCCGGCGCACGGCATTCTCGGGGTCGAGATGGAGGCTGCCGCGCTCTACACGCTCGCCGCCCGGTTCGATCGCAAGGCGCTCGCCATCTGCACCATGACCGACTGCCTGATCACCAGGGCAGAACTGAGCGCCGACGAACGGCAGAGCTCGCTCCGGGACATGACCACCCTCGCCCTCGACGTCGCCGTCGGCGCGTGAGCGTCGCCGGGCTTCTAGCCTCGGCGCTCGGGCGCAACGACGAGCAGCCGAACATCGCGCTGGCGCAGCGGCTGGCGGCGGAGCCTCGGCCGGAGGCCGTCGCCGAACTGGTGGCGCTGCTTGAGGCCGGCACCGCCGCCGAGCGCTCCGATGCGATCAAGGTGCTCTACGAACTGGGCGAGCTCAGCCCCGGGCAGATCGCCGGCCACGCCGATGCCTTCGTCCGGCTGCTCGGGGCGCGCAACAACCGGCTGGTCTGGGGCGCCATGCACGCCGTCGCGACGATCACGCCGGTCCGCCCCGAGACGATCCTCGCGGCGCTGCCGGCGGTGATCGCCGCCGCCGACCGCGGCTCGGTGATCGCCAGGGACCATGCCATGTCGACGCTGGCCCGGCTTGCGGCGGCCGGGCACGCCGACCGAGCGCTGCCGATCCTGCTCGGCCGGCTGGAGGCGGCGGCAGCCAACCAGTTCCCGATGTATGCCGAGTTCGCCGCCCCGGTGATCGATGCGGCGCGGCGCGAACGCTTCCGCGCCATCCTCGCGGCCCGGCTGCCGGGGCTGCCGCCGGCCAAGCAGAATCGCGTCGGCCGGCTGCTCCGCCGCCTCGGCTGACGCGCTGCCGCTTTTGCGCCGCGATCCTTCTGTTAACCTGTGGTTAAGCAGGGAAACATCGACGATGCTCGGAAAACACAACGCCGCCCGACTGCGGGACACGCTCAAGGGCGTCGAGACGATGACGCGCTTCTCCCTCGCCGTGCTGGCGCTGGCCTCCGGCGTCTACACCTATCTGGGCGTGCGGGGCCTGCTCGATGGCTCGGCGACCTTCGTGTTCTTCGCCGCCATCATTTACTCGGCCGCGGTGTCGGTAGCGATCTACGCCTTCTGGAGCTTCATGCTGCGCTTCGTGCCGCTGGTGATCTCGGGCACCCAGCGGGCGGCGCTGTTCCTCACCATGGGCTTCGGCTGCCTGATGATCATCGCCATGTCGAGCTGGCTCAATGCCGCCGCCCTCGCCGGTTCGGCGGCACTCGAACAGCATCTGGCAGTCACCCTCGAGGGCTATGTCTCGGACCTAGACAAGGCCCACGGCAATGCGCTGTCGGCCCAGTCGCTGCTTCCCGACGTGCAGCGTGCCGCCGACCGGTTCGCCCGGCTGGCAGAGGACGAGCGTTCCTCGGGCGCCCTCACCGGCACCACCGGCTCGGGTTCGGTCGTGCAACTGCTCACCCAGATGAGCGCCCAGATGAACGAACTGGGCGGCACCATCACCGGCTCGCGCGACGAGGTCTCGGCGCTGTTCGAGCAGGGGTCCGCCCACCTGGCCAAGATGCGCGAGCTGGTCTCGGCGCCGGGCGAGGTGGCGCCGCGTGCCGATCAGTTCGCCGCCGAGGTGGTGGAACTCAACGCAGTGATTGCGGCGTTGCAGGAGACCGGCGTGGCGCCGTCGGTCAAGCGCGCCGCCCAGGACCTGTCCCTCGGCTTCATCGCACCTGTCGCTGATGGCGGCACGGCCGGTCTCGTCGTGCGGCAGGATCAGGTGATGGACAATGTCCGGGCCTCGGTCGCGGCGCAGTCGACGGCGCTGGCGGCCGCCGCCGATGAAATCCTCGCCGAGCCCAAGGTCGAGCCGCGGCGCTTCGTGCCGCTCAGTGCCGCCGAGGCTGTGCTGCGCTACTGGAGCGACTTCGTCCCATCCTGGGCCGGTGCCATCTCGATCGACTTGCTGCCGGTCGTTCTCGTCCTGGTGCTGATGATCGTCAACGACGCGATGCGGCGCGAAACCGGCTCGCTCGAGGTTGCCGAGACGATGAGCGCCGCCGAGATGCTGCGCGCCCTGGCGCTCTATCGCCAGATGCGGATAGGCCCGGAGCCCACGCCGGCCGAAATCGACGCTGCCGAAGCGGCGGTCGCCGCCGAACCGACCACCGAGGCGGCCAGCGCACCGACGGTCGAGGCGACCGTAACCCCGCTCGATATCGGGCGGAAGCGTGGCGACGGACCGGCTCGCGGATGAAGGCAATGGCGGAGCGCCGCAGCGTATTCCAGCGCCTCGCTGCGATCGACGATGGCCGGCTGGTTGCGGTGGCCTTCTTCGTCCTGCTGGCTGGCACCGTGGCGGTGCTCTATCTCGACTGGCGCGAGCTCGCGGCGGCGAACGCCATCGAGGCGGCGCTGCCAGACATGCCGATCCTGCCAGCCTTCGATCCAGCGAATCCCTCCTCGGCGCCCGGTCCGGCCGTCACGGCCGATCCGGACACGCTGCGCCAGCCGCTGCGGGTCGAGCTCGGATCCGGTGGCGTGCTGTCGCTGACCGGAACGATCGACCCCGGCAGCTTCGCCCGCGTCGAGGCGGAGCTGGCGGCGCGCGGCGAGTACGTCAAGCGTATTGCCCTCAATTCCCCCGGCGGCTCCGTCGATGACGCGGTCAGGATAGGAGCGCTGATCGAGGTCGGTGGTTACGATACCAGCGTTGCCGCCGGGGCACTGTGCGCCTCCAGCTGTCCGTTGCTACTGGCCGGCGGCAAGGAGCGGCTGGCATCACGGGCGGCGGCGATCGGTGTGCACCAGATCTATGCCATGGCGAATGCTGGCGAGGTGCCGACCGGCCTTGCCGGTATCGGCAACGCTATGTCCGGGGCGCAGAAGACGACGGCGGTGATCACCCGCTTCCTCGGCGCGACCGGGGTCGACCCGGCGGTCTGGTTGCATGCCCTGGAGACGCCTCCCGACAGGCTCTACTACCTGTCCCCCGCGGAGCTGCAGAAATATCGGCTGGTCACACGTTTCACCGACTGAACCGCCCGCAAAGCCGTCACAATCGAGTTGGATGATCAGACCGTGAGGCGGAACCGAATCGCCTCCGGTAGCGTTGCGGATTCCGAGGGGAGGCCTGTGATGATTACCCAAACTCTGACCAACCACCACGATATCCAGACCTGGGTCGCCGCCAAGCGTGGACAACCGGCAATCCGGCGCATCCCGGACCGCACCGGCACCGTTCGGGCGCGGCTGACACTGAACTTCGCTCGGCACCAGAGGCCGACCGAGGCGCCGAGCCAGGATGACGGCATGGCGCCGGTCTCCTGGGCGGCTTGGCTCGCGGAACTGGATCGGCAGCAGCTGGCGCTTCGGGTCTATGACCGTCGGGCACCGGCGTTCGAGCTGATCGAAAGAAACGACCTCAACTAGGTCGACCGGCCTGCCGTGCCCTTCAGCGGATGTCTCGGCATGGCGTCGAGTTCGGGATCGGTGGCGACGCTTACCCGGTCGCGGCCGGCGCGCTTGCTGACGTAGAGCGCGGCATCGGCGCGGCGCCTGAGGTCCGAGAGGCTGCCGCTGCCGTCGTGTTCGGCAATGCCGAAGCTGGCAGTGCAGCGCATGTGCTGGGGCAGGGCGGCAATCGGAAGTGCCGCAAAGGCGGCGCGGATGGTCTCGGCGTAGAGTCGAGCCGCCGCGAGGGGCGTGCCCGGCAGCAGCACCGCGAACTCTTCACCGCCGATACGGCTGATGATGGCGCGTTGCGGGGGCGAGTCGGCAAGTAGCCGCGCGAAGGCCATGATCACCTGGTCGCCTGTATCGTGCCCGAAACTGTCGTTGATCGCCTTGAAGCTGTCGAGGTCGCAGGTGACCAGTGAGACCGTCCCGCCGCCGGTGCCGGACTGGGCCAGTGCGGCGAGCGCCCGGTCCTCGAAGCCGCGGCGGTTGAGCAGGCCGGACAACGGGTCGGTCTCGGAGCGCGCCGTGACTTCGACCAGCATGTCGCGGACCAACAGCATCAGCATCAACAGGCCCGTCGCCACCTGCAGCACCGCACCCAGCGACTGCGAGAACAGCGCGTAGGTAGTGAAGATGTAGTCCCCCGCGCTGCTGCCCGAGCCGCCCGAGAGCACAGCGATCAGCGGCTTGCTCATGAATTGCACGGCGCTCAGGCCGAACAGCGCGATCAGTCCCAGATCCATGGGCTGGCGCCGCCGCGTGCGCAGAACGACGATGGCGGCCAGTGTCTGCATCATGGCGTAGGGCGCCTGGTAGGTGAGCATCCTCAGCAGCGAATCGCGGGGCAGGTCGAAGGCCAGCCAGTTGGCCGCGATGCCGGCCACGGCGGTGACCCCGATCAGCACATAGGGGACCGGCGAGCGATAGCGCCGGGCGATGCCGATGGCAACCGACGCCATGGCACCGAAGAAGGCGGCAAAGCCCGCGGTATAGGCGAAGCGCGGGTCGCCCTGAACCGGCAGGATGAATTCGCTGCCGACATAGGCGAGGCCGAAGACGTAGGCGAGGGAAAACCAGCCGGCAACCCGATCGGCGCGATTGGTGGTCGCGACGAGCAGGAAGGCCAGCGCGAAGAGCGCGGCAATGAACAGATTAATGGCGAGAATGAAGCTCGCGCCGGTCATCGGGTGGGGCCTTAGTGCACAGCCGGTTCAGACTAGTGCGCCGCTGACAAGAAGAGGTTAACGGGAAGTGGCCGGTGGGTGCGAACAGCCCCTTGAGTCGCGATCGCGTTCGATGGGAAGCATCGCCGGGCCGTGGCAAGGCGACGCAGCCTTGCGTCGCCATCTGATTCACCTCAAAAAGCCTCGCAGAGACATACTATAGTCAGTTCTGACAGCAGCACGGAGACAGTGACCGATGACCCGGGTCCTCACCAAGCACGACGAGATCCGCCAGTGGGCCGTGGCCCGATCCGGCAATCCAGCCATAGAGGACCGTCCCACCGCCCTTGCCGGGCATCCGGTACTGCGAATCGTGTTCGACCAGTACGCCCTCAATGCCGGCGAGAACCAGTATGGCGACCGACCCGGCGGTCTGGACCTCGTTGACTGGACCGAGTGGTTCGTCGAGTTCGATGGTCAGAACCTGGGCCTTATGGTCGAGGACGAGCGACCGGGTGTGCTCGACGATTACTACGAGTTCGTGCCGCGCGACGGCAACCAGCGCGGCTGAGCGCTACTCCCGCTCGGCCGCCGCCTCGAGGGCTTCCATGTCCTCGTCGGAAAAGCCGAAATGGTGGCCGATCTCATGCACGAGCACATGGGTAATGACCTCGCCCAGCGTCTCGCCGTCCTCGCTCTCCGCCCAGTAGTCGAGGATCGGCCGGCGGTAGAGCCAGACCTGCTTGGGCAGTTGACCGGTGGACGGCGTCGCCCCGCCCTGCGGCAGCCCGACGCCGCGGAACAGGCCCAGGATATCGAACTCCGACTCGAGGTGCATTTCGCTGATCGTTTCGTCGTCCGGAAACTCGGCGACCACACAGGGGACACTCCCCGCCAGGGCGCGGAACTCGGCGGGCAGGGCAGCAAAGGCCGCAGCCGCCATCTCTTCGAAATCGTCGAGCGTAGGGGCGGTGAGATTGGTCCAGTCGATGTCGGCCAAGTTTCACGACCTCGTGGTTCGACAAGCTCGCCAAGGGTCTGCTGGTGCCTGAGGCCCTCATCCTGAGCTTGTCGAAGGACGAGGGCCGGCTTCAGGGGCCCTCGCCTAGTGCCACTCGCGGATGTCGACGAAATGCCCGGCGATCGCCGCTGCGGTCGCCATGGCCGGGGAGACCAGGTGCGTGCGGCCCTTGAAGCCCTGCCGGCCCTCGAAATTGCGATTTGAGGTCGAGGCGCAGCGTTCGCCCGGCTTCAGCTTGTCGGCGTTCATGGCGAGACACATCGAGCAGCCCGGTTCGCGCCACTCGAAGCCGGCGTCCCTGAACAGCCTGTCGAGGCCCTCGGCCTCCGCCTGCTCCTTGACCAGGCCCGAGCCCGGCACGACCATGGCGTTGACGCCCGGCGCGACCTTCCGGCCGCCGATCACCTTGGCGGCGGCCCGCAGGTCCTCGATGCGGCCATTGGTGCACGAGCCGACGAACACCCGCTCGACGCTGATGTCGGTGATCCGGGTGCCCGGCTTCAGTCCCATGTATTCGAGTGCCCGCCACTTGCTGGCGCGCTTGTTGGCGTCGGCGATGTCATCCGGATTCGGCACAGTACCGGTGACGGAGATCACATCCTCGGGGCTGGAGCCCCACGAGACGATCGGCGGCAGGTTGGCGGCGTCGAGCACCACCAGCTTGTCGAAATGCGCATCCGGATCGGAGTGCAGCGTCTTCCAGTATTCAACCGCCATGTCGTAGGCCTCGCCCTTGGGGGCGCGCGGGCGGTCCTTCACATAGGCAAAGGTCTTTTCATCCGGGGCAATCAGTCCGGCGCGGGCGCCGCCCTCAATGGTCATGTTGCAGACCGTCATGCGGCCTTCCATCGAGAGCGCGCGGATCGCCTCGCCGGCGAACTCGATGACGTGGCCGGTGCCGCCGGCGGTGCCGATCTCGCCGATGATGGCGAGGATGATGTCCTTGGCGGTGACGCCGGGCGGCAGCTGGCCGTCGACCCGCACCAGCATGTTCTTGGCCTTCTGCTGGATCAGCGTCTGCGTGGCCAGCACATGCTCGACTTCGGAGGTGCCGATGCCGTGCGCCAGCGCGCCGAAGGCGCCGTGCGTCGAGGTGTGGCTGTCGCCGCACACGATCGTCATGCCCGGCAGCGTGAAGCCCTGCTCAGGCCCGACGATGTGGACGATGCCCTGGCGCTTGTCGAAGGCATCGTAGTACTCGATGCCAAAATCACGGGTGTTCTCCGCCAGCGCCGCGATCTGCGTGACGCTTTCCGGGTCCGGATTGGGCAGGCTCCGATCGGTCGTCGGCACGTTATGGTCGACGACGGCCAGGGTGCGTTCGGGATGACGGACCTTGCGATGGTTGAGGCGCAGTCCCTCGAAGGCCTGCGGGCTGGTCACCTCGTGAACCAGGTGGCGGTCGATGTAGATAAGGCTGGTTCCATCCTCGTTGTTCTGAACAAGGTGATCGTCCCAGATCTTATCGTACAGTGTTTTTCCGGCCATTTTGCCCTGAATTCCGAAGTCGCGGGGTTGCTGAAAGGGTGGAGCCCGGGTTCTAAGCCCTGCTCTGCGCCGCGGTCAAGGTTTCCGCGGCCCATGCCGGTTCCAACCGCGAACGGCTTGGGCTAGCTTCGCGCCACATCCTGTCTGGGAGAGAGCCATGGGGTCCACCGACATCTTCGCACGTATCGTCGCCCTGATCGGGGCGGGGGCCATACTGATGCGCCGGTGGGGCAGGGACCTGGCGACACCGGCGGTCGGACCAAAGCCAGTCATCCCGGCTGCTGCGCCACAGGCAGTCCCGACCCTCAAGATGCCGACAGCCCGTGGCTTCGATCCCGGGCAGACGCCCATCGCCGCAGCCGGACTCAAGGTGAATGCTTTCGCCACCGGCCTCGAGCACCCGCGCTGGCTGCATGTGCTGCCTAACGGCGACGTGCTCGCTGCCGAGTCGATGACCCAGCCCGGGCCGGTCCGCAGCGCCTTTGACTTCGCCATCTACTCCACCATGAAACGGGCGGCGGCCCTCGGCCAGAGCCCCAACAAGATCGTCCGCCTGCGCGATACTGACGGCGATGGTGTCGCCGAGGTGCGCGAGGAGTTCCTGGGCGGCCTCAACCAGCCCTTCGGCATGCAACTGGTCGGCGACACGCTCTATGTCGGCAATACCGACGGCGTCTTCGCCTATCCCTATGATCATGGCGCTGCCCGGGTCGCCGGACCCGGCAAGCGCGTCTCGACCTACAAGACGGGCGGACACTGGACCCGCAGCCTGCTGGCCAGCCGGGACGGCAGCAAGCTCTTCGTCGGCGTCGGCTCGCAGGGCAACATCGACGAGAACGGTACCGAGGCCGAGGCGGGTCGCGCTGCCATCTACGAACTCGATCTTGCGACCGGGACGCAGCGGATCTTCGCGGGCGGACTGCGCAACCCGGTGGGCCTGGCCTTCGAGCCGACCACGGGGGCGTTGTGGACCGTGGTCAACGAGCGCGACGGACTGGGAGACGAGACGCCCCCCGACTATCTCACTTCGGTCCGCGACGGCGGCTTTTATGGCTGGCCCTACTGCTACTGGGGCCAGACCGTAGACGACCGCGTCAAGCAGGATGCGGCAAAGGTGGCGAGCGCCATCCAGCCGGATTACGCGCTGGGCGGTCACACGGCCTCGCTCGGCCTGTGCTGGCTTCCAGCCGGCACGTTGCCCGGGTTTCCCGACGGCATGGTGATCGGTCAGCATGGCTCGTGGAATCGTTCCAATCTCTCGGGCTACCGCGTCGCCTTTGTGCCGTTCACCGACGGCAAGCCGTCCGGCCCGCTGCGCGAGATTCTGACGGGCTTCCTGGCTCCGGACGAGAAATCGTCCTACGGCAGACCGGTCGGGGTCACGATCGGGCCGGACGGCTCGCTCCTCGTCGCCGACGATGTTGGTGACGCCATCTGGCGGGTCACCGGAGCCTGACGGATCGGCAGCGGGTTCGTCCCTGGCAAACTTGCATTAACTTCAAATCGAGAACTAACTACCGGTTAGCGATCAATTCACTGCTGCGAGAACTAATCGGACGGTCTGATCAGCCGGAAGTCCCGATGTCGCGCCGCCACCTCACCCTTGCGCTGTTCGCCAGCCTGTTCCTCGCAACGACGGCGTTCGCCGATGACTGGATTGCCGTCAAGCTGCGCGGCGGGGTTGAGCAGCAGGTGGGTGGCGCATGGCTGCCGCTCAACCGCGGCGATGTCGTTGCGGACGATCGGCTCATCCGCACCCACGCCACCGGACGCGTCGAGTTCCGGCGCGGCAACGAGACCATCCTGCTCGGCAATGACACGCAGATTCGTATCGAGGATCAGAACGGAGAAGAGTTCACCATCGTCCAACAGGACAGCGGGACCGTCGAGGTCGAAGTGGAAGTCCGCGAGGTGGAGCACTTCGAAGTAAGGACCAGGTTCTTCGCCGCCGTCGTCAAGGGGACCCACTTCACCGTCACCGCTGATGAGTCGGGCGGAAGGGTCGATGTGTCGCGCGGACTTGTCGCGGTCGAGGACACGATGACCCGCCACAGCACCCGCGTTGCGGTGGGGCAGGTGGCCGCGATCACGGCCGGCAAGGAGATCGAGGTGTTCGGCATTGGTCCGTTGCCTGCCATCCTCGATCCGGCCGGCTTGCCGATCGCCGGCACGGGCGGCGGGGAGGGGGCGGATCTGCCCCTGGAGAGATTCGTTGCTGGCCCGAAGCCGGCAGGTTCCGAGGGCGTGGACGGTACCTGGCACGTCGACAAGGTGCAGATCGAGATCGGGGCGCTGCGCGGGGCCGACCTGCCGGCACTGCAGCCGCGCAAGCCGAGCGACTCGAACTGGCTGCCGATCGGCCTCGTGCTGACGGCCGGCATCGTGCTGGGCGGGCTGGCCCTGCTGTTCCGCAGGATCTTCGGCTGACGCCGCGGATGACGGGGCGTCTGTTGCCCGCTACACTGGCGACATGTCCTCTCCGAGCGCTCCATCGCCGCTTTCCAGGGCCTTCCATATCGGTGTCCGCCCCCTTGGTGTGGACGACTGGATCGATATCGACGCCCGCTTGCCGGCCTATCTCGACGAGAAGGCGCGGCTGGAGCAGGAGCGGCCGGACGACGTGTTTGCCGCTGAGCCGGGTACCGCAGCGGGGCAGGCAGAGGTGCTGCAACTGCTCGGCGACTACCTGCCGATGCGCTTCCCGCAGGTCTATCGCCGCATCGGTGAGCGGATCGACATCGTGCCGGCGGGCCGCAGCGTCGAGCTTGGGGCTGCCGACCCGCCACTGCGGATTGCGGCGCGGCTGGTGGCCGAAGACCTGATCCTGATGCGGCGCGACGCGCGCGGCTGGCGCCTCGCCGCCGGCGCGCTCAGCTTTCCCTCGGCCTGGACGCTGGCCGACAAGTTCTCGCGGCCGATGGAGGAGGTGCACGGCCCGGTGCCCGGCTTCGGGGCGGGGTCGCGCCATGCACAACTGATCAGCCGGATGTTCGACGCAGCGCGCCCCAGCACACCGATGCTGCGCTGGAACTGGTCGCTGTTCGGGGACGACCGGCTGTTCCATCCGGAGGGAAGCCATGCAAGCCACCGCTTCGGCGATGACGGGTCACGGGTGTACCTGCGCCTCGAGCGGCAGACCCTGCGCAAGCTCGCGGGCACCGGCGACATGCTGTTCACCATTCGCATCCATGTCGATCCGATCTCGGTGCTGACCGGGCGGCCGGAAGGGCGTGCCGTGGCTGCTGAACTCGCCGCCCAACTCGCCGCCATGAGCGGAGCGCAACTGAACTATAAGGGGCTGTTGACGGACCGCGACCGACTGATCGGTCGCCTCACGCAACTGGCCGACGGCGTGGGCCAAGTAGCCTAACCGGCGGCGTCCGGGAGCATCCAGTCGGGCATGGCGCTCAGCTGCTGCACCGGCCGGACCAGCGGTTCGTCGAGCCGGACGCTTTCGGCGCCCTCGAGCGAGAACCAGGCTGCCTCGCCCACCTCGGTGTCGATGGCGATGGTCGTCGGAACCGCCCCGACCTGCTTGCCGGCATTGAAGATCCAGGTGTCGCCAACCCGGTCGACCCACGAACCGCCACGCGCGAACGGCGCCTCGTGCACGTGGCCGGTGAACACAAAGTCAGGCCGATGCTGGATTATCCAGCCCAGCAGCGCTGCATCACCGAAGAAGCGCTGGCCCGACCAACTCACCGGGGAGTCCGGGGGAGGGGCATGATAGACCCAGATCCAGGGTCCCAGTCGATCGGCCGCGGCCGCCTCGAGCTGGGTGCCGATCGCCTTCATCGCTTCGGGACCGTCCCACCAGGGGCAGAGCGTAATGGTCATGCCACTGACGATGACCGTGTCGCCGTCGACCGGAATCGACAAGCGTCGGGCCGCCTGCAGCCAGCCGGCATGCTTTTCGCCGTTGGTGTCGAGGGCGTCGAGGTCGTGGTTGCCCGAGCAGACCAGCACGCGGGTCACCTGTCTCAGGCGCTTGAGGTAGTTCATCACCACCACGATCTGGGTGCCCGGATCGACCATCGAGGACGTCTCGAGCAGGTCCCCGGCGATCACCACCAGGTCGTAGCCCTTCGCCGCCTGCAGCACCCAGTCGAACTGCTGCAGCGCGTAGTGCAGGTCTGCGACGATCAGGATCCTCATGGCCGCTGCTCTCCCCCCTCGCCGCCCTTGACCGGGGCTTGTCAGTTGCGTCATTAAGCGCCGGCGGTTCTACCGCCATTTCTTGCATGTCGAGGCGGAGAAGCGCCAGTTGCTTGTCCGGACGTGCACAGGGGGTCCTGCCATGGAAAAGTTCACCCAGCTCACCGGTGTCGCCGCGCCGCTGCCGATCATCAACATCGACACCGACATGATCATCCCCAAGCAATACCTCAAGACGATCAAGCGGACCGGGCTTGGCACCGCCCTGTTCTCCGAGATGCGCTATAACGAGGACGGCTCGGAGAACCCGGATTTCGTCCTCAACAAGCCCGGCTATCGGAATGCAAGGATCATCGTCGCGGGCGACAATTTCGGCTGCGGTTCATCGCGGGAACACGCCCCGTGGGCGCTGCTCGACTTTGGCGTGCGCTGCGTCATATCCACCAGCTTTGCCGACATCTTCTACAACAACTGCTTCAAGAACGGCATCCTGCCGATCAAGGTGACGCCGGAGCAACTGGCGCTGCTGATGGACGATGCCGAGCGGGGTTCGAATGCGACGCTGACGGTCGACCTCGCGGCGCAGACCATCCAGGGACCGGATGGCGGTACCCTTCATTTCGACATCGATCCGTCGCGCAAGCAGGTTCTGCTCGAAGGACTCGACGACATCGCCTCGACGCTGAAATCCGACCCCGCGATCGCCGGCTTCGAAAAGAAGATGGGCGCCGAACGGCCCTGGCTCTGAGGCAGAAATGGTCCTGCACATCTCCTCCGGTTCGCCGTTCGAAGCCAGGATCGGCTACTCGCGGGCCGTCGTCGACGGCAGCATGATCTATGTCTCCGGCACCACCGGCTACGACTACGAGACCATGCAGATGCCGGAAGGCGCCGAGACCCAGGCCCGCAACGCCTTCCACACCATTGCCCACGCGCTGGAGCAGGCGGGGTCATCACTCAAGGACGTGGTGCGAGTGCGTTACTACATCACCGACATGGCCCATTACGACGCCATGGTGAAGGTTGCGGGCGAGATCTTCGGAAAAATCCGCCCTGCCGCCACCATGCTGGTCTGCGGGCTGACCACGCCCGAGATGAAGCTCGAGATCGAAGTCACGGCGCGCCTCGGCGCGCACCACAGCTGAGCCGGGCGGTGGACATCACCCTCACGCTCGACCCGGACGCGTCCGATATCGACGCCATCCGGGCCCCGCTGATCGCGCACAACATCCGCGCTGCCGGCCGTCCGACCGGCTACCAGCCGATGGCGCTGCATGTCCGCGACGCGGCCGGGCGCCCGATCGGCGGCCTCGTCGGCTTCGCTGTGTTCGACTGGCTGTTCGTCGACCTGCTATACGTGCCCGAGACGCTGCGGGGCAGCGGTGTCGGTGCCGCACTGATCGGACGGGCCGAGGCGTTTGCCAGCGAGCGCGGCCTCGTCGGGATCTGGCTCGATACCTACAGCTTCCAGGCGCGCGGCTTCTACGAAAAGCTCGGCTACGCCGTGTTCGGCAGCATCGACGACCATCCACGCGGCGGCAGCCGCTTCTTCCTGCAGAAGCGCCTAGACGGCGCCGGCACCTAACCCCTCGAGGAACCTGTCATGACTCAGAAGCTCTTCCTGCTCCCCGGCGACGGCATCGGCACCGAGATCATGACCGAGGTCGAGAAGGTGGTCGCCTGGCTCAACAAGGAGGGTGAGACCGATTTCGAACTGGACAGCGGGTTGGTCGGTGGCTGCGCGTACGACAAGCATGGCGTCGCCATTTCGGAAGAGGACATGCAGAAGGCGCTCGCCGCCGACGCCGTGATCTTCGGTGCGGTGGGCGGACCGAAGTGGGACAAGGTGCCCTACGAGGTGCGGCCGGAAGCAGGCCTGCTCCGCCTCAGGAAGGACCTCCAGCTGTTCGCCAACCTCCGCCCGGCCATCTGCTATCCGGCGCTCGCCGATGCCTCCTCGCTGAAGCGCGAGCTGGTCGAGGGCCTCGACATCCTGATTGTGCGCGAGCTGACCGGCGGCGTCTATTTCGGCGAGCCCAAGATCATCACCGACCTCGGCAACGGACAGAAGCGTGCCATCGATACCCAGGTCTACGAGACATACGAGATCGACCGCATTGTCCGTGTCGCCATGGACCTCGCCCGTACCCGGAAGAAGAAGGTGCACTCGGCCGACAAGAAGAACGTCATGAAGTCTGGCGTCTTGTGGGACGAGGTGGCGCGGGCCGTCGCCACGGACTATCCGGACATCGAGTTCCAGCACATCCTCGCCGATAATGCGGCGATGCAATTGGTGCGCAACCCGAAGCAGTTCGACGTGATGGTGACGGACAACCTGTTCGGCGATATTCTCTCGGACGCCGCCGCCATGCTCACCGGTTCGCTCGGCATGCTGCCCTCCGCCTCACTCGGCGCGCCCGATCCGGTCACCGGCAAGCGCAAGGCGCTCTATGAGCCCGTGCATGGCTCGGCCCCCGACATCGCCGGCAAGGGCGTCGCCAACCCCATCGCCATGCTGGCGAGCTTCGCCATGGCGCTGCGCTACTCGTTCAACATGGTAGCGCTGGCCGACCGGCTTGAGGCGGCGATCGCCGCGGTGCTGGACGACGGTCTCAGGACTGGCGACATCGCGCAGGACAACCGCAAGACCATCGGCACCGAGGAAATGGGCGCCGCGATCCTGAGGAAGCTGCAGGCCTGAGGCCCGAGGCGCAAGTATTGACCGGATGTTGCCGGGTTATCCCCTGCGAAAGCGGGGATCTCCGCTTCTGCCGCACGCACTGGAGACAGAGGTTCCCGATTTCGCGGGAATGACACCGTGGGTTGTCGCGCCAGATCGGCTATGCTCGGTCCGATGCCCAAGGGAGATCACCACATGACCGACAACCTGCGACACCTGCTTGGCCGGGCGGTGGACCATGCCGTGGCCTACCGAGCGGCGCTGGGCGAGAACTCGGGCAAGCCGGAAGCCGACTACTACCAGATGCGCGAGGCACTCAAGTCGCCCTTGCCCGAGGTCGGTAATGCGCCGGAGGCAGTGCTCGAAGAGTTGATCGGTCGCATCTCGCCCGGCCTGATGCCGATGGCCGGACCGCGCTTCTTCGGCTTCGTCATCGGCGCCTCGCACCCGGCCGGGGTGGCCGCCGACTGGATGGTCACCGCCTGGGGCCAGAATGCCGGTTATCACACGCCGACGCCGGGCGCGGCGGCGATTGAGGAGGTTGCCGAGGCCTGGCTGCTCGATATCCTCGATCTGCCGCGCGAAAGCTCGATCGGCTTCGTCACCGGCGCCACCGTCGCCAACGCCGTCGGCCTTGCCGCCGCGCGGACCCGGGTCCTGCTCGACGTCGGCTGGGACGTCGATGCCGACGGCCTTTTCGGCGCCCCCGAGGTCGCGGTGCTGGTCGGGGACGACGCGCATTCCTCGGTGTTCTCTGCTCTACAGATGCTGGGCTTCGGCTACCGCCGCGTGCACCGCATTGCCACCGACGACCAGGGGCGCATGCGTCCCGAGGCCCTCGCGACGGTGCTGGAGACGCTGTCCGGTCCGAAGATCGTCATCGCCCAGGCCGGGCAGATCAACACCGGCGCCTATGACCGGTTCACCGAGATCGTTGCGATCGCCCACGCGCACGGCGCATGGGTGCATGTCGACGGCGCCTTCGGGCTGTGGGCCCGCGCCACGGCGTCGCACAAGCACCTGACCGAGGGCATCGAGGGTGCCGATTCGTGGGTGACGGATGGGCACAAATGGCTGCAGGTGCCCTATGACTCCGGCTTTGCCATCGTCCGCGACCGTGAAGCACACCAGCGCGCGATGACGCAATGGGGCAGCTACCTGCCATCGATCAACCCGGGCGATCGTGTCCCCTCGGCGTTCGTCCCCGAACTCAGCCGCCGCGCCCGCGGCATTCCGGTCTGGGCCATGCTCAAGACCCTGGGGCGCGACGGCGTCGCCGCCCTGGTCGAACGTCATTGCGCCTACGCCCGGCGCTTTGCCGAACGGCTCGACGCGGAGCCGGGGATCAATCTCATCAATATCGTCACCATCAACCAGGTGATCGTCAATTTCGGCGACGGAGATGCCGAGAGCCGCAAGGCCAGTACCGAAGCGGTGATCGCGCGGGTGCAGCAAGAAGGGATCTGTTTCGTCGGCGGCGCCGCGTGGCACGGCGAATGGGTGCTGCGCATCTCGGTCTCGTCGGGCGAGACTGCCGAGCAGGATGTCGATCGTTCGGCCGATGCCATCATCAACGCCTGGCGGGCAGTCCAGGCCGCCGGCAACTAGGGTCCCATGCCGAACACTTCGGCGAGCAGGCGGTATGAGCGCAGGCGGTGCTCATAGTCCCACACCGTGGTGGTGACCATCACCTCGTCAGCGCCGCTGGACGCGGCCCGCTCTTCGATGGCGGCCCTGACCGTACCTGGTGAACCGACGATCCACAGCGGCGACTGGGCCTCGATGATGCGCCGCTGGTGTTCGGTGTAGGGGTGAGACGCCGCTGCGTCCGGCGAGACGAGCTTGCGGATCTCGCCCGAGTGGAACAGCGCCCAACTGAGCGCCTGCGAGCCTGAGAGGAACTGCGCCTCCGCGTCAGTTGGTGCGACAAGGGCCGAGACGGCGAGGATGGCGCGCGGCAAGGGAAAGGCCGGGCTCGGCCGGAACGCCGCGCGGTACGCGGCGAAGGCGGGGGCCGCCGGGGTCGGGCTGAAGTGCGCGGCGAACGAGTAGCCGAGGCCGAGCTGACCGGCCGCCTCGGCACTGGCGCCGCTCGAGCCGAGCAGGAAGATCGGCGGCAGCGATATCTGCTCGGGCACCACCCGCACGGTGCGGTAGGGATGGTCGTCCGGAAACCCCTCTGCCTCGAAGGCGAGCAGTTCGGCCAGTTCCTGGCTGAAATACTCGCCGCCGACCGAGCGCAGTGCCGCCAGCGTCCGCCCGTCGCTGCCACCGGCCCGGCCGATGCCCAGGTCGATGCGGCCGGGCGTGAGTCCGTTGAGCGTGCGATAGGTTTCGACCACGCGCAGCGGCACGTGGTTGGGCAGCATGACGCCGCCCGAGCCGACGCGAATGCGGCTGGTCCTGGCCGCCGATGTGGCGATCAGCACCTCCGGCGACGACGAGGCGATCGACGGGATGCCGTGATGCTCGGCGTACCAGAGGCGCGTGTAGCCGAGTTCGTCGCCGAGGCGCGCCAGCCGTCCGACCTCGGCGAGTGCCGTCTCGGTGCTGGTGCCGTCCGAGACCGGGGCGAGATCCAGGATGGAAAGGGGGAAGGGCATGAGCTGCCTATATCGCCAAATGGCGATGAAGGCGAGAGGCGCCGGCATGGAACAGGCGGTCGGGCGGGGGAACTGCGCCCCTTTGCTGTCCGCCTGCCGCTGCCGCGCGGCTCATTCCGCCGCCAGCCCCTTGACCAGTTCCAGCGCCTGCCGCTCGAACAGGCCGCGATAGATGCCCGCCGGCCTGCTGACCAGATCTTCGTGGCGGCCTGCTTCGACGATCCGGCCGGCGTCGAAGACCAGCAGGCGGTCGAGGGCCCGCACCGTCGACAGGCGGTGGGCGATGACGATGGTGGTGCGTCCCTGCATCAGCCGGTCCATGGCCTGCTGGATCAGCATCTCGCTGTCGCTGTCGAGGCTGGAGGTGGCTTCGTCGAGGATCAGTATCCGGGTGTCGGCGAGAAAGGCCCGGGCGATGGCGACGCGCTGGCGCTCGCCCCCCGAGAGCTTGATGCCGCGCTCGCCCACCATGGTCTCATAACCCTTGGGCAGGCCGGCGATGAAGTCATGGGCATTGGCCAGCTTTGCCGCGGCGACGATTTCGGCCGGCGTTGCGCCGGGCCTGCCATAGGCAATGTTGTCGGCGAGCGAGCGGTGGAACAGCACCGGATCCTGCTGCACGATAGCGACCTGGCGGCGCAGCGAGGCCTGGGCGATGTCGCGGATGTCAGTCCCGTCGATGCTGATGCGCCCGCCGGTGACGTCGTAGAGCCGCTGGATCAGCTTGACGAAGGTGGTCTTGCCCGAGCCGGAGTGGCCGACGAGGCCGACCTTCTCGCCCGGGGCGATCTCGACCGAGAGATCGCGGTAGAGCGGCCGAGAGTGGCTGCCATAGTGAAAGTCCACGTGCTCGAAGGCGATGCGGCCACCGGAGACGGCGAAGGGGCGCGCGGTCGGACGGTCCTCGATGCCGAGCGGGGTGGCGTACAGCGCGACCAGTTCCTCCATGTCGTTGACCGAGCGCTGCAGGTTGCGCACATGCATGCCGACATCGCGCAGATAGCCCTGCAGCACGAAGAAGGTGGTGATCACGAAGGTGATGTCGCCGGCCGCAGCGATCCCCTGCTGCCAGAGCAGCAGCGCCGCGCCGACGATGCCGGCGCGCAGCAGCCACAGCATGGCCTGCTGGCCGGTGCCGTTCCAGGTGCCGCGTACCCAGGTGCGCGTCGTCCGGTTGCGCCACTTGCCGACGATCGCAGCGAGTCGTGCCTCCTCGCGATCCTCGGCGCCGAAGCCCTTGACCACTGCGTTGCAGGAAATCGCATCGGCCAGGGCGCCGCCCATGCGCGTGTCCCAGGCATTGGCGAGACTTGCGGCCGGAGCCACCCACCAGACCGAGAGTGCCACGGTGATGGCGACATAGGCCAGCGAGCCCAGCCCGACGACCAGCCCCATCACCGGCCAGAAGACACCGAGCAGCACGGTCGTGCCCACCAGCATCACCACGGAGGGCAGCATCGCGAGGAGCACGGTGTCGTTGAGCAGATCGAGGGCCCAGATGCCGCGGGTTATCTTGCGCACCGTCGAGCCAGCGAAGGCATTGGCGTGCCAGTCGCTGGAGAAGCGCTGCACCCGGTGAAACGCTTCCGCTGTGATCTCACTCATCATCCGCAAGGTCACCCCGATCATCACCATCCAGGCGCCCTGGCGGGTGACGACTGCGGCGAAGCCGAGACCGAGCAGCAGCAGGAAGGCAACGAGGGCGGCATTGAAGGCGACCGTGTCGCCTGGCGCGCCGCTGGCGACGGCGTCGACCAGGTGGCCGGCGTAGAGCGGGGTGAGTACGTCCGCGATGGTCGACACAAAGGCCATCGCCGCGATGAAGGCGATGGGCAGGGGTTGCCTGCGCCAGTGTGCGACGGTGAAGGCCAGGACGCGGAAGTAGGCCTGGTCGCGGTCGGCTTTGGGCTTGGGAGCCATCGATTGCATCCGGCGGCGCATTGCGCCTGACCGGTCCCGGGTTCGGAAATCTGGGTGGAAGCCACCCGGAAAGGCGGGCGGCGAGGACGAGCTGCAGGCCCGGCAGCGGTCAGTGCCGCATCTGCCCCATAGGGCGAGGTCGCTTGTGCATCAGCATGTCGCCCCTCCCTGATCGACTGGACGTATCGCCTTCTAGGACGTTCGCGGCACAAGGGCAATCCTCTGCTATTGACTGACCAGTCAGTTATTAGTAGATGACCCGCTAGTCATTAGCGGAGCATGCCATGGCCGATTCCCCTTCCGAACGGGGCCCGAAGTTCCGGCGGCGGGCCGAGGCGCGTCCCGACGAAGTGCTGGACGCGGCGCTCACGCTGTTCATCGAGAAGGGGTTTGCCGCAACGCGGGTCGAGGATATCGCGCGGCGTGCAGGGCTCTCGAAGGGAGGCGTCTATCTCTACTTTCCTTCCAAAGAGGCCCTCATCGAGGGCCTGGTGCGGCGGGGGCTGTCACCGATCGCCGACAGCGCGCTGGCCGTCCTCGCCGGCTACAAGGGCGATCCGCGGTTGGTCATTGCGAGCGTCCTCAAGATGCTGTCGCTGCGGCTGGCCGATCCCAGGACCATCGCCATCCCGCGCATCATCTTCCGCGAGGTGGTGACCTTCCCCGAACTGGCGCAGATGTATCGGCGCGAAGTGCTCGACCGGGTGCTCCCCGCCATCGAGCGGCTGATTCGCAACGGTATCGACGAAGGGTACCTGCGCCCGGTCGATCCGCACCTGACAATTCGCTCGATCATTGGTCCGCTGATGCTGCACGTAGTGCTCGCCGAGATCTTCGGCATCACCCCGCCCGACGGACTGGCGTTCGAGCGCATGGTGGAGAACCACCTGACCATCCTGTTCGACGGACTGAGCGCGCCGGCCAGCGGCAAGCGCTGGTCCGCGTCCTGAGGAGAGCACCATGAACGAGTTCATCGCCTGGTTCGCCGGCCTTGCCGGCCTCGTGCTGCCCGGTCTGGGCGCTACCGATACCCCCCGCTACAACGGCTATGTCGAAGCCGACTATGTCTATGTGGCGCCGGCCGGGGCGGGGCAGATCGCCTCGCTTGCAGTCCGTGACGGCGACGCGGTCGAGGCCGGACAGCTGCTTTTCGTACTCAAGAGCGACCAGCAGACTGCCTTGCTCGCGGCCGCCGAGGCGCGGGTCGCGGCCGCCGAGGCCAATCTGCAGAACCTGTCGACCGGTGGCCGCAGCGACGAGATCGCGGTCATCCGCGCCAGCCTGCAGAAGGCGGAGGCGGACCTCAGTCTCGCTCGCGAGACCTCGGCGCGCAGCGGCTTGCTGTTTGCCGAAGGTCTGGTGCCGCAGAGCAAGCTCGATATCGATCGCGCGACGCTTGCCAGCGCCGAGGCGGCAGTGCGGCAACTGCAGGCCCAACTCAAGGTGGTCGAACTGCCGGCCCGCGACGCCCAGCAATTGCAGGCCGAGGCCAACCTGTCGGCGGCCCGCGCCGACGCCGAAAAGGCCCGCTTCGATCTCGGCGACCGCAGCGTCGTGGCGCCGGTGACGAGCCGTGTGGAACGGTTGTTCTTCAATGCTGGAGAGATGGCGGCGGCCGGCACGCCGGTAGTATCGCTGCTGCCTGCCGATGCGCTCAGGGTCCGCTTCTACCTGCCAGAGACGGACCGGCAGACCTTCGGCCTCGGCGATCGCCTCATGGTCAGCTGCGATGGCTGCGCGGCGGGGATCGTGGCGCGGATCGATCACTTCGCCTCGGACCCGCAGTTCACCCCACCCGTCATCTACTCGCGCGACGAACGGCAGCGGCTGAGCTTTCTCGCCGAGGCGGTGGTCGAGGCCGGCAGTCACCTGCTGCCCGGCCAGCCGGTGACCCTGGAGCGGCTCGAGTGAGGTCCGAATACGTCATCGACGTCGAAGGCCTCAGCAAGTCGTTCGGGGGCAAGCTGGTGGTCGACCGGTTCGATATCCGCGTGCCGAAAGGCGCCATCTACGGGTTTCTCGGGCCGAACGGCTCGGGCAAGACGACAACGATCCGCATGCTGTGCGGCCTGCTCACGGCCGATGCCGGCGCGGGGACCTGCCTCGGCTTTGACCTGAGGCGCGAGGCGGCGCGGATCAAGGAAAATGTGGGCTACATGACGCAGAAGTTTTCGCTCTACGAGGACCTGTCAATCCGCGAGAACCTCGACTTCGTCGCCCGCATGTACCGCATGGACCGGCGCCGCGAGCGGGTCGACACGGCGCTCGAGGAACTGGGTCTCGCCAATCGCTCGCGCCAGCTCGCCGGTACGCTCTCGGGCGGCTGGAAGCAGCGGCTGGCGCTCGCCGCCTGCCTGCTGCACGAACCGAAGCTGCTGCTGCTCGACGAGCCGACCGCCGGCGTCGATCCCAAGGCGCGCCGCGACTTCTGGGACGAGATCCGGCGGCTCTCGGCGCTCGGCGTCACGGTGCTCGTTTCCACGCACTACATGGACGAAGCGGTGCAGTGCGACTTCATCACCTATATCGCCTATGGCAAGAAGCTGATCGACGGGCCTTCGGGTCGGATTCCGGAACTGGTCGGGCTTGAGACCTGGCGTGTCGAGGGCGAGGAGCTGGCGCTGCTCGAGGCGCGTCTCAAGACCCTGCCGGGGATCGAGCAGGTGGCGCGTTTCGGGATGGTGCTGCATGTCTCGGGAATCGACAGGGCGGCGCTGCGGTCCACGGTCACCGCGCTCGAGGCGGAGGGTACGCATCGCTGGAGCCTGCAGGTCGCGGGCCTCGAGGAGGCGTTCATCTACCTGATGGCCGGGGCTCGCGACAATTTCAACGGCGGCGGCATCGAGGCGGCGGCATGAGCAGCATTTCCCTGAGCCGGTTCCTTGCGGTGCTGTTCAAGGAATTCATCCAGATGCGGCGCGACCGCATCACCTTCGGGATGATGATCGGATTGCCGCTGGTGCAACTGTTCCTGTTCGGCTTTGCGATCAATGCCGATCCGCGGCACCTGCCGACACTGGTCGAGCTGGGCGACAACGGACCGATCAGTCGCGCCGTGATTTCGGGCATGCAGAACTCATCCTATTTCGACTTCACCGGCATCGTTGCCGGTACGGAGGCGGGAGAGGAGGCGCTGCGGCGCGGCGACGCCAATTTTGTCATCGTCATTCCGCAAGGCTTCGAACGCGACGTGGTGCGCGGCCGCTCGCCGGAGATCCTCGTTGCCGCCGATGCCTCCGACCCCTCGGCCACGGGCGGGGCAGTGGCGGCGCTCTCGGGCATCGTCAGCGTGGCGATCTCCGAAGCGCTCACCGGTCCGCTGGCCCGGCCGGGCGGTGCACCGGCCTTCTCGGTCATCGTGCATCGCGAGTACAATCCGGAGGGACGTACTTCGACCAATATCGTGCCCGGGCTGCTCGCCATCATCCTCTCCATGACCATGGTGCTGATCACCGCCGTCGCCATCGTCAAGGAGAGCGAGCGCGGCACCATGGAGATGCTGATCGCAACGCCGGTCAAGCCGATCGAGGTCATGCTCGGCAAGATCCTGCCCTACGTGTTTGTCGGCTACGTGCAGACCGGGGTGTTCCTCGCCGCTGCCCGGCTGGTGTTCGGCGTGCCGTTCGAGGGCAGTCCGCTCGCCTTCATCGTCGGCTTCAACCTGTTCATCATCGTCAACCTGGCGCTCGGCTTCCTGATCTCGACCATGGCGCGCAACCAGATGCAGGCGATGCAGCTGAGCTTCTTCACCATCCTGCCCTCGATCCTGCTCTCGGGCTTCATGTTCCCGTTTGCCGGCATGCCGGGCTGGGCCCAGGCGCTGGGCACCGGCGTCCCCGCGACGCACTTCCTGCGTCTGGTGCGCAAGGTGATGCTGAAGGGCGGTGGCCTTCCGGATGTCACCGGCGACCTGTGGGCGCTGGGGATCATCCTGGTCGTCATCTCGATCATCGCCATGCTGCGCTACCGCCAGACGCTCGACTGAGGCGGCGGGACGGACCCGGCCTGTATGTCGGTCGGAACGGAACGCGGTTGCGTTCGCCATGTTCCGGTCACGTTTCTGAACGGACCTGTCCCCGCGCGGGAGGATTTCGGATGGGACATCTGCACGGAGCCGCGTCCTGTCCCCGCGCAGCGCCTTCGTCATCGCCGGCCCGCACGGCCCCCTCCATAGGCAAAAACGCGGATGGGAACTTGTCGAAGCGCCGCGTTTATGGCTACTTAACGGCGCGTTAAGGGGGGTGTTGGGTTGCGCATTCGTCCGGTCATTGCTGCTGTCATTTCCACAATCCTCGTGGCATCGCCCGCCGCGGCGGGCCAGGTATCGCAAGCACACCGCTCCACCGCCGTGATCGACGGTTACCTGGGCGCGATCTCGGATGACCTCGACAATCCGGGAACAGACGCGGTTGACGCGGTTGGCTACCTGATCGGTGCCGACGGCTTCTTCAACGGCTGGATCGACGGCAACTGGGCAGTGCAACTGGATCTCAATGCCCAGATTGCTGGACCGCTCGAGTATCTGCCCGGTGAGGGGACCTACCGTACGGCGCTGGCCGGCGCGGCACACTTCGCCTATCGAGACCCCGAGCAATTTGCAGCTTCGCTTTTTGGCGCCGTTCAGCAGGTGACCGACACCGTTGACGACGACTAGACCAGCGCGCTCGCCTATGCCCTGATCGGCGCCGAGGCGCAGGCCTATCTCGACGACCTGACGCTCTACATTCAGGCCGGAGTGGCGCTGACCGAGCCGGGTGAACCCGACGGCGGCGCCTCCTATCGTGACTACGGCACGTTCGGCTTCGTGCGCGGCGTGCTGCGGTACTTTCTGACCGACAACCTCAGGCTGCAGGCGGAGGCGACCTACGGGCAGGGTACGGTGGGCTACTACAGCTTTGGCGTGCCGGACTATATCGGCGCCGACGTGCCGGTGACCCTCACCATGGTTCGGCTGCAGGCGGACTATCGCCCCGATGACAGCGACGTCAGCTATTTTGCGGCCTATGAGGCGAGCCTCAACAGCCAGGAGGTCTCGGGCGTGGCCCGCTCTTCGCTGGCGCAACGGGTGATGGTCGGGGTCAAGCTCGACATCGGCGCCGAGACGCTCAAGACCCGCGACCGCGAGGGCGTGACCTGGGACGTGCCGCAGATCAGCGGTGCCATCGCGCAGGGCAACGCGCTCGACTACTGCTTCATCGGCGACTGTTCCCCCAACGACGTGCCGCTGCCCCCGTGACGGCGGCGGCGACCTCAGTCGCCCAGCGCCGCCCGCATCTGCGCGACGAGCCGGTCATTGTCCCAGTAGTTGGCCTGCAGCCAGGGCTCGGCCGCCGCGGCCTGTGCGGGGCTGAGCGCCACCCAGCCGATGCGCAGCGCCACGCAGTGCCGATCGGGATGCCCCACATTGTACATGTGCGCCATCTCCTCGAAGACGCGCTTGGAGTGCCCGTAGGCATTGGGATTGTGGATGGCCCAGCGCGTCTTGGGATCGGCCCAGTCGGACGACGGGATGACGACGCGGCGGATGCCGAAGCGGTCGCAGGCGGCCAGCAGCCGCGCCGTGCCGATCACCGCATCCCAGTGCTCCGCATCGGCGGCCTCGACATTGGGCGAAGTGGCGACGTGGATGACACCGTCGGCGGTCTCGAACGCAGCCTTCACATCCGGCGCATCATAGTCGAGTTCGGAGAGGCCCGAGACGATATCGGCCCCAGACGCCCGGTCGATGCCGATGCTGCCCGGAAAGGCCGCCATGAGGCGCCGGCCGATATTGCCCATGGCGCCGATGATGATGATGGTCATGATACTGCTCCGCTCGGATGCTATCCGTCGGCGAAGCCGGCACGGCGGTCAAGCCTTCGTCGGCCTCAGACGAGGCCGAGCATCTCATCCTGCCTGCGGCGCAGGGCGAAAAGCCGGGTGGTCGAATCGGGCGCGGCATTGGCGTGGGTGAGCAACTCGCCCTTCTTGACCGGCGCGGTCACCTTGCCGCCTTCCTGAGCAGCCCGACCGGTACAGCACCCTGCGCGCGGGCCTCGCCGACCGTCAGGATGAAGCTGCGGTAGCAGGTCTCGCCGATGGCATCAAAGCTCTCGCCTGCCGCCAGGTCGCGCTTGGCCACCGCACAGACTTCGGCCACCGGCTGGGCCAGCGGCACCATGTCGGGCCGGCCATAGAGCATGATGCGGGCCGCAGTCAGCGGTACTTCCAGCGAGGTCAGGTGATAGGGCCGGAACAGTGCGTAGTAGGGGCCGCGGCCGACATGCAGGTCGTCCATACGCTCGATGATGCGCGGATGCTCGGCCTCGACGATGACGAACACCCCCGGCGCGACGCCCTTCCCCACAGTGAAGTCGACGACGCCTTTCTTGTTCAGAATGCCGCCGTCAGCCTTGGGGATCAGCACCTTGACCATGTCGTCACGGTCGGCCTTGGGCCCATGCATGCCCGGCACATCCGGTACGAGGCCGGTGGCATTGGCGATGCAGGCCATCTCCACCATGGTCTTTGAGCCATCGACGAACTCGACCAGCATGCGCGGGTTCATGTTCCGGCGGATCGCCTCTTCGCGATAGTCGTCCGGCACGGCGTAGTGGTTGAGCGGGTTGTTCTTGCCCTTGCCGGCCGAAACGATGCGGTAGCCGAGAGCCGAAGCGAACTCGATCAGTTCCATGCAACTGGACGGTTCATCGCCAGCGCCCACCGAGTAGATCACGCCCAGCCGGTCGGCCTCGTGCTTCAGGTAAGGCCCGATGGTGACGTCGGCTTCCACATTCATCATGACCAGGTGCTTGCCGTGCTCCATGGCCATCAGGTCATGGTCGGCAGCAACACCGGGCTTGCCGGTGGCATCGATCACCACGTCAATCAACGGGTTGGTCACCAGCCGCTCCACCGAGGTGACGGCGAGCTTGCCGGCCTCGATGGCAGCGGTCACCCGGCTTTCGGTCTCTGCCTCGATCACCTTGGCATCATCACCATAGGCGATGCGGGCGGCGTCCCGAGCCGTGTGCGGCCGGCGGGTAGCGATGGCGGCAATTTCGATGCCGCGCATCAGGGCGCCCTGCGTCACGAGGTCGGTGCCCATTTCGCCCGAACCGATGACGCCGATGCGAATCGGCTTGCCGGCCTCGGCCCTGACCGCGAGATCGCGGGCAATTCCGGTGAGATGCACATTGGTCAGGGGGACGGGTGGGATGTTGGCCTTCATGGGCGGCTGCTCTATCACTGGGCACGAACCATTGGAACAGGAACAGATGAGCCCACGGGTGGAAGTGGACCGCATCGGCGGCTGCGCAGTGATTACGCTCGACCGGCCCGAAGCGATCAATGCACTGGGCCGCGACATGATCGACGCGATCGCCGGGGCGCTGGCGCAGTGGCAGAACGACCCCGAGGTGCGGTTAGTGCTGTTCGAGGGGCGGGGGCCACGCGGCTTCTGCTCGGGCGGCGACGTAAAGGCGGTGCGCGGCCTGGTGCTCGAGGGACGACATGCGGAAGCCGACGCCTACTTTGCGGCCGAATACGCGATGAACGGGCTCATCGCGCACTATCCCAAGCCAGTCGCGGTGCTGAGCCACGGCGTGGTGATGGGTGGTGGCATCGGCATCGCAGGGCATTGCCGCTATCGCTTCACCACGCCGAACGCGCGTTTTGCCATGCCCGAATCGGCGATCGGCTTCTTCTGCGACGTCGGCGTCAACGCCATCCTCGCCCGGGCGCCGCTGCACCGGGCGCTCGCCTTTGCGCTGTCGGGCGTGCCGGTGGGAGCGGCCGACGCGCTGGCGCTGGGACTTGCCGATTGCGTCATCGACGAAGCCCGGCACGACGTGGTCCGGTCGGCGATCATTGAAGCCGCCGGGTCCGCCGACATCGACGCAGCCCTGACGCACCTGATGCAGCGCGAGATGACGCCGATGGGCGAAGCGCCGTTCTGCGCCGCCGTCGACCGGCTGGCGGGCATCGACTGGGCAATACTCGAGGAAGCCGTTGCGGCCCTTGCGGCCGAGCCGGTCACGGCGGTAGCAGCGCAGCGCTCGCCGACGAGCCTCGTCGCCATCCACCAATCCCACACCGCCTCCCGCGCGCTTGCCGATGTCCGCGAGGTGCTGGCGCTGGACCTGGCCTTCTCCCGGCTGCTGTCGCGCACGCCCGACTTCGCCGAGGGCGTGCGCGCCGTGCTGGTCGACAGGGACCAGTCTCCCCGCTGGTCGCCGCAAACTGTTGCTGCAGTTGCCTCAGCCGGCTTTGCTTCTGCAATTGCTGCGCTTTCACCTGCCGGATCGGCCGGGACTTAGCACTTCTTAAACTGTTCCATCGGAGACTGCCCGCCGGGACAAGTCCGTCGGGGGCAGCGCCAGTTCATGGCCCAGGCACGCAGCAAATCCATCGCCTTGCCGGCGATCGTCGACCTTGATGCACTCGATCCGATCCGGGACGAGTTGATCGACGCGGTCGATTCCGGCCCGGTGAAGGTCAATGGCGGCAAGGTCGAACGAGTCGCCACCAATGCACTTTTCATGCTGCTGAGCGCCGCGGAGACGGCGCGGCGCAACAATTTCAGCTTCGCGGTGACGCACGCCAGCGAGCCGTTCCGTGCCGCCGTCGCGCGGCTCGGCCTGGGCGAGCAGTTTGCCGCGATCACGGAAGGATGATCAATCTATGCGTGTTCTGACGGTCGATGACTCCCGCACCATCCTGGCGATGCTGCATCACACCCTGTCCAATGCGGGGTTCGAGGTGCTGCAGGCCGAGGATGGGCAGAAGGGCCTCGACGTGCTGAAAAACGAGAGCGTCGACGTGGTGATCACCGACATCAACATGCCGGTGATGGACGGTATCGAGTTCATCAAGCACGTCCGCTCCTCGGGCCTCTATAACAGCCTGCCGATCCTGATCCTCACCACCGAGACCAGCCAGGACAAGCGCGACCAGGGCCGCGCCGCCGGCGGCACCGGCTGGATCGTCAAGCCCTTCGACCCCGAGAAGCTGATCTCGGTCATCCACCGGGTCGTGCACTGAAGTACCGTCCCCGCCCGAAACCCAGAAGGGTTGCTTCGACATAGCCATGAGCGATCTCGACGACTTCAAGGCCACCTACTTCGACGAGTGTTCGGAACTCCTCAACGAACTCGAGGAACAGTTCGCCACGATCGAGGCCGGCGATCACTCAAGCAACCGGCTGAACGCGGTTTTCCGCGCTATCCACTCGATCAAGGGTGGCGGCGGCGCCTTCGGCTTTGCTGATCTGGTCGGTTTTGCCCATGCCTACGAAACGCTGCTCGACCACGTGCGCGACGGCCGGGTCGAGCTGAGCGAGCACGTGATCGCGCTGTGCATCCGCGCCAACGACATCGTCGCAGACTTCGTCAATGCCGCCAAGGAAGGCGTCGCCCTCGAGCCGGGGTTCGGCGCCGACGAGAAGGCGCAGTTCGATGCCCTGACCTCGGGTAACGACCCCGACCTTGCGGGCGCGCCGATGGACGAGTTCGACATCGACTTCGTGCCGGTGATGGTGCATCTGCAGGGCACGGACGACGAGGACGATGCGATGCCGGCCGCGGCGGTCGCCGATCCGCTCGTGGACAGCTTCGAGGCGCCGCCGATGGCGAAGGAGTCCGGGCGCTGGCTGATCCGCTTTGCGCCGCACAGCGAACTCTACGCGCGCGCCAACGACCCGCTGCTGCTGTTCCGCGAACTGGCGAGTCTGGGTCAAGTCGAGATCCGCGCCATCCTCGACGAGATTCCGGCGCTCGCCGACTTCGAGCCGTTCGGTGTCTACTGCGTATGGGAGATCACGCTGGTCTCGTCCACGGTCACCGAGGCGGCAATCGCCGAAGTGTTCGAGTTCGTGGACGGCAATTGCGACCTGACGATCGGGCCTGCAGAGGCGACGCCACAGGTGGCCGAGGCGTCGATCATGCCGAGCCTTACCGAGCTTGCGGATCTGGCCGCGCCGTCGCAGCCCGCACGGCTGGAGGAGCCCGAGGATGGCACCAATGTGCTCAGCTTCGCCGATCTTGCCGAGACGCTGAAACCGGCGCTTAAGGTGGCGCCACCCAGATTGCCGCCGCCGCTGAAGTCGATCGCTCCGGTCGAGGATCACGATGGTGAGGGTTCCGGCCGGGCCGGCGCCGAGGACCGGCGCAACGGGGTGCAGTCGATCCGTGTCGACCTCGACAAGATCGACCGCGTGGTCAACATGGTCGGGGAACTGGTGATTACCCAGTCCATGCTGACCCAGCAGATGGACGAGACGCTGAGGGCGCACTACCAGGAACTGGTGCGCGGCCTCGAGGTGCTTGCGCAGACGACGCGCGGGCTGCAGGATTCGGTGATGGCGATCCGCGCGCAACCGGTGAAGACGGTGTTCAGCCGGATGCCGCGGCTGGTGCGCGAGCTGGCCTCCAAGACCGGCAAGAAGATCCGCCTCGAGACCATCGGGGAAAACACCGAGATCGACAAGACGATCATCGAACAGCTGTCCGACCCGCTCACCCACATGATCCGCAACTCGGCCGACCACGGCATCGAGCAGCCGGAGAGGCGCACCGCGGCCGGCAAGTCCGAGGCCGGCGTGATCCGGCTGTCGGCCGAGCAGGCGGGTGGCAACATCCTGATCGCGGTCGAGGATGACGGCGGCGGCATCAACCGCGAGCGCGTGCTGCAGGTGGCGCGCGACCGTGGCGTGGTCGGGCCCGAGCAGATGCTGACCGACGAGCAGATTGACCAGCTGATCTTTGCCCCGGGCTTTTCGACCGCGGCGGAAGTGTCCGATATCTCGGGCCGCGGCGTCGGCATGGACGTGGTGCTGTCGAACATCAAGAAGATCGGCGGCTCGGTGCATGTGAAGAGCTGGACTGGCAAGGGCACGCGCATGACGCTGCGGCTGCCGTTGACGTTGGCCGTGCTCGACGTGATGCTGGTCAAGGTGGCGGGCAGCCCCTACGTCATCCCGCTCTCCTCGATCGTCGAGACCATCCAGTGCGCCCGCGCCAACTTCTCGCGCATGCCGACCGGCGGGCAGGTGCTGCAGGTGCGCGGCGAGTATGTGCAGGTGGTGGATCTGGCACAGCGGTTCGCCATGGATACCGACGTCGATCGCGACAGCCGCTTCGTGGTGCTGTGCGAGGCTGAGGGCGGGGTCAAGGTGGCGCTGGTGGTCGACGACATCATCGGCCAGCAGCAGGTGGTGATCAAGTCGCTGGAAGAGAACTTCCAGTCGATCGAGGGCATCGCCGGCGGCACCATCCTGGGCGACGGCAACGTCGCGCTCATTGTCGACGTGCAGGGCCTCAAGTCCGCGTCGAACGCCCGCAACAAGGCGGCCTGAGGCCGCGGAACGATAGCGCCCGGCAGCAGCGGGCGAGAAAGGCAAGACCATGGAAGCCCTGGCATTCAAGGACGACATCTCGGGAAGTGGCGCCGCCGCGGCCGCCAACAGTCTGCAGCTCATCGCCTTCTCGATCGGCGAACAGACCTACGGGGTGGAGATCACGACGGTGCGCGAGATCCGCGCCTGGAACGGCGCGACTCCGCTGCCCAATACACGTGAGTTCGTACGTGGGGTGATCAACCTGCGCGGCACCATCGTGCCGATCTTCGACCTCCGGGCCCGCTTCGGCGAAGGCCAGACTTCGCCGACCAAGAACCACGTGGTGGTGGTGATGTCGGTCGGCGAGAAGTGGGTCGGCATTCTCGTGGATGCGGTCAGCGATATCCTCACCGTCTCCAAGGACGAGATCCACAATGTCCCCGAAGGCAATTCGGTCGATACCGAACTGCTCAACGGCATCGTCACCCACGACAGCCGCATGGTGGGCCTCATCGACCTGCATGCCGTGGTCTCCGGCGCCAAAGTCGACGCCTGAGCGCAATCCTGCCGCCCTGCCGGGGAAGGCCGCTTTGCGAGGCAGGGCGGCCTTTGCCATAGTGGCGGGGAGGAGGACTTCACCATGCTGGCAGCGCGGCTCACGGCACCAGGGCAGCTCGCCCTCGAGGAGGTGGCGCGGCCGGTTCCCGGACCCTGTGACGTGCTGGTGCGGGTCGAGGCGTGCGGCATTTGCGGATCGGACCGGCACATGTTCCGCGGGGAGTTCCCTACCGCCCTGCCGGTGACGCTCGGCCACGAATTCTCGGGCATTGTCGTCGCGACCGGCGCGGACGTCGCCGGCATCGGCGTCGGGGCTCGAGTCAGCGGTGATCCCAACATCGCCTGCGGCTGCTGCGCGCAGTGCCGCGCCGGCCGGCCGAACCTCTGCCCCGCCCTGTCGGCGATCGGCGTCACCCGCGACGGCGGCTTTGCCGAATACGTGCTGGTGCCGGAAGCCCAGGCGGTGCTGCTCCCAGCCGATCTCGACCCCTTGCACGGGGCGTTCTGCGAGCCGGTGTCGTGCTGCCTGCACGCGATCGACGTGGCTCGCATTCCACGCGGAGGATCAGTGGTCATCCTCGGCGGCGGTGTCATCGGCCTCATCATGGTGGAACTGGCGTTGCAGGCCGGAGCGGGAGCGGTCATCCTCTCCACCCGCCAGTCGGCACGGCGGGCGCTGGCTTCCGACCTGGGCGCCGCGGCAACCCTCGATGCCATGGGCGATGCGGTCTCGACCCTTGCCGAACTGCTGCCCGAGGGGGCCGACGTGGTCATGGAATGCGCCGGCGTGACCGAGACGGTCGACCAGGCGATCAGGATGGCGCGGCGGGGTGGCACGGTAGTGCTGTTCGGCGTGGTGCCCAAGGACGATCGCGTGCTGATCTCGCCCTTCGAGCTGTTGACCAAGGAACTGCGGCTCGAGAGCGCCTGGCTCAATCCGCTGACCTACGGCCGGGCGGCCGGCCTGATCGGCGGCCGCGTGTTGTCGCTGGACCGGCTGATCAGTCGGCGGATCGGCCTCGCCGAGGTCCCGGAAGAGGTTGCCGGGGATCCGGTGCCGGGCGAAATCAAGCTCGTGATGACGCCCTGACTGCGCCGGGGCGCGGGATTGCGCATAGGCACATGATTTCGCCCAGTTTTTTGGCGCTTCTGCTGCTTGCGGAGCAGCCGGGTTTGACCCATCTTCGCAGGAGCACGCACGTCCACCAGCGACAGGGTCGGTTCACCGCCTAGGAGACCAAGCACGATGCCCCACCAAACCCCTCTGATCTCGACGATCGTCGCGGGTCTGGTCCTTGCCTTCGTGCTGGGCGCGATAGCCAACCGGTTCCGCCTGCCGCCGCTGGTCGGGTATCTCGTGGCGGGGGTGATGGTCGGGCCCCACACGCCGGGGTTTGTGGCGGACACCGAACTCGCCACCGAACTGAGCGAGATCGGCGTGATCCTGCTGATGTTCGGCGTCGGCCTGCATTTCTCGCTCCAGGACCTGCTCAGCGTGCGCGCCCTCGCCATCCCCGGGGCGCTGGTGCAGATCGGCGGCGCCACCCTGCTCGGCTGGGGCCTGGCCAGCTTGCTCGGCTGGTCGCTTGGTGGCGGGCTGATCTTCGGGCTGGCGCTCTCGGTCGCCTCCACCGTGGTCCTGCTCAAGGCGCTGCAGGACCGGCACATGGTAGAGAGCGAGAAGGGCCGCATCGCCGTCGGCTGGCTGATCGTCGAAGATATCGCCATGGTGCTGGCGCTGGTGCTGATCCCGGCCATCGCCTCGATCAACGGCATCGAGGCGGCAGGTCGGCATGATTCCTTCATCGACCTGGTCGAGCGGTTCACCGGGCAACTCAACCTCTACGGCATCCTCGGCGTGACGGTGGTCAAACTCGCCGCCTTCGTCGGCTTCATGCTGGTGGTCGGGCGGCGGGTGATTCCGTTCGTCCTGCACTACACCGCCCATACCGGCAGCCGCGAGCTGTTCCGCCTCGCGGTGCTCGCCATCGCGCTCGGCGTGGCGGCGGGCGCGGCCTACCTGTTCGGGGTGTCGCTGGCGCTCGGTGCGTTCTTTGCCGGCATGATCCTGTCCGAAAGCGAACTCAGCCAGCGTGCCGCGCAGGAAAGCCTGCCGCTGCGCGACGCCTTCGCGGTGCTGTTCTTCGTTGCGGTGGGCATGCTGTTCGACCCTACGATCCTCCTGCGCGATCCGCTGCCGGTGCTGGCGACGGTGCTGATCATCGTCCTCGGCAAGTCGATCTTCGCGTACCTGATCGTCATTGCCTTCCGCCACCCGATCTCCACCGCTCTGACCATCTCGGCGAGCCTCGCACAGATCGGCGAGTTCTCCTTCATCCTCGCTGCCCTGGGGGTGAGCCTGGAGCTGCTGCCGCCCGAAGGCCGGGACCTGATCCTTGCCGGAGCGATCATTTCGATCATCCTCAACCCGGTCATCTTCATGGTGGTGGACCGGGTAAGGCCACGGCTCGAGGCCAAATTCGGCGGTTCCCGGTCGGAGGCGGCCGTGGCGCGGACCGAGCCCGACATCGCGGTCCCTGCGCCAAGCGTGCCCGCGCCGCCCCAGGTCGAACAGAGCGAGGTACGGCCGACGGCCAAGTCGGGTCACACGGTGCTCGTCGGCTACGGACGGGTCGGCACCGTGGTGGCCGACGCCCTTCTCGCCACGCGCAGACCCTTCCTCGTTGTCGAGGATGCAGAGCACCGTATCAATGCCGCGCTCGCCCTGGGGATCGAGGTGGTCGTGGGCAATGCCGCCGGCACGGGCGTGCTCGAGGCGGCGAACGTTGCCGCGGCGGCCACGATCATCATCGCCATCCCCAATGCGTTCGAGGCGGGACAGGCGACCGAGCAGTGCCGAAGGGCCAATCCGGGGGCGCTGATCGTGGCTCGCGCTCATTCGGACGAGGAGGAGGATCACCTCAAGCACCTCGGGGCCAATGTCGTGATCCTGGGCGAACGGGAGATCGCGCTCGGCATGGTCGAGGTGGTCAACCGTGACAGCCAGGCGATCGCCGAGATCACGGCTGCCGATGCGGTGGAGGCGGTGCTGGCGCCGCTGGCGGTTGCCCGTCCGGTTCCTCCCACTCCTGCCTCACCGGACCCCGACGCGCTGGCGGCCTCGATCGAGGCGATGCCGATCCAGCACCCCGACACCGGCCCGGCCGAGCCGCCCTACGTGGTTTCGTCGCTTGGCGAGGAGCCGGACCTGCCGGCGGCGCCGGCCGTCGCTGCACCCGAGCCGGCACGGCCGGCGCGCCCGGCGACGGTAGCCGGTCGTCCGTTCAATCCAGAGGTGCCGCCCGAGGAGGACCTCGACAAGACCTGAATTCTTCATGTTGCCAGGCCCAGGTAGCCCTGGGGGCAGGGGTTGTGATCTATAGCTGAGGCAGGGCGGGCGAAGTCCCGGCCGCCGTCGGGTTCGGACGAATGATTTCGCAAAAAGCCAAATATGCGCTGCGTGCGCTCGTTGCCCTCACCCGGGTCAGGGAGGGGGAGTCGGTGATGATCTCGGAGATTTCGCGCGGGCAGGCGATCCCGAAGAAGTTCCTCGAGCAGATCCTGCTCGAGCTGAAGCGGGCCGGCATCGTGATGAGCCGGCGCGGGAGGCTGGGCGGCTACGTGCTGCTGCGGGCACCCGAGGAAGTGACCTTCGGCGAGGTGCTGCGGCTGATCGACGGACCGATCGCGCCGCTGCCGTGCCTCTCCAAGATTGCCTATCGACGCTGCGCCGATTGCGCCGACGAGGCATCGTGCGAGATCCGCCACGTCTTCGCCCGCGTCACGGTCGCGACCCGCGAAGTGCTGGACAGCACGACTCTTGCCGATGCGGTGAGGATCCCCGAGGTCCTCGACTGATCAGTGGAAGTTGCGGCCGCCGGGAAGGGCGGCGCGCGTCTGCCGTTCGCTGGCCTCCCGTCGCCGGCGCTCCGCTTCGTCGCGGCCCGGTTGCGGGCCGCTGCGGCCCTCGTCGCCGCGGGCAAGGACGGCATCGCCAAGATCGTGGCCCTGGGCGATGTCGATCAGTTCCGGTGTCAGGTCGGTGAAGCGGCGCGCCACGACATGGGTGACGAGGCCCTCGCGCTGCAGCTGCCCGCGCACCGCCACCAGCCGGGCGCCGAGCACGATCTGGCGGTTCTGCTGGAAGGTGCGGGGCCAGACGATGATGTTAGCGATGCCGGTCTCGTCCTCGAGCGTCATGAAGATCACCCCGCTCGCCGTGCCTGGCTGCTGGCGCACCAGCACCAGCCCGGCAGCCTCGACCATGGTTCCGTCGCGCCGGTCGATCAGATCCGCGCAGCGCAGAATGCCGCGCCACTCGAGTCCGGGACGAACAAAGCTCACCGGATGGCCCTTGAGCGACAGCGACAGCGTCCGATAGTCGTGCACTACCGATTCACCTGGCGCCATCCTGGGCAGATCCGCCGCTTCGTCATCCGGCTTCGACACAGTGCCGGCGACGTGGAACAGCGGCAGCTGTTCCGAGCCGGCGACGCCGTGGAGGCCGCGCACGATCCACAGCGCCTCGCGCCGCGAGTGTCCCATCGAACCGAAGGCATCGGCTTCGGCGAGCCGTTCGAGGGTCGAAACGGGGATGCCGGTCCTGACCCACAGGTCACGGATCGAGCGATAGCCATCCTCACGCCGCGCGAGGATAAGGTTGGCGTGCTCCTCGCGCAGCCCGACCACCTGCTTCAGCCCCAGCCGGATGGCGCGGGTCGACCAGATGTCATCGCGCATCTCTGTGTGCTGTTTCGCGATGCGGTCGCGTGCCGGAAAACCAGGCTCGAGCACGTGGATCAGATCGGACAGGTTGACGTCCACGACGCGAACCTCGACGCCGTGCTCGATGGCATCGCGCACGATCTGGGCCGGGGCATAAAAGCCCATCGGCTGGCTGTTGAGCAGCGCGCAGGCGAACACATCTGGATAGTGGCACTTGAACCAGCACGAGGCGTAGACCAGCAGCGCAAAGCTCGCCGCATGACTCTCGGGAAAGCCGTATTCGCCGAAGCCCTGGATCTGGGCGAAGCATCGGCGGGCGAAATCGAGGGCATAGCCGTTGGCCGTCATGCCGGCGATGAACTCGTCGGCGAACTGGGCGAGCTTGCCGCTGCGCCGCCAGGCGGCCATGGCGCGGCGCAGCTGGTCGGCCTTGCCGGGACTGAAGCCTGCCCCCTCGATGGCCATCTGCATGGCCTGCTCCTGGAACAGCGGTACGCCCTTGGTGCGCTCGAGCACGGCATTGAGGCGCTCGCCCATCGGCTCGACCGGTTCGAGCCCCTGCCGCCGGCGCAGGTAGGGGTGCACCATGCCGCCCTGGATCGGTCCGGGCCTGACGATCGCCACCTCGATGACGAGATCGTAGAACTCGCGGGGCCGGAGGCGCGGCAGCATCGACATCTGCGCCCGGCTCTCGATCTGGAACACGCCGATCGTGTCGGCGCGGTGAGTCATGCGGTAGACGGCGGCCCGGACCTCGGGCCGGGTCTCCTCGGCCATGAGGTCGGCCAGCGCCAGGTCGCGCCCATAGTGCTGGTGCAGCAGCTCGAACGAGCGCCTGAGACAGCTCAGCATGCCGAGCGCCAGGATATCGACCTTGAGGATGCCGAGTGCATCGATGTCGTCCTTGTCCCACTCGATGATAGTGCGGCTCTCCATCGCCGTCTTCGAGATCGGCACGAGGCTCTCGAGCGAATCGCGGGTGATGACGAAGCCGCCGACATGCTGACTGAGGTGCCGCGGAAAGGAGCGCAGCACCGCGACAATGCCGAACAGCTGGGTGAGCGTGGGATCGCCCGGGTCGAGGCCAAGCGCCCTGACGCCCTCAAGGTCGGCGGCGCTGCTCCAGCCCCAGTGCTGCCGGTTGAGCGCGTCGATCACGTCGTCGGAGAGGCCGAAGACCTTGGCGGTCTCGCGGATGGCGCTTTTCGAGCGATAGGTGATCACCGTGGCGGTGAGCCCGGTACGGGCCCCGCCGTACTTTCCATAGACGTACTGCATCACCTCCTCGCGTCGCTCGTGCTCGAAATCGACGTCGATGTCGGGCGGCTCGTCGCGCTCGGTGGAGATGAAGCGGCCGAAGAGCAGGTCGTGCTCGGCCGGGTCGACCTCGGTGATGCCGAGGCAGTAGCAGACCGCCGAGTTGGCGGCCGAGCCGCGGCCCTGGCAGAGGATCATGAGTTCGTTGCGGGCATGGCGGACGACATCCTCGACGGTGAGGAAATAGGAAGCGTAGTGCTTGTAGGCGATAAGGCAGAGCTCGTTCCACAGCGCGCGCTTGATCTTGTCGGGGAGCCCCTCCGGATAGCGCCGCCTGGCGCCGTCCCAGGTCAGGCGCTCGAGCGTCTCCTGCGCCGTCTCGCCATTGCCGATGGTCTCGGTGGGGTAGTTGTAGCGCAACTGATCGAGCGAGAAGCTGATGCGGGAGAGCAGCACCTGCGTCTCGGCCAGGGCATCTGGATAGTCGACGAAGAGCCGCGCCATCTCGCGCGGCGGCTTGAGGTGCCGCTCGGCATTCTGCTCGAGCCGACGACCGGCGGTCACGAGCGTCAGGTGCTCGCGGATGCAGGTGACGACATCGTGGACGATCCTGCGGCTGGGCTCGTGGTAGAGCACGTCGTTGACGGCGACGAGCGGCACCTTCGCCGATCGTGCCATGTCGGCGAGCCGGTTGAGGCGGGCCCGGTCCCTGCCTTTGTAGCGACAGGCGGCTGCAAGCCAGGTGCGGCCAGGGGCGAGGGCGGCGAGGCTGGCCAGCACCGCCTCCGATTTCGGCCAGTCGGTCTCGTCGGCATCAAGGATCAGCAACTGGCCTGCCGCGAACTCGGCGAGATCGGTGAAGGCCAGCAGGCATTTGCCTTTTTCGCTGTCGGGGCGGAGATTGCCGCGGCTGAGCAGGCGGCAGAGCCGGCCATAGGCCTCGCGGTCGGCAGGATAGGCGACGATATCCGGCGTGCCGTCGGAAAAGACCAGCCGGACGCCCACCAGGTAGCGGAACTGGCGCGCCGCCTCACCCAGGTCGCGCAGGGCAACATGGCCGCGGACCACGCCGGCAAAACTGTTGCGATCGGCAATGCCGATGCCGCTGAGGCCGTGCGCGACGGCAGCCGCCACCAGCTCCTCGGGATGCGAGCCGCTCCTGAGGAAGGAGAAATTGCTGGTCGCCATCAGCTCGGCATAGGCCGGCGCACTCATGCGAAGAATCCGTGCAGGAACCAGCGCGGCCGGCTCTCGGCGCCATAAAGGCCGACACGGAAAACCCAGAAGCGGCGACCGCCATCGTCCTCGACGATGTAGTAGTCGCGGGTCACGGCGTCTGGATCGAAATCGGCAAGGGGGGAGGCCTCGCCAACTGGGAGGCCGGGCCGTTTGCGCTGCGCGTCGTCCCGCGGATCGGACTTCTTTTCGCGCGAGGGCGGCGCCTCGAGCAGTGCCAGCCTTTGCCCCGATCGCCACCATTCGGCCTCGATGCGCTCGGGACCGGAGGCCTTGAGCACCTTGTAGGAGACGCGCCGCCAGACCATGCGCTTGGGCGGGCCATCGGGCACTTCGGCGATAACGTCGACAGGCTCGGGGGCTGGAAGGAGCCGCAGCGGCCGCGGCAGGTCGGGATCGGGACGGGCGCCCGGGTCGTCGTCGGTTCGGGCCACAACCGGCTCGAGCCGGACGGCGCGCTCGGGGATATGGGTGTCGACCGGCTTGGAGCGCACCACGGCGAGCGGCCCGAGCCGGCTGCTCATCCGGTCGAAGAGCCGGTCGAGATCGGCGGCGCCGTCATCGGTGCCGAAGGCGCCAACCTGCACGTCGGCCAGCGGGGCGAGCGAGGTGGCGGCGAGCCGGATGCTGTCGATGCCGAAGCCGGCATCGTATTCGCTGCCGAGCCGGTCGGAGCGATGAACGAACAGGCTGGCGATATGATCGGGATCGCGCGTGGCGCGGGCGGCGTTGACGCTCAGCGTCATCACCTTGTGGTCGACCCGGTAAAGCATCAGGTGGAAGCCCTGGGCGCCCTGTTGCGCCGTGCCGAGCCGGAGGCCGAGCTGAATGGCGAGGTCGCGCATCGTCATCAGCACATCATCGAGATAGCCGATCGGTTCGGCGAAACGCCGTTCGGCATAATAGTCGGGGATCGGCAGGCGTGGCGTGATGCGCTCCTCGATCCCGCCGAGCGCCTGGTCGAGCCGCAGCAGCAGCGACTGGCCGAATCGTGCCTGCAACGCCTTGCGATCGCGCCCGTAGAGCTGGCCGACCTGCTTGAGCCCCATCTGGACAAGGCCGAAGACCTGCGACTCGGTCAGCCGCAGCGCCGCAACGGGTAGTCCGGCAAGCACCTGGACCAGTTCGCTGCCGCCGATAATCCTACCCGGTGCGAAATGCGCCAGCGCCCAGGCCGCCCCGATCGTATCGGCTATGGCTCCGGTGACGGTGAAGCCGAGTTCCCGCAGCCGGCCGAGCAGGCGATCGAGGAGCTTTTCCTCGCCGCCGAACAGATGGGCGACACCGGTGATGTCGAGCATCAGGTCGCCCCAGGGCGCCACATCGTCATGGACGGCGACGATGGGGCTGGCATTGCTGTGCCAGTCGGCGAAATCGGCAAACACCTGGGTGGTGAACCCCTCGTCGAGCTCACGCAGCACGAGGTCAGGGAGCAGCGCCCGCGCGTCGGACAGGCTCTGCCCGACAACGAGGCCGGCACGGTTCGCCAGGAAGTCCAGAGCGGCGAGGCGCATGGCCCCCTTCTCGCGCCGCCACAGGGCGAGCGGCCGGTTACGGTCGAGCGAGGGATCAGCCCGCCTCAGACAATCGGTCGCCCAGCGCGGCAGGCTGAGGGCGAGATGGCGCCGTCCGCCACCGATGGGAAGCGGCAGGCTGCCGGCGGTCTTGTGCTGCAACAAAGCCATGTCCAGTCCAGTCCAGAACCAGGGTCGAGGTGTCGGGCGATGCCCTGCCGCCGCCGAGCCGGCGTTTTTCGATATCGACGAGGAAACGCGGCCGTCCCGGCGCTGCCTGGTCGTGTGGATCGGCCCGGCTCGGGGCTGGTCGGACCCGCCAGCGCAGCTGCGCAGCACTCGCTTCGCGGTCGTGCCCATAGCGCAGCAGCAGGGCTGAGGTGCCGGCTGCCGCCGCCCGGAGGCTCAGCCGGCGCGAGGCGGTGAAGTCCAGCCCCCTGTTGCCGACGGCGAGATCGGCGATCACGGCGGCAACCGACCGGCAGGCGATGGCCTCCTCCATGGCCCAGAACAGCTCGCTCATGTTCGCGACTCGACCGATCACCAACCGGTCCGGGTCGATGCCGTAGCTCATCAGGCCGTGGCCGTAGGGAAGGCCGATCTCCTGCGCCTCTGCGGCGAGTTCGAGATAGAGAATGGCCTTTCTGCCGCCGCCCAGGTAGCTGCGGGCAATCCCGAGTGCGAAGCCGAGCGTGGCGCCGGCCGCGCGCTGCTCATCGGTAAAGACCTCGTGAAGCAGGCCGGCGGGCGGGGTGAGCAGCGCCAGCCCGTCCCCGGCGGAGGTATCGTCCGGCACTGACAGGACGTGGCGATTCTCCAGCGCGGCGATCCTGAGGCGCAGGGCTTCGATATCGGTCCTGGTCGTCTGGCTGTTGGCTGGTCCGGCGAGGCCCATGGGAGCCCCCACATGTTCACTACGAGAACAAATAGAGAACAACAGACTCCGTCCGAGAGTCAAGCCACATGTCTGTCGACCGCAGGGTCAAGACTGCGCGAGGCGCGCCATGGCCCTTTCGCTCGGCGGACCGAGTGCCTATCTTGAGGCTCCATCGAGGACGCTGCCCATGTTCGATGCCCTGCGTGCCATCTTCTCGAAGCCCGAGCCGACGACAACCGGCATGGAGCCCAAGCTCGCCGTCGCAGTGCTGCTGGTCCACCTCGCCGCCATCGACGGCACGGTGACCGCTGCCGAGCGGGAGGCCCTGCGCGGTGCGCTGATCGACTACTACCATCTGGGCGAGGACGAGGTTGACCGGCTGGTTGCCGAGGCCACCCGCCGCGACCAGGAATCGGTCGATTTCTACCGCTTCACCTCGGCGCTGCGCGGCCTTGAGGAAAACGACAAGCTGAACATCATCCGGATGATGTGGCAGGTGGTGTTCGTCGACAACAAGAATCACGAACTCGAGGACAACATGGTCTGGCGCATCGCCGAACTGATCGGCGTTTCGGCGCGCGACCGAACTGTGCTTCGTGCCCAGATGACGAGGACGGCATGATCATCATCTCCACCACGCCCACGCTCGAAGGCCGCCCGATCCGCGACTATCTGGGAATCGTCACCGGCGAGGTGATTGTCGGCGCCAATATCTTCAAGGACCTGTTCGCCGGCATCCGCGACATTGTAGGTGGACGTGCCGGCGCCTATGAGGGCGCCCTGCGCGATGCCCGGCATGCCGCTTTCGACGAGTTACGGGCAGAAGCGGAGCGGCTCGGCGCCGATGCGGTGGTCGGCGTCGACATCGACTACGAGGTGGTCGGCCAGTCCGGCTCGATGCTGATGGTTTCGGTCTCGGGTACCGCGGTGCGGCTCCATCCCTAGTCCGCTGCCTCAGCGCTCCCAGGCGCCAAACGTGCCGATGATCTCCGGCTCGTTGTCGCAGTCGAAATCCATCGCGAGGTCGTCGGCGGCTTCTCGGGCCATCTCGTTGGCGTTCTGGTTGGCGCGGGCGTCGATATAGGCGACATGGCAGGTGGCACCCGGCGCCACCCTGGTCACCACCAGCACCTGGCCCTCGGTCTCGCTGCCGTCGGGTCCGGCGGTGAAGAAGCGCAGGATGGTGGCGAATGGCTTGTACTGTCCCTCGACGTTCGACACCCGCCACTCGATCCTGGGGCCCAGGTGGTTGAACGGCGGCAGCGTCTGCTGCGCCGCCTTCTCGATGGTCGATTCGAGTCCATACGAGACGAACATCCTGAGGTCGCCCTCGGCGATCATCACAGGCATGCCCTTGAGGCCGGAGCAGGCCCAGGTGGCGCCGAAATCGTCGGCCGAGATCACCGTGCACCGGTCGAGATCGACATCGGTGTAGCTCGACTGGATCTGCTGGGCGAAGACCGGGCCGGCCACCAGGGCGCACAGCGTTGCGGCGAGCGGGGTGGCCAAGCGGACAGGTTTCATTTCAGGACTCCTCGTTGCGCATGTCGTCTCATGCAATCGTGTGCCTTGCAATCGGGGCCATGGATGGGCCAAAACGCGGTCCGCACCGAAATTACCCCCCAGGAACGCCCATGAACATCGACGCCATACCCATCGGCAAATCCCCGCCCGACGATCTCAACGTGATTATCGAGGTGCCGCTGGGCGGCGAGCCGATCAAGTACGAAATCGACAAGGCGTCGGGCGCGCTATTCGTCGATCGTTTCCTCTATACCCCGATGCGCTATCCCGGGAACTACGGGTTCGTGCCGCATACGCTGTGCGGCGACGGCGACCCGCTCGACGTGATCGTGATGAACTCGCGCCCGCTGGTTCCCGGCGCTGTGGTGCGCTCGCGCCCGATCGGCGTGCTGTTCATGGAAGACGACGGCGGCAAGGACGAGAAGATCCTTGCCGTGCCGGTGCACAAGCTCACCAAGATGTATGACAGCATCCACGATGTCAGCGACATCCAGCCGATCCAGCTCGAGCGGGTGAAGCACTTCTTCACCCACTACAAGGATCTCGAGCCCGGCAAGTGGTCCAAGCTCGAGGGCATCGGCGGGGTCGCAGACGCCCGCCGCGTCATCCTCGACTCGATCGAACGGGCAGCGGCCGCGAAAATAGCTGCGCAGCACTTGAAACCCGACTGACTTGGTCGCATATAGCGAGGAACGGTCGACCCCGCGGCGCTGTTCCCTCCCGGCAGCCTCGGTTTCGACCTCAAGGAAAGGCGCTCCCCGACAAGGGTCGAGCGCCTTTCTGTTTTCCGGCGGTTGTCGTCGGTAGACAGCCTCCCGGTCAGTGACCCATCGTCATGCTGGCATCGGCGGCCGGCTTGCGCACGAAGAACGCCGCCACGATGGCGAACAGCGAGATCACCGCGCCACACAGGAAGCCGGTGCGGATGCCGCCCGAGAGCGCCGACACCGGATCGAGCCCCTCCGCCGCCCGCGTCGCCGTCCCGACCGTCATCAGGGCGACGAAAAGTGCCACGCCCGCCGCACCTGCCACCTGCTGGATCGAGCCGAGGATGGCGCTGGCGTGCGAGTAGAGCGGCATCGGCACCGAGCTCAGCGCCGCCGTGAACAGCGGCGTGAACATGAACGCCAGTCCGGCGCTGATGGCGATGTGGCCGGCCAGCACCGCCCAGACCGAGGTGGTCTGGTCGACCAGGGTGAGCAGCCATAGCACCGCCGATACGACGATGGTGCCGGGCACCAGCAGCCAGGTGGCGCCGATCCGGTCATAGAGGCGGCCGACGGCGGGGCCGAGCAGGCCCATCAGCAGGCCGCCAGGCAGGAGCAGGAGGCCGGTCTGCAGCGTGTCGAGACCGAGCACGTGCTGGGTGTAGATGGGCAGCAGGATCACAGTGCCGAACAGGCTCATCATGGCCACCGCCATGGTGACGACCGCGATGGTGTAGTTGCGAGAGCCGAAGGTGCGCAGGTCGAGCAGGGCGCGGTCCTGCTGTTGCAGCACCAGCTGGCGCCAGACGAAGACCGCCATGGCGACGACCCCGACGACGAGCGGCACCCAGGACGGGATCAAGGCCGCCTCGGCCTGCACGGCGCCCTCGCCCAGGCTCGACAGCCCGTAGACGATGCCGCCGAAGGCGAGTGCCGAGACGATCACCGAGAAGACGTCGAGCGGCGCAAAGCGCGGGGTGGAGACGTTCTGGATGCGGGCCCAGCCGAGCGCCAGCGCCCCGAGTGCGATCGGCAGCACCAGGATGAACATCCAGCGCCACTCGAGATAGGCAAGGATGAAGCCGCCGATGGTCGGGCCGACGGCCGGCGCCACCGACATCACGATCGAGATGTTGCCCATGGTCTTGCCGCGCGATTCGGGGGGAACCAGGGTCATCACCGTGGTCATCAGCAGCGGCATCATGATGGCCGTGCCGGTGGCCTGAACGACGCGGCCGAAGACCAGCAGTTCGAGCCCCGGCGAGACCGCGCAGATCAGCGTGCCAACCGAGAAGATGCCCATGGCGAGGGCGAAGATCGGCCGGGTGTGGAGCCGCTGCAGCAGGAAGCCGGTCACCGGGATCACCACTGCCATGGTGAGCAGGAACGCCGTGGTGAGCCATTGCGCTGCACTGGCGGTGACGCCGAGATCCTTCATCAGATGCGGTATGGCGACGCTCATGATGGTCTCGTTGAGGAACACCACGAAGGTCGAGACCAGCAGCAGGGCGATGACCAGCCGGTTGCGGGCGGCCGTGGAGGCATCCTCCCGGGGTGCGGCGGCAGCGTCGGACACGATGTCGGAGGGCATTTGCGGCTACCTTGAAATGGACTGCGCTCAAAAGGGGCGGTGTATGACACAGTCGCAGCGGGTTTGACCACCCCCCGGGGCGCATGGGTCGGATGCGGGACGCAGGACGCGGAACGATGGAGGGACCGCGGGACGACCCCGTCGGACTATCCTCCATGACGAGCGGCAGGACCGGATTTCGACAGCCGGCGGCAACCTATTCACTTAAGTTGAAAATTAAGTGAATGTGGTCGCTACGTCAATGCTCCAGTTCAGGCTCACGCCACGCCTGTGCCCACGGCACGCCGTCAGGCGCGCCGCGCCCGGCCACTGCGCATCGAGAACAGCGTCGCCCCGATGACACCGAGCGCCACCACGCCGATGATGATCGTTGCGAGCGCGTTGACGTCGGGGGAGACGCCGAGGCGGACTTTGGAAAAGATCACCATGGGCAGGGTCGACGAGCCCGGGCCCGACACGAAGCTCGCGATGACGAGGTCGTCGAGTGACAGGGTGAAGGCGAGCAGCCAGCCCGAGATCAGCGCCGGTGCGATGATCGGCAGGGTGATATCGAAGAACACCCGCACCGGCGTCGCGCCCAGGTCCATTGCCGCTTCCTCCAGGCTCAGGTCGAGGTCGGAGAGGCGCGACTGCACCACCACGGTGACATAGGCGGTGCAGAAGGTGGCGTGCGCGATGGTGATGGTCAGAACGCCACGGCCCGAGGGCCAGCCAACCAGGCCTTCCATGGCGACGAAGAGCAACAGCAGCGCCAGCCCGGTGATCACGTCGGGCATGACCAGCGGCGCAGAGACGGCGCCAGCCAGCACGGTACGGCCGCGGAAGCGCTTGAAGCGGACCAGCGCGACGGCGCACAGCGTGCCGAGCACCAGGGCGATGGTCGCCGAGAAGAAGGCGATCTGCAGGCTCAGCCAGGCGGCGCCCAGCATCTGCGGGTCGGCGAACAGCTCGCCATACCACTTGGTCGAAAAGCCCGACCACACCGTCACCAGCTTGCTTTCGTTGAACGAGAACACCACCAGCGACATGATCGGCAGGTAGAGGAAGGCGAAACCCAGCGTCGCCGCGATGGGCAGGAACCAGCCGCGTCGCATCTACTTGCCCCTCTCCACCACGGCATCCTGCGCCTTCTGCAGCAGCAGGATGGGGATGACGACAACCACCAGCATGGCCATGGCGACGGCCGAGGCACGCGGCCAGTTGGTGGCGGCAAAGAACTCATCCCATAGGACGCGCCCGATCATCAGCGTCTCCGGGCCACCGAGCAGCGAGGGGATGACGAACTCGCCGATGGCGGGGATGAAAACCAGCATCGAGCCCGCGACGATCCCAGGCAGCGACAGAGGCAGCGTCACCGACAGGAAGGTCTGCCACGGGCGCGAGCCGAGATCGGCAGAGGCCTCGAGCAGCGAGGTGTCGAGCTTCACGAGGTTGGTGTAGAGCGGCAGGATCATGAAGGGCAGGTAGGTGTAGACGATGCCGACATAGACGGCGAAGTCGGTCTGCATCATCACCAGGGGTTCGATGCCGAAGACGCCGAGGATCTGGTTGATCACGCCATTGCCACGCATGAAGCCCGAAAGCGCATAGACGCGCAGCAGGAACGAGGTCCAGAATGGCAGGATGACCAGCATCAGCAGGATGTTGCGCCACTTGTCCGGAGCGCGGGCGATGGCATAGGCCATCGGGTAACCGATCACCAGCGTGATCAGGGTGGCGACCAGCGCGATGCGAATCGAACTCAGGTAGGCCGCGACATAGAGCGGATCGGTGAACAGCCGGACATAGTTGGACAAGTGCAGCGTCAGCTGCACCTTGCCCTCGTCGGTGGTCAGCAGCGGCGAATAGGGCGGGCGGCCGAACTGCTTGGTGGCAAGCGAGATGCCGAACACCACAACGAGGGGCACGAGAAAGAAGATCGTCAGCCAGATGGCCGGCGCGGCAATGACCAGCGTGCGGCCGGAAATGCCGACATCGCGCAGGCGGCGCTCCAGCCCATGCCAGGGGCGCAGGCGTCGCGGCGGCGGCAGTCGGCTGTCGAGCGTCGTCATACCGTCAGCACCGAGCCGGCATTGTCGCCCCAGGTGATGTAGACCGTCTCCTCCCAGGTGATGGCGTCGGGGTTGCCGCGCACCGAGTTGGTCTGGCTGACGCGGACGCGTTTGCCGCTTTCGAGGACGATCTGGTAAAGGCTGATGTCGCCCAGGTAGGCGATCTCCTCGACGATCCCCCTGGTGACATTGGCCCCATTGAGGCCCTCGGGCCTGTCGCGGCTCAGCTCCATCTTCTCGGGACGGATGGCCCACCACAGAATCTGGTCCGGCGCGCAGTCGACGCCGTGACCGACATAGATGTCGCAGCCCAGTTCGGCGGAACGGATGCGCACATGGTCCGGCTCGTCCTCGGTGACAATGCCCTCGACCATGTTCACCGAGCCGATGAAGCCGGCGACGAACCGGGAGTTGGGATACTCGTAGATGTCGGTGGGCTCGCCGATCATGGCGATCTCGCCCTGGTTCATCACCCCGATGCGGGTGGCAAGCGTCATCGCCTCTTCCTGATCGTGGGTGACGACGATGAAGGTGACGCCAAGGCTCTCCTGGATCTTCACCAGTTCGAACTGGGTCTCCTCGCGCAGCTTCTTGTCGAGTGCGCCGAGCGGCTCGTCGAGCAGCAGCAGTTTCGGACGCTTGGCCAGCGCGCGGGCGAGAGCGACGCGCTGGCGCTGTCCGCCGCTCAGCTGGTTGGGCTTGCGCCGGCCGTAGTCCTGCAGCTTGACCAGTGCCAGCAGCTCGGCAACCCGGTCGCGGATCTCGGCGGCCGGCAGGTGGTCGCGCTTCAGGCCGTAGGCGATGTTCTGCTCGACATTCATGTGAGGGAACAGCGCGTAGGACTGGAACATCATGTTGACCGGCCGGTCGTAGGGCGGCTCGAACGTCATGTCCTGGCCATCGATCTCGATGGTGCCCGAGGAGGGGGACTCGAAGCCGGCCAGCATCCTGAGCAGCGTCGACTTGCCCGAGCCCGATCCTCCGAGCAGGCAGAACAGCTCGGACTTGAAGATGTCGAGCGAGACGTCGTGAACCGCCAACACGTCACCGAACTTCTTGGTGACGTTCTTGATGCGGACGAACGGCTTGGCGGCCGGGTCGCGCCAGGGACGGGTCTCGTAGGCAAGTTGCGGCTTCTTGGCCATGTCAGTCCCGGCGACCCCCCTCGGTCAAAATGGTCAGGGGCGGCCTCGCGGCCACCCCTGGTTGGGTTACTGACCCGTCTTGATGCGGGTCCAGGTGCGGGTCAAGACCTCTTCGAAGTCCGGCGAGTGCGCCCGCATCACGAAGGCCTTGGCCACTGTCTCGGCCGGCGGATAGATCCCGGGGTTGGACTTGACCTCCTCATCGACAAACTCGAGCGCCGGCAGGTTCGGGTTGGCGTAGAAGACGTAGTTGGTGATCGCTGCCACCACTTCTGGCCTCAGGATGTAGTTGATGAAGGTGTGGGCGTTGTCCGGGTGTGGGGCATCGGCCGGGATGGCGAGGAAGTCGAACAGCGTCGCGGCGCCTTCCCTGGGGATGACGTACTGGACTTCGACGCCCTCGGCCGCGTTGTAGGACGCGATGAAGATATCGCCCGAATAGCCCAGCGCCACGCAGGTCTCCCCGTTGCCCAGGTCGTCGATGTACTGCGACGAGTGGAAGTAGCGGATGAACGGCTTGATGGTGTTCAGCAGTTCCTCGGCCTTGGCCAGGTCGCCGGCACTCTCGGAGTTGGGATCGAGGCCCAGGTAGTGCAGCGCAATGCCGGTCACCTCGGACGGACTGTCGAGCAGGCTGATGCCGCAGGACGCGAGCTTTTCGGCATATTCGGGCTTGAAGATCAGGTCCCAGCTGTCGGTTGGCGCGCCGGCGCCGAGGGCCGCGGTCACCTTGGCGACGTTGTAGCCGTAGCCAATGGTGTTGATCATGTAGGGGACGCCATGGGCGTTTTCCGGATCCTGGCCGGCTGCAGTGGCCATCACGCTGGGATCGAGATTGCCCAGGTTGGTCAGCTTGGATTTGTCGAGCGGCAGGATCAGGCCGGCCTGGATCTGGCGCTCGAGGAAATTTCCGCTGGGCACGATGATGTCGTATCCCGAATTGCCTGCCAGGAGTTTTGCATCGACGATTTCGTTGTTGTCGTAGACGTCGTAGTTCACCTTGATGCCGGTCTCGGCCTCGAACTTGGCGACGGTATCCTCGGCAATGTAGTCGGACCAGTTGTAGACGTTGACGACGTTTTCCTGGCCAAGGGCCGAGGTCGCCAGCAACAGCGATCCGAGCGCAATCATTGTCTTGCTCTGCATGGGACGAAGTCTCCTTTTTATATCAGGCGGCCGCGCCATGGGCGGCGTTTAATGGGTGCCGGCGGCCGGCGGGCAACAGCACCTTTGCCTCCTGCCGGCATGGGGCCGGACGGAGGTGGCAGGGCTGAAACTGGGGGTGGTGGGTATGCGGGGGGGTGAGGCCAAGCGGCGCAGGCCTTGCGCCGGGAAAGAGCGTGTTCGCAATGGGCCCGGAGCCGGGCGGGCATCGATCCGGAGGGTCCGGATCAACAGTAAGCTTGCGCAGCGAAGTGACCCTTTCAGGTGGAGCCGTCAGCGGCGCAAAACCTAGTGGCATTTCTTCGGCCGGGCAAGGGCTTCGGCGGGGCTGCGGACGTTGTGCCGCGCGCGGCGGCGCGGATTGAAATCCGCGTCGATTGGGTCCATGGAGAACCGCCATTCCCCGGGGGGCGACGACGTGAGCCTGCTTCGATACCTTTCCATTTCCGCCGCGGTGACCGAGGCGCTGGCGCAGGGCCGGCCGGTGGTTGCGCTCGAATCGACGATCATCACGCACGGCATGCCCTATCCGCAGAACCTCGAGATGGCGCGCAATGTCGAGGCGGTGATCGCGGCCAACGGCGCCGTACCGGCGACGGTCGCGATCATGGACGGGGTGTTCAAGGTCGGCGTCACCGAGGCCGATCTCGAACGGCTGGCGCAGACCGGCGGCAAGGCCGCCAAGGCCTCGCGCCGGGACGTCGCTGCCCTCCTCGCCTCGGGCGAGATTGCCGGCACAACGGTGGCAACCACCATGATGGCGGCCGAAGCCGCCGGCATCCGCGTGTTCGCGACGGGCGGCATCGGCGGCGTGCATCGCGGGGCCGAGACGACCTTCGACATCTCCGCCGACCTCGATGAACTGGGCCGGACGCGGGTCGCCGTGGTGTGCGCCGGCGCCAAGTCCATCCTCGACATCCCCAAGACGCTCGAGGTGCTCGAAAGCCGCGGCGTGCCGGTGCTCGGTTACGAGACCGACGATTTCCCCGCCTTCTGGGCGCGCCGCAGCGGCGGCAAGGTCGACCACCGCGTCGACAGCGCCGAAGCGGCGGCGCGGGTGATCCGGCTGCAGTTCGAGCTCGGCCTCGGCGGCGTGCTCGTCGCCAACCCGATCCCCCCGAGCCACGCGCTCGATGCCGGCGAGATCGAGGGCCGGATCGCCGAGGCAATCCGCGGCGCCGAGGCGGAGGGGGTGAGCCGCAAGGACCTGACGCCGTTCCTGCTCAGGCGCATCTTCGAGTTGACCGGCGGCAGGAGCCTCGTCGCCAACATCGCGCTGGTCGAGAACAACGCGCGGGTCGCCGCGCTCATCGCCGTCGCGCTGGCCGCACGGACGTGAGCGGCGCGGCCGACCGGGTCATCGTCATCGGCGATGTGATGACCGACGTCATCGTCATCCCCGAGGGCCCGCTGGTGCGCGGCTCGGACCGGCGTGCGGCGATCAGCACCCGTCCGGGTGGCTCGGGTGCCAACCAGGCCGTCTGGCTCGGGGCGATGGGCACGAAGGTGAGCTTCGTGGCGCGTGTCGGGGCCCGCGACAAGCCGCATCTCGAGGCCTATTTCAAGGGTTTCCACGTCGACCCGGTGCTGATTGCCGATGCCTCGAAACCCTCGGGCATGCTGGTCACCATCATCGATCCCGACGGGGAGCGGAGCTTTCTCACCGATCGCGGCGCCAATCTCGATCTCAGCCATTCCGACATGCCGGTCTGGCTGCTCGACGATTGCCGCCTGCTGGTGGTGTCGGGATACTCGCTGTTTGCCCGGTTGCCCCGCGGCGCGGTGCAGTGGATGGCGGCCGAGGCCGCGACCCGCAGCATCCCCGTCGTTGTCGACGCCGCCTCGGTGGGCTTCATCACCGAGGTCGGCGCGCAGAACTTCCTCGACTGGACACGCGGCTTCACGACCCTGTTCGCCAACAGCGACGAGGCTTTCGCCCTGTCGGGCAGCACCGACCTCGACACGCAGATGCAGCGGCTGGGAGAGACTTACCGGCGCGTCGTGATCAAGCTCGGCGCCGCGGGCGCAGCGGCCGGCGACGCGACGGGAATCCGCGCGCAACTTCCGGCCCCGCAGGTCACGGTGGTCGATTCGACCGGGGCGGGCGATGCCTTCGCCGCCGGCTTCCTCACCGCCGAGCTCGCCGGCGCCGATCTCGAGGCGTGCCTCAGCCGCGGCATCGCGGCCGGCTCGGCGGCGGTGACGCGGATCGGCGGGCAGCCGGACTGACGCGCCCTCAGTCGGTGGCGATGGCGCACCAGTCGAGGGGCGGGACGGTGTAGTCGGCGCGGCCGCCCTCGATGTCGCCCAGTTCCGCAGCGAGGTGGTCGCGCACCGTCTCGACCGTCGGATGCGGGGCGGTGAGCCCGCAGCCGCGCGCCAGGGAATAGCGTTCGGTGTCCATGCCGGCGACTTCCACCTCGCCCTCGAGCACCCGGGTCAGCACCCGGATCAACTGGCCCGCCGGATCGAAATAGAGCCGGCCCTCGCGGGCCAGCGCCGGTGCTTCGGTCTCGGCCGCGACATTGGGCGAGACCATCCGCGAGAAGAGGAAGGCCAGGGTGCCATCGGCGCGGTAGCATGCCGTATCCGTCTGGGTGGCGATGGCATCGATCAGCCAGGTCTGGACCAGCACCGACGGCGCGCCGTCGCCGCCATCGTGGAACTCGAAATGATCGGCGTAACCGCCGTCGAAACTGCGGCGCCAGCCGGTCCAGTCGTCGGGAGCCTGCGCCACGAGGCCCGTACAGGCCTGCCAGGCCGAGCGGATTTCCGCGATGGCCGATTCTTCGGCGAGGGCCGGCGCGGCCGACACAATAACGGCGGCGGCGATGGGCAGCAGGTAGCGCAAGTCGGAACCTCCCGGAGGTCGCGAAGCTAGCCGATCACTCGTCGCGGAGGAAGCTGGCCGGACGCACCGACAGGGCCGTCCAGGTGCTGGCGGTCCCCACCGCGACGGTGAGGGCGATGGTGCCGAGGATCACCCACGCCATCAGCCACGGATCGACCCAGAAATCGATCTCGAGCGCGAACTCGACGAAGGCCCAGGTGCCGGCGAGTGCGAGGCCGGCGGCGAGCAGGGCCGCCAGCAGCCCCAGCAGGCCATACTCGATGAGATAGCCGCGCACCACGTTGCCGCGCGTTGCCCCGAGCACCTTCATCACCATGGCGTCGGCCTCGCGCTGCCGCCGCCCCGCGATCATCGCCCCGGCAAGTACCAGCGTACCGGAGACCACCGCAAAGCCTCCGATCACCTCGACCGCGGTGGTGACGCTCGAGAGCAGGCGCGCAAAGGTCTCGAGCGCGTCGCCTACGGGGAGAAAGATGAGATCGGGGAAGGCGGCGACGAGGCGTGGCTGCACGGCGCGATCCTCGCCCGGCTGCGCCTTCATCAGGCCCAGGTAGCTCAACGGGAACGGATCGAAGGCGTTGGGGGACAGCACGAAGCCGAAATTGATGCCGCCCGAGCGCCAGGCATAGTCGCGGAAGGACCCGATGCGGGCGCTCACCTCTTCCCCGAAGATGCGAAACGTCAGCTCGTCGCCGAGCCTGAGCCCGAGCGGCTCGCGCAGGCGGTCGAACACCGAGACGAGGGGCTCGCCAGCATGATCGGCCGGCCACCAGGCGCCGGAGACGATGCTGGAGCGCTCGGGCAGAACGGCGGCAGCGGAAAGCGGAATCTCCTCCTCGAACAGGAAGGCGAATTCAGGCGGCGGGGTCCGACCGAGCGCCGCCACGGGCGTGCCGTTGATGGTTTCGATGCGGCCGCGGATCATCGGCAGGGCGGTGAAGTCGGCGATCGCGGCATCGGCGCCGGCGAACCCGGAGAGTGCCGCGACCTCATCCTCGAACAGGTCCATGAACACGAAGCTGGGAGCGTTGGGAATCGACTCGGTCGAGAGTTGGTGGCGCAGGTTGCCGTCGATCAGCGTGATGAGCAGCAGCAGGGAGAGGCCGAGGCCGAGCGACAGCATGACCGTCGGTGCCGGGGCGCCGGGCCGGTGGATGGCCTTGAGGGCGTTGCGCAGCGTCGCGTCGGGGAGCGGCGGCAGCCGGCGCAGCAGCATCTGCAGCGCCAGGGCGGCGAGGCGCAGCACCGCGAAGGCGCCGATCACCGAGAGACCATAGACGAGCACGAACAGCGGCCGTCCGGCGATGGCGACGGCGAGGCCGTAGATGCCGAGCCCGGCCAGCGCCATCGGCAGCAGCAGGCCGGGGGCGACAAGGTCGCGCCATCCGAGCGCGCCTTCGGCTGCGGCTCCGGCGGAGCGGAACAGCAGGGCGGGACGGAGCTTCCGGGCCCGGCGCAGCGGCAGGTATCCGAAGGCAAAGCCGGTGAGCAGCCCGAAGCCGGCGGCGGTCAGAAGGCTCGGCCCGTCGAGGACTGGCGGCAGGTCGACGCCCAGCAGGTCGCCGAGAACGGGCAGTGCCGCGAGGGTGAGTGCCGCGCCGAGCGCGAGGCCGAGGACGATGCCGATGGCCACGAGCAGCATGACCTGGGTCAGGAAATGCGCGGTGATGCGCGCCCCGGTGGCGCCGAGTGCCTTCATGGTGGCGATCGAGCGCTGTCGGTCGGTGACGTAGGCCGCAACGGCACTGGAGACGCCGACACCGCCGACCAGCAGGGTGGAGAGGCCGACGATGGTAAGGAAGCGCCCGAAGATGTCGAAGAAGCGCGACAGGTCCGCCGTCGCATCGCGCGGGGCGCTCAACTGGAATCCGGCATCGGGAAAGGCGGATCGGATGGCGGCCGCCGCGTCCTCAAACCCGCTCGTCTCGAGCAGCAGCCTGTAGCGGTAGCGCGCGAGCACGCCTGGTTCGAGAATGCCGGTGGCGTCGAGCGCCTCGACCGACATCAGGACGGGCACGCCCAGAGTGAGACCCGCGGCCAGCTGATCGGGCAACCGGGTGACGGTGCCGCGCAGTGCGAAGCGGGCCGCGCCAACGCGCAATTCGTCACCCAACGCAAGGCCGAGCCGATCGAGCAGCAGCGGATCGGCGACGAGACCATGGACGCCGTCCCGCAAAGCGAGCAGGTCAGGGATCGGCGTCGCTGGTTCGAGCGTGGCGGTGCCGACCAGCGGGTAGGCTTCATCCACGGCACGGATCGAGAGAAAACTCGTCTGCCCCTGTGCATCGGCGCGGCCGAGCACCTCGATCACCTCGCCCAGCCGGCCCAGCGTTCCGAACAGGGCGCGCTCCTCATCGTTCGCCGGCCGGTAGGAGAGCGTTGCTTCAAGGTCGCCGCCGAGCAGAGCCCGCGCATCGCGCAGCAGCGCCGATTGCAGCGCCGCGCCGACCGAGCCGACGATGGTGATGGTGCCGACCCCGAGGGCGAGGCACGCCAGCAGGATGGCGAAGCGCCGCAGGTCGCCGCGCAGATCGCGCAGCGCCACCCGCAGCCAGCCCATCAGCCGGCTCATGCCGGAGACCCGGTAGTCGCGTTGAGACGGATGCAGGGGAGCATCGAAGTGGTGGAGCTGAGGGGAATCGAACCCCTGACCTCATCATTGCGAACGATGCGCTCTCCCAACTGAGCTACAGCCCCGCTTCGATGGCGCGGTAATAGCCAAACTTCGCGCGCCGGACCAGCCCTTTTTTTCGGACTAGACCGGTGCCCAGCCGCCGGCCTTCTCGCTGGCGAAGATGGCGTCAAGGACCCGCATGTTGCTGATCGCGTCCTCGACTCCCCAGGGCAGCGGTGCCTCGCCGAGAACGGCCCGGCAGAAGGCGTTGGCCTGCTCGGTATACTGGTCGCATGGCGGGATGATCTCGCGGCGGGAAAGGTGTCCGTCCGGGGAATAGCCGGGATCGACGAGCAGCGCGGTGGCGGTATCGGCCGGGGCGTTGAACGGGATCACCAGCTCGACCCGGCCGCGCGTGCCGATCAGTTCCAGCGACTGGTGCCCCACCGACTGGGTGGAGGCAACGAAGCTCGCCTGCCGGCCGCCGCCGAAATGGAGCAGCACCGAGGCGAGGCGGTGGGTCTTCATGACCGGGTCGCGATCGACCAGCGACACGGCCCTCAGCGGCTCGGACTCGAACAGGAAGCGCGCGCCGGTGACCGGGTAGCAGCCGATGTCGTAGATGCCGCCGCCCCCGATATCGGCCTGGTTGCGCACATTGGCGGGGTCGGTGAGAAAGTAGGTGAAGACGCCGCGCACGGCGCGCAGCTCGCCCAGCTCGCCGGAGCGGGCGATCTCGCGGGCGCGCAGCCATTGCGGGTGGAAGCGCACCATGAAGGCCTCGTAGAAGACGATGCCGGGCGGCAGCAGGCGCAGCTGCGTCGCCTCTACCGCATTGAGTGCAATGGGTTTTTCACACAGGACGTGCTTGCCGGCGCGGGCGGCGGCGAGCGTCATCGGCACGTGCAGGTGGTTGGGCAGCGGGTTGTAGATGGCGTCGACCTCGGGGTCGGCGAACAGCGCCTCGTAGCTGCCATGCGCCCGGGCGCGGCCGGTGAGCCCCAGCTCGGCGATATAGGCCTCGGCCTTGCCGAGATCGCGGCTCGCAACCGCGACGACCTCGCTCAGCGGCGACTTGAGGATCGCCGGCGTGACCTTCCTGAGCCCGATATTGGCGGTGCTGAGGATCCCCCAGCGCACCTTTCCAGCTGCGGCCATGATCGACTTTCCTCCCTCTCGGGCGCCATTGGTAACGGCCGCCGCCGACACCGTCCAGCCCCGGTTTGGTCACGATGCTGAACGGACTTGTGCAGCAGGACTGCCGCTGGCCGGTGTCTTCTCGGTCACAGCCCGAGCGGAACGCACCGCGCGATCAGATGTGGATCGCCCCGTCGCCGCACATCAGCGCGGCTTCCTTGATCGCCTCGCTCATCGTGGGATGGGCATGCATCGTCCGGCCGAGATCCTCGGCACTGCCGGAGAACTCCATCAGCACCGCGATCTCGTGGATCATCTCGCCGGCGCTCTTCGAAATGATCTGGGCCCCCAGCACCCGGTCGGTGGTGACGTCGGCGAGGATCTTGACGTAGCCCTGCGTCGCCAGCATCGCCTTGGCCCGACCATTGGCGGTGTAGGGGAACTTGCCGGCCTTGTACTCGATGCCGGCGGCCTTGAGCTCGTCCTCCGACTTGCCGATCCAGGCGACTTCCGGGCTGGTATACATCACCGAGGGGACGGTGGTGTAGTTCACGTGCGGCTTCTGGCCGGCGATGATCTCGGCCACCGCATGGCCCTCGTCCATCGCCTTGTGCGCCAGCATCGGCCCGGCGACCACGTCGCCGATCGCATAGATGCCCGGCACGTTGGTCTTGAAATTGTGATCGGTGCGGATGCGGCCGCGCTCGTCGAGGGCGACCCCCGCCACCTCGAGCCCCAGCCCGTCGGTGAACGGCTTGCGCCCGACCGCGACCAGTACCGCATCGGTCTCGAGCACCAGCGCCTCGCCGCCTGCCGCCGGCTCGAGCCGCGCCGCCAGCGTCCCGTCGGCCCGCTTGTCGACCGCCGTCACCTTCGCGCCGAGGCGGAATTCGAAGCCCTGCTTCTGCAGGGTGCGCTGCATCTGCCGCGCCGCCTCGCTGTCGAGGCCGGGCAGGATCCGGTCGAGGAACTCGACCACGGTGACCCTGGCCCCGAGCCGCGACCACACCGAACCGAGCTCGAGCCCGATAATGCCGCCGCCGATCACCAGCAGGCGCTTGGGCACCTGCCTGAAGCCGAGCGCCCCGGTGGAGCTCACGACCCGCTCCTCGTCGATGGTGATGCCGGGCAGGCCGATCGGCACCGAGCCCGAGGCGATCACGATGTTGCGCGTCTCGATGGTCTGGCCCGGCCCGCTCTCGGGGGTCACCAGCACCTTGCCCGGCGCCGGGATCGAGCCGGTGCCGCGAAAGGCGGTGATCTTGTTATTCTTGAACAGGAACTCGATGCCCGAGACATTGGCGGTGACGGTATCGTCCTTGTGGCGCAGCATCTGCTCGAGATTGAGCGTCGGGGTCGCCTCGATGCCGAACTGGCGGAACTGGTGGCCGGCCTCGTCGAACAGCTCGGAGGCGTGCAGCAGCGCCTTCGACGGAATGCAGCCGATGTTGAGGCAGGTGCCGCCGAATGTCGGCCACTTCTCCACCACCGCCACCTTCATGCCCAGCTGCGCCGCGCGAATCGCCGCCACATAGCCTCCCGGCCCCGAGCCGATCACCGTGAGGTCGAAATTGTCCGCCATGTTCTCTCCGAGGGGCTTGGATCGCGCCCGCGCGGGCGCCCGCACTGCCGATAAGGGCCGTAAAACGGGTTAAACCACCTCGCCTTCAGATGAAACCCCCAGCCGGCCGGAAGCCATGCGAATCGCGCATGAATTGCCACCGCGGCCCTAGAACGCCACCCCGATGAACAGCAGCACCAGCCCCAGCGCGCTCACCGACCAGACGAGGCTGCGCAGGTATTTCACGCCCGCCAGATAGAGCGGCAGGTAGGCGATGCGCGCCACGAAATAGGTCAGCGCGCCCCATTGCGTCAGCGCGTCCGACCGGTCGGCGAGCACGCTCGCCACCACCAGCACGACGAACACCGGATAGGTCTCGATGAGGTTGCGCAGCGCCTTCTCAGACCGTGCGCTGAGCGGGTTCGGGGGTGGCTCGTGGTCGCGCCCGGTGGCCGCGAAGACCACCCCGTGCTGCATCCGGTAGAGGGTCGACTGCACTCCGATATAGAGGCCGAAGAGCGCGGTGCTCCAGACGAGGAGCGTGAGTTCGAGGGTCATGCCGGGCTATCCTTGCAGGGTTCGGTGCAGGAACGGCGCCGGACGTGCGCCGGTTCAGCTATTTCGCGCAGGCGGCGAGCGTGAACACGTCGAGCAGCGTCCCGGTTTCGGTGAAGCCCGCTTCGCGCAGCGTCGAATACCACACGCCGACCGCGAACTGCGGCAGCAGGATCTGGCGCGGCGCCATCTGGTCCGGCTCGTGCGGCAGCTCGGCGATGCCGTCACCGACCAGCGCATAGACCGTCCCCTCCCAGAACCTGCAGTCGGTGTCGAAATCGTCGGCGCAGTCGAGCCCGATCGAGCCGAGGGCGCTGCCGAAGCCGTTGGGGATGTAGACCCCGCCCTCGAGGCGGGCCGCGTCCTCCGGCACGCTGACCGAGAAGGCGAGGATCTGGTTGGCCGCCGCCGTCTGCGGCAGCGGCTGGAAGCGCATCTCCCAGGGGCCTTCGGGCTGTCCATAGATCGCATGCGCCAGCGGGCACTCGAGCGCCAGCGCCGGCGACATGCCGGCCCAGAGCGCAAGACCGGCAAGCAGAACCTTCATCATCGTCCGTTTTCCCCGTCACTCACCATCCAGAGACGCCGCCGGTGCAAGGTTCCTTTGGGTCGCCGGCTGGCCGGCGCGTCCGATGGATCAGGGAACGACTGCCCGGCCGCCGGTTACCGCCAGCGTCGTCCCGGTGACATAGGAGGCGGCGTCCGACAGCAGCCACAGGATCGCCTCGGCCACCTCCTCGGCGGTCCCGGCCCGGCCCATCGGCAGGCCCGGCGCGATCCGCGCCACCCGGCCGGGATCGCCGCCCAGCGCATGGAACTCGGTATCGATGATCCCCGGGCGCACCCCGTTGACCCGGATGCCCTCGCCCGCCACCTCGAGTGCGAGGCCCACCGTGAAGGTGTCGATGGCGCCCTTGCTCGCCGCATAGTCGACCGAGGCGCCCGGAGCGCCGAGCTTGGCCGCCGCCGAGCTGAGGTTGACGATCGCGCCGCCCTTGCCGCCATGCCGCGTCGACATCCGCCGGATCGCTGCTCCGGCGCACAGGATCGAGCCGGTGAGGTTCACCGCCAGCACCTTGGCGACCGTCCCGGCGTCCATCTCGTCGACCCGCCGCGCCGTGGCGATGATCCCGGCATTGTTGACCAGCCCGGCGAGCCGGCCCATCCGGTCTGCGGCCCGGAAGATGTGCTCGATATCGTCGGGTGAACTCACGTCGCCGCGCACCGCCACCGCCGTACCGCCGGCCGCATGGATGTCGTGGCAGACCTGTTCGGCCGCCGCGACGCTGCCATTGTAGTTGACGATCACGCCATAGCCGGCCCCGGCCGCCAGTCGCGCCGTCGCCGCCCCGATCCCCCGGCTGCCGCCGGTCACCACCAGTACCCTGGTCATCTGTGTCTCCGCCTGTCCGCTCATGGTGCGCGCCGCGCCTCGGTGATCATCCTGTCGGATGCAAGCAGCCGGTCCCAGAGCGGCGCATCCAGTTCGGTGAGATCGAAGCGGCCGTCATAGACGCCACCCAGGAAGAAGGCACAGAGTTCGGCCAGCGTCGAGGTCGTCCCGGCAAGCGTGGCGGCGAACTCGGCCTCCGCGGCGGCATCGATATCGGCCGCCTCCGGCACCACCGCATGATAGTCCAGCACCACATCGGCGAGATGGCGGGCGTAGTCGTTACGGGCGACCCATTCGAAGCTCGCATCGGCGTGGCCCGCGACATCGCCCGTTTCGATGCCGCACCGCTCGCCGAGCCGCTCGAAGCTGCGGAACGCCACGTGGACGCGCAGCCCATCCTCGGCGCTGGCCGGTATCGCCTCCTGGCCCGGAACGGGCGCCAGCCCGGCGAGGAGCAACAACAGTGAAGCCGCCAGTCGGCGGGCCGGGCGGCAGGCCATCGGCGGTTCCCTTCCCTCTTTGCCACGATGTGACCGCATCGGAGCCAAGAGATCAAGCACCGATGCCTCGCCGCCGACCCGCATTGAGGGCTCTGGCTTGACCTGCATCAACCGGTCCCGGTGCCCCCCCCTCTACAGGTTACCGGGCCAACAGGGAGGACCGCGATGCCCGGCATCCGCCAAATGTTACGGCCGACTGACTGGGCCGGACTGGCGTTCTTCCTGCTCGCCGCGCAATTTGTCACCGTCATCACACTCGCGGCCTCGGCCGCGCCGGGCTACGACCTCGCGGGTGGCGCGATCAGCGATCTCGGCGTCATCGCCGAGACCGCGCTGCTGTTCAATGCCGCGCTGCTGCTGGTGGGCCTATTGAACCTGTTCGGTGCCTACTACGCCTATCGCCTCGAGCGCGGCAGGCTGCTGTTCGGCATCTGCGGCATCGCCTCGATCGGCGCCATCGGGGCGGGCCTCATGCCGCTCTCGACCGGCGGCTGGCACGGCATCTTTGCGCTCCTCGCCTTCGTCTTCTTCAACCTCGAGGTCATCGGCCAGGCGATGCGCACCGATCTTGCCGCGCTGCGCTGGACCGGCCTAGTGCTGGCCACCGTCGGCCTCGTCCACGTCGTCCTGATGGCCATCGGCGATGCCGGCAATCCACTGTTCTTCGGGCCGATCGGGCATGGCGGGGTGGAGCGCCTCATCGTCTATCCGCCCATGCTGTGGCTGATGGTCTATGGCGGCTTCCGGCTCGGGCGGCCGATCCCGACCGCCTGACGCCAAACGCCTCCCCGCAGGTCGGCATCGCGCGACCGCAGGCCCTGAGGAAAGCAAAGGGCCCGCCGAGGCGAGCCCTTGAACACTTGTCGAGGCGTCCCCGATCAGAGATCGAGCACCAGCCGCTCCGGCGCCTCGAGGCTCTCCTTGACGCGCACGAGGAAGGTCACCGCCTCCTTGCCGTCGACGATGCGGTGGTCGTAGCTCAGCGCCAGATACATCATCGGCCGGATGACGATCTGGCCGCCGACCACCACCGGCCGCTCCTGGATCTTGTGCATGCCCAGGATCCCCGACTGCGGCGCGTTGAGGATCGGGGTACTCATCAGCGAGCCGTAGACGCCGCCGTTCGAGATGGTGAAGGTGCCGCCCTGCATGTCGGCCATCGACAGCGCGCTGTCGCGGGCGAGCCGACCCAGCCGGGCGATGTCCTTCTCGATCCCGGCGATCGAGAGCTGGTCGGCATCGCGGACCACCGGCACCACGAGGCCCTTGTCGGTGCCGACGGCGACGCCGATATGGGCGTAGTTCTTGTAGATGATCTCGTCGCCGTTGATCTCGGCATTGACCGCCGGGATCTCCCTGAGCGCGTGCGTCACCGCCTTGGTGAAAAAGCCCATGAAGCCGAGCTTCACGCCGTGCTTTTTCTCGAACAGCTCCTTGTAGCTGTTCCTCAGATCCATCACCGGCTGCATGTCCACCTCGTTGAAGGTGGTGAGCATGGCCGCCGCGTTCTGCGCATCCTTGAGCCGGCGCGCGATGGTCTGGCGCAGCCGGGTCATCTTCACCCGCTCCTCGCGCGCCTCGTCGGCGGCGGCGACCGGTGGCCGCGGGCGGCGGGCAGCGGCCGGGGCGGCAGGCCGGCCGGGGCAGCGCGGCCGGGGCCGGGCGGAGCCGGGCCGGGCGGCCCGGCCTTGCGGCGCCACGGCATGGCGCAGCGGCGACAACCGGCGCGGCCTCGGGCCCGAGGCCTGGGCCCGGTCGGCGCGGCATCGGGATGGCGGCCGCCGAACCCGTCATCGCCGTCGGCATGGCCGGCGCAGCCGGACGCGAAAGGGCCGCGAGAACGTCTTCCTTGAGCACCTGGCCGCGCCTGCCCGAACCGCTGAGGTCGGCCGCCGCGAGGCCGTTCTCGGCCATCAGCTTTTGCGCCGAGGGGGCGGGCGGCACGGTGCTGCCGTTGACCGGGGCCTTGACGGCCGGCTCGGCGACGGCGGCCGCCGGCTGCGGCGCCTCGACCGGCTTCGGCGCCGGAGCGGCCGCGACAACCGACCCCGCCATCCCGATGGCGCCGATCAGCGCCCCGACATTGACGGTATCGCCCGGATTGGCGGCGATCGATTCGAGCACGCCCGCCGCCGGGGCCGGCACCTCGATCGTCACCTTGTCGGTCTCGAGTTCCACCACCGGTTCGTCGGCAGCGACGGCGTCGCCCACCTTCTTGAACCACTGGCCGATCGTCGCCTCGGTGACGCTCTCGCCCAGCGTGGGCACCCGGATCTCAGTCGCCATTGTCTTGGTCCTTCAACTTGCCGCTTTTGGTCCTGGCCGTACGTCGCGATCATTGCTTGACGAGCGCTTCCTCGAGGAACGCCGCCAGCTGCTGCAGGTGCGTCCGCATCAGGCCGGTCGCCGTCGCCGCCGAAGCGGCGCGACCGACATAGCGCGGCCGCTCGCCGGGCCGTCCCATCTGCTCGAGCACCCAGTCGATATAGGGCTGCACGAACGCCCAGGCTCCCATGTTCTTGGGCTCTTCCTGGCACCACACCACCTCGGCATTCTTGAACCGGTTGAGTTCGTCGAGCAAGGCCTTGGCCGGGAACGGATAGAGCTGTTCGAGGCGCAGCAGGTAGACGTCGTTGATGCCGCGCTTCTCGCGATCCTCGAGCAGGTCGTAGTAGACCTTGCCGGTGCACAGCACGACGCGCCGGATCTGGTTGTCGGGCACGAGCTTGATCGTCGTCTTGGCGACGCCGGGGGCCTCGGCGTCGTCCCACAGCAGCCGGTGGAAGGTCGACTGCGGCCCCATCTCGACCAGGGCCGACATCGCCTTCTTGTGCCTGAGCAGCGACTTGGGCGTCATCAGCACCAGCGGCTTGCGGAAGTCGCGCTTCATCTGCCGGCGCAGGATGTGGAAGTAGTTGGCCGGCGTCGTGCAGTTGGCGACCTGCATGTTGTCCTCGGCGCACAGCTGCAGGTAGCGCTCCAGCCTGGCCGAGGAATGCTCCGGCCCCTGCCCCTCGTAGCCGTGCGGCAGCAGCATCACCAGTCCGCTCATGCGGAACCACTTGCGCTCGCCCGACGAGATGAACTGGTCGACCACCACCTGCGCGCCGTTGGCGAAATCGCCGAACTGCGCTTCCCACAGCGTCAGCGTGTTCGGTTCGGCCAGCGAATAGCCGTACTCGAAGCCGAGCACCGCTTCTTCCGAGAGCATCGAGTTGATGACCTCGTAGCGCGCCTGGGTCGGCGAGATGTTGTTGAGCGGGGTGTAGGTGACGCCGTCCCGCTCCTGGTCGTTCAGCACCGAGTGGCGCTGGCTGAAGGTCCCGCGCTCGCAGTCCTGGCCGGACAGCCGCACCGAGTGACCGTCCTCGAGCAGCGTGCCGAAGGCCAGTGCCTCGCCGGTGGCCCAGTCGATGCCCTCGCCCGCCTCGATCGCGGCGAGGCGGTTGTCCATGAAGCGCTTGACCGTCTTGTGGACGTTGAAGTCCGCCGGCACGCGGGCGAGCTGCTGCCCGATGCGCGCCAGTTCGCCGATCTCGACGCCGGTCTCGCCGCGCCGCGGCCCCTCGGCGTCGGCCTTCTTCATGTCCTTCCACTGGCCGTCGAGCCAGTCGGTCTTGTTGGGGCGGAAATCCTGCCCCGCCTCGAATTCCGCCTCGAGATGCGCCCGCCAGTCCGACTTCATCTTCTCGACGTCGTCGGTCGTCAGCAGGCCCTCGCCGACGAGGCGCTTGGAGTAGATGTCCAGCGTCGTCTCGTGGCTGCGGATCCTGGAGTACATCAGCGGCTGGGTGAAGCTCGGCTCGTCGCCTTCGTTGTGGCCGAAGCGGCGGTAGCAGAACATGTCGATCACCACCGGGCGGCCGAAGCGCTGCCGGTATTCGACCGCGATCTTGGTGGCGTAGACCACGGCCTCGGGATCGTCGCCGTTGACGTGGAACACCGGCGCCTCGATCATCTTGGCGACATCGGTCGGGTAGGGCGAGGACCGCGAGTACATCGGCGCCGTGGTGAAGCCGATCTGGTTGTTGATGACGAAGTGGATCGAGCCGCCGGTGCGATGCCCCCGGAGGCCGGAGAGCCCCAGGCACTCGGCCACCACGCCCTGGCCGGCAAAGGCGGCGTCGCCGTGGATCAAGAGCGGCAGCGCCACCGAGCGGTCGGTCTGGCGCGTGTCGGGGATGAACCGGCCGTCCACCGCCGAGCGCTGGTCCTGCTTGGCGCGGGCCTTGCCCAGCACCACCGGATCGACGATCTCGAGGTGGCTGGGATTGGCGGTGAGGCTGAGGTGCACGGCGTGGCCGTCGAACTCGCGGTCCGCCGACGCCCCGAGGTGATACTTGACGTCGCCCGAGCCCTCGACCTCCTCGGGGTAGAAGGCGCCGCCCTTGAACTCGTGGAACAGCGCCCGGTGCGGCTTGGCCAGCACCTGGGTCAACACGTTGAGCCGGCCGCGATGCGCCATGCCGAGCACGATGTCCTTCACCCCCAGCGCCCCGCCGCGCTTGATGATCTGCTCGAGCGCCGGGATCAGCGCCTCGCCGCCATCGAGCCCGAAGCGCTTGGTGCCGGTGAACTTGACGTCGAGGAACTTCTCGAAGCCCTCGGACTCGACCAGCTTGTTGAGGATCGCCTTCTTGCCCTGCGGGGTGAAGCTGATCGACTTGTCCGGCCCCTCGATGCGCTCCTGGATCCATTGCTTGGCTTCCGGATCGGAGATGTGCATGAACTCGACGCCCACCGTCGAGCAGTAGGTGCGCCTGAGGATCGCCAGCATCTCCGGGATGGTGGCGTAGTCGAGCCCGAGCACGTGGTCGATGAAGATCCTGCGGTTGTAGTCCGCCTCGGTGAAGCCGTAGCTCTGCGGATCGAGTTCGGGCGCCGGATCGTCCTGCTTGAGCTTCAGCGGATCGAGATCGGCGTGCAGGTGCCCGCGCATGCGGTAGGCGCGGATCATCATGATGGCGCGGATCGAGTCGCGCGTCGCCTGCAGCACGTCGACCGGGGTCGGCGCCGGCGCGGCCTCGACCCTGGCCTTGTCGGCGAGCGCCTTGTGCACCTTAACCTGGATCTCGCCCCAGTCGCCATCGAGGGCCGAGACCAGTTCGCCATTGGCCGGCTGCGGCCAGTCGCGGCGCTGCCAGCTCGGGCCGGCGGCATTGCTGCCGACCTGTTCGGGGCTGTCCTCGAGACGGCTGAAGTAACCCGCCCAGGTCGGATCGATCGAACCCGGATCGGCCTTGTAGCGGGCGTAAAGTCCTTCGATGTAGTCGGCGTTGCCGCCGTAAAGGAAGGACGAGAGCAGGAACTGTTCGTTCTTTTCGTGACGGGTCATGTCGAGCATTGCGAGGCTCGTCGCCCCGCCATCCTTCTCAAATGCCCGGATCTGCTGTGCCGGGCCGGCTGCATACGGGCTGAAATCTGCCCGCACAATATTTGTTTGACGTTAAGGCGCGGGCAATGGGCCCGCGCTTCTTCGTCGAGTCGAGGCCCCGCTCAGCCCTTGAGGACGTCGGCGAGGGTCTGGCCGATCCTGGCCGGGGAACGCGACATCCTGATGCCGGCCGCCTCCATGGCGGCGATCTTGTCGCCGGCGCCGCCCTTACCCCCCGAAATTACGGCACCAGCGTGGCCCATGGTGCGACCCGCCGGTGCGGTCAGCCCGGCGATGAAGCCGGCCATCGGCTTGCTGCGGCCGCGCCGCGCCTCGTCGATGAGGAACTGCGCCGCGTCCTCCTCGGCCGAGCCGCCGATCTCGCCGATCATGATGATCGATCTGGTCGCGTCGTCCTTGAGGAACATCTCCAGCACGTCGATGAACTCGGTGCCCTTGACCGGATCGCCGCCGATGCCCACCGCGGTGGTCTGGCCGAGCCCGGCATTGGTGGTCTGGAACACCGCCTCATAGGTAAGCGTGCCGGAGCGCGAAACAATGCCGACCGAGCCGCGCGAGAAGATGTTACCGGGCATGATGCCGATCTTGCATTCGCCCGCCGTCACCACGCCCGGGCAGTTCGGCCCGATCAGGCGCGACTGCGACTTGTCGAGCGCCGCCTTGACCTTGACCATGTCCAGCACCGGCACGCCCTCGGTGATCGCGACGATCAGCTCGATGCCGGCCTCGATCGCCTCGAGGATGGCGCCGGCGGCGCCGGCGGGCGGCACGTAGATCACCGAGGCGGTGGCCCCGGTTTTCGCCTTGCCCTCGGCCACCGAGGCGAAGATCGGCAGCTCGACATCGCCGACGCCGGGCACTTTGCCCTGCCAGTTCTGCCCGCCCTTCTTGGGATGCACCCCGCCCACCATCTGCGTGCCGTGATAGGCCAGCGCATACTGGGTATGCAGCGTCCCGGACTCACCGGTGAGCCCCTGCACCAGGATCTTGGTGTTCTTGTCGACGAGAATGGACATCAGGCTTGGCTCGCTTCTGGAGGCGGGGGTGAATCAGCAGTACGTATCCGGAACGACTTCGCCGGGATCGGGTTCGGAGGTCGAGAACTTCAGCACCAGCCCGGAGATGCCGACCTGCTCGCGGTACTGGCTCACTTCGGGGATGAAGGTCAGGTAGGTGTCGCCGGTGCGCGGCATCGGGCAGGGCGGACCCCAGACATAGCTCGTGATGTGCATGTCGATCTGGCTTTGGGCGATCGGGTTGCCGATCAGCGCGGTCACCGGCTCGGGGTCGATCGGCGCCACCGCGTCGAAATTGTAGAGATAGCACCCGATCATCACCCAGGGGTCCTCGCCCTCGGTGACGGTGATCGCGGAGCGGCTGACCACCAGATAATGGGCGATGCCCTCGATGGCCTTGGCGTAGGTCGTGTACTCGAACACGGTCGGCAACTCGGGATCGGCCGCCGCTTCGGCCTCGGAGCGTGCCATGATCCCGGCGAACTCGGCGTTGACGCCTGGCTCGACTTCAGTCCATCCGGCCGCCCTGGCCGCGTCCCGGGTGGTCTGGTAGCCCAGCCGGCCCGGCACGCAGGCATCGGCGAACTCGGAGACGAAGGCGATGTCATAGGCCGGCACGGCCAGGCTCGCCGTGCTGCTCACCGCCAGCGCGATGACCGCCGCCGCCCCGACTCCCCCGCGCATCAGGCGCGCCCCTTGACCGCCGCGACCACTTTCTGCGCTGCGTCGTCGAGATCGTCGGCCGAAATCACGTCAAGTCCCGAAGTATCGAGAATCGCCTTGCCTTCCCTGACGTTGGTGCCTTCGAGGCGGACCACCAGCGGCACCTTCAGGCCGACTTCCTTGACCGCGGCGATGACGCCCTCGGCGATGACGTCGCAGCGCATGATGCCGCCGAAGATGTTGACCAGGATCCCCTGCACGGCCGGATCGGCGGTGATGATCTTGAAGGCCGCCGTCACCTTCTCCTTGCTCGCGCCACCGCCGACATCGAGGAAGTTCGCCGGCTCGGCGCCATAGAGCTTGATGATGTCCATGGTTGCCATGGCGAGCCCGGCGCCGTTGACCATGCAGCCGATATTGCCGTCGAGCGCCACATAGGCGAGGTCGAACCGCGAGGCCTCGATCTCCTTGGTCGTCCTCTTCGGTGAGGTCGCGCAGCGGCTTCAGTTCATCGTGCCGGAAGCCGGCATTGTTGTCGAAGCTCACCTTGGCATCGAGCACCCGGAGGTGGCCGTCGGTCATGACGATCAGCGGGTTGACCTCGAGCAGGCTCATGTCCGTTTCGACGAATGCCTTGTAGAGCGCCGGAAAGACCGACGTCGCGTCCGCCGCCGCCGCCCCGTCGAGCTGCAGCGCCGCAACGATCGCCGCAACGTCTGCCGCCGTCACACCGGCCGTCGGGTCGATCGCCACGGTGACGATCTTTTCGGGCGTGTCATGGGCCACGGTCTCGATGTCCATGCCGCCCTCGGTCGAAACCACGAACGCCACGCGCCCGACGCTGCGATCCACCAGCAGCGAGCAGTAGAGTTCGCGCGCGATATCGGCGCCGTCCTCGATGTAGAGCCGGTTGACCTGCCGGCCGGCCGGCCCGGTCTGCTTGGTGACCAGCGTGTGGCCCAGCATCTCGCGGCTGTTCGACACGACCTCGGCAATGCTCTTGGCCAGCCGCACGCCGCCCTTGGCGTCGGGCGGCAGTTCCTTGAACTTGCCCTTGCCGCGCCCGCCGGCGTGAATCTGGCTCTTGACCACATAAAGCGGCCCCGGCAACTGCTGTGCCGCCGCCTCTGCCTCGTCCGCCGAGAAGATGGCGATGCCCCTGGCCACCGGCAGCCCGTAGGTTGCGAGCAGCGCCTTGGCCTGGTGTTCGTGGATGTTCATGTCGAGCCCTTTGAACGCATCGGAAACAGGACCTCGTCCTTCGACAAACTCAGGATGAGGTCCCGCGAGATATCCCTGTGGCCCTCATGCCGGGACGGTCGAAGCACGAGGGCGCGAGGCACTACGCCAGCTTCGGCGCGATCTTCTTGCAGGCATCGACCAGCCCGCCGACGGCGGCCACCGACTTGTCGAACGCTTTCTGCTCGCTGCCCGAGAGCGAGATCTCGACGATCTTTTCGACACCGCCCGCGCCCAGGACCACCGGCACGCCGACATAGGTGCCCTTCACCCCGTACTCGCCCTTGAGATAGGCGGCGCAGGGCAGGATGCGCTTCTTGTCCTTGAGGTAGCTCTCGGCCATCTCGATGGCGGAAGCGGCCGGGGCATAGAAGGCCGAACCGGTCTTCAGCAGCCCGACGATCTCGGCGCCGCCGTCGCGGGTGCGCTGGATGATCTGCTCGAGCCGCTCCTTGGTCAGCCAGCCCATCTTGACGAGGTCGGGCAGCGGGATGCCGGCGACGGTCGAATAGCGCGCCAGCGGCACCATGGTGTCGCCGTGGCCGCCCAGTACGAACGCCGTCACATCCTGTACCGAGACCTTCATCTCCTCGGCGAGGAACAACCGGAAGCGGCCCGTGTCGAGCACGCCCGCCATGCCGATCACCTTGTTCTTCGGCAGGCCGGAGAACTTCTGCAGCGCCCACACCATGGCGTCGAGCGGGTTGGTGATGCAGATGACGAAGGCCTCGGGCGCGTATTTGGCGATGCCGGCGCCCACCTGCTCCATCACCTTGAGGTTGATCTCGAGCAGGTCGTCGCGGCTCATGCCGGGCTTGCGCGGCACGCCGGCGGTGACGATCACCACGTCGGCGCCGGCGATGTCCTTGTATTCGGACGTGCCCTTGATGGTGGCGTTGAAGCCTTCGACCGGGCTCGACTGGCTGAGGTCCAGGGCCTTGCCCTGCGGCACCCCGTCGACCACGTCGAACAGGATCACGTCGCCCAGTTCCTTGGTCGCTGCCAAGAGCGCCAAAGTGCCGCCAATCTGCCCCGCACCGATCAGAGCGATCTTCTTGCGCGCCATCCACGAACCCCCGTTTCACCAATGCTGGAAATTGCGCGCCCCTATTAACCCTAGAGGGTGACGGGGGCAAGTCAGCCTTTGGTTCCGGCACAGGATGGTGACCGAGTTGACCCGGGGGACCCGCCGAACTACATGTGACTACATGTAGTCACCACCAGAGGCCGAGATGAAGCAGATGCAGTTGCGCGAGGCCAAGGCCAAGCTGTCGGAGGCGGTGGATACCGTCCTCGCCGGCGAGCCCGTCACCATCACCCGCCACGGCACCCCGGTGGCGATGATCGTCTCGATCGAGGAGGGCCGCAAGCTGCACTCCGAGGCGCCACGACGCAGCGTTGTCGATGTCCTGCTGGAGTATCCCGGAGGACTGGATCTGGAACGGGACCACACGCCGCCTCGTGAAATCGACCTATGAGACACCGTTTCCTCCTCGATACATCAGTCGTATCGATCTTCGGGCCCGGGCGGCGGGAGGCCTCGGACGCGCTTGTGGCCTGGGCGCGCCAGCAGAACGAACGGCTGTATGTCTCCAGCATCACCATGTTCGAGATCACTCAGGGAATCGCGAAACTCAGCCGAGCGGAACAGCATCAGCGAGCAGATCGCTTCACCAGATGGCGTGACGATCTCGCAGCCCAGTTCGGCGAACGCCAATTGCCGGTGGACGAAGCGGTCGCGAAGGTCGGCGGGAAGATGTCCGACGAGGCCTTCGGCAGCGGCACGCATCCGGGCTTTCTGGATGTGTTGATCGCGGCGACCGCAAGGGTCCACGATCTCGTCGTGCTGACTCGCAACGTGAGGCATTTCGGCCCGCTCGGCGTTGCCGTGGTCGATCCGCTGGAACGACTACCCGGCTAAGCCGCCCCCGCCGCCCGCCTCGCCCTTGTGCGGTGCGGCGAGATACTCCGCCGACTGCATCTCGACCAGCCGCGACACGCAGCGGGCGAACTCGGCCTTCGTCCTGTCGTCGCGGCCCAGTTCGTCGAGCGGCGCCGCAAAGCTCGCGGCGAGCTTCACACCGCGGTCGTAGAGCGTGTCGACGAGCAGGATGAAGCGCTTGGCGGCATCGGTTTTCAGTCGGTCGAACCGCGGCACGTGGTCGAGCATCAGCGCATCGTAGGCATGGCTGAGCCTCAGATAGTCGCGCGCCCCGAGCGGCCGCTCGCACAGCTCGGCGAATGCGAAGCGCGCCGCCCCCATCGCCGCCCGCGGCACGGGGATGACCCGTCCCAGCGAGTGCACCTGTTCGGCATGGCCCGGCACGCCGCCGGTCAATCTCAGCCACAGCCGGTCCATCTCGGCGTCCACCGCGGCCCCGCCGCCGAAATGATAGACCGCCTCGCCCTCGAACTTGAGCCGGCGATAGTCCGTCGGCCCGTCCAGCGCGACGATCTCGCAGCGCATCGTCAGCTCGGCGATGAACGGCAGCACCAGTTCGCGGTTGAGCCCGTTCTCGTAGAGCCGGTCGGGCGCCGTGTTGGAGGTCGCAACGATGGTCATGCCGCCGGCGAACAGCTTCTCGAACAGCCGGCCGAGCAGCATGGCATTGGTGATATCCTGCACCTGGAACTCGTCGAGGCAGAGCAGCCGCACCTGCTTGAGCAGCGGCGCGACCACCGCCGCGACCGGATCGGCATTGGCCGCCTTGCCCTGTGCCGAACGCCGGAAAGCCGCGATCGCCTCGTGCATCTCGTCCATGAACTCGTGGAAATGCACGCGCCGCTTGCCCGCGACGGGCACCGTGGCGAAGAACAGATCCATCAGCATGGTCTTGCCGCGCCCGACCTGACCCACGAGGTAGGCGCCGCGCACCGCCGCCCGGCTCCGCCTGAGACCGGCGAGCAGCCCCTTGGCGGCCTCCGCCGATTGCAGGTCGCGTGCGATGCGGTCCAGCACCGCGGCAGCCGCCGCCTGCAGCGGATCGGCGTGCAATGTGCCGGCAGCCACCAGCGCCGCGAGCGCGTCGCCGACCGGGTGTCCCCGTCCTCTCGCCACGCCGGCTCAGCCGACCATGGAGATGCCCTGGCCACCGGCCAGGGTGCCGATGAAGCGGTTGCCGCTCAGGATCAGCGAGGCGATGATGTCGCCAGCCTCGTCGAACAATTGCACCTGGGTGCCGACGAGGTGCCAGCTGGCCACCACCTTGAGCCCGGCGAGCCCGCAGCCCGGCGTCGAGGCGCGGTAGCGCGAGGTGCCGGTCTTGGCGGTATAGGTCAGGTTGAGCTTGCACTGCTCGGCGCCCGACACGATGGTCCAGCCGCCGAGGAGCTTTTCGATGGTCAGGCCGCCGTTGAGGTCGCGTCCGGGGGTATTCGGCACCGCGCCCACCGCATCGAGCGTCACGAACGAGGTATCGTCGGTGCTCGCCACCTGCACCGGCTGTCCGAACTGGTCCACCGGCGGCTGCAGCGTGGGATTGAGCGCGGCGGGCTGCTCGAGATCGGTCGGCTGGCCCGGCATTCCGGCGTCCGCGGTCTGCACCTCGCCGTCCTGGCCGATCGCGGGCAGGTTCGAGCTGGTGACCGGCGTGTTCTGGATCGGGGTGATGGACTCGGTCGAGATGTTGGCGGTCCGGACCCCGCTCGAGGCGCAGCCGCCGAGCGCCAGGGCGACCACTCCGATCACCGCGATGGAAACGCTGGCGCGTCTCGAAATCCTCATGGGCCCCGGCTCCGTGCCATACTGGTTAAGAAAGAATGACGGGGCGACATACCTGAACGCCCCTGCCGGTTCAACCGACTCCACCCGCCTTTTTCCTATGCGCGCACCAATGTGGCGGGTTTAGGGACAGGTCCGGCCGCCAGCGGCACCCAGGCGGGGGTTATGCTCTCGCCGCTAGCGCGCCAGCATGTCCCTGAGCAGCGCCCCGGCCAGCAGCCGGGCGTCGTCCGCCTCTTCCTCGGGCACCTCGATCGGGATGCCCTTCGGGCCATAGACCCCCGGCAGGCCGGGCAGGCCGCTGTCGCCGCCCTCCCTGGGATGAAAGCCATGGGCCTTGAGCGCAGTGATCAGCACCCGTGCCACCGACGGGTCCTCCACCTCGGCAATGATCGGAAAGCTGGCGATCAGGCGAACTCCCGCTTCACCATCATCTGCTTGATCTCGGCGATGGCCTTGGCCGGGTTCAGTCCCTTGGGGCAGACCTTGGCGCAGTTCATGATGGTATGGCAGCGATAGAGCTTGAACGGGTCCTCGAGATTGTCGAGACGTTCCGTGGTCGCCTCGTCGCGGCTGTCGATGAGCCAGCGATAGGCCTGCAGCAGCACGGCGGGCCCCAGATACTTGTCACCGTTCCACCAGTAGGACGGGCACGAGGTGGAGCAGCAGGCGCACAGGATGCACTCGTACAGCCCGTCGAGCCGGCCGCGGTCGGCCTTGGACTGCAGCCACTCCTTGTCCGGGGTGGGCGAGGTGGTCTTCAGCCAGGGCTGGATCGAGCGGTGCTGGTCGTAAAAGGTGGTGAGGTCGGGCACCAGGTCCTTGACCACCGGCAGGTGCGGCAGGGGGTAGACCGACACATGGCCCTCGATCTCGTCCATGCCCTTGGTGCAGGCGAGCGTGTTGGCGCCCGCGATGTTCATCGAGCACGAGCCGCAGATGCCCTCCCGGCAGGAGCGGCGCAGCGTCAGGGTGGGGTCGACCTTGTTCTTGATCCACAAGAGCGCGTCGAGCACCATCGGGCCGCAATCGTCGAGATCGACGAAATAGGTGTCGAGCCGCGGGTTCTCGCCCGAATCCGGGTCGTAGCGGTAGACGCGATATTCCTTGAGCCGCGCCGCGCCGGCCGGCTTCGGCCAGGTCCTGCCAGCCATGATCCGCGAATTCTTGGGGAGCGTCAGCTCGGCCATCTTGGTCTCCGGTCGTCCGTGGGGCTCAGCGGGCGCGCGCCTGGCGCTGCTCGAGCCCGTAGATCCTGTCGTTGATGTCGTCCAGCGATTTGGCGAACACCGCCTGCGCGTCCGCCAGCCCCTGGTTGTAGTAGAAGGGCCCGATCACCTCGGTGAAGAAGGCCAGCAGCTCTTCGGCCGGCATCGCGCCGATCTCGCCGTCGAGCTCGGCCTCGAAATAGCGCTGGATGCGGGCGATGATCGCCTCACGCTCTGCCTTTTCGAACTTGATCGGCTTCATCTGCCTCGGACTGCTTGATCGCGATCTGGTGGGAGGCGCCGGCGCGCCGCCTACATGCCCATCCCACAGGCCCGCGTCGAGCCGACAATGTAGTCATTATAGGCAACGGCATACTTCGGATCGAGTGACCGGCCGCGCATCGAGGCAATCACGATCGCCATGAAGTCGCTGTCGATCAGCGTCATCGCCGCATCGGCCTTGCAGCTGCAAAGCTGTTCAGAGCCACGCTCCATGCAGGTCTTGTAGAAATCCGCCTTCTGTTCCGCCGATGGCGGCGCCGCGAGGGCCGCTCCGGTGCAGAGCGCCAGCGTCGCGAGCGTCAGTGCCGTGGTCTTCATTGTTGTTGTCCTCACCTCAGTTCCTTGCGGATCACCAGCTTCAGCCCCGACCAGATACCGCTGACCGCTGCCACCTTGATATCGACCAACCCGATCGGCAGCACCACCTCGCGGATCACGTCTTCGGTGATGTCGGTCTCAACCTTCGATGCCTTCTTCGGCCACGAGATCCAGATCGTCCCGTTCCGGTCGATCGCCTGCATCAGTGGTAGCGCATTGTCGTCGAGCACCTGCCGCGAGGTGGCAAAGCCATGCACGAAATCATATCCCGGATCACCATCCTGCCACGTCCCCCACCCCGCCTGCGCCATTTCCGCGAAGTGGCGCGACACGCGCAGCTCGTTGAGCTCCGGCGGCAAGGCGATGAACAGCACCCGCTGCCCGTCCCTGAGCCCGAGCTTCTGCGGCAGCGGCGTGCCGGAATAGCCAGGGGCGGCGGTCATTGGGCGACCTCAAGCAGATGCCCCATGCCGCGTTCTGCGACGCGCTTCGCAAATGGTGCATCGCGCGTCACCAGCTTGCCGCCGAGGTGCTCGGCGCAGGCCAGAAACACGCAGTCGTAGACCGGGTGGCTCAGCGCTATCGAAATCTCCAGCGCTCTGGCGACATGCGGTTCACTGCTTACCATTTGCACTGCAGCTTTGACTGCCGCGAGAGCCTCGACCGCATACTCTCCGCTGATGTCGTTCGCTCGAACCTTCTTCGCCAGCACATTGGCCGTCTCCACCAGAAGGATATCCGGCGAGACAGCGCCATCGGCCTGCACATAGTCGCGCGCTGCGTCCGTGCCGGCCTCAACCAGCACCCACTGGAGTGCTATCGAGCTGTCAATAACGGTTGCCGGCACGATCTTCCCGCAGAAGCGTCAGGCTGTCGGTCTTCTGAGGTGGCAACGAATCGCGCAAGGACTTCATGCGAGCCAGTAGCTCCCTCACGCGATGGGCGCGGCGCCGACGCCACTTCGACCCGCCGCGCGACCTCTTCGGCAAGGGTGAGGCCATGCAGCTTCGCGTCCTGCTCAAGCTGACGCATCGCCTGGTCGCTGACGACGATCTTTTCGATGACACCCATTGTCTAGCTCCGGACGTGCTCGATCGCGACCCTAATACACCCGCGCCTTGGGCGCGATCTTCTTCAAGCTGATGCCGCCCTCGCTCTCGGGCGTCAGCGGGTCGACATGCACCGGCCGATAGCCCAGCGACACCTTGCCCGTTGCCGTGTCGATCCGGCTCAGCGTGTGCTTGCGCCATTCCACGTCGTCGCGGCTCGAAAAATCCTCGCGGGCGTGGGCGCCGCGGCTTTCGTGCCGGGCTTCGGCGCTCACCACCGTGGTCGCGGCGCAGGCCATCAGGTTTTCGAGTTCGAGCGTCTCGACCAGGTCGGAGTTCCAGATCATCGAGCGATCGGTGACCCTGAGGTCGTCGAGCGCCCCCCAGAGCTCGCCGATGCGGCGCACCCCCGACTGCAGCGTCTCGGCGGTGCGGAACACGGCCGCATCCTCCTGCATGATGCGCTGCATCTTTTCGCGCACCACCGCGGTCGGCGAGGCGCCGCCGGCGTGGCGGAGGCGATCGAAGCGGGAGAGGATGCGCTCGTCCTCCGAAGCCACGATGCCCGGCACCTTCGAGCCCTTGTCGACCACCCTGGCGGCGCGGAGCGCGGCGGCCCGGCCGAACACCACGAGGTCGGTGAGCGAGTTCGAGCCCAGCCGATTGGCGCCGTGCACCGAGGCGCAGGCCGCCTCGCCCGCCGCCATCAGCCCCGGCACGACGCGATCCGGATCGCCCTCGGTCGGGTTCAGCACCTCGCCGTGATAGTTCGCCGGGATGCCGCCCATGTTGTAGTGCACGGTCGGCAGCACCGGGATCGGCTCGCGCGTCACGTCGACGCCGGCGAAGATCTTGGCGCTTTCCGAGATGCCCGGCAGCCGCTCGTGCAACACCTTGGGATCGAGGTGGTCGAGGTGCAGGAAGATGTGGTCCTTGGCCTTGCCGACGCCACGGCCTTCGCGGATCTCGATCGTCATGCAGCGCGAAACCACGTCTCGGGAGGCGAGGTCCTTGGCGTTCGGGGCATAGCGCTCCATGAAGCGCTCGCCCTCGGAGTTGACGAGGTACCCGCCCTCGCCGCGCGCGCCCTCGGTGATCAGGCAGCCGGCGCCGTAAATGCCGGTGGGGTGGAACTGCACGAACTCCATGTCCTGCAGCGGCAGCCCGGCGCGGGCCACCATGCCGTTGCCGTCGCCGGTGCAGGTGTGGGCCGAGGTCGCCGAGAAATAGGCGCGGCCGTAGCCGCCGGTCGCCAGCACCACCAGTTTGGCACGGAAGCGGTGCAGCGTGCCGTCATCAAGCTTCCACGCCACCACGCCCTGGCAGGAGCCGTCCGGTCCCATGATCAGGTCGAGCGCGAAATACTCGATGAAGAACTGCGCGTTGTTCCTGACCGACTGGCCGTAGAGCGTGTGCAGGATCGCGTGGCCCGTCCGGTCGGCCGCCGCGCAGGTGCGCTGGACCGGCGGGCCGTCGCCGAACTCGGTCATGTGGCCGCCAAACGGCCGCTGGTAGATCTTGCCGGTCTCGGTGCGGCTGAACGGCACGCCGTAGTGCTCGAGCTCGTAGATCGCCGCCGGCGCCTCGCGCGCCAGGTATTCCATGGCGTCGTTGTCGCCCAGCCAGTCCGATCCCTTGACGGTGTCGTACATGTGCCATTGCCACGAATCGGGGCCCATGTTGCTCAGCGAGGCGGCGATGCCGCCCTGCGCCGCCACGGTATGGCTGCGGGTGGGGAACACCTTGGTGATGCAGGCGGTGTTGAGGCCCTGCTCGGCCATGCCGAGCGTCGCACGCAGGCCCGCGCCGCCGGCCCCGACGATGACCACGTCGAATTCGTGGTCGATGAGCTCGTAAGCGGCCATGTGGACTAACCCCAGAAGACGATCTTGGCGAGCGCGCCGAGCGCGACCACCGCGACAGATACGGTAAAGGCGGTGTTGGCGATCAGCGCCAGCCGGTTGGCCGCGCCGTCGACGTAATCCTCGATCACGTCGCGCATGCCGTTGCGCATGTGGATGGCCACCACCACCAGCAGCAGCGCCAGAGTGAGCGCCACGAGCGGGGCGCGGACCAGCGCCAGCTTTCCGGCCGCGTCGGCGCCGGCGAGGCTGACGACGAGCCACGCCAGGAACAGCGTGAAGACGATGTTGAGCGCGCCGGTCACCCGCTGAGTCAGGAAATGCCGGGTCGAGGCCTTCGTCGCGCCATAGTGCGTCGCCGGATTCCGAATCTCTGCCCGTGTCGGTTTGTTGCTCATCTGAACCACACCAGCAGTGCCCAGGCGGCGAGGGTGAGAAGGATCGAGGCTGCCAGCTGCAGCCTGACGATCAGCTCCCGGCCGGCCGGGTCCATCGCCCTGGTGAAGTCCCAGACGAAATGCCGGATGCCGCCCAGCATGTGGTGGAACAGAACCCAGGTGAAGCCGAACAGCACCAGCTGGCCCAGCCACATGCCGAACAGCCAGTTGACGGCATCAAAGCTGCTGCCGCCGAGGGCGGCGCCGATCAGCCACAGGACCAGGAGCAACATGCCGCCGTAGAGCGCCATGCCCGTCGCCCGGTGGACGATCGACATCGTCATGGTGAGGGTGAAGCGATAGATCGATAGGTGCGGCGAAAGCGGCCGCGAACGGGGTGCCATGAATCGTCTCGTGCCTCGCCCGCGCGGAGGAGCGCCGGGCGGTCCAGTTTGGAATGGTTCGAGACTTCTAGCGGCGGTTTCCGTCGAGGTCAAAGGCTGTGCTTATGCTGACGATTAGCCTTTCGACCGATTGAGCGCCTCCGGGGCGGCCCGCAGCGCTTCGAGTGCGATGAGAAGACTCAGCACCCGTTCGCTGCGGAGGCCCGATGCCACCGGGATGTCGGACACGGCGACGGACGAGCCCATCGGGATCCGGCCGAGATCCTCGGCCAGCACGTCCCTGACGAGACCGCCGTTGATGATGAGGGCGGCGATCGCGATCATCAGTGCGGCGGCGATACGGTCCATCTTGCCTGTCCCTGGTGCGGGCGACCCGGGGATCGGGTTTCCGCTGCTTGACGAGACATGTATCGGGTCCCGGCTGGCCGGGGCGTGAATCCGACGTTCATCTTCGATTCAGCAACGCGTGTTCTTTTCCTGTGGTTCCAATTGGAGTTGCAGGCGATGCGCGATCGCGTCCGGGTCCTTGCCGAGGACGTGCTGTCGAAGAACTGGGGCACGGTGAAAAAGACCACGCTCGAGTACCGGCGCGGCGACGGCAGCTGGCAGCGCCAGGTGCGCGAGACCTACGATCGCGGCGACGGCGCCGCCATCCTGCTCTACGATCCGGCGCGCCGCACGGTCATCCTTACCCGCCAGTTCCGCTTCCCGGTCTGGGCCCATGGCGACGACGGCGGGCTGATCGAGGTCTGCGCCGGCAAGCTCGACGGCGACGATCCGCTGGCCTGCGCGAAGAAGGAGGCCGAGGAGGAATCCGGCTACCGCGTCCACGACGTGGTCCCGGTCGCCACCTGCTACATGTCGCCCGGCTCGGTCACCGAGAAGCTGCACCTGTTCATTGCGGCCTATGATTCGACCTCGCGCGTTTCCGACGGTGGCGGGCTGGCGCACGAGGGCGAGGATATCGAGGTGCTGGAAATGGGCTTCGATGCCGCGATGGCGCTGCTGGCGGCCGGCGAGATCGCCGACGCCAAGACCATCATTCTGCTGCAGCACCTGAGACTGAGCGGGGTGCTGGAGTAGCCTGCCGACTTGCCCGCCCGTGCTGTCGCCCGGCGCAGGCCGGGGCCCGGCCGCCGGCTCAGGTCGCCGGCAGGAACGGATCGGCGTCGACATCCAGCGTCGCGTAGCCCTGGGGCAGCTCGAGCGTCCACTCGGTCGCGGCGTAGGGGTCCATCAGCAGCACCGTCAGGGCGCCGCCGACGGCGAGGTCGGAGAGCATCACTTCCGCCGGCTGATTGGCGCTGGCGGCGAGCGAGCCGAGGAGGAGAACGGCGCCGGCGAGGGCAATGGCGGATGTGCGGGTCATCTGGACACCTGTCGGTTGCGGGGCCACCCCCCGCTATTGACAGCTACCCTAGCCGGCGCTTCCCGAACCGGTCTTGAACCCGCCGTTCAGCTTCGGTTTAGCCGCGGCGCCGAAGCGCCACCCGCTAGCGATAATCCACCAGCTTCCGGTCCGGATCATAGGGCTGCTCGGACACCGTGCGGATCACCGCCTGGCCGCATTTCATGCGCTTGGCGACCGCGTCATAGGCGTAGGTCGGGCTGCCATGCAGTTCCCAGCCCTCCGACAGCGCCCTGGTCACCTTGTGGCAGAACGAGGAATCGTCCTCCCCCGTGAGGAACCGATAGATCAGCATGCAATGCTCCCATGCCCCGCCCCCCGGCGTTGGGCGATTGAAATTATGCCCGCGAACCGCTAATCGCTGCGCATGCACCGGTTTCCAGCATTTTTGCTCGACGGCTACAAGTCGTTCATGTCGGATCGCTACGATCCCGAGCAGGGGCGTTATCGCGAACTCGCCGACAAGGGCCAGTCGCCCACCACCATGATCATCGCCTGCTGCGACAGCCGGGCGGCGCCCGAGACGATCTTCTCGGCCGGCCCGGGCGAACTGTTCGTGCTGCGCAACGTCGCCAACCTGGTGCCGCCGTTCCAGCCCGACGGCGGCCAGCACGGCACCTCGGCGGCGATCGAGTTCGCGGTCAACGCGCTGAAGATCTCCAATATCGTGGTCATGGGTCACGGCCGCTGCGGCGGCATCCGCGCCGCCCTCGATCCCAGCGCCGGCCCGCTCGCCCAGGGCGATTTCATCGGCAAGTGGATGAGCATGCTGGCGCCGGTCTCGGAGGCGGTGTCGAAATACGCCCTCGCCACCGACCGGGAGCGCCAGACCATGCTGGAGCGCTTCTCGATCCGCAACTCGATCGCCAACCTGCGCACCTTTCCCTACGTCAAGGCGCTGGAGGCCGAAGGCAAGCTGGGGGTCCACGGCGCCTGGTTCGACATCTCGAGCGGGGAGTTGTGGGTGATGAACGCCGACGGTGACTTCTACCGCCCGGAGGTGTGAGTCGCCGCGCCGCTGACCCACCGGTAGCGCACGTCCGGTGCCCCGGCCTCGTTGTCCGCCCCGTCGGTGAACTCAACGGCGACGAAGCCGTGCCGCTCGTAGAAGCGCCGGGCCGCCGTGTTCCGGGCAAAGCACCAGAGCTCCAGCGCGCCGTTCCGCGCCATCGCGTCGGCCAGCAGCGCCGCGCCGATGCCGGCGCCGATCGCCGCGGGCGCGACGTAGAGCTGCTCGATCCAGCCGTCCCGCTCGGCGATGAACCCGACGATCCGGTCGTCCGCCTCGGCCACGGTCACGGCACAGTCGCGCAGGACGATCCCGGCAATGAAGCAGCGGTCCTCCTCGACCGTGTGGAGTTCGGGCAGGAAGTCCAGCAGCCGTCGCGATGCCGAGAACAGCGCCGCGATGGCCTCGGCATCCCCGGACCCTGCCGGCCGCAGCCCCGTCATCGTGCGAGGCTCCGCCACAGCCGCGGCCCGAACACGTTGAGCAGCAGCCCCAGCAGCACCAGCCCGCTGCCGGCGATCTCGAGCCCGTCGACGGACTCGCCGAGCAGCAGGGCGGCGCTGCCAATCCCCGCTACCGGCACGAACAGCGCGAACGGGGCGACGAGGCTTGCCGGATAGCGGCTCAGCAATGCGGCCCACATGCCGAAGCCGAACAGCGTCGCCGCATAGGCCATGAAGGCGATGGCACCGACACCGCGCCAGGTGAGGTGCTGCAGCGCCGCGCCGATGGCGCCCGGTCCATCGAACAGCAGCGACAGGGCGAAGAGCGGCAGCGGCGGCACCAGCGCCGACCAGACGACGAAGCCCAGCATGTCGATCCGTCCCGCCCGCTTGCTGGCCGAATTGCCCAGCCCCCAGAATACCGCCGCGACGATGGTGAGGCCGAGCGGCAGCAGCGCCGCCTCCGCCAGCCGGTCGAGCGCGATCAGCCCGATGCCGACAAAGGCGATGCCAGCGCCGGCGAACTGCGCCGGGGCCGGCCGTTCGCCGAAGAACAGGGCGGCGAACAGGATGGTGAAGAACACCTGCAGCTGGATCACCAGCGAACTCAGCCCCGCCGGCATGCCGAGCCTGATGGCGACGAACAGGACGCCGAACTGCCCCACCCCGATGGCGAGCCCGTAGCCCAGCAATACCCACGGCGCCACCTGCGGGCGCCTGACGAAGAACACGGCCGGCAGCGCCGCGAAGCTGTAGCGCAGCGCCGTGAGCAGCAGCGGCGCCACCTCGTCCACCCCCCAGCGGATGGCAACGAAGCTCACCCCCCAGACGAAGGCGACGGCGAGGGCGAGCAGGGTGTGGCGGAGGGGCATGGGCCCCCTATGCCGCCTTCAGCGCCACCAGCTTGCGTTCGATCAGCGTTTCGAGGATCTGCACGGTGTTGAGCGCCGCGCCCTTCCTCAGATTGTCGCTGACCACCCACATCGACAGCCCGTTCTCGACCGTCACGTCCTCGCGGATGCGGCTGACATAGGTGTCGTATTCGCCCACGCATTCGATCGGCGTGGCGTAGCCGCCGGGCTCGCGCTTGTCGAGCACCGAGATGCCGGGCGCCTCGCGCAGCAGGTCGCGCGCCTCGTCGGCCGAGATCGGCTTCTCGAACTCGAGGTTCACCGCCTCCGAATGGCCTACGAACACCGGCACGCGCACGCAGGTCGCGGTCAGCTTGATCTTCGGGTCGAGGATCTTCTTGGTCTCGACCACCATCTTCCACTCTTCCTTGGTCTGCCCGTCTTCCATGAACACATCGATATGCGGGATGACGTTGAAGGCGATCTGCTTGGAGAACTTCCGCGGCGTCGCCGAATCGTTGACGAAGATGCCCTTGGTCTGCGTCCAGAGCTCGTCGACGCCCTCCTTGCCGGCGCCGGAGACCGATTGATAGGTTGCCACCACCACGCGCCTGATCGCCGCGAAGTCGTGCAGCGGCTTCAGCGCCACCACCAGCTGCGCCGTCGAGCAGTTCGGGTTGGCAATGATGTTCTTCCGGTCATTGCGCGCCATGTAGGCGTCGAGCACCGACGCGTTGACCTCCGGCACCACCAGCGGCACATCGGCGTGATAGCGCCAGAAGCTCGAATTATCGACCACGATGCAGCCGGTGCGGCCGATCTTTTCGCCATATTCCCTGGCGATGGCGGAGCCGGCGCTCATCAGCGCGAAATCCACCCCGGTGAAATCGAAGTTCTCGAGGTTCTGCACCTTCAGCCGCTTGTCGCCAAAGCTGATCTCCTGGCCCTGGCTGCGCGCCGAAGCGAGCGCGATCACCTCGGAGGCGGGAAACTTCCGCTCGGCGAGGATGTTGAGCATTTCCCGGCCCACATTGCCCGTGGCCCCGACGACGGCGACGCGATAACCCATCTCTTGAACTTCCTTGTTTGCCTTATCCCCCCGCGCGTGGATCGCTTCCGATCCCGCGGCACGTGGCTCCGGCCGCTCCCCGGCGGGAGAGGCCCGGGGATCGGCTCAGGGGGTTTTGGTGGTTTTGGTCGCCGCCATGCCGTGGCCGGCGGCGCATCTCGCCCCCTCGGCCCTAGCGGTCATGTTCCGGTCGATGCGCATCGCGCACGGTCCTTGTCTCTTGCGGCAGGCCGTTATCTACGCCGCAATTACGGCCTGTCAACTGAGCAATAGGAAATCGCCTATCGCCCGAAAGCGGAAGCGCCCCGCTGCGGCAGGGCGCTTCCGTCGATCTGTCCCCCGGGACGACCCGGGATCAGGGGCCGACCGGCCCGACCTGGGTGATCGTCGCCGAGCTGTTGACGCTGGTGCTCCAGATGCCGGCGAAGTTGCCCCAGCCCAACTGCGTGGTCGTCGCGGTGTTGTTGGCGCCGATCTGCACCGTGGTCGAGCTGTTGTCGGCGCCCACCTGCCCGGTGGTTGCAGTATTGCCGGTGCCGACCTGCACGGTGGTGTCGGTATTGTCCACCCCAAGCTGCACGTTGGTGGCGCTGTTGTCGGTCCCGAGCTGCGCCTGGGTGTTGGTGTTGCCCTCGCCCAGCTGCACATTGGTCGCCGAGTTGTCCGCGCCACCCTGCAGCGTCAGGTTCGAGTTGTCCTCGCCGCCCTGCACGCTCAGGGCCTCGTTGCCGGTTCCCGCCTGGCCGGTGAGGTTCGAATTGTCCTCGCCGATCTGGGCGTTCAGCGCCTCATTGTCGTTTCCGAGCTGGACCGCGACGTTGTCGTTGTCCTCGCCGAGCTGCAGGTTGCCGGCGAGATTGTCGTCGCCACCCTGGATGGCGAGGTTCTCGTTGTCGTCGCCACCCTGGATATTGACCGAGGTGTTGTCGTCGCCGATCTGGCCGACACCGTTGCCGTTGTCGTCGCCGACCTGGGCACTGAGCGCCTGGTTGCCGTCGCCGACCTGGACCGCGACGTTGTCGTTGTCCTCGCCCAGCTGCAGGTTGCCGGCGAGATTGTCGTCGCCGCCCTGGATGGCGAGGTTCTCGTTGTCGTCGCCACCCTGGATGTTGACCGAGGTGTTGTCGTCGCCGATCTGGCCGACACCGTTGTCATTGTCGTCGCCGACCTGGGCACTGAGCGCCTCATTGCCGTCGCCGACCTGCACCGCAACGTTGTCGTTGTCCTCGCCGTCTGGCGGGGCGCGCCCCGGCCGGCCCGTTGGCATTGTCGTCGCCGACCTGGGCACTGAGCGCCTCATTGCCGTCGCCGACCTGCACCGCAACGTTGTCGTTGTCCTCGCCGAGCTGCAGGTTGCCGGCGAGATTGTCGTCGCCGCCCTGGATGGCGAGGTTCTGGTTGTCGTCGCCCAGCTGGATATTGCCAGGTGTTGTCGTCGCCCCCCCCCCCCCCCCCCCCCCCCCCCCCCCCCCCCCCCCCCCCCCCCCCCCCCCCCCCCCCCCCCCCCCCCCCCCCCCCCGCCCCCCCCCCCCCCCCCCCCCCCCCCCCCGGCCCCCCCCCCCCCCCCCCCCCCCCCCCCGCCCCCCGCCCCCCCCACCCGAATCCCCCCCCCCGCCCCGCCCCCCCCGTTTCCCCGTCCCCCCCCCCCCCCGCCCGCCGCCCCCCTGCCGCCCCCCCCCCCCCCGCCCCGCCCCTGTTGTGGCCCCCCCGCCCCGCGGGGTTGCCGGCGGGGTTGCCGCCGCCGATCTGGCCGGCCGCCGACTGGTTGTCGTCGCCCAGCTGGATGTCGGTGTTCTCGTTGCCGTCGCCCCACTGCAGGGCGCCCGCGAGATTGTCGTCGCCGGCCTGGGCCGCGATATTCTGGTTGTCGTCGCCGACCTGGATACCGACCGCAATGTTGTCGTCGCCCGCCTGGCCGACCGTGTCGGTATTGCCGTCGCCGACCTGAGCGTTGACCGCGACATTGTCGTCGCCGAGCTGGATGGCGTCGTTCTCGTTCTCGTCGCCCCACTGCAGGGAACCGGCGATGTTGCCGTCGCCGCCCTGGCCGATGAGGTTGTCGTTGTCGTCGCCGACCTGGCCGCTGAGCGCCACGTTATCGTCGCCCGCCTGGCCGGTGGCATTGGTGTTGTCGTCGCCGACCTGGGCATTGCCCACCAGGTTGTCGTCGCCGATGGTCAGCACGTCGTTGCTGTTGTTGTTGCCCAGCTGCAGCGACAGCGCGTCGTTGCCGTTGCCGATCTGGATCACCGGATCGGAATTGCCGTTGCCGATCTGGTAGACGTCGATGGCGTTGTCGTTGCCGAGCTGACCGGTGGTATTGGTGTTGTCGAGCCCGACCTGGGTGGTGTTCGAGCTGTTGTCATCGCCCTGCTGGCCGACCGCCGCCACATTGCCGTCGCCGAGCTGCTGCGTTTCGGCGCTGTTGTCGTCGCCGGTCTGCACCACGCCGGTCACGTTGGTGGTGCCGACCTGGGTGTTGCCGGCGAAATTGCCCTCGCCCGACTGCACATCGATGTTGATGTTGCCGATGCCGGCCTGGGTGTTCTCCGAGACGTTCTCGTTGCCGGCCGTGCCGCCCGACTGGGTGTTCGAGAACAGGTTGCCGCCGACCGACTGGTCGTTGGTCGCGGTCGCGGCGCCGGACTGGGTGTTGTTGGCGATATTGGCGATGCCGGTCTGGTTCGATTCGAACGAGCTGGTATCGGACTGCTTGTTGGTGACGACATTGGCGCCGACGCTCTGGGTGATCGTCGCCTTGGCGTCGTCCTCCTGATCGCTGCTGGCGATGTTGGCCTCACCGGTCTGCGTCAGCGTGAGCTCGGCATTGCCGGACTGCTTGTTGTCGCTCTGGTTGCCGAGCAGCACGCTGGTCTGTTCGATATCGGCCTTGGCATTGCCGCCCTGCTCGTTCTTGGACGAGTTGCCGGTGCCCGTCTGGCTCAGTTCGAGCGCTGCGTCGTCCGACTGCTTGTTGGTCGAGGTGTTGGCGGTACCGTCCTGGGTGACGGTGGCTTCCGACGTGCCGGACTGATCGTTCTTGCTGTCATTGTTGCCGAGCCCGCCCTTCTGCTCGAGGCTGAAGCTGGCATCATCGGACTGCTTGTTCTCGGACTTGTTGGCGAGCCCGTCCTGCGAGATGTCGGCCTCGGCAGTGCCGGTCTGATCGTTCGTCGAGCTGTTGCCGGCGCCGTACTGGTCCAGTTCGTAGCGGACCTTGCCGTCCTGGTTGCTCGAACTGGAGTTGGTCCCGGCAAGCAGACTCTCCTGCACGATGAACGAGAAGCCGCCGTTCTTCTGCGTCTCGGTATTGGTGTTGGAGCCGCCGACGCCCTTCTGCTTCACCGTCGAGCTGTTGTCGTCGCCGGTCTGGGTCGTGTTGTTGACATTGGTAGCGCCGGCCGAGCCATCCTGGTTGACGTCGGACTTGTTGCCATTGCCGTTCTGGCTCACCGTGTTCTTGGCGGCCGGCGTCAGCGGGATGATGATGAAGGTATTCTTCTGCACCGTGGTGGAGGTGTTCGTCGCGCCGCCGCCGCTGGTCTGGTTCACCGTGTTCTGGTGCCCGCCGCCGGTCTGGTTCAGCGTCTTGGTGTTGTTGCCCCCGGCGTTCTGGGTGCCGGTATTGGTGCTGCCGTTCTTGATACAGAACACCGCGCAGTTGCCGCTGTTCGAGGTCCACTGGCTGATATTGGCCGCACTTGCCGGCCCCACCGTTCCCGTCAGCAGAGCCACGACGCTGACCGCACTCGCAAACCTGTTCGCCATCTCAAACCCCTCTCACGCCACAACGCCCATTACCGGATGAGACACAGTCTTCCCTGCGGAACCATCGTTAACCAAGCCGGAACTCGTCCTCGCAACTCAGTCAAACGCACGCGGCAACGTCAGGAAATACTTCACTCCGTTATCGTTTATTGCTACAGGCAACGTCAGTACGGGTCACGCCGAAAACCGGCATTTGGACGTGGTACAGATGTACTTGAGGCCAATGCGAGCATCCCATCCCGCTACGGGTCAACCCGATGCAGGGCGCTTGCGGCGCGGCGCCCGACGGGCTAACCAGCCGCTGTCGCCACGCGGAACCCGCCCATGCCCCACTACGACGTGATCGTCCTCGGCGCCGGCGCCGCCGGGCTGATGGCTGCCATCGAGGCGGGCCGGCGCGGCCGCTCGGTGCTGGTGGTCGATCACAATGCGGCGCCCGGCGAGAAGATCCGGATCTCTGGCGGCGGGCGCTGCAACTTCACCAACACCAATGCCACCACGAAGGCGGGCCGCGACCGCTTCCTCAGCGCCAATCCGCGCTTCGCGCTCTCGGCGCTGGCCCGCTACACCCCGGCCGATGTCATCGCGCTGGTCGATCGCTACGGCATCGCCTGGCACGAAAAGACCCTGGGGCAGCTGTTCTGCGACGGCTCGAGCCTGCAGATCGTCAACCTGCTGGTCGCCGAACTGAAGCAGGCCGGCGCGACGCTATGGCTCAACTCGATCGTCGGCGAAATCGAAAAGGTCCCGGCGGGCTTTTCGGTGATGGTCGGCCCCAAGCCGGTCACCGCCACCTCGCTGGTCGTCGCCACCGGCGGCAAGTCGATCCCCAAGATGGGCGCCACGGGGCTGGCCTACCAGCTCGCCCACAAGTTCGGCCTCGCCGTCACCGAGACCCGGCCGGCGCTGGTGCCGCTGACCTTCGAGCCGCGCCTGCTCGAAAGGCTCGGGGCGCTGTCCGGCATTGCCGTCGATGCCCGCGTCTCGGTGGGCCGCCGCGGCTTCGAGGAGGCGATGCTGTTCACCCATCGCGGCCTTTCGGGTCCGGCGATCCTGCAGATCTCGAGCTACTGGCGCGAAGGCGACCCGATCGTCATCGACCTGTTTCCGGCCGGCAACCTTCTCGACATCCTGCGCGCCGCCCGCGCCGAAACCCCGAAGCTGCAGCTGCAGACCGTGCTCTCGCATCACCTCGCCAAGCGCCTCGCGCAGCTGCTGGGGGAGGAGATCGGCATCTCCACCATGCTGGGCGACATGAGCGACAAGAGCTTTCTCGGGATCGAGGATGCGCTGCGCCGCTGGACCATCAAGCCCACCGGCACCGAGGGCTACCGCACCGCCGAAGTCACCCTCGGCGGCGTCGATACCGAGGGGCTCGACTCGACCACGCTCGCCGCCCGCACCGACCCCAACCTGTTCTTCGTGGGCGAATGCGTCGACGTCACCGGCTGGCTGGGCGGCTACAATTTCCAGTGGGCCTGGGCCTCCGGCTGGGCTGCCGGCCAGGTCGCCTGAAACGGGAGAAGCGCATGGCCGCCGCCAGCGAACTGCAGCGCCTCAGGCGCGACATTGCCGATCTCGCGGCCCTCGTCCGCCCCAATGCGCGATCGCCGCTCTCGGCGCGGGACCGGGTGGCGCTGAAGTCCGAGATCGAGGCCCTGATCCAGAGCCTCGACGAGTTGCGCACCCAGCTCTCGGGCTGACCTCACATGGTCAGCACCACCGCGCCGACCTTGCGCCCGGTATCCACCCTCCGATGCGCCTCGGCGATCTCGGTGAAATCGAAACGGCTGTCGATCACCGGCCGCAGCGCGCCGCTCGTGGCGAGCCGTGCCAGTTCGACGGCGCCCTCGGCGGTCGGCGTGCCGGTGCCGATCACCATGCGCTTGCCGCGCCTGAGCGCATCGAGCACCAGCCCGCCGCTGATCACGGCCTCAAAGAACCGTCCGCCCGGCTTCAGCGCGCCCGCGACATTTGCCCAGCGGAAGTTCCCCACCGTGTCGAAGACCACGTCGAAGGCCCCGGGCGGCAGGGCGAAGCCGGGCGCGCCATAGTCGAGCACCGTGTCGGCGCCGAGCGCCCGCATCGCCTCGGCATTCCTGCCGCTGCACACCGCCGTGACCGGCGAGCCATAGGCCTTGGCGATCTGCACCGCCGCCACGCCCACCGCCCCCGAGGCGCCGTTGACCAACAGGCTCTCGCCGTTGCGGTAGCCGCCACGGGCAAAGAAATCGAGCACGGTGAAGCCGCCGAACGGCAGCGCCGCGGCCGCCTCGAAGCTCACCCCGGCCGGAATGGCAGCCATCGCCGCCGTCTCGGGCACCACCCGGAAGTCGGCGTGGCTGCCGAAGAAGCCGTGCTGGCCGAAGACGCGATCGCCGACCCGGTAGCGGGTGACGCCGCGGCCGATGGCCGCCACCTCGCCGGCGAAATCGACGCCGGGGGTCTGGTTGCGCGGTCCGAACACGCCGAGCGACAGCCGGCCCGGCAGCCAGAAGATGCCCGGTACGCGGAACGCCCGTACCCGCGCGTCGCCGCTGGTCACGTCGCTGGCGCGGATGCGGATCAGTACCTCGCCCGCGCCCGGCACCGGCACCGGCCGCGCCTCGATCTTCAGGACGTCCGGGCCGCCATAGGCCCGCTGGATCACTGCCCGCATCGTCGTCATGGTTTGCCGTCCTTCATCTCGTCATACTGGAACACCTGTTCGAGCGGCACGCCGAACAGTCGTGAAACCCCGAACGCCATCTCGAGGCTGGGCGAATACTTGCCCTGCTCGATGGCGATCACCGTCTGCCGCGTCACCCCGAGGCGGCTCGCCAGCTCGGCCTGCGTCATCTCGCCCGCGGCAAAGCGCAGGGCGCGGATGCGGTTGCTCACCCGCGTCGGCGTCACCATGGCGCGAAGCCGAAGCGGTACGACGCGATCCGGGCGATGGCGCTCAGCACGCCCGAGGCGACGAAGCCGAAATAGATCGCCTGCGCCACCCAGAAGCCGGGCTGGTCGAGCATGACGAGGACCAGCGCCCCCACCGCCCCGACGATCACCAGGCTCTGCCCGACATAGTCGCCGAACCGGCTGATCTGCCGGTCGCGCAGGTCGGCCCTGGTATCGGTATCACCGGTCACCATGCCCGCAACGATATTGACGAGGATCGAGAGCGCGATGCTCACCGCGATGGCGCCGCCGATCGAATAGAGCATGGCGCCCTTGTAGTCGCGCGCCTCGAGCGCGACGGACGCATCGCCGCCCAGCACCTGCAGCAGGTAGAACCCCGCTGCCCCGACCGTCACCAGCCCATAGACCCAGGCATTGCGTTCCTCGTAACCCATGGCATCCTCGTGTAAAGAAACTTTGACACGGCGGGATGTAAGGTGAAGCCGACACCATGTCAAGTCTGTTTGACATGAGCGATGGTCGCTAGGCCGTGGATTCGTCCAGCAGCTTCTGACGTGGCCGTTCCCTGCGGGTGAACAGCCAGACGCCACCCAGCACCAGCGCCGTACCGAGCGCGTGCCACAGGGTGAAGGCCTCGCCAAGCACGGAGATGGCGAGGCCGACCGTCACCACCGGAGAGACGTTGCCGATGATGGCGGTGCGTTCCGGACCGATCAGCCCGATGGCGCCCGAGATGCAGTAGGCGGGAAGCACGGTCGAGACGGTGCCGATGGCCAGCATCAGCAGGGCACCGGTGCCGCTGACCGCGAGGTCGCTCGCCGGATGGGTGAAGAGGAAGTGCGCGATCACCGCCGGGCCGGCGCCGCTCATGGCGATCGAGGTGAACAGTTGCGCGCCGAGCCGGTCGATCAGCGGCTTGGCCATGATCTGGTAGCCGGCATAGGCGATGGCCGAACCGAACACCAGCGCGGCGCCGAGCAGCACGTTGTCGCCCTCGATATGCAGGTCGTGCCAGAAGATCACCGCGATGCCGGCATAGGAGACGAGCAGCGCCAGCACCATGGGCGGCGTGATGCGGCGCTTGAAGAAGACGGCGCCGAACAGCACCACGAAGAACGGGTAGGTCAGGAGAATGAGGCGGTCGAACTGCGCGGTGATGTACTCGAGCGCGGAGAAGTCGAGCAGGCTCGCGAGGTAGTAGCCGACAACACCGACGCCGAGGGTCTGCAGCAGCACCGGCAGGGTGAGCGCGGGTGGGGCGCCAAGCGGAGTGATGGCGAGCCTCCGGCGCCAGGTGATGAGGCCGATGGTCAGGAAGATCGGTACCGCGACGATCATGCGCCAGGTGAGCGAGGTCACCGCATCGATCCCCTCGAGCAGCGCCAGCTTGATGACGATGCCCTTGGTGGCAAAGAAGGCGGCACCGGCAATGGCCAGCACGATGCCGGCCAGCGCCAGAGGCGGGGCGGCGGGACGGGAGGCGGTGGTGTCGGATGGCATCGCGGCGGGTTCCAGGTCTGGCCCGCCATCGGCTCGCCGGTTGTCCCGCGCCGAATGGCGGGGCCGGTGAGCGTTGCGGGTCAGATGCCGCGCGCGCCCCGGACCCGGATGGGGCCAAGGCGGAGTTTGCACATCGTTTGAATGCAAGCGGTCATGGGAAGATAGCTATTACGGGGCCGGCGCGGAGTAAAGGCCGGGGTCGCCAAGGATCCGCCGCGGCCGTCAGGCCCGCGGATGGGCGCTGCGGTAGGCCTCGAGCAGGCGGTCGGTGTCGACCGCGGTATAGATCTGGGTGGTGGAGAGGGAGGCGTGGCCGAGCAGCTCCTGGATCATCCGGAGGTCGCCGCCGCGCCCGAGCAGGTGAGTGGCGAAGCTGTGGCGAAGCGCATGCGGGGTCGCCGAGGGGGGCAGCCCCAGGGCCGAGCGCAACTGCTCGAGCCTCAACTGGATCAGGCGCGGCGACAGCGGCCCGCCCTTCTTGCCGCGGAAGATCGGTTCGTCCGGACCGGGATGGAACGGGCAGAGGCCCAGATAGGCCTCGATCGCCTGCCGGACCTGGGCGAGAAGCGGGACGAGGCGCGTCCGGCCACCCTTGCCGGTGACCCTCAGGCTCGCGGCCTCGAGATCGGTGCGGGTGATGGCGAGGGCCTCGGAGATGCGCAGCCCCGCGCCATAGAGCAGCGAGATCACCGCCATGTCGCGCGCCGCAACCCAGGGGACATCCTCGAGTTCGTCGGTGGTGGCGATGGTCGCCCGGGCCTCGACGACGGTCAGGGCCCTGGGCAGCCCGCGCTGCTGGCGCGGGGTACGGATGGTGGTGAGCGCCTCGCTCGAGAGGACGCCCTCGCGCTCGAGAAAGCCGAAGAAGCCCCGGATGGCGCTCAGCGCCCGCGCCAGCGAGCGCGAGCCGACCTCGGCATTGCGGCGGAAGGCCAGAAAGGCGCGGATATCGGCGGCCCGCAACTGCCGCAGGGTGTCGAGGCCGACCTCGCCGCCGGTGTGGGTGGCCAGAAAGGCGATGAACTGGCCCAGATCGCGCGTATAGGCTTCGAGCGTCTTCGGCGCGAGCCGGCGCACGGCGCCGAGGTCGCGCTGCCAGTCGGCGATGCGGGCGGCGACGGCCTGGTCGGCCAGAAACGCGGTGCTCATGGCAGGCAGCATAGCGGCCGGGGGTTAGGGAATGGTTCAGCTGTGGCCGGCCGCAGAATCAGCTTGCGCTCCTGGCCATGGCCGTGAACAAAGCAGGTACCATGCAGGATCATCCGGGCGAGCTCCCCGACATCGTGGCGGTGATGGTCGGGGTGTCGGTCGAGGGGCCGTACAGCTACCGGGTGCCGCCGGGCATGCAGGTGGTGCGCGGCTCGATCGTCGCCGTGCCGCTGGTCGGGCGGCTGACGCTGGGCGTGGTCTGGGGGGAGCCGAGGGACAATTTCGCCCATAACCGGCTCAAGGACATCGCACAGGCGTTCGAGCTATCGCCGCTCAGCGAAGAACTGCTGAAGACGGTGGACTGGGTGAGCCGCTACACGCTGTCGCCGCCGGGGCTGGTGCTGCGCAGCGTGCTGCGCTCGAGCGAGGCGCTCGAGCCGGAACGCCCGGTCACTGCCTTTCGCCGCACCGGGCTGGAGCCCGAAAAGCTGACCGCGGCCCGCGTCCGCGTCCTCGACCTGCTGCTCGACGGCGAGACCTGGGCCAAGGCGGCCCTGGTCGGGGCCAGCGGGGTCTCGGCCTCGGTGATCGACGGGCTGGAAAAGGCCGGGGCGATCGAGCGGCTGGAGATACCGCCACCGCCGATCGTGCTGCCCCCCGATCCCGATGCGGCGGCGCCGACCCTGAGCCCGGAACAGGCGGGCGCGCTCGACCAGATCCGCGAGATCGACGCCGGCCATTTCGGCGTGGCGCTGCTCGACGGCGTCACTGGCGGCGGCAAGACCGAGGTGTTCTTCGAGGCGGTGGCCGATACGCTCAGGGCCGGGCGGCAGGCGCTGATCCTGCTCCCCGAGATCGCGCTGTCGAGCACGTTCATCGCCCGTTTCGCCCGCCGCTTCGGCACGCGTCCGGGGGAGTGGCATTCCGACATGACGCCGGTGCAGCGGGCCCGGACCTGGCGGGGCGTCTCCAATGGCACGGTGCGGGCGGTGGTGGGGGCACGCTCGGCGCTGTTCCTGCCGTTCCACGAACTGGGGATGATCGTGCTCGACGAGGAGCATGACGGGGCGTTCAAGCAATCGGACGGGGTGAACTATCACGCCCGCGACATGGCGGTGGTCAGGGCCAGGTTCGCCGAGGCGCGGGTGATCCTGAGCTCGGCGACGCCGTCGGTCGAGAGCCGCAACAATGCCAACCAGGGACGCTACAAGCACGTGCTGCTGACTTCGCGCTTCGCCGAGGCGGCGCTGCCCGACATCAGCCCGATCGACATGCGCGAGGAGCCGCCCGAGAAAGGGCAGTGGATCGCGCCGCGCCTCGCCCGCGAGATCTTCGCGACGCTCGACCGGGGCGAGCAGGCGCTCTTGTTCCTCAACCGGCGGGGCTATGCGCCGCTGACGCTGTGCAAGTCCTGCGGGCACCAGTACCAGTGCCCGGACTGCTCGGCCTGGCTGGTCGAGCACCGCTTCCGCGGCGTATTGATGTGCCACCATTGCGGCTTCGAGCAGCGGACGCCCACCACCTGCTCGGCCTGCGGGGCGGAGGACTCGCTGATCCCGATCGGACCGGGGATCGAGCGGGTGGCCGAGGAAGCGGCGGCGCGCTTTCCGGGCGCGCGCATGGTGATCCTCAGCTCCGACATGGGATCGCACACCCAGCTCAGGGAGCGTTTTGCCGAGATCGAGCGCGGCGCGTACGACCTGATCATCGGCACGCAGCTGGTGGCCAAGGGACATCACTTCGAGAAGCTGTCGCTGGTCGGGGTGCTGGATGCCGATCTCGGGCTCGACCGCGGCGACCCGCGCGCCGCCGAGCGCACGTTCCAGATCCTGACGCAGGTGACCGGCCGGGCCGGGCGGGCCAGCCGGGCGGGCAAGGCGTTCCTCCAGACCTATCACCCGACCCATCCGGTGATCCAGGCGATGATCAAGGGCGACCGCGAGGCGTTCTACGCCCACGAACTCGCCGCTCGCGAAGCGGGCGGGCTGCCGCCGTTCGGGCGGCTGGCGGCACTGATCGTTTCGGCCAACGAACACGACCCGGCATTCGAGTTCGCGCGCCGGCTGCTGAGTGCGGAGCCGATGGCCGAGGGGCTGAAGCTGTTCGGACCGGCGGACGCGCCGATTTCGATGATCCGGGGCCGCCACCGGGTGCGGCTCCTCGCCCAGTCCGGCAAGGACTTCGACCTTTCCGGCTATGTGCGGTTCTGGCTGGAACAGGGGCCGAAGACCAGCGGCAACCTACGGGTGCAGGTCGATATCGATCCGCAGAGTTTCCTTTAGCGGACGATGATGTCCGTGCCATCATAGTCGATGGTCCGCCGGGTCGAGGCTTCGTCCTCCGGGCGTGGGTGAAAGACGATCTGGCCGAATCTGGCGCTTGGGATGGTTTTGAAGGCATGCAGGTTGGGTTGTGCAACCCAGCCCAGGCCGTAGTGCGCCGGCAGTAGCCTTGGGGCTTGCCTGGCGCCTCTAAACTCCCTCCTGACGCCCACATCAGTGACGGCGTATCAGTGGGACCAATGCCGGCCTGCTTGACCAACGCTGCAATCAAGTCCTCGACCTTGGTGGTCAGTTTCCAGATTTCAGTCATTTAGCCCTCAGTACCTTATCCAGCCATCTGGACATTTGTCGCCGATAACAACAACGGTAAACCGGTAATCATACTGACTGTCATAGTAAGTACACTGAAACGTGCCGGTTGCCGAATCGTAGTTCTGCCTGACGAGTGGCCCCGAGAATGTCACTCGCCCCTGCGCAGTCCGGCGCGGCGATGACCCTCCCACCGCCGTCCATTGTCCGCCATCGGGCTGGCCCGCAGGTACTCGTGGCTGGTCTGGCCGATAGCGCCGATCGAGCGCGCCGAGCAATAGCATGACCCCGCGTCGCCGCGTTGTCGTATTGAAGTCTTCGGATCGCTGCCCGCAGCGCCGGCCGGGTCGCCAACCAGCCTCTCCATCACCTATATTCATTCGCATCGCACCGCGTTCCGACTGCGCGAGGATAAGTCGCCTCCTGGAGGCATAGGCCGGCTGTCATCCCCTGCGACAAATCTCGCAGAAAGACTCCCGTTCCGGTGCCTTGCGATGCCCAGGATCGCGTGTTAGAGGGGGCGCGCATTCCGGGGGCCTTCGGCTTTTCCCGGCGACCAATCATAAGCGACAGCAGCCTCCGGCGACCGTCTCTGGCCGGGTTTGGGTTGCGCAGCACGAGGGTGACGGGGCATTGGCAGCGCAGAATTCAGTGCTTACCCAGATCGCGCGACCGTACGCGTCGGCGCTTTTCGAACTGGCCGCGGACAACAACTCGGTCGCCAGGGTCGAGCAGGGGCTGGTGGCCATTGCCGCGCTCGCGACCGACAGCCAGGACTTTGCCCGGTTCCTCCGCTCGCCGGTGATCAATGCCGATGCCAAGGCCACGGCGATCGATGCGATCCTCAGCAAGGCCAAGGCCGACGCGACGGTGTCCAATTTCGTCAAGGTCGTGGCCCGCAACGGGCGGCTGTTCGCGCTGCCGGCGATCATCGCGGCATTCCGCGACCGGGCTGCCGCGGCCCGCGGCGAGGTGACTGCCGAGGTCACCTCGGCGGCGCCGCTGAGCCCGGCGCAGGTCAAGACGCTGGCCGATACGCTCAAGGCCAAGATCGGCAAGACCGTCACGCTCAATGAACATGTCGATCCCAGCCTGATCGGTGGCCTTGTGGTCAAGGTCGGCAGCCAGATGATCGACTCTTCCCTCAAAACCAAGCTCACGGCGATGAAGATCGCGATGAAAGAGGTCGGATAATGGACATCAAAGCCGCGGAAATCTCTGCGATCCTCAAGGAGCAGATCAAGAATTTCGGCCAGGAAGCAGAGGTCTCCGAGATCGGTCAGGTGCTGTCGGTCGGCGACGGCATCGCGCGCGTCTACGGCCTCGACAAGGTGCAGGCGGGCGAGCTGGTCGAGTTCCCCGGCGGCATCAAGGGCATGGCGCTCAACCTCGAGAGCGACAATGTCGGCGTGGTGCTGTTCGGCAATGACCGCGGCATCAAGGAAGGCGATGTCGCCAAGCGGACCGGCTCGATCGTGGACACCCCGGTGGGCAAGGAACTGCTCGGCCGCGTGGTCGACGCGCTGGGCAATCCGATCGACGGCAAGGGCCCGCTCAAGGCCAAGGAACGCCGCCGCGTCGACGTCAAGGCCCCGGGCATCCTGCCGCGCAAGTCGGTGCACGAGCCGATGTCGACCGGCCTCAAGGCCATCGACGCGCTGATCCCGATCGGCCGCGGCCAGCGCGAGCTGATCATCGGCGATCGCCAGACCGGCAAGACCGCGGTGATCCTCGACACCTTCCTCAACCAGAAGCCGGCGCACGCCGCCAATGCGCCCGAGAGCGAGAAGCTCTACTGCATCTACGTCGCCGTCGGCCAGAAGCGTTCGACCGTGGCGCAGTTCGTCAAGGTGCTGGAAGATGCCGGCGCGCTCGAGTACTCGATCGTGGTCGCGGCCACCGCGTCCGACCCGGCGCCGATGCAGTTCCTCGCGCCGATGACCGGGGCCGCCATCGGCGAGTATTTCCGCGACAACGGCATGCATGCCGTGATCGCCTATGACGACCTGACCAAGCAGGCCGTCGCCTACCGCCAGATGTCGCTGTTGCTGCGCCGTCCGCCGGGCCGCGAAGCCTATCCGGGCGACGTGTTCTACCTGCACTCGCGCCTGCTCGAGCGTGCCGCCAAGCTGAACGAGGACCATGGCCTCGGTTCGCTGACCGCGCTTCCGGTGATCGAGACGCAGGCCAACGACGTGTCCGCCTATATCCCGACCAACGTGATCTCGATCACCGACGGCCAGATCTTCCTCGAGACCAACCTGTTCTTCCAGGGCATCCGCCCGGCGGTGAACGTCGGCATCTCGGTGTCGCGCGTGGGCGGCAACGCCCAGATCAAGGCGATGAAGCAGGTGGCCGGCTCGCTCAAGGGCGAACTCAGCCAGTATCGCGAAATGGCGGCCTTCGCCCAGTTCGGCTCGGATCTCGATGCCGCGACGCAGCGCCTGCTCAACCGCGGCGCCCGCCTCACCGAACTGCTGAAGCAGCCGCAGTTCTCGCCGCTGAAGCCGGAAGAGGAAGTGGCGGTGATCTTTGCCGGCGGCCAGGGCTATCTCGACGACCTGCCGGTCAACAAGGTGGGAGCGTTCGAGTCCGGGCTGCTCGGGGCACTGCGCTCCAAGCATGCGGACGTGCTCGCGGCGATCGCCAAGGAGAAGGCGCTCTCGGACGACCTGCGCGTCCGGCTCAAGGCCGCGATCGACGCCTTCAAGAAGACGTTCTCGTAACACCTTCCAATGACGCGCGGTCCTCACAGGGCCGCGCAGCAGGAGCAAGAGCGGCCCGATGGCTTCGCTAAAGGACCTCAAGAACCGGATCGCCTCGGTCAAGTCGACCCAGAAGATCACCAAGGCCATGCAGATGGTGGCGGCGGCGAAGCTGCGCCGCGCCCAGGAGGCCGCCGAGGCGGCCCGTCCCTATGCCGAGCGCATGGGCAACGTGCTGGCGTCGCTGGGAGCGGCCTATGCCGGGCGCACCGACGCGCCGGCGCTGCTGGCCGGCAATGGCCGCGACCAGGTGCACCTCTTGGTCGTGGCGACCGGCGAGCGCGGCCTTGCCGGCGGCTTCAACTCCTCGATCGCGCGGCTGGCGCGCGAGACGGCGCTGAAGCTCCTCGGCGAGGGCAAGACGGTCAAGATCCTCACCGTCGGCCGCAAGGGCAACGACATCCTGAAGCGCACCCTGGGCGACAAGATCGTCGAGGCGATCTCGTTCCGCGAAGTGCGGCAGCTGGGCTATGCCAATGCCGCCACGGTGGGCGAGAAGATCCTCGCCATGTACGCGGGCGGCGAGTTCGACGTGGCAACGCTGTTCTATGCGCGCTTCCGCTCGGTGATTGCCCAGATCCCGACGGCGCAGCAGCTGATCCCGGCCAAGTTCGAGGCGCCGGCGGCCGGCGAGTCGGTCAGCTACGAGTACGAACCCGACGAGGAAGCGATCCTCGAGGATCTGCTGCCGCGCAACATCTCGGTGCAGGTGTTCCGGGCATTGCTCGAGAACAATGCGTCGTTCTTCGGGGCGCAGATGAGCGCCATGGACAACGCCACGCGCAATGCCGGCGACATGATCAAGCGGCTGACGCTGACCTACAACCGGCAGCGCCAGGCCCAGATCACCAAAGAACTCATCGAAATCATTTCGGGCGCGGAAGCGCTCTAGCAGGAACGAGGTATATCATGGCCCGCGCAGCGACTGCAGCAACAGCCCCGGCGACCGACAAGGCTCCCGCCGCCAAGAAAGCCCCGGCCCGCAAGGCCGCATCGAGCACTCCCGCAGCTGCTGCCACCGGCGTGGCGATGGGCAAGGTGTCGCAGGTGATCGGCGCCGTGGTGGACGTGACCTTCGACGGCGACCTGCCGGCGATCCTGAACGCGCTCGAAGTCGACAACAACGGCAACCGTCTGGTGCTGGAAGTGGCGCAGCACCTGGGCGAGAACGCCGTGCGCACCATCGCCATGGACACGACCGAGGGCCTCGTGCGCGGCGCCCCGGTGACCGACACGGGTGCCGCCATCTCGGTGCCGGTGGGCGACGAGACGCTCGGGCGCATCATGAACGTGATCGGCGAGGCGATCGACGAGGCCGGCCCGGTGGTCACCGCCTCGCGCCGCGTCATCCACCAGGATGCCCCCTCGTTCACCGAGCAGGCGTCGGAAGCGCAGATCCTGGTCACCGGCATCAAGGTGGTGGACCTGCTGGCGCCCTATGCGCGCGGCGGCAAGATCGGCCTGTTCGGCGGCGCCGGCGTCGGCAAGACCGTGCTCATCCAGGAACTGATCAACAACGTCGCCAAGGCCCACGGTGGCTACTCGGTGTTCGCCGGCGTCGGCGAGCGCACCCGCGAGGGCAACGACCTCTATCACGAAATGATCGAGTCGGGCGTGAACAAGGACCCGCACGAGAACAACGGCTCGACCGCCGGTTCCAAGTGCGCCCTGGTGTTCGGCCAGATGAACGAGCCCCCGGGGGCCCGGGCCCGCGTGGCGCTCTCCGGCCTCACCGTCGCCGAGCACTTCCGCGACCAGGGCCAGGACGTCTTGTTCTTCGTCGACAACATCTTCCGCTTCACCCAGGCGGGTGCGGAGATGTCGGCGCTTCTGGGCCGCATTCCCTCGGCGGTGGGCTACCAGCCGACGCTGGCCACCGACATGGGCGCGCTGCAGGAGCGCATCACCACCACCGACAAGGGCTCGATCACCTCGGTGCAGGCCATCTACGTGCCGGCCGACGACCTGACCGACCCGGCGCCGGCGACCTCGTTCGCCCACCTCGACGCGACGACCGTGCTCAACCGCGCCATCTCCGAGAAGGGCATCTATCCGGCGGTGGATCCGCTCGATTCGACCTCGCGCATGCTCTCGGCCAACATCGTGGGCGAGGAACACTACACCGTGGCCCGCCGGGTGCAGCAGATCCTGCAGCGCTACAAGTCGCTGCAGGACATCATCGCCATCCTGGGCATGGACGAGCTGAGCGAGGAGGACAAGCTGACGGTGGCGCGCGCCCGCAAGGTCGAGCGCTTCATGTCGCAGCCGTTCCACGTGGCCGAGGCCTTCACGGGCACGCCGGGCGTGTTCGTGCAGCTCGACGATACGATCAAGGGCTTCAAGGACCTCGTCGAGGGCAAGTACGACCATCTGCCGGAGGCCGCCTTCTACATGGTCGGTACCATGGAAGACGCGGTCAAGAAGGCCCAGAAGCTTGCGGCTGCCGCTTAACTCACCAGTGAATGGTGAATTGTGAACAAGGGAGTGGCGTCGAACAGGTACTGGTAGTGCGGTGATCCATTCGCCACTCACCATTCACCATTCGCCAATTGAACTATGGCCGAAGGCACCAAACTCGAAATCGTCTCGCCCGAGAAGCTGCTGTTCTCGCAGACCGTCAAGTCGGTGACCGTTCCGGGCGCCGATGGCTACTTCACGGTGCTGGGCGAGCATGCGCCGCTGATGACGACGCTGAAGTCCGGGTTCGTGACCGTGGTGGATACGGCGGGGATCAGCCATGTGTATTATGTCCGCGGCGGCTTCGCCGACGTGACCCCCGACAGCCTGACCATCCTCGCCGAGGAGGCGCAGGGCATCGCCGATTTCGACCGGGCCAAGATCGACGGCCTGATTGCGGCGGGTCTCACCGCCAAGGAGGCCGCGGCGACGGCGGAGGAAGAGGCCCGGCTGCAGAACGAGATCGATGCCTGGCGCAACCTGCTGCTCGAAGTCGGCAGCGGTCCCGGCGCCACGGCGCACTGAGCCGGTTCAGGACACCCCGAACGACTACCCCGACGGGCGCCCCAGCGGCGCCCGTCGGCGTTCCGCTGCACCGGATCGCGCTTCGAGTGAAGGCCGGACGGATCCCGGGGCCCGCCCGGTTCCGCTCTCTAGAACCGGAAGACCGTCACCACCCTTGCCGGAAACGCCCTAAGTCCGAGCTCAGAACTATTCATCGAACTTTAAGCCCGCGGCGGTATATCGCAGGGTGGGAATGCAGTGACCTAGACACGCGACGCGCCGGCCCGGACAGCCGCCGCCGACTGGTTGGACTGCATGTACCTGAACCGGACTTCGCTGTGCATTCATGCGGGCCCTACACTGGGCCTTGCTGCACCGTGTCCCCCTGACAATTTTCACTCATCCTGGACGACCGCGTTACCACTATGAAGATACGTACCCGACTCTTTGTCATTGTTGCCGTCATGGGCCTGATCGTTGCGATCGTTGGCGGCATGGCCGTGTATTTCACCGGCAGCTTCACCGACCGCGTGCAGCAGCTCGAGGCGGCCTCGGCGCGGGCCTTCAACGGCGAGCGGCTGAACCGGCTGGTCACCGCCGTGGTGATGGATTCGCGCGGCATCTACGCCTCGGACACGGTGGAGCAGGCCACCCCCTTCGCCGACGGCATCCTCAAGTCGCTCGATGCGATCGATGCGCACCTGGCCGCGTGGCGCAGCATCGTGGCGCCGGCGCAACTGGACGGGTTCGACAAGATGGTGGCGCGGGCTGCCGAGTTCCGCAGCTTCCGAACCGAAACCGCACGGCTGGGCAGGCTCAATCCCGCCGACGCCAACGCGCAGGGCAACAATGAGGAGAACCGGGCCAACCGCAAGGCCTACCAGGCCGAGATCGATGCGGTGGTGAAGGGCGACCAGGAGGAGTTCGCTCGCGTCGATGCCGAACTCGATGCGTTCCAGGCGATGCTGATGCCGCTGGTGGCGGGCGTGACGCTGCTCGGCCTCGTGGCGGGCGTCGCGACGGCCGCCTATGTCGGCACGCGCTACATCAACCGCCCGATCGGCCGGCTGACCGAGACGATGCGGCGCCTCGCCGATGGCGAGCTTGCCGCCGAAGTGCCCCATGCCGGCGAGAGCAACGAGATCGGCCAGATGGCCGCCGCGGTACAGGTGTTCAAGGAGAACGGCATCCGTGTCGCGCAGATGAACGAGGACGAGCGGGCCCGGCACGACAGGGCGGCGGAGCGGGCCCGAACCATGGAGAGCTTCCAGAACGCCTTCGAGAGCGTCGTCGCGGCGACGCTGCGCGGCGACCTCGGCCAGCGGATCGAGCCGGAGTTCGCCGACGCCGACATCGCCCGCATTGCTGCCGATTTCAACAAACTGATGGACACCGTCAACGATGGCCTCACCGAGGCCGGGGAGGTGTTCGCCGCGCTGGCCCGGGCCGATCTCGGCCGACGCATGGAAGGGCACTACGAGGGGGCCTTCGCCGCCCTGCGGGACAATGCCAATACCGTGGCGGAGCGGCTTTCCGGCATCGTGGGCCAGCTCAAGAAGACCTCCTTCGACCTCAAGACCGCCACCGGCGAGATCCTCTCGGGCGCAAACGACCTCAGCGAGCGCACGACGAAGCAGGCCGCGACCATCGAGGAAACCTCGGCGGCGATGGAGCAACTGGCGTCGACCGTGCTCGCCAATGCCGAGCGGGCTACCGGCGCCTCGGAGAACGCGGCGCAGGTGACCAGCGCGGCAGAGGACGGCGGCGACGTGATGCGGCGCGCCAACGACGCAATGGGCCGGATCACCGAGTCGTCGGCCAAGATTTCCAACATCATCGGTCTGATCGACGACATCGCCTTCCAGACCAACCTGCTTGCCCTCAATGCCTCGGTCGAGGCGGCGCGGGCCGGCGACGCCGGCAAGGGCTTCGGCGTCGTTGCCGTGGAAGTGCGCCGCCTGGCGCAGTCGGCCGCCAGCGCATCGTCCGAGGTGAAGGCGCTGATCGAGCAGTCGGCCACCGAGGTCAGCGGCGGCACCAAGCTGGTGGCCGAGGCCGCGGGCAAGCTCGAGACCATGCTCGAGGCGGTGCGCGGCAATCGCCAGATGCTGCAGGACATCGCCCGCGAGAGCCGCGAGCAGGCCTCGGCCATCGAGGAGGTCAATACCGCGGTGCGGCAGATGGACGAGATGACCCAGCACAATGCGGCGCTGGTGGAACAGACCAACGCGGCGATCGAGCAGACCGAGAGCCAGGCGAGCGAACTCGACCGCATCGTGGCGGTGTTCAATGTCGAGGGGCGTCGCGGGGGTTCGGTGCCCGAGCCGGAGGTGGCCCGAGCGGCGGCGCGTGCCGGCCAGGGCGGCATCAAGGCGCTGCAGGACAGGGTGAAATCGGCGGCGAAGAGCTATCTCAGCCGGGGCAACACGGCAATCAAGGCCGACGATTGGTCGGAGTTTTAGGCCAGCCGGCCCCCACAGTGCGGGGTCGCAAGGGAAGGAGAAGCGAAGTGACGTTCAAACTGCACCTTATTGCTGCCGCGTCGATGATCGTGCTGTCGGCACCGGCTGTTGCGCAGGACAACGAGTATGCGGCGCCATTGACCGAACTGGCCAACGGCCAGCTGCGCGAGATCGCGCAGAACCCGGTGCTGGTGGCCGCCATCGTGGCGCAGAACGCCCAGACGGCAGGCTATGACGCCGCCAGGATCGACAGCCTCGACAAGCAGTGGCGCGCCGAGGTCAACGCGGCGGACAAGCCCCTGATCAGTGCGACGCTCGGCACCGAGGCCTCGGCCTTTCTGGCCTCGGCGCAGGCCGACAGCGCCGGGTTGTTCACCGAGATCTTCGCCACCGATGCCCTCGGCCTGAACGTCGCGCAGTCGACGGTCACGTCCGACTACTGGCAGGGCGACGAAGACAAGTTCAGCCAGACCTTCAGCGTCGGCGCCGACGCGGTGTTCCTGGGCGAGGTCGAGCTCGACGAGAGCACGCAGACCTACCAGAGCCAGGTCAGCATCACCATCACCGATCCGGCGACCGGCCAGCCCATCGGCTCGATCACGGCCGGCATCGACCTGTCCCTGCTCTAGACACGTGCCAAGGCCGGCCCTCGTTTGCGGCGAGGGCCCCGCCACACATCCAAAGGTAGTCGAACCATGACGCTTCGCCTCAAGCTCACTTCCGCAATCCTCATCCCGACGGCGCTGACGCTGCTGGTGGTCGTGGTGCTGACGATGCTGCTGGCGGGGCTGAGCAACATGCGCACGGTGCAGCAGACGCTGGTCGGGCAGCAGAGCGAACTGATCGACGTGCTCGGTGTCAAGTATGCCGGCAGCATCAAGTTCAGCAAGATGGATGCGGTGACGCCGGATATCGAGGCCTACAAGGCCAAGCCGAAATTCGGCTTCGCGGCCGCCGCGGTTCTCGACGGGCAGGGCCTCAGCCTGCTCTCGGCCGGAGAGGACGCCGCCATTTCGGGCGTGGCGGCCGCGGTAGGGACCGAGGCAATGACCTCGGGCCTGCTGGTGTCGCGCACCGAGGGCAATATCCACTATGCCGCCGTGCCGGTGTTCTTCGGCAAGGAGAACGCGCTGGTCGGCGCCTTCGCCATGGCCTGGGACCTGTCGGTGCACCAGGCCGAGATCATCGGCCAGCAGACGCTCAATGCCGCGATTGGTCTGGTGATCGCGGTGGCCGCGCTGGTCGGTCTGGCGCTGCTGATCCTGTTCCGCGTGACCCGACCGATGAGCCGGCTCGCCGGAGCGGCGACGGCACTCGCCGAGGGCGATCTCGAGGTGGAGGTCCGGGGCGGGGGGCGCGGCGACGAACTGGGCGATCTCGCCCGTGCCATCGAGGTGTTCCGCGCCAATTCGCTCAAGGTGCGCTCCATGACGGAGGCAGAGGCGCAGCGCATCGTCGCCGACGAGGAGCGCCGCCACGCCATGATGCGCGAACTGCAGGACGCGTTCGGCGCGGCGGTGGGCTCGGCGGAGGCGGGGGATCTGTCGGCGCGGGTCCACGCGCATTTCCCGGATGCCGAGATCAAGGCGTTGGCCGACAGCGTCAATGCCCTGCTCGAGACCGTCGACAATTCCGTTTCGGAAACCGAGACGGTGCTGTCGGCCCTTGCGGCCGCGGACCTGACGCAGCGCATGCAGGGGCGGTATCAGGGTGCCTTCGCGCGGCTCAAGGACAGCACCAATACCGTCGCCGACAAGCACAGCGACATCGTGGGACAGCTGAAGAAGACCTCGAGCGAGTTGAAGACGGCGACCGGCGAGATCCTGTCTGGGGCCAACGATCTCAGCGAGCGCACCACGCGCCAGGCGGCGACGATCGAGGAGACCTCGGCGGCAATGGAGCAACTGGCGCAGACCGTGCTTCGCAATGCCGATCGCGCGTCCGAAGCCTCCAAGAACGCCCAGCAGGTGACCAACACTGCCGAGGATGGCGGCGAGGTCATGCGGCAGGCCAACGAGGCGATGGGGCGGATCACCGAGTCGTCGGTCAAGATCTCCAACATCATCGGGCTGATCGACGATATCGCCTTCCAGACCAACCTCCTGGCGCTGAATGCCTCGGTCGAGGCGGCCCGGGCCGGCGAGGCCGGCAAGGGCTTTGCCGTGGTGGCGATCGAGGTGCGGCGCCTGGCGCAATCGGCGGCGGAGGCCTCGAGCGAGATCAAGGGCCTGATCGAGCGGTCGGCAGCCGAGGTGAATGGCGGCACCAGGCTGGTGGCCGCGGCCGCCAGCCGGCTGGAGTCTATGCTCGAGGCGGTGCGGGGCAATCGCCAGATGCTCGAGGACATCGCCCGCGACAGCCGCGACCAGGCCGGTGCCATCGAGGAGGTCAACACCGCCGTCCGGCAAATGGACGAGATGACGCAGCACAATGCGGCCCTGGTGGAACAGACCAATGCGGCGATCGAGCAGACCGAGGGGCAGGCCAACCACCTCGACCGCATCGTGGCAGTGTTCACGGTCGACGATGGAGGCCCCATGCGCCTCCAGACCAGCACCGCTGCGGTTCCGACACTGCGTCCCCCGCACAAGCGGGCGACCAGCACGGTCAAGATGTCGGCCCGCGGCAGCAATGCCGCCATCCAGCACGACGACTGGTCAGAATTCTAGACAATGGAGCTGTCCGGATGGACAGCTTCATCGAAGCTTAACCGTGCCAGGCGAGAATGTTCGCCATGTAGAGCGCCCGGCTTCGGGCGTCACGGGCAGGTCTGGGGATTCGAATGAGCGCTTTGGTCGGCAGTCGTGCGGGACTGCTCAGAAACGGCCTGCCGACGCGGGCCGTGGTGGTGGCGCTCGGCGCCATGCTGATCACTGTGGGCCTGCTGTTCACAGTGATGACGCTGGCGGTAACCTCGAGCTTCAAGCACACCGGGCGCGAAACCCAGACGATGATGAGTTCGCTGCGCGACCAGATGACGGCGGACATGCTGCATGACGGCCTGCGCGGGGTGGTGTTCCGCTCGATGTTCGCCGGTGTGACGTTCAACGTCGAGATGGCCAAGGAAGCGCAGGCCGAGGTGGCCGAGTACGGCGACGCCATGCGGCAGGCGATCGCCAGCCAGGCCGATCTCGAACTGCCGCAGGATGTGCGGGACCGGCTGGCCGAGGTCGCCGAGCCGCTCGACGCCTACCTCAAATCGGCCGAACACATCGTCACTGCCGTGGCGAACGGCAACCTCGGTGGGGCCAAGGCCTCGATCGGCGGCTTCGACCAGGCCTTCAAGGCCCTCGAGGACCGGATGAGCGCGGTCAGCGACGCGATCGAGGCGGCCAATGACCGGGTGATCGCCGGTTCGCAGTCGACATCGGACATCTCGGACTTCGCCAGCTGGGGCGGCTTCGCCATGGTGGTGCTGGTGGCGATCGCGACGCTGGTGCTGTCCAACATCCTGTTCCTCAGGCCGCTTGCCGGGCTCACCGGCGGCTTCAGCCGGCTGTCGTCGGGTGATCTCGATGTCGAACTCTCCGGCAAGCCGCTGATCAGCGAGATGGCCAGTCTCGCCGAGGTGCTGTCGGATTTCCGGGCCGTGCTGCTGGAGCGCCGGCAGATGACCGGGGCGGCCGACGTCGCGGCACAACAGACGGCGGATCGCGTCGCGGCGGCCGCCGCTCTCAACAGCGAGATCGAGGTGGTGGCAGAGGCGGCGACCAATGGCGACTTCTCGCAGCGGGTGGCGGGCAGCTATGCGGATGCCGACCTGACGCGGCTCGCCGCGACGGTGAACCGGGTGATGGAGACGATCGACCAGTCGATCAACGAAACCGGTGCGGTGCTGTCCGCCCTCGCCCAGGCCGACCTGACCCAGCGCATGCGCGGCAGCTATGGCGGGGCGCTCCGGCAACTGAGCGAGGACACCAATGCGGTCGGCGACCGGCTGGCCGACGTCATCGGCCAACTGCGGACCACGTCGCGCGCCCTGAAGACGGCCACCGGCGAACTGCTGTCGGGCGCCAACGACCTTTCCGAGCGCACCACCAAGCAGGCGGCAACGATCGAAGAGACCTCCGCCACCATGGAGCAACTGGCGACCACCGTGCTCGACAATGCCAAGCGCGCCGAGTCGGCGAGCGGCAATGCCGCGGAGGTGTCGCGTACCGCCGAAGCCGGCGGCGAGGTGATGCAGAGCGCCACCGCCGCAATGGAGCGGATCACCGCTTCCTCGGCCAAGATCTCCAACATCATCGGGCTGATCGACGACATCGCCTTCCAGACCAACCTCCTGGCGCTCAACGCCTCGGTGGAGGCGGCGCGGGCGGGCGATGCCGGCAAGGGCTTTGCGGTGGTCGCGGTCGAGGTGCGGCGGCTCGCCCAGTCGGCGGCCAGCGCCTCGAGCGAGGTCAAGGTGCTGATCGAGCAGTCGGCCAGCGAGGTCAGCGGCGGCTCGCGGCTGGTTGCCGAGGCGGCCGGCAAGCTCGAGGCGATGCTGCACGGGGCCCGCACCAACTACGACCTGCTGCAGGGCATTGCCCGCGAGAGTCGCAGCCAGGCGTCGGCAATCGAGGAAGTCAACATCGCGGTCCGCACCATGGATGAGATGACCCAGCACAATGCGGCGCTGGTGGAACAGACCAATGCAGCGATCGAACAGACCGAGGCGCAGGCGAGCGAACTCGACCGCGTCGTCGCCGTGTTCCGGGTGGCGGAGGCCGCGCCTGCCGCCCAGGTCCGTAAGGCAGATGCCAGGCCTGCCCGTACGGCCTACCTGAGCAATGGGAATGCGGCCATCAGCGCGGACTGGAACGAGTTCTAGGACCGCTCGCGCCGCTCCGGTGCAAACCCTTGGGACTCAAAACAGCAAATTAACTTCTGAGTCGTAACGTATTCGACCAGGACGCAGTTGCCTGTGGGGGGTCATCTTGAAGCTCAGCCGGTTCACCATCATTGCCGGAACCATCATCGCGCTGACGACCGCCGTGGTGGCGGTTGTCAACAACCTGAGTTCGCAGGCCGATTCGCAGACGTCGACGCTGGTGATCGACACGGCGTTCGAGGAACTGGCGGCCAGCCGCGACCTCACCGCGGCGGTCAAGGACGTGCAGCTGGACATCGTCCAGGTGCAGCAATGGCTCACCGACATCTCCGCGACACGCGGCCTCGACGGGCTCGATGACGGGTTCGCGGTCGCCGAGGAGTATGCGAAGAAGTTCGCCGGCGACGCAGCTCTGGTCAAGAAGATCGCGATCGAGCATCGGCAGTCGGTGATCGCCGACGCGGTCGCCGCGCTCGAGGCCGAGTTCCCCGCGTACTATGAGGCCGGCAAGCGGATGGCCGCGGCCTATGTGGCGCAGGGCCCCGAGGGTGGCAACGCGATGATGGCCGATTTCGATGCCGCCGCGCAGCGGCTCGCCGACTCGACCAGGGCCATGGTCGACGGTGCAGACTGGTTCGGCACCTACTCCGTGCTCGACAGCCAGGCCCGCCGCAAGGCGCTGCTCGATGCCGAGTTCTTCCGCAATGTCACGCAGTTGATCACCTACACCGTGCTGGTTGTCGCCATCGGCGGCATGACCGCCTTCATCGCCGGCTACGTGCTGCGCCGGCTGCGCGATATCTCGAACAAGATCAAGCGCATCTCGGAGGGCGACTACGCGGTGGAGGTCTATGGCTCGCGCGTCTGGGAGGAACTCAAGGACATCGCCGCGGCGGCCGAGATGTTCCGGCTCAACGGCCTCAAGATCCAGGAGATGACCGAGGCCGACCGGCAGGGGCACGAATCACGGGCGGCCGAGCGTCGCCGGATGATGCAGGAGCTGCAGCGCGAGTTCGGCACCGTGGTCGACGCCGCCCTCGAGGGCGACTTCTCGCAGCGGGTGCGGACGGCATTCGCCGACGATGAACTCAACAAGCTCGGCGAGAGCGTCAACAACCTCGTGGGCGAGGTCGAGCGCGGGCTGGGCGAAACCGGCGCGGTGCTGACCGCCCTCGCCAACACCGACCTCACGCAGCGCATCCACGGCCAGTATGCCGGGGCCTTCGCCAAGCTCAAGGCCGACACCAACGCGGTCGCCGACCGGCTGGAGGAGATCGTCGGCAACCTGCGCAGCGCGTCCGGTACGCTGAAGCTGGCGACCGGAGAAATCCTCTCCGGCATCAACGACCTTTCCGAGCGCACCACCAAGCAGGCGGCGACGATCGAAGAGACCTCGGCGGCGATGGAGCAACTGGCGCAGACGGTCAACGACAACGTGCACCGGGCGACGGAGGCCAGCAACAACGCGGTCAGCGTTTCGAACGCGGCGAGTGCCGGCGGCGCGGTGATGCAGCAGGCGACGGCGGCGATGGAGCGCATCACCACCTCATCGGGCAGGATCTCGAACATCATCGGGATGATCGACGACATCGCCTTCCAGACCAACCTCTTGGCGCTCAATGCCTCGGTCGAGGCAGCGCGGGCCGGGGAGGCCGGCAAGGGCTTTGCCGTCGTGGCGATCGAAGTCAGGCGCCTTGCGCAATCGGCGGCCGGTGCCTCGAGCGAAGTCAAGGCGCTGATCGAACAGAGCGGGAGCGAGGTCCGCGCCGGTTCCAAGCTCGTCACCGATGCCGCCGACAAGCTGGCGGCCATGGCCGATCACGCGCGCACCAATCTCGATCTGCTCGAGGGGATCGCCCGCGAGAGCCGGAGCCAGGCCTCCGCCATCGACGAGGTCAACGTGGCCGTGCGCCAGCTCGACGAGATGACACAGCACAACGCCGCACTGGTCGAAGAGACGAACGCTGCCATCGAGCAGACCGAAGCGCAGGCCAGCGAACTCGATCGGGTGGTGACGGTGTTCACGGTCACCGATGCGGCGGAGGCCCGTGCCGAACGACCGGCCAAGCGGCGTGCCGCCGCGACGCCGCAGGCCGCCAAGCGCGCCTATCTGAGCGCCGGCAACGCCGCCATCAGCGCCGACTGGAACGAGTTCTAGCCAGCGCGCCGCAGGAACCAGGAACGGTCAGCAATTCCTTAAGGCCGCGCGCGTAATTTAGCCCCGAGACGTTTGCTCGTCTCGGGGAGACACGCATGCCCGAAACGAAGGTCCGCAGCAGGCCGGAGCGCCTGCGCGACCTGGCCCCGGCCGGACTGGTGGCACTGATGGCGCTGGCCGTCGGCGGCGCCTCGGCCTATGCGCCGCCCGACACCGGCGACATGGCCGTGGTGTTTCCGCCCTGGATCGATGGCGCCTCGGCCTATGCAGCGGTGCTTGCCGCAGGCGGCCGGCTCGCCGGCAACAGCAGGTTCGACAATATTCCCATCGCCAATGCCCAGGACGTCGGCTTCAAGGCCCGCGTGCTGGCCGGTGGCGCTCTCTTCATTTTCGCGGCGAACGGCGTTTGCGGCCCGGTCGCGCCTTCCTCTTCAGCGGGTGAAACCTCATGAACGTCGACGCTCTTCGTCTCCGGGCCTCATATGCCATCGCCGCAGTGGCCCTGGCCATGTGCCTTGCCACCGGCATCACCGAGCTGCTGCTGCAGGGCAGTGCCGGGCTCGGCACGTGGCTGGCGGGAGGAGCGATGCTCGCTCTCGTTGCGACCGGCCTCTTCGCGCGCACGACGCTCGCCTTCCGACTGACTGCGGTGTCGGTGATGATGGCCGAAGTCGTCGCGCTGCTCATCGCCGCGCGCGGTCACCCGATCCAGATCGACCTCCACATGGCGTTCTTCGCCGGCCTCGCGCTGTGTGCACTGCTCTACGACATCAAGGCGATCCTGCTCGGCACGGTGCTGGTTGCGGTGCACCACCTGGGACTCGGTCTCGCCGTGGAGGAACTGGTCTTTTACGGTGGCGGCAGCCTGGGGCGGGTGGTCCTGCATGCCGTGCTGCTGGTCACCGAGGCCGTCGGCCTCATCGGGCTCACCATCATCACGCAGCGGCTGCTCGGGCTTGCCGAGCGCAATTCGGAAGAAGCGGCGCGGGAGGCCGAGAAGGTCACCCAGCTCGCCAGTGCCGCCGAGGCCCAGCGGCAATCCGGCGACGCGGCGCAGCGCCAGATGCTGGAACGGCTCGATGCCTCGTTCGGGCATGTGGTCAAGCAGGCAGCGGCCGGCGACTTCTCGCGACGGGTGGCTGCCGACTTCGACGAGCCGGTGCTCAACGGGCTTGCCGGAAACGTCAACGCGCTGGTCGACACCGTGGAGCGCGGCCTCGGGGAGACCGGCGCGGTGCTGGGGGCACTGGCCCGCACGGACCTGACGCAGCGCGTCAACGGCCAATATGGCGGTGCCTTCGGCCAACTCAAGGAGGACACCAACGCCGTCGCCGAAACCCTGGCCCGGATCGTCGGCCAGTTGCGCGAGACGTCGCAGCAGCTGCGTACCGCCACCGGTGAAATCCTCTCGGGTGCGAACGATCTTTCCGAGCGGACCACCAAGCAGGCGGCGACGATCGAGGAGACCTCGGCGGCGATGGAGCAACTGGCGGTGACGGTGATGGACAATGCCAAGCGCGCCGAGGAGGCGAGCCGCAAGGCCGAGAAGGTGTCGCACTCAGCAGAGGCCGGCGGCTCAGTGATGGCAGAGGCCAACGGTGCGATGGAGCGGATCACCACCTCCTCAGGCAAGATCTCCAACATCATCGGGCTGATCGACGACATCGCCTTCCAGACCAACCTCCTGGCGCTCAATGCCTCGGTCGAGGCGGCGCGGGCGGGCGACGCCGGCAAGGGCTTTGCGGTGGTGGCGGTGGAGGTCCGGCGGCTGGCGCAGTCGGCGGCGAGCGCCTCCAGCGAGATCAAGGCGCTGATCGAGCAGAGTGCGCACGAGGTGTCGAGCGGCTCGCGGCTCGTCGCCGACGCCGCCGAGAAGCTGACCGCGATGCTCGAGTCGGTGCGCGAGAACAGCACGCTGCTCGACTCGATCGCCCGCGCCAGCCGCGAGCAGGCGTCCGCGATCGATGAGGTCAACACCGCGGTGCGGCAGATGGACGAGATGACCCAGCACAATGCCGCGCTGGTGGAACAGACCAATGCGGCGATCGAGCAGACCGAGGCGCAGGCCAGCGATCTCGACCGGATCGTCGAGCAGTTCGCGATCGCCGAGACGCCGCGGTCCCGGCGGGCGGCCTAGGCCGGCGGCACGCCTCAGCCCAGGGCCGCCGCGACCAGCGCCCGGGCGTGCAGGTCGGTGGTGTCATAGGTGGGGAGCGGGCTGACGCTGTCGTCGACCAGCATGCCGATCTCGGTGCAGCCGAGGATGACGGCCTCGGCGCCGCGCGCCTTGAGACGGGCGATGGCGTCGACATAGATGCGGCGCGACTCGTCCCTGACCACCCCGAGGCAGAGTTCCTCGTAGATGATGCCGTTGAGATTGGTGATGCCGGTGTCGGGCACGAGGACCTCGAGCCCATGCGCTTCGAGCTGCTCGATGTAGAAGCGCTTCTCCATGGTGAAGCGGGTGCCGAGCAGGCCGACCCGGCCGATACCGTCGACGCGCAATTCCGTCGCGGTGGGGGTGGCGATGTGGATGAACGGCACGCCGAGCGCGGCCACGATCTGCGGTGCGCAGATGTGCATGGTGTTGGTGGCGAGCCCGACGAGGCCGGCCCCCTGTGCCTCGAGCGCGCGGGCGATGCCGGCGAGGCGATGGCCGGCCTCGTCCCAGGCACCGGCACGCTGCAGGGCCTCGATGGTGGCGAAGTCGACCGAATGCACGATCACCGGGGCGGAGTGCAGGCCGCCGCGCAGCCGGGCCGTCTCGCGGTTGAGGATGGCGTAGTAGTGGGCGGTCGATTCCCAGCTCATGCCGCCGATGAGGCCGATGGTCTTCATGGCGGAAACGATAGCGGGGCGCAGCCGGTTCGGCCAGAGGCCAGAGCCCGGTTCAGCCTTGCAGCCGCTGCGGAATGTCCCTGAACGCCGCGACGATCTCGAGATATGCCGCGCGCTTGAACGGCACGATCAGGTCGGGCAGGGCCTCCAGATGCTCCCAGCGCCAGCGATCGAACTCGGCCGGATGCTGGCCGCCGCCCGGATGGACCACGTCGATTTCGGCCTCGTCGCCGACAAAGCGGAACGCGAACCAGCGCTGGCGCTGGCCGCGATACTTGCCCTTGAGCGCGATGCCGAGAGCGGCGTCCGGCAGGTCGTAGTGGATCCACCCCGGCGCCTCGGCGATCAGTTCGACCGAGCGGATCGAGGTCTCCTCGTAGAGTTCGCGGATGGCGGTGGCGTAGGGCGCCTCCCCCTTGTCGATGCCACCCTGCGGCATCTGCCACGGCGCGCCGGTATCGGCCGGCGCCTCGGCGTCCTCCTCGGGGCGGCGACGTCCGATGAACACCAGCCCGGCGCTGTTGAACACTGCCACTCCGACGCAGTCGCGGTACGGCATCTTCTCGCGATCAGCCATTCTGGTCCTTCATCAGTGCACTGGCCGGGACGATCTCGATGCCCTTGTCGGCGAGGCCGCGGGCCCACTCGGCGACCGTGTCGATCGACACCGGCAGGGCCGAGACGATGCCGATGGCGCTGCCCGACTTGCGGGCTTCGGCCTCGAGCGCGGCGAGTTGGGCCAGGATCGGGCCGCGGGCCGGATTGGCGTCGACAAGGGCGTTGACGCGGCCGTAGGGCACGCGGTTGGCGCGCGCCAGCTGCGGGGCCAGCGAGCGGTTGGACGAGCCGTCATCGAGGTAGCCGAGGCCACGGGCGCCAAGTTCCTCCATGACCGGGCCGAAATCGGCGGCAGAGGCGGTGAAGCGGGCGCCCATGTTGTTGACCACCCCGACATAGCCGCCGAAGCGGCTCATCACATGGAACAGCTTGGAGAGGTTGTCGCGCGGCGGCTGCCCGGTGAGCAGCGTGTCGGGACCGGGATCGTTGTCGGGGTAGTCGAACGGCTCGAGCGGCACCTCGAGGAAGACCTCGTGGCCTTCGGCCCGCGCCGCGCCGACGCTGCGGTCGAGCGACTTGCCATAGGGCGCGAAGGCGAGCGTCACCGTGTCCGGCAGCTTCTGGATCGCCTCGAGGGTCCCGTTGAGATTGATGCCGAGGCCGGACACGACGAGGGCGACCATCGGCTTGCCGGCCGCCGTCGCCGGCGTGTCGGACGGCCGGGCATAGGTCTGGAACGGCGTCACGCCCATCGGCGACATCCTGGGGATCTGGCCGAACTCGGTTTCCTCGACCAGGTCGGCGACGAGCGTGGGGTCGTCGGGTGGGGCATCGGAGTCGGCGGGGGCCTCGGCCTCGAGCACCGCCGGTGCCGTCGGCCCGGTCGCGGCCTCGGGCCCGGCATCGCTGGCGGCGAGACCCCCGGGGCTGTCGAGATTGGCGGCCCGGACGATGTCCACGGTGGTGCTCGGTCGTCCGCCATCCGGATCGTCGACGACCAGAACCCAGGCGAAGACGCCGAGCAGGATCAGCAGCAGCGCGCCGAAGGCGACGCGAGCGATCGGCAGCGATCGGCCGAAACCGGCCGGTGGCGCGGCATTGGCCTGACGCGCCTTGCGACGGCTGAGCGGTGCGCCGAGGTCACTCATGGTTCACTCAAGGCGAAGGGAACAAAGCCCGAATCGGTCGGGGCGGCGACTCAGCCGCCCCGCGCACGCCAGCATGATCCATTAACCAGTAACGGAGTGTTAACCGGCGACGCGGTCGACCCTGGGCGGGTAGGCCGGGTTGGATTCCTCGCCATTGATCAGCTTGAGCGCGTACTGCAGCTGGTTGTCCTTTTCCTTGTCGGCCGGGACATAGACCGAAGAACCGACGGTCGCCTGCTCCTCGGTGCCGCCGCCGATCTGGCCGGGCAGCGCCGCCTCGCCCAGGATCTCGTCGCGGCCCTTGAACTCGTCGGGCACATCCTGGGTGACGACGATGTCGGGCTGAATGCCGGCGGCCTGGATGGAGCGGTTGTTGGGGGTGTAGTAGCGGGCGGTGGTGAGCCGCATGGCGCCGTCGGCCCCGAGCGGGATGATCGACTGCACCGAGCCCTTGCCGAACGAGCGGGTGCCGACCACGGTGGCGCGCTTGTGGTCCTGCAGGGCGCCGGCAACGATTTCGGCGGCGGAGGCGGAGCCGCCATTGATCAGGACGACCAGCGGCACGTCGGCGATCCTGCTGTCCAGCGCATCGGGCTTGGCGTCGTAACGCGCACTCTCGGAATCGATGCGACCGCGGGTCAGCACCACCGCGCCCTGCTTGAAGAAGGCGTCGGTGACGAACACGGCCTGATCGACGAGGCCGCCCGGATTGTTCCGCAGGTCGAGGATCAGCCCCTTGGGCGGCACCCCGTCGCGCTGCTTGTAGACATCGTCGATCGCCTTCTGGATGCCGACATAGGCCTGCTCGGAGAAGCGGGCGAGGCGGATGACGCCGATGTCGCCTTCCATGGTGAGGCGGGCCGCGCGGGTGGCAATGATGTCGCGCGTCAGCTCGAACTCGAGCGGCTCGTTCACGCCCTCGCGGATGACGGTGAGCTTGATCCTGGTGCCGATCTGGCCGCGCATCTTCTCGACGGCCTGGTCGAGCGTCAGGCCCTGCACCTGCGCGCCGTCGAGCTCGACGATGAAGTCGCCGGCGAGGATACCCGCCTTGGCGGCAGGCGTGTCGTCGATGGGCGAGACCACCCGGATCACGCCCTCCTCCATCTGCACCTCGATGCCGAGGCCGCCGAACTGGCCGGTGGTGTCCTCCTGCACGTCGGCGTAGTCGATCGGCTCCATGTAGCTCGAATGCGGATCGAGCGAGGTCAGCATGCCCTGCAGCGCGGCGTGGATCAGCTTGCGCTCGTCCGGGGCTTCGACATATTCGGCCCGGATGCGGTCGAAAACCTCGCCGAACAGCGACAGGTCCGAGTAGATTTCGTCGGGCGTGCGTGGTTCGGCAACGGGCACCTCGGCCTTGTCCTGCGCCACCAGCGGGGCGCAGGCGACCCCGAGTGCGAACAGGACGGCCGCCGACACGGCGGTACGGAAGGGCGTCAGGCGCATATGGATCTATCCACTCTGGGTTGGAGTCGCCGGCGGAGCCCACCATCCGGTGGGGTCGACGGGCTCGTTGTTCTTTCGCATCTCAATATAAAGGGTCGGCCGGGAGACACCAGCACTGGTGGCGACGGCACGGCCAATTGTCTGTGATCCCATGGTGCCGACGGGCTCCCCCAGCATCACGAACTGACCGATGTCGACATCCACCCGTTCGAGGCCAGCGAGCAGGATCGTGTAGTCCTGGCCGGCATTGAGGATGACGATTTGGCCATAATTGAGGTAGTTGCCCTTGTAGAGCACCCAGCCATCGGCCGGGGCCACCACCTGGGCCTCGGCGCGGGTGACCACCGAGAGGCCGCGCGAGATGCCGCCGAAGCCATCGCCGGCACCGTAGTCGATCACTGTGACGCCGGAGGTGGGCATGGCGAGAAAGCCCCGCGCCTGCGCGAACGGTACCGCCGGTTCCCGCCGCTCGACATTGGCGAGCGCGATGCGAATGGTCTCCTGGTCGAGTGCCGGAACGGTGCGGCCGACATTGGCGTTCGCTGTCGCCTCGGCGGCGGTGGCGACCGCCGCGGCGCGACGCGTCAGCTCGTCGATCAGCTGCTTCAGCGAAGTGGCCCTGGCGGCCAGCGCCTCGGCCTCGGCCTCCTGGCCGGCGAGTTCGGCGGTGGCGCGCGCCTCCGACTGCTTGCGGGCGGCGATCAGCGTGCCGATGCGCAACTGCTCCTCTTCGAGGATGGCGAGGTTCGCCTCGAGCCGGCCCTGCTGCTCGAGCGCCGCCGCCTTGATCTCGCCGAGCCGCGTCAGGTCGGCCATCACGGTGTCGGCCTTGGCCTGCAGCTGCGGCAGGATGGCCGACATGAGGATGGCCGAGCGGGCCGCGCCCAGCGCGTCGGCGGGGTCGACGATCAGGGCGGGGGCGGGTTGAGCGAGATGCGCTCGAGTGCGGCGAGCACGCCGGAGATGGTGGCGTCGGCGCCATCGAGCCGGCCGCGGACCTCCAGTTCCTGTACGATCAGGTCGCCCAGCGTCTCCTCGAGCGCGGCGATGTCGGTCTCGGCAAGCTTGACGCGCTGCGCGGCGGCGATCAGGGCGGCATTCTGGCGGGCACGGTCGCCGCGCATGTCCTCGATCTCGCGCCTGAGCGCCTCGGACCGTTCCCGGCTGAGGGTGATCGAGGACTCGATGTCGGCAAGGGCCTTCTGCTCCTCGCTGGCGACCACCGGTCCGGCGTCGGCCGGGGCGACTGCCGGCGAGCCGATGCCTGGAGGGTCGGCATCGACGGAGGGGCGCAGTCCAAGTTCGCCGGCCGCAGCCGGCAGGTCGGGCGTCGTCGCTGTCTGGGCGAGCGCAACAGAACCGAGGGCAAGCAGCGCGAGGCCCGCCGCAATCCAGTACTTCGACCAGCCAGTTGCCGGCATCACGCTCCCCCGGACGCCCCGAATCATCGCCATGCGCGACCATAGCGCAGGCCGAGCCTAGCGGCGGGTTTGTCTTTTGCATGGCCGGGCCGGGCTATTCGCGGTGGTAGGGGTGACCGGAGAGGATGGTCGTCGTGCGATAGAGCTGCTCGGCCAGCATGATGCGCACCAGCTGGTGCGGCCAGGTGAGGGGGGAAAAGCTCAGCACCAGGTCGGCGCCATCGAGCACCTCGCGGCCATGGCCGTCGGCGCCGCCGATGACGTAGCTCAGCGCCGGGCGGCCGGCGTCGCGCCAGCGCGCCACCTGCTCGGCGAAGGCCTGCGAGGCCAGGGACTTGCCGTGCTCGTCGAGGGCGACCCGGACCCCTCGGGAAGCAGCGCGACAAGGTTGCGCGCTTCCTCGGACCGGCGGGCCTCGGCGGAGGCGGCGCGCGACTCGGGCAATTCGAGAACGTCGAACCCGGTGAGGGCCAGCGGCCTGCCGGCGGCGCGGGCCCGTTCGAGATAGCGGGTTGCCAGTTCACGCTCCGGTCCCTGCTTCATGCGGCCGACGGCGGCTATCGCAATGCGCATGACGCTGCACCCCCGGTGCGTCGCGAGGTCGGCCGAAACTCAGCGGCCGTCGGCGGCGAAGTCGACGGCCCACATCTTCTCGATGTTGTAGAACTCGCGCACCTCGGGACGGAAGATGTGGACGATGACATCGCCGGCATCGACCAGCACCCAGTCGGCATGCGGCAGACCCTCGATGCGCGGCTTGTCGAAGCCGGCCTCGCGCAGGGCCTTGACCAACTGGTCGGCGACGGCGCCGACATGCCGGTTGGAGCGGCCCGAGGTCACCACCATGTGGTCGGTCAGCGAGGACTTGCCGGTGATATCGATGGCCACGGTCTGCTCGGCCTTGGCGTCCTCAAGGCACCTGAGCACCACATCGATCATCTGCGGTTGCGGCGGCGGCGCCGGAGCGGGTTCGGTCTTCTTTCTGGGTGCGGCCATCAACAAATGACCCCAGCCCATGCAGTGTCAGCACGGGTCATGCGTGTTTCGGTTGTCCTTGGCTTGTCGGTCCAAATGCTCGCAGAGGCGTAGCTATTGCCGTTTGTCCCATAAAAAGTGGCGACGACACCACTACACCCGCAATATGACGCTTCGGCGGGGGTTCTGCAAGGTTTCGGGTCAGGCATCAATTCGAACCATTCTGCCCGGCGCGGCGCAGCGCGGTCGAAGACTGGGGCGAGGTGATGCCGTGCAGGTACACCCAGGCGGGCGGCGCCCGGCCGGCGAGTGCGCCCGCCTCCGCCTCGCGCAGGCGAAACGGCTTCAGTGCGGTCGCGGCGCGTGACACGGTGGCGCGGAAGGTCGTCCCCGGCCGCGCATAGACGGCGATCGGCATGAGCCGGGCGATCGTCTCCCCAGCGCTCCCAGCGGTGGAACTGCACGAGGTTGTCGGCGCCCATGATCCAGACGAAGCGGGTATCGGGGCAGGCGGCCACCAGCCATTCGAGGGTGTCGACGGTATAGCTGAAATTGTGCGCCGCCTCGACGGCCGTCACCTCGAGGCGCGGATCGGCGAGCAGGGCGCGCGCGGCCGCCACCCGGGTCGCGAGCGGGGCGAGTTCGGCATGGTCCTTGAGCGGGTTGCCGGGCGAAACCAGCAGCCAGACGGCGTCCAGCTCGAGGCGCCTGAGGCATTGCTCGGCCACCAGCCGGTGCCCCTCATGGATCGGGTTGAAGCTGCCGCCGAACAGGCCGACCCTGAGCCCGGGTCCGTGCGGAGGGAGGGCGGTGATCTCGGCGGGGTAGGTCATTCACGGACCTCGTGGTTCGACAGGCTCACCATGAGGTCGCCGAGATGCGCCCCCTCCCCCGTGCTGCGCATGGGCCACCTCCCCGGCTAACACGGGGGAGGATCACGGCGAGATCGTGCCACCTTCCTATCCTCCCCTGCGGAGCGGGGGAGGGGGACCGCCGGAGGCGGTGGAGGGGGCGTGCCAAGGCGTGAGGCGACGCGGTCAAGGCCGCGTCTGCCCGGTGCCGCGCACGAGATACTTGAAGCTCGTCAGCTGCTCTACTCCCACCGGCCCACGGGCATGGAACTTGCCGGTCGCGATGCCGATCTCGCCGCCGAAGCCGAACTCGCCGCCATCGGCGAACTGGGTCGAGGCGTTGTGCAGCAGGATGGCGGAATCGATCTCGGCAAAGAAGCGGCCGACCGCTTCATGGTCCTCGGCGATGATCGCCTCGGTGTGGTGCGAGGAACAGGCGCCGATATGCGCGATGGCCTCGCCGACATCGGCGACGACCTTCACCGAGAGGATCGCGTCCTCGTACTCGGTGTGCCAGTCCGCCTCGGTGGCCGGAATGGCCTCGGGGATGAGCGCGGTCACAGTGGCGTCGCCGCGGATCTCGCAGCCCCTGGCGAGCAGGGCCTCGATGACCGGGCGAAGATGGGTGTCGACGACGTCGCGATGGATCAGCAGCGTCTCGGTGGCGCCGCAAATGCCGGTGCGGCGCATCTTGGCGTTGACGGTGACGTCGATCGCCATTTTGAGGTCGGCGCTCGGCTCGATGTAGGTGTGGCAGAGGCCTTCGAGATGCGCGAAGACCGGCACGCGCGCCTCCTCCTGGACCCGCGCCACCAGGGTCTTGCCGCCGCGCGGCACGATGACGTCGAGATGGCCGCCGAGCCCCTTCAGCATCTCGCCGACGGCGGCGCGGTCGGTGGTGGGGACAATCTGGATGGCGTCGGCCGGCAGGTTCGCCACCACCAGCCCCTCGACGAGGCAGGCATGGATGGCGCGAGTGGAATTGGCGCTGTCCGAGCCGCCCCGGAGGATCACCGCATTGCCGGCCTTTAGCGTCAGCGCGCCGGCATCGGCGGTGACGTTGGGGCGGCTCTCGAAGATCACGCCGATCACCCCGAGCGGGGTTCTGACGCGGGCGATGTCGAGCCCGTTGGGCCGGTTCCAGCGGGCCATCACGGTGCCGACCGGGTCGGGCAGGGCGGCGATGGTCCGGAGGCCCTCGACCATGGCGTCGAGGCGCTTGTCGGTGAGCAGCAGCCGATCGAGGAAGGCGCTCGAGATGCCCTTCTTCTCGGCGGCCGCCATGTCCTCGGCATTGGCGGCGAGAATCGCGTCGCGCCGGTCGTCGAGAGCGACGGCGGCGGCCTCGAGGGCCCGCGCCTTGGCCAGCGGATCGGCGAAGGCGAGCACATTGGCGGCGGCGCGGGCGCGTCGGCCCAGTTCGAGCATGAGGGCCGGCAGGCCCTGCGCCTGCTCGCCGAAGATCGCTTCGAAAAGTGCCATCAGGTTCTTGCCTCCGCACCCATGAGGGTGACCATGTTATCGCGATGCAGCACTTCGGAGCGGGTGTCAAAGCCCAGCAACTCGGTGACTGCCGTCGACTTCTTGCCCTTGACGATATCGACCTCCTCGCGACCGAGGCTGGCGAGCCCGCGGGCGATTTCCCGGCCCTCGGGGTCGAGCACGGCAATGACGTCGCCGCGCTCGAACGCGCCGCTGGCCCGGGTGACCCCGATCGGCAGGAGGCTCCTGCCGGTCAGCAGTGCACGAGCGGCCCCGGCATCGACGTGCACGGCGCCCGAAAGCTCGAGCGTTCCCATGATCCAGCGCTTGCGGGCCTGGGCCCGGCTCTGGGCCGGAGCGAACAGGGTGTGGCGCGCGCCTTCGGTAAGGGCACGCAGCGGATGGTCCGCAGTGCCCCTGGCGATGATCATGGCGGTGCCGGCCCCGGTGGCGATCTTGCCGGCCTCGACCTTGGTGGTCATGCCGCCGCGGCTCAGGTGGCTGGCGGCGCCGCCGGCCATGGCCTCGATCTCGGGCGTGATCAGCGCCACCTCGGGCAGGTGGCGGGCATTGGGGTCCTTGCCCGGCGGAGCCGAGTACAGCCCGTCGACATCGGAGAGCAGGATCAGGCAGTCGGCCTCGATCATGGTGGCGACGCGGGCCGAGAGCCGGTCGTTGTCGCCGTAGCGGATCTCGGCGGTGGCGACGGAGTCGTTTTCGTTGATGATGGGACGGCGCCGAGCCCGAGGAGCGTGGCGATGGTGGTGCGGGCGTTGAGGAAGTAGCGCCGCTCCTCGGTGATGTTGGGGGTCAAGAGGATCTGGCCGGTGACGATGTCGTGGGCGCCGAGCGCGGCGGCCCAGGCCTGGCTGAGCGCGATCTGGCCGGCGCTGGCGGCGGCCTGGCTCTGTTCGAGCGGCAGCGCCCTGGCGTCGAGCCCGAGCAGGCGCCGGCCGAGCGCGATGGCACCCGAGGAGACGACCACCAGCGAGCGCCCGTCCGCCTTGAGCGCAGCGAGGTCCTCGGCGAGGGAGGCGAGCCACTCGGCGCGCAGCCTGCCGGTCGTGCCGTCGACGAGCAGCGCCGAGCCGATCTTGATGGTGAGCCGCCGGTAGGGGGCGAGGGCATTGCTCATGCGGACTGCTCCGGGCACTGCCCCTCACCCCGGCCCTCTCCCCAAAGGGGCGAGGGGGCGATGTGGTCCGATCCTGCCCAGGCGTCCCCTCTCCCCGCCGGGGAGAGGGCCAGGGTGAGGGGTAGCCCAGCGAGCGGACGATGCCTCCCCATCACGGCACCCAATTGGGCTCGAGCTTCCGCCTTTCGGCTTCGGCGATGGCGGCTTTCTCGGCGTCCATGTAGGAGATTACCTTGTAGAGCACCTGGTCGACGCCCTGCCCGGTGACGCCCGAGCTGGTCAGCACTTCGGCCTTGCTGGCCTTCTTCAAGACCTTGAGCTTCTCCTTGATCGCCCCCGCGTCGAGCGCATCGATCTTGTTGAGCACCAGGATCTCGGGCTTTTCCGCCAGGTCCTCGGAATAGGAGGCGAGCTCGTGCCGGATGGTGGTGTAGGCCAGCTTGACGTCGTCCTGGGTGCCGTCGATCAGGTGGATGAGCACGGCGCAGCGCTCGACATGGCCGAGGAAGCGGTCGCCGATACCGGCGCCCTCATGGGCGCCTTCGATCAGGCCGGGGATGTCGGCCAGCACGAAGTCACGCTCACCGATGGAGACGACGCCGAGGTTCGGGTGCAGCGTGGTGAACGGGTAGTCGGCGATCTTGGGCCTGGCGGCCGAGACGGCGGCGAGGAAGGTCGACTTGCCGGCATTGGGCAGGCCGACGAGACCGGCATCGGCGATCAGCTTGAGCCTGAGCCAGATCCACTTCTCGGTACCCTCCTGGCCGGGATTGGCACGGCGCGGCGCCTGATTGGTCGAGGTCTTGAAGTGAGCATTGCCGAAGCCGCCATTGCCGCCCGCCGCCAGCACGATCTCTCTGGCCGACCTGCGGTGAAGTCGGCGATCAGCGTCTCGTTGTCGTCTTCGAAGATCTGCGTGCCGACGGGCACCTTGAGAAGGACGTCGTCGCCTTTGGCGCCATGGCGGTCCTTGCCCATGCCGTGGGTGCCGGTCTGCGGCCTTGAAGTGCTGCTGGTAGCGGTAGTCGATCAGCGTGTTGAGCCCGTCGACGCAGCGGATGATGACGTCGCCGCCGCGGCCGCCATTGCCGCCGGAGGGGCCGCCGAACTCGACGAACTTCTCGCGCAGGAACGAGACCGCGCCGGCACCACCATTGCCCGAGCGGACGAAGACCTTGGCCTGGTCGAGGAATTTCATCGGTTCACGGGGTCCTGTTGGCCTGGGGTGGCGCGGTTCGCTGCCCAGGCGGCACGCGTCAGTCGGGTGTCGATATGGCGCAGCTCTTCGCCGCGCGCAAGGCAAAGCCGGGAAGAGGTGCCGATCTCGATGAATCCCAGCTTCTTCTGGATGGCGAGCGAGGCCTTGTTGAAGTGAAACACCCCCGAGTGCACGGCCTCGGCGTCGGACGCCGCGAAGTACCACTCGAGGGCGCCGCGCGCCGCCTCGGTCATGAAGCCACGGCTCCAGAAGGGCTGCCCCAGCCAGTAGCCGATGACGGTGCCCTCAAGGTCGGCGTGAAAGCCGACGTGGCCGATCAGGCCTTCGCCCGGCAGCTCGATGGTGAAACCGGTCTCCCCCGGTCGCCGGTCCGGGCGCCAGCTGCGCAGCCAGGCCCTGGCGTCGGCGAGCCGATAGGGATAGGGGACGCGGGCGAGGTTGCCGGAGACCGCGAAATTGTCGAGGAACCGCGCCAGCCGTTCCGCATCGGCAAGCCGCGGCTGGCGCAGCACGAGGCGCGAGGTGGTCAGGGTGACGTCCATCAGGTGCTCCTCTGCCGTGGCCGTGCCATTTCGAAATCGGCGCGGGTCAGGGTGGTCGCCATGTGCTCGACCTCGCGGTTCTGCGAGCGACAGAACTTCATTTCGCGCCGGCCGGTATCGACGAAGCCGAGCTTCTTCTGCACGCCCCACGAGGCAGTGTTGCCGAGGTGCAGACCGGAACGGACGACGTCGTCGGGACGTGCCGCGAAATGCCAGTCAAGCAGCGCGGCGCTCGCCTCGGTCATGTAGCCATGGCCGTGATAGCGCCGGTCGAGCCAATAGCCGAGATCGCCGAGGAGGGTCACGGCGCCGATCATTCCATGTCCGGGGAGGTCGATGGCAAATACGGCATGACCGACGGCGTTGGGCCGCAGCGAACCGATCCAGCTCCTGGCGTCAGCAAGAGTGTAGGGATAGGGCACCACGGTCAGGAAACGGACGACCTCATAGTCATTGAGCCCGGCCAGATTGGCGTCGATATCGGCTTCGCCCTGCGGGCGCAGGGTGAGGCGGGGGGTCCTGAGGATCACGTCCATCAATTGCGCCCCGATGCAGGATCACGTGCGGCGTCACCGCGGCGAAGGCCGGGGCCCATCCTGAGGTCTCGCGGCCGAGCTTCAGGTATCCCAGGATGGGTTCCGGCCTTCGCCGGAATGACATCGGTGTTGTGGCGAGTCCGAATCCCTAGCGCCATTTCGGTGCCTCCAGCCGGTAGTGGACCGTCTCCTCGCCCGCCCGGTCGCCGATGGCTTCAACGTCCTCGCGGACAAGGACGAAGCCGGCCTTTTCGAGCACCTTGCGGGAACCCAGGTTGGTCTTGAGCGCCCGCGCCCTGAGCAGCGGAAACAGCCGCGTGGCAAAGGCGGCTTCGAGCAGGGCCCTGGCTGCTTCGCTCATGATGCCCTTGCCCCAGTGCGGCTCGCCCAGCCAGTAGCCCAGCTCGGGCGGCTCTCCGGTGTGGAAGCTGAAGCCGACGATACCGATGAAGCCGTCGTTGAGGACGATGGCATAGGGCCGCTCATCCGGCCGCTGCGCGACGATCTCGACGAAGCCGATGCCGTCGGCCCGGGTATAGGGGCTGGGCAGGCGCGAGAGCTTGCTGGCGATCGCCCTGTTGTCGGCGAGCCTGACCAGATCCGGCACGTCGCCGCGGATCGGGGCGCGCAGCACGAGGCGCGGCGTCTCGATGCGGAGCGGCAGCGCATCGCGCTGGCGGCGCGAGGCGAGGCGGGCGGTGGCCTCGGCCAGGGCCCGTGCCTGGGCGGCCGGCCCCATCAGCCGGGGCCGGCGCCGGACAACGACTTCGTCGGTCTCGTGCTGCTTCATCATGCGATCCTCAACTCGGGGCCGGCGTGCTGCCGCCGTTCCTCGGTCCAGACGATGACCTCGCCGTCGCGCAGTGCGCGGTAGCGCAGGCCCTTGCCGCACAGGTGGCGCACGGCGCGTTCGGCGGCCGGGCTTTCGGGGTGCGGCGAGCGGTAGTGCGGCACGATGGCATGATCGATCAGCCCCAGCCCGTCCCAGACGGTCTCGGCGTCGTAGCCGAGCGGCACGCTGTCGGGGTCGTCCATCAGGTGCAGGCCGACCAGGCTCGGCGCCGCCACCACGGCACCGGCCGAGAAGCCGCCATAGACGATCTCGTCATGCCCGAGCATGTCGAGGATCACGTCATCGAATCCCGACTGCTTCATGGCGCGGCGCAGGACGAAGGCATTGCCGCCGGTGACCCAGACGAAATCGAAACGGGAAAGTTCCGCCCTGAGCGCCCCGGGCCGGCCAAAGTAGTGCCTGAGATCGAGCGGGGACGCGGCGATGCCGAGCGACGCCAATTCGGTCGCCGGGTCGTAGGCTTCGGCGCGATACACCTCGCGGGCCTGCGGGGAGAAGATGTCGAGCGCGTTCTCGATGATTGCGGCGCGCTTGCAGCCGCCGAGCAGCGCCAGGAGCGAACCGGCGCGATCGCCGATGCGATAAGAACTTAAGTACAATCTCATTTCAGCCGCCCTCACGACGAAAAAGACAAAGGGGGAACCGGATTCCGGCTCCCCCTGGTCTTTTCGACTGCGCGGTCGACTGTCGGCTAACCTGCCTTGTCGCCTTGCCGGGGAGCTGGTCTCCGGCAGGGGTTGCAAGGCCTCACCGGGTTATTCTGCTGCTTGGGCTGCCGGTACGACCGACACGTAGACTTTGGAATTGGCGCGGGTTTTGAAGGTCACCTTGCCTTCGACAACTGCGTAGATGGTATGGTCGATGCCCATGCCGACGCCGGTGCCCGGATGCCACTTGGTCCCGCGCTGGCGGATGATGATGTTGCCCGGAATCGCAGCTTCGCCGCCGAACTTCTTGACGCCGAGGCGTCGGCCGGCGGTGTCACGGCCGTTGCGGGAGGAACCGCCTGCTTTCTTGTGTGCCATAGCTGTTGCTCCTTATTCGGCGTCGGAGGAGGTATCGGACTTCGGCGCCGCCTTCTTGGCAGCGGGCTTCCTGGCAGGCTTTTCGGCCGCCTCGGCGGTCTCGGCAGCGGCCTTCCTGGGCGCCGCCTTCCTCGCCGGAGCCTTGGCCTCGGCGACCGGGGCTTCGGCGACCGGAGCCGCCACGGCGGCCGGTGCCGCTGCCGTCACGCTGGCCGCGACGCCGCTCGCGGCGGCGGCCTTGAGGTAGCGCGCCCTGGCCACTTCATCGACCTCAGTGGTCGGCTTGGCGCCGCCGACGAGGATCTCGGTGATGCGCACGCTCGACAGCTGCTGGCGATGGCCATTGCGGCGATCGTAGTGCTGGCGGCGTTCCTTCTTCAGCACGATGATGGTGCGCTGCTTCTTGGTCGAAATGAACTGGCCGGCGACCAGTGCGCCTTCCACCAGCGGGGCACCGATGGTGACATCGTCGCCATCGCCCACCATCAGGACCTGGTCGAAGGTCACCACGTCGCCCGGCTCGCCGGCGATCTTCTCGATCTTCACCACGTCATTGGCGGCAACCTTGTACTGCTTGCCACCGGTCTTGATCACTGCAAACGTCATCGTTCTGCCGGAGAGTTTCCGGACCTCTTCGTTGTCGCGCCCTGTGGCGCCGCAGGCAATGCCTGATCCTGCGGACTTCGTGCTCGGCTGCCGACAATGTCGGCGGCGGCCTCGGACAGCGGTTGAAACAAACCAAAAAATGCGCGCCGAAAACGGCACGCAATCCGAGGCGGCTTATGGCGGCTCGGCGGGCCCGAGTCAAGGCGGAAGGTCTGCTCAAGGCGGAAGGTCTGCCGGATCGTTCGGCGCAGAGGTCAGTGCGGCCGCACCGCGATCAGCCTTGCCCGCAACTCCGAGGCGGTGGCCGCGTCGGCGGCGAGAACCCGGTGCTTGTGCCGCGCCTGCCAGGCGGCAAGCTCCCAGCCGGGGGCGTCCTGCGGGATGGCGATGGCGGGAAGGTAGGCGTCGGCCTCGTGCAACTCCGCCTCGATCATCACGGCCACCGGACCGCGACGATACTCCTCGCCCTCGAAGGCATCGAGCAGGTCGCGCTCGAACGGCGTGATGTCGGTCAGCACCAGCCCCTCGGCGGCGGCACCGGGGCGGCGGACAAGCGCCGGATAGATCCGGCCCGGATAGTGGACGGCGCGAAATCCGGGCGCCCGCGCCGCGTGGAGCATCGCCGGCCGCAGCGGCCGGCCGAGCACGGCGGCGAGCAGCTGGGGGGCAGCGGCGCCGTAGACAAAGAGCGGCAGGGACATCGGGCAGGGCTCCGTTCACCTGGCCTGCGCCGGCCATGTCGGGCAGCGTGGCGACGCGCCGGCAAAGACTGTTGCAGGTCCGGCCCCGCTATGCCATAAGCCCGCCCGTCTCGACCAGCCGCGACCATCGCGGGCAGACATCTCGCGGAGAGGTGGCAGAGTGGTTGAATGCACCGCACTCGAAATGCGGCATGGGGGCAACTCCATCGGGGGTTCGAATCCCTCCCTCTCCGCCACTAAGTCATTGATATTACTGGTGTTTTTGGTCTTGCTGAGGTGCCCTGGCTAACCCTCGGAAAGGTCGCGTCTATTCGCCCCGGCGGTCGCGCGAACCCAACTGGAGACAGCCAATTCGGAGGCCGAATTCGCGATGCAGTCGGGCCATTCTCTAATGGGCCATTTGGCACTTGGCATTGGGGCGCTTCACTCCACCACCGGTTTGCGGTGACCGACTCTCAAGAGTGGGCCGTAGTCGAATCTGGATACTCTCGCGCCTCTCCTTCGGTATTTTCGGTCCAACAGGTCACCGATAGGGCCTGCGCCGCGTGGTTGCAGGTCGAGGCAATCTCAAGTGCGCTGGTTTGCCAGATGCCAGCCAACAGTCCCGCCTTCCAGCCAGAGGGCGCTGGCACCGCGTTACCCGCAAGCGGGCGGCGTATTGCCTCGGCCGAGCGCCCACCGCCTTGCCGCAGACGGTGACAGGTTGTTTGTCATCCGGAATGCCGACTGCCTCGGCCTCTAGTCTGCTCAGCGGCATGTTAAGCGCGCCCGGTATGTGCCGCTCCCGGAACTCCGCCTCATCCCGCACGTCGATCAGCCATATAGCGATCTGGGTTGGCCGCAAGATCGGCCAGCGAAAGCATCAGGTTGGTCATTCGGCCTCGCTTGGGAAAAGCGGGCGGGCCGACGTTTCGGCGGCGGGGTTGAGCCGCGGGTGGGTTTCTTCCATGGCCAGCATCAGCCAGATGGCGGAACCGGCCATAGCGAGACCGGTGAACCAGAACCCCGCCTCGAGCAGCCCGGAGAGGCGTCGGCGAGAATCCCCATGGCCAGCGCCCCGATGGCGTAGCCGAGGTCGCGCCAGAAGCGGTAGACGCCAAGCGCCGAGCCCCGCCAGTTCGGCGGTGCGATGTCGCCCATGGCAGCCATGAGTGTCGGATAGAGCAGCGCCATGCCGACGCCGGTCACGGCAGCGGCGATGGACCATTCGACCGGCGTCGACAGCGCCGGAAAGGCCAAGACGCCGCCTGAGCAGATCCGAGGAAGCCGGTGATCGTCGGCCACTTGCGCCCGACGCGGTCGGAAAGTGGTCCGGTCCACAGCTGGCTCCCGCCCCAGACGAAGCCGTAGATGCCGGTGACCCAGCCGATCTCGATCAGGCTGGCCCCTTTGGAGACGAGGAAGACCGGGACGAGCGCCCACATCAGCGCATCGACGAATTTCTCGACACTGCCGGCCTGGGCGAGCGCCATGAAGGTGCGGTTCTTCCAGCTGACCAGCGCGAAGACTTGGCCGTGCTGGGGTGCTCGGGCG